>NZ_CM003770.1:0-2820463 GCF_001546925.1 Burkholderia sp. MSMB1588 | reverse complement strand
ACCTGGAGGTGCTGGTGGCGTGCCGGGCGCTGCAGGGGCTGTTCTCGGGGCCGATGGTGCCGCTGTCGCAGACGATCCTGATGCGCGCGTTCCCGCCGGCCAGGCGCACGCTGGCGCTGGCGCTGTGGGGGATGACGGTGCTGCTCGCGCCGATCTTCGGGCCGGTGGTGGGCGGCTGGCTGATCGACAACTTCTCGTGGCCGTGGATCTTCCTGATCAACCTGCCGATCGGGCTGTTCTCGTTCGCGGTGTGCGCGCTGATGCTGCGGCCGCAGGCGCAGCGGGGCGAGGCGAGTCCGATCGACGTGCCGGGGATCGTGCTGCTGGTGATCGGCGTGGGCGCGCTGCAGGCGATGCTGGATCTGGGGCATGACCGGGGGTGGTTCGATTCGCCGCTGATCACGGGGCTGGCGATCACGGCGGGGGTGTCGCTCGTGTCGCTGCTGATCTGGGAGCTGGGCGAGGCGCATCCGGTGGTGGAGCTGAGCCTGTTCCGGGAGCGGACCTTCACGTTCTGCGTGGTGATCATCTCGCTGGGGATGATGAGCTTCTCGGTGGTGGGGGTGGTGTTTCCGCTGTGGCTGCAGGCGGTGATGGGGTACACGGCGTACCAGGCGGGGCTGGCGACGGCGTCGATGGGGGTGCTGGCGCTGGCGTTCTCGATCCTGGTGGGGCTGTACGCGAGCCGGCTGGACGCGCGGGTGCTGGTGACGTTCGGGTTCGGGGTGTTCGCGGCGGTGATGTGGTGGAGCACGCACTTCACGCTGTCGATGACGTTCGCGCAGGTGGTGACGCCGCGGCTGATCCAGGGGATGGGGCTGCCGTGCTTCTTCATCCCGCTGACGGCGGCGACGCTGTCGCGGGTGCCGGACGACAAGCTGGCGGCGGCGTCGAGCCTGTCGAACTTCCTGCGGACGCTGTCGGCGGCGTTCGGCACGGCGCTGAGCGTGACGTGGTGGGACAACCGGGCGACGTACCACTACGCGGTGGTGTCGCAGTCGGTGACGCGCGCGTCGGAGAACACGCAGCGGTACGTGGACGCGCTGCACGCGATGGGGCTGCACGGCGTGCGCGAGCTGAGCTCGCTGCATCAGGTGGTGCGGCAGCAGGCGTACATGATGGCGACGAACGACATGTTCTGCATGGCGAGCGTGACGTGCCTGCTGCTGGCGGGGCTGATGTGGCTGACACGGCCGAAGCGGGGCGCGGCGGCGGCGCTCGGGCATTGAGGCGAAGGCGAGCGGCGATGCATCGAAGTCCTGAGGATGCGGCGCATCGCCGCGATGGCGAGGCGAGCACGCCGAAGCTCGAACCACGGAAGGAGGAAGGAAGAGCGATGACGACCCTGGGCGCGCTGGTGATTCTGTATGACCCGACGGACGAGCAGTTGTCGGGGCTGGAGGCGCTCGCGCGCGACAGCGATGCGCTCGCGGTGATCGACAACACGCCGCACGAGCACGCGGCGGCGCGCGAGCGGGTGCGCGCGCTGTCGGCGCGGACGAGGGTCGTGTGGCAGCACCACGGCAACCGCGGCGGGGTGGCGGGCGCGTACAACGCGGGGCTGTCGGCGCTGTTCGCGCAGGGCGTCGAGGCGGTCGCGCTGTTCGACCAGGACTCGACGGTGCCGGCCGCGTACTTCGCGCGGATGCGCGAGGCGTGCGCGCAACTGGGCGCGGGCGCGCACGCGGGCGCATTCATTGCGGGGCCGCGGATCTACGACGCGAACGAGCGGCGCTTCCTGCCGGTGCTGATGACGAGCGGCGTGACGGTGCGCCGCGTGCGGGTGGAGGGCGAGACGGGGCCGCGGCGCTGCGCGTTCCTGATCTCGTCGGGCAGCGTGATCTCGCGGGCCGCGTACGCGCGGCTCGGGCGATTCGACGAGGCGCTGTTCATCGATCACGTCGACACCGAGTATTGCCTGCGCGCGCTCGCGCACAACGTGCCGCTGTACGTGGTGCCGTCGCTCGTGCTGACGCACCGGATCGGCGCGCGGCGCCGGCACAAGGTGGGGCCGTTCGAGCTGACGGCGATGCATCACGGGTGGCTGCGCCGGTACTACGGCGCGCGCAACGCGATGCAACTGGGGCTGCAGTACGGGTTGCGGTTTCCGGTGGCGCTGGTGCCGAGTCTGCTGACGCTATGGCAGGTGGTTCAGGTGGTGCTGTGCGAGCGGGAGAAGGGCGCGAAGCTGCGGGGGATCGCGCTGGGCGTGCTCGACGGCCTGTTCGGGCGGCTGGGATCGTTCGACGATGCGCGCGCGGGCGCGGCGGCGCGCGAGCCGGTGCGGCAGGAATGACCGGAGCAGGCCGGACAGAGGGATATGAGAACGAGGCACGCGTCACGAGCATGAGGCGGAGCGCAACGCAAGCGGCAACGGCCGCAACGCAAGCGGCAACGACCGCAACGACCACGGCAGGCAGCCGCGCGGCGCGCCGGCTCGCGGCGGCCGCGCTCGCGTGGGCGCTCGCCGGCTGCGCGCCGTCGGGCTTCGAGCCGGCGCTCGCGCCGCGCGCGCCGGGCGACGACGCGCTCGCGCAAACGACGGGGGGCGCCGCGCACGGCGCCTGGCCGAGCCCCGACTGGGTCAGGCAGCTCGGCGATCCGCAGCTCGATGCGCTGGTCGACGAAGCGCTGCGGCAGAACCCGACGCTGCAGGCCGCGCAGGCGCGCATCGGCGTCGCGCAGTCGCAACTGCAGCAGTTCGAATCGCTGACGGGACTCACCGCGAAGGCGGGCGCGTCGCTGTCCAAGGCGCACGTGCCGCGCTCGGGCGGCACCATCAATACGACGCTGAACGGCTTGCCGGTGTCGGTGCCGCTCGTCGGCGAATCGGTGGTGTCGTCGTCGTCGCTGTTCGTCGGGCTGAACTATCAGTTGGACCTGTGGGGCAAGAACGCGGCGGCCACGCGCGGGCTGCTGTCGATGCGCGACGCGGCGCGGGTCGAGGCGCAGCAGGCGCGGCTCGCGCTGTCGGTGGCGATCGTGACGCTGTACGGCGAGCTGGACCGCGCGTATGCGCTGCGCGAGCTGCTGCAGCTCAAGCGCCGCGCGAGCGAGCAGGTCGAGGCGGTGCTGCGCGAGCGCGCGGCGCGCGGGATCGACAACGGCTACGACGCGGACGACGCGGCGCTCAAGCGCAGCAAGCTGTTCGAGCAGATCGCGCTGACCGACGAGCAGATCCAGTTGCAGAAGCTGCAACTGGGGGTGCTGAGCGGGCGCGGGCCGGAACGGGGGCTGTCGCTCGCGCGGCCGAGGCTCGCGCCGCCCGCGGACGCGCCGCTGCCGCGGCGGCTGCCGGCGGAGCTGCTGGGCCGGCGGCCGGACATCGTCGCGGCGCGGCTGCGGGTGGAGGCGGCGTATGCGACGATCGACGGCACGCGCGCGGCGTTCTACCCGGACGTGAACCTGGCGGCGCTGGGCGGGCTGTTCGCGCTCGCGCCGGCGTCGCTGTTCAGGCACGACGCGCTGGGGGGCTCGATCGGGCCGGCGCTGTCGCTGCCGATCTTCGATCGCGGCCGGCTGAAGGCGAAGCTGGGGGGCGACGTGGCGAACGCGGAGGTGGCGCTGGCGCTGTACAACCAGACGGTGGATGCGGCGCTGGGCGAGGTGGCGCGGCAGTTGACGTCGCTGTCGACGGTCGATGCGCTGCTCGGGGAGCAGCAGCAGGCGGTGCGCGCGGCGCAGCGGATGGTGGCGCTGGCGGAGGACCGGCACCGGCGCGGGATGGGGATGCGCAAGGACGTCGACATGGCGAAGCTGACGCTGCTGGACGAGCGCACGCACGCGATCGAGCTGCAGGCGCGGCGGCGGGCGCTGCGGGTGGGGCTGATCGGTGCGCTGGGCGGGGGCTTCGACGCCCGGCAGGCGGACGGCGCGCCGCTGGCGCAGGCGGGCAAGCCGTTCGCGGCGGCGCCGCCGGCCGCGGCGAACGACACGCGACACGATTGATCGGGATCGCGCGGCGCGGCGGATGGCCGAACGGCGGCGGGATGACGATTGCCGCGGTGGAGGCTTCCGATGCATCGCTGTCCGCCGGGATCGATGCGCGAACGCATCGGGTACAAACGCATCGCAGGAGCCTGTGACGAAGCCATCGAGCGCGAAGACATCCACACCAACGCCACTATCATTGTGAATACGAGAGATTCGACCGACACCGCCGCCGGGCATCGAAGCGCATCGAGCCGGCCCGCGCAGCCCGGCGCCGCCGACATCACGCACGCGAAGCCCTTGAACGACACCGCCACCGCCACCCCGCGCGCGAAGGCGCCGACCGATCCGGCCGCCATCGGCGGCGCGCCCGCGAAGCCCGCGCCGGAGCCCGGGCCGCGGCCGCATCCCGAAACCGCGGCGTCGCTCGCCGCGCGCCGTGCGGCGCGGCGCGGCCGCTTCGCGCTGTTCTTCGGCGTGCTGGCGATCGCGGCGCTGGCCGCCGCGCTCTACTGGTGGCTCGTCGGGCGCTTCAGCGAAGAGACGGACGATGCCTACGTGGCCGGCAACGTCGTGCAGATCGCCGCGCAGATCCAGGGGACGGTGACCGACGTGCTGGTGGCGGACACGCAGCAGGTGAAGGCGGGGCAGGCGCTGGTGAAGCTCGACGACGCGGACGCGTCGGCGGCGTTCGCGCAGGCGCGGGCGCAGCTTGCGCAGGCGGTGCGGCAGGTTGCGAACACGCGGCTGTCGATGGGGACGTACGAGCAGACGGTGAAGGCGCGCGAGGCGGACCTGACGCTCGCGCAGCAGGCGTATCGGGCGCGGGTGGGGGCGTCGGTGGAGGTGGTGGCGCCGGAGGAGCTGGCGCGGGCGAAGTCCTCGCTCGCGAACGCGCAGGCGGCGCTGGCGGGGGCGCGGGCGCAACTGGAGGCGGCGCGCGCGCTGGGCAGCGAGCGGCCGGTCGGGCAGAACCCGGCGGTGCAGCAGGCGGGCGCGCAGTTCAAGCTCGCGTACCGGAACCTGAAGCGCACGACGATCGTGTCGCCGGTGGACGGGACGGTCGGCCAGCGGTCGGTGCAGATCGGGCAGCAGGTGGGGCCCGGTGCGCCGCTGATGTCGGTGGTGCAGTTGCGGCAGGTGTGGGTGGAGGCGAACTTCAAGGAAGGGCAGCTCCGGCACATGCGGGTGGGTCAGCCGGTGCGGCTCGAATCGGATCTGTACGGCTCGCGGGTGACGTACCGTGGCCGGGTGGAGGGGTTCTCGGCGGGCACGGGGAGCGCGTTCTCGATGCTGCCGTCGCAGAACGCGGCGGGGAACTGGATCAAGGTGGTGCAGCGCTTGCCGGTGGTGATCTCGCTGGATGCGTCGGAGCTGGCGGCGCATCCGCTGCGGGTGGGGCTGTCGATGCGGGCGACGGTAGAGACGAAGGTGCGCGGCGGGCATCTGCTCGACGGGGACGCGCCGCTGCCGGGGCTGCGCACGCGGGTGCACGAAGCGCATGCGGGCGAGGCGGAGGCGGCGGCCGAGGCGGTGATTCGGGAGAATGACGGCGGCCGGTGACGGGCGGCCGCCCGCCTCGTCACGGCGATTTACTCGCGCGCGTCATTCGCGTCGCGGGATAGGTGGCTCCACATCCACCGGCTCGCCCGCCGAGAACGAAGCGTATCGGCTTCGCTCGTCCTGCACATGATCGGCACGCGTGCTCGCAATGTCGTGCGCCAACCGCATCGACGCCGCAACCGTCAGCGATCCCTATGATTTCGAGCACGCTCGCCGCATGCCCGCGGCCGCGCCGAGATTCGTCACCACGACATCGCTGAACGTCGCATCGCCGCCTTCGGCGAACACGGCGACCCGGTCGTCTGCCGGCGACGGAAACACGAGATCGGTGATGACGGTGCGGCCGTCGCCGTCGAACACTTCGACGGAATCGCGATCGACGATCACGTCGAGCCGCAGCTTGCCGTTCACGAGCGGCAGCGCGACGATGTGTTGCTTGCTGAACGCGCTCGAGAAGTTCGTTTCGCCGGACGCCGAGCGATCGACGGTCAGCGTGCGCGCCGCCGTGTCATAGGCGATACGCGTACCGACGCGGCCGTCTGCCGAGCGCCGCACGATCAAGCCGGCGCGCCGCGCCGACCGCGGCTCGATCGTCAGCGCGATGCGCTGCACGGTGCCGCGTGCGCCGGCGTCGAGCTCGCGCGTCGCCGACGCGACCGCGAGCGAGCCGATACGCACGGCAGGCAGGCCGCGGGCGAAAGCGTCGAACGGCCGCGCGGGCACGACCGTCAACTGCGGCCGGCCATCGATCGTCTTCAGCGCGAGCTCGCGCGGCAACGCCATCGTGCCTTTCCACGGCGTCGTCGGAATGCGGTCCGCATAGTCCCAATTGCTCATCCATCCGATCGCGACCGGCCGGTCGCCCGGCGCGTTCGCGAACGTGCCGGCCGCGTAGTAATCGGCGCCGTGGTCGAGCCATTGGTATTGCGCGGGATCGGCGTTCGCCGGCGCGGCGCGATCGGGCGTGAACGTCCTGCCGTCGAAGCCGCCGACGAAATACATCGCGCCCGAGCCGCCCGCGATCGACCACGGATTGACGTTGACGATCAACACCCATTTCGTGCGCGTCGCGTCGCCGTCGAGCGGCATCGGCAGCAGCTCGGGCATTTCCCACAGCGCGCCGTGATGCGGGACGTCGGGCAGCGTGAAGTCGCTCAGGAAATCCCAGTGAATCAGGTCGCTCGACCGATACAGCTTGACGACGTGCGCGTCGGCGACGACCGTCGTCATCATCCAGTAGCCGCCCGGCGCGTACCACGTCACTTTCGGGTCGCGGAAATGCCGCGATTCGGGATCGAGCGTGAGGACCGGATTGCGTGCGTACGGCCGCCATGTCTTGCCGTGATCGACGCTGTACGCGAGCGACTGCGCCTGCGTGCCGGCTGCGTGGCCGGAGCCCGCCTTGTAGACGCTCGTGTAGAGCGCGACGAGCGGCGGCGCATCCGCGGTGCCGAGGCCCGACGTGTTGCGCGCATCGACGACGATCGAGCCGGAGAAAATCTCCTCGTGCGCGTTCGCCGGCATCGCGACCGGCTGCTCGTCCCAGTGCACGAGATCGCGGCTCGTCGCGTGCCCCCACGACATGTCGCCCCAGAAGTTGCCGTGCGGATTGTATTGATAGAACAGGTGATAGACGCCGTCGTCGTAGACGAGGCCGTTCGGGTCGTTCATCCAGTTGCGCTGCGGCGCGTAGTGCAGCGCGGGGCGCCATTGCGGCGTGCCGTCGGCGGACGGTGCGGATGTCGCGGACGGCGGCGTGCATGGCGCCTCCGCAGCATGCGCGACGAAGCCGAAGCACGCGGCGAGCGCGACGAAGCCGGAGAAGAGGGAAGAAAAACGTGATCGGGGGATGGACATCGGATGAATCCTTCTTTGCTGCGGGGCCGGCGCGTGCGGCGCGATGCGCGAGGACGGCCGGACACGGCGCGCATGGCGCGCGGGATGTCCGATCGTCCTCGCGCCGGAAGGCGGGCGCGGCGTCCGCCTTCCGGCATCGTTGCTTCAGTTAGTTGTGGCCTGCGCCCAAGGCCGGCTGGTTCGAGGAAATGTCGCCGTAGCCGCCGAGGCCGCCCACGCCGTACGTGCGGTCGACCGCCGTCGATTCGCCGTTGATGTTGACCTTCACCGTCGGGGCGAGCGTGCCGCCGCGCCGCGCGCCGATCGCGTCGATGAACGACTCGACGAGGCCGCCCGGCATCACGTAGTGCGAGTACGACTGGAACTCGCGCGGGTTCTGATTCGGGTCTTGCGCATACGGCGCGCCGGCGGGCGCGGAGAAGTCGGTCGGGTTGCCGAGCACGAGGCCGCTGCCGCCGTTCAGCGGCAGGAAGTCGCTGCGGATGCCCTTGCCGACGAAGCCGTACACGCCGTCCGGGCCGTCGACGCCCGCCGCCATCGTCGTGCGGTGGCTGATCGTGAACAGGTAGTACTTGCCGTCCTTCATGTAGATCTGCGGACGCTCGGTCTGATCGTCGACGCAGTTCGCCGACAGCAGCGGCGGCAGGAACTTCCACTCGGTCAACTGCGGATTCGTCGCGACCGCGAGGCCGACGTTGGCCTTTTGATACACTGCGCCCGCATTCATCACCGCGTTGAGGTCTTCCTTGTACGGATCGTTCGGCGCGTAGCCGAGATCGGCTTCGGTGCAGGTGCGCGCGCCGCGCGGGCCGCCCGTGTTGCCCTCGAAGACCATGTAGGTCTTGCCCGGGTGCGCGGGGTCGGTGAACACGAACGGATCGCGGAACGAGAAGTAGGTGTTCTGCTGACCGGTCTGGTAATAGTTGCCGTCAGGCTGCAGCAGCGCCTTGTGATCGTCGAAGCCGCTGAACCAGACGTGCTTGTCGTCGGCGTGGATGTGGCCGTCGGCGCGCGTGATGATCGCCATCGGCGGCGTGATGTCGGCGCCGCCGGGCGCCGAGCGGTTGAACGACGTCGCGGTGTAGTAGAGGCTGACGTTGTCGCCGTGCGTGAGGCGCGCCGAGCCCGACCATTCGGCGTTGTTGGTCATCGGCGCGGTGCCGAACACCTTGACGCTCGCGCCGTCCGGGAACAGGTGGCCGCCCCAGGTCCAGCCGCCGTTCGCGGGCCGCTGCGACGCGGGGATGCCCGCGCGGCGATAGAAGAAGCCGATCCGCGCATGAACGTGGCGGTCGTCGAACGTGTAGCCCGCGTGCGGGTCGGCGGTGAGCGAGAAGATCACTTCCCAGCCCTTGTAGCTGAGCTGGTTCGCGCGCAGGTCGGCGAGGGGCCAAGTATCCCAGACCCACACGTCCGAATTGATCAGCGGGAAATCCTGCGGGATGTTCGGCATCGTCAGCGCCTGCGGCAGCGAGTTCTTGTCTGCGCCTGCGGTGTGCGACTGGGCGACGATCTGACGGATGTCGGCGCGCGTCCAGCGCATCGTGAAGTTGCTTTCAGGGTCGTAAGCCTGCTGCGTGTGCGGCGTGGGCATGGGGGCGCCGGCGGTCTGCGCATGCGAAGCGGACGCGAAGGCGGCAAGTGCGCCGCCAGCGAGCAGCAAACGTTTGGCCGCAGTCGTGCGGCAAGAAAGAAAATATGTCATCTCGGCGTTGTTTCAGTTGACGGTGAAAGGGAACGTCTAAGGGTGGTATCGATATCCAAACCGGTTTGGATACTATTTCAAACCGGTTTGGAAGGCAAAAGATATTTATTTGACGGTAATGCTTACCAGATGGAAATAATTGCTCGAACGGGTTCGGCCGGGCAGGACATCGAATACGGGGAACGACGGTGAAGGTGAATCTGAAGGCGCTTTCGGACGCGCTCGGGCTGTCGCGCACGACGGTGAGCCGGGCGTTGAACGGCTACGACGACGTGAGCGCGGCCACCCGCGAACGCGTGATGCAGGCGGCGCGCGAGCTCGGCTACGTCGCCGACCCGACCGCGCGCCGGCTCGCGACCGGGCGTGCGGACGCGGTCGGCATCGTCTATCCGTTCGGCGCGGGCGACCTCGGCGATCCGCGCTTCGCCGAGGTCGTCGCGGGCATCACGGAGCGCCTGGGCGAGAGCGGCCGCGATTTCTTCATCGTGTCCGCGCGGCCGGACGCGGAGCTCGAGACGTACCGGCGGCTCGTCGACGGCCGGCTCGTCGACGGGCTGATCGTCGCGCGCACGCTCGTCGACGATCCGCGCATCCGCTTTCTTCAGGAGCGCGAATTTCCGTTCGTCGCCTATGGCCGGACCGCGAGCGCGAAGCCGTACACGTGGTTCGACTTCGACAACGAGGCGGGCGCGCATGCGGCCGCGCAGCGGCTGATCGCGTTCGGGCACCGGCGCATTGCGCTCGTCTGCGCGCCGCAGACGATGAATTTCGCCGCGCAGCGGCGCGCGGGCTTCGAGCGCGCGCTGCGCGACGCGGGGATCGAGCCCGATGCCGCGCTGATCCGCGAATGCGCGTTCACGCGCGACGGCGGCTACGGCGCGGCGCAGGCGCTGCTCGCGCTTCCCGATCCGCCGACTGCGCTCGTCATCGACAACAACATCGCCGGCGCGGGCGCGTTCAGGGCGATCGTCGCGAGCGGCAGGCGTTTCGTCGACGACGTGTCGTTGATCGTCTACGACGGCGTATCGCCCGACATCTCGTTTCCGTACAAGGCGAGCGCGGTGCTGCAGCCGACCGGGCACGCGTCCGGCCGCGCGATCGCCGAGCTGATGCTCGGCGTCATCGCGCATCCGGCCGACGTCGCGCATCGGCTCGCGTTGCCCGTCGTCGAGGCCGGCGACACGGACGGCCCGCGCGGCGGCTGACGCGCATTTCCTCCCTCTCGCACAGGTTGCGCGTCGCGACGCCCCGCGCGTCGCGCGGATCGCCGTCGCTGCCGCCATCGCCGGTGCCGCTTCGGCGCCGCCGTTTCCATCGCATGTCGGCCGTGGCCAAGCGGATGTCGGTTTTTGGACGCTCGGCCCCCCGGCTCGCGGACTAACCTCGAAAGGCCCGCTGCAAGTCCGGCCGACGCGCGAACGCGCGGGCCGGGCGACGCGCGGCGCACCGCCAACGAGACATGGAGACGAAGCGATGAGCAGCAACCGAGGTGTCGTGTATCAGGGGCCGGGCAAGGTCGAGGTGCAGAAGATCGACTATCCGAAGATGGTCGACCCGAGCGGCCGCGCGATCGGCCACGGCGTGATCCTGAAGGTCGTCAGCACGAATATCTGCGGCTCCGATCAGCACATGGTGCGCGGCCGCACGACGGCGCCCGTCGGTCTCGTGCTCGGTCACGAGATCACGGGCGAAGTGGTCGAGGTCGGTCGCGATGTCGAGACGCTGAGGATCGGCGATCTCGTGTCGGTGCCGTTCAACGTCGCGTGCGGCCGCTGCGCGATGTGCAAGGAGCAGCACACGGGCGTGTGCCTGAACGTGAATCCGTCGCGCGCGGGCGGCGCTTACGGCTACGTCGACATGGGCGGCTGGATCGGCGGGCAAGCCGAGTACGTGCTCGTTCCGTATGCCGACTTCAACCTGCTGAAATTCCCCGATCGCGATCGGGCAATGGCGAAGATCCGCGATCTCACGTGCCTGTCGGACATCTTGCCGACCGGCTATCACGGCGCGGTCACGGCCGGCGTGAAGCCCGGCTCGACCGTCTACGTCGCGGGCGCGGGCCCGGTCGGGATGGCGGCCGCCGCGTCGGCGCGCCTGCTCGGCGCCGCGTGCACGATCGTCGGCGACATGAACGCCGAGCGTCTCGCGCACGCGAAGGCGATGGGCTTCGAGGTCGTCGATCTGTCGAAGGACGCGACGCTCGGCGAGCAGATCGAGCAGATTCTCGGCAAGCCGGAGATCGATTGCGCGGTCGACTGCGTCGGCTTCGAGGCGCACGGCCACGGCTCGTCCGGCCATGCGGAGGAAGCGCCCGCGACGGTGCTGAACTCGCTGATGGAGATCACGCGGCCCGCGGGCGCGATCGGCATTCCGGGCCTGTACGTGACCGACGATCCGGGCGCCGTCGACGTCGCCGCGAAGCACGGCAGCCTGAGCATCCGCTTCGGCCTCGGCTGGGCGAAGTCGCACTCGTTCCATACCGGCCAGACGCCCGTACTCAAGTACAGCCGCAACCTGATGCAGGCGATCCTGTTCGACCGGCTGCCGATCGCGGAGATCGTCAACGTGACGGTGATTTCGCTCGACGACGCGCCGGAGGGCTACAAGAAGTTCGACGGCGGCGCGCCGCGCAAATTCGTCATCGATCCGCACGGGATGCTGAAGGCGGCCTGACGCGCGGGCGCGGCGCGGCGATCGTGTTCAAGCGTGCAGCATCATCGACGGCACGCTCGCGCCGCCCGGCATCGACGGCTGCGCGAGCGGCGCGACCTGCTTGCGGCGCTCGCGCGTCGGCGCGGTGCCGAATGCGTCGCGGTAGCTCTTGCTGAAGTGGCACGCGGACTGGAAGCCGCACGCCATCGTGATGTGCATGATCGACATGTCGGTCTGCAGCAGCAGCTCGCGCGCGCGGCGCAGGCGCAGCGTCAGGTAGTAATGCGTCGGCGTCATCCCGAGATGCTCGCGAAAGAGGCGCTGCAACTGCCGCTGCGACATGTTCGCGAGCCGCGCAAGCTCTTCGCGCGACAGCGGCTCCTCGATGTTGTTCTCCATCAGCGCGATCACTTCGAACAGCGACTTGTTCGCGGAGCCGAGCCGCGCGACGAGCGGCATCCGCTGCTGCGCGCTCGTGTCGCGCACGTGCTCGACGATGAACTGCTCGGCGATCTGCGTGACGCGCGCGGTGCCGATGCGCGACGCGATCAGGTTCAGCATCATGTCGAGCGGCGCGACGCCGCCCGTGCAGGTCACGCGATCGCGGTCGATCACGAACAGTTCCTTGAGAAAGCGCGTATCGGGAAATTCTTCCTTCAGCGCCGACAGATTTTCCCAATGGATCGCGCACGCGTAGCCGGCGAGGAGCCCCGCCTTCGCGAGCGCATAGGTGCCGGTGCAGAGGCTGCCGAGCGCGACGCCCGCGCGCGCGAAGCGGCGCAGCGCCGTGAGATGCCCGGGTTGCGTCGCGCGCTGCACGTCCACGCCGCCGCAGACGAACACGATGTCGGGCTGCCCGGCGCATTCCGCCGGGCCGGTGTCGACCGCGAGCCCGTTGCTCGCCGTGATCATGCCGCCTTCGGGGCTGATGATCGACCAGCGGTATAGCGGCTGCCCGCTCAGGTAGTTTGCCATCCTGAGCACTTCGATCGCGTTCGTGAACGCGATCATCGTGAAGTTGGGCAGCGGCATGAACGCGAAATGAGACAGCGACGCGGTGCGGTCGGGCGACATGGGGAAGCGTTCCTTGGATCTGATCTTGATGCGGCCGGGGCGCTCGGCTCGCGTATTGTGAAATCGAGCGCAACAAGCGTGCCATACGGCTAAACCCTAGATCCCGTCGGCTGCCTGTCGGCGGCCTTTCGCTGCGCCGCACCGTAACCGTGAGCGGCTGCGCGGCGTGAGTGCAGCGGCGGCACCGAGCCAGTGCCGGGCGGCCGTCAGACGCCCGGCACGGCCGCCGCGAAAAACGCACGACCGGTCACTTGTTCAAAAGTGACGGACATGTCGGAAAAGGGAAAGAAAGCGTCTGAATTCATCAATCGGCTGAAAATCCGAACGACAAGAATAGAGCCGTCGGCAGCCGCTGCGGCGGAACGCCCAAACGCCGTGCGAAGGGCCTTCGGGCCTGCCACCGGCGCTCCCTCAAAATTCAGTGACGAGACGCCTTATGTCGAACGCCAATCCCTTCTTCTCGCAATCGCTCGCCGAGCGCGACGCGTCCGTGCGCGGCGCGATCCTCAAGGAACTCGAACGCCAGCAGTCGCAGGTCGAGCTGATCGCGTCGGAGAACATCGTGTCGCGCGCGGTGCTCGACGCGCAGGGCTCGGTGCTGACGAACAAGTATGCGGAAGGCTATCCGGGCAAGCGCTACTACGGCGGCTGCGAATTCGCCGACGAAGTGGAGGCGCTCGCGATCGATCGCGTGAAGCAGATCTTCAGCGCCGGCTACGCGAACGTGCAGCCGCATTCCGGCGCGCAGGCGAACGGCTCGGTGATGCTCGCGCTCGCGAAGCCGGGCGACACGGTGCTCGGGATGTCGCTCGACGCGGGCGGGCACCTCACGCACGGCGCGAAGCCGGCGCTGTCCGGCAAGTGGTTCAACGCGCTCCAGTACGGCGTGAGCCGCGACACGATGCTGATCGATTACGACCAGGTCGAGGAACTCGCGCAGCGGCACAAGCCGAGCCTCATCATCGCAGGCTTCTCCGCGTATCCGCGCAAGCTCGATTTCGCACGCTTTCGCGCGATCGCCGATTCGGTCGGCGCGAAGCTGATGGTCGACATGGCGCACATCGCCGGCGTGATCGCCGCGGGCCGCCATGCGAACCCGGTCGAGCACGCGCACGTCGTCACGTCGACCACGCACAAGACGCTGCGCGGCCCGCGCGGCGGCTTCGTGCTGACGAACGACGAGGAGATCGCGAAGAAGATCAACTCGGCGGTGTTCCCCGGCCTGCAGGGCGGCCCGCTGATGCACGTGATCGCCGGCAAGGCGGTTGCGTTCGGCGAGGCGCTGCACGCGGACTTCATGACCTACATCGACCACGTGCTCGCGAACGCGCAGGCGCTCGGCGACGTGCTGAAGGCGGGCGGCGTCGACCTCGTGACGGGCGGCACCGACAACCATCTGCTGCTCGTCGATCTGCGGCCGAAGGGCCTGAAGGGCGCGCAGGTCGAGCAGGCGCTCGAGCGCGCGGGCATCACGTGCAACAAGAACGGCATCCCGTTCGATACCGAGAAGCCGACGATCACGTCGGGCATTCGCCTCGGCACGCCGGCGGGCACGACGCGCGGCTTCGGCGTCGCGGAGTTCCGCGAGGTCGGCCGCCTGATTCTCGACGTGTTTGACGCGCTGCGCGCGAACCCGGAAGGCGATCACGCGACCGAACAGCGCGTGCGCCGCGAGATCTTCGCGCTCTGCGAGCGCTTCCCGATCTACTGACCCACGCGCCGACAAGACTGGAGAATCCATGAGCACGCTGCACCAGGACAGCATCGTCATCGATGGCCTGAACATTTCGAAGTTCGAACGCTCGGTGTTCGAAGACATGCGCAAGGGCGGCGTGACGGCCGCGAACTGCACGGTATCCGTGTGGGAGAACTTCACGAAGACGGTCGACAACATCGCGCTGATGAAAAAGCAGATTCGCGACAACGGCGAACTGCTGACGCTCGTGCGCACGACGGGCGACATCCTCCGCGCGAAGAAGGACGGCAAGACGGGCGTGATCCTCGGCTTCCAGAACGCGCACGCGTTCGAGGACAACCTGGGCTACGTCGAGGCGTTCGCCGACATGGGCGTGCGCGTCGTGCAGCTTTGCTACAACACGCAGAACCTCGTCGGCACCGGCTGCTACGAGCGCGACGGCGGGCTGTCGGATTTCGGCCGGGAGGTGATCACGGAGATGAACCGCGTCGGGATCATGGTCGATCTGTCGCACGTCGGCGGCAATACGTCGTCGGAGGCGATCGCGTTCTCGAAGAAGCCCGTCTGCTATTCGCACTGCCTGCCGTCGGGACTGAAGGAGCATCCGCGCAACAAGAGCGACGCGCAGTTGAAGGAGATCGCCGATGCGGGCGGCTTCGTCGGCGTGACGATGTTCGCGCCGTTCCTGAAGCGCGGGATCGACGCGACGATCGACGACTACATCGAGGCGATCGGCTATGTCGTGAACCTGATCGGCGAGGACGCGGTCGGCATCGGCACCGATTTCACGCAGGGCTACAGCGTCGACTTCTTCGACTGGCTCACGCACGACAAGGGCCGCTACCGCCGGCTCACGAATTTCGGCAAGGTCGTGAATCCGGAAGGCATCCGAACGATCGGCGAGTTCCCGAACCTGACGGCCGCGATGGCGCGCGCCGGATGGAAGGAATCGCGCATCCGCAAGATCATGGGTGAGAACTGGGTGCGCGTGTTCAAGGAGGTCTGGGGCGCGTAGACGTCCGCATGCCACGCCCGCGCCGTTCGTTTTCAACCCGTTTTTCAGCCCGCTTTCAACCGATCCGATTCAGGACGCGCCCGCTCGACGAGCGTCGGCGCGCGGACGATGCCGCGCGTGCGCCAGGGCGCCGCGCGTTTTACCCCACGGAGTCACACGATGCAACCGCAACTGCCGATCGACGTCGATCCGAACACCGGCGTCTGGACCACCGACGCGCTGCCGATGCTGTACGTGCCGCGCCACTTCTTCACGAACAACCATACGGCAGTGGAAGAGGCGCTCGGCCGCGACGCCTACGCGGACATCCTTTATCAGGCCGGCTACAAGTCGGCGTACCACTGGTGCGACAAGGAGGCGAACCAGCACGGGATCGCCGGGATGGCGGTGTTCGAGCACTACCTGAAGCGCCTGTCGCAGCGCGGCTGGGGGCTGTTCTCGATCGTCGACGCCGATCCGGCCGCCGCGCGCGCGAGGATCGAGCTGCGCCATTCGTCGTTCGTGCTCGCGCAGCCGGGCAAGGCGGGCAAGCTCTGCTACATGTTCGCGGGCTGGTTCGCGGGCGCGATGGACTGGGTCAACGACGCGACGCCGGAAGGCCGCGGCGCGCCGCGCGCGCGGTCGACGGAAGTGCAGTGTGCGGCCGAGGGCCACGACCATTGCGTCTTCGAAGTGTCGCCGATCGCCCGCTGATTCGCCGACACGGAACCCCACCCGCAACACGAGACATTCGAACGCCAGAGGTCGCCTGCGATGCGCTATCCCAATCTGTTCAAACCCTTGACGCTGAACCAGCTCACGCTGCGCAACCGGATCGTCAGCACCGCGCATGCGGAGGTGTACGCGGAGCCGGGCGGCCTGCCGGGCGACCGCTACATCCGCTATTACGAAGAGAAGGCGAAGGGCGGCGTCGGCCTCGCGGTGTGCGGCGGCTCGAGCCCCGTGTCGATCGACAGCCCGCAGGGCTGGTGGAAATCGGTGAACCTGTCGATCGACAGGATCGTCGATCCGCTCGCGCGGCTCGCCGAGGCGATGCATCGGCACGGCGCGAAGATCATGATCCAGGCGACCCACATGGGCCGCCGCTCGGCGTTCCACGGCGAGCACTGGCCGCACCTGATGTCGCCGTCGGGTGTGCGCGAGCCGGTGCACCGCGGCAACGCGAAGATCATCGAGGTCGAGGAAATCCGCCGGATCATCGGCGATTTCGCGGCGGCCGCGAAGCGCGTGAAGGATGCGGGGATGGACGGCATCGAGATCTCGGCCGCGCACCAGCATCTGATCGACCAGTTCTGGAGCCCGCGCACGAACTTTCGCGCCGACGAATGGGGCGGCAGCCTCGAGAACCGGCTGCGCTTCGGCGTCGAAGTGCTGAAGGCGGTGCGCGAGGCGGTCGGCCGCGATTTCTGCGTCGGCCTGCGGATGTGCGGCGACGAATTCCACGAGGACGGCCTTGATCACGAGCAACTGAAGGAGATCGCGCAGGCGATGGCCGAGACGGGCTTGATCGATTACCTCGGCGTGATCGGCTCGGGCGCGGACACGCACAACACGCTCGCGAACTGCATGCCGCCGATGGCGCTGCCGCCCGAGCCGTTCGTGCATCTCGCGGCGGGCATCAAGTCGGTCGTGAAGATTCCGGTGATGCACGCGCAGAGCATCCGTGACGCGGGCCAGGCCGAGCGCCTGCTCGCGAGCGGGATGGTCGACCTCGTCGGCATGACGCGCGCGCAGATCGCCGATCCGCACATGGTGATCAAGATCCGCGACGGCCGCGAGGACGAGATCAAGCAGTGCGTCGGCGCGAACTACTGCATCGACCGCCAGTACAACGGCCTCGACGTGCTGTGCGTGCAGAACGCGGCGACGTCGCGCGAGGCGACGATGCCGCACGTGATCGGGAAGTCGCGCGGGCCGAAGCGCAAGGTCGTCGTGGTCGGCGCGGGGCCCGCGGGGCTGGAGGCCGCGCGCGTCGCGCGTTCGCGCGGCCACGACGTCGTGCTGTTCGAGAAGAACCACGAAGTCGGCGGGCAGATCATGCTCGCGGCGAAAGCGCCGCAGCGCGAGCAGATGGCGGGCATCGTGCGCTGGTTCGACATGGAGACGAAGCGGCTCGGCGTCGACCGGCGGCTCGGTGTCGAGGCGGACGAGAAGACGATCCTGGCCGAGCGGCCGGACATCATCGTGCTCGCCACGGGCGGGCGCAGCTTCACCGATCAGGTGCCGGGCTGGGGCGTCGCCGACGCGCTCGCGGTCAGCTCGTGGGACATCCTGTCGGGCCGCGTCGAGCCGGGAAAGAACGTGCTCGTCTACGACGGCGTCAGCACGCATGCGGGCGCGGGCGTCGCGGACTTCATCGCGAGCCGCGGCTCGAACGTCGAGATCGTCACGCCGGACGTGAAGGTGGCCGACGACTGCGGCGGCACGACGTTCCCGATCTTCTATCGCCGGCTTTACGCGCAGGGCGTGATCCACACGCCGAACCACTGGCTCGATCGCGTCTATGAAGAGGACGGCAAGAAGATCGCGGTGCTGCGCAACGAATACACGGAGGAGCAGGAGGAGCGCGCGGTCGATCAGGTCGTGATCGAGAACGGCATCACGCCGAACGACTCGCTGTACTGGAAGCTGAAGCCCGAATCGGTCAATCGCGGCCAGATCGACGTGCACAGGCTGTTCGCCGCCGAGCCGCAGCCGTGCCTTTCCGAGGCGCTCGGCAACGGCCGCTTCCTGCTGTTTCGCGTCGGCGACTGCATCTCGATGCACAACATCCACGGCGCGATTTATGACGCGCTGCGTCTCGTGAAGGATTTCTGACGATGAAGCCGGCCATCCTGATTACCGCGTTGCTGTGGCTGTCGGTCGCGGGCCTCGCGTTCGCGGTCGCGAAGCGTTCGTCGTATTGGCGGCTCGGCCGCGCCACCGCGCCCGGCGCGTTCGGGCTCACGAATCTGTTTGCGATTCCGAAGCGTTACTTCGTCGATCTGCACCACGTCGTCGCGCGCGATCCGTATATCGCGAAGACGCACGTCGCGACGGCGGGCGGCGCGCTCGCCGCGCTCGCGCTCGTGTTCGTCAACTACGGGCTCGCGATCTATTCGCCGTGGCTCGACAAGCTGATCTTGCTCGCGGCGCTCACGATGTTCGCCGGCGCGGTGTTCGTCTGGCGTCGCCGTCATGCGAGGGACGTGCCCGCGCGGCTGTCGCGCGGGCCGTGGAATACGCTGCCGTGGCTGCTCGGCGCGTTCGCGCTCGGCTTCGTGCTGTTCATGCTCGTGCCGGCGGCCGCGATGTCGGGCGCGTTCGCGGCGTTCTGCGCGGCGCTGATCGGTGCCGGCGCGTTCGCGATGACGGTCGGCGCGGCGAAGGGCGGGCCGATGAAGCACGCGATCGCGGGCTTGCTGCATCTCGCGTTCCATCCGCGCCAGGAGCGCTTCGCGACGACGCGCGACGCATACACCGGAAACGGCGACGCGACGCCGCCGACCGCGCTGAAGCCGTCCGACGTCGAGCACGACGAGTACGGCGTCGCGAGGCCGGCCGAATTCCGCTGGAACCAGTTGCTGAGCTTCGACGCGTGCGTGCAGTGCGGCAAGTGCGAAGCCGCTTGCCCCGCGTTCGCGTCGGGCCAGCCGCTCAATCCGAAGAAGCTGATCCAGGATCTCGTCGTCGGGATGGCGGGCGGCACCGACGCCGCGTATGCCGGCAGCCCGACGCCCGGCATTGCCGTCGGCAAGCACGGCGGCGATCCGCAGCGGCCGATCGTGTCGTCGCTGATCGAGGCCGACACGCTGTGGTCGTGCACGACGTGCCGCGCGTGCGTGCAGGAGTGCCCGATGCTGATCGAGCACGTCGACGCGATCGTCGACATGCGCCGCAACCAGACGCTCGTGCACGGCGCGGTGCCCGGCAAGGGCGCGGAGGTGCTCGCGAACCTGCGCGAGACGGGCACGATGGGCGGCTACGACATGGCCGCGCGCTACGACTGGTCGGTCGACCTGAGCGCGCCCGTCGCGCAGCCGGGGCGTCCCGTCGACGTGCTGATCGTCGCCGGCGAAGGCGCGTTCGACATGCGCTACCAGCGCACGCTGCGCGCGCTCGTGAAGGTGCTGGATCATGCGGGCGTCGATTACGCGGTGCTCGGCCGAGCGGAAACGGACACGGGCGACGTCGCGCGCCGGCTCGGCGACGAGGCGACGTTCCAGCAGATGGGCAAGCGCCTGATCGGCACGCTCGGCGCGCTGTCGTTCAAGCAGATCGTGACGGCCGATCCGCACGTGATGCACAGCCTGCGCAACGAATACCGCGCGCTCGGCGGCCGCTACGAAGTCAAGCATCACACGACGTTCGTCGCCGAGCTCGTCGCGGCCGGCAGGATCAAGCCGCAGGCGGCCGACGCGCTGCGCGAGAAGCGCATCACCTATCACGACCCTTGCTATCTCGGCCGCTACAACGGCGAGACGGAAGCGCCGCGCAAGCTCCTGAAGACGATCGGCATCCAGATCGTCGAGATGGAGCGCAACGGCATGCGCGGCCGCTGCTGCGGCGGCGGCGGCGGCGCGCCGCTCACCGACATCCCGGGCAAGCAGCGGATTCCCGACATCCGGATCGCCGACGCGCGCGCGGTGGGCGCGGACGTCGTCGCGGTCGGCTGCCCGAACTGCACCGCGATGCTCGAAGGCGTCGTCGGCCCGCGGCCCGACGTGCTCGACGTCGCCGAACTCGTCGCCGCTTCGCTGGAGTGAAACGATGACCACGCTCAAACGAATCGATCCGCGCCGGCCGTTCATCGTGACCGCGACGGGACTGAAACGCATCACGCTCGGCGAGACGGGCGGCGCGTCCGGCGGCGCCGCGCAATGGGCGCCGCGCGCGCACGGCGCGGCGGCCGCGAAGCCGGTGCGCGTCGTGCGGGAAGCTGCGCGCGTGTTTCTCGTCGCCGCGCACAGCGAGCGCGGCGCGCTCGACGACCATGCGCGCCAGACCCTCGCGGCCGCCGCGCTGCTCGCCGGCGCGCAGACCGAAGTCGCGCTCGTCGTGTTTGGAGAACTGAACGACGATGCGGGCGCGCTCGGCGCGGACACGCTGATCGTGCTGCGCGATTTCGACCGCCGCGCGTTCGCGCCCGAGCGCGAGCTCGACGCGCTGCGCGCGTGCGCGGCCGCGCTCTCGCCTCAGCACGTGTTTATCCCGGACAACGCGACGGGCGACGGCGATCTCGGCCGCCGTTACGCGGCGGCGGCGAACGCGAGCGTCGCGACGCACGTCGTCGAAATCGCGGCGGACCACGTCGGCGTGTACGTCGATGGGAAGCGCGGCTTCGCGACGCGCGCGCTGCCCGACGTCGTGCTGCTCGCGCCGAACGCGGTCGATCCGACGTTGCCGTTCGTCGGCGCGGCGCTCGAGCGCGCGCTCGACGCCTCCAGCGCCTTCGGCGCGCGCCCGAGCGCTTCGGGCGACTATCGCGACCTCGGCCTCGAGGAGATCGATGCCGCGCAGGTCGCGCTCGAGGAGGCGGACTTCATCGTGTCGGCCGGCAACGGCGTGACCGACGTCGCCGCGTTCGAGACGCTCGCGGCGGCGTTCGGCGCGGCGATCGGCGCGAGCCGCGTCGCGGTCGACAACGGCCACTTCACGCGCGACAAGCAGGTGGGCGCGACGGGCAAGACGGTCGACGCGAGCGTCTACATCGCGTTCGGGATCTCGGGCGCGGTCCAGCATCTGCAAGGGATCAGGGACTGCCGCCACGTGATCGCGGTGAATCTCGACGGCAGCGCGCCGATCGTCAAGCGCGCGAACCTGACGATCGTCGGCGACGCGCAGGCGACGATCGCGGCGCTGATCGAAGCGGTGAACGCGGCCCGCGCCGCGCAGCCGCGAGCGGGCGCCGTATCGAACGAGCGCGAATACATGGGAGCCGCCGCATGAACGCGAATCGCAAGCTGACCAGCATCGCGGTGCTGGTGTCGGTCGGACGCCATCCGGTGTCGGGTGCGCCGCGCTACAGCCGCAACGATGCGGCCGCGCTCGAGATCGGCCGCGCATTGGCCGCCGAGCACCGCGCCCGGCTCGACGTGATCCACGCGGGCGACGCGCGCAATCCGGCGCTCGCCGACTACCTCGCGCTCGGCGCGGCGAGCGTCGACGTGCTCGAGTGCGCGGACGGCGACGACGCGGCCGCCGCGCTCGCCGAGCGCGTGCGCGACCACGATCTCGTGCTGACGGGCACGCGCGCCGAAGGCGCCTACGACACGGGCATGCTGCCGTACCGCGTCGCGGCGGCGCTCGGCTGGCGGTTCGCCGGCGCGGCGGTCGACGTGAGGGTCGACGCTGCACGCGCGACGCTGCGGCAATTCCTGCCGAAAGGCGTTCGCAGGCGTGTCGACGCCGCGCTGCCCGCCGTCGTCGCCGTGCATCCGCTCGCGAATGCGCAGCCGCGCTACGCGTATGCGCGGCTGCGCGCGGGCGACGTGCGCGCGACGCGCGTCGCCACCCGCGCGGCGGCGGACGCCGGGCAATGGGCGACGCGCGCGGCCGAGCGCAAGCCGGTGAAGCTCGCGGCGGCCGACAAGCGCTCCGGACACGCGCGGATGCTGTCCGCGACGACGACCGAAAGCCGCGGCGGAAACGTCGTAATTGAAGGGAGTTCGGTCGAAAAAGCACAAGTGATCCTTGCGTATTTGCGCGAGCATCAGCTCATCGACTACTGAACGAAGCCTGTCGGCAACAACACCATGGATGCAAGGAATCCGGAGCAAACGATGAAAGTATCGGCAGACATCCGCGCGCTGGTGGCGCGCCGCAAGGCAGGCTACAGCCTCGAAGCCCCGTTCTATCTGAGCGACGAGATCTTTGCGCTCGACATGGACGCGATCTTTCGGCAGCACTGGATCCAGGTGGGCGTCGAGCCGGACGTGCCCGAGCCGGGCGATTACGTGACGGTGCAGCTCGGCGCCGATTCGATCCTGATCGTGCGCGACGACGACATGCAGGTTCGCGCGTTCCACAACGTCTGCCGCCATCGCGGCGCGCGCCTGTGCAACGAGGAAAAGGGATCGGTCGGCAACATCGTGTGCCCGTATCACAGCTGGACCTACAACCTGACGGGCCAGTTGATGTTCGCCGAGCACATGGGCGAGAAGTTCGACCGCTGCAAGCACAGCCTGAAGCCCGTTCATCTGCAGAATCTCGCGGGGCTGCTGTTCGTGTGCCTCGCCGACGAGCCGCCCGCCGATTTCGCGACGATGCGCGCCGCGATGGAGCCGTACCTGCTGCCGCACGATCTGCCGAACACGAAGATCGCCGCGCAGATCGACATCATCGAGAAAGGCAACTGGAAACTGACGATGGAGAACAATCGCGAGTGCTATCACTGCGTCGCGAACCATCCGGAGCTGACCATTTCGTTGTACGAATACGGCTTCGGCTATCAGCCGTCGCCCGCGAATGCCGATGGGATGGCCGCGTTCGAGCGTACCTGCACCGAGCGCGCCGCGCAGTGGGAAGCGCTGAATCTGCCGTCCGTCGAAGTGGAGCGCCTGACCGACGTGACGGGCTTTCGCACGCAGCGGCTGCCGCTCGACCGCAGCGGCGAATCGCAAACGCTCGACGCGAAGATCGCGTCGAAGAAGCTGCTCGGCGAATTTCGCCGCGCGGATCTCGGCGGCCTGTCGTTCTGGACACAGCCGAATTCGTGGCACCACTTCATGAGCGACCACATCGTCACGTTCTCGGTGATTCCGCTGTCGGCGGACGAAACGCTCGTGCGCACGAAATGGCTCGTTCACAAGGACGCGAAGGAAGGCGTCGACTACGACGTGAAGAACCTGACGGCTGTCTGGAACGCGACGAACGACCAGGATCGCGCGCTCGTCGAATTCTCGCAGCGCGGCGCGGCGAGCAGCGCATACGAGCCGGGCCCGTATTCTCCGTACACCGAAGGGCTCGTCGAGAAGTTCTGCGAGTGGTACGTCGGCCGGCTGGCCGCGCATATCGGCGCATAGCACGAAGACGGAGCGCAACAATGATGCGAGATGCCGCGAATTTCGAGCCGGCCGACAGCCGCGTGACGCGTTCCGCATTCTGGCAGGCGCTGCCGGAACGCTGGACGAGCGACGTCGAGGAGACGCTCGTCTGCTGCCACGTGCGGCAGGAAACGCACGATGTGAAGAGCTTTTTCTTTCGCTCGCCGCAGGGGCGCGCGTTCTCGTTCGAGCCGGGGCAGTTCATCACGCTCGAGCTCGACATCGGCGGCGAGACGATCAACCGCTGCTACACGATCTCGTCGTCGCCCGCGCGTCCGCACACGATTTCGATCACGGTCAAGCGCGTGCCGGGCGGCAAGGTGTCGAACTGGCTGCACGACAACCTGCAGCCGGGCGCGCCGCTGCGCGTGCTCGGCCCCGCGGGAGAATTCACGTGCGCGCGGCATCCGGCGCGCAAATACCTGTTTCTGTCCGCGGGCTCGGGCGTTACGCCGCTGATGTCGATGAGCCGCGCGCATCACGACCTCGCCGAGGATCGCGACATCGTGTTCGTCCATAGCGCGCGCACGCCGGACGACATCATCTTCGCGCGCGAACTCGATCTGATCGCGTCGACGCACACGAACTTCCGCACCGCATTCGTGTGCGAGCGGCTCGGCGCGCGCACGAACTGGCACGGCGTGACGGGCTTCCTGTCGCTGCCGCTCCTGAAGCTGATCGCGCCGGATTTCCCCGAGCGCGAGATCTTCACGTGCGGACCCGCGCCGTACATGAAAGCGGTGCGCGACATGCTCGCCGAAGCGGGATTCGATCGCGGCCGCTATCACGAAGAGAGCTTCTCGTTCGAGACGCCCGCGCAAAGCGAGCCCCGGACCGAAGCGCCGGCGGACGACGCCGCGAGCGACGCGCAGGTGCGCCAGTACACGGTCGCGTTCGCGAAGAGCAATCGCGAGATCGCATGCGGCGCGGACCAGCACGTGCTCGATGCCGCGCGCCGCGCGGGCGTGCGCCTGCCGGCGTCGTGCACGCAGGGGATGTGCGGCACCTGCAAGGTGAAGCTCGTGTCCGGTCAGGTCGACATGAAGCACAACGGCGGCATTCGTCAGCGCGAAATCGATCAGGGGATGGTGCTGCTCTGCTGCAGCAAGCCGCTGTCCGATCTCGTCGTCGACAAGTGAGCGCGTCGCCGCTGCGCAAGAACGTGTCGTAAAAGAACGATACCGGGGAATTGTGGTTGAAGAACCTAGAGAGGCCCCTTGCTTTCCGACAACCTCAAGGAGATCGATCATGAAATTCCTCACGAAACTCATGGGCTGCGGCGTGCTGTCGATGATGCTCGCCGCCGCCGCGCTGGCGCAGGCCGATACGAAGCCGACGCTGAAGATCGGCTACGTCGAAGGCTGGGACGACAGCGTCGCCACGTCGAACGTCGCCGCGCGCATCATCGAGACGAAGCTCGGCTACCCGGTGCAACTCGTGCCGGTCGCGGCGGGCGTGATGTGGCAGGGCGTCGCGCGCGGCGATCTCGACGCGACGCTGTCCGCGTGGCTGCCCGTCACGCAGGGCGCGTACTGGGATCAGTTCAAGACGAAGGTCGTCGATCTCGGCACCAATTTTCCCGATGCGAAGATCGGCCTCATCGTGCCGATCTATGTGAAGGCGAAGACGATCGCCGATCTCGACGCGCAGAAGAGCGACTTCGCCGGGCGCATCGTCGGCATCGACGCCGGCGCGGGCGTGATGCGCAAGACTGACGACGCGATCAAGGCATACGGCCTGAACTATTCGCTGATGCCGAGCTCGGGCAGCGCGATGACCGCCGAGCTCGCGCGCTCGATCCATGCGAACAAGGCTGTCGTCGTCACGGGCTGGGCGCCGCACTGGATGTTCGCGAAATGGAAGCTGCGCTTCCTCGACGATCCGAAGAAGGTGTACGGCGAGGCCGAGCACGTCGACAACGTCGCGAATCCGGCGCTCGAAACGAAGGCGAAGCCCGTCGTCGCGTTCCTGAAGAAGTTCCAGTGGAAGCCGGGCGAGATCGACGGCGTGATGCTCGCGATCCAGAACGGATCGAAGCCCGCGGCGGCGGCCGATGCATGGATCGCCGCACATGGCGATCGCGTCGGCGAATGGCTCGGCTCCGGGCAGTGACGACAAGCCCGCTCAGGCCCGTGTGAGGGGCTTGAGCGTGTGAATAAAAATTCGAAGGTATCCGAAACAATTGGAGAAAACTGCGGGTTTTCTGGCGGGATTTTCGATATTTTTTCGACTCGCACAACGTAGTGTTGTTAGAATGTACCCTTGTGCGGAGTCTTCAACGGAGGATTTTGGATGAGTCAAGCAGGACTGCGCGCGCGCAGCACCAGCGAGATCGAGGCAACCATCTCACATGAAGAAAGGGGCCACACGTTGCACCGTGGCCTCAGTTGGAAGGACGCATTTTGGGTAACGAGCGGCGTGCCGGCAGGCGTGCTGTTCACGATCGGCGGCGTATGCGCGACGGTCGGCCAGCCCGCGTGGGCGGTGTGGATCGCCGCAATCACGATGGGTCTGATTCAAAGCGCGACTTATGCGGAAATTTCCGGGCTATTTCCCCATAAATCGGGCGGCGCATCGGTGTACGGTGCGATCGGCTGGGTGCGATACGGCAAGTTGATCGCGCCCGTCTCGGTGTGGTGCAACTGGCTCGCGTGGTCGCCGATGCTCGCGCTCGGCTGCGGTCTCGCGGCAAGCTACGCGCTCACCAGCCTGTTCCCGGCGGACGCAGCGATCCTGCACTGGCAATGGACGCTCGCCGATCTCGGCTTCATCAAGTCCGGCCTGACCCTGCGGGTCAACGCCACCTTCGTGATCGCGACGATCCTGTTGCTGATCACGTTCAAGCTGCAGCACAGCGGTGCATCGAAGGCCGCACGCACGCAGCGCATTCTCGGCATCGCGTCGCTGACGCCGCTTCTCATCGTCGGCATCGTGCCGTTCGTCACGGGCGACGTGCCGATGTCGAATCTCCTGCCGCTCCTGCCGCTCGGCCACGATGCGCAAGGCAATCTCACCGCCGCCACGTTCGGTAGCTGGAACGGGCAGGGCGTCGTGATGGCGCTCGGCGCGATGTTCATGGCGGGCTGGGCGTCGTACGGCTTCGAAACGGCCGTCTGCTACACGCGCGAATTCCGTGATCCGCGCCGCGACACTGCGAAGGCGATCTTCTGGTCGGGTGCCCTCTGCCTGATCGTGATGACGCTCGTGCCGATGGCGTTCCAGGGCGCGCTCGGCACCGCGGCGATGCTCGATCCGCGCATCGGCGACGGCACGGGCGTCGCGGCCGCGATGGCGAGGATCGTCGGCGGCGGCGCCTGGGTTGCGAACGCGGTCGTCGTGATGCTGATGCTGTCGATCCTCCTGATCGTGATGACGTCGATGATGGGCTCGTCGCGCACGCTCTATCAGGCGTCGGTCGACGGCTGGCTGCCGAAGTACCTGTCGCACGTGAACGAGCACGGTGCGCCGACGCGCGCGATGTGGACCGATCTCGGCTTCAATCTCGTGCTGCTGCTGATGTCGGACTACATGACGGTGCTGTCGATCTCGAACGTCTGCTACATGTTGTTCGTCTTCCTGAATTTGCAGTCGGGCTGGATTCATCGAATGGACCGCGGGCAATGGCAGCGGCCGTTTCGTTGCCCGACATGGCTCGTCGTGCTCGGCTCGATCTGCGGCTACGCGAACCTCGTCTATGTCGGCGCGGGCGCGGATCTGCAGGGCGCAGGCACGCTGCGCAACGGGCTCATCGCGATGCTGCTGATCGTGCCGGTGTTCGTCTATCGCCACTACTGGCAGGATCGCGGCCGTTTCCCCGCGCAGATGCAGCGCGACATGGAGCTCGTCGTGCCGGCGCGCAGCGCGTGGCTGAACGTCGCGCCGTATGCGGCGCTCGCGGCCGCCGCGCTGACGATCGCGGCGTCGTATTACTTCGCCTGGCTGCGATAGCAGGCGTGCGCCGGCGAGGATGCCCGGATGCGTCGCCGCATCCGGGCCGCAGCGAAACGTCGAGGCCGCCGCTTGCTGCGCGCCTGCTACTGGAACACGACGGTGCGATCGCCGTTCAGGAACACGCGCCGCTCGATGAACGCCTTCACCGCGCGCGCGAGCGTGATGCATTCGACGTCGCGCCCCACCGCGAGCAACTGCTCGGGCCGGTACGAGTGATCGACGCGCTCGACCACCTGCTCGATGATCGGCCCTTCGTCGAGATCGTCGGTGACGAAATGCGCGGTCGCCCCGATCAGCTTCACGCCGCGCGCGTGCGCCTGGTGGTAGGGCTTCGCGCCCTTGAACCCCGGCAGGAACGAATGGTGGATGTTGATCGCGCGATTCGCGAGCCTCGCGCTCGTTTCCTGCGACAGCACCTGCATGTAGCGCGCGAGGATCACGAGCTCGGCGCCGCTCGTCTCGAACACGTCAAGCCACTGCGCTTCCTGCTGCGCCTTCGTGTCAGCGGTGATCGGGAAGTGCCGGAACGGCAGTCCGTGCTGCGCGGCGAGCGGCTCGAAATCCGGATGGTTCGACACGATCCCGACGATGTCCATCTTCAGCTCGCCCATCTTCCAGCGGAACAGCAGATCGGCGAGGCAATGCTCGAGCTTCGACACCATGATCAGCACCTTCGGCCGCGCGGCGACGTCGTGGATCGCCCACTGCATCCCGAAGCGTGCGGCGATCGGCTCGAACTCGCGTCGCAGCGCGTCCACGCGCAGCGAATCGGCGTCGTCCGTCGCATGGAACACGCAGCGCACGAAGAAGCGCGCACTGAGATCGTCGTCGAAGACGGTCAGCTCGTCGATGTAGCAGCGATGCCGGTCGAGCAGGCCGACGACGGCGGCGACCTGGCCCGCCGCGCTCGGACACGACAGCGTCAGCACGAACTGATGGGGACGTTGTGGAACGGACATGGATTTCCTCTGACTCGATGGCGCCCCGCGCACGGCGCGGATGCCGGACGTCCGAGGCGATGCACAAGTTAATCAAGCCAGATCGGATGCGGATAGAACCGAAGCGCCGCGCTGCTGGAATCGGCGCGCCAACGCCGGACGCGTCACGGGCACGCCTCGAGCAGCCAGCGGCGAAAGAGCGGCACTGCGCGCGCTGTCGGGCAAGATGCACTTCTGCGGGCCCGATCAGCTACACGGCTTCGAGGAGCGGCTCACGACCGACATCTACCCGGCCGACTTCGGCTGGGTGCCGGACTGGACGCGTCCCGCCGAGCGGCCGAGCTGGTATCACAACATGAGCTCGGTGCTCGACGCCGGCCCGTGCGTGCGGAACAACCAGCTCGATTTCGACGACGACGTGACATTCGCCCGCGCCAGAAGATCTTCGACGTCGCACGCGAGAAAGCCGCCGTCCGCGATACGCGGCCCTTCTGCATGGTCGTGTCGCTCACGCATCCGCACGATCCGTATGCGATCACGCGCGAATACTGGGATCTGTACCGGGATGAAGACATCGATCTGCTGGCAGTCCGAATGGATTTCGACGCGAGCGACCCGCATTCGCGGCGCCTGCGCGCCGTATGCGAGGTCGACCGCACGCCGCCGAGCGACGCGCAGATCCGTCGCGCGCGGCGCTCGACCAATGCGGCTTCACCGACGACACGATCGTGATCGTCACCGCCGATCGTGGCGACATGCTCGGCGAGCGCGGCCTCTGGTACAAGATGACCTTCTTCGAAGGCGCGTGCCGCCGGTCGCAGCCTTGTTGCGCACCTGCGCGGCGCGTGGCGGCCGCGATGACGGCGGCTGCGGCGTTGTCGTGGTGTGTCGCGACAGCATCGGCCCCGGAGGCCGCCGCGTGCCGCGACGTGCGGATGGCCGGCCCCGGCTGGACCGACATCGAAGCGACGGATGCGCTCGCGGGCGTCGTGCTGAAGGCGCTCGGCTACCGGCAGAGCGTGTCGAACCTGTCGGTGCCGATCACGTATCAAGGTCTGAAGAAAGGGCAGATCGACGTGTTCCCCGGCAACTGAACGGAATGATCGCCGCGATGCTGCAGGACAAGCGCTCCGCTGTGGACGCCGCGCAACACGCGCTGCGCGCGAACCCATCACTCGTCGACGCGTGGCTCGACGGCGTGACCACCGCGAACGGCGCGCCGGGCTTGACTGCCGTGCGTGCGGCGCTCGATGCGCGATGACGGCCGACGTCGGCATCGGCCCGGTCCGTCGCATCGTGACCATTCGGCGTCGTTTGGTGACGGGTAGCGCGAAAAATGGGTTTGTATTTTTCGCCAACGGCATCCGATTGTGCGCGGGATGCGCAACGGTCGTCGGAGTGGTGCGTCGTTTCAGCAATAGTCGCGGATTCGCGTGCGCAACGCGGGAATCTTTTTTTATCGAATGAGCAGGGTGGGGTGCCGACAATGAAGAAATCGAATGTTGCCGTGATGAGCGCGATCGCGCTCACGATAGGAATCGCGCCGGGCGCAAGCCGCGCGCAGAGCAGCGTCACGCTGTACGGGATTCTCGATGCCGGCATCACATACGTCAACAACACCGGCGGCTCGCACGTCTTCAAGTTCGACGACGGGGTGTCGTACGGCAACCGGATCGGCTTCAAGGGCACCGAAGACCTCGGCGGCGGCCTGAAGGCGGTCTTCGTGCTCGAGAGCGGCTTTCGCCTGGGCAACGGTCAGCTCGGTTTCGGCGGCGCGGAATTCGGCCGCCAGGCTTACGTCGGATTGCAGAACAACTGGGGGACGCTGTCGTTCGGCAATCAGCTCGACATGACGGAGGAGATGGTCTATCTGAACAACATCTCCGCATGGGCGAGCGGCTACGCGATTCACCAGGGCGACTTTGACCGCTTCAACGGCGACCGCCTGCCGAACTCGGTGAAATTCCTGTCGAACGATTTCAGCGGTCTCAAGTTCGGCGCGATGTATTCGTTCGGCAACGTCGCGGGCGATTTCCATCGCAACAGCGCGTGGAGCGCGGGTGCGAGCTACACGCACGGCGACTTGTCGGTGGGCGCGGCCTATACGCATCTGAACAACCCGTCCGGCATCTATGCGTTCGATCCGTACGCGATGATCGGCACGCACACGTTCCTCGGCCAGCCGACGGTCAGCGTCGATCCGGCGACAGGCAAGGTCACGGACCTGTTCGCGAATACGCCGATGAATGTCGACAGCCAGGGCACGTTCGGCGTCGGCGCGAGCTACACGCTCGACAAGCTGACGCTGTCCGGCAATTTCACGTACACGACGATCAAGGGCTTCGGCAACACGTCGCACATGCAGGTCTACGAAGGCGGCGGCCTGTATCAGTTCACGCCGGCGTTGAGCTTCGTCGCGGGCTACCAGCACACGCGCTTCGAAGGCCATCACTGGAATCAGGGATCGGCCGGCGTTCACTACCTGCTGTCGAAGCGCACGGACGTCTACATTTCCGGCGACTACCTGCGCGCGTCGAACGGCGTCGATGCGGTGATCGGCTACAGCTTCACGCCGTCCACCACGCAGACGCAAGCGGACATTCGCATCGGGATGCGCCACTCGTTCTGACTTGGCCGGACCGGCGCATGTTCGCGGCGCGCGCCGGGTCCGTCAGCGCGCGCACGCGTCAGAACTTCTTGCCGAACGCGATGCCGACGATATTCTCGTCCAGACGAATGTTCGCATTGCCGCCGCCGAACGATGGCGGAATCGACGCCTGACCGTCGACGGTCTTCCTGAACGCGTGACCGTAGAAGAAGCTGAATTCCGCGTGATCGGCGGTTTCCCATGTCGCGCCGAGCGTCGCTTGATCCTGGACGACGCCCGGCGCGAGCACGTTCAGGAACGTCTGCGTCGACGCGATCGGCTGGCTCGCGTGACTGTAGCCGAGCCTGAGCGTCAGATGCGGGTTGTAGCGGTACGTCGTGCCGATCTTCAGCACGTTCGTGTTGCGCCAGCCGAAGCCGGGACCGTTCGGCGAGCCGAGCGGATGGCCCGCCTGCAGATTGGCGAGCGGATTGGCGACCGAATCGACGTTGCCGTACAGAATGCGCTGGAAGTCCGCGGCGATCGTCCATGCCGGCGTGATTTCGTATGCGAGGCCGAAGCCGAAGTTTTCGGGGATGTCGAACGAGCCACCGTTCGCGAACAGGCCCTTGTAGCGATCGAAGCGTCCGCGGATCTTCGACGCCCACGTCGCGCCGACCGTCAGCGAACGCGCCAGGCGGCCCGTATAGCCGATGTGCACGCCGACGCCGACGCTCGAATCGGCGCCGCGGTCGGTCACGTTGTCCGGCGCAACCGATGCGCTCGCGAACGGTTGCAGTCCGCTTGCCGTAAAGCGCTGATATGCGATGTTCAATCCGATGCCGAGTGCGTGCCGCTCGCCGATCCGCAGCGCGAGCGTCGGCGACAGGAACACCTGCTCGAGGTCGACGCCCGCGGAGCCTTTCCCGCCGAACGCCTTGAACGGATTGTTCGCGTAGCCCGTGTCGAGCCCGCCGTTCGCATAGAGCGCGATGCCGGCATAGAGATTCGGGCGAAGCTGCTTCACGATTCCGGCTTCAGGCAGCGCGAACACCGAGCGGTTGTTGCCTTCGTAATGGCCGTCGACGCCGTAGCCGTTGCCGGCGACGTTTGCGCCGCGCGACGGCAGGAACGCACTGATGCCGACGTCGAAGCGGTCTCCGACGAATGCGATGCCGGCCGGGTTCGCCGCGGCCGCGAGCGCGTCTTGCGGCAGTGCGATGCCGACGCCCGCGACGCCCTGAGATGCCGCGCCGTAGCCGTTCGAAAAGTAGCCGTTGGTCGCCGATGCGGCGACGGGCGTCGCGCATGCGGCCGCCAGCATCGTTCGAGCGAACGATTCTAGGTTCACGATTCCTCTCCCTGGTGTTGATCATTGTTTCGACATCCGGAACAATGAATCTACGCAGGCGAGTAAACGGCGTGAACCAAGATATCGGGCTAAGCTTGTGGAGCCGGGACGGAAATCGATATACGGCGGTGCGGTGCGGATAGCCGCCGCATCCGCACCGCACAGGAGCGCTTACCGCTTCGCGGACGCGCTGAGTCCGCCGCCCAGCTCGGCCGCGTACGCGAGCGCGAGCTTGCCGAACTTCAGCGCGTGATTGCCTTGCGAGTCCGACCGATCGAGCGTGTCATACGCGGAGTGGATGTACGGATTGTCGTTCTGATCCGCTTCGAACGGGAACGACGCCGGATAGCCCTGCGCGTTCCATGACGCGTGATCGGAGCACGCATAGCCGCATTGCGACGTGCCGACCGCGAGCTCGGGCAGATAGGTTTTCGCGAGGTTCGCGAGATACGTGTTCTGCGTCGAGTTCGTATAGTCGCTGATCAGGTAGATGTCCTTCGGATCGCCCTTGTAGTTCGTCATGTCGAGCTGGAACGCGCCGACGACGTTCACGTTCTGCGCCCTGAACTGCTTCGCGATCGCCTGCGAGCCGAGGAGGCCCGGCTCTTCCGCCGCATAGCCGATGAACTTCAGCGTGCGCTTCGGCTGATAGCGGTTCGCGAGCAGTACGCGCAGCGCTTCGGTGAGGCTCGCGATGCCGGACGCATCGTCGTCCGCGCCCGGCGCGCGCGTGTTCTCGCTCATGCGGCCGACCGTCGAATCGAGATGGCCGCCGATCACGACAACGCCCGCCGCCGGATCGCTGCCCTTGATCGTCAGGATCACCGATTTTTGCGGCCAGCCGGTGTGCGCGAACTGCTCGACCGTCACGTCGGTGCGCGAGCCGGCGAGCTGCTTCCATTGCTGCGCGATCCAGTCGGACGCGGCCACGCCGTGCGACGTCGTGTAATAGCGGTTCGTGAAGCCGGACAGCGACACGATCGTGCTGACGATGTTGCTCGCCTGCAGTTGCGAGATCCAGTTGCGGACCTGTTGCGAGTTGGTGATCGGGTAGTCGATCGCGGCCGCCTGCATCGCGGCGCTCGGCTGCAGCGACGCGCGCGCTTCGTCGAACGTCGCGTGCACGAAGAAGCCGGGGCCGTGGCCGCGCGCGCGGCGGATCGCCTGCGACAGCGATTCGAGCAGCGAATCGTCGACCTGCGCGACGTGGACCGTTTCGGTGCGCTTCGCGTCGCCGGTGGCGAGCGCCGCGCTGTAGCGGCTCGTCGCGGCGGGATCGATCGCACGCAGTTCGCGCAAGGCGGGGGCGGCGAGCGTGATCCACACCGGCGCGGCGTGGGCGGCCGATGCGCAGAGGGCGCCGCAGACCGCGGCGGCGACGTGTTGGAGCTTGGACATGTTCGATCTCCTCAGGGTGAGGGGAGATGCAGTCGAGGGGACGGGCGCGCGGCAGATCGTGCCGCGCGCCCCGCGCCGATGTCGCTTACGTTTTCTTCTTGACGCGAGTGATGCGGGCTACAGCTTCTGCGGCACGGTCACGCCGTACGTGCAGCTCTTGTTGTACGCGTTGCCGATCGCATTGAGTTGCGTGCTGCTGTAGCCGAGCGCGGCCGCCGCGGTCAGCACCGCCTGGGCCGCGGCCTTCTGGTTCGTCGAGCCGTTCGTCATCGACAGCCCTTTCAGGAAAGCCTTGTCCATCGCCGCGCCGCCGATCGCGTCGCGCGCGACCATGTTGCACGACGCCCAGTACTGGCCGGCCGTGTGGATTTCGGAATTGCGGATCTGCGAGTAGGTGCGCCCGACGTTGTAGTTCGTCACGCGGCCGGGCCAGAACTCGTTGTGGCCGTCCCAGTTGTAGACCCAGTGATATTGCGCGTCGGATGGGCTCCACTGGTTGAAGTCGCGGCTGTACGCGGCCGCGAGGTAGTCGCCCGTGCCTTCGGACAGCCCCTCGACCTGCGAGAGCCCGCCGTTCGTGATCCAGTCGTGGATGCCGTGGCCGAGCTCGTGAATCACGACGTCCGCGTCCTCCGCGTCGTCGACGCCGCCCTGGCCGAACGACAGTTGGCCGGAGCCCGACGAGTACGACGAGTTGTCGGCGCCGGATTCGCCGTGCGGATCGTACTGGACGCCGCCCGAGTACTGATACGGCAGCGCCTTGATGCCGAGCGTCAGGTTCACGTAGCGCAGGAACGTGTCGATGTGGTAGTACGCGTTCACCGCCTCGAAGTACAGGTTCGAGCGCGTGAAATCGAAGGTCGTCGACGACTGGACCGGACACGCCTTGTCGAGCGGCGAGTCGAAATCGACGCACGATGCGTATGGGCCGGTGAGCTTGTAGCCGCTGCTCGTCTGCGTCAGATCCTTGAGCGTCACGCGCACGCGCGCGGCGTTCAGTTGCGTGGAGTCCGCGTCGTTGTTGTCCTTGAAGCCGGTGCTGCCGTAGCTGCTTCTCGTGGACGACAGCGGGTCCGGCCGGAATACGAGCCCGCTTCCGTCGGTTGCATAGGATGCCTTGTCTTCGGCGCGCAGCACCTCGCCGCTTCCCGCGTCGATGATCAGCTCCCAGTCGCCGCGCAGGCTGTCCTGCGGCTTGCCGCGCACTTTCCATGCGGTATGCGTGCCCGCGCCGTCGACGAACGCGACGACCTGCGCCTGCACGCTCGCGAAGCCGCCGACGCCGAGGTACGCGCGAGCGCGATCCAGCGCCTGCTGCTCGTCGACCGCCTGCGTCTTGCTCGATACGGCCGCGACGCCGTTCACCGCCTTGCTCGCGACGTACAGCACGCGGCCGTCCGGCGCAACCGTGACCGCGATGTCGCTGTCGTAGACGGGCAGCCCCGCCGCGCGCTGCTGGAAGCGCACGACAGTGAACGCGGCGTCGGCGCGCTCGGATGCGACGACGAGATTCGCGAGCGCGGCCTTGTCGAGGCCGAGCTGCGTCGCGCGCGCGGCGATGTACTCGCGCGCCATCGTCGCCGCGTCGGCCTTCTTCGCTTGGAACGCCGGGCTCGCCAGCGTGACGGCGACGGCACCGGGGCGGAACTGCCCGGTCTTGTCTGCCTTTTCCGCGGGCGCCACGACGCCGCGCGTGAGGCTCGCGCGCAGGCTTTCCTCCTGCGGGTTCGGCGCCTTTGAATCGGCCCACGCGGGCAGCGCTGCGCCGAGGCCGATGGCGAGGCTCAGGGCGAGCGGCAGTGCTTTACGGGATGTCTGCATGGATTGTCCTCGTCTTCAAAGTTTTGGATGACAAACGAAACCACGGGAACCGCAGGGACGACCCGGTCCGTGCGCCGGCCTCGACGAGCCGATGCAATCGGACGGAGCAACAACGGAGACGGCGCGATGCCGCGAAGAATCAGCGCGCGCCGAGCGGGCGGGGCGGAGGGAGGTGGAAACGCCAGAGAACGATCGGCGAAGCAAACGGCAAGCGCTGCGATGGCTGAATGAGCATCGTCATTACAAACCCCTCGGAATAAATATTTGGAATGCTGTTCTGTTCAGCAAACAAACGGTCGCACTGGAATGTCACGTCGTTAGTCTGCCTATCTATTTTTAGAACATGTTACAGAATATTTTCAATGTTATTTCGAATTATTTTCGAGGAGCGGTTCCATCGGCGAAAACGGTCAGGCGGCGCACGATTTTTGCGCTGCCGCAATCGGCTCAGCGCAGCGCGCGCCGGTCGCTTCTCGGGCTCGTGCCGAATTGCGCGCGATACGTGCGGGAAAAATGCGAAGGCGATTCGAAGCCGCACGCCGCGCATACGGCCGCGACCGTCATATCGGTCTGCTGAAGAAGTTCGCGCGCGCGATCGAGCCGCAGCCGCAAATGGAAACGTGCCGGCGTATCGTTGAGAATCGTGCTGAACAGCCGTTCGAGCTGCCGGCGCGTGACGCCGACCTCTCGCGCGAGCATGTCGGATGGCAGCGGGCTTTCCATGTGATGCTCCATCGTCCCGATCACCTGGATCAGCTTGCGGTTGTGCACGCCGTAGCGCGCGGCGATCTCGAGGCGCTGGCGATCGGAGCGCTGGCGGATCCGGCTCAGCACGAACTGCTCGGAGATCGTCGCGGCGAGATCGGCGCCGTGCCGGCGGCCGATCAGGTCGAGCATCATGTCGATCGATGCGGTGCCGCCCGCGCAGGTGATGCGCCGCTCGTCGATCTCGAACAATTCCTGTGTCGTCTTCAGGTGCGGGTAGCGCTCCTGGAATGAGGCGAGCGCTTCCCAGTGCAGCGTCAGCGCATGCGACGCGTCGAAGAGCCCCGCCTCCGCGAGCACGAAGCTGCCGGTGTCGATGCCGCCCGTCGTCGCGCCGCGCCGATACTCGCGCTTGAGCCAGTCGCCGAGCGCGCGCGTGTAGCACGCGAGCGGATCGAAGCCCGCGATCACGAAGATCGTGTGCGTGCGCTCGACTTGCGCGAACGCGGCGTCCGCGTTCAGCGAGATGCCGTTGCTCGCGACGACGGGCGCGCCGTCGCGGCTCACGATGCGCCAGCGATACAGATCCGGCCTGAAGCGGTTCGCAACGCGCAGCGGCTCGACGGCCGACATGAAGCCGAGCGCGGAGAAGCCGGGCATCAGCAGGAAATGAAACTCTTCTGGCATGGGGCGTGTGCTTGCGCTTGCGAAACGATCGGCCGAGCGTAGCAAGCAAGGCGCAAGCAGGCAAGCCGCGTGACGCGTCGCCCGGCGGTAAAGCCTTGCCAAGCGTGACGATTCGTCAACCTAATGGTTTTTACGCATAGTCGCAAACAGGCAAGAAAAGGTCGCCGTCGGTCGCCTTGCCGCGAATATGGCCCGTTACCTTTGAGCCCACGGTGCAGGCTGTGTCGTCCCCTTGAAATCGCCTGCGGAATCCGTCGAACAGGGAGGCAACCATGAAGTCCACCAAGACCCTCGTATTCGGCGCGGCGCTCGCCGCAGCATGCGTGTTGCCGTCGCCGTCGTTCGCGCAGGACTCGGCCGCGTGCCGCAACGTGCGCTTCGCGGACATCGGCTGGACCGACATCACGTCGACGACGGCGCTCGCGTCGCTGCTGTTCGACGGTCTCGGCTACAAGCCGACGACGACGATCTCGTCCGTGCCGATTTCGTTCGCAGGGCTGAAGAACAGGCAGCTCGACGTATCGCTCGGCTACTGGTGGCCGGTGCAGCAGCATCAGTTGCAGCCGTTCCTCGATTCGAAGTCGATTTCGGTGGTCGAGCCGCCGAACCTGTCGGGTGCGAAGGCGACGCTCGCGGTGCCGGGCTACGTGTACCAGGCAGGGCTGAAGTCGTTCGACGACATCGCGAAGCATCGCGCAGAGCTCGACGGCAAGATCTACGGGATCGAGCCCGGCAGCAGCGCGAACGCGACGATCCAGAAGATGATCGACGCGAACCAGTACGGGCTCGGCGGCTTCAAGCTCGTGGAGTCGAGCGAGGCGGGGATGCTCGTCACGGTCGATCGCGCGATCCGCGACAAGAAGTGGGTCGTGTTCCTCGGCTGGGAGCCGCATCCGATGAACATCCAGATCAGCATGAACTACCTGTCGGGCGGCGACGCGGCGTTCGGCCCGAACTACGGCGAAGCGCGCGTGTACACGCTGACGTCGCCCGACTACATGGCGCGCTGCCCGAACGCGGGCAAGCTCGTCGGCAATCTGCGCTTCACGACGCAGATGGAAAACCAGTTGATGCAGGCGGTGATGAACAAGGTGAAGCCCGCGGAAGCGGCGAAGGCGTACCTCAGGAAGAACCCGCAAGTGCTCGATGCGTGGCTCGCCGGCGTGAAGACTTACGACGGCAAGGACGGGCTGGCTGCGGTGAAGGCTTATCTGGGGCTCTGAACGGTGCGGCTCGCCGCCTGGCGCGCGAGGTCCGGGCAGGGGACGCGCATCCGAATCCGAATTTGAATCTGAACGAGGCGACAGCGATGAATCAGGAAGTCATTGTGACGTGCGCGGTGACGGGCGCAGGCGACACCGTCGGCAGGCATCCGGCGATACCCGTCACGCCGAAGCAGATCGCCAGCGCGGCGATCGAGGCCGCGAAGGCGGGCGCGACGGTCGCGCACTGCCACGTGCGCGATCCGCTGACGGGCCGCGGCAGCCGCGATCCGAGGCTGTATCGCGAAGTGGTCGACCGGATCCGCTCGGCCGACGTCGACATCGTCATCAATCTGACGGCCGGCATGGGCGGCGATCTCGAGATCGGCGCGGGCGAGGACCCGATGCGCTTCGGCAAGGGCACGGACCTCGTCGGCGGGCTGACGCGGCTCGTGCACGTCGAGGAACTGCTGCCCGAGATCTGCACGCTCGATTGCGGCACGCTGAATTTCGGCGACGGCGACTACATCTACGTATCGACGCCCGCGCAGTTGCGCGCGGGCGCGAAGCGGATCCGGGAACTGGGCGTGAAGCCCGAGCTCGAGATCTTCGACACGGGGCACCTGTGGTTCGCGAAGCAACTGCTGAAGGAAGGACTCCTCGACGATCCGCCGCTTTTCCAGCTATGTCTCGGCATTCCGTGGGGCGCGCCCGCCGACACCGGCACGATGAAGGCGATGGTCGACAATCTGCCGCCCGGCGCGCACTGGGCGGGCTTCGGGATCGGCCGGATGCAGATGCCGATGGTCGCGCAGGCGATGCTGCTCGGCGGCCACGTGCGCGTCGGCCTCGAAGACAACCTCTGGCTCGACCGCGGCGTGCAGGCAACGAACGGCTCGCTCGTCGAGCGCGCGCGGGAGATCGTCGAGCGTCTCGGCGCGCGCGTGCTGACGCCTGCCGAAGGGCGCCGCAAGCTCGGCTTGCCGCCGCGCGGCGAGCGGCCGCTCGAGCGGCGCGCGATCGCCGAATACGCGTAACGCGATATCGCGGCGCATTCGTTGCCGCGCGACGTGGCGAAAGCGGCCAGGCGTGCGTGCGTCGCGCCGACGCGGCTGTTTCGCCTGATCTTCTCGTTCAAGGATCGAAAGTACATGGCTGTCATCACCGAAATCGACACGTTCGCGGCGATCGGCGCGGGCGTCATCGGCAGCGGCTGGGTTGCGCGCGCGCTCGCGAATGGGCTCGACGTGCTTGCGTGGGACCCCGCCGACGGCGCGGAACAGCAGTTGCGCGCGAACGTCGAGAACGCGTGGCCCGCGCTCGAGCGCGCCGGATTGGCGCCCGGCGCGTCGCCGGCGCGCCTGCGTTTCGTGTCGACGATCGAAGCGTGCGTCGCCGGCGCGGATTTCATCCAGGAAAGCGCGCCCGAGCGCGAGGCATTGAAGCTCGAATTGCACGACCGGATCAGTCGCGCGGCGAAGCCCGATGCGATCATCGCGTCGTCGACGTCGGGCTTGCTGCCGACCGATTTCTACGCGCGCGCGCATGGCCCCGAGCGCTGCATCGTCGGGCATCCGTTCAATCCGGTTTACCTGCTGCCGCTCGTCGAAGTGCTGGGCGGCGAGCACACCGCGCCCGAGACCGTCGACGCGGCGATCGGCGTCTATCGCACGCTCGGCATGCGGCCGCTGCGCGTGCGCAAGGAAGTGCCGGGCTTCATCGCGGATCGCCTGCTCGAAGCGTTGTGGCGCGAGGCGCTGCACCTCGTCGACGAAGGCGTTGCGACGACGGGCGAAATCGACGATGCGATCCGTTTCGGCGCGGGCATCCGCTGGTCGTTCATGGGCACGTTCCTCACGTATACGCTGGCGGGCGGCGAGGCCGGCATGCGCCACTTCATGCAGCAGTTCGGCCCCGCGCTGGCGCTGCCGTGGACCAGGCTCGTCGCGCCGAAGCTGACCGACGCGCTGATCGACCGCGTCGTCGAGGGCACCGCCGAGCAGCAAGGACCCCGAAGCATCAAGGCGCTCGAACGCTATCGGGACGAATGCATCACGGAAGTGATCGCGGCGATCGCCGCGGTGAAGGCGCGCCACGGAATGCGCTACGAGGATTGACGATGACGACGGCCGCGATGCGAGCGACGGAACTGACGATTCACCGCGACACGGTGCGCGCGGAATGGGTCGACTACAACGGGCACCTGCGCGATGCGTTCTATCTGCTGATCTTCAGCTTCGCGACCGACGCGCTGCTCGACGCGATCGGCCTCGACGACGCGGCACGTCGCGCGCGCGGCCGCTCCGTCTACACGCTCGAAGCGCACGTCAACTATCTGCACGAGATCAAGGAAGGGGCGCGCGTGCGGATCGACGCGCGCGTGCTCGCGCACGACGCAAAGCGGCTGCATCTGTATCTCGAGATGTTCGCCGAAGGAATCGACGGCGCGGTGTCGGCGAGCGAGCAGATGCTGCTGCACGTCGACACGAGCGGGCCGAGGGCCGCGCCGTTCGACGCCGACGTCGCTGAGCGGATCGCGAATCTGCATGCGCGGCAGCGCGCGTATTGCGCGCCGGCCCATGCCGGACGCGTGATCGGCCTGCCCGCGCGCCGCTGACGCGGCACGGCCTGACGAATCGGCGCAGGCGCGCGATGCTGGAGCCGGCCATCGAGGCGTTCGTCGCGCGCGTCGCCGCGTGGTATCCGGACGACGCGGCGTCGCGGCCAATCGCCGAGCAGCGCGCGCTTTACGAGCGTTTCGCGGCGGCATGGACGCCCGCGCTGCCGGCGGACGTCGACGCATGCGATGCGCGTGCCGTCGCGCGGGACGGCCGCGAGATCCGCCTGCGGCGCTACCGGTCGCGGCGATCCGCTTCGTGCGGGACTGTGCTGTTCTTTCACGGCGGCGGCTTCGTCCTGGGTTCGCTCGACAGTCACGCGCTCGTGACGGCCCGAATCGCGGCGGACACGGGGCTCGACGTAATCGCCGCCGACTATCGACTCGCGCCCGAGCATCGCGCGCCGGCCGCGTTCGACGATTGTCTGGAGGTCGCCGCTGCGGCGCTCGACGGCCGGCTGCCGTTCGAATCGATCGCGCTGCCGCTTCGGCTCGCCGGCGACAGCGCGGGCGGCACGCTCGCGGCGTCGGTGGCGGCCGCGCTGCGCGACGGCGGGCGCATCGGGCATGGCGACGGCGGCGGAACGCATGGCGGCGTTTGCGCGGTTGCGCTCGTTTATCCGATGCTCGGCTTCGAGCCGCAATCGCCCGCGCGCGACACGCACGCGAATGCGCCGATGCTCACGCTCGCCGACGTCCGCGCGTATCGCCGCCACTACTGGGGCGATGCCGGGCCGCCGCCGGGCGCGCTGCCGCTCGACGCGCCGCGCTTCGACGGCTTGCCGCCCGTGCTGGCGATCGGCGCGGAGCACGATCCGTTGCGTGACGATGCGCGCGTCTATGTCGAACGCATTCGCTCGGCAGGCGGCGCCGCGCGATTCTGGCACGGCGGCGGGCTCGTTCACGGCTGCTGGCGAGCGCTCGACACGAGCGCGCAGGCGGCGCGGATGCATCGGACCGTGTGCGAGTTCCTCCTTGCGCCCGGTGGGTGACGCACGGTGCGCGAGCCGCTCGTGAGGCCCCCGGGCTGGAGACGCTTTGGAAGCGGCGCTTGCGGGATGCCTCGTTCGTTCGCGAGGGAAGGCGGCGCGCGATGCGAAGCGCCGGGCAAGACGAACGTGCGACGCACGTTCGCAAATCGGGGAACGTGCGGGAAGCCGATTCATGCGGGGCGGCGCGACAACGGCGCCGAAGGCGGGCATGCCGGCGTTTGATGCGGGCGCGGCATCCGGAGAGGCAAGAAACAAAAATCGATCCTTACATATTTTGTAAGGATCGATTTTTTCCATTCGTGGAGCCGCCGTAATGGCGGACTTGCGCCTCAGCCGAAAAAGCGCCCAGGCGCGAGGCGCCCAGGCTAAGCCGCTCCATGCGGAGCGGCGGAGGTTTAGGGGCCCGAATGGGGGGTGACGGCGAGTCGAAACGGCTGGCTCGCCATACGGATTTCAGGCTGCGCGGCCGGCGGATCGAGCCGGGCCGCGCGGCCTGCCTGCCGCGTTACTGACCGAAGTAGATCGACTCGCGCGGCGAGCGGGGCGCCGCTGCGACCGGCGCGCCCACATGCGCGACCGGCGCGGCTTGCGCACCGTAGCCGCTCGTGTCGGCTGCGCCTTGCACGCGCGCCTGGGCGGCCTGGATGTCTTCCGGATAGTACGGGCTCGACACGCCCGGGTGATAGCCGGCCTTCTCGAGCTGGACCAGTTCTGCGCGCACTTGCGCACGGGTCAGCGGCTGGCTGGATTGTGCGAACGCACCGAACGAAGCGCTCAGGGCGGAAGCGGCGACGACAGCGTAAACGAGCGATTTCATGAGAACCTCCGAATGTTTTATCGACTTCGCTTTCGACACCATGTCTTAAGCGATTGGTTACATCGTAGTCATCGGAGTCCTACGGGTAAACGCTCACTTTGGCGAAATATCTTTTCGAAAACTGAAAAAATCGCGAACGGCAAGCGGCGGGGCGTCGCGGCATGAAAAAAGGCCGCTCGACCGCCGCGCACGGCGGCGGACGAAGCGGCGAGCCTGGGCTTGGCGAAATGCTTCAGAGCGCGCGGAACGCCGCGTCGTGGCGCGACGCGCCGCGGCGCGAATCGGGCGGCGGCGTGTCGAGGTAGCGCACGCCGGTCAACTGTTCGGATTTTTCCCACAGGCGGGTGCTCATCCGCACGTCGCGCGCCAGGTGCGGGATGCGCGCGTCGGCGGGATAGCCGCGGGTCTCGCACAGACGGGCGGGGCCGATGTAGGCGCCGCCCTCGACGTCGGCCGCCGTCGCCGCATGGATCGCGGGCAGCGCGCCGACATCGGCCGGCTGCGCGACGAGCCGGTTCGACAGGCGCATCGCGAACAAGCCGAGCGACGAGTTCTCCATCGCCGGCCCCGTGAACTGCAGATTGGTGGCCGCATAGCCGGGGTGCGCGGAGACGCTCAGGATCGACAGCCCCGCGCGATCGAAGCGACGCTGCAGTTCGAGCGTGAACATCAGGTTCGCGAGCTTGCTGTCGCAATACGCGCGGTACTTGTTGTAGCCGCGCTCGGCGAGCATGTTGTCGAGGCGGATCTTGCCAAGCCGGTTGAAGCCGCTCGACATCGTCACGACGCGCGCGCGGTGCGACGCGCGCAACGCGGGCAGCAGCAGGCCCGTCAGCGCGAAATGGCCGAGATGGTTCGTGCCCATCTGCATTTCGAAGCCGTCGCGCGTGTGGCGCAGCGGCAGGAACATCACGCCCGCGTTGTTGCAGAGGATGTCGACGCGGCCGTGGCGATCGGCGACGGCGTCGGCGAAACGGCACACGGATGCGAGGTCGGCGAGATCGAGCGACGCGATTTCGATCCGGGCGCGCGGATAACGGGTGCGGATCGCATGCGCGGCCAGCTCGCCCTTTGCCGCATCCCGGCAGGCCATCACCACTTGCGCGCCCTTGGCGGCGAGCGTTTCCGCGATCTGCCAGCCGAGGCCGCTGTTGGCCCCCGTGACGACCGCGACTTTCCCGCCTTGCGGCGGCACGTATTGCGCGCTCCATGCATGCATCTTCGTCTCCATCGATGGCGCGCCGTCGGGCGGCGCGTTCACGAACCCGTCGCCTGCGCGGACGAGCTCTGGGGCGGTGCGATGGAGCGTCGGCGGTTGATGCCGTTCGCGCCCCGCAAATCGTTACATTGATTGATGTAACGGTAGTGGCGCGGCGCGACGAAGACAAGGAGCAGGCTAGAGATGGCGCTCTATAACAGACGGCGTCCTAGCCGGACGGCGTGGCGAGCGGCGTTACTTGCCGCTCGTGTGGCCGAGCACTTCTGCGGCGGAGATCATCGCGCCCGCGTTGGCAGGCGCCGGACGCTCGGCGGGGCGGAACACTTCGTCGCCGCGGTGGATCACCTGGCGCGACAGCGCGCAGGTGCCGGTGCGCTGCGCGAAGCGGCGGCGCCAGCGCTGCTCGCCGTAATGGCAGCGGCCGGGTTCGACCCAGCGGACGACGAGCAAGGTGTCGGAGCGTTCGAGGATTTCGACGTGAACGTCAGCGGGATCGAGCACAGGCTGGGATTTGGAGGACTTCATTTGGCCGTTTCCTAAAGCTCGTGCGGTATCGGCCTAGGCAGTTATTGCAACTGCTTTCCGTCGATTCCGTAGCGATTTCCATTAGAGGGTGCGCTAAATGTAAGCGCGCTCGCAAGGAAAAAACATCCTGTCTGGCTCAAATTACTTTTTGCCGATTTAGAAACAATCGATTTCCATTTGCGGGCAAAAGCGGAGTGCGGATTCGTTCCCTCGAGTGGTGCGCGAAGGGGGCGCCAAGAGCGCGAAACCGCGCCCGGAGCGTGCCGCGCGCGGCAGCGGCCCTTTTGCGCGCGGTCCCGCGCCACACGGGCATGTGGCGGCGGCGAGCGCGTTGTCACGATGTTTCGTTGCGTGTCAAGGTTGGCTGCTTCAATAAGGAGAGGCGTTCGATCGTTCGATCTCTTGTCGGTTGACCGCGGCGTCTTCACCTGCGTTTCGATTAATTCTGCGTTCGATTGGCCGCATCGACCGGCGTTGACGACATTCGTTGTGAGAATTGCAAAGCACTGTTCGTTCAACGTGCAATGATCTGCCGGTGGCGGCAGCGAGCCGGCCGTGGTCCTGAATGGCGCGATTATCGATGACAGGCTCGCCTGCCGTTTCGACGAACGAAGAAAATCGCCGGTGCGAAATGAAGAAAATCGTTTGCGCGCAATGAGGGCGAATCGCATTCGCGATTCGAGGCGGCGCGCCGGTCTTGCCCCGTCGCCGGCATGCTCGCCCGCCTCGAATCGGAGAATCAGAGAAACCGCTCCGCGCGAAACGGCGCGACATCGGCGACAGTCGGCTCGCCGCACATCATTTCCGCGAGCAGGCGCCCGGTCACGGGGCCGAGCGTGAGCCCGTGATGGTTGTGCCCGAACGCGAACCACATGCCGCGGTGTCGCGGCGCGGCGCCGATCACGGGGCGCATGTCCGGCGTGCACGGACGAAAGCCGAGCCACGGCGCCGGATCGAGCCTGCGGCCGAGCCTGAACGTCGGCTGCGCGACGCGTTCCGCGCGCGCGAGCTGCACGCCCGTTGGCGGCAGCGTGCGCGCGGCGATCTCGACGCCCGTCGTGAGCCGCAGCCCGCGGCGCATCGGCGCGACCACGTAGCCGTGCTCGAGATCGACGACGGGCGCGGTGAGCGGCGCGCCGTCGGGCGGCGCGTAGTGCATGTGGTAGCCGCGCTTCTCGCGTAGCGGAATCCGGTAGCCGAGCTTCGCGAACACCGTATCCGACCACGGGCCGAGCGCGACGACGATGTCGCGCGCCGCCGCGACGCCGTCGGCCGTGCGCACCCGCCAGCCGCCGCCGCTCGCTTCGACGGTCGCCGCATCGCCTTCGAGCAACGTGCCGCCGTCGCGCGCGAAGAGCCGCGCATACGCTTTGACGAGCGCGCCCGGATCGACGACGCTCTTCGGATCGAGCCAGTGCAGCGCGCCGCAGAAGCCCGGACCGAGCGCGGGCTCTTGCGCGGCGAGCGCGGCTGCGTCGAGCGTCGTCACGCGCAGCCCGTGCCGGCTCGCGTCGCGCAGGGCGTCGCGCGTTGCGCGTTCGAGGCTGGCCGGCGTCCGATAGGCCTCGATCCAGCCGCATGCGCGCACGAGCTCGCCCGCGCCGGCGCGCGCGATCAGCGCGTCGTGCTCGGCGACGCTGCGCTCGACGAGCGGCAGCATGTCGCGCGCGGCCGCCGCGTGGCGGCGCGGCGACGATTCCCACCAGAAGCGCGCGAGCCACGGCGCGAACGACGGTAGCGACGCGCGATCCCAATAGAGCCCGGTCGAGCGGTTCGCCGCGTAGCGCAGCAGTGCGAGCGGGCTGCGCGGAAACGCATAGGGCGCGACCGACGAGCGCTCGATGAGCCCGGCGTTGCCGAAGCTCGTGCCGTCGCCGGGCGCGCCGCGATCGACGAGCGCGACCCGGCGGCCGCGATCCTGCAAGTGCAGCGCCGCCGATACGCCGACGATGCCGGCGCCGAGAACGATGACGTCGAAATCCATGAAGCAAGCCTCAGTGAGGTGGTGCGCGAATGGCGGATGATATTCGCCGGACCGGGGCCGCGCGACGCACCAGGTGCAGACGTGCAAGGGCGGCCGGCCGGTTTCGCGGACGCATTATTTCACCGAAATTCCAAAACGCCTGCTATGACCCCGATGAAACTGCCGGCATACGCGCGTTTGCGCGCGCACCTTGCATGGCTGTCGCGCCGGCCCGGCCGGTTGGACGGTTGCACCTCGGCCCGGATATCGGGCTCCGCGCCGCCGTCGCGCGGCGCCCGGACGTGCGCGGCGCGCGTTGCGGTGCGCTGCAGCGTCGCGATAAATGCCCGTCGCGAAAGGGGAATTGCGCGGCGCGCTCGCGCGAAAGGCCGTTCGGCGAGCGGAACCGGGTGCGGTGCAACACGCGGGAAACCGGTGCAACCGCGTGTGCGTCAGGTCGCCCGGACTGCGTATTTTCCCTGATTCATCGGCCAATTGTGATCAGTCGGACGAAAAACGATCCTATAATTTCGGCTGCCTTGCCAACGGCTGTCGGCAGATCCGTCCGACGAGCGGTTAGGCAAGCGGGGCAGGCGAATCGCTTGCGCAATACAAGACGCATCACGTTGTCTTTCCGAACCAAGGTCTCTGTCGTGTTTTCGACGGCGGCTGACACTGCCGGGCCCCGCAAGCGCTGTTCCATCTGCAGGTCCGTCAATCCGTCTCGGGCGTGCTCCAAGTCGTTTCGTCCACGGGTGTTGTTCGATTGCGCAAGTCATGCCGCCTTGCCCGTATGACTAAACATAATCGAGGAGCTCCTGATGATGCTGTCCCGTCTTTCGTCCATTTCCCTTGCCGCGATGCTCGTGGCAGCCGGCGCCGCCGCCCATGCGGAAACCGTGAAGATCGCCATTGCCGGCCCGATGAGCGGCTCGGTCGCCCAGTACGGCGACATGGTCAAGGCCGGCGCGCTGACGGCGATCGAGCAGATCAACGCGGCAGGCGGCGCGGGTGGCAACAAATTCGACGTGGTGATGATGGACGACGCGTGCGAGCCGAAGCAGGCGGTCGCGGTCGCGAACAAGATCGTCAGCCAGAAGATCAAGTACGTGATCGGCCATGTGTGCTCGGGCTCGACGATTCCGGCGTCCGACATCTACGAGAACGAAGGCGTCGTGATGGTCACGCCGTCCGCGACCGCGCCGCAGCTCACCGAAGGCAAGAAGCGCAAGTTCGTGTTCCGCACGATCGGCCGCGACGACCAGCAGGGCCCGGCCGCCGCGCGATACATCATCAGCAAGGTCAAGCCGAAGAAGGTCGCGGTGCTGCACGACAAGCAGTCGTACGGCCAGGGCATCGCGTCGTCGGTGAAGAAGGATCTCGAAGCGGCGAAGATCCCCGTCGTGCTGTTCGAAGGCATCAACGCAGGCGATTCGGACTACTCGGCGATCATCACGAAGCTGAAGTCGCAGGGCGTCGACTTCGTCTACTTCGGCGGCTATCACCCGGAAATGGGCCTGCTGCTGCGCCAGGCGCGCGAGCAGGGCGTGAAGGCCGAGTTCATGGGGCCGGAAGGCGTCGGCAACAAGGACGTGACCGCGATCGCGGGCCCGGCGTCGGAAGGCATGCTCGTCACGCTGCCCGCCGACTTCAGCGCCGATCCGGCCAACGCGGCGCTCGTGAAGGCGTTCGCCGACAAGAAGCGCGATCCGAACGGCCCGTTCCAGATGCCCGCGTATTCGGCCGTGAAGATCATCGCCGATTCGATCGCGGGCGCGAAGTCGACCGATCCGGCGAAGGTTGCCGCATACATGCACCAGCACACCTTCGACACGCCGATCGGCAAGGTGTCGTACGACGCGCAGGGCGACCTGAAGGCGTTCAAGTTCGTCGTCTACAAGTGGCACAAGGACGCGACCAAGACGGCCGCCAACTAACCGGAGTATTTGCCCGCCCATCCGCCCCGCTGCACGTTCGAGCGGGGCGGATGCATTGGCCCGGCGCCGCCGCGCGAGCGGCGCTCGCGCGGCGCGGCGGGCGTGTCGAGATCGGACGCCCGTGCGCGGCGTGCGCCGCCGCTTTCACGGGCGGCGGCGCACGCATGCGCCGGCGCGAACGGGAGCTTCCCGCATGAATGAATTCCTTCCTCAATTCGCCCAGCAACTGGTCAACGGCCTCACGCTGGGCGCGATCTATGCGCTGATCGCGATCGGCTATTCGATGGTCTACGGGATCATCGGCATGATCAACTTCGCTCACGGCGAGATCTACATGATCGGCGCGTACGTCGGGCTCGTCACGCTGACCGCGATCGGCACGTCGGCGGGCTATCCGCTGCCGCTCGTGCTCGGCGCGGCGCTCGTCGTGTCGGTGCTCGTTACCGGGCTCTACGGGTTCGCGGTCGAGCGCGTCGCGTACCGGCCGCTGCGCGGCGGGCCGCGGCTCGTGCCGCTCATCTCCGCGATCGGCATGTCGATCTTTCTGCAGAACTACGTGCAGATCGGTCAGGGCGCGCGCGACATGTCGGTGCCCGTGCTGATTTCCGGCGCGTTCGACATCCACCTCGGCGGCGACTTCGACGTGACGGTGCCGTACGCGCGCCTCCTGATCGTCTGCGTGACGATCGCGCTGATGATCGCGCTCACGCTGTTCATCTCGCATTCGCGGATGGGCCGCGCGTGCCGCGCGTGCGCGGAGGACATGCGCATGGCGAACCTGCTCGGCATCGACACGAACCGCGTGATCTCGTTCACGTTCGTGCTGGGCGCGATGCTCGCCGCGGTGGGCGGCGTGCTGATCGGGCTCACGATCGGCAAGCTCAATCCGTACATCGGCTTCGTCGCGGGCATCAAGGCGTTCACGGCCGCGGTGCTGGGCGGCATCGGCAGCATTCCCGGCGCGATGCTGGGCGGCGTGCTGCTCGGCCTCGCCGAGACCTTCGCGTCCGGCTACATGCCCGCCGAGTACAAGGACGTGGTGGCCTTCGGCCTCCTCGTGCTGATCCTGCTGTTCCGTCCGACGGGCCTGCTCGGCAAGTCGGACATCGAAAAGGTGTGAGGCCGCCCATGAATCAAGCGATGACTTCCGTTCGCACGACGGCCGGCGCGCCGGCCGTCCAGTCGCTCAAGCACGCGGTGACGGCCGCCGTGCTGACCGCGATCCTCACGGTGCCGATCCTCGGCCTTCAGTTGAAGCTCGACGGCTATCAGGTCGTGCTCGAGGCGCACTGGCGGCCGGTCTGGATCGCCGTTGCCGCCGTGTTCCTGTTTCAGCTCTTCAAGCCGGCGCTGCTGCGCGCGAAGGCGGCCGTGCGCGTGCCCGCGGCAGCGCCGCTCGGCGCGCGCCAGCAGCGCGCGATCGTCTGGGCGCTCGTCGCGTTCGGCTTCGTGTGGCCGTTCTTCGGCTCGCGCGGCGCGGTCGACATCGCGACGCTCGCGCTCATCTACGTGATTCTCGGCCTCGGCCTGAACATCGTCGTGGGCTTCGCGGGCCTGCTCGATCTCGGCTACGTCGGCTTCTACGCGGTCGGCGGCTATACGTACGCGCTGCTCAACCAGTACTTCGGCCTCACGTTCTGGGAATGCCTGCCGCTCGCGGCGCTGGCTTCGGCGACGTTCGGCTTTCTGCTCGGCTTCCCGGTGCTGCGGCTGCGCGGCGATTATCTCGCGATCGTCACGCTCGGCTTCGGCGAGATCATCCGCCTGCTCGCGAACAACCTGACGAGCATCACGGGCGGCCCGGACGGCATCTCCAGCATTCCGAAGCCGACCGTGTTCGGCTTCGAGATGGCGCGCAGCGCGAGCGTCGAGGGTGCGAAGACGTTTCACGAGCTGATCGGGCTCGAGTACAGCGGCGAGCACGTCGTGATCTTCCTGTACCTGATCGCGCTCGTGCTCGTCTGCTTCACGCTGTTCGTGACGAGCCGGCTGATCCGGATGCCGATGGGGCGCGCGTGGGAGGCGCTGCGCGACGACGAGATCGCGTGCCGCTCGCTCGGCCTGAATCCGACGCGCATCAAGCTGTCGGCGTTCACGCTCGGCGCGTCGTTCGCCGGCATCGGCGGCGCGTTCTTCGCGGCGCGCCAGGGGCTCGTGAATCCCGAGTCGTTCACGTTCATCGAATCCGCGCTGATTCTCGCGATCGTCGTGCTGGGCGGGATGGGCTCGCAGCTCGGCGTGATTCTCGCGGCGATCCTGCTGACCCTGCTGCCCGAGCTCGCGCGAGGCTTCGCCGAATACCGGATGCTGATATTCGGTCTCGTGATGGTGTTGATGATGATGTGGCGTCCGCAGGGCCTGCTGCCCGCGAGCCGTCCCCACGTGGAGCTGCCGCAATGAGCGCGACGACGGAAATGTTGAAGGTGTCCGCGCTGCAGATGCGCTTCGGCGGCCTGCTCGCGGTGGACGGAATCGATTTCGACGTGCGTCGCGACGAGGTGTTCGCGATCATCGGCCCGAACGGCGCGGGCAAGACGACGGTGTTCAACTGCATCGGCGGGTTCTATCGGCCGACGGCGGGCAGCGTCGTGCTCGACGGCCATTCGATCGGCGGCCTGACGAGCCATCTCGTCGCGCGCAAGGGGCTCGTGCGCACGTTCCAGAACATTCGGCTCTTCAAGTCGCTGACCGTCGTCGAGAACCTGCTCGTCGCGCAGCATCGGCAAGTGAAATCGGGACTCCTGCATGGCCTCTTCGCGACGCCCGCGTATCGGCGCGCGGAGCGCGAGGCGCTCGAGCGCGCGGCGACGTGGCTCGAGCGGATGAACCTGACAGCGGTCGCGAACCGGCCCGCGGGCACGCTCTCGTACGGCCATCAGCGCCGCGTCGAGATCGCGCGCTGCATGATCACGAACCCGCGCCTGCTGATGCTCGACGAGCCTGCGGCGGGCCTCAATCCGCAGGAGAAGGTCGAGCTGCAGCAACTGATCGACCGGCTGCGCCGCGAGTTCGGCATTTCGGTGCTGTTGATCGAGCACGACATGAGTCTCGTGATGGGCGTCTCGGATCGCATTCTGGTGATGGAGCACGGCCGGCCGATCACGATCGGCAAGCCCGACGAAGTGCGCAACGATCCGCGTGTGATCAAGGCCTATCTGGGAGAGGAGTGATGCTGAAGCTGGAGAAGGTCCACACGCATTACGGCGCGATCGAGGCGCTGTCGGGCGTGTCGATCGAAGTGAGGAAGGGCGAGATCGTCACGCTGATCGGCAGCAACGGAGCAGGCAAGACGACGCTGATGATGACCGTGTGCGGCACGCCGCGCGCGTCGAGCGGGCGCGTGCTGTTCGAAGGCGGCGACATCACCGCGATGCCGACGCACGAGATCATGCGCCAGGGGCTGGCGATCTCGCCGGAAGGGCGCCGCGTGTTTCCGAGCCTGACCGTGCTCGAGAACCTGAAGATGGGCGGCTTCTTCGCGAACCGCCATGAGATCGACGACGGCGTCGAGCACGTGTATCGGCTGTTTCCGCGGCTCAAGGAGCGCTCCGCGCAGCGCGCGGGCACGATGTCGGGCGGCGAGCAGCAGATGCTCGCGATCGGCCGCGCGCTGATGAGCCGGCCGCGCCTGCTGCTGCTCGACGAACCGACGCTCGGCCTCGCGCCGCTCGTGATCGCGCAGATCTTCGACATCATCCGCACGATCCGCGACGAGGGCGTGACGGTGTTCCTCGTCGAGCAGAACGCGCACAAGGCGCTGCAGGTCGCCGATCGTGGCTATGTGCTCGAGACCGGGCGCGTCGTGCTCGCCGATACCGGCGCGAACCTGCTCGAAAACGACCGGATCAGGGCCGCGTATCTCGGCGGGTAGGATGGCGGTTATCGCGGGCTTGACGTCCGTGAAAACCGTAAAGCGGGCGAACGCGCGTCTGTGAAAATCACAATATCGCGCGTTCGTCCGCATTCGCGAATTCATGCGAGTGTGCTTCAGGCTACATATCCGGAAATTCGCCTTGCTTCATGCAATCGGTGTATTCGTTTTAAATCGCTGCATCTTATCGGTATGCGAGTGGGGCGGCCGATTTCGCGTTTTCTGGAATCGATTGGCGCGTCCGGCATGACCGGGCGGATCCGTCGCCGACGTCATTCGGATTCCTTTGCGATGCGCTCGTCGCGTCCAGGAAAATTCCCGGGCGACTTGTCGAAACAATCGACATTTCAATACACATTGGTCGCGACAATATCGATAAGCGACTGAGAAAAATGCTCACGGCAATCAATCCGCTTTATTCCCCGAAAGGTTTACTTTTACAAAAAAATCACTATGATTCCCGGGGCGTAATGACTTTGTCGGCTCGATCAAGCTGCTAAGGAATACGAATCGAGCTGCCAAGGTTCACAGTGGGATCGCTGCGGCCGTGTTCGTCGGCGAGGCCGCATCGGGCCGCAGCCGGTCCTGTCCGTCGAAACGATGACGTTCACCGATGAGGGAGGCGTTTTCATGGGCCCGATGGTCTGGCGTAGTGCATCCGATTCGATCATGCGTCTGTTGGCTGTGCCGCTGATCGCGGCAGGCCTGTCCGGCGCCGCGCTCGCGGCGCCCGTCGATGTGCCGGACTTGCAGCATGCAGTCCGGCAGGCTTTCTCCGCGCGGCTCGGCAAGCAAGGGCCGGTCGCGCCCGACGTGCGTGGCGACATGATCGAGTCGATCAAGTCGGAGCCGGATGCCGGCTGGGTGCTCGGCACGATCACGCAGGTCGTTTCGAACGACACGCCCGCCTATCCCGTCACGAAGCTCTTCGTCGCGCAGCGCGCGAAGGAGGGATGGGTCGTCGGTATCGAAGGCACCGATGCGTTTTACGCGCTCGCCGCCGCGGCGCCGGCGACGCTGCTTGCCGACGACGAGCGCGCGCACCTCAACGCGGGGCGTGCGCCGTCCGCGCCGCAGCGGAAGGCCGCGCCCGCGCAGACGGGGCTCGCGCTGCCGTGGCAGCAGGGCACCGCGTGGTACTGGACGGGCGGCGCGCACGGCTGGAGCGGCGACAGCCGTCCGTTCAACTCGCTCGATTTCTCCGGCGGCAACGGCCAGGTGCTCGCCGCCCGCGACGGCACGCTCTACAAGAGCTGCGAGCGCAACGGCAGCGCGATCGTCAAGGTCGTTCACGACAACGGCTATACGACCACGTATTACCACATGGTCCAACTGACGCAAGCGGGCAGCGGCACGCGCGTGCGTGAGGGCCAATACCTCGGGCGGGTCGGCAACGGGCTGCCGTGCGGCGGGCAGACGACCGGGCCGCACGTGCATTTTTCGTTGAGTCAGGGCGGCAGTGACGTGCCGGTGAACGGCAAGACGATCGGCGGCTGGCAATTCTTCGAAGGGAGCAACGCGTATTCGGGCTATGCGATCCGCAATCAGCGGCGCGTGTCCGTGCAGGCGTCGCTCACCAACTACGGCGCCGACGACAGCGGCGGGCCGACCGAGCCGTCGCCGCCCGTGAAGGCGACCGTGCAGTCGCCGGGGCCCGTGAATCTGCGCAGCGCGCCGTCGCTGTCCGCGTCGGTCGTCGGCACGGTGTCGAACGGCGCGGCGGTGCAGCTCGCCTGCTATGCATACGGCGACACGGTGCAGGGCAACTGGGGCGCGACGCGGCTCTGGTATCGGCTCGACTCGAATCGATGGGTATCGGACGGATTCGTCTATACGGGGAGCAACGATCCGGTCGTGTCGGCATGCGGCAATTGACGGCGTCGACGTGATCGTTGGCGGCCTGGTCGGGGCGGATCGGGCTGGTGGGCAGGCCGGGCCACGCGCTGCCCGGTCTTCTTTCGCTTCCCGCTGCTTGCGCGATTGGCGGCCCGACGCGTATCGCTCGCGGGCCATGTTCGCGCGAATCAGTGCGTGGTGAAAGGAATCGGCGCGACCGTGCGCAGATTGCCGACAGCGTCGCGCGCCTCGATCGCCGCCTGCATTCCCGACAGCTTGAGACTCGTCTCCCGATACTCGCGCGCCGGCTCCGACTCGGCGACGATCCCGCAGCCGGCGAACAGCCGGCAAGCGCCTGCCGAGACCAGCGCCGAGCGCAGCGCGACGACGAAGTCGCCGTTGCCGTGCGCGTCGATCCAGCCGACCGGGCCGGCATACCAGCCGCGATCGAAGCCCTCGTGCGCGCGAATGCGTTCGAGCGCGGCGGCGCGAGGGTGGCCGGCGACGGCGGGCGTCGGATGCAGCGCCGCGACGATTCGCAGCAGCGTCGCGTGCCCGTGCAGCGTCGCGGCGTTCGGCGTGCTCGCGGCGGGCGCGTGCTATGTGCCCGTCGACCTCGCGCAGCCGCCGGCGCGCCGCGCGCTGATCGAGCAGGCGGCGGGCATCTGGTCGAACGTGCAGACGGCCGATGCGGTGCCGCCGCACTGGCGCTCGATTCCATACGGCCGGCCGCTGCCGGGGCAGGCGTATCGCGTGGTCGACGACGCCGGCCGCGATGCGCCGGACCACGTCGCGGGCGAGCTGCTGATCGGCGGCGCGAGCCTCGTGCGCGGCTACCGGAACGATCCGGCGCTGACCACGGAGCGCTTCGTCGAATCCGATGCGGGCCGCTGGTATCGCACGGGCGATCGCGGCCGCTATTGGCCGGACGGCACGCTGGAGTTTCTCGGCCGCGCGGATCGGCAGGTGAAGTGCGCGGTCATCGGACCGAGCTCGGTGAGATCGAGGCCGCGCTGAGCGCGCATCCGCGGGTGGACGGCGCGTGCGCGAGCGTCGTGAAGGGCGTCATGAAGGGTGCCGTCGCGCGCCGCCGCCGCGCGCGCGGCGCGGACACGCGTGCGATCGTCGCGCGCGTCCGCTCATTCGGCGTCCGGCACCTCGATGACGAGATCGGATTGCGCGATCGCGACGCACGGCAGGATGTAGCCTTCGGCCTTTTCTTCGGCGCTCACGCCGGGCCATTCGATCCGATATGCGACCGAGCCTTCGCGCAGGCGGCACAGGCAGGTCCGGCACGTGCCGTTGCGGCACGAGCGCGGCAGCGACACACCGGCGAAGCCCGCGGCTTCGAGCAGCGACAGCGATTCGGGCGCGTCGAAGCCGGTGCCGAGCGGCTCGACCCGCACCCAGTGCGAACGTTCTTCGGTCATGCGATCGTGTACGGCGACGCGGCGTCGTGGTCAGTGAAGCCGCAAGGATACCCGATGCGGTCGAGCGTTTCGGCGGGCTGCGGTTCGTCCGGCGCGGTAAGGCGCGACGTCGCGCGTCGCGCCCGCCGGCCGTCGATGGCCGACGGCTGGGCGATTGATGATCGGCGCCGTCCGTTGCCGCTCGCGGCTGGCGGTGGCGACCGACGACGGTTGCTTGTCGGTGATCAGTGGCCAGTGGCTGGCGATCAGCGATCAGCCGTCAGCGGCCGATAGTCGGTGACAGTCGGCAGTGGATAGCCGATAGTCGCCAACCGCCCGCAGCAATCACGCCTCCGGCCGCCGTCTACGCAGATGCCGATAAACGGTGTTGCGCGCGAGTCCGAGCTCTCGCGCGGCCGCCGACACGTTGCCGCGATGCCGGCCGAGCGCGCCGTCGATCAACGCGGCCTGATGGTCCTGCAGTGTCGCGGCGGCGGTGGGGACGGCCGCCGTCGTATCGGCCGCCGCCGCCGTCGCGGCCGTTGCCGCGCCAGCCGCGTCGGCGTCCGTGCGCGTTGCCGCCGCGTCCCGCGCGTGCGCCGGGCAATCGAGCCAGAAATCGTCAGGCAGATGCTCGACGTCGATCTGCGCTTCGCCTTCGGCGAGCATCCCCGCCGTGCGCAGCACGTTCGTCATTTGACGCAGATTGCCCGGCCACCGGCAGCGCGCGAACGCGGCGAGCACCGCCGCCGACACCGCGCCCGGCATCGGCTCGCCGCGCGCGAGCCGCGCGAGCACGCGGGCGACGAGCGTCTCGAGATCCGAGCGCTCGGCAAGCGGCGGCAGCGTGACCGCCAGGCCGTTGATCCGGTAGAACAGATCCTCGCGGAACGTGCCGGCCGCGATCATCGCGCGCAGATCGCGGTGCGTCGCGCAGACGATCCGCACGTCCACCGGCACCGCGCGCGCGCCGCCGAGCGGCATCACCGCACGCTCCTGCAGCACGCGCATCAGCCGGACCTGCTGCGCGAGCGGCATGTCGCCGATTTCGTCGAGAAACAGCGTGCCGCCATCCGCCTGCGCGATCTTGCCGGGGCTGCCGCGCTTGCGCGCGCCGGTGAACGCGCCGTCCTCGTAGCCGAACAGCTCCGCTTCGATCAGCGAATCGGGCAGCGCCGCGCAGTTGACCGCGACGAACGGGCCGTCGCGGCGCGGCGACGCGTGGTGCAGCGCCCGCGCGAGCCACTCCTTGCCGGTGCCGGTCTCGCCGAGCACGAGCACCGGCAGGTCGCGGCCGCGCACCTTGCCGACACGCTGCAATACGGCGGTCATCCGCGCGTCGCCCGTGTCGAGCGTCGCGAACGTGATCGCGTCGGGATTCTCGTCGCGCGCCGCTTCGGCGGTGCGCGGCAGCGCGGCGCGCGCCGTGACCGGCACGGCCGTGCGCTGCGCATCCGCGAATTCGCAGCGCGCCCGCACGCGCACGCCGGTGCCGAGCGTCAGCATGATGCACGCGAGCGGCTCGCGCGCCGCATGCTGCGCGAGCTTCGCGAAAGACAGGCCGAACAGTTCGTCGCAACCGCGTTGTTGCAGTGCGTTGAGCGTCGCGCCGAGCTGGAATTGCGCGCTGCGGTTCGCCGCGATCAGCGCGCCGCTCGGGCTGAACGCGACAAGGCCCGCGAACAGCGAGTCGACGAATTCGTCGTGCGCGTGAAATCGCACGCGCAGCGTGTCCGCGCATTGGTTCGCGAACAGATGGTTTTCGATCAGTTGCGCGGACATCTTGACGAGCGCGAGCGTATGCGGGCTGAAGCCGCGCGGATCGCCGCTCACGTCGAGCGCGCCGAGGATGCGGCCGAACGGATCGACGATCGGCGCGCACGAGCAGGTGAGCACGTGGTTCGCGCGCAGGAAGTGCTCGGCGCCGTGCACGGCGAGCGCCTGGCCCGCGATCAGCGCGGTGCCGATCGCATTCGTGCCGCGCGCGTCCTCCGCCCACGACACGCCGGGGCAGAGCGCGACCCGGTTCGCCTTTTCGACGAAATCGGCGTCGCCGATGCTGTGCAGGACCACGCCGTCGCGATCGGTCAGCAGCACGAGGCTTTGCGTGTCGGCGATCTGCGTGTGCAGCGTGTCCATCACCGGACGCGCGTGCGTGTACAGCGATTGGCTGCCGTCGATCAGCTCGCGCAGCGCGATGCGCGACAGCGGCGAGAAATCGGGCAGCTCGGACGCGCGCAGGCCGACCGACAGCGAGCGGGCATGCGCTTGCGCGAGCAGATCGACGCGGCTCGCCGCGGCGGGCAGCACGGAAGATTGCGGCATGACTTGTCTCCAGGAGGCCCGCCGGCGGAGTGCGTTCTCCGCTCGACCGGCGCAGCGGTTGACGTGGCGGCGCGGGCACGTCCCATCATACAAGCGCCGCGCGCGATGCGCGACCGCCAATCGAATTTCCCTTGCTTTTGGGCGCCGGCCTGCAATGATGGAAACAAGGCGCGCACGCGCCGCGCCTCGCCGGGAACCGGTGCGGAAATCATCCACGGTCCCCGCAATTCAGCATGCGCCGCGACATGCATCCGTTCGGGGAGAAATCATGGTTCGGACGGAACTGAGAGTGGTGGTGGCCGCGATCGCGACGTTCGTCATGCTGGCCGGCATCGCCGTGGCGATCCACGGATTGTTGTTCGACCAGGATGCCGCGCTGCGGTATGGCGCGGCGGCAATCGCGCTCGGCGTGACGACCTGCGCGGTCGCGCTCAACGTCTGGCCGAAGGACGAAAAGAAGTGACGAAGTGACCGGCGCTCGGCCGGCGACGCGGTCGCTGGCGCGGCCGCCGCCGTGTTCGCCGCATCGCGGGGTCTGATCGGGGCGCGCGCCTGGAGCGGAGCAGGCGCATCCGGACGCGTGGGAGACACGTGTCGCAGACGCGGCGACGCGCGGGCCGCCTCCGGTCGAAGCGCGCGACGGAAAGCGCAGCGGGCCATCGCCCGCCGTGTTCGCAACTGCCCGAACGCGGCGCTTCGCCGTCGGGTTCGGCGTGCGATTCTCACGACGATTCGTCGTCCGATTTTCGGCGCAGAGTCAAGCCGATCTGTTGTCAATAGCCAGAAGAATGCGCCAGTGCATGCGCGCGCGCAGGGTTTTTTGACGAAATCTTGTGTCGTGCCGGAAAGCGACTAAAGTGAAGTCAACCGGAGCATCCGGCGGGCGCGAGGCGCCCGCCGCACGGCATCCTCTCCGGTCAGCCCGCACGTTTCCGGCCAGCGAACGCTTCCGGCGACGCGCGGTTTCCTGCATTCTCGAGCTACGGCAAAGGCGGTTCCGATGCAGATCCAGTTCACGAACGATGCGCCCGAATATTCGGGACGCGAATTGACGCTCGCGTTCATGGCGATGGTCGACGGCGAGCCGGTTCAATGCCATATCACCGCCGAGGCGCTCGAGGACCATTTCGGGGCCGCTTCGCCGCGCTTCGAGGACATGGTGGGCGCATTCGACACGCACCGGCTCCGCATCGAGGCCGCCGCGCGGCGCCTGCTGTCGGAGACTCGCGCGCAGTGCGTGGTGCTCAGAAGCGGGTACGTCAGGTTTTACGAGGCGAACGGGCGCTAGGGTCCATTTGATATGGAACGCGCCGACGCCGCGAACGAGCGCTGCCCGGGGGTAGCGCTCGTTTTTTTGGGTTCATCGCAGAAAACCGTGGAGCCTTGTAGGGCGATTGCGTAACCTGACGCCTGACTTTATGGAGGTCGGGAGGAAGAATTGCTCGATCGCAAGGCACTTCAGGCACTGGGTTGCTGGACAGGCTATCGGCTGGAGCGGGTGGAGTGGCCGCAGGGCGATAGCCGCGCGCCGCGCCGCTTATTCCGCGCCGAGGTAGAAGTAGCGGAACAGGAAGATCGCCGCGATGATCCAGACGACGGGCTTCACCCGCTTCGCATGGCCCGTCAGCAGCTTGAGGCCGCCGTACGCGATGAAGCCGAACGCAACGCCGTTCGCGATCGAGTACGTGAACGGCATCAGCAGCGCGGTGAGCGCGGCGGGTACGGCCTCCGTCGCGTCGTCCCACGACACGTCGACCATGTCGCGCAGCATCAGGCATGACACGTAGAGCAGCGCCGGCGCGGTTGCGTAGCCGGGCACGACGCCCGCGAGCGGCGCGATGAACAGGCACGCGATGAACAGCACGGCGACCGTGATCGCGGTCACGCCGGTGCGCCCGCCCGCCTGCACGCCGGATGCGCTCTCGATGTACGCGGTCGTCGACGACGTGCCGAGCAGCGAGCCCGCGACGATCGCGCTGCTGTCGGCGAGGAGCGCCTTGTTCAGCCGATGCATCTTGCCCTCGACGAGGAGCCCCGCGCGGTTCGCGACGCCCATCAGCGTGCCCGTCGCGTCGAACAGCTCGACGAGGAAGAACACGAGGATCACGTTGAGGATGCCTGTCGACAGCGCGGCGCCGATGTCGAGCTTGAACAGCGTCGCGTCGATCGACGGCGGCGCCGAGAAGATGCCGTGAAACTGATTGCCGCCGAAGAAGAACGACAGGATCGTCACGCCGATGATGCCGATCAGGATCGCGCCGCGCACGCGCAGGTAGTCGAGCGTGACGATCGCGAAGAAGCCGACGATCGCGAGGATCGTCGTCGGCTTGTGCAGGTCGCCGAGCGTGACGAGCGTCGCCGGGCTGCCGACGATCACGCCCGCCGTCTTCAGCGAGATGATCCCGAGAAAGAGGCCGATGCCCGCGGTGATCGCGATGCGCAGCGATTTGGGAATGCCGTTGACGATCACTTCGCGCACGCGCAACAGCGTGACGAGCAGGAACAGGCACCCGGAGATGAAGACGGCGCCAAGCGCCGCCTGCCACGTGAAGCCCATGCCCTTGACGACGGTGTATGCGAAGTACGCGTTCAGGCCCATGCCTGGCGCGCACGCGATCGGATAGTTTGCGTACAGGCCCATGATGAGCGAGGCGAGCGCGGCGACGAGGCAGGTCGCCACGAAGACGGATTCCTTCGGCATGCCCGCGTCGCCGAGGATCGCCGGGTTGACGAAGATGATGTAGGCCATCGTCAGGAATGTGGTGACGCCCGCGAGTATTTCGGTGCGCAAGTCGGTTCCGGCTTCCGCGAAGCCGAAATACCGTTTGATCGATTCCATGTGGGCGATTCTCCGGTCGAGTAGTCGTGTTGCTGAATGCTTTGTGCGTTGTATTGCCGCGCGAGGCGGACGTACTGTAACCAGCCACTATTGGGCGGCTATCGGCGGATTGTAATAGCGGACATAGACCGGACGATATATTTGCGGCGAAACGCCGGTGACCCGGCTGCGCCGTCCGCGGGCTCCGTTTGGTAGGCGTCGGGCGCGCCACGCCGGCGCGCGTTTGCCCGAGGATCGTTAAAATGGACGCTTGCCGGCAGCGCCCGCGAACGGGCGTCGTCGATGCTCGCGCCGGCGTGTCGCCCTTCACGAACTGGGGAGTACAGCTTGACCTCGATCGCTCGAACGGATCAACGCGTCGTGCCGGCGCGCGGCGAACCGGAAGCCGGCGTCGGCCATCCCGCATGGATGCCCGTCGCGCTCGCCGAGCAGGGCGTGCGGCGCTTCGGTCGCGGCGAAAGCAATCCGCGCATCGTCGAGTACAACGGCTGCACGAATCTCGTCGGCTATGACGACAAGGTCTCGTGGTGCTCGTCGTTCATCAACTGGTGTTTCTCGCGTGTCGGGATACCGGGAACGGGCTCCGCGCTCGCGCGATCGTGGCTCGAATGGGGGCGCGCGCTGAGCGAGCCGGCGTACGGATGCGTCGTCGTGCTGATGCGCGATCGTCCGACGAGCTGGAAAGGGCACGTTGGTTTTTATCTGCGGCACGACGAAGCGCACGTGTATCTGTTCGGCGGCAATCAGCGCGGCGCGGTGCGCGAGCATGCGTATGCGCGTTCGCGGCTGCTCGCGTATCGTTGGCCGGACGAATGCGGACCCGGCTGACTCGCTGAACGCGGTTCGCCGATGAACGATGCGCGCGACTCATGCGATGGCGCGCCGGCGACGCGCGCGGCTCGATCGCACAAACGCGCAACGCTGCGATCGTTCGGCGTGCGGAACGTAATCGCTTCGAAAGTAACGGCGTAATGTGCGTTCGCGCGCGTCGTGACGGTGCGACGCCCCATCGTCGTGCACGCAGCGGCGATTCCGAGCGCGAACGTAGCGTGCAGGCGAAACCTGCGGCCGCCTTGCCGGACGCGCGCGATTTCATGCGGATTGCACGGAAAGCAAGTTCGGCGGCTCGATGCCCGCATGATGTCGGCGCGGATCGCATGAAAAGAAAAAATGCATCGGCATAGGCGAAACGTTTTGCGGCCGCGCGCGCCGCCGCGCAGTCGCCATCCGGAAATTCCGTCAATTCCGCCGACATATGCGTTGATTTTAGAGATAGGCGTTCCTATTCATATAGGGAACAATATTTTTCTTTTTTATCAATGGGATATTGTTGTTTCGGGAAGTGTTGCAATAACGCCGGCAGTGTAAAAGAATGCAATTCGTCATCGCATTAACGCAATTTTCTCACTAGGATGGAGACAATGCTCGCGTCGGATGTCGTCAGGTGTCGTCGGGGATCAGGGAGCGTGCGCGAGCGTCGACGCATTTCGCAGTGGAAGCTGAAGGTGAGTGCTGGGGCGGGGCCTTGCAGGGTGTGGACGCCCCACGCGATTTCATCCGTCAATACGGAGGCAAGCATGTTGAACTGGATCAGCCGATGGGCGTTGCGTCACGCCCCCACTCCCGAGAAGAGCGCCGCGTCGATGCTCGTGACCGCGCGGATGGAATTGTTCACCGCCGAGCAGCGCGTGATCGACGCGAAATTGCAGGCCGACTACTGGCGCGCGCGCGTGTCGTTTCTCGAAGAGGTGCAGAAGCAGGGCATCGATCCGTGGGTGAGCGCGCAAACGCAAAAGACCGACGACGCGCCGGCGGCAGCCGTGCGCGGTGCGGCCGGTCCGCGTCTCGCGGCGAGCACGTGACGCGTCGCACGGACAGCTCGCGGCGCGCGGCGGATGCCGCGCCGCCGCGATACTTGCCGCGCGCGCGTTGCCGCGCGCTTCCTCGTCATTCCGGCTGCGCCGTTCATCGTTCGGGCGCTGTCGCTCAATCCATGCGTTGCGTGCGCCGGTTCGTTCGGAGAATGCGCCGAACCGATGCGCGCGTTGCGCGCCTGCCTGATCCGATCTCCGCTTCTTTATGCCCATCACCACCTCCTATACGGAAGTGTTGCGACGATCGGTGGAATTCGCCGTGCATCGCCGCGCGCGAAAAAGCATGGCGACGGACACCCGACGATGCGCGTTGCCGATTGCCGCATCGAGCCGACGCGGCACGTGCGCATGCCCGCCCGCACCGCGCTTCATCGCGGACGCGGGCTCGTCAGATCCGCGGCGACGTCGAGCAGCCCGCTGACCATGCCGCCGATCCAGCCGCGCCGGCGCACGTACGCGGTCGTCAGCGAGACCTCGGCGGCGGACGGCCCGTCGGCGCTGAGCCAGATGCGTTCGCCGCGCGGCACGTGCAGCACGTCGCCCGGCTTCAGCCAGTAATCGTCGACGCTGAACGAGCGCGTGAGCCAGACGCGCGAACTCAGCACGCGGATTTCGGTGTGGCTGCGCGCAAGCCACGTCATCATCGCGCGCGGCTCGAGCGCGAAGTGCAGCGTCATGCGCGGCAACTGGATCGCGTCGTACCCATCGTGCCGCGTCGCATCGGGACGAAACAACAACCGGCTTGCCTGGTCCATCGTCTTCTCCTGAATAGAGCCGGCGGAAGGAGCGCAGCGCAATGAAAAAGGCCCCAACCGTTACCGGCGGGGGCCTCTTCGACATCCGATGTTGCGGATAGCTAACGCGCGAGTGCCCCCGGTGATGCGCCACAACGGGCGTTCACTGGCGGGTGGGCAACTACTGCGGCGATGAGCATGCGCGTATCCATGCCGATGAGTTTCGTCATCCTTCGTTGGCTTGTCAACGAAAATCTTGTGACAAACGCAGCGCACGGCGGGGAGGGAGCGATACGGACGACGAAATACCTCGTCGGCAACAGGCGACCGCGTGCGCGATGACGCGAATTCGACGGGCAGGCGGCGCGTCGAATTCGCCGCACGTGGATCGATTGGCTGCGCGCGCGTCGACCCGGCGATTCAGCGTATCGCACCCCGCAGCAGCGTCGTGCCCGCCGACAACATCACGAGGTCGAGCATGAGGTGACGCAGCGGACAATCGGCGTCGTTCAGCCGGCTGCAGAACGATTTCAATAAGGAATCCGGAACGCAGACCGCGAGACCGACGCCGGCGTCGGTCAGTATGCCGATCAGATCTTCCGTGTTCATGGTCACGCGGTTCCGGGGATGAGCTTCAGGATCTCGTTGACTGGCAGGCAGCGCTCTTCGATCTCGAGCGTTCGGCCGTGCGCGACGATGCCTTCGGCAACCGCGAGCATCGCCGGATACGCGGCGCGCAGCAGGTGATTCGCGTAGATCACGACGCTGAAGTAGCGCGCGAGCTCGCTGAACGAAATCGCGTTGAAACTCGTCGGCACGCACGCGAGATACGCGTCGCTACGGCGCTCGCGAAACCGTTGCGCGAATTCGATGACTTCGTCCGCGTCCTTCTTGCGGCTGTAGATCATCACGCCGTCGGCGCCGGCCTCGCAATACGCGGCCGCGCGCGCGAGCGCGGCCGGCATGCCCTTGTCGAGAATCAGGCTTTCGACGCAGGCAATGATCTGAAAATCGTCGATCGATTCCTGGTGCTGAATCACGTCGTTGCCGAGCAGCGAATTTTTCTTCAACCCCGTTTTGTCTTCGATAATCACCGCCGGGACGCCGGATCGCTCGAGCGACTGGACGTTCAGCAGCCTGCTCGCGATGTCCAGGATTTCGATGGCCGGCCGCGCAGCGTCGAGTCGGTCAATGAATTCGACCGGAAGCCGTCGAACCCGGATTGCAGCACTCCGTGCGCAACATGAATTTTTTCGCTGATCATTGCGGAAATCGGGCTGTGGCTTTCAATGAAACGCAGCGCGCGCCCGCTTGTCAGCTTTTCCTTGAATGACCGACGTCTCTGTTCGTTGGTAATCGGCGCGCTTATTCATTTTCTTATTGGCACGATTTACTCCTCTCGAATGAAGAAATTTAATAATTTAAGCTCTGGGTTTGTGGTTATGGTTTATGAGGATTGGATGACAATGTCAAACCGGCTTGCGTGAAATAAAGTCACGCGTGCGCGCAGTGCAGGTGCGGATCGATGGAAGCGACAACAAGCGCGGCGGGCATTCCGTTTTCGGGAACGGGCAGCGCGCGATGACGTCGGATCGGCTGGCGGCGAACCGGCGCGGTCGGACGAGCGAGCGGACAAACCCCAAAAGAACGACGAAGCGGACGGCGCGCGCATGCGGCGCGGAGCCGTCCGCCGTCGCGTCAGGACGCGGCCTTCTCCGTGCCCCAGTTGCCGCCGTGCGCGGCCGCCTGCGCGGCCGGCGAGCGCGCGAGGTATTCGAGCGCGAGCTCGGTCGAGCCTTCGCCGTGCGGCGTGTAGCTCGGCCGGTAATAGCGCAGCGCCGCGCCGATCGTCTTCCAGAACGACGGCAGGTGATTGCGGCGCGAGCCGCGCCACCACGACAGCACGAAGCCCGGATAGCGGCCCGTGCCGGGGTCGCGCTCGTACATGTACTTCGCGCCCGACATGATGAAGTAGAGCAGGATCATGATCACGAACGTCATGTGGATCGAGCGCTCGACGTAGTTGCCGCCGAGATGCCGGTAGATGTCGAACGCGACGGCCCGGTGCTCGACTTCCTCCGCGCCGTGCCAGCGCAGCAGGTCGACGATCGTCGGATCGGCGCGGCCGTCGTCGAGCCCGCGCGCGTGCAGCACCCAGTTGCCGAGGTAGCCGAAGAAGTGCTCGAGCGACGCGATCACCGCGAGCTGCTGGCGCAGCCAGAAGCGCGTGTGGCCGATCTTCAGGCCGAGCGGCTTTTCGCCGAGCACCTTGGTGAAGAGCCAGTTGACCCGCTGCGTGAACGGCTTCGTGTCGATCCCGTGCCGCTCGTAGTAGTGCTTGAGCACGCCGCCGTGCGAGCGCGAATGCACGGCTTCCTGGCGCAGGAAGCCGTCGGCGTCGGCGCGCAGCGCCGGATCGGTGATGAGCGGTATCGCCTTGTTGTACACGCGGCAGAACCACAGTTCGCCTTCGGGGAACAGCAGGTTCAGCGTGTTGATGATGTGCGTGCTTTCGGGATCTCCTTCGATCCACTGGATCGGCGCTTTCGCGAAGTCGAACTTGACGTGGCGCGCCTTGATCGGATGGTGATTTTCCGGGGCATTCATCGATGTCTCCTCCAACGGTCGGGGGCGCTGTGCCGCTCAGTGCGACGCCATGCCGATGCGGGCGATCATCCGGCCGAGCCACGGCGTGAAGCGCCCGACGAAGCGCATCGCATGCGCTTCCGCGCCGATCGCGACGACCGGCTTGTTCTGCAGCACGCCGTCGACCATCGCCTTCGCGACGGTCTCCGGCTTCAGGCCGCGCATCTGATAGAGCTTCGTCGCGCGCTTGCGCAGCCGCGCTTCGTCCTGCGCGCTCTTCGCGCCCGCGTACTGGGTGGACGCCATGATGCCCGTCTCGGCGAAGCCGGGGCAGACGGCCGTCACGCCGATCCCGTGGTCGGCGAGCTCCGCGCGCATGCATTCGGAGAGCATCAGCACCGCGGCTTTCGTCGTCGCGTACGCGGGCAGGTCGCGCGACGGGCCGAACGCGGCCGCCGACGCGGTGTTGACGATGTGGCCGCCCGCGCCGCGCGCGGCCATCTGCGTAGCGAACAGGCGCGAGCCGTGGATCACGCCCCACAGGTTCACGCGCAGGATGCGCTCCCAATGCGCGGCCGACGTGTCGAGGATGCCGCCCGCCATGCCGATGCCCGCGTTGTTGACGACGACGTCCGCGCCGCCCAGCTCTTCGCCCACCCAGTTCGCGAGCGCTTCCATGTCGTCGGCCGAGCCGACGTCGACGCGCCGCACGTCGGCCTGCGCGCCGAGCAGCCGCACGAGGAGCGCGGTGCGCTCGGCCGCCTGCCCGTCGATGTCGACGGCGACGATCGACGCGCCTCGCTTCGCGAATTCGACGGCCGCGCAGCGGCCGATCCCGCTGCCCGCGCCGGTGATCACGACGCGCTTGCCGACGAATGGGCCGGCGCCGCTCGTGCGGCGCGCATGCGCGAGCGCGGGCGGCTCCGTGCCCGTCTCGACCGCTTCGATCAGTTCCTGCGCGAGCGCGGCGAAGCGCGCCGGCTCCGACAGCGGCAGCCAGTGCCGCTCGGCCACTTCGCGGCGGTAACAGGTCGGCACCCAGCGCGCGATGTCGGCCGACAGCGCGGGGCTCACGAACCTGTCGCGCAGCGGCACGACGACTTGCACGGGCGCGTGCGCATAGCGCTCGCGCGGCGCGAACACGCGGCGGATGAAGTTCGCGCGATACAGACGCACGCCGTGCACGCCGTCCTCGGTCTGCGTCGGGCGCGGGCCGATGTCGGTGCGCTCGAGCCGGCGCATCAGCGCGGGCCACGCACGGCCGAGCCACAGGCGCCAGTTGAGCTCGGGGATGAACGGCAGGTGGAACAGGTACACGTACCACGAGCGCACGAGCTGGCCGGCGAGGCGCTTGAGCGACGCGGGCGACGGCCGCGCGAGCTGCTGGCGCAGCCAGTAGCCGACGTGGTCGAGATTCGGTCCGGAGCACGACGTGTACGAGAGGATGCGCCCGGCGAGCCGCGGCTCGGTGACGAACTCCCAGCCCTGGATCGAGCCCCAGTCGTGGCCGATCACGTGCACCGCGCGGTTCGGCGCGAGCGCGTCGATCACCGCCGCGAAGTCGTCGACGAGCCGCTCGAGCCGATAGTCGGCCGTGCGCGCGGGCTTCGTCGACAGGCCCGCGCCGCGCACGTCGTAGGCGATCACGTAGTACGACTTCGCCAGCAGCGGCGCGACGCGGCGCCAGACTTCGCTGCTGTCCGGATAGCCGTGCACGAGCACGACGGCGGGGCGCGACGCGTCGCCCCAGGTCTTCGCGGCGAGCGTGACGTCGCCGGCCGCGACGGCGGTTTCGGTGTGAACCGATTCGAACAGCGCGAGCGGCGCTTCGTCGGAGAGGGGCTGCATCGTGATGTCTTCGTGTGGTGAGCGGAAAGGAACGGCGCGCGGCGGCTGCCGTCACGCCGCCTGTTCGTGCGCGAGCGGCTTGCGCGCCTCCTCGCGCGCGCGCCAGCGGCGCACGTGCGGCAGGTCGTCGTCGAGCCAGTACGCGTCGTCGTCGGTGATGACGAGCAGCTCCTCGAACTTCGCGCCGACGCCTGCGAAGCCGAGATGCGGCTCGACCGCCCAGAGGCCGGGCGTCGGCGCGTGATCGGAGCGCGCGTCGATCGACCACAGCGGCGACCAGCCCTGTTCCTTGCCCGCGCGCGCCTGCTCGAGCAGCAGGTTGCGCGTCGAATTGAGGCCGAAGCGCGCGACGAAGCGCGGCTTCGACAGCTTGCGCAGCTTCGCGACGCGATGCGCGAGCACCTTGAACGGATACGCCTTGTGGCGCGGCTCGACGCCCTGGCGGCGGCACAGCGCGTCCACTTCCTGCGCGACCTCGGCGAGCGTGCGGCGCTCCTTCACGAGCTTCACGATCATCTCGCGGTGCGCGATCAGGTCGTCCTGCAATTGCTCGAGGATCGGGTTGTGGCCGAGGCAGGTCGCATAGCCGACGTCGGCGATGACGCCGTCGACGACGGGCGCGACGTCGAGAATCACCGGCATGTCAGGCTCGAGCGTGCGATTGCTCGGAAAGAACGCGAGATTGAAGCCGCCCAGGTGCTTGAGGCCCGAGAAGCCTTCGAACGCGGTGCGCTCACCGAACCACGCGAACGGCTTGTGCAGCCAATCCTGCACGCCGTGGTCCTGCGCCCATTCGAGCATCAGCCGCGCGGCCTGCTTCTCGGTGATGCCCGGATACAGCATGTCGCCGACGGACTCGACGCAGCGGTATGCGAGCTGTTGGACGGAGCGGAACTGGTCCAGTTCGTCGATGTGCACTTCCGGCAGCGGATGCTCGGCCATGGCGTCGTCTCCCTTTCTTCGTCGTTCTGAGCGGCGGTGCCGGCCGCGGATGCGTCAGCCGCCATTGCACTGCGTCAGTAAATGTGACATTGATCAATGTAATTATCTTATATCAACGAATCGCGTCTGGGCGCGTGTTTGTGATGAGTACTTTTCCTAATTCGTCGCGGGAAAGGCGGCAGGCCCCGCTCCGGGCTGCGTCGGGGGAAATGGGGAATGATCCGGCGGACTATCGGACTATCGGACTATCGGACCATCGAAGCAGCGGTGTCGTTGAGCCACCGGGCCGTCGGACCGCGGCAGGATCGATGCGCGAAAATCGATACCGCGATCACTGCGGCGCGCGCCCGAAGCGTTCGAGCATGGCGCTGAGCAGATCGACCGGCAGCGGGAACACGATCGTCGAGTTCTTGTCGGCGGCGATCGTCGTCAGCGTCTGCAGATAGCGCAACTGCATCGCCTGCGGCTGCAGCGCGAGCCGCTGCGCGGCCTTCAGCAGTTGCTCGGACGCCTGCAGCTCGCCTTCCGCGTGGATCACCTTCGCGCGCCGCTCGCGCTCGGCCTCCGCCTGGCGCGCGATCGCGCGGATCATCGTCTCGTTCAGGTCGACGTGCTTGATCTCGACCGTCGATACCTTGATCCCCCATGCGTCGGTCTGCGCGTCGAGCGTCTTCTGGATGTCGGCGTTCAGTTGCTCGCGCTCGGCGAGAAGCGCGTCGAGCTCGTGCTTGCCGAGCACCGCGCGCAGCGTCGTCTGCGCGAGCTGGCTCGTCGCGTCGAAGTAGCGCGCGACCTGGATCACCGCCTTTTCCGGGTCGACCACGCGGAAATACACGACCGCGCTCACCTTCACCGACACGTTGTCGCGCGTGATCACGTCCTGCGCGGGCACGTCGAACACGACGGTGCGCAGATCGATCCGCACCACCTGCTGGACGACGGGCACGATCAGCACGAGCCCCGGCCCCTTGACCTTCCAGAAGCGGCCGAGCAGGAACACGACGCCGCGCTCGTACTCGCGAAAGATCCGGATCGACGAGGCAATGAGGAACAGCGCGAACACGAACAGCAGGCTGCCGAAACCGAACGTGAAACCCATCATGATTGTTCTCCTCGTGTTGGGATGGCGTTGTCGTACAGCGGGGCGACGGTCAGCGTGAGGCCGTTGCGGCCCGTCACGCGCACGCGGCGGCCGGCCGCGATCGGCGTCGCGCTCGCGACGCGCCAGCGCTCGCCGTGCACGCGCGCCCAGCCGGCCGCGGACGGCGCGAGCGGCGCGCCCGGGTCCGCGCTCGGGCCGATCTGCGGCGGCTGATCGGGCACGAGGCCGTCGTCGAGCACCTCGCCGATGCTGCCGACGATCGCCTCCGCGCCCGTGACGACGGGCCGCCGGCGCGCGCGCAGCGCGAAGCCCGACACGCCGAACACGAGGATCGCGCCCGCGGCCGCGAGCGAAACGATCACGGGCCACGGCACGCCGTAGCCGGGTACGTCGGTGTCGATCAGCATCAGCGCGCCGATCGCGAACGCGACGATGCCGCCCACGCCGAGCGCGCCGAACGTCGGCAGGAACGCCTCGGCGATCAGGAACGCGATGCCGAGCAGCACGAGCGCGAGGCCCGCGTAGCTGATCGGCAGCAACTGCAGCGCGAACAGGCCGACGAGCAGGCTGATCGCGCCCGCGACGCCCGGCAGCACGAAGCCGGGATTCGCGAATTCGAAGAAGAGCCCATACATGCCGAGCGTGACGAGCACGAGCGCGACGCTCGGATCGGCGATCGTCGCGAGCAGCCGGCTGCGCCAGTCGGGCTCGATCGTTTCGATCGGCGCCTGCGCGGTATCGAGCCGGTGCGTGCCCGTTGCGGTGACGATGCTGCGGCCGTCGAGCCTGGCGGCGAGATCGGCCGGGTCGTTCGCGATCAGGTCGACGACGTGCTGCGCGAGCGCGTCGTTCGCGGGCAGGCTCACCGCTTCGCGCACCGCGCGCTCCGCCCATTCGACGTTGCGGCCGCGCAACTGCGCGAGGCTGCGGATGTACGCGGCCGCGTCGTGCAGCGCCTTGCGGGTTTCGGTCGATTCGGCGTCGGTCGCGCCCGCGCCGGAACCGCCGGACGCGGCGCCGGGCTCGCGCCGCGCGGCGGGCGGCGCCTGGCCGCCGATGCCGAACTGCACGGGCGACGCCGCGCCGAGGTTCGTGCCGGGCGCCATCGCCGCGATATGGCTCGCGTAGACGATGTAGGTGCCCGCGCTCGCCGCGCGCGCGCCGCCCGGCGCGACGAACGCGGCGACGGGCACGCCCGAGCCGACGATCGCCTTGATGATCTGCCGCATCGACGTGTCGAGGCCGCCCGGCGTGTCGAGCTGGACGATCGCGAGCTGCGCGTGCTCGCGCGCGGCGCGTTCGAGGCCGCGGACGATGAAGTCGGCGCTCGCCGGGCCGATCGCGCCCGTGACCGGAATCACGACGACGGGCGCGCGTGCCGCGGCGGTGGCGGCGGCCGCGGCGCACGCGAGCAGCAGGCCGATCAGCACGGCCGCGCGCGCGAGCCGCGCGGGCAGCTTGCCGTGCAGCGGCGGCGGACGTGGCGAAGGACGGGGCATGGGCATCGCGGTGTCGGCCGGCGGCGCGCTGCCGCATGGTGCGGCGCCGCAGCCGGGCCGTGAGAAGGGCGGGCGCCCGGTGCTTAAAGAGTAGGCGGTTTCCGGCGAAAGCGTGAAGCGGCCGCGCGCGCGGCGAGCGCGGCGTCGCGGTAGTCGGCGGGGCTCATCCCGCGCCACTTGCGGAACGCGCGATAGAACGCGCTCGGCTCGGCGAAGCCCGCCGCCGCGGCGACGTCGGCCACCGTGCGGGCCGGGTCGGCGAGCGCCTCGCACGCGAGATCGCGGCGCAGCGCGTCCTTGATCGACTGATACGAATGGCCTTCCTGCTTCAGCTTGCGCCGCAGCGTCGCCTCGGCCACATGCAGCCGCGCGGCGAGCGCCTGCGCGGTCGGCCACGCGGCGGGCGGCAGCGCGCGCAGCGCCGCGCGCACGCGCTCGCCGAACGCGTGCGGATTGCGGTACTTGACGATGAAGCTCGCTGGCGCGTCGCGCAGGAACGGCTTGAGCGTCTTGGCCGTCTGCACGACGGGCAGCGCGGCGAACGCCGGATCGAAATCGACGTACGAATCGGGCTGGCCGAAGCGCATGTCGTCGCAGAACATCAGTCGATATTCGTGGACAGCGCGCGGCTCGCCGCAGCGAAAGCTCGCGTGCAGCAGCGGAATGCGCCGCCCGATCAGCCAGCACGTGAGGCCGTAGACGATGACGAAATAGGTCGCGTACGCGAACATCTCCGGCGGGTTCGCGTTGTTGCGATGCACGAAGCGCAGCCGCACGCGCTCGGCGCTCGCGTCGATCTCGGCGTGCAGATCGTCGAGCACGCAGTGCATGAAGTTGACCGCCCGCGCGAGCGCGCGCAGCCCGTTGCGCGCCGTGAGCGCCGCCTGGCTCATCGCGATGAAGCTGCCGCAGCGCATCGGGTGCGGGTCCTGGCCGAAGAACTCGTCGTCGAGCGCGCGCGCGATCGCGTTCCACAGCGCGCCGTACTGCCGCGCCGACACGCGCGCGTTCGGCTGCGCGAGCAGCGCGGCCGCTATGCCCGCCTGCGCGAGGAGCGGCGCGTCGCCGACGCCGCGCCGCCGCGACAGCGCGAGGCTCGACTCGACGAGTTCGATCGAAACGGTGCCCTTCTTCTCTTCGTGCTTCATCGCAGGAGCGTGCCGCGGTGCGGTATGGCAAAAACGATCAGTGTAATTGAGCGGAGCGAGCATCGAACAGTTTCCGCGCGTTGCCTACACTTGACTGATCGACACAGAATGATCGAGGCGCGCCGCGCGACGACGCGGTTGGCGCCCAGGAGACATGCAGTCATGGACGATCTCTACACCGAAGATCAACGGATGATCCTCGACGCCGCGCGCGCCTTCTCCGCCGAAGTGCTCGCGCCGAACGCCGCCCAGTGGGACCGCGAATCGCATCTGCCCGACGAGGTCGTTGCGCAGATGGGCGAGCTCGGCTTTCTCGGCATGATCGTGCCCGCCGACTGGGGCGGATCGTATACGGATTACGTCGCCTACGCGCTCGCGCTCGAGGAGATCGCGGCGGGCTGCGCGTCGTGCGCGACGCTCGTGAGCGTGCACAACTCGGTCGGCTGCGGCCCGGTGCTGAACTACGGCACGACCGAGCAAAAGGAGCGCTGGCTGCGCGATCTCGCGAGCGGCAAGACGATCGGCGCGTTCAGCCTCACCGAGCCGCACGCGGGCTCCGAGGCGCACAACCTGCGCACCCGCGCGGAGCTGCGCGACGGCAAGTGGATTCTGAACGGCAGCAAGCAGTTCGTCACGAACGGCGCGCGCGCGGGCCTGGCGATCGTTTTTGCCATGACCGATCCGGACGAGGGCAAGCGCGGGCTGTCCGCGTTCGTCGTGCCGGCCGACACGCCGGGCTTCATCGTCGGCAAGCCCGAGAAGAAGATGGGCATCCGCGCGTCGGACACGTGTCCGATCACGCTCGAGAACTGCGCGATTGCGCAGGAGAATCTGCTCGGCAAGCGCGGCGAGGGGCTGAGGATCGCGCTGTCGAACCTCGAGGGCGGGCGCATCGGCATTGCCGCGCAGGCGACGGGCATCGCGCGCGCCGCGTTCGACCGCGCGCGCCGCTATGCGCGCGAGCGCGTGCAGTTCGGCAAGCCGATCGCCGAGCATCAGGCGATCGCCGAGAAGCTCGCGAACATGGCGACGCAGATCAACGCCGCGCGCCTGCTCACGCATCACGCGGCGCGGCTGCGCACGGCGGGGCTGCCGTGCCTGTCGGAGGCGTCGCAGGCGAAGCTCTTCGCGTCCGAGATGGCCGAGGCGGTGTGCTCGGACGCGATCCAGATCCACGGCGGCTACGGTTTCCTCGTCGATTACGAGGTCGAGCGCCATTACCGCGATGCGCGGATCACGCAGATCTACGAGGGGACCAGCGAAGTGCAAAGAATGGTGATCGCGCGGCAGCTTTGAGCGCTGTCGCGCGAATCGCCGCAAGGAAGCACTCGCGCAACATGGACAGCTTTGCATGGGATCGGGGTAGGCGCTGAGGCGCCAGCTCCGATCGACTGCTTTGCATGGGATCGGAGTAGGCGCTGAAGCGCCAACTCCGATCGACAGCTTTGCATGGGATCGGAGTAGGCGCTAAAGCGCCAACTCCGATCGACAGGAGACGACACGATGACGGCACTGGCGTTCCTCGACGCACGCGATTTTCTGCTGCGCCACCGCACCGACTACGACACCGCATATCGCGATTTCAGGTGGCCGGCGCTCGACGAATTCAACTGGGCGCTCGATTACTTCGACGCGATCGCGCGCGGCAACGACAAGCCCGCACTGTGGATCGTCGACGCGGCGACGGGCGACGGCGCGCAGTACACGTTCGCGCAGATGTCGGAGCGTTCCGCGCGGATCGCGAACTGGCTGCGCGGGATCGGCGTCGCGCGCGGCGACCGGATTCTGCTGATGCTGCCGAACCGCGTCGAGCTGTGGGACGCGATGCTCGCGGCGATGAAGCTGGGCGCGGTCGTGCTGCCCGCGACGACGCAATTGTCCGCCGACGACGTGCGCGAGCGCGTGCAGATCGGCGGCGCGCGCTATGCGATCGTCGACGAGAGCGAGGCCGCGAAGTTCGAGCAGCCGGGGCTCGACGTGACGAAGATCGTCGCGGGCGCGCCGCGCGCGGGGTGGCTCGCGTTCGCCGACGGCTATGCGGCCGCGGCCGATTTCGCGCCCGAGCGCGTCACGCGCGCGAGCGATCCGATGCTGCTGTATTTCACGTCGGGCACGACGTCGAAGCCGAAGCTCGTCGAGCACACGCACCGCACGTATCCGGTCGGCAGCCTGTCGACGATGTACTGGATCGGCCTGCAGCCGGGCGACGTCCACTGGAACATCAGCTCGCCCGGCTGGGCGAAGCACGCATGGAGCTGCTTCTACGCGCCGTGGAACGCGCAGGCGTGCGTGTTCGCGTTCAACTATGCGCGCTTCGAGCCGAAGGTCGTGCTCGACGCGCTCGTCAGGTATCAGGTCACGACGATGTGCGCGCCGCCGACCGTCTGGCGGATGCTCGTCCAGCAGCCGCTCGCGGCGTTCCCGGTGAAGCTGCGCGAGATCGTCGGCGCGGGCGAGCCGCTCAATCCGGAGATCATCGAGCGCGTGAAGAAGACGTGGGGCGTGACGATCCGCGACGGCTACGGGCAGACCGAGACGACGTGCCTGATCGGCAACTCGCCGGGCCAGCCGGTCGTGCCGGGCTCGATGGGCCGGCCGCTGCCGGGCTACGCGATTGTGCTGCTCGATCCGGACGGCACCCCCGCGAGCGAAGGCGAGGTCGCGCTGCCGGTGGGCCCGGGCGCCGGGCGCCCGGTCGGCCTGATGAAGGGCTACGCGAACCACCCGGAGGCGACCGCGCACGCGATGCGCGACGGCCATTACCGCACGTCCGACATCGCGCTGCGCCGCGACGACGGCTACTTCGTCTACGTCGGCCGCGCCGACGACGTATTCAAGTCGTCCGACTACCGGCTGAGCCCGTTCGAGCTGGAGAGCGTGCTGATCGAGCACGAGGCGATCGCGGAGGCGGCCGTCGTGCCGAGCCCGGACCCGCTGCGGCTGTCGGTGCCGAAGACGTTCATCACGCTGCGCGAGGGCTACGAGCCGAGCGAGGCGCTCGCGCGCGAGATCTTCCGCTTCTCGCGCGAAAAGCTCGCGCCGTACAAGCGGATTCGGCGGTTGCAGTTCGCCGAGCTGCCGAAGACGATCTCCGGCAAGATCCGCCGCGTCGAGCTGCGCCGCCGCGAGCTGGAGCGCGGCGACGACGCGTCGGGCCGGATGCCCGGCGAGTATTGGGAAGAGGATTTCGCGGCCGAGGGCAAGTGACGCCCGGCGTGCCGCTTCGCATCAACCGGCCGGCGACGCGCGCGGCGCGCCGCCGGCCATAGCCAGGAGAATCTCACGATGAACGCAACTCCGTCGTCCCGGAAGGGACATCACGTGCCGACCGTGAAGCTGTTGATCGCCGGCGAATTCGTCGAATCCCACGCGACCGAGTGGCGCGACATCGTCAATCCGGCGACGCAGGAGCTGCTCGCGCGCGTGCCGTTCGCGACCGCCGCCGAAGTCGACGCGGCCGTCGAGGCCGCGCAGGCCGCGTTCGCGAAATGGAAGGGCACGCCGCTCTCCGCGCGGATGCGCATCATGCTGAAGTTCCAGGATCTCGTGCGCGCGAACCTGCCGCAGATCGCGAAGACGCTGACGGCCGAGCAGGGCAAGACGCTGCCCGATGCCGAGGGCGACGTGTTCCGCGGCCTCGAAGTGGTCGAGCACGCGTGCTCGGTCGGCACGCTGCAACTCGGCGAATTCGCGGAGAACGTCGCGGGCGGCGTCGATACGTATTCGCTGCGCCAGCCGCTCGGCGTGTGCGTCGGCATCACGCCGTTCAACTTCCCCGCGATGATCCCGCTGTGGATGTTCCCGATGGCGATCGTCTGCGGCAACACGTTCGTGCTGAAGCCGTCCGAGCAGGACCCGCTGTCGACGATGCAGCTCGTCGAACTCGCAATCGAGGCGGGCGTGCCGAAGGGCGTGCTGAACGTCGTGCACGGCGGCAAGGAAGTCGTCGACGCGCTGTGCTCGCATCCGCTCGTGAAGGCGATCTCGTTCGTCGGCTCGACGGCCGTCGGCACGCACGTGTACCGGCTCGGCAGCGAGCACGGCAAGCGCGTGCAGTCGATGATGGGCGCGAAGAACCACGCGGTGGTCCTGCCCGACGCGAATCGCGAGCAGACGGTGAACGCGCTCGTCGGCGCGGCGTTCGGCGCGGCGGGCCAGCGCTGCATGGCGACGTCGGTCGCGGTGCTCGTCGGTGCGGCACGCGACTGGCTGCCCGACATCGTCGCGAAGGCGCAGACGCTGAAGGTCAACGCGGGCGCGGAAGCGGGCACCGACGTGGGGCCCGTCGTGTCGCGCGCGGCGAAGCAGCGGATCCTCGGCCTTATCGAAGCCGGCGAAAAGGAGGGCGCGAAGCTCGCGCTCGACGGCCGCGGCGTGAGCGTGCCCGGCTATGAGCACGGCAACTTCATCGGCCCGACGATCTTCGCGGACGTGAAGCCGGAGATGTCGGTCTACACGCACGAGATCTTCGGCCCGGTGCTGTGCGTGATGTCGGTCGACACGCTCGACGAAGCGATCGCGCTCGTCAACGCCAATCCGTTCGGCAACGGCGTCGGCCTCTTCACGCAAAGCGGCGCGGCCGCGCGCAAGTTCCAGAGCGAGATCGACATCGGCCAGGTCGGCATCAACATTCCGATTCCGGTGCCGGTGCCGTTCTTCAGCTTCACGGGCTCGCGCGGCTCGAAGCTCGGCGATCTCGGCCCGTACGGCAAGCAGGTCGTGCAGTTCTACACGCAGACGAAGACCGTCACCGCGCGCTGGTTCGACGACGACGCGACGGCGGGCGCCGTCAATACGACGATTCGTCTGCACTGATCGGAGGGCGCGATGAAGATCGGTTTTATCGGCTTGGGCCACATGGGTGCGCCGATGGCGCTCAATCTGCTGAAGGCGGGCCATGAAGTGCGCGCGTTCGATCTGAGCGAGGACGCGCTGCGCCTCGTGAAGGACGGCGGCGCGCAGGTTGCCGCTTCGCCGCGCGACGCGGCGGCGGGCGCCGAGTTCGTCGTCACGATGCTGCCCGCGGCCGCGCACGTGCGCGCCGTGCTCACGCAGGAGGATGGCGTGCTCGCGGGCCTTGCCGCGGGCGCGATGGTGATCGATTCGAGCACGATCGATCCGGCGAGCGCGCAGGCGTTCGGCGAGCTCGTGCGCGGCGGCGGCGGCGCGTTCGTCGATGCGCCCGTGTCGGGCGGCACGGGCGGCGCGGCGGCGGGCACGCTGACCTTCATGGTCGGCGGCGGCGACGCCGACTACGCGCGCGTGAAGCCCGTGCTCGCGGCGATGGGCAAGAACATCGTCCACTGCGGCGCGACCGGCATGGGGCAGGTCGCGAAGGTCTGCAACAACCTCGTGCTCGGGATCACGATGGCGGGCGTGTCCGAGGCAATGGCGCTCGGCGCGTCGCTCGGCATCGATCCGAAGGTGCTCGCGGGCATCATCAACACGTCGACGGGCCGCTGCTGGAGCTCGGACACGTACAACCCATATCCGGGCGTGATCGAGGCCGCGCCGTCGTCGCGCGGCTACACGGGCGGCTTCGGCACCGATCTGATGCTGAAGGATCTCGGCCTCGCGAACGACGCGGCGAAGCAGGCGCGGCAGCCGGTCTACCTCGGCGCGCTCGCGCAGCAGTTGTATCAGACGATGAGCAGCCGCGGCGACGGCAAGCTCGATTTCTCGGCGGTGATCCGCCTGTACCAGCCGGTCAAAAAGGAAACCTGATGATCGAGCTCGACTATGTCGACGACGGCGCGATCGCGCTCGTCACGCTCAAGCGCCCGTCCGCGAACACGTTCAGCGCGGACGGGCTCCTCCAACTGCAGCGCACGATCGAGCGGCTCGAAGCCGATTCCCGCGTGCGCGCGCTCGTCGTCACGGGCGACGGCCCGAAGTTCTTCAGCGCGGGCGCGGATCTGCATTCGTTCGCCGACGGCGATCACGCGATGGCGCGCACGATGGCGTCGCGCTTCGGCGCCGCGTTCGAGGTGCTGCACGACGCCCGCTTTCCGACGATCGCCGCGATCAACGGCTACGCGATGGGCGGCGGTCTCGAATGCGCGCTCGCATGCGACATGCGCGTCGCCGAGCGGCACGCGCAGATGGCGCTGCCCGAGCCGTCGGTCGGCCTCACGCCGTGCGGGCTCGGCACGCAGACGCTGCCCTGGCTCGTCGGCGAGGGCTGGGCGAAGCGGATGATTCTCGCGGGCGTGCGCGTCGACGCGCCAACCGCGCTGCGCATCGGCCTCGTCGAGGAAGTCGTCGACACCGGCCGCGCGCGCGATGCCGCGATCGAGCTCGCGCGCGGCGCGGTTGCGCTCGGCCCGCGAGCGGTGGGTGTCGCGAAGGAGCTGATCGGCCTTGCGCGGCAGGGCGTGCCGCGCGGCGCCGCGCTCGCGGTCGAGCGCGAGCGCTTCGTCGATCTGTTCGACGGCGGCGAGCCGCGCGAAGGCGTGGCCGCGTTTCTCGGCAAGCGCAAGCCGCAATGGCGAGCCGACGACGGAGGGCAGCCGCGATGAGCACGCCGATGATGCATGACGTCTCGCACGACGCGGCGGCGCGCGACGTGCTGATGCGCGTCGTGAACCGCGTCGCGCTGATCACGCTGAACCGGCCGGCCGCGCTCAACGCGCTGTCGCACGACATGGTGCGCGAGCTCGCCGCGTTGCTCGAACGCTGCCGCGACGATCGCTCGATCGTCGCGGTCGTGCTGCGCGGCGCGGGCGACAGGGGCTTCTGCGCGGGCGGCGACGTGCGCGCGCTCTACCGGATGGCGAAGGCGCGCGGCCGCGGCTGGCTGCCGTTCTTCATCGACGAATACCGGCTCGACTACGCGATTCACACGTTCCCGAAGCCCGTCGTCGCGCTGATGGACGGCATCACGATGGGCGGCGGAATGGGGCTCGCGCAAGGCGCCGCGCTGCGCGTGTCGACCGAGCGCAGCAAGATCGCGATGCCGGAGACGCGGATCGGCTTCGTGCCCGACGTCGGCGCGACGCATTTCCTGGCGCGGCTGCCGGTCGAGCTGTCGCTGTACGTCGGCCTCACGGGCGCGACGCTGTCGGGCGCGGACGCGCTCGCGGCGAAGCTCGCCGATCTGTCGGTGCCGTCGTCGTGGCTCGACACGTTCGAGACGCGGCTCGAGCGCGCCGACTGGTCGGGCGACGTGCTGCGCGGATTGCGCGCGGTGTTCGCGCCGCCGTGCAACGTCGTTCCGCATGCGGCGCTCGACAGCCAGATGCCGTGGATCGTCCGCCACTTCGACAAGCGCTCCGGCGTCGAGCGGATCGTCGCGACGCTGCGGCAGGACCTGACGCGCGACGAACTCTCGCGCGAGCATCGGCAATGGCTGCAGACGACGCTCGATGCATTGACGAGCCATTCGCCGACGATGCTCGACGTCACGCGCGACGCGCTGTTGCGCGGCCGGCAGATGACGCTCGCCGAATCGTTCCGGATGGAGCTCGGCATCGTCGCGCATGCGATCGAGGAGGGCGACTTCTGCGAAGGCGTGCGCGCGCATCTCGTCGACAAGGACCGCAGGCCGGGCTGGGCGCCCGCGACGCTCGTCGAGGTGCAGCGCGAGCGCGTTCTGCATTTCCTGACGTCGCCGTGGAAGCGCGAAGCGCATCCGCTCGCCGATCTCGGCGCGGCCGCGGGCTGAGCGCGCGTTGGCGGCGGCGCGGCGATTGGCGGTTCGAGGCGCGGGGCCGGCGGCAGATACGACGATGCGGCCGCTCCGCCGTTCCCCGCTGCGGCCTATCCCGCGCCGCCCAGCACCTTGTAGAGATCCATCCGGTTGTTGAGCCGTCCCAACTGATTGCGCGCGAGCGCGCTTTGCGCGTCGCGCAGCCGCTGCTGTTCGTCGAGCCACGGCTGCACGCCCGTCGCGCCGGCCGCGAAGCGCGCCTTCGCGAGCGTTTCGGCGCGCTGCGCCTGCGCGAGCGCGCGGGTGCGTTCGTCGGCCTCGGCCTCGAGCTGCACGCGCGCCGACAGCGCGTTCTCGACTTCGCCGAGCGCGCGATACAGGCTCTGCCGGAAATTGACGACGGCTTCCTCGTACTGCGACTTCGATACCTTGATCTGCAACTGCATCGTGTTCCACTGGATGAACGGCAGCGTGAGCCCGAGGCCGAGCGTCGCGACAGGATTCTGCAGCACGCGCTCGAGGCTCGTGCTCGCCGTGCCGACGTTGCCCGTCAGCGTGAACGTCGGATAGAAGCTCGTGCGCGTCACGTCGACGTTCGCGAGCGATTCGCGCAGCCGGAACTCGGCCGCGCGCAGATCGGGCCGGCGGCCGAGCAGCTCGGCCGGCACGCCCGCGGCGACGTCCGGAAGCGGCGCCGCGGGCAGCGCGTCGCGCTCGGCCGCTTGCCGCTGCGGCGGACGGTCGAACAGGATCGCGAGCGCGTTGCGATTCTCGGTGCGCTGCTGGATCAACTGCGTCTGGTCGGCGCGCAGCGCGGACAGGTTGCGCTCGGCCTGCGCGAGGTCGAGCCCGGACGTCGCGCCCGCCGCGTGGCGCGACTGCACGAGCTGCAGCGTGCGCTCGGCATACGCGATGTTCGCGTCGCCGATCGCGATCTGCTGATTCAGGTAGGCGATCTGCCAGTACAGCGCCGCCGTCGTGCCGATCAGCGCGAGCCGCGCCGCATCGCGGTCGGCCTGCGTCGCTTCCAGCTCCCAGCGCGCGGCGTCGCGCTGCGCGGCGAGCTTGCCCCACAGGTCGAGTTCGTAGCCGAGCGCCGCCGTGATGCCGCTCGTGCGGCTCATCCGGTGCGTGTCGAGCGTGCGCGATACGTTGCCCGTCGCGCCGAGCGTCACGTTCGGCGTCAGGTTCGTGTCCGCGAGCCCCGCCTGCAATTGCGCGCGGTAGACGCGGATCGCGGCGGCCGCGAGATCGTTGTTCGTGCGCAGCGCGCTGTCGATCAGGCGATCGAGCATCGGGTCGCCGAAGCGGCGCCACCAGTCGTCGGGCGCGGCGCTCGCCTGCGCGGCGACGGGCGCGGCCCACTGCGCGGGCAGCTCGAGCGCGGGCGGCGGCGCGTTGCGCGAGGAGCTCGCGCAGCCGGACAGCAGCGCGCCCGCGCATGCGAGCGCGGCGGCGCGCCGGGCGAAACGATGAGTCGAGGGTAGTGTCGTCATCGCGTCACCTCAATCGCGCGCGAGCGCATCGATCGGATCGAGCCGCGACGCGTTGCGCGCGGGCATGAAGCCGAACACGACGCCGATCAGCGTCGAGCACAGGAACGCCGACGCGATCGAGCCGGCCGAGAACACCATTTTCCATTGGTCGACGAACAGCGAGAACACGAAGCTCATGCCGAACGACAGCACGATGCCGATCGCGCCGCCCATCAGGCAGACGGTCACGGCTTCGACGAGGAACTGCTGCATGATGTCGGCCTGCCGCGCGCCGACCGCCATCCGGATGCCGATCTCGCGCGTGCGCTCGGTCACCGACACGAGCATGATGTTCATCACGCCGATCCCGCCGACGACGAGCGAGATCACCGCGATCAGCGACAGCAGCAGCGTCAGCGATTGTCCGGTCTTCTCGACCGTCTTGACGACGCTGTCCATGTTGTACGTGAAGAAATCCTTGCGGCCGTGCCGCTGCAGCATCAGCTTCGTCAGGCTTTGCTCGGCCGCGTTGCTCGGCTGGCCGTCGCGCACGCGCACGGTGATGCTGTCGAGGTGCCGCTGGCCGAACAGGCGCCCGGACGCCGTCGTGTACGGCACCCAGACGTTCAGGTTCTTCATGTCGCCGAACGCGCTCTTCTTTGCGGCGGTCACGCCGATCACGACGCACGGCAGATTGTCGATCAGGATCACTTCGCCGAGCGGATTCGGGTTCGCGCCGAACAGCTTGCGGCGCGTGTTCTCGTCGATCACCGCGACCTGCGCCTGGCGGCGCACCTCGTCGGGGCCGAACGCGATGCCTTGCGCCATTTTCATCCCGCGCACCTGGAAGAAGCGCTCGCCGACGCCGCTCACGAGCGCGTTGACGTCGATGTTCCGATAGCGCAGCAGCAGGCTGCGCGACGTCTCGGGCGTCGCGCTGTCGACGTAGATCTGCTCGGCGAGCGCGGCGGCGTCGGCGGGCACGAGCGTCTGGATCGCGTCCGCGCGGCTGTCGCCCCAGTCGGCGCCGGGGTAGACGTTGATCGTGTTGGTGCCGATGCTGCCGATTTCGTCGAGCATGTAGCGCTTCGCGCCTTCGCCGATCGCGACGATCGACACGACCGACGTGATCCCGATGATGATCCCGAGCATCGTGAGCAGCGTGCGCAGCCGGTGCGACACGAGCGCGATCCACGCCATCCGGAACGCTTCCGCGAAGCGGCCGACGCCCGCCGACAGCCGGTGCGCGCGAAGCGGCCCGGCGTTGCCGTTCGCGTCGCGCGCGGCGCCGGCTTCATCCGCGCGCGGATTGAGCCGGTCGCCGACGATCCGGCCGTCGCTGATCTCGATGACGCGGCGCGCGTGCGCGGCGACGTGCTCGTCGTGCGTGACGATGATGACCGTGTGGCCGAGCGCGTTCAGCTCGCGCAGGACCCGGATCACGTCGCGGCCGCTGTTCGAATCGAGCGCGCCCGTCGGCTCGTCGGCGAGGATCACCTCGCCGCCGTTCATCAGCGCGCGCGCGATGCTCACGCGCTGCTGCTGGCCGCCCGATAGCTGGCTCGGCCGGTGGCCGGCGCGATCGGACAGGCCCAGGCGCGCGAGCAGCTTCAGCGCGCGCTCGCGCCGCTGCGCGTGCGCGCTGCCCGCATAGACGGCGGGCATCTCGACGTTTTCGGCCGCGGACAGATGCGGCAGCAGGTGATAGCGCTGGAAGATGAAGCCGAAATGCTCGCGGCGCAGGCGCGCGAGCTCGTCGCTTTCGAGCTCGCTCGTCTCGCGCCCGCCGACCGTGTAGCTGCCCGAGCTCGGATGGTCGAGGCAGCCGAGGATGTTCATCAGCGTCGACTTGCCCGAGCCGGACGCGCCGACGATGGCGACGATCTCGCCCGCGTCGATCGACAGGTTCACGTCGTCGAGCACGACGACGTCCTTGTCGCCCGCGGGAAAACGGCGCGTGACGCGCGTGAGCTGAAGCAGCGGCCCGGTCATCGTCAGTTCCTCGCGTCGGAGGCGGCCGCGCCGGCGCCGGCGGGCTCGGCCGCATCGCCGATGATCACGCGCTCGCCTTCGGCGAGGCCCGACAGCACTTCGACCTTCACGTTGTTGTTGATGCCGGTGCGGACCTTGCGCGTCGCGACCTTGTCGTCGGCGCCGACGACGCGCACGGCATACGTGCCGTCCTTGTCCTTCGCGCCGAGCGCGGCGACGGGGATGTTGAGCGCGTTGCGCGCGGTGCCGAGCAGGATGTTCACCTGCGCGGTCATCGAGATGCGCAGCCTGTGGCCGGGATTCGGCACTTCGAACAGCGCGTTGTAGAACACCGCGGCGTTCGTCTTCGACGAGCCGCCGCCCATGCCGCCGAGGCTGCTCTGCGTGTCGAGGAAGTTCTGCGGCGCGGGCTCGATCGCGCGCAGCTTGCCGTAGTAGCGCTTGTCGGGCTCGCCGAGGATCGTGAAATACGCGGCCTGGTCGGGATGGATGCGGATCACGTCCGCCTCCGACACCTGCGCCTTGACCGTCATCGTGTCGAGTTGGGCGAGCTTCAGGATCACGGGCGCCTGCTGCTGCGCGATCACCGTCTGGCCTTCCTGCGTGACGATCGCGACCACTTCGCCGTCCATCGGCGCGACGATCCGCGTATAGCCGAGGTTCGCGCGCGCGGTCTCGATCCTGATGCGCGCCGCGCGGATCTGCGCATCGAGCGCGACGAGGCTCGCGCGCTGCACGTCGAGCGACGCGGCCGCGGCCTCGTAGTCCTGGCGCGACGTCGCGTCGTCGGGCAGCATCTGCTGCTGCCGCCTGAACGCGAGCTCGGCCTGCTTCAGTTGCGCGGCGGTCGAGCGCTTCTGCGCGACGAGGTTCTCGACGTTCGCCTCGGCCTGGCGCAGCTCGTTGCGCGAGATCACCGGATCGATCTCGGCGAGCCACTGATCCTTCTTCACCTTGTCGCCGAGCTTCGCCTTCAGCGACTTCAACTGGCCGGACACCTGCGCGCCGACGTCGACCTGCTTGAACGCGTGCAGCGTGCCCGTGGCGAGCACCGCGTTCTCGAGATCGGCGCGGGCGACGTTCGCGGCGAGGTAATGCGGCGCCTTGTCTTTCGACCAGAAGCGTTGGTAGAGCGCCGCGAGCGAGACGAGCACGACGATGCCGGCCGCCGCGGCGATCCAGCGGCGTTGGGATTTTTTCATGAGAGGCGAACGATGACGCGTGGCAGGCGAGGGATTGTAATGAAAATGCAAACCGGCCATTGGAATACGGAAAGGCGCGCCGGGTTCAATGCGGCGACAAATTTCCTCAAAAATTCGACAGTTCGTGACAGGCGCATGGGCGGGCGGGCGCGGCGCCGCCGTTGCGCGCGCCGCCGTGCGTCATTTGCATATCTCGCGGCGGCGGGCATCGATAGCTGAATTCGTTGGTTGGCCGACATGCCGGCCCGCCCTACGATGCGCCGGGACAGACGCCGCGCGAAGCGGCGCGTCCGAGGGCCATTGCCGACCGGCCGGCCGCGCCGCGCGCCGCCGGATTTCCACCGTCCCCTTCACGCATCAAGGAACGATCCGATGAGTCACGAGCCGGACCCCCTCAAGTTCGCCTACTGGGTGCCCAACGTCAGCGGCGGCCTGGTCGTCAGCAAGATCGAGCAGCGCACGAGCTGGGATATCGACTACAACCGCCGCCTCGCGCGCCTTGCGGAGCAGAACGGCTTCGACTATGCGTTGTCGCAGATCCGCTTCACGGCCGGCTACGGCGCCGAATATCAGCACGAGTCCGTCGCGTTCAGCCATGCGCTGCTCGCGGCGACCGAGCGCCTGAAGGTGATCGCCGCGATCCTGCCGGGACCGTGGCATCCGGCCGTCGTCGCGAAGCAGCTCGCGACGATCGACCAGTTGAACCAGGGGCGCGTCGCGATCAACGTCGTGAGCGGCTGGTTCAAGGGCGAGTTCACCGCGATCGGCGAGCCGTGGCTCGAGCACGACGAGCGCTATCGCCGCTCCGAGGAGTTCATCCGCGCGGTGAAGGGCATCTGGACGCAGGACAACTTCACGTTCAAGGGCGACTTCTACCGGTTCAACGACTACACGCTGAAGCCCAAGCCGTTGCAGCAGCCGCATCCCGAAGTCTTTCAGGGCGGCAATTCGGCGGCCGCGCGCCGGATGGCGGCCGCCGTGTCGGACTGGTACTTCATGAACGGCAACACGCCCGACGGCCATCGCGCGCAAATCGACGAGATCCGCGCGGCGGCGGCCGCGCAGGGGCGGCAGGTGAAGTTCGGCGTCAACGCGTTCATCATCGCGCGGGATACCGAGCGCGAGGCGCGCGACGTGCTCGACGAGATCGTGCGCCACGCGGACGTCGACGCCGTCAACGCATTCGGCCACGCGGTCAAGCAGGCGGGCAAGGCCGCGCCCGAAGGGCAGGGGATGTGGGCCGATTCGAAGTTCGCCGATCTCGTTCAGTACAACGACGGCTTCAGGACCAACCTGATCGGCACGCCCGAGCAGATCGCCGAGCGCATCGTCGCGCTGAAGGCGATCGGCGTCGATCTCGTGCTCGGCGGATTCCTGCACTATCTGGAGGACGTCGAGTATTTCGGCAAGCGCGTGTTGCCGCTCGTGCGCGAGCTGGAGCGGCAGCGCGACGCGCAGCCGGCCTGATGCGGGAAGCGGCTCGGCCGTCGTGCGGCGGGCAGCGTCGCGCGTTCGCGAAGTCACACCGCTGCAATATTGACGAAAGCACAATAGGCACCCGACAGTTCACCAACATCGCGGCGTCTCTCCCGAGGCCGCCGCGTTCATACTGAGGGGGGGCGGTATGCTTCGTACCTTTGCGCGCGCCGCGTGCGCGTTTGCTGTCGCGTCGGCTTGCAACACCGCCAACGCATACGATTATCTGCTGCTCGCGACGTCGTGGGAGCCGGGCTTCTGCGCGACGCACAGCGCGGCCGAATGCAGCACGCTGTCGGGCTCGTACGCGTCGACGAACCTGTCGCTGCATGGTCTGTGGCCGAACAATTACGACGGCAACCAGCCGTTCTATTGCGGCGTGCCGCAAAACGAGATCGACCTCGACAACAATCATCAGTGGTGCAGCATGGATGCGTACCCGGTCGGCTCGTCGACGCTCGCGACGCTCTCGACGTACATGCCGGGCGTCGCGTCGTGCCTCGACAAGCACGAGTGGTACAAGCACGGCACCTGCGCGCAGGCGCCGTCGGCCGATGTGTACTGGAACAACGCGACGGGGATGGTGAGCCGCCTGTCGACGACGTCGTTCAACACGTTCCTCCAGTCGAACGCGGGCAGCACCGTGACGCGGACGCAACTGCTGAACGCGTTCGAAGGCGCGTTCGGCAGCAACACGCGCGGCGCGGTGTCGCTCAAGTGCGTGAAGGTCAACTACGTCAGCTATTTCACCGAGGCGTGGATCTCGGTGAAGACGGATGCGACGTCACAGTTCCCGAGCGCGGCGTCGCTCGTGACCGACGCGGGCACGCAGGGCACGTGCCCGACGTCCGGGATCTATATCGCGAAGTAGGCTCGGCTGCGTGCGCCCGGTTCGGACGGAACGGTTCGGATCGGGTGACGCGAGCCAACGAAGTCGCGTGGGCGCGATCGCCGGGGAGATCGTTCGGGTTTCCACATAGAGAGTGTGCCGATTCGGTACGCGATAGGCGATGGAAAGGGCGTCGAGCGTCGCGGACTGATCATTTTCAGTCGGGACGATTCAGCGGGGCCGGCCGGGTTGTTTTGACGAGTGCGGCCGGCATGGTTCAGATATCGACGTAGGCGGGGAGCAGGTCTTGGTCGACGAGCCGGCTCTCGATGCGGTTCGCGATTGCCACGTGTCGGGATTGTCGACCGAGAAAGGGGCATCCGTCACGCTGACGATGATCGTGCCGGTCTGCTTGCCTTTTTCGGGTACGGGGATCAGGACGCGCGCTTCCGGAGTCTGCTGCGGTGCAAGAATCTTCGGCAGGTAGAGCATCCATCCCAAGCCGGGCTTGTCGTCGAAAACCTGCTTGACCGCGTACTCATCGACGCTTACTTCGGCGAGCGCTGAACCGAATACCGCGACCATTTTCGATCCGATTCCGGAAATGGCCGTATAGGCGTTCCACCGTTCACCTTTGATGCGAAGGATTGATGTGTCAGGGAGGGATTTGTCCTCGACATGGCACGATAGGGACGCGCCGTCGTCGCTAGCGTTTGGAAGTACCACATCAATCGTGTTGGAGGGATGGCCCGCACGGCTGCGCTCCGTCGTCCGGTGGTGGCTTGCATCGAGTCGAATCCTTTGAAAAAGCCGCCGGGGGCCCACGGTTTTATGGGCGCGTTTGATGCGCTCATCGCAAGCCATCGGCTCTGCCGTTGGTATTTGACCTGCCGCCATTGCGCCGGATGAGCCGCGCTCGACCTCGGCGCTTCAAAAAATCGACCGCCCCGAATAGGTCGTCAACCATTCCAGCGCCAGCGTGCCAGCGCTCGGGAAAATGAACCGACGATGATGCGCGATGCAGGCGTCAAAAAATCGACTGGCCGGTAAGCGTGGTCAACTGTTCGAGCGCTTGAACGCCGGCGACGGAGTTACCGTTTGCGTCGAGTCCGGGAGACCAGACGCACACGGCCATCTCGCCCGGTAGCACGGCGACGATGCCGCCGCCTACGCCGCTTTTCGCGGGCAGGCCGACACGATACACGAAGTCGCCGGCCGCGTCGTATGTGCCGCACGTCAGCATGAGGGCGGATAGGCGTTTGGTTGAACTGGCGTCGAGAATGCGTTCGCCGGAAACGGGGGCAACGCCGGCATTGGCGAGAAAGAGGGCCGCAGTCGCCAGCTCGATGCAGTTCATTTCGATCGCGCACTGGCGGCAATAGGCGTCGATAACCGCCTCGGGCGGCATGTGCAGGTTGCCAAAGCTTGCCATGAAGTGTGCCATCGCGCGATTGCGTTCGGCGTGGGCAAGCTCGGAATTCGCGACGCGGAGGTTATAGTCGAGGTCGGCGACACCAGTCAGACGTCGCATGAACTGGACGAGCGCAGTTTCAGCACCGACGAACCGACGGCACAAGACGTCCGTGACGATGAGCGCCCCGGCATTGATGAACGGATTGCGCGGTATGCCGCGCTCGCTCTCAAGCTGGACGAGCGAGTTAAAAGCGGTTCCCGACGGCTCTCGGCCCACCCGCTTCCAAAGCGAGTCGCCAAGCAACTGGAAGGCGAGGGTACACGCAAAGAGTTTCGAGATGCTCTGGATCGAGAACCGTTCGCGCGCGTCGCCGACGGAGAACACGCGGCCGTCGAGGGTGACGACGGCCATGCCGAAGCGCTCAGCAGGCACGCTGGCAAGCTCCGGGATGTAGTCAGCAACGCAGCCCGCCGTGCGCAACGGCTCGATGTCGCAATGAATTCGTTCGAGGATTTCCTGATAGTTGGTTTCGGTCATGGATGCGTGTCCGAGAACTCTTGAGCGTGGCCCGCGATGATACCGCAGCCGGTCGGCGTTCAACCTGCGCGTCTGCATTTCATGCATACGACACGTGGGCCCTTTCGGCGATATTGGCTGTCCACGCTTGCCATCGGGCAGGGTTCCCGGCGTGGATGTGGAAACGGCGTCCAGTGGACGCCGTTTCCATTACGAATGTGATTGCAGTTGGAATGACCCCACGCAGCCGGCCGGGTTGTTCCAACGTTCCAAGGCGTCATCTTGCAAAAATAATCGAGATCGTCGGTTCCCGTCATGGCAACTTGACGAGGTGCCCTCATTCGATTGAGGACATTTCGTCACCACCTACGGTTATCCCTATGCACTCATTCATCTCATCACATGTGTCGTCAATCGTTGTTTCCGACGCTAATTCTTGACACGTGGCGAATATCCATTCTTGACTCGAAATATGTTTCGCGCCATGCATCAAGGTGGTTAATCGGATGCTATGAGCGAGTGGTAAAAATGCAGTAGATCGTCAGCGGTCGCGAATCCGTCGATCCGAAGCCATGATTTGCCCGGCGTTGCACGTAGTAGCAGGACCGGGTTGTGATCCATCTTGTCCTGCCGGTACACGTTGAAGGCTTTCTGCGCGACAACGCTCGCTGCCACCGTTCCAGTGTAGTGTTGCCACTCCGGTCCCGCACCGAACTTCGCTGCATACTCGCGAAGGCGCGCAGGCGTGTCGTTTTCCGGATCGATCGAAATTGACACGATATGGACTTTGTCGCGGTCCGCGCCGAGTTCGTGCTGGAACTGCGACAGCGTCTGACTGAGCACCGGGCAGATCGACGTGCAGGTGGTATAGATGAACGTCAGCACGACCGGACGTCCGTCGTCGAGTTCGTCCTTCAGTGCAACGGTCTTCCCGTCGTCGCGTACGAGCGTCACGGCCGGGACAGTGTATGCCACCGTCGATGTCTTCGTGCTCGACATCATCATGTGATGATGTGCATGCATGTCTTCTTGAGCCGATGCCGGATGTCCGATGAGCGTGAGTGTGCCGGCCGCGATCAGCGTGTTGGCGAATATGGAAAGCTTCCCGACCATGTTCATTTCAGTCTCCCTGAGTGGTGAGCCGCGTAGATCGTCGTCGCCTTCGGCGTCTCGATTGCAACACGGCGAATCATCGTCCCGTGAATTAGGCGGGATCGGCGTTTACGGGACGGTCCACGCTCCGTCGGCCACGATGCGGGTGCCGCTCGAGTCCGCGAAGCGGACCATGTAGCCGCCTTTCGATGCGAGGCGCTGTCCCGGTGCAAGCGTCAGGCGCGGATAGTAGCCGGTGATCACGCGCTGTTCGAGCGTGTCTTCGATGCGCTCGACGAGATAGTCACGAACGTAGGTTCCGGTCACGTGGCCCAGTGCTTCTTCGAGCAACACGCACGCCAGGAAAGTGTCCGCTTGAATCTGTTGATCGACGATCGGGATGTGCCTGGTGGCTGCCCAGTCGAGCATGTAGTCGACGCGTCGGCGCACACGATCGGGCATGTCGAACGGATACGCGATGTGCGTGACCGCACGCCAGCCGCCGGGCAGCGGCGCATGATCGAGGCCGCCCACCATGCCGGACATGTAGACCATTCGCGTTGGCGCCGCGTCACCCAACGTCGCAATATCGGCGGGGCGCAGCCACAGCACGAGCGCATCGTTTTTCGAGATGCCGTTCAACACCCTCGCGACGCGATCGGCTGGCATCAGCGCATGGCGAGACACGTCGAATCCCCGTGCCCGCAAGGCAGTGGCGAGCGCTTGCGCGCCCGCTTCGCCGCTGTCGCCGACCCGATACACTTCGTGGACCGTTTGTGGTGCGACGTCGTGTTTGCCCCGGGAGATTTCGGAGGCGATCAGTCCGGCCTCCAGCAGTACACCGTTCGAGAAGTAGATCGAATAGAAGTCGTCGTTGCGGACGGCCGGTACCTCGACGTTAGGAAACAGGCACGGAATACGGGCGCGTTCACAGAACGCGCGAACGGGCGCCCAGGTCCGCCCGCCCATCCCCGATATCACCGCGAACACTGGTTCGGCGGCCAGATGCCGAGCGAGTTGCGCCTCCCACGTCGATGCCGCGCCGCTCAGTTCCCAGACATGCAGTTGCCAGCGACGCGGAACCGAGGCTGGCGCGTCGCTCGACGGATGCGGTGGGGCCGCGCCCGTCGGGAATGCGTCCTTGTCGGCGAAGTAGTGCCGCAGCACGTCGAGCATTGCGTGGCGCTTCACCGGATCGGCGTCCGGTGTCGTGATCGTCGCGAAATGGAGGGCGTTGTCGGTGACGCCCGGCGCGGGCCGCGGATCGAGGCGTTTCAAATAGCGAAGCAGCGCCGCCATGTCGTCGTCGTTCAACGCGTAGCGCGGCATCAAGTAGCCAAGGCGTTGGCCTTGTGCATCGATTCCGCTGCGGATCGCGCGGGCGAGCATCACGTCGGTATAGGCGGCGCGATCGCTGCGCATGCTCTCTACGTACGGCATGCCGGGACGCTCGCCACTCAGCGTGCTCGGATTGAACAGATACGTTCCGGCGATCGGCGGGATCGACGTGAATCCCGATTTGGCTCCGAGGCCGCTGCGCCGATGGCAGTTGACGCAGGCGACCGCGGAGCCTTCCATGCGCAATCCGCCTTCGCGCAGCGCTTGAAGTGGCGCGCCGGAGCTCAGTACTCCGTTGCGATAGATCGCCTCGCCGGGGTCGTCTGTCGGCGATCCGTCCGCCCGCGCCGTCACGACAGCGGACAGCGCGAGCGTCAGGGCGAACAGCGGCACGAGCGCGGGCACGGCGGGCGGATGCGCAGTGACCGAGGCGGCGGCCCCGGCTGTTCGGCGCAATCCGCCCTGCGAGCGGGCGTGGTCCGACAGCGGCGGTTTCGACTCTCCGACGTGTTCCGGCAGTACCCTTTCGGGCAGATCCTCGTCACGGCGCATCGATCAGCGCTTGCACCAGATTGCCGGCGATCGGACGTCCGAGCCCGGTGACGTAGTCGTAGCCGGGCATCGCGTCGCACAACGCGCCGCATGTGCCGTTCGCGCCGCTCGTGACGTCGTAGAAAGTCGTTTGGTATGAAGCGGACGCGATGCGGTACAGGACCGCTTCGACGGCACTGACTGCATTCAGCGTGGATTTGCCGCGCTGGACCCGGACGCCGTTCGCGATCGCGAGCAGGCCCGACCATTGAGGCGCGCCCGCGCTCGTTCCGCCGACCACGAACCAGCCGCGCTGCCCGCCGTAGCCGTACGAATCGTATATCGCGAAACCCGACGCCGGGTCTCCCGCGTAGGCGACGTCGGGCACGCCTCGCACGCCGGGCGAGTCGAACGGAATCCGATAGCTTGCCTGATACGGTGGCTCGGATTCGATTGCGCTCTGGCCGCCGCCGCTTCCGGACCACGCGGTTTCGCCGACATAACGACCGCTCGCGTCGGTGACGAGCGTCGTCGCGCCGACCCCGAGCACATACGGCGATGCGGCGGGGTAGTCGACGGCGTTCCCGCCGTCGCCGGACGCGGCGACGAACGACACGCCGTTCGCGCTCGTGAACTGGCCGTCAAATTGCGTTTCCGACAGAAACTCGTTGCCGCCCCAACTCATCGACACGACTTTCGCGCCGGCGCCTTCGGGCGGCGCCGCGACCGCCGTGGCCACCGCGCTCATCATGTCGGTCAAGGCATTGGATGCCGCTTCGATCAGCACGATCTTCGCGTCGGGTGCGATCGCATGGGCCCACTGGACGTCGAGCGAACTTTCTAGCGCCCAGCCGGCATCCGCGGGCGGACGGCTTCGATCGGCTGTGGCATAGATCTTGGCGAAGCATCGGTTGGCCGCATTGCAGGGCGGCAGGTCGAAGTTGCGGCTGAACGCGTCGAGATCCGCCTCGGCGTTGGGGTTGTCGTAAGCGTCGACGATCGCGATGACTTGTCCACTGCCGCGGTAATCGCGCGGCAACTGATCGAATCCGTAGAAATTCCGGATCTGCGCCGGAGAAAGGCCGCCCGGGCTCGCGGCCGTATGTCGTTGCAGATGGAACGGCGGACGCGTGAAGCCGCGAGACGGCCGATTCGTTTGCTGTGCAAACGGCGCAGCCGTCGTGAGCGCGAGGGTCGCCATTACGGTAAGCATGCCAAGCGAATGACGTAGCGAGTGTCGTTCCATGTCGTTTCTCTGCCGTGAGCGATCCCGGCGGCGCCGACGACCATTCGATCGACGGATCGATGATCGTCAGCGCACGTTCTGCGCGGCGCTATTGGACTTTGGCGCTCGTGAACGTCAAGGCCGTTCCCGCGCCGGCGATCACGAGCCAATTGGTCGGGTCGGTCGTCACGACTGTGGCGGATCCCCCGGTCACGACCGGCAATTGATAAGCGTTCTTCGGCAGCAGCCACGTCATGTCCTGCAGGCTCGTCGGCTGTGACGCGCTGAACGACCAACCGCTGCCCGTATCGGTCGCCGTCCATGTGACGAGCAGGCGCCGCCTGTCGAACTGTGTCAACTGGTCCATTGTGTACCACTTGTACTGCCCGGTCGCGATCAGCGTGTTCGCATAGCTGAAGATGGTCGTGAGTATGTTCGGGTACCACGACGCGCCGAGCGGGTGCATGTAGATGAGCCGGGTCGTGCGATTGGCGACGACGAAGTTCATCAGTGACTCGTACCAGTTCGTGACGTCCGTCGTCGATACGCCGAACTCCTGGAACTCCTCGAACGTCGCGTACTTGCCGAACGGCATGACCGGGAACGCCCAGATGCCGGGATTCAGCAGCGCGCCGTTGCGGTACGCGCGGGTCTGCGCCATGCCGGTGTGGCCGGTGAAGTAGTAGCCCGAATAGCCGTTGCTCTCGAGCCAGGTCGCGGCCCACGTCGGGGTGTTACCTTCCGGCGCTGCCCATTCGACGTCGGGCTTGCCGGTGACCGACTGCACCGCCTGATGATTCAGCGTGAGGTACTGCTGGAACGTGCTCTGATCGGTCTCGCTCGCATTGGCGCCCCAGTAGTCGTGATCCCACCCGCCATGACTGCCGATGTTGTGTCCGTGGCCGAGCAGATACTGCATCAACTGCTCTGCCTGCGTGTTGTTGGTCAGATTGATGCCGAGGCCGTCGCCTATTGCGGCATCGTCGGGGCCAGCCGTCACGACGATCGAAAACGGACCGTTGTTCCAGATGCCGAGCGACTTCAGGTATAGCGCCGGCTGGATCATTTCTTCCGCGCAGAAGTGCCAGTTGAGCACCATCCCCGCTTGCGCCTTCGGTTCGAGCGACAGATGCGGCATCGATAACACGCTCGTCGTGAAGTAGTGAAGGAAGCCGTGGAGCGGCATGCCGTCGGTCTGCCCTTCGAGGTAGCTGAGCGGCATGTTCACGAACAGCACGCCGCCGCTGCCGTACGGGTTGTAGCCGGCGACGAGGCCGAAGTTCGGCGAAGTCAGCAAGGCCGTGCCGCTGTACGTGCCCTGCGTGACGAAGCTCGGATACGTGAGGAAGCCGTACACGTAGCCCGAGATGCCTTCGAGCACGTCCGTCGTCGCGGCGGTCGTTGTCGTGGCGAGCGCGGACGTTCCGGTGGAAGTCGTCGGTGTCGATGCGGTCTTGCTCTTGGTCGACATCGCGGTATAGGTGCCGGACTTGACCTTCGCTCCTTTGGACACGCGGCCGAGATTCAGGCTGATGTTGGTTGCGAGGCCGTTCTCGGTCTTGTAGTTGAAGTACGCGTTGTGGTTGTAGCCGGCAAGCCCGCCCGGATTGGTCGGGCTCGGCCGCAGATAGAGCACTTGAGCGGACGACGCGGCAACGGATACGGACGCCGACGTTGTGACGGTAGCCGTGGTCGAACCCGTGCTGGTAGGCCAAGTCATCGACTTTCCGGGCGGAACCTGGAGCGTACGCAACGTGCTGCCCATGCCTGTCACAGGCCCCAGTCCGATCATGTTGCCGCCCAGCGAATTGTAGAGAACGTAGCTGACGCCCGCCATCGAGCTGAACCTCGACTGCGGGACGGAATAAAAGCCGGTCGATGTGAGGACGCCGAAATCGTAGACCAGCATCACGTGGCCACCGTTGAGCACGTAGTTCTGGATGGCCGTCACGAGCGCGTCGTCGGCTACCGTATGAACCTGATCGGGCAGGATCAGGCCTCTATACTCCTGGAGCGACGTGCCTGCCTGTTCGAACTGGCTGTCGTACATGACAGAAAGCTGCAAGCCTTCTTCCGACGCCGCGTCGAACCAGGCGGACACGCGCGGATCGGTGAGCGTGAAGTTGTCCGGCAGCAGCAGCAGCAACTGATTCGACGCCGCGTTTGCTCGTCCGGGGACGATGGCGAGACATAGAGAACACAGGATCAGGCACGTCCTGAGGAATCGAATCGACTTGACCAGCATGGTGCTCTCCTGTCAGGGTGGACGACACGTGATATCCAACGTTCCTGGTACGCGCTTCGTCCGGATGCGTTCGGCGGTGACGTGTAGAGACTGCGTCGGCCGAGCGAATCGAAGATAGGGAGCGATAGGCGCGTTGCGGACCCGTGGCGTTTTTCGAGCGGAAGACAAACCGGCGCGTCACGGCTTCCGTCAGGAAGTGCTGGATCGCCAGTCGTCCTCGAACGCGCGTCGAATTCGCCATTGGGAGCGTGTCGAAAGAAGCTAGCAACGTGCCAACCCGGCCGTTTGCCGGCTGCATGGGGAGGCCCGGCGCATGGGGATACCGTTGCCTTTCGGAGTCGGTAAAAAATGTCGCAATGCTGATACGTGATGCGTGGAGAGGAGGCGGACATCCAATGCTGCGAAGACCTGGCGAGGTCGGGCGCGACGAGGCGGTGGCATCGCTTCGCGAAATGAGCCGATGTCGGCGTGCCGCCGGTACGGCGAATGGCGAAGCCGCTGACATCGTATGATGAATGCCCTCTAGGCAGGGTATCGGACGGCTACGTGCGAGTGACGCGAAACGTGACGAACGGGTCAGAAATGGAGCTGGTATGCAACATCGGCCTTCGTCATTTCACCGTGAACATGTAGCCGCGCTGGCTTCGATGATCGTCGGAGGCTACGGCCGCCCAGGGCACCGTGTACTTGTCGAGCGCCGACGGGCAGCGCGACGCTGATGGTCTTGGCGTGGTTCGGCAAGCTCATACTTCATTTCTTTGACGGATAGGTCCAACCGAACGGGTGTTGACGCACATCAGCGATGCGATCAAATGTCGCGTTGCGCCGCCAGTTTTGCCGGTATCGTCGGCATTTCTGGTTTCCGTTAAAATGCCGTCGCTCCCGCGATGCCCGCCATCATGACCGCTCGTCGCCGTAATCGAATGATCGCCTGGCTTGGCCTTCTTGCCATGTGGTTCATCGTTTTTTCCCCGATCGTGAGTCATGGCATAGCGTCTATTGATCGAGAGCTGCCGTCTGCGCAGACCTGCTCGGTTGATGGGGGGCATGACGCCGAAGATCACGTGGCCATGATTCACCTCGGCGCTTGCGGATATTGCGATCTGCTTACGCATCATGTGCCGGCACCGCCGCTCGCCTTGCCGCAGATGGTGGGGACCGGGAAGTACCGCATTGCCCAATCGTCGGTACCGTCTACATTCGTAGACGGTGACGCATTCTCCGCAGGACACCCGCGGGATTCGCCGTTCCTCGCCTAAGTCAATCGTTTTCAGCCACTTCAAGAAGCCCTGCCAAATCGAGCGGGACTCTTGGGCGCGAGATTGCCACTGAAACAGTTCGCGCCACGCGTCCGCGCTACGACGGATCGATTGCGCGCGCCAAAACGACACAAAGAGGAAAGACATGCGAATCGAATCGAATCGAAATATCGACGTTGCACTTGCTGCACTCGCCTGCTTGACGGGGCTGACCATACCTGTTGCCGCCCATGCATGCGCGACCTGCGGCTGCTCGCTAAGTACCGATGCCGCAATGGGCTACTCGGCGATGCCAGGCTGGCGTATCAGCCTCGATTACACGTACATCCCGCAGAACCAATTGCGTAGCGGAACGAGTGCGGTATCGCCCAACGTGCCGGCGGCAATCAACGCGGCGGGCGGGAGTCAGGAAGTCGAACACCAGACGATCAACCGCTACTGGAACCTCGGCATCAACTATAGCCCGAATGCGAAGTGGAGCTTCAGCGCGATCATTCCATTCGTCGACCGCAGCCATTCGACTTACGGCAACGCGACGCCAGATCAACTCACCCCTGGCAATCTGAGCGGCGCAACAAGCAGTGGGCTCGGCGACGTTAAGTTGATCGCCAGCTATCAGGGCTTCCTGCCGACTCACAATCTCGGCGTTCAACTCGGGGTCAAGCTACCTACCGGGAAGTACGGCGGCCAAAATACACTAACGGGAGCCGCCGTGGGCCGCAGTCCGGTGTTCTTCTCGTCGGGCCCGAACAGCGCAGGCGGCCAGGCGCTCGATACCAGCTTGCAGCCGGGTACCGGCAGCACTGACCTCATCGTTGGCGCGTACTACTACCAGCCGGTGAGCCAGAACTTCGACGCGTTCATCAACGGTCAATTCCAGTCGGCTGTGATCGAGAATCTTCACGGTCTTGGCCAGGACTACCGTCCCGGCAATCAGGCGACGGTCAGCGTCGGTCTGCGCTATGAGGCGAATCCGAAGATCGTCCCGCAACTTCAGATCAACGTGACCCGCAAGAGTGCGGACCAGGGCGCGCTCGCTGACACTGACAATACGGCCGGCACGGTTGTCTATCTGTCGCCTGGCGTGACGGTGAATGTGGTGAAGAATCTGAATGTTTACGCATTCGTCCAGAAGTCGCTGTATAGCCGGCTCAGTGGCTATCAGTTGTTTCCGCGCTGGTCGGGCACCGTCGGGGCGAGCTATGCATTCTGATGTTGAGGAATCGCCGTTCGCCAAGCGTGGCTGGTCGAGGCGGGATTGGCTGCGCGGGGCCGGTGGGGTCGCGCTGGGCGCCAGCCTCGGCGGGTGGCTGCCGATGGCGCAGGCCAACAGCCTGGCGGTGGGCCGTCCGGCGCCAGGCCTCGTCTTGCACACGCTCGACGGGCAAAATATCGCCAGCGACGATTTGCGTGGAAACGTGGTCATTCTGACGTTCTGGGCGACATGGTGCGAGCCGTGTCGAATCGAACTGCCGCTGTTGTCCGAATACGCGGCGCATCATGCGGCGAACGGCTTGCGAGTGCTCGGTTTCAGCCTGGACGGGCCAGACAGTCTCGCGGCTGTCCAACAAGTCGCGGCCAAATTGAGCTTTCCAGTTGGCCTCCTGGGCAGTGCATACGCCGGCGGCTATGGTCGAATGTGGCGCATCCCGGTGAGCTTCACAATCGACCGGAACGGGCTCCTTGCCGACAATGGCTGGGATGATCCTAAGCCCTCGTGGACAGCCGATCGCCTCGAGCGCGTCGTAACGCCGCTCTTACATGGATAAGTCGCATGTTGAGCATCTTCGGCGTTGTGGTGTCCTGCTCCGGTGGACAGGCGTCAATGTTGAGTGCGCTCTTGCTCGTGATTGCGATATTGTCCGCCATCCCTCAAACACAAGCGGTCATTCGATGAGAGCGAGATGAAACGAAGCGTGAATCATTCGGCGATCTACTCTATCAAGCCCTATCAACGGCATGACCGCTTGCCGGTCAATGCCCGCTTGGAGACGATATTTCGAACGCGGTCGACGTGATTGGGACGTCCGGCGTTAATGCTAAGCCCATTTCGTTGAGCGCTTCTATAACGCGAGGTGCTCGATATCCCTGTTTGACAAGCTCGATCATCGTGCGAATTGCTTTAGCCGCGCTGGTGTTCAGTTTGTATTGTTTTTCCGGTGTCTGCTCAATCCAGCCTGAGGCAAAGAAGTGGCCGGCCAACAATTATATGAGTGGAGCGCCAGCGTGCCAGCGAGCGAATTGCCGTTCGGATCGAGCCCCGGCGACCACACGCACACCGCCATCTCGCCCGGCAGCACCGCGACGATCCCGCCGCCCACGCCGCTCTTCGCCGGCAGCCCGACGCGGTAGACGAAGTCGCCCGCGGCGTCGTAGGTGCCGCAGGTCAGCATCAGCGCCGACAGCCGCTTCGCCGAGCTCGGATCGAGAATCCGCGCGCCCGTCGCGGGCGCGACGCCGCCGTTCGCGAGAAAGAGCGCGGCCTGCGCCGATCCAGGGGGCGAGTTCCGCGTGAATGCGTTCGAGGATCGCTGGGTATTTCATCGAATCGGTGCGCGGCGCGCCGCGCGGGTGTGAAGCGAGCCCGTATGGAACCTTCTCGGCGGCGATTCGTCAAGCATCTGCGGCGCAGCGAGCGTAACGGCTGCGGGCGGCTGCGGGCGGGCGGCCGACGCGCGATTTTCAGGGGGGCGGATACGAGAGGTTCGTCTGCCGGCGCGCGTCGCAGTATCATTCCAAATGTTTCAGGATCTTACAAAGTTGGCGCGTCAGTTTCGCTCGTTCGCGCTAAGCCCTTGTTTCAAATAATATTTGGCTTCCATATCGACTGATTTGCCCATGCCTTTCCGGATTCTCCTCGTCGAGGACGACAATCGCCTGTCCACGCTGATCGCGGGCTACCTGCGCAAGCACGAGTACGTCGTCGACACCGTGCTGAACGGCGACGACGCCGTCGACGCGATTCTGACGGGACGCCCCGATCTCGTGATCCTCGACGTGAACCTGCCCGGCAAGGACGGCTTCGAGATCTGCCGCGACGCGCGCGAGCACTACGATGGCGTCATCATCATGGTGACGGCTCGCGACGAGCCGTTCGACGAATTGCTCGGCCTCGAATTCGGCGCGGACGACTACGTGCACAAGCCGGTCGAGCCGCGCATCCTGCTCGCGCGGATCAAGGCGCAACTGCGCCGCGCGCCGGCGCGGCAGGCGGACGGCGCGCTCGGGCAGCCGGAGAGCTACACGTTCGGCCAGTTCACGATCGACCGGACGAACCGGACCGTCAACCTGCCCGACGGCACGACGCCCGAGCTGACGTCGGCCGAGTTCGACCTGCTGTGGGTGCTCGTCTGCCATGCGGGCGAAGTCGTGAGCCGCGACGATCTGATGCTGCAACTGCGCGGCGTCGAATTCGACGGTCTCGACCGGACCATCGACGGGCGGATCTCGAAGCTGCGCCGCAAGCTGCGCGACGACGCGAGCTGCCCGCAGCGGATCAAGACCATTCGCAGCAAGGGGTATCAATTCAGCAAGAACGCGTGGGAGTGAGCGGCGCGTCGAGGTGCACGGCCGGCGTCGCGCGCGGCTCGGCTTCCGTCTCGCACTTCGTTTGGCGCGCGTGCCGCGCCACGCCGAACGAGATGCAGCGCGGCATGGCGCTCCGATTGCGCCCGGACATTTGCCGCGGTTTTACTCGGCGAAACGCCGCGGCGTTGGCGCGATAGACGACCCATGCGGCAGACGAGCCGGCCGCGCGTCGGCCGAACGCCGGTCCCGACCGGCCGATCAGGCCGACACAGGCCGATACAGGCCCGGCCGGTTTTCTCCCGATGACTGACGGCGCCGATTCCCCCACATTCTCGACACGATCATGAACAGCACGCAAGCGCACCGATTGTCCCCGTTCCGCTATTGCAAATGGCGCTGGCTGCATTTCCGCCGCTCGTGGACCGACACGCGCGCCGACCGCATTCCGAGCTGGTCGCGCCTTTATCTGCGGACTTATCTGCATCTCGTCGGCCTCGTGCTGGTGACGGTCGGCGGGACGATCGCCGCGCTCTGCTCGGCGCTCGCGCCGCATGTGGTGTGGCGCGCGCTCGATGCGCTGCCGGGCGGCGCGCTTCCGCTCGCCGCGTTCGTGCTCGCGGTGCCGGCGCTCGCCGGCTATCGGTGGATGCGGCCCGTCTGGTCGGATCTCGTGATGGTGCGCGAGCGCGCGATCGACTTCACGGGCGGCCGCTTCAACACGCGCGCGCGCGAATCGCGCAGCGTGATCATCGGGCCGCTCGCGCGCACGCTGAACGCGCTCGCGATGCGGATGGAGCGCCTGATCGCCGCGCAGCGCGACCTGACGAACGGCATCTCGCACGAGCTGCGCACGCCGCTCGCGCGCGTGCGCTTCGCGCTCGAGAGCCTGCGCGAGCCGGGGTCGGCCGACGAGTATCAGAACGCGATCGACAGCATCGAGCAGGACGTGTCCGAGCTCGACGAGCTGATCGACATGAGCCTCACGTACGCGCGGCTCGAGTACAGCTCGCTGCAGTCGAATCTCGAGCTGACGGCGCTCGTCGCGTGGTTCGACAAGCAGGTTGCCGACGCCGCGCTGCTGTATCCGAGCAAGACGCTCGACGCGCGCGTCGCGGTGCCCGCCGATCTGCGCGTGAAGATGGACAAGCGGCTGATGTCGTATGCGATGCGCAATCTGCTGCGCAACGCGAGCAAGCATGCGCGCGGGCGGATCGCGGTCGGCCTGCGGATGCGCCACGGCAACATCGAGATCGATGTCGAGGACGACGGGCCCGGCGTGCCGCCGGACGAGCGCGAGCGGATCTTCGAGGCGTTCGTGCGGCTCGATCGCCATACGGCCGGCTACGGGCTGGGGCTCGCGATCACGCGGCTGGTGCTGCAGGCGCACAACGGGCGCGTTGCCGTCGTCGATCCGCTGCTGCTGCCGGGCGCGCGTTTCGAGATGAGCTGGCCGGTCTGACGCGCGGCGGGGGCGCGCGTTCGCGGCGCGCGGCGCACCACGGACGGATTCGCGCCGGAGCGTCACCCCGGCCGGCGCCCGGCTCAATACGTGCGGCCGAGCTGGAAGTAGAGGTTGCGCCGCCCGCCCGGCGCGAACGCCACGCCGACGTACACCGGCCCGAACGCCGTCGTCAGGCTCGTGAAGAGCGTATAGCTCTGCTTGAGCGAGCCGCCGCCGATCCGCTCGCCGCCCGCCCACACGTTGCCGACTTCCGCGCTCGCGCCCACATAGAGCGCCTTGATCGGCGACGCATTGAACGTCGCAAGCTGGTTCATGTAGGTGACTTGCCCGTAGAACAGCGCGTCGCCGTTCAATTGGTCGGCCGCATAGGCGGACAGATGCTGGAAGCCGCCCAGCGTGAAGTTGAACCGGTTGATCAGATTGGTGCCGCCGAAGCTCTTGCCGCCCTCGATGGTCGCGCTGAGGCTATGCCGGCCGAACTGTTGCGCAATCATCGCCTTGCCGTACACCTCGGTGTACGGCGCGTTGCTCGTATCCTCGCCGGAGTCGGGGTCCGAGAAGGCACTGCTCGACGACAGCGAGCGCTCGACGCGCAGTTCCGTGAAATAACCTCTGCGCGGGAACAGCGGGTCGTCGAGCTGGTCGATGACGAGCCGCGCCCGCGCGCTCAGCGCCCGCGCGGTGTAGTCGGAGAACAGGAGTATTTGCTGCGGGACCGTGTCGCCGATGTCGAACGGTATGTTGTAGGTCGGCGCGCCGGTGCCGTGCGCGTACGCGAGGCCAATCCGGAAATCGCCGAGGCGGCCGATCGGCAAGCCGAAGTCGATGCCGATCCGCTCGGTCTGCAGCCGGTATTGCGTCATCTTGATGTCGCCGCTCGAGTCGTAGACGTTCGCATAGCGGCGCAAGTATTCCGCGTACGGCGCGACGTAATAGCCGATCGTGTTCGACAGCGGCTGGCGCAGCTCGACGTGCGCCGATTGCATGTCGCTGCCGAGCGTCGTGTCCGCGCGGAATTCGAGGCCGGACTGCGTGAGCCACGGCCGCCGGTAGCCGACGTGCAGCCTGAAGCCGCCTTCGTCGCTCGAACTGCTCGACATCCCGAGCCCGAACAGCAGGAAGTTCGGCCCCCAGTACTTCTCCTGCGCGTCGATCACGAGCCGGTGCTCGTCGCCTTCGTTGACGATCTGCTGCGTGACGTTCTCGAAATTGCCGCTCGTCGTCAGCGACAACAGGTCGGCGCTGACCGCCTGCGGATCGTAGACGTCGCCCGGCTTCACGCGCAGCGCGTTGCGCACGACCCGCTTCGGCACCGCCGCGCCGTTGGTGCGGATCTCGATCGACGTGATGCGGATCGGCTGCTGCTGCGGCCGCTTGTGCGCGGCCCGATACGCGTCGTATTGCTCGGGCGACAGCGCGTAGCGCGCAAGCCGCGGCAGCGCGGCGACGGCGGCGGCTTCGCCCGCGGCGATCGCCTGGTTCGCGGTCTGGAAATCGGTGAAGGTCTGCTTGCCGAGGTCCGGTTGCAGCAGGATGTCGCTTGCCGTCAACTGCTTGCGCTGCTCGGCGACGTTCTGCCGGATCAGGATGCCGATCATCTGCTGCATCACGTCGGCGGGCGACGCGAGCGCGTTCAGCGGGCGCAGCGGCGAGCCGATGTCGACCGCGATCACGACGTCCGCGCCCATCCTGCGCGCGGCGTCGACGGGCAGGTTGCCGACGAGCCCGCCGTCGACGAGCGCGCGGCCGTCGATCTCGGCGGGCGAGAAGAGGCCCGGCAGCGCCATGCTCGCGCGGATCGCGAGCGGCAGCGAGCCGTGGTCGAGCACGACCTTCTGGCCGGTCTGCAGATCGGTTGCGACCGCGCGGAACGGGATCGGCAGCCGGTCGAACGGCTGGTTCGTCGGCACGGCGGCCGTCCAGCTCGCGAGGAGCGCCTGCAGCCGGTTGCCCTGCACGAGCCCGACGGGCGCCTTGAAGCCCTTCGAATCGAAGCCGATCGTCAGGCTGTCGATATAGAGGCGTTCGTCCTCGCGCTTCTTCTGCGGCAGGTCCGCGCGCTCGGTCACGTCGAACGCGATGTCGGCGAGATTCACCTGCGACAGCCGCCGCTGCATCTCCTGCGCCGTCATCCCGGTCGCGTACAGCCCGCCGACGACGGCGCCCATGCTCGTCGCCGCGATGCAGTCGACCGGAATCCGGTTCGCCTCGAGCACCTTCAGCACGCCGAGATGCGCGTAGCCGCGTGCGCCGCCGCCCGACAGGACGAGGCCGATCGCCGGCCGGCCTGGCCTGCCGCCGTCCGCCGTGCAAACGGACGCCTCCGCGGCGGCCGGCGCGGCTTGTGCGGACGCCGAAGCGTCGGTTGCATCCGAGATGGCGGAGGCGGGCGTCGCCGGCGCCGGCGACGCGGCCGCGACGGGCGCGACGGGCGCGGCCGCCGAGGCACCCGTCGCGGCGCAGACGAACAGGAGGGCGGCCACGAGGCCGGGAACGCGAAGGCCCGGACGGGCGGAAGAGGCGAGCGCCGTCATTATCGTTGCTTGGGTGTGGTCGGACTGAACGGTCGGGAGCGCCGATGCGGAATCGGCAAAAGCGAGAGAGTACCGCTTTTGTCGGGGCGCGACCACGCGTCGCCGCGGTTCGCGCGGGCCGCGCGCGCGCACTGCGGCCTGCCGCGCTATAGAAAATTCATGAAATCTCCTAAAGTATTCAGGCATCCTGCCGCTAAGCGACTGAGTGGATTGCGCTCGTCGCCGGCGATCGGCCCCGGGGGCGGCCGCAGGCGCATCCACAGAATCCTTCCACCTGATTCAATAGAGGCTTCACGATGGCGGCACCCTTTCTCGGAAGGTTCTTTGCGCACAACGTCGCGGTCGATCCCGGCACCGCGAGCACGCTGATCTACGTCCGCGATCGCGGCGTCGTGCTGAATCAGCCGTCGGTCGTCTGCTTCCGCAAACGGGGCGGCCCGGCCGACAGGGCGCGCGTCGAGGCGGTCGGCGAGCAGGCGAAGGCGCTCCTCGGCCGCTCGCCCGAGCATCTGGAAGCCGTCAGGCCGCTCAGGCACGGCGTCGTCGCGAACTATCACGCGGCCGAGCAGATGATGCGGCAGTTCGTCGGCATGTCGCATGCGCGCTCGCTGTTCGGCAGGCGCGTCGAGTTCACGATCTGCGTGCCGTCGAACGCGACGGCGGTCGAGCAGCGCGCGATCCGCGAAGCGGCGCTCGCCGCGGGCGCGTCGCGGGTCAGCCTGATCAGCGAGCCGCTCGCGGCCGCGCTCGGCGCGGGGCTGCCGGTATCGGAGGCGGTCGGATCGATGGTCGTCGACATCGGCGGCGGCACGACCGAGGTCGCGGTGATCGCGCTCGGCGGCATCGTCTATCGCGAGGCGATTCGCGTCGGCGGCGACCAGTTCGACGCGGCGATCGTCAATCACGTCCGGAGCCTGTACGGCGTGCTGCTCGGCGAGCACACGGCCGAACACGTGAAGAAGGCGATCGGCACCGCGAGCCGCCGGGTGCCGCGCGAATCGATCCACGCGGTCGGGCGCAGCGTCGCGGACGGCCTGCCGCGAACCATCGAGCTCAGCAATCACGATATCGCGGATGCGCTCGCCGCGCCGCTGAACCAGGTGGTGAGCGCGGTGAAGAGCGCGCTCGAGAACGCGCCGCCCGAGCTGATCACCGACATCGCGGATCGCGGGATCGTGCTGACGGGCGGCGGCGCGCTGCTCGCGAATCTCGGCAAGCGGCTGCGCGACGAGACCGGGCTCGCCGCGCGGGTCGCCGACGATCCTCTCACCTGCGCGGTGCGTGGCGCCGGCGAGGCGATGGGGCGGGGCGGGTTCGACGCCGGCGACGAAGACGCGGGCGATTTCGGCCTGAATCGCTGAATCGCTGAATCGCGCGCGTCGGTCTCGCCGCGCGCGTGCTCGCGAAAGCCCTTCAACTGCGCGGTCAGATATTCGTTCGTTTGCGCGTTGAGCCGCGGAAACATCGGCGATTCGCTGCGGCCGTGCGGGCCGTGCGGGCCGTGGCAAGCGGCGCAGAGCTGCGCGGCGAGCCGTGCGCCGTCCTGCGCGTGCGCGGAGCCGGCGGGCCAACCGGCGAGCGCGGCGACCGACATCTACGGATATGCAAGCATTGCGGTGAAACTGCGGCGGATACGATTGAACATACCGCCTCCCCTTTGTTGTCGATCGTTCGGGCCTGTGCCGATCGGTTCTTTGCTCAGCGACCGCTCTTTTTGTCTTGCATTGAAGCTGGTGTTGTTTACCGATATTCGTTGTGGTTGTTCTTGTTCCTTTCGGAATTATTTCGAATTTATGGAATGCGTCGCGATGCCAGCTAATCGATTCTCGCATCGATCGATATCGACGATTCGAGTTTAGGATTGCCGCCGTTTCGAAAATTGATGTGAATCAGATGGACCAAGTGGAATCGCGCGCCTCGCCGCCGATACGCTTTGCCGACGCGGCGCGCCGCGCGCGCCGAAGAGAGCGCGAGACTCCCTTCGGCAAGCGTGCGGCTACTTGCCCTGCAGCAGATCCATGAACGGCGGGAAGGTCAGCAGGATGCCGAACGTCAGCAGCACGAACGCGACGGCCGTCACGCGGCCGAGCGCGACCGATTTCGCGCTCCACAGGCGCGACAGCGCCACCCACGACAGCAGCCAGACGACGATCGCGCTCGTCGTCACGCCCGAGAGCGGCCCGGTTGGCTTGTAGAACGTGAAGAAATGCGCAACCGGGCGGAATGCATCGCCGGCGAGCGCAAAGAGCCCGACGGCGAAGCAGCCGATGCCCGCTGCGAGAATCGCGGCGGCGGCCGGGCCGTTCGGCAGCGCGCCGGAGGAAGCGGGCGCGCTCGCGCGCGACGTGGCCGTCGACTCGCTTGATACGGATGACTGATTTTGGTCGACGCCGGTCGTGTTCGGCGTCGCAGTGCGCGGATGCGAGGTAGGCATGTTCATTCTCCCGTCATGAGATGGATGGCGGTGCCGCCGCGAACCGGCGCGTACTTGTTCAGGAACGCGCCGAATACACCCGCGACGCCGGTCGCGACGAACGCGACGACGGTGAACGTCAGCACGGCATTGCGAATCTGCCGTTGCCGGCTGAGCGCGGGGCCATACTTGCCGAATACGTACGCGACCATCGTCATCGCGATCGGCGCGAGCCACGCGACATGTTCCTTCCACTCCATCCCGAGGCTGTGCCAGCCCGACGTGTTGCGGCTCGACATCAACAGGCGTTGCGGGTAGTTCGCGAGATCGGTCAGGCCGATGGGCGGCACGGCGCGATACCACGGATAGACGACGTATGCGCCGGAGAACACGGTTGCCCACGCGAGGATCACCATCGCGGACAGATAAATCATCAACAGCCGATGTTCGCGCGGCGTGGGCACCTCGGGCGCGCCCGGCGCGGACATCCGGTAGACCTCGGCGATCGCGCCGGAAAACGCGAGCATGAACAGCGCACCGAAGCCCATGCCGTGCAGCACGGTCAGCAGATCCCTCATTGAAATTTCCATCATGGCCTCCGTTCATTTGGCAGGTTCCGCTTTCATCGTGTCGGACGGCAGGCTTTCCGAGTTGAGGCAGATCAATCGGAATGGTGTGATGAGTCATTATTCGAGATGCGAAATGAAATGGAAAAAATTAAGAAGTGAACGAGTTGGCTGTTTGTCAGCCATGAACATGGTTTGAATGCAATTTTTGCATGGCCCGATTCTTTGATATAGCCTTTCGACAAGTCGTCATCCGCATTAACTAGACTAATTCGAGATGTCGCCGCCATAAGGGGGAGTCGCCATGCCGTTCGCCTGATCGAGCAGCGTTCGCGTCTTCACGGGTTTTCCGTTTTTCGTTTTTTGAAGTGTCCGGCCACCGACATGTGGCCGGATGCGGTGCCAAGCAGTTTCCTTCGACATCTGTTTTTCGATAACAAGGAAGGGGCAACTTGAACTGCCCGCGTTCCAGAAAGACCCGCGATCATCCGAAAACCGCGCAGTCGATGGGCGTGTTCGTCGCGCTCGTTGGCGCGACGCTGGTCGGGCCGGATTCGCCCGTCGTCGCCGCATACGGCGGCGGGCAGGTCAATTTCAACAACAGCGGCACGATCACCGGGCGGATTGCGTTCCAGTCGAACGGCACGGCCGAGTAGAGGGCAACACGTTCGTCAACTCGGGAACGATCGACGGCAGCGTGTCGATGGGCACGAACAGCACGAACACGTTCACCGCGATGACGGGCTCGACGGTCAGCGCGGCGGGCGGCAACAACACGCTCATGCTGCAGCAGGCGGCGGGCGGCCCGGCGACGGGCGCGATTGCCGTCAACAACTACATCAACTTCAATCATCTCGACGTGACGAGCGGCGCGTGGACGACCAGCGGCGCGTCGACCGCGCAGGACGCGACGCTGTCGGGCGGCGTCGCGCTCATCGGCAACAATGCGTCGCTCGGCACGGGCACGATCACCGGCAACGGCGGCGCGGGCGAACGCGCTAACATGGCGGTTCGTCGGCGCGGTTCGTCGACGAACGTCGATCGAAGCCGGCGTGACTGTTGTTGCGTTGCGAGGCCGTCGTCGCCGCGGCCGCCATGACGATAGCGAATCGCTCCGCCGCTGCAACGATGCACGAAAAGGCGTCACGCGCCGTTCGCCCGCGCTCCCGCCCGGCCCATGCCGCGCGCGGAGCCGCATCGATCGTCAACCGTCTTTCACGCATCCGATCCCGAGCCTGTCCGAGAGCCGCCGCCATGCCGAACTCGATCGTTTCTTCGCCCCTCGGCAGCACGCTGCGCCGCTGGCGCCTGATGCGCCGCATCAAGCAGTCGCACGCGGCCGAACTCTTCGGCGTCGCGCAATCGACGATCTCGCGCTGGGAATCCGGCGTCCAGCAGATGGCGCCCGCCGAGCGCGTGCGCGTCGAAGCGCGGCTCGCCGCGCGCCTCGATTCGGCGGGCGATCGCGCGCTCGCGCGGCTCGTCGCCGACAGCCGCCGCCCCGTGCATCTGATCTGCGACCTCACGCACTGCCTGCTCGCCTGCTCGTCCGCGCGCGAGGCCGAGTTCGGCGTGCCGCTGTCGGACCTGATGAACCGCTCGATGTGGCGCTACGCGACGGCCGAGATCGCCGAGCAGGAAGCGCGGCTCGCCGGAGCGGGCTGGCACGACGGCGTCACGTTCGCGTCGCTGGAATTCGCGAGCGGCGTCAACGATTCGGACGTCGTGCCGATTCGCGCGAGCCGCTGCCGGTGGACGCGCATGCTGCTCTCGGACGGTACTGCAGCGCGCCTCGTCGAGACGATGTGACGCGCGCGCGAAGCGTCGTCGGCGGCGCGTCCGAGCGCACGCAGATCGTGCGCGCTCGGATGCACGGACGCACGGACGCACACGCCCCCGCCGCGCGCATAACTCATGCGTGGACGATGCGTCGGCGCACGCCGTAGACTGGCCGCATCGTCCACCGGAACGCCACGCGACGTATCGCGCGACGCGCAGCGAGCGAGCCCTGGGTTCGCCCGTCGCGCCCGCCGCACCGAATCGCGCGCCGTCCCAATCCCGTCACATCGTCATGAACATTCAAGAGATCGAAGCGAGGCTCGACTTCCTGCGCGAAGCGGAGCGCCTGAAAAGCGTGCTGAGGAGCGCGCACACATCGACGGGCCGCGCCGAGAGCACCGCCGAGCACAGTTGGCGGCTGTGCCTGATGGCGATCGCGTTCGCCGACGCGCTGCCCGGGCTCGACATGCTGAAGGTGCTGAAGATGTGCGTGATCCACGATCTCGGCGAGGCGTTGCGCGGCGACGTGCCGGCGATCTGCGTCGGCGCGCATCGCGACAAGCGCGCGCACGAGCGCGCCGATCTGCTCGTGCTCACGCGCATGGCCGATGCGCCGCTGCGCGATGATATCCTGTCGCTGTGGGACGAGTACGAGGGCGCGGCGTCGCCGGAGGCGCAGGCGGTGAAGGCGCTCGACAAGCTCGAGACGATCCTGCAGCACAACCAGGGCGAGAACCCGCCCGATTTCGATTACGCGTTCAACCTCACGTACGGCCGCCGCTACACGAGCGCGGCGCCGCTGTTTCGCGCGATGCGCGAGATCGTCGACGCGCAGACGCGAAGCCGGATCGACGCGCGGGGCGGCGAGCCGCCGGCGCGATAGCGGGCGCGCCCGGCGCGTTCTGTCCTATCCTGTGCGGAAAACGCGGCGCACCCGGCGCGCCGCGTCCAGCCCAGCCCAGGAGTTCCGATGCCGAGGCAAGCCGACCCTTCTTCCCCGCGTGCGCCGCGGGCCGCCGCGCCCGCGCTCTCGTCCGCGCCTTCATCTGCGCCCGCCGCAACGCCGCAACCGGCGCCGCCCACGCCCGCGTTCATCGCGCCCGAGCACGACGCGCAGACGGTCGTGCGCGGCAGCCAGTTCGTGCTGAAGGCGGGCGACGCGTTCGTCGTGAGCGATACGCTCGGCGACATCGGCGGGCGCGACGACGGCCTGTTCGTCGACGACATGCGCGTGCTGTCGCAATGGCGGCTCACGTTCGGCGGCCGCGCGCCGTCGCTGCTGTCCGGCACGACGAGCGCGGACAACGCGTCGTTCACCGCGCATCTGACGAACCGCCCGCTGCCGCCGCTCGGCGGCCGCGAGACGCCCGAGGGCGTGATTCACATCGAGCGGATGCGCGTGCTTTCCGACAACGTGCTCCACGAGGCGCTCACGCTGACGAACTACGGCACGAGCGACGCCGAGGTGCCGCTGTCGGTGTCGTTCGGCGCGGACTTCAAGGACATGTTCGAAGTGCGCGGCTCGCGGCGCGAGCGGCGCGGCGCGATCGCGCCGCCGTGCGTCGAGGCGGGCGCGGTGCGGCTGCGCTACGACGGGCTCGACGCGGTCGAGCGCAGCGTGCGGATCGGCTTCGAGCCGCCGCCCGACACGCTCGCCGTCGATCGCGCCGACTACACGCTGACGATCGCCGCGCAGGCGTGCGTGTCGCTGTATCTGACGGTCGAGGCGTGCGTCGGCGCCGCGCACGCGGGCGGCGACGCGTTCGCGCAGCAGCCGTGCGTCGCCACGGGGCGCGGCGCGCTGCGCAAGGCGCTCGCCGATGTGCACCGCGCGATGCGCGAGCGCCGCCGCACGATCGCGCGCGTGCACACGAGCAATCCGCTGTTCAACGCCTGGCTCGACCGCTCGCTCGCCGACCTGGGCCTGTTGACGACGTCGCTCGAAACCGGCCCGTATCCGTACGCGGGCATCCCGTGGTTCTCGACGCCGTTCGGCCGCGACGCGGTGATCACGTCGCTGCAGATGCTGTGGCTGCAGCCGTCGCTCGCGCGCGGCGTGCTGCGCTTTCTCGCCGAGCACCAGGCGCGCGAGACGTCGGCGTTTCGCGACGCCGAGCCGGGCAAGATCATGCACGAGTTCCGCAAGAGCGAGATGGCGGCCACGGGCGAAGTGCCGTTCGCGCTGTACTACGGCGGCGTCGATACCACGCCGCTGTTCGTCGTGCTCGCGGGCGCGTATCTCGAGCACACCGGCGACGAATCGCTGATCGACGAGCTGTGGCCCGCGCTCGAACGCGCCGCGCAATGGGTGATGAGCGTGTGCGAGCGCAACCCGCGCGGGCTGCTCGACTACCAGCGCACGTCCGCGCGCGGGCTCGCGAACCAGGGCTGGAAGGACAGCCAGGATTCGGTGTTCCATGCGGACGGCCGCTTTCCGATCGGGCCGATCGCGCTCGTCGAAGTGCAGGCATACGCGTGCGCGGCGCTCGACGCGATGGCGACGTTCTCGCGCCGGCGCGGCCACGCGGCCGGCATCGTGCGCTACGCGCAACGCGCGAAGTCGCTGCGCGAGCAGGTCGAGTCGCTGTTCTGGATGCCGGAGGCGGGCTTCTACGGAATCGCGGTGGACGGCCACGGCGAGCTGTGCCGCGTGCTCGCGTCGAACGCCGCGCATCTGCTCGCGTTCGGCCTGCCCGAGCAGAGCCGCGGCGAATCGGTCGCGCGCGTGCTCGGCTCGACGCTGTTCCGTACCGGCTGGGGCGTGCGCACGCTCGCGGCCGGGCAGCCGCGCTTCAATCCGATGGCGTATCACAACGGCTCGATCTGGCCGCACGACAACGCGCTCGCCGCGCGCGGCCTCGCGCGCTACGGCGACAAGCGCTCGGTGCTCGATCTGTTGCGCGCGCTGTTCGAGGCGGCCGTGAGCTTCGACATGCGGCTGCCCGAGCTCTTCTGCGGCTTTCCGCGCCGGCGCGGCGAGCCGCCGACCGCGTATCCGGTCGCGTGCCTGCCGCAGGCGTGGGCGGCGGGCGCGCCGTTCATGATGCTGCAGGCGTGCCTCGGCATCTCGGTCGACGCGGCGCGCGGCGAGGTGCGCGTCGAGCGGCCGGAACTGCCGGAAGGCGTCGACTGGCTGCGCGTCGACGATCTGCGCGTCGGCGACGAGAGCGTATCGCTCACGTTCCGGCGCGTCGAAGGGCAGGTGGTCGCGGCGGCCGAGCCGGGCGGCGCGCGCGTCGTCGCGGTGCTGTAAAGATTGCGCTCGCTCGCGTCGGCCGCGCGCGGCGCGCCATACAATGACGGCATCGATCGACGATTCGCAACGAACCGATATCGGAGGCCATCACCATGACGAACCAGAAGCCGGGCGACGCCCGCCCGCACGACGACGATCCGAAGCTCGAGCAACTCGAGGCGGCCGTCGACCATCTGCACGAATCGATCCAGTCGCGGAGCATCGCGGCCGGCGCGGCGAAGGGCATCCTGTTCAGCCTGATCGAGACGCTCGGCGCGCTCGTCGGCGATCCGGACCTGCCCGAGCACGCGCGCTCCGGCTACGAGGCGCTGCGCGACAAGGCGAACGAGCTGAAGGCGAATCTCGACAACCGCTGACGCGGCACGGGCGGCGCGCTGTCCGTTCTTTGCCGCGGTGCGGAAAGTGCTGTCGTTTCAACGGCTTGGCGCACGCGTGCGCAGGATATCCACATGTTTGTCGACAGAAATTGTTGATAACCGGCGCCCGGATGCGCGCAGCCGTCCACCTTCTTTCATCGGCAGCCGCCGCCGGCGATCGCCGCCTTCCCAAAAAAATTTGCGATGCATGTCGATTTCCACGGGATTCGTTCGTCGTGGCGATAGAGCGTCTCCGCGCGTGCGGCGCGCTCGGTCGATGAACCCATTCGAAGCCAAGGAGCCGCGATCATGCCTACCGCAGTCAAACCGATCCCCGAGGGGATGCATTCGCTGACCCCTCATCTGATTTGCGACGGCGCGGCCGCCGCGATCGAGTTCTACAAGAAGGCGTTCGACGCCGTCGAGATCACGCGGCTGCCGTCGCGCGATGCCGGCCGGCTGATGCATGCGGCCGTCAGGATCGGCGATTCGACGCTGATGCTCGTCGACGAAATGGCGCACTGCGGCGCGCTCGGCCCGAAGGCCCTGAAGGGCTCGCCGGTGTTCATCCATCTGTACGTGCCGGATGTCGACGCGGTGATCGCGCGCGCGGTGGAGGCGGGCGCGAAGCTGACGATGCCGCCGGCCGACATGTTCTGGGGCGACCGCTATGGCCAGCTCGAAGACCCGTTCGGCCACCGCTGGTCGGTCGCGACGCACAAGCGCGACTTGCCCCCCGAGCAGATCCGCGAAGGGATGGAGAACTGCGCGCCGCCCGCGCAGTGAGCGCGCGGTGCGCGGGCGGCGGCCGGGCATCGGCATGAGGCGCGCGCGTGTCGTGCGCGCCGCGTCAATCGAGGAGGAACGCAATGAGCCTGAAGTTCTACGGGCACCCGTTTTCGCTGTATTGCCAGAAGGTGCTGATCGCGCTGTACGAGTACGACGTGCCGTTCGAATGGCGCCTGCTCGCGGGCGACACGCCCGAGGCGAGCGCCGAGTTCGCCGCGCGGTGGCCGCTCAAGCACATGCCGATGATCGTCGACGGTGATCGCACGATCGTCGAGTCGACGATCCTCATCGAATACCTCGGCCTGCGTCGTCCGGCGCCGGTGCGGCTGCTGCCCGCCGACGCCGGCGCGGCGCTCGACGTGCGGATGATGGACCGCTTCTTCGACTGCTACGTGTCGACGCCGCTGCAGAAGATCGTGTTCGACGCGCTGCGGCCGCCAGCCGAGCGCGACGCGCGCGGCGTGGCCGATGCGCGGCGGATGCTCGACACGTCGTACACGTGGCTCGAGCGCACGCTCGCGGGCCGCGGCTGGGCGGCGGGCGACGCGTTCAGCCTGGCCGACTGCTCGGCCGCGCCGTCGCTGTTCTATGCGGACTGGACGCATCCGATCGATCCGTCGCTGCAGCGCGTGATCGCGTATCGCAAGCGGCTGCTCGCGCGCCCGTCGTTCGCGCGGGCGGTCGACGAAGCGCGTCCGTACCGGCACCTGTTCCCGCTCGGCGCGCCCGACCGGGATTAGCGGGAACAGGCCCCGGCCGTTCGATCGACAGGAGGCAGACATGACGGAGCATTCGATGCTGACACCGGCCGCCGAGCTCGTGAAGCGCAACACGACCCGATGGCCGAACGAAAGCGATGCGTATCGCCGCGCGCGCGACGCGCTGCTCGTCGAGGAGATCGAGCTGCGCCGGCGCGTCGAGCGGGTCGCCGCGCTGCGGCGCACGCTGCCGCCGGGCGGCGAAGTGACGGGCGGCTATCGCTTCGAAGGCGAGCGCGGCCCGTGCGATTTCGCCCAACTGTTCGGCGGCAAGCAGACGCTCGTCGTCTACAGCTACATGTTCGGACCGCAGCGCGAGCGGCCGTGTCCGATGTGCACGTCGCTGCTCGGCGCGTGGAACGGCGAGGCGCGCGACCTTGAGCAGCGCGTCGCGCTCGCGGTCGTCGCGCGCTCGCCGCTCGAGCGGCTCGTCGCGTTCAAGCGCGAGCGCGGCTGGCGCGACCTGAAGCTGTATTGCGATCTCGACGGCCGCTACAGCCGCGACTATCACGCGATCGGCGCCGACGGCGGCGAAGAGCCGGCGATCAACGTATTCACGCGCCGCGACGGCACGATCCGCCACTTCTGGAGCGGCGAGATGGGCGGCTGGAGCGCCGACCCGGGGCAGGACCCGCGCGGCGCGCCCGACCCGATGCCGCTGTGGACGATCCTCGACATGACGCCCGAAGGGCGCGGCGTCGACTGGTATCCGTCGCTCGACTATCCGGATTGACGGCGAGGCGCGACGTCGAGGATGCGGCGGCCGGCGCATGCGCGGGCTTTGTGCCGAAGATACGAGGATTTCGGAAAAGCCTCGATGGATCAATTGCTTGGCGCGCATCGGCACGAGATATCCACAAGCTTGCGCACAAAAACTGTGGAAAACCCTCACGTCGAAAACAGGTTGTGGATAGTTGTCGTTGCGAGGGGGCGTCGCCGGACGATTCGAGGATGGAGAAGGTCCGGCGTGCGCGCGGCGAGCCGATTTCCGCTGCGATGCCGCATTTTTGGCGGTTCCGGGAAAATGCCGTTGGATCAATGGGTTGGACGACGGATGCTCAGGATGTCCACAAGCTTGACCACAAAAAATGTGGAAAACGACGGCGCTCGTCGAGCGCGATCGATCCCGGACGGCGTGCGCGCAAGCGCCGCGCCGCCGCGCCGGTCATGCCCGCCGCGTCGCGCCGAAGCGCACCGTGACCGTCAGCCCGCGCCCGTCGGCGCCGGTCCCGAGCGATACGTCCGCGTGATGCTGCTCGGCGATGCGCTTGACGATCGACAGCCCAAGCCCGCTGCCCGACGCCGACGCGAGTTGCGCGCCGCCGCCGCGATAGAAGCGCTCCCACACACGCTCGCGATCGGCAGCCGGAATGCCGGGGCCGTTGTCGCGCACTTGGAGCGCCGGCGCGCCGTCGGCGTCGACGCGCGCTTCGACGTCGACGCGCGCGCCGGCCCCCGCATAGCGGATCGCGTTGTCGACGAGATTGTTGAGCAGCACGCGCAGCGTGTCCGCGTTGCCGGCCACGCGCACGGGCGCCGTGCCGACCGCGCCGAGATCGACGTGCTGCGCGAGCGCGATGCGCGCGCGCTCGGCGACCACCGAGCGGCCGAGCGCGGCGAGGTCAAGCTCGGCGAACGGCGCCGATTGCGCGTCGGGCTCGAGGCGCGCGAGCGTCAGCAACTGCTCGGCGAGATGCGACAGCCGCGTCGTGCCGGCCTGGATTTGCGCGAGGATGCGCGCGCGTTCGTCGGCGCTCGCCGTGCGCTGCAGCAATTGCGTCTGGATCGACAGGCCCATGATCGGCGTGCGCAGCTCGTGCGCGGCGTCCGCGATGAAATTGCGCTGCAGCGTGAACGAGCGATCGAGCCGCGCGAGCAGATCGTTGATCTCGGAGGCGAGCGGCTGCGCCTCGGTCGGCACGGTCGTGATGTCGAGCGAATCGAGGCGATTCGCATGACGGCGCTTCAGGCCCGCGGCGATCGCGCCGAGCGGCCGCAGCCCGTAGCCGATGCCGAGCCACAGCCCGATCGCGAGCAGCGGCAGCAGCGACAGCACCGGCCACAGCAGATGCACGGCGATGCCCGCGATCGCCGCCCAGCGCGCCTGGCGCGGCTGCGCGACGCGGATCGTCGTGCCCGCGCTCTCGCGCACGTAGGTGTGCCAGCGCTGGCCGCCCGCGTCGAGCGTCACGAAGCCGGCCGCATCGGGCGGCGGCAGTTGCGTGGCCGGATCGGTCGTGAATTCGAGCTTGCCGCCGCGCCACACCTGCAGCAGCACGTCGTCGGAATCGTAGTCGGCCGGATGGCGCTTGCCGAGCCTGTCGCGTCCTTCGATCGACAGCTTGCCCGCGTCGTCGACCTGAATCTGCTTCGACATGCTGCGCATCTGGTCGTCGAGCAGATCGTCGAGCTCGCGCAGCGCGCCCCAATAGGTGCCCGTGCTCGCGAGCACGCCGACGACGCACGCGGCGGGCAGCAGCCACATCAGCAGCCGCCCGCGCAGCGACGCGTTCAGGCGCCGCGCGAAGCCGCGCACGCCCGTCATGCGCCGTCTCCGATCCGGTAGCCGACGCCGCGCACCGTGAGGATCGTGTCGTGGCCGAGCTTCTTGCGCAGGTTGTGGATATGGACCTGCACCGCATTGCTTTCGATTTCCTCGCCCCAACTGTACAGCCGCTCCTCGAACTGCTCGCGCGAGATCACCGCGCCCGGCTCGCGCATCAGCTCGTGCAGCAGCACGAATTCCTTCGGCGACAGCGCGACTTCCTCGTCGCCGCGCCACACCTGATGGCGCGCCGGATCGAGCCGCAGCGCGCCGACCGCGAGCACCGTCTGCGCGCGTCCGGCCTGGCGTCGGTTCACCGCGCGGATGCGCGCGAGCAACTCTTCGAGCGCGAACGGCTTGACGAGGTAATCGTCGGCGCCGCAGTCGAGGCCGGCGATCCGGTCGGGCAGCGCGTCGCGCGCGGTGACGACGATCACGGGCAGCGCGTCGTCGCGGCGGCGCAGCGCGGCGAGCACCGCGAGGCCGTCCTTGTCGGGCAGGCCGAGATCGAGCAGCAGCAGCCCATACGAGGTCGTGCGCAGCGCGAGCGTCGCCGCGTCGCCGTTCTGCACCCAGTCGACCGCGAAGCCTTCCTGTTTCAGTCCCTGTTCGAGCCCGCTGCCGATGAGCGGATCGTCTTCGACGAGCAATACGCGCATGTTCCGTGATTCCGTCAGAGCGCGGCGCGCGTGTGCGGGCCGCTTGCGGGAATGATAAGCGGTGGAGGCTTAGCGGCGGCTTAAAGCCCGCCCATGAGCGTGAACGGGCTTTGGAAGCGGCGCGGCGTCGGAGCCATCGGCTGCGCGAGGCGGGTGATACCATGTCCGATCGACTTTTTTAGCGATCACGATGCCCGCCGATTTCGACGAACTCGCGTCCCTGATCCGGGCGCAATTTTCCGAGCTGAGCCCGCAATTCCAGGTGGGCGCCGCGTTCCTGCTCGATCATCCCGACGAGGTGGCCGTCTCGTCGATGCGCAAGGTCGCGCAGCGCGCGAACGTGCAGCCGGCGTCGCTCGTGCGGCTCGCGCAGCAGTTCGGCTTTCCGGGCTGGAACGAGCTGCGCGACCTGTTCGTCGCGCGCGTGCGCACGCGGCCGCAGCCGCTCACGCAGCGCGCCCGCTCGCTCGTGAAGCCGAATGCGAAGGCGTCGCTCGCGGCCGATCTGCTCGCCGCGCAGCGGCACAATCTCGAGGCGAGCGCCGCGCAGAATGCGCAGGCGCTCGCCGATGCGGCGAAGCTGATCCGCAAGGCCGCGCACGTGCACGTCGCCGGTTTTCGATCGTGCTATCCGGTCGCGTTCGGGTTCGTCTACGGCTATCGGCTGTTCCGGCCCACGGTGTCGCTGCTCACGGGCATCGCGGGCTCGCTCGACATGGAGCTGCGGACCATCGCGAAGAACAGCGTGACCGTGGTCGTCAGCTTCGCGCCGTATTCGGCCGAAGCGACGCGCGTCGCGCAGGCGGCGCGCGCGCACGGCGGCAAGATCGTCGCGATCACCGACAGCGCGGTGTCGCCGATCGCGCTGCACGCGGACGCGCAACTGATCTTCACGCACGACAGCCCGTCGTTCTTCCCGTCGCTCGTCGCCGCGCACGCGCTCGTGGAGGCGCTCGTCGCGCAGTTGCTCGCGCTCGAGGGCGGCGAGGCGATCGCGGCGCTCGAACAGGCCGAGGCCGAACTGCACGCGAAGGGCGCCTACGTCGTCTGACGCGCGGCCCGCGCGCGGATTGCAAAAGTCTTTCGCGTTGCAATATCCGGAGTGCATCGATTTCTTGCGGCGAATTTGAATATAAAACGTCTTGCAATTGGAAACGTTTCCACGCATCGATGCGCCGATTTAGACCGGCGGCAATTGTTGCGGCGCAAATGAAACTGGGCCGCGCGCCGCTTCGGAGGCTGTTCCGACGCGCCCGGGAGCGGCCAAAGGGCCGTAACGATGCTGCGACTTATTAACTCGAATCCGAAAAAATTTTAATGGTGACTTGCCGGTCATTCCGCCGATTGCTAATCTGCGGGAGATGAACAAATAGCCGGATCGAAGATCCGGAAAAATGAATAAATAAATCATTTCCGAGAAAAGGCCACCATGACGACTTACCGTGATACGCATACCACTTCGTTCCGGATCGGCGATGTCGTGACGCTCAAGACAGGCGGTCCGCGGATGACGGTGACGTATGCCGGCCCGGTCGTGTTCGACGCGGGCGAGTGGGTGATCTGCCAATGGTTCGACGAACACGGCGAGTTTCGCCAGGAGATGTTCTCGAACGAGACCGTCGTGCTCGAGCCGCGGACGATTTCGGCGGGGCTCGCGCGGATGCGCTCGCTGTCGGTGCGCGGCGGCATGCAGGCGTGACGTCGATCACGCGTTCGACGTAAAGGATTTGTCAGGCAGATCGCAAGCGTGTGACAGTCTGACGATGCGCCGCGTATCCGTTCGGGGGCTCAGCGCGTGCCTTGCTTTTCGGCCCACTGCTCCTGCGCGGCAATTCGCCGCTGCACGCGTTCGACGAGGCCCGTCGAGAACGTTTTCATGCTGACCGCACGGCGCTTGAGCCGCACGTCGCTGACGAAATCGGCGGGCGCGTCCGGCTGCAGCGCCCAGTACAGCGTCAGCAGCCAGCCGATTCCCGTCCAGCCGAACAGCGCGTTGAACAGCGCGACCGTCAGCCTGTCGTGGCGATGGCGGCGATCGGCGACGGTCGCCGGAAGAAAGTAGAGCGCGATCGCGACGACCGAGCCGACAACCTGAATCAGGATTTCCATCTGCATGGCGCTTCTCCGTCCTTGCTGCGGTGCGACTTGACGTCGCACATGCAATAGATTTCATTGTCGCGCTTTTCCTCCGGGTGTGCTGACAACAAATTGTTGCGGTTTCGTAACGGATCGTTCGTCGCCTTTCGCTGCCTTATGCTGTCTTGCTTGGCGTTACACGCCGTTGCCGCGCGTGAGCGCGAATCCTTCGTCGAGCCAGCCCGTCACGCCGCCGAGCATCAGCTTCACCGGCCGGCCGAGGCGCGCGAGCCTGAGCGCCGCGCGCGCCGCGCCGTTGCAGTGCGGGCCGGCGCAATAGACGACAAAGCACGTGTCGCGCGCAAATTCGGACAACTTGCTTTCAATGATCTTTCGATGCGGCAGGCTGAGCGCGCCGGGCACGTGCGCGGCCGCATAATGCTCGGCGCTGCGCACGTCGAGCAGCACGAAGTCGGGCGCGCCGGACGCGAGCGCGTCGTGCACGTCCCAGCAATCGGTCTCGAAGGCGAGCGATGCGGCGAAATGGGCGACGGCGGCGGCGCTGTCGGCGGCGGGAATCTCGGTGACGTGGGACATGTCGGTTCTCCTCGGGTCGGAACGCGGCGGCCGGGGGGCGGCTGCGGACGAGCGCTCAGTATCCGGGGCGCCCGCGCGGTGCGACAGTGGCGCGATCGACAACTTCCGGTAACATCGCGCCATGCACAATCATCTTGTCGTCGCGCTCGCCTACGATCGGCTCTGCACCTTCGAATTCGGCTGCGTCGTCGAACTGTTCGCGCTGCCGCGGCCGGAGCTCGGCGTCGACTGGTATCGCTTCGCGGTCTGCGCGAGCGAGCCGGGGCCCGTGCGCGCGGCGGGCGGCATCAAGGTCGAGGCGCCGTATCGGCTCGCGCTGATGGATCGCGCGGACACGATCGTGATTCCCGGCTGGCGCGATCCGGACGAAACGCCGCCCGAGCCGCTGCTCAAGAAGATCCGCGGCGCCCATCGGCGCGGCGCGCGGCTGTGCTCGATCTGCTCGGGCGTGTTCGTGCTTGCCGCGGCGGGCGTGCTCGACGGCGCGGCCGTCACGACGCACTGGCGTTACGCCGGGCGTCTGCAGGCGCGCTACCCGTCGCTGCGCGTGAATCCCGATGCGCTCTACGTCGACGAAGGGCGGATCGTCACGTCGGCGGGCTCGGCGGCGGGCCTCGACATGCTGATGCATCTCGTGCGCCGCGATCACGGCAGCGCGATCGCGAATCGCGTCGCGCAGCGGCTCGTGCTGCCGCCGCATCGCGACGGCGGCCAGGCGCAGTTCGTGCCGCGGCCGTTGCCGAGCGTCGGCGGCGACCGGCTCGCGAAGCTGATCGACTGGATGCGCGAGCATGCGAGTCAGCCGCACACGCTCGCGACGCTCGCCGCGCGCGCGGCGATGAGTCCTCGCACGCTGCAGCGGCAGTTTCGTGATGCGACAGGGCTCGGCCCGTACGAGTGGCTGATCCGCGAGCGGATCGGGCTCGCGAAGGAGATGATCGAGCGTGACCCCGCGCTGCCCGTGGCGCGCGTCGCCGCGCTCGCGGGGTTCGGCTCGGAGGAGTCGCTGCGCCGGCATTTCAGGCGCATCGCGGCGACGAGTCCGACCGCGTATCGCCGCAGTTTCGATGTGGGTTGATGTGTGTCGATGCGCGGTGTGTGACGCGCAACGCGGCGGGGCCCGTGACGGCGTCGCGTGCCGTGGTCGTGTATGTTGCGGGGACGCGCATGTCGCGGACGCGCATGTCGCGAACGTGCGCGCTGCCCATACGCACTCGATGAGCACGCGTCCCCGGCGCAGCGAGCGCCTGCTCGAGTTGCATCGCACAACGCCGGTCGCTTTTTCGACGCGTGCGTAACCGCCCGCATCGGCGCTATCATCGCCACTTCACATCCGTCAGACCGCTCGTCTGCTACGCGCCATGACCACCGCCATTGCATCCGCCATCGATCACGACCGCCTCGCCGATTTCATCGAACGCAAATGGAACGACGAGATCCTGCACGCGCTGACCGACTACATCGCGGTGCCCGCAAAAAGCCCCGCGTTCGATCCCGACTGGGCGAAGCACGGCTATATCGAACGCGTTGCCGTCGATGCCGCGCAGTGGGCCGAGCGGCAGCCGGTGAAGGGGCTGAAGGTCGAGATCGTGCGGCTCGCCGGCCGCACGCCGGTGATCTTCTTCGAGACGCCGGCGACGCGCGCGGGCAGCGCCGACACGATCCTGCTGTACGGCCATCTCGACAAGCAGCCCGAATTCGACGGCTGGCGCGCCGATCTCGGCCCGTGGACGCCGAAGTTCGAGGGCGGCAAGCTGTACGGCCGCGGCGGCGCGGACGACGGCTATGCGATCTACGCGAGCCTCGCGGCGCTCGGCGCGCTCGACGCGCAGGGCATCGGGCGGCCGCGCTGCGTCGGCCTCATCGAGACCTGCGAGGAGTCGGGCAGCTACGATCTGCTGCCGTACGTCGACGCGCTGCGCGCGCGGCTCGGCGACGTGAGCCTCGTCGTGTGCCTCGATTCGGGCGCGGGCAATTACGATCAGCTTTGGCTCACGACGTCGCTGCGCGGGCTCGTGTCGGGCGACCTGCAGGTCGAGGTGCTCGAAGAGGGCGTGCATTCGGGCGTGTACGGCGGGATCGCGCCGTCGAGCTTCCGCGTGATGCGCCAACTGTTCGAGCGGCTCGAGGATGCGGCGACCGGCAATCTGCTGCCCTCGTCGTTCCATTGCGAGGTGCCGGCGAGCCGCCTGCGCGAGACCGAAGCGGCCGCGTCGATTCTCGGCGACGCCGTGTGGAAGGGGCTGCCGTGGGCGTGCGGGCAGGACGGCAAGCCGGTGCTGCCGACGACGACCGATCCGCGCGAGGCGCTCCTCGATTCGACGTGGCGGCCGTCGCTGTCCGTCACGGGCGCGCAGGGCCTGCCCGCGCTCGAGAACGCGGGCAATGTGCTGCGGCCGCGCACCGCGTTCAAGCTCTCGCTGCGGCTGCCGCCGCTCGTCGACGCCGCGCAGGCGGTGCAGCGGCTGAAGGCGCTGCTCGAGCTCGATCCGCCGTACAACGCGAAGGTCACGTTCCAGCCCGAAGCGGGGGCGGCGACCGGCTGGAATGCGCCGGACGTCGCGCCGTGGCTCGGCGCGGCGCTCGACGACGCGTCGCGCCGGCACTTCGGCGCCGGCTGCGCGTACATGGGCCTCGGCGGCACGATCCCGCTGATGAACGTGCTGCACGAAGGCTTCCCGTCCGCGCAATTCATGGTGTGCGGCGTGCTCGGCCCGAAATCGAACGCGCACGGGCCGAACGAGTTCCTGCACGTGCCATACGCGAAGAAGCTGACGGCCGCGGTGGCCGACGTGATCGCCGCCGCGCATTGATGTGCGTGTCGATTCGTCCTTCTCTTCCGGTGACGGCTGCATCGCCGCGCGCATCCGGCGGCGCGGCCGTGGACGTTCGCTCACGCGCGGCGCGATGGCGCGGGCTGCGATGAACTGGAAAGCGGAAAAACTGCGCGCGGACGAACTTGCCGAGCAACTCGACGCGCTCGGGCCGATCGGCGTCGCGCGCTTCTTCAGCGGCGCGTCGCTCAGGCTCGACGGCGTGCTGTTCGGCTTCGTTCATGCGGGATCGCTGTTCCTGCGCGTCGACGACGACAACCGCGCGGCGTTCGAGCGCGCGGGCATGCGGCCGTTCTCGTATCCGGGGCGCACGCGCACGGTCGTCGTCGGCGGCTATTACGAGACGCCCGCCGACGTGCTCGAAGACGTCGGCATGCTGCGCGACTGGTGCCGCGATGCGTATCGCGCGGCGCGTCGCGCGAAGCGGGCGTAGCGAGGCTGCGGCACGCCGCCGCGCGATGCGCGCCCGCGCGCGCAATGGTGTACGGTGTGCGCGATGGCGTGTGGGTGAAGCCGAAGGCAGCGGCTGGGGCGGCGTCGTGCGCGTGTGAGACTGCCTGAGCGCAAGACCGCGCGCATCGGTCGCTTGCGCCGTTGCGTGGGCGTTGCAAGCGTGCCGTCGAGCGCGCGATCGCGAAGCGTGCGGCGCAGACGGCGCACGACGGTATGGAGGATGCAAACGCGCGCGGCGCGAGGTGTACGATGCACGGCGGCAGCGTATGCCGGTTCGACCGACAACAAGATTTCCCCAACTGGAGACATGTCCATGCTCGTCCTGATTCTCGGTTTGGTGATCTTCCTGGGTACGCATTCGATTCGGCTGGTCGCGGGCGATTGGCGCGCCGCGCGGATCGCGGCGCTCGGCGAGCAGCGCTGGAAGGGGATGTATGCGCTCGCGTCGGTGGCCGGATTCGCGCTGATCGTCTGGGGCTACGGGCTCGCGCGCGCGGACATGGCGTCGCTGTGGTTTCCGCCGGTCGGCATCCGGCATCTGACGGGGCTCCTGACCGCGATCGCGTTCGTGCTGCTCGTGGCGGCTTACGTGCCGGGCACGCGGATCAAGGCGCTCGTCGGCCATCCGATGCTCGCGGGCGTGATGGTGTGGGCGGGCGCGCATCTGCTCGCGAACGGCACGCTGCATGCGGAGCTGCTGTTCGCCGCGTTCTTCGTATGGGCGTTCGTCGACTTCATCGCGTCGCGCGCGCGCGATCGGCGCGACGGCGTTCGCTATCCGGCGGGCTCGCTCGCGCGCGACGGCATCGCGATCGTCGTGGGCCTCGTCGCGTGGGCGCTGTTCGCGTTCGTGCTGCACGGATGGCTGATCGGCGTGCGCCCGTTCGCGTGACGGCGCGGGCGGCGGCGCAGCGGCGCGATGCGGCCGCTGTTTCGCGGACGGCGCGAAAACAAGGCGATCGGTTTTGAGCGATTCGAAATCAAGAGTTCGAAAAATTCGCGTTCGGAAATTGAATGATTGATGACGGTGCGCGAGATGGAAAGCCTGATGGAGAAAGGCTTGGGCACCAGTCTGGCGCAGTACCCGGTCACGAAGCGGTGCAATGGATGCTGGTGTATCGAAAATCGAAACGGACGAATGTCTCGGCGCACGACTTTTTGAATCGCCTATTTGTTTTCGATTTTTTTAATTCTCGTCTTCCTCATTTTCAGCGACTACGTTTGCTTCGATGCTGCCCGCCACGCAGCCAAGGAGTGACGCATGAAAGCGCCCCGCTTGCTGAACGGTTTCGCGGCGATGCTCGCCGCATCGCTGCTGTGCTTGCGGCCGGCGGACGCCGGCGCGCAGACCCCGCTCACCTACACGACGTCGTGGATCGGCAACACGTTCGGCTTCGGCGACGGCAAATGGGTGCAGCAGAACATCGAGGCGATCGCGATCGCGCCCGACGGCACCGTCTATGCGAACGCGCCGTGGGACGAGAGCGGCGCGGAGGTCAGTGCCTACCGCGGCGGCGATCGCGTCGCGGTGGCCGGCTGGACGCACGGCTGGGGCAGTCACGGCGGCGACGCCATCGCCGTCAACGGCGCCTACCTGTACGCGGCGATGTCGATCAGCAACGAAAACGGCTTGCTTTCCGGCGCCGATTTTCCGCCGAAGGGCCAGACGTGGTACGGCCTCACGCGGCGGCCGCTTTCCAGCATCAAGATCGGCGCGCCGTTCGCGAGCGGCATCGGCAATAGCTGGAATCCGGCGAAGAACAGCTTCCTGCGCGTGAACGTGTCGCCTTCGGGCGTCGACGGCAGCGTGCGCGGCATCGCGGCGACCGACCACGAATTGTACGTCGCGAACACGGCGTCGAACCTGATCGTGGTCTACGACGCGAACACGATGCGCCAGTTGCGCAGTTGGTGCGCGAACCAGCCGGGCCGCATCGCGGTCGACGCGGACGGCTCGCTGTGGGTGATCGAAGGCTACGCGGCGGCGGCCGGTCGCGCGATCGCGCATTACACGGCGTCGGGCGCCGCGCTGCCGTCGCTCGCCGCGCTGCCGCCGGGCGTGCTGCCCGCCGATCTCGCGATCTCGCCGTCGGGGCAACTGCTGATCGCCGACAGCGGCCCGTCGCAGCAGATCTACGTCTACGCGAAGCCGGCCGGCGTGCCGGTGCTGTCGGGCATGCTCGGCACGCGCTCGGGCATCTTCCATGCAGTCAAGGGCGCGCCCGGCGACTGGCGCTTCAACGGGCCGACCGGCATCGGCTTCGATCGCGGCGGCAATCTGTACGTATCGCAGAACGGCTTCGGGCCGCGCGCGCCGGGCTCGGCGCTGACGGGCGAAGGCGCGGTGCTCGAGAGCTACGCGTATGCGAGCCGGACGCTGAACTGGCGGCTGGACGGGCTGCTGTTCGTCGACGGCGGCTCGATCGATCCCGACGAGCCGAACCAGGTGTTCACCGGCTCGAAGCGCTTCGCGATCGACTATACGAAGCCGCCCGGCCAGGACTGGCGCTACGCGGCGTTCACGCTCGACCGCTTCGGCTTTCCCGACGATCCCGCGTTCCATCTGCCGAAGGGCGTGCGCGGCGAGCCGATGCTGCGGCGGGTCGGCGGCCGCCGGCTGCTGTACACGATCGACATGTATTCCCACTATCTGAGCGTCTATCGCTTCGACACCGCGACGCAAGGGCAGATCGCGATTCCGGCGGGCCTCCTGTCGCAGAACCCGATACCGGGTACGTGGCCCGCCGGGCAGCCCGCATACGGCGAATGGATGTGGCGCGACGCGAACGGCAACGGCAAGGTCGACGCGAGCGAGATCGTCGCGAATCCGGCTACCGGCAACACGATGCAGAACGGCTTCTGGTGGGTCGACGCGGCTGGCGACGTGTGGCTCGGCTCGCTCGTGAGCGGCATTCGCCGGCTGCCGTTCCAGGGCTTCGATGCACACGGCAACCCGATCTACGATTACGCGAGCGCGCAGATGTTCGCGATGCCGGCGCCGTTCAACCGGATCGCGCGCGTGTCGTACCAGCCGGACAGCGACGCGATGTACGTCGCGGGCTTCACGCCGGCGCTGCCTTACGATCCGGCGCACTGGAAGGAGCAGGGGCGCGTGCTCGCCCGTTACGACAACTGGCGCTCGGGCGCGCCCGAGCTGCGCTATGCGATCACGCTGCCGTGGGACATGAGCGCGAATCCGCAGCGCACGACGGTCGGCTTCGCGGTCGCGGGCAATTACGTGTTCGTCGCCGAGCTGTACACCGCGAAGATCGACGTCTACGACGCGCGCACGGGCGTGCTCGCCGGCTATATGACGCCGGGCGCCGACGTCGGCGGCACGAGCGGCTGGGTCGACGTCTATCTCGGGATCAGCGCGTTCCAGCGGCCGACCGGCGAATACGTCGTGCTCGTCGAGGACGACGCGCGTGCGAAGCTGCTGATGTATCGGTGGACGCCTTGACGCGGCGCGGCGCGGGCGTTGCCGCGCCTCTTGTTGAACGCCGCCGCTTCGCGTTATCGTCCGAAACATTCGCCATCGGCGTTTTGTATTCGGAGCCCTGCCGTGCCTATCTCATCGACGTCCGCGCTGCGTTTTTCGGCCGACAAGGCCGAACTCGACATCGACACGATCCACGCCTTCCTGCGCGACGAGGCGCACTGGTCGAAGGGCATTCCGCGCGACGTGGTCGAGCGGGCGATCGCCGGATCGCTGTGCTTCGGCGCGTATCTCGACGGGCGGCTCGTCGGTTTCGCGCGTCTCGTCACCGATCACGCGACGTTCGCCTACCTGTGCGACGTGTTCGTGCTGCGCGAGCAGCGCGGCAAAGGCTACGGCCGCGCGCTGATCGACCACGTGTTCGCGCAGGACGCGGTGCGCGCGCTGCGCCGCGTCGCGCTCGTCACGAGCGACGCGCACGCGCTGTATCGCCCGGTCGGCTTCACGGCGCCCTCGCATCCGGAGCGCTGGATGGAACTGCATCGGCCCGGCGTCTACGCGTAGCCGAAAGCGGGTGCGCGCTGCGCCGGGCGCGCCGCGCATACAATACGCGCTCGTCGATTTTCATGGAGCGCATATGACCGAGCAGGAAGCCGAACGCATCGCGACGCATCGTCATTACAAGGGCGGGCTGTATCGCGTGATCGGCGTCGCGCGGCATTCGGAGACGGAGGAGCGGCTCGTCGTCTACGAGCAGTTGTGGCCGAAGGAGCGCAGCCTCTGGGTGCGCCCCGCGGCGATGTTCGACGAGACGCTTGCCGACGGCGCGCCGCGTTTTCGCAAGCTGGGCGATTGAGCGAGCGCGAACGGGCGCCCGCGCCCGCTCCCGCCCGCGGCCCTTACCCTAGCCCGGCGAGTCGATCCGCCCCGATCGCCCGCGCGATCTCCTTCGGCGCGCGGCCGACCTCGACGACGGGCGTTTCGTGCCAGTCGGCGAGCTTGCGGATCGCGCGTCCCACATCGGCCGCGAGCCCCGTGCCGATCCGCACGCCCGGCTCGATGTGCACGGCCTTCAGCTCGAACACGCGCTGCGCGCGATGCGCCTTCGCGTCGACGCGGCCGACGAGCCGCCCGCGGTGCAGGATCGGCAGGCAGAAGTAGCCGTAGCGTCGCTTGTGCGCGGGCGTGTAGCACTCGATCGTGTAATCGAAGTCGAACAGCGTCGAGGCGCGCCGCCGGTCCCAGACGACCGGATCGAACGGCGACAGCAGCGTCGTGACCGTTGGGCGCAGCGCGCCGTCGCGCGCGGCGTCGACGAGCGGCGCGAGCTCGCGATGCACGAACGCGTCGGCGCTCCAGCCATCCACCGCGACGGGCAGCAGCTCGCCCGTGTCCGCGAGCGCATGCAAATCGTCGCGATACGAGCGCTTCGGCAGCCGGTAATAGTCGGCGATCCAGTCCGCGCGGACGATGCCGAGCGCGCGGCAGGTGTTGTCGACGAGGCGAGGCAGCACCGTTTCGCGCGGCGGCAGGTCGCGCGCGTCGTCCCAGCCCGGCAGCACGCGCTCGGCAACGTCGTAGACGCGCTGGAAGTTGCGCCGCTCGGCGACCATCAATTGCCCGGTCGAGAACAGCACTTCGAGATGCCGCTTCTCGGGCTTCCAGTCCCACCAGCCGTTGCCCTTGCCGGCGCCGCGCGCGAAATCGGCGGAGCGCACGGGGCCGTTCGCGCGGATGTGCGCGAGCAGCGCGTCGATTGCGCCGCGATGCTTCGCGTGCCATTCGGCCGCGTATTTCCAGCCCATGCCGACGGGGTTGAGCATCGTGTGGCGCATCAGCCCGAAGTCCTCGATCGGCAGGAAGCACGCTTCATGCGACCAGTATTCGAACAGTTCCGCGTCGGCGAGATGCTCGTCGAGCCATTGCGGCGCATACGCGCCGAGCCGGCTGAACAGCACGAGATACGGGCTGCGCGCGACGACGTGGATCGTGTCGATCTGCAGTTGGGCCATCCGGCGGATGGCGACGAGCACGTCGGCCTTGACCGCCTTGCGGCGGGGCGGCGTCAAGAGGCCCTGCGCGGCGAGGTGCAGCGCGCGGGCGGAGGCGATCGAGAGCGGGGCGGACACGAGCGGCGGGGGAAAGGGCGCACGAGAAACGGATGCGCCACTGTAGCGCGAATCGGCCCGGCGCGCTGCGCGCGGCGAAGCGTTGCCCCGCCAGGGCAATCGCATGAATGGGCGTTAACAATCAAGGAGTGACGAGCGGGGTTGTAAACCGAGGCGAATCAAGCGTTTACTACCATCTTTTGCGGAGGCATCAGATGACGGAAACGCAAGCCTTGAGCATCGAAGACGCGTTCGGCGAGTTGCGCGATCCGCGTAGCCGGACGCCGGCCGACGATTGTTGGCGGTCAAGGAGAACCAGCCGACGCTGCTCGTGGAGATTCGCACAACGCTCGACGCGCTCGACCGTCTTCCGCCCGGCGAGCGCTGGGACTGTTCGAATGAGCATCGAGCCGTCGAAAAGGACCACGGCCGGATCGAAACGCGTCGCTGCCTCGTCAGCGACGTGGTGAGCACATGGCGCGCGGCGGCGCTGTGGCCGGGCATGCGCTCGATCGCAATGGTCGAGGCCACACGCGAGATCGGCGGCACGGTGTCGGTTGAACGCCGGTATTACGTGACGAGCCTACCGCCCGATGCGGTGCGCGTGGCGCACGCCGTGCGTTCCCACTGGGGCATCGAGAATTCGATGCACTGGGCGCTCGACGTGGCATTCGGTGAAGACCAGTGCCGGGTGCGGGTCGAGAATGCGGCGCAGAACTTTGCCATCCTGCGGCGCATCACGATGAACCTGCTGCGCAAAGATACTCAGACCAAGGCCGGCCTCAAAATCCGTCGACTCAAGGCCGCCACCAGCGACAACTACCGGGCTCAACTCCTTGGCTGGTAAGGACCTTCATGCGATTGCCCTGGTTGCCGCGCGGGCGTCTGACAATCGTTGACAGAAGTCTCTCGGAAGTTTCCTTATAGTCTCATCGAAACAAGCACTCTGCTTCCGACGCACGATACCTCTATGGCACGCAGGGAGCGAGTCCGGACGCCTCACCCCCGTCGAGGCGGCCGGGCAGTTCAAGCGGACATCCATGCGGCTTTCAGCCGGCCCCGAGTGGATGTCCGCCGATTTTTTTGGAACGACGGATTTTCGGCGGCCCAATCCCGGCCGGCCATTCGATTCCAGCCGGCGGCGCACGTCGCGTCCCGCCCGCTTCTCCACTTGCTTCGTTTTCCTGATCGCTTCGGCCGCGCGGCCCGCTTCAGCTTCGCTTGCCGCGCGCTACCTCGTCGCCCGCGTTCGGCGCCAGCCGCCGCGTGATCGGAATCGACGCGAACGAACACAGGCCGACCACGACGAACGCCGGCCAGAAGTCCGACCAGACCATCGTCGGATGTCCCTGCGCCCAATGCGACACGTGCAGCACGAGCGCCGCGACCGTCACGCCGAGGCCGAGCGACATCTGCTGGACGACGCTGCCGAGGCTCGTCGCGCGGCCCGCGTCGCGCGAGGCGATCTCCGCGTAGATCATCGAATTGAGGCTCGTGAACTGCAGCGACGGAAAAATGCCGCCGACGAGCACGATGAGCCAGATCGCGAGCGTCGACATGCCGGGATGGAACACGCCGTACGCGGCGATCGCGAGCCCGGCGAACGCCGCGTTGTACATCAGCACCGTCCGGAAGCCGAAGCGCTTGAGCGTGCGCGGCGCGAGCATCCGCGTGAACGCGCCGCCGACGGCCGACGCGCAGGTGATCGCGCCGGAATGGAACGCGCTCATGCCGAGCCCTTCCTGCAGCGCGAGCGGCAGCAGGAACGGCACCGCGCCGAGGCCGATCCGGAACAGCGAGCCGCCGACGACGCTCGCGTGGTAGGTGGGGATGCGCAGGAAGCGCAGATCGAGCACCGGCCGCTCGACGCGCCGCGCATACAGCACGTAGCCGCCGAGGAGCGCCGCGCCCGTCGCGCCCATCGCGAGCGCGGCGCCGCGCGTGACGAGCGCGCCGTCGAGCAGCGTGAGGCCCATCAGCAAGAGCGCCGCGCCGGCGGCGGACAGCACGAAGCCGAACCAGTCGAGCGGGCCGGGATCGAGCTCGTGCGTGTTCGCGATGTGCCTGTTCGCGAGATAGATGCCGAGGATGCCGATCGGCACGTTGATGAAGAAGATCAGCCGCCAGTGCAGGTACGTCGTGATGAAGCCGCCGAGGAGCGGCCCGGCCGCGGGCCCGAAGAGCGCGGGCACGCTCAGGTAGTTCATCGCGCGCACGAGCTCCGAGCGCGGCACGGCGCGGAAGATGATGATGCGCCCGACGGGCACCATCATCGCGCCGCCTACGCCTTGCACGAAGCGCGCGAACGTGAAGATCTCGAGATTGTTCGACGCCGCGCACAGCAGCGAGCCCGCGACGAAGATGCCGATCGCGGTGCGGAACACGGTGCGCGCGCCGAAGCGGTCGGCGAGCCATCCGCAGATCGGGATGAACACGCCGAGGCCGACGACGTAGCTCGTGATCGCGATGTTCAGCGTGACGGGGCTCTGCCCGAAGTCGCGCGCCATCGCGGGCAGCGCCGTGACGATGATGTTGGCGTCTACGCTCTCCATGAACAACGCGCAAGCGACGATCAGCGGTGCGATGAAAGCGTAGATGGCAGACGGCATGGCAACGACGCGCGTAAAGATGCCATTATTGCATCGATTGTTGCAGCATGCTTGCGCGCGCAACGGTGTGTTGTCGCCGCGCGTCGCCGTTCGGAGAGCCGGCCGTCGCGGCGCGAGACCTGCCGGCGATCGCGAAAGGCATCGTCGACGCGGCGGACGAGCGCAGCGAAACCAGCGCGCCCGCGCTTGAAGCGCGCGTGCTGCACGCGGCGCACGGCTATTTGCGCGTCATGTGCGAAGAACCGCTTGCCTGAGCGCCGGTTTTCGTGCGAATCTGCCCGCCGCGGCATACCACAGACAAACGCCGCGACGCGCCGGGCCCGCGCGAGCAGGAGACCGTATTGCCGTTCATCTCGAAAACGGGAGGAGGAGATATGGTCACGCCGCGGCGTCGCCCGCTTCATGTTGAAAGTCCGTTCTATCGTCGCCTGCTGAACGCGCCCGCGTGGGTCGCGCTCGTCGCCGCGGCCGGTATCGGCTGCACGAGCGCGACGCTCGCGCGCGCCGACTCGTCGCCTGCGCCTGCATCCGCGGCCGTGTCGAGCGCCGCTTCCGCGCCGAGCGCCGCGTCGATTCCGCCGCCGCCGAGCCAGCTCTACGGCGATCTCTTTGTTGCGGTGCAAACCGCGCAGATCTTCGAAGACCAGAAGACCTTCGTCGATTCGACGCCGAACGCCGATCCCGCGACGATCGTCCAGTTGTACCAGCAGCAGAAGGGCCAGCCCGGCTTCTCGCTGAAGGCGTTCGTCGCGCAGTTCTTCACGCCGCCGTCGGATCAGTCGGTGACGCCGCCGCCGAACCAGACGCTGCGCGAGCACATCGACTGGCTGTGGCCGAAGCTCACGCGCACGACGGCGACCGTGCCGCCGTACAGCTCGCTGATTGCGCTGCCGAAACCGTACGTGGTACCGGGCGGGCGCTTCCGCGAGGGCTATTACTGGGACACGTACTTCACGATGCTCGGCTTGCAGGAGGCGGGCCGAGAAGATCTCGTCGACGACATGCTCGACAACTTCGCGTACCTGATCGATACCGTCGGCCACGTGCCGAACGGCAACCGCAGCTATTACGTGAGCCGCTCGCAGCCGCCGTTCTTCGCGTACATGGTGACGCTCGCGGCGAAGGCCGAGGGCAATCGCGTCTATCAGAAGTACCTGCCCGCGCTGCGCAAGGAATACGCGTACTGGATGCAGGGCGAGCGCACGACGCCGCGCGGCCAGGCGACGCGCAACGTCGTCGCGATGCCGGACGGCTCGGTGCTGAACCGCTACTGGGACGCGAGCGACACGCCGCGCGACGAGTCGTATCTCGAAGACGTGAAGACCGCGCGGCAGGCGAGCGGCCGGCCGGCGCCGGAAGTGTGGCGCGACCTGCGCGCGGCGGCCGAGAGCGGCTGGGACTTCAGCTCGCGCTGGTTCGGCGACAGCCGCACGCTCGCGACGATCCGCACGACCGCGATCGTGCCCGTCGACCTGAACAGCCTGATGTTCAACCTCGAGACGACGATCGTGAAGGGCTGCGCGGTGACGCGCGATTTCGCGTGCGTCGCCGAGTTCGCCGGCCGCGCCGGCAAGCGCGCGGTCGCGATCAATCGCTACCTGTGGAACCGCAACGGCTATTACGGCGACTACGACTGGAAGCGCGGCTTGCCGCGCGAGAACCTGACGGCGGCGGCGCTGTATCCGTTGTTCGCGGGCGTCGCGTGGCCGGAGCGCGCGAAGCAGACCGCGAAGAATGTGCAGAAGACGCTGCTCAAGCCGGGCGGGCTCGCGACGACGGCTTACGATACGACGCAGCAATGGGACGCACCTAACGGCTGGGCTCCGCTGCACTGGATCGCGCTCGTCGGGTTGCAGCACTATGGCGAGAAGTCGCTCGCGAACGACATCGGCACGCGTTTTCTCGCGGACGTGAAGGGCGTGTACGCGGCGCAGGGCAAGCTCGTCGAGAAGTACATCGTCGAAGGCGCGGGCACGGGTGGCGGAGGCGGCGGCGAATATCCGCTGCAGGACGGCTTCGGCTGGACCAACGGCGTGACGCTCAAGCTGCTCGACCTGTACGGCGGCTGACGCGCGACGCGACGGGTAGGGCGCGGGCGGCGGCGAGCCGCTTGCGCTGCATCCGTTGGTTGCGAGCGCAACGATTATCGGCGAGCCGATGCCGGGCGACGCCTCGCGATCGTCGTCGACGGAGCGCGCTTCGCCGCGCCCGGTTGCGTTCGCGTTCTGCTCGCCGTTCGGGCGCGCCGCCTGTTGTTCGTCGCGGTCGCCGCTGTCCCCGATTCGCGGCGGCGGCTTTCCCGAACGCGATTGCGCGCGGCCTGACGCCGTGCGCGATCGCGCGCATCAGCGCGCATCAGATCAGCCCGCGCGCCGACGCGAAATAAGTCAACTGAATCCGGTTCGCGACGCCGAAGCGTTTGCGCAGCTTGCGCAGATGGTAGTCGACGTTGTGCGCGCTGGTGTCGAGCCGCCGGCCGATCTCCTTGTCGGATGCGCCTTCGGCGATGCCGACGAGCAATTCGCGCTCGAACGGCGTGAGGCGCTCGGCCGCGCGCTCGCGCGCCGACGCGATCAACTGCGGCGCCGCGAACCGGTGCACGGACAAACCGAGCGACAGCACCTGCTCGAGCGTCGTCGACGAGATCCAGTCGCGCGAGCGGCGCGGCGCGGTGAAGCTCGCGAACGCATGCACGCGCGTGCCCGGCACGGGCATCGAATACATCACGCCGCTGCACATGTCGTCGTCGTGCATCACGCGCAGGAAGCCGTCGAGCGCATCCGCATTCGAGCCGTGCGCCGCGTGATCGCGCGCGAGCTGCCGCAGATCCCAGACGACGGGCATGCTCGACGCGCGCGTGCCGAGCATCCGCGGATCGATGTCGTGATGGCGGCGGCGCACGTAATCGCCGCGATACGCGGCAGGCGTGAACGCTTCGTGCAGGTACAGGCATTCGGCGGCGTCGCGCGTGAACTCGAGCGCGAAATAGGCGAACGTCGCGAAGCCCATCAGCCGCAGCAGGCTTGTCGCGATGCGGCCGCACTCGGCGGTGCCGCGCGCGCTCGCGAGCATTTCCGCGACGCCCAGGCGCGGCGCGAAGCGCGGCTCGGCGTCGGCCGCGCGTCTCGCGTGGCCGCACCAGACGACGTCGATCGTCTGCGCGTCGCGCGTCGTGCCGCCCGGATTCACGTGCGACACGGGACGCGCGACTGCCGCGACGGCGGCGACTTCCTGCACTGCAATGTCCGACATGACGAAAAACCTCGCGGCGGTGGTCCGGTGCCGTTCGATCGAACGGACGGACGCGGTGTGCGATCGCAACGTGTACGCTCGTGACGAACGCGTATGCGGCCTGCTCGCTCGCGACGCGAGCGGCTGCGACGAGCGCGTTCACGTTCGCGCTTGCTGCGTCTGCGGCGCGGGTGCGCTCCGTCGCGCGCGTCGCCAACGCGCATTCGCATCCGGCATCGAGACGTCGCGCGCCGCGCCCGAGTCGCGAGCGAAGGCATTGTACAAAGCGGCACGCTTGCGCGTAATATCTTGTAATACTAACCGCGCTCGGCAGCGAGACGAAAGCGCGAATCAAAGACCACTTGCTTGCCGGGGTTCCTGCGCAACAGCATCACGAACACAAGAAGCCGGCTTTCCCCCATGACAATTGCTGACAGCGCGCCGCGCATCGAATGGTTTTCGCATGCCGAGCTCGCCGCATCGCGCGGCGGATTCGCCCCGCGCGACACGCATCCTCCCGTTTCCTCGTTCGCCGTATTGCCCGATGGGCCGCGTCGCGCGGCGTTCGACGTCGCGAACTGCGATGCGCGCCTGCGCGCGGTCGGCTTCACGACGCTCTGCTACGGCGCGTTCGAGCTGATCGGCCAGCAGATGCTCGCCGCATATCTGTTGCGCGATTTCGCGCCCGTGTCGTTCTTGCGCGCGTACGTCGAAGGCCGGCTGTTCGAAGTCGATCCGCGCTTCGCCGAATGGCGGCAGGGCGTTTCGCCGATCGCGTGGCGGCTCGACGAGCTCGACGCACATGCGCGCCGCACGGGCGAGCGGCGCATGCACGCGCTCGTGAATTCGTTGCGTGCGCATGCAATGCACAGCGGCGTGATCTTCTGCTGGCCGGTGCCGCATCTCGATCTGCGCGTCGTGGTGAGCCTCGCGTCGGAGGCGCACGACGGTTCGCTCGACGATCGGGTGATCGGCTGCGCGCTCGCGCTCAGCCTCGACTTGCATCGCGCCGCGCAGCCGCATCTCGATGCGCGCGTCGGCGGCGCGCGCGCGTTCGTGCTCGAGAACGACGAGGCGGCGGTGCTCGAGCGGCTCGTGCACGGCCTGTCCGATCAGGAAATCGCGAACGCGCTCAGCACGTCGCTGCATCGCGTCGGCGCGCAGATCCGCATGCTCGAAAAACGCTTCAATGCGCGCAACCGCGCGCAGCTCGCGTATCTTGCGGCGCGGCGCTTGCGCGGATGACGAAGCGTGCATCGGACGCAAGTTGGATGATGCGGCGCAACAGACTGGCGCATCGTATACAAAACCGTTTACGGGCGAATTAATTTTTCACTATAAAAAAATGTCCGCCGCAAGCCGGATTAATTGACGAATATTTTCTTCGTAATATGCGCCCAACCGACGGGCGCCGGCCGCTCGTCAGGCCATACCCTTTTTCACCATTCGAACGAGAAATTCGTCATGTGCGGAATCAGCGGCTTCGTTGGCCCTGTTGCATGTGCACCGGAGACAGCCCGCGCGACCCTCGCGCGAATGACGGACAGTCTCGCGCATCGCGGCCCGGACGATACCGGTTTGTGGATTGATCCCGACGCGGGCGTCGCGCTCGGCCATCGGCGCCTGTCGATCGTCGATTTGTCCGAGCACGGGCATCAGCCGATGCTGTCTGCGTGCGGCCGCTACGCGATGACGTTCAACGGCGAGATCTACAACTTTCGCGAGTTGCGCCGCGAGCTGGAGCGCGAGCATCGCGCGCCCGAGTGGCGCGGTCATTCGGATAGCGAAGTATTGCTCGCGGCGTTCTCCGCGTGGGGGATCGATCGCGCGCTGCAAAAGGCGGCCGGAATGTTCGCGCTCGCGCTGTGGAACCGCGAATCGCGCGTGCTCACGCTCGCGCGCGATCGCGTCGGCGAGAAGCCGCTCTATTACGGGCGCATCGGCGGCTCGTTCGTGTTCGGCTCCGAGCTGAAGGCGCTGCGGCGTTTTCCCGGCTTCGACGCGCATCCGATCGACCGCGACGCGCTGTGCCTGTATCTGCGCCACGCGAGCGTGCCCGCGCCGTACACGATCTACGAAGGCATTCGCAAGCTGCCGCCAGGCACCTGCGTGCAGCTCGAGGACGTGGCCGACGAGCCCGCGCCGCGCCGCTACTGGTCGCTCGAGCGCGTGATCGCCGCGGGCCGCGCGAATCCGTTCGACGGCGATGCGAACGCCGCGGTCGCGCAGCTCGATCACGTGCTGCGCGACGCGATCGCCGAACAGTCGGTCGCCGACGTGCCGCTCGGCGCGTTCCTGTCGGGCGGCGTCGATTCGTCGGTGATCGTCGCGCTGATGCAGACGCAGACCGCGCAGCCGGTGCAGACGTTCACGATCGGCTTCCACGAGGCGGGCTACGACGAGGCGGGCTATGCGAAGGCAGTCGCGCGGCATCTCGGCACGTCGCACACCGAGCTCTACGTGAAGCCGTCCGACGTGCTCGCGATGGTCCCGCGCATGCCGTCCGTCTATGACGAGCCGTTCGCCGATTCGTCGCAGATTCCGACGCTGCTCGTCTCCGAGCTCACGCGCCGCCATGTGAAGGTGAGCCTGTCGGGCGACGGCGGCGACGAGCTGTTCGGCGGCTACACGCGCTATTTCCTGACGCCGCGCCTGTGGGGGCGGCTGCGCCGCGTGCCGGCCGCGGTGCGGATGCGGATCGCGGCCGCGCTGCACGCGCTGCGGCCCGACCATGCGGACCAGATCGCCGCGCTCGTGCAGGGCGTATGGAGCGGGTCCGCGCAGCGCGACGCGTCGCCGCGCGTCGGCGACCGCCTGCACAAGCTCGCGAACGTGATGACGGCCGACAGCCGCACGTCGCTGTACCGGCTGCTGATGTCGTCGGTCCATCATCCGGAGCGCTTCACGCTCGCGGGGCACGAGCCGCAGACGCTGATCGACACGCCGGGCGCGTGGCCCGCCGGGCTCTCGTTCGCCGAGCAGGCGATGGCCGTCGACACGCTCACGTACCTGCCCACCGACATCCTGACGAAGGTCGACCGCGCGGCGATGGCGGTGAGCCTCGAGACGCGGATGCCGTTTCTCGATCATCGCGTCGTCGAGTTCGCGTGGCGGCTGCCGGAGGCGCTGCGCATCCCGGACGGGCAGGACAAGTGGCTGCTGCGCAAGCTGCTGTACCGCTACGTGCCGCGGCCGCTGATCGACCGGCCGAAGCAGGGCTTCTGCGCGCCCGTCGGCGCGTGGCTGCGCGGCGAGCTGAGCGACTGGGCGGCGGAGCTGCTGCGCCCCGCGCGCCTGCGCGACGAAGGCTATCTCGACGCGACGCGCGTCGAGCGGCTGTGGCGCCAGCACCAGTCGGGCCGGATGAACTGGCAGCATCCGCTCTGGACGGTGCTGATGTTCCAGGCGTGGCTCGAGCGGCAGCGCGCCGGGTAGGCCGCCGCCGCGCGAACGAACGCGTTTCGCGCGGCGGCGCGCGCCGCGTTCAGTGGTATTCGGCGACGAGCGCGAGGTGCGGCGCGGCGGCCGGACGGGCGAGCGGCGCGTGCTGCTCGTCGTGCGGCTCGACGCGCGTCGTCGCCGTGCCGAACAGCACGAGCCGGTAGCCGATCGAATAGACCGGAATGATCCGCATGTTCTTGTCGAAATCGAGGCCGAGCTTCGAGCGGATGCGCGACACGTGCGTGTCGAGCGTGCGCGACGACACCGCGAGCTCGCGGCCCCACACCGCTTCCTGGATCGCCTGGCGCGACACGACCTTGTTCATGTTGTCGAGCAGGAATTCGACGACGTCGAATTCGCGCGGGGTCAGGCTGACTGGCTCGCCGTCGATCTCGATGATGCGGCGGACGAAGTTGATCTTGATGTTGTCGATGTACAGATACTTGCAATCCATGATGATCCTCGTGATTCGCAGATGAATGGGCGAACGGCACGAGGAGCGTTACTGCAAGTGTCGGGCCAGGCTGGCGAGATGCAGCGGTCAAACGGCATCAAAGGTCTTTTTTATCGCTCAAGTGCATGAATCGAAAGCGTTTTCGGGTGGCGGCGCGTGGCCTGCGGTAGCGCCGGAAATGTAACAATCTGAAACCGTTTGAAGGTGTGTTACGTAGCACGGACGTTTGCGTTACGTCTGTGCGACCGGCGACGTAACGTGCGGCGGAGCGATTGGGGCGGGCGGCGGGCGCCGCCCATCGCCCATCGCCCCCCGCCCGTCAAGCCGCCGCTTCTCCGGCGGCCGGGAACGGCAGCGCGTAGTGCCGCTTGCCCGTCGCCGCGAAGATCGCGTTCGCGACGGCGGGGCCGATCGGCGCGACGCCCGGCTCGCCGACGCCCGTCGGCGCCTCGCCCGACGGCACGATGTGCACCTCGACCTTCGGCATCTCGGCGATCCGCAGCACGCGGTAGCCGTCGAAGTTGTTCTGCTCGACCTTGCCGTCCTTTAGCGTGATCGCGCCGTGCAGCACCGCGCCGAGCCCGAAGCCGATGCCGCCTTCCATCTGCGCGGCGATCACGTCCGGATTGATCGCGGTGCCGCAGTCGACCGCGCAGACGACGCGCTCGACCTTCACGGCGCCGTGCTCGTCCACCGACACCTCGGCGACCTGCGCGACGTAGCTCCTGAACGCCTCGGCGACCGCGATCCCACGTCCGCGGCCCTTCGGCAGCGGCTTTGCCGGGTCCCAGCCGGCCTTCCCGGCGGCGAGCTCGAGCACGGCCTTCAGGCGCGGCGCGTGCGCGAGCAGGTCGCGGCGGAACAGGTACGGGTCCTTGCCCGCCGCGTGCGCGGCCTCGTCGACGAACGCTTCGACCGCATACGCGGTGTGCGAGCTGCCGACGACGCGCCACCACAGCACCGGCACGCCGGCCTTCGTCGTCGTCAGCTCGACCGATACGTTCGGAATCGCATACGGCAGGTTCGCCGCGCCCTCGACCGACGTCTGGTCGATCCCGTTCTTCACCATCACCGCCTCGAACGGCGTGCCGGCGAGGATCGACTGGCCGACGATCCGATGCCGCCAGCCGACGAGCTTGCCGTCCTTCGAAAGCGCCGCGTCGAGCTTGTGGAAGTACATCGGACGATAGAGGCCGCCGTGGATGTCGTCCTCGCGCGTCCATTGCAGCTTGACGGGCGTGCCGTTCGCGCCGAGCGCCTTCGCGATCGACACGGCCTCGACGACATAGTCCGACCACGCGTTCGCGCGCCGGCCGAAGCTGCCGCCCGCATACAGAGTATGAATCCTGACCTGCGACGGATCGAGCCCCGCGACGCGCGCCGCGTTGCCCTGGTCGATCGTCTGGAACTGATCGCCCGCCCAGATCTCACAACTGTCGGCCGTCAGCTTGACGACCGCGTCGAGCGGCTCCATCGGCGCGTGCGCGAGATACGGAAACTCGTACGATGCGGAGATCCGCTTCGCCGCGCCGGCGAGCGCGTGGTCGGCGTCGCCGTCGCGGCGCGCGGACGCGCCCGGGCGCTCGGCGAGCTGCCGGTACTCGCGCATGATCGCGTCGGAGCTGCGCTTCTCCGCGTTCGAATCGTCCCATTCGACCTTCAGCGCGTCGCGGCCCTGTTTCGCGGCCCAGAAGCCCTTCGCGACGACCGCGACGCCGCGCTCGACCTGCACGACCGACACGACGCCCGGCACCGCCTTCGCGGCGCTCGCGTCGAACGACTTCACCTTGCCGCCGAAGACGGGCGGGCGCTGCAGCAGCGCGACGAGCATGCCGGGCATCGTCACGTCGATCGTGAACTGCGCGGTGCCGTCGGATTTCGCGAGCGCGTCGACGCGCGGCACCGGCTTGCCGATCAGCCGGAAATCAGCCGGCGACTTCAGCGTGACCTTCTCCGGCACGGGCAGCGCGGCCGCGGCCGCCGCGAGCGAGCCGTAGGTCGCCTCGCGGCCGCTCGCCGCATGGCGCACGGCGCCGTCGCCCGTCGTCAGCTCGGCGGCGGGCACGTTCCACTGCGCGGCGGCCGCCGCTACGAGCATCGCGCGCGCCTTCGCGCCCGCCTCGCGCAACTGCATCCACGAGTTCGCCATCGCCGAGCTGCCGCCCGTGCCCTGCAGCTTGCCGAACTGCAGGTTCGCGTAGCGCGATGCGTCGGCGGGCGCGCTTTCGACGCGCACGTCGCGCCAGTTCGCGTCGAGCTCTTCGGCGACGATCGTCGCGATGCCGGTGTACGCGCCCTGGCCCATCTCGACGTGCTTCGCGATCACGGTCACGCTGTTGTCCGGCGCGACGCGCAGGAACGCGTTCGGCGCGAACGCGCCGGCTGCGCCTGCATCGGCGGCGGGGGCGGTGGCGGCGAGCGCCGGGCGGCCCGCGTCGCGCCATTCGAAGCCGATCGTGAGGCCAACGGCCGCGGCGGCGCCGGCGGCCTTCAGGAATGTGCGGCGGGACGCGCGCACCGCATTCGGGAGATCGAGGTCGGTCGTCATCGTCAGGCCTTCAGGGTGGCGGCCGCTTCGTGAATCGCGGCGCGGATGCGGGTGTAGGTCGCGCAACGGCAGATGTTGCCGTTCATCGCGGCGTCGATGTCGGCGTCGGTGGGCGCCGGGTTCTGTTCGAGGAGCGCGGTCGCCGACATGATCTGGCCGGACTGGCAGTAGCCGCACTGCGGCACCTGCAGCTTGACCCATGCGGCCTGGACGGCCTTCGCGGGCTTGCTCGCGAGCCCTTCGACCGTCGTCACGCGCTTGCCGGCGACGGCTGCGAGCGGCAGCACGCACGAGCGCACCGCCTGGCCTTCGAGATGCACGGTGCACGCGCCGCATTGCGCGGCGCCGCAGCCGAATTTCGTGCCGTGCAGGCCCGCGTCTTCGCGGATCGCCCAGAGGAGCGGCATCGCGGGATCGGCGTCCAGCGTCAGATTCTTGCCGTTCAGCACAAACGAGGTAGACATGGACAATCTCCGTGGGGGAATGCCCGGACTTGGCGCCGGGTGATAGCCGGCAGTGTGAGGGACGGACCGCCGTTGCGTTTACACAATCCTGCAAAAATATTGAACAATCCTGCAAATCCCGAGCGCGGTGGGCGGCCGCCGCGTCGCCCGCATCCGCGCCTGCTACGATCACGACTCCAACGCTCGCTCATTGCCGATGGATCAGCGCTACGCTCCACTCGAATCCGCCGCGCACGCGGCGTCTCCCCCGGCCGATGCGCGGCTGCCGTCGCTCGCGCCGCGCGAGGCCGCGCGCCGCGAGCTCGCCGCGCTGATCGACCGCTTCGCGCCCGCCGACGGCGCGCACCCGAGCGCGATTCCCGCGCTGTCGTTCTTCCGCTGCTCGTCGCCCGTCGACCTCGGCTGCAGCGTCACGCGCGCCGCGTTCGTGTTCGCCGCGCAGGGCGCGAAGCGGGTGACGGTCGCGGGGCAGGCATACGAATACGATCATCAGCAGTGCCTCGTCACGTCGGTCGATCTGCCGATGCTGTCGCAGGTCACGCGCGCGTCGGCCGATGCGCCGTATCTGTGCGTGAAGATCGCGCTCGACGTGCAGCGCATCGCCGAACTCGCGGCCGAGATGCGGATGCCGCCGCCGGACGCGGTGCCGACGGGCGAGGGGATCGCCGTCGGCGCGCTGTCCGAGCCGCTCTTCGACGCGGCGCTGCGGCTCGTGCGATTGCTCGATACTCCAGGCGACATTCCGATCCTCGCGCCGCTGATCGAAAAGGAACTGCTGTACCGGCTGCTGACGAGCGGGCAGGGCGCGCGGCTGCGGCATATCGCGGTCGCGGGCAGCCAGACGTACCGGATCGCGCGCGCGATCGAATGGCTCCGCGATCATTACGCGGAGCCGCTCAGGGTCGAGACGCTCGCGCAGCAGGTGAACATGAGCGTGTCGTCGCTGCATCATCACTTCAAGCACGTGACGACGCTGAGCCCGCTCCAGTATCAAAAGCAACTGCGGCTGCACGAGGCGCGCCGGCTGCTGCTCGGCCAGCACGGCGACGTCGGCTCGGTCGCGCTCAGGGTCGGGTACGACAGCCCGTCGCAGTTCAGCCGCGAGTACAGCCGGCTGTTCGGCGCGCCGCCGTTGCGCGACGTCGTGCAGTTGAGGCGCCGCGACGGGACGGGCGTCCAGGAGTGATGCGCGCGGCGAGTGGCGGCCGGCGCGTGGCGTGAGACACCGGTCTCGGTTCGGCATGCGCAGCGCGCGGCGAGGGACGCTCGTCTCATGCGGTCCGCGCGATCGTGCGCATGCCCGCATGTGCGCGCGCGATGCGCACGCGGGCGAAGCGGCGGTTCCGGCGCGAATGAGGCAATGAACATGAATACGGACATCGAAATGAATTCCGACCTCGAAACGGCTGTCGGCGTGGCGCGCGAGTTCTGGCGCTTGATGGGCACGAACGATTTTCATGCGGTCGCGGCGGTGCTCGCCGACGACTTCGTGCTCGACTGGCCGCAATCGAACGAGCGCATTCGCGGCGCCCGAAATTTCGCGATGCTGAATAGCGAATACCCGGCGCACGGGCCATGGACGTTTACGATCGGCCGGATGATCGGCGACGCGCACGAGGCCGTGTCCGACGTGTCCGTCACGGACGGCGTCCAGCGCGCGCGGGCGATTTCGTTCTTCACGGTGGTGCATCGGAAGATTGCGCGCATCGTCGAGTTCTGGCCCGAGCCATACGCCGCGCCCTACGATCGCTCGCATCTCGTCGAGCGGATCGATTGAGCGAAACGATCAAGCGAACGGATAGGGTGGTGCGCGTGCCGAAGCGTGCGACGCGCGTCGCAAAAAATCAGGCGGCTGCCTGACGGCGGCCCGCCGGGCGAATCAGGGATCGCTACGCCGCGCTCATGCCGTGCTCACGCCGCGCGCACGAACGCCGAACATACGAGCGCCGGCCACTGGGTCGACGATACAAAACGGCGTTCGCCTGTTTCGCGAACGCCATGCTTGACGTGATGTGTCGTGGTGGTTCGGAGGTCCGCTGCCGATCGGTGCACCGATTCGAAACCGGCCGCGCGTGCGAGCCGCGCTGCTCAACGTCCGGCTCAGTTCGGCCACACGTGCGCCGCGCTCAGCGCACGACGGTGAATCCCTGATGCTCGGGCTGGATCGACGCCGAATCGACCGCTTGCAGGCGCCACGCGCCTTGCGGGTTCTCGCCGCCGAGGACCGCGTCGCCATGCTCTTCGTCGGACGAACGCTCTACGTTCGAGAACGACAGCCCTTGCAGCCGGCACAGCGCTTCGCCGCTGTCGGCCGAGCACAGCGCAACCGCGCCTTCGACGTCCTTCACCTTGCCCCACGTCGGCAGATCGATGCCCTGATGCGCTTCGCGCGACCACAGTTGCTCGTCGGTGTCGAGCCACAGGACCGCGAATTGCTGCGCAGAGGAACCGCTGCCGTTGATTCGAATGGTGAGGCGCATGCTTCGTCTCCTTTCGAAGGTTAGCCGGTGAGCTTTCTCAGTCTAGGTGGATTGACACGGAACGCAAGCGGCGTCACAAAAAGATCGACGCGGATCGCGTTGCGCGGCATTGGGCGGCGCGTGCGAAACGGTTGCGCATAGCGTGCCGTGAACGGGCTTGTCTGCGCAATCAGGTGTTTTCATGAGCGATGCGTGCGCACGCACGTCATGTCGGCCCGATTGCATCGCGTTATCGGGCGCGTCGATTTGCCGCGCGCACGCGGTTGCGCGCGTCGCCAAAGCAGCTTGTGCGATGCGCATTTTCCGGGGTCCGGAATAACGTTTCCCGAATCGATCGGTTGGTCGCGGCAAGCCCCGTTGATAGATTGGTCCCTTGTTCTTCAACGGAGACACGCATGTCCGCGATCTATGAGACGGCCGTCCAAACCGCGCGCGGCGAGCCCGCGCGAGACGCGCATCTAATCGCGAGCGACGCCGAGGCGATCGACGCCGCGCGCGCGCTCGCCGAGCGGCTCGCGCCAGGCGCGGCCGAGCGCGATCGCGAGCGCAGGCTGCCCTACGACGAAATCGACTGGTTCTCGCAATCGGGCCTCTGGGCGATCACGGTGCCGAAGGCGTATGGCGGCGCGGGCGTGTCGCACGTGACGCTGACCGAGGTCGTGAAGCGCGTCGCGGCCGCGGACCCGTCGCTCGGCCAACTGCCGCAGAACCACTTCGGCCTCGTCGACGTGATCGCGCTCACGGGCACCGACGAGCAGAAGCGCTTCTTCTTCGGCGAGATTCTGAAGGGCAAGCGATTCGGTAACGGCTTCTCGGAGAAGGGCACGAAGAACGTGCTCGACCTGAAGACGAAAGTGATTCGCGACGGCGACGGCTATCGCGTCGACGGCACGAAGTTCTATTCGACGGGCGCGCTGTTCGCGCATTACGTGCCGGTGCTCGGGATCGACGACGATCGCAAGGGCTGGCTCGCGTACATTCCGAAGGGCACGCCCGGGCTCTCGGTGATCGACGACTGGTCGGGCTTCGGCCAGCGGACGACCGCGAGCGGCACGGTCAGGCTCGACAACGTGCGCGTGCCGGCGTCGCATGTGTTTGCCGCGCACCGCGTGTCGGATCAGCCGACGCTGAACGGCCCGCTGTCGCAGATCATTCAGGCGGCGATCGACGCGGGCATCGCGCACGCGGCGCTCGACGACACGCTGCGCTTCGTGCGCGAGCGCTCGCGGCCGTGGATCGACAGCGGCGTCGAGCGCGCGGCCGACGATCCGCTGACGATTCGCGAGACGGGCAGCCTCGTGATCCAGTTGCACGCGGCCGATGCGCTGCTCGAACGCGCGGCGCGCACGCTCGATGCGCTCGCCGCGCAACGCGAAGTCTCCGAGGACGACGTCGCGTGCGCATCGGTTGCGGTGGGCGAGGCGAAGGTGTTGACGACCGAGATCGCGCTGCTCGCGAGCGAGAAGCTGTTCGAGCTCGCCGGCACGCAGGCGACGCTCGCCGAGCACGGCCTCGACCGCCACTGGCGCAACGCGCGCACGCATACGCTGCACGACCCGGTGCGCTGGAAATATCACCTCGTCGGCAACTACTATCTGAACGGCGTCGCGCCCGCGCGCCACGCATGGAACTGAGCCGATGAACGCGATCACGCAACCGGCCGTCGCGCGTGCGGCGCGACGGATTTCGAGCGACGCCGACGCGCTCGACGCGGCCCGCGCGTTCGCGGCGACGATCGCGCCCGACGCCGCCGCGCGCGATCGCGAGCGCCGCCTGCCGCACGCTGAGCTCGACGCGTATTCGGCAACGGGCCTCTGGGGCATCGCGGTGCCGCGCGAATTCGGCGGCGCGGCGGTGTCGGCGGCGACGCTCGCGGAGGTCACGGCGATCGTGTCGGAGGCCGATCCCGCGATCGGCCAGATTCCGCAGAACCATTTCTTCATGCTCGAAGTGCTGCGCGTGAACGGCACGCGCGCGCAGCAGCGCTTCTACTTCGAGCGCGCGCTCGCGGGCGAGCGCTTCGGCAACGCGCTGTCCGAGCGCGGCACGAAGCACGTGCGCGACTACCGGACGACGATCACGCCCGACGGCGCGGGCTTCCGGCTCAACGGCCGCAAGTTCTATTCGACGGGCGCGCTCTTCGCGCACTGGATTCCGGTCGTCGCGAAGGACGCGAACGACCGGCTGCACGTCGCGTTCGCGCCGGCGCACGCGCCGGGCCTCACGGTCGACGACGACTGGAACGGCTTCGGCCAGCGCACGACAGGCAGCGGCACGACGCGGCTCGACGACGTGTATGTCGACGCATCGGCCGTCGTGCCGTACAGCGACGCGTTCGACGCGAAGCCGACGCCGGTCGGCCCGCTCGGCCAACTGCTGCACGCGGCCGTCGATCTCGGCATCGCGCGCGCCGCGTTCGCCGACGCGCGCCGCTTCGTGCGCGAACGCGCGCGGCCGTGGATCGACAGCGGCGTCGCGCGCGCGAGCGACGATCCGCTCGCGCTCGAGATCTTCGGCAGGCTCGCGGTCGACCTCGACGCGGCCGGCGCGCTGACCGAGCGCGCGGGCATGCGCGTGGACGCGGCGATCGACGATGCGAACGAGCGCACGGTCGCGGCCGCGTCGATCGCGGTCGCGAAGGCGCGCGCGGCGACGACCGAGATCGCGCTCGCGGCGTCGTCGCGCCTCGTCGAGCTCGCGGGCACGCAGGGCACGCTCGCCGAGCACGCGCTCGATCGCCACTGGCGCAATGCGCGCACGCACACGCTGCACGATCCGGTGCGCTGGAAATACATCGCGATCGCCGATTACTACCTGAACGACGCGCTGCCGCCGCGCCACGGCGCGTTGTGACGCGATAGCTGCGCATCGACCGAATCGAGAGAACGCTTCACCATGACCCGACAGATCCGTTTCAACGCCTTCGACATGAACTGCGTCGGCCATCAGTCGCCGGGGCTCTGGGCGCATCCGCGCGACGAGTCGTGGCGCTATCGCGAACTGAGCTACTGGACCGGGCTCGCGCAACTGCTGGAGCGCGGCAAGTTCGATGGCCTGTTCATCGCCGACGTGCTCGGCATCTACGACGTCTATCAGGGCAGCGGCGAAGCGGCGATCCGGCAGGGCGCGCAGGTGCCCGTCAACGATCCGATCCTGCTCGTGTCCGCGATGGCGGCCGCGACGCGGCATCTCGGCTTCGGCGTCACGTGCTCGCTGTCGTATGAGCATCCGTATCCGTTCGCGCGGCGCATGTCGACGCTCGATCATCTGACGGGCGGGCGCGTCGGCTGGAACGTCGTCACGTCGTACCTCGACAGCGCCGCGCGCAACCTCGGGCTGCCGCAGCAGACGAATCACGACGAGCGCTACGCGATCGCCGACGAGTATCTCGAGGTCTGCTACAAGCTGTGGGAAGGCTCGTGGGAAGACGACGCCGTCGTGCGCGACGCCGCGCGCCGCGTGTTCGCCGAGCCGTCCAAGGTGCATCCGGTCGGCCATCGCGGCCGCCATTACGACGTGCCCGGCATCCATCTGTGCGAGCCGTCGCCGCAGCGCACGCCGGTGCTCTATCAGGCGGGCGCTTCCCGGCGCGGCAAGGACTTCGCCGCGCAGCATGCGGAGTGCATCTTCGTCGCCGCGCCGTCGCGCACGATCCTGAAGGCGTTCGTCGCCGACATCCGCGAGCGCGTGAAGCAGTTCGGCCGCGATCCGCGCGACGTGCTGATCTTCAACCTGCACACGGTGATCACGGGCCGCACGTCGGCCGACGCGCACGCGAAGCACGCCGACTATCGCCGCTACGCGAGCGACGAGGGCGCGCTCGCGCTGATGTCCGGCTGGACCGGGATCGATCTGTCGAAATACGACCTCGACGCGCCGCTCGAGCACGTCGAGAGCAATGCGATCCAGTCGGCCGTCGAGGCGCTGTCGAGCGCCGATCCGACGCGCCAGTGGACCGTGCGCGAGATCGCGCGCTGGGGCGGCATCGGCGGACTCGGGCCGGTGTCGGTCGGCGACGCGCGCGAGATCGCCGACGATCTGCAATCGTGGGTCGACGAGACCGACGTCGACGGCTTCAACCTCGCGTACGCGGTGACGCCGGAGACGTTCGTCGACGTCGTCGAGCTCGTCGTGCCGGAACTGCAGCGGCGCGGCGTCTATCAGACCGACTACGCGCCGGGCACGCTGCGCGAGAAGCTGCATCGCGCGGGGCCGCGGCTCGCGGCGCCGCATCCGGCCGCGCGCTATCGCGTCGGCGGCGAGCACGCGGCGGCCGAGCGGATCGCAGCGGGGGAGTGACGGCGAGCAGTCCGCGGCGTCGCCGGTCGGTCGGCGGCGATCCGAGGACGATGATCGGGCGCGCGATGCCGGGCGTCGAGTCGAGGCTCGGCGGCCGCCGGCCTGCGTTGCCGGCGCGCCCGCGCCGATCGCCGAATCCGCCGAGTCCGGCAGGCGTTCGCGCCTTGCGTCGTCACGCAGCCGCGCTTCGCGCCTTCTGCTCGCGAGCCGGCGCATCGAGCGTGGGCAGCGTGATCACGAAGCGCGCGCCGCCGAGCGGTGAGTCGTCGAGCCGCACGTCACCGCCGTGCGCGAGCGCGACGCGCCGCACGATCGTGAGGCCCAGGCCGAAGCCACCCGTTAGCCGGTCGCGGCTCGAATCGAGCCGGTGGAACGGTTCGAACAAGCGGTCGCGGTCGGCTGCCGGAATGCCGGGGCCGTCGTCGTCGACAGTCAGCACGAGCGCGCCCGCTTCGCCGAGCGCCGCCCGCAGCGAGATCGTCGACGACGCGTAGCGCATGCCGTTGCGAATCAGGTTCAGCAGCGCGCGCGCGACGAGCTTCGCATCGCACACGTGGCACGCGGGCGCGCCGCGCGCCGCCACGTCGAGCGTGAGCCGGCGATCGGCGATGTCGTGCGCGACGCTCGCTGCGACGCTGTCGATCAGCTCCGCGACCATCACCTGCATCAGCGCGAGATGCCGCTCGCCCTGTTCGAGCCGGCCGATCGTCAGCAGCTCGGTGACGAGCTCGTCGAGCTCGCGCACGTCGCGGCGAAGCGCCTCCTGCCGCTCGCGCATGCGCTCGGTCGCATCCGGCGACGTGAGCAGCGCGAGGCCGAACTCGAGACGCGCGAGCGGCGTCTTCAGCTCGTGCGAGATCCCATGCATCATCTCGCGCTGCTGCTGGATCGACGCCTCGATCCGTTTCGCCATGTCGTTGAACTGCTGCGACAGCTCATAGATGTTCGACTTGCGCGACAGCTCGGCGCGCGTCGACAGCCGGCCGTTGCCGAACGCGCGCGCGGCCGCCTCGAGCTTGCGCAGGTCGCGCCAGTGGTAGTGGATCCACAGCGCGACGGCGAGCAGCGTCGCGAGCGCGACGGTCAGGTACGCGTAGATCTGGATGTCGAGGCTGGGCGGCTCGTCCGGGCGCGCGTGCAGCACGGTGCCGTCGACGAGCGGCATGAAATAGTCCTTGCCGTCGTAGCTGATCGCGATCTCGCCGCGGTCGAGATCGCGCCGCTGCTCGGCGCTCAGCAGCTTGCGCGCGTCGTCGATCGACATGAAGCCGAAGCCCTCGTTGCCGTGCTTCGCGAGCTCGCGCAGCGCGCCTTGGCGCGACTCGCCCGGATGGCGCTCGAGATAATCGTTCAGCACGAACGCATAGGTGCCGAGCGTCTCGCGCGCGGCGCTCGACATCCGGTCGTAGAAGAAGCGCGTGAACGACGTGTTGATGAAAAGGATCGCCGCCGCTGCGCAGACGACCACGACGAGATACAGCCTGACGAGCGAGCGCAGCATTCAGTCGTCCCATGCGGACGGGCTGAACAGATAGCCGCGCCCCCAGATCGTCTTGATCTTGTGCGGCTCGGACGATGCGTCCTCGAACCGGCGCCGCAGCTTCGAGATGCCCGAGTCGACCGAGCGGTCGAGGCCGTCGAACTCGATGCCGCGCAATTGCTTGAGGATGTCGTCGCGGCTCAGCACGGTGCCTGCCGAGCGCGCGAGGATCAGCAGCAGGTTGAACTCGGCCGTCTTCAGGTCGACGGGCTCGCCGCGCCACGTGACCGTGCGGTTCGGCGGCGAGATCGCAAGCTCGCCGAACACGAGCGTCTCGCTCGCGGGCGATTCGACGCTCGCGCCCGGCTGCGCGCGGCGCAGCAACGCGCGGGCGCGCGCGACGAGCACGCGCGGCTCGATCGGCTTCGTCACGTAGTCGTCGGCGCCCGTCTCGAGGCCGGCCACCTGATCGTAGACGTCCGAGCGCGCGGTCAGGATCAGCACCGGTACGTTCGAGAACCCGCGGATGCGGCGGCACACTTCCATGCCGTCGAGATGCGGCAGCATCAGGTCGAGTATCACGAGCGCGGGCTGATGCTCGCGCACGGCCCCGACGGCGAGGTCGCCGCGCCGTACCACCGTCACCGAGAATTCGTAGCTGTCGAGATACTCGCGGATCAATTGCGCGAGGCGATCGTCGTCTTCGATCAGCAGCACCCGGTATTTGAGCGGCACTTCGTTCATGGTTTCCTCGGCAAGGGGCTGCGCGCGCGAAGCGCGGGCAGGGCACGCGCATTCTAGCCGCGCGCGCCGGCCGCCGGGGACGGCCACAACAATCGCCGACAATCGGACACAAATCCGCACATATTCCCGAAACATTCGGGACAGATTCGCCGGGCGCCCGAACCTAGACTGCGGACTCCCTGGCTCTTTCCCGGCACCGCGCGGCCATCCCTTCACTCCCTCCGGTACTGCGTGCCGTTCGCGGGCTTCATGTCCGTCGCGGCCGCGGTGAGTCATGACGACGGCTGCGCGGACGAGAGCCGCTTCGACCGGCCGGGCCCGGATTATATGAAGGGCATGGGCAGCGCGCCGGGCTCGGCGATGTTTCTGATTCTGAAGAAGGAGGTGCCCATCGTGCTGATCTGGAAAACCGCGCTTTCGCTCACCTGGCGGGCGGGCCTCGTGTCGCCCGCGAGCGCGCCCGCCGCGGCCGCGCACGTCGACCGGATCGTGCTTACCGGGGCGACCGGCTTCATCGGCGGCGCGGTGCTCGTGTCGCTCGTCAACGCCGGGCTGCTCGATCGCGTCGTGTGCGTCGTGCGCGCGTGCGACCGCGCGCACGCGCTCGCGCGGCTGCGCGCGGCGGCGCTCAAGAGCGGGCTCGCGCCTTACTGGGCCGAGCGGCTGACCGAGGCGAACGTGATCGCGGGCGAGCTCGACGGCGCGCTCGCCGATGCGGACGCGGCGCGCATCGCGCTCGCATCGCACGTGATCCATTGCGCGGGCGTCGCGTCGCTCGCCGATGCGAGCGTCGTCAACGAGACGAACGTCGACGCGACGCTGCACTTCGCGCGCCGCTTCGCGGGCAGCCGGCGGCTGCAGCGCTTCGTGCATGTCGGCGCGGCGTTCGCCTGCGGGATCAGGGCCCGCGGCACGATCCACGAGGACGATACGCCGGCGCGCGGCCGCGAGATCGATGTCGGGCCGTATACGCGCGGCAAGCGCGACGCGGAAGCGCAACTGCGCGCGCTCGGCCTGCCGCTCGTCGTCGTGCGGCCGTCGTGCGTCGTCGGGCACACGCTGCTCGGCACGCAGCCGTCGGCGAGCACGTTCTGGATGTTCCGGATCGTTCACGCGGCGCGCCGCTTCACCGCGCGGCCGATGGCGCGCATCGACGTGATCGCGGTGGACGACTGCGCGCGCGCGCTGATGCTGCTCGCGCTCAAGCCGTCGCTCGCGCACGATACGTACCACGTGTCGGCGGGCGACGAAGCGCCGACCGTCACACAGATCGTGCGCGCGATGGACGAGGCGGTGGGCCTCGACGACGAGCCGCGCTACGCGCTCTGCTCGTCCGCCGAGTTTCCTTCGATCGCGCGCGACGTGCTCGGCCGCCGCGACGCCGCGCGCGAGCGCGTGATCCGGCGCGCGTTGCAGTCTTACGCCGCGTTCGCCGAGCTCGACCATGTGTTCGACAACGCGCGCGTGCGCCGCGAGATCGATTTCGAGCCGCTGCCGTTCGTCGATTACGTGAACGAATGCATGCGCACGTCGCGCGGCGTCGACGTGCTTGCGCAGATGCCGCGGACGGCTGCCGGCGCAAGCCTGTCATGAGCGCGAACAGACCCTGGACTTGCGCGCGGCGGCCGCGCGTCACGAGCCGCCGACTTCGATCAGCTTGTCGAGCGCCGCGTACACCTCGCGGAGCGCATCCGCGCCGAAGCGCTGCTCGAGGAGCCGATACTGCTCGTCGATGCGCGGGCCGATCTGCGTGACGAGCTGACGACTCTGCGGCGTCAGGCTGACGATCAGCCTGCGCTGATCCTCCTGCGCGCGCGTGCGGCGAATCAGGCCGTCGCGCTCCATTCTCTCCAGCACGCCCGTGAGGCTCGGGCTCAGGATGCAGCAGCGCTTCGCGATCTGCCCGGCTTCGAGCTCATGAGACGGTTCGCCGTCCAGCACGCGAATGATCCGCCATTGCTGCTCCGTCAGCGCAAATTCCTTCAGGATCGGCCGGAACCGGCCCATCAACGTTTCGCGGGCCTCGAGCAGCAGCATGGCCAGATTGCGGTGATCGAACTTACGATTCATGAGGGTCCTGGAAGGGCAGTTGATCCATCAATCTTAGCAGGGCGAAAATCGTCGGTGACCGCCTTATCAGGGTTATCAGGGTTATCGCGGTTGTTCTTTTCGCATGCTGTAGTTAATATGTTAAGCAATTGACCCGGCCGCGCGACGCGGCGGAGGATGAATCGCATGGAGCTGTCTCTCGTCGAACGCGGCGCGCGCGTCGCGACGGTGCCGATCGGCGCCGTCTACGGCGCGCTGCTCAACGATCGCGGCGCGCTCGCGGCGCTTGGCGACGCGGTGCACGCGCCGCCGTACAACCAGCCGCCGCGGGCGCCCGTGCTGTACGTGAAGCCCGCGAACACGCACGCGGGCGACGGCGCGGCCGTCGTCGTGCCGGCGGGCGTCGACGCGCTCGAAATCGGCGCGTCGGTCGGCGTCGTGTTCGCGCGCCGCACGACGCGCGTGCCGGCCGAGCAGGCGCTCGACTTCGTTGAAGGTTTTACGCTTGCAAGCGACGTGTCGATTCCGCATCCCGATTATTACCGCCCGGCGGTGCGCTTCAAGTGCCGCGACGGCTTTTGCCCGCTCGGGCCGGCGATCGTTGCACGCGCAAGCATCCGCGACGCGGACGCGCTCGTGGTGACGGTGCGCGTGGACGGCGAGCGGCGCTACGAGGCGAGCACCGCGAACCTGATCCGCCCGGTCGCGCGGCTGATCGCCGACGTATCGGCGTTCATGTCGTTCGACGCGGGCGACGTGCTGCTCGTCGGCGTCGGCCCGAACGCGCCGCGCGCGGCGGCGGGCAGCGCGATCGAGATCGACGCGCCGGGCATCGGCACGCTGCGTCACACGTTGATCGCGGAGGGGGCGCGATGAAGACCGCGCGCATCGTATTCAACGGCGCGCTGCACGCGGCCGAGCCGGCGGGCGAAGGGCGCGTGCGGCTCGATACCGGGCGCGTGCTCGCCGAGACGGACGTCTCGTGGCTGCCGCCCATCGTGCCGCGCACGACGTTCGCGCTCGGCCTGAACTATGCCGATCACGCGAAGGAGCTTGCGTTCAGCGCGCCCGCCGAGCCGCTCATCTTCCTGAAAGGGCCGAACACGTTCGTCGGCCACCGCGCGCAAACTGTGCGGCCCGCCGACGCCACGCACATGCATTACGAGTGCGAGCTCGCGGTCGTGATCGGCCGCGAGGCGCGGCGCGTCGCGCGCGCGCAGGCGCTCGACCATGTGCTCGGCTACACGATCGGCAACGATTACGCGGTTCGCGACTATCTGGAGAACTTTTACCGGCCGAACCTGCGCGTGAAGAATCGCGACACGTGCACGCCGCTCGGCCCGTGGCTCGTGAGCCGCGACGAGATCGGCGACGCGTCGGATCTCGCGCTGCGCACGACGGTCAACGGCGTCGAGACGCAGCGCGGCAACACGCGCGACATGATCTTCGACGTCGCGTCGCTGATCGAATACATCAGCGGATTCATGACGCTCTCGCCCGGCGACCTGATCCTGACCGGCACGCCCGAGGGGCTCGCCGACACGAAGCCGGGCGACGAGGTCGTGACCGAGATCGAGGGGATCGGCCGGCTCGTCAACACGATCGTCGGCGAAGCGGATTACTATCGCGCCGGCTGACGCCGCCGCACAAGGAGAGACGCATGGGCATCAAGCACTGGATCGGCGGCCGCGAAGTCGACAGCCGGGAAACGTTCACGACGTTCAATCCGGCGACGGGCGAGCCGATCGCCGAGGTCGCGTCGGGCGGCGCGCAGGAAATCGACGCGGCGGTGCGCGCCGCGAAGGACGCGTTTCCGAAATGGGCGGGCACGCCGGCGAAGGAGCGCGCGAAGCTGATGCGCAAGCTCGGCGAGCTGATCGAGCGCAACGTGCCCGCGCTCGCCGCGCTCGAAACGCAGGACACCGGCCTGCCGATCTCGCAGACGAGGAAGCAGTTGATCCCGCGCGCGTCGGAGAATTTCCACTTCTTCGCCGAAGTGTGCACGCGGATGAACGGCCGCAGCTATCCGGTCGACGACCAGATGCTGAACTACACGCTGTACCAGCCGGTCGGCGTGTGCGCGCTCGTGTCGCCGTGGAACGTGCCGTTCATGACCGCGACGTGGAAGACCGCGCCGTGTCTCGCGCTCGGCAACACCGCGGTGCTGAAGATGTCGGAGCTCTCGCCGCTCACGGCCGACCAGCTCGGCCGCCTCGCGCTCGAGGCGGGCATTCCGGCCGGCGTGCTGAACGTCGTGCAGGGCTACGGCGCGACGGCGGGCGACGCGCTCGTGCGGCATCCGGACGTGCGCGCGGTGTCGTTTACGGGCGGCACGGTGACGGGCAAGCGGATCATGGAGCGTGCGGGCCTGAAGAAATATTCGATGGAGCTGGGCGGCAAGTCGCCCGTGCTGATCTTCGACGACGCCGATTTCGACCGCGCGCTCGACGCGTCGCTCTTCACGATCTTCTCGATCAACGGCGAGCGCTGCACGGCGGGCTCGCGGATCTTCGTGCAGCGGACGATCTACGACAGGTTCGTCGCCGAGTTCGCGCGCCGCGCGAACAACCTGATCGTGGGCGACCCGGCCGACGAGAACACGCAGGTGGGCTCGATGATCACGCGCGCGCACTGGGAGAAGGTGACGGGCTACGTCCGGCTCGGCGTCGAAGAGGGCGCGCGGCTCGTCGCGGGCGGCGCGGACAAGCCGGCGAACCTGCCCGCGCATCTGGCGAACGGCAACTTCGTGCGGCCGACCGTGTTCGCCGACGTCGACAACCGGATGCGCATCGCGCAGGAAGAGATCTTCGGGCCGGTTGCGTGCCTGATTCCGTTCGACGGCGAGGAGGACGGGCTGCGCGCGGCGAACGACACGTCGTACGGCCTCGCGTCGTATTTGTGGACGCGGGACGTCGGCCGCGCGCACCGGCTCGCGCGCGGAATCGAGGCGGGCATGGTGTTCGTCAACAGCCAGAACGTGCGCGACCTGCGCCAGCCGTTCGGCGGCGTGAAGGAATCGGGCACCGGCCGCGAGGGCGGCGAATACAGCTTCGAGGTGTTCGCCGAGATCAAGAACGTGTGCATCTCGATGGGCAGCCATCACATTCCCCGTTGGGGCGTGTGACGCCCGCCGACAACGAACGATACGCCGCGCGCCGGGGCCGTCGGCCGGCCGCGCGGCAGGAGACTCACGATGGGAAAGCTGTCACTTGCCGCGAAGGTCACGCACGTGCCGTCGATGTATCTGTCCGAGCTGCCGGGCCGGCATCACGGCTGCCGCGCGGAGGCGATCCGCGGCCATCAGGCGATCGGCGAGCGCTGCCGCGCGCTCGGCGTCGACACGATCGTCGTCGCCGACACGCACTGGCTCGTCAACGCCGGCTATCACGTGAACTGCAACGGGCATTTCGCGGGCGTCTACACGAGCAACGAGCTGCCGCACTTCATCCGCGACATGCGCTACGAATATCCGGGCAATCCGGCGCTCGGCCATCTGATCGCGGCGAGCGCGAACGCGCGCGGGATCGGCACGCGCGCGCACGAGATCGACAGCCTCGAGCTCGAGTACGGCACGCTCGTGCCGATGCGCTACATGAACGCCGATCGGCACTTCAAGGTCGTGTCGATCGCCGGCTGGTGCGTGTGGCACTCGCTCGACGAAAGCCGCCGCTTCGGCGAAGCGCTCAGGCACGCGATCGAGGCGAGCGATTCGAACGTCGCGTTCCTCGCGAGCGGCTCGCTGTCGCACCGCTTCAACGACAACGGCAGCCCGGAGGAGGCGATCCACATGATCAGCCGCGAGTTCTACAGGCAGGTCGATCTGCGCGTGGTCGAGCTGTGGAAGCAGGGCGATTTCGCGACGTTCTGCAAGATGCTGCCCGAGTACAGCACGCATTGCCACGGCGAGGGCGGCATGCACGACACCGCGATGCTGCTCGGCCTGCTCGGCTGGGACAGCTACGACGAGCCGGTCGAGATCGTGACCGACTACTTCGCGAGCTCGGGCACCGGGCAGATCAACGCGATCTTTCCGCTGCCGTGAGCGGCGCGCCGTTCGCTTCGCGCGCCGAACGCCATCCTGAAGAAAACGGAGAACCGACATGCCTCACATCATCGTCGAATACACCGCGAACATTCGCGACGACGCACGGATTCCCGTGCTGCTCAAGACGATCAACGAGACGCTGATCGCGCAGGGCGGCGTGTTTCCGACGGGCGGCATCCGCTCGCGCGCGATCGAGCTGCAGGATTACTGCGTCGCGGACGGCACCGCCGACGACGCATTCGTGCACGTGACGCTGAAGATCGGCTCGGGCCGCGACGATGCGACGAAACAGGCCGCGTGCGACGCGCTGTTCGACGCGATCAAGGCGCATTTCGCGGCGCTCTACGCGCAGCGCTATCTCGCGCTGTCGATGGAGCTCGCCGAGTTCAGCGAGACGGGCTCGTACAAGCACAACAACATCCACGCGCGCTACCGGCGCGGCGCGTGACCCCATCCCGACAACAGTGACAATGCTAGATTCCTCCACCATCCAGTTGCTCGCCCGCCGGCTGCACGCCGCGGAGCGCGAGCGCAAGCAGATCCGCCAGATCTCGCTCGACTACCCGGAGATCACGATCGACGACGCGTACGCGATCCAGCGCACGTGGGTCGACATGAAGCTCGCCGAGGGACGCGTGCTGAAAGGGCACAAGATCGGCCTCACGTCGAAGGCGATGCAGTCTTCGTCGCAGATCGACGAGCCGGACTTTGGCGCGCTGCTCGACGACATGTTCTTCGAGGACGGCGCGACGATTCCGGCGCGCCGCTTCATCGTGCCGCGCGTCGAGGTCGAGCTCGCGTTCGTGCTCGGCAAGCCGCTGAAAGGGCCGCACTGCTCGGTGTTCGACGTGTACGACGCGGTCGACTACGTGGTGCCCGCGCTCGAGATCATCGATGCGCGCAGCCAGTCGATCGATCCGGACACGAAGCGCCCGCGCAAGGTGTTCGACACGATCGCCGACAACGCGGCGAACGCGGGCGTCGTGCTCGGCGGGCGGCCCGTGCGGCCGATGGACGTCGACCTGCGCTGGGTCGCGGCGATCATGTCGCGCAACGGCGTCGTCGAGGAGACGGGCGTCGCGGCGGGCGTGCTGAACCATCCGGCGAACGGCGTCGCGTGGCTCGCGAACCGGCTCGCGCGCTTCGACGTGTCGCTCGACGCGGGCGAGATCATCCTCGGCGGCTCGTTCACGCGGCCGTGCGCGGCACAGAGCGGCGACACGTTCAACGTCGATTACGGCCCGCTCGGCGCGATCCATTGCCACTTCGAATGACGGACGACGATGCGCATTCCTGAGAACACGTTCAAGGCCGCGCTTGCGCGCGGGCAGGCGCAGATCGGGCTGTGGCTCGGGCTGGCGAACGCCTATGCGGCGGAGGTCGTTGCGGGCGCGGGCTTCGACTGGCTGCTGATCGACGGCGAGCATGCGCCGAACACGGTGCCGACGATCCTCGCGCAATTGCAGGCGATCGCCGCGTATCCGTCGCATCCCGTCGTGCGCGTGCCGTGGAACGACGCGGTCATCGTCAAGCAGGTGCTCGATCTCGGCGCGCAGACGCTGCTCGTGCCGATGGTGCAGAACGCCGACGAGGCGCGCGCGGCGGTGGCGGCGACGCGCTATCCGCCGCATGGCGTGCGCGGCGTCGGCAGCGCGCTCGCGCGCGCGTCGCGCTGGAATCGCGTCGACGATTACCTGCGGCGCGCGAACGAGCGGATCGCGGTGCTCGTGCAGGTCGAGACGCGCGCGGGGCTCGACGCGATCGATGCGATCGCGCGCGTCGACGGCGTCGACGGCGTGTTCATCGGGCCCGCCGATCTCGCGGCCGATCTCGGGCGTCTGGGCGACCCCGCGCATCCGGACGTGCAGGCGGCGATCGGCCGCGCGATCGCCGCGATCGTCGCAGCGGGCAAGGCGGCGGGCATTCTCAGCGCGGACGAGCGCGCGGCGCGGCGCTATCTCGAAGCCGGCGCGACGTTCGTCGCGGTCGGCGTCGACACGACGCTGCTCGCGCGCGGCGCCGAGCGGCTCGCCGCGCAATTCAGGCCGGCGGCCGGCGGCGAACGGGCGGGCGTGATCGAGGGCGATGTGACGTATTGAGCGAAGCCGACATCGCGCCCAAACGAATTCCGCTTGGGCGAGGCCGCCGGCGATTGTCACCGTTCGGGCGACGGGCGCATCCCGCGCTTTTCGACAACCGTCGCGAAGCGATCGCGGCGCATGAGTGAGCGGCGCATCGCGCCGTTCGATCAGAACCGCTGCTGCATCCCGAGGGTCACGCCGACCTGCGTATCCGCATACCCGAGCGTATCGCGCGACACGCCGACGTTCTGCCCATGCTTCGCGATCGCGAAGCCGCCCGCCGCGTACAGCACCGTGCGCTTCGACAGCGCGTATTGCGCGCGCAGCGACACGAGCGTCGGATCGGCGTCGGCGCCGCCCTTGATGTTCTGGTGATAGACCGCGCCCGTGAGCGAGAACGCCGGCGTGAAGTTGTACGCGCCGCCGATCCAGTACATGTCGCTCAACTGCGTCGCCGCCGCCGTGTGATACGTGCGGCGGTAGTTGCGGTAGCCCGCCATCGTCTTCAGGTTGCCGAAGTCGTAGCTGACGCCCGCGTGAATGCCCTGCACGTAGTTGACGGGGTCCGCGGGCGTCACGCTGTCGGCCGCGCCGTTCTGGCGGTCGAACGTGACGACCGCGGCGAACGGGCCGCTCTCGTAGCCGAGCGCGAAGTCGTACTTCGAGCTCGTCTTCACGCTGCCCGGCACGTTGCCGAAGCCGAACATCGCGCCGAAGCGCAAGCCGCCGTGCGCGCCGTCGTAGCGCACCGCGTTCGACGAGCGCGTGAAGAGGCCGTCCTTGCGGCCGCCCGTGGCCGTCGACGACGTCGCCCACGAATAATTCTGCGCGTAGCCCATCGGGTCGAACGGCAGCATGTAGTCGTACGTGACCGTGAAGTTGCGCCCGAGCGTCAGCTCGCCCCACTTGCCCTTGAGGCCCACCGTCGCGCGCCGCGCGAAGATCGAGTCGGGGCCGTCGTCGAACGCGCCGTTCGCGAGATCGATCCCGCTTTCGAGCCGGAACACCGCCTTCAGGCCGCCGCCGAGATCCTCGACGCCGCGCAGGCCCCAGCGCGACGTGTTCTTGTTGCCCGACTTCATCCGGAACGCGCCGCCGCCGTCGGGCGCCGCGTGGTTCACGTATTCGATGCCCGCGTCCATGATCCCGTAGAGCGTGATGCTCGATTGCGCGAGCGCGTGGCCGGCCGAGAGGCTCCCGCACGCGGCGAGGCCGGCTGAGATCGCAGTCGTGCCGGCGATGCGGCGATGCTTTTTCATTTTCGGTGTCTCCGATTGAGTGGTGGTTGTTTTAGGGGGCGCGCACGTTCGCCGTCGGGCGGCGTGCGCGGCCTCGGTCAGCCCGCTTTCGCGAACGCCCAGCAATCGTTCGCCGGGAACTCGAGCCAGTGCCGGCCCGCCGCGCGCGGCACCGTGCCGAACGCGCGCAGCCGCAGCGCGCCGCAATGGAACAGGTACTCCCAGCGATCGCCGAGATACATCGACGCCACGAGCTCGGCGGGCAGCCGGTTCTCGCCGGGGCCGTCCGCAACCTGCACGCGCTCGACGCGAATCACCGCGTGCGCGTCCTCGCCGTGCCGCAGCGCGCCGCGTGCGCGCGCCGCGAGCCGCCAGCCGTCGCCCGCGAGCGTCACGCGCTCGCCGTCGACGGCGTCGACGCGTGCGTCGAGCCGGTTATTGCTGCCCATGAACTCGGCCGTGTAGAGCGTGCGCGGCGCGCCGTACAGCTCGGCGGGCGCGCCTTCCTGCTCGATGCGGCCGTCGCGCAGCAGCAGGATGCGGTCCGACATCGCCATCGCCTCGGCCTGATCGTGCGTCACGCAGAGAGCGGACAAGCCGAGCGACACGATCAGCTCGCGCAGCCACGCGCGCGCTTCCTCGCGCAGCTTCGCGTCGAGGTTCGACAGCGGCTCGTCGAGCAGGATCACGGGCGGGTTGTAGACGAGCGCGCGCGCGATCGCGACGCGCTGCTGCTGGCCGCCCGACAGTTGGTGCGGATAGCGCCCGGCGAGGTGGCCGAGGCCGAGCTGGTCGAGCGCGGTCTGCACGCGGCGCTTGATCTCGCCCGATGCGACGCGGCGCAGCCTGAGCCCGTAGCCGACGTTCTCGGCGACCGTGCGGTGCGGCCACAGCGCGTATGACTGGAACACGAGGCCGAGCGAGCGCGCCTCGACGGGCAGGTCGATGCGGTTCGCGCCGTCGAAGAAGGTGCGCTCGTCGAGCCGGATGCGGCCGGCCGACGGCGTCTCGAGCCCCGCGACCGCGCGCAGCAGCGTCGTCTTGCCGCTGCCCGACGCGCCGAGCAGGCACACGACCTCGCCCGCGTTCAATTCGAACGACACGCCCTTGAGGATCGGGTTCGCGCCGTAGCTCAGATGCAGATCGTCGACGATGAGCTTATCCATGCAGTTTCACTCCGAAGCGCAACGCGACGGCGAGTCCCGCGCCGACCATTGCGATGTTGATGACGGACAGCGCGGCGACCTGGTCGACCGCCCCCGTTGCCCACAGCGACACGAGCAGCGCGCCGATCACCTCGGTGCCGGGCGACAGCAGGTAGACGGCCGTCGAGTACTCGCGCTCGAAGATCATGAAGATCAGGAGCCAGGCGGCCAGGAGGCCAAAGCGCACGAGCGGCAGCGTCACGTCGAGCGACACGCGCGCGCGCGTCGCGCCGACGCTGCGGCCCGCTTCCTCGAGCTCGGGGCCCACCTGCAGCAGCGCGCTCTGGATCACGCGCATTCCGTACGCGAGCCACACGACCGTGTACGCGATCCAGATGCTCCACATCGAGCTCTTCAGCTCGCGCAGGCCCGGCACGAACAGGAAGATCCACAGGAACGCGAGGCCGGCGAGCAGGCCCGGCACCGCGCGCGGCAGCAGCACGATGTAGTCGAGCATGCGCGCGACCCAGTCGTGGCGGCGGTGGCCCGCGAACGCGACGAGCGAATAGAAGCCGATCGCGAGCGCGCCGCCGATCACGCCGATGCCGAGCGTGTTGACGATCGCGCGCACGAGGTTGTCCTGCTCGAACAGCTCGACGAAGTTCGCGACGGTCAGCACCTCGGCGAGCGGCACGCCTTCGCCCCAGTTCGTGACGAACGCGCGCAGCACGATGCCGGAGATCGGCACGATCACGGTGAGCGCGAGCCACGCGGCGACGATCGCGAGCGCGACCCAGCGCCATGCGCGCAGCGGCAGCACGGTCGCGCGGCCCGCCTTGCCCTTGACGGTCACGTAGCGGTTCGCGGATTTCAGCAGGTGGCGCTGCAAGAGCACGAGCGGGAACGTGATCGCGATGATGCACACGGCGACGGCCGCCATCAGGTGATACGACGGCACGCCGAGCTTGTTGGTCAGCTTGTACAGGTACGTCGCGAGCACGAGGTGGCCTTCGGGGTCGCCGAGCACGAGCGGCAGCCCGAACACCTCGAAGCCGAGGAAGAACACGAGCACGCCGGAGAAGAGCAGCGCGGGCAGCGTCATCGGCAGGCTCACGTCGAGCGCGACGCGAAACGGCCGCGCGCCCGCGACGCGCGCCGCTTCCTCGACGTCCGAGCCGAGGTTGCGCAGCGCGGCCGACGCGTACAGGTACACGTGCGGCACGTGCGTGAGGCCCACGATGACCGTGATCGCGAAGATCGAGTAGACGTTCCACGGCACGGATTCGACGCCGAACAGCGCCTTGAACCACACCGAGTAGAAGCCCACCGGGCCCGCCGCGACGACGTAGCCGAACGCGAGCACCATCGGCGACACGAACACCGGCGTGAGCACGAGCGGCTCCAGCCAGCGGCGGCCGGGCAGATCGGTGCGCACCATCAGGAACGCGAGGACGCCGCCGAGCGGAATCGAGATGAACAGCATCCCGCCCGCGATGACGAACGAGTTCTTCACGGCGGACCAGAAGTCGGGATCGCCGAAGATGAAGCGAAAGCCCTCGACGCAGAGCGTTCTGTTCGCGTCGAAGAACGGCGCGGACAACAGGCTCTGGAACACGATGAACGCGATCGGCAGCGCGACGGCGATCGTCAGGACGGCGACGACGATCCAGCGCAGCATGCCCGCGAGCGGCCAGAGTCCGCCCGCCGACGGCGCGCCCTGTGCGCCGCCGACGAGCGCGCCGGGCATGGGCGCGCAGGGGCGGCCGGTGCGGGTTGTAAGCATGAGTTCACCCTTGCGGCCCGCAGGCCGCGTCAACGAGAAGGAAAACGAAGGGAAGGGGCGCGCGCGGCGGCCGCCGCGCGCGCCGTCACGCGCGCGGGCTCAGCGCTTGAGCGCCTGCTGCCACTGCTTGAGGAACGCGAGGCGCTTCGACTGGTCGAGATAGACGAGCAGGCCCGAGCCGATCTGGATCGGCCTGAGCGCGTCGCCCAACTCCTTCGCGAGACTCGTCATCGACGTCTCGCCCGACACGTCCGCGCGGATCGAGTACAGGTTCGCCTGGTTCGCGATCAGCGTCTGGCCGCGCTTCGAAAGCAGATAGTCGACCCACAGCTTCGCCGCGTTCGGATGCTGCGCCTGCCTGGAGATCGTCACGAGGCGGCTCACGACGAGCGTGTAGTCCTTCGGCAGCACGTAGCCGATCGATTTGTCCTTCTTCGCCTTCGCGTACGCATACGAGCCGATGATGTTGTAGCCGACGAGGTTCTCGCCCGACGAGATCCGCTCCATCATCGCGCCCGTGCTCGACTGCAGCTTCGGGCCCGCCGCGCCGATCGCGCGCACGAGCTCCCACGTGACCTTTTCGTTCACGTGCGCGTCCTGCGTCAGATAGTTGAAGCCGACGCCCGATTTCTCGATGTCGTAGGTCGTCACCTTGCCCTTGAACTTCTCGGGCTGCGACTGCAGCAGCCTGATCAGGTCGGCGCGCGTCTTCGGCACGTCGTGCTCGGGAATCAGCCGCTTGTTGTAGACGATCGCGAGCGGCTCGTAGGTCGTGCCGTAAGCCAGCTTCTGGTACTGCGCCCATTGCGGCACGTGCGGCGTCTCGGGCGAATCGTATGCGGCCATCAGCCCGTCGTTGACCAGCTTCACCTGGAGGTCCATCGCCGAGTTCCACAGCACGTCGGCGCTCGCGCTTTTCGCGGCGCTTTCACTGACGTAACGGTTGTAAAGCTCGGTGCTGTTCATGTCGTTGTATTCGACCTTCACGCCGTACAGGCTTTCGAAATCCTTGATGAGCGGGCGCACGAGCGCGGTGTCGGTCGTCGAGTAGACGACGAGCTTGCCTTCCTGCTTCGCCGCGTCGATCACGTGTTGGTAATTACCCGGATAGCCGGCCGGGACCTGTGCGCAGACAGTGCTTGCGGCGACGAAAAGAACGGCGGCGATGCCGGCTGGTGCGTGATGCATGTCTTCCTCCAGTTGCGTCTTTGTTCGGTTCGAGTGACGCGGATGGTAAGCGGTGCGCACTTTCAGCGTGCTTTCATTTTTCGTCACAATCGCTTTCTTTCGATTATGGATTTCCCGAGGTTTTGCTTAATGCGCGTGCTGCTCGTCGAAGACAACCCGATCCTCGCGCAGTCGCTCGCCGACGCGCTTTCCTCCGCGCGCTTCGCGGTCGACCACATGGCGGACGGCGAGGCCGCCGACCACGTGCTGCACACGCAGGACTACGCGCTCGTGATTCTCGATCTGGGGCTGCCGAAGCTCGACGGCCTCGAAGTGCTGCGGCGGCTGCGCGCGCGGCGCAACCCGGTGCCCGTGCTGATCCTCACCGCGCACGGCTCGGTGGAGGACCGCGTGCGCGGGCTCGATCTCGGCGCGGACGACTATCTCGCGAAGCCGTTCGAGCTGACCGAGCTCGAGGCGCGCGCCCGCGCGCTGATCCGGCGCAGCCTCGGGCACGAGCACGCGCGCGTCGAATGCGGGCCGCTCGCGTTCGACAGCGTCGACCGGAGCTTTCGTCTGAACAATGACGCGCTCGCGCTGACGCCGCGCGAGCGCTCGGTGCTCGAGGTGCTGATCCTGCGCAACGGCCGCGCGATCAACAAGGAGACGCTGTCGGAGAAGATCTTCGGGCTCGACGAATCGGTGAACGCCGACGCGATCGAGATCTACGTGCACCGGCTGCGCAAGAAGCTCGAGGGCAGCGGCGTCGCGATCGTCACGCTGCGCGGGCTCGGCTATCTGCTCGAGGCGCAGCCGTCGTGACGCGGCTCAATCTGCGCGCGCAGGTCGCGCTATGGCTGCTGCTGCCGTTCCTCGGGCTGCTCGCGCTCGATTCGTGGCTCACGTACCAGCGCGCGATGAACGCCGCGCACGTCGCGTTCGATCGCACGCTCGCGTCGTCGCTGAAGTCGATCCGCGAGGGCGTGCGGCTCGTCGGCAGCGAAGTGGAGGTCGATCTGCCGTATCTCGCGCTCGAGATGTTCGAGTCGAACGACGGCGGCAAGATCTACTACCTGATCCGCGGCGACGACGGCCGCGCGATCACCGGCTACCGCGATCTGCCGATGCCGGGCGCGGCGGCGGGCGCGCCGCTCTACGCGACGGCGTTCTACGACGCCGTCTATCGCGGCGAGCAGTTGCGGATGGCCGCGCTGCGGCTGCCCGTGCACGACGTGCCGAGCGCGCAGACGCGCGTCGTCTGGGTGATGGTCGGCGAGACGATCGAGGCGCGGCAGGCGCTCGCGCGCGAGATCCTCGTCGGCTCGCTGCTGCAGGAGGGCCTGCTCGTCGTGCTCGCGCTCGGCATCGTGTGGCTCGGCGTCGGGCGCGGGCTGCGGCCGCTGAACCGGCTGTCGGCGAAGGTCGCCGCGCGCGCGGAGGACGACCCGACGCCGCTCGAGACGCTCGGGCTGCCGAGCGAGGTCGCGCCGCTCGTCGAATCGATCAACCAGTACGTCGCGCGCACGCAGCGCATGCAGGTCGCGCGGCGGCGCTTCTTCGCCGACGCCGCGCACCAGTTGAAGACGCCGCTCGCGGCCGCGCAGGCGGGCGTCGAGCTCGCGCTGCGGCCCGCCGAGCGCGAGCGCGTGAACGTGCATCTGCGGCGCGTGAACGGCGCGGTGCGGCAGGCGGCGAAGATCGTCCAGCAGTTGCTGTCGCTGTCGCGGCTCGAATCGGATGTCGCGCCGGCGATCGAGCGCAAGCCGGTCGCGCTCGCGAAGCTCGCGCGCAGCGTGACGCTCGACTGGTCGGGCGTCGCCCGCGCGCGCGGCATCGATCTCGGCTTCGAAGCGCACGCGGGCGTCGACGTGATGGGGCGCGCGGATCTGCTCGGCGAGCTCGTCGGCAATCTGATCGACAACGCGATCCGCTACGCGGGCGACGGCGCGGTGATCACGGTGCGGGTCGCGCGCGACGGCGCGCTCGCGCGGCTCGAAGTGATCGACAACGGGCCGGGGATCGCACCCGACGAGCGCGACGCGGTGTTCGAGCGCTTCTACCGGAGCCACGCGACGCTCGCGGTCGAGGGGACGGGGCTCGGGCTGTCGATCGTGCGCGAGATCGCGCGCGTGCACCGGGGGGCGGTCGAGCTGGACGAGGCGGACACCGCGGGCGAGCGCAACGAGGGCGGCGCGGGCCGCAGGAGCGGCGAGGCGGACGAGGGGCGGGCGACCGAGCATTCGGCGCGCGGCCGCGGGCTCGTCGTGCGCGTCACGCTGCCGGCTCTCGCGGCGTGAACGCCCGGCGGCCGACAGTCGCGCACCGGCTGGCGCGAGCGCAACGGCGGCGGTGCGTGCCGCCGCATGTCTCACGCATGCGCGCGACGTGCGCGGATCGATCGCAGGTCAATCGCCGAATGCGATCTCCGCGTCGACCGATTGCCCGACTTCCAGAAACGCGCCTTCGCCGTTCACGACGATTGCGTTCTTGCCGAACGTCAGCGCGCCGCCGAACTGCGCGCTGCCGCGATAGACGCTCATCGTGTCGGTCGGCTCGTTCGGCCACGCGGGGTCCGGCGCGCCCGTGCGCTGGTCGATCGTCGGCACCGGGCAGCGCGTGCACAGCTTCACGAGGCTCAGGCGCACGCCGCCGCCGTCCGTCTGCACGTCGAGGTAGTCGACGTAGTCTTCCTCGTATGCGTCGAGGCCCGCCAGCACGACGTTCGGGCGGAAGCGGTTGATCGGCACCGCGCTCGCGCCCTTGCGGCGCAGCCGCGCGTTCAGGTCGTCGAGCGACGACTGGCCGACGACGAGGATCGGAAAGCCGTCCGCGAACTGCGCGTACGACGTGAACGCGCCCGTCCACTTCGCGCCGACCACGCGCCGCGCATCGGGCGCGAAGCGCGCGAGCCGCGCGGGCGCGCCGAGGAAATCGCTGAACCAGCGCGCCGCGTGCGCGCCGGTGTCGAGGGCGCTCACGGTGTCGCGCCAGATGGTTGCCGCGAGCGGCTCGGCGCCCGCGAGCGCCGACGCCGCGAGCGGCGTGCGCAGCTCGGGCATCCCCGGCGCGGTGACGACGAGCTCGCGCTCGCCGATCGCCGTGCGCACGAGCGCGAGCCGCGGATGCGTGCGCTGCGTGATCATCGCGCCCGCCGGATCGGTGACCATCCAGTTGCGGTCGTATTCGAGGCCCGTGACGAGCAACTGTGCGCGAATGGTCGCAATGCCCGCACAGGACTTGATCGGATAGACGAAAAGTTCGCTGATGACTGGCATGGCGCGCTCGGGCCGGGGGGGCCGGTACGGATTGGAAAAATGGCGGCGGAACCGTGATTCTGCCAGATTGCCCGTGTCCGCAACCGCTGGCGTCCGAGCGCGTCCACTTCGCGCCGAGCGGATCGCGGCCATTGCGCATCCGATGGCGGCGCAATCCGTCACGCGCCGCGCGCGAGCGGGAAGCCGCGATCGAACGTCGGCCGCACGTCGAGCGGGCGCTTCAGCAGCCCGGCCTTCAGGTAGAAGTCCGCGGTGCGCTGCTGCTCGGCGACGATCGTTCCGTCGATCGGCAGCCATTGCGTGCGCCGCCGCTCGAACTGCAGGCGCGCGGCGGCGGGCGGAATGCCGATGATCCGCGCGAGCGTCGCCGAATAGGTGTCGACGTGCCGGTACGACCACGCTTGCGCACGCGCGGCCCGCTGCAGGAAGTCGCGCAGCACGTCGCGCTTCGCGGCGATCGCGGCGTCGGTCGCCGCGAGGTAGCTGAGGCCCGACCACAGGCCGCGCCCGTCGACGAGCACGCGCGCGCGGCCGCTCGTTTGCGCGAGCGCGGTGTACGGCTCCCAGGTCGCCCATGCGTCGACCGAGCCGCTCGCGAGCGCGAGCATCGTGTCGGCGGGCGGCAGGAAGCGGAATTCGACGTCGGCGGGTGCGAGGCCCGCCGAGTCGAGCGCCTTCAGCGTGACGAAATGGCCGATCGAGCCGCGCGTCGTGCCGATGCGCTTGCCCTTCAGATCGGCCGCGCCGCGTAGCGGCGCGTCGGGCGCGACGACGATCGCGGTGCCGTACGGGTCCGAGCGGTTCGCGCCGATCACCTTGACGCGCGCGCCGGAGGCGAGCGCGAAGATCACCGGGGCGTCGCCGATCGGGCCGCAATCGACGGCGCCGGCGTTCAGCGCTTCGGCGAGCGGCGCGGCGGCGGGGAACTCGGTCCATTGGATGTCGTAGGGTATGCCCGTGAGCGCGTCCGCCGCTTCGAGCAGCGCGCGCACGCCGCCTTTCTGGTCGCCGGCTTTCAGCAGCGGGCGGGCGCCCGCCTGCGCGCGGGCGGCGAGCGGCGCGGCGAGCGCGGTTGCGGCGGCGTGCGCGAGGAAGCGTCGGCGGGTGGGGTTGGGTGTCGAGGTCATCGGCGTGTCGGGGGTGTGGGCCGTGCGTGGCGGCGGAGCGGGCGGCGGACGGGCGATGCCGATCGCGCCGGGCGAGTTGCGCATGACGTTCGGCGCGATCGCGGCGCTCGGGGCGCCGGCGTGCTGCGCGGCGCGATGTGCGCGATCGATTGCGATTCGGGTGGCGGCAGATTGGTCCGGAATGCGCCGCTGCGGCGATGTCTTTCGTGTTCTCGGTTCATTCGGCGGGTTCGAATAGCTGTGGAAGCGCTTGATTTGCTCGATACGCACGAATCATTCGATTCGCGCGGCGGTTCGTTTCGATCGCCGCGCGTTGCGCATTCGCCCGGCGCGTCAATGGATGAACCCGCCTCGCACGTCGCGCACGGGCTGCGCATCGATGCGCAGCAGGAGCGCGGTCAGCGCGTCGCCGCCGCGCGTGGGCGGCGGCGACGGCTGGCCTGGCGAACGCGCCGGCGCGCACAGCAGATCCGCGTCGCGCCAGCCGCGCTCGCCGGGCCGCGCCGCCGCGCGCAGCCAGCCGTCGCGGTCGGCGAGCAGTTGCGCGCCGGCGAACGCTCGTGGCGCGATGCCCGCGAGCGCGGCGAACGTGTCCCATGCGCCGGGCGTCGCCGCGACGCAAGCCGCGCGACCGACTGCGTTCGCCGCCGCGGGCGAACCGCCGTCGCGCGTGACGAGCAGCGTCTGCCAGCGCGCGTCTTCGACGGGCGGCGCGCCCCGCTCGCCGAGCGCGACGACACGCACGCGCTGTCCGCTGCGCCATTGCGCGAGCGGCTGCGGCGAGCCGCCCGCGCAGCGCACGTCGAGCGCGGGCAGCCGCACCGGCAGCGGCCAGCCGTCGCCACTCTGCGCGCCGCCGCGCGCGGCGAGCACGTTCAGGTAGTCGAGCACGGCCCAGACGTCGTCGTCCGACAGCCGGCCCGCGAAACCCGGCATCGTCGGCGCGCCGCGCGCGTCGCGCATGCCGGCGACCACGCGCCAGAACAGCTCGCCGTCGACGCGGCGGCCGAGCAGCGGGCCGACGACGGTCGGCGGCCAGCGTTCGAGCGTGTGCGCGAGCGGACCGTCGCCGCGGCCGTCCTCGCCGTGGCACGCGGCGCAGTGCGCGGCATAGAGCCGTGCGCCGCGCACGGCCGACGCGACCGAGAACGGCTCGGGGCGCGTGTGGAAGCTGGTCGGCACGGCGTCGGCGAGCCATAGCGACGGCGCGGGCCACGGCGCGCACGCGGCCGACAGCGCGGCGATCACGAGCAGAGGCGCGCGCCGCCGGCGTCGAGCGAGCGCGACGATCGCGATCAGCGGCGCCGCGGCGGTCATCGCGAGCGCCGCGGCGAGCGCACGCGCGACGCCGAGATCGAGCCGCAGCGTCTCGGCGGCGACGCGCCGCGCCCACGGCCAAGCGGGCTGGCCGTGCGTGTCCGCCGCGATGCCGAGCGCATGCGCCGCGTGCAGCAGCGCGAGTTCGGCCGCGCGCAGCGCACTCAGCAGCGCGTTCAGCCACGATTCGGCGGGCAGCGCGTTCATCGCTTCGTCGGAGAACGGAATGCGCGATGCCGCGCGCGCGTCGCACCCTGCGCGCGGACCCGGCGCGGCGGCCGAATTGCGGGTTTCGTTGCCGTCGGCTTCGCTGTCGTCGGTCCTGCTGCAATCGTCACCATCGCCGTCACGCCGTCACCGCCGCCTACCAATCCGCATCGAGCCCGAGGTGCCATAGCGCCTCGCGCCGCAGCTCGGCGAGATGCGGATCGCCGCGATGTCGCGGATAAGGCAGCGCGACGCGCAGCTCCGCGACGATGCGCGCAGGCCGCGGCCCGAACACGATCACGCGTTGCGCGAGAAAGAGCGCCTCCTCGACGTCGTGCGTGACGAGCAGCGCGGAGAACCGCGCGCGCCGCCACAGCGCGGCGAGCTCGGCCTGCATCGCGAGCCGCGTCAGCGAGTCGAGCTTGCCGAGCGGCTCGTCGAGCACGAGCAGTTGCGGATCGTTGACGAGCGCCCGTGCGAGCGCGACGCGCTGCGCCATTCCGCCCGACAACTGATGCGGAAACGCGTCGGCGAATTCGCTCAGGCCGACGCGTGCGAGCGCGTCGTCGACGCGGCCGCGCTCGCGGGCGAGCACGCCGCGCGCCTGCAGCCCGAGCGCGACGTTTGCGCGCACGCGCCGCCACGGATACAGCGTCGGGTCCTGGAACACGACGATCCGCGACGGATCGGGCCGCCTGATCGGCGCGCCGTTCTGCAGGAGCGCGCCTTGCGTCGCCGCGTCGAGGCCCGCGACGAGCCGCAGCAGCGTCGATTTTCCGCAGCCGCTCGGGCCCAGCAGCGCGACGAACTCGCCGGGCGCGACCGACAGCGTGACGTCGTCGAGCACCTGCAGCGGCCCGCCCGGCGTGTCGAACCAGTGGCTCACGCGCCGCACGTCGATGCGCGCGCCGCCGGGCGCGTCGGCGGCCGCCGTTTCCGCCGCCGCGTTCGCGGAGATCTCGCCGCCGGTGCCGGCCGTCCGCGCGGCCATCGCTTCGTTCACCATTTGACGGTTCCTTTCTGCCACGCGAGCGCCCGGTCGCGCACCGCGAACAGCAGCGTGATGAGTCCGGAGAACAGCAGGGCCATCACGATGAGCGCCGCGTACATGTTGACGTACGACGCCCAGCCCTGCGCCCAGCTCAGATACCAGCCGAGGCCCGATTTGACGCCCATCATCTCGGCCGTGACGAGCACCGTGAACGACGCGCTCAGGCCCATGAAGAGGCCGACGAACACCTGCGGCAGCGCGGCCGGAATCGCGACGCGCAGCACGAGAAAGCGCGCGTTCGCGCCGAGCGTGCGCGCGACGTCGTAATACGCTTTGTTCACGCCCGCGACGCCGGACCACGTGAGCACCGCGACCGGAAAGCCTGTCGCGAGCGCGATCAGGAACGCGGCGGCCGAATAGCTCGACGGGAAGAAGTAGAACGTGAGCGGCAGCAGCGCGGTGGCGGGCACGGGGCCCAGCACGCGCAGCACCGGATGCACCCAGTAGCCGATGCGCCGCGACCAGCCGATCGAGGCGCCGACCAGAAAGCCCGTGAGCGCGCCGTACGCGTTGCCGATGCCGAGCAGCTTCAGCGTGTTGCCGGCGCTGCCGGCGAGGCGCGGCCAGTCGTCGACATACACCTCGATCAGCGCTTGCGGCGGCGCGAAGAACGGCGTCGGCAGCAGCGCGGTTTTGGCGGTCAGGATCTCCCACGCGGCGAGACCGAGCGGCAGCGCGACGAGCCACGGTCCCGCGCGCCGCAGCGTCGCGAGCCGGGCGGCGGCGCGCGAGCCGGGCGCGGCGCGCGCGAATGCGCTCAGCGCCGCGACCGCGGCCAGCGCGGCGGCGAGCGCCCATGCGGCGACGCCGGTCTCGTCGGTGTACGCCCAGTCGGCGAAGCCGACGATCCGGTTCGGCCACAGCCGCGCGATCGCGCCGAACGCGAGCCACGCGACGGCCGCGACGAAGCCGGTGCGCCACGGCGCGGCTGTGCCCGCGCGCGGCGTGATGGTGTCGCTCGCCGCCGCGCACGCGCCGCAGGCGGAGATGGGTGCGCGAGCGCCGTCGATGGCGGCCGGCGGCGTCGCGGACGATGCGTGTCGGAGCGTTGCCATCGGCTTCACCCCAGCACGTTCGCATAGACCTGCTGCGCGAAGCGCTGCGGGTCCGTCGATTTCCTGATCACGCCGATCCGGCGGAAGTCGTCCGCGTAGAACGCGATCTCGCTTTGCAGATCGACGTTCGTCGGATGATGCGTGTACGTGAGCGTCGCGTACAGCTTGCGCAGGTCTTCCGGATCTATCTTCGGCGAATACTTCGCGAACACCTTCGCCGATTCGTTCGGATTCTCGTGTGTGTAGTCGGTCGCCTGCACGATCGCGCGCGCGAGCGCGGCGGCGGCCGGCCGGTCGTTGCGCACGAGCGCGCCGCGCGCGCCGATCACGCAGCACACCTTGCGCGCATATTCGCCGGTCAGGTTCGTCGCGAGTTCCGCGTACTTGCCGCCGCTGCGCTTTTCGAGCAGATAGAGGTTCGGGTCGCCGTCGGCGATCGCGTGGATCTCGCCCTTGTCGACCGCGACACCGAGCAGGTCGGCCGGATACTGCCGCCACGTGACGTCGCGCTCCGGATCGATGCCGTGCTTCGCGAGCAGGATCGAGAAGAAGTGCTTGCCGGGCGCGGCGAGGTCGCTCACGCCGACTGTCCTGCCCTTGAGCGCCGCGAGCGACGTGACGCCCGCCGCCTTCGCGCCGACGAGCCGCACGCAGCCGCCGTGCGAGCTGCCGATGATCTTCACGTCGAAGCCCGCTTCGAGCGGCTTCAACCACCTGTGGATCATGCCGACCGCGGCGTCGGCCTTGCCGGTCGCGATCGATTCGAGCAACTGGTCGGTCGAGCCGCTGTAGTTGATCAGCTCGACCGACAGGCCGTTCTTCTCGAAGAAGCCGAGTTCCTTCGCGACGACGATCGGCGTGAGGCAGAACGCGTTCTGGTTCCACGCGAACGTGAGCTTCCTGAGCGGCGGCGCGGACCAGACCTTGCGGCCGAGCGTCAGCGCCGGCGCGGCGAGCGCGGCCGCGCCCGCCGCGCGCAGCAGCGTGCGGCGGCTCGATGCGGGCGGCGCGGGCGCATCGGCGGGCGTGCCGCCAGCGGGCGCGGCGTCGGGCGAGAGGGCGTCGGGGGCGTCGGGGGCGCGTGTCATGACGAAGATCTCCAGATGGGGCGAATGAGGTGAGCGGCGGCCGTGCGTCGAGCGCGCTCAGTCGAGCAGGTCGGGCTCGTCGGCGACGAGCGCCGCGTACAGGCTCTCGAACGCGTGCAGCGCGCCTTCCGGGCCGCCGATCTGGCCGTGCGTATGGCGCGCGGTGGCCGCGTCGATCGGGCGCGGCGCGCCCGCGGCCTCGGCGAGCAACTGCGTGTGCGCGGCGTTATCGAGCGCGATATACCACCACGCGGCCGCCTCGACGCTCGGCCCGGCGGTGAGGATGCCGTGGTTGCGCAGGATCACGCCTTTCACGGTGCCGCCGCCGTCCGGCTTCGCGAGCGCGCGGGCGATCCGCTCGCCTTCGCTCGTGTCGACGACCATGCCGGTGAAGTCGTCGAACAGCGCGTGATCCTCGAAGAACACGCAGGCGTCCTGCGTCAGCGGATCGAGCGGGCGGCCGAGCGTCGACCATGCCTTGCCGTGCGTCGAATGCGTGTGCGCGGCCGCGACGACGTGCGGATGCGCGTCGTGGATCGCCGCGTGGATCGCGAACGCGGCCTGGTTGAGCGGCTGCTCGCCGATCACGGTTTCGCCGCGGCCATTGACGAGCAGCAGGTCCGACACCTTGATCCGCGAGAAATGCACGCCGAGCGGGTTGACCCAGAAGTGGTCGGTCAGCTCGGGGTCGCGCGCGGTGATATGGCCGGCGAGGCCGAGATCGAAGCCATGCCGCGCGAACAGCCGGAATGCGCCGGCGAGCCGCTCGCGCCGATGCCGGCGCTGCGCGTCGGCGCCGATGCGCGGCGCGGGCGGATCGAACCAGAATTTCCGCTGCGGATGCGGATTGAGCGTGAGACCGGACGCGGGGCGAGTTTCGGCGGACAGGATGGCGGACATGGCGGTGGGGGCTCGGGGAACTGGTTGGCTGACCGGCTGATCGACGACGTGCCCGATCGCCGGCGGCGCGCGGGACGAACCTCGGCGGCGCTCAAGCAACCTTGCGGGCCGCGTCGCGCGCGGCGACGAGCGCGCGCACGCGCGGGATCAGCTCGCGGCCGTAATCGATCGCGTCGTCGAGCGGATCGAAGCCGCGGATCAGGAACGTCGTGACGCCGAGGTCGTAGTAATCGGCGAGCGCGTCGGCGACCTGCTCGGGCGTGCCGACGAGCGCAGTCGAATTCGAGCGCGCGCCCGTGAGCGTCGCGATCTCGGTCCACAGCCGCTTGTCGACGCGCGCGCCGTGAGCGGCCGCGGCGAGCAGCCGCCGCGCGCCTTCGCTCTGCTGCGGGCTGCCGGCGCCGAGCCCGGCCGCGTCGCGCAGCCGCCGCGTCTCGCCGAGAATCCGGTGCGCGCGCGCCCACGCCGCATCCTCGGTCGCGGCGAGGATCGGGCGGAACGACACCGAGAAGCGCACCTGCCGGCCGTGCGCGGCCGCCGCGGCGCGCACGCGCGCCGTCAGCTCGCGCACCTGGTCGAGTGATTCGCCCCACAGCGCGTAGACGTCCGCGTGCTTGCCGGCCACCGCGAGCGCCGTCTCCGACGCGCCGCCGAAATACACGGGCACGTGCGGCTTCTGCGCGGGCTTCACTTCCGAATGGGCCTGCCTGAAGCGGTAGTGAACGCCTTCGTGATCGAACGGGCGATCCTCGGTCCAGATCCGGCGCAGGATGCCCAGATACTCATCGGTGCGCGCGTAGCGCGCGTCGTGGTCGAGAAAATCGCCGTCGCGCTGCTGCTCGTCGTCGGAGCCGCCGGAGATGAAGTGGACCGCGAGGCGGCCGCCGCTGAACTGGTCGAGCGTCGCGATCTGGCGCGCGGCGAGCGTGGGCGCGGTGAAGCCCGGGCGGTGGGCGAGCATGAAGTGAATGCGCTCGGTGACGGCCGCCGCGTACGAGATCGTCAGCGTCGCCGATGGTCCCGTCGAATGATGCGGCACGAGGATGCGATCGAAGCCGGCGCGCTCGTGCGCCTGCGTGAACGTGCGGACGTAGTCGCGGTCGACCGCGTTGCCGGTCGGCGGATGGATCTCCGACTGCTTCTGACTCTGGATCATGCCGATGATCTCGACGCTCATCTGGGTCTCCGATGCGGGTTGCCCGGCCGCGGCCGGGCGGTTCGATGCCGGCCCGGCGCGCGCCGGAAAAAGCGTGCGCGCGGCGGGACTCCGGAGCGCAGATTACCGCCGGGATCATGCAACAGATAAATAATAAATCCCGGAAACCATATCGTATTTGCATGGTTTGCCGGGCCGGACGGCGCGCTTACGCTGTGGGCAATCCGGTTCGTTTGCGCTGCTTCGCGCATCGGTCGGGCGGTTTTTTTCTGACTTTTCTGACTGTTCTGACGATCGATCGGCTCGCTCGCGATCGGATTCGATGACGGAATGTCCGCAGATGGCTTCTCTTTTTGCTGAATCGTCTTCCGTGCACGCGGACGGCGCGCACGATGAGCGCGCGTCGGTTGAATCCGCGACCGCCGCGAACGACGACGCCCGGCTCGACGCGGGTCTTGCCGCGAGCCTGGCCGAACTCGTTCCGCGCATCGCCGAGCGCGCGGCGCGGCACGACGCGGACGGCAGCTTTCCGCACGCGCATTTCGAATGGCTGCACGCGCATGGCCTGATCGCGCAGGCCGTGCCGCGCGAGCACGGCGGGGGCGGCGCGACGCTCGCCCGCGCGCGCCGGATCGTCGGCGCGATCGCGCGCGCGGACGCGGCGACCGCGCTCGTGCTGACGATGACCTACCTGCAGCATCACGCGCTCGGCCGTGCTGACAGCCGCTGGCCGGCGTCCGCGCGGCGCGCGGTATTCGCGAGCGCGGTTGCCGACGGCGCGCTGATCAACGCGCTGCGCGTCGAGCCCGAGCTCGGCTCGCCCGCGCGCGGCGGGCTGCCCGCGACCGTCGCGCGCCGCGACGGCGACGGCTGGCGCGTGAGTGGCCACAAGCTGTACAGCACCGGCATTCCGGCGCTGCGTTGGCTCGCGGTGTGGGCGCGGACGGACGAAGCGCCGCCGCGCGTCGGCGTGTTTCTCGTGCCGCGCGACGCGGCGCGCGCGCATGCGGGCGGCGATGGCATCCGCGTGATAGAAAGCTGGAATCACCTCGGGCTGCGCGCATCGGGCAGCCACGAAGTCGTGTTCGACGGCGTGCGGATTCCGCTCGATCACGCAGTCGATCTGCGTGCGCCGGACGAATGGGCGCGGGCGAGCGCGAGCCAGGCCGACGTCGATGCGCACGCCGACCAGCAAGCATGGATGATCGTGCTGCTTGGCAGCCTGTACGACGCGGTTGCGCAAGCGGCGCGCGACTGGGTCGTCGGGTTCGCGAGCGAGCGCGCGCCGGCGGGCCTCGGCGCGCCGCTCGCGACGCTGCCGCGCGTGCAGGAAATCGTCGGCGAGATCGACGCGCTGCTGCAGACGAACCGCGTGCTGCTCGACGACGCGTCCGCGCGCGCGGACGCCGGCGCGCCGCTTCGCGTCGACGCGAGCGGGCTCGTGAAGTTCACGGTGACGAACCACGCGATTCGCGTGACGGAGCTCGCGTTGCAGCTATCGGGCAACCACGGGCTGAGCCGTCACAACCCGCTCGAGCGGCATCATCGCGACGTGCTGTGCAGCCGGATTCACACGCCGCAGAACGATTCGATACTCGTCGCGGCGGGGCGCGCCGCGTTCGCCGCGCATCGCGATCTCGATGCGCGGTGATGCGCTTCGCGAAGCGCAACGCGAAGCGAATGGCGCGCGGCGCGATGAACCGCGCGGGGAGCGAAGCGCCGCGCCGCATCGCGCGGCGTGCGCGCAAAACCGCAAAACGGACGCTGCCGCGACGTTCCGCCCAGGGCCGTCTCGGACCGTCTCAGGCCCGCTCGCGCGGCCGTTTCGCGCTGCCGCCGACTCGCTCGCGCGGCGCTCGCGCGGCGCGTGCCGCATTCGGCTCGCGCGCATCCCCGAGCGTGCGAAACCGCGCCCGCGCGAGCTGCCCGATCGCGCCGGCGGGCTCGGCGAGCCGCGCGGCGTCCACGCGCCGCAGCGCCCACAGATCGATCCGCGGCTTGAAGTCGGCGAGCGGCACGATGTCGAGCGCCTCGCGCAACGGGCTGATCTCGACGAGCGGCAGCGGCGCGAGCCCGAGCCCGAGGCCGTTCGCGACGCTTTGCAATTGCAGCTCGCGCGCATACGTGTCGAGCGTGACGCGCAGCGGCAGCCGCTGCGCGTCGAGCGCGCGCTTCAGGCCCGCGCGAAATCCGCAGCCGTCCGGGTTCAGCACCCAGCCGGCTTCGTGGCAGTCGGCGAGCCGGTAGCTGCGGCGCGGGAAGTCGCCCTTGCGCGCGACAACGACGAGCCGCGTGCCGACGAGTCGCTCGCCCGCGACTTGCGGCGGCAGCGCGATCTCGCGCGCGAGGAACACGAGCGCCGCGTCGAGCTCGTCACGGCCGAGCTGATCGAGCAGCGCGCCGCCCCAGCCGGTCGCGACCCGCGGCGCGAGCGCGGGCCAGCGCTCGCCGAGCATCGCGAGCAGATCGAGCAGCAGCAGCTCGCCGATCCCGTGCGTGAGCCCGAGCCGGAACGCGCCCGCGGGCGGCAGCGGCTCGGCGGCGAGCTCGCGCAGCGCGCGCATCTCGCGCAGCACCGCACGGCATTGGTCGTGCACGCGCCAGCCCATCTCGGTCGGGCGGGGCGGCTTCGTGTTGCGGTCGAGCAGCTCGACGCCGAGCGCTTCCTCGAGGTTCTGCACGCGGCGCGTGATCGCCGGCTGCGTGATGCCGAGCTCGGCCGCGGCCAGGCTCAGCGACTGGCAGCGGACCACGGCGGCATAGGCGTCGATGTCGCTGATTTTCATGTTTGTCTTGCATGGAGTTCGAGGTGCATCATGTCGATCAATCATATTCGAAGAGACTGCCGATGAGCGCGCGTTCTTTGCATAACGAATCCTCCCCGGCTGCGTTGCGCGCGAGCGTGCCGCTGCGCGCGTTCGTGGCCGCGTTCGAGCGGCTCGTCGACACGCGCCCGGACGAGCCGCGCATCCTGCGCGACGGCGCGGCGCTGCTCGCCGATCTCGTCGCGCGTGACGACTGGCTGCCGCTCGCTTACGCCCGTTCCGATCCCGAGCGCTACCAGCAGTTCCTGCTGCATCTCGATCCGGCCGCGCGCTTTTCGGTCGTGAGCTTCGTGTGGGGGCCGGGGCAGGCGACACCGATCCACGACCACACCGTTTGGGGGCTGATCGGCGTGCTGCGCGGCGCCGAGTATTCGCAGCCTTACGCGCTCGCGCCGGACGGACGGCCGCTGCCCGCGGGCAAGGCGGTGCGGCTCGAGCCGGGGCGCGTCGACGCGGTGTCGCCGTCGATCGGCGACATCCATCGCGTGAGCAACGCGTTCTCCGATCGCGTGTCGATCAGCATCCACGTCTATGGCGCGGACATCGGCGCGGTCGAGCGCTCGGTCTATCGCGACGACGGCACGCGCAAGCCGTTCGTGTCCGGGTATTCGCATGCCGGTTGAGCGCGTGCCGATCGAGCGCGTGCACCGGTCTGCGGCGCTTCGCCGCGCGGCGCGCGCTGCGGCCGGCGCGCGCGATCGCCCGATGTCTTTTCCCTGCCGCGCGTCGATCGCCGACGGCGACGCGACGCCCATCCACTCCCGTTTTTTCCGAAGCCGCCTGATCCGATGACCATCGATTCCGTGACCCCATCTTCGCCGGCCTCGCATCGCGTCGCCGATTCCGCTTTGCCGAACGCGCGCGATTGCGCACCCGCGCGCTTGCCGGCGCTATCCGCCGCCGACGTGCGCGCCGCGCTGCTCGCCGGCGCGGAGATCGCGTTGATCGACGTGCGCGAGGAAGACCCATATGCGCGCGGCCATCCGCTGTGGGCCGCGAATTTTCCGCTGTCGAAGCTCGAACTCGACGCATGGACGCGCATTCCGCGCCGCGACACGACGATCGCGATCTACGGCGAAGCGCTCGGCGAGGATCTCGCGCCGCGCGCGGCAGCGGTGCTCGCGTCGCTCGGCTACACGCGCGTGCATCTGCTCGAAGGCGGGCTCGCCGGCTGGCAGGCGGCGGGCGGCGAGCTCTTCATCGACGTCAACGTGCCGAGCAAGGCGTTCGGCGAGCTCGTCGAGGCGAAGCGGCACACGCCGTCGCTGTCCGCGCAGGAAGTGAAGCAGTTGATCGATGCGCGGGCCGACGTCGTGATCGTCGATGCGCGGCGCTTCGACGAATACCAGACGATGAGCATCCCGGGCGCGACGAGCGTGCCGGGCGCGGAACTCGTGTTGCGGGTGCGCGAGCTCGCGCCCGATCCGGCAACGCGCGTGATCGTGAACTGCGCGGGGCGCACGCGCAGCATCATCGGCGCGCAGTCGCTCGTCAACGCGGGGCTGCCGAATCCGGTCGCCGCGCTGCGCAACGGCACGATCGGCTGGACGCTCGCGGGGCAGACGCTCGATCACGGCGCGTCGCGGCGCTTTCCCGAGCAGGTGGACGCGGCGCGGCGCGAGGCCGCGCGGCAGGCGGCGCGCGACGTTGCGCGGCGCGCGGGCGTCGCGCGCATCGCGTCGAGCGAGCTGCGCGCGCTCGAGGCCGACGATCGCACGCTCTATCGCTTCGACGTGCGCACGCCGGACGAATACGCGGCCGGCCACCTGCCGGGCTTCGCGAGCGCGCCGGGCGGCCAGCTCGTGCAGGAGACCGACCATCATGCGCCGGTGCGCGGCGCGCGGATCGTGCTCGCGGACGACGACGGCGTGCGCGCCGACATGACCGCGTCGTGGCTCGCGCAGATGGGGTGGGACGTGCGCGTCGTCGAGCCGGTCGACGCGCGCGAGCGCGGGGAGCGAGGGGAGCCGGCCGCGAGCGCGCCGCAGCCGCAGGCGAGTGAGACGGTGTCGGTCGATACACTCGCGCAATGGCTGGGCGCGCATGCGGGCGCGCACGCGAGCGCCGGCGCGGCGGCAAACGGGCTTCCCGAAGGACAAGCTGCGCACGGCGATGCGAGCGCGCGGAACACACGGGACGCGCAGGACGCGCATGCACGCGAAGTCCCCGGCGAAGGCGGCGGCGGGCATGCGGATCGCCGTGCCGGCGAGCGAGCGGACGACGCGCCAATCGACGTCGCGGTCATCGACGTCACCGCGAGCACGAACTACGTGAAGCGGCACATTCCCGGCGCATGGTATGCGGTGCGCGCACAGCTTCGCGACGCGCTCACACGCATGCCGCGCGCGCGCCGCTACGTGCTGACGTGCGGATCGGGGCAATTGGCCGCGTTCGCGGCGGCGGATCTGCGCGCGCTGCTGCCGGCGGGCACGCCGGTTCACGTGCTCGAAGGCGGCACGCTCGCGTGGCTTGCCGCGGGCTTGCCGGTCGAGCACGGCGAGACGCGGCTGGCCTCGCCGCGCATCGACCGCTACCGGCGGCCATACGAGGGCACGGGCAACGCGGCCGAAGCGATGCAGGCGTACCTCGACTGGGAATTCGGCCTCGTCGAGCAGCTCGGGCGCGACGGCACGCACCGCTTCGACGTGCTTTGAACGTGCGTCGCGCGCGCGATGAGCGGATGACCTGAGCGAGGCTTGCGATCGTTTCGTGCGACGGGGGCGAGAGGGGCGAGAGGGGCGAGAGGGGCGAGAGGGGCGAGAGGGGCGAGCGAGGGACGCGACCCGATGAAGGGCGCGGCCGATGCGGCGCAACGGGTTCGACACGATGCGGCGCGAGCCGACGCTGGCCGAAAATCGGCCGGCTGCGCTTCGCGAGCACAGCCGAGGCCGGTTTGGCAAGCTCCGACATCGAATTCGGGCCCGATGCATTCGTTTTTCGTTCGAAGTCCGAAGCCGCAAGTCCGGGGGCCCAATTCGAAGGGGGCGAAGGCCGAGGCCCAATGCCGGGCCGGCGCCCGAACCCAAGCGCCGCCGCCACCTGCGCCGACGTCCGCCCCGGCCGCCCGACGCGCCGCTTCTCCCGCTGCGCAACTCGCGCCCCGCACCCAGGTCATTGAACGAACACGTTTTCGCTTCCGCGGGCACGGGGTTCCGGCCGCCCGGAATCGTCACACGAAAGCTGTCTGGAAGCAATCTGGAAGGACTGTGTGAATGTAAATTCGGGTAAATCCCGTGTCGCGGGGAACCGGTTTCAGTCAACCGCTTGCCCGCCCGCGAAACCCTTGTCCTTGCAGCATTAAAACTAACTGGTTAGTGAATTCCCGCGTTGCGCGGAGCCGACGGATCTTTATTCTTCGTTTTGCAACACGACCGGATCGGTGAGAATGGCGGCCGCATGGGCAGACCATGCCGCGTGACACACCACACAAAAATTTCTTGAGGACGGAGAATCAATGAAAAAGCGCACAGCGGTCGCGATGACGGCCGTCGGTTTGGCGGCTGTCGCCACCGCGCACGCACAGAGCAGCGTGACGCTTTACGGCATCGTCGATAACGGCATCGCGTATCAGAGCAGCAGCACGTCGCTCGGCTCGACGACAGGCGGCCGCTCGGCCGTGAAGATGTCGACGGGCGTGTGGGCGGGCAGCCGCTTCGGCCTGAAGGGCAGCGAGGACCTCGGCGGCGGCTCGAAGGCGATCTTCCAGCTCGAATCGGGTTTCAGCACGGCCAACGGCACGTCGCAGTTCGCGGGCGGCATCTTCACGCGTCAGGCGTGGGTCGGCCTGACCAACCCGACGTATGGTACGCTGACGGCCGGCCGTCAATACACCGCGTACTACACGCTGCTGTCGCCGTACAGCCCGACGACCTGGCTCACCGGCTACTTCGGCGCGCATCCGGGCGACATCGATTCGCTCGACACCAGCTATCGCGCGAACAATTCGCTCGTCTACCTGTCGCCGAAGTTCTACGGCTTCACGTTCGGCGGCTCATATGCGTTCGGCGGCCAGCCGGGCAGCGTGAACGCCGGTTCCACGTGGAGCGCGGGCATCCAGTACATGAACGGTCCGCTCGGCATCGCGGCGGCGTTCCAGCGCGTGAACAACTCGACGTCGGGCGGCGGCGACTGGGGCGCGAATTCGACGACGTCGAACGGCGGCGCGCAGACGGCCGTGTCCGCGATCAACAACGGCTACAAGACCGCGCAGGCGCAGCAGCGCGTCGCGGTGACGGCCGGCTACCAGTTCTCGCCCGCGTGGGACGTCTCGGTGTCGTACTCGAACGTGCAGTACATCCCGGGCGTGAACTCGGCGTTCCGCAACACGGCGATCTTCAACACCGCGGGCGCGGTGCTGCACTTCAAGCCGTCGGCTCAGTGGGATTTCGCGGGCGGCTACGCGTACACGCGCGCGACGCAATCGAACGGCATCACGAGCGCCGCGCAGTACCACCAGTTCACGCTGTCGCAGTACTACAGCCTGTCGAAGCGCACGGGCCTCTACGCGGTCGAGGCGTACCAGCGCGCGAACGGCAAGACGCTCGCGGGCGGCAAGATCATCGACGCGACCGCGTCGATCGGCGACGGCTTCAACACGTCGCCGTCGTCGTCGCGCAGCCAGGTGGGCCTCGGCGTCGGTCTGATCCACCGCTTCTAAGCGCACGCGTCGGCGCGACGCTTGCGTCGCGCGGGCAGTCGCACGAGCAGCCGGCCTTCGGGCCGGCTGTTTGCTTTGGGCGTGGCGGCGTGCGCTCGCGTCGCGGCATGCCGCGGCATGCGCTGCTCGCCGCGTTTGCCGCGCGTCCGGGCAAGCGATCGGACGGACGCGCCCGATCGGCGCTGGTCAGAACCGGCAGTTCGCGGTGTCTTCGAGCGTCGCAAACGCGCCGTTCAACGTCAGATTGTGATGCTCGATGATTGCGCGTGCGGATAGCGCCGACGTGTCCATGCAAGTGTGCGCGTCGGCGACCAGCACCGGCCGGAAACCCAGATCGGCGGCCGCGCGGCACGTCGTGTCGACGCAGTACTCCGTTTTCATGCCGGTGACGACCAGTTCGTCGATGCCGGCGTCGGCGAGCCAGGCCGCCAGGCCGGTGCCGAGAAAGCAATTCGGGCGGGTCTTGTCGAATAGCGTGTCGACGTTCGCGCGCACGGCAAGATCGGGCAGCAACCGGGTCAGCGGGCTGCCCGGCGCGATCGGCGAGCCCTGCGGGCCCGTGTGCCGGGCCGCGAAAACGGGGGCATCGGCTTCGCGAGCCTTGCCGATCAGCCGGTTGATGTTATCGAGGACGCGGCTTCCCGCGTGGGGCCGGTCGGGGCCGTTGAACAAGCCGTGCTGCATGTCGACAATCAGAAGGGCGCGGCGTGAGGCGCGTGGCGCGTTCATCGTGTTTCTCCGGTATTGCCCGCGGCGGACGGAGAAACGACAAGGCCCCGTCCTTCGCGGGCGGGGCCTTGGGTGAATACGTTGAGTGAATCGAAGCCGACGTACTGACCTCACGACCCGCCATCGGCGGTCGTGGTCGTCGTAGTCGCGGTGAAAGTGACGTGGGCCATGCGAGCGATCATGCTGGAAGCCGGGCGTCGCGTCAATCGTCGTTCCGGGTCGTGCCGGCGGCCGGGCGCTGTCGCGCATGGGCGAGCAGCAGCATCGATCGCACATGCCGGGCCGGGCGTGACGGCGCGGCTGTCGGCGCGGCGCGTGCCGATGCATACCCGATGCACACCGACGCCGAATCGACGCCGAAGCGACGCGCCGTTTCGGTCAGCGCTCGACGTCGGCGCGGTAGCCGCGCATGCCGACGCGCAGCACGTTGCCGTCCGGCGTGAACAGGCGGGGGATGTCGGGGGCGGCGGGCGACGGCAGCGCGGGTGCGGGGCGCGGTGCGTCGTCCTCGATCGCGCGCGGCTTCGGCGCGATCTTCACGGCCGTGGGCGGATGATGCATCCGCGCCTCGACGACGTGCGGCGCGACGCGCTTGCGCTTCGCGGCAGGGGCGGCCGGTTTGCGGGCAGGCGGGTCGTGGCGCGCGCCGGTGCTCGAGCCGGTGCGCGCTTCGGGCGGATTCCAGATCTCGACGTAGCGTTCGCCCGCCAATGTCGAGGCTGTGAAAGCCAACAACAGCAATCCGCATCCAACCAGTTTCACTATGTCTTCTCCGTGGCCCGTCTCGCGATGCCCGATTCGCCTCGGCCGCCGCGCCGAAGCGCGAGCGGCTCGGCGGGCTGCCCGGCGGCACGCGATTCTCGCATGGAAAACCGGCGGCGCGAGCTGTATGAATATACAGCTTTTCCAGACGATGTCCACTGCCGCGGCGCGCTCCGTCGGATGGTGTCGGTTTTTCGCCGCATCGACGGATTCGCTCGTGCGCATCGCTTGACGCCACGCGGTTTGATCCGTTCGGGATACGGTATACCTTTGTTCGACACGCGCCGGGCGACGCTTGCGCCGGCCCCGGCGCGAACCGCGTGCCCAGCGTGCCCATCGAGGAGGAAGACATGGAACCATCCAGCCAGGCGTTCGCGCCGCCGCTCGTGCGCGACGATCGCGACGGCGTCGCGACGCTGCGCCTGAACCGGCCGTCGCAGTTCAACGCGCTGTCGGAGGCGCTGCTCGACGCGTTGCAGTGCGAGCTCGCGGCGCTCGCCGGCGATCCGCGCGTGCGCTGCGTCGTGCTCGCCGCCGAAGGCCGCGCGTTCTGCGCGGGCCACGATCTGCGCGAGATGCGCGGCACGCCCGATCTCGCGTACTACCGCGACCTGTTCGGCCGATGCAGCCGCGTGATGCAGGCGATCCGCGCGCTGCCCGTGCCCGTCGTCGCGCGTGTGCACGGGATCGCGACGGCGGCGGGCTGCCAGCTCGTCGCGTCCTGCGATCTCGCGATCGCCGCCGACACGGCGCGCTTCGCGGTGTCCGGCATCGACGTCGGGCTGTTCTGCGCGACGCCCGCGGTCGCGCTGTCGCGCAACGTATCCGCGAAGCGCGCGTTCGACATGCTCGTCACCGGGCGCTTCATCGACGCAGCGACGGCCGTCGACTGGGGCCTCGTCAACGAGGCGGTGCCGGCGGACGCGCTCGACGCGGCCGTCGCGCGCACGGTCGCGGCGATCGCGTCGAAGAGCCCGGCCGCGGTGCGCTACGGCAAGGCGATGTTCTACCGGCAGCGGCAGATGCCGCTCGACGATGCATACGCGTATGCGTCCGACGTGATGGCGCGCAACATGATGGAAGCGGACGCGGGCGAGGGCATCGACGCGTTTCTCGACAAGCGGCCGCCGCGCTGGCGGACGTGAGCGGCGGGTGCATGCGCATGCCGCGCGCGGGGCGGCCGCTCACGGGCGTCGCATGCGGCGCAGTGGGATCGTGCGAGCCGATGCGGCGACGCGCAGAAGCGCCGGCCCGTGCTCCGCTCAGCGCCCGTGGCTTCCGGTCCGTGCGGGCTCCGCGTGCGCGGTGGCGGCGGGATACGGATCGACGAGGACCGGCACGCGCCGCGCGAGCGCGCACATCAGCTCGTAGCCGATCGTGCCCGCGGCTTGCGCGACGTCGTCGACGCGCACCTGCTCGCCCCACAGCTCGACCGTCGAGCCGACGCCCGCGTTCGGGCACGGCGTGAGGTCGACGGTCAGCATGTCCATCGACACGCGGCCGACGACTTGCGTGCGCACGCCGTCCACCGCGATCGGCGTGCCGGTGGGCGCGTGGCGCGGATAGCCGTCCGCATAGCCGCACGCGACGACACCGATGCGCATCGCGCGCCCGGCCGCGAAGCGGCGCCCGTAGCCGACCGTCTCGCCCGGCGACAGCGTCTGCACGCCGATGATCCGGCTCGTGACCGTCATCGCGGCCCGCAGCGGCACGTCCGCGACGTGGCGGGTCGCGCCCGTCGGCGACGCGCCGTACAGGATCGTGCCGGGCCGCACCCAGTCCCGGTGCGCGCGCGGATGCCACAGCACGGCGGCCGAGTTCGACAGCGTGCGCTCGCCGGGCAGGCCGTCCGTCGCGGCGTCGAACATGCTCATCTGCCAGTCGATCTCGCCGTCGTCGGCGTTCGCGAAATGCATCATCAGCGCGATGCGGCCGATCGACGGCGCGGCGGCCGCGCGTTCCCACGCGGCGCGGAACGCGTCCGGACGATAGCCGAGCCGGTTCATCCCGGAGTTCATCTTCAACTGGATGTCGATCGGGCGCGCCGTCTTCGACGACGTCAGCAGCTTCAAGGGCTCGTCGCCATGCACGGCGACCGTCAGCCGATAGCGATCCGCGGTCTCGACGTCCGCCGCGTCGAAGATGCCTTCCAGCAGCAGCACGGGCTTCGTCCAGCCGAGCTCGCGCACGCGCACCGCTTCGTCGAGGTCGAGCAGCGCGATGCCGTCCGCGCCGGCGAGCGCCGGATAGATGCGCTCGATGCCGTGACCGTAGGCGTTCGCCTTGACGACTGACCAGACGCGCGAGCTCGGCGCTTTTTGCCGGACGATTGCAAGATTGTGCGCGACGGCGTCGGGGTGAATGCGGGCGACGATGGGGCGGGGCATGAATCTCTCTGCGAAGTCAAGGCGGCGCGCGCACGTGTGCGACGCGTCGCGAGGGTGAAACGGAGGCGCCCGTTCGGTGAATATCCGCCGTGTGAAACGCCATAGCCAGTGTTGGCCGCTATGGTATGTGCTTGGCGATGGTTTTATTTAATGTATTTGTCGTAATTTCAGTAAAAACTGATGAGCGCGGCACGCGGTTGGCGCGGCGTTGCGCGCGCGAACGGTTCGTTGCATGTGAACGAAGACCGGGGAACCTCGCCGCGCGAGACGGTCCATGCAAAAAGGGCGACGCGCATCGTCGACCAGCCGGACGCTTTCGGCAAATGGGAATGGAATCTGCGCGCACGCGAGATCGGATGAATCGCGCGCGTTGCTTTCGATCGCCGTACACCTTGCAATTAACCGCGTCTGCAACGAGGATTGTTCGTCCGCCGGAACTTCAGAATTCGCGGCTCGCGCGTCGTCCGCCGCGCCGCAGCGGCGTACGATGTGCCCGACATCCGACGTGTTTTGCAACCGGAGGCGCTTTCATGACTCAGTCAAGTCATACAGTCAAGGTTCCTGGCCCGGATCATCCGATCACGATCGAGGCGACGGGCGAGCGCGTCGTCGTCAAGGCGGCCGGCCACACGCTCGCCGACACGCGCGACGCGCTCACGCTGCGCGAGGCGTCGTATCCGCCGGTGCAGTACGTGCCGCGCAAGGACGTCGATCTCGCGCGACTCGAACGCACGACGCACGAGAGCCACTGCCCGTACAAGGGCGACGCGTCCTACTACAGCATCAAGGGCGCCGGCGAGCGCGGCGTCAATGCGATCTGGTCGTACGAAACGCCGCACGACGCGGTCAGGCAGATCGCCGGCCATCTCGCGTTCTATCCGGATCGCGTCGACTCGATCAAGATCGGCTGACGCCGCAACATTCATCACGCCAACGGGGTGCGCCGCGAAAGCGGTGCGCGCGCGGCGTCGCGATCGCGGTCGCGACGCCGCGCGCGTGTCCTATTCTTTGTTGCATGGGTTCACGGGCGTTGCACGGCGCGCGGGCGAGCCATCCAGTCGGGACGATGCACATGACGAAGAACGAAGAAACGGCGCGCAGTCTCGCGTCGGACCTCGCGCGCGGCTTCACGGACGTGCGCCGATACAGCGTCGAGCTCGCGGAGCCGTTGTCCGCGGAGGACCAGGCGCTGCAATCGATGCCGGACGCGAGTCCGACGAAGTGGCATCTCGCGCACACGACATGGTTCTTCGAGACCGTGGTCCTCGCGCGGCATGCGCGCGGCTACAAGCTGTTCGATTCGCGCTATCCGTATCTCTTCAATTCGTATTACGAAGCGCTCGGCCCGCGCCATGCGCGGCCGCAGCGCGGAATGCTGTCGCGTCCGTCGCTGGACGACGTGCATCGCTATCGGCGTCACGTCGACGACGCGCTGCTCGGCCTGCTGCGCACGTCCGATCTGCCGATGCTGATCGCGATCGAGCCGGAGATCACGCTCGGCCTGCATCACGAGCAGCAGCACCAGGAGCTGATCCTGACGGACATCCTGCATGCGTTCTCGCTGAATCCGCTGCTGCCCGCGTATCGAAGCGGCGACGCGACGCCTTCGGCCGATGCGCGGCGCACGAACGGCGCGATGCGCTGGCTGCCGCGGCCGGGCGGCATCGTCGAGATCGGCCACGACGGCCGCGGCTTTTCGTTCGACAACGAACGGCCGCGCCATCGGACGATGCTGCATCCGCACGAGATCGCGGACCGGCTCGTGACGAACGGCGAATACGCGGCGTTCATCGACGACGGCGGCTACGCGCGCCCGGAGTTCTGGCTGTCCGACGGCTGGGCGATCGCGCAGCGCGAAGGGTGGAAGGCGCCGCTCTACTGGATCGCGTCCGACGGCGGCGAAGGGCTCGGCTGGCGCGAGTTCGGCTTGGGCGGCCTGCGGCCGCTGATGCGCGACGCGCCCGTGTCGCACGTGAGCTTCTACGAAGCGGCCGCGTACGCCGAATGGGCGCGCGCGCGGCTGCCGACCGAGGCCGAATGGGAGGCGGCGTTCGACGCGCCGGGCATCGCGCAGATGACGGGCTGCGCGTGGCAATGGACGCGCTCGTCGTATGACCCGTATCCGGGTTTTCGCCCGATGGCGGGCGTCGCGGCCGAATACAACGGCAAGTTCATGGTCGGGCAGCAGGTGCTGCGCGGCGGCAGCGCCGCGACGCCGCCCGGGCATGCGCGCGCGACGTATCGAAACTTCTTTCCGCCGGCCGCGCGCTGGCAATTCACGGGAGTGCGTCTTGCGAGAGATCTCTGAACGGATGGATGAAGCCGCCGCGGGCGTGGCGATCGACACGATGCGCGACAGCGCGTTCGGCCATGATCTGCTCGCGGGGCTGCGCCGCTCGCCGCGCAGCATCGCGCCGAAATATTTCTACGACGCGGCGGGTTCCGCGTTGTTCGACCGCATCTGCGAGCTGCCCGAGTACTATCCGACGCGCACCGAGCTCGCGATCCTGAAGCGCCGCGCGCACGAGATCGCCGCGCAGATCGGCCGCGACGCGAACCTGATCGAATTCGGCGCGGGGTCGCTGTCGAAGATCCGCGTGCTGCTCGACGCGTGCGCGGCGTCGAATCCGCCCGTGCGCTATCTGCCCGTCGACATCTCGGCCGAGCATCTCGCGCAGTCGGCCGCCGCGTTGCGCGACGCGTATCCGTGGCTCGACGTGCAGCCCGTCGTCGCCGATTATCTGCAGTCCGAGCAATTGCGCGCGATCGAGCGGGTGAATGGGCGGCGTGTCGGCTGCTTCCTCGGCTCGACGATCGGCAATTTCTCGCGGGACGAGGCTTCGGCGTTCCTGCGGCGCGCGGCTTCGCTGCTCGAGGGCGGCGGGCTGCTGATCGGTGTCGATCTCGTGAAGGACGTGTCGATCCTGCATCGCGCGTACAACGATGCGGCGGGCGTGACGGCTGCGTTCAACCTGAATCTGCTCGAGCGCGCGAACGCCGAGCTGGGCGCGGATTTCGCGCTCGGCGCGTGGGCGCATCGCGCGTTCTATGACGTCGACCATCAGCGCATCGAGATGCATCTCGTGAGCCGGCGCGCGCAGACGGTGCGCGTGGCGGGCTACGCGTTCCGGTTCGAGGCGGGCGAGACGCTGCATACCGAGAACTCGCACAAGTTCACGGTCGACGGGTTTCGCGCGCTCGCGCAGGCGGCGGGGTTCACGCCGGGGACGGTGTGGATCGACGATGCGCGGTTGTTCAGCGTGCATTGGCTCGAGAGTCGCGGGTGAGGCGGTAGCGGACTGCCGCATCATGATTGCGCACCGTGCCTTACCGGAGCCGGAGGGGCTCGGCAGCCCCCGGCTCCGGCGAGCGTCAGCCGCCCGTCGAGACCGTCACAGCCTCCCACGCACGGATCTTGTCCGCCAATGCCGACAACCTGTCGCGCACGAGCCCGAGTGCATCGCTACCGGGCAAAAGATGTGCGGGAGGGCGGTCAGCGGCAATCGCGGCGAGCATCGCGCGCTGCTTTTTCGGGATCGCCCGGTTGCTTGCTGCTTTTCTCCTCTCGGGCTTGGCGGATGGGATCGAAGATAGCGTCGTAATCCGGGAGGGAGCGCGGCGGCCCGATCGTGCTCACGGATCGACTCGCCCCATCCTGCGCGCCATCGCCGGGCTCACCGCATGCGACGGATCGAAGCCGAAAAACGTCAGCACCTGGCGGGCGACTTCGTCGCGATCATTGTCCGCGCAGATCATGTGGTAGCTGTTCTCCAGCACGATTCCGCGCGCGTCGGGCATGTTCTTCAGCAGGAAGTCCGCCGAGCGCAGGCTCGTCAGCTCGTCCTCGCGCGCATGCAGCACGAGCGTCGGGCAGTGCGTGTCGGCTGTGGCCGCGCGCGCCCAGTTCCGCATCCGGTCGACCTGGCGAATGCAGGCAAGCGGCACCCACGGATAATGAAAGTTGTCCTGACGTTCGAACTTCTTCTTCACGATCGCGCGAATCGTCGGATTCTTGATGCCGAACGGCTCGTCCTCGTCGACGCGCAGCCGCTCCGACACGCCGGGCACGCGATACAGCAGATGTCGCAGCGATCGGTACCAGGGCGTCGACCAGCCGTCGATGAACATCGGCGTGGCCAGCAGGGCGAGCCGCCCGCGCGCGTGCCGCACGCGCTGACACAGCAGCAGCGCGACGAGCGCGCCCATGCACATGCCCGCGACATGCACGGTGTTGTACTCGCGCTCGAGCGCGCGATACTGCGCGGTGACCGCGTCGAGCCACGCTTCCGCGCGCACGTCGACGAGATCCTCGGGGCGCGTGCCGTGCCCCGGCAGCGTGATCATGTGCGTATCGCCGCCCGCCCGGCGCATCGCCTTGTGCAGCGAGCCGAGATCGTACTGTGTCCCGCCGAGCCCGTGGATCAGCAGAATGCCCGTTTGGCCGGTCATGACGCCCGCTCGCTCATTCGTCCGCCGGCCACACGCGCTCGATCTGCCAGACGCCCGCGACGAGCGCCACGTCGACGTTCGAATCGAGCAGCGGCGCGCCGTGATCGGTGATCGTCTGCGTGCCGCCGTCGCGCTGCACGACGCGCAGCGACAGCGGCGCGCGATCCTCGCCCGCGATCTCGGCGCGCCAGTAGTCGCGCAGCGCGTCGCGGTCGCCGGGATGCACGCGTTCGAGCACGAGCGGTACGCTCGCGATCTGCGCGGCGTCGACGCCGACGCCGAATACGCGCTCGATGTCGCCGCTCCAGTCGATCCGCCCGGATGGCGGATCGAGCACGTACGCGATCTGGCCGGCGCTCGCGAGCGCGAGCTCCATGTTGTTCTGCAGCACCGCCGCATGTTCGTGCACGCGCTCGCGCGTCGTTTTCAGCGTGCTCACCGCCAGCACCAGCAGCGACGCGACCGCGAGATAGAGCTGCGCCTCGAGCAGCGAACGGCCGTGATGCGCGTCGAGCGACGCGAACGGGCCGTCCCCCTGCGCGGTCTGCATGATCACGATCAGCGCGAGCGCGAGCACCGACGACGAGCCCGCGCGGCCGCCCAGCAGCAGCGTCACCGCGACGGTCAGGAACAGCGGGATGTAGGTCATCGCGAAGCCCGGGCCGACGCCGAATTTCGACGCACTGTCGCCGTCGAAGATCGCGAAGGCGCCGATCACGACCAGCGCGAACGCGACGACGCCGAGCATCAGGTCGAAGCGCTCGTGATCGCCCGAGCGGTGCGCGCGAAAGCGCGACCACGACGCGAGCACCGGCGTGACGAGCAGCACGCCGACGAAATCGGACGCCGCCCACACGAGGCCGACGCCGACGAACGACGCGCCGTTGACGACCGTGTACCAGGCCGCCCCGCCGATCGCGCCGAGCACGCCCGCGATCACGCCGGCGAGGATCACCGAGCGCAGGAAATACAGGCCTTCGAGCGAGAAACGGATGCGCCGCACGAACCCTACCGCGAGCGCGGCCGCGCCGACCTCGTCGATCGCGAACAGCGCCGCGTTGAACAGGTTGCCGTGCTCGATGCCCGTCAGCGCGAGCTGCGCGACGAGGAACGCGGCGGCCAGCATCGGCCATTCGCGCACGGGCCGCAACATGAATGCGCCGATCGTCACGCCGGCCGGCAGCCAGATGTAGCCCGTCATCCGGACGGGACCGTTGAGCGCGTGCGAGAGATAGCCGCTCGCGAGATACAGCGCCGCCCAGAGCAGCGCGGCGACGAGTTCCGTCCGGGAACGCTTGGTGTTCATCTAGGATTCCTGTGTGCTGCGCCGCGCAGGCGAGCGCGCCGGTTCGTTCGTCGGAGCCGGCGCGCGCCGCTGGCCCTGCGGATGCGCGATGCGCGAATGATATGCGTGCGTCACGCGCGTTGGAATACCGAAGGGGGCGCGAGGCGTTGCGGTATCGGGGCATCGGCGCGCCGATGCCGGGGTGGCGTGGCGAAAGATCGCGCGTCGCCGTCGCCGTCGCCATCGACGACGACGCGCGTCGCGCGATCGGTCGACCGCGCTTTCGGGCGCATTCCATGCCGCGCCCAGGGCCGATGTTCCGTTACTAGACGACCGGTCTAATTCCGCGTTATCATCCACCCCCATGAACGCCGCAACCACCGCCGACGTCCGGCAGCACATCCTCGACACCGCCAAGCCCATCATGCTCTGCAAGGGCTTCACGGGCGTCGGCCTGAACGAGATTCTGGCGGCGGCCGGCGTACCGAAGGGGTCGTTCTACCATTATTTCGGGTCGAAGGAGGCGTTCGGCGAGTCGATCCTCGAATCGTATTTCGACGACTACCTCGCGCACCTCGACGAGTTGCTCGTGCGCGGCTCCGGCGCCGCGATCGACCGGCTGATGCGCTACTGGACCCAATGGCAGCAGATGCAGACGGGCAACGACCCGGAAGGCAAGTGCCTCGTCGTCAAGCTCGGCGCCGAGGTCTGCGATCTGTCGGAGGCGATGCGCGCGGCGCTCGAGCGCGGCACGTCGCAGATCGTCGCGCGGCTCGCCGCGTGCATCGCGGCGGCGTTCGACGACGGCTCGCTGAAGGTCGACCTCGATGCGCAGCAGACGGCCGCGATGCTGTACGAGCTGTGGGTCGGCGCGACGCTGATCGAAAAGATCCGGCGCAACGGCGAGCCGCTCGCGGTCGCGATGGCGAGCACGCGCCGCATCCTCGGTCTGCCGGGAGCGCGCTGAACACGAATGTCATGCGCGGCGGCGCGGACGATGGAAATCGCGCCGCCGCGTTTTTTGCGGCCATTTTATAGACGACTGGTCTAATAGCGGGTCCGCCCAGGCCGCGCCGCCTGATTCTCAAGACTCCAAGGAGGGCATCCAGATGAAGATTCTCGTGGTTCTCACTTCGCACGACGAACTCGGCACGACCGGCAAGAAAACCGGTTTCTGGCTCGAGGAACTGGCCGCGCCGTACTACGCGCTGCAGGGCGCCGGCGCCGAGCTCACGCTCGCGTCGCCGCGCGGCGGGCTGCCGCCCGTCGATCCGAAGAGCAGCGATCCGGCGTTGCAGACCGACGCGACGCGCCGTTTCGACAAGGATTCCGAAGCGCAGGCCGCGCTCGCGTCGACGCGCAGGCTCGCCGGCGTGTCGATCGACGATTACGACGCGGTGTTCTACCCCGGCGGCCACGGCCCGCTGTGGGACCTCGCCGAGGACCGTCATTCGATCGCGCTGATCGAGCGCGCGATTGCGACGAACAAGCCCGTCGCAGCCGTCTGCCATGCGCCCGGCGTGCTGCGCAACGTGAAGGGGCCGTCGGGCGAGCCGTTCGTGAAGGGCCGCAACGTCACGGGCTTCTCGAACAGCGAGGAGGCGGCCGTCGAGCTCACCGAGGTCGTGCCGTTCCTCGTCGAGGACATGCTGAAGACGAACGGCGGCCGCTACTCGCGCGCGGCCGACTGGGCGCCGCACGTCGTCGTCGACGGGCTGCTCGTCACCGGGCAGAACCCGGCGTCGTCGGAGCCGGTTGCCGAAGCGCTGCTCGATCTGCTCAAGACGTGACGCGCGGCGCGAGCGGCCGCTCAGATCGCAATCGCAGCATCACCCGAGTCACCCCACCGACCGCAACACGAATACCGAAGGAGTCGTAGATGGCCGCGTTGTTCGAACCGTTTCAACTGAAGGACATCAAGCTGCGCAACCGCATCGCGGTGCCGCCAATGTGTCAGTACGTCGCCGAGGACGGCGTGCCGAACGAATGGCATCACGTGCATCTCGCGGGCGTCGCGCGCGGCGGCGCGGGGCTCGTGATCGCGGAGGCGACCGCGGTGTCGCCGGAAGGCCGCATCACGCCGGGCTGCACCGGCCTCTGGAACGACGGGCAGGCCGCCGCGTTCGCGCGCTCGGTCGACGCGATCAAGGCCGCGGGCGCGGTGCCCGGCATCCAGCTCGCGCACGCGGGGCGCAAGGCGAGCGCGAACCGGCCGTGGGAAGGCGACGACCACATCGCCGCGGGCGACGCGCGCGGCTGGCAGACGATCGCGCCGTCGGCGGTGCCGTACGGCGCGCATCTGCCGAAGGCGCCGCGCGAGATGACGGCGGACGACATCGCGCGCGTGAAGGCCGATTACGCGGCGGCCGCGAAGCGCGCGCTCGACGCGGGCTTCGAATGGCTCGAGCTGCATTTCGCGCACGGCTATCTCGCGCAGAGTTTCTTCTCGGTGCATTCGAACCGGCGCACCGACGCGTATGGCGGCTCGGCGGAGAACCGCGGGCGCTTTCTCGTCGAGACGCTCGCGGCCGTGCGCGAGGTGTGGCCCGAGCGTCTGCCGCTCACCGCGCGCTTCGGCGTGATCGAGTACGACGGCCGCGACGAGGAGACGCTCGCCGAATCGATCGGGCTCGCGAAGCGCTTCAAGCAGGAAGGGCTCGACCTGCTGAGCGTGACGATCGGCTTCTCGACGCCGGACGCGCGCATTCCGTGGGGCCCCGCGTTTCTCGCGCCCGTTGCCGAGCGGGTGCGCCGCGAAGCGCAACTGCCCGTCGCGTCCGCGTGGGGGATCGATGCGCCGGCGCTCGCGGAGCGCGTCGTCCGCGACGGGCAGCTCGATCTCGTGATGGTCGGCCGCGCGCATCTCGCCGATCCGCACTGGCCGTATCGCGCGGCGCTCGAGCTCGGCGTCGATCGCGCGTCCTGGACGCTGCCCGCGCCGTATGCGCATTGGCTCGAACGTTATCGCGCGGCGTGACGGTGCGACGCGCCGACGCTTCGTCGGTGTCGAGGCGGCGAGGCGGCGAGGCGGCGAGGCGTTCGCGCGTGCGCATCAAGCGCGTCGGCGGCCGCGGCTTCGAATGCGTGATGCCGTATGTTCGTTGCCGGTCCGCTGCATGCCATGCCGCCGCGCATGAGGTTCGCGCGGGTGCGTGGAGAGCCTCTCGTGTCCGATCGGCATCGTCATGGCGTGGGCGGTTCCGTTGAAGGCGGACGGTGCGATGTCGTCCGCCTGGAATGAAATTGCCGGCCCGATATCGCGCGCCGCGCTCGGCGCGTCATCTTTCTGCAATGAATCGCGAGCCGCATTCAGCCGGCGAAATGCGGCGCACGTTTCGCTCTCCGATTGATATCGATCAACTCCCGGCCCGCATCGATCGCCGACAGTTTTCGGGCGAGCGGCGCGAGGCCGGCTGCCCGCGAACATGAAACGCAGCCGGGCATTCACGGCGTGAATGCGCCGCACTCGTGCATCCTCGCGCAACCCGAACCGCACCGCGCGATTCCGCGCGCCGCCCGCCCCCGTCGAACGACCGTCGAAGGAGATCCCAATGCGACTTCAGCACAAGCGTGGCTTGATCATCGGCATCGCAAACGAAAGCAGCATCGCGTTCGGCTGCGCGCGGATCATGCGCGAGCAGGGCGCCGAGCTCGCGATCACGTACCTGAACGAGAAGGCCGAGCCTTATGTGCGGCCGCTCGCGGAGCGTCTCGACAGCCGGCTCGTCGTGGCGTGCGACGTGCGCGAGCCCGGCCGGCTCGAAGGCGTGTTCGCGCGCATCGCGCAAGAGTGGGGGCAGCTCGACTTCGTGCTGCACTCGATCGCGTACGCGCCGAAGGAAGACCTGCATCGCCGCGTGACCGACTGCTCGCAGGCGGGCTTCGCGATGGCGATGGACGTGTCGTGCCATTCGTTCATCCGCGTCGCGCATCTCGCCGAGCCGCTGATGGCGAACGGCGGCTGCCTGCTGACGGTCACGTTCTACGGCGCCGAGCGGGCGGTCGAGGACTACAACCTGATGGGGCCCGTGAAGGCAGCGCTCGAGAGCTCGGTGCGCTATCTCGCCGCCGAGCTTGGGCCGCGGCGCATCCGCGTGCACGCGCTGTCGCCCGGGCCGCTTAAGACGCGCGCCGCATCGGGCATCGATCGCTTCGACGCGCTGCTCGAACGCGTTCGCGAGCGCACGCCCGGCCATCGTCTCGTCGACATCGACGACGTCGGCCAGGTCGCCGCGTTCCTCGCGAGCGACGACGCAGCCGCGCTGACGGGCAACGTCGAGTACATCGACGGCGGCTATCACGTCGTCGGCTGACGGCGCTGCTCGGCGAAGGCGTCGGCAGCGAAATTCTGCGGCTCGCCGAGGACGAAGCGCGCAAGCGCGGCTGCGGCGCGGCCGTGCTCTACGTGATCAGCGGCCAGGCGCCCGCGTTCCACGAAAAGTTCGGCTGGCGCCGCTTCGGCGAGGTGCCGTGAGATCCGCCCGGCACGAGCCGCGTGTTCATGACGAAAACGCTGCGCTGAACCCGGCCGCGCGCGACGGTCGGCCGCTGCGCCGGCGCGCTCGCGCGCATCCTTTAAGATGGCGGTGTCGGCGCGCCGCGCTCACATATTTTGCCAAGAGTCCTCATGGTCCAGAACGCGTCTGTCCCGCCGGAGCCCGCCGGCCGTCCGAAGGCCCAGTCGATCGCGCTCGGCGCGCTGTATGCGGCGCTCGTCGCGCTCGCGTTGTGGGTGATCCGCGATTTCGTGCCGGCGATCGCGTGGGCGTGCGTCGTCGCGATCGCGCTGTGGCCCGCGCTGCGCCGGATCGACGCGCTGCCCGCGTTCCACGGCCGCGCGACGCTCGTCGCCGCCGCGCTGACGTCGGCGGTTGCGCTCCTCGTCGTCGTGCCGATCGCGGCGGGGCTCGTCGAGGCGGTCGAGCAGAGCCACGAGCTGCTCGGCTGGCTGCATCGCGCCGAGCAGACCGGCATTCCGGCGCCCGACGCGCTGTCGCATCTGCCGTTCGGCTCGCAGCAGGCGAGCGCGTGGTGGCAGGCGAATCTCGCGAAGCCGCTGCATCCGGCGAGCGCGGTGAAGAGCGTCGACGGCGGGAGCGTCGTCACGTTCGGCCGGCACTTCGGCTCGCGGCTCGCGCACGCGGCGGTGCTGTTCGGCTTCATGCTCGTCACGCTGTTCGTGATCTTCCAGGCGGGCCCGCGCCTGTCGGGGGCGCTCCTCACCGGCGTGCGGCGCGCGTTCGGCGAAAGCGGCGCGGCGCTGCTGCGGCGGATGGCGGCCGCCGTGTACGGGACGGTGACGGGGCTCGTCGTCGTCGGCTTCGGCGAAGGCGTGCTGCTCGGGCTCGCGTATGCGTTCGCGGGCCTGCCGCATGCGGCGCTGCTCGGCCTCGTCACCGCGGTCGCGGCGATGCTGCCGTTCTGCGCGCCGCTCGTGTTCGGCGGCGCGGCGCTGTGGCTTTTTGTGCAGGGCGCGCTCGGCTGGGCGATCGGGCTTGCGGCGTTCGGGGCCGTCGTCGTGTTCGTCGCCGAGCACTTCGTGCGGCCGGTGCTGATCGGCAGTTCCGCGCGGCTGCCGTTCCTGCTCGTGCTGTTCGGCATCCTCGGCGGCGCGGAGACGTTCGGGCTGCTCGGCCTGTTCGTCGGCCCCGCATTGATGACTGTGCTGACCGTGCTATGGGCGGAGTGGGTCGATTGACGGCGCGCGCCGAACGAACGGCGCGTTGTTTTTCCGGCTGTTTTTAAAAATTCAACAAAAAGACAGCGAAACGTCGATTAGCATGCAGTTTTCCACTGCGACGGCATCGTGCCGCCGAGCTAGAGCAGCATGCCAATCCAGACGACGAACCGCACCGTTTCCGCCCTTGCTTGCCCGCTCGCCGCCGCGCTGCTGATGAGCGGCTGTTCGTGGTTCAGCGGCTGGTTCGACTCGTTCTCGTACGCGAGGCTGCCGCTGCCGAAGGCGGCCGCGCAGCCGGGTGCGACGCAGACGCAGATCGTGAAGGCAGGCGGCAATCCGGCAAGCGTCTGGATGGTGCGCAACGGCACGGGCGTCTGCTACAACTACGATTTGCGGCACGGCAACGACCACCGGACGTACTACGTCGTGTTCGACCGGCACGGCGTCGTTTCGGGGCACGGCTTCGCGACTTGCGCGGAAGCCGACCGCGCCGGGCTGCTGCGCGGCGGCGGCGGCGGCGGCGCGCGCGCGACGCGCGACGAGCCGCGCGCGTGAGCGGCGGGCCGGCTGAACGGCTGAACGGCTCGGCCGCGCGGCCCGACCGCGCGGCCCGATTCTTCGCTACGCGATCGTGTCGACGACGCCGCCGTCGACGCGCAGCGCCGCGCCCGTCGTCGCGGACGCCTGCGGCGAGCACACGTAGACGACGAGATTCGCGACTTCGTCACAAGTCGCCGGCCGCTGGATGATCGAGCTCGACCGATGCGCGCGCACGAAATCGACGCCCGCCTGCTCGACGCTCTGGTGCCGGGCGTCGGCCGTCGCCTTCAGCATCGCCTTCACGCCGTCGGACATCGTCGGGCCGGGCAGCACCGCGTTCACGGTCACGCGGCTGCCGGCCGCGAGCTTCGCGAGCCCGCGCGAGATCGATAGCTGCGCGGTCTTCGTGAAGCCGTAATGGATCATGTCGGCCGGGATGTTGAGCGCCGATTCCGACGAGATGAACACGATGCGCCCCCAGTCGCGCTCGAGCATTCCCTTCAGATAATGGCGCGCGAGCCGCACGCCCGACATCACGTTGATCTGGAAGAAATGCTCCCATTCGGCGTCGTCGATGTCGAAGAACGGTTTCGGGCCGTAGATGCCCGCATTGTTGACGAGGATGTCGACGGACGGCGCGGCGTCGATCAGCCGCTTTGCGCCTTGCGCGTCCGACAGGTCCGCGACGGCGCCTTGCGCGCTCGCGCCGGGCGCCGCGGCGCGCAGATGCGCGAGCGCGGCCTTGACGGACGAATCGCTGCGGCCGTTGACGATCAGTTGTGCGCCGGCGCGCGCGAGCCCCTCGGCGATCGCGAGGCCGATGCCGGCGGTCGAGGCGGTCACGAGGGCGGTCTTGCCGGTGAGGTCGATGTGCATGGGCTGACTCCGCAAAAAGGGGGAGAACGGATCGCCGCGAGGCGGCGGCGAGCGACCAGCTTAGACGAAAGCGGGGAAGTCGGCAGTCTCGCGGGACGTGGCGCGGCGGAGGGCGGCGGAGGGCGGCGCGCCGGGAGGCGCCGGGCGGGCGCGCTCGCATGCCGTCCGGTTTACCTCGCGGCGCTGCGCGCCGTCTTTCGCCCGGCGTGCCGCGCATCGTCGATCGCGGCGCCGAGCCGCCGCACGCAAGCGTCGATCTGCTCGGTCGGCACCGCGCCGTAGCCGAGCACGAGGCCGTTGTACGCGGTGCAATCGGTATCCGGCAGGCAGAAGCGCGACAGCGGCCGCACGCTGATCGCGCGGGCCCGCGCCGCGTGCGCGACGTCGACGTCGGCGACGGGCGCATCGAGCCGCGCGGACAGATGCATGCCGCCCGCGCCGCCCGACACCGTCAGCGCGCCGCCGAGATGGCGCGTGAGCGCGTCCTGCAGCGCGCCGCGCCGTTCGTCGTAGAGCCGGCGCATCCGGCGCAGATGCCGCGTGAAATGGCCCGCTTCGATGAAGTCGGCGAGCGCGAGCTGCTCGGCGAGGCGCCCGCGCGGCGCGAGCGCGCAGATCGTGCGGCGCAGCTCCGGCGCGAGCGCCGCCGGCGCGACGACGAAGCCGATGCGCAGCGTCGGAAACATCGTCTTGCTGAACGTGCCGAGATAGACGACGGGCGCGTCGTCGCCGAGGCTTTGCAGCGCGGCGAGCGGCGCGCCGAAGTGGCGGAACTCGCTGTCGTAATCGTCCTCGACGATCCACGTGCCCGCCGCGCGCGCGCTCGCGACGAGCGCGACGCGCCGCTCGACGCTCATCACCGCGCCGAGCGGATACTGATGCGACGGCGTGATGTAGACGAGCCGCGGCGGCGCCGCGCGCCAGTGCCCGGCGCTCGGCGCGAGGCCGTCCGCATCGACGGGAATCGGCACGAGCCGCAGGTCGGCCGCCTCGAACGCCGCGCGCGCGCCGGCGTAGCCGGGATTCTCGATCCAGACGGTGTCGCCCGAGTCGGCGAGCGTGCGCGCGCACAGGTCGAGGCCGTGCTGCGTGCCGTCGGTGACGAACACCTGTTGCGCATCGCAGCCGATTCCGCGCGACACGCGCAGGTATTCGGCGATCGCCTGCCGCAGCCGCAGATTGCCGCCGAGCGGCGCATGCCCGAGCTGCGCGGGGCCGATGCGCCGCCACGCGCGCTCGAGCGCGCGCCGCCACGGCGCGAGCGGAAACTGGTCGAGCGCGGGCATCCCCGGCAGGAACGGCAGCGGCTCGCGCTCGTCGTCGGCGTCGATGTCCGGCAGCCCTGCGACGCGCCGCGCGAGCGCGGGCCGCGCGTTCGCGGGCGAGGCGGCCGCGCTGGCCGCGGGCAGCCCGACGCGCGCGACCATCGTGCCTTGCCGCCGCGCGACGACGAAGCCCTCGGCGACGAGCCGCTCGTATGCGTAGAGCACCGTGTTGCGCGCGATCCGCAGCGTCTCGGCGAGCGCGCGCGACGACATCAGATACGTGCCGGGCTCGAGCGTGCCGTTCAGGATCGCCGCGCGCAGGCACGCGTAGAGCCTGTGCTGCTGCGATGCGCGCGCGAGCGCATCGTGCGCGTTGTCCCGCTCGAAGTTCGACAGCAGCACGCCGTAGTCCATCGTGGCTCCAAAAATTCGTGATCGCATGGATCTATTCATGGTGCCACAGATTTTCTATCGTCGAGTCTTCCGAAACGAACATGCCGATGCAGGAGCCACGCCGATGACCTCGACCGCAGCCGATTCCGTCCAAGACCCGAGCGCGCCGACCGAGCGCACCCGCGTGCGCCGCGCCGCCTATCGCGGCCACTACGATCGCCCGACGCTCGAAGCGATCCTCGACGATGCGTATGTGTGCCACGTCGCATTCGCCGACGACTCGGGCGTGCACTGCATTCCGACCGCGTGCTGGCGCGAAGGCGATCATCTGTACATCCACGGCTCGAACGGCAGCCGGATGCTGAAGCTCGCGGCGGCGGGCGCGCAGGTGTGCGTGACCGTCACGCATCTAGACGGCCTCGTGCTCGCGCGCTCGGCGTTCAATCATTCGATGAACTACCGGTCGGCGGTGATCTACGGCGAGTTCGAGGCCGTGCCCGACGCGCAGAAGGCGGCCGTGCTCGACACGTTCGTCGAGCGGATCGCGCCGGGCAGAAGCCGCGACGCGCGGCCGGGCGACGCGAGCGAGCTCGCGGCGACGACGGTGCTGCGCATCGCGCTCGACGAAGCCGCGACGAAGGTCCGCACGGGCGGCCCGAAGGACGACGAAGCGGATCTCGGCCTGCCGGTGTGGGCGGGCGTGCTGCCGATGCGCGACGCGCACTTCGCGCCGATCACGGACGCCGCGCCCGCCGGCGTGCCGGACTACGTGCGGCGCTGGCAGGACGCGGTGCCGCTTCGCGAGACGCGGGACGAGGAGGCGAGGCGGGCCGCGGTGCGTTGAGCGGGCTGCCGCCCGCAGCTCACGTCGTTTTCAACGCCGGCCGCCGCGCGCCCGCCGCCGGGCGCACGTCGCGCGCGTGCGGTCCGGCGTCGACCGGCCGCGCGGCGACCGAGAAGCCGATTGTGTTCCAGCCGCCTTCGCACGACACGAACACGGCGCCGCCGTGCATCTCGGCGACCGCCTTCACGATCGACAGCCCGAGCCCGTGATTCTCGTTGCTGTTCGCGCGCGCCTCCTCGATCCGGTAGAAGCGCTCGAACAGATGCGCGCGCGCGGTCGCGTCGATCGGCTCGCCCGGATTCGACACCGCGATCTCGACCGTCTCGCCGCGCGGCGCGATCGTCACGCGGATCGCGTTGTCCGGCCGCGTGTGCTGGATCGCGTTGATCAGCAGGTTCGTCATCGCGCGGCCGAACAGCGACGGATCGACGCTCGCGCGCGCGTCGCCCGCGAGTTCCGCGCGCAGTTGCGCGTCGTCGAGCGACATCTCGAGGAACGCGAGCATGCGCGTGACCTCGGCGGCGAGCGACACGTCGGCGAGATCGGTCGCACGCTCGCCGCGGTCGCAGCGCGCGAGGAACAGCATGTCGTTGACGATGATCCGCAGCCGTTCGAACTCCTCGAGATTCGACTCGAGCGTCTCGCGCAGCCGGTCCGCCGAGCGCTCGCGCGCGAGCGCGACCTGCGTCTGGCCGATCAGGATGCTGACGGGCGTGCGCAGCTCGTGCGCGACGTCGGCGTTGAACGCTTCGAGCCGCTCGTGCGCGCGCTCGATCCGCTCGAGCGCGCCGTTGAACGAGCTCGCGAGATCGTGCAGCTCGCGCGGCAGCGCGTCGGTGCGCAGCCGCTGCCGCCGGTTCGCCGGGCCGAGGGAGGCCGCCTCGCGCGACAGCCGCGCGAGCGGCGCGAGCCCGACGCGCGTGACCGCGCGGCTCAGCAGCAGCGTCGCGAGCGTCGCGGCCGAGATCAGCGCGGCGAGCGTCAGCGCGATGTGACGCAGCCTCTTCTGCGTGCGCTCGCACGCGGTCGACACGACGAGCGTGAGTGTCGGGCGCTCGCCGCTCGCGGGCAGCACGACGGTCTTCGTCATCACATCGTACTCGCTGCCGGGCGGGCGCAGCCGCAGGAAGCCGTCGGCCGCGTAGCCGTCGGGCGCGCCCTCGACCGGCTTGCCGAAGCGGAACGCGGGATCGGCGCTGTCGACGTGATAGCGGGTCGAGCCGTCGGGCGGCTCGAGATCGGCGAGCTTGTCCTGCGTGATCCTGAAGCGCGCGGCCGTCGTGCCGTGCGACACGATCATCGCGGCGATCTTCGTGCGCGTGTCGAGCGTCGCGCGCAGCTCGGCGAACAACTGCCGCTCCATCATCGCGAACAGGCCCACGCCGACGAGCGTGAACACGAACAGCGACGCGACGCCGAACAGCACCGACAGCCGTCTCGAAATCGAGCGCGTCATCATCGCTTCGCCTGCCCGTCGTCGTCCGCGCGTTCCTCGAGCACGTAGCCCATCCCGCGGATCGTGTGCAGCAGCTTGTCCGCGAACGGGCCGTCGAGCTTCGCGCGCAGCCGCTTGATCGCGGTTTCGACGACGTTCGCGTTGCTGTCGAAGTTCACGTCCCAGACGAGCTCGGTGATCGTCGTCTTCGACAGCACCTCGCCGCGCCGGCGCGCGAGCACGCCGAGCAACTGGAATTCCTGCGCGGTGAGATCGAGCCGCACGCCGTTGCGCGTCGCGCGGCGGCTGATCAGGTCGACGCGCAGGTCGCCGATCGAGATCAACGTCGATTCCTGCACGCGCGCGCGGCGCGTCAGCGCGCGCAGCCGCTCGACGAGCTCGAGGAACGAGAACGGCTTCGTCAGGTAGTCGTCGGCGCCGTCGCGCAGGCCGCGCACGCGGTCGTCGACGCGGTCGCGCGCGGTCAGCATGATGACGGGCGTGTCCTTGTGCGCGCGCAGCGAGCGCAGCACGCCGAAGCCGTCGAGCTTCGGCAGCATCACGTCGAGGACGACCACGTCGTAGTCGTATTCGACCGCCATCCACGCGCCTTCCTCGCCGTCGGTCGCGGCATCGACGACCCAGCCTTCGTCGGCGAGGCCGCTCTTCAGGTAATCGACCACTTTCGCTTCGTCTTCGACGATCAGTACTTTCATGTTCTGTCCCGTTGTGCCGGCGCGGCGGGCGGCGCCGCGGCGGCGTTCGCCGTAGATTGTGCACCTGTCGCGGCGGATCGTGCCGGCCGCTGCGCGTCAGCCGTCTCCGCCGCGCTCCATCCGCCGCCGAGCGCCTTCGCGAGATATACGACGAGCGCCGCGCGCTGCCCGCGAATCTGCACCTCCTGCCGCTCGCTCGCGAGCAACTGCTGCTGCGCGCCGATCACGTCGATGTATGCGGTCAGGCCGCCCGCGTAGCGGTCCTGCGCGAGGCCGACGAGCCGCTGCGCGTCGTCGACGGCCGAGCGCGCGCGGCGCTCGGCCTCGTCGAGCACCGACAGCCCCGTGACCGCGTTCTGCACTTCCTCGAACGCGGCGAGCACGGTCTGCCGGTAAGCCGCCTGCGCGGCCGCGTAGCCCGCCTGCGCGTATGCGACGCCCGCCGCGAGCCGGCCGCCCTCGAACAGCGGTTGCGCGAGCGACGCGCCGATCGACCACAGCAGGCTCGGCGCGGCGAAGAGGCTCGCAAAGCGGGTCGCATCCCAGCCGAGCGCCGGCGACAGCGTGATCCGCGGGAAATACGCGGCGCGCGCGACGCCGATCTGCGCGTTCGCCGCCGCCATCGCGCGCTCCGCCGACGCGACGTCCGGCCGGCGCTGCAGCAGGTCGCTTGGCAACCCGGCGGGCAGCGCGGGCGCGGCGAGCGCCTGCACGCGCGGCGCAATCGAGAACGCCGGCGCGGGCGTGCCGACGAGCGTCGCGATCGCGTGCTCGAGCTGCGCGCGCTGGTTCACGAGCAGTTGCGCCTGGGTGCGCGTCGCGTCGAGCTGCGCCTTCTGCTGCATCAGGTTCAGGCCGGACACGGCGCCCAGCTCGTGCTGCGCGGACACGAAGTCGAGCGCCTTGCGCTGCAGCGCGACCGAGCGGCTCAGCACGTCGATCTCCGCGTCGGTCTCGCGCAGCGCGAGGTAGCTCGTCGCGAGGCTCGCCGTCATCACGAGGCGCGCGTTCGCGAGATCGTCGCGCGCCTCGTCGGCCGATGCCTGCGCGGATTCGACCGAGCGGCGGAGCCGGCCGAACAGATCGGGTTCGTAGCTGACCGTCGCGCCGATCTGCACGTCGTTCTGCACGGTCGAATGATTCGGCTGCGCGTAGTTCGTGAGCGGCCGGTCGGCCGAGATCCGCGCGCGCGACGCGCCCGCGGTCGCGCCGGCGCTCGGCCACTGCGCGGACGCGACCGACGCGAGCATCGCCTTCGCCTGATCGTAGCGCGCGGCGATCGCCTGCACGCTCTGGTTGCTCGCGAGCGCGCGGGTTTCGAGATCGTCGAGGAGCGGATCGCCGAACGCGCGCCACCAGTCGGGCGCGAGCGACGCGCGCGCGGGGGCGGCCGGCTGCCAGTACGAATCGGCCGGTTCGATTTGCCACGCGGCGGGCGTATCGATGGGCGGGCGACGGTAGTCGGGGCCGACTGCGCAGCCGGCGAGCACGAGCGTCGCGGCGGCGAGCAGCGCGAGCGGGCGCCGGCCGCGCGCGCCGAACGCCATCCGCGCGCTCACGTGCGCGCTCCCGTCGCCGCCTGCGGCGATTTCGGCGCGGCCGGCCCGGCCTTCGGCGGCTGCGCGACGATCACCGCGTCGCCGTTCGCGAGCGAATCGCCCGGATTGAGCACGATCCGGTCGGTCGCCGCGAGGCCGCTGTCGATTTCGAGCGTCTGCCCGAGCGTGCGCGCGATCGTCACGCGATGCAGCCGGATCTGCCCGTTCGCCTCGACCACCGCGACGCTCGGCCCCTCCGCGCGAAACAGCAGCGTGTTCGCCGGAATCGTCAGGTTGCCGGCGGGCGCCATCGGCAGCGTCGCCTTGACGTATGCGCCCGGCATCAGCCGGCCGTCGGCGTTCGGCAGCGTGATCTCGATTTGCAGCGTGCGCGTCGCGACGTCGATCGCCTGCGCGGTGTGCGTGATCGTGCCGTCGAACGTCTGCCCGGGCAGCTCGGGCTGCGCGACGCTCACGTGCTGGCCGGGCTGCACCTGCTGCGCGTACGCCTGCGGCACCTGCACGTACAGCCGCAGCCGGTCCGCCTGCACGACCGTGAAGAGCGCGCGGCCCGTGCCGCTGTTGCCCGCGTTGACGAGATCGCCGACGTCGATGTTGCGTTGCGTGACGATCCCGTCGATCGGCGCGACGATCTTCTGGAACGACTTCAGCTCGGTGAGGCGCCGCACGTTCGCATCGGCGGCGGCGAGGTTCGCGACGCCCTGGCTGTACGCGCCCTGCCGATCGTCGAGCTCCTGCTGCGACACCGCATCGCGCTCGCGCAACTGCCGCGCGCGGTCGAGCGACGTCTTCGCGAGCGCGAGCGTCGATTCGACTTGCTGCCGCTGCGCGACCGCCTGCGCGAGTTCCTGGTCGAGCTCGGGCGTGTCGAGCTCGGCGAGCAACTGGCCCTGCTTCACGCGCGCGCCGATGTCCGCGCGCCAGCGCAGCACGTAGCCGCTCGCGCGCGCGTAGATCGGCGCCTCGACGTAGCCGCGCAGCGTGCCGGGCAGCGTGAGGCGGCTCGCGAGCGTCGCCGGGCTCGGCTGCGCGACGCTCACGTACTGGCGTGCGTTCTGCGCGGCGAGCGCGTCGAGCCGGTTTGCGTTGCGCCAGTCGGCGACGAGCGTGCGGACGCCGCCCGCCGCGAGCAACAGGCCGACCGCGGCGAGCGCCCATTGCGCGCGCTTCCAGACCTGCGCGCGGGCGGGCAGGTCGAGGCCCGATTCGTCTACGTGAATGCCGACGGCGCTGTGATGTTTCTCTTCCATGGGTTCAACCGGTCATCAATTCGGGTCAACGGAGCGGGACGGATCGTCGCCGGCGGCGGCGCGGCGCGCGCGACGCTTCGCGAGCCGCTGGTGGACGCCCGCGAACACGAGCGGCACGAACAGCAGCGTCGAGACCGTCGCGAACGAGAGGCCGCCGATCACCGCGCGGCCGAGCGGCGCGTTCTGCTCGGCGCCCTCGCCCAGGCCGAGCGCCATCGGGATCATGCCGATGATCATCGCGAGCGCGGTCATCAGCACCGGGCGGATGCGCGTCGCGCCCGCCTCGAGCGCGGCCGCGAGCGGCGGCACGCCGGCGTCGAGCCGCTGCCGCGCGAACGCGACGACGAGAATGCTGTTCGCGGTCGCGACGCCGACCGTCATGATCGCGCCCGTGAGCGCCGGCACGGACAGGTGCGTGCCGGTGACGAACAGCATCCATGCGATGCCGGCGAGCGCGGCGGGCATCGCGCTCACGATGATGAGCGGATCGAGCCACGACTGGAAGTTCACGACGATCAGCAGATAGACGAGCACGATCGCCATCGCGACGCCCGCGCCGAGCCCGAGGTACGACGTGCGCATCGTCTCGACCTGGCCGCGCATCGTGATCGTCGTGCCGCGCGGCAGTGTCGCGCGGGCGTCGTCGATCACGCGGCCGATGTCGGTCGCGACCGCGCCGAGGTCGCGGCCCTCGACGCTCACGAGCAGATCGACGACGGGCCGGATGTTGTAGTGCGTGACGACGGCGGGCGACACGCCCGGCGCGATGTCGACGAGATTGCCGAGCAACTGGTACGGCGCGCTCGCGCCGCCGCCCGCCGCGGACACGGGCGTCGCGAGCAGATCGCCGACCGAGCCGACCTGATACTGCGGCGTCTGGATCGTCAGCGGATACTGAACGCCCGTCTTCGGATTCACCCAGAACGACGGCGTCGTTTGCGACGTGCCGGCAAGCGAGATCAGCAGATTCTGCGCGACGTTCTGCGCGGACAGATCGAGCTGCTGCATCCGCGTGCGGTCCATGTCGGCCGTGAGGAGCGGCTCGTCGTTGCGCTGCAGGACGTGCGCGTCGACGGCGCCGGAAATCGTGCGCACGCGCTTCATCAACTGGCTCGCGATCGCCATGTTCGACGCGAGATCGGCGCCTTGCACCTGCACGTCGATCGCGGCGGGCTGCCCGAAGTTCAGGATCTGCGTGACGATGTCCGACGGCTGAAAGAAGAACTCGACGCCCGGAAAGCGCGCGGGCAACAGGCCGCGCAACTGCTCGACGTAGCGCCGCGCGCTCGCGTGCCCGGGCTTGAGCGCGATCAGGATCTCGCCGTCGAGCGTGCCGATCGTGCCCGCGTTGCTGTACGACAGATTGATGCCGCTCACGGGCAGCCCGAGGTTGTCGACGATCGTGCCGAGCTCGGCGGCCGGCACGACTTCGCGGATCGTCTGCTCGACCTCGTCGGCGAGCCGCGCGGTTTCCTCGATCCGGTAGCCGGTCGGCGCGCGCAGGTGCAGCCGGATGTCGCCCGCGTCGACGCTCGGAAAGAAGTCGCGGCCGAGCGCGAACACGAGGCCCGTCGACAGCACGCAGAAACCGAGGAACAGCGACGCGTAGAAGCGCCGGCGCACGAGCAGCACGCTCAGCAGCACGATGTAGCTCGCGCGCAGCCGCTCGAACGCGTGGTCGAACGCGTGATGCAGGCGCGCGAAGCGCGAGCGCCGCGCCGCGTGCGCGGCGGCGTCGGCGTCCGGCCGGTGCCTGGCGAACAGCAGCATCGCGAGCGTCGGCACGAGCGTGCGCGACAGCACGTACGACGCGAGCATCGCGAACACGACGGCCTGCGCGAGCGGCACGAACAGATAGCGCGCGACGCCCGTGAGGAAGAACATCGGCACGAACACGATGCAGATGCAGAGCGTCGACACGAGCGCGGGCACCGCGATCTCGCCCGCGCCTTCGAGGATCGCGGTGCGCAGGTCCGAGCCGAGATGCAGATGGCGCTCGACGTTCTCGATCGTCACCGTCGCGTCGTCGACGAGGATCCCAACCGCGAGCGCGAGGCCGCCGAGCGTCATGATGTTGATCGTCTCGCCGAGCGCGGCGAGCGCGAGCAGCGACGTGAAGATGGAGAGGGGAATCGAGATCGCGATGATCAGCGTGCTGCGCCAGTTGCCGAGGAACAGCAGGATCATCAGCGCGGTCAGCGCGGCGGCGATCAGCGCCTCGTGGATCACGCCCTGGATCGCCGCGTCGACGAACACGGATTGATCGAACAGCGGCGTGATCTTCAGGTCCTCGGGCAGCGTGTTCTCGATCGACGGCAGCAGCGATTTCAGCGTGTTGACGACGGCGAGCGTCGACGCGTCGCCGCTCTTGAGCACCGACACGAGCACGCCGCGCTCGCCGTCCTTGCGCACGACGTTCGTCTGCGGCGTGAAGCCGTCGCGCACGTGCGCGACATCGGACAGATAGATCGTCGCGCCGCCCGTCGTCCGCACGGGCAGCCGGTTCAGCTCGGCGATCGAGCCGGGCGACGCGTTCGTGCCGATCCGGTATTCGGTCTGGCCGATCTTCGCGGTGCCGGTGGGCAGCACGAGGTTCTGCGCGTTGACCGCAGCCACGACGTCGGCGGGCGTCATGCCCTTCGCGAGCAGCGCCTGCATGTCGAGATCGACGGAGATCACGCGCGTGCGGCCGCCATACGGGTACGGCACCTGCGCGCCGGGAATCGTGATCAGTTGCGGGCGCAGGAAGTTCATCGCGACGTCGGCGAGCTGCTGCTCGCTCATCGACCGGCTCGACAGCCCGAGCTGGATCACCGGAATGCTCGACGCCGAGTAGCTGATGATGAGGGGCGGCGTCGCGCCCTGCGGCATCTGCCGCACGATCGCCTGCGCGGAAGACACCGTTTGCGCGATCGCCGTCTGCGTGCTCGCGCCGGGCTGCAGGAAGATCTTGATGATCGCGATGCCGGGGAGCGTCTGCGATTCGATGTGCTGGATGTTGCTGACGGTCGTCGTCAGCGTGCGCTCGTGGACCGACGTGATCCGGTCGGCCATCTCCTGCGCGGACAGGCCGTTGTAATTCCAGATCACGCTGACGACCGGGATGTCGATCGACGGCAGCACGTCGGTCGGCGTGCGCATCAGCGCGAGCGGCGTGGCCAGCAGGATCATGATGGCCATCACGATGAACGTGTACGGGCGCCTGAGCGCGAGATTGACGATCCACATGGAGGGCGGGTGCCTGGACGGGCGGGCGTTGCGTCGGTGGTCGGGATCGCATGATAGAAAAACGCCCCGGACGGGTTGCTGACGCGAAGATGGCGGAATTGTCAGGAAGGGTTCGTCGGACGAATCGGAAGAATCTGGGGAATCGGGCGGGGCGAGTGCGACGGGTAGCGCGTCGCGACGAGCGGGCGACGGAAAGCCCGGACGGAGAGCTTGGGCAGGAGCTTGAGCTGAGCGCCAGGACGGAGAGCCTGGCGGACGGGGAAACGCCGCGAACGGGCGGCCGCCATCCTGTCCGTCAGATCTGCTCCATCCCGAACACCGCGAGCCTCGGCAGGTCGAGCACCTCGATCTGGTTGTACGCGACGCGCAGCGCGCCGAGCCGCTCGAGGTGCTGGAGCGCCTGATTGATCCGCTGCCGCGACACGCCGACGAGCATGCCGAGCTCCTCCTGCGAGATCGCGAGCGTCGCGCCGGTGTCCGGGTACAGCGCCGGATTGAAGAGCTGCGCGAGCGACTGCGCGACGCGCGCGTTGACGTCGAGCAGCCGGCTGTTCTGGATCGACGCGATGAATTCCCCCATCCGGTTGTTCAACTGGCGGATCACGAAGCCCGTGAACGGCAGGCTGCTGTCGAGGAGCGCGTGGAATGTCGCGGTCGGCACGAACAGCACGAGCGAGCGCTGGATCGCGATCACGTCGTACTTGCGCAGCTCGCGCTTGATCACGCTGCCTTCGCCGAACCAGCCGCCCGACGGCACGCCGGAGAACGTGCAGCCGCGCCCGGACACGTTGTAGATCGCGAGCTTCACGAGCCCGCGATGCACGCCGATCCAGTATTCGGTGGGCGCCTGCCGGCGCGCGACCCAATCGCCCGCGTCGCGGTATTCGGCGTGCGACTGCGCGACGACGAGCGCCTGATGCTCGGGCGCGAGCGCGCTGAACCAGCCGCAGTGGGAGAAGAGCGCGCGAAGCTCGCCGGCGTCGGCTGCCGCGGCCGGCGCTTGCGCGGACACTTCGGCGGGCGCTTCGGCAGCTTCGGCAGCTTCGGCGGTCTCGCCGGCGAGCGGCGGCGAACGGTGCGGAGCTTGGATGTCGTCTGGCATCACACAGGGTTTGCGAGGATAGGGAATACGCGCGGTCGCCGCCGCCGAGTCTGTCGCCTGAGTGACAGACGGCTCACAATGGCCGCGAGTAGGCTTGTCCAATTGGATCACAAACCAACGATGCCGAGGCGCACGCCTTGCAGGAGACGACATCATGACGCAGAAGTTCGAGGAGGGGCTCGGCAAGCGCGAGGCCAACTACGTGCCGCTCACGCCGATCGATTTCATCGCGCGCGCGGCCGAGGTGTACGGCGAGCGCCTCGCCGTCGTGCACGGCGACATCCGCCGCACGTGGAGCGAAACCTACGCACGCGCGCGGCGGCTCGCGAGCGCGCTCGAGCGCGCAGGCGTTGGCCGCGGCGACACGGTCGCCGCGCTGCTGCCGAACATCCCGCAGATGATCGAGGCGCACTTCGGCGTGCCGATGGCGGGCGCCGTCCTCAACGCGCTGAACACGCGGCTCGACATCGCTTCGATGCTGTTCATGCTGCGTCACGGCGAGGCGAAGGTGCTGATCGTCGATACCGAGTACGCGGAGTTCGCGCACCGCGCGGCGCTCGAAGTGCCGGGGCTCACGATCGTCAGCGTCGCCGACGCGATGCCCGCCGATCCCGCGCGCTTTCCCGCCGCGATCGACTACGAGGCGTTCCTCGCGGGCGGCGATCCCACTTGCACGTGGACGCCGCCGTCCGACGAATGGGAGGCGATCGCGCTGAACTACACGTCGGGGACGACGGGCGATCCGAAGGGCGTCGTCTACCATCATCGCGGCGCGTACCTCGCCGCGATCAGCAACATCCTCGAATGGGACATGCCGAAGCACGCGGTCTACCTGTGGACGCTGCCGATGTTCCACTGCAACGGCTGGTGCTTCCCGTGGGCGGTCGCGGCGCGCGCGGGCGTGAACGTGTGCCTGCGCAAGTTCGACGCGAAGCTCGTGCTCGATCTGATCCGGCGCGAGCGCGTCACGCACTACAGCGGCGCGCCGATCGTGCAGAGCGCGATCGCGAACGCGCCGGCCGAATGGCGCGCGGGGATCGCGCACGAGGTGCACGCATTCGTCGCCGGCGCGGCGCCCGCGCCGGCCGTGATCGCGAAGATGAAGGAGATCGGCTTCGACCTCACGCACGTCTACGGGCTCACCGAGGTGTACGGCCCGGCCACCGTCTGCGCGAAGCAGGCGCATTGGGCGTCGCTGCCCGACGACGAGCTCGCGCAACTGAACGCGCGGCAGGGCGTGCGCTACCACCTGCAGGCGGGCGCGACCGTGCTCGATCCGGACACGATGGCGCCCGTGCCGGCGGATGGCGAGACGCTCGGCGAGATCATGTTCCGCGGCAACATCTGCATGAAGGGCTACCTGAAGAACCCGCACGCGACCGACGAGGCGTTCGCGGGCGGCTGGTTCCACACGGGCGACCTCGGCGTGCTGACGCCCGACGGCTACATCCGGATCAAGGATCGCCGCAAGGACATCATCATCTCGGGCGGCGAGAACATTTCGAGCATCGAGGTCGAGGACGCGCTGTACCGGCATCCGGCCGTCGCGGTCGCGGCGGTCGTCGCGCTGCCGGACCCGAAGTGGGGCGAGGTGCCGTGCGCGTTCGTCGAGCTGCGCGAAGGGATGACCGCGACCGAGGAGGAGATCATCGCGCACTGCCGGCTGCTGCTCGCCGCGTACAAGATCCCGAAGACGGTGCGGTTCGGCGAGCTGCCGAAGACGTCCACCGGGAAGATCCAGAAATTCCAGTTGCGCGCGCAGGTCGGCTCGAGCTCGGCGATCGATCTGGTGGCGGCGGCCGCGAAGAAAGGGTAGGCGCACGACGTTCGCCGCTGTCGCCTCGCTGTCACCCCGTTGTCAAAGTCGCCCATATCGTCTGACGATATGGGCGATGTGATGACTGACGAACGACGGGGATGACCCATGAAACATCTGAAACACCTGAAACCTGCGCGTGCCGGGCGGCACGTACTCGCTCGCGGCCGGCAATCCGCTGCCGCTGTCGTGCGGCGTCGATCTCGCGATCGCGCGATGCTTCACGTGCGTGGCAACGCATCCCGGCGCGTTCAGCACCGTGACCGGCTATTCGTACCGCGATCCGGCCGATCCGCGCATCGGGTACGAGGCGCGCGACCGGTTCGGCACGGTCAACGTCCCGCCTTGAAGCGCGGCGGGCGGCGCGCAGCGGCCGTGAGCAGGCTGCCGCGCTGCTGCGCGCGCGCGTATTGGGCGTATTGGTTCAACGCGCGCCGAGCGCGCCCTCATCCGCCGCGAGCTTGAACACGCTGACCGCGTGCGCGAGCTGCGCGGCCTCGTCGCGCAGCTCGGCGGCCGCGCGCTCGGCGTCGGCGATCAGCGTCGCGTTCTGCTGCGTCGCCGCGCCGATCTGCGTGACGGCGAGATTCACCTGTTCGATCCCGCTCGACTGCTCGCGCGACGCCGCGCTGATCTCGGCGATGATCGCGCGCACCTGGTCGACGCGCGCGACGATGTCCTGCATCGCCGCGCGCGCGTCCTCGGCGATCCGGAAGCCGTGCTCGGCCGTCGTCGCCGATTCGCCGACGAGCGCGTCGATCTCCTTCGCCGCCGACGCGCTGCGCTGCGCGAGCGCGCGCACCTCGGACGCGACGACCGCGAAGCCCTTGCCGTGCTCGCCCGCGCGCGCCGCCTCGACAGCCGCGTTCAGCGCGAGGATGTTGGTCTGGAACGCGATGCCCTCGATCACGCCGGTGATCTCGGCGATCCTGCGCGCGACGCCCTGGATGTCGCCCATCGTCGCGACGACGCGCTGCACGGCCGCGCCGCCCGTCGTCGCGGCGCTCGACGCGCCGGTGGCGAGTTCGTTCGCCTGCGCCGCGTGATCGGCGTTCTGCTGAACGGCCGCGGTGATCTGCTCCATGCTCGCCGCGGTCTGCTCGACGCTGCTCGCCTGCGTCGCGATCCGCGCGGCCATGTCGCTGCTGCCGGCCGCGATCGTCACGGTGCCGTGCGCGATGTCGGCCGCGCCGCGCCGCACCTGCGCGACGATGCGCGCGAGGCCGTCGCCGATGCCGTCCACCGCGCGCACGAGCCGGCCGATCTCGTCGCCTCGGCTGCCCGCATGCGGCCGCGCCTCGCCATCGTGCGCATCGTGCGCGCCAGGCGCGGCGATCCGCACGCTGAGGTCGCCCGCGGCGAAGCGCTCGGACGCGTGCGCCGCCGCGTCGAGCGGCCGGCTGACGACGCGCTTGACGACCGCGACGAACAGCGCCGCGAACGCGAGCACGAACGCGCAGCCGATCGCCGCGAAGCGGTTGCGGGTCGCGCGTGTGTCGGCCATCACTTCGTCGTCGATCGCGATGCCGCCGACGAGCCATTGCCACTGCGGAACCGTCACGAACGACACGAACTTCGCGCGCGGGCCGCCGTCGCCGGCGGCGGTGTCGGTCGACGTGTACGCGAGTTGGCCGTTCTTCGCCGCGAGCATCCGCGCGTACGGCGCGGCCGCGTCGTCGGCGCGCTGGCCCGCGCGCTCCGGATGGACGAGCAGGGTGCCGCGCGCGGGGCCGTCCGACGCGTCGAGCACGAAGTAGTAGCCGTGCTCGCCGATCTTCAACTGGCGGATGCCGGTCTCGACGAGCCGCATTTCCGCGCCGACGTCGATGCCGACGAACAGCGCGCCGACGATCGCGCCGCTCGCGTCGGCGATCGGCTTGTATTGGGTGATGTAACGTTTGCCGAACAGCGTCGCGAGACCTGTGTAGGTCCGGCCGGCGACGAGCGGCGCGTACGCGGGGCCCTTGCGGTCGAGCAGCGTGCCGATCGCGCGGCTGCCGTCCTGCTTCTTCAGCGACGTCGTCACGCGAACGAAGTCGTCGCCGCGGCGCGCGAAGATCGTCGCGATCGCGCCGCTCTTCTGCAGGAACTGGTCGGGAATCGAGAAATCGAGGTTCAGCGTCTGGCCGCCCGCCGTGAGCGCGGGCGCCGCGACGCCCGCGACGTCGATCGTGCGCGCGGGATCGAGCGCGTAGCCGGCGGGCAGGAAGCTCGCGAAGAGCGTCATCGCGCGGCTCGCCTCGGCGGTCAGCGCTTCGTCGAAGAGCGCGATCATCGCGGCGATCGAGCGATCCTTCTCGTCGATCCGCGCATGGACCTGATCGGCGATCTGGCCGGCGGCGGCGTGGGTCAGCGCCCAGACGAACGCGGCGAACAGGAGGGCGAAGAGCGCGCTCGACAGCGCCGCGAGGCGCGCGCCGACGCTCGCGCGCCGCAGGAAAGGCACGTGCATGAATGACTCCGGAGTGCGTGACGGGTACGTTGGCGGAACGCACGCGTCACCGCTCTCTGATGGCGTGGTTGTCGGCACGCGCGGGCGAATCTTTAGGATTTTGTAAGGGGTGGGCGCGTGGGTCGGGAGCACGAAGCGGGCGGGGCGTGCGTTGCGATCGGGCCGTCGCCCGTTCGCGGCGCGCCGACTGTGGGCGGCGGCCTTGAAAGCGGCGCGGGCCGCGGGGCCGTGTCGAAGCGGTCTGGAGCGGGTCTAGAGCGGTTTATCGCGGTCTATGGTGGCACGCGTTGCAATCGATACGTCATCCATTGTCTAGGGCTGAAAAATCGGCGGCTGGGCCGTCTGCTGCTGAGTCAGCTCCGGTTGAGCGACCGGTGTGGGTTGCATCGCCTGCGGCGGCGCGCCCGGCGCTTGCATCGCCTGCGGCCGGACCGTCCGCTGCTGCGCGGCCGCCGCGCCCGTCGATTCGACCCAGCCGCCGCCGAGCGCCTTGTACAGCGTCACGCGGCTCGTCAGCCCGGCAAGCTCGTAGGTGACGAGCAGTTGCTGCGCGGCGAACAACTGGCGCTGCGTGTCGAACACGCCGAAGTAGTCGTCGACGCCGTTGCGAAAGCGCATTTCGGCAAGCCGCTTCGTTTCGGTCAGGTCGTGGATCATCGCCTCCTGCGCCTTCGCCTCCCGCTCGTAGGTCGCGCGCGCGGCCAGGTTGTCGGCGACTTCGCGGAACGCGTCCTGGATCGTGCGCTCGTAGCCGGCGACATTGATGTCGCGGCGCACCGTCGCGAGATCGAGATTCGCCCGATTGCTGCCCGCGTTGAAGATCGGCAGCGTGAGCTGCGGCACGAACAGCCACGCGACGCCGCCGGAGAACAGCCCCGCGAGGCTCGCGCTCGCCACCCCGAGCGCGCCCGTGAGCGTGATCCTCGGGAAGAACGCCGCGCGCGCCGCGCCGATGTTCGCGTTCGCGGCGATGAGCCGGTGCTCGGCGGCCATGATGTCGGGGCGGCGCTCGAGCAGCGTCGACGGCAGGCCCGCCGGAAACTCCGCGAGCAGCGTCCGGCCGTCGAGCGGCGCCGCGCGCGACACGCCGTCCGGCAGCGGCCCGCCGATCAGCACGGCGAGCGCGTTCTCGTCCTGCGCGACCTGCCGCGTGTATTGCTCGACGGCCACGCGCGCGGTCTGCACCTGCGTGTCCGCGCGATGCTCGTCGAGTTGCGCCATCGCGCCCGCCTGCTTGCCGCGATGGATCATGTCGGCGGCGTCCTGCTGGCTTTTGAGCGTGTCCTGCGCGAGCGCGAGCAGCGCGCGGTCGGCGAGCAGCGTCAGGTAGGTGTTCGCGACTTCGGCGACGAGGCTGATGTGCACGCTGCGCCGCGCCTCCTCGGTGGCCAGGTATTGCTCCTGCGCGGCGTGGCTCAGGCTGCGCACGCGGCCGAACAGGTCGAGCTCGAAATTGGTGAGGCCGATGTTCGCGTTGTAGCTGTTGATCGTCGCGGATTGACCCGGCGCGCGCAGCGCGGGGCTCATGCGCTGGCTCGTGAACCCGATGCCCGCGTCGATCGCCGGAAACTGCGCGGCGCGCTGGATCCGGTACAGCGCGCGCGCTTCGTCGATGTCGAGCGTCGCGACGCGCAGGTCGCGGTTGTTCGCGAGCGCGAGCGCGACGAGCTGCTGCAATTGCGCATCGGCGAAGAAATTCCGCCAGCCGAGGTCGGGCGCCGCCGGCTCGCTCGGGGCCGTGCGCTGCGCGTCCGATGTCGAATAGGCGGGACCGTTCGGATACGCGGACGGAATCGGCGCATCGGGCCGGTGATAGGCGGGCTCCATCGAGCAGCCGGCGATGCCGAGCGCGAGCGCGATCGGCAGCGCGCGCTTCGGGGATGGAAGAAACGGGGAACTAGGCATGGTCGAGGGCTCCTCGCGTCAGGACGGTTGGCAGGCGGCGAACGCGGCGCTAACCCGACAGCGCACGCTGCATCAGGCGCGAGATCGCGAGCCGGGGCTGGCCGCGAGTCGCGATGTTGTGAGGCGGATCGCCGAACAGCAGCCGGATCAGGCCGTGCCGCGCCGCGGTGTCCGCGTGCAGCGCGACGCCGAGCAGCGCGCCGTCGCGGCGGACGATGCGGCATGGGACCCAGCCGGTCGGCGCGAGCCACAGCGCGCCTGGCGCATGCAGCGGCAGCGACGCGGCCTGCGGCGTCGTCACGGCGGCGCCGTTGCACGACAGATCGCGTGTCGCGACCGCGTACTCGCGATCGCCGACGCGCAGCCGCGCCTGCGCGCGATACGGGAAGCGCTCCTCCTTGCGCGGCCGCGGCAGCTCGATGCATACGAGCAGCGACGCGAGATAGAGCGCGAGCGAGATCGCGGTCCACGCCGCGTTGAACGCGAGCCCCGGCGCGTTGGGGTCGCTCAGCAGCGCGCGCCCGAGCCCGAGCGCGGACAGCGCGAGCAGGCTCGCGTAGAACGCGGCGAACCGGCCGTGGACGATCAGCTTCGAGCGGTCGAGCCCCTTGTTCGTCACCTTGAACGGACGGCCGAACGGCCGCACGATCGCGCTCGCGAGCGACAGGCTGACGGCGAGCGCGCAGACGATCTGCGTGACCTCGGTGAACACGGGCAGCGCGCGCCGCCCGGTGATCCACATGCTGTAGCCCCAGTAGCCGATCAGCGCGGGCAGGCCGTAGGCGAGAAACTGCAGCGGCTCGCCGTACAGCGTGGGGATGTCGAAGTACCAGTACAGCAGCGGCCCGAGCAGCAGCATCAGCGTGAACGGGCGGCTCAGCCAGTGCAGCATGCCGTGCACGTAGTGCAGCCGCTGCGCGAACGTGTAGCCGCGGCCGCGCAGCGGCCCGTCCGGCGTCAGCGCGACCTGGATCGTGCCGAGCGCCCAGCGGCTGCGCTGGCTGATGTACTCCGGCAGCCCCTCGGCCGACAGGCCGACCGACAGCCGCTCGTTGAGCCAGCGCGTCACGTAGCCGTGCCGCATCAGCCGATAGGTCAGGTGGATGTCCTCAGTGACCGTGCCCGTCGGAAAGCCGCCGATGCGCTCGACGAGATCGCGCCGCACGACGAACGACGTGCCGATGCAGAACGCCGTGCCCCACGCGTCCTTCGCGGGCTGCATCACGTCGAAGAACGCGCGCTGCTCGTCGACCCAGCATTCGGTCGAGCGCAGGTTGTACTGCACGGGATCGGCGTTGTAGTAGAACTGCGGGGTCTGCACGACGCCGACCGCCGGATCGGCGAAGAGCCCGACCGTGCGCAGCAGGATCTTCCGGTGCGGCGCGAAATCGGCGTCGAGCACCATGATGTATGGCGCGCCGCCGCCTTCGCTTCGCGCGCTGCGGCGCAGGCCGTTGTTGAGATTGCCGGCCTTCGCATGCGCGTTGTCCGCGCGCGTCGCGTAGTGCGCGCCCACCTGTTCGCAGAACGCCCTGAGCCAGTCGCGGCGCGTGTCGTCGAGCACCCACACGCGAAAATCCGGGTAGTCGATCGCGAGCGCGGCGACGATGGTCTTCTCCAGGATGTCGAGCCCCTCGTTGTACGTCGCGATGAAGATGTCGACGCGCGGCGCCGCGGCCGCGCGCCGCAGCGCGGCTTCGCCGGCGTCGGCCTGCGGCGTGCGGTCGGTCGTGCGGGTGAGCACGGCAACGGAGATCAGCGTGTACGCGAGCGCCATGCATTCGAAACCGAAGAACACGTGCGCCCATGCGCTCGGAAAATCCATGCGCGGCTCGGGCAGCGTCTGCGTCGCGCGCCACGCCAGATAGACGAGCAGCAGCACGGCGGTCACGCCGCCGAACACGATCCGGTCGGCCGCGCGTTCGCGCCTGCCGACGCGCGTGAGCAGCAGCACGACGAGCAGCACGCCGCCGTTGATGTCGATGAGCGACCGGTTGGCGAGAAAGAAGTCGAACATCGTCACTCCCCGGAGGTATGGGCGGCGTCGCCCGGGCAGCCGGCGGCGAGGCAGCCGCCGGGGCGAAACGGATTCCAGCCCGCCGCCGCGAGCACGGCCCACGCGGTCGCGCCCAGGTGCGGAAGATGGAAGTAGTAGAAATCGTCGGTCCTGGACGTCGGCCCGATCGGCAGGCCGGTGCGGATGCGCGGCTCGGGCGTCGCATACAGCAAGCCGGACGGCGCGCGCTGCGACATCAGCAGCGCCCACAGCGGCTGCGCATCGTCCGCCCGGCCGGCCGCCTGCAGCGTGAGCGCGGCCTGTGCGGTGCCTTCGGTCCAGACGCCGTCCGGATGCGCGTTGAAGCCGTAGCCGCCGTCGACGCGATGCGCGCGCTCGACCCACGCGAGCGAGCGGCGCCAGTCGGCCGGCGCGTCGGGCATCGCGAGCAGCGGCCACAGCGACGCGTCGAGCGCGGACGGCCCGACATTCGGGCTGCGCCCGTCGTCGCGCGTGCCGATCAGGAAGCGGCCGTCGCCCGCGTCCCACATCGCCGACACGAAGCTGCGCGCGCGCGCGGCGGCCGCGCGCCAGCGGGCGTCGCCCGTGCGCGCCGCGAGCCAATGGAAGACGGCGTACACATCGACGTTGTGCTCGGTGGATTTCCAGCCCTGGCGGATCGGCTGCGGCTCGTGCCCGAACTCGCCGCCGACGTAGCCCGCCGGCGCCGTCGCGTCGAGCCGGCCCGGATCGACCCAGCTCATCAGCGCGGCGGCGCCGTCGAGGTAGCGCCTGTCGTGCGTCGCTTCGTGCACGGCGAGCAGCGACAGCGCGGCCCATGCGACGTTGCCGGTCGCGGTGCCCGCCTGATACGCATCCTCGAACCATCGCCTGCTCGGCGCGTCCCACCAGCCGGGCAGCGGCGCCGGCCCCGGCGGCAGCGCGCCGGCGCGGTACGCGTTGCGCACGCGCGCGTCGTGGTAGTGGCGGTCCTGCCTGCTCGCCTGCAGGATCGCGTCGGCGATGCGGCGCGCATCGTCGGTGCGGTGACAGGCGACGAGCGCGACGCTCGCGAGCGCGTTGTCGTAGACGAATGCGGCCTGCGTCAGCGCGCCCGCGAGCGCCGCGCCGCCGGGCGCCTGCTCGTAGCTGCCGAGCAGGACCGGCCCCGAGCCGGGCACCGCGTCGACGCGCTCGGCGAGCGTCCTGCATCCGGCCGCGAGCAACGCCTCGCGCGGCGGCGGGCTCTGCTCGCCGGCGGCGCAGTGCGTCACGAAGATCAGCGAGGCCATCGACCCGATCGCGAGCGATGCCGCCCGGCGCAGGCGGCGCATGACGTGAAGTCTCGTCGGCATGGTTGTCGCGCGGGCGCTCAGGCCGCCGCGCTCAGATCGTCGAGCCAGCGCCGGCCGACGCTCGCCAGTTCGTCCAGCCAGCGTTTGCCGTTCGTGGCCAGTGCGCCCAGCCAGCGCCGGCCGTTCGCGGCCAGCTCGCCGAGCCAGCGCCGGCCTTGCACGCCGGCCTTGCCGAGCCATTGCCTGCCGCGCTCGGCCGCCGAATGCCAGCCGGCGGCCCAGTTCGGATCGACGTGCGCGAGACCGGACACGTTGCTCGCGAGCCAGCCCCGATCGAGGCTCACTCTCGCCCAGCGGCCCATCGCGCAGCGCTCGCCCGGATCGGCGCTCGCGCGGCGCGGCAGCGACGACAGCGGTTCGTCGAGCTTCGCGATCACGTAGATCTCGTTCTTCTCGATCGGCGGGAAGGGCACGAAGTAGCGCGCCTGCTCGCCTTCGGACGCGCGCGGCAGCACCTCGGCGATCGACGCGGGCAGCACCGACGGCACGCCGTCCATCCGCACGTTCAGATGCGTGCCGGGCAGCAGGTCGTCGCTCAGGCTGCGCGGAAACACGGCGACGACGCGCGATCGCGCGCAGTTGCTCGCGCGGATCAGCGTCGCGCCCGCGGCGACGCGCGAGCCGGGCGGCGCGAGCACGTCCTCGACGACGCCCGGCTCGCCCGAGCGGATCTCGATGTGGCTCAGCCTGTCGAGCCGTTGCTGCTCGGCGGCGATCAGCTTGTCGACCGACTGGGCGTACGCGTCGAACTGCGTGATCTCCGCCCTGCGCTGCACGATGTCCGCGCCGAGCAGCCGGCCGCGCTGCGACAGCGATGCGGCCGGCCCGTCGGTCGCGGATGCGTAGACCTTGCTGCGCGACGCATCGCCGTTCGCGATCGCGTGCTCGAGCTCGGCGGCCGCGGCCGCTTTCGCGTTCGACAGGATCGACAGTTGGTAGCGCGACGCGCTCGTGTACGCCTCGCTGACGGCGCCCGCCCACTGCATCGCCTGATTGCGGTTGACGACGTCTTCCTGCTGGTCCACCTGCGCCCGCGCGACGGCGAGCCGCGCTTCGAGCGCGCGGATGTTCGCCGCGTGCTCCTTCTGCGCGACGGACTGATAGCGCAGCAGGTCGTGCTGGGTCGACGCGAGCTGGCTCTCGTCGCCCGCGAGCTCGGCGCGCGCCGCGTCCTCGCGCTGCTGGTTGTCGAGCTTCTTGCCCGTCAGGTCGATCAGCAGCGCGCGATCGATGTTCGGGTTCTGCACGGTCATCAGCGGCTGGTTCGCATCGAACGGCTTGCCTGCCGCGACGTGCTGCTCGGTCACGACGCCTTCGACCGGCGACGTGACGAGCGTCACTTCGTTGTTGACGACCGCGCGTTCGGACGAGCGCGTGAAGACGTTCGGAAACATGATGGTCAGCACCATCCAGATGACGAAGAACACGACGCCGTAGCCGGCGGCGCGCGGCGCGAGCGTCCAGAACGGACGCAGCGTGCGGCGGCTGCGCGCCACCGGTTCGTCGTGCGTGACGAGTGAGGAGGCGCGCGCTTCGGTCGGGCGATTCTCCCGTGGCTGGTCGGACATGTTGCCCTCCTGCATGGCAAAAGTGCGAACGATGAGACAAAGGACGCGCGCGCACGGGCTGCTCGGAGCCGGCGTGCCGTCGATGACGGCAAGCCGGCCTCCTTGCGTACGTGCGTCGGCGCGCAGATACGGGTTTTCTTGGTCTGTTGGCTGCCTGCAGCGCGCCGCGTCCGGGCATTCGTCGAAGCGACGCACTGCGTGAACGGGCCGTGGTTGACGGCCCGGGATCAACCCCGTGACCGTGGCGCGCTTGCGCGCCACGGACTTGAATTGCATGGAAGACTCGAGCGGCCCGCGCAGGCGAGTGCGGCCAAGGCGCTGCGAGTCGATTCAGGCTAGTGAAATCGCCGGGGCGCTACTGTAAGAATGTGTAAAAGGTGATTTCACTAGGACCCCAAAGGATCATCTTTATGTGGCCGCCGAATTCGATCGGCCCGCGATTCGATCGATTTCGTTGGGCAAAGCGTGGTGCGCGCCACTTGTCGCAAAGAATGCGCGCCGGTTGCCGGCAGGCATGGCGCGGTTCGGCGCATCGGCCGTCGTGCCGTCTTCGTGCACGGATTCCCGCCGCGGATTTGCGCCGCGGACAGGCCGCAACGAGCGCGATGTTTCAGTGGCGATACATATCCCCATGTCCCGACGGCCAACGCGCGTGTTACGTAACGTCGATGAATCATTTCGACGACGAATTCGCGCGCGGAACGGATGCGCGCACCCGCACGCGCGGCCGGCGATGCGGCCGCGTTGCGTTCCGGCAACGCGGGGACGCGGCCGAACGGCCGTTGGCGGAAGGTTCCGCGCGGCATCGCGATGCGCTGGCACGGTTTCTGCGTGACATCGGGGACGAGGACCGCGCCGGACGATCGGCGCGGATACAGTGAAACTTGTCGGGCGCGCCCATCGGGTTCGCTCGCTCAATTGCCGCACGGAGCAACACATGGACACGCTCCCGAACCAGTCCGACGCGCAATTCCAGGCTTTCCTGGCGAAGCTGCTCGAGCAGCCGCAGCCCGCCGCATGGAGCGAAAAGCAGCAGATCGAACTCGACATGGCGCGCGAGCTGGCCGTCGAGATGCTGCAGCTTGCCGAACGCATGAACGCGACCCACGCCGCCGATCTCGAAAATTGCCTCGTGCTGCTCAGGCATGCGAAGGTGCTCGACTTCATCCTGTCGTCGCTCGCCGCGCGCCGCGACATTCATCCACGCACGCTCCGCACGATCTTCAAGCTCGCGAAGCTCAAGGTCCACGATTCGTATCCGGAGTGAGCCGGATACGAGCCTCGACGCACGCAGCCGACGCGGCGCCCCGGACCGCGCACGACGTTCGACGCGCACTTTCGACAGGGGCTCGAGCGAGCGTCGTCGCTCGTCGCCGCGCAGCCTTTCGCCATGCTGCCGTTTTGCGAGGAATTTCTCGAGCTCGAAGGCCCGGCGTTCGACGGCAAGCTGATCGCCCCACGCGCCCCGCGTGCGCCGGGGGCGGCGGGGGCGGCGGGCGGCCTGCGTCGGCCTTGCGCCGGCGTCGCATCGGGCGGGCGGCGTCGGGGCAGTGGCGGCGGCGCGTTAGCGGACGTGCGCGGCACAATGAAGCCAGGGCGGTGTGTTAGTATCGCGGCCGTGCATGGCGGTGCATTCGCGGCCATCGATCATCGATGACATCCTCCGCGGCGAATGCGCGCATTCCGAACGAACATCGAAAACGGCCGAAAAAATTGGGCGGTCCGACGATAATCCTCGTCGAATACCTGAGAGTCCGCATTTGCAGCCGGAGAACTACATGACGAACGTAACGTATCTCGACTTCGAAAAGGCGATCGGCGAGCTGGATGCGAAGATCGACGCGCTACGTTGTTCCGAGGACGAATCGGCGATCGATCTTTCCGAGGAAATCAACCGGTTGTCCGCGCGCAGCGAGAAGCTGACGAAGGAACTGTACGAGCGGCTCACGCCGTGGCAAATCGTCCAGGTGGCGCGGCATCCGGCGCGGCCTTATACGCTCGATTACGTCAATTTCATATTCACGGATTTTCACGAGCTGCATGGCGATCGCTGCTATGCGGACGATCAGTCGATCGTCGGCGGGCTCGCACGCTTCAACGACCGGCCGTGCGTCGTGGTGGGCCACCAGAAGGGGCGCAACACGAAGGAGCGCGCGATGCGCAATTTCGGCTATCCGCGGCCCGAGGGATACCGAAAGGCGCTGCGGCTTTTCAGGCTCGCCGAGAAATTCGGGCTGCCGATCTTCACGTTCATCGACACGCCGGGCGCGTGGCCCGGGATCGACGCCGAAGAGCACAACCAGTCCGAGGCAATCGGCCGCAACCTGATGGAAATGTCGAGCCTTCAGACGCCGGTCATCACGACGGTGATCGGCGAGGGCGGCTCGGGCGGCGCGCTCGCGATCGGCGTCGGCGACGTGTCGATCATGCTCCAGTTCGCGACTTACTCCGTCATCTCGCCCGAAAGCTGCTCGTCGATTCTCTGGAAGAACCCGGGCTACGCGGAGCAGGCGGCCAACGCGCTGGGCCTGACCGCGCACCGCCTCAAGGCGCTGGGGTTGATCGACAAGATCGCGAACGAGCCGGTCGGCGGCGCGCATCGCGACCCGCAGCAAATGGCGCTGATGCTCAAGCGCGTCCTGCAGGAAAGCCTGCGCAACGTCGAATCGCTCGACTCGAAGCAGCTTGTCGCTCGCCGTCACGAGCGGCTCATGCACTACGGCAAGTTCCGCGAAACGGCGGCATGAACGCATCCGGCCGCGCCGTCGGGCGCCGTGCGCGATAGGCGGCCGGCCGAACATGCGTGTGTTCTCCATATCGGATCTGCACGTCGAGTATCCGGAAAACGCCAGATGGCTGGACGCGCTGCCGCGATACGAGCACACGCGCGATGTCCTCATTCTGGCGGGTGACGTCGCCACCGATCTCGCTCATGTCGCACGCGTCTTCGACGCGTTCTCCGCGCGGTTCGAGGCGGTCGTCTTCGTGCCGGGCAATCACGACTTATGGCTCGGGCCGCGCGACACGGCCGCGACGTCGATCGACAAGTGGCACGCGTTGCGCGAGCTCGCGCAACGCACGGGCGTGCGCGTCGAGCCGTTCCATGCGCACGGCGTCTGCGTCGTGCCGCTCCTCGCGTGGTACGACTACAGCTTCGGCGCGCCTTCCGACGGCCTGCTGCAAGTGTGGGGCGACTATCGCCGCTGCGTGTGGCCGCGGGACATGACGCCCGCGGACGTCGCGCGATATCTGGAGGAGTGCAATCGCCCCTATTTGGGTATCCGAAACGATATCGTGATCTCGTGTTCGCACTTTCTGCCGCGCGCCGACCTGATGCCGTCGATGGCGCCGGCGTGGGTCAAGGCGCTTGCGCCCGTCATGGGATCGTGGCGGATCGACCAGCAGATCCGCGCACTGGGATCGGCCATTCACGTGTTCGGCCACAGCCATCTGAATCAGGCGCGCACCATCGACGGCGTGCGATACGTCAACAGCGCGCTCGGCACGCCGTCCGAAGCGCACATCTCCCGCAGGCGGCTGTCGCTGATCTGGTCCGATTGACGCGTGGGAAACGGGTGCCGGCATAATGCGCTTGCAGGCGACACAGATCGCGCGCTTGATGTGTGCGGCGCGATTGCCGATGCGTGCCGAGGCCGACCCGCCCTTCGCCGGCTCAGCGCGTCACGAACGGCGGCGCGGCGTCCGGCGCGCCGCGCGCGAACCGGCGTTCGCGCAGCAGCGCGACGCGGCAGTTCTCGCGCGCCGTTTCGTTGCCGGCATCGTCGAGCAGTACGAGATCGCCGCGCATCACGTTGAACGTGACGACCGCGCCCGTGTCCGACGCGATCGCCTCCGGCGTGTGATGCGAGCCCGCCGGCTCCAGCACCGTGCTGCCCGGCCGCGCGACCCAGTCGTATTCGCGGTAGCGCCACTCGCCCTGCAGCGTGTAGACGAACACCGCGCCGTCGTGCCGGTGCCGCGGCAGCGCGAGCCCGACCGGCATCTTCAGCAGCACGGTCATCTCGTCGGCAGCGACGTTGATGTGCAGGTACTTGATCGCGAGCCCGGGCAGGCTCGCGTCCATCGGCAGCCAGGGACGATCGTCGTCCTGCAGGCACGGGATCGGCGGCAGGAACGCGGCGGGGGCGGGCGGCAACGGTGAATTCATGGCAGGGCGCGGCGCCTCGACGGCGCGCAAGGACGCGGGAAACCGCGATTATCGCAGAGCGGGCGGCGGCGGCGGACGGCTCGCGCGCATGGTGCGCCGGGCCGGTCAAGATCGCCGCCCGTCGGGCCGGCCGGTCACGCGTTGTTCTTCGAGAAGGAAAACAGCCGGCGTAGCCCGCCCGGCTTGCTCTGGACGATGTCGCCGTCGGCGACGCGGTTCGCGTTGCCCGGTATCGATGCGTCCTGCGGAGGCTTCCCGGCCTTCACGCCCTCTTCCTGCGGCGCGTTGGACGGGGCGACGTGAACCTCGAGCTTGCCGTCGGCAGTTTGCGGATCGTGCCGGACATAAATGTCATGGGGACGAACGGTCGCTTCGGTTTCGACGAACCCGACCTCCGCGTTCGGCGCGAGCTCGTGCATCCGGGCCGTGATGTTCGCCCGGGTATCGAACGCCGAGTTTTTGGTGCGCGCCTTGGCCTCATTGATCGGCCCCGCCACCACGACCTTCTCGCAGTTCCTTGCGTCGATCGCTTCGAGCGTCGTCTCCATGTCCTTTTTCTCGAAGCCTTGGGGCGTGGTCAGATGGACGCCGCGAAGACTGCCGTTTCTGGTCAGCGCCGAGACGGTCACGCAGGAGCTGATGTTCGGATAGCAGAGGTTGGCCGCCTCGCCGGGAGGAATCCGGCCGAAGCTGTTTTCCGGAATGACGACGCCGACGCCGCCCCCGACGCGGTTCGGCTGGACCGGGCACTGGAAAACCGGCGAGCCGCCGAGCTTGTGTGGCGTGCGCTGCAATTTGCTGAGCCCGGGCGGTATCGTGCGCGACGTGCCCGATGTGGGGCTTGTCGCTGGAGGTTCGGCCGTGGTCGGCGTCGAGGGGTACGTTTGCCCGACGCTGCTGCCTTCCGTGACTCTGGGATTCATTCGGTTGCCATGAGCGCCTCCCGGCCGGGCGATGCGGGGTGTGCCGGCCGCCGGCGGGCGGGGCGCGCCGACGCTCTTGCGCGGATTCGCGAGAGCATCGGCGCCTCCCGTCCCGTCGCCGTGCCGGGCGCCCGCGGGCGCGGCCTTTCGGCGGCTCGTCCTGTCGTTAATAGTGGATCTCCCGCGCGGCGCACGCGATCGCATTCGAGACGATCGGGCGCGCGCAGCCCGTTCGGGCGGGCGTCGCCCGGGAAAGGGGCGTTCGTGCGCCGGTCGCCGGCGCGCATCGAACGATGCCCGCCCGACCGTCTTCAGTATTCGGCAACGCGGCGCGCCGGTTCGCCCGGCAGGCGAAGACGGCGCCGGGAATCCGAACGGGCGGCGCGGCCGGGTGGCGTATCGTCCGTATCGGCATCGACGGGCGCGGGCGCGGGGCGCGCCCTCACGCTTTCGCGCGCCCTGCCGCATGCGCGATTTCGAGGCATTCCTGAAACAGCAGCGCCGCGCGCGACGGCCGCGGCGAGCGCCGCAGCAGGCTCACGAAGCGGCACGAATAATGAAAGCGCTGCGGCGCGACGGAGCGCATCAATCCCTTCGCCTCGAAGCTTTCCGCATAGTGATCGGGCAGGAAGCCGAGATACCGCCCCGACAGGATCAGCGTCGCGATCGATTCCTGATCCGACGCCGTCGCGCTGCGCGTGAGCTTCGCGCGATGGCTCAGCTCCATGTTCGGCGAGTGGTAGCCGAGCCCCGCGAACGCGTAGCCGCGCACCTGGCGCCACGTGAGCTTCGCATGCGGCGCGTCGAACAGCGCGTGGTTCGCGCCGCAGTACAGCAGCATCCGCTCGTCGAACAGGTCGGCGTAGACGAGGCTGCCCGAGCTGCGGTGCGCGGGAATGATCCCGACCTGATAACTGCCGTCGATGATCCCGCGCTCGACCTCGTTGATCGACGCGACGTGCAGGTTCAGCGCGACGTCCGGCGCCTCGTCGTGAAAGCGCCCGATCGCGTCGCCGAGCCGCGCGCGCGGGTTCGTCGCGGTCTTGTCGAACACGGCGATCTGCAGCTCGCCGCCCATCCGGTCGTGAATCCCGTCCACGCGGCTCCTGAACGCCTCGACCGACGCCAGCAGCCGCAGCGTCTCCTCGTAGACGGTCTGGCCCTCGGGCGTCAGCGTGAAGCCCGCGCGGCCGCGCCGGCACAGCACGAGGCCGAGGCGCGTCTCGAGATCCTTCACGTGCCGGCTGATCGTCGAGATCCCGATGTTCAGCTCCAGCTCGGCCGCAGCCATCCCGCCGCACTGGACGACGCTCCTGAACACGCGCAGCAGGCGCAGGTCCATGTCGGTCAACTGGCCGAGGAGCGCGCGGCTTTTCGGTTTTCTTGCTTGCATGAATGCTCAAGTAAACATTGATATTGCGATATTCAAAAGACTATTCGCCGACTCGACAATGCGCAACATCTTCATTCATCCGCGCATCGCGACGCCGACCGACATGAACGCTCTGACCGAACCGACCGCTCCCGACACGACCGTGCGCACCGACGCCGAATGGCTCGACGCGCACTGGATGCCGTTCACCGCGAACCGCCAGTTCAAGCGGGACCCGCGAATCATCATAGAAGGCAAGGGTGCGTATTACACGGCGGCCGACGGCCGCAAGATCTTCGACGGCCTGTCCGGCCTCTGGTGCTGCGGCCTCGGCCACGGCCGCGCCGAGATCTCGGACGCGGTCGCGCGCCAGGTCGCGCGGCTCGACTATTCGCCCGCGTTCCAGTTCGGCCATCCGCAGTCGTTCGAGCTCGCGAACCGGATCAAGGCGATGACGCCCGCCGGCCTCGACTACGTGTTCTTCACGGGCTCGGGCTCGGAGGCGGCCGACACGTCGCTCAAGATGGCGCGGGCGTACTGGCGCGCGAAGGGCAAGGGCACGAAGACGCGCCTGATCGGCCGCGAGAAGGGCTACCACGGCGTGAACTTCGGCGGCATCTCGGTCGGCGGGATCGGGCCGAACCGCAAGCTGTTCGGCCAGGGCATCGACGCCGATTTCCTGCCGCACACGCAACTGCCGGCAAACAGGTTCTCGCGCGGGCTGCCCGAGCATGGCGCCGAGCTCGCCGACCGCCTGCTCGATCTGATCGCGCTGCACGACGCGTCGAACATCGCGGCGGTGATCGTCGAGCCGTTCTCCGGCTCGGCGGGCGTCGTCGTGCCGCCGAAGGGCTATCTGCAGCGGCTGCGCGAGATCTGCACCGCGCACGACATCCTGCTGATCTTCGACGAAGTCATCACGGGCTTCGGCCGCACGGGTGCGATGACGGGCGCCGACGCGTTCGGCGTCGTGCCGGACATCATGAACGTCGCGAAGCAGGTGACGAACGGCGCGCAGCCGCTCGGCGCGGTGATCGCGAACCGGGAGATCTACGACGCGTTCATGGCGGCGGGCGGCCCCGACTACATGCTCGAGTTCCCGCACGGCTACACGTATTCCGCGCATCCCGTCGCCTGCGCGGCGGGCGTCGCGGCGCTCGATCTGCTCGTCGCGGAAGACGCGCTCGGCCGCGTGCGCGCGCTCGCGCCGCATTTCGAGGCGGCCGTGCACGGCCTGAAGGGCGTGCGCCACGTCGCCGACATCCGCAACTGCGGGCTCGCCGCGGGCCTGACGATCGAGCACGCGCCGGGCGAGCCCGCGCGGCGCCCTTACGAGATCGCGATGCATTGCTGGGAGAACGGTTTCTACGTGCGCTACGGCGGCGACACGATCCAGCTCGCGCCGCCCTTCATCGCCGAGAAGCACGAGATCGACAGCCTGATCGGCGCGCTGAACGACGCGCTGCTCGCCACCGCCTGACGATGCGCGGCCGCCGCGCCGCGCATTCGCCGCACGCATTTGCCGCATCCACGCAACACACGAATTCAGGAAACACCGCGATGAAACACGACAGCAACGTCACTTCCACCCTCGGCCACCTGATCGACGGCAAGCGCGTCGACGGCGGCGAGCGCGTGCAGCCGGTGTTCGACCCGGCGACGGGCGCATCGACGAAGAGCGTGCGCCTTGCCGACAGGCTGACCGTCGAGGCGGCGATCGCGGCCGCGCAGGCCGCGTATCCGGCGTGGCGCAACACGCCGCCGCTCAAGCGCGCGCGCGTGATGAGCCGCTTCAAGATGCTGCTCGAGGCGCATGCCGACGAGCTGTGCGCGCTGGTCACGGCCGAGCACGGCAAGGTGCTCGCCGACGCGATGGGCGAGCTGCAGCGCGGGATCGAGAACGTCGAGTACGCGAGCTACGCGCCCGAGCTGCTCAAGGGCGAGCACAGCAAGAACGTCGGCCCGGCGATCGACTCGTGGAGCGAGTTCCAGGCGCTCGGCGTCGTCGCGGGCGTGACGCCGTTCAACTTCCCGGTGATGGTGCCGCTGTGGATGTGGCCGATGGCGGTCGCGTGCGGCAACACGTTCGTGCTCAAGCCGTCGGAGCGCACGCCGTCGTCGACGCTGCGCATGGCCGAGCTCGCGCTCGAAGCGGGCCTGCCGCCCGGCGTGCTGAACGTCGTGAACGGCGACAAGGAGGCGGTCGATACGATCCTCGCCGATCCGCGCGTGAAGGCGGTGAGCTTCGTCGGCTCGACGCCGATCGCCGAATACATCTACACGACGGGCTGCGCGCACGGCAAGCGCGTGCAGGCATTGGGCGGCGCGAAGAACTTCGCGATCGTGATGCCGGACGCCGACATCGGCAACGCGGTGAACGCGCTGATGGGCGCCGCGTACGGCTCGTGCGGCGAGCGCTGCATGGCGATTCCGCTCGTCGTCGCGATCGGCGACGAGACGGGCGACGCGGTGGTGGTGGGCATCCAGGCCGAGATCGCGAAGATGAAGGTCGGCCCGGGCGTCGAGCCGGGCGTCGACATGGGGCCGCTCGTCACGCGGCAGCATTTCGAGAAGGTGACGGGCTTCGTCGAGGCGGGCGTCGCGGCGGGCGCGACGCTGGTGGTCGACGGGCGCGGCGTGAAGGTGGACGGCCATGACGGCGGCTACTACCTCGGCCCATGCCTGTTCGACAACGTGAAGCCCGGCATGCCGATCTATCAGCACGAGATCTTCGGGCCGGTGCTCGGCGTCGTGCGCGTCGCGTCGCTCGCCGAGGCGATGGCGCTCGTCGATGCGCACGAGTACGGCAACGGCACGTGCCTCTTCACGCGCGACGGCGAGGCCGCGCGCTTCTTCAGCGACAACATCCAGGTCGGGATGGTCGGCATCAACGTGCCGCTGCCCGTGCCTGTCGCGTATCACTCGTTCGGCGGCTGGAAGCGCTCGCTGTTCGGCGATCTGCACGCATACGGCCCGGACGCGGTGCGCTTCTACACGAAGCGCAAGACGATCACGCAACGCTGGCCGTCGGCCGGCGTGCGCGAGGGGACGATGTTCAGCTTTCCGTCGAGCCGCTGAGCAACCGGTTTGTAGTTGGCCTATCCAGGTCGTTCGGCGGCGTGTTGCGTCGGCGGCCTGTTTCGAAGCCCGCGCAAAACGCGGGCTTCTTTCTTTTTCGGCGGTGGCGGGCGCGAGGCGCAAGCTGCGCCGCATTACGCGACGTCACGCCGCTTATCCCCGCCGCAACGCCCGCGCGCTTATTCCTTCACCGCGTGCCAGACGTCCTTGAAGCCGTCGCCTTTCTTGTCGCCTTTCGCGGCGTCCTTCGCGAAGAAGTAAAGCGGCTTGCCCTGGTACGCCCATTGCAGCGTGCCGTCGTCGCGCTTGATGATCGTGTAGCCGAGCGCCGGCTGATCGGTCGCGCTCGCCTTGTACGGCGGCCAGTTCGTCGTGCACGGGCCGTTGCATGCGCTCTTGCCCGAATTCGGGATGTCCTTGTCGAACGTGTAAAGCGTCATGCCGTTGGCGGCGACCAGCATGCCGCCGCTCGGCATCGCGGGCGCATCGGCGAGCGCGGCGGCCGACGCGAAGCCGGCGATGAGCGCGCACGCGACATAAGCGGTTCTCATGACTGTCTCCTTGTTCCGGCGGGCGCGCCCGTTGCGCACCCTTACCAACCATAGGCGGTTTTGCCGACGGACGAAAGGCGATCGTCGCCCGCCCGCCGCGACGCGGCCCGCGCGCGCCGCGCGGCGTCAGCGCGGCGCGTCGTGCCCGAGCGCCTGCAGGAACAGCGAGAACAGCTCCGGCTGCGACGAGATCCCGAGCTTCGAATACAAGTGCCGCCGATGCACCTTGACGGTCTCGGGCGAGATCGCGAGCCGCTCGGCGATCGCCTTCGACGAGTTGCCGCGCAGCACGAGCCGCGCGATCGCCATCTCGCGCTCGGTCAGCAATGGCGCGCCGAAGCTTGCGAGCGCGCGCTCGACGCGCTCGGCGAGATCGTCGTCCCCGCGCGTGCGCGACGCGTCGCCCTGCAGCCGGCGGTGCTGGCGGATCGCCGCGAAGAGCCACGGCGAGCAGGCGGCGAGGCGGCCGAGCGTATCGGTGTCGAAGCGCGCGTGCGCGCCGAGCGACAGCGACAGCATCTCGTCCGGCCGTGTGCGCACGATGATCTGCAATTCGTCCTCGCCGACCGCGTCGCGAAAATAACTGAGGAAATATTCGCTCTGCCGGAACAGATCGGGCGCGACTTCCTCGAGCCGGTAGCAGCCGTCCGCGAGGCCGTCGTGCGCGGCCTGCAGGAACGGATCGAGCAGATAGAGCCCGTCCAGGTACAGCGGCACGGGCGACGGCCCGCTTGCGCCGCCCGTGTCGTATTCGTCGAGCACGACGGGCGCGCCGTCGCGGCCGAGCGCGGTTGCGAGCGCGTTGTCGAACGGCACCATCTCGTTGAGAAACAGAATCAGCAGGCGCCAGAAGCGCGGCTCGCCGAGGTGATCGAGCGCGCGTCCGAACGCTTGATGCATCGCTACTTCGCGGAACAGTCGATCCATGTGCGCCCCGGTTTGGCGTAACCCCAAGGGGGAATGGCGGCGCGCAATTTGGCTTCCTAGACTGCGCGCCATGCGTTGCCCGAGTATGGGCGTTCAAAAACCTGCGGCAAAGGAGTGCAAGATGGCGATGATATCGGAGTCTTCGAGCGCGGCGGCGGCCGCCGCATCGGGCGGCGCGCCCGCGCCGGAGACGCTCGCGCGTTCGCTCGACGTGCGCGACGTCGTGATGATCACCGTGTCGGGCGTGACGCCCGCGAGCTCGATCTTCGTGATCGCGCCGTTCGCGATCCAGCAGGCGGGCAGCGGCGCGGTGATGTCGTTCGCGCTCGGCGGGCTGCTCGCGCTCGCGTTCGCGCTTTGCTATGCGGAGCTGAGCGCCGCGCACCGCAGCGCGGGCGGCGAGTACGTGATGGTCAAGCGCGTGTTCGGCGCGCTGCCCGGCTATCTGACGTTCGTCGCGGTGCTCGCCGTCAACGTGTTCATCCCGGCCGTGCTCGCGAGCGGCGCCGCGCCCTATCTGAACGCGGCGCTCGGCACGCAGTTCGGCAATCAGTCGGTGGCGCTCGTGATCGTGCTCGCGAGCTATGCGTTGGGTATCCTGAACATCCGCACGAACGCATGGATCACCGGCGCGTTTCTCGTGATCGAGATCCTCGTGCTCGCGCTGATCGCGTATCTCGGCTTTTCCGAGCCGCATCGCTCGCCGCTCGCGCTCGTGCATCCGGTCGTCGCGAGCGGCGCAACACTCGTGCCCGCGACGCTCGCCGCGATCATGCCGGCCGTCGGCACGGCGATCTTCTGCTACAACGGCTTCGGCGCGGCCGTGTTTCTCGCCGAGGATCTCGCAGGCGGCAATCGCGACATCGCGAAAGCGGTGATCTGCTCGCTCGCGGTGATTCTCGTCGTCGAGCTCGTGCCGCTCACCGCAATCGTGCTCGGCGCGCCGTCGTTCGTCGAGCTCGCGAAGAGCGCCGATCCGATCGGCTATGTCGTGCGCGCGCTCAGCAATCCGGGCGTGTCGCGCGTCGTGAGCGGCGGCATCTTCCTGTCCGTGTTCAACGCGATCATCGCGATCGTTATCATGGTCGGGCGCTTCCTGTACAGCAGCGGCCGCCATGCGTTGTGGTCGCGCGCGTGCAACGGCGCGTTCACGCGCATCCATGCTCGCCTCGAATCGCCGTGGATCGCCACGCTCACGCTCGCCGTGCCGTCGACGCTGCTCGTGTTCGTGTCGAGCCTCGACGAGCTGACCGCGTTCACCGTCGATCTGCTGCTGCTCATCTATCTCGCCGTCGGCGTCGCGGCGCTCGCGAGCCGCGTGACGCGGCGCGACGTCGATCATCATTACCGGATGCCGTGGTGGCCGCTGCCGCCCATCGTCGCGATCGCGGGCGCGGGATATACGCTGTACACGACGATCGCCGCCGCGGCGAAGCCGACCGACCTGTACATCATCGCGGGGCTCGCGGCCGTCTCGCTCGCGGCCTACGCGCGCTGGGCGCGCCGCAGCGCGGCGTTCCGCGAGCTCTGAAAAACGAACCGGGCAACGAACCGAAAGAGAGGACCATCAGCATGCGCACACGAGATCTGGGCATTCGCATCGGCCGCGGCAAGCCGGGGCCCCTGAACGCCATCACCGACGTCGCCGGCGTGCGGGTCGGGCATTGCACGCTGCACGTCGACGCGGGCGACGCGTCGGCGCACACCGGCGTGACGGTGATCGAGCCGCGCGCCGCGCGCGCGCGTGACGAGCCGTGCTTCGCGGGCGTCCACGTGCTCAACGGCAACGGTGACGCGACCGGGCTCGAATGGATTCGCGAGGCGGGACTGCTGACGACGCCGATCGCCTATACGAACACGCACAGCGTCGGCGTCGTGCGCGATGCGCTCGTCGCCGCCGAGCGCGAGCAGGGCGGCGCGCGCGATCGCGAGCACGTGTACTGGTGCATGCCCGTCGTGATGGAGACGTTCGACGGACTCCTGAACGACATCTGGGGGCAGCACGTGCGCGCCGGGCACGTCGCGCAGGCGCTTGCCGCCGCGCGTTCGGGCGCGGTCGAGGAGGGCTGCGTCGGCGGCGGCACCGGCATGATCTGCCACGAGTTCAAGGGCGGCATCGGCACCGCGTCGCGCGTCGTCGCCGAGACGGCGGGCGGCTGGACGGTCGGCGCGCTCGTGCAGGCGAACTACGGACAGCGCGCGGCGCTGCGCGTCGCGGGCTACCCGGTCGGCGAAGTGCTGCGCGGGCTCCATTCGCCGTTCGGCGCGCCGGGCGCGGCGGGCGAGGCCGGCATGGGCTCGATCGTCGTGACGCTCGCGACCGACGCGCCGCTGCTGCCGCATCAGTGCACGCGGCTCGCGCAGCGCGCGGGCATCGGGCTCGCGCGCTGCGGCGGCGGCACCGACAACTCGAGCGGCGATATCTTCGTCGCGTTCGCAACCGGCAATACGGGCCTGCCGATCGCGAGCTACGGCCGGCCGGCCCCGACGACAGTCGGCGTGCGGATGGTCGCCGACGTGCACATCTGCGCGTTGTTCGACGCGGCGGCGGAAGCGGTCGAGGAGGCGATCGTCAACGCGCTCGTCGCGGCCACCGATCTCGCGGCGCGCGGCGTGCGCGTCGACGCGCTCGGCGCCGCGCGGCTCGTCGATGCGTTGCGCGAGACCGGCTGGCGGCCGCGCGCGGGAGACGCTCAGCTATAGCCGTGGCAGCGGCGCAAGCCGGCGTAGTCGTAGAAGCGGCTGCCGGGCGCGATTCGCGCGCCGTCGCAAGCGGGCTGAAAATCGGTCTCGCGCTCGTTGTACAGCATCTTCACGATGAGCCGCGAGCCGTTGCGGTAGACGTCCCATTGCAGGTTCGCGGCCATCGGCGACACCGTTTCGCCGCGCCATGGATTGTCCGCATACGTGTAGGTCTGCGCTTGCGGCACGGGAGCGAACACGTTCTTCAGCTTCAGGATCGACGCGAACGGAATCACGACTTCGGCGTGCGTGAAGCGCAGCTTCGCCGCGTTCGTCAGGTCGCCGCGCGCGATCGCGTCGATCTCGCCGAAGAAATCGTCGACGAGCGCCTGCGCCATCCGGTACGTGACGGGATTCGCTTCGGCGACGCCGGGGCCTTTCTCGTAGAAATCCTCGGCGTCCTGAAGATACGCGAGGTACTCGGCCTGCGGCGCGGCGATGTAGCGCTCCATCGTGACGCCGCCCGTCTCGGCCGTCATCGCGGGCGCGACCTGCAGCAGGTTGTACAGCACGTTCGCCGCGTCGGCGGCGGACTTGATCCTGGTCTTGCCGTCGCCCTTCAGCGTGTTGGCGAACCGGGCGTCCGCCGACGCGAACGTGTACGTGCCCGTGTTCGAGAACGTGTAGCCCGCCGTGCCGAGCTTCGCGGCGAAATCCGGTTTCACGAGCCCGGCGAGCACCGTTTGCGCGACCTGCGACGTTTGCGGCGACTGCATGATCGCGTCGAGCTTCGCGGCGACGGCGGCGTCGCTGCCGTAAGCCTGGTACGCGAGGCTGTCGCGATAGGTCGCGTAATGCGGATCGGTCGTCGACGCGACGAGATCGACCGACGGCTTCAGTGCATGGAAGTACAGCAGGAAGCGATTGACGCCCGCTGCTTGCGCAACGGGCGCGCCTTCCGGATAGCCGGCCGGCGCGCCCGGCCGCGTGATCGCCGGCGCGAGCGCGGGGCGCGCGGCGACGAGCGCGCCCGAGAAGTAGGCCGAGCTGTCGACCGCGCGGTCCTGCCCGGAATGGACGACGACGATCTTGCGCGGCGTGCCGCCCGCCGCGCCCGCGACCGTGTCGAACAGCGCGGGCAGCCGCTGCAGCAGCCGCGCGGCGAGCTGCTGATGCTCGCGAATGCCCGCCTGCGTGAGATTGCCGTAGCCGGGCGTCGAGATGCCCGCGACGCCGTAGCCGAGCAGCGCGTTCGCCTTCATCATCGCGAACGTGTCGGCCTTCAGTTGCTGGCCGAGCGGCGTTAGCGAGCCTTCGGCGTCCGCCTTTTGCAGCATGTCGTAGATCGCGCCGTCGTACTTGAAGCCGGACAATCCGCGCGAGCCGTGGCGCGCGACCATCTCGGTGTAGACGGGTGCGTAGCCCGCGGGCGGCGCTTCGTAGCTCGACGCATTCTGCTGCGGCCTATAGGGCGTCTTCGTCTGGTAGTAGGTGGGCGCGGCGGGTGTCGGGGCGGGTGTCGACGCGGGTGCGTCCGGCGTCGGGTTCGGCTGGGTGGACGGCGGCGCGGCGGCGTCGTCCGCGTCATCGGCGCCGCAGGCGGCGAGCGCGATGCACAGGAAGAGCGGGGCGAGGCAGCGTTTCATCGAAACGGAAGGGGCTAGGTTGGTTCGGCCGGACGGCACCGCCGCTCGTCGAAGCGTTGCGCGGACGGTGAATCGAGCGCGCAGTCTCGCAAAGGTTTTTGACAGCTTGAAGTCATCGAACGGAAAGCTCGATGCGAGCTTTCCGTTCCATCGGGAGCGCGGCGCGCACGACGCTTAGCTGCCGAAGTAGATGTTGCAGAAGCTGACCGGGCCGACGCATGCGTTCGGGTCCTGGCGGTCTTGATGAGCGGCGGGGACGCGGCCGGCGGCTTGCACGGCCTCGGTGCGGTTCGCCGGCTGCCGGCCCGCATCGGCGGCGGCGGGTTGCGCGTGAGCGGCGGCCATGACGGCGGACAGCGACAGCGCGACGACGGCGATTTGCAGCGACTTCATTTGATTTTCTCCTTGAGGGTTTTGCCGTCTTGCTCGACGGTGATGAAACTATATGACTCGGTCGGGTTGGGATTAATCGCCCGGCCTGGGGAGCTTCTTTCCATTTCGCACAACGATCGTTTCGCGCGTCACATGCGGCTCGCGCGCACGCGTTCGCGGGCGCGCGAGCCCCGATTGAACGGCGCGTCCTGATCGATCAGCGCGCTGCGGATGAAGTGCAGGCAACTGACGATGCGCTGCATCCGGCGGCGCTCGTCGGGCACCGCGTACCACAGGTGCTGCGTGTGCCGGACCGCGCGGATCGCGAGATTGACCGACTTCAGCGCACGCGCGAGCCGATGCGCGTCGGGCGTCTCGAACAGCCGCGGCAGCGCCTCGCGCACCGCGTCGATCAACGCGCTCCAGCGCAGCGCCTGCGCGGGCTGCGCGGCCGTGAACGCCTGCATCTCGCGCCGCAGGTCGATCACCGCGTGGCCGATTTCGAGCGTCGCGAGCATCCAGCGCAGCGCGTCGCGATGCCGGCGCGAGCGCTTCATCAGCAGATTGCGCAGTTGCGACATCAGATCGTGCGAGCTCGACTGAAAGCGCTGGTCGAGCCCTTGCAGCGGGCCGTCGCACGCGAGCGCGATCTGCCGGCGCAGGTCGCGCGCGATCCGGCCGGTGAGCCACGGCATCTCGGCGGGAAACACCACCGCGAACGCGATCGATGCGGCGAGCATCGACACGACGAGCGCGAGCCCGTTGTTGATCAGCACGTCGGGCGCGTAGACGATCACGTTGTCCGGCCCCGCGAGCAGGCAGAAGAACACGACGAAGCCGATCCCGTAGCCGGACTTGCCCGGACGCGTCGCGAGATACGCGCCCGCCGCGAGCACGGGCGCGAGCGCCACGCACAGCAGCGGGAAGCCGTCGATGTTCGGATACACGCGGCACACGTACAGATAGCCCGCGAGCGTCGCGAGCGCCGCGCCCGCGGCCATCTGCGCGACGAAGCGGCTCGCGCGCGGCGCGGTCGAGCTGAGCGCGCACGCGATCGCGGTGCCGATCACCGCGAGCGCGCCGCTCGGCCACTCGGACGCGATCCAGAACGCGCTCATCGCACCCATCGCGACGAGCGTGCGCAGGAACGTGAAGCCGACGAAGTAGCGATTGGTCTTCACCGCGTAGCGCGTGATCGAGCGTTCGAGCACGTGGCTGTCGAGCGCGAGCGACGCGTGCGTTTCCGCGTAGCCGAGGAATTCGTCGACGAAGCGGTAGAGCAGCTCGATCGCGGTGTCGAAGTCGAGCACGCCGGCGGGCGCGAGCGTCTCGACCGCGCGTCGCGACGCGCGCGCGCGCTTGGGCAGCGCGGCGAGATACGCACTCAGCTCGACGAGCGCGACCGAGGGCGTGGGCGCGGGCGACGATGACGGCGCCGCGCGCGGCTGCGCGAGATCGCGGCGCAGCGCGCACAGCACGTCCGACAGCGCATCGACGTGCGGGGCGATCGCCGCGAGCACCTCGGCCGCATGATTCGCGCGCAGCCGCCTGAGCAACTGATGGAACGCATGAAGCCGCGCGCACGCGTTCATGAACTCGCTGTTCAGCCGCGCGAGCCGGCGGCTGCGCGCGCGGATGTGCGGGTCCTCGAACGTCGCGAACGCGCGGGTCGCCTCGAAGCCGACGATGCCGTCGACGAAGTCGGCGAAGCGCCGCTCGAAATCGCGGCGCTCGACCGCGCCCGCCATCGTGCTCGCCGCGAACGCGACGAAGCCGGCGTGCCGCGCGTTCAGCGTGCGCATCAGCGCAGCGCTCGAGCTGAGCGGAAACACGAGCGCGCTGACGGCGCCCGAGCAGAAGATCCCGACCGCGACTTCGGCCGCGCGCGTGAGCGCCGACAGAAACAGCGTGTTCGGCGCCATCACCGCGGGCAGGCCGATCAGCGCGGCGGTGTAGCCGGCGAGCACGTAGCCGTACCAGCGGAAGTGCCGGTTGCGCACGGCGGCCGCGATGCAGCCCGCGACCCACAGCGTGATGCCCGCCATGTACAGCTCCGGCTGCTGCGCGAAGAGGCCCCCTAGCGCGAGCGCCGCGACGAGCCCGACGCCCGTGCCGACGACGCGATAGAAGCTCTTCGCGAGCACCATCCCGCTCATCGGCTGCATCAGCACGAACACGGTCGTCATCGCGATCCGCGGCTGCGACAGGTCGAGCAGCATCGCGATGCCCATCGCGAGCAGCGCGGCCGCCACCGTCTTCGCGAGATGCAGCCAGACGAGGCCGTCGTGGCCCGCCCAGTCGCGCGCGAGCCTGACGGCGCTTCGCAGCCGCCCCTGCCATCGTTGCGGATCGATGAGGAATCGCTGTAGCGCGGGCTCGTGCTTCATGGCTGTGGGCGGTGCTTCTGGCGGGCGCGAATCGGGGGCCTCCGGCCTCGCGCGACGATGCCAGTCCGACCGGAGAGGCGCCGATTGTAGGAGTCGCGCGCACGCGCATTAACGCGACCACAGGGAAACCATAGTTGCCGTGGCAGCAACAATGTGCGGTCCTTGCGGGAGGACAATATCGTCTCTACATACGTTTCGGACGGGAATGGATACGCTACAGAACATGCGGGTGTTCGCCCGCGTGGTGGAGGCGGGCAGCTTCACGGCGGCCGCGCAATCGCTGAATTCGACAACGGGCGCGATGTCGCGCGCGGTGTCGGAGCTCGAGGCGCGGCTGCGCACGCGCCTGATGAACCGCTCGACGCGGCGCCTCGCGTTGACGCCCGCGGGCGAGCGCTACCTGCTGCGATGCCGGCAGATTCTCGCCGACGTCGATCAGGCGGAGGAGGAGGCGAGCTGCGCGCACGAGCGCCCGGCGGGCGTGCTGCGCATGCACAGCTTCGCGAGCATCGGCCAGCACTACGTGCTGCCGGCGCTCACCGCGTATCGCAGCCAGCATCCGGACGTCTCGATCGAGCTCACGCTGTCGCAGCGGATGCCCGACCTGTTCGACGGATCGAGCGACATGGCGGTCGTGACCGCGTCGTCGCTGCCCGATTCCGAGCTGGTGTCGCATCTGCTCGGCTCGACGTTCAGCATCCTGTGCGCGACGCCCGCGTATCTGCGCGCGCACGGCGCGCCGCGCACGCCGCGCGATCTCGCGCGGCACGCGTGCCTCACGCTGCGCACGCCGGCGTTTCCGACGAACGAGTGGCTGCTCGAAGGGCCGAACGGCGCCGAGGAGATCAAGGTCGACGGCCCGGTGCAGACCAACACCGCCGAGTCGCTCGCGGTTGCGATCCGCGCGGGCATCGGCATCGGCATGCTGCCGCTCTATGCTGCGATCGAAGACCTGCGCTGCGGAAACCTCGTGCGCGTGCTGCCCGCGCATCGGCTGCAGAAGATGAACGTCTACGCGCTCTATCCGTCGCGCCGCTTCATCGACGCGAAAGTGCGCACCTGGGTGGAAGCGCTGCGCTTTCACATGCCGAAGATGATCGCGCGCGACGAGGCGATGCTGTCGGCGATCGGCGCGGAAGCGTCCGATGCGACGCAAAGCGCGATCGCCGGGGCGCTCGACGTCGGGCTCGAATCGGCGCACGCGCTCAGTCATTGAGTGATCCATGCGTCGATGTCGGCGCCGGCATGTCGCCTGCATGTCGCATGTCGCATGTCACGGGCTCGGCTTCGGCGATGCGCGGCGTTCGTTCGCGCGATCGAGAGGGGGCGGCCGCGCGACGGCGAGACGGCAAAAAAGAGGCGGCGCATCGCGCCCGCCTCTTCACCGACGATGCCTCCCTGAACGATGCCTCCCGAGCGATGCCCGCTTACTGCGCGCCGGCCGCGGGCTTGCCAGCTTGTGCCGCGCCCGCGACGGCCGGACCGTGCGCGGCCTCGGCCGCCTTGCGTGCGGCGAGGCGCTTCGCGTCGAGACGGCGCTGGGCGGCCTGGATGTCGTCGGGGTAGGTGTTGTCGTTGCCGCGCGACGGCTGATAGCCGACGGATTCCAGATCGACGAGTTCCTGAATGACTTGCGCGCGCGTGAGCGAGCCGTTCGACGACTGGGCAAACGAGACGGCCGGTGCGGCGAGCACGAGGGCGGCGGCAGCGGTGACGACGATCGATTTCAAGATGACCTCCAGTGTGATTCGATTCGATGCAGTTCGCGGTTCGGCGTCCCGAACTGACGAGGCAAAGTCTACGCAGCCGCCGCGCGCGGAAAAACCGGCCGCGCCGGCACGCAGCCTTCCAGATTGCACAACACTGAAGGGCGCGCGGCGCGCGTCACGCGGCCGATCGGGGCGAGGCTTCGTGACGGAAATGTGTCCGTTCGTTCCGGCCTGCGCAAAGAAGCGCTGCGCATCGGGCCGCAGATCCGGAGCGAACGAATCCCTAAACTCGACCGTCGTCGGATCGAGTCGTTTCATTCCAATCAACAAGGAGTTTCGTTGTGAAAAACATCCGGTTTGCATGCGCAACCGCAGGGGTTCTGGCCGCGACGGCCGCGCACGCGCAGAGCTCGGTCACGCTGTACGGCCTGATCGACGCGGGCATCATGTACACGAACAACGTCGCGAGCGGCAATTCGCACGGCGGCCTCGTGCAGGCGACGACAGGCGCGGTGAACGGCAGCCGCTTCGGCGTGCGCGGCGCCGAGGATCTCGGCGGCGGCCTGAAGGCGCTGTTCGTGCTGGAGAACGGCTTCAACGCCGAGAACGGCAAGCTCGGCCAGGACGGCCGGCTGTTCGGCCGGTTCGCGTACGTCGGGCTGTCCGACAATCGTTTCGGCACCCTGACGATCGGCCGGCAATACGATTCGCTCGTCGATTTCGTTGCGCCGCTGTCGGCGACGGCGGGCACGTTCGGCGACGCGAGCTTCGCGCATCCGTTCGACAACGACAACCTGAACCACTCGCTGCGGATCAACAACGCGATCAAGTACACGAGCAACACGTACGCGGGCTTCAAGTTCGGCGGCATGTACGCGATGTCGAACAGCACCGATTTCGCGACGAACCGCGCATACAGCTTCGGCGCGAGCTACACGCGCGGGCCGCTGAGCGTCGCGGCCGGCTACCTGCAGATCAACGGCTCGAAGGGGACGACGGCGGGCAGCCCGGGCGCGGTCGACATCGTCGAATCGGCGGCGAACGGCAAGGGCGGCTTCTCGCTCGGCGCGGACCGGATGCGCTCGTACGGCGGCGGCCTGAACTACGCGTTCGGCCCGGCGACGGTCGGCTTCGTCTACACGCGCGCCGAATACGAGAACACCGCGTCGTTCGGCTCGACGGGCGGCACGGTGCGCTTCGACAACTACGAACTGAACGGCAAGTATCAGTTGACGCCCGCATTCAGCATCGGCGGCGCGTACACGTACACGGACGGCCACGTCGACAACACCGTCAAATACGGTTCCGATCCGAAGTGGCATCAGGTCGATCTGCAGGCGGTGTACCGTTTGTCGCTGCGCACCGACGTCTACCTCGAAGGGATGTACCAGCACGCGTCGGGCCGCAATTACGTCGCGATGATCAATACCGCGGGCGGCGCGTCGTCGACGGGCAATCAGGTCGTCGCGGCGGTCGGCCTGCGCACGCGCTTCTAACGGTTCCGGCACCGCGCCGCGTCGCGCACGGGTAAGGGACGGAGCCCGAATTTATGGCTTGACGCCGCCTGCGGCGTTGACGACAGTGGTGCTTCGCCAACTCCGGAGGAGCCGTTCCGATGAATGCCACGTCCCATCGCCCGTCGTTGAGCAGCGCGGTGTTCTACCGCGATCCGCGCGCCGCGCTCGAATGGCTCGAGCGCGCATTCGGCTTCGCGCGCTGCGTCGTCGTCAGCGATGCGCAAGGGCGCATCGCGCACGCCGAGATGTCGTTCGGCGACGGCATCGTGATGATCGGCGAGGGCGGCTGGAGCGACTTCGCGGTCAGCCCCGAGTCGCTCGACGGCAAGAATACGCAGTGCGTGCACGTGCAACTCCAATCCGACATCGACGCGCATTGCGAACGGGCCCGCGCCGCGGGCGCCGTGATCCTGCAGGAGCCCGCCGATCAGTTCTACGGCGACCGCACGTATCGCGCGCGCGACCCGGAGCGGCACGTCTGGACGTTCGGCCAGACGGTGCGCCGCGTGTCGCGCGAAGAAGCCGCGCATCACAGCGGGCTTTCGATCGAAGGCTGGCGATGAGCGCGCCGTAGCGCATTCGCTTCGCACCGATTTCCGTCGCGCCGCGCAATCGGCCAATCGATCCGTCCGCCTATCATCCGACGATTGGCCGGCCGCGCGAGCCGCCGGATGCGCGCACCGTTCTCGCTGCATTTTTCAGCGCGCTTTTTCTGCGAGCGCTCGCTAACCGATTTCCCAAAAATATGTCAGCCAAAATCCGGGCATTATCGGCAATTATTTCAATACCCGCGCGAACCGGTTTTCGCCGCTCGAATTATTCCTCTTTGATCGTGTGATTGCGTTGAGCGATTTGCACAGTAAAATGGCGGCCGGGTAGCGGCATGATGGATGTCGCTTGTGCAAGGTGAATGACGGGAATTGTCCGCTTTGCCATACTCGAGTTCGATTTCGGTATTAATTGTCCGAATCGGGATGCGGCGGCTTTATTGGCCGGGCATCATCCGTTCACGCTGAAATGCTGGAGGCCAAAAGACATGGCGACACGGGGCGAATTTTCATTGAGCGAGGTGCCGGCGCACGAGCGCAAAGGCGCACTGTCGATCACGATGGTGCTGCTCAGCTTCACGTTCTTCACGGGCACGATGTTCGCGGGCGGCAAGATCGGCGTCGCGTTTCGCGTCGTCGACATGGTGTGGGTCGCGGTCGTCGGCAATCTGCTGCTCGCCGCCTACGCGGCCGCGCTCGCGTTCGTCGCGTCGCGCAGCGGGCTGAATTCGGTGCTGATGGGGCGCTTCTGCTTCGGCGAAGTCGGCAGCAAGCTGTCCGATTTCCTGCTCGGCTTCGCCGAGCTCGGCTGGTACGCGTGGGGCACCGCGACTGTCGCGATCGTGCTCGTCAAGATGCTCGGCTGGCCCGCGTCGGTGACGACGCCGCTGATGGTGCTGTTCGGATTTGGCTTCTCGATCACCGCGATCGTCGGCTATCGCGGGATGGACGCGCTGTCGCGCGTGTCGGTGCCGCTGATGTTCGTGCTGCTCGTCACGTCGATGTGGATCGCGACGCGCGACGTCGGCGGCTGGCCGGGCCTCGCGAAGATCGTGCCGACGCAGCCGATGAGCTTCGCCGCCGCGGTCACGATGGTGTTCGGCACGTTCGCGAGCGGCGCGACGCAGGCGACGAACTGGACGCGGCTCGCGAAAAGCGGCCGCGCGGCCGTCGCGGCGAGCATGATCGGCTTTTTCGTCGGCAACGGGTTGATGATCGTCGCGGGCGCGTACTGCGCGATCGTCTATCAGCAGTCCGACATCGTCGAAGTGATGATGCTGCAAGGGCTGTCGATCGCGGCCGTCGTGATGCTCTGCCTGAACCTGTGGACGATCCAGGGGCCGACGATCTACAACGTATCGGCGGCCGCGTGCCATCTGTTGCGCAGCGAGCGCCGCCGCACGCTGACGCTCGCAGGCGCGGTGCTCGGCATCGTGCTCGCGATCGGCGGCATGTACGAACTGCTGATTCCGTTCCTGATCCTGCTCGGCTCGATCATTCCGCCCGTCGGCGGCGTGATGCTCGCCGACTTCTGGTATCGCCACCGCGGCCGCTATCCGGCGATCGCGACCGCGCGGCTGCCGCGCTTGAACGCCGCCGGGCTCGCCGCGTATGCGATCGGCGCGGCGCTCGCATACGCGTCGCCGTGGATCGCGCCGCTCGTGGGCATCGCCGCGTCGTCGCTCTGCTATGTCGTGTTCGTGCAGATCGCGGGCCGAACCGCGCGTGCGCCGTCGGTCCAGGGGGAGTGAAGCGATGAGTCTGACCGTGGGCGAGATCCTGCAGTTGCCCGGTCTCGAAGAGCTCGCGCTGCGCGCGGGCGAGCGCGGCGTGCAACGGCCGGTGCGCTGGTACTACGTCGCGGAGAACGAAGGCATCGCCGACTGGGTGATGGGCGGCGAGCTCGTGTTCGTCACCGGGATCAATCATCCGCGCGACGAGGCGAACCTGCTGCAACTGATTCGCGAAGGCGCGAAGAGCCGCATCGCCGGGATGGTGATCCTGACGGGCGAGGCGTTCATTCGCCGCATTCCCGATTCGGTCGTCGCGCTTGCCGAGCAGCTCGAGATCGTGCTGATCGAGCAGCCGTATCTGCTGAAGATGGTGATCGTCACGCAGTTGATCGGCACCGCGCTCGTGCGGCACGAGAACACGCTGCGCTCGCAGCGCGACATCGTGAACCAGTTGCTGACGGGCGATTACCCGAGCATCGACATCGCGGCCCATCGCGCGCGCAACCTCCAGCTCGCGCTCGATCGGCCGCGCCGCGTCGTCGCGCTGCGGCTCGCGGGCGTGCCCGCGCTCTTCGAAGGCCGCGATCCGGCCGCGGCGGAGGCGCTGCTGCAGGATGCGCGGCAGACGGTGCAGCGCGGCCTGGACGACTGGCTGCGCGACGAGGACGGCGCGTTGCCGGTGGTCGAGCAGGGCGAACTGTTCGTGCTGCTGCTGCCGTGCGACGATCCGCGTTTCAGGAAGCACAAGCTCGCGCTCGGCGCGCTGCGCGACGCGTTGAACCGGCAGATCGGCCCGCTCACGCTGTTCGTCGGGATCTCGTCGACGGTCGGCGCCGCGCGCCATTACTGCCGCGGGCTCGCCGAGGCGCGGCAGGCGCTCGGCGTCGCCGAGGGCATGCGCGCGGGGCAGGGGCTGTGCGACTACAGCGAGCTGGGCGTGCTGAAGCTGCTCGCCGCCATTCCCGATCCGACGCTGATCGACGGCTTCGTGAAGGAAACGCTCGGCAATCTGCTCGACAGCAACCGCAAGCATCCGACGATGCTGATCGAAACGCTCGAAGCGCTGCTTCAGGAAAACGGCAACGCGATCAAGGCGGCCGAGCAACTGTCGATCCATCGCAACACGCTCAATCACCGGCTGCGCAGGATCGAGACGCAATCGGGGCAATCGCTCGCCGATCCGTATTTTCGGTTGAACGCATCCGTCGCGCTGCTCGCTTGGCGGATGTCGGACACGCAACGACAGGAGTTCTGATGAAGCTCATCAACGCGACGCTGCGCAAGCGCAGCGGCCTTTTCAGCATCGCGCTCGACGGCGGCGCGATCGCGAGCGTCACGCCGCAGCCGGCGCGCATCGGCGTGCAAGGCGCGCCGCGCGCGGACGAAATTGACGTCGACGGCAAGCTCGTGATCCCGCCGCTCGTCGAGCCGCATATCCACCTCGATGCGGTGCTGACGGCGGGCGAGCCCGAGTGGAACATGAGCGGCACGCTGTTCGAGGGGATCGAGCGCTGGGCGCAGCGCAAGGCGACGATCACACGCGAGGACACGAAGGCGCGCGCGCATGCGGCGATCGGGATGCTGCGCGATCACGGCATCCAGCACGTGCGCACGCACGTCGACGTGACCGACCCTTCGCTTGCGGCGCTCGAGGCGATGCTCGAAGTGAAGGCCGAGGCGCGCGGGCTGGTCGATCTGCAGATCGTCGCGTTTCCGCAGGAAGGGATCGAATCGTTCGACGGCGGCCGCGCGCTGATGGAGCGGGCGATCGAGATGGGCGCGGACGTCGTCGGCGGCATTCCGCACTTCGAGAACACGCGCGAGCAGGGCGTGAGCTCGATCGCGTTCCTGATGGATCTCGCCGAGCGCAGCGGCTGCCTCGTCGACGTGCACTGCGACGAGACCGACGATCCGAACTCGCGCTTTCTCGAAGTGCTCGCCGAAGAGGCGCGCGTGCGCGGGATCGGCGCGCGCGTGACGGCGAGCCACACGACCGCGATGGGCTCGTACGACAATGCGTACTGCTCGAAGCTGTTTCGCCTGCTCAAGCGCTCGGAGATCAACTTCATTTCGTGCCCGACCGAGAGCATTCATCTGCAGGGCCGCTTCGACACGTTCCCGAAGCGCCGCGGCCTCACGCGCGTCGCCGAGCTCGACCGCGCCGGGATGAACGTGTGCTTCGGCCAGGATTCGATTCGCGATCCGTGGTATCCGCTCGGCAACGGCAACATCCTGCGCGCACTCGATGCGGGGCTGCACATCTGCCACATGATGGGCTATCAGGATCTCGCGCGCAGCCTCGATTTCGTCACCGACCACAGCGCGCGCGCGATGCATCTCGGCGAGCGCTACGGAATCGAGCCGGGGCGCCCCGCGAATCTCGTCGTGCTCGACGCGTCCGACGATTACGAGGCGCTGCGGCGGCAGGCGAAGGCGCTGCTGTCGATTCGCGGCGGCGACGTGATCATGCGCCGCGTGCCCGAGCGCATCGACTACCCGGCCGCGCGCTGACGCGTGGCGGCGGACGCATGCGGCCCGCCGCTTGCCGCTCACCGCCCGCCGCGTTCGATGCCGTCACTCGTGCCCGTGACGCAGCCGCAGGCTCGCGAACGCGGCGACGACGAGCGCGATCGCGAGAAACGCGAGGCCGTTCTTCGCGTGGCCGGTCGTCTGCTCGATCGCGCCGACCACGGTGGGCCCGACGAAGCCGCCGAGCAGGCCGCACGTGTTGACGAGGCCGAGCCCGCCCGCGAGTGCGCTGCCCGCGAGGCGCGAGGCCGGAAACGTGAAGACGATCGACTGCACGACGAAGAACATCGACGCGGCCGCGCACGCGCTCGCGAGCGCGGCCGCGGGCGGCGCATACGCGGCGCAGACGAGCCCCGCCGCCATCACCGCGAGCCCCATGCACAGAATCCGCCGCGACCGCGACGAATCGCGCGCGAAGCGCGGCAGCGTCGCCGCGCCGAGCGCCGCGGCGATCCACGGCATCGCGCTCAGCAGGCCGACGACGATCGGCGTGACGCGTCCCGATTCGCCGATGATGCCAGGCAGGAAGAAGATCATCGTGTAGATCGTCAATTGATGGCAGAAGTACACGAAGATCGCGAGCCAGATCTGCGGATCGCGCAGCGCGGCGCCGAACGCGTGCGCGCCGTGCGCCGCCGTGCCCGCCGCCTGCTCGTTCGCGAGCGTGCGCTCGAGCGCGCGGCCGAGCTCGGGCGCGAGCCAGCGCGCGTCGCTCGGCCGGTCCGGCAGGCGGGTCCAGATGACGAACGCGAGCGCGATCGCCGGAACGCCTTCGACGATGAAGAGCCACTGCCAGCCGTGCAGCCCGAGCGCGCCGTCGAGCTCGAGCAGCGCGCCCGCGAGCGGGCCGCCGACGATATTCGCGACGCATACGCCGAGCAGGAAATAGCCGGTTGCGCGCGCGCGTTCCTCGCGACCGAACCAGTAGGTCAGATACAGCATCACGCCCGGAAAGAGCCCGGCCTCCGCGGCGCCGAGCAGGAGCCGCATCGCGTAGAAGGAGGTTTCGCCGCGCACGAGCGCCATCGCGACGGACAGCGCGCCCCACGTGATCATGATCCGCGCGATCCAGAACCGTGCGCCGGCGCAATGCATGATCAGATTGCTCGGGATCTCGAACAATGCGTACGTGAGGAAGAAGAGCCCCGCGCCGAGGCCGTATGCCGCCGACGAGAGGCCGAGATCGATGGCCATCGAGTGCTTCGCGAACGCGATGTTCGTGCGGTCGAGAAAGCTGATCACGTACGCGGTGATCAGGATCGGCATCAGCTTGCGAAACAGCAGGCGGTTCAACGACGCGCGCGCGTCGCCGACAGGCGGATAGAGGGCTTCGGCATGGGGTGCGGACATGGGTGCGACTCCGTGAGAGGCGATCCGGAGCGCACGGCAAGCACGGCGCTCCGCGTTCAGCAGATGACGGGCAGATGCGCGGGCCGCGCGCCGGCGGCGCTCGGGGCGAGCGGGGCGAAAGGCGGCCTGCCGGGCATCGGCGTGCGCCGATGCCGCGTGTCTGCGCTTGCGTGTCGAATGGTCGGGCGGCGCGGGCTCAGAAGTTGACCGCGTCGCCGCCCTTGAGCGCGAGCATCGCGCGCGCGTCGGCGGGCGTCGCGATCTCGAGCGACAATCCTTCGAGCACCTGACGAATCTTGCGCACCTGCGCGGCGCTCGATTCGGCGAGCTTGCCGGGCGCGATCCACAGCGAATCCTCGATGCCGACGCGCACGTTCGCGCCCTGGGCCGCGCCGATCGTCGCGAGCGGAATCTGGTTTTTGCCCGTGCCGAGGACCGACCACACGTAATCGCCGCCGAACAGGCGGTCCGCCGTGCGGCGCATGTGCGCGAGATCCTCCGGATGCGCGCCGATGCCGCCGAGGAGCCCGAACACGCTCTGGATGAAGAACGGCGGCTTCGCGAGCCCGCGCTCGACGAAATGCGCGAGGTTGTACAGGTGCGAAATGTCGTAGCACTCGAATTCGAAGCGGGTGCCGTTCGCGCTGCAGTTCGCGAGGATCGTCTCGATGTCGGCGAACGTGTTCTTGAACACGAGATCGCGGCTCTTTTCAAGATGCTCGCGCTCCCACGGATGCCGGAATTCGCGAAAGCGCTCGAGCATCGGATACAGGCCGAAGTTCATCGAGCCCATGTTCAGCGACGCGACTTCGGGCTGGAAATGATGCGCGGGACGCAGGCGCTCGGCGACCGTCATGTGCGGGCTGCCGCCCGTCGTGATGTTGATCACCGCGTTGGTGCGCGCCTTGATGCGCGGCAGGAATTCGGCGAACACGGCCGGGTCCTGCGTCGGCCGGCCGTCGGCGGGATCGCGCGCGTGCAGGTGCAGGATCGCCGCGCCGGCTTCGGCCGCCGCGACCGCGGCATCCTCGATCTCGCGCGGCGTCACGGGCAGATGCGGCGACATCGACGGCGTATGGATCGCGCCCGTCGGCGCGCAGGTGATGACGACTTTGCGGGGGCTGGCCACGTTAGGGCTCCTTTCGATGCTCGGCGGTGAAGGGAGATGGAGGCAATGAAGGGCGAATGAATGGCGGCGGATCAGAGCGCCTCGACGTTGCCGCAGACGGAAATCGCCTGTCCGGAAATCCCGTGCCCGCCCGGCGAGCAGAGGAACAGCGCGGTCGCCGCGATCTCGTCCGGATCGGTCATCCGGCGCAGCGAGATTTTCTCGAGATAGCGCGCTTCCATCTCGTCGTGGCCGATGCCGAGTTGCGCGGCGCGCGCCTCGATCACGCGGCGCATCCGCGGGCCGCGCACGATGCCCGGCTGGATCGCGTTCACGCGGATGCCGAGCGGGCCGAGCTCGATCGCGAGGCTCTTCACGAGGCCGACGACCGCCCACTTCGTGGCCGAATACGGCGTGCGAAACGCATAGCCGAGCCGCCCCGCGACCGACGACAGCGCGATGATCGCGCCGCCGTGCGGCGCGTCGCGCAGCATCGGCACCGCGCGGCGCGCGAACTGGAACTGCGCGTTCAGGTTGATCGCGACTGTCTGCTCCCATTGCGCGGGATCGATCTCGTCGATGCCGCCCGTCGGTCCGGCGACGCCGGCGTTGTTGACGAGCACGTCGAGCCCGCCGAGCGTGCGCGCGACATCGTCGAACACGCGCCCGACGGCGGCCGGATCGGCGACGTCGGCGAGCGTCGTGCCGAGCGCGGCGCGCGACGGCCGGTCCGCGAGCGCGGCAAGCGCCTTCTCGGACGCGTCGCAGACGTGAACCTTGCCGCCGCATTCGGCGAACGCGTCGGCGATCGCGAGTCCGATGCCGGACGCGCCGCCCGTCACGAGTACGCGCAGCCCGGCGTATGGTTTCAGCAGATCGATTGCGGCCATGCGTGTCTGTCTCCAGTGATGTCAGTTGTTTTGTTTGGCGATGCAGATGATTCGATTCGCGAAGCCTATTCGTTCTTCGCGTTCTTCGCGAGCCGGCGCGGGCCGAGCCGCTCGCGCCCGGCCGCGAGCGTCCCGGCGAGGTCGTGCGCGGCGCCGCCGATGTCGAGCGCGATGCCCGCACGCGCGCCCGCGCCGTCGCGGCGCTCGAGCGCGTCGACGATCGCGCGGTGCGCGTCCATCGAGCGCCGCATATGCGGCACGTCGAGCGCGACCATGTTCAGGAACGGGCCGATCCGCATCCATAGATTCCGGATGATCGCGAGCGTGTTCTCGCTCGCGCCGTGCGTGTAGATCGCGTTGTGGAACGCGAAGTTGCTTTGCAGGTACGCGCGGCTTCGGCCGGCTTCGACGTGCGCGTTCATCGTCTCGCAGATGCGCCGCACGCCGGCGATCTGCGCGTCGGTCATCCGCGTCGCCGCGCGCTCGGCGACGCAGCCTTCGAGCGCGATCCGCACGTCGCGCAGCTCGTCGAGCATCTCGACCGTCATCGGCGGCACGACGAGCGCACGGTTCGGGCCGTCGACGAGCGCGCGCTCCGCGCGCAGCCGCGTGAGCGCGGCGCGCACGGGCATCGTCGACGAGCCGACCGCCTCGGCGACGCTGCGCAGGCTGAGTGCCTGGCCGGGCGCGAAGCGGCCGCTCATCAGCGCCTCGCGCAGTTGCTGGTAGACCTTGTCGGCCATCGTTTCCTGTTCGATGGCTTCGAGAGCGGGCGGGACGATGCGCGGCGCCAAGACGGACTCCTTGTAGTTTGATCTGTGATCCGTGATCACACTTGCGGTGTCATGAAGTGTTGTCGATGCGATGCGCGGTGTCAAGCGCGCGGCGATCAGGGAAAACGCGAGGAGGGGCGCCTGGGGCGTGACACGGACAGCGTCGCCGGTCCGGGCGGGACGAGCGCAACGCGTGACGTCGGATTGAATGTGTAGAGCTCATCAATGGATAAGAAAAATCCATTTGTTTCATGATTGACCGGCGCATACGATGGCGCCATTCGTCCATGCCGAGCGAGCGTGCCGAGACGCGCGCGTTCGCTTCCTCGATTCGTCATCGCACATGTTCAATCCGATCGCATCTGCTTCGTCCGCTTCGTCGATTCCTTCCGCCCGGCCGTCGTCATCCGCGTCCGCCGCCGCGCGCGGTCCGCTCGTCGAGCTCGCCGCCGTCACGCTGCTGACGGGTGTCGGCGCGGGCCTGGGCGGCATGCTGCTCGCGCTGCTGCTGCACGCGATCCAGCACGTCGCGTATGGGTACGACGTCGCGCACGCGATCGGCGAAGAGAGCTTCCTTCAGGGCGTGACGGCCGCGCCTCCGCTGCGGCGGTTCGTGGTGCTGATCGGTTGCGGCGTCGTCGCGGGCGGCGGCTGGTGGGCGCTGTACCGGTTCGGCGCGCCGCTCGTCGGCATTCGCCGCGCGGTGCGCGCCGACGATCCGCGAATGCCGGCCGCGAGCACGACCGCGCACGCGCTGCTGCAGATCGTCACCGTCGCGCTCGGCTCGCCGCTCGGCCGCGAGGTCGCGCCGCGCGAGATCGGCGCGATGTGGGCCGGCTGGCTCGCGCATCGCGTCGGGCTGCCCGCTGCCGACGCGCGGGTGATGGTCGCGTGCGGCGCGGGCGCCGGGCTCGCCGCCGTCTACAACGTGCCACTCGGCGGCGCGCTGTTCGTGCTCGAGGTGCTGCTCGGCACGTTCGCGTGGCGCGCGCTCGTGCCGGCCGTCGCGACGTCCGCGATCGCGACGCTCGTCGCCTGGATCGGGCTCGGCAACGAGCAGCAGTACCACGTCGCGCCGCTCGCGGCCGGCGCTTCGCTGTTCGCGTGGTCGGCCGTGTGCGGGCCGCTCTTCGGCGTCGCCGCGTACGGCTTCGCGCGGCTGACCGCACACGCGCGGGCGCGCGCGCCGAAGGACGCGCGGCTGCCGGTGCTCGCGCTCGTCAACTTCACGATCGTCGGCGCGCTCGCGACGGTGTTTCCGCCACTACTCGGCAACGGCAAGGGGCCGGTCGCGCTCGGCTTCGACGGACAACTCGTGATGGGGCTCGCGGCGACGCTGCTCGTGCTGAAGATCGCGATCACGTGGAGCAGCCTGCGCGCGGGCGCCGAGGGCGGTCTGCTGACGCCGGGGATCGCGAACGGCGCGTTGCTCGCGATCGTGCTCGGCGGGCTATGGAGTGTTGCGTGGCCGGGCGAGCCGACCGGCGCGTTCGCGATCGTCGGCGCGGCCGCGTTTCTCGCCGCGTCGATGCAGATGCCGCTCACCGCGATCGTGCTCGTGGTCGAGTTCACGCGCGTTGGGCACGATTTCCTGATTCCGATGCTGATCGCGGCGGCGGGAGCGGTCGCGGTGTTTCGGGTGCTCGCGCGGAGGAGAGAAAGAAAGGCGTGACCGGCTCGACGGCGCAATCGGCGATGTCGATCGGCGATGCCTGCCGCCGGCGCGATTCGACAGGCATCGCCGTTTTCCGCGCGAACATCGGAAGCGCGTCGCGCGCCGCGAATGCCGCGCCGAATGCCCGATCAGGCGGGCGTCTCCGCGATGTAGGCCAGATGCAGATTCTGGCCCCAGCCGCTCGTCGTGTACTCGTCGCGAACATAATCGGTGCGGCAGATGTTGACCGTGAAATCGGTCTTGCTGACGTTGATCACGGTGACGGCGAACGTGTCCGGATACGGAGACGCATGTTTCGGGTCCTGCAACGCGCTCGCGATGACAACGGGAATGGCGGTGAATTCCGCCGGGAACGGAACCTTGACGGTCAGCGGCGCATTGATCCACGGCTTGCCAGGCGGCAGCTTCTCGCGCGGCCCGACGACGTGCGTACCGACGAATTTCTGGGTCATGTCGAATTCTCCATCGTATTGTTGAAGTAATGCGATGCACGGGCCCGTCGATGACCGACGGCCGTACGAACGTTATAGAAATCGCGCCGCGCGACGAACAACTCGGAGACGTTGTAGCTTGCGGGCGCCGGCCGTCGCCGGCGGCGTGGGCCGGGGAACCGGGGGGCGGGAGAGCCCGGAATCGCGAACACCCCCGTTCGCGATTCCACCCGCCGCACATCGCGAAGCTCAGCGCTTCTCGTCGGTCAGCGTGTTCAGGAATGCGACGATGTCGCGCATGTCCTGCCCGGTCATCGCGGGCGCGTCGCCCGGCTTGCGGTCGAACGGCGCGTCGGCGACGTCGACGTTCGCGCGATATGCGCTAGGGATGTCGTCGTATTGCTGCACTTGGCCGCTCGCGTCGCGCGGATAGATCCTGCCCGGATCGACGCTGCGCAGGTTGTAGAACGCGAGCACCCGATCGAGCGAGTGATAGACGCCGTTGTGGAAGAACACGCGGCGCGTCGCGACGTTGCGCAGCGACGGCGTCGCGAACATCCCGCAGTATTGCGTCTGCGTTTTCAGGTCGTCGCGGAACGGCCCGCAGACGCCGAGATCGTGGAACGCCGGATTGCGGTTCTGCGCGAGCGCGCGGTTGCGCGGCACGCCGAGCGCTTCGTACTGGAAATCGGTGAACATCGGCGGCAGGCCGTCCGCGCCCGGCTTCGACAGATGGCAGCCCGCGCAATTCGCCTTCGCCGGATCGTTGAAGAGCCGCAGCCCGCGCAGCTCGGCCTGCGTGAGCCGCGCGTCGCCTTCGAGCCAGCGGTCGTACTTGCTCGAATACGGATGGAACGACGGGTCCTCCACCTGGTAGCGCGCTATCGCGAACATTGCTTCGGACACCGCAAGACGCGCGTCGTCGAAGATACGCGGGCCGAACAACTGCCGGAACTGCGGCGCGTACCGCGCGTTCGCGAGCTTGTGCGCGACGTCGTCGGTGCTCGCGTTCGCCATTTCGACCGGATTCATCAGCGGGCCGAACGCCTGCTGCTGCAGCGTATCCGCGCGGCCGTCCCAGAACATCCCGCCTTGCGGCACGAGTTGCGGCGCGGCGTCCGCGCCCGCCGTCTTCTGCGCGCGCACGACGCCCGCCGCCGACGCGGCCTGTTGCGCGACGCTCGCCGCATCGTCGTTCTCCGACGAGTCGGGGCCGATGCTGAAGTTCGGCTGGCGGTACAGATACATCAGCGACGGCGGCGGCCGGTAGCCGGGCCGCGTCAGCGCGGCGCCGCCCAGTTGCACGTCGAGATCGTTCGGCGGGCCGTATGCATGGTCGGGACTATGGCACGACGCGCACGACTGTCGGCCCGACGCGGACAGCGACGGATCGAAGAACAACGCCCGGCCGAGCTGCGCGACCGCGCTCAACGGTTCGGCGGCCGGGCGGCGCAGCACGACCGGATGCGGATTCGCGCCCGTCAGGTCTTCGACGATCGCGCCGACCGCGCTCGGCGCGTGCTCGGGAAACGCGAGCGCGAATGCGGCGAGACCGAGCACGCCGAACGCGGCGGCCGACAGCACGTGGCGCATCGCGTGCGCGCGGCGGCGGCGCGCATGGGGTGCATGGGGCGAGGGGGCGGAAGGCGCCGCCGATGCGCACGCGTCGAATCGGGCGGGGCGAGGAGGCCGGGCGGAATCGTCGGAGCGGGAAGGCGCAGCGGATTGCGCGGAAAGCGGTTCGGCCATGCTGGAGCGTTCGGTCGTGATCGTGCAAAAGAAAAATCCGGCGCGGCGCGCCGGAACGACAGCCGGCCAGTTGCGCATTGCGCGTCGCGCGGCAGCGCGGCGCGCCGCGTGCGTGACGAGGACGTCAGATCGAAGGCGCCGTCGCGAGCTTCGTGCCGAGCGTCGGGTCGAGGTACAGCGGCGTCTTGTTCACCGCGCCCGAGAAGTCGAACAGATCGCGCATGTCGCCCGCCGTCGCATCGAACGAGCCGCCGCCGATCCGCTGGCCGCCGAGCCAGTTGTCCTCGATGAAGCGCACGACCGACGCCTGGTCGATCAGCGTGTGGCTCACGTAGTTCTGCTTCGCCCACGGCGATACGACGACGAACGGAATCCGCGTGCCCGGGCCGCAGCGGCCGTTGACGGGCGCGCCGGCGACGCCCGTCGTCGCGGCGCCGGCGCCGCACACGCCGTTGCCGTTCAGTTGATCGACCGCGTCGAACGACGCGCGCGTCGGCGACGTGTACGCATGGTCGTACCAGCCGTCCGAGTCGTCGTACGTGACGATCACCGCGGTGTTCGCCCAGTCGGGCTGCTGCTGCAGGAAGTTGATGATCTTCGTCACGAACTGCTGCTCGTCGAGCGGGTCCGAGTAGCCGGCGTGCGCGTCCTGCGCGGCGGGCGCCTTCAGGAAGCTGACCGACGGGAAGTTGCCCGCCTTCACGGCCGCGAAGAAGTCGTCCGAGTCGTACTGGTGGTTCGCGGGCTCGGGCGTCTTGCCGTCCGTCTCGACGCTCGAGCCGATCGCCGCGATCGCGCTCGGGCGCGTGTGCTGCGGGTTCGCGGTCGACGCGTAGTACTGGAACCAGTTGTGGTGCGGGATGTAGTCGGCTGTCGCCGCGTTCACCGCGGTCGCGATCGTGCTGCGCTTGCAGCCCGTCGTGCCGTTCGCGTTCGCCGTCGACAGGTTGAAGCCGCCCATGAAGCCGCCCCACGTGATGTTGCGCGCGTTCAGCAGATCGCCGATGTTCTTGCCGGACATCATCGCCTGATCGGTCGGGCTCGAGCACACGTCGTAGCCCGGGTCGACGTCGTTGATCATCGTGAGGCCGCCCTGGCCGTCATTGACGTAGTACGAGGTCTTCGCGAGCGTCGACACGGCCTTCGACGTCTTCACGATCTGCATCCCGTCGGTCTGGCCGGCGATCACGTTGAGCGCGCCCGGCGTCGACGGGCCGTAGGTCGACGTGTACGCGTTGTCGCTCATCGCGAAGCGCTGCGCGTAGTTCCACAGCGCGGTCACCGTGTTGCCGTCGAAGTAGCCCATCACCTGGCCCGTCGTGCCGAACGCGCCCGCGCCGCCGCTCGAACCCTTGCCCGTGTATTTCGGGAAGAGGTCCGCGAGGCCGTTGTCGTACGCCTGCTCTTCGGCCGTGTACGCGTGGTTCTGGTCGGCCGTCGCGGCCTGCGTGCGGTCGAGGCGGAACGGATTGGCCGCGCCCGCGCCGTTCGCGGGATTCGTCGCGTTCGGGTTCGCGGTGAGCAGCAGGCCCGACAGGCCGTTGATCGGCGGCGTGCCCGACGCGGCGCTGAACGCCGGCTCGCCCGGCGGGTTCGCGGCGTTCGGATAGGTGCCGAAGTAGTGGTCGAACGATACGTTCTCGCCGTAGATTACAACGAGGTGCTTGATCGGCGTCGCGGTCTGCAACGCGTTTTGCGACGTGACGGGCGTGCTGCTGTCGGTGCCGCCGCACGCGTAGAGGGCGATGGCCGATCCGGCGCACGCGGTGGCGATCAAGGCTCGACGAAACATCAGGCAGGACTCCAATGAAAGATCGCTCGATTGACGGCGATCCGCGGAGGATCGCGCGACGGGAGCCGGCTGCGCGGCAAGAGCGGGCGTCGGGGACGCGCCGCGCGCCGGAAACGAAACGGCAGCATTGGATCAGTTCGGTATGAAGTTATGGAGGCGCTGCGCCTTCGGCAGGGTTACAGGCGGGTATCGGCGGCGTTACGGGCGGAAAGACGATCGTAGGGCGCGCGCCGCGCGCGATTGCATCACGGCAGCAGCCGGTTCAGCCGCGCCCACTGCTCGAAAAGCGCGGGCCATGCGTGCACGGCGCTGCCGGGCTTGCCCATTCCCCAGCCGTGGCCGCCCGCCTGGAACGCGTGCAGCTCGACGCTCGCCTGCGCCGCGCGCAGCGCGCTCGCCATCAGCAGGCTGTTGTCGATCGGCGCGATTGGATCGTCGAACGCGTGCGCGAGAAACGTCGGCGGCGTGCGTGCGCTCACGTGCAGGTTCACCGACAGCGCTTCGCTGTCAGCCTGAGCCGGATGCGCGCCTATGGCGTGCAGCCGCGTGCGCGTGCGATCGAACGGCGGCATCAGCGTGAGCACCGGATAGAGCAGCGCGGCGAGATCGGGGCGCGCGGATTCGCGATCGGCGTCGTCGACGCTCGCGTAGCGCCGCGCGTCGGGTTCGACGGCCGTCATCCCGGCGAGATGTCCGCCCGCGGAAAAGCCGACGATCGCGATCCGCGCGGGATCGATGCCGTCGCGCTTCGCGCGCGCGCGGATCACGCGCATCGCGCGCTGGCCGTCCTGCAGCGGCGCGAGCCGCGACCAGCCTTGCCCGGGCAGCCGGTACACGAGCTCGAACGCGGTCACGCCGAGCGACTTCAGCCACGCGCACATCGGCGTGCTCTCGTTGCCGAGCTCGATGTGATCGTAGCCGCCGCCCGCGATCACGAGCGCCGCGCCGCCATTGCCGTGCGCGGGCCGGTAGACGTCGAGCCGCGGCCGGGCGACGCGCGACACGCTGCCGTGCCTGCCGCTCCGCTCGCCGTCGCCTGCGCCCGTCGCGACCGGGTCGGGCGCGGGGCCCGGCCACAGCGCAATCGTTTCATCGGGAACGGCGCGGGGCGCGTCGCCCGGCTGCGGCGCGCCGTGCATGGCGGTCTGCGCGTGCGCGGCCGGCGCGATCGTGTCGAGCGCGCCGGCGAGCGCGGCGCCGAGCAGGCTGCGTCGGGTGAAGTCCATGTCGAAGGCTCCGGATCGGAATCGGAAGACGACGCCGCTTTCGCGGCGTCGGCATCGTAGGGGAAAGCGCGTGCGCGGGTTTGCCGAGGGCGGGGGGCGAGTCTCTCGCGGCGCGTTCGTTGCACGGCCGGTCCACGCGGCCGTCGGGCCATCGCGATTTCGCGACGGCTCGTGCGCATCGGGACGCCGGGCGCGGGCGCGCCCATGTTACCGGATGCGCGGCGCGGCATCGCATGACGCGCCTTCGCCGCGGCCGGCAAATGGGCGCGGAAATGGGCGCGGCGCGACCGGACACGTGGCCCGCGGCGCGATCTGCGGCGCGGCGCCGATCACGGCGGATCGCCGATCCGATGCGCGACCGCGTACCGCACGAGCGCCGATTCGTTCGGCAATGCCAACTTGTCGAGCACGTGCGCCTTGTAGATCCGCACGGTCTTCGCGCTGATCCCGAGCGCTTGCGCGATCTCGGCGGGCGTGTCGCCCGCCGCGAGATGAAGGAATACCTCGAATTCGCGCTTCGACAGCCGCTCGTGCGGCGGCACGTCCGCGTCCGACGGCGCATGCAGATTTTCCGCGAGCTGTTCGGCGACGTCCATGCTGACGTACACGCCGCCTGCCGCGATCTTGCGCAGCGCGGCGATCAGCTCGTCGCAACCGCTTTGCTTCGTCAGGTAGCCGGACGCGCCGGCCTGGAATGCCTCGGCCGCGTGCCGCTGGCTTGCGCGCGCGGCCATCACGAGGACGCGCGTGGACGGCGCCGTGCGGCGGATGCGATGGATCAGGTCCGCGCAATCGTGGCCGAGCGTGGTTTGATCGAGGAGCGCGATTCCGGCGCGGCCCTGCTTGACGAGCTCGAACGCGGACGGGGCGTCGCCTGCCTCGCCGTCGATTTCGAACTCGCCGGATTTTTCGAGTATGTGTCGCAAGCCGTCGCGCAACACTGCGTGACGGTCCACCATCAACAGCCTGATCATCGGCGAAGCCTCGTAGCGCGCACCTGCTTATGGCCATCGCGTATCGGCGATCAGCGCTCGCGCCGCGCCGCGTCGCGGCGGCGCGCGAACGCATGCGGCGATCCGGCCGAACTCCGGACGCTCGTTCCCCGGACCGTTGCGTCGCGTCGGGCGTCGGCGGGTTTCTCCGAACCCGGCGCGCGCGTTGCGACAAGTCGCTACGGCTTGAAAGGCGTCGAGGCTGCGGCTTCGTGCGAGCTGCGCGGCGCCGACGATATCCGGCGGATGCGGCGCGACGCGTTCGCGCGGATGTGTCGTTCACGTCGTCGGTTTCGTCGTCCGCCGAATGGCGGACGTGCGGTGCGGCGCTCGAGCCGAGTGCCACGTTTCAATCTTATGCCACCTTGCTTACGTGATCCTGATGGTTGCGCGCGCAATCGTATGGGTGAAATCGCGGATGGCGTTTCGCGGCGCGGCCCGGCGAATTGCTCATACCGTCGGACGACAGGCTTGCCGCACGATGTCGGGACCGTGTCGATTAGTCTGCGTGACCGGGCGGACGACGCCCGCCGATGACGATGTCGATGCGCGGTGTTGCGACGTGTCCGCTCGAAGCTTCGTTGCGTCGAAAGTCGGCGAGCGCCGGCAGCGCGGCTGTTCGATTGCACCGCGCAATTCGAAACGAGGAAAACGTTTTTCCGATGCGCGTGCGAGCCGCGCAAACGCAGGCGCAGCCGGCGAATCGCCGCGCCATGCCCGCGAAAACGGCAATCGAATCCGCTGCGGAATCGGCAAAATCCTGCAAGCCGACGAATTGCGGCCATGCGCTTATCTCGTAATTGCCGATATTCTTTCGCGGCCTGTGCCTGCACAGTGCGAGGGAGCGCAGTTTCGAACACGGACCCAGCGTGAGCGACGCGGCCGGCGCAGGCACGCGGCGCTCGATGACGGAGACATGATCATGTTGACGCCGCATGAACTCTCGACGTTGTTGTGTATCGCGCGTTCGCCCGAGGATGTCGACATGGGCGATCCGGAATTCGTTTCGCTCGTCGAGATGGGGCTCGCGACGGCGATGGGCGGGGGACGGTCGATCGTGCCGGGCGCGCTCCTGACGCCGCTCGGCCGCGAACTGGTCGAGCGGATCGCGTGTGCGAAGGCGGCCGCGGTGCAGCGAATCTGAGCGCCGCGGCACCCGGCCCGCTCGCTCGATCCCGCGGACCGTCGGGCCCCTACGTCATCAAGCCGCCGCCACCCCATAAATCTCGCGCGCGGCGTCGCGAATCGCATCGATCGTCACGCTCGCCGCGGGCGCATACACCTTGTCCGTGCGCGTGATGATCCCGAAATCGTCCATCCGGCAATCCATCTCGAGCGGCAGCATCGCGACGATGCCGTGCGTCGCGTAGTAGCGCGCGACGTCCTCTGCGAGCACCGCGATCATGTCGCTGCGCTCGAGCACGCGCGTGACGAACAGGAGCGCGGCGGTCTCGACGACGTTCGCGGGCGGCGTGAGGCTCGCGCGCTGGAACATCAGCTCGAAGCGATGGCGCAGCACGCTGCCCGCGGGCGGCACGACCCACGCGGCGCGCTGCACGTCGGCCAGTGTCAGCGGCGCGCGTTCGAGGAGCGGATGCCCGGCCCGCACGACGGCCGCCACCGGCTCGCCCGTCAGCGGCGCGTAGCGCAGCCGCAGCTTGTCGTGCTCAGCCGACAGGCGGCCCACGACGACGTCGAGCTTGTCCTGCGCGAGGCGTTCGAGCAGCACGTTGCTCGTGTCGATCTCGACCGAGATCCGGACGTTCGCGTGCGTCGCCTTGACCGCCGCGACGGCGGGCGGCAGCAGCCGCAGGCCCGGGGATGTGATCGCGCCGATCGCGACGTGCCCGAGGCGTCCGGCCTTCAGCGCGGCCAGCTCGTCCTGCGCCTGGTCGAGGCTGCCGAGCGCCGCGCGCGCGTGGCGGATCAGGGCGTCGCCATACAGCGTCGGCCGCATGCCGCGCGGCATCCGCTCGAACAGCATCGCGCCGATCGTGTCCTCCAGTTCGCGCAGCAGCTTCGACGCGGCCGGCTGCGTCATGTTCAGCGCCGCCGCCGCGCGGTGGATGTTGCCCTCGTCGGCGAGCGCGACGATCAGCAGCAACTGGCGCGTCTTCAGTCGGCTTCGGATCGCCCGGGGATGCGTGTCGAGCGTTGTCGGGAGTGTTGTCGGCATTTTTATATCAATATTTAAAAGATATCTGAAAGCGCCAAAACGTCATTAGTAGGTTATCAAAATTCTCCCTAGACTGCGCCGAATATTCCGCCATACAGGACGTGACGATGTCGGCATCCAAACCCAAGCTGCGCTCGGCTCAATGGTTCGGCACCCATGACAAGAACGGCTTCATGTACCGGAGCTGGATGAAGAATCAGGGTATTCCCGATCACGAATTCGACGGCCGGCCGATCGTCGGCATCTGCAATACCTGGTCGGAGCTCACGCCGTGCAACGCGCACTTTCGCAAGCTCGCCGAGCACGTGAAGCGCGGCGTCTACGAGGCGGGCGGCTTTCCGGTCGAGTTTCCGGTGTTCTCGAACGGCGAATCGAACCTGCGGCCGTCCGCGATGCTCACGCGCAATCTCGCCTCGATGGACGTCGAGGAGGCGATTCGCGGCAACCCGATCGACGCGGTCGTGCTGCTCGCCGGCTGCGACAAGACGACCCCCGCGCTGCTGATGGGCGCGGCGAGCTGCGACGTGCCGGCGATCGTCGTGTCCGGCGGCCCGATGCTCAACGGCAAGCTCGACGGCAAGAACATCGGCTCCGGCACCGCCGTGTGGCAACTGCACGAGGCGCTGAAGGCGGGCGAGATCGACCTGCACCGCTTCCTGTCGGCGGAGGCCGGCATGTCGCGCTCGGCGGGCACCTGCAACACGATGGGCACCGCGTCGACGATGGCGTGCCTGGCCGAAGCGCTCGGCGTCGCGCTGCCGCACAACGCGGCGATCCCGGCCGTCGATGCGCGCCGCTACGTGCTCGCGCACCTGTCGGGCGCGCGCATCGTCGAGATGGCGCACGAAGGGCTCGTGCTGTCGACGATCCTGACGCGCGCGGCGTTCGAGAACGCGATCCGCGCGAACGCGGCGATCGGCGGCTCGACGAACGCGGTGATCCATCTGAAGGCGATCGCCGGGCGGCTCGGCGTGCCGCTCGAGCTCGAGGATTGGATGCGCATCGGCCGCGATACGCCGACGATCGTCGATCTGATGCCGTCGGGCCGGTTCCTGATGGAGGAGTTCTATTACGCGGGCGGGCTGCCCGCCGTGCTGCGCCGGCTGGGCGAGGCGAACCTGCTGCCGCATCCGGGCGCGCTGACCGTCAACGGCAAGTCGCTGTGGGAGAACGTGCGCGACGCGCCGAACCACGACGACGAAGTGATCCGTCCGCTCGCGCGGCCGCTGATCGCAGACGGCGGCATCCGGGTCCTGCGCGGCAATCTCGCGCCGCGCGGCGCGGTGCTCAAGCCGTCCGCGGCGAGCCCGGAGTTGCTCAGGCATCGCGGCCGCGCGGTGGTGTTCGAGAACTTCGAGCACTACAAGGCGACGATCGACGACGAGGCGCTCGACGTCGACGCGAGCTCGGTGCTCGTGCTGAAGAACTGCGGGCCGCGCGGCTATCCGGGCATGGCCGAGGTCGGCAACATGGGGCTGCCGCCGAAGCTGTTGCGCCAGGGCGTGAAGGACATGGTGCGGATCTCGGACGCGCGAATGAGCGGCACCGCGTACGGCACGGTCGTGCTGCACGTCGCGCCGGAGGCGGCGGCGGGCGGCCCGCTCGCGGCGGTGCGCAACGGCGACTGGATCGCGCTCGATTGCGAAGCGGGCACGCTCACGCTCGACGTGAGCGACGACGAGCTCGCGCGCCGGCTGTCGGACCTCGATCCGGCGAGCGCGCCGGGTGCCGCCGGGCAGGCGGGCAGCGGCGGCTACGCGCGTCTTTACGTCGACCACGTGCTGCAGGCGGACGAGGGCTGCGACCTCGACTTCCTGGTCGGCCGGCGCGGCGCCGCTGTGCCGCGGCATTCGCACTGACCGGGAGGCGCGACGATGAGCGGGCCCACGGGCGAACTCCTGATCGACGGCGGCGCGCGGCGCGGCCGGGGCGAGGCGTTTCACGCGATCGACGCGGCGACGGGCGCGGCGATCGCCGAGCCGGTCTTTCATGGCGCGCTGCCGGCGGACGTCGATGCGGCATGCGCGCTCGCCGATGCCGCGTTCGACACGTACCGCGCGCTCGCCGCATCGCGCCGCGCGGATCTGCTCGACGACATCGCCGCGCGGATCGAAGCGCTCGGCGACGCGCTGATCGTGCGCGCGATGGCCGAGACCGGCTTGCCGCGCGCGCGGCTCGAAGGCGAGCGCGCGCGCACCGCGAACCAATTGCGGATGTTCGCGGCGCTCGTGCGCGGCGGCGACGCGCTCGACGTGCGGATCGAGCCCGCGCTGCCGGAGCGGCAGCCGCCGCGCGGCGATCTGCGCTTCCTGCGCATCGGCGTGGGCCCGGTCGCGGTGTTCGGCGCGAGCAATTTCCCGCTCGCGTTTTCGGTCGCGGGCGGCGATGCGGCGGCGGCGCTCGCGGCCGGCTGCCCGGTCGTCGTGAAGGCGCATCCCGCGCATCCCGGCACGTCCGAGCTCGTCGGGCGCGCGGTGCAGGCGGCCGTGCGCGCGGCCGCGCTGCCGGCCGGCGTGTTCGCGCTCCTCGCCGACGCGGGGCACGACGTCGGCCGCGCGCTCGTCGCGCATCCGGCGATCCGCGCGGTCGGCTTCACCGGCTCGCGCGCGGGCGGCCTCGCGCTTGCCGCGCTCGCGGCGGCGCGGCCCGTGCCGATTCCGGTCTACGCGGAGATGAGCAGCGTGAATCCGAACCTGCTGCTGCCCGGCGCGCTCGCGGCGCGCGGTGAGGCGCTCGCGCGCGAGTTCGTCGCGTCGGTCACGCTCGGCTGCGGGCAGTTCTGCACGAATCCGGGCCTCGCGCTCGGCATCGCGGGCGCGGGCTTCGACGCGTTCGTCGACGCCGCCGCGCGCGCGCTGCGCGACGTGCCGGCGGGCGTGATGCTGAGCGCGGGCATCCTGCGCGCTTACGACGCGGGCGTCGCGCGGCTCGCGCGCCATCCGGCCGTCGATGTCGTCGCGCGCGGCGCGGCGGCCGGCGATCGCGCGCAGGCGGCGCTGCTGCGCGTGAGCGCGCGCGACCTGATGGCCGACGCGACGCTCGCCGACGAAGTGTTCGGCCCGTCGAGCGTGCTCGTCGAATGCGCGAGCGCCGACGAGATGCGCGATGCGATGCGGCGGCTCGAAGGGCAGTTGACGGTGACGCTGCACCTGAGCGCCGACGATCGCGAGCTCGCGCGCACGCTGCTGCCGATCGTCGAGCGCCGCGCGGGCCGCATTCTCGCGAACGGCTTTCCGACGGGCGTCGAAGTGTGCGACGCGATCGTTCACGGCGGACCGTTCCCGGCGACCTCGGACGGCCGCAGCACGTCGGTCGGCACCGCCGCGATCGAGCGCTTTCAGCGGCCCATCTGCTACCAGAACGTTGACGACGCGCTGCTGCCCGGCGCGCTGCGCGACGGCAATCCGCTCGCCGTGCCGCGCCGGGTCGGCGGCCGGCGGGAAGCCGCCGCGCCGCGCTAGGCGAGCGCGGACGCACGAACGCAACGCGAAGCGCGCACCAAAGCGCGCACCAAAGCGCGCAACGCAGACCGGCGGCGACGCCGGCGCGAGACATCGCGACATCGAAGACATAAGGAGACGACAGCATGGCCACCGAGCGCATGATTTCCGCGCACGCATTGCCCGACGCGAGCGGCGCGCGCGCCGACGCCGCGCCGCCGCACGCCCCCTCGGCCACATCGGGCGACGACGAGCGGCGCATCGTGCGCCTGCTCACGCGCAAGCTGGTGCCGTTTCTCGCGCTGATCTACGTGGTCGCGTATGTCGACCGGACCGTCGTCGGCTTCGCGAAGCTGTACATGAACGCGGCCGTGGGCCTGAGCGACGCCGCGTACGGCCTCGGCGCGGGCCTCTTCTTCATCGGCTACTTCCTGTGCGAGGTGCCGAGCAATCTCGCGCTCGAGCGCTTCGGCGCGCGCGTGTGGTTCTCGCGGATTCTCGTCACGTGGGGGGCGATCACGGTCGCGATGGCGCTCGTCGAAGGGCCGGCGAGCTTCTATGTGCTGCGCTTCCTGCTTGGCGCGGTGGAGGCGGGGCTCTATCCGGGCATCCTCTATTTCCTCACGCAATGGTTTCCGATGCGTCATCGCGCGCGGGTGATCGGTCTGCTCGTGCTCGCGCAGCCGATCGCCGGCATCGTGACCGGGCCGCTCGCGGGCATGCTGCTCGCGACGCACGGCGTGCTCGGCCTGTCGAACTGGCAGGCGCTGTTCGTCGCGAGCGGGTTGCCCGCCGTGCTGCTCGCCGCGCCGACGCTGCGGCTGTTGCCGGCGTCGCCCGCGCACGCGCGCTGGCTCGACGCGGTCGATCGCCGCTGGATCGAGCGCGAGCTCGACGCCGACCGCCGCGCGTACCGGCCGCACTCGCACCACCGGCCGCTCGCCGCGCTGCGCGATACGCGCGTGCTGCTGCTCGCCGCGCTGTTCCTGCCGTTTCCGCTCAGCATCTACGGGCTGTCGCTGTGGCTGCCGACGATCATCAAGGCGTTCGGCGTCGGCGATGCGGCAACCGGCCTGCTGTTCGCGGTGCCGTACCTGTTCGCGGTCGGCGGGCTGCTCGTCGTGCCGCGCCATTCGGATCGCAAGCGCGAGCGCTACGGCCACATCGCGATCGTGTCGGCGGCGGCCGCGCTCACGCTCGCCGCGAGCGCGGCCGTCCATGCGCCCGCGCTGCAGTTCCTGTTCATCTGTCTGAGCGCGTTCTCGATCTATTCGATCCAGGCCGTCGTCTGGGCGCTGCCCGGCGAATTCCTGACGGGCACGAGCGCCGCAGTCGGCATCGCGGCGATCAACTCGCTCGCGAATCTCGGCGGCTACGTTGGCCCATACGGCATCGGCCTCATCAAGGACGCGACGGGCAGCCTCGCCGCGGGCCTGTATTTCCTCGCCGCGACGCTCGCGTTCGCGGTGCCGATGACGTTCGTCGTGCGCGCGGCGCTGCGCGCGCCGCTGCCGGATGCGGGCGGGCTCGCCGGCGAACCGCGCATCCGCACATGAACAGGCCCTGGACCGATGAACGCTTTCACTGACGCAGGAACCGACCGATGAATACGAGCCGCTCGCCGCGCTACCGCGGCGTCTTCCCCGTCGTGCCGACGACGTTTACCGAGACCGGCGAGCTGGATCTGCCGAGCCAGATGCGCGCGGTCGATTTCATGATCGATGCGGGCTCGGAGGGCCTTTGCATCCTCGCGAACTTCTCCGAGCAGTTCGCGCTCGCCGACGACGAGCGCGACGTGCTCACGCGAACGATTCTCGAGCACGTCGCGGGCCGCGTGCCCGTGATCGTGACGACGACGCACTACAGCACGCGGGTCTGCGCGGCGCGCAGCCGCCGCGCGCAGGAGCTGGGCGCGGCGATGGTGATGGCGATGCCGCCGTATCACGGCGCGACGTTCCGCGTGCCCGACACGCAGATCCACGCGTTCTACGCGCGCCTGTCGGACGCGCTCGACATCCCGATCATGATCCAGGACGCGCCCGCGAGCGGCACCGTGCTGTCCGCGCCGTTTCTCGCGCGGATGGCGCGCGAGATCGAGCAGGTGTCGTACTTCAAGATCGAGACGCCGGGCGCGGCGAACAAGCTGCGCGAGCTGATCCGGCTCGGCGGCGACGCGATCGAGGGGCCGTGGGACGGCGAGGAGGCGATCACGCTGCTCGCGGACCTGAACGCGGGCGCGACGGGCGCGATGACGGGCGGCGCGTATCCGGACGGAATCCGGCCGATCGTCGACGCGCATCGCGACGGGCGCGCCGACGACGCGTTCGCGCTGTACCAGCGCTGGCTGCCGCTCATCAATCACGAGAACCGGCAGACGGGGCTCGTCGCCGCGAAGGCGCTGATGCGCGAGGGCGGCGTGATCGCGTGCGAGCGGCCGCGGCATCCGCTGCCGCCGATCCATCCGGATTCGCGCGCCGAGCTGATCGAGATCGCGCGCCGGCTCGATCCGCTCGTGCTGCGCTGGGCGCGCTGACGCGCGGCGAACCCGGCAAGGAGTCATGCGATGAATACCGTCTACACGCTCGGCCTCGTCGGCATCGGCAAGATCGCGCGCGATCAGCACCTGCCCGCGATCGCGGCTGAGCCGGGCTTCGATCTGCGCGCATGCGCGAGCCGCCACGCGGAAGTTCGCGGCGTGCGCAATCACCCGGACATCGGCGCGCTGCTCGCCGCCGAGCCGGCGCTCGACGCGGTGTCGCTCGCCGCGCCGCCGCAGGTGCGCTACGCGCAGGCGCGCGCCGCGCTCGACGCCGGCAAGCACGTGATGCTCGAAAAGCCGCCGGGTGCGACGGTCGGCGAAATCGCGGCGCTGCGCGCGCTCGCGCGCGAGCGCGGCCGCACGCTCTTCGCGAGCTGGCATTCGCGGCATGCGCGCGCGGTCGAGCCCGCGTGCGCGTGGCTCGCCACGCGCACGATCCGCGCGGTGCAGGTGCGCTGGAAGGAAGACGTGCGGCGCTGGCATCCGGGGCAGCAGTGGATCTGGGAGCCGGGCGGGCTCGGCGTGTTCGATCCGGGCATCAACGCGCTGTCGATCGTCACGCGGATCTTGCCGCGCGAGCTCGTGCTGCGCGCGGCGACGCTCGTCGTGCCCGCCAACGTGCACACCCCGATCGCGGCCGAGCTCGACTGCGTCGACACGGCGGGCGTGCCGGTGCGCGCGGAGTTCGACTGGCGGCACGGCCCGGTCGAGCAATGGGACATCGCGGTCGATACCGACGGCGGCGTGCTCGCGATCGGCGCGGGCGGCGCGCGGCTGTCGATCGCGGGCGAGCCCGTCGCGCTGCCGCCCGAGTGCGAATACCCGTCGCTGTACGCACGCTTTCATGCGTTGATCGCGGCGCGCGAGAGCGACGTCGACGATCGGCCGCTGCGGCTCGTCGCCGACGCGTTCATGGTCGGCCGGCGCATCGCGGCCGACCCGTTTCACCGCTGAAGCGCCGCCGGGCATGGGCGGCGGACGGGCGCGCGGAGCTGGAGCATGCGCCGGATTCGCGCACGCGCTGTATGGCGACGCACGGCGACATGCGGCAAACGCGGCAACACGGCAAGGCAACACGGCAACGCAACACGGCAACGCGCCGCGACGAGCCGCCATGAATCGGCAGCAAGCCGGCATACAGCCGGCACGCAGCCGGCAACACGCACGACAGTCGGAAACGACCCACATCAAGGAGACGCAACATGACAAGGAGACGCACCATGACCCGCACGATTCGCCGATTGACCCTGCGCGCCGCGTTCGCGGCGCTTCTTGCCGCGCCGCTCGCGATGCCCGCCGCGACCCGCGCGGACACGCCGCTGAAGATCGGCTTCCTCGTGAAGATGCCCGAGCAGGCGTGGTTCATCAACGAGCAGAAGGCCGCGACGTCGCTCGGCCGAAAGGACGGCTTCGCGGTCGTCAACATCGGCACGCCGGACGGCGAGAAGGTGCTCGCCGCGATCGACAACCTCGGCACGCAGGGCGCGCAGGGCTTCGTGATCTGCGCGCCGGACGTGCGCCTCGGGCCCGCGATCGCCGCGCGCGCGAAGCGCTACGACATGAAGTTCGTGACCGTCGACGACCAGCTCGTCGATTCGTCGGGCAAGCCGCTCGCGAACGTGCCGCACCTCGGGATGTCGGCGACGAAGATCGGCAACCAGGTGGGCCAGGCGATCGCCGACGAGATGAAAAGGCGCGGCTGGAAGCCGGAGGAAGTCGGCGCGCTGCGCGTGACGAACTACGAGCTGCCGACCGCGAAGCTGCGCACCGACGGCGCGACGCAGGCGCTCCTCGCGAGCGGCTTCAGGAAAGAGAACATCTTCGACGCGCCGCAGAAGACGACCGACGACGAAGGCGGCTTCAGCGCGGCGGCGCCCGTGCTCGCGCGGCATCCGAACGTGAAGAAGTGGGTGATCTTCGCGCTGAACGAGGAAACGGTGCTGGGCGCGGTGCGCGCGACCGAGCAACTGCACATTCCGGCGGCGGACGTGATCGGCGTCGGCATCAACGGCGCGGGCGAGGCGTTCGCCGAATTCCAGAAGAAGGAGCCGACGGGCTTCTTCGGCACGATCGCGGTCAGCTCGACGAACCACGGCAAGCAGAGCGCGCAGAACCTCGTCGACTGGATCCGCAGCGGCAAGGCGCCGCCCGCCGATACGCAGACGAGCGGCAAGCTGATGACGCGCGAGAACTGGCAGGCGGTGCGCGCCGAGCTGGGCATCTGAGCGGCACGTCGACGAGGAACCGATGACTGACACGACGATACACACGCGCGGCGCGCCGGCGGCCGGCGCGGCCGGCCCTGCGCCGCGCGCCGCATGCCTCGAGCTCGACGGCGTCACCGTGACGTTTCCCGGCGTGCGCGCGCTCGACGCGGTGTCGCTGTCGGTGCGCGCGGGCGAGGTGCACGGGCTGATGGGCGAGAACGGCGCGGGCAAGTCGACGCTCCTGAAGGTGCTCTCCGGCGTGAACCAGCCGCAGGCGGGCACGCTGCGGCTGAACGGGCACGCGCAGCGCTTCGGCTCGACGCGCGCGGCGCTCGAGGCGGGCATCGCGATCATCTATCAGGAACTGCATCTCGTGCCCGAGCTGACGGTCGCCGAGAACCTGATGCTCGGGCAACTGCCGAACCGCGCCGGCGTGCTCGACGAGCGCGCGCTCGTCGCGCGCGCGACGGCCGGGCTCGAGCGGCTCGGCGAGCGGATCGATCCGAACACGCCGGTGAAGCTGCTGTCGATCGGGCAGCGGCAGATGATCGAGATCGGCAAGGCGCTGATGCGCGACGCGCGCGTGATCGCGTTCGACGAGCCGACGAGCTCGCTGTCCGCGCGCGAGACCGAGCGCCTGTTCCGGATCATTCACGCGCTGCGCGCGGACGGCCGCGCGATCATCTACGTCACGCACCGGATGGAGGAGGTCGACGCGCTGTGCGACCGCGTGACGGTGTTTCGCGACGGCCGCCGCATCGAGACGTTCGAATCGGTCGCCGATCTCGATCGCGACAGGCTGATCGGCTGCATGGTCGGCCGCCCGATCGCCGACGTGTACGGCTATCGGCCGCGCGAGCCGGGCGACGTGGCGATCGAGGCGAAGGGCCTGTGCGGGCCGGGCCTCGCCGAGCCGGTGTCGTTCAGCGCGCGGCGCGGCGAGATCGTCGGCTTCTTCGGGCTCGTCGGCGCCGGGCGCTCGGAGCTGATGAAGCTGCTGTACGGCGCCGCGCGCCCGAGCGCGGGCCACGTCGAGCTGAACGGCCGGCGCGTGTCGTTCGCGAGCCCGCGCGACGCGGTGCGCGCCGGCATCGCGCTGTGCCCGGAGGACCGCAAGCAGGAAGGGATCGTCGCGATCGCGTCGGTCGCGGACAACCTGAACCTGAGCGCGCGGCGCCACTTCAGCCCCGCGCGCTTGCTGCTCGACGCTCGGCGCGAGCGCGAGCTCGCCGCGCGCTACATCGCGCGGCTCGCGATCAAGACGCGCGACGCCGATACGCCGATCGGCGCGCTGTCGGGCGGCAACCAGCAGAAGGTGATCCTCGCGCGCTGGCTCGCCGAGCGCATCGACGTGTTCCTGATGGACGAGCCGACGCGCGGCATCGACGTCGGCGCGCGCGCGGAAATCTACAACCTGTTCTACGAGCTCGCCGACGCGGGCCGCACGGTGCTCATCGTGTCGAGCGATCTGGCCGAGGTGATCGGCGTGTCGGACCGCATCGTCGTGATGAAGGAAGGGCGGATCGCCGGCTGCGTGGCGAAGGCGCAGGCGAGCCCCGACGCATTGATCAAGCTCGCGCTGCCGCGCTAGCGGCGCGGCAGCGCAAACCGGAAAACGCGAACGACATGAGTCAAGCCATGCAACCCCAAGGCACTTCTTCCCCAGCCGATTCCCCGGCATCCGTCACGCGGCCGCGCGCCGCCGCGTGGGATCTCCTCAACCGCTCCGGCATCGTCGTCGTGTTCGTCGCGCTGTTCGCGGCGCTCGCGATCGCCGTGCCGGACTTCCTGACGGCCCGCAACATCCAGGGCCTGTTGCTGTCGGTCACGCTGATCGGCTCGATTGCGGTCACGATGATGTTCGTGCTCGCGCTGGGCGAGGTCGACCTGTCGGTCGCGTCGATCGTCGCGTTCTCGGGCGTCGTCGCCTCGACGCTCATCACGGCGACGCACAGCATCGCGCTCGGCGCCGCGGCGGGCGTGCTCGCGGGCGGCGCGGTCGGGCTCGTCAACGGCGTGCTGATCGCGCGCTGGCGGATCAATTCGCTGATCGTCACGCTCGCGATGATGGAGGTCGTGCGCGGGCTCGCGTTCATCACGTCGAACGGCGACGCGGTGATGATCTCCGAGGAGCGCTTCTTCGCGCTTGGCTCGGGCTCGTTCCTCGGCATCTCGTATCCGATCTGGAGCAACATCGTCGGCTTCGTCGCGTTCGGCTTCCTGCTGCGCAAGACAGTGTTCGGCAAGAACGTGCTCGCCGTCGGCGGCAACGGCGAGGCGGCGCTGCTCGCCGGCCTGCCCGTCATGCGAATCAGGATCACCGTGTTCGTGCTGCAGGGGCTCGTGACGGGCTTCGCCGGCGTGATGCTCGCGTCGCGGATGAGCCTGGGCGACCCGAAGACGTCGGTCGGCCTCGAGCTCGGCGTGATCTCGGCGTGCGTGCTGGGCGGCGTGTCGCTGACGGGCGGCGTCGCGACGATTTCGGGCGTGCTCGTCGGCGTGCTGATCATGGGCTCGGTGCAGGACGCGATGAGCCTCCTCAACGTGCCGACGTTTTACCAATATCTGATACGCGGCGGCATTCTGTTGCTCGCGGTGCTGTTCGACCAGTATCGTCGCAGTCGGCGGCGCGCGATGCGGGGCTGACCTTGCTGCCGCGCGGCCCTCCGGCCGCGTGGCAGCACCGCGACATCAGGAGACGATATGGAATCATCGAATCGACCGGCGCGAACGGATGCGGCAGCCGCCGCGACGCTGCTGGTCGACTGCCGCAACGCGCTGGGCGAAGGCGCGACGTGGTGCGACGCGACGCGCGCGCTGTACTGGGTCGACATCGAAGGCGCGCGCCTGTGGCGATGGCGCGCGGCCGGCGCGTACGGCGGCGCGGCGACGGACAGTTGGGAGATGCCCGAGCGCATCGCATGCTTCGCGCTCACCGACGATCCCGATGTGCTGCTCGTCGGCCTTGCGTCGCGCATCGCGTTCTTCGACACGCGCCGGCGGGCGCTCGCGCCGGTCGTCGACGTCGAGCCCGAGCTGCCGACGCGCGTCAACGACGGCCGCTGCGACCGCGCGGGCGCCTTCGTGTTCGGGATGAAGGACGAGGGCGGCGGCGCGTCGCCGCGCGCGGTGGGCGGCTATTACCGGCTGAACGCGGATTTGAGCCTGCAGCGGCTTGCGCTGCCGCCCGCCGCGATCGCGAACGGCATCGCATTTTCTCCGGACGGCTCGGCGATGTATTTCTGCGATTCGCCGACGCGGGAAATCCAGGTGTGCGACTACCGGCCGGGCGGCGGCGTCGATCGCGTCCGGTCGTTCGTCCGGCTTGCCGACGCGGACGGCGAGCCCGACGGCTCGACGGTCGATGCAAGTGGCGGCGTGTGGAACGCGCAGTGGGGCGGCGCGCGGGTCGTGCGCTACGACGCGCAAGGCGTCGAGACCGATCGCATCGCGGTGCCGACGCCGCAGCCGAGCTGCGTGGCGCTCGACGGCGACGGGCGGCTATACGTGACGAGCGCGCGCGTCGGCCTCGACGGCGGCGCGCTCGCGCGCGATCCGGGCGCGGGCGGCGTGTTCGTCGCCGGTACGCGCCATGCGGGAATCGCGACGCCGCGGTTCGCGCTCGCGCGCAACGCATGAAGCGGGCTGCGCCAAATCCGGCGTGAAGCGCAAGCCGGGCATCGGCCGGTATGCGTCCTCCGGGCGTCGCGGGAATGTGCGTGGCGTCCGCGGTGCGCGCGCCGCCGCGATTCGATCGTAGGCGCGCGGCTCTCCGCGAGCGTGTGATTTATTACAAATCGCAAATATCATCCTTGCGCCGCCGAAAACAAAGCTTGCAAAATAGCCGCTTCGGCTCGTTCGCAGAGCGTGTCCGGCGGATGTCCCGCCGTTTCCGGCCGCCGCGCGTTTCCCGTCATTTCCGGATTGAACAGCAGCAGAGGCAGATCCATGTCCCGTTCCGTTTTCGAGGCCGTACGGCTGGACGACGTCGTATTGCAACCTTCTCCGATCGATCCCGGATGGATCATCGAAGGAGCGCCCGTTGCGCGCAGCGGCCGGTGGTCGTGCAGCCCCGACTCGACGACGTCGATGTGGGTCTGGGATTGCACCGCGGGGCGTTTCAACTGGTACTTCGACTGCGACGAAACCATTCACGTGATCGAGGGCGAGGTGATCGTCTCGTCGGACGGCGACCCGCCCCGCACGCTGCGCGCCGGCGACGCCGCGTTGTTCTACGCCGGCAGCCGCACCGAATGGCACGTGCCGAAGTACGTGCGCAAGCACGCGATCCTGCGGCCGCACCTTGCCGGGCCGGCGCTTTTCGTCCACAGGGCGATCCGCAAGCTGGCCGGCGCGTTGCGGTGACGGGCGCGCGAAGCGGAGCGCGTGGCGCGGGCTCGGCCGCCGCGCGTTTCGCGCGTTGCGTCATTTGTCATTTCTCGTCCGGCTTCGCGCGCTTTGCCTTCGACTCCGCCTTCGCCTTGCCGTTCGACTGATTGACCGCGATCGCGGCGCGCACGAGCGTCTTGAACGCGTTGGCGTCAAGCGTCTCGCCTTCGCGGATGTCGATCGTGCGCCGGACGTTGCCGTCGAGGCTCGAATTGAAGAGTCCGGCCGGATCGTCGAGCGATGCGCCCTTGGCGAAAGTCAGCTTGACGACCGCCTTGTACGACTCGCCGGTGCAGATGATGCCGTCGTGCGACCAGACGGGGGTGCCTCTCCACTTCCATTCCTCGACGACGTCCGGGTCCGCTTCATGGATCAGCCGGCGCATCCGGCTCAGCGTGTCGCCGCGCCAGTCGCCGAGTTCGGCGATCCGTCGGTCGATCAGCCCGGAGGCCGGCTGGTTTTCGGGCGAATCGGTGTTTTTCATGGGCTCATCCGGAGGCTGTCGGGTTCTTTGCAATCGATGCCGAGGCGATTCGATGCGATCGGCGCGCACGCGCTCGCGCATCCGGACGCCGCAAGCCCGACGCATGGCTTCCACAGTACTCGATCTTCGGCGCCTACGCGCGATTTTGGCCGTTCGGCCGAACGGCCGGAACGGGCGCGCCTGGGCCGGCGGCCCGATTCGGCCATCCGATTTCGTCTCGGACGGCGCGGCTTTCCCATCATTCGTCGGGCTCCCGGTCGCGGAGCGATTCCGTCCGGCCTTCGCGTCAAGGGGCGCTGATCGCTTGGCATCGCGTCCGTTATTGGCGATCATGCTCGCGGCCCGCCCGGGCGGCCGACGCGGGCCATTCGACGGACCGCTTTAAAGGCAGTGCAATTTTCAACCGATATCATCGGCGTTCGTCCACGGCGCAACCGGCCGGGACGCGCTGCCGGCGCGAGCGACAATCATCGAAAAAGCGAAGCGGACGCCGGACGGCCCGCACTTTGACCAACGGGCAGGCCGAACCGGCCGCCACCATGACGGGGCATTGAATGATGGGGAGGGGAACGGATGCGAGCCGGCGTGCGATCACGATCGTTGCCGGGGGCGTGCTTGGTGCGGCGGCGTCCGGCCATGCCTGTGCGCAGGCGGCGCAAGCCGTGAACGACGCGCAGGCGATGGGCGCGGCGAGCCGGATCGATGCGGCGCCCGGCGTCACGTTGCCGGAGATCGCGGTGAAAGGCGAGGCGAACGCGGCGTCGATCGGGCTCGTCGGAATGCGCACGGCGATCGGCACGAAGACGGACACGCCGATCGCCGAGGTGCCCCAGACGATCAACGTCGTCACGGCGCAGCAGATCGAGATGACCGGCGCGACCGATCTCAACCAGGCGCTGCGCTACGTGCCGGGCTTCGCATCGTTCGGCTCCGACAGCCGTACCGACTGGTATGCGGCGCTGCGCGGCTTCACGCCCACGTTGTTCGTCGACGGATTGCAGGCGCCGAATACGGCCACCATCGCGAACTGGCGCGTCGATCCGTTCATGATCGACAGCGTCGGCGTGCTGCGCGGGCCGGCGTCGGTGCTTTACGGCGCGGGCGATCCGGGCGCGATCGTCGACGTGCGGACGAAGCGGGCCGACGGCGAGCGCGTGCGCGAAGCAGGCGTGCAGATCGGCAATGATGCGCGCAAGCAGTTCATGTTCGACGTCGGCGACAGGCTGGGCGGGGACGGCGAATATGCGTACCGCCTCGTCGGCGTCGCGCGCGACGGCAACGCGTCGACCGGCCCGAACGCGGACCGGCGCATCGCGCTTGCGCCGTCGTTCCGGTGGCGGCCGGATGCCCGCACTTCGCTGACGGTTTCCGCGTCCTGCCTGCGGGACCAGAGCGACATCTCGTTCAATTTCCTGCCCGCACGGGGCGCCGTGCTGCCGAATCCGAATGGCCGCCTGTCGCCGGACATCTACATGGGGGACCCGGCGTTCAACGATTACCGGAAGAAACAGTGGTCCGTCGGCTATCAGTTCGAGCACGCACTCGATTCGACGTGGACGCTGCGCCAGAGCGTGCGCTGGATGCACCTGTCGCTCGACGACGCATCGGTTTTCGGCAACGGCCTTGCCCGCGGCAGCACGACGGACATGATGCGCTTCGCGGGGCTGTTCCAGTTGAACTACAGCCGCTTCGACATCGACAGCAACGCGCAGGCGCGCTTCGGCACGGGGCCGCTCGAACACACGCTGCTGCTCGGCTTGCACTACAACCGGCAGACGACGACCAACAGCGTATGGCTCGCGCTGGCGCCGAGCCTGAATCTTTACGATCCCGTCTACACGCCTGTCACGGCGGCGATCTTCTCCGGCCCGACGTCGTTGGGCCACATCGATCAGTACACGGCGATGAACACGTTCGGCGTATACGCGCAGGACCAGATCGAGTGGCGCCGCTGGGCGCTCACGATCGGCGGCCGCGAGGACCGGGTGAGCATCCGGCAGGACGATCTCGCGGCGGGCGCGCAGTCGAGGGCGGACGTCAGCGCGTTCTCGGGCCGCCTCGGGCTGACCTACCGGGGCGACCACGGGCTGTCGCCATACGTCGGCTACGCGACGTCGTTCAATCCGGTGATCGGCGTCAGGATATTCGGCGGCGGCGTGCCGAAGCCGACGCGCGGCGCGCAGATCGAGGCTGGCCTGCGCTGGCAGGCGCCCGGCAGGAACCTCATGCTGAGCGCCGCCGTCTACCGGATCGACGAGACGAACGTGGTGACGCCCGCGCCGACGAATCTCGATCCGACGGGCACGTCGTTCGTGCAGACGGGCGAGGTGCGCTCGCGAGGCGTCGAGCTGAGCGCGGTGGGCAAGGTCACGCCGGAACTGTCGATCGTCGCGTCATATGTCTATCAGGATGTGAAGAACGTGAAGGCGAACGACGCGTCGCTGAACCACTGGCCGGTCGCGGTTCCGCTCCCGCGCCAGATGGCGTCGCTGTGGGGCGACTGGACATCGCATGCGGGCCCGCTCCCGGGGCTGGGGTTCGGCGGCGGCATTCGCTACCAGAGCGCGTCGGCGGGCGCGCCGGACAACGCACTGAACGTCGCGAGCTACACGCTGTACGATGCGGCGCTGCACTACGACACCCGCGCCTGGCGTTTCGCGCTGAACGTGACGAACGTGTTCGACCGGCATTTCGTCAGCGGTTGCCAATCGTCCGCGGTCTGCGTATTCGGCAACGAGCGCACCGTCCTCGCCAGCGCGAAATACAACTGGTGACGAGCCGCGATGACGGGCGTGCCGGCGATGCGCCGCCGCATCGAGCGGCAACGCCGTTCATCCGGCGCAGCCGTCTTCCGCGGGGTTCAGCGTGCGCCTGGATGCCGGCCGCGCATGCGCGGCGGCCTGCGTTTCGGCGGCGGGGGGCGGGCCCGGCTCGCCTGCGTGTCGCAACGCATCCACCCGCGCCTCGATTCGCTGGAAATCCAGCGCGTCGACATGCTCTCGCACTTCCTGCAAGAAGGCCGCATAGCCGGGATCGTGCGCATATCGGCCGATCCAGTCCTCGATATCCGTGAGGCGGCCATCCCTGGCCAGTCGGCCCAGTTCGTCAAGCGCCTCGGCGCACGGATGGCGAGTCGCGCGTGAAGCGGGGGCATGCTCCGCGTCGGCGTCCGGCTGCGACGGCCCCGGACGCGCCGCCGGAGAGACGAGCGCGTGCCCGACGGCGGGCGCGGCGATCTCGAATGAGAACGACGTTCCGACACCTGGCTGGCTGGAGACGGCCAGCTCGCCATTCATGGCCCTCACGATGCGCTGCGCGATGAACAGACCGAGCCCGGTGCCGCCGTTGACGACGTGGACCTGCTGATAGGCGCGGAAGATGTCGGCGCGTTCCGTGAGATCGATCCCGATGCCCGTGTCGGTGATTTCGATGCCGATGCGGTAGCCATCGGCTTGCCGGCGCGCATGGGCAGAGAGCGTGACGACACCCTTGCGCGTGAATTTCGATGCGTTGGAAAGCAGGTTGAGCAATACCTGCTGGAGACGGATTCCGTCGATTTCGAGCGTTTGGGGCAGCGGCGTCAGCGGCTGATAGACGAACCGGTTTTCCTGCTGCGCGCAGAGCGCGACGGCGTAGCTGCCGATGTCGTCCAGCAGCCTGGGCAAATCCGTGGCCTCGGGGGAAAGGGCGAGCGGCTGGAGCTCGGCCTTCGTATATGCGAGCAGCTCGTCGATCAGCGCGAGCTGATAGCGGATGCTTCGGTCGATGGACTGGATCAGCCGGGACTGGCTCGACGTTGCGCTTTGCAGCAGGAGCTTCGAATACCCGTTGATTGTCGACAGCGGCGCGCGCAGATCGTGGCTGACATACCCGAGCGTCTCGATTTTCTGCTGCATGTTGGTTTGCGCCTGATGCAGCGCTTCGTTGAGCGCGACCGTGCGCTTCGCGACTTCGTCCCGCAGGCGGTCCTGCTCCGTGAGCTGCCAGTGTTCGAGGCGCTTTCTCGCCTCGGTGCGTTGACGCCCCACATGGTTGATCCAGGCGGCCAGAACCATCAGATGCGTGGCGAGACCGATGATCGCGATGACGGGATTGGGGTAAATGTCGGATCTGAGCCATGACAGCGCCGGCGGCATCGCATCCATCCCGTCGACGACCCGAATCAGGAAGTTGAAGAGGGCGAAGCCGATCGTGACCAGCATCAGACGGCCGGTCGGGGTGCCGCGTCGGGCAAGCAGCAGTGCGGTGCAGACGTTCAGGACGGCGAATGCGATGTTCAGTTGCAGGCAGAACCGGGCGAAGACCAGGAGATCGCCGAGCGCGGCGCCCGCCATTCCGATGCACTGGAGGCACAGCATCGCCACATACGCGGCCTGCACCGGCATGTCGACCTTCTCGCCTCTCGCGATCTTCAAGACGAACACGATGAAGAGCGCAAGGGAAAAATACGCAAACAGCGTTTCGCTGCGCGCCGACCACTCGGGCGCATCGGGCCATAAATACGCCCGCGTATAGCCGCGGAATGCCGCCTCGAACAGCGTCGTGCCGAGGCATAAGGCGGCGAGCAGATAGAACGCGGTGCTGCGGGAAAAGAAGCCGACCAGCAGCGCGCACCATACGAGCGCCAGCAGCCCGCCGAACAGGCCGAAATTCCACATGGCGGCGCGCACCTCGTGGGCGTGCCACGCTGCACGGGTGAACACCGCCGGCGCCAGCCGCAATGTCTTGCGGGACGTGACTCGCACCAGGACGGGAATTCTTTCGCCGGCAAGCAGCGTCGTGTCGAGCGTCGGATACCGCGGCGGCATTCCGCCTGCATCGGCGTCATGCGAAGGGAAGCGCGCGCCGAGCGTCCATCGTCCGTTCCGGAAGATATAGAAATCCGCCTGGTCGATACGCGCATCGCGCAGTGCCAGCACGAGCGGATGCTCGGCGCTGTCGCGATTGACGAGCGTGACGCGCAGCCACCACGCAGACCGGGAAAACCCCGGATTGAGCCGCGCTCGCGTTGCCGGCAAAAAGCCGCCCTGCGCGTTCGAGAGGCGCGCAAGCACCCGATCGACCGGCATCGCGGCCGTGGGGTCCTCGAAGATCGATATGCCGTCCAGTCGCGCCGGGCTTTCGGCCGTCGCGGCGCGTGCCGTCATCCACGTGAGGCATGCGGCCAGCAGAATGAACAGCGCGACGTGACGCGCACGGCCGCAAGGCCCGCGTAGGCTACGCATCGGGTTGCCGGCCTTCGGCGGTGCCGGTTGCATTGCCGCGGCCGTGCAGCCGCCGCCAATCGGACGGCGTGACGCCGAAGCGCTCGCGAAAGGCGGTCGCGAAATTGCCTGCGTTGGAAAAGCCGATTTCCTGGGCAATGTCTCCAATGCCCATCGATGTTTGCGCAAGAAAGCGCTGCGCCGTGCGCAACCGCGTGTCGCGCAGATATTCGAACACTGTCTGGCCGAGGTTGTCGCGGAACACCCGGGACAGCCGCTTTTCGTGAGTGCCGACCAGTTTGGCGAGTGCCTCGAGCGCCGGCGGATTGCGCAGGTCGCGCAGCAGGACTTCGCTCGCGGCGCGCACCAGGGAGGCGTCCGGATGGTCGGGAAGGGCGGGCAAGTGCTCCGGGGGCCGGCTGCCGGGCGGCTTCTTCAAATGATTCCGGATGCGTGCGATCACCTCGGCGGGCTCGAACGGCTTGATGATGTAGTCGATCGCGCCGATCTCGAGTCCCTCGATACGATCCCCGAGGTCGCCGGCGGCGGTCAGCATGATGATCGGGATGGCTTGGGTCGACGGCGTGGACGTGAGCAGCCGGCATGCGGCAAAGCCGTCCATGTGCGGCATGCGCACGTCCATCAGGATCAGGTCGGGCGAAATGGCCTGCGCGCGATGGTACGCCTGCAAGCCATCGAACGCGACGCTGATCCGGCAGTGCGCGGCGCGCAAGATCTCGACCAGCAACTGAAGTTCGTTCGGCCGGTCATCCACGACAAGAAGGTGCGCGTCCGAGAGAACCGGCGCGGCGCGAAGCGACGTCGAACTGGGCAAGCGAGCTGACATGGTTGCGAACGAATCGGAATGGTCTGATTTAGTTGGTCTGCGGGCGCCGCGTTCCGCCGGCTCCATTGGGGCAAAACATCGGCGCAGAAAATTATAAGCTGACGAAACTGACGCTTGGGGGTATCCCGTCCCAGTCGTCCTGCCGCGCTGCCTGTCCAGGCAGAGAGCGGGGCGGCGGCGGGCAAGCACCGCAAGACCGGACGGCCGCGATGAAACGTCTCGAACCGTATCACGGTTCTATTTTGGCGGTGACGATTTTGGCTCGATTTGAATTTATTTGATATTTCAGTCGGTCGGCATTCGGCGTGCTTTTGAAATATGTTGATGATGTTCGCGCCAGAAAAGAATATTTCCGCTAAAAAAGAGATTTGGCGATCCGAATAACCGCGCTACACGCATGTTCTTGAAGCTCGCTTATCCGCCGAATCAGCAATGCGGCAAGCGTTTCTCGCGCGTGACCGTGACCGGTTATACGGGCGGCATCGGCACGGGCGCGTCGAATCTTCAGCTTTCGCGGCAAGGCAAAAACGCCGTCGCCGGTGAGGCTTGTCGAGCGTGTCGCTCATCGTGATGACCGTTCGCCACTGGTTCCCCGCTGGTCGAGTGTTCTGGGGTATCCGGGATTTCTGCCCGGTATGTCGCGTGACATCAATTTCATGCGATCCGCTCTGGAAAAGTATTTTTCCTATTTGGAAAACATTAAGTATTAAAGATTTTAAAGGAGAGGGGAATGAATGAGAATTTGACAATTTATAAACAATGATGCCTTTGCTCCTGATGGTTGCTGTTTCATAATCTGCTCGAAAGTTGGATGCCGAACTTACTCGGGTGGATAAAGAGTGTAAGTGGCGGCGCCGCAGTCCGGAAATGAACTTAAATGGAAGGGGCCTGATGAAATCGGATTGATGCCGAGGGATTGGCGCGCGCTGATTCATCTCTATTTATCGGCTGCTCAATATCGAAGGCGGAAGGTGCGTGATTCGCGTGGGGTGATGAAAATAGACCGTGATCTGAATATCCGGATTTTATGATTTTTAAAATCGTGTCGGCTGATGTATTCGATGCCGCGGTGATTTTTGAAAAATCATATGCGTACCTGATTCAAGAGGATTTGTTACCGGAAAGGCAAGCCTCCGGGCGATAGGCGGCCGGACCTTCCGGCGGAAATGCCGCACGGCCCGGAGTTGGCGGCCCGTGCCTCAATGATCGACGCCCTCAGGCCGATGGCCGCGCGCATCGGCGCGAGTGTCGATGTGCGCGGAATGCGATTCGCGTTCGTCCATTGTCGGACTCGTGATCGACATGCAGTTCAGCAAGTTAGTAGTTCTTAATTAACCAGACGCTACGTAGAACGGAGAAGAAAGCATGAAGAAGAAACACATTTCGATGATCGTCACGACGATGTTCGCGGGCACGGGTCTTCTCGCCTCGGGAGCCGCCCACGCTCAAGCCAACTTCGTGGATCGCGGCAACCCGGACAACGCACTCAGCGGTCAATGCATCGACGGCACGAACCCGCTCTGCGTCGCAACGAAGAGCGGAAATTATGTCGCGGTGAGCAGCTCGAGCTACAGTGCAGGGACCAACGCGAAAGCCGGGGTGGCCGGCATTGCGATCGGCGACCAGTCGAACGCGAACAGCAAGGGGGGCACCGGCGGCGGCGGCGCGATCGCCGTAGGCGTCGGCGCGCAGTCGCTCGCGAATTCGGCAACGGCAATCGGCACGGTGGCGGTCGCGGCGGGCAATACGTCGCTCGCGGTGGGCCGCCAATCGGCGGCGCTCGGCGATTTTTCGATGGCCCTCGGCAACGTCGCGGATGCGAAGGGCGACCGCAGCATCGCGCTCGGCCATTCGGCGCTCGCGCAGGATTCGCAGTCGATCGCGATCGGTTCGGCGGTCGGTGGCGGCAACGATGGCGTGTCGGGCGGCGCAACGTACGACGCAACCACGCAAACGCGCGCGGCAGGCAAGCGCGCCATCGCAATCGGCGCAGGTGCGGTGACGAACGGAGACGATCAGATCGCGATCGGCTCGGGCGCGGCGGGGGCGAACAACGGCGGCACGCCGGTTTTCGGCGGCACGGCGGCGCCTGTCGGCGGCGCCGTGTCGTTCGGCTCGCTCGCTCACGAGCGTCAACTGAAAAACGTCGCAGCGGGCGCGGCCGATACGGACGCCGTGAACGTTCAGCAGTTGAAGAACGTCAACAGCGGTCTGCAAGGCCAGATCGACCAGACGAATACGAACGTCACGAACCTCGGCACGACGATCGGCGGCCAGATCGCGAACATCAATACGTCGCTTTCCACGGCTACGAGCAACATCACGAATCTGCAGGCTTCGGACGCGCTCTCGGTGAAATACGATGGCGCCGACAAATCGTCGATTACGCTCAAGGGCGCGAACGGCACCACGATCCAGGGCGTCGCGGACGGCAAGGACGCGCACGATGCGGTGAACGTCGGTCAGCTCGACGGCGCGATTTCGCCGATTCAATCGTCGCTGTCGTCGGCCGTGACGAACATCGCGAATCTGCAAGGCAACGTGACCAATTTGAGCACATCGCTCAGCCAGACGAACGCGAACGTCACGAACCTGAGCACGAGTCTCGTCGGCACGCAAGCCGACGTGTCGAATCTGCAGGCCGCCGACAAGCGCAACGTGAAATACGACGGCGCGGAGGGTTTCGACAAGGTGACGCTGCAAGGGGCGAACGGCACGACCGTGACGAATGTCGCGGCCGGAAAGCTGTCGGCCGACAGCAGCGATGCCGTGAACGGCTCGCAACTGTACGCGACGAATCAACAGGTCGCGCAGAACGCGACGGACATCACGAACCTGCAAGCGTCCGACAAGCTGTCGGTGAAGTACGACGACGCGGGCAAGCAATCGGTGACGCTCGGCGGTGTCGGCGCGTCGCAGGCCGTCGCGCTGAAAAACGTCGCGGACGGCAAGGATGCAATGGACGCCGTGAACGTCGGCCAACTGTCGAAAGCGACGGGCGATCTGTCCACGCAGATCGACAACATCGATCAGCGCGTGACGAACAACACGACCCAAATCGGCGCGTTGCAGCAAGACGCGCTGCAATGGTCGAAGTCGGCCGGCGCGTACGACGCTTCTCACGGCAGCGGCGCCGCGCAGAAAATCACGAACGTGGCGGCGGGCGACATTTCCGCTACGAGCACGGATGCAATCAATGGCGCGCAACTGAAGAGCGTGCAAGACCAGATCAACGGTCAAATCGGCGGCGCGACGAAGAATGCGGTCGTGTACGACACGGGCGCGCAAGGCGATCGCCTGAATTCGATCACGCTCGCCGGCGGTCAGCCGGGCGCGGTGACGATCACCAACGTCGCGGCGGGCGCGCTGAACGCAACCAGCGCCGACGCCGTGAACGGCGCGCAACTGTACGCGACGAATCAACGCGTCGGCGCGACCGAAGCGAGCATCAGCAACATCAGCGGCAACGTGACGAAACTCGGCGATCAAGTCACCGCGATCGATGGCCGCGTGACGCAGAACGCGACGAACATCGCGAACAACACGACCGACATTTCGGCGCTCAAGCAAGACGCGTTGCAGTGGAATTCGACGCTCGGCGCATACGATGCCTCGCATGGCTCGGCTTCGCCGCAGAAAATCACGAACGTCGCGCCGGGCGAGATTTCCGACACGAGCACCGACGCGGTGAACGGCCAGCAGTTGAATGCGCTCAAGGGCGACCTGAGCGGCGTGGACAGCAAGGCTTCGCGCGCCGTTCAGTACGATTACAGCGCCGATGGCTCGACGCGTCTGAACGCCGTCACGTTCGCGGGCGGCGACAAGTCGGCGCCGGTGCAACTGAAAAATGTCGCAACCGGCATCGCGGATACCGATGCCGTGAACGTGAAGCAGTTGAACGACAAGGTGGCGGGCGCGGTGCAGGAAGGCACGAAAAACGCCGTCCAATACGATGTCGATCCGACGACGGGCGCGCGCCTGAACTCGGTGACGCTCGTCGGCAACGGCTCGGGGCCGGTCGTGATCAACAACGTCGCGGCGGGCAAATTGTCGGCCGACAGCACCCAGGCGGTGAACGGTTCGCAACTGTATGCGACGAATCAGCAAGTCTCGCAAAACACGCAGGCGATCAACAATCTCGATAACCGCGTGACCCACATCGAAAACAAGGTGGACGATGTTGCGAACGGCAAGGCCGGTCTGGTGCAGCAGCAAGACGCGGGCAGCCCGATCACGGTCGGCAAGGACACGGGCGGCACGTCGGTGAATTTCTCCGGCACGTCGGGCGACCGCGTTCTGACGGGCGTTGCCGCGGGCGTCAACAACAACGATGCCGTCAACGTCGGCCAGTTGAACAGCGCGCTGAAGAACGTTGCGGACAACGAAAGGGTCAGGGCGACGGCGACCGATGCGAACACGAACTGGATCGCGCGCGCGGAGGCGGGTTCGTTCGGCTCGACGGCGACGGCGAGCGGCAAGAATTCGGTCGCAGTCGGTCAAGGCTCGGTCGCGGATCGCGACAATTCGTTCTCGGTCGGCGCGAAGGGCAACGAACGCCAGGTCACGAACGTCGCGGCCGGCACGGCCCCGACCGACGCCGTCAACGTTCAGCAGTTGAACGACAACGTCCAGTCGGCCAGATCGGATGCGAAGGCTTATACGGATCAGCGCATCGGTCAGGTGTACAACTCGTTCAACGACCTGAAGAAAGACATGTACGGCGGCGTTGCGTCGGCGATGGCGGTGGCCGGGTTGCCGCAACCGACCGGCGCGGGCCGTTCGATGGTGTCGGCCGCGACGGCGAACTATCACGGCCAGCAGGGTTTCGCGGCCGGCTACAGCTACGTGACCGAAAACAACAAGTGGGTGGTGAAGGCGTCGGTGACGGGCAACAGCCGTTCGGACTTCGGCGCGGTGGTGGGCGCGGGCTATCAGTTCTGAGCGAAGCCGCGTCGTCAGGAACGATTCGGTCGGACCTGGCTTGTGTTCGATGAGCGACATGCCCGGGCAGGGCATGTCGCTTCGCGGTTCCTCGTATCGAGCTTTACGGCGCTGCCGATGGCGCTTTCCACGATCCGCGGATACATCGAGATCTTCCACAGCCGGCAACGCACGCAGGCGCATCTCGATTATCGATCGCCTGCTGCATTCATGCAGCGCTTCCATCTGACAGACCGCTGCTTGGCCAACCCGTTGCGGCCCCCCACGAATTCCGACTGACCTTGCCTGCCTGAGAGGTGGCTCGGCGATCCGCCGCCGGTTTGACCGACTGACCGCGCGGCCCGGCCGCGCCGGCGCGATCGTCACACGGCCGCCTCGCCGACCATCGACAACCGCGCCGCCGTCGCGTGCAGCAGCGCGACGACCTCGTCGAGCTGCGGCGCGACGTACGCGTCGATCCGGCGGATGTACGGGCACGTGAGCACGGCGATCGCCTGGCCCGCCGGGCCGAGGATCGGGTAGGTGACGTCGGTGACGCCGAACATCTGGCGGCTGTCCTGCTGCACGTGTCCGGCCGCGCGGATCGCGTCGAGGCGCGCGTCGAGATTGCGCGCGGCGAGCGGCTGCTCGCCTTTCACCTTCGTGTGCTCGGCGAGCATGTGCGCGCGCTGCTCGGCGGACTGGAACGCGAGCATCGCGTGGCCCGACGCGGTATCGATGAGCCCGACACGCGAGCCGAGCTTCACCGACATCCCCCAGATGCCGGGCCCGTCGACCTGCGCGATCACGAGCAGGTTGCCCCGATCGTAGACGGACAGATGGCACGACTGCTCGGCCGCGTCCGCGAAGCGCTGCATCGGCGGCAGCGCCTCGGCGATCAGCCGGTGCATCGGCGGGTGCCGGTGCGCGAGCGCATACAGCTTCAGGCTCAGCGAATAACGGTCGCCGCCCGGCGAGCGGATCACGTACTGGCGCGCGACGAGCCGCTCGAGCATCCGGTAGATCTCGCTCGCGTTGCGGCCGAGCTCCTTCGTGATCTCCGTGCGCGTCAAGCCATCCTTGCGTTCGGACAGCAGCTCGAGGATGTCGAGCCCCTTGTCGAGCGCCGGCGCGCGGTAGCGGTCCGCATCGTCGATATCCTGCGGTTCGTCGGCGGAGCCGGCCGGTCGTGGTTTCCTGGCGTTCATGTTGGCGATCGGGTGCGTCGGATAGGGGTGAGGACAGGGATAGGGAAAATACGCAGTCATTCTGCGCCACGGTCTCCTTGACTTCAAAAAGTCCGTATATAAATAATAATTTCGCCAGTGAACATATGGCAACGGTCCGCACGCCGGGCCGACAAACATCAGAGGAAAGGAGACAGGCATGACGTGGATCAATCGCGGGCGAGCGCTCGCCGGGTGCGTCGCGCTGGCGGGCGCGATCGCCGCCGCGCCGGCGGGCGCGGACACGGGCAAGGTCGGGCTCGACCTGCCTTTGCTGACTTCGCCGTTCTGGCAGTCGTACAACAACTATCTGCTGCATTACGCGAAGGACATGCAGATCGATGCGCTCGCGCCCGTCAATTCGAACGGCGATCCCGCGCAGCAGATCACGGACATGACCACCCTGCTGAATCTCGGCGCGAAGGGGATCGTCGTCGGGCCGCTCGATTCGGCGGCGATCGGCCGCGCGCTCGACGCGGCGGCCGCGCGCAAGGTGAGCGTCGTCGCGGTCGACGTCGCGCCGACGCAGGGCAAGGTCGCGATGGTCGTGCGCGCCGACAACCGCGCATACGGCGAGAAGGCCTGCAAGTACCTCGGCGAGCACGTGCAGGCGGGCAAGGTCGTGCAGATCATGGGCGATCTCGCGTCGGTGAACGGCCGCGACCGCTCGGAGGCGTTCCGCGCGTGCATGAAGGGCTATCCGCACCTGCAGGTGCTCGAGATCCCGGCCGCGTGGAAGGGCGACGTCGCCGCGACCGCACTCGACAGCCTGCTGACCGCGAATCCGGACGTGAAGGGCATCTACATGCAGGCGGGCGGCGTCTATCTGTCGCCGACGCTGCAAACGCTGCGCCGCAAGCAGATGCTGTATCCGGCGGGCGACGCGAAGCACGTCGTGATCGTCAGCAACGACGGCATCCCGCAGGAATACGAAGCGATCCGCCGCGGCGACATCGACGCCACCGTGTCGCAGCCCGCCGACCTGTACGCGCGCTACGGGCTCTTCTACATCAAGGCGGCGCTCGCCGGCCAGACGTTCAGGCCGGGGCCGACCGATCACGGCAGCGTGATCGTGCAGCGCGCGCCGGGCATTCTCGAAGACCAGTTGCCGGCGCCGCTCGTGACGAAGGCGAACGTCGACGACAAGAGCCTGTGGGGCAACACGATCAAATGAACGCGACCGCCGCCACCGCCGATGTCACTGCCGCCGCCGCCGCGTGCGGCGGCGCGCCCGTCGTCGAGGCGCGCGCCGTCACCAAGCGCTTCGGCCCGCACACCGCGCTCGCGGACGTCGATCTGTGCGTGCGGCCGGGCGAGTCGCACGCGCTCGTCGGGCGCAACGGCGCGGGCAAGTCGACGCTCGTGTCGATTCTCACCGGGCTGCGCAAGCCGGACGCGGGCATCGTGCGCTTCGGCGGCGAGGATGCGCCGCCGCTCGCCGATCGCGACGGCTGGCGCGCGCGCGTCGCGTGCGTCTATCAGCACTCGACGATCATCCGCGAGCTCACCGTCGCCGAGAACCTGTTCATCAACCGGCAGCCGACGAAGCGCGGCGCGATCGACTGGCGCGCGCTGCGGCGCGACGCGCGCGCGCTGCTCGACCACTGGCGGATCGACGTCGGCGAGGACGCGTGCGCGGGCGACCTGACGGTCGAGGCGCGCCAGCTCGTCGAGATCGCGCGGGCGCTGTCGTACGGCGCGCGCTTCATCATCCTCGACGAGCCGACCGCGCAGCTCGACGGCGACGAGATCAAGCGGCTGTTCGCGCGGATTCGCGAGCTGCAGCGCGACGGCGTGACGTTCCTGTTCATCTCGCATCACCTGCAGGAGGTGTACGACATCTGCCAGGCGGTGACGGTGCTGCGCGACGCGCGGCGCATCGTCAGCGCGCCCGTGGCGGCGCTGCCGCGCGACGCGCTGATCGAGGCGATGACGGGCGAGCGCGGCGGGCTCGCCGTGGCCGATGCGGCGCGCCGCCCGCCGCTGCCGGCCGATGCGCCGCGCGCGCTCGAAGTGGACGGCCTCGCGGGCGGCGATTACGCGCATGTGTCGTTTTGCGTGCGGCGCGGCGAGGTCGTCGGGCTGGCCGGCGCGACGAGCAGCGGCCGCACGGGCGTCGCGGAGGCGGTGGCCGGGTTGCGCGCGCCGCGCGCGGGCGCGATCCGCATCGACGGCGACGCGCTGCCGCCGGGCAACGTCCCCGCCGCGCTCGCGCGCGGCGTCGGTTGCGTGCCGAAGGATCGCCATCGCGAAGGGCTCGTGCTCGGCGAATCGGTGGCCGAGAACGCATCGATGACGATCGCGGGCGCGCTCGGGCGCTTCGGGCGCTTCGGGCTTGCGCCGCCCGCGAAAAAGCACGCCTTCGGCGCGCGGATGATCGACGCGCTCGGCATCGTCGCGCAGGGGCCGCGGCAGCCGGTGTCGGGGCTGTCGGGCGGCAATCAGCAGAAGGTCGTGATGGCGCGCGCGCTTGCGAACGATCCGCGCGTGCTCGTGCTGATCGATCCGACCGCGGGCGTCGACGTGAAATCGAAGGAGGCGCTGCTCGCCGTCGTCGGGCGCGTGCGCGACGACGGCAAGGCGGTGCTCGTCGCGTCGGGCGAGCTCGACGATCTGCGCACCTGCGACCGCGTGCTCGTGATGTTCCGCGGGCGCATCGTCGCCGAGTTTCCGGCCGGCTGGCAGGACAACGAATTGATTGCATCCATCGAAGGAGTCGATGCCCATGAAGTCTAGCCTGACGAGTTCCGCGCTGCCGCCGGGGCCGGCGCGCGCCGTCGCGCGCAAGCCGTTCGAGATCGCGCGGTTGCGCGACCTCGCGTTGTTGCCCGCGCTCATGCTGCTGATCGCGATCGGCGCGTTCGTGAGCCCGAGCTTTCTCACGAAGGCGAATCTGATCAGCGTGCTCGGCGCGTCGGCGGCGCTCGCGCTCGTCGTGCTCGCCGAATCGCTGATCGTGCTGACGGGCAAGTTCGACCTGTCGCTCGAATCGACGGTCGGCATCGCGCCCGCGATCGGCGCGATGCTCGTGATGCCGGCCTCGTCCGCCGGCTTCGGCTTCCAGTGGCCCGCCGCCGCGGGGCTCGCCGCGATCGTCGCGATCGGCGCGCTGATCGGCTTCGTCAACGGCTTTCTCGTCGTGCGGATGCGCCTGAACGCGTTCATCGTCACGCTCGCGATGCTGATCGTGCTGCGCGGGATGCTCGTCGGCGCGACGAAGGGCGGCACGCTGTTCGACATGCCGCCGTCGTTCTTCGCGCTCGCGACGACGATCGTGTTCGGCCTGCCGCTGTCCGTGTGGCTCGCGGCGGCCGTGTTCGGCGGCGCGGCGTTCATGCTGCGCTACCACCGGCTCGGCCGCGCGCTGTACGCGATCGGCGGCAACGGCGAGGCCGCGCGCGCGGCCGGGATTCGCGTCGAGCGGATCACGTGGGGCGTGTTCGTGCTCGGCAGCGTGCTCGCGTCGATCGGCGGGCTCGTCGTCACGGGCTATGTCGGCGCGATCAACGCGAACCAGGGCAGCGGGATGATCTTCACGGTGTTCGCGGCCGCGGTGATCGGCGGCATCTCGCTCGACGGCGGCAAGGGCACGATGCTCGGCGCGCTGACGGGCGTGCTGCTGCTCGGCGTCGTGCAGAACCTGCTGACGCTCGCGCAGGTGCCGTCGTTCTGGATTCAGGCGATCTACGGCGCGATTATTTTGGGCGCGCTGATGGTCGCTCGCGTCGCGGGCGGCGAGGGGCAATCGTGAGCGCGCCCGCCACCGACGCGCGGCTGCTGCTGCTGTCGCCCGACGACAACTGCCTGATCGCGGCGACGCGCCTTTGCGCCGGGCAGTGCGTGACGATCGACGGCGAGCGCGTCGTGCTCGCGCAGACGATCGAGACCGGACACAAGCTCGCGCGCGCGCCGCTCGCGGCGAACGACAAGGTGCTGCGCTACGGCGCGCCGATCGGCCACGTGATTCGCGACGTCGCGCGCGGCGAGCATCTGCACACGCACAACCTCGTGAGCGACTACCTGCCGACGTACACGCACGACGCGGGCCACGCGTTCGTCGCACATTGACGCGGCCGCAACCGTTTATTCAGAGGTGAACCATTCATGTCCATGACAGTCTCGACGCCGGGTTTCGCGGCGATTTCCGCCGAAGGCGAGCGCGTGCCGCCCGACGGCGTGCGCCGCGCGGTGCTTGCGGGCTATCCGCGCAGCGACGGGCGCAAGGGCATCCGCAACGTCGTCGCGGTCGCGTATCTCGTCGAGTGCGCGCATCACGTCGCGCGGGAGATCGTCGCGCAGTTCCGCACGCCGCTGCGCTTCGGCGGCGCCGCGCCGCCCGCGGCCGACGCGCCGCCCGTGCATCTGATCGGCTTTCCCGGCTGCTATCCGAACGGTTACGCGGAAAAGATGATCGAGCGGCTCGCGACGCATCCGAACGTCGGCGCGGTGCTGTTCGTATCGCTCGGCTGCGAGAGCATGAACAAGCGCTACCTCGTCGACGCGGTGCGCGCGAGCGGCCGCCCGGCCGAGGTGCTGACGATCCAGGACGCGGGCGGCACGCTGAGTACGATCGGCGCGGGCGTCGACTGGGTGCGCGATGCGCGAGCGGCGCTCGCGAAGCAGGCGAAGGTGCCGATGGGCATCGGCGAGCTGATCGTCGGCACGATCTGCGGCGGCTCGGACAGCACGAGCGGCATCACCGCGAATCCGGCTGTCGGCCGCGCGTTCGACCTGCTCGTCGAGCAGGGCGCCGCGTGCCTGTTCGAGGAGACGGGCGAGCTCGTCGGCTGCGAATATCACATGCAGAACCGCGCCGCGCGGCCCGAGCTCGGCCGCGAGATCGTCGCGTGCGTGCAGAAGGCCGAGCGCTATTACTCGATCCTCGGACACGGCAGCTTCGCGGTCGGCAACGCGGACGGCGGACTCACGACGCAGGAGGAGAAATCGCTCGGCGCGTATGCGAAGAGCGGCGCGTCGCCGATCGTCGGCATCGTGAAGCCGGGCGACGTGCCGCCGACGCCGGGCCTCTATCTGCTCGACGTCGTGCCGGACGGCGAGCCGCGCTTCGGATTCCCGAACATCAGCGACAACGCCGAGATCGCCGAGCTGATCGCATGCGGCGCGCACGTGATCCTGTTCACGACGGGCCGCGGCTCGGTGGTCGGCTCCGCGCTCGCGCCCGTCGTCAAGGTGTGCGCGAATCCGGCGACATACCGCAAGCTCGAGGGCGACATGGACGTCGACGCGGGCCGCATCCTCGAAGGCCACGCGACGCTCGACGAAGTCGGCCGCGAGATTCTCGCGAAGACGCTCGCGGTCGCGAGCGGCGCGACGTCGAAATCCGAGGCGCTCGGCCATCAGGAGTTCATCCTGACCTACAAGGCGTTCGAGCCGCTCGGGCCCGCGTGCCTGCCCGTCGCGGGGCCGCTGCGCGCGGCGCGGCAGGCATGAGCGCGGCGGCGCGGCGGATGACGGCGGCGGCGAAGGAAGTCTTCGGCGCCGGACGACGGGCGAGGCTTGCGCGTGGCGGCGCGGTTGGCGCGACATCGGATGCGGCGGCAGCGCCGTCGACCGGAAGGAGCGGCGCGTGACCGGCATCATCGACGCCCATCAGCACTACTGGGACCCGTCGCGCGGCGACTACGGCTGGCTCACGCCCGCGCTCGCGCTGCTGTATCGCCCGTTCGGCCCCGCCGATTTCGCGCCGTTGCGCGCGGCGGCGGGCGTCGCACGCACGATCGCCGTGCAGGCGGCGCCGACCGTCGACGAGACCCGCTATCTGCTCGATCTCGCGCGATGCGAGCCGTCGATCGCGGGCGTGGTCGGCTGGGCGCCGCTCGATGCGCCCGATGCGCGCGACACGCTCGCCGCGCTCGCGCGCGATCCTGCGTTCAAGGGCGTGCGCCCGATGCTGCAGGATTTGCCCGATGCCGCGTGGATCGCGAACCCGGCGCTCGCGCCCGCGATCGACGCGCTCGTCGAGCTCGACCTCGCGTTCGACGCGCTCGTGACGCCGCGCCATCTCGCGCCGCTCGCGACGTTCGCGCGCCGCTTTCCGCGGCTGCGGATCGTCGTCGATCACGGCGCGAAGCCGCCGATCCGCGCGGGCCGCGCCGCGTGGCAGCCGTGGGCCGACGGCATCGCGGCGCTCGCCGCGCTGCCGAACGTGCACTGCAAGCTGTCCGGGCTCGCGACCGAGGCCGCGCACGGCTGGCGCCGCGAAACCATCGCTCCTTACGTCGACCATCTGTTCGGCGCGTTCGGCGCGGCGCGGATGATCTGGGGCAGCGACTGGCCGGTGCTGAACCTGAACGGCGACTACGCGCTCTGGCATGCGAGCGCGCGCGCGCTGACCGCCGCGCGCTTCGGCGAACGCGCGTGCGACGCGGTGTTCGGCGCGAACGCCGCGGCGTTCTACCGGCTATGAGCGGGCGCGGCGCGCATCCCGAAAGCATGCGATGCGCTTCGCGCGCCGTTCGCGACCGGCGCCACGCGGCCGGGAACGGCAAGCGCGACCGGCAAGCGCGACGACACATCGACAGATACGTTTCATCCGGCAGAGATCACTTCATCGGGAGCTGAACATGGGAGAACGACTGGCAGGCAAGACGGCGCTCGTCACGGCCGCCGCGCAGGGCATCGGCCGCGCGGCGGCCGAGCGGCTCGCGCGCGAAGGCGCGCGCGTGATCGCGACCGACATCCGCATCGACGCGTTGCGCGACGGCCCGTTCGATGCGCGCGTGCTCGACGTGCGCGACGGCGCGGCGATCGGCGCGCTCGCCGGTGCGATCGGCCCCGTCGACGTGCTGTTCAACTGCGCAGGCTTCGTCCACGCGGGCTCGGTGCTCGACGCGACCGAGGACGAATGGGACTTCGGCTTCGATCTGAACGTGAAGTCGATGTACCGGACGATCCGCGCATTCCTGCCCGCGATGCTCGCGCGCGAGCGCGGCTCGATCATCAACATGGCGTCCGCCGCGTCGAGCGTGAAGGGGGTGCCGAACCGGTTCGTCTACGGCGCGACGAAGGCGGCCGTGATCGGCCTGACGAAGGCCGTCGCCGCCGACTTCGTCACGCACGGGATTCGCTGCAACGCGATCTGCCCGGGCACTGTCGAATCGCCGTCGCTCGATGCACGCATCGCCGCGCAGGCGCACGCGCGCGGCGAGCCGATCGATGCGGTGCGCGCCGCGTTCGTCGCGCGCCAGCCGATGGGGCGCATCGGCAAGCCGGAGGAGATCGCGGCGCTCGTCGCGTATCTCGCGTCCGACGAATCGTCGTTCACGACGGGCGCGATTCATCTGATCGACGGCGGCTGGTCGAACTGAAGCCCGCCGCGCGGCGGCCGCATGCGGCGTTCATGCGCCGTTCATTGGCACTCACCTACCTGGCGAATTCATGAAACTGTTGCGATACGGGGCGAAGTCCCACGAAAAACCCGGCCTGCTCGACGCGCAGGGGCGCATTCGCGATCTGTCCGGCGTCATCGACGACGTCGCGGGCAGCGCGCTTGGCCCCGACGCGCTTGCGCGGCTGCGCGCGATCGATCCGGGGAGCCTGCCGCTCGTCGAAGGCGCGCCGCGGCTCGGCGCATGCGTCGGCCGCGTCGGCAAGTTCATCTGCATCGGGCTCAACTACTCGGACCACGCGGCCGAATCCGGCATGGACGTGCCGAGCGAGCCCGTCGTCTTCGGCAAATGGACGAGTGCGATCTGCGGCCCCGACGATGACGTCGAGATCCCGCGCGGCTCGACGAAGACCGACTGGGAGGTCGAGCTCGGCGTTGTGATCGGCACGGGCGGGCGCCACATCGCGCAAGCGGATGCGCTCGCGCACGTGGCCGGCTATTGCGTGGTCAACGACGTGTCCGAGCGCGAGTACCAGCTCGAGCGCGGCGGCACGTGGGACAAGGGCAAGGGATGCGACACGTTCGGCCCGCTTGGGCCCTGGCTCGTGACGGCCGACGAAGTGCCGGACCCGCACCGGCTGAAACTGTGGCTCGACGTCGACGGCCATCGCTATCAGAATGGCTCGACCGCGACGATGATTTTCCGCGTGCCGTTCCTGATCAGTTACCTGAGCCGCTTCATGAGCCTGCAGCCGGGAGACGTGATCTCCACCGGCACGCCGCCCGGCGTCGGGCTCGGCCAGAAACCGCCCGTCTATCTGCGCGCGGGGCAGGTGATGAGGGTCGGCATCGAGGGGCTCGGCGAGCAGCGGCAGCGGGTCGTGCAGGGTTGACGCGAACGGGGCGCGGCAAGACCGGGCGGGCGTCGCGCGTCGGCCGCTGCGCTTCGCTTCGCCGTCGGGCGATCCGGCGCGGCGCCCGTCGAAACATCGGAGCAGACAAGTGAACCTGAACCTGAAAGACAAGGTCGTGATCGTGACGGGCGGCGGCTCGGGCATCGGCGGCGCGATCACGCTCGCGCTGGCCGGGGAAGGCGCGATTCCGGTCGTGCTCGGCCGCAGCCCGCTCGACGCGGCGTTCGCCGAACGCATGCTCGCATTGCAGCCGCGCGCGCGTTTCGTGCGCGTCGAACTCGCCGATGACGCGCGCTGCCGCGAGGCCGTCGAGGAGACGATCTCGGCGCTTGGCCGGATCGACGGGCTCGTCAACAACGCGGGCGTCAACGACAGCGTCGGGCTCGACGCGGGACGCGACGCATTCGTCGCGTCGCTCGCGAGCAATCTGATCCACTACTACGTGATGGCGCACTATTGCCTGCCGCATCTGAAGGCGAGCCGCGGCGCGATCGTCAACGTGTCGTCGAAGACCGCGATCACCGGGCAAGGCGGCACGAGCGGCTATTGCGCATCGAAGGGCGCGCAGCTTTCGTTGACGCGGGAATGGGCGGCATCGCTCGCGGGCGACGGCGTGCGCGTGAACGCGGTGGTTCCCGCCGAGGTGATGACGCCGCTCTACGCGAACTGGCTCGCGCAGTTCGACGATCCGGACGCGAAGCTGCAGTCGATCGCGCGCAAGATCCCGCTCGGCAAGCGGATGACGAGCGCCGACGAGATCGCGTGGACGACGGTGTTCCTGCTGTCCGAGCGCGCGTCGCACACGACGGGGCAGTGGCTGTTCGTCGACGGCGGCTACACGCATCTCGATCGCGCGCTGACCTGACGCGGCTTCCCCGACGATCGACGACGGAGCGCGCGATGCGTTACTGCCTTGCTTTGGACCTGAAGGACGACCCGGATGCGATCGCGCGCTACGAAGCGCATCACGAGCGGATCTGGCCGGAGGTCGCCGCGCATCTTCGCGCGCATGGCGTCGTGGCGATGGAGATCTATCGGCTCGGCACGCGGATGACGATGGTGATGGAAACCGACGACGCGCGGTTCGACGCGGCGCGTTTCGACGCCGACGCGCGCGCCGACGCGAAGATCGTCGAGTGGGAAGCGCTGATGGGCACGTTCCAGCAGCCGACGCCGTGGACGCCCGCCGGCATGAAATGGACGCCGATGACGCGGATCTTCGATCTTGCGGTGCAGTGATGCGGCGCGTCGAGCCTACGCCTTCGAAACCGACCGCCACGCCGCGATCGCGAGCTCGTCCCGGTCGAGATTACCGATTCGGAAGGCAAGACGGTGTTCACCGCGCGGATCGCGATGAACGTCAAGGCCTGAGCCGCGGGCGCGGACTCCTCGCGAGACTCGCTGCACGAATTTTGAACGGGTATCATCCGATCATATGATCTACGCCCGTCCAACAAGGAGACTGCAGTGAAAAGGAAAACCAACAGACTGTTGCCGATCAGCGCGGCCGCGATGGTGATGGCCGCGGCCTCGGCGCATGCGCTGGCCGATCAGGTCGTGAAGATCGGCAGCGCCGAGCCCTTGACGGGTGGCATCGCCCACCTCGGCAAGGACAACGAGAACGGCGCGCGCCTCGCCGTCGAGGAAATCAACGCGAAGGGCTTCACGATCGGCGGCCAGAAGGTCACGCTCCAGCTCGACGCGCAGGACGACGCGGCCGACCCGCGCACCGCGACGCAGGTCGCGCAGAAGCTCGTCGACGGCAAGGTCGTCGCGGTCATCGGCCACCTGAACTCGGGGACGTCGATTCCGGCGTCGAAGATCTACAGCGATGCCGGCATCCTGCAGATCTCGCCGTCGGCGACGAATCCGGCCTATACGCAGCAAGGCTTCAAGACGACCTACCGCGTCGTCGCGACCGACGCGCAGCAAGGCCCGGCGCTCGCCGACTATGCGAAGCAAAAGGGGATCAGGACGGTCGCCGTCGTCGACGATTCGACGGCCTACGGCCAGGGCCTCGCGAACGAGTTCGAGAAGAAGGCGAAGGCGCTCGGCCTGAAGGTGCTGTCGCACGACGCGACGAACGACAAGGCGGTCGATTTCCGCGCGATCCTGACGAAGATCAAGGGCACGAACCCGGACGCGATCATGTACGGCGGCATGGACGCGACGGGCGGCCCGTTCGCGAAGCAGGCGAAGCAGCTCGGCCTGCGCGCGAAGATCTTCTCGGGCGACGGTGTATGCACCGAGCAGTTGCCCGCGCTTGCCGGCAATGCGGCCGACAACGTCGTGTGCTCGCAGGCGGGCGCGGCGCTCGAGAAGATGCCGGGCGGCGCGGCGTTCCAGGCGAAGTACGAGAAGCGCTTCAACCAGCCGATCCGCTTCGACGCGCCGTTCACGTATGACGCGGTGTACATCATCGTCGACGCGATGAAGCGCGCGAACTCGACGGACCCGGCGAAGATTCTCGCGGCGATGCCGAAGACGAACTACACGGGCGTGATCGGCACGACGGTCTTCGATTCGAAGGGTGACCTGAAGCACGGCGTGATTTCGCTGTACGACTTCAAGGGGGGCAAGAAGACCTTCCTCGATCAGGTGACGATGTAAGCGGGGCGGGCGGCGTTTGCCGCCCGGCTCGCCGAGCGATGAAACGGGCGGGCGCCGGGTTCGGCGTCCGCCCGTTTCGTTTCGCATTGCCGCGCGGGCCTTCGCGCGGCGGTCGATTTTGTTCGGCTCGATCAAGCCGCATCGAATAAATTGCCCGCAAGCGTGGCCGGGGCCACGAAGCGGCCGCCGTCTTCGCCGTGGGATCGGTATCATATGAGCTATTCGTCTTGATCAACCCGTGTCGAAGTGGAGCGTAGCGTCGTGCATGTCGGTGAGCGTTTCAACAGCATTTCCCATCTCGTCGGCGCGGTGCTGTCGGTGGCGGGGCTCGCCACGCTCGTGACGATGGGCGCGCTCGACGGCGATGCGTACAAGGTGGTGAGCTTCAGCGTCTACGGCGCGATGCTGTGCGTGCTCTACGCGATCTCGACGCTCTATCACAGCGTGCGCGGCCCGCGCCTGAAAGCCATCCTGCAGAAGTGCGATCACTCGGCAATCTATCTGCTGATCGCGGGCAGCTACACGCCGTTTACGCTCGTCACGCTGCGCGGGCCGTGGGGTTGGTCGCTGTTCGGCGTGAGCTGGGGGCTCGCCGCGTTCGGCATCGTGCAGGAGCTCACGCTCGGGCGGCGCACCCGCAGCGTGTCGATGGCGCTGTACGTGCTGATGGGCTGGCTCGCGCTCGTCGCGATCCGCCCGCTGGTCCATGCGCTGCCCGCGGCGGGGACGGCTTGGCTCGTGGCGGGCGGCGTCATCTACAGCGTCGGCATCTATTTTTTCGTCAACGACGAGCGCATCCGCCACGGGCACGGCATCTGGCACCTGTTCGTGCTGGCGGGCAGCCTGTGCCAGTTCGTCAGCGTCGCGGGCTACGTCGCATGATGCGCGGCGGCGAGTCCTGCTCGCCACTTCTCGCCGTTACAGCGGCATCGCGCTCGTGCACTTGATCTCGTCGAGGCACACGCTCGAATGCACGCCGCTCACGCCGGGGATGCGCATCAGCGTGTCGAGCAGGAACGTCGACAGGCCCTTCAGATCCGCGGCGACGACCTTCAGCACGTAGTCGATGTCGCCCGTGACCGAAAAGCACTCCTGGATTTGCGCGAGCTCGGAGACGAGCTTCTGGAATGTCGACAGATCGCGGATGTGCCCGCGTTCCATCGTCACCTGGACGAACGCGGTCACGCCGAAGCCGAGCGTGTCGGCGTCGAGCCGGGTCTCGTAGCGCTTGATTGCGCCGATCTCCTCGAGGCGCCGGTGGCGCCGCAGCGTCTGCGCGGGCGACAGCCCGACGGCCTTGGCAAGCTCCAGATTGGAGATGCGGCCATTTTCCTGCAGGATCTCGAGCAGATGGCGATCGATGCGATCAAGAAGCGGTTCTTGCATTTTTGTTTCCTTGATTGTCTCCCGTGTGCAATTTTATCTCATAATGTAGGGTTTGCATGAAGGGCTTACGAAACCCCATTTCATCCTGCCGGCGATAAACTGAGCCCCGATTTTTTGCGCGGGATCAATAAAAACTCGGAGCGTGCAGGCAGGAGCGGAGGGCTGTGCTTCCCGCTCCACGCGAAGACGATGCACGCCGCGCAGGAACTCGACATCCCCAGCCCGGCCGCCCGCCGCGACATCCGCGCCGGCAGCCGGAACAAGTACACGGCGCCCGGGCCAGCCCGAAGGCGCGCCGCCTCCAAAAAGGGCGGACGAGACGGAGAAGACATGGTTTCAGATCAGGACAACGACGGCCTCAAGCGGGGGCTGAAGAATCGCCACATCCAGTTGATCGCGCTCGGCGGCGCGATCGGCACGGGGCTTTTCCTCGGCATTGCTCAGACGATCCGGATGGCGGGGCCGTCGGTGCTGCTCGGCTATGCGCTCGCCGGCGTCGTCGCGTTCTTCATCATGCGGCAATTGGGCGAGATGGTCGTCGACGAGCCCGTCGCCGGCTCGTTCAGCTATTTCGCGAACAAATACTGCGGGCACTTCACGGGCTTCCTGTCCGGCTGGAACTACTGGGTGCTGTACGTGCTCGTCAGCATGGCCGAGCTGTCCGCGGTCGGCATCTACGTCCAGTACTGGTGGCCGGGCGTGCCGACCTGGATCTCCGCGCTCGTGTTCTTCGTCGCGATCAACGCGGTCAACCTCGCGAGCGTCAAGTCGTACGGCGAGACCGAGTTCTGGTTCTCGATCATCAAGGTCGCCGCGATCGTCGGGATGATCGGCTTCGGCGGCTACCTGCTGCTGTCGGGGCATGCGGGCCCGGATGCCGGCGTCGCGAACCTGTGGCGGCACGGCGGCTTCTTCCCGAACGGCATCGGCGGCCTCGCGATGGCGATGGCGGTCATCATGTTCTCGTTCGGCGGCCTCGAGCTCGTCGGCATCACGGCCGCGGAGGCGGACGATCCGTCGCACAGCATCCCGCGCGCGACGAACCAGGTGATCTACCGGATCCTGATTTTCTACATCGGCGCGCTCGGCGTGCTGCTGTCGCTGTATCCGTGGCAGAAGGTCGTGACGGGCGGCAGTCCGTTCGTGCTGATCTTCCACGCGCTGTCGAGCGACACCGCCGCGAACGTGCTGAACGTGGTCGTGCTGACGGCCGCGCTGTCCGTCTACAACAGTTGCGTGTACTGCAACAGCCGGATGCTGTACGGCCTCGCGCAGCAGGGCAACGCGCCGCAGGCGCTCGCGCGCGCGAACCGGTGCGGCATTCCGGTCGCCGCGCTCGGCGTGTCGGCGTTCGCGACCGCGCTGTGCGTCGTGATCAACTATTTCATGCCGGGCAAGGCGTTCGAGCTGTTGATGGGGCTCGTCGTATCGGCGATCATCATCAACTGGGCAATGATCAGCGTGATTCATCTGCGGTTTCGTCAGGCCAAACGCGCGGCGGGCGAGACGACGCGCTTCAGGAGTCTCGGCTACCCGCTGACGAACTATCTCTGTCTCGTCTTCATGGCGGCCATCCTCGTCGTCATGTTCCGCACGCCGGATCTGCGTCTGTCCGTCTATCTGATCCCGGTGTGGCTCGTCGTGCTCGCGGTCGGCTACCGGTTCCGCCAGCGCGGCGCCGGCTATGCGCTCGGCGACGGCGTGTCGGCCCGTTGAACCCGATTTTTCTTCACCTGTAGAAACCGCCATGTTTGAACATATCGATGCATACCCCGGCGATCCGATTCTCACGCTGAACGAGAACTTCCAGCAGGACCCGCGCACGCGCAAGGTCAACCTGAGCATCGGCATCTATTTCGACGACGACGGCCGGATTCCGGTGATGGGCGCCGTGCGCGAGGCCGAAGCCATCGTGCAGCGCGAATCCGGTCCGAAGCCGTATCTGCCGATGACGGGGCTCGCGGCGTATCGCGACGCGGTGCAGGCGGTCGTGTTCGGCGAGGACAGCGACGCGCGCGCGGCCGGGCGCATCGCGACGGTCCAGACGCTCGGCGGTTCGGGCGCGCTCAAGGTCGGCGCGGATTTCATCAAGCGCTACTTTCCGGACGCGCAGGTGTGGATCAGCGATCCGAGCTGGGAGAACCATCGGTTCATCTTCGAGCGCGCGGGCTTCACGGTCAACACGTACCCGTACTACGACGAGGCGACGGGCGGCCTGAAGTTCGACGCGATGCTGGCCGCGATCGATGCGCTGCCGAAGAAGAGCGTCGTGCTGCTGCATGCGTGCTGCCACAACCCGACGGGCGTCGACCTCGACGACGCGCAGTGGCTGAAGCTGATCGACGTGCTGCAGGCGCGCGAGCTGCTGCCGTTCGTCGACATGGCGTACCAGGGGTTCGGCGCGGGTCTCGCGGCCGACGCGTTCGCGATCCGCGAGCTCGCGCGCCGCGGCGTGCCGGCGTTCGTCGCCAACTCGTTCTCGAAGAACTTCTCGCTGTACGGCGAACGCGTCGGCGCGCTGTCGGTGATCTGCGAGGACGCGGCGGCGGCCGCGCGCGTGCTCGGCCAGCTCGCGGGCGCGGTGCGCTCGAACTACAGCAATCCGCCGACCTACGGCGCGAGGATCGTCGCGCAGGTGCTGACGACGCCCGCGCTGCGCGCGCAATGGGAAGAAGAGCTCGCGGCGATGTGCCGGCGCATCGCGAAGATGCGCAGCGCGATCCACGACGGCCTGCGCGCGCATGTGCAGGGCGAGGCGCTGTCGCGCTATGTGAGGCAGCGCGGGATGTTCACGTACACGGGGCTCACCGAGGCGCAGGTCGAATGCCTGCGCGAGCGGCACGGCGTCTATGTGCTGCGCTCGGGCCGGATGTGCGTCGCCGGGCTGAACGAGGCGAACGTCGGCGTCGTCGCGGAAGCGATCGGCGCGGTGATCGCGAGCGGCGTCTGACGTTTGCGCGCGCGTCGGGCGCGGCGGGAAGCTGGGCCCTGGCGCGCGCGGTATGTGGTTGGGGCGGTGCGATGCCGGATGCCCGCGGCGGCGCGTCGGGGGCTGATCGCATCGGATCGCATCGAAGGCGATCGGCGGCGCGATGCGGTTGCGGAGTCGGCATCGGTATCGCGGATCGGCAAGGACCGCGCGCGGTGTGCGGCGCGCGCGCCGGCAACTCAAGCGCGCCCCGCGCGTCGATCACTCTGAACGGGAGTCCAACATGAGCATCAGCATCGTCCGGCTCGGCGAGCCGCGCGCCGACGACGAGGGCGTGCGGATCGGCACCGTGCGCCGTCCGCCGCGCGGCGTGCCGAAGGAAGCGTTCGCGTCGCGCGACTACTACGACGTCTGGCTGCCGACGCTGTCGCCGAGCCCGGAGCTCGTCGCCGAAGCGCAGGCGGCGGAATCCGACGCCGAATGGAAGGCGTTCGCGCGCAAGTTCCGCGCGGAGATGAAGCACGGCGACGCGAGCAGGGTGCTCGACGTGCTCGCCGCGTTGTCGGCAACGTCGAATTTTGCGATCGGCTGCTATTGCGAGAACGAGGCGCACTGCCACCGCAGCGTGCTGCGCGCGCTGCTCGAGGAGCGGGGCGCGTCGATCCGGTCGTGACGGGAGGCGAGGGCGGCGCAGGCGTCGCTGCGGGTCGATTGTGCGCGAATCGAAGACGGCCGACGCGCTGTTCGCGGTGCAACTCGATGCGTTCGGCGCGCGTGACGGCGTGCATGCGTTTTCGCTGCATCACGGCAAGATCGCGACGCCGCTGCAGCGGCATCTGACACGCGACGAGATGATGGCGTTCGACTGGGGCGACGAGCCTGACGTGCTGCTCGATCCGACCTTCAAGACGCCCGCGCAGGGCGCCGCGACGCAGGTATGGGGGCCGCGACGTCGCCGCGTCTCGGCGGGCTCGGCGGACTCTATTGCGAAGACTGCGACGTGGCGTGCGTGGCGGCCCGATTCGACATTGTCAACCTGCGACGGTGAGGCCGCCGCGCGCTCGCGTCGGAGCGCGCATTTCATGATCGAACCCGTGCAGCAGGAGCGGCGCCGATCCCTTGCTCCGTCGCTCGACGCGATCGGCGATCGCTGTCTGTCGACGCAAACCGCGCGTGCGATCGTCGGTTCGCGCGAACCGACGTCGGGCCATGATCGAATCGCGCCGGCCTCCGGCCAGTCCGGAACGGCTCAAACGTGCAAGGGATCATGCAGCAGCAAGTCGATGGCGGCGCCGGCCGATCCGCTCCGGTGATCGAGACGGCGCGCTTGATCCTGTCCGGCCATCGCCTCGAAGATTTCGAAGGCAGCCGGGCACTGTGGGCCGATCCCGGCGTGACCCGTCTGATACGCGACGAACCGTTCGCCGCGGAAGAGTGCTGGCTGCGCCTGTTGCGCTACGTTGGGCATTGGCAATTGCTGGGCTTCGGCTACGGGATGGCTCGCGAAAAAGAGACCGGCCTCTTCATTCTTCATCGGTGAAGTGGGCTTCGCCGATGCGAAGCGCGACATCGTTCCCGCGCTCGGCGATGCGCCCGAACTGGGCGGTGCGCTCGCCCCGGCCGCGTGGGGGCAGGGCATCGCGCGCGAAGCGTTGCATGCGGTGCTCGATTGGGCGGACGCGCATCTGGCGGCTCGGCGCACCGTTTGCCTGATCGGCCCGGAAAATCGTTTCTCGATCCGGCTGGCCGCGGAGTTCGGTTATCGGGAAGTCGCCGTCGCCGAATACAAGGGCGAGCCGATACTGGTTTTCGAGCGGCCGGCCGCCGGCCCACGGCACCCGAGCGATCGGCCGCCGGCTGCCGCACCCGAACGGAACGGGCGCGCGTAGCCGACGGCCGGGCAGCGAGCCGGTCGATCGCTTCCGCTCGTTGCCCGCTCGCGCTCGCCGCGTTACGGCGCGCTGCGCGCGACCACCCATCGATGCACGTTCGCGTCCGCGCCCGATGCTATGGCTTCCGTATCCGATCCGCCGGCGAATCGGGCGTCATGCCGCCCAGCGCCTGAAACAGCGCCGCCGTATCGGCGAGCCGGTCGGCCTGCGCCCGCGTCCTGTCGAGCGCCGTCTGCGACGCCTGGCGCTGGGCATCGAGCAGGCCGAACAGGCTGACGCCGCCCGCCGCATAGCGGGCCTGCGCGATCTCGACGCTCGCCTGCGCTTCCAGCGCCGCGGCGTCGCGCGCATCCAGCGCCTGCGCGTCGTCCTTCAGCGCATCGAGCGCATCGGCGACCTGCTGCAGCGCCTGCAGGACAGTCTGTCGGTACGATGCGAATGCGGCGTCGTAAGCGGCCTGCGCCGCGCGGCGCTTCGCGCGCAGCTCGCCGCCATGAAAGATCGGCTGCGTCAGATTCAGGCCGATGTTCCAGATGTTCATGCCGTCGACGATATCCGCCATGCGCGTGCGCTGCGAGCCGGCGCTCGCCGAGATCACGAATTGCGGATACAGGTTCGCCGTCGCGACGCCCACGTTCGCGCTGGCCTGATGCAGGAGCGCCTCGGACGCGCGGATGTCCGGACGTTCGCGAGCGAGCGTCGACGCAAGCGTGACGGGCACCGTGTCGGGTAGATGCAGCGCATCGAACGCGAGGTCGCCGAAATCGGCTTTCGACGGCGCCGCACCGAGCAGGATCGCAAGCAGGTGGTCCGCCTGCGCGAGCTGCGTCGTCAACGCCGGCAATGACGCGCGCGTCTGCGCGAGCAGCGTTCGCTGCGCTCGCACGTCGAGCCGCGCGACGCCGCCCGCCGCGTAGCGCGCTTCGACGATCGCCAGTTGCTGCGCTTGCGCGTCGATGAGCCGCTGCGTCAGCGCGATCTGCCGTTGCAGCGATGCGCGCCGGATCGCCGTCGACACGACGTTGCCGGCGAGCGTCAAACGAGCGGCCTGAAGCTCGTAAGCCCGGAAATCGACCTGCGCGAGCAGCGCTTCGAGCGCGCGCCGATTGCCGCCGAACGCATCGAGCGCATACGACACGCTCACCGATGCGTTGAGCAGCGTGAACGGCCCGGGCTTCGGCACGTTCGGAATGCCGAACGCGGCCGGATCGACTTTCTGGCGCGCGCCCGAGAGCCTGGCGTCGATCGCGGGAAACAGCGATGCGCCCGCTTGTGCGATGTAGTCCTCGCGCGCCTCGGCGAGCCTCGCGCGCGCCGCGTCGAGCGTCGGGCTGCGTTGCAGTGCCGTGTCGACGAGACGATTCAGCGCGTCGGATCGAAACCGCGTCCACCATGCGGGCAAGGCGGCCGGGGCGGCGGCGAGCGTTTGCGCGGCGTTCGCGGCGCGCGTCGTGACGGGCAGCGCTTCGCGCGCATACGTCGAGACGTCCGGCGGGGCGGGCGGGCGAAAGTCCGGGCCGACCGTGCATCCGCACAGCGCGAACGCGAACGCGAACAGCGGCAGGCAGGGTTTCATCGTCGAGCCTTCTCCATATGTCACGCCCTAGTCGAGCGTGCGCCTGTAGAAGCGCACGGCGACGGCCATCACGACGACGGTGAAGATCGCGATCGGCCACACCGAGGGCCAGAGGTCCGCCCAGCCGTTGCCCTTGAGCAGAATGCCGCGCACGAGGCGATTGAAGTACGTGAGCGGCAGCAGGTTGCCGATCCACTGCGCCCACACGGGCATGCCCGCGAACGGGAACATGAAGCCCGACAGCAACAGGCTCGGCATGAAGTAGAAGATCGTGAGCTGCATCGCCTGCAACTGGTTCTGCGCGATCGACGACAGCGTGATGCCGACCGTCAGGTTCGCCGCGATGAAAAGCAGCGCGGTGACATAGAGCGCGACGAGGCTGCCGACGAACGGCACCTGAAAGACGTAGCGCGCCGCCGCCAGAATGATCGACGACTGCACGAGCCCGATCGCGATATACGGGACGAGCTTGCCCGCGATGACCTCGATGGGCAGCACGGGCGTCGCGAGCAGATTTTCCATCGTGCCGCGTTCGCGTTCGCGCGTCATCGCGAGGCCCGTCATCATGACCATCGTCAGTGTCAGGATCACGCCCATCAGGCCCGGCACGACGTTGTACTGCGTGATGCCTTCCGGGTTGTAGAGCCGGTGGATCCGCACGTCGAACGCGGCGGCCCCGCCGTTCAGATGCGCGAGCGGCCCCGTGATGTCCCTGTCCGCGACCGACTGCACGAGCCCGGGCAGCGCGGCGAGCGGCGCTTGCGTCGTGGTCGGATCGGTGGCGTCGGCTTCGACGAGCAGCGCGGGCCGTTCGCCGCGCAGCAGCCGGCGCGAGAAATCGACGGGGATCGATACGACGAACTGCACGTCGCCCCGCGCGAGCGCGCGCCGGCCGGCGTCGTCGTTCGGCAGCGTCGCGACGAAATCGAAGTAGCCGGACTGCTTCATCGCGGAGACGAAGCTGCGCGAGAACGGGCTCTGATCGCTGATGACGGTCGCGGTGGGAAGATGCTTCGGGTCCGTGTTGATCGCGAAGCCGAACAGCGCCAGTTGCACGATGGGCAGGCCGATGATCATGCCGAACGTGATGCGGTCTCGCCGCAACTGGATGAACTCCTTGAGGACGATGCCCCACCAGCGCGTCACGGAAAAGAGTTCGCTCACGATGACGCCCCGTAGTTGTCGGCGGTGCGGCCCATCATGTAGATGACGACGTCTTCGAGCCCGGTCTCGATCGGCTCCACCCGCACGGGCAGGCCGGCCGTCGCCTGCGCGATCGCCGTTTCGAGCGCTGCGGGATCGCGCCCGCTCGCGTGCAGCGACGAACCGAAGACGACCGTCTGGTCGACGCCGGGCGTCTTGCGCAACCGCTCCGACAGCTCGGCCAGACGCTCGCCGTGAATCGCCCGCGTCACGAGTGCCTGCGACGCCGTGATGTCCTGCGCGCTGCCCTGCGCGAGCAGCTTGCCGTATGCGAGGTAGGCGAGCTTGTGGCAGCGCTCCGCTTCGTCCATGTAGTGCGTGCTGACCAGCACCGAAATGCCTTGCGCGGCCAGCCGGTGCAGCTCTTCCCAGAAGTCCCGGCGTGCGGTGGGATCGACGCCCGCCGTCGGCTCGTCGAGCAGCAGCAGTTCCGGTTCGTGGAGCATGCACGCGGCGAGCGCGAGCCGCTGCTTCCAGCCGCCCGACAGCGCGCCCGTCAACTGGGCGGCGCGCGTTTGCAGCCCGAGGTGCTCGAGCGCGCGCTCGATCTTTTCCTTGCGGTTGCGCATCCGGTAGATGCGCGCGACGAAATCGAGGTTCTCGCGAACCGTCATGTCGTCCCAGTACGAGAAACGTTGCGTCATGTAGCCGACGTTGCGCTTGATCTGCGCGCTCTCGCGCACGATGTCGTAGCCGAGGCACGTGCCGCTGCCCGAGTCGGGCGTGAGCAACCCGCACATCATGCGGATCGACGTGGTCTTGCCGCTGCCGTTCGGCCCGAGAAAACCGAAAATCTCGCCGCGCGCGACCTGCAGCGACACATCGTTGACGACATGCTTGTCGCCGAAGCGCTTGTTGAGGTTGCGCACGTCGATCGCGAGCGGCGCGTCGCGCGTGTTCATCGCAGCGTCACCGAGACAGGCTGGCCGGGATGCAGGCGCTGCGCATCGTCGACGGAAGGGCGCGCCTCGACCATGAACACGAGCTTCGAGCGGCTTTCGTTGCTGTAGATGACGGGCGGCGTGTATTCGGCCGAGCTCGACACGTAGGTGATGCGGGCCGCCACGTCCGACGCGCAGCCGTCGCAGCGGATCGTCAGCGCGCGGCCGGGCGCGAGCGATCCGACCACGGCCTGCGGCACGAAGAAGCGCACCTTCACGTTCTGCGGCGGCAGCATCTGCACGACGGGGCTGCCTGCCTGCACCCATTCGCCGACGCGATAGAGCGTGTCGTACACGCGCCCGCCGGCGGGCGCGGCGACGCGCGTCTGATCGAGCTTCCATTGCGCCTGCGCGACCGCCGCCTGCGCCGCTTCGACGAATGCGGCCTGCGCGAGCAGTTGCTGCGGCCGCCCCGGCAGCCTCGCGACCTCGACCGCGTCGGTCAGCTCCCGCACCTGGGCGCGAGCCGCGTCGGCGGCCGCGCGCGAATCGTCGAGCTGCCCCTTCGGGATGCCGCCCGCACGATACTGCGCTTCGTCGCGCGCCGATTGCAATTCGGCCTTGCGAGCCGTCGCGACGGCCTGCGCGAGCTGCGCGCTCGTCACGCCGACTTCGGGCGCCCGCTTGCCCGTCCGGAGATCGGCGAATTGCGCGCTCGCCGCGGCGAGTTGCTGCTGCGCCTGCCGCAGCGCATTCGCCTCGTCGACGGATTCGAGCGTGAAGACGACGGCGTTCGCGTCGACGTGCTGGCCGCGAGCGACGTCGAGCCGGGTCAGCTTGCCGGACTGCGACGAGGCGAGATACACGAATTCGCCTTCGACATACCCTTGCCAGGCCGTCTCGTCCCGATGCGAGCACGCGCCGAGCATGACGCACGCGGCGGATGCGGCGGACGCTGCGCCGATCGGGAGCGCGCGCGCAAACGGGCGCAAACGCGGGCGGAAACGCTTCATGGCGTGGACCTCATGGATGCGCGGCGCGTGGCCTTGCCGCGGCCGCGCGCTTGCCGGGCGGCGTGAGGCCGTTCAGCAGGAGCGCCGTGACGTGCCGCTGCAATGTCTCGCTTTCGATGGCCGGGAAGCCGGGAACGCTCTGCAGCAACTTGGCGATCGCCTGGGGCAGCATCGCGAGCGCGACGATCGAGCTGAACAGGAGCGGCCCGTCGAGCCCGGGGTTCACCGCGCCCGTCTGCTGCGCGCGCACGACGCGGGCGCCGAAGCGCTTGATGCTGTCGAACGGGATGCGCGTGATCATGCGCTCGCGCAACATGCCGCCTTCGTTGACGACCTCGCGGAACCACAGCGGCGGCAGCCACGGCATGCGGCGCGTCACGTCGAACAGGCGGCTGACGAGCTCGCTCGTCATGACGAACGGATCGGCGTTCGAATCGCCGGTGACGGCGTCCCAGACGAAGCCGATGGAAGGGGCGAGCCGTTCCTCGACGATCGCGTCGAGCAGGATTTCGCGATTGGTGAAGTAGTAATGAACCAGCGCCGACGTGACCCCGGCGGCGGCGGCGATCTGGGCGATGGTGGTCGCCGCGATGCCGCGCTCGGAAAAAAGGCGGGTGGCGGTGTCGAGCAGATGCTCGCGCACGTCGAAATTCTCGACCGAAGGGCGGCGGCCGCGTGGCTTGGCTGGGTGACGTTTCGTGCTCATGGAGCTGGATATTAATTGATGAGTTAGTTAAATTCAAGGCGGGAAAATTCAACGTGGAATGAATGCGCCCGGGCCGTTGCCGTGCGCGCGCTCCCGCGCCGATGCGGGCAGGGATTCCCCGTATGGGGCGGCCATTCGATGCGGCCGTCATCCGGGTTGTGGGAAGCGGTTTTTCGGTCCTGCGCGATGCGCCGGCCGCTTTCCGTCCGATTCTCACCTGATTCCGCACGAACCGAACCCGCGCCATGTCCGAATCCGCCAGCATGCAGATGTCCGAAGCGATCGTCGAGCGGCTCAATTGCGGCGTGTTCTCGGTCGACCGCGACATGCGCATCCTCGCGTGGAACGGCTTCATGCAGTACCACACGGGCTGCTCGCGCGAGAACGCGATCGGCCAGGTCTGTTCGTATTTGTTCCGCTTCGACCATTCGCGCCCGATCACCGGCACGATCGACGCGATGCGGCAAAACTGCAGCTTCGTCCCGCTCGACGACGGAGGCGGCGGCATCGGCGCGGTGGGCGTGACGATCGTCGACGCAACCGATATCTGCATCGCGCACGAAGCGCTGGAAAACCGCGAGAAGCGGCTGACCGATGCGCTCGCCGAGCTGACCGCGCGCCATGCGGAGCTGTCGGACCTGAATCGCCAGCTCGCGCACGCGCATCAGCAACTGCTGCAGTCGGGAAAGCTCGCGGCGATCGGCCAGCTCGCCGCCGGCATCGCGCACGAGATCAACAATCCGGTCGGGTTCGTGCTGTCGAACGTGAATATGCTCGGCGGCTATCTCGACGCGCTGATCGCGCATGCGCACGCGGTCGGGCGGCTCGTCGCCGAGCGGCAGCCGCAGCTCGCGCCGGCGCTCGCCGACGAATCGAAGGAAGGGCTCGCGCGCGTGCGCAAGACGCGATCACGATCCGCGCGGGCATCGACGCGGGCGATGCCGCGCGGATCTGGTTCGAGGTCGCCGACGCGGGCTGCGGGATCGCGCCCGAGAACCTCAAGCGGATCTTCGATCCGTTCTTCACGACGAAGCCGGTCGGCAAGGGCGCGGGGCTCGAGCGCATTCGCGAGGACGGCCTGAACGCGTTCGTGATCGTCGTGCCGGCCGATGTCCAGACGGGCGCCGTCGACCGGGTGAAGGCGTTCGGCGCGATCGGCTTCGTCGCGAAGCTCGTGATGCTGCTGCCGGACGCGGCGATCCGCAAGATGAAGGCGGTGCTCGAGCAGTTTCTCGATGCGCTGTGAGTGCGCGCCGTCGCGGGGGAAGTGTGCGCGACGCGGGCCGGCGCATCGGGCGCGAACGGTGCGCGGGCGAGCCGCGAAGCAGGGCGCCCGGCATGGGCGCGAGGTTGTTGGTTGTTCGGGCCCGCGGGCCGGGCGGCGGCATGAGCGCCGGCGTCTGCGCGCCGGAATTCGATCGGACGCCGACGGCGGGGCCGGCGCAAGCCCGTCATGCGCATGAACAGACCCTTCTAGCCGGATTCCTTTCCGGCCTGAACGGAGCCGATGTCGTGCGGGATCGCCGAAGTCGCGAGCGCCGCGATCGCGGACGCGATGGCGGCCGCCATCAGCGCGACCGACGACGAAGTGTCGATCAGCATGCCCGCGATGGCGGACCCGACCGGAAATCCTGCGACGTTCAGGCTCATCGAGACGGACATGACGCGGCCGAGCTGCCGAGGGGCCGTTCGCCGCTGACGCAGCGTCAACAGCGCGACGTCGACAGGGCCGGCCGCCATGCCGGCCAGGACCAGCGCGACGATCAATCCGGCGAGCCCGAATTCGCCCGCGACGGGCCACGCCGCCGCCGCGGTGACGGCCATGCCGGCGGCCATGATCTTGCGCTCGCGGCCGTCCGTCCGCAGGCGGCCGGCAAGCAGTGCCCCCAGCCCGCCCGCGATGCCGACTGCGGCCCACATCAGGCCGGTGATCGAGCTTGCCGACGCGCGGGAGAAGTGCGCGGCGACAAAGGTGGGGACCACGACGATGAGCGCTCCCCACGTGATCTGGTACAACGAATAAGAGATCGCGAGCCCTCGAAGCGTCGGTTGCGTCGCCACCATTCCGATGCCTTCGATCGCCTGCTTCCACAGCGACGCGCGGGTTGCGGCCAATCCGGGCAGGCGCGGCACGCGCGACAGGCAAATCGCCGCGACGGCATACGCGACGGCAATCACGAGGATCGCCGCCGCCGGTCCCAGCGAGGCGGCCATCGCGCCGGCGAGCGCGGGTCCCGCGACGTCGACGATCGCATAGATCGCGGTGTCGAGCGCGTTTGCTCTGTCGAGCGCGGCGGGCGGCACGAGGCGCGGCAGGAGCGTGCGCGTGCCCGCCGCACCCAGCGGGCCGGTGAGCGAATACAAGATCGAGAGGACGGCCAGCGCGGCGGGCGTGGCCGAGCCGGCCCAGCCGGCGACGCCGACCGCGGCGACGAAGACGGCGCTCGCGACAAAGTCGATCCCGACGGCGGCCGTCGGTCCCACGCGATCGAGGATCGCGCCGGCGACGGGGCTGACGATCAGCCCGGGCGCGATCGCGGCGAACGTCAGCCATCCGGCCCACTCGGGCGACGAAAACCGCGCCAGCACGAAAAGCACCAGCGTCAGGACGAACATCCGTCCGGCGAGGCGCGAGAAGATCGCTGCGACGAGCAGCGGCGGCAAGCCCGGGATGTTCAGCAGCGAACGATAGGAATCTGGTCGGTTCATGGCGGCCTCCGCGGCGCATTGCTCGCGGCCATCCCAGGGTCTGTTGACATACGGAACGCACATGCGTTGCCACGAGAACGGCCGCTCGCCGCGTCACGGCTTCGGATTGGCCGCCGTCCTCGCGAACGCGCCGCGCACCTCGAAGCCGACCGCGTCCGCGACATCGCCGCGCGCGTCGACGAGCTCGAGCCGGTGCGATCCCGGCCACGGCATCCACGCGAGCCGGTCGCCGTGTCCGATCACCTTGCCGTCGAGCCGCCACGAGAAGCGCGCCGCGCGCCCCGCCGCGCGCTCGAACCAGATCCGCTGATGCTTCGGCGGAATGTCCGGATCGATCGCGAAGATTGTACCGTCGGTCGGCGCGCCGATCGAAAGCGGCGCGCGCGGCCCGCCGGCGCCGGTCGTCGCGGGCGCGGCGAGGCGCACCGTGTCGAGCGCGGTGCCGGCGACGAACCACTCGAGGCGTGCGGGCTCGACGTCGCGCTCGAACGCGACGCGGCGCTGCTCGACGCCCGCGGGCGGCCGCGGCGCGCGGCTCGCGAGATCGCGGTGCAGGTAGCCTGCGATCGCGGCCCACACGGGCGCCGCACCCGTGACGCCGGACACGTCCCACATCGGCGAGCCGTCCGCGTTGCCGACCCATACGCCCACCGTGTAGCGCGACGTGTAGCCGACCGCCCAGTTGTCGCGCATGTCCTTGCTGGTGCCCGTCTTGACCGCGGAGAAGAAGCGCGTCGCGAGCGGGCTGTCGAAGCCGAACGTGCGCACGCGCGCGTTGTTGTCGGCGAGGATGTCGGTGACGATGTAGCTCGCGGCCTCGCTGAATACGCGCGTGCCGGCCGTGGCGCGCGCGGGCGGCGCGGCCGGCCTGGACGCGGCCGGCTTCGAAGCGGCTGTCGTGGAAACCGCCGCTGTGGAAGCCGCCGACCTGGTAGCCGCCGACGTCGCAATCGCCGACTTCGACACGCTCGACACGCTCGACGCGGAGCGCGGCGACCTGAAGGCATCGTTTCCGCCGCCGCCCGGCACGTCGAGCGTCGCGCGCGCGACGCCGCCGTTCGCGAGCGCGCGATACGCGTTCGCGAGCGACAGCAGCGTGACGTCGGCGCTGCCGAGCGCGAGGCTGAAGCCGTAGTAGTCGCCTTCTTCGGCGAGCGGCAGCCCGAGCGCCGTCAGCGTGCGCGCGAAGCGGTGCGGCGTGACGAGCACGAGCGTGCGCACGGCCGGCACGTTCAGCGACCCGCCGAGCGCGGTGCGCACGCTGACCCAGCCCTTGAAGTGCTTGTCGTAGTTCTGCGGGATGTACAGGCCGCCGCCCGCGGCGAGATCGATCGGCGCGTCGTCGAGCAGCGACGCGGCGGTCAGCCGCCGCTCGTCGATCGCCTGCGCGTAGAGGAACGGCTTGAGCGTCGAGCCGGCCTGGCGCGGCGCGAGCACCGCGTCGACGTCGCGCGCGGCGGACAGCGCGCCCGACGAGCCGACCCACGCGCGGATCTCGCCCGTCGCGTTGTCGATCACGACGACCGCGCCGTCCTGCACGTTGCGCCGATGGGCGGGCGCGTTCAGCTCGGCGAGCGCGCGCGTGAGCGTGTCGCGCGCGAAGCGCTGCAGCGGCGCGTCGAGCGTCGAGCGCACGCGCGCGCCCGCGCCGGGCCTCACCTCGGCCGCGACGCGCCGCGCGAAGTGCGGCGCGAGCGCTTCGCCGTCGTCGCGCGCGGCGGGCGGCGGGGCGGACGTCACGAAGCGCACGTAGCCGTCGAGCGATTCGCACGGCTGCTCGGCACGCATGTCGCGCAGGATCCGGCACGCGCGCTCGGCGACCTTCGCGGCGGACGCGTTCGGCGCGCGCACGAGTGCGGCGGCGACCGCCGATTCGCGCACGTCGAGCCCCGACGGCGCCTTGCCGAACAGCGCGTGCGACATCGCGTCGAGCCCGACCGTTTCGCCGCGGAACGGCACGAGATTCAGATACGCCTCGAGGATCTGGTCCTTGCGCCAGCCGCGTTCGAGCCGCAGCGCGTTCATCGCCTGCACGGCCTTCTGCGGCAGCGAGCGCTGGCCCGAGCGGCGCGGCGTGTCGCTCAGGAGGCCCGCCAGTTGCATCGTCACCGTCGACGCGCCGCGCGTGCGCTCGTTCCACAGATTGCCCCACGCGGCGCCCGCGATGCCGCGCCAGTCCACGCCGCTGTGCGCGTGGAAGCGCTTGTCTTCCGATACGACGATTGCCTCGCGAAACGCGGGCGACACGTCGGCGAGCGCGATCCAGTCGCCGCGCCGCTCGGCGAGGTCGACGCGCGTGCGCTGAAGCGGCGCGCCGTCGCGCGCGAGCAGCACCCAGTCGGAGCTGCGCCAGTCGCGCCGCACGTCGTCGTAGGCCGGCAGCGCATGCGCGGCGAGCGGCGCGGCGAGCATCGCGGCGGCGAGCGCGCGGCGCATGGCCGACGGCGCGGCCAGCCGCGCGAGCATCGATGCGAACCCGTTCATCGCCCGCTCACGGCTTGCCCGCGTCGGCCGGCTTGACCGTCATCGGCGGGTTCGGCCACAGCCCGTACACGGACGGCGCATACAGCGCCTCGACGCGCGTCGGCGGCAGCCCGAACGTGCCGGCGTTGTTCACGCGCACCGTGTACTCGACCGTGAGCTTGCCCTTCGGCAGATAGTCGTAGTACGCGCGATAGCCGTCGAAGTCGCGCTCGACGAACGCGGGCCGCGCGCCATCGGGCGACTTTTCGCCCTCGCCTTGCGTGGCGGCCTCGGAATCGCGGCCGAGCCCGGAGCCCAGGATCGTCGCGCCGGCCGGAATCGGATCGTTGACGACCACCCACGTCATGTCGCTTTGCGCGTCGATGTCGACGCGCACGCGCAGCACGTCGCCGCGCGTGAGCACGCCCTTGACCGCGGGCGACACCGGCGTGACGGTCTTCGCGATCCGGTAGCCGGCCGCGAACGGCGCGCGCAGCGGCACCGCGGCGAGGCTTTCGATCGTCGCCCACGGGCGGCCGCTGCCTTCCTGCACGATCGACAGCGCGCCCGGCGCGCGCGCGCCGCGCGGCCACGGCAGCGTCACGCCGCGCGCGGCGACGGCGGGCTTCGCGCCCGCGGTCTGCGACCACGCGACCGAACGCGCATCGCCGCCGAGCGCGATCTTCGTCGTGCCGGCGACGCTCGCGCTCTCGTACGCGCGCGAGAAGCGCTCGATCGCGAGCAGGCCGAGCGCGTTCGCGGTCGTCGTCTGCCACGCGCCGTTCTTCTGCAGCGCGAGGAGGCCGGCCGCGACGCGCGGCATCTCGTCCTTCCAGCCCGCGTCGCCGGCGAACTCGAGCGCGAGGCGCGCCGCGTTCGTCTCGTTGCCCGTCATCAGCCACCACAGGTCGTCGTCGCGCGCGGTCGAGAACACGAGCTGCGTGCCCTGATACGTCAGCCGCGCGCGCAGGATCTGCTCGACTTGCGCGCGCTTCTCGTCGCGCTGCGCGATGTCCTTCACGCGCGCGAGGATCGCGTGATAGTCGAGGACGGCCGACGTCGGCCACTGGTTCGGCGCGATCTCGATCGAGCCGAGCATCCGGCCTTGCGCGGCGCCGTGGCGCGACAGCGCCTCGATCGCCGCGAGCTTGCGCAGGTCGCGATCCTGGCGCGGCGCCCACGCATCACGCTCGATGCGCCCCTCGACGAAGTGCGCGAGCCCGGATTCGAGTTGCGCGCGCACGTCCTCGGGCAGCGCGAAGCGCGCGTCGGCGCGGCTCGCCTCGTCGGCGAGCACGAGCAGGTACGCGGACAGCGACGGGCTGCCGTAGTGCGCATCGTCGGACGAAGGCGGGAAGTAGCTCGCGAGCCCGTCGCGGTCGAGATAGAGCGGCAGCCGTGCGGCGAGCGCCTGCCATTGCGCCGGATCGCGCAGGCCGATCGCGCGCGACGCCTGCTGTTCGAGGCAGCGGTACGGATAGCGCTCGAACCAGCGGCGCACGCCCGGCAGGCCGTCGGCGAGCTTCGATTGCAGCGAGACGGCCACGCCGCCGCGCGGCGCGCCGTGCGCGTCGAGCGCCGCGCCGGCGGGCGGCGCGACGGGCACGGCCAGCGTGCCGTCGACTTGCGCGAGCGTCGCCTGCTGGACCGTCACGGGCAGCGCCGGCACCACCTTCTGCGCGAGCGCGAGCGCGTCGGCCGCGCGCGGGCCGCCTTGCTCGGCCGCCTCGATGCGCCAGTTCAGCGCCCCCGCCGCCGCGCCGCCGCCCGCCGCCGCGTCGGGCACCGTGACCGTCCACGCGATTTCCCGCGTGGAATCGGGCGCGAGCGACACCTTCTGCGGCGCGACGTCGACGCCCGGCACGCGCGGCGTCACGACGACGTCCATCTTCCGCCCGGTCGTGTTGCGCACCGTCACCTGCGCGCGGAACGCGTCGCGTTCGCGCACGAGCGGCGGCAGGCCCGAGATCAGTTGCAGGTCCTGCGTGCTGCGGATCGTCACGCTGCCGGTGCCGAAGCGGTCCGCGCCCGCCGCCGCGATCGCGACGATCCGAAAGCGCGTGAGCGCATCGTTGAGCGGCACGTCGATGCTCGCGCCGCCGTTCGCGTCGAGCGTGACGCGCGGATTCCACAGCAACAGCGTGTCGAACAGCTCGCGCGTCGGCGCCGTCCCGCCGCCGCCGCCCGCGGGCACCGCCTTGCGCCCGAAGTGGCGGCGGCCGACGATCTCCATTTGCGCGGTGGCCGTCTCGACGCCGTACGCGCGCCGCTGCAGCATCGCGTCGAGCAGGTCCCAACTGCGGTTCGGCATCAGCTCGAGGAGCGCCTCGTCGACCGCGGCGAGCGCGATCTGCGTGCCGGCGGGCGCGGGCTTGCCGTCGGGCAGCGTGACCTTCACGCGCACGTGCGCGGTGCCGCGCACCGGGTAGCGGGCCGCGTCGGTCGTCACCGCGACGCCGAGCCGGTGCGCGCCCGTGCCGACCTTGATTTCGCCGAGGCCGTAGCGGAACGCGGGCCTGGACAGATCGACGAGCGCGGTTGGCGCCTCGTAATGGCGGCCTTCGCGCCAGAACGCGCGCGCCCATTCGAGCGGCGCCTTCCAGCCCCACGTGAAGAACGAGTACCACGGCACTTCGCGCAGCCGCCCGCGCAGCGCGAGCACCGATACGTAGACGTTCGGCCCCCACGTGTCGCCGACCTTCAGATCGACGGTCGGATTCTTGCCGTTCAGCTCGACGACGTGCGTCTCGATCACGCCGTCGCGCTCGACGGCGACGAGCGCGGTTGCGTAGCGGAACGGCATGCGCACCTGGAAGCGGGCGGTCTCGCCCGGCTCGTATGAAGTCTTTTCGGGGATCACGTCGATCCGGTCGGTGTTCTCGCCGCCGAACCAGAGTTCGTCCTCGCGCGTGACCCATACCGACGTCGACGCGTTCGACGCGCGGCCGTCGCCGTCCTTCGCGACCGCGATCAACTGCACGTCGCCCGCCTGCGAAAGCGTCGCGTCGCACGACAGCCGGCCCTGCGCATCGGTCTTGCCCGAGCACAGCACGCCGAGCTCGCGCGTGTCGCTCCGGTTGTCGTATGCGTAAAAGCCGCCGACCATCCGCTTGCGCGAGGAGGTCGTCACGCGCGCGACGCCCTTGATCTCGACGGCCGCCGACGCGCGCGGCTTGCCCTGCAGATCGACGACGAGCGCCTGCACCGGCACGCGCTGGCCGACCGACACCCAGTGGCCCGCCTTGATGCCGGCGACGACCGCGGCCGGCCACAGCATCGCGTCGCCGCGGATCGTCTGCACTTCGCCGTTCGGATCGGCGAACGTCGCTTCGAGCGCGACGCGCTTCGGCGCGTCGACGGCGGGCAGGCCCTTCAACGTCAGCGCGCCCGAGCCGGTTCGATCGAGCGTCAGCGCGATCTTGTCGGCGACGAGCTTCGTCGCGTCGGGATCGTTGCCGCGCGATGCGCTGCCGCCGTCCTCGCCGTCCTGCGCGTCGTCGTCGGCCGCGGCGTCGTCCGTTTCCGGGCGGTACGGCGCGAAGCCGAAGTCGGGGTAGCGCTCGGCGAACGGCGGCGCGGCGCTCTTCACGAGCGCCGACACCTGCACGGGCAGGTTCGACGCGCCGCCGCCCGATACGTAATCGATCTGCACCGCGAGCGGCGCGTCCTTCGCGCCGACGAGCGGGCGCGCCTGCGCGTCGCGCACGCCGATCGAGCCTTTGAAGACGGGCAGCCGGAATGCCTCGACGCGGAAGCTGCCGCCGTAGTAGCTCGCGCTCGGCGCGTCCTCGGGGCCGTCCTCGAGCTCGACGCCGTATTCGCCGAGCTTCGCCGCGGCGGGCAGCGCGAAGCGCGTGTCGGCGGTGTGATCGGCGGCCCACGCGAGCGGCACGCGATAGGTCTGGCCGCTGCCGAGATGGCGGATCGTCGCGCGCGACGGATAGCGCGGCGGGAACGCGAGGCCCTGCAGCGTTTGCGCGCGCACGAAGTGCTTCATCGACACCGTCTCGCCCGCGCGCAAGAGCGTGCGGTCGAACACGGTATGCGCGCGCACGGTCGGCGTGCCGCTCATGTCGGTCGGCACATCGAAGCGCCACGATTCGATGCCGCGATTCCAGCTCGATCGCACGAACGCCATGTCCGGGCCCGTCTTCGGATTGTCGACGCGGGCCGATACGAAATAGTCGCCGTCGCCCTTCGAATAATCGCATGCGCGCTTCGGCTCGAAGGGCGTGTCGATCGTGAGGAGCCCTTGCGCGTTCGTCTTGCCGGCCGCGATCTCGTCGCCATTGCAGTCGGACACGCGCACCTGCGCGTTCGGCACGGGCTTGCCCTTGTCGAGCGTCGTCACCCAGACGACGCTGTTCTCGCGGCCGAGCTTCAGATGCACGCCGAGATTCGTGACGAGCACCGCGGTGCGCACGTACATCTTCGCGGGCTTCGCGAGCAGCGAGCGGCCGAGCGCGGGCGACGCGAGTTCGAGCACGTGAAAGCCCGGCCTGTCGATCGGCACGCCGACGATCTCGAACGGGCGCAGCGCCTTCGGGTCGGCCTTCGGCAGCGTCAGCGTCTGTACGCCGGGCTCGCCCGCGAGCAGCGACAGCGAGCGGATGTCGATCTGCCGGCGCTGCGGCTTCGGCGGCCTCTCACCCGCGGCGAGCGGCGCGTAGACGGGATGCTGGCCGCGCGCGAGCAGGCCGGGGCGAAGCTTGTCGATCGACTCGACGGTCATCGCGCGGCCGTCGAAACGCTCGACGAGCCGCATCCAGCGGCGGATCTCGTTGTCGTTCTCGACCTTCAGGTTCGAGAACTGCGCGCCGCCCGCGTTCAGCCCCGCGACGCGCAGATCGGCCTCGACGTTGCGCAGCGTGACGGGCACGAGCGCGGGCGAATCCGGCTCGGCGAAGCGCTCGACGATGCCGAACGTGCCCGACGGGAATTTCGCGAGCGGCGGCATCGGTGCGGTGCGCGTCGCGAGCGGGAACAGGTCGGCGTTCGACAGCGCGCGGCCCGTCACGTCGCGCAGCGCCGGCGGCAGCTCGATCGTCAGCGCGGCCTGCGCGGGCAGCGGCGCGGCGAACTGGACGCTCGTGACCTCCTCCGAGCGATCGTCGGGCTTGAAGCGCGGCGCGATCGCGCCGTCCGGGCCGTGCAGCCGGATCTTGTCGGCGGCGCTGCGCGCGACGGGGGCGTTGAACGACAGCGTGAGGGGGCGCAGCGGCGTGCACGGCGCCTTCGCGTTCTCGCGCTCGCACGAGAAGCTCGCGGCGAACGGCGCGCGGACCGTGAAATCGTAGCGCCGCTCGGTGTCGTTCGCGACGCCGCTCGGGCTCGCGACGCCTCGGCCGTAGACGAGCTGCATCTTCGCGCTCGCGGGCAGCGCCTGCGCGCACGCGAGCGTCAGCACGCGCGCGGCGTCCTTTTTCCAGTGGAAGTGATCGAGGAGCGCGGCGCGCGTCAGCGCGTCGGCGGCGGCGACCGGTATGCGGTTGCCGATGCCGGCCGCCTCGCACCAGATGTTCGCGAGCGCCGAGCGCTCGTCGGCCGGGCCGTTCAGCTTGACGACGAACACCTGCCGCTCCTCGATCTCGCGCGCGCCCGGCCGCACCGACACCGGGAACGGGCCGCCCGTCTGGAAGGCGAAGCGGCGCGGGCCCGTCACCGCGTTGCCGGCGACCGAGCGCAGCGTGTCGTTGAGCGCGACCGTGCAGCGCGCGCCGGGCGGCAGGTCGCTCTCGAAATCGTAGGCCCAGGTCTTGTCGTCGAGCCAGCGGCCGTGGCCGCGCGCGGCGGCGGGATCGGCGCACGCGACGCGCGCGGGGTCCGGCGCGGATGCCGAGCCGAACGCGACCATCGCCTCGTCGAACTTGACGACGGTCTGCCGGACTTCGGCAACGGCGCCTTGCGGCGACACGCTCGTCGTGCGCGCCGCGTCGGCCTGCAGCGACAGCGCGGCGGCGGCGCCGAGCGCCGCGACGGCGCCGATGCGCGAGAGCAGCCGGAGGATCGGTGGGTTCGGCTTGTTTGGCTTGTTCCGCTTGTCGTCGTGCTTCATCGCTCGATTGCCCTCTGACGGAAGCTTTCGGTTTGATTGCACGGAATTCTAACCGAGCCGGGTGAACGAAAACGGCGCGGAAAGGGGCGGCGAGCCGGCGCTCGCGCGCGCGCCCGGAATCGCTGGCCGATGTCCGCCACGCCGAATGAAAAACACTTTTACACGCTTACGTGCGCACAAATGTGGTCCGCATGCCGGATGCGCATCGCATCGGCGGTTTCGGCAAACGGCAATCGAATCAACGGCCCGGCGTTTCGGGTTGGCTTTTTTCCCGCGGCAAGCAATCGACGCGAAGACCTATCCGCAATCGTTGAATTCGTATGAACATTCTAAATTGCGAAGTGAAATCGTCTATAGAATCGCAGTCCTTCCTTAAAACAAAAAACAGGCGAAATGACCGAAACGACCGTAGTCAGAATGGCTCGTGCCGACGATTATCCGAATATTCTTTCTCTGCAAAAAGCGAATCAAATCGGCAATCTCAGCGAAGCCGAGCGCAAGAACGGCTTTTTGTCCGCCGAGATTCCCGAGGATCGGATCGGCGCGCTCGCGTCCGACACCGGCATCGTCGTCGCGTACGAGCAGGCCGAATTCGCCGGGTTTTTCTGCATTTCCCGTCTCGCTGCGTGGCGCGGCAACGCGATCATCGATGCGCTGGTCGAATCGTTCGAACGGAGCGGTGAATATGCGTCGGAAAACATAGCGGAAACCATGTGCCTGTTCGGGCCGATGTGCCTGAGCCGGGTGGCGCGCGGAAAAGGCCTGCTCGAAAAAATGATCGCACTCGCGATCACATCGGCGAAACCGCAATTCGGAAATGCGATCAGTTTCATTGCCGTCGATAATGCGCGCTCCGTCAATGCGGTCGCCAAGCTCGGATATCGGCCCGTTCGCCGCTTCACGTCCGGCGAGCGCGAATATCACGCGCTGATCGTCGATTTCGGTTGAGAAGCCGCGCAAGACGTTTCCTGCGGTGGAATGCGCGCGCGGCCTACCAGAACTGGTAGCTGGATTTGCGCATTTTGCCGATCTAGCTTGTGTCCGGTGGTCCGACGCAAAAAGCCACGGGGACAAGGGCAGATCATGAACACGACCAGGCAGGACGGGAATCGGCCGCCGCTCGACGCGCCGCCATGCGAGCGCGGAGGCGGCGACAAGAACGACGACACGCGGCTCCCCGATTGCAACGCAAGCGCGCGGCGGCGCGACGATGTCGCTGCAAAGCGCCCGCGCATGCGCAGCGTCGCGAACGGCGACGCGCTCCGCGCCGGCGCGGACACCGAATGCCGCAACTATCCGAGCGCGCGAAGCCGCGCGAGCGCTTCGAACGCGACGCGCGCCGGCCATCGGCACGCCCGATGCCCGGCGATCGTCCCGGTCGTCCCGATCGTCATGGTTGGTGCGATGCCGCCGGATGGCGCGCGAGACGGCGTGCGCGGCGCGATCGGGCGTGCGTGCACATCGAGGCAGGCGCGCGCGCCGCTGCCGCAAGCCGATGGCGAACGCGGCGCATCCGAGATCGCGAGCTTCGATCCCATTTTCTTTTTCTATCACCGCCTCCGTTCGCGCGGCGGCTGGCAGCACGCCGGCCCGACACACATGCGGCGCGTGAAGCGCGATCGCGTCGCGACGCAGCGGTGAGGCGAGCGAGGCCGCCCGCCTGGCGGCGAAGGGCGCGATGCGAAGGTGAGCCGGGCATCCGCCCGTGACGAACCGGTCGGATCAGCGCGGGGGACACGATGAGCCAGGTTTGCTACTTCGCTTACGGTTCCAACATGAGCCTTGCGCGGCTGAGCGAGCGGCTGTCCCGTTTCGGCGAGGCGCTGATCGACCGGCGGCCCGGCGTCGTCGAAGGCTACCGGCTGATCTTCAACAAGGTCTCGTCGCGGCACGACTGGATCGGCTTCGCCAACATCGAGGCGGCGGCGGATGGCCGCGTCGAGGGCACGCTGAACGCGATGAGCGAACGCGCGCTCGATGCGCTCGATTCGATCGAGCTCGTTCCGCTTCACTACCGTCGCGCCGGCGTGCTCGTGCGCGACGGCGCGACGGGCCGCCTGACGCGCGCCGTCACCTACGTCGCGAATCCGGCGATGGTGCGCCCGAACCTGAGGCCGACGCGCGACTATCTCGATCATCTGCTCGCCGCGGCCGACCTGCTGCCGCGCGCGTATCTCGACGACGTGCGCGCCGTGGAGTGCTGGACATGAGCGCCCCGCGCGCGGCCGGTGCGCGCAACGCGCCGCCGTATCGGCCGCAGACGCTCGAGCCGCGCTGGCAGAACGCGTGGCGCGACGCGCGTTTGTTCGACGCGGACCCGCGGCCGGGGCGGCCGAAGTGGTTCATCGTCGAGTTGCCGCCGTTCGCGACGGGCCAGTTGCACATGGGGCACGCGCGGAACTACGTGCTCGCCGACGCCGACGCGCGGTTTCGGCGGATGCAGGGCTACAACGTGCTGTACACGACCGGCTTCGACACGTTCGGCCTGCCGACCGAGCTGGCGGCGAGAGAGGCGGGCTGCGCGCCCGAGCGCCTCGCGCGCGAATGCAGCGAGGCGATGGCCGCGCAATTCGTCCGGCTGGGGCTCGGGCACGACAGCCGGCGCATCACGCAATACCACGTGCCGGCGTACTACCGCTGGGTCCAGTGGGTGTTCCTGCGGCTGTTCGAGGCCGGACACTGCTTCCGGCGCGACGCGCCCGCCGCGTGGTGCCCGCAGTGCGACGTGACGCTCGCCGCGAGCCTCGTCGACGAAGGGCGCTGCTGGCGCTGCAAGAGCCTCGTGAGCACGGTCGTGCGGCCGCAGTGGTTCGTGCGCGAATCGACGTTCGCGGACGAGATGCTCGACGGGCTGGATCGGCTCGCGGGCTGGCCCGACGACGTGAAGAAGATCCATCGCGACTGGATCGGCCGGCGCGAAGGTCTGCGCTTGCGCCTGCCCGTTCGCGGCCGCGCGCACGGGCTCGAATTGCAGCTCGACGATGCCGCGTGGCTGCCCGGGCTGCGGTTCGTCGTCGTGGGGCGGCGGCATCCGCTGGCCGCCGCCGCGACGCGCGAAGGGGCCCGGCCCGGCGAGACGATCGTGCTGGCCGAGCGCGCGCAGGCGGCGGGCGCGACGGGCGTCGTCGATCTGCCGATCGTCGTCGAAGACACGCCCGACGATACGGCGCGCGCCGGCCGTCCCGATGCGGTGGCGGCAGACCGGGCGCTGGCCGAGCGGCACGCGATCGTCGCGCACGCTGTCTGCGACATCGATGCGATGCTCGCCGCGGGGCAGGCCGAGCGCTTCGTCGGCTACCGGCTGCAGGACTGGAACATCGCCCGCAACCGCTACTGGGGGCCGCCCGTGCCGATCGTGCATTGCGCGGCGTGCGGCCCCGTCGCGGTGCCCGAGCACGCATTGCCCGTGCGGCTGCCTGACGATGTCGATCTGAGCCGGCCCGGCAATCCGCTCGAGCACCACGCGGCCTTCCATGACGTGCGGTGTCCGCGCTGCGGCGCGAGCGCGCGGCGCGATGCGCAAACGCTCGAAGCCTATTCGAGCCCGTGGTGGTACCACTGGATATGCAAGCGCGTCGATGCCGACGATCCGTTCGACCGCGAGGACGCGAACGCGTGGCTGCCGGTTGATCTGATGATCGGCGGCGCGGACCAGGTGCGAACCTGCTTCTTCCATGTGCGGATGATCGCGCGGGCGTTGCGCAGGATGGGCATCGCCGATGTCGAGGAGCCCGTGACGACGCTGCTCGCGCTCGGCATGGTCAAGCAGGACGACCGCAAGATGAGCAAGAGCGCGGGCAATGCGGTGAGCCTGCGGTCGATCGTCGAGCGCTACGGCGCCGATGCGCTGCGCCTCGCGATCATCGGCGCGGCCGCGCCCGAGAACGACGTCAACTGGTCGGACGACCTCGTGCGCCGGCAGCGCGCGTTCCTCGCACGGTTGTGGGCGTTCGTCCACCGGGTCGTCGAGACCGAAGCCGGCGTCGCCGCCGCGCATGATGTGGGCGATCCGCCGGCCACGGGCCGGCCCGATCCGCTGCATCGGCGGATGAGGGATTGGCTTGCGACGGGCGGCCGCCGGATCGCGGACGACTTCCGGCGGCACGATTATCACCTCGCGCTCAAGAATCTCGCGTTCCTGTTCGAGCGCCTGCAGGCGTTCGATGCGGCGATGCGCAAGCGCGAGCCGCTGCGCGCCGAAGACGTCGCGATCCTCGCCGACGCGACCCGGCAACTGGTGCTGTACCTCGGGCCGTTCGCGCCGCACGTCGCCGAGGCGCTCTGGCAGGCGCTCGGTGGCGCGGGAATGGTGGCGGGCGCCGCATGGCCCGGCGCGTGCGCCGCGCAATCGCCCGCCGAGGCGGCGAAACAGCAAGGGGAGGCCCTCGCATGACGACTACGTTCAGTGGTCCCCTATTCGATCTCGTCGACGACGTGCTGCGCGACGCGCCCGAGTATCGCGGCTTTCGTGCGGGCGCGCAGTCGCGCGCCGAGTTCGCGGCGTTTCTCGAGCGCGTTCGAACGCAACTCGTCGGCCGCGGCGTGCCGTCCAACGACGTGCATTTCGCGAAGCGCTTTCCCGCGTCGATCGATGCGGCCGTCGAGCATGCGTTCGCCGGGCTGGCCCCGACGGGCCTCGCGTGGCCGGCCGAATTTCCGGCGGTGTGCGCGCAGGTCGCGGCGAGCATCGGGCGCGGCTTCGATCATCAGGGCCTCGGCACCTATATCTATCCGGAGGAAGGGCGCCTGCTGCTCGCGGTCGCGCTGGCTTTCCGGCCGCGCAACGCCGTGTTTCTCGGCAGCTATTACGGCTACTGGGCCGCGTGGGCGCTGCCCGCGATCGTCGCATGCGGGGGCGGCGCGGTGCTCGTCGATCCCGATCCGCGCGTCGCCGACGTCGCGCGCCGCAGCCTCGCGCGGCTCTATCCGGACGCGGACGCGCGCGTCGAAGTCGTCTGCGACACCGGCGAGCACTATCTCGCGCGCGGCGGCGGCCCGTTCGATCTCGTCGTGCTCGACGCCGAGCTGCCGCGCGATCACCGGGACCCGACGCGGCGCGGCAAGGGCATCTACGCGCATCTGCTGCGCGCGGCGCTGCCGCGGCTCGCGCCGCGCTCGCTGCTCGTCTGCCACAACATCCTCTTTCGCGACCATTCGGGCTGCGCGTTCTTCGACGACGTGATCGCCCGCAATCGCGACGAGCTCGCGCCGTTCGTGGAGCTCGTCGCACGCGAGTACGACTGCTTCGTCGAATGCCCGACGACGGAAGGCGTCGGCGTCGGCATGCGCACGTCGATGCGGGATCGGGCGTGATCATGGACGCCGCTTATCGCTCGCCGTTCGACGACTGGCATCGGGCGGCGTCGGTGCGGTCGATGCCGGCCGGCGCGTGGCTGACGGGCGGCGCGGGCGCATGGATCGCGGACGAAGCGGGCGGCGCGCTGTCCGGTCTCGCCGCGCGCGATGCGCGACGGGAGCGCGCGGCGGGCGGTCTGCTGATCGCGCACCTGAGCTTCACCGTCGCGCTCGAGAACGCGCTGATCTCGCAGGTGGCGCGCGACATCGCGGCTCGCGCGCTGCACGCGGACTACGGCGACGAAGTCGTGGCCGACGCGCTGCGCGTGCAGTGCGACGAGGCATATCATGCGCTGCTCGCGCAGGAGCTGATGACGCGGGTTCGGGCGGCGACGGGCGCGGACAGGCCGCGTCGCGCGCCCGGCTTCCTGCGGCACGTCGACCGGCTCGTGGCGACGCTGCCCGGCGTCGATGCGCCGGTGCTGCGCTTCTGTGCGGCCGTGGTCGCGGAGACGCTGATCACGCACACGCTTCGCGACGACTGGCGCGACGACGGCCTGCAGCCGGACGTGCGGACGTTTCTCCGCCGGCACTATCTGGACGAAGCCCGGCACAGCGCCTATTTCTCGCGGCTGCTGACGCTGCTGTGGCCGCAATGGCCGGCCGGCGTTCGCGACGCGCTGCGGCCGCTGTGGCCGGGGCTCATCGACGCGTTCCTGTTTGCCGACGCGCGCATCACGACAGATGCGCTCGAAGACGCCGGCCTCACCGCGTGCGAGATCGACCGCGCGATGTCGGCGTGCGGCGCGCCGGACGCGATGCATCGCCGCCGCGCGCAGTCGACCCGGCAGACGCTGCATGCGCTGCGCGTCGCGGGCGCGCTCGACGCATGCGAATCGGCCGCCGTCGCGCCGGGGGGCGCATGAGCGCCGCCGGCACGCACGCGTTTCCCGGCTTCGCGTTCGGGCGCGGCGAGCGGCCGCTCGCTCTCGTCGGCGGCGGCCTGATTCTCGACAGCGGCGAGGCCGAAAACACGTTCGCGTTCCGTTGCCAGGACCGCTTTCTCGTCTACACGGGCCTGCTCGGCTTGCCGAGCGTCTTGCTGGTGCTCGACGACGCGCACGGGCGGCATTACGCGCGCCTGCTCGCGACGCTCGACGAGCGGCTGCAGCGTCTCGCCGCCGCGCACGGCGTCGCGGCGCCGCGCTTGCCGGCGCCCGTCCACGTGCGATGCGATTTGCGGACGCTGTCGCTGTCGGCGACCGACTCGTTCGATCGCGCGGCGCACGCGCTCGCGCGCGACGGCGCGCGAATCGGCTTCGTCGCGAACCAGATGGCGCCGACCACCGCGCGCATGCTGGGCGAACTGGCGGATCTGCTGCGCGGCCGCGGCGTCGCGGTCGATTTCGATCGCACGGGCTGCGAGCGCGTCGCCGCGCTCGCGCAGGCGTGGCACAACAAGGCGCGCTTCCTCGCGTTCGTGCGCGACGCGGCGATACGCGGCGGGCCGCCGCTCGCGCCGAGCGCCGTGCTCGCGCCCGACGCGTTCCTGCGCATGCGCGACTGGGCCGCGCTCGCGGCGCGTTTCGCCGCGCAATGCGATCGGCGCGCGCCCTCGAGCGGGCTCTTTCTGAAGTCGTCGCAGGATTCGAGCGGCAACGTATCGGCGATCCTGTCGGAGGCGAACTTCGCCGAGCGCGCGCCGGCGTTCGCCGCCGAGGTGCGGCGCTGGCTCCTCGCCGACGGCTTCGACGATCCGGCGCACGTGCGCGAGCTGCGCTCGGAGTGCGCGCTGCCGCCGTCGATGGAGACGGTGGCGTTGAGCGATGCGACGCTCGTCGACCTGCGGCGGCGCCAGGCGCGGCGCCGCGCCGGCCTGCCGCTGATCGTGCAGCCGGCGTTGCAGCCTCCCGCCGGCACGTGGGGCAGCCCGGCGAGCGTCGGCGCGAGCTTCTACATTGAAGACGACGGCAGCCATCGCGTCGTTGCGGTGGCGGCGCAGTTGTATCGCGATGCGCAGCGGCGCCAGTTTCTCGGCCTGCATGTCGACGACGGCCTGCTCGACGATTGCCGCGCGCGCGAGTGGGTCGCGCGATGCGGCGCGCTGCTCGACGCGCTGGCGGCGCGCGGCTACCGCGGGCCCGTCAATTTCGACGGATGCATGGGCGCGGACGGGCGGTACTGGTTCGTCGGCGACTGCAATCCGCGGCTGACGGCCGTCTATGTGCCGCTCGCCGTGCGGGCCTGGCTGCGCGCGGCCGGCATCGACGTGCGCTCGGTGAGCAGTTTCGGCTACCGGGGCGAGTTCGAGATTCCGGAGATTCGCGCGTGCGTCGACACATGGTCGCGCGCGGGCCTGATCTTCAGCCGCGAGCGGCCGCAGGGCTTCGTCATCCTGCCCAATCTCGCGCGCCGCGACGGTCACGATGCGCTCGCGATCAATCTCGACGTCGCGCAGGCGTCGGCGCGGCTTGCGCGCATGCGCGAGCTCGCCGCGCAAGCGGTGCCCGCGCACCTCGGAGCGATCCATGTCTGACGGCTCGACGCTTTGCATCCGCCCGCTGTCCGCGGCGCTCGGCGCGCAGATCGACGGTGTCGACGCGCGCGCCGATCTGGATGCGGACACCGTGCGCGCGATCCGCGCGGCGTGGCTGCGTTTCGGACTGCTCGTCTTTCGCGGCCAGGCGCTCGATCCGGCGCGGCTCGTCGCGTTCACGCGCCGTTTCGGCGAGCCCGTCGTCTATACGCGCGCGGAGAACGCGTGCGACGGGCAACCGGACGTGCTGGTGCTGTCGAACATCGTGAAGGACGGCAAGCCGATCGGCGCGGCGATCAGCGGCCGCTACTGGCACACGGACGGCCATTTCCTCGCGTGCCCGCCCGCCGGCACGCTGCTGTTCGGCGACGAGACACCGGCCGAGGGCGGCGACACGTGCTTCGTCAACATGACGGCCGCCTATCGCGCGCTGCCCGCGTGGCTGCGCGCCCGGATCGACGGCCGCACGTTCGTGATGGATCGCGTGCAGACGCTGCCGTTCCACTATCCGCGGCGGCCGGCCCCGCCGCCGGACCAGAAGCGGGTGTGGCCGGACATGCTGCAGCCCGTCGTCAGGACGCATCCGGAAACGGGGCAGAACGCGCTCTACATCGGCGGCGTCGTGCCGTGGCGCATCGTGGGCATGGAGCGGCGCTACGGCGAAGCGCTGATGGCGCATTTGCACGCGATCGCATTCGACGAGGCGCGGTTCGGCTACCGCCACCGCTGGCGCGCGGGCGATTTGCTGATGTGGGACAACCGCTGCCTCGCGCATCGCGCGACCGACTACGACATGGCGCGCTACCGGCGCACGATGTATCGGACGACGATCGCGGGAGACCGGCCGTTCTATGCGCGCGAGCGCGCGCAGGAGGATGTTTCGTAGACCGCGATCGGATATTCGAATGCGTATTCCCGGTGCCTGCGCAGCCAGCCGTAATCGCACTCGATGATCCGGAAATGCGACGGATTGTTGAACACGATTCTCAGCCGTCTCGGATGTTGCCGCAGCGATCGCTCGATGTCGGCGAACACGGCGCGGAGGATGTCGCCATGAAACGGATTGTAGAAGTACAGCACCGACGCGGCATCGGGCAAGCGAAAGCGCCGCGCGTCGCAATGCAGCAGACGGATGCGGCGGCGATCGGCGTCGGGCAGCGCGCGGCCGACGTTCGCCTGCGCCGCGCGATGCAGGCGATCGGACGTTTCGACGCCGATCAGTTCGCGAAACGGAAAGCGCGCGGCGAGGACGATCGCGCGCCCCATCCCGGAGCCGTAGTCGACGAACACGTCGTCGCGCGCGACATGGAGGTCGCGCAGCACGCGGTTGAATGCGCGGATCGAGCTCGGGTAGTAGTCGTGGCAGTCCTGCCATTCGGCGACGAGCGACTCGATCGGCACGAGGCCGCCGCTACGGATGTTCAGGCGCCGTTCGAGCGTCGCGTCGCACAGCCGGTCGAGCGCGACGCGGATCGCGAGGCCCGGGCCGCCTCGGCGCCATGCGCGCGCGAGGCGGCGAGCTTCAGCCGCCAGATTGCCGACCGGATTTTCGAACATCGGACAAGGCCATGACAGACTCACTGAAATCGTTGTTTCTGCTCGACCCGGGCGTGACCTATCTGAACCACGGCGCGTACGGCGCGACGCCGCGGCCGGTGTTCGAGCGTCACGTGCAATGGCAGTACGAGCTCGAGCGCGAGCCGGTCGATTTCCTGTCGCGCCGCTTCACGGAACGCATGGCGCAGGCGAGAGCGATACTGGCCGAATACGTGGATACCGAACGCGACAACCTAGTATATGTCAGCAACGGCACCACGGGCGTCAACATCATCGCGCGCAGCATCCCGCTCGGCCCGGGCGACGAACTGCTCACCACCGATCACGAACATGGCGGCATCGAGCGACTGTGGCGCTTCACCGCGCAAAAGCGGGGTTTCGGGATCGTCCGGCACAAGGTTTCGCTGCCGGTGACGACGCACGCGCAGTTCGTCGAGGATTTCTGGCGCGACGTGACGCCGCGCACGCGCGCGATCCTGATCAGCCAGTTGACGTCGCCCACCGCGCTCGTGTTTCCGGTCGCGGCGATCTGCGCGCGTGCGCGTGCGCGCGGCATCCTGACGATCGTCGACGGCTCGCACGTGCCCGGGCAATTGCCGTTGTCGCTGCGCGCGATGGATCCGGATTTTTATGTCGGCATCCTGCACAAATGGGTTTGCGCGCCGAAGGGCAGCGCGTTCCTGTATGCGAGACCGGACGTGCAGCCGCTCGTCGAACCGCTCGTCGTCAGTTGGGGCTGGGAGCCGAAGAACCCAGGGCCGTCGAAGTTCGTCGAGTATCACGAGTGGCAGGGCAGCCGCGACATCTCCGCCTTCCTGAGCGTGCCGAGCGCGATCGCGTTCCAGCGCGAGCACGACTGGGACAGCGTGCGCAGGCGCTGCATCGCGCTCGCGAGCGACGCGCAGCGCGAGGTGGCCGCGTTGACGCGCGAGCCGCTCTACCATCCGCCGGGCGCGCATGAATGGCATGGCCAGATGGTCTGCGCACAACTGCCGCCGGAAACGGACGACATCGCGCTCTTGTACCGGTTGCGCAACGAATGCGGGATCGACGTGTCGGTCGACCGTTTCGGCGGCCGGCCCCGCATGCGGATTTCGATCCAGGGCTACAACGGCCCGGACGATGTCGATCGATTGCTGAGCAGTCTGAAGCAACTGCTGCGGCATTGAAGGATTCGGGAATTGCACCTGTAGCTTAATCGGACAATGGGGCCGAACGTGAAGCGGAAGTAGGCCGGGCGATACCCGCCTGCAGCTTTCCAGGGCGTCAATGCAGGCAGTGAGCCGGGCCGAGGGCCGTGAATCGCAGGCTTCAAAAGTACCAGTTTTGGGGGCTGGGGAATGCGGGTTCGAATCCCGTCAGGTGCGCCACCATTTGTCCGTCGACAAATAAAGGAGGTGATGATGCTATGGGAATGCTAGATGACGAGCAGTTGAAGGCGGTTCATGCGTCGCTGGCGCCAGTCGTCGAGCGCTTGAGCGAAGCCTCGGCGACGCTGGCGAGCAGCGCGGTGCCATTGCTGGGTGTTCCACCCGCGACGGCCCCACCGGCGGCGGCCCCACCGGCGGCGGTGCCGCTCGCGACGGCGCCACCGGCCGGCGTGCAGCTTGCGACGCAGTTGAGCGCGCACGCGGCGCCAGTTGCGCTCGCGGCGCCACTGGTCTCGCAGTCGATTCCAGCCCTGTCGCAGCCAGTGCGGACCTGATCGGGCCGAGTGGCGTGGACGGCTGAGTTTCGGCGCAATGCCTGATGCCCTGGATTTGACACCCTGGAACTGACGCCCTGGACGCCGAGGCGGCCGCGCAGGCGGTCGTCTCGGCTCACGTCGCCGCGCCGCATGCGCGGCCAGCACGGCGACGCGAAACTCCCCCGATTTTTTTCGATGTCCTGCGTCACGCCGTCGTCACGACGTGGCGCGCCGGTCCGTCGCGAATCGCGGACGTATTGCGGATGTCGCTCCGGAAATTCGGGTGGTTAATCGAATTATTGTAAAAATCGATTCCAACGGGTAAATAATTCAATCAACATGAATTGACCTGTCTTCCTTTCATTAAATTGACTTGTTGATGGGCGATGTTATATCTTCGGCGCTCCAAAATAACCGAGGGCAAATCAAATGCCAATAGCGGAGCTGTCTCGCAAAACCTGTCGCTGGTCGGCCGCCGTGATGTTGTCGGTATTCGCGGGGCTGATCGGCACGGCGTCGGCCAATACGCAGCCGGCGCAGCAAAAGCAGGCGCGCATGCCGCGCGTGCCGCAGAATCTGCCGGTTTCGCCCGAGCAGGCCGAATACAACCTGCCGCTGAGCGAGCAGGATCGCGCGGCGCTGACCAAGCCTTCGCAGCGCAAGCAGCCGGCCAGGCGCAGCAAACGCAGCGCGCCGGGCGCCGATTGCCGCGACATGTCGGTGATGGCCCAGTATCACGGCGCGGCGCTCGCCGATTACGTCGCGAACCTGCCCGATTACGAATGCCATTACGGCCTGTTCTCAGTCGATAAAACGCTGGCCACGCAGATTTTCAATGCCGAAAACGTGCATGCCGTCGCGAGTCGTTTCGTACAGGATATATATCGGTACGATGCGAGCAATTTGATTCTGGTCAATTCGCTGATTTATCTGCGCGCCGCGTATTACCAATATGATGTATCGGGCATTGCCGATCCGATTCCGAATCTCGCGGTGTGGCTGCGTCCGTATATCAAGCAAAGCCTCGAAGGCGAGGCGCTCTACCGTGAGAACGCGCGCGCGCCGAGTACCGCGAACGAGCTGATGAAGCTCATCACGAACATGAAGGACGAGGCGTACTACCTGCCCACGCTGAAGAGCCGCATCGCGTCGTACACCGTGAGCGCGACGAATCCGCAGGCGGCGGCGCCGCTGCTGCAGCGCAGCGCGGCGGGCGGCTTCACCGGCTTGCTGACGGTGTTTTTCTACGCGCATCAGCGCAGCGGCGCGCAGCCGATGCTCGACAGCGACGCGACGCTGCCGGAGACGCTCAACCGCTTCGTCACCGCGAACCGCGCGAGCCTGTCGAACACGAGCGCCGCGTATCAGCTTGCCGACGCGGCGCGCGAAACGTTTCGCTTTCTCCGCTATCCGGCGCAGAAGCCGCGCGTGAAGAAGATGATCCAGGACATGCTCGCGTCGACGAGCATGACGGGCGCGGACAGCGATCTGTGGCTCGCGGCGGCGGAAGCGGTCGACTACGGCGACGCGGGCGACTGCTCGGACTACGGCACGTGCGACTACAAGAAGCGGCTGACCGATGCGGTGCTCAAGTATCGTTACGCGTGCAGCGCGAGCGTGCGCATTCTCGCGCAGGACATGACGGTGCCGCAGTTGCAGTCGGTATGCACGGCGGTCGCGCGGCAGGACGATTACTTCCACAGGATGATGCAGACCGGGCGCAAGCCGGTGGCGGGCGATCGCAACGACACGATCGAGCTCGTCATCTTCGATGACTACGCGAACTATCGCAAATATGCTTCGGTGATCTACGGAATCAGCACCGATAACGGCGGCATGTATCTCGAAGGCGATCCGTCCGCGCCCGGCAACCAGGCGCGCTTCATCGCGCACGAGGCGTCGTGGCTGCGGCCCGAGTTCAAGGTCTGGAACCTCGAGCACGAGTTCACGCACTATCTCGACGGCCGCTACGACATGGCGGGCGACTTCACGGCGAGCACCGCGAAGCCGACGGTCTGGTGGATCGAGGGCGTCGCCGAATATCTGTCGAGAAAGAACGACAACCAGGAATCGATCGACGCCGCGCACACGGGCGCGTACCGGTTCTCGGACGTGCTCGGCACGCTGTATTCGTCGAGCGACTACGTCGCGCGCGCATACCGGTGGGGCTACATGGCGACGCGCTTCATGTTCGAGCGCCATCGCGCGGACGTCGACACGATCGTGTCGCGCTTCCGGGTGGGCGATTACGACGGCTACGCGAACTATGTCGCGTACATCGGCAACCGCTACGACAGCGAGTTCGTCGACTGGGCGCGCAATGCGACGACGGCGGGCGAGCCGCCGCTGCCGGCGAAGCGCTGAGCGAACGCGGCCGTTACGCGCGCGAACGCGCGATGGCCGCGATGCGAACGGCGTGCGGCGGTTTCAGCGCGCGATGGCGATCGGCATGACGATCGATCGCTTTCGATGCGGGCCTGCGTGCGCGATTTGCGCACGCAGGCCCGCATCATCGGTCAACGGTGACGATACGGCGTGTCCCAGCCGCCCGACGTCGGCGATACGCGCTGCCCGGACTGCATCGCGCCGCCGCCGCCGCTGCCATAGCCGGAGGTGTCCGCGCCGTTCGCCGGCGCGAGACGGGCCTCGGCCGCCTGGATGTTGGCCGGATACTGGTTCTTCGAAGGCTGGTAGCCGGCCTTTTCGAGCCGGATCAGTTCGTCGCGCACTTGCGCGCGCGTCATCGGCGCCTCGGTCGACGGCTGCGCGAACGACAGGGCCGGAACGGCGAGCGCCAGGGCAAGCGCGGCCATTTGCAGAGCGGTTTTCATGATGCGTACCTCCATCTGTCCCGCCGCGGGCGAACATGCTCGCAGCCGGTGACTCAAGCTTGGCAAATCCGCCTTAAGAGAGGGTTAACGGCATCGTATCGGATGTTGCGGTGTGTGATGCGACGCGCGGCGATCCGCGATCGCGCGCCGCGCAACCGGCCGGCTCGACGAGCGCCGGGCGCGGGGCCGCGTCCCGTTTGCGCCGCGCCCGGCCGCACGGACCGTCGATACAACTTGTTTCAGCTTCGCCGCCGCCGCGGCCCCGCGGCAGCGTGCTGATCCGATCGCGCGGAACGCTGGCGATCACGCTTCGGCGTCGGTGCCCAGCAACGCGGCGTCGCGTCCGCTCGTCTGCAATTGCGACCGGAAGTTGGCGAGGAGCGCGGCGCGATCGTGGTACGTGGTCGCCAGCGCATGGCCGTACGAGATCACCGCTTCGTTGACGGGATGCCGGATGCGCTCGAACCGGTCGAGCGCATCGGCGAGCGCGATCTGTCCGCTCAGGTGCAGGTCGAGGCACTCGCCGAGTTCGCCCGCGTCCTCGATCGCGAGGTTCATGCCCTGGCCCGTGATCGGATGGATGCTGTGCGCTGCGTCGCCGAGCAGCGCGACGTTGCGCTTGTGATAGCAGTCGAGATTCATTCGCCCGAGCGGGATCGACGGAAATTCCGTGCCCGGGCCGATCGCCGCCATCGCGTCGGCGCTCTCGTCGCCGACGAATTCGGCCAGACGCGCAACCAGCTTCGTGCGCGTCGCGTCGGCGAGATAATTTTGCATGTCGCTCGCCGGAAAGCTGACGACGAGACGCGTCGCTTCGTTGCCGATCGGATAGAAATAGGCGAGCCCCTGGTTCGAATCGACGTACAGCCTGTTGCATTCGCGAACGCTGTCGGTGAGCGCGATCGTGCCGAACGCCATTGGCGCCGCATACGGAACGCGCTCGGCATGCGCGCGCAGCACGTCGCTGCGGATCATCGAGCGCGCGCCGTCCGCGCCGATCAGCACTGTCGGCGCGACGGTCTCGCCGTCGCTCAACGCGAGCGACGTCACCGTGCCGTCGGCGTCCTGCTCGATCCGCTCGATCGACGTCTCGAAGCGCAGGCGCACATTGGGCAGGCCGTCGAGCTTCGCGAGCAGCAAGCGGCGCAATTGCTCGCACGGAATCAGGATGAAGAAGCCGAGCGCGCTGGACGTCCGGTAGTCGAGCGACGCAATCGGCTCCTTGTCGTGGAACAGCTTCATCGCGTCGCGCCTGAGTCCGCCGGCGGCGAACACGTCGTCGAGCAGCCCCATCTTGCGAACGATGCCGATGCCGGAAGGCTTCAGCAAATCGGCGCCGTTCTGCGCGCGGTTGCGCGCCGCACGCTCGACCACCGTGACGCTGTGGCCCCGCGTTCCGAGCAGGTGCGCGAGTGCGACGCCCGCAATGCCGCTGCCGTTGATCAGTACATCGACTTGATTGTTTTTCATAGTGGGTTCGTTTGATTCCAGTGGTCGCCGTCGACGGTCGGTCCCGACGCCGGATGGGCCCGGTCAGGCGAATTGCAACGCAGGTCTATGAAAGAGATTGATGGGCCGCTTCGATTTTTCCATTGATTTATTCGTGGATTTTGAGTCGCCAAATCATCGGGCGTCGCGAAGGAAATGCATCGTCGGCGGCGCTCGCCGGCCGCGCCAGAAATCGTATTAAAGATGCAAAAAATACGCAAATAAATATGATTGTAAATGGATGGGCGAGGCGTTTCGGCGGGGGATTTATTTGTTTTGATTTATTGAAAATTCAATCCATTCATTTCCGCCGCGTTGAAACGAATGTGCTGATTGAATTGATGCGTGCGATGGCGGGAGCCGCAGCGGCGGCGCGGACCGGCGCGCCGGCGTCGCTTGCGCGGCATTCAGCGCGTGGTTTTTTTCGCGACGCGGTGTGCGGCGTCATTCGTCGAGACCGCGCGCGGAACGGGCGCCTCCTTGCGCCGTTCGTTTTTTTGCGCCGAAGGCGGCGGCTCGATTTTCTTGTGCGCGGCGCGCGTGCGCGGCGGCTTCTGTCCGCCCGGCAGCGACGGAAACGCGGGCTGCCCGTCGCCGAAGAGCGGCAGCGTGCCGACCGCGATCAGCTCGACGGGCTCGTTGCCCACGTTCACGACGCGATGCCGCTCGTGCGCATTGAAGTGCAGCGAATCGCCGGGGCCGAGCGGATAGTCCTGCTTGCCGACCGTGTAGCGGACATGTCCCGACAGCACGAACACGAATTCGTCGCCGGCATGCGCGACCCATTCGGACGAATAGCCTTCCATCATCGATACCTTGACCGCGTTGAGCTGGCTGCCCGCGAAGGTCGTCGACAGGCGCTCGTAGCGCTGCTGCGTCGGACGGATCGAGTACGACTCGCGGCTGCCCTCGTGCGAATCCGGCCGATCCTGACGGGGCTGGTCGATGAGCGCGCTGAGCGGCGCGCGCAGCGCTTTGGCGACGTTGACGAGCGAAGAAATCGAAATGCCGGTCAGGTTGCGTTCGACTTGCGACAGGAATCCGACCGACAGGTTTGCCTCGGTGGCGACTTCGAGCAGCGTTTTTTTCAGCTCCCGGCGCAGGCGGCGGATGCGTCCGCCGATATGCATGATGTCCGAATCCATGAATCTCCCACGAGGCTACGGTTGCCGTTCGACACAAGGCGCGCGGCGCCTGCGATTGCGTCGGCCGTGCCCGTTGCGCGGGCGCGGCGCGGCGGTGATGCCCGAGCATTGTACAGCGACGCTTTTGGCTTTTTGCGCGTCTGGAAGCGCACTTCTACGCGGCGCCGGTGCGTCGTTCGCGCAGCTCGCAACGGCGGGCGGCGCTTGACTCAGGTCAAGGCCGCGATCGTGCGACGGGCGATCATACCGAAAGGCTGGACGGGAAGCACGAGCGTCGATCGCGCGTGACGACGCCGGCGCGCGGTGTCGACATTGGACGGCGGCCGCATACACGCAAGCCGGGAGACCGTCATGGTGCGCAAATATCGGGTCGTTCTCGCGACCATCGCCGTGTTCATTTCGCTCGCGGGGATGATGGAAGCCGTTCGCGGCCTGCTGTTCGACAGCAGCGCCGAGTTTTTCTATGGCGTGATCGCGCTGTCGGTCGGCGTCGCCGCGTTCGTCGTGCTGCTGAATCCGACGGCGAAGGACGAGCGCTGACGGCGTCGCGGCGCGCGGGCCCGATCGGTCGGCAGGTTCGCTCGCGGATGGGGAGGCGCGATCCGATCACACGCGTTTGCGTCGCGCGCGCACGGCGATCACCGCGACGGCCGCGCCCGCATATCGCTCAGTTCGTCACCACCATTGCATGCGCGCGCTTGCCGGCGTCCGGCAATGCGCCCCACGTGAGTGGAACGAACACCGTGCCGCCCGCTTTCTCGATCGTCTCGACGAACGCGCCGAGCGTCGCGCCCGCGGCGATCGCGAGCGGCTCGCCGCCGAAGTAGCTTTCGGTCCGAAGCCACGGCGCGAGGCCTTCGTTGATGTCGACGACGCTGCACGTGAGCCCGCCGCGCCCGGCCTCGGGCGGCAGCAGCGGGCCGTCGAACGCGACGCGCAGGATCTGGTCGGGGCTGTCGCCGTAGGGCGGTCCGGCGTACAGTTCGTAAGGCGCCTCGCTCCAGCGGTCGCCGCACTGGCGATCGAGCGGCAAGCACGTGAAGTAGGCCCACGGATTGCGCACGAAGCAGAGGCGATAGGTGTCGCGCACGCCTTCGAGATTCGCTTTCAGTGTCATGGCCCGCCCCATCGTTCGGCGCGTGCGAGGCCGGCACGAAGGGCGCGACGGCGCACGCGACGAAACGATCATCGCCCCGTTGCCCGCCGGCGTGTTGACGCAGATCAACCGCGCGCCGCGCGCGGCCGGTTGACGTGGGTCAAGCGGGCGGCGCGGCGCGGCTCTATGCTGAAGCATCGATGGTCCGCTGCGCGTGCCGGCAGTGGCTACAGGAGATTGTCATGCCCGTCATGAAGATTTCGTTTCCTCTGGATCCGCCGCCCGAGTACTGCGCGCGCGATCTCGTCGTCGCATTTCCGGCGCTCGTCGACGGCGAGTACGTGCAATGCGCGATCACGGCCGAGGCGCTCGAGGATCATTTCGGCGCGGCGTCGCTGAAGGAGGACGATCTGCTCGCGGCGTTCGACCTGCATCGCGGCAAGATCGAGCATGCCGCGCGCCGGATGCTCGACGAGATCGGCGGCAAGCCGGTCCTGCTGCACAGCGGGTTCTTTCGATTCCTTTACGAATAGCGCACGCATGCCGCGCGGCGTCGCGCGGCGCCGCGTCGGCCGATCCGGCTGGAGAGCGACATGACGTTGTCAGGCAACATCAAGGACGGCGACTGGACGGTCGAAGTGACGACGTCGCCGGTGCAGGGCGGTTACGTGTGCGACATCAAGGTGATGCACAGTGCGCCGGGCGGCGGCGTGTTCCGGCACGCGTTCCGGCACGGCGGCACGTATCCGGCCGAGCGCGACGCGATGATCGAGGGGCTGCGCGCGGGCATGACCTGGATCGAGCTGAAGATGTCGAAAGCATTCAATTTGTAAGGCGGCCGCGCCGCGCGCCCGCAGGCCGGCCGCCCGGCTGCGTCGCTCATCGAGGCGCGCGGGCACGGGGGCGTGCGTCAATCCTCGTCCGGATCGTCGATCAGCTTGTGCCGCAACGCGTAGCGCACGAGCGCCGCTTCGTGCGGCATCTGCATCTTTTCGAGAATCCGCGTCTTGTACGTGCTGACCGTCTTCGCGCTCACGCACAGCTCGTCGGCGATCTGCGTGAGCGTCTGGCCGGACGCGATCCGGCGGAACACGTCGAACTCGCGGTCCGACAGCCGATGGTGCGGCAGCGTCTCCGCCGGCTCGTTCAGGCTTTGCGCGAAGCGCTCGGCCATCGCGAGGCTCACGTAGACGCCGCCCGAGGCGACCTTCGTCACCGCGCCGACGAGCTCCGAGCTCGCGCTTTCCTTCGTCAGATAGCCGGATGCGCCCGCGCGGAACGCGCGCACCGCGTACTGCTGCTCCGCGTGCATCGTCAGCACCAGGATCCGCAGCGCGGGCTTCTCTTCCTTGATCTGCTTGATCAGCTCGACGCCGTTGCGGCCCGGCATCGACAGGTCGAGCACGAGCACATTGGCGGGCGTCGAGCGCACGAGCGCGATCGTCGTCGCGCTGTCGAACGCTTCGCCGGCGACTTCGTAGCCGGACGCATTCTGCAGGATATGGCGCAGACCGTCGCGCACGAGCGCGTGGTCGTCGGCAATCAGAACCTTGATCATGGGTGGAAATCTTCCTGTCGAGTCGATTGCATCGGGGAGGTCGACCAGCGGGCGGCCGAACCGGCGCCGCGTGCGCCGGCCGCCGCGGGCGCGGCGGCGTGCAACCGCGCGGGCGGGCCGGCGCGTGGCGTGGCGCGCGCGCGTTCGTTTCGAGCCGTCGTCAGAGCGGTCTTCAAGGTCTTGCTCCCCGGTCGAGGCGGCCGCGACGCGGCGTCCCGAACGCGCGGACGCCCGCAAGTGGGCCGCAGCCTCTTATCATCAATATTGAGATGAAATTGTGCTCGATTTGGCTGCTTTTGGCCAATGGGATCGAAGCGCGCACGTGGCGGCTGCGGCGCCGCCGCATGCGCGCCGCCCGAGCGCACGCTTGATCCTCGTCAACGGTGGGCCGTCCGCGGCGCGCGAGACTCTCGGCAGGGCGTGCCCGCACGCGATCGAACGGTGTTTTCCGGAGGTGTCGACCATGTACAAAAGAATCTTCGCGGCGCTCGACGGCAGCCGCAGCGCGAGCGTCGCGCTCGACGAAGCGATCAAGGTCGCCAAGACGTTCGGCGCGACGGTGACGGCCGTGTGCGTCGTCGAGCACAAGCCGCAGCTCGTCGACGTCGACGCCGCGTACCTCGAGCCGCAGGACGACGACGGCCCGGCGACCGACATCGCGACCCGCGTGCTCGCCGACGCGAAGGCGCGGCTCGCGCAGCATCGCATCGAGGGCTCGGTGCGCGCGATCGATTCGTATGGCGAGGACGTCGCGGCGGTGCTGATGCGCACGGCCGCCGAGTGCGGCGCCGATCTGATCGTGATGGGCACCCGCGGGCGCCACGGAATACGTCGGCTGCTGCTCGGCAGCGTCGCGGAATCGCTGCTGCGGATCGCGGACCGGCCCGTGTTGCTGCGCCGCCACGACGAATCCGCCGCCTGACGCGGCGCACGGGGCGCACGGTGTTCGCATGCTGCGTTGCGGCAAGCGGGCGCGGCAATCGGATCGGCGAAGCGCGGAGGTCGCCACGCGGCGATATCCTGACGCCACGAGGCGGCGGTCGCGATCGCCGCCGGCCTTCGGGCGGGGCGACCGTCGCGTGATCGACGCGCGGGTTCGCCCGGCAGCAATGAAGGGAAGGCGCCCGAGACGGGCGCGGCCGGCCCGCGCCGGCACCGGTTCCGCCCGACGCCGCCGCCGCAGTGTCGCTCAATGCGACAGCAGCACGGGCACCGTCATCGATTCGAACATCGTCCGGGTCACGCCACCCAGCACGCGTTCGCGCGCGCGCGTATGGCCGTAAGCGCCCATCACGAGCAGGTCCGCGTGCAGGTCGGCCGCGCGGTTCAACAGCGCCGCGCCGGTCTCGACGCCCGGCACGTGCGCCGACGTCGAGAACGATGCCTGGATGCCGTGCCGGCCGAGATACGCGGCGACGTCGATGCCCGCGGGCGCGAGATCGGCGCCCGTCTTGCGGCGGTACATCACGCTTTCGACGGTCACGAAGCGCGCGCGCTTCAGGATCGGCAGCGCATCCGCGACCGCGCGCGCCGCCTCGCGGCTGCCGTTCCACGCGACCAGCACGTTCTCGCCGAACGTGTGCATCGCGCCCGTGAACGGCAGCACGATCGCCGGCACGCCGCAGCTCATCACGACGTCGTCGACGAAGTGCTGCTCGATGAACGCCGCGTCGTCGCCCGGATCGGGCTGGCCGAGCACGACGAGGTCCGCATGGCGCGCGTGCAGCGTCGCGACGTCGGTGGGCGGCCCGGCCGGCGCGCGCCATTCGAAGTTGACGCCCGCGCGTTCGCCGGCGGCCGTGAAGCGCGCCTGCGCGGCGTCGCGTCTCGCGGCGTGCTGCGCCTCGTTCGCCGCGAGGCGCAGGCTCTCGTCGCGGCGAAAGAGCGGCCGCATCAGGTCCTGGCATACGGCGTACAGGCCGATCGCGTGTGCGTCCCAGCGCCGCGCGAGGTCGAGCGCGAACTCGGTGCGCGCGCCGCTCTGGCGGCTGTCGTCGACATGAACGAGCAAAGTCTTGAATTTCATCACGCAGTCTCCGTCGGATGAGTGGCGTTCGCGTCGGCGGCCGGCGCGCCGCGGGCCGGAATCATCAGCACCGGGCAGCGGGCGTGCCGCAGCAGCCGTTCGGCGACGCTGCCGAGCATCAGCCGGCGAACGCCGCGCCGGCCGTGCGTGCCCATCACGATCAGGCTCGCGCCGATCTCGCGCGCCGCGCGCTCGAGGCGTTCGGCGACGTCCTCGCCCGGCGGCTCGACCTCGACGAGCCGCGGCGCGCCGGCGACGCCGCGCCGCGTCATCCGGGCCTGTGCGTCGTCGAGCACGCGCCGGCCTTCCTCGCGAAACGCATCGATGAGGATCGACGGATCGTAGCCCGGCGTGTCGAATGCGAACACCGGCATGTCGACGACATAGACGGGCACGAGCCGCGCGCCCGTGTCGACGGCGAGCTGCAGCGCCGAGTCGAGCGCATGCGACGCGGTCTCGCTGCCGTCGAGCGCGACAAGAATGATCGAATACATGTCTGTCTCCCAACACCCGTTTCGTTCGGCCCGCGCCCACCGCGCACCGCGCGGCTCGGCTCGGCTCGCCGCCCGCGCGCCTCTTCGGGCGGCATCGGACGCGCGCGCTGTCGTGCCGCTCAGTGCGACATCAGGACCGGCACCGTCATCGACGCAAAGATCGTGCGCGTCACGCCGCCGAGGATCAGCTCCTTCCAGCGCGCGTGGCCGTATGCGCCCATCACGAGCAGGTCGGTGCCTGATTCGTACGCGTGCGACAGCAGCAAGTCGCCGATCGACGCGTCGCGCGAGCGTTCGAGGTCGCGCACGTCGATGTTCGCGTGATGCCGCGCGAGCGTGAGCGCGATGTCGGCGCCCGGAATCCGCGCGCCGGGCGGCTCCTGCCCGGCGCCGTTCACGGTGACGATCGTCGTCTTCGTCGCGAGCGCGAGGAACGGCGCCGCGTCGTGGACGGCGCGCGTCGCCTCGCGGCTGCCGTCCCACGCGACGAGCACGCGGGTGCCGATCGCGGACGGCATGCCCGCGTAAGGCAACAGCAGCACCGGGCGGCCCGCCGACAGCACGAGCGTGTCGGGGAAGCTGTCGTCGACGTAGGTTTCCGGGTCGTCCGGATCGGCCTGGCCGGCGATCACGAGGTCCGCGTAGCGCGCGTAGTGCGGCACCGCTTCGTTCGCGCGCGCTTCGGCGACGATCCACTGGCCCTCGACGTTCGCGCGCTTGAGTTCCGCATGGAACAGGCGCTCGAGCGCCGCGCGCTTCTCGCCGCGCCGCTTTTCCTGGTCGGCGAAGTAGTCGGCGGTGCCCGCCATCACGTAGAACGACGTCGGCTCGGGCGTGTAGATCGAGAAGATCGCGCTCAGGTACGCGCCGAACTGGCGCGCGAGCGTCAGCGCCGTTTCGAGCCGCGTGCGCGCGCGATCGCTCGTGTCGAGGTGGACCAGGATGCTCTTGTAGCTCATCGCTCGTTCTCCTAGGTTCCGGCGCGTCGCGCGCCGTTTTGGACGTATGTCCCCAGTCTATGAAGCGCGCGGGCGGCGCGCTTGACTCAGATCAAAGCCCGTCGGGCCGCCCGGCCGGGCCCGCGTGCTGCGCGCGTGCGTCGCATCCGCGTGGGCCGCGGCGCTTGATGCGCGTCAACCGGCGTGCGCGCGGCGCGCCTAGAGTGAGGCGCGAGGGGCATTCCACGCCCCGCGAGCGGAGAACACGACATGAAAGCGCTGGTGTATCACGGGCCCGGCCGCAAGTCGCTGGACGAGCGCCCGATGCCCGAGCTGGTCGCACCGACGGACGTCATCGTGCGCGTCACGCGCACGACGATCTGCGGCACCGACCTGCATATCCTGAAAGGCGACGTGCCGAGCTGCGAGCCCGGGCGCATTCTCGGCCACGAGGGCGTCGGCGTCGTGCATCGCGCGGGCGCCGCGGTGAGCACGCTGAAGGAGGGCGACCGCGTGCTGATCTCGTGCATCTCGTCGTGCGGGCAGTGCGAATACTGCCGGCGCGGGATGTATTCGCACTGCGCGACGGGCGGCTGGATTCTCGGCAACCGGATCGACGGCACGCAGGCCGAATACGTGCGGATCCCGCACGCGCAGACGAGCCTGTACCGGATTCCCCCCGGCGCCGACGAGGAGGCGCTCGTGATGCTGTCCGACATCCTGCCGACGGGCTTCGAGTGCGGCGTGCTGAACGGCCGCGTGCAGCCGGGCGGCACGGTCGCGATCGTCGGTGCGGGGCCGATCGGGCTCGCGGCGCTCTTGACCGCGCAGTTCTATTCGCCCGCGCAGATCGTGATGATCGATCCGGACCCGAACCGGCTCGCCGTCGCGCAGCGCTTCGGCGCGACCGCGTGCATCGACAACGGCCAGGTCGACGCGGTGGCCGAGGTGAAGGCGCTGACGGGCGACGGCGTGGACTGCGCGATCGAAGCCGTCGGCATTCCGGCGTCGTTCGAGCTGTGCCAGCAGATCATCGCGCCGGGCGGCGTGATCGCGAACGTCGGCGTGCACGGCGTGAAGGCGGATCTGCATCTCGAGACGCTGTGGGACCGCAACATCACGATCACGACCCGGCTCGTCGACACGTCGAGCACGCCGATGCTGCTGAAGACCGTCGGCGCGGGGCGGCTCGACCCGAAGCGGCTGATCACGCACCGTTTTCCGCTCGCCGGCATCGAGCAGGCATACGAGACGTTCGGTCATGCGGCGAACACGCGCGCGCTGAAGGTCATCGTCGAAGTGTCCGAGTAGGCGTGCACCGGGTGCCCGGGTAGGCGCGCCCGGGCGGCATGCGCTCGCGCCCTCGCGCGAGCCCGTCACGAAACGCGTTTAGAATGCGGGATGCCGATCCACGCCGCGCACGCGCCGCGGCGGGCGCCGCGGTTCTCCGCGGGCGCCGACGCCACCCGGCTCGGCATTCGTCGCGTTCGAGGTGCGTTTCGTGTGGCATTTTCCGCAGGCTGTTCCCGCGTCGCTCGGTCCGTGGGCCGTGTTCGCCAGCGTGCTCGTCACGCAGCTCGGCATGCCCGTGCCGGCCGTGCCGATGCTGATCGTCGGCGGCACGATGGCGGCGATGGGGCAGGCATCCTATGCGAGCATGCTCGTCGCGGCCGTCGCCGCGACGGTGCTCGCCGATTCAATGTGGTTCTTCGCCGGACGCGCGCGCGGCCGGCGGCTCCTCAACGCGCTCGTGCGCTTCTCGCTGTCGCTCGACGCGACGCTGCGCGTCGCGCGCAAGGTGTTCGAAAAGCACGGCGCGCCGCTTCTCGTGCTCGCGAAGTTCCTGCCGGGCCTGGGGCTCGTGTCGGCGCCGCTGCTCGGCACGACGGCCGTCGCCGTGTGGGTGTTCCTGTTCTGGGACGTCGCGGGCGCGTCGTTATGGGCGAGCGTGTGGCTCTTCGGCGGCGCGGTGCTGCACGACGAGATCGTGCGGCTGATGCAGTGGGTGAGCGCGAGCGGCGGCACGCTGTTCGACGCGTTCGCCGCGATCTTCGTCACGTTCCTGTTGTACCGCTGGGCGATGCGCATGCGCTTTCGCCGCTGGCTCGCGAAGATTCGCATCAGCCCGCAGCAGCTCGATGCGATGCTGAAGTCGGCGGCGCCGCCCGTCGTGTTCGACGCGCGGCCGCGCGCGGTGCGCGAGAAGGAGGCGTACCGGATCGCGGGCGCGTATCCGCTCGATCTCGATTCGCCGGAGTCGCTGCATCCCGATCTGATGACGCGCCCGGTCGTCGTGTACTGCGTGTGCCCGAACGAAGCCACCGCGAAGCGCATCGTCAGCCAGCTCCAGCGCAAGCGCATCCGCCACGCGCTCGCGCTGAAGGGCGGCCTCGACGCGTGGGAGAAGCAGGGCTATCCGGTCGAGCCGCTGCCCGCGGACTTCGACGCCGCGCGCTACGTCGCGCCGCCGCCCGCCGAGCCCGCCGACGGCGGCGGCTATCCGATGCGCGCCGGCCTGACCGACTAGCCGCGCGTCGATCGGCGCGGCATGGCGGATCGATCCTGCCGCGCCTGCCCGGAGATTCCGGCGCCGCATTGCGTTGATGCATCGCTTCGGCGCATTGCTTCGATACTTCGATATATTGCTTCGACGTATCGCACGCATTCTTTCCCGTTTTGTCCCGATCGTTGCCCGAGAGCCTGCTAATGCCCGCGCATTCCGTTCCTTCCCGCCGTCCTCCGATTCCGCGCACCGTGTGGGCGCTCGGCTTCGTCAGCCTGTGCATGGACGTGTCGTCCGAGCTGATCCATGCGCTACTGCCGATCTATCTCGTGACGACGATGGGCATGAGCGTCGCGGCGCTCGGCGTGCTCGAAGGCGCGGCCGAGGCGACCGCGATGATCGTCAAGATCTTCTCCGGCGCGCTGAGCGACTGGCTCGGCCGGCGCAAGGCGTTGCTGCTGCTCGGCTACGGGCTCGCCGCGCTGACGAAGCCGCTCTTTCCGCTCGCATCCGGGCCGGCGACGGTTGCCGCCGCGAGGCTGCTCGACCGGGTCGGCAAGGGCATCCGCGGCGCGCCGCGCGATGCGCTCGTCGCCGACGTCGCGCCGCCCGAGATCCGCGGCGCGTGCTTCGGGCTGCGCCAGTCGATGGATACCGTCGGCGCGTTCGCGGGGCCGCTGCTCGCGATCGTGCTGATGCTCGCGTTCGCCGATCACATCCGCGCGGTGCTGTGGTTCGCGGTCGTGCCGGCGTTCGCCGCGATCGCGCTGATCCTGTTCGGCGTCGACGAGCCCGCCGCCGCGCCCGCCGCCGCGCGCACATTCCGCTCGCCGCTTCACTGGCGCGCGCTGCGCGCGTTTTCCGGACGCTACTGGTTCGTCGTGCTGATCGGCACCGCGTTTACGCTCGCGCGCTTCAGCGAGGCGTTCCTCGTGCTGCGCGCGCAGCAGGCGGGGCTCGACATCGCGTGGATTCCGGCCGTGATGGTCGTGATGAGCGTCGCGTATGCGGCGTCCGCGTATCCGGTCGGCATCGTGTCCGACACGTTCGGCGCGCGCGCGCCGCTCGCGGCCGGCATGCTGCTGCTGATCGCGGCCGATCTGCTGCTGGGCGCGAGCGCGTCGCCGACGGCGCTGTTCGCGGGCGTCGCCGTCTGGGGGCTGCACATGGGCTTCACGCAGGGGATGCTCGCCGCGCTCGTCGCGGAAACCGCGCCGGCGGAACTGCGCGGCACCGCGTTCGGCGTGTTCAATCTCGCGGGCGGGATCGCGATGCTGGCGGCGAGCGCGCTCGCCGGCTGGCTGTGGGAGCACCACGGCGCGCCGACGACGTTCTTCACCGGCGCGGCGCTCGCGGCCGTCGCGCTCGCGATGTGCGGGTTCGTTCGGCGGCGGCCGCGGCGGGCGGCCTGACGGTGGGCGAAGGCCGCCGCTCGCTCGTCCGCTTGCGTTGCCATTCACCTGCCAGACCCCCGTCAAGAACCGGCAAAACACCGACAAAACTGCGCGACCGACAGGGTTTTAAAAAGGCACTATGCTCAACGCTCCACCAACGAGCGCGTTCGCAGTCGTTCCGATAAACATATCTCGTTTTCTTCGTTTCGCACGCGCAACAGACGATATAGGGTTCGCCGATATGACGATCGATACGGTGTCATCCAGTTCCATTCCGCTCGCGTGGATCGCGGGCGTCGGCGCGAGCGCCGGGCTCGGCGCGGCCGTCGGCCGGCGCTTCGCGCGCGGCGGCTACGCCGTCGTGCTGACCGGGCGCACGCACGAGCGTCTCGCCGCGGTCGCGGGCGAGATCCGCGCGCAGGGCGGCGTCGCGCACGTCGCGAGCGGCGACATCGCGAGCGAGGCCGACGTCGAGCGCCTCGCGATCGAGGTGCGCACGCTCGGCACGCTGCGGGCCGCGGTGTTCAACGCGGGCAACGCGCTCCGTGCGCCGACGCTCGAACTGAGCGTCGCGCAATTCGAGAACGCGTGGCGCACGAACGTGATCGGCGGCTTCCTGTTCGCGAAGGCGGCGCTCGCGCAACTGCTCGACGCAGGCGACGACGCGCCCCGCAGCCTGCTGTTCACGGGCGCGACCGCGTCGCTGCGCGGCCGCCCGCCGTTCGCCGCGTTCGCGTCGGCGAAGGCGGGGCTGCGCTCGCTCGCGCAGACGCTCGCGCGCGAGTTCGGCCCGCGCGGCGTTCACGTCGCGCACGCGGTGATCGACGGCGGCATCGACGGCGAGCGGCTGCGCAGCGCGGCGCCCGAGCGCGCCGCGCAAGCGGGCGCCGACGGGCTGCTGTCGCCCGACGCGATCGCCGACAGTTACTGGCAGTTGCACGTGCAGCACCGCAGCGCGTGGACGCAGGAGCTCGATCTGCGTCCGTACAACGAAGCGTTTTGACGAGGAGCAGTCGCAATGAGCACGGTCATCGAAGAATGGCCGCCGGTGCAGGAAGGCGGCGAGATCGAAGCAGAGGTCAATTACCTGGCGAAGGGCGCCGCGCGTCCGGTGTCGTATACGTTCGAGCCGCCGCCCGGCACGCCGTGGGCGACGGGCGAGCTCGCGTCGCGCCGCGTGAAGATCCGCGACGCGCGGCCGCTTGCGGCGGCGGGCGCGCTCGGGCTCGATGCGAGCGGCTTCGAGCTCGTTGCGCATCGCACCGCGCTCGCGGATTTCGCCGACGACGCGGCGATCCGCTCGACCTACTACGCGGAAGTCGATGCGCTGCTGCGCGCGGCGACGGGCGCGGAAAAGGTCGTCATCTTCGATCACACGCTGCGCGACAGCGCGCACGGCTCGCGCGCGACGGCCACGCTGCGCGAGCCGGTGCGCCGCGTGCACAACGACCAGACGTTCGTGTCGGCGCCGCGCCGCGTGCGCGACCATCTGGGCGCCGACGAGGCCGCCGCGCGCTTGCGGCACCGCTTCGCGATCGTCAACGTCTGGCGTCCGCTCGACGTCGTCGAACGGCTGCCGCTCGCGCTGTGCGATGCGCGCACGATCGCGCCGGACGACCTGGTGCCGAGCGATCTCGTCTATCGCGACAAGGTCGGCGAGACCTATTCGGTCGTCGCGAATCCCGCGCACCGCTGGTTCTACTTTCCGCGGCTGCGCCGCGACGAGGTGCTGCTGCTGAAGATCTACGATTCGCTCGACGATGGCCGCGCGCGTCTCACCGCGCATACCGCGTTCGACGATCCGACGACGCCCGAGACGGCCGCGCCGCGCCGGAGCATCGAGGTGCGGGCGCTCGTGTTCTGGCCGGCGGCCGAGGCCGGGCGGTAAGCCGGGCGGCCGGCGTGCGCGAGGCGGCGCGCGTGCGGCGATGACGATGCGGCGAATGGAGTAGAACTTCGGTCGACCGATCGGGGCCGGCCACGCGCTGCGGCGTCGCATGCATTCGCCGTTCGCCGCCATTGCCGTCGCGTGCGCATTCGGGCTCGTGAGCAGTCGACGCTACGCGTGCGCGTCGCGGCGATCGGCGAACGGACGGCCCGGCAGCGGGCGACGCGTCGCGAGGCGATACGGGAGCGAAGTGCCTCGCCGCATCGTTTCGATGCGACGGAAGAATGAAGCGATTCGATTCCGGTGCGTGACCGATCGCGCGAGCGTCGATCCGATCCGCGACCGCGCGGTGTCGCGCGGTTGCCGCTTCGCGAGACGCTCTGTGGAGCGCCGCGTCTACCGTGCACTACTACGCGAGCCAGGCGGACCGGCGCGCCACTGCGCTCGCGACGGACGGCCGATACGCTGCACGACGCGCGACGCGATGAACACAGGCGAACGAACGCGCGGTCAAACGAAGCGGCGCACGCCGCGCGGCATTCAAATCGTTTCAAATGACGAGATGCAGCCGCATGAGCCATTCAAACGCCCGCGTCGATTAATTCAGATACGGCGTGGTTGGGCTCGATGCCGCAATGACGGCACCAATCGAGATAAAGGAGAATATCGACATAGCGTTCCCCGCGTTCGATCTTGGAGAGATAGGATTGGTCGATGCTCAGGCGCTCGGCCAATTGCGTCTGCGTGAGGCCGGCTGCTCTTCTCAGCGCGCGCAAATGCGTGCGCAGCACGACATAACGAGGGTGATGAATGGAAGGGAGCATGGGCGAATGCTCCCTGCTGAATCGAAATAGTCCACCTTGGCCTAATTGCGCTATGATAGCCGAAAACTGACTTCGGCACTCTTTAACATAACAACATGGTTTTCGATTGTCGGTCGAAAAGAGGCAGTGGAATCATACGGGGAAATGGTAATGGCAACATACAAGGAATTGCTTGCCCAATTGGATGATTTGAAGCAGCAGGCGAAGACCGCGCGCGCGGTCGAGTTGCCCGACGTGCTCGTCGAACTGCGCAAGAAGATCGTCGCGTACGGTCTCACGCAAAAAGATCTGTTCCCGCCTCGCCTCGGGCGGCCGAAGAAAGTCGACGCGCTGCCGAGGCCGCGCTATCGCGATCCGGACACGGGCGCGACATGGACAGGGCGCGGCCGCGCACCCGCCTGGATCGCCGGGCAGGACCGCGAGCGGTTCCTGGTCGATTAGCGCGCCGGCTGCGATCGCACGGCGTCGCCGGCGTCAGCGCGCGGCGTCCGCACGTGCGATCCCGAAGCGCTCGTTGTGCCCGACGCCGTTCAGATAGTAGTTGCCGATCGCCGCTTCGCGAACGATCGCCGGATTGTGCGAAGCGAGCACGCGCGCGTTGCGCCAGTGGCGATCGAAGCGGCGCGTCTCGCTCGTCGCCGATGCGCCGCCCACTTCGAACAGCAGCGTCGCGGCCTCGAGCGTCTGCGCGAGCACGATCTGCTGCGCCTGGAATGCCTGGATGTCGACGCGCACGTATGCATCTTCGGTCGCGCTGCCCGCTGCTCGCGCGGCGGACAGGTCGTCGAGCGTGCGTGCGATCGCCGCGACGAGGCTCTGCGTCGAATACGCGAGGCTCGCGAGCCGCCCGATCACGCGCTGCACGAGCGGATCGTGACGCGGGCTCGACGCGCCCGGCACGCCGAACGTGCGCGTGCGGTCGCGCGTGAAGGCGACCGCGTCGCGCAGCACCGCGCGCGTGATGCCCGCGAGATTCGCGAGATGCAGCGTCTGGAAATACGCGGTCAGCAGGCTGTTGCTGCGCGGCTGCGATGCATCGAAGCGCCGATAGATGTCGTCCGGCGCGACCTCGGCGCGCGTGAAGCGCGTCGTGCCGCTGCCCGTCAGGCGCTGGCCGAAGCCGTCCCAATCGTCGAGGCGCTCGACGCCCGGCGCGCCGGCCGGCACGAGCACGCGCAGGTCCGTATCGCCGTCGTTCGCGGTCACGTCGATCCAGTCCGCGTACAGCGTGCCTGTCGTGTAGTACTTCTCGCCGTCGAGATACAGCTTGCCGTTCTCTCGCGACAGCCGCACGGTGTTGCTCGTGACGGCGGCCCGCTCCGCGGTCGCGCCGCCGACGATCGTTCCGCGCGCGATGCGCGCGAACCAGCGGTCGCGCAGCGCGTCGTCGGCGCTCTCGTGCAGCATCTCGACGAAGCCGCCGTGCACGCGCAGGATCTGCGGCAGATTCGGATCGGCTTCGCCGAGCCGCGAGAGCAGCGCGAAGAACGGCGCGAGGCCGATGCCGTCGCCGCCCGCGGCCGTCGGCACGCGCAGCTTCGTGAAGCCCGCCGCGCGCAGCCACTCGACAGGTTCGTACGGCAGCTCGCGATGCTGGTCGCGCGCGACCGCGTCTTGCGCGATCCGGTCGAATATCGGGGCGAAGCGGCGGATCAGCGGATCGTCGTCGAACAGGCGCGCGGCGTCGGCGATCTTGCTGTCGTGCGCGTCGGCGTGCGACGGGGCGGCGGGCGTCGTGGTCCGCCGCAGCGTGGAATCGGGGCTGGAAATGGCCATCGGAGGTCCTGGCAGGGATGGGCGCGAAAAACAACCACGTTAAACGGAGCGCGCCCGCCCGGACAACGAACGAATCGTGCGATGCTTATGCGGCGCGAACGGGCGCGCGCGGCATGCCGCGCTTTCGCTCGCGCGCGCAAGGTGCGCGACTGCGCGCCCACGGCAGCGATCAACGGCCGAAACTCGCCGCGTGCCGCTTCGCCGCCTTGCTTCGCGCAGGAATCCACGTCGCGGCGAAGAGCGCGAGAGCGAACCAGCCGAGCGCGACGTCGCCGACCAGGTGGATGCGCTCGCCCGGCATCACCAGGCCCTGCACGAACATCAGCCCGAAGTGGGCGGCGTTCGCGACGACCGTGAAGTCGAGAAACAGCTTGTGCTCGAACGGATCGCTGGCGGCTTCCCACAGAAAGACGCCCCAGGCGACATAGACGGCCGAGATCATCAGTTCGTAGTGCTCGCCGCCGCCGTGCGCGCCGCCCCAGCGCACGAGGCGCAGCGCCAGCAGGCCGATGGGATCGCTCGCGATCCGATGGTCGATGCCGAGCAGGATCGTGACGATCGCCGTGCCGAAGAACAGCACGAAGCTGACGCCGAGCAGGCGGGTGATCAGCGATAGCCAAGGGGAGGCTTGCGGCCGGCCGCGCCCCTGAGACGAAGTCGAAGTGAAATGCACTGTTTGGGTGAGATCGTTCGAGGCGCGAGCGTTTCGGCGCGCGGCCGATGCGCTCGCGACTGCGAAAGACGCGGCGTTCAGCTCGCCTGCATGGTCATCGGATGCAGCGGGATGCGCCGCGGCGCCGCTTGCGCCGCATATCGCGCGTTGCTGGCATCGATGTTCGCGAGCAGCCGTTCGAGCTGCGCGAAGTGCCTGCGGTTGTCGTGCTGCCACGGATGGAAGCCGGGCTTGAAGTAGGCGAGCGTGCTCGGCACCAGATGGATGAAGCCTTTCACGAAGAACCGCGCGAACGCCCACTTGCCCGTGACCTTGCCGTGCATCCGCCGGTGCGCGTTCATGAACGCCATGTGGAAATAGAAGTTCGTGCCCCAGAACACGGCGCTCGTGAGCAGCATCGAACCGACGCGCATCAGATAGCGCGTCGGTCCCGGTTTCATCACCGCGTTCCACACGTCGAACGCGACCGCCTTGTGCTCGGTCTCTTCCATCGAGTGCCACAGCCACATGTTCGCGTATGCGTCGGCCGAGTCGTGGAAATGCTCGAAGTTGCTGAGCAGCATGTCGGTCATGATCGCCGTGTAGTGCTCGAATGCGATCGTCTGTGCGAGCTGCAGCGGCGGCGGCAAGAGCTTGCGCATCAGTCCCGTGAATTTCCAGAAGCCGCGGTCGAGCCGATGCGCGGGATAACCGGCTGCTTCGGCGACGTCGTTGAACTCGACGTGCTCGCGACTGTGCATCGCTTCCTGCCCGATGAAGCCCTGAACCTGCTTCAGCAGTTCGGGGTCCTGAATGCGGTCGCGGTAGTGACGGACCGAGTCGATGAAAAAGCGCTCGCCCGCGGGGAACATCAGCGACAACGCGTTGAAGTAATGCGTGTTGGCCACGCCGTTCACGTGCCAATCGCCAATGCGATCGGGCGGAAGGGCGAAGCGAACGTCACGACGGACAATGGCAGGCATCGGGTCTCTCCATATCAATACGAATCGACGGCGCGTCCGCATCGATGCGGCGCATCGCGGGCGGACACGGACGGTAGAGCCGTCCACGTTCCGTTCGCGGAATCGTGGCGGCTCTTTTTAATAACGATCGTTATTCAACGAACGCTACGCTGCGATTTGATCTCTGTCAACTGAATCAGTGTTCGATGTAATTATTTGCGGCGAAGAAGCAAGGCTGTCGGTCGGTGGCGGGCGGGTGGCCGGCTCGGGGGCGACTCGTGGGCCGGCGCGAAATAGAACGCTCGCGCGTATCGGCGCGCGGCCGGTGCATGGTGCGTTGCCGCATTCGCCAGGCAGCGAGGCGCGGTCCATCGCATTGCGTTGCAACACGGCAGCGCAGCGTGCGGCGCACGACGTCGCGTCGCGCCTCGCGAATCCGCGCGAGGCGCCGGACGAATCCCGGCGTCGCGCCACGTCGTCCGTTGCAGGCGATCTCGCCGCCGCGCGCTTAGCGCCGCCGCGCATATCGATCTGCGGATAAATTCGTGGCGACGCGCATTCGATCGGCCGAGAATCGCCGGCATTCCCAACGACTTGCCTCGCGTGCGAGGCCGACCGCCGATGAGCCGAGATCTGCTGCTCCTGCTGGAACCCGGATTCGCCGATCCCCAACACCCGGGCGAGCGTTTCGTCTGTCCCGGCAGCGTGCCGATCGAGGGCCTGCTTGCGAGCGATCCGTCGAGGCAGGCACGCCTCGACATTCGCCGGCTGCCGTTCGCGAGGCCGCGCGAAGCGGCGATCGCTGCGCTCGATGCCGATCACCAGGGGCTGCCGGTGCTCGTCCTCGGCGACGACGCGCCGCCGCCCGACGACGCGCTCGCGCTCGGCGGCAAGCGTTTCGTCACCGATTCGCGCCGCATTCTCGAACTGCTCGCCGAACGGCACGGCTTTCCGAAGCTGCACTGAACGGCGCCGCCGCGCCGCGGTCCGACGGCGTCGCGGCATCCGGCTCCGCGTGTCGCCACGGCGCCGTCGTCCCGGCGCCGCTGCTCGCCTTCATCGATGACATACGTCCTGACGCGGCCGCCGCGCCGTCAACTGCATCTGAACGTCAACATCCTGCACTCGGGCTTCGTGCCGTCCGCGTGGCGGACCGACGAAGCCGATCCGCGCGCGTTCGTCGACGTCTCGCATTACGTGCGCGTTGCGCGGATCGCCGAGGCCGCGAAGTTCGACGCGGTGTTTCTCGCGGACAACGCATCGATCGTCGATCAGATCGACTTCCGCCCGATCACCGCGCTCGAACCGACGATCCTGCTCGCGATGATCGCCGCGGCGACAACGCACATCGGCCTCATCGGCACCGCGTCGACGAGCTACAACGAGCCGTTCAATCTCGCGCGCCGCTTCGCGTCGCTCGATCATGCGAGCGCCGGACGCGCCGGCTGGAACGTCGTGACGACGGCCGACGCCGGCTCCGCGCGCAATTTCGGCCTCGACGCGGTGCCCGACCATGCGGCGCGCTATGCGCGCGCGGCCGAGTTCGTCGATGTCGTGAAGGCGCTGTGGGACAGTTGGGACGACGACGCGCTCGTCGGCGACAAGGCGAGCGGCCGCTTCGTCGATACGGCGAAGGTGCGGCCGATCGCGCATCGCGGCGCGCATTTCCGCGTGCAGGGGCCACTGAACCTGCCGCGTCCGCCGCAGGGGCATCCGGTGCTCGTGCAGGCGGGCGGCTCGGCCGACGGGCGCGCGTTCGCGGCGCGGCACGCGGAGGCGGTGTTCTCGGCATCGCAATCGCTCGACGAGGCGCTCGGCTACGCGCGCGAGCTGAAGGCGGCGGCGGCCGGGTTCGGCCGCGACGACATCAAGGTGCTGCCGGGCCTGACGACGATCGTCGGCGCGACCGAGGCCGATGCGCTGCGCCGCCGCGACGAGCTCATCGATCTGATTCCGCTGCGCTACGGCCTGAACCGGCTCGCGGGCACGCTCGGCGTGCCGGTCGAGCGGCTCGCGCCCGATGCGCCGCTGCCCGACGATCTCGTGCTGCCGGACGGCGGCAACGGCAACCACACGTTCTTTCATGCGACGCTCGCGAGTGCGCAGCGGCACGGCTACACGGTGCGCGAGCTGATCCGCGCGATGGCGGGCGGCGGCGGGCATCGGGTGATCGTCGGCACGCCCGAGCAGATCGCCGACGACATCGCGCACTGGTTCGACGCCGGCGCGGCCGACGGCTTCAACCTGATGCCCGACGTGCTGCCGGGCGGGCTGCAGGATTTCGTCGACGGCGTCGTGCCGATCCTGCGGCGGCGCGGGCTTTTTCGCGCCGAATACGAAGGGGCGACGCTGCGCGACCATCTCGGTCTTTCTCGGCCGGTGAACGCGGGGGCGCGCGAACGCGCGTGATGCTCGGCTCGCCCGGGCGGGCCTTTGTTCATTGACCGTTTCCGCGTGCGCCGTTTCGCCGTTTCGCCGTTTCGCCGTTTCGCCGCGCGGCGCGCAAACCGTCGCGCAGCGAAACGGCGGCACGGGTATCATTCGACGCTTCCCACCCTCGCGCGGCGGCGGCATGCCGCGCTCACTACAAGATACCCATGAGCCTGCAGAAGATCATCTACGACACGGACCCGGGCGTCGACGATTCGATGGCGCTCGTGTTCCAGGCGCTTCATCCGGACATCGAGCTGCTCGGCGTGACGAGCGTGTTCGGCAACGCAACGATCGACACGACGACCCGCAACGCGCTCTATCTCGCGGGCCGCTTCGCGCCCGGCGTGCCTGTCGCGCGCGGCGCGGCCGCGCCGCTGCGGCGGCCGGCGCCCGAGCCGCTCGGCGGCATCCACGGCGACGACGGCCTGGGCAACACGGGCCTCGCCCTGTCCGTCGACGCCGCGCGCGCGCCGAACCTCGACGCCCGGCCCGCGCATCGCTTCATCATCGACACGGTGCGCGCGCATCCGCACGAAGTCACGCTGCTCGCGGTCGGGCCGCTCACGAACCTCGCGCACGTGCTCGCCGAGGATTCGGAAGTCGCGACGCTCGTCAAGCAGGTCGTCATCATGGGCGGCGCGTTCGGCACGGCGGGCGTGCTCGGCAACGTGTCGCCCGCCGCCGAGGCGAACATCGCGGGCGACCCCGACGCGGCGGACATCGTGATGTCGGCGTCGTGGCCGCTCGCGATCGTCGGGCTCGACGTCACCCAGGCCACGATCATGACGACCGAGTATCTGGCCGCGCTGCGCGACGAAGCGGGCGACGCCGGCCGCTTCGTGTGGGACGTGTCGCGCCACTACGAGGCGTTCCATCGCGCGAGCGCGGGGCTCGCCGGGATCTATGTGCACGATTCGTCGGCGGTTGCATACGTGGTCGCGCCTCAGTTGTACAGGACGCGCACGGGCCCGGTGCGCGTGCTGACGAGCGGCATCGCGGCCGGCGAGACGATCCAGAAGCCGGCGACGATGACCGTGCCCGCGCCGGACTGGGACGGACGGCCGTCGCGCGATGTGTGCATCGGCGTCGACGCGGACGCGATGCTCGCGCTCTACCGCAAGACGCTAATCGGCTGACGGGCGGCGCGCGATCCGCCGCCCGTCACGTGCCGAAGCCGATCGCCTGCAGAAAGCGCTCGAACGTCGCCGCATCCGCGTACGACTTCTGCGTGCCGAAGCCCGTCACCGAATGCGCGGCATACGCGGACGCGAGCCGCATCGCGGCGGGCACGTCGAGCGCCGCCGCGTAGTGGCGTGCGAAGCAGCCGATGTACGCGTCGCCCGCGCCTGTCGTGTCGCGCGCGTCGACGGCAACGGGCGGCACGCGCACGACGCCCGCGCGCGACACGAGGAGCGAACCCTTTTCGCCGAGCGTGACGATCACGTGCTTCACCCCGCGCTCGACCAGCGAGCCCGCTGCGCGCTCGATCGCGTCGGGCGTATCGGTCGGCATGCCCGACACGAGCGCGAGCTCAGTCTCGTTCGGCACGAGGAACTCGAGCTTCGCCAGCCGCGCGAAGTCGAGATCCGGCACGCCGGGCGCGGGATTCAGCAGCACCGGGATGCCGCGCGCGGCGGCGAAATCGATTGCGTAGTAGACCGTCTCGATGTCGATCTCGAGTTGCAGCACGACGAGGCGGCTCGCCTCGATCTGCGCGGCGGCCGCGTCGATGTCGGCCGGTTGCAGGTGCCGGTTCGCGCCCTTGACGATCAGGATCCGGTTGCGCGAATCGGGGCTCACGAAGATCGGCGCGACGCCGCTCGATACGCCGGGCACGCGGCGCACGTGCTCGATGTCGACGCCGAAGCGCTCGAAGTTGCGCAGCGTGTCCTCGGCGAACAGGTCGTCGCCGACCTTCGACACCATTGCGACGCGCGCGCCCAGCTTCGACGCGGCCACCGCCTGGTTCGCACCCTTGCCGCCGCAGCCGAGCTCGAAGTTCGGCGCTTCGAGCGTTTCTCCGTCGGCGGGCATCCGCGTGACGTAGGTCACGAGATCGACCATGTTGCTGCCGATGACGGTGATCGTCTCCATCAGTCGTGTCCTCGGAAGGGAAGTGTTGTCGTGATTGTTGAACGCGCGTCGAACGCGCGTCGGGCGGGCGCCTTGCGGCGGTCGCATTCGAATGGAATCACATCGACGGCGCGCGCTCAATTGTTTTTGCGAACGCGACGCGGAGCGATCGATACGGGCGCTCGCATTCGCCTGTCGGAGACGCGTGCGGCGGCCGGTTGGGCGAGCGGGGCGCGCCGGCTCGACGTGGCCGATGGCCGAGCCGGACGGTGTCGCCTGGCGCGCCGGGCCAGCCGGACATCGCGATCGAGAAGCCGGTGCCGGGCGTCACATGCGCGAGCGGCTCGGACAGTTCGATCGGGTGCAGCACGGGGGTTCTGAACGGCGCGCCGCATCGGGCGCCGCATCGCGGGTGCGCTTCGCGCTCGCGCGGGCGGCACGCTTCGCGAAGCCGCGCGGCGCGAAGCGATTGCACGCGCGCGCCGGCGGCCGGCCGTGCGCTATCATTCGCGGATGCCCCGTCTGGCCGAGGTTTTCCGTCCCCGTAATCGGGGCGGCGCCATCGGCCGATCCTGACCGCCGAAGCCCGTGCCGCCCGATCCGTCGTCTCCTCCCGCGTTCTATTACCTGTCGAACTTCGAGCGTGCGCTCGCGTGGCTCGTCGAGCGCTACGACGACGTGCTCGACGCCGATGAGCACGCGTTCGTCGCCGCGTTCGGCGCGCTGCCGCGCGCGTCGCGCGCGCTGCTCGTGCGGATGCTGATGCGCAAGGGGCCGATGTTTCGTGCGAGCAAGCTCGTCTATGACGAGATCGGCTGTCCGCACGCGGCCGCGGCGCCGCTCGTCGCGCTCGGCTGGATCGATCCGGAGCCGGCGCTTTCGCTCGACGCGCTGTTCGCGCTCGCGACGAAGCCCGAGCTGCGCGACGCGTTTCCCGATGCGCCCGCGAGCGGCGCGATCCGCAAGACCGACTGGCTCGACGCGCTGCGCGCGCGCTACGACGGCGAGCGCCCGTGGGCGCGATGGCTGCCGTCGATCGACGATCGCGTGCTGCGCGTGACGGTCGATGCGCTCTGCAACCGGCTGCGGCTGATGTTCTTCGGCAATCTGCATCAGGACTGGTCGGAGTTCGTGCTCGCCGACCTTGGGCTGCTGCAGTACGAGACGGTTGCGTTCGCGCCGTCGTCGCGCGCGTTCCAGCGGCGCGGCGACGTCGACGCGTATCTGCAACTGCACGCATGCCGCGAGCAGCTCGAAGCCTGGCCCGTTGACGCGCCGCTTGCGCCGCTCGTCGACGCGGCGGCCGCGGTCGACTGCGGGAACGCGTGGCTCGCGATGCGCCGCGCGAAGCTGGCGTTTGCGATCGGCCAGGCGTGCGAGCGCCGCACGGACTGGGGCGGCGCGCTCGCCGCGTATGCCTCGAGCGCGTGGCCCGGCAGCCGGCAGCGGCGCGTGCGCGTGCTCGAACGCTGCGAACGCTTCGGCGCGGCGCTCGCGCTCGCCGACGAAGCGGCGCGCACGCCCGAAAACGAAGCGGAGGCGCAGCAGATCGCGCGGATGCTGCCGCGGCTGCGGCGGCGCGTCGGCTTGCCGGCCGTGCGCGCCGCGCATGCGCAGGAGATTCCGCGCGACGGCATCGAGCTCGCGCATCCGGGCGTGCCGTATCCGGTCGAATACGTTGCGCGCGATCACCTGAGCCGCGCGGACGCGCCCGTCTTCTACGTCGAGAACGCGCTGATCAACTCGCTGTTCGGGCTGCTGTGCTGGGAGCCCGTGTTCGCCGCGGTGCCGGGCGCGTTCTTCCATCCGTTCCAGCGCGGGCCGGCCGACCTGCACGCGCCCGATTTCCGCGCGCGCCGCGCCGCGCAGTTCGACGCATGCCTCGCGCAGCTCGACGGCGCGCGATACCGCGACACGATCCGTCGGCACTACAGGCAGAAGATGGGCGTGCAGTCGCCGTTCGTGTTCTGGGGCGTGCTCGACGGCACGCTGCTCGAGCACGCGCTCGCGTGCCTGCCCGCCGAGCACCTGCGGCTGTGGTTCGAGCGGCTGCTCGACGACGTGCGCGGCAACCGCTCGGGGCTGCCCGACCTCGTGCGCTTCTGGCCCGCCGAGCGCCGCTACGAGCTGATCGAAGTGAAGGGCCCGGGCGACCGGCTGCAGGACAATCAGATTCGCTGGCTCGACTACTGCGTGCGGCACCGAATGCCGGTGCGCGTGATCGACGTGCGCTGGAGCGGCGACGCGCAAGCGTCGTCGCGGGACGAGGAGGCGCTCGCGTGAGCTACGTCGTCGCGGTGCGCGCGATGTGCGAATTCACCGCGCGCGAGGGCGATCTCGATCTGCGCTTCACACCCGCGCCGAGCGCGCTCGAAGGCATCGCCGGGCATGCGACGGTCGCGGCGCGGCGCGGCGCCGGCTACGAGAAGGAGATCGCGCTGTCGGGCGAGCATCGCGGCCTCACGGTGCGCGGCCGCGCGGACGGCTACGATCCGGCGCTGAACCGCGTCGAGGAAATCAAGACGCATCGCGGCGATCTCGCGAGGATGCCCGCGAACCAGCGCGCGCTGCATTGGGCGCAGGCGCGCGTGTACGGGCATCTGCTGTGCGAATCGCGCGGGCTCGCGGAGCTGAGCGTCGCGCTCGTCTATTTCGATGTCGGGACGCTGCGCGAGACGGTGCTGACCGAAACGCACACGGCCGCGACGCTGAACGCGTGCTTCGCCGAGCAATGCGAGCGTTTCGTCGACTGGGCGGCGCGCGAGGACGCGCATCGCGTCGCGCGCGATGCGGCGCTGCGCGCGCTCGCGTTTCCGCACGCGCGCTTTCGCAGCGGCCAGCGCGAGCTCGCGGTCGCCGCCTATCGCGCCGCGCGCGACGGCCGCGCGCTGCTCGCGCAGGCGCCGACGGGCATCGGCAAGACGCTCGGCGCGCTGTTTCCGCTGCTGAAGGCGTGCGGGGAAGCGCATCTGGACCGGCTCTTCTTCCTGACCGCGAAGACGCCCGGCCGCGCGCTCGCGCTCGACGCGGCCGACACGCTGCGCGCTGCCGCGGACGGCGCGCTGCCGCTGCGCGTGCTGGAGCTCGTCGCGCGCGACAAGGCGTGCGAGCATCCGGACGCCGCGTGTCACGGCGAATCGTGCCCGCTCGCGCGCGGCTTCTACGATCGGCTCGCGGCCGCGCGCGCCGCCGCGCTCGAACATGGCCGGCTCGATCGCGCGACCGTGCGCGCGGCCGCGCTCGCGCACGATATCTGCCCGTACTATCTCGCGCAGGAGCTCGCGCGCTGGTGCGACGTCGTCGTCGGCGACTACAACTATTACTACGACGGCAGCGCGTTGCTGCATGCGCTCGCGCAGCAGAACCAGTGGCGCATCGGCGTGCTCGTCGACGAGGCGCACAACCTGCTCGACCGCGCACGCGGGATGTACAGCGCGGCGCTCGACCAGCGCGAGCTCGCCGGCGTGCGCAAGCTCGCGCCCGCGCCGCTCGCGAAGGCGCTCGAGCGCCTGAACCGCGAATGGAATGCGCTCAATCGCGAGCAGGCGGGCGCGTACGCCGTGCATCCGGACGTGCCGCCGCGCGTGCTGTCGGCCGCGCAGAACCTGATCGGGCGCTTCTCGGAGCTCGCGGCGCAAGTGCCGCTCGCGCTCGACGATGCGGTGCTGCGCTTCTGTTTCGACGCGATTCATTTCGTCGCGCTCGCCGAGCAGTTCGGCACGCATTCGATCTTCGATGCGACGCGCGTGCGCGCGCCGGCGCCGCGCCGCGGCGGCAACGCGTCGATCCTCTGCGTGCGCAACGTGATTCCCGCCGACTTCCTCGCGCCGCGCCACGAAGCCGCGCGCGCGACCGTGATGTTCTCGGGCACGCTGAGCCCGTTCGATTTCTACCGCGACACGCTCGGGTTGCCGGACGACACCGGCACGCTCGACGTCGACGGGCCGTTTCGCGCCGAGCAACTGACGGTGAAGGTCGCGTCGCACGTGTCGACGCGCTGGCGCGACCGCGAGCGCTCGCTCGAGCCGATCGTCGAGCTGATCGCCGCGCAGTACGCGGCGCGGCCGGGCAACTATCTCGGATTCCTGAGCAGCTTCGAGTATCTGCAGCAGGTCGTCGCGCGGCTGCGCGAGCGCCATCCGGCGCTGCCCGTCTGGGAGCAGGCGCCCGGCATGGACGAGGCCGCGCGCGACGCGTTTCTCGCGCGCTTCGAGCCGAACGGGCAGGGCATCGGCTTCGCGGTGCTGGGCGGCGCGTTCTCGGAGGGCGTCGATCTTGCCGGCGACAGGCTGATCGGCGCGTTCGTCGCGACGCTCGGGCTGCCGCAGGTCAACGACGTCAACGAGGAGATGCGGCGCGCGATGGGTGCGCGCTTCGGCCGCGGCTACGACTACGTCTACCTGTTTCCGGGCTTGCGCAAGGTCGTGCAGGCGGCGGGGCGGGTGATTCGCACCGAGCACGACGAGGGCGTGCTGCATCTGATCGACGACCGCTTCCGGCGCGGCGAAGTGCGGCTGCTGCTGCCGCGCTGGTGGCGGCTGAGCTGACGCGACGGCCGCGCGGATCGCCCATCGTGCGGCATGTGCGGCATGCGCGGCATCGTTCGAGCTGCCCGGCGTCTCAACCCGCTTCGCGCTTTCCCAGCGATTGCCTCAACCAGTCGGCGAGCCGCTGCGCGCCGTCCGGCAGGTCCGCATTCGCGCGCGTGCACAGATAGTAGTCGCGGCCGTCGTCGAGCGTGTGGTCGAACAGCGTGACGAGTTCGCCGTTCGCCAGTTCCCGCTCGATCAGCGGCACGCGCAAAAGCGCCGCGCCGAGCCCCGCGCGCGCTGCGGCGAGCGTCAACTGACCATCCTCGAACAGGGGGCCGACCGTGCGCGTGACGTGTTTCACGCCCGCGCGCTGGAACCAGTTGACCCACGTATTGCGATCCTCGTCGTGCACGAGCGGTGCGGCGGCGAGGTCGGCGGGCCGCCTGAACGGCCCTTGGCGGCGCGCGAACGCGGGGCTGCATACGGGCACGACCGCGCCCGACACCAGCCGCTCGCACCGATAGCCGCGCCAGTCGCCGACGCCGACGCGGATCGACAGGTCCGACGCGTCACTCAGGTAGTTGCGGTGGTGCGCGTACAGCACCGTCACGTCGACGTCCTGGTTCTCCGCGAGAAACGCGTGCAGGCGCGGGACGAACCAGCCGGTCCCGAATAGCGGAATCAGGCTGATCGTGATCTGCCGCAGCGACGAGCGGTCGCGAACGGAGCCGGTCGCGCTGCGCAGCACCGAGAACGCGGCGCTGATCGACCGGTAGTAGGCGCGCCCTTCGTCGGTGAGCCTGAGCGTGCGGCCGTCGCGCAGCGTGAGCGGCGTCTGCACGAAAGTCTCCAGCAACTGCAACTGGTGGCTGACCGCGGACGGCGTGATGTCGAGCTCGGCCGCCGCAGCCGTGACCGAGCCGACCCGCGCGAACGCCTCGAACGCGCGCACGGCGCGCAATGGCGGATCATTGGTCAATCGTTCGATATTTTTCATGTATCGAATTTTATCGAAACGTCTTTCGTTGCGAAAATGAAAAAAACTGGCTTGAATACAATGTCTTAATGTGCCGGCGCGGTATCGGCATAAATACCGAACAATTGAATATTTGCGGCCATTGATTCCAGATATTTAATATTTTTCATGTGTGGTGCGCGCTCTTCTTATTTCTCTTCGATCTCCAGGTTCCGCTCCCAGATGAAATTTCCCGCCATGTTGCCGCTCGGCGTCGCGCTTTGGGGCGCCGCCGTCTTTTCCGCGTCCGCCGCGCAAGCGCAAGCGCCTGCCCGCGCAGCCGAATCCGCTGAATCCGGCGAGGTCGGCCGGCTCGCGCCGCAGACGGTGCTGATCGGCCTCGCCGCGCCGCTGACCGGCCCGCCGGCGCGTATCGGCAAGGATCTGCAGAACGGCGCACAGCTCGCGCTCGACGACGCGAACAGCCGCCATCCGACGCTCGGCGGCAAGCCGGTCGTGTACCGGCTCGTCGCCGCCGACGACCAGTCCGACCCGCGCGCTGCGGTGACGGTCGCGCAGCAGATCGTCGAGCGGCGGGTGATCGGCGTCGTCGGGGCACCAGTACACGCGGCAAGGCTATCCGACCGCGCTCCGGATCGTCGGCCATGACGACGCGAGCGGCGCGTATGCGGGCGCGGACGTCGTGAAGACGCTGGGCGTGAAACGGATCGCCGTGATCGACGAGCGCACCGCGTTCGGCGCGGGGCTCGCGGATCGGTTCGTGAAGAGCGTGGACGCGAACGGCGGCGCGATCGCGTTCGACGCCGAAGGCAATCTGCGCGACCCGGCGTTCACGATCTATCGCGCGGGCGGCGGCAAGTGGGTGGCGGTCGATGTGCTGGGCGGCGTCGGCGCGAACGGCAACGCTGCGGGCGGCGCGCAATCGGGCTCGTCCGGTTCGACGGGCTCGGCGGGCTCGACGAAAGTCGCGAACGCATCGAAATGACGGCAATCCAGGAGACACACCGATGACGATCATTCCCATCCATCCGGCCGCGGGCGGCGCGGCGGACGGCGAGCCGCTCGGCATCCTCGCGCGGCGGCGCATCGAGGCGGAGATCATCAAGCCGATCTACGAGATCATGAAGCGCGAGTTCGGCGTCGAGCGCGCGCAGGCGGTGATCGCGGAGGCGGTGCGCGGCGCGGCGCTCGACGCGGGTCGCGCGTTCGCCGCGAAGGAGCTGGGCGGCACGAGCATCGCGTCGTTCGCCGCGCTGCAGGCGCTGTGGGAGAAGGACGATGCGCTCGACGTCGACGTGCGCCACGCGGACGACACGCATTACGACTACGACGTGCGCCGCTGTGCGTATGCGCAGATGTATCGCGAGATGGGCCTCGCCGAGATCGGGCATCTGCTGAGCTGCGCGCGCGACAGCGTGTTCATCGAGGGCTACGACCCGCGCATCGAGCTGACGCGCACGCGCACGCTGATGCAGGGCGGCACGCATTGCGATTTTCGCTACCGGATGGCGGAGCCGGGGCGGGGCGGCGGGGGCGAAGCGCAGGCGCAGACGGAGGCACAGACGCAGACGCGCGAGTCGACCGGGCCGACGGAGTCGTCGCCGGGGCTTCGAACGAGGTCTGCGCCGGAATCCCGGGCGGCCAGCGATGCGCCGGGCGCTCGTCCCTCATCCCCGCCGACGCCCGATCGGGACGCCGCCGCATCGTCGCCCGCCGGCGCGCGCGCGAACCCGGGGGCAAGCGATGCGGCGCGGTGACCGCCTGAATCAACGCTTACAACAATCTTCACAAACTGATTCCAATAATTGCGATATGCTTTCATATTACGAATGACCATGAAATAAACCAACCACACAAACGGGGGTAATTCGATGGCGATCACCCAAACGGGGACCAATGCGCTGCTGGCGGCCAGTACGCAAAGCGATGTCTGGTCGCAAATACAGGATGCCGCGCAGTCGCTGATCAACGGCGCCACGGGCAAGACGGCAATGGACGTGAGCGGGCTCGTGTCGGTGCTCGTCAACGCGAAGACGGCGGGCCAGGCCGCGGAGATCAAGAACCAGGCGGCCTGGAACAGCACGCAGATCTCGGCGCTCGGTGCGCTCAAGCTCGCGCTCAGCAACCTGAAGACGGGCGTCGAGCCGCTGTCCGACGGCATGCTCGCGCAGCAATTCACGTCGAAGGCGAGCGGCAAGGGGCTCGCCGCGACGATGGACAAGGGCATGGTCGCCGGCAGCTATCAGGTCGAGGTCAAGCAGATCGCGCGCTCGCAGACGCTCGTGTCGGCCGGCTTCGATCCGAAGCAGCAGCTCGGCTCAGGCACGCTGACGCTCAAGGTCGGCGACCGCTCGACGTCGATCGACATCGACGCGGCGAACAACACCCCCGCCGGCATCGCGGCCGCGATCAACTCGGCGAAGAACAACCCCGGCGTGACCGCGACGGTCGTGACGGGCACCGACGGCGCGCACCTCGTGCTGCGCTCGAGCGCGTCGGGCAGCGCGAACGTGATCAACGTGAGCGTGGCGAACGTGAAGGACGACGCGGGCCTGTCGGGGCTCGCGGTCCAGTCGACGGCCGACGGCAAGGGCGGCAAGTCGGCGATCACGTCGGCGGGCGACGCATGGAAGCAAAGCGACTTCGCGCAGGATGCGATCGTCACGGTGGGCGGCGTGATCACCGCGCGCAGCGCGGACAACGCGGTCAAGGGCGTGATCGCGGGCGTGACGATCAACGTGACCGAGGAGGCGATCGGCGCGCCGCAGACGCTGTCGATCGCCCGCGACATCGACGGCCAGGCGCGCACGGTGACGAACTTCGTCGACCTGTACAACTCGATGATCGGCACGATGGGGCAGCTCACGTCGTTCGACAAGACGGCGAAGCCGGGGCAGCAGGGCGGCCCGATGATCGGCGATTCGATGCTCAACGGCATTCGCAATTCGCTTGCGCACATCGTCGGCGGCGGCGTGCCGCACGGCGACAACAAGCGCGCGTCGCTCGCGGCGCTCGGCATCACGTTCGCGCGCCCCGGCGACAAGCAGCCGGAAGGTTCGCTGATCGTCGACAAGGCCAAGCTGAACGAAGCGCTGCAGAACGATCCGCAGGCGGTGGAGGCGCTCTTCAACAAGACGAACGGCATCGGCGCGCAGGTCACGAAGGCGCTCGACGCGCATTTGCGCAAGGACGGTTCGTTCGACATCCGCTCGAATGCGATCGACCGCGACATGAAGAGCATCGCGCAGCGGCAGGCGCGGCTCGAGACCTACGCCACGCAGTTGACCGCGCAGTACAAGGCGCAGTTCACCGCGCTCGACGCGCTGATGGCGCGGATGCAGCAGAACACCAACTATCTGACGCAACTGTTCGGCGGCGCGAACAGCTCGGGCGCGCTCGCGAACAACAAGTGACGCGAACGGGGGCGCGGCGGGCAAGGCCCGGTGTACTGCGCTCCTGCGGGAAGACCGGGGTTCGCGCGGTGCGAGCCTTGGCGTCTCGTCTCGGCGGCGGCCACGCGCGGCGGTAGTGCGCGTGGCCGCCGTTTTTCGTTTTGGTGTCGTCGCGCGTTTTGTCGATGCTCCGACGCCGTGCGGACGCGGCCGGGCCTTGCGTCGGCGCTTGCCCGGCTCGCGATGATTCGTCCCGCTTCACGTTGCCGCGTCACCTTGCCGCTTCACGCCGCCGTATCGCCGGGACGCGGTGCCGTGCGTCTACGCGTCCCACGCGGGCGTGTCGCCGAAACGCTCGGCGAGGAAATCGATCATCGTGCGCATCGCGAGCGGCATCTGCTTGCGCGACGCGTAGACCGCGTAGATGCCGAGATCGGGCGCCGCGCAGTCGGGCAGCACGCGCACGAGCGCGCCCGCGCGGACCGGCTCGGCCGCCGCGAACGTCGGCAGCAGCGCGACGCCGCCGCCCTTGATCGCCGCGCGCAACAGCACGAGCGCGTCGTTCGCGCTCAGATTGCCCTGCACGGGCACCGTCGCCGGCTCGCCGTCGCGCGTCAGGTGCCACAGGCTCTGCCCGAAATAGGCATACGTCAGGCAGTTGTGCCGCGCGAGATCGTGCGGCCGCTTCGGCGCGCCGTGCTCGGCCAGGTAGCCGGGCGACGCGCACAGCACCGAGCGGCACGTGCCGAGCCGCCGCGCGATCAGGCTCGGGTCGACCTCGTTCGTGATCCGGATGGCCAGATCGATCCGTTCGTCGACGAGATCGGTGGTGCGGTCGGTGACGAGCAGATCGACCGACACGGCCGGGTAGCGGGCCAGGTAGTCGAGCACCGCGTCGGTCACGTGCGTCTGCGCGAAGATCGCGCTCGCGGTGATCCTCAGCGCGCCGCGCGGCGCGTCGCCCGGCTCCGCGACGACGGTCGCGACGTGATCGGCGAGCCCGAGCATGTCGCGGCAGAGCGGCAGCATCTGCGCGCCCGCCGCGGTCAGCGTCAGGCGCCGCGTCGTCCGGTGCAGCAGCCGCGCGCCCGTCCATTGTTCGATGAACGCGACGTAGCGCGACGCCATCGCGCGCGACATGTCCAGATGCTGCGCGGCGGCCGATACGCTGCCGCGCTCGGCCGTTTCGACGAACACCTGCATCGCGGTGATTCGGTCCATATTCGCTCAATCCATGCAACAAATTGTCGACTCGTACATTCTATTTGATCGAATGGATATCGAATAGACTCGCTCCACTTTCCTTGTCTTGGCAAACGAGCGACCGCGATGAACCAATTCCAGCTTCAGTATTTCTTCGATCCGCTGTGCGGCTGGTGCTATGCGAGCGCGCCCGCGCTCGCCGGGCTCGACGCCGCGCACCCCGGCGTGCTCGAGCTGATGCCGTCGGGGCTCTTCACCGGCGAAGGCGCGCGCGAGCTGACACCCGAATGGGGCGAGTACGCGTGGCGCAACGATCAGCGCATCGCGCAGATGACGGGCCAGCGCTTCACGCACGCGTATCGCGAGCAGGTGCTGCAGCGCGGCGGCGTGCGTTTCGATTCCGGGCCCGCGAACCGCGCATTGACCGCGCTGGGGGGCATCGACGCGCGGCTCGAGCGGCCGCTGCTCGAGGCGATCCAGTTCGCGCGCTACGTCGACGGCCTCGACACCGCGCGCCCGGACGTGCTCGCGCGCGTCGCGGCGGACGTCGCGGCGCGGGCGGGCGGAGCGACGATCGACGCCGACGCGCTCGCGCGCCGGATCGACACCGACGCCGCGCTCGCGAGCGCGACGGCCGAACGCATCGCCCGCACGCAGCAGGCGATGCAGCGGCTCGGCGCGTCAGGCGTGCCGCAATTGCTGCTGACGGTGGGCGAGCGCGGCTACGTGCTGCACGGTGCGACCCTGTACGGCGGCGCGCAGGCGGCCGTCGCGGCGGTCGAGCGCGTGCTGCGGGAGGCTTGACGCGGGCGTCGGGCGTCGGGTAGTCGGCCGATTGCCTGATCGGCTGTTCGCCGCCCCGCCCGAGGGCCGGCGCGCCGACGCGGGCGACATCCGCTCAGTCGCGCACGCGGACGACGATCTTGCCGAACGGCCCGCGCTCGAGATGCGCGAACGCGCGCCGCGCGTCGCCGAACGCGTAGACCGTATCGATGACCGGCTTCAGCCGATGCGCGTCGATGGCCGCAACGAGCGCTTCGAGCGCGCGCCGGCTGCCGACTGAAATTCCGTGCAGCGTCGCGCGCCGCAACATCAGCGGCACCGCGTCGAGCCGAATCTCCGGCGACGCGAGCAGCCCGACCTGCGTGATCCGGCCGCCGTCCGCGAGCGCGCGGACCGACTGCCGGACGTTATCGCCGCCGATCAGCTCAATCACGTGGTCGACGCCGCGGCCGCGCGTCAGCTCGAGCGCGCGTTCGGCCCACGCCGGCGTGCGGGCCGTGTCGATCGTCGCCCACGCGCCGAGCGCTTCGGCGCGCGCGAGCTTCGCCGCATCGCGCGACGTGACGATCACGCGCGCGCCGAGCGCGGCGGCGATCTGCAAGCCGAACAGCGCGACGCCGCCCGTGCCCTGAACCAGCACCGTCTGATCCGGCTGCAACGCGCCGTCCTCGGCGAGCGCGACCCACGCGGTCAGCGCGGCGATCGGCAGCGTCGACGCGTCGAGGTCGGACAGCGTGTCGGGCGCGCGCACCGCCGCGGACTCGTGCAGCAAGACGTAGTCGGCGAGCACGCCGGGCAGCGGCCCGCCGAGCGACAGGCCGTGCTCGCGCATCTCGGCGGGCGGCGCGCCGTCGAGCCATTGCGTCCAGAAGTTGCCGATCACGCGGTCGCCCGCGCGAAAGCGCGCGACGCGCGCGCCTGTCGCCACCACCTCGCCGCACATGTCGGATGCGGGCACGAACGGCATCGGCGGCCGCTGCGGCAGCAACTCGCCGTTCGCGACGAGCTTGTCGCGGTAGTTCAGCGATACGGCGGCGACGCGCACGAGCAGTTGCCCCGCGCCTGGCGACGGAATCGGGCGCTCGGCCTGTTCGAGCCTGTCGATGCCGAATTCGGGCAATTGCCATACGCGCATGGTGTCCGTCATGTTCCCCTCGCTGGATCGATTGAATGGGCTCGCCGCGAGGCGAGTCGCGATGACGCATTCTATTGAGGACATCTGCGCTCCAGTTGCGCTATGTTTTCGCAACACTGGATCTCCAAAGTCTCCAATCGGATACCGGATGAACATCACGCGGCTGAATCATTTGCAAGGCATGCTGGCCTTCGTTCATGCGGTGAGTGCGGGCAGCTTCACCGCCGCGGCTGCGCGGATGGGCGTGTCGAAATCGGCGGTGGGCAAGAGCGTCGCGAAGCTCGAGGCGCAGCTCGGCGTGCGCCTGCTCGACCGGACGACGCGCTCGCTCGGCCTGACGACGGAAGGCAGTCTCTATTACGCGAGCTGCGCGAAGATCCTCGACGAACTCGCGCACGCGGAATCCGCGCTCGCGCACCGCCGCCAGCAGGCGAGCGGCCCGCTGCGCGTGAGCCTGCCCGTGTCGTTCGGGCGGCGTTGGGTGCTGCCCGTGCTGCTCGACGTCGCCGAACGGCATCCGTTGCTGCGGCTCGATCTGTCGTTCACCGATCGGCCGGTCGATCTCGTCGACGAAGGGATCGATCTCGCGGTGCGGATCGGCGACCCGGGCGACAGCGCGAGCCTCGCGTGCCGCGGCCTGGGCCGGCAGCGCTCGGTGCCGTGCGCGTCGCCCGCGTATTTCGCGCGGCGCGGCCGGCCGCGAACGCCCGAGCAACTGCGCGAGCACGATTGCATCGTGTTCGCGCGCGACGGCCGCGTCGCGCCGTGGCTGCTCGCCGACGACAACGGCAGCCCGCTGGCGGCGGCGGTGCGGGCCGCGCACACGATCGGCCACGGCGACGCGCTGCTCGACGCGGCTGTCGCGGGCCTGGGCATCGCGTATCTGTCGACGTGGCTCGCGGCCGACGCATTGCGCGCCGGGCGGCTCGAAACCGTGCTGGCGGAGCGCGTGGTCGACGACATGCCGATCAACGTGCTGTGGCCGCATTCGCGCGCGCTCGCGCCTAAGGTGCGCGTGACGGTGGACGCGCTCGTCGAGCGCTTCACGCCGGCGCCGCCGTGGGCGGGCGACGCCGCGTGACGGCGGCCGCCGTCAGCTTGCCGGCCCCTGGTCGGCGCAGGGTCTTTCGAAATCAGGTTTAATCGGTTTGAGCCGCGCCGGCCGCGCGTTAGCATCGACGATTGAATCCACGCGCCACGCGCCACGCGCGCCGGCCGGACGCTCATCATCGAACGGAGAGAAAAGATGGCACTACGCTCACTCGGCACCTCGGCGATTCAAGTTTCGCCGCTCGTGTTCGGCGGCAACGTGTTCGGCTGGACCGCCGACGAGAACACGTCGTTCTCGTTGCTCGACGCGCTCGCCGATACCGGCATCAATTTCATCGACACGGCCGACGTCTATTCGGCATGGGCGCCCGGCAACCAGGGGGGCGAATCGGAGACGATCATCGGCAAGTGGCTCAAGCGCTCGGGCAAGCGCGACCAGGTCGTGATCGCGACGAAGGTCGGGCTGCTCGAAGCGCGGGCCGGCCTGTCGCGCGAGAACATCCTGAAGGCCGCCGACGATTCGCTGCGGCGCCTGCAGACCGACTACATCGATCTCTATTTCTCGCACCGCGATCTCGCCGACACCGCGCCGCTCGAGGAAACGCTCGGCGCGTATCAGACGCTGATCGAGCAGGGCAAGGTGCGGATCATCGGCGCGTCGAACTACAGCGGCGCGCGGCTGCGCGAGGCGGCTGAACTGAGCCGGCGCACCGGCCTGCCCGCGTATCAGGTGATCCAGCCCGAATACAACCTGTACGACCGCGAGGAATACGAGCGCGATCTCGAGCCGGTGGCGACCGAGCTGAAGCTCGGCGTCGTCACCTATTACGCGCTCGCGAGCGGCTTCCTGTCGGGCAAGTACCGGTCCGAGGCGGACCTGAAGAAGAGTGCGCGCGGCGGGCGCGTCGAGCAATATCTGAACCCGCGCGGCTTGCGGATTCTCGCGGCGCTCGATGCGGTCGCGGCGAAGCACGCTTCGACGCAGACATCGGTCGCGCTCGCCTGGCAGATCGCGCGGCCGAGCATCACCGCGCCGATCGCGAGCGCGACGTCGATCGAGCAGTTGAGCGCGCTCGGTGCGGCGATCCGGCTGCAGCTCGACGCGGACGACATCCGGCAGCTCGACGACGCGAGCGCGCCGTAAGCGGGAGCGTTTTCCGCGTCGCATCCACGCCGCCCGTGCGGAGTGGACGTTCGCGTCCGATCTCGCCGACGCCATTCAACCTTTCGGTCGATACCGCGCGGTCCGGCGCGCGGGCACCATGACGCCTGTTTCGCGATTGCGCTCGTTCGCGCCGTCGCCCAATCGGAGGAAAGCATGGGAGCAGATCCGGTTTTCATTCAAGTCGGCGCGCTGGCCGAAGGTTTCGCGCCCGGCAGCCACATACTCGCGCCCGTCGACGATCTCGCGGGACGCACGCTCGCGCTCGCCGCGACAGACGGCGCGACGCGCGAGTACACGTTCGCCGATCGATCGACGCTGCGCTGGCGCGAGCGGCAAGCGGCGGGGGGCGCGAGCGGCGAGGCCGCGTACCGCGCGACGCAACTGCGCGACGGCATCTATTTCGTCGACTACGTCGATCCGACCCGGCGCGCGACATCGGTCAGCCTCGTGCTCGATTTGCCGCGGGGCGTCTGGACGTCGGTCGAAGGCGTGCTGCCGGCTGAAGACGACGTGCGCGTCGATTCGTTTTCGCGCGTCGCCCGCGGCTTGCCGTTGACGGGCGTCGACGCGACGTTCCGTCACGGCGCGATCGTGGGCGCGGCCGCGCCCGGCCCGCTGCACGCGCCGACGCGCGAGCTGGTCGGCAAGCGGACGATGTACCGCTACAGCGCGACCGAGTGCTACGAGCACATCTACCTGAACGACGAGTTCTACGCGTGGCATTGCCTCGCCGGCGTCGAGCGCGGGCTCGCGGACGTCGACCGCTGCCATTGCTTCAAGCTCGCCGACGCGCTGTACCTGTTCGTCTGGCGCGAGAAGATCGTGCCGACGCTCGGCGTCGTGCTGATCGATCTCGACCGGTGCAGGACGGACGGCAAGATCTTCGGCTACCGCGAGGGCGATTTCGGCGCGCTGTCGAATTTCCCGATCGGCGCTCATGCCCAGGTGCTGAACGAAACCGTGCATCCGCTCGCGCGATGAACGGCGCCGGTTCGACGCGCGCGGCGCCGCCGAGCGGCCGGCTCGTCGCCGATTTTCGCGGCCGCACGGCGCTCGTGACGGGCGGCGCGCAAGGCATCGGCGCGGCGATCGCCGATGCGTTCGCCGCCGCCGGCGCGAGCGTCGCGATCGCAGACTTGCAGGGCGACGCGGCCGCCGCGTTCGCCGCGCGACTGGCCGCACGCGGCACCGCCGGCGGGCAAACGGTGCGTGCGCACCGGGTCGACGCCGCGCGGCGCGACGAACTGTTCGCGCTCGTGGCGCAGGTCGAGGCGGATACCGGGCGGCTCGACATCGTCGTTCACAACGCGGCGTACTTCCCGCTGACGCCGTTCGACGCGATCGCGCCCGACGTGCTCGAGCGCACGCTCGCCGTCAATCTGTCCGCGTTGTTCTGGCTCACGCAGGCGGCGTTGCCGGCGTTCGAGCGCGCGGGGCAGGGGCGTGTGCTCGCGACGTCGTCGGTGACGGGGCCGCGCGTCGCGTACCCGGGGCTTGCGCACTACGCGGCGTCGAAGGCCGGCGTGAACGGCTTCATTCGCGCGGCGGCGCTCGAACTCGCGCAGCGGAACGTGACCGTCAACGGCGTCGAGCCGGGGATGATCCGCACGCCGGCCGCCGGCAATCTCGGCGATGCGGCGCACGGCGAGCGGATCGCGCGCGGCGTGCCGCTCGGCCGCCTCGGCGAGCCGGAGGACATCGCGGCCGCGATGCTGTTCCTCGCGTCCGACGCGGCGGGCTATATCACCGGGCAGACGATCGTCGTCGACGGCGGCGCGACGCTGCCGGAGACCGCGGCGGCGACCGGATAGCGGGGCCGGCATGGAAGCCGGCGCGCCGGCTGCCGCGCCGAAGCCGTCCATCGGCGTCCGGCATGGGGATGCAGAGCGAGTGTACGGGCCGCGCGTTCGTCGCGGTATCGGCCGTTCGGCTGAATGGGCGTCTGCACGATTTGCCGATTCGGGCTCATCGCGGCGTCGGCGGCGCGGCTACGCTGCCGGGGCCGCCCGCTCGCGATCGAGATGCCCGCCGCCATGACGCACGACCCAGCCAGACCCGATGCCGACGCCGATCCCGCGTCGTATGCGCACGCGCTGCGAACCTGCGTGACGTCGCTGCAGGCGCTCGCGCGGCCGACGGCCACGGTGTTCTACCGGATCGACGCAAGCGGCGAGCCGGTCGATTTCGAGCTGTTCGGGATGACGGCCGCGATGCATCGCGCGTATGTGAGCCGTTACCGGCCGCTCGATCCGCTGCACCCGTCGCGCTGCGCGTCGCAGCCGGGCGCGGTCGTCACGCTCGCGTCGCAGTTGCCGGACGAGCGGCGCGACGCGTCGTCGTACTGGACGGGCTTCCTGCGGCGGCACGGCGTCGCCGATGTCGTCGAGGTGCTGCTGCGCGACTGCGGCGCGGCGGTCGCCGCGTTCTCGCTGCTGCGTCTGGCGGGCGACGGCCGCTACTCGGCGGCCGAGATCGCGGCGCTGCATGCGGTCCAGCCGGTCGTCGAGGTCGCGCTGCTGCCGCCGCTGCGCGCGGTGCGCGGAATTCGCCGGATCGCGTGCGACGCGCGGCTCACGCATCGCGAGGAGCAGATCGCGCGGCTCGTGCGCGACGGGCGGTCGAACAAGGCGATCGCGCGCGATCTCGCGCTTGGCCAGCCGACCGTCAAGACACATCTGCTGCGGATGTTTCGCAAGCTCGGCGTGTCGAACCGGACCGAACTCGTCGGCGTGCTGTTCCTGTGACGGGCGGGCGACGCCGCCGCGCGCCGGTCCCGCCCGCCAAGCTGCCAATTTGCGCTAACCCGCCGCGAAACCGCGTCGCTACAGTGGTGCGACCGATCCGCGCCGCCATCGTCCGGCGCGGGCCGAGCGATCACATGAACGATCACATCCCAACACGAGACGCACATGACACAGACCGACCTCGTCGCCGTGGCCGACACGGTGCGCACGTTCACCGAACGCGAATTCGGCATCTTCATCGACGGCGCGATGCGCGCCGCGCATTCGCCGCGCCGGCTCGACGTATTCGATCCCGCCACCGGCGAGCGTCTTTCGCGCGTGCCAGACGCCGATGCGCACGACGTCGAGGCCGCCGTCGCGAGCGCGAAGCGCGCATTCGACTCGCGCGCATGGAGCGGGCTGCGGCCGGCCGATCGCGAGCGCATCCTGCTGAAGCTCGCCGACCTGCTCGAAGCGCATGCCGAAGCGCTCGCGCAGCTCGAAACGCTGAATCAGGGCAAGTCGATTCTCGTGTCGCGCGGCGTCGAGGTCGGCGCGACGATCGAATACGTCCGCTACATGGCGGGCTGGGCGACGAAGATCACCGGGCAGACGCTCGACGTGTCGATTCCGTTTCCGCCCGGCGCGCGCTACACCGCTTACACGCGCAAGGAGCCGGTCGGCGTCGTCGCCGCGATCGTGCCGTGGAATTTTCCGCTGATGATCGCCGTCTGGAAGCTCGTGCCGGCGCTCGCGGCGGGCTGCACGGTCGTGCTCAAGCCGTCGCCCGAGACGCCGCTCACCGCGTTCAGGCTCGCCGAGCTCGCGCTCGAAGCGGGCGTGCCGGCGGGGGTGTTCAACGTCGTGACGGGCGGGCGCGAGTGCGGCGCCGCGCTCGCGAGCCATCCATCGGTGCGCAAGATCTCGTTTACCGGCTCGACCGCCACGGGCAAGCTCGTCGGCGCGGCCGCCGTGCAGAACATGACGCGCTTCTCGCTCGAGCTCGGCGGCAAGAATCCGATCGTGATGCTCGAGGACGTCGACGTCGACGCGGCGCTCGGCGGCGTCGCGGCGGGGGCGTTCTTCAATCAGGGGCAAGTGTGCGCGGCCGCGTCGCGCATCTACGTGCACCGCAGCAAGTTCCGCCGGCTCGCGGACGGGCTCGCCGGCGTCGCCTCGGCCATGCGGCTCGGCCCGGGGCTCGACCCGGCCGCGCAGATCAACCCGCTCGTGTCCGCGCACCATCGCGACAAGGTCATGCAGCACATCGAAGAAGCGCGCCGCGACGGCCTCACGTTCCTCGCGGGCGGCACGCGCGTCGACGATCTGCCCGGCTACTTCGTGCGCCCGGCCGTGATCGCCGATGCGGCGCACGACAGCGCGATCGTGCGCGACGAAGTGTTCGGGCCGGTCGTCGTCGTGCTGCCGTTCGACGATCCGGCCGACGCGGTGCGGCTCGCGAACGCGTCGCCGTATGGGCTCGCCGCGAGCCTGTGGAGCAACGACCTGAAGGCGGTGTTGGATCTCGTGCCGCGGATCGAGGCGGGCACCGTTTGGGTCAATTGCCACATTCCGCTCGATCCGTCGATGCCGTTCGGCGGCTACAAGCAATCGGGCATCGGCCGCGAGTTCGGCCAATACGCGATCGAAGGCTTCACCGAAACCAAATCCGTCTGCATCGCGCACTGAACGCGCGGACCGTTCGATTTTTCCCCGGAGCAATGCAATGAGCTACAACGATTCCCGTTTCTGGCACCCGATGCTGCACCCGAACGACATGAAGCGCCGCGCGCCGATCCGCATCGTGCGCGGCGACGGCTGCCACGTGTACGACGAGCGCGGGCGTCAGCTCGTCGACGGCGTCGCGGGCTTGTGGAACGTCAACGTCGGCCACAATCGCGCCGAGGTCAAGGAAGCGATCGTGCGCCAGCTCGACGAGCTCGAATACTTCCAGTTGTTCGACGGCGTCACGCATCCGCGCGCCGAGGAGCTGTCGAAGAAGCTGATCGACATGATGGAGCCCGAAGGCATGCGCCGCGTGCTGTACAGCTCGGGCGGCTCGGATTCGGTCGAGACCGCGCTCAAGATCGCGCGCCAGTACTGGAAAGTGCGCGGGCAGGCCGACCGCACGAAGTTCATCTCGCTGAAGCAGGGCTACCACGGCACGCATTTCGGCGGCGCGTCGGTGAACGGCAACACGGTGTTCAGGCGCAACTACGAACCGAACCTGCCAGGCTGCTTCCATGTCGAGACGCCGTGGCTCTACCGCAACCCGTTCACGCAGGATCCCGAAGCGCTTGGCCGCATCTGCGCGGAGCTGCTCGAGCGCGAGATCCTGTTCCAGAGCCCGGACACGGTCGCCGCATTCATCGCCGAGCCGATCCAGGGCGCGGGCGGCGTGATCGTGCCGCCCGCGAACTACTGGCCGCTCGTGCGCGAAGTCTGCGACCGCTACGGCGTGCTGTTGATCGCCGACGAAGTCGTGACGGGCTTCGGGCGCAGCGGGAGCCTGTTCGGCAGCCGCGGCTGGGGCGTGAAGCCCGACATCATGTGCCTCGCGAAAGGCATCTCGTCCGGCTACGTGCCGCTTGGCGCGACCGCGGTGAACGCGCGGATCGAGGACGCGTTCGCGTCGAACGCGGACTTCAGCGGCGCGATCATGCACGGCTACACGTACTCGGGGCACCCGGTCGCGTGCGCGGCGGCGCTCGCGAGCCTCGACATCGTGCTGCGCGAAGACCTGCCCGCGAACGCGGCGAAGCAGGGCGCGCATCTGATCGACGCGCTGCGGCCGTTCGTCGAGCGCTTCGACGCGGTTGGCGAAGTGCGCGGCAAGGGGCTGATGGTCGCGCTCGACCTCGTCGCCGACAAGGCGACGCGCACGCCGATCGATCCGATGTCGGGCTACGCGAACGCGGTCGCCGAAGTCGCGCGAGAAAACGGCGTGCTGGTGCGGCCGGTCGGCACGAAGATCATCCTGTCGCCGCCGCTCGTGATCCGTCGCGAGCAGATCGACCGGATCGTTGCGGGCCTCGAGGCCGGCTTTGACGCGACGCCGTTTCCGGGCGGCCGATGACGCGCGGCTGAAGATCCGCTGACGAATGCCTGACGAACTTTTGCGGAACGGCTGACGGCCGGGGCGGCATGCGCGCGGCCCCGGCCGTTTTGCCGATTTGCGCTACATGCGGGAATTTTGGCCTCCGTATTTTCTCGACATTGACGCATCGCAAAGGAGACGAGGATGTCGGATTGGTCGGAGTATTCGAATGCGCAGGCGGGAACGCCGCCCGGCGACGCGAACGGCCGGCCCGCGCTGGCGGCGGGCGCGGTGGGCTTTCCAACCGCGCTCGCGAGCGCGGTCGGCCTCATCATGGCGAGCCCGGTGATCCTGACCGCGACGTCCGGCTTCGGGATGGGCGGCTGGGCGTTCGCGGTCGCCATGGTCATCGCGTTCGTGATGATGCAGGCGCAGGCGACGACGTTTTCCGAGGCGGCGGCGATGCTGCCGACGGCCGGCTCGGTCTACGACTACCTGTCGTGCGGGCTCGGCCGCTTCTGGGCGATCACGGGCACGATCTCCGCGTACTTCCTCGTCCACGTGTTCGCCGGCACGGCGGAGACGATCCTGAGCGGCATCATGGCGCTCGTCAACTTCGAATCGCTGAACGCGGCGTTCGAGCGGCACAACAGCGCGTGGCTCGTCGGCGTCGGCCTCGTCGCGACCTTCGCGTTCACCAACATCATCGGCATCAAGGTGTTCAGCAAGCTCGAGATCGTGCTGACGATCGGCATGTGGCTGTCGCTGATGACGTTCGGCGTGCTCGGGCTCGCGGCCGCGCCCGCCGTGCAGCTCGACGGCTGGTTCGGACGCTCGGAGGCCGGCGCGTCGGCGCCCGCCGTGCTGTCGCTCGTCGGGATGGCGATGTTCATGTTCGTCGGCTGCGAGTTCGTCACGCCGCTCGCGCCGGAAATGAAGGCGCCTGGCAAGACGATTCCGCGCGCGATGGCGCTCGGGCTCGCGGGCGTTGCGGTCTGCATGTTTCTCTACGGCGCGGCGATCAAGCGCCAGGTGCCGAACGTCGCGGTGACGGCCGACGGCCTCACGCATCTGCTCGATACGCCCGGCGCGATTCCCGCGTTCGCGCTGCAGGTGCTCGGCCCGTTCGGGCGCGTGTGGTTCGGCGTCGCGTTCCTGTTCGCCGGCGCGGCGACGATCAACACGCTGATGGCCGGACTGCCGCGGATCCTGTATGGCATGGCCGTCGACGGCGCGCTGCCTAAATGCTTCGCGTATTTGCATCCGCGCTTTCGCACGCCTGTCGTCGGCATCGTTGCGGCGGCCGTCGTGCCGATCGCGCACGCGTGGATCATCCACGGCGATCTCGACAGCATCATGCACCTCGTGCTCGCCGCGACCTGCGCGTGGGGCACCGCGTACCTGCTTGTCACGCTGTCCGTCGTGATGCTCAGGATTCGCCGCCCGGACCTGCCGCGGCCGTACCGGTCGCCCTGGTTTCCGCTGCCGCAGATCGTGTCGAGCGTCGGCATCGTGCTCGCGATCTGGTACATCGCGCCGCCGGGGATGAACAGCCGCGACATCTACGTGCCGTTCGGCACGATGCTCGGGCTCACTGCGCTCTATGCGCTGTTCTGGACGGTGGTCGTGCAGCGCAAGCATCCGTTCCGGCCGGTGCCCGTCGAAGAGGTGCTGCGCAACGAGCACGTGCGATGAGCGGGCGATCGACGGCCATCGGCCGCGTTGCATCGATGGTGGCATCGATGGCCGGATGGCGGCGCCGGTTCGCGCCGGAGGCCGCGCCCGGCTATCGGCGCGGCGCGACGCTCGCGCGCGTCGCCGCGGATCTGGGCGCGGCGCTCGCTGCGGCGGACGACGGCGGGGCCGCGCGAATGGCGCTCGACGACGGCGTCGAGTTGCGTGCGACCGAGCGCGTCGACCGGCAATTTCTGCTGCATACGGTCAGCGTGCAACTGGAACGGACGCTCGCGGGGCCCGACGCGCACGGCTTGGCATCGATCGCCGCGAGCGGCTGGGTGCGTCGCGGGCCGGCCGTCGCGGCGGTCGAGCGCAATGCCGACGCGCGATTCGGCGCGCTCGTCCCGGCGCTGCTCGCCGCGCCCGCGCTCGGCGCGCCGCTGGCGGCGCTCGATCTGACATACTGTGTGATCGTCGCGCGCGGCCCATGCTGGACGCTGCGCATCGCGCCGTTCGGCGGCAGCGAAGTGGCCGGCAGGATGCCGTCGTTTCGGCGTTACGTGCGTCTTGCCGATACGCAGCGCGACGCGCTGCGCGCGGCGTTCGCCGGCTTCGAGGCCGCGCTTGCGCGCCTGCCGCCGGGCGATTGACGCCGCACGAGCGGCCGGCGGCCGCGCCGCGTTGCCGCGGGCTCCGGCCGTCGCGCCGCATCGGAATTCTCTGGAGGCATCCATGTTGTTCCAGTCGCGTTCGCTCGAAGACGTCCACGATCACGGGCTCGCCATCGCCGGCTGGCGGCAGGTCTACCGGCAGATGACGCCCGGCCGCTTCAAGGGCACGGTCACGCAGGTCTTGTACGACGATTTCCATTTCTTCCGCGAAACGACGAACCGTCGCGTCGCGCAGACGGGCGTGTCCCCGGAGGGACGCACGTCGCTTGCGGTGCCGGTGCTCGCGCCGCTGTCCGGGACGTTCCAGCGGCGGCATGTCGACGGCTACGCGCTGCTCGCGCTGCGCCCCGGCGAGGACTTCGAGTTCCACACGCCCGAAGGGATGCGGCTCGTCGGCATCAGCGCCGCGCCGGACATGATCGACGAGCTGTGCGAAGCCGAATTCGGCACGCGCGACAATCGCGCGCCGCGGCATGTGATCCGGCTGACGGACGAGCAGGGCGCGGCACTCGGCGCGCGCCTGTCGTCGCATATCGACGATGCGCAGCGCAACCCGGCGTGGCTCGAATACGACGCAACCCGCAAGATGTTTCGCGACGCGATGCTCGGCGTGTTCCTCGATGCGCTCGCGGGCGCGGTCGGCGACGAACGGCGCGACATCACGCACGCGACGTACAGCGACATCGTCGGACGTTGCGAGCGCTATCTGTGGGCGCGCCCCGAAGAGCCCGTGACGGTGCTCGAGCTGTGCCGTGCGCTGCGCTGCAGCCGGCGCACGCTGCAGACGAGCTTCCAGCGCGTCGCCGACGTGACGCCCGTCACGTACTTGCGCACGATCCGTCTGAACGCCGTGCGCCGTCTGCTGCGCACGACGTCCGCCGATGCGCTGGGCGTCGGCGAGGCCGCGGCGCGCTGGGGCTTCACGCATCTCGGCTATTTCGCGCGCGAGTATCGCGGCCTGTTCGGCGAGCTGCCGTCACAGACGCGCCGTCTGTCCTGAGTGCCGGCATCGCGCATGTCCTGCCGTGAAGCCCGTGCGTTGCGCGCCGCACGCGCGAAGCGACGGGTTCGTTCGCGATCCTGAATGCGTTGCGCGCGGCGCTGACGCATTTGCCGATTTGGGATACAGGGCCAAAATTTTCGCTGGATAGAGTTCCTCCACTGCTGCCGATCGAGGTGGTTCGGCCGATCGATTGCAATCCAAATCAATGACGGGAGTGGGTGGAGCATGAAAGTCGGAATCTGGATCGCGGCCGGCGTCGCCGGCGCAGCCGTCGCGCCTGCTTGCGCGCAAAGCAGCGTCACGTTGTACGGCACGGTGGATACAGGCGTCATCTATTCGACGAACCAGCAGGTCACGCATGCGGACGGCGGCGTGAGCGGCGGCCATGCGTGGCAGATGGGCGGCGGAAACCTGGTGCCTTCGCGGTGGGGATTGCAGGGCGCGGAGGCGCTCGGCGGAGGATTGAAGGCGGTGTTCGCGCTCGAGCAGCAATTCCTGTCGGCGAGCGGCCAGGCGTTGCAGGGCGGCGCGGCGTTCAGCCGCCAGGCGTGGATCGGCCTGCGCCACGACGCATACGGCACGCTCGGCGTCGGGCGCCAATACGATTCGTACACCGATACGCTCGGCGCGTACGTGTCGAGCAACGGCTGGGCGACGCCGTATGGCTCGCATCTCGGCGACGTCGACAATCTGAATGCGGCATTGAACTTCAACAACGCGGTCAAGTTCACGAGCGCCGATTTCCAGGGGCTGACGTTCGGCGGCACGTTCAGCTTCGGGGGGCAGGCGGGGGATTTCTCCGCGCGTCGCGGCTATTCGGTCGCCGCCGCCTACAGCCGTGCGCCGATTTCGCTCGGCATCGGCTATCTGAACCTGCGGCAGCCGCTCGACGCGGCGCTCGGCGGCGCGAACGGATACGTCGGCGATTTCGCGTGCAGCAACGCGGGCGCGATGTACTGCCTGTTGCAGGATGCGGTGTCGATGAAGGCGTTTGGCGTCGGCGGATCGGTTGCGCTCGGCGACGCGACCGTCGCGCTGACCTATACGCACACCCGCCTCGACGACAGCGCGTATTTCGCGACCGCCGCGCATCCGCAGCGAGCGTCGATCGGGTTCGACATTGCCGAACTGAACGCGACATACGCGTTCACGCCGATGCTGCGTGGCGGCGTTGCTTACATCTTCAACAACGCGAAGGCCGATAGCCGGGGGACAACGCGCTTTCATCAACTGAACGTCGGCGCGAACTACAGTGTGTCGAAACGGACCGCGCTGTATGCGGTCGCGATCGGACAGATCGCGTCGGGGCGCGGGCTCGGCAGCGACTCGAACGGCAATCCCGCGAATTACGCGCAGATTCCCGTATTGGCGAACAGCGATTCGAACCGGCAACTCGCGGTGATAGCGGGGGTGAAGGTGGATTTCTGACGTGCCGCAAGGCCGGAATCGTTTGCTCGGCGGGGCAAAGTGTCCTGGCTGCGTTACGGCGCGCGCCGCGCAATGTCTATGCCGAGGATCTCGACGACGCTCCGGTCGCGCCGATCGACCTGCTGCTGAATGACGACCCTCGCCAATCGAGAACGTCGCGGCGCTGCCGACGTATCAGGGGCGCGGGCCGGCTCGTCGATTGCTGGCGCTCGCCGGACAGGTGGCCGCTGCGCGGCCGCCGATGCGGCCGGCCGCGCGTTCGCGCCGCGTTGCCGCAGGGCCGGCTAACGCGTTGCGATCGCGACGGCCGCGCCCGCCATCGCGGCCGCGCTCGCGCGATTGGCTGCCTTCACCGCGCGGCGGCTCGTCAGCAGCTTGCGGGCGCGTGCCGCGAGCAACGCCCATGCGCAGTCGACCGCGATCAACACGGCCAGCAGCGTCAACGTCAATTCGAGCCACGCGACACCGCCCACCCGCGACAGGTCGACCATCGTCGGCAGCAGCGCGACGTAGAAGATCATGATCTTCGGGTTGCCGAGCGTCACCGCGAGGCCGGCCAGAAACATGCGCAACGGCGACTGTCCGCTCGGGAGGTTGCCGGACGGCGCATCGGCAGGCGCGAACCACATCTTCCACGCGAGAAACAGCAGATAGGCGATCCCCGCGAACTTCAGCACGAGAAAGCCGACCGCGAATGTGTGCGCGACCACCGCGAGCCCGGCTACCGCGCACGTGAGCCAGATCACTTCGCCGAGCCACATCGCCGCGAGGAACGGCAATACGTCTCGGAATCCGTTCGTCAGTACGCGCGCGACCAGCGCAGCGATGCTCGGGCCGGGCGAGCCGGCGGCGATCAGCAGTGCGGCGGCGAAGATGGCGAGGCTGGACAGCGACATGTCGACTCTCCCGGTGCGATTCGCGATGGCGATCGATATGAGGAATTGATTATAGTAGCGGCGACTCGCATTCGCATCCGACCGATTGCCATTCGACCGTGACCGCACACGACCCCGCCACGCAACCATCCCCGATCCGCATCCGTGCCGCCCGCGCCGACGAAGCGCCGCTGATGGCCGCCGTCGAAGCCGCCGCCGCGCGCCGCTTCGACGGCATCGGCATGCCGCACATCGCGTCGAGCCCGCCGACCGATCTCGCCGATCTGCGCGAGCGGATCGGCGACGATCGCGCGCTCGTCGCCTTCGATGCCTTGGATGCCGACGACGCGCGCATCGTCGGCTTTGCGATATACAGGATGCTCGATGCGTCGCGTCTCTATCTCGAGGAGATCGACGTGGCGCCCGAGCACGCGGGGCGGCGGATCGGTTCCGCGCTGATCGAGGCCGTCGTGGCGCGCGCTCGCGCAGCGGGCGCGAGGCAGGTCGTGCTGTCGACGTTCCGGCAGGTGCCGTGGAATGCGCCGTATTATCGTCGCCTTGGCTTCGTCGATCTCGACGACGATACGCTCGATCCCGCGTTGGCGGCGATACGCGCAGCACATGTCGCGCACGGGCTCGACGAATCGCAGCGCGTGTTCATGGCGCGCGTGATCTGCGAATAGCGTCTGAGCCGGCGCTGGAACTTGGCATTGTTTGCCGGACGCCGAGGCCCGAGGCCCGGGACCGACCCGCCCCCGAACGGCAACGCCCCGGTCCCGACACCCCCTCACGCCGCGCTTTCCAGCGCCGGATAGTCCGTATATCCCGCTTCGCCTTCAGCGTAGAACGTGGCGGAATTCGGCTCGTTGAGCGGCGCCTTCAGCTCGAAGCGGCGCGGCAGATCCGGATTCGCGATAAAAAGCTTGCCCCATGCGACCGCATCCGCCTGTCCGGCGTCGAGCGCCGCCTGAGCGCTGTCGAGCGTGAACTGCTCGTTCGCGATGAACGGCCCGCCGAACGCCGCCTTTAGCTGCGGGCCGATGGAATCGGCGCCGAACGATTCGCGCGCGAACAGGAAGGCGATGCGGCGGCGGCCGAGTTCGCGCGCGACGTAGCCGAACGTCGCGGCAGGGTCTGAATCGCCCATCGTATGCGCATCGCCGCGCGGCGCGAGATGCACGCCGACGCGCGCCGCGCCCCAGACGTCGATCGCTTCGTCGACCACTTCGAGCAAGAGGCGCGCGCGATTCTCGATCGAGCCGCCGTATGCATCGGTGCGGCGGTTCGAGCTGTCCTGCAGGAACTGATCGAGCAGATAGCCGTTCGCGCCGTGCACCTCGACGCCGTCGAAGCCGGCCGCGCGCGCGTTTTCCGCGCCGCGGCGGAACGCGGCGACGACGCCCGGGATTTCGTCGAGCTCGAGCGCGCGCGGCGTCGCGTAGGGCCGTTGCGGACGCACGAGGCTCACGTGGCCGCCGGGTGCGATCGCGCTCGGCGCGACGGGCAGCGCGCCGTCGAGGAACACAGGATCCGACACGCGGCCGACGTGCCAGAGCTGCAGGAAGATGCGGCCGCCGGCGGCGTGGACGGTGTCCGTCACGAGCCGCCAGCCGTCGACCTGTTCCGGCGACCAGATGCCCGGCGTGCTCGCGTAGCCGACGCCTTGCGGCGTGACCGACGTCGCCTCGCTGATGATGAGCCCGGCGGATGCGCGCTCCGCGTAGTACCGCGCCATCAGCGCGTTGGGCGTGCGCGTGTCGCCGGCGCGGGCGCGGGTCAACGGTGCCATGATGATGCGGTTCGGAAGCGTCAGGTCGCCGATGGTCAGCGGATCGAACAGAGAAGGCATATGAGGGGACCTCTTCGAGTGTGGCTAAGCCCTTGCGGCGAGTGGGCGGAATCAAAGGCCGCGCTGCAGTGAATCGAGAAATGCTTGAATTACCGCGTCGTTGCGCTTGAAGAACGCCCATTGGCCGACGCGGGTCGACGTGACGAGCCCGGCGCGCTCGAGCGTGGCGAGGTGCGCGGACACGGTCGATTGCGACAATCCGCACAGCGCGTCGATCTGGCCTGCGCAGACGCCTTGCGGAAACGGCCCCGCGTGCGCTGCGGGGAAATGCTTGTCGGGCTCCTTGAGCCACGCGAGGATCGCACGGCGGACGGGGCTGGCAAGCGCTTTGTGAATGGCGTCGGCATCGAAGGTCATGGGCGGCGCGGTGCAATCGCGAATCGTCGTTTCCCGAAGCTTAGATCGACCAATGACGATATAAACAGCAACACTCTATTGACTAGGGGTGATTGAATCCGGCAATCGATGCGATAGCGACGCCCGTGAAGGACCGTCGCGCGACGCGCTCAATTCCAGCGTCCGTCGATGTAGATCCACGCGCCTCCCCGCTGCTGCCAATAGCCGGGCACCCAGCGGTGGCCAGGGCGTTGCGCGATCCAGCGGCCGGGTATCCATGCGTATCGGCCGCCGCGCCAGCCCCAATAGCCGTTCGTCCAGACATAGCCGCGCGGACGCGGCGGCGCGGGGCGGCGCTCGCGCCGAAGCGGCGGAGGCGGGCGGTCCGGGTGGCCGGGATACGGCGGCCGGGCGGGCTGAGGCTGCATCGGCGGTCGATAGCCGGGCGGCGATTGCGGCGGCCCGGGCGGCTGCTGAGCCGTCGCATCGCGGCCGAAGCCGAGGCCGCCGGCAAGCGAGGCGCCGGCGAGCGACAGCGTGCGGAGAAAATGACGTCGATTCATGGTTGCTCCAAAGGATGGGCCGAAAGCGGCGCGAGCTGATATGGCTGCACAGGTTCGACGTTAACGCCCTGAGTGGTCGGCCATCGTTACGAATCCTGTAACGGCTGTTACGGCGTCCGACAGTCGAGTGGAGCGTGGGGATGGAAGAAATCTATGGAGGCTGTTTGCCGATAGTCTTTCGTATTCATGGCGGCGGTCTCGATCGAACAAGTAAAAAATGCCGATTTCGCTGAGTTCGCGCGAAGCTGTTTGTTGTTTATACGCAACCGTCAAGACGCTGACACAGAAGAATGATCGTGTCGATCCCACCAAAAAGACCCTGTCAAGAGGTCAAAAACGTCTATCAAAACAAATACTTATAAGAGGATTGCATTTCTATTATTTCTAGTTCTGGAAAAGCTTATTTCTTTATTCGCGAATGGCGGCCCTAGGGTACACCCCTAAACTCACGGTTCCCAGAACGGGCAACCATCCGGGCGCGGCCATGCAGGTAGTCTTGCAAACCGATATGGCGCTTCCGGGCGGTTGCGGACCGTTTATCGAAACGAGGTCGCAAGGCCTACCTTTTTTAAAAGGGAGCTCCACGCATGAACAAGACTCTGATTGTTGCAGCAGTTGCTGCATCGTTCGCAACCGTCGCACACGCGCAAAGCAGCGTCACGCTGTACGGCGTGCTCGACGCGGGAATCACGTACCAAAGCAACGTCGCGACGCCGTCGGGCTCGGGCAAGTCGCTGTGGTCGGTCGGCTCGGGCGTCGACCAAAGCCGTTTCGGTCTGCGCGGCTCGGAAGACCTGGGTGGCGGCCTGAAGGCGATCTTCACGTTGGAAAGCGGCTTCAACATCGGTAACGGCCGCTTCAACAACGGTGGCGGCATGTTCAACCGTCAAGCGTTCGTCGGCCTGTCGAGCAACTATGGCACCGTCACGCTGGGCCGTCAGTACGACGCAACCCAAGACTACCTGTCGCCGCTGTCGGCAACGGGCACCTGGGGCGGCACGTACTTCGCGCACCCGCTCAACAACGACCGCCTGAACACGAACGGCGACGTTGCAGTGAACAACACGGTCAAGTTCACGAGCGCGAACTACGCCGGCCTGCAATTCGGCGGCACGTACTCGTTCTCGAACAACTCGCAATTCGCGAACAACCGTGCATACAGCGCGGGCGCTTCGTACCAGTTCCAAGGCCTGAAGGTCGGTGCGGCGTACTCGCAAGCTAACAACGCTGGCGCGAACACCACGGGCGCAACGGATCCGCTGACCGGCTTCAACATCGGCGGCACGAACGCAGCAAGCATCCAGGGCCGTTCGCGCGTGTACGGTGCCGGCGCAAGCTACGCTTACGGCCCGCTGCAAGGCGGCCTGCTCTGGACGCAATCGCGTCTCGACAACCTGGCAAACGGCACGCCGACCATTCGTGCCGACAACTACGAAGCGAACGTGAAGTACAACCTGACGCCGGCTCTGGGTCTGGGCGTTGCTTACACGTACACGAACGCGAAGGCGAACGGCGAAAGCGCTCACTGGAACCAAGTTGGCGTCCAGGCCGACTACGCGCTGTCGAAGCGCACCGACGTGTACGCACAAGCTGTGTACCAGCGTTCGTCGAAGAACGCGAATGCGTCGATCTACAACGGCGACCTCAGCACGCCGTTCAGCACGTCGATCAACCAAACCGCAGCAACGGTTGGTCTGCGTCACCGCTTCTAAGCATGACGGCTGGCTCGTCCAGTCTCGAAAAGGCGCCTTCGGGCGCCTTTTTTTATGCGCCGTGCCAGCACGACGCACATTGCACGAAAACAAAAAAGCGAGGCTTGCGCATGCATCCTCGCTTTTTGGGCGCGGCTGGCGACGCGGGCTGACGGTCATTCGGCGGCCAACCCTGCCGCATCAGCCGATCCGTCGTTCAGGCTCAGTACGTGTAATTGCCGCTCGCTTCCGGTTGATAGACGATCTCGACGATCTTCAGCGTCGCGTCCGCGGCGCCCGGCAGCGTCACTTTCACCCGTTCGCCGCGGCGCGCGCCGAGAAGCGCCATGCCGACCGGCGAAAACACGTTCAACCGGCCTTGCTCGAAATTGGCCGCGTCCGGATAGACGATGGTCCAGATCATGTCCTGGCCGGCGCTTTCGTCGAGCAGCTTGATCTGCGAGTTCATCGTGACGACGTTTGCCTGAATCTTGTCCGGCTCGACGATATCGGCGCGCTCGAGCAGCGTGTCGAGCATTTCCTGATAGCGCGGGTTGCGTTCCGCATGCTTTTCGAGGCGTGCGACGTCGAGTTCGGTGAGTTGGTAAATCCTGTTTCTCATGACAGTCTCCAAATGATCGGCTTGGGTGGCGTGGCCAACCTGCGGGATCGCCCGGAGCCTGGCTGACGCGGCTCCGGGATGGGGCTGCCGTCAGATCAAGCGCCGGGCCGCGGCGAGCGGCGCTGCAAGCGTGCTTCGAAGGAGGGAGCGCGCCGCCGCCGCGACCACGGCCGCGCGCGAACCGCGCGTGCGGTGCGCAAGAAAGGCGTGGAAGGTCGGCGTGCACATGAGCGAGGCGATAAAACGAATGGCGAAAGACGGGATAAACTTTACAAATATACAACAAAACGACCGTTCAGACAGCCGACAGGCGGTTTTGCGAAGCGCTCCTCCATTGTTGCCGATATGGTGCTTTTAACGGGCTTTCGGTCGAGATGCAATTGGCTATTTTTGTCGTTGGCGCAACGCTGTATGTTCAAACTAGGGGTTTCCCCTTGTTATACCGGTGACTAGACTGGAATCAATCGCTTCCGGCAAGGATGCCTGGAGCGACGCAAATACAACATTCCGGAGGTCAACCATGAAATCGTTCGTCTACGCAGCCGTTGCCGCTTCGATCCTCGCCGCGCCGCTTGCGTCGTTCGCGCAGGCCGACCAACAACAGCCGCTCACCCGCGAGCAAGTGAAGTCTGAACTCGTCCAGCTCGAACAGAACGGCTACAAGCCCGAATCGGGCGACACCCAGTACCCGGCGAACGTGCAGGCGGCGTCGCAACGGATGCAACCCGCGCAGCAGACGCTCACGCACGCCGACACGAGCGGCTATGGCGTCCAGCCGGCCGGCGCGTCGGAATCCGGCGGCCGCGCGAGCAAGTCGCCGACTTCGCCGGCGTTCGGTCATTCGGTCTACTTCGGCAACTGACCGAATCGAGCCGTCAGGCCGAATGGGCGCCCGGGGCCGCCGGGCGTCCGCCAGCAAACGTGAAGAGGTCGATTCCATAAACCGCGAGCCCGCGCGATGTGCAGGGCTCGCGGGTCGGGAGCCGAACCTCCGTCGCCGCATTCAGGCGGCTTTGCCCAGACGCGATGCGTTTGGGCATTTTTTGATGGACATCGCGGCGCGCGATTACTGCAAATGCGCGGCGGCCGGAATTCCGTGGATGTAATGCTCCAGTTGATCGATCGTGAACTGCTGGTCGGCAATCACGCTCTTCACGAGATCGCCGATCGACACGAGACCAATGAGCTTGCCGTCGTCGAGGACGGGCAAGTGACGCATCCGGTGCTCTGTCATCAGCGCCATGCACTCGTCGCTGGTTTGCGTCGGTTCGACGTAGCGCACCTTCGCCGTCATGATTTCCTCGACGCGCGTTGCTTTCGACGAACGGTCGAGGAGCACCACCTTGCGCGCGTAATCGCGTTCCGTCACGATGCCGGCAATGTTCGCGCCATCCATCACGAGCAGCGCGCCTATGCTCCTTTCGGCCATCAGCTTGATCGCGTTGTAGACGGAATCGGACTTTTCGATCGTGTGAATCGTGCGTCCCGAATCGGGCTTCGACCTGAGAATCTGTGCGACGGTGAGGCTCATACGCTGTCTCCCTTGGCTGGGCGATTCACGGAAAGCGGCGCGCGGCCGCCGCGTCGGGTTAAAAATCCAGTATAGATCGGCGTCCGCGGGCGGGTGCGTCCAGTTCTCAGATTAGCGGTAAACTTCGTGCACTCGCCATCCAGAACATTCCTTAATTCTTTCGTTTGATGCATTCCATGAAGTCTTCGCATCCCGAATCGCCGCAACCCGGCGACGGCGCCGCGCTCGAGTGCGTGACGCTCGTCGCCACCGCGACGCTTCCTACCCGCTACGGCACCTTCACGTCGTATGCGTTTCGCGTCGCGGGCGGCGATGCCGAGCACCTGGCGCTCGTGATGGGTGATGTCGCCGAGCAGCCGTCGGTGCTGACGCGGCTTCATTCCGAATGCCTGACGGGCGACGTGTTTGGCTCATATCGATGCGATTGCGGCGAGCAGCTCGATCTCGCGCTGCGCTACATCGCGGCCGAAGCGCGCGGCGTATTGCTGTATCTGCGCGGGCATGAAGGCCGCGGGATCGGCCTGAGCAACAAGATCCGCGCGTATGCGCTGCAGGAGCAGGGGCGCGACACCGTCGAGGCGAACCTCGATCTCGGGCTGCCCGACGACGCGCGCGAATACGATTCCGCCGCCGCGATCCTGCGCATCCTGAAAGTCACGTCCGTGCGCTTAATGAGCAACAATCCGAAGAAATTCGACACGCTCGCGCGGCATGGCATCCCGGTCTGCGAGCGCGTTGCGCTTGCCGTGCCGGTGCGCGAGGAGAACGAGCGCTACATTCGCACGAAGCAGCTCAAGTTCGGCCACTATTACTTCGACGAAAACGAATAGCGCGCGCCGCGCGGCGTGGCTTGCGCGCGCCGAAGCGCTGCTCGGCGATCGGCAGATCGAAGCGGTGGCGCACCTCGGCCGCGATCCAGTCGCATGCCTGCCGCGCGCAATCGGTGAGCATCTGGCGGTCCGCATGGCCGTCGATGTCGTAGACGAAGTGCACGTCCACTTCGTCGCCCGCCAGGTTCCGCTCGAGCTCGTTCAGATGCAGCCGAGGCGACAGGCCTTGCGCGAGCGCGCGCAACTCGTCGAAGTGGTATTCGAGCCAATCGGCGAAAAAGAGCGCATCACCGCGATCCGCGAGGCGAAACGCGGCGCTGCGCGTCACGCGCATGCCCGTGCCGGCCGCATGCGGCGCGCCCGATTCGGAGCGCGTCACGGCGTCGTGCCGGCGACTCGCCGCCTGCGCCGCCGTTGCCGTGCGCTCGCCCGGCGCGCGCTGCGCGAGCGGGGCGTGCGCGCGCCGGCATCGCGTGCGCAGCGCGTGCCAGAGCAGCGCGTCGCCGTTCGCGGCGGACGGCTGCATCGTCAGATCATGCGCGCCGTCGTCGCAATGCTCGACTTCGCGAATCACGAGCCGCAGCGTGCAGAGCGGCTCGTCGTCGAGATACAGGGTTGCGGAGCGCGGCAGTCCGCAGACGGGCGGCATCGCGCCGCGCGCGCGGAATACGAGCCCCTGTCTGCCGAGCCGCACGAGCGGCAGGCGTTCGGCGAACGACGGGAACGCGACGGCGATGCGGGTTTCGCCGGCATCGAACGTAGGGAGCATCGCGCGAAATACCGGTGAATGGTCCACGGTGTAGAAGTCTCCTTGGATGACGAACGGCCCGGTTCCGCGGACCGTCGATCAGGCGCGCTCTCAGGCGGCCTCGGCGCGCGGCGCGCCCAGCAGCGGATCGAGACCGAGCGCGGCGAGCGTTTGCGCATCGAGGTCGATCCAGCATGCGACGACCATGCGCCCGTCGATCTGCTGCGCGGGCCCGGCCCGGTGCGCGTGCACGCCGATCCGGCGGAACAGGCGCTCCATGCTGAGAAACGTCACGCCGATCAGTTGCTTCGCGCCGCGCCGCGCCGCGCACTCGACGACGGCGGCGAGCATCGGCCGCACCGCCCACGCCGGATTGCCGGTTCCGGCCGGGTCCTCGGCGTTCGCGGCGAAGCGCGACAGCTCCCAGACGGCGGTGGACTGCGGCAGCGGCATGTCGTTCGCGACCAGGGTCGGGAACAGCTCCTTCAGCAGGTAGGGGCGGGTCGTCGGCAGCAGCCGGGCGCAGCCGCAGATTTCCCCGTCGTCGTCGCGGGCGAACACGTAGACGGTATCGTCGCGATCGTACTGATCCCGCTCGAACCCTTCGCTCGCCGACGGCAGTTTCCAGCCGAGCTGCTCGACGAAAACGCGGTGCCGATAAAGGCCCAGATCAGCCGCCAAGTCGCTCGGCAGGCGCCCGTCGCCATGAACGAAAGTTCGCATGGTGTCGTCCTCGTGCGTGTGCTTTGGAATGGGCGCATTACATCGCGCGCTCCGAGGACAGGTAACTGTTAACCCTTACAGGGTCGGGAAAGCGAAGCGGGTGAGGGGGGAATGGATTTCGGCAGTGCCGGACTGCAAAGATTCGATAATTTGCTTGTCAATCCGCAATGTTCGAGGAAAATTGGACAATATGCACCGATTGCGCCGACGCGCATCACTGCAGGGTAGGGCCCGCATGTGAAAAATCGCCGCGACGAAGCATCGCGGCGGCGACGGCGGACGGCCAGTTCAACTGGGCGAGCCGGCGCGACAGCGCGGCCGACGTCGAATCCATGCCGATGTCGCGCCCGTTGTCGTCGATGCCCATCACGTTGCTGCGCACGTCGCTCCATGCGATGACGAATGCGCCCGTGGCGCCGTCGATGTACCAGTCCCAGCCCACTGTGAGGTGCGCCGCGCCCATGCCGGACGGCCGCTCCCACTCTGTGTAGCCGGCGATGCGGGCGTCGATGTCGCTCGCGCGCAGCTCGCCGAGCAGTCCGGAATCGATTCCGGACGATACGTGAACGAGTTGCAGCTCGGCGAACGCGTGCGCGGGAAGGCGCACGTAGCCGTCGGTGGATGGGCCGCGAAAGCGGTGGAGCAATGGTGAATTCATGCCGCGGAATGTATCAGTCCGCGCGCGTGCTGAAACCTAGCAAGTATGACAGCGTGAAGCTGCTGGAGAACGAATGGAACTGCGCTGGCAAGATGCCTATCTTCAATTTAGCGCCGCGGAGAACGAGCAGCAGCTCTTCCAACAGATCGCAGCGTATACGAAGCGGCTCGGCTTCGAATATTGCTGCTATGGCATACGCGTGCCGTTGCCGATCTCGAGGCCGGTCGTCGCGATCTTCGATACCTATCCGAACGGCTGGATGGAGCGCTACCAGGAAATGAACTACCTGGAGGTCGATCCGACCGTGCGCGAAGGCGCGCTCAGCTCGAACATGATCGTCTGGCCGGAGGCGAGCGCCTGCGACGCGACGTCGCTGTGGAGCGACGCGCGCGATCACGGGCTTGCGGTGGGCGTCGCGCAGTCGAGCTGGGCATCGCGCGGTGTGTTCGGTCTCCTGACGATCGCGCGGCACACGGACCGCCTGACGATCGCCGAGATCAACCATCTGACGCTGCAGACGAACTGGCTCGCGAACATGTCGCACTCGCTGATGAGCCGCTTCCTCGTGCCGAAGCTCGCGCCCGAATCGGGCGTGGCGCTCACGCACCGCGAGCGGGAAGTGCTGTGCTGGACGGGCGAAGGCAAGACCGCGTGCGAGATCGGCCAGATCCTCGGCATTTCCGAGCGCACGGTGAACTTCCACGTCAACAACGTCCTCGACAAGCTCGGCGCGACGAACAAGGTGCAGGCCGTCGTGAAGGCGATCGCGATGGGGCTCGTCGACGCGCCGTGAGCGGCGCGGCCGCGCCGCGCGCGATGCGTCACTCCATCATCGGCTCGGCTTCCTTCGCGGTCCAGCTCACGCTCGAGATGCTTTTCTCCATGCTCATCCGGCTCGCGATCTGCTCGAGCTTCTGCTGATCCTTCGGGTGCAGCTTCAGCGTCGCCGTGACCTTGATGCGCTCGGGCGCATCGGCTTCGCGCGGCACGTCCTCGCTCGTCAGGCTCTGGAACGACAGCGGTTTCGCATACATCGAGTTCGACAGCAGCGTCCGGATGTGCACTTCGTCCGATGCGAGGCAGATCACCATGATCTGATATTCGCGCACGAGATCGGCGTTCGACACGGGCGTCGCGTTGATCGCCTGGCTCACGCCGCGCAGCAGCGTGTTCGTCAGCAGGACGACGCCCGTGCCCGCGAGCGCGGGCAGGTAGTGGCCGGCGCCCGACAGCACGCCGACCGCGGCCGAGCACCAGAGGGTCGCCGCGGTGTTGATGCCCTGGATCGAGCCCTTGTCGCGCATGATGACGCCGCCGCCGAGAAAGCCGACGCCGGAGACGACGTACGCGGCGATTTGCGTGACGCCGGGGATTCCGTTGCCCGTCAGGACGCCGAGCGTGACGAACAGACATGCGCCGCTCGCGACGAGCGTGATCGTGCGCAAGCCGGCCGTGCGCTGGCGGATCTGCCGTTCGAGGCCGATGGCGACCCCGCAGGCGAACGCGGTGAAGAGGCGAAGTGCGAATTCGAAGGTCATTGGTGTTCTGCCATGCCGAATGCGCCGCGCGACGGGGGCGGCGGCGCGGGCGACCCTTGCGGGCGCGCGTGCATCTGCGTACTCGCGCGACACTTTAGCGCGCGAATCGATGCGATTGTGTGAAACGGGAAATCGCACGCGTTCCGACGAACGCGCGCGGCGGCGAATCGGCCGGCAGGCGTTCAGGCGAAGCGGCGTGCGGACGTTGCGCTGCTACTGTCCACGACGGTTCCTGAAAGAATGGATGGCGGGCATTCTAGGCGCGACCCGTCGCGCGAGTCAACCCGCGGGCGGCCGCGGCGAACGCGCGGGTGCATCGCGCGTTCGTCGTCGACGTTGCGTTCAGCGCTCAGCGTGGCGGACGCCGTCGCGCACGAGCCGCACGCGCGTGATCTCCGACGGCGCGCCGAGCCGCTTCGGCGGCCCCCAGTAGCCGGTGCCGCGGCTCGTATAGACCCACAGGCCGCCGAGCCGCGCGAGTCCCGCGGTGAACGGCTGCTGCAGTCGCACGAAGAAATTCCACGGGAAAAACTGGCCGCCGTGCGTGTGCCCGGACAGTTGCAGCGTGAAGCCCGCGTCGGCTGCGGCGCTCGCGCTGCGCGGCTGGTGCGCGAGCAGCACGCGGATGCGCACGTCGACCGGCGCGCCCGCGAGCGCCGCGCCCGGATCGCTCCGATGCGCGGGGTCGAAGTGGCCCGCCGAGTAGTCGGTGACGCCCGCGATCACGAGCTGGCCGTCGCCGTGGTCGATTGTCCGATGCTCGTTGAGCAGGACTTCGAGGCCGAGGCGGCGGAACTCGGCGATCCATTCGTCGGCGCCCGAGTAGTACTCGTGATTGCCCGTCACGACGAACGCGCCGTGGCGCGCGCGCAGCCGGCCGAGCGGCGCCGCGTGACCCGCGAGCTGCGCGATGGTGCCGTCGACGACGTCGCCCGTCACCGCGACGAGGTCCGGCTCGAGCCGGTTGACCGCCTCGACGATCGCCTCGACGTAGCCGCGCTTGATCGTCGGGCCGACGTGGATGTCGCTGATCTGCACGATCGTGAAGCCGTCGAGCGCGGCGGGCAGGTCGTCGATCGGCACCGCGACGTCGACGACGCGCGCGCGGCGTCGCGCATTGACGAAGCCGATGACGCTCACCGCGAGCGCCGCGAGCGGCACGCCGGCCGCCGTCTGCGTGCGCCAGTGCGCGAGCGACACCGCGCGGGGCGCGAGCGCGTCGATGGTGACGAGCGATGCGAGCAGCACGTCGCGCGCGAGCGTGAGCACGAGCAGCGACGAGAAGAAACCCATCGCGAGGAGCCCGGCCCACGCGACGCGATCGCCGAGCGGCTGCCGCTCGAACATGCGCGACAGCATGCCGGGCGGAATCAGGAGGCACGACGCGACGAGCCACAGCGCGCCCGCGTAGCGGGCGGCGGGCGACGCGAGGTCGGGCAGGAGACGGAAGCCGACGTACACATGCAGCAGCACGCCGATGATCGTCAGGCGCAACAGAAACGATGAAACGCGTCGCATGGGCGGAAGGAAACAGGGGGAAGCCGAGGGGCGGCGGCGCGCGAACGCGCCGCCGTTGCGCGCTTATTCGATGCGCGCGATTTCGTCGAACGAGAAGCGGGGGCTGCGCGGGAACAGTCCGGCGGGATCGCCGTAGCCGAGGTTCACGAGGAAGTTCGACTTGATCGACGTGCCGGCGAAGAACGCGGCGTCGACGGTTGCCTGGTCGAAGCCGGACATCGGGCCGGCATCGAGGCCGAGCGCGCGCGCGGCGACGATCAGGTACGCGCCTTGCAGCGACGAATTGCGGAACGCGGTCGCTTCGATCAGCGCGTCGTTGCCGGCGAACCAACTGCGCGCGTCCGCGTGCGGGAAGAGCTTCGGCAGATGTTCGTGGAATTCCATGTCCATCCCGACGATCACGGTGACGGGCGCGGCCATCGTCTTCGCGAGATTGCCTTCGGACAGCGCGGGCTTGAGCCTCGCCTTCGCCTCCTGCGACTTCACGAACACGAAGCGCGCGGGGCTCGAGTTCGCCGACGTCGGGCCGCACTTGACGAGCTCGATCAGTTGATGGAGCAGCGCGTCGTCGACGGGCTTCGGCTGCCAGGCGTTGTGCGTGCGCGCGGTGCGAAAAATTTGATCGAGAGCGGAATCGGAAAGAGTCATGTCGGGATCCGGATGAGCGCGCAAACGGTCTGGCGTTCGCGCGGCTAGAATTTGAACAGGGCGGCGCGGATCGCGGGTTGCGGTTCGCGCCATTCCGCGATGATAGCCGGATGCCGAGATTTTGACCGATGATGTTCGATTTGTTCGACAACCTGCCGAAACCCGATGTCGACTGGCGTCCGGACTGGCTCGCGCCCGCCGATGCAGACCGGTTCCATGCGCGCCTCGTCGACGAGGTCGCGTGGCGGCAGGACACGATGCACACGCCGCGCGGCCTGTTGCCGCTGCCGCGCCTGACCGCGTGGCAGGGCGAGCCGGACGCGGTCTACGTGTATTCGGGCATCCGCAACGAGCCGGCGCCGTGGACGCCCGCCGTGCTCGAGCTGAAGCGGATGGTCGAGGCGGCGAGCCGCGCGCGCTTCAACAGCGTGCTGCTGAACCGCTATCGCAATGGCTTCGACAGCATGGGCTGGCACGCGGACGACGAGCCGGAGCTCGGTCCCGAGCCGGTGATCGCGTCGCTGAGCCTCGGCGCGACGCGGGTGTTCGATCTGCGGCACAACGAAACGGGTGTCGCGCACGCGTATCGGCTGACGAACGGCAGCCTGCTCGTGATGCGCGGACGCACGCAACGCGAGTGGCGGCATCGCGTGCCGAAGGAGCCCGCCGTGCAGGGCGAGCGGATCAACCTGACGTTTCGCTGGGTGAGCGGGCCGCCCGCGGACGCGCGCCGCGCGAGGCCGCGTCCGCGCGGATGAAGGCGGGCCGCGTCCGCGCGTCGAAACCGCGCGGCCTTCGCGTTATGATTCGATTTCTTTCCGTCCACTGCAGCCGACATGGCCAAAACCACTACGACAGCCGCGGGCAAGCATGCCGCCGGCGCCGCATCGGGCAAGCCGCGCCGCGCCCCGGCCGGTGCGCTCGCCGCGCCTGACGCGGCCGACGACGAAGCCGCGGGCGGCGCATCGTCGTATCTCGTTCCCGGGCTCGAGCGCGGGTTGCGCATCCTGTCCGAATTTTCCGCGCGTGAGCCGGTGTTGAGCGCGCCCGAGCTGTCGAAGCGAATCGGCATCCCGCGCACGACGACGTTCCGCCTGTTGCAGACGCTCGAAGCGCTCGGCTTCATCGAGCGCGCGAACGGCGACCGCCATTTCCGGCTCGGCGTCGGCGTGCTGCGCCTCGGCTTCGAATATCTGAACTCGCTCGAATTGACCGACCTCGGCGCGCCGGTGCTCGAGCGCTTGCGCGACGCGACCGGGCTGTCGACGCATCTGCTGATCCGCGATCGCCGCGACGTCGTGTTCGTCGCGAAGGCGCAGAGCAACGCGCCGATGTTCGGCTCGGTGAAGGTGCACGTGGGCACGCGGCTGCCCGCGCACGCGACCGTGCACGGCCATGTGCTGATGGGCGACCTGACGCGCGACGCGATGCGCCAGCTCTACCCGGAAAAGCGGCTCGAGGCGTTCACCGAGCATACGCCCGCGACCGTCGACGCGCTGTACGAGCGCGTGCGCCATTACGCGCGTCTCGGCTACGCGCTCAGCGAGGGTGCGTTCGAGAGTGGGATCTCGGCGGTGACGGCGCCCGTGCGCGACCATTCCGGCTCGATCGTCGCGGCAATCACCGCGACGGTGCCGCGCTCGGAGATCGGCTCCGCCGAAGAAAAGGAGCGGCTCGTCGAGCTCGTGTGCGGCGCGGCCGTCGATCTGTCGCAGCGCCTGAACTATCGGCCGCTCGACAGCGATCCGACCGCCGCGCATGCGCGGCACAAGGTCGCGTTGTTCTGAAGGCGTTCTGATCGCGTCGATCGATGCACGCGGTATGCGGCGCGCGCGTTCGCGCCGCGCCGCGCTCAGAACGAGTGGTGAATCCCCGCCAGAAAGATCACCTGATTCGCCGTGCTCGACGCGCCCGCCGTGAAGAACGCCGCCTTCGCGTTGCCGCTCGCGTGCTCGTACAGCACGTTCGCGTAGAGCTGCGTGCGCTTGGACAGCGAATACGTGTCGCCGAGCTCGAACTGCGTCCAGCGGCGGCCGGCGAGCGTCGAGCTCGCCGCGCCGCCCGCGATCACGTTGAACGGCGAGCTCTGGTAGTTCGCGCCGGCGTCGTAGCTCTGGAACGTGTCCGAGTGACCATTCGCCTGCAGCTTCACGTGCGTGTAGAGGCCGTGCACGAGCAGCGGGCCGAAGCGATACGACAGGCCCGCGCCCATGTTCTCCGCCTTCTTTGCGACGTAGCTCGCGACGGGCATGCCCTGGAACGTGCCGCCCGGCCCGGCGATGCCGCCGACGGTCGCCATCGAGAACGCCTGGTCGTGCTCGTTCGAATAGACGGCGGCGGCCTTGAGCGGGCCATTCGCGTAGTTGACGCCGAAGCTCATCGTCCGGCCGTTCGAGAAGTTCGTCGTGTTGCCGAAGCCGAGCATCGCGCCCACGGTGAAGCCCGCGTAGGTCGGCGACCGGTACTTGACCGAGTTGTTGAACGGCACGGAGCTCGTGTCCGCGAGCTGGTCGAGGTTGCCCGGATGGAATGCGTACCAGCTCTGCGCGAGGAACGCGGTCGACAGCGGGTCGAGCCAGTCGAAGTTGAACGGCGTCTGATGGCCGAGCGTCAGCGTGCCGAGCCTGTCCGAATTCAGGCCGACGAACGCCTGGCGGTTCCACATCGTGCCCGCCGCCGCCATCTGGCCGTTGTTCGTATAGAAGCCGTTTTCGAGCTGGAAGATCGCCTTCAGGCCGCCGCCCAGATCCTCGACGCCCTTCAATCCCCATCGATCGGGCTGCGTGTTGCCCTGAATCATCGACCACTTCGCGCCGCCGCCGACGTTGTTCACGTACGCGACGCCGGCGTCGAGGCTGCCGTACAGCGTGACGCTGCTCTGCGCCCACGCGCCGGCGACGGCGCCCGCGCCGAGCAATGCTGCTACCGCATGCTTGACCATCTGATCTCCTGACCTTTGCTCCAAATGACGCGGGTGGTGGCCCGTGCGCGAAACGGCCGATCGCGCGCGTTCCCGCGTATGAATATTGGGTCTTCTTTTGTTCCATATATGGTACTTCGTACCTTTGGTGGAATCGAGTATAGGGGTGGAAATCGGCTGGAACAAAATAAATTTTCGAATGGGCGCGAAGCCCGCGATTCGTCCGACGACATGCCGATAACGCATTGAAAGATCGACGGAAAGCCCGAAAATTCCACTCCATGCCCATCCCGCGTGGCTTGGATCGCATCGGGCGGAAGCGCGGTCTCGGTATTTTCCCTAGGCGTTGCAGCTTTTTATTTTGATCTTCGAAACACGCTCCTATAATCACCATCCATAAACTGACGTTCCGTATTTGGAACAAACAAGCGGATCGACCTGAAGAAAGGGTGTGAGATGTCTGAACAATGGGTTTGCGCCGGACACGCCGGCGCGTTGTCCGAGGATTCGCCGATCGAGTTCAAGCGCGCCGACGGCGTGGAGATCGGGATCTACCGAGTCGGCGACGAGCTGCATGCGCTCGAGAACGTCTGCCCGCACGCGTATGCGCTTCTCACGCAAGGCTTCGTCGACGACGGCACGGTCGAGTGCCCGTTGCACGAGGCCGTGTTCGACATCAGGACCGGCCAGTGCCTGAAAGGGCCGGGCGGCCGCGCACTGAAGACGTACGCGGTGCGGCTCGCCGGCGAGGAAATCCAGATCAAGGTGGAATGACATGAACGAGACGACCGTGAACTTCAATCCGTTCCTCACGCCGTGGCGCGCGCCGCAGCCGAACAACGTCGCGGGCAAGGGGCAGATCGAGATCCCCGGGCAGATGCCGAATCTCGTGTGGCAGACGCGCAAGGCCGAGCCGACGCAGTACGAGAACGATCTCGGCGACGCGCTCGAACGTGTGTTCGAAGGCGGCGCGGCCGAGCTTGCCGACGTCGTCGCGGGCCTGAACCGCATCGGCTTTCGCGCGCCCGACGGCGCCGAATGGACGGCCGAGCGCTTCTGCGCGGAACTCGCCGCGCTCGCCGAATGACGCAGCCGCCCTCAAACGCTTCCGGAGCAAACAGATGACGTCTTCCGCCCAAACGAACCCCGGCGCCGATCCGGTGCGCGCGTATCTCGACCGCGGCATCCGCAACTACTGGTATCCCGTCGCGCCGAGCTGGCAGGTGTCGAGCGCGCCCGTCGGCATCACTCGGTTGTCCGAACAGATCGTGCTGTGGCGCGATCGGCAGGGCAACGTGCACGCGCTCGAAGACCGCTGTCCGCATCGCGGCGCGCGCCTGTCGCTCGGCTGGAATCTCGGCGATCGCGTCGCGTGCTGGTATCACGGCGTCGAAGTGAACGGCGGCGGCACCGTGACGAAGGTGCCGGCCGTGTCGAACTGTCCGCTCGAAGGGCAGTCGTGCGTGAAGTCGTACCCGGTCGAGGAGCGCGCGGGCGCGATCTTCCTGTGGTTCGGCGATGACGCGCATCGCGAGCCCGCGCCGCTCGTGCTGCCCGACGAACTCGTCGGGCCCGAGTACGCGCAATTCGTCTGCGTGTCGAACTGGACCTGCAATTACCAGTATGCGATCGACAACGTGATGGACCCGATGCACGGCGCGTATCTGCACGCGACGTCGCATTCGATGGCCGAAGGCGACAAGCAGGCCGACATGCGCGTGCACAAGACCGAGACGGGCCTGATGTTCGAGAAGGTCAACCAGCGCGACGTGAACTTCGACTGGGTGGAGCTCGGCGAGACGGGCTGCATCTGGCTGCGCCTCGCGATTCCGTATCAGCGCAAGTTCGGCCCGGGCGGCAGCTTCGGCATCGTCGGCTTCGCGACGCCGATCGACGACGACCACTGCCAGGTCTATTTCTGGCGAACCCGCAAGGTTGCGGGCTGGCAGCGCGACGTGTGGCGCTTCCTGTATCGGAACCGTCTCGAAGGGCTGCACTGGGCGGTGCTCGAGCAAGACCGCTACGTGCTCGAAAGCATGGCGCCGAACGCGCGCGATCACGAATACCTGTATCAGCACGACGTCGGCATCACGCGCGTGCGGCGGATGCTGCGCCAGCGCGCGCAGGAGCATCTCGCCGCGCTCGGCGCGCATCGCGCGGCGCAGGCCCACGCGACGGAGCGCGCATGAGCGCGCCCGTGCAGGCGATCGCGCTCGCCGGCCGCCGCGTGCTCGTCACGGGCGGCGCGCGCGGGCTCGGCGCGGCGTTCGTCGAGGCGCTCGTCGCGGCGGGCGCGAAAGTCGCGTTCGGCGACGTGCTCGAAGCCGAAGGCCGCGCGCTCGCGCAGCGCTTGCGCGACTCGGGCCATGACGCGCACTTCGTCGCGCTCGACCTCGCGGACCCGGCGAGCGTCGCCGCTTTCGTCGACGAAGGCGCGCGGGTGCTCGGCGGCATCGACGGCCTCGTGAACAACGCGGCGATCACGAACTCGGGCGGCAAGCGCGCGACCGAGCTTTCGATCGACACGTGGGACGCGGTGATGAACGTCAACGTGCGCGGCGTCTGGCTCGCGTGCAACGCGGCGTTGCGCCATCTCGCGCGCTCGGGCCGCGGCGCGATCGTGAATCTCGCGTCCGACACTGCGTTGTGGGGCGCGCCGAAGCTGCTCGCTTACGTGGCGAGCAAGGGCGCAGTGATCGCGATGACGCACACGCTCGCACGCGAGTTCGGCGAGCAGGGCGTGACGGTCAACGCGATCGCGCCGGGCCTGACCGAGGTCGAGGCGACCGCATACGTGCCGGCCGAGCGCCGCCAATACTACTTGCAGGGCCGCGCACTGCCGCGCGCGCAAGTGCCGGCCGACGTGACGGGGCCGGCGCTGTTCCTGCTGTCCGATGCCGCGCGTTTCGTCACGGGTCAGTTGCTGCCCGTGAACGGCGGCTTCGTGATGCATTGACCAATTGTTAGCACTTAGCACTCTTGAAGGAGATGACGATGGCGGACGCCGATATCGAGCGTAAATCGTGGGACCAGACGGCGGGCGAGAGCTTCGGCGAATGGATGGACGGGCGCGTCGCGCGCCTCGAGACGCGCCGTTACGACTGGGACGCGCTGAAATTCCAGGCCGATTTCGATCCGAAATACCGCCGCGCGCAAATGCGCTACGTGGGCACGGGCGGCACGGGCGTCGCGAAGGATGCGAACACGGTGCCCGCGGGCGGCTTCACGTTTTCGACGATGGTGATTCCGGCCGGCAACGTCGGCCCGAGCCACATTCATATCGACGTCGAGGAAATCTTCTTCGTGCTGCGCGGCAGGATGAAGGTGATCTGCGAGCGCGACGGCGAGACGTGGGAGGCGGTGCTCGGCGAACGCGACCTGATCTCGGTGCCGCCGGGCGTCTATCGGACCGAAATCAACATCGGCGACGAAGACGCGCTGATGTGCGTGATGCTCGGCTCGCCGAAGCCGATCACGCCGACGTATCCGCCGGATTCGCCGCTCTCGAAGATCAAGCGCTGATGCACGGACGACGACGATGAGCGCGATTTCCACGACGACAGCCGGCGCGAGCGCGATGCCTTTCGCCGCGCTGCTCGAACGCTTCGCTGAGCGACACGCGGCGGCGGGCGACGCGGGCACGATCGGCTACCGCGAGGCGGGCGAATCGTACGGCGAGCGCACTGAGCAAGCCGGGCGCGATCCCGTCGTGCTGCTGCACGGGATCGGATCGGGTGCGGCGTCGTGGGTGCACCAGCTCGACGCGCTCGGCGCGACGCGTCGCGCGCTCGCGTGGGACGCGCCAGGCTATGGCGCATCGTCACGCGTCGCGGCCGGCTCGCCTGTCGCGGCCGACTACGCGGCGTCGCTCGCCGCGTGGCTCGACGCGCTGCGCATCGAGCGCTGCGTGCTCGTCGGCCATTCGCTCGGCGCGATCGTCGCCGGCGCGTTCGCGCGGATCGCGAGCGAGCGGCTTGCGGGATTGCTGCTGATTTCTCCTGCCGGCGGCTACGGCGGCGCGCCCGCCGACGTGCGGGCCGAGCGGCGCGACAGCCGTCTCGCACTGCTCGCGTCGCTCGGCCCGCAAGGGCTCGCCGACGAGCGCAGCGCAAACATGTTGTCCGCGCATGCGAGCGACACGGCGCGCGCGTGGGTGCACTGGAACATGGCGCGCATCGCGCCCGCCGGCTATGCGCAGGCGACGCATCTGCTCGCGAACGCGGATCTCGCGTCCGATCTCGTCCATTACCGCGGCCGCGTCGCGGTCGCCGTCGGCGGCGACGACGCGATCACGCCGCCCGCCGCATGCGAGCGGATTGCGCGCGCGGCGCGTGTTGGGCTGCAGGTGATTCCCCGTGCGGGCCATGCCGGCTACGTTGAAGCGCCCGATGCGTACAGCGCGTTGATCGACGCTTTTTGCCGTCAATGCGACGGATCGCGAGGCGCGACATGAGCGAACCGCTGCTGAAAGACGCCGACAACGCGAAGAATGATTCGAACTACGTAGTACCGGGGCTCGAGCGCGGGCTGCGCGTCCTGGCCGAGTTCTCGCCGCGCGAGCCGGTGCTCGGCGCGCCGGAGCTGTCGAAGCGGCTCGGCATTCCGCGCACGACGGTGTTCCGTCTGCTGCAGACGCTCGAGTCACTCGGCTTTCTCGAGCGCGCGGACAAGGATCGCAATTATCGCCTCGGCGTCGCGGTGTTGCGCCTCGGCTTCGAATACCTGAGCTCGCTCGAGCTGACTGATCTCGGCTTGCCGGTGATAGAAGGCTTGCGCGATGCGACGGGCTTCACGGCGCACATCGTGATTCGCGACGGCCGCGACGTGGTGTTCGTCGCGAAGGCGCAGAACGCGGGGCACGCGTTCGGCTCGGTGCGGGTGAACGTCGGCACGCGCCTGCCCGCGCACGCGACGACGCACGGCCACGTGCTGATGGGCGACCTGTCGCTCGCCGAGTTGCGCGCGCTGTATCCGGAGCGGGAGCTCGAACGCGTGACGAAGGCGACGCCCGAGACTGTCGACGCGCTCTTCGACGTGATTCGCGCCGATGCGCGGCGCGGCTACGGCATCGGCAACTCGGCGTTCGAGCGCGATATCTCGGTCGTCACGGCGCCCGTGCGCAACGAGGCGAGCCGGATCGTCGCGGTCGTCACGGTGACGGTGCCGCGGCCGGAGATCGATGCGGCGCTCGTCGCCGACGGGCTGATCGAGAAGGTCGTGCGCGCGGCGGACGGACTGTCGCGGCGGCTCAACTACCGGGCCGACGACGAAAACACCTATTTGAAGGCATTGGGATTGCGATGATCCAGATCGATTTGAGCGGGCAGGTCGCCGTGGTGACGGGCGGCTCGTCCGGCATCGGCTACGCTTGCGCCGAGCTTTTTCTGCGCGCGGGCGCGTCGGTCGCGATATGCGGGCGCAGCGACGAACGGCTCGCGAGCGCGCATGCGCGGCTCGCGCAGCAGTTCCCGAGCGAGCGCGTGCTCGCCGCGCGCTGCGACGTGCTCGACGAAGCCGACGTGACTGCGTTCGCGCAGGCCGTGGCCGAGCGCTTCGGCGGCGCCGACATGCTCGTCAACAACGCGGGCCAAGGCCGCGTGTCGACGTTCGCGGACACGACGGACGACGCGTGGCGCGACGAACTCGATCTGAAGTACTTCAGCATCATCCGCCCGACACGCGCGTTCCTGCCGCTGCTGCGCGCGTCGGCCGCGCCGGCGATCACCTGCGTGAATTCGCTGCTCGCGCTGCAGCCGGAGCCGCACATGGTCGCGACATCGTCGGCGCGCGCGGGCGTGCTGAGCCTCGTCAAATCGCTCGCGAACGAGCTCGCGCCCGAGCGCATCCGCGTCAACTCGATCCTGATCGGCGTCGTCGAATCGGGGCAGTGGCGGCGGCGCTACCACGCGCAGGCCGCGCCGGGCGAATCGTGGGAAGCGTGGACGGCCGCGCTCGCCGCGAAGAAGAACCTTCCGCTTGCGCGCTTCGGCCGGCCCGACGAGGCCGCGTGGGCGCTCTTTTATCTCGCAACGAATCTGTCGTCGTACACGACGGGCAGCCATATCGACGTATCAGGAGGCTTTGCACGCCATGTCTAACAAAACCACGACCACGGTCGGCGAGCTGATTGCCGCCTTCCTCGAACAATGCGGCGTGAAGACCGCCTTCGGCGTGATCTCGATTCACAACATGCCGATCCTCGACGCGATCCACACGCGCGGCAAGATCCGCTATGTCGGCGCGCGCGGCGAGGCGGGCGCCGTCAACATGGCCGACGGCCTCGCGCGCGTGTCGGGCGGGCTCGGCGTCGCGTTCACGAGCACGGGCACCGCGGCGGGCAACGCGGCGGGCGCGATGGTCGAGGCGCTGACGGCCGGCACCCCGCTCGTGCACGTCACCGGGCAGATCGAGACGCCGTACCTCGATCAGGATCTCGCGTACATCCACGAGGCGCCCGATCAACTGTCGATGCTCAATGCGATTTCGAAAGCCGCGTATCGCGTGCGCACGGTCGAATCCGTGCTGCCGACGATCCGCGAGGCAGTGCGTGTCGCGATGACCGCGCCGAGCGGCCCCGTGTCGGTCGAGATTCCGATCGACATCCAGGCGGCCGAGATCGAGTGGCCGGACGACCTCGCGCCGCCGCACGTCGCGGTACGCGAGCACGACAGCGCGCGCGTCGCGCAGCTCGCCGAGCGTCTGGCGAGCGCGCGCCGGCCGCTGCTGTGGCTCGGCGGCGGCGCGCGGCACGCACGCGCGGAAGTCGAGCGGCTCGTCGCACTCGGCTTCGGCGTGGTCACGAGCGTGCAGGGCCGCGGCGTGCTGCCCGAGGATCATCCGGCGACGCTCGGCGCGTTCAACGTGCACGCGGCCGTCGAGCGCTTCTACAAGACGTGCGACGCGGTGGTCGTCGTCGGCTCGCGGCTGCGCGGCAACGAGACGCTGAAGTACAAGCTCGCGTTGCCGAGCCCGCTGTTCCGCGTCGATGCCGACGCGCTCGCCGACAACCGCGGCTATCGCAACGACCTGTTCGTGCACGGCGACGCGAAGCGCGTGCTCGCCGAGCTCGCGGACCGGCTCGAAGGCAAGCTCGCCGCCGATCCGCGCTTCGCCGGCGATCTCGCGGCCGCGCGCGAGGCGGCCGTCGAGGACGTCGGCAAGGGGCTCGGCCCGTACAAGCGCCTCGTCGACACGCTGCAGCAGGCGCTCGGCCGCGACTACAACTGGGTGCGCGACGTGACGATCTCGAACAGCACGTGGGGCAACCGCCTGCTCAGGATCTTCGAGCCGCGCGCGGGCGTGCATGCGCTGGGCGGCGGAATCGGCCAGGGGATGCAGATGGCGATCGGCGCGGCGCTGGCGGGCGCGGCGGCGAAGACGGTGTGCCTCGTCGGCGACGGCGGCCTGATGGTGAACGTCGGTGAGCTCGCGACCGCCGTGCAGGAGAACGCGAACGTGATGATCGTGCTGATGAACGACCAGTGCTACGGCGTGATCCGCAACATCCAGGACGCGCAGTACGGCGGCCGCCGCTGCTACGTCGATCTGCATCAGCCGGATTTCGCGCAGTTCTGCGCGAGCCTGAAGCTCGCGCATCACCGACTCACGTCGCTCGACGACGCGCAGCGCATCGTTCGCGAAGGGCTCGCGCACGAAGGCCCGGTGCTCGTCGAGGTCGACATGCTGTCGGTCGGCGCGTTCGCGACCGCGTTCGCCGGCCCACCCGTCAAGAAGGACACGCCCGCGGAGCGCCAGTATGCGTAACGCTCACGCTCCCGTCGACGTCGCGATGATCGGCTTCGGCGCGATCGGCGAGGCCGTCTATCGCGCGGTCGAGCACGACGCGGCGCTGCGCGTCGCGCACGTGATCGTGCCCGAGCATCAGTGCGATGCGGTGCGCGGCGCGCTCGGCGAGCGCGTCGACGTCGTGTCCTCCGTCGACGCGCTCGCGTACCGTCCGCAATTCGCGCTCGAGTGCGCGGGGCACGGCGCGCTTGCCGACCACGTCGTGCCGCTGTTGAAGGCGGGCACGGATTGCGCGGTCGCATCGATCGGCGCGCTGTCGGACCTCGCGCTGCTCGGCGCGCTGTCGGACGCGGCCGACGAAGGCGGCGCGACGCTCACGCTGCTGTCGGGCGCGATCGGCGGCATCGACGCGCTCGCGGCCGCGAAGCAGGGCGGCCTCGACGAGGTGCTGTACATCGGCCGCAAGCCGCCGCTCGGCTGGCTCGGCACGCCGGCCGAGGCGATCTGCGATCTGCGCGCGATGACGGCCGAGCAGACGATCTTCGAAGGAAGCGCGCGCGACGCGGCGCGGCGCTATCCGAAGAACGCGAACGTCGCGGCGACGGTTGCGCTCGCGGGCGTCGGCCTCGACGCGACGAAGGTGCGCCTGATCGCCGATCCGGCCGTTACGCGCAACGTGCACCGGATCGTCGCGCGCGGCGCGTTCGGCGAGATGTCGATCGAGATGAGCGGCAAGCCGCTGCCGGACAACCCGAAGACGTCCGCGCTGACGGCGTTCAGCGCGATTCGCGCGCTGCGCAACCGCGCGTCGCGCTGCGTGATCTGAACTGCTCAACGTCAGGACAACCATCGTGACTGCATTCGACTCATCGCTCGTGCCGTCGGGCGACATCCTGATTGGCGGCGAGTGGCGCCGCGGCCGCGGCGCGACGACGCCGAACTTCTATCCGGCCGACGGCTCGCTCAACACCGAGATTCACATGGCCGACGCGGCCGACGCGCGCGAGGCGGTCGAGGTGGCCGACGCCGCGTGGCGCCGCGCGAACTGGTCGGGCCTGAAGCCGCATCAGCGCGCGGGCGTGCTGCACCGGATCGCCGATCTGATTCACGCGAATCACGAGGCGCTCGCGCAGTTGCAGCGGCGCGACAACGGCAAGCCGATCAGCGAGACGCGCGCGCTCGTCGCGAGCGCGGCGAACACGTTCCGCTATTTCGCCGCGTGCGCGGAGACGCTTGACGACGCGCTGACGCCATCGCGCGGCGACTATCTGTCGATGAGCGTGCACGAGCCGCTCGGCGTCGTCGCGGCGATCACGCCGTGGAATTCGCCGATCGCGTCCGACGCGCAGAAGCTCGGCCCCGCGCTCGCGGCGGGCAACGCGGTCGTGCTGAAGCCGGCCGAGGTGACGCCGCTCGCGTCGCTCGCGCTCGCGCGCCTATGCGAGCAAGCGGGCGTGCCGCCCGGCGTGATCTCGGTGCTGCCGGGCAAGGGCTCGGTGATCGGCGACGCGCTCGTGCGCGATCCGCTCGTGAAGAAGGTGTCGTTCACGGGCGGCACCGAAGTCGGCCGCGGGATCGCGCGGCTCGCGGCCGAGAAGCTGATGCCGCTGTCGCTCGAGCTGGGCGGCAAGTCGCCGACGATCGTGTTCGACGACGCCGATCTCGATCACGCGGTCAACGGCGTGCTGTTCGGGATCTTCAGCTCGTCGGGCGAATCGTGCATCGCGGGCTCGCGCGTGTTCGTCCAGCGCGCGATCTACGACGCGTTTGTCGCGCGCCTCGTCGACGCGGCGCGCAAGCTGCGCGTCGGCGATCCGGCGAGCGAGCGCACGCAGATGGGTCCGCTCATCACCGCGCAGCATCGCGGCACGGTCGAGCGCTACGTCGCGCTCGGCCGCGACGAAGGCGGCCGCGTGCTGTGCGGCGGCGAGCGGCCGACGGGCGAAGGCCGCGACGCGGGCTTCTTCTATCTGCCGACGATTCTCGACGGCCTGTCGAACCGGGCCCGCATTTGCCGGGAAGAAATCTTCGGGCCGGTGCTCGTCGCGCTGCCGTTCGACGACGAGGCGGCGCTCGTCGCCGAAGCGAACGACAGCGTGTTCGGGCTTGCGGCCGGCATCTGGACGCGCGACTACAAGCGCGCATGGCGCGTCGCGCGCGCGCTCGACGCGGGCACCGTGTGGATCAACACGTACAAGCAGTTCTCGATCTCGACGCCGTTTTCGGGCCGCAAGGAAAGCGGGATGGGGCGCGAGAAGGGCAGCCTCGGGATTCGCGAGTACATGCAGCAGAAGAGCCTCTACTGGGGCTTGAACGATTCGCCGCTGCCGTGGGCGAACTGACGGAACTGACGGAACTGACGGAACTGACGGAACTGACGGAACTGACGGAACTGACGGAACTGACGGAACTGACGGAACTGACGGAAAGGATCATCGCATGAGCATTCTCGGCATCGAACAGATTACCTACGGCGTGACCGATCTCGCGACGTGCCGCCGTTTCTTCGCGGACTGGGGCCTCAACGAAGTCGCGCGCGGCGAAGCATACGTGAGCTTCGAGACGATGAATGGCTGCACGGTGCGCGTCGTCGACGCGCGCGATCCGTCGCTGCCGCCCGCGTTCGAGGAAGGCCCGACGTTGCGCGAGGTCACGTGGGGCGTCGGCGCGCGGGCGGAGCTCGACGCGCTGCGCGGCCGGCTCGCGGGCCAGCCGGGCCACTACGAGACCGACGACGCGATCGGCTGCATCGATCCGAACGGCATGGCGATCCGCATCGAAGTGACGCGCAGGCGCCAGGTCGACGTGAAGGGCTCGCTGCCGAACGTGTGGGGCGAGACGCTGCGCGTCGACCAGCCAGCCGCGATCTACGAGCATGCGGAGCCGATCGAGGTCGGCCACGTCGTGTTCTTCACGAACCGGCTCGCCGAGCAGGAGGCGTTCTATCACGAGCTGCTCGGCTTCGAGACGTCGGATCGCTACCCCGGCCGCGGCGCGTTCATGCGCTGCGCGCCGCACGGCGGCCATCACGACCTGTTCCTGCTCGCGCTGCCTACGGCCAAGCGCGGCCTGAACCACGTCGCGTTCACGGTGCGCGACATCCACGAAGTGTTCGGCGGCGGGATGCACGTGAGCCGCTGCGGCTGGGAGACGCAGCTCGGGCCGGGGCGGCACCCGGTGTCGTCCGCGTACTTCTGGTACTTCCGCAATCCGGCGGGCGGCCTCATCGAGTATTACGCGGACGAGGACATGCTGACGCCCGCGTGGCAGCCGCGCGAGTTCGAGCCGGGCCCGACCGTGTTCGCCGAGTGGGCGATCGACGGCGGCCTAGATGGCAATACGCGCCGGCAGAAGAACGCGCAGGCGCCGGAAGGCAGGTTCATGACGGAGCGCAACGATGACTGAGCATGCGAACGCCGACGCGGGTGCCGCGCCGCGCACCGTCGTCGTGATCGGCGGCGGGCAGGCGGCGGGCTGGGTGGTGAAGACGCTGCGCGGCGAGGGCTTCGCCGGACGCATCGTGATGATCGCGGACGAAGCGCATCCGCCGTACGAGCGGCCTCCGCTGTCGAAGGCGGTGCTCGCGGGCGATGCCGACATCTCGACCGTGCGCGTCGTGCAGCCGGACGAATTCGGCGCGCTCGGCATCGAAGCGTGGCAGCCCGAACGCGCGGCGTCGATCGATCGCGCGCGGCGCATCGTGCGCACCGCATCGGGCCGAGAGATCGAATACGACCGGCTCGTGATCGCGACGGGCGGCGCGTCGCGACGTCTGCCGGATGCGATCGTCGGGACGCCTCATCTTCACTACCTGCGCACGCTCGACGAGGCAGTCGCGCTCGGCGAGCGGCTGCGCGCGAGCCGCCGCGTGCTCGTGATCGGCGGCGGCTGGATCGGGCTGGAAGTCGCGGCCACCGCGCGCAAGCTCGGCGTAGACGCGGTCGTCGTGGAGGGTGCGCCGCGGCTTTGCGCGCGCTCGGTGCCGGGCGAGGTGTCCGATTTCCTGCTCGATCTGCATCGCGCGAACGGCGTCGACGTGCGGCTGAACGCGTCGCTCGCGTCGCTCGGCGCGCATCCGGACGACGCGAATCGCGTACGCGCGACGCTCGCCGGCGGCGCGACCGTCGACGCGGATTTCGCGGTCGCGGGAGTCGGCCTCGCGCTCAATACGTCGCTCGCGACCGAAGCGGGCTTGCACGTCGACGACGGCATCGTCGTCGACGAATACGGAGCGACGAGCGATCCGGCGATCTTCGCGTGCGGCGACGTCGCGAACCATCCGAACGCGTGGCTCAAGCGCCGCGTGCGGCTCGAATCGTGGGCGAACGCGCAGAACCAGGCAATCGCGGCCGCGAAGGCGGTGCTTGGCGTGCGTGCGCCGTATGCGGAGATTCCGTGGTTCTGGTCCGATCAATACGACGTGAACCTGCAGATCCTCGGCGATCTGCCCGCCGACGCGCAGCGCGTCGTGCGCGGCGACATCGCCGCGAAACGCGCGACGCTGTTCTTCGTGACGGACGGCGCGCTGCGCGGCGTGATCGCGATCAACTCGGCGCGCGACCTGAAGCTCGCGCGCAAATGGATGAATCAGGGGCGCGCAATCGACGTCGCCGCGCTGACGGACGCGACGAAGGCGCTTGCCTGACCACGAGAACGACGACATGGAGGAGAACCCACGCATGAGCACACTGGAAACCGCGATCGCGGGCGCGCCCGCGGCCGACACGGCGGCGAGCGCCGCGACACCCGGCGCGATCATCGCGCGCCTCGAGCGGCTGCCCGCGAACGCGATGCAGATCCGCGCACGCGTGCTGATCGGCGCCGCGACCTTCTTCGACGGCTTCGACGTGATCACGATCGCGGCGACGCTGCCGCTCCTGATCCACAAGTGGGGGCTGTCGCCGAATCAGGTCGGGATGCTGATCGCGTCCGGCGCGATCGGCCAGTTGCTCGGTGCGTTCCTGTTCCCGGCGCTTGCGGAGAAGCACGGCCGCGTGCGCGCGATCGCGTGGAGCTCGGCCGTGATCGGCGTGACGAGCATCGCGTGCGGATTCGCTTCGACGTTCGAAGCATTCGTGCTGCTGCGGATCGTGCAGGGGCTTGGCCTCGGCGGCGAGCTGCCGGTCGCCGCGACCTACATCAACGAAATCACGCGCGCGCACGGCCGCGGGCGCTTCGTGCTGCTGTACGAGATCGTGTTTCCGATCGGCCTGCTCGCGTCGATGGCGCTCGGCGCATGGCTCGTGCCGCGCTTCGGCTGGGAGGTGATGTATTTCATCGGCGGGATGCCGCTCGTGCTCGCGCTCGTGCTTGCGCGGCTCGTGCCGGAATCGCCGCGCTGGCTCGCGTCGCGCGGGCGGCTCGACGAAGCGGGGCACGCGCTGCATGCGTTCGAATCCGCGGCGAAGGAGCCGCTGCCGCCCGTCGCGCATGCGAGCGAGTTCGACGCGCTCGTGCGCAGCCATCCGAAGCGCCGGATGATCGACCTGTTCGGGCCCGCGTATCTGAAGCGCACGCTCGCGGTCGCGACGCTGTGGGCGACGTGTGGATTCATCCAGTACGGGCTGTCGACCTGGCTGCCGACGATTTACAAGAACTTCTATCACGCGCCGCTGCAGCTCGCGTTGAACCTTGCGGTGATCGGCTCGGTGATGGGCGTCGTGGGCTCGCTCGTGTCGGCGCTTGCCGTCGACGTGGTCGGCCGCAAGCCGGTGATCGTATGGTCGTTCGTGCTTTGCGCGCTGTCGCTCGTGTTCGCGGGGCTCTTTCACGCGTCGTCGGTGTACGTGGTCGCGACGTTCTGCTCGTTCGCTCTCGGCCTGATGGCGTCGGGCTTCATCACGTCCTATGTGTACACGCCCGAGCAGTATCCGACGAGCATCCGCGCGGCCGGCTGCGGACTCGGCAGCGCGTGGCTGAAGATCGCGTCGTTCGTCGCGCCGATGGCGGTGCCGCGCGCGATCGTCGGCGGCGATCTGAGCCCGGCGTTCTACTTGCTCGCGGTGGTGCCGCTCATTGCTGCGCTGACCGTGCACTTCGTCGGCATCGAGACGAAAGGGCAGGTGCTCGAAAAACTCGAGGCATAGCGCGGCGCTTTCGCAACGTTTGGCAGTAGTGCAGCAGAAAAAGCCCGGATATTCCGGGCTTTTTTGCGCGTGCATCCGAAAGCGGCCGGACGGCGGCATCGAGCACGCCGGCCGATGCGTCCGGCGGTTCCGCGCCGGCTGGCCATCGGCGTGTCTCCGCGCGCATTCGATAAGTCGTGTTTTCTGGATTTATTAATGGCCGGTTTAAAAAATTTATTGATGAATAGGAATCCGCTTATATTGCATTTCAGGCAATGTTGTCTGGATTACATTTTTCACATTCTTTCGTCAGTGTTCGATGGATTACTGTTTTTGAGTATTTGAGGTTTGCCAAGGTGGAAAGTTATTAATATCCCTGCCTGCGAGGCGTGATTGGGGTTCGCGATTGATGTCCCGGAAATCGTATAAATGATTTTGACATTTAATCGCAATGCATGATTTCGTATTCGACGGCGACGTCCTGCGGACTGCGCACTCGGAAATGACCCTGCTGACGGCCCGTGCGAATTGAAATCACAGGGGATATTGAGTGAACAAAATCTACAATGTTGTCTGGAGTCGGGTGCGAGGCCAATTGATTGCGGTTTCCGAATTTTCCGGATCGAATGCCAAGGGTTCGACGACGCGAGTCGCCAGGGCGGCGCCTGGCGTCGCCGCACATGTTGCGGCTTCCCGCCGGTCGCGCCCGTCGTGGGTGAAGCTCGGCCTGATGTCGCTGTCGGTGAGCGCGGCGATGGGCTGGATGGCGACTGACGCCGCGGCGCAGGTCAGCTATGCGGCGGGCTATAACGCCTATGCTGGCCCCGGCAGCAATACCGGCCCGTGGGCGTTCTACAACCCGGCCTTCAGCGCGGGCACGCTGCTGTACGGCACGGCGGTCGGCAACTACGCGTATGCGAACGGCGAGGGCAGCTCGGCCTACGGCGATCACGCGACGGCGCAGGGGCGCATCGGCACCGCGCTCGGCGCCTATTCGGAAGCGGCCGGCGACGGCGGCACCGCGATCGGCGCCAGCGCGCGGGCGCTGCCGGACTTCAGCATCGCGATCGGCACGAACGCGCAGGCGCTGAAGGACACGGGGCAGTCGATCCCCGGCCGCGAAGACATCGGCACGATCGCGATCGGCGCGGGCGCGCTCGCGCAGGGCGACAACAGCGATCCGCTGCATGTGTCCGCGCCGAATGCGTTCGGCGGTTACACGGTCGCGACGGCGAGCGGCGCGGTGGCGCTGGGCGAGGGCGCCGCGTCGTCCGCCTATTACGCGAATGCGCTCGGCTCGTATTCGAAGGCGTCGGGTGCGGGCGCGGTCGCGGTGGGCGGCGGCGCCGAAGCAACCGCGCAGGGCGCGGTGGCGATCGGCGGCGCGACGAGCGTCAACGACGCGACCGCACTGTCCGGCTATGCGAGCGCGAGCGGCATCAACGCAATCGCGGTCGGTTCCGGCGCGCAGGCGACGGGCAGCCAGTCGATCAGCATCGGCACGGGCAACGTCGTGTCGGGCGCGAACGCCGGCGCGTTCGGCGATCCGTCGACAGTTACGGGCACGGGCTCGTATTCGTTCGGCAACAACAACACGATCAACGCGAACAACGCGTTCGTGCTCGGCAACAACGTGCGGATCGGCTCGGGACTCGACGGCTCGGTCGCGCTCGGCAACGGCGCGGCGGTCGCGGCGGCGAACCCGACCGGCAGCGCGACGATCACGACGACGTCGGGCGGTCAATTGACGCTGTCCGGTTTTGCCGGCGCGAATCCGACGAGCGTCGTCAGCGTCGGCGCGCCCGGCGCCGAACGCCAGATCACGAACGTCGCGGCGGGGCGCATCACGCCGACGTCGACGGACGCCGTCAACGGCAGCCAGTTGTATGCGGTTGCGAGCACGATCGACAGCGCGGTGAACGGCGGCGGGATCAAGTACTTCCACGCGAATTCGACTTTGGCCGATTCGACGGCGGCGGGCGCGGACAGCGTCGCGGTCGGCCCGGCCGCGCTCGCCTACGGCAACGACTCGATCGCCGAAGGCACGAACGCGACGGCGGGCGTGAGCGGCAACCCGGCGGTCGCCGGCGACGTCGCGCTCGGCAGCGGCGCGCAAGCGACGGGTGGCCGCTCGCTCGCGCTCGGCGCGAACGCGTCGGTCAATGCCGCGGGCGGCGTCGCGCTCGGCGCCGGGTCGGTCGCGAATCGCGCGGCCGGCACGTACACCGATCCGATCACGGGCGGCAGCTTCACGACCGCATTCGGCGCGGTATCGGTCGGCCTCGAAGGATCGCTGCGCCAGATCACCAACGTCGCGGCGGGCACGCAGGCGACGGACGCGGTGAACGTCGGCCAACTGCAAGGCGCGATTGCGCAGTTGAACCAGTCGATCCAGAACATCACGAACGGGTCGAACTCGGGGAACAACGGCAACAACTCCGGGCAGACCGTGTCGGGCCAGTGGATCACGGGCAACCCGTCGACCTATACGCCGCCGGTGGCGAGCGGCATCGGCTCGACCGCCGCGGGCAGCGGCAGTGTCGCGTCCGGCGCGAACAGCGTCGCGATCGGCGACGGTGCGTCGGCGTCCGGCAACAACTCGGTCGCGCTCGGCGCCCATTCGGTTGCGAGCGCGCCGAACACGGTGTCGGTCGGCTCGGCCGGCAACGAGCGGACGATCTCGAATGTCGCGCCGGGTGTGAACGGCACCGATGCGGTGAACGTGAACCAGTTGAACAGCGGCATCGGCAATGCGCTCAGCCAGGCGAATCAGTACACGGATCAGAAGGTCGACCATCTGCGGCGCGAGATGAACGGCGGCGTGGCGGCGGCGATGGCGGTGGCCGGCTTGCCGCAGCCGACCGCGCCGGGCAAGAGCATGGTCGCGCTCGCGGGCTCGACGTGGCAGGGGCAACAAGGCTTCGCGCTCGGCGTATCGACGATTGCCGAGAACGGCAAGTGGCTGTACAAGGGGGCGCTCACGACCAGCACGCGCGGCGGGACGGGCGCGGTGCTCGGGGCCGGCTATCAGTGGTGACAGTGGTGACGCGAGTCGCGTGCAACGGCCGGCGTACGTCCGGCCGCTGAGACGATAAGGAATCCAATATGAAAATGAACAGGATATCGAAATATGTGGCGGCCGCCGGGATCTGCGGGGCGCTGCTGGCGGGATGCGGGATGGCGCCGACGACCGCGCCGGACGGCTCGGTCGGGTTTCCGGCGCGCGACAGCGCTTGGCTGAAGGAAGGCACGTTCGTGAATGCCGAGAACCTGCGCCAGATCGGGCCCGGTCTCGACAAGAACCAGGTCTATGCGCTGATCGGTGAGCCGCATTTCAGCGAGGGCATTGTCGGCGTGCATGTGTGGAACTACGTGTTCAATTTCCGCACGGGCCCGGGGGCGAGCGACGTCGTGACGTGCCAGTACCAGATCCAGTATGACGACCACTATCGCGTGAAGTCGACGTACTGGAAGGAGCCGGCGTGCAAGGCGCTTGCTGACGGCCCGAAGCCGGTGCCCGCCGTGCAGGCGCCGCCGGGCGGCGACGTGAAGCAGTTCACGCTCGATTACCCACTGCTGTTTCCGTTCGACAAATCGGCGCTGCGCGACCTGCTGCCGGCCGGTCGCGCGGAGCTGGACCGGATCGCGGCCGCGCTGCAGCAGCAATACCAGCACATCCGCTCGGTGCGGGTCACAGGCTATACCGACCGGCTCGGCACCGACACATACAACCGGCAACTGTCGCTCGCGCGGGCCGAAACGATCCGCGCGTACCTGACGACGCGCGGCCTGCCCGGCGATCTGATCGTCGCGCAAGGGCTAGGCAAGGCCGATCCGGTCAGCAGTGGCTGCCCCGCCGGACGGTCGGCCGAGGCGATCGCGTGTCTCGCGCCGGACCGGCGCGTCAGGATCGACGTCGCCGGCGAGCGGCGCTAGTCTCGCGGCGGGCGCGGCTCAAGCCGGCTGCGACGCCGGCTGTGTCGGCTATGTCGGCCGCATTGACGCCTGCCTCAGCGCCCATCGCGGCACCTGCGCGTTTTGCGCGGGCGCTGAGTACGACGGACGGCCGTTCGATGCGCGGGCCGGCCCGTTCGCGAGTTGCGGCGAGCATCGGCGTGCGATTTCAGCGCACGGCGGTGACGGGCACGCTTGCGATGCGCACGAGGCGATCGAGGATGCTGCGATGGAAGAAATGGGCGAGCGCGTGGACGGGATCGCGGCGCGGCGCGACGACGACGATCTCGTCGCAGCCGTTCTCGGTCGCGCACGCGGCGATCGTGTCGGCGATCGGACCGACTTTCATCGCGACCGAATATTTGACGTTGGCGTCCTTGAGGATGCCGATGGCTTGGGTGAGTTCGCTTTCCGAAAAATCATGCTCGATCTGGCGGAGCTTCGCGAGCGAGTGGAAGGCTTCGAGGCGGGTGGATTCGAGTGGGGGCTGCACGTTGACAAGCACGACTTCGGATGCACATCGCTCGTGATACAGAAAGACGGCGTGCCGCACGGCCTGCAGTGAACGCTGCGAATGGCCGACGGGAACCAGGAGTTTGAGCATGGGAAAACCTGTTCGGTAACGCGATGACAGTAGGCTAGTCTCGCCAGTGTCGGTGCGGTCTAAAGAAATTCGGGGGCGGCATAAAAATGTCGTAAACGTTCTTCCCGGCCTCACCTTATAAAAAATATAAGAAATATAAATTTATGCGCATAAAGGGACGGGTCGATTGGTGACGAATCCGGGCCTTCGGATGGCTCGCGTAGCGACGCCGGCTTCGATGTCCGGCGCATGTCACGGGGGCGGCGACGCGGCGCGTCGTCACGCGCGGCTTCGTTCATTGCGGCGCCGACGCCGCGAGCGCGGTACGCCGATTGAATCGGTAGCCGGATTGCTTCGTTGATTTGTTGCGGTGCGGCATGCGCGGCGCGAAATCGCGGTAGTGTCGCAGCGCGATCCGTTGCGTTTATATAATCGTCGACATCCCCGCCACAGGCGGCGCGCCGGCGCGCCGGCGTGCGGTGGGGCGCTTTGCCGCCGGCCGGCCCACCTGTTCGCACGGAGCCCTGCATGTCCGAACGCATTTCTCCATCGCCCCGCTCACCGTCCATGCCGCTCGATCCGCTCGTCGACATGCCCGCGCACGCGCTCGCCGCGGCGATCCGGCGCAAGGACGTATCGTGCGTCGAGACGATGCGCGCATATCTCACGCACATCGGGCGAGTGAACGGCGATGTCAATGCGATCGTCGCGTTGCGCGAGCCGGATGCGCTGCTTGCCGAGGCCGCGCAGAAGGACGCGGCGCTCGCGCGCGGCGAGTATGCGGGCTGGCTGCACGGCATGCCGCAGGCGCCGAAGGATCTTGCGATGACGAAGGGCATCGTGACGACGCTCGGCTCGCCGATCTTTCGCACGATGACGCCGACGGCAGATGCGATCGTCGTCGAGCGGATGCGCGCGGCGGGCGCGGTGTTCATCGGCAAGACGAACACGCCGGAGTTCGGGCTGGGCTCGCACACGTTCAACGAAGTCTATGGCGTGACGCGCAATCCGTACGATCTATCGAAGAGCGCGGGCGGCAGCAGCGGCGGCGCGGCGGCCGCGCTCGCGGCGAGGATGCTGCCGGTTGCCGACGGCAGCGACTTCGGCGGCTCGCTGCGCAATCCGGCCGCGTTCTGCAATGTCTACGGCTTTCGGCCGTCGCAAGGACGCGTGCCGCGCTGGCCGAGCGTCGACGTGTTCGTCCAGCAGCTTGGCACCGAAGGGCCGATGGGGCGCACGGTCGTCGACGTCGCGCAACTGCTTGCGATCCAGGCGGGCTATGACCGGCGCGATCCGCTGTCGCTCGCCGAGGATCCGCTGCGCTTCGCGCAGTCGCTCGAGGCCGACTTGCGGGGCAAGCGAATCGCGTGGGTTGGCGACTGGAACGGCTATCTCGCGATGGAACCGGGCGTGCTCGAGCTGTGCGAGGCGAGCTTCGATGCGTTGCGCGCGATCGGCTGCGACGTCGATGCGGCGCTGCCGGCGTTCTCTCCGGAACGGATCTGGCAGACGTGGCTCGCGCACCGTCATCTGCTTTCGGGTGGGAATCTGCTGACGCTTTACCGCGAGCCGTTGCGGCGCACGCAACTGAAGCCGGAAGCGATCTACGAAGCGGAGGGCCTGTTCGCGCTCGGTGCGGCCGACATCTACGATGCGAGCGCGGCGCGCAGCGCATGGTATCGGGCGCTGACGACGTTCTTCGAGCGCTACGACTACATTGCCGCGCCGACCGCGCAGGTCTTCCCGTTCGACGTCCACCTTCGCTGGCCGCAGGCGATCGCCGGGCGCGCGATGGACACATATCATCGCTGGATGGAAACAGTCGTGCCGTGGACGCTCGCCGGCTGCCCCGCGATCAGCGTGTCGGTCGGGTTCGGTGCGGCGGGGTTGCCGATGGGCATGCAACTGATCGGCCGGCCGCGCGACGACCTCGCGGTGCTGCAGCTTGCGCATGCATACGAAAAGGAGCGGGACTGGGTGAATGCGCGCCCGCCCGCGCTATCCGGCGCACGTATCGAATAGGCGCGCCGGTTGCGTGCGTACCAAGGCTGGATCGAGTCGGGCAATTGTTTTGCGGTGCAAAATAATTGACGCCGGCCGATGCGTCAGATCGACGTAACTTACTTCGCTGTTCTCAATTCGCCAGCGGGCAGCCGGCTTGTCGATTTCAATTCGCGCATCGAGATCGTGCTGAGCAGCTCCTTCACGCCCGGCAGCGACCGGAGCCGATTCAGCACGAAGCTCGAGAACGTATCGAAATTCTTCGCGACGATTTGCACGAGATAGTCGTGCTGGCCGGTCGTGTTGTGGCACGCGACCACTTCTGCCATCGCCATCACGCCCGCCTCGAACGCGCGGCAGGTTTTCTCGGTATGGCTGTCGAGCGAAATGTTGACGAACGCGACGATCTCGTAGCCGAGCGCGCGCCGATCGAGGATCGCCTGATAGCCCGAGATGAAGCCGTCGGCTTCGAGCCGGCGCAGGCGCTTCCAGCACGGCGCCGCCGACAGCGCGACGCGATCGGCCAGCTCCGCGTTGCTGAGGCGCCCATTGTCCTGCAGGATCTTCAGAATCTTCAGATCTGTTTCGTCGAGCTTCATGCCGATCGCCTTTTTATGGAAGGAATGAAAGAGGAAAGATTCTTTTGATTATAGGGGCGTGCGGAAATGAAATGGAAAGCATATTTCCTGCTAGCTTTTTTACACTGAGTCGATTGGCGATCGGCGCCGCGCGGCTTGCCGCATGCCGGCGGACGGAATCGCATCCATCGTACAAAGGAGCCACCGCATGACATATTCGAGCTATCACAGGAAGGACATCGACGGCCGCCCGCTGCATCCGGAAACGCAGATGATGTCGTACGGATTCGATCCGTTTTTGTCCGAAGGCGCAGTGAAGCCCCCGGTGTTCCTCACGTCGACGTTCGCATTCCGCTCGGCCGAGGACGGCGCCGATTTCTTCGACGTCGTGTCGGGCCGCAAGCCGCTGCCGCAAGGCGAAGCGGCGGGCCTCGTCTACAGCCGCTTCAATCATCCGAATCTCGAGATCGTCGAGGATCGCCTCGCGCTGCTCGACGGCTCCGACGCGGCCGTCGTCACGTCGAGCGGGATGTCGGCGATCAGCGCGATCTTTCTCGCGTTCCTGCGGCCGGGCGATCAACTGGTGCAATCGGTGCCGCTGTACGGCGGCACGGAAACGCTGATCGCGAAATACTTCCGCGAATGGGGCGTCGGCGCGCATCCGATCGACAACGGTCTGTCGCCGCAAGCGATCGGCGCGGCGCTCGAGGCCGCCGCGCAGCAGGGGCCCGTGCGGCTCTGCTACGTCGAGACGCCGGCGAATCCGACGAACGCGCTGATCGATCTCGACGGCATGCGCCGCGAGCTCGATGCGTTCGAAGCGCGCCACGGCTATCGTCCGATTTCGGTGTGCGACAACACGCTGCTCGGGCCGATCTTCCAGAAGCCGAGCGAGCACGGCGTCGACATGTCGGTGTACTCGCTGACCAAGTACGTCGGCGGCCACAGCGATCTCGTCGGGGGCGGCGTGACGGGGCGGCGGGATCTCGTCGCGAAGGTCCGCGCGGTGCGCAGCGCGTTCGGCTCGCAGCTCGATCCGCATTCGTCGTGGATGCTGATCCGTTCGATGGAAACGGTCGTGCTGCGGATGAAGCAGGCGGCGCGCACCGCGTCGGCGGTCGCGAAGTGGCTCGCGACGAATTCGTATCAGAAGGTCGACGTGTATCACCCGGAGCTGATCGCCGACGATGCTTATCGGGCCGTGTACGAGCGGCAATGCACTGGCGCCGGCTCGACGTTCGCGTTCGTGCTGAACGGCGGCCGCGCCGAAGCGTTCCGGTTCATCAACGCATTGCATCTGTTCAAGTCCGCGGTGAGCCTTGGCGGCACCGAATCGTTGATCTGCCATCCGGCGTCGACGACGCACTCCGGCGTGCCGGAGGCGGCGCGCAAGGCGGCGGGCGTGTCGGAAGGATTGATTCGCGTGTCGATCGGGCTCGAGCACGAGGAGGATCTGATCGCCGATCTCGACAGCGCGTTTCGCCGGTCCGGCATCGCGGCGGCCGGCTGACGAAGCAACGGCGGCATGCGCGGGGCGATCGGCCCGGCGCCGTCGGCGCGGCCGAGCGGGCGCCGCGCCGGGTTCGCCCGCATTCCCGAATGCGAACGGGCGGCGTTAGTCGGAAGCCGATCGATCGCAGTCGCCCGGCTCCGGTTTCCGTTCGGGTCAGCCGGAACGGGATCGGTACGTCGATAGTGCCGAGATGATCGCCTGCCTGGATTCGAAAAACGCCTTTTGCGCCTGCCTGATTTCATCGCCTGTCCGCGCGAAGCCATGCCTTTGCACGAGCGTTGCCGCGTACAGATCGATGACCCACTGAGGCGGATGAGGCGAGATATCGTTGACGAGTTTCGCGGCGATCGCTTCGGCATCTTTTGTTGAGGTATCCATAATAAAATTTTTAGCGTGTCGACGTGGTTAACCTAGGTAATTTGATGCGATTGGTCAATTCGTCGATTGAAGTTTTTGCGATGCCCGATTGAACGAATGACGGAAAACCGTCGTATTGGCTTCGATAAGGTCTTCGAAGGAAAGGGGCGATCGTCGCTTCGGCCGAAGCTTTCCGCCCCATCGTCGCTCTCATGCGCGTATCCGCAACGAAGCCTGTCAATACGTTTCGATATGTATCCGTGATTGCATTCGCCGTGTGCTCGCCTCGACAATTTCGCACGGCAGAATTCACAGGGAGTGTCGATGAAAACGATCAATCGCTTCGCCAGGCGAGCCGCGCTCGTCTGTTGCGCAGGCAGCGTATTGGCGAGCGGCGCCGCATTCGCGCAAGTCGATCTGCAAAGCCTCGGCGCATCGCTGCTCGGCGGCGGCGCGGCGCAGCAGGCGAGCGCATCCGGCATGGCACAGGTGCTGCAGTCGTACGTCGGCGCGAACCAGCAGGTGCTCGCGGGGCAGGCGAGCCTCGCATCGGCGATGGGGCTCACGGGCGCGGCCGGGCAGGCGCAGCACGCCGCGGGCCTGTTGACCGGCGGCGGCGCGAGCGCGCTGACGCCCGGCGCGCTGTCGCAGGTCGGCGGCGCGCAACAATCGGTCGCGCAGGCGCTGACGCAGGCGTTCGCGTCGGGCGGCGCGAGCGGCGCCGCATCGGGCGCGGGCGTCGACAAGGCGGCCTTCACGCGGGGCCTCGCGTCGCTCGGCGAAGGCGTCACGCAGTATTCTCAATTGCAGTCGGGGCTCGGGAATCTGGGCGCGTCGAATCCGGCTTCGCTGTTGCAATCGGGGCTTGACCCGAACAATCTGAGGGCCGCGTCGTACATCGCGCAGAACGCGCCGAGCCAGCTCCAGTCGATCGGCGGCACGCTCGGCGCTGCCGTGCAGTACGCGATGAGCCACGGGATTTCGGTGCCGTCCGTCGCATCCTCGGCGCTCAAGCTGCTGCCGTAACGCGCTTGGCCGGTGCGCGCGCCGCCGCGTTCGCCGGCGCGCGCTTTTCCTTGCGTCGAATGAGGTTATCCGCGCAATGCTATGGTGGCGTTCCGTCACCATCAGTTTGCCCCTATGCGCGACGCAGTCGATCTTTCCCGTTATTTCGCCCGCATCGGCTATCGCGGTCCCGCGGAGCCGACGCTCGATGTCCTTCGCCAACTGCAACGGCTGCATCCGCAGTCGATTCCATTCGAGAATCTCAATCCGTTCACCGGCGCGCGCGTCGCGCTCGATCTCGAATCGATCGTCGACAAGCTGGTCGAGCAGCGTCGCGGCGGTTACTGCTTCGAGCAGAACAAGCTCTTTTACGCGGTGCTCGTGCAGCTCGGCTTTCGCGTGACGCCGCTGATCGCACGCGTGCGCTGGCAGCGTCCGCCGGAACAGTCGACGCCGCAGACGCACATGCTGCTGCGGATCGATCTGGATGGCGACACATGGTTTGCCGACGTCGGCTTCGGCTCGACGACGCCGACTGCGCCGCTGCGCTGTGTCCCGAACGTCGCGCAGCCGACGCCGCACGGCACGTTTCGCGTCGTCGACGCACCTGTTGCGGGCGAGCTCGAGATCGAGTGCGAGACGCCGAACGGCTGGCATCCGCTGTATCGTTTTTCGCTGAAGCCCGTCGAGTGGATCGATTACGAGGTCGCGAACTGGTATACGTCGCGGCATCCCGATTCGTTCTTCACGCATGATTTCGTCGTGTGCCGAATCCTGCCGGATGCGCGCGCGCTGCTTTTCAACGATGCGCTGACGCTGCGAACGACGGACGGCGCGGCGCAAACGATCCGGCTGACGGATGCCGGCGCCTGGACGGCCTGCGTGCGCGAGCGTTTCGGCCTCGACTTGAGCGGATTCGACGCCGCGGCGCTTTACGCGCGGGCAGTGGCGCGCGCCGACGAAACGGCCGCCGCCGAGCGGCACGACGGCGGCGCGACGACGTGAAGTGGCATCGGTGCGCGCGTTGTCGAAGGCGGGAGCCGCGCGGCGCGAGATTCACGTGATGACGGCCGCGTGCATGCTCGATCATGCGTGCTTGCACAACGCCCGAAATCGAACGGAGGCGACCGATGAGAAGAACGATGCGACAGGTGCGCTGGGTGTCGCTCGAACACGACGGAATCGAGCATCTCGCGTTCGAGCGACACGCGCGCGGCAGCGTCGCCGAGAGCGTGGTCGTCGGGCGGAACGAGGGGCTCGCGTATGGTCTTGCCTATCGCGTCGTTTGCGACGAGCGCTGGCGGGCGAAGCACATGGTCGTCAAGATGATGGGCGGCGGCACGCTCGAGTTGCGCGGCGATGGCGAGGGCCGCTGGCGCAACGCGGAGGACGAGCCGCTCGCGGCGCTCGACGGATGCATCGACGTCGACATCGCGGCGACGCCATACACGAACACGCTGCCGATCCGCCGCCTGGGGCTTGCGCGCGACGAGCGGCGGCTGATCGACGTCGTCTATCTATCGATCCCCGATCTGACCGTCAGCCGCATGCAGCAGGCGTACCGATGCATCGAGCCGGATCGCGTCCATCGCTACGAAAGCGTGGCGAGCGGCTTCACCGCGCAACTGGAAGTCGATCGCGACGGGCTCGTGATCGATTACGAAGCGCTTTTCCGGCGTTTGTCGGGCGACGGGCGCTGATTGCATCGCGCCGGAGGCGGCGACCGTGCCGGCGGCAGCGGGCGCGCATCGCTCGCTGATCTACGGCGTCGACGGGCGCGGCCGACGAACGACGCAGGCGAGCCGGCCGTATCGGCTCAGGCCGTGCGGGAGCCGGCCCACACCGCCGGCCGGCGGTGCCGCCACGGCAGGGTTTGCTCGAGCTGCCCGGCGAGACGCAGCAGCGTCGCTTCCTGCGCGAAGCCGGCGCCGAACTGCACGCCGATCGGCAGGCCAGCCGCCTCGTCGTGGAAGAGCGGCACCGACATGGCCGGCAGCCCCGCCACGTTGAAGGCCGGCGTATACGGCGAGTGGCGGAACAGGCGTTCGGTCCATTGCAGGCCGTCCATCCGTTCCGCGCCGGCGTAATAGCTGCCGAGCGCTTCCGGCGGAGCCGGCATCGTCGGCGACAGCAGCACGTCGACGCGCCGGAACCAGTCGGCCGTGCTGCGCGTCATCGCATTGCGCACCGTCAGCGCGTCTGCGAAGTCCGGCCCGGTGACCTGCTTGCCGTAGCGGTATGCGGCGAGCGTAGCGGGCTCCAGCGTGCTGCCGTCAACCGGCCTGCCGGTCGCGGCGGCGACGCCGTCGATCCAGCCCACGATCGTGGCGCACCATATCCGCGCGTTGGCGTGCACGAACGCTTCCCATGACACGCCGAGTTCGGGCGTCATCGGTTCGATAGCGTGGCCCAGCTTTTCCAGATGACCGGCCGTATCCGACGCCGCCTGCGTCATCGCCGGCGCGGCGCGCGCGCCGTTGAACGGTTGCAGCATCAGACCGATGCGCAGCCGTCCCGGATCGCGGCCTACCTCGGACAGGAACGCGCGGGCCGGCGCGCTCGTGTGATACGGCTCGCCTGCCGCCGTGCCGTGCATCGCGTCGAGCAGCGCGGCGCTGTCGCGCACCGTGCGGCTCAAGCCGCCTTGCACGCCAAGCCCGGCGAAGACTTCGTCGAGCCCCGGCCCGTTGGAAACCCGGCCGCGCGTCGGTTTCAGCCCGAAGAGGCCGGTGAAGGCCGCCGGCACCCGGATCGATCCGGCCGCGTCGGTCGCGTGGGCGAGCGGCACGATGCCGGCGGCGACGGCGGCTGCCGCTCCGCCGCTGGAGCCGCCCGCGCTGAAGGCGGGGTTCCACGGATTGCGCGTGGCGCCTTGTTGCACCGATTCGGTCGCGGTGCTGAACGCCATCTCCGGCGTGGCGGTGCGGCCGAGCGTCACGAGGCCGGCCGCCCGCAGGCGTTGCATCAGCATCGAATCCGACGGCGACACGAGTCCTGCCGCCAACCGCGAACCGAGCTCCATCCGCTTGCCCGCCATCGGCAGCGCCAGATCCTTGATCAGGAACGGCACGCCCGCGAGCGGACCGCTGCCGGGGGCGGCCGTGGGCCCCGCGGTGTCGGCGGGCCAGTGCTCGACCACCGCATTGACGGCGGGATTGACCGCTTCGATCGCTTCGCCGGCCGTGCGAGCCAGCTCGGCCGCGCCGACGTCGCCGCGCGCGAGCAGCCGGGCCAGTCCGACGGCATCGTAATCGACGTATTCGCTCAGTTTCATGATGGGTTCCTCAGTGTCCATGTCCGGATGTCGCTCGTGAAAGCACGAGGCCATGTTACGGGCGGGAGCCGGAGCCGATTAGCCGGCGAAGATGGGCTTGATTGGCCCATCAATGGGACAATGGCGTCAGTCCATCCACGCGGAGCCCGATATGGCGGCTGACCTGAACGACACCCTGATCTTCGTGCGCGTCGTGCAGACCGGCAGCTTCACCGCGGCGGCGCGGCTGTTGCGCATGCCGAAGACGACGGTGAGCCGGCGCGTGATGACGCTCGAGGCGCAACTGGGCGTGCAGCTTCTTCACCGGACGACTCGCCGCCTCGGGCTGACCGAGGCGGGCGGCCTGTACTACGCGCACTGCCGGAACATGGCCGCGCAACTGGACGAAGCGCACGCCGCGGTGAGCCAGTTGCAGAGCGGCCCGCGCGGCTGGCTGCGGGTGACACTGCCTTATTCGTTCGGCGCCACGTGGATCGCGCCGCTGCTGGCCGGTTTTCGCCGCGCGTATCCGGACGTGCGGCTGGAAATCCTCGCGTCGCACGTGCCGCTCGATCTGGTCGCGGACGAAATCGACATCGCGCTGCGCCTGGGCGTGCTTCCCGACTCGGATCTGGTCGCGCGGCGGCTGGGCAGCTTCGCAACCGGCGTCTATGCGAGTCCGTCGTACCTGAAGCGACATGGCGCCCCCGAGCATCCCGGCGAGCTCAGGGCGCACCGCGCGCTGACGTTGCATCAGGCGCGCCGCGCGGCCGGCTATGCATGGCCGCTGCGCAAGCCGGGCGGACGTGCGCGGTATTTCGCGCTGGACCCGGTGATCGTCGCGAGCGATCCGGCGTTGATTCACGATGCGCTGTGCGCGGGCGAAGGGCTGTCGCTCGCGATGCATCACAGCATGGCGAGCGACGTCGAGGGCGGCCGGCTGCGGCGGGTATTGCGCGACTGGAGCGGACCGGCGCAAGACTTCAATGCGCTGTTTCCGCGCGGGCGGGTGGCGTTACCGAAGGTTCGGGCGTTCGTCGACTATCTGCGCGATCGGCTGGTGTTGCACGGTGCGCAATCGCCCGAATAGGGGCAAGCGAGAAGGGCGCTGATGCGCGCGTGCGTCGAGCCGGGTCCGTATCGTTGCGAAAACGTCGGGGGCGACCGTGCCGGCCGCCGCACGTCACGACGGCGACGGCGAGCAGATCCCGCGCGAGCATGGGCAGCTTGTAGTCGGCGCGCAGCGTCGGCGCGTCCGATGCGCCCGCGCCGCGCACGTCGCCCGAGCGGACCGTCAGCGTGTCGCGGACGGTCGCCATCGCTCGTTCGCTTACGCGTGCTGATGCGCGGGCGACGAATGCAGCGGCACGCGGCGCGGCGCGGCCTGGTCGGCGTAGCGCTCGTTCGCGGCGTCGATGTTCGCGAGCAGCGCGTCGAGGCCCTGCAGATACACGCGATTGTCGTGGTCCCACGGATGGAAGCCCGGCCGGAAATAGTCGAGCCATTCGCGCGCGATGCTCGGGAACACGCCGTTCCTCGGGCTATACAGATACTTGACGAGCCGCCACATTCCCTTCAGCTTGCCGTGGCGCATCCGGTGCGCGAACATCAGGCGCACGTGGAAATCGAACACGACGGTCCAGAAGATCAGCGTCGTCGCGAGCATCGTGCCGGTGCGCAGCAGATACGTCTTCACGCCCGGCCTCATCACGGTGTTCCACACGTCGAACGAGACCGCCTTGTGCTCGGTCTCTTCCATCGCATGCCACAGCCACATCTGCCTGTAGCCTTCGACCGAGCCGTCGATCCGGTGCTCGTGGCCCGACAGCAACTGGTTCGCGAGGATCGCCGTGTAATGCTCGAGCGCGATCGTGATCGCGAGCTGCATCGAATTCGGCAGCACCTTCTTGCCCCAGCCGAGCAGCGCCCACAGGCGCTTGTCGAGCTTGTGCGCGGGCAGGCCCGCCGATTGCAGCAGGTCGTTGTACTCGATGTGCTCGCGCGTGTGCATCGCTTCCTGGCCGATGAAGCCCGCGACCTGCTTCTTCAGCTCGGGATCGTGGATCTCGTCGCGGTAGTTGCGCACGGAATCCATGAAGAAGCGCTCGCCCGCCGGGAACAGCAGCGACAGCGCGTTCATGAAGTGCGTGACGGGCGCGCCCTGGACGTGCCAGTCGTACACGCGATCGGGCGGCAGCGCGAAGCGGATGTCGCGCCGCACGGGCATCATATGCGGTGTCGTCATGATTGCTCTCCTCCCTGGTTGCCGGCGTTGTGGTACGTCGCGTGCGCGGGCGTCGCCGGCGCGGGTGCGGGTGCCGCGTGGCCCGCGTGACGGCGCCCGCGGGCGCGCTGCAGCTTCGTCGCGAGCACGACGAGCCGCTGGTATGCGGCGGGCAACGTGCGCGCGAGCCAGTCGGCGCCGCGCGCGTCGCGGCCGATCAGCACGCGGCGCTTGTTCTTGCGCACGCCGTGCAGGATCACGCGCGCCGCTTCGTCGGCCGTCGTGATGAAGAACTTCTCGAAATCCGCCTTGCCCTGCTGCTCGCTCTCGACCATGAAGCCGACCATGTTCTGCGCGAGCCGAGCCGATTGCGCGATGTTCGTGCGGATGCCGCCCGGATGCACGCAGGTCGCCGAGACGCCGCACTTCATCATGTCGAGCTCCTGGCGCAGCGACTCGGTGAAGCCGCGCACCGCGTACTTCGTCGCGTTGTAGCCGCTCATGCCAGGCTGCGCGAAGATCCCGAAGATGCTCGACGTGTTGACGATGTGCCCGTCGCCCGACGCCTTCAGGTACGGCAGGAACGCCTTCGTCCCGTGCACGACGCCCCAGAAGTTGATGTTCACGATCCATTCCAGATCGCTGTATTCCATGCCGTCGATCGTGCTCGACAGCGCGACGCCCGCGTTGTTGAACACGAGGTTCACGCGGCCGTGCGCGGCGGCCGTCTCGTCGGCCCATGCGTGCATCGCGGCGCGATCGCCGACGTCGAGCACGCAGGTCGTCACGCGCACCGACGGCGCGAGCGCGCGGACGATCCGCTCGGTCTCGGCGAGGCCGACGGCGTTCTTGTCCGCGAGCGCGACGTGGCAATGCTGTTGCGCGAGCTGCACCGCGAGCGAGCGGCCCATGCCCGAGCCGGCGCCCGTGATCGCGGCGACTTTGTTGGAAAAGGATTTCATTGTCGTAGGCTCGTGTGGGTTCGGGGCTCAGGCGGTCGTCTCGGCGGCCGTCGTCGCGGCGGCGGCGCCGGGCAGCGCCGGCACCGGCTGCGCGTTCTGGCGCGGGTTCGCGTAGTACGCGTGATAGTCGGCCATCGAGAAGAACGCGGTTTCCTGCCGGAAGCGCCACGTGAAGGTCGGCCACAGCGTCGTGTTCTTGCCGGTGCGCGGATCGAGATACCAACTGCTGCAGCCGCCCGTCGACCAGACCGTGCCCTTCAGCTTGTTCTGGATGCGGTTGTTGTATTCGAGCTCGACGAGCGGGCGCACTTCGATCGCCTCGGCGCGCTCGGTGCGCATCGCCTTCAGCGCGCCGAGCACGTATTCGATCTGCGATTCGATCATGTACACCATCGAGTTGTGGCCGAGGCCCGTGTTCGGGCCCATCAGGGTGAACCAGTTCGGATAGCCGGGCACCGTCGTGCCGAGGTACGCGTGCGCGCCGTCGCGCCAGGCGTCGACGATGTCGACGCCGCCCCGGCCGACGATCGTGCCGCGCGGGAACGGGTTGTTGATCTGAAAGCCCGTGCCGTAGATCAGGCAGTCGACTTCATGGCGCTTGCCGTCCGTCGTGACGACGGCGTCTTCCTCGATCCGCTCGATGCCCGTCGTGATCACGTCGACGTTCTTGCGCGTGAGCGCCGGGTAGTAGTCGTTCGACATCAGGATCCGCTTGCAGCCGATCGTGTAGTCGGGCGTCACCGCGGCGCGCAGCTCGGGCTCGGAGATCTGCCTGTCGATGTGGCGCAGCGCGAGCTTCTGCACGAGCTTCATCGTCGACGGATGCACGGCGAAGCCGAGCACGCGCGATTCGAGCATCCAGTAGAGGCCCGTGCGCAGCAGCTTCTGCGTGAACGGCAGGTTGCGGAACAGCCACTGCTCGACGCCGTTCACGGGGCGGTCCGGCTTCGCCATGATCCACGGCGGTGTGCGCTGGAAGAGCGCGAGATTCGCGACGCGCGGCGCGATCTGCGGGACGAACTGGATCGCGCTCGCGCCCGTGCCGATCACGGCGACGCGCTTGCCTTCGAGCGGATAGTCGTGCTTCCAGTGCTGCGAGTGGAACGCTTCGCCCTTGAACGTCTCGATGCCGGGAATGTTCGGGTACGCGGCGCGCGACAGGCCGCCCATGCCCGACACGAGCACGCGTGCGCACACGCGCTTGCCGTTCGCGAAGGTCAGGCGCCAGCGGTGCGCGGTCTCGTCGTAGGTCGCGTTGACGAGTTCGTGACCGAAGCGCAGGTGCGAGCCGACGTTGAAGCGCTGCACGCAGTCTTCCATGTAAGCGCGGATTTCCGGCTGCGGCGCGAACATGCGCGTCCAGCGCGGATTCGGCGCGAACGAGAACGAATAGACGTGCGACTGGACATCGCACGCGCAACCGGGGTAGTGGTTGTCGCGCCAGGTGCCGCCGACCGAGCTGGCCTTTTCGAACACCGCAAAGTCCTGGTTGCCGGTTTGCCGGAGGCGAATCGCCATGCCGAGCCCGGAAAAGCCGGTGCCGATGATGGCGATATCGAGGGTTTCTTCGTGGTTTGTGCTGTCGAGCGGACCGAAGGACATATTGCGCGCGTTCATCCAGGCGTCTCCATTTTGGCTCATTTTTTACTGTTACATTGATTGATGTAACAATAGTTCGTGAAAACCAAAACCGCAAGCCGGGTAGACATAGCCCTCTAAGCGCGGGATTCAACGGATGTCGAGCCCGCGGGACGGGGCGGCAGGGAGCAAAACGCGGTGGAAGTCGGAATCGGGATGCTGCGTCGCAAAATTCGCTGCCATCCTCAACGGATTGAGGTGGCGGCGTGAATTCGATCATTTCGATTTGCGCCGCAGCACGCCGAACGCAATGGTCAATTGCGCGATCGCATAAAAGAACCAGATGAAATAATCGACGCCGGCGAATGCGCCGAGAAAACGATCGATGCCGATCAGCGCGTCGGACGCGACGAACACGAGCGCGCCGGCCGCGACCTGTGGCCCCGGCGTGCGCGCGCAGAGTGCGAAGCTCGCCATCGCGCCGAGCACGGCGACATAGACGGCGACGGGCGCGGCGAGCGCGGCGAGATGGGGAAAGAACGCGGCGTAGAGCGCGGGGGCGGCGATCCACAGCGCGACGAGCGCGACCGCGCGCGGCCCGCGCGGCGCGGCGCGCCACGGCGCGAACAGCGCGCAATAGGCGAGATGGGCGAGCAGGAACGCGCCGAGGCCGGCGACGAACGACGGCGGCCAGGAGGCAAGCGCGAGGAGCACGTCGCCGAGCACCGACGCGGCGAGCGCCGCGCCGAGCCACGCGCGCTCGCGCGCGGCCGGATGCCGCAGCGCCGCGACGAACAGCAGGACGCCGAGCGCCGCCTTGGCGGCCGGCTGGCCGGGATAGGGCGCGTGGCCGAGCGACAGTCCGTACAGCAGCGCGGCGAGCGCGGCCGCGAGCCAGAGACCGCGCACGCGCGGGGGCAGATGGGACAACATGGGCGGGCGTCTCCTCGCACGCGGCGCGTGATCGGGCGCGGGCGGCGTCGCGGGCGACGCACGGCATCCGCGCGGCCGGTCATTATCGGCAAGAAGGCGTTATCGGGGACAGACAAATCCCTCTAATCGGGCCGCGGGCGATGCGCCGCGCCTACTTTGCCGCGAGCGCGGCGGCGGCGTTCCGGTCGGCCCAGACGTTGTCGGCGACGCTCAGCTTCTGCGGGATCAGCTTCGCCGCGTGAAACGCGTCGGCGACGCCCTGTTGCGACGCGACGATCTTCTCGTCGAGCGGCGTCGTGCCGTACGGCACGCGCCTGACCCAGGTCTCGACGAGCGCGCGGTCGAGACCGACCTTCGGCGCGATCAGCGCGGCGGTTTCGGTGGGATGCGCGTTGACCCACAGGCCGGTCTCGCGCAACTGCTGCAACACCGCGCCGACGACGTCCGGATGGCGGGTCGCGAAATCGCGCGTCGCTTCATAGAAGTTGTGTGCGGCGGGCAGGCCGGCATAGTCGGCGAGCGTGCGCGCCTTCAGCGCCTGCTGCGCGGCCGCGTAGTACGGGTCCCAGACCGCCCACGCGTCCACGGTGCCGCTCTCGAACGCGGCGCGCGCGTCGGCGGGCGGCAGGTAGATCGGGCGGATCTCGTCGTAGCGCACGCCGGCCTTGCGCAGCGCCTCGAGCAGCAGATAGTTCGCGCTCGAGCCTTTCTGCAGCGCGACTTTCTTGCCCCGCAGATCGGCGACGGTCTTGAGCGGCGAATCGGCTTTCACGATGATCGCCTCGTTGTGCGGTGATGGCGGCTCCGCGCCGACGTAGACGAAGCGCACGCCGCTCGCCTGCGCGAACACCGCGGGCGGCGCGCCCGTGTAGCCGACGTCGATGCTGTTCGCGTTCAGCGCTTCGAGCAGTTGCGGGCCGGCCGGGAACTCGAACCATTTGACGGTGTAGCCGAGCGGCTTCACGCGCGCCTCGAGCGCGCCCTGCGCCTTGACGACGGCGAGCAGCCCCGCCTTCTGATAGCCGACGCGCAGCACCTTGCCGCCCGCGTCATCCTGCGCGAACGCGGCGGCGGCGACGAGCGACGACGCGAGCGCGGCGGCTACGGTTCGGGGAATCCAACGGGCAAGGCGAATCATCGGCAATCTCCACGACGTTGAGCGAAGCGGGCGGCGCGCATGCCGCCCGAGTCGGGAAATCGTCGCACGGGCAGGCGCCCCCGCAAACCACGCATTGCCGATATCAATATGACGCGCGTGCGCCTAACGTTTCTTCGGCGCGTCCTTCGCCGCGGTTCGTTCGAGCTCGGGTTCGTCGTCGCGCGCGGCCTGCGAGCTCAGCTTCTTGTCGAGGATCGTCGCGACGCGCCCGCCCAGGTACGCGCTCGACGCCGCTTCGAGCGCCCGGTTCATCTCGCCTTCGACGAATACGGACGACAGCGGGCGCAGCCGCCAGATCGCATCGACGAGCGCCGGCACGTCGGTCGGCGGCGGCAGCGAGCCTTCGTCGTAGCGATCGAGGCGGCGCACGACGAGCTCGACGAGCACGCGTGCGATCGCATCGAAATACGGCCGCGTGATGCCGATCGCGTCGAGCAGCTCGCGCGCCGGAATGCCCTCGCGGACCATCGCGGCCGCGGCTTCGATGAGCGCCGGGCTTTTCGCGACGAACGACACGCCGCGCCGCTCGAGCAGGCCGAGCTCCGCGACGCGCCCGAGCGACGCGGGCGTCTGCGGGCCGAACATCTGGATGAGCTGCGCGAGCGAGAAGGTTTGCGGGCGCTCGTTCGACCAGCGGCCGCCGATCGCGTTTTCGAGCCCGAGGATCGAGCGCAGGTCGTGGCCGTCGTCGATCGCCTTGATCAGATCCTGAATGTTCGACAGCGTGTAGCCGCGTGCGAGCAGGTGGTTGATGACCTTCAGGCGGGCGACGTGCGTGTCGTCGTAGATGCCGACGCGGCCGCGCTTGCGCGGCGGCGCGAGCAGGCCGCGATCCTGGTATGCGCGTACGTTGCGCACCGTCGTGTCCGACACGCGCGCGAGCTCGTCGACCGTATATTCGTTCAACGTCGATGCGTCCGGGGCGGCGTCGGCGGGAGTAGTTGAGTTCGATTTCGGCATGCGACGATTTTAGCGCGACCGCGCGCTTCAGTGCGAGGCGTCGGTGTCCGAGGGGGGCTTCTGCGCGCCGTGTCCGAGCCCCCGCTGCATCAGCGCGGTGTCGATCCAGCGGCCGTGCTTGAAGCCCACGCCGCGCAGCGTGCCGACGGGCTCGAAGCCAAGCGCGCGATGCAACGACGTCGAGCCGCCGCGCCCGCCGTCCGCGATCACCGCGATCATCTGCCGCCACGGCCCCGCCTCGCAGCGCGCGATCAGCGCGCCGAGCAGCACGCGGCCGATGCCGCGCCCTCGGCATGCGTCGTTCACGTAGATCGAATCCTCAAGCGCATAGCGGTACGCGCTGCGCGGCCGGTACGGCGTCGCATACGCGTAGCCCGCGACGACGCCGTCCAGCTCGGCGATGAGATACGGCAGGCCGTGCCGCAGCACCGCTTCGCGCCGCGCGCGCAGATCGGCGACGGACGGCGGCGTCTCCTCGAACGACGCGACGCCCGTCAGCACGTGATGCGCATAGATCGCCTGGATCGCTTCGAGATCGTCTTCGGTGGCGTCGCGGACGATGGCGGAGCAATGGGCGGGGGCGTCGGTGGTTTTCATCGCAAAAACAGGGTGGGAATGGTGAAATCGCTACTATGCGCGCATTCGAAAATGTCCGCAAAGCGCGAAGCCTGCCGTCGAGAAATGAACAATCAAAAACACGATGGACAAACAATATGCCGGGCCGGCCGAATCTCGAAAGAAAGCCGACGCGCGACGCGAAGCGGGCGCGCGACGGCGTCGCAACCGACCGGATCGCAATGGATGCGGCGTCAGACAATTCGGTGCAACTCGATCAGCCACTTGCGTCGCAACCTCGATTGCAGGACGCGAGCGATATGGCGCGGTCGAAGGCGGCGTCGCCCGCTTCCGAGCCTGCCCCGGCGTGCGCATGCCCAAGCGGGGCGCGGAAGTGATCGATCGGATCACGCGCGCGCGGCGGCCCCGATCAGCCGCGTTTCCTGAGCGGCGCGTCTTTGACGAACCACGCGAGCGCGAATGCGATCGCGATCACCGCCGCCGCGCACAGATACACCGTGTGCAGCGAACTCGCGAACGCGTGCAGATACGCGTCGCGCACCGCGTCCGGCAACTGGCGCACGGCCGCGGGCCCGAGCGACGGCGGCAGCTCCGTGTCGGGCGGCAGCGCCGCGTCGAGCCGCGCATGCAGCCCGTTCGAGAACAGCGCGCCGAACGCGGCGACGCCGAGCGAGCCGCCGATCGAGCGAAAGAGGGTCGCGCCGGACGTCGCGACGCCGAGATGCCGGAATTCGACGGTGTTCTGCACCGCGAGCACGATGACGGGCATCACCATGCCGAGCCCGCCGCCGAGGAGCGCCATGTACAGGTACATCGCGCGCAGCGACGTGTCGAGCGACAGTGTCGCGAGGAGCAGCATCGCCGCGGCGGCGATGAAGGTGCCCGCGATCGGAAAGAAGCGGTACTTGCCGAGCTTCGTGATGAGGCGGCCGCTGCCGATCGACGTCGCGAGCAAGCCGCCCATCATCGGCAGCACCTGCATGCCGGCTTCCGACGGCGTCGAGCCCTTGACGACCTGCAGATAGAGCGGCAGGAACGTGACCGAGCCGAACAGCGCGAGCCCGACGACGAAGCCGATCAGGCCGCACAGCACGAAGGTCCGGTGGCGGAACAGCTCGAGCGGCATGATCGGCTCGGCGGCGAGGCGTTCCTCGTAGACGAAGCCGGCGGTCGCGACGAGGCCGAGCGCGAGCGTGAACCACAACTGCGGCGACGACCACGGCAGGATCGTGCCGCCCTGGCTCGTGAACAGCACGACGCAGGTGAGCGCCGTGGCGAGGAACGCGGCGCCCGCGTAGTCGATCCGGCGCCGCACGTGTGCGGTGTGCGGCTTGAACGCCCCGCCGATCACCACGAACGCGAGCGCGCCGAGCGGCAGGTTGATGTAGAAGATCCAGCGCCACGACAGATGCTGGACGAGAAACCCGCCGAGGAGCGGCCCGATCACCGTCGCGATTCCGTACACGCCGCCGAACAGCCCTTGATAGCGGCCGCGCTCCTCGGGCGGAATCAGGTCGGCGATCGCCGCCATCGTGACGACCATCAGCCCGCCGCCGCCGAGCCCCTGCAGCGCGCGCAGCACGATCAGTTGCGTCATGTCCTGCGCGAGCCCGCACAGCGCCGAGCCGACGACGAACAGCACGATCGCCGCCTGCAGCACGGTCTTGCGCCCGTACAGGTCGCCGAGCTTGCCGTACAGCGGCAGCACGACGGTCGACGACAGCAGGTACGCGGTGACGACCCAGGACAGCTTCTCGAGGCCGCCCAGGTCGCCGACGATGGTCGGCAGCGCGGTCGACACGATCGTCTGGTCGAGCGCGGACAACAGCAGCACGAGCAGCAGCGCGGCGATCGTGAGCCGCACGGACGCGGCCGGTCGGCCGGCATCGGCGTGGACGGGCGGCGCGGAGGAGTCGGTGGACATGGGGAGCCGTGTGGTCGTATGGAAGCAGACGGAATGTAGAAACATCTGATTGACTAGTCAATCTCTGCTTCGTCACAAGGGTTTCCATTGATTACCGGCCGGCGACGGCCGCATCCGGCCGCCCGGCCCCGCGGCATGTCGTCGCATCGCTTGAGGCGTCTCAAGTTTTCGAAAGCCGGGCCGTAATACCGGCGACTGTCCCCCAAACCGGCGGCTACCACTTGCGATTCTTCCTGGTCATGAATGCCTTTTTCTCCCGCTTCTCGATTCGCACCCGGATCTTCTCGACGCTCGGTCTCGTCGCCGCGCTGTTGACGATCACGGGCGTGATCGGCTTCTTCAGCATGCAGAACTCGAACGCCGCGCTCGGCGACGCGTACACGCGGCAGCTCGCGGCGAAGACGGCGCTCGCGTCGGCGAGCCTCAATCTCGCGATCACGCGCACGACGCTCGATCGCGTGATCCTGCATCCGGAGGTGCCCGACGCCGCGAACACGCTCGCGAAGGCGGAGCAGTATCTGGCCGCGTCGGACCGCGGCTGGCGCGACTATGACGCGCTGCCGCGCAGCGACGACGAAAAGACGCTCGCCGCGCAGGCGAACGCGGCGCGCCGCGCGCTCGTCGACGAGGCGCTCAAGCCGTTGATCGACGCGCTGAAGGCCGGCCGGCACGACGAAGCTGACCGCCTGATGATGACGGTCGCGCCGCCGCTGTCGGTTGCGTGGACGAAGGCGACGGCCGCGCTCGATGACGCGCGCGCCGCGTACGGCAAGGCCGCATACGACGACGCCGAGCAAATGTACGGCTGGCTGCGGCTCATGCTCGGCGGGCTGATCGCGTTCGGCCTCGCCGCGTGCCTTGGCTGCGCGATCGGCCTGCACTTCGCGATCACGCAGCCGCTCGTGCGGATCCTCGGGCACCTGCGCCGCCTGTCGGACGGCGATCTGACGGGCGAGCTGCGCTGGACGTCGCACGACGAAATGGCCGAGCTCGTCAAGGGCCTCACGACGATGCAGCGCAGCCTGTCGGACACCGTGCGCAAGGTGACGAACGGCTCCGAATCGATCGCCACCGCGACGCGCCAGATCGCGGCCGGCAACACCGATCTGTCGCAGCGCACCGAGGAGCAGGCGGCCGCGCTGCAGCAGACGGCGGCGAGCATGGAGCAATTGACCGCGACGGTGAAGCAGAACGCGGACAACGCGCGCGAAGCGCAGAACTGCGCGGACAGCGCGACCGACATCGCGACGAAGGGCGCGACGGTCGTCGGCGAGGTGGTCGGCACGATGGCCGAGATCGACCAGAGCTCGCAGAAGGTGGCCGACATCATCGGCACGATCGAAGGGATCGCGTTCCAGACCAACATCCTCGCGCTGAACGCGGCCGTCGAGGCCGCGCGCGCGGGCGAGCAGGGCCGCGGCTTCGCGGTCGTCGCGGGCGAGGTGCGCACGCTCGCGCAGCGCTCCGCGTCGGCGGCCAAGGAGATCAAGGCGCTGATCGGCGAATCGGTCGAGCGGGTCGCGACGGGCTCGCGTCTCGTCGGCTCGGCGGGCGACACGATGCAGGAGATCCAGCGCGCGATCGCGCGCGTGACCGGCATCATGACCGAGATCTCGGCCGCGTCGAACGAGCAGCGCGACGGCATCGAGCAGGTCAACCGCGCCGTCTCGCAGATGGATCAGGTGTCGCAGCAAAACGCGGCGCTCGTCGAGCAGGCCGCCGCCGCCGCCGCGTCGCTCGAGGAGCAGGCGGACGGGCTGCGGCACACGGTCGGCGCGTTCCGCGTCGTCTGACGGGCGCGTTGCCCGATCGCTTCGTGCGGCGGGTCCGTGTTGCCCGCCCGACGCGATTTGCCGCGATCCGCCGCGACCGTTCCCGTCAGGCGGAAGGCGCGATCCGCTGCGCCGCGCGCCGCGCCGCGACGACGATCAGCTTCATCGTCGCGCGCGTCGCGCCGACGAACAGCTTGCGCGCCGCCCGCTCGTCGAACGCGTCGAAGTCGACTTCGGTCAGGATCACGCACGGCGCCGCCTGCCCCTTGAATCGATAGATCGAGTCGAGCAGCACGTCGCCTTCCCGATATTCCGGATTCCCGAACAGATCGTATTTGCCGGTGAAGCTCTTCACGCGGTGCGGGCCGAGCTGGTCGAGCGCGGCGAGCGCCGAGCCCTCGCGCCCCCTGAACGACAGCACCGCGATGTCCTGCTTGCGAAAGCCGAGCGCGAGCGCGTGCGTGATCGCGCGCTTCGTTGCGTCGATGCACGCTTGCGCGGCCGATTCCGCGTCCGCCGCGTCGTACGCGGAAATCGAGATCTCCGATCCGCCGAACGGGCTGCCCGACGTGAGTTCGGCCGCGAGCGGCTCGACGCTGCCGACGACGTCGCGCACATAGTCGAGGATGTCGCGCGGGCTGCGGTAGTTGGTCGTCTCCTTGAGCGTCACCCAGCCGGGCAGCGGCACGCTGTCGCGCATGTAGAGGTTCTGCAGCGGGTCCTCGAGCCACCACCATGCGCCGTCAGGCGCGACGAGCCGCTCGAGCGCGCCCGCCCACGACGGCTGGAAGTCCTGGCCTTCGTCGACGATCAGCGTATCGAACCGCCAGCGCTCGGCGATCGGCGTTTGCGCGAAGCGCGCCTCGAGCTGCGCGAACGCGTCGTGCGCGCCGAAGTCGGGGGCGTGGCCGCCGTCGCGCGCGATCCAGTCGCAGAGCTGATGGTAGTTCGCGATCGTCGCGCCCGCGGGCGCGATACGCGCGACGTGGTCGGCGAGCGGCCGGTTGAAGCACACGTACAGCACGCGCTTGCCGGCCGAGATCGCGTCGCGCATCGCCTGCACCGCGAGCTGCGTCTTGCCGGAGCCCGCGGTCGCGATCACGCGCAGCCGGAACGGCGCGAACGCGAGCCGGCGCGCCCACGCGGCGAGGCCGCCCGCGAGCCGCGTGACGAGCGTGTCCGCCTGGCCGACGAGCGCGCTCGTGTCCGGCGTGAGCGACAGCTCGTCCGCGAGGAAATGGTGGATCTTCGCCGCGCTCGGAAAGGGCGGCTCGTCGGCGGGCAGCGCGTCGACGATGCGCGCGGCGAGCTCGTGCCTGCGCGTCGCGTCGACGATCCGCGCGGGCGCGACGCCCGCGATCGCGGGATTCCTGATCGTGTAGTCCGGGCAGTACAGCAGTTCCTCGACGCCGTAAGCACCCGCGCCGAGCGCGGCGGTGAGCCGGCGATGCAGGTTTTCGAGCGTGCGCGCGAGCTGGATCGACACGTTGCGCTCGGTCTGCAGATAGACCTTGACGAGCCCCTTCGGCGTCTCGCGCAGGAAGCCCGCCTTCTGCTCGATCACGAGCACGCGCCCGGCCGGGCTCACGATCACGAAGTCGGCTTCGCCGAATACCGAGAAGTTCTGGTCCGCGCGCGTCCAGTGCACGCCGTGATAGACGGTGTACGCGTCGGGCAGTGTCCGCTCCAGCGTCGCGAGCGTTTCGCGCTCGCGCTCGGCCGCGCCCGTGGCGGCGAGGTTCATCCAGTCGTCGGGAATGATGCGGGCCATGTCGGGTCCTGGCAGGGCGTGCGTTGGGCAAGGGTCGCCGTATTGTACGCAGGCGCGTGCGGGACGGGGCGCGCGGCGAAGGCGCGGCATGCCCGACATCCGCGGGCCGGCGCGCATGCCGCGCGCTTTCGCCGTCACGCGCGCGACAGACGCTTCGCGAGATCGGCGCTCAGGATCGCCATGCGGGCGGGTTTCTCGTAGCAGACGACGTCGTAGACGCGGATCACTTCGCTGATCTCGGCTTCGCTCGCGCGGCCCGTCAGCAGGTCGCCCGTCAGCACGAAGATCGGCGCGCCCGGATTGTCGGACGCGCGCACGGCCTGGATCGCGTCGGCGGCGTTGCGGCCGTCGAACATCCACTCGGTGACCACCGCGTCGAATGCCTGGCCCTGCAGCGCATCGGCGAACGCATCGACGCTGCCAAAGCGCGCCGTCACGAAGCCCTGCTCGTCGAGATAGCGGCAGACTTCGTCGGCGCTCACGCTGTCGGCGTCGATCACGGCGACGAGCAGCCTGTCGCTTTCCGCGCGGCGCGGATAGATCTCGATCTTGTGAACGTCGTACGCGTTCTGGTAGAGCACACCCGTGTGGCGCAGCACGCGCCAGCGGCCCTGCTGTTCGTACGCGACGAACTCGGGGCGCGCGCCGGCGTCGAGGAGCCCGCCGATCCATGCGGTGCACGCAATCTCGGCGATGCCCGCATACAGCACCGCGTCGCGCGCGCATGCGCCGACCATGCCGGGATCAAGCGCCTGCGCGCCGAACAGTTGCGCGGCGGGCTCGCCATACGCTTCGGCGACTTTCTTGATTTGCGCGAGCGTCCAGGGACTGCTGCCGCGCAGCTTGCGATGCCCTTGCGAAAAGCTCAGGTCGAGAATTCGGCAGAGCTCGGTCGTCTGCTGACGCTTGCCGATGCCGTGGCGGGTCATCAGCTCGCGCACGCGCTCGGCGACCGCAAGGGAATCCGTGGTGATTGCTTCGTTGGTCATGCTGCGGGAACGGCTCGGATCGAATGATTCAGAACGGAGCGCCTGATGGCGCACGGTACGGCATCATCGGATGCCGTCGGATGAAGCGAGCCGACCGGCCACGCATGGAAAGATAACTTTACCGCAAAACAAAGTTCGTCCTGCGCACTAGTGTGCGTTTTTCTGTGAAAGGTGTTTCCTCAAGTTACTGTGACGGGTTTTCGCCGATGGCGTTTTCATCGAAACTTCCGACATGACCACGACCTATCCGCTTTACAAGACGCTCGCGCGTGCCGACGAGCCGTTTCCCGCCCAGGCCGACGTCGTCATCGCCGGCGCGGGCATCATGGGCTGCGCGGCCGCCTATTATCTCGGGTTGCGCGGGATAAAGGCGGCTGTATTCGACAAATCCCGCATCGCGGGACAGCAGTCGGCGCGCGCATGGGGCTTCGTGCGCCAGCAGGGCCGCGAAGCCGCCGAAGTGCCGCTGATGATGGCCGGCATGCGCCTGTGGGAGGGGCTCGAGCGCGAGCTCGGCGCCGATCTGGAATGGCGGCAGGGCGGCTGTCTCTATATCGCCGACAACGACGACGATTGGGCGTCGTTCCAGCAATGGACGGATGTCGCGCGCGCGCACGGGCTCGATACGCGCACGCTCGCGCGCGCCGAGATCGATGCGCACGTGAGCGGTCTTGCCGCGCCCGCGCTCGGCGGCCTCTACACGGCGAGCGACGGCCAGGCCGAGCCGCGCCGCGTCGCCGCGGCGTTCGCCGCGCGCGCGATCGAAGCCGGCGCGCGTTTCGTCGAAGGCTGCGGTGTGACCGCGATCGACACGTCGGGCGGCGCGGTGTCGGGCGTCGTCACCGAGCGCGGCGTCGTGAAGGCGCGGCGCGTGATCTGCGCGGCCGGCGCGACGAGCTTTCGTCTGCTCGACGGCGTCGGCATCCGGCTGCCCCAGCACGCGGTGCGCGGCACCTGCATGCGCACGAACGCGCTGCCCGCCGTGTCCGCGTCGACGATCTGGGGGCACGGCCTCGGCATCCGGCAGCGCGCGAGCGGCGCGATCAATCTCGCGGACGACATGCAGGTGGACGTCGATGTCACGCTCGGCCATCTGCGCGGGCTGAGCCTGTTCCTGCCCGAGCTGTGGGCGCAGCGCGAAAAATTCCGCTTTCGTCTGAACGGCGCGGCGTGGCGCGATCTGAAGGCGCGCATCGCGGGCGGCGTATCGGCGATCGAGCCGCGCGATCCGAATCCGCAGCCGAATCCCGCGCATGCGCCGCGCGCGCTCGCGAAGCTGAAGGCGATTTTCCCGGCGCTGCGCGATGCGCAGATCGTCGAGGCGTGGGCGGGCCTGATCGACGTGCTGCCCGACGGCATTCCGGTCATCGATGCGCCGCGCGCGCCGGACGGGCTCGCGATCGCGACCGGGTTCTGCGGGCACGGCTTCGCGATGGGGCCGATTGTCGGCCGCCTGCTCGCCGAGTGGGTCGACACCGGCGCGACGTCGCTCGATCTGTCCGCGTTTCGCGCGGCGCGCTTCGTCAACGGGACGATGCGGCGGCCGGCGAGCATGCTGTAGCGTCGATGTCCGCTCAAGGCGATGACGGCGGCGCCGGCGGCCGCGGCTTTCGCTGCGCGCGGCGCCGTCTCGCGGCGTAAAATCGCGACGCCCGGTTCTGGAGAAAAGCATTGGCTTCGCCATCCGAATACCGCAAGTCGCTGCGATTTCGCCTGCGTCGCGCGCGCACGCCGTGGAAGGCGCCGCGCCCGCGCACGCTGTTCACGCGGCCCGCCGCGTCGCCGCTGCGCACGCTGACGTTTCGCCTCGCGCTCGTCGTCGGCCTGTGCGTGCTCGCGTTCCTCGTGCTGTATCTCGATCGCGACGGCCTGCGCGATTCGACGAAGAGCGCGCCGATGAGCATCGCCGATCTCGTCTATTTCACGATGGTGACGGTCGCGACGGTCGGCTACGGCGACATCGTGCCCGTCACCGCGCGCGCGCGTCTCATCGACGCGTTCTTCATCGTGCCGATCCGCATCGGCATCTGGTTCATCTTTCTCGGCACCGCTTATCAATTCGTGATTCAACGAGTCATAGAGGAGTACCGCATGAAGCGCCTGCAAAAGAATCTGCGCGATCACGTCGTGATTTGCGGCTACGGACTGAGCGGCTCGATCGCCGTGCGCGAGCTGCTCGAAAGCGGCGTCGATCCGGCGACGCTGATCGTCATCGATTCGCAGGAGCAGGCGCTCGAGGCGGCCGCCGCGCTCGGCGTGACGGGCCTTTGCGGCGACCCCGCGCACGAGGATCTGCTGCAGCAGGCGCAGGTGCGCAGCGCGAAGGCGGTCATCATCTCGGTCACCGACGATCCGACCGCGATCCTGCTTACGCTGTCGGTGCGCAGCATCGCGCCCGATACGAAGATCGTCGTTCGGATCCAGGAGAACCTGTATCAGCGGCAACTGCGGCAGGCGGGCGCCGACGTGATCGTGTCGTCGACGAAGATCGGCGCGCTGTTGCTCGCCGACGCGGTCGAGAGCCGCTACATCGTGCCGTTCGTCAACGACATGCTGTCCACGCGCGGCCGCGCGACGCTCGTCGAGCGGCCGGCCGCCGCGCACGAAATCGGCTGCATGTCGAACGCGGTGACGGGCGCGCTTGTCGTCGGGCTCGATCGCGGCGGCAAGATCCTGTCGTTTTACGAAGATCCGCCGTGCCGGATCGAGGCGGGCGATACGCTCGTCGTGATCCAGTCGACGCGCGCGATGGAGCGCGCGGGCATCGAGCTCGCGGACTGAGCGCGGCGCGGCGGGCCGACGCGCCGGCCACGCGCCGCTCAGTTCGCCGCCGCGGCGGCAAGGGGCGCCGGCGCTGTGCCCGGCTTCACCGCGACCGATTCGCGCACGAGCGCGGCGAGCCGCTCGGCGTCGTGCTCGGGGACCCAGTGCGTCGCGTGCGGCAGCACTTCGAGCCGGTACGGCCCGCTCACGAAATCGCGCGCGAGCTCGGCGCCCCGCCGCGACAGCGCCGCATCCCGCGCGCCCCAGACGTGCAGAACGGGCACGGGCACCTTGCGGGTCAGATAGCCGGGCGGCGTCAGCGCGATTGCGCGATACCAGTTGAGCGACGTCGTCAGCGCGCCCGTGTCGACGATGTCGGCATAGACGGCTTCCACCTCGTCGCGCGTCATGCCCGTGCCCGTCAGCATTTTCTCGAACAGCCCGCGACAGCGCGTGACGAACAGCTCCGGCAGCTTCGGCAACTGGAAGAGGCCCATGTAATACGAGCGGAACAACTGGTCGCTGCTGAGCATCGAGCGCATGAACGCGCCCGAGTGCGGCACCGACACCGTCGTCAGCGTGCGCACCGCGGCGGGATGCCGGCCCGCGAGCGCCCACGCGACGGCCGCGCCCCAGTCGTGCCCGACGACGTGGACCGGGTCGCCGCCGAGCCGCTCGATCAGCGCGACGACGTCGCCGACGAGATGCGGCATCCGGTACGCGGCGACGCGGCGCGGGCGGGCGAGCGGCGAGTAGCCGCGCTGGTTCGGCGCGATGGTTCGATAGCCGTCGGCGTTCAGCAGGGCCGCGACGCGCGTCCAGCACTTCGCCGTCTGCGGCCAGCCGTGCAGCAGCACGATGATCTCGCCGTCGGCCGGGCCCGTATCGACGACGTCGAAAGTCAATCCTTCGTGACTGAACGAACTCACGCGGCGCGCATCATCCATGATCGGATCTCCTGATTTTTGACGTCGATATCGTGTGACCGGCGTGCGCACAGTGCGCGCGGCGTCGGAAAAGTCTAGTGGGCGGTTGCCGGTTTGCCTATTGGATATTCGTGATGTGATTCATTGACGATCCGGAAATTGCGGGCCGCACGCGCGACGGCGCTCCCGCCGACGTGCACGGCGATGCCCGCGGCAATTGGGGGAAAACCTCGAGCGCGCGGCGTCGGCACGAGGATCGACGCCGTGCAGCATCCGAGCCGGCCCGGAATCCACTACGATCCTCTTTTCAATTTCAGGACAGGAGAGCGGCATGAGCGAACGAGACCGCGAGCAAGGCAAGGCGCGCCGGACACAGGTGATGGGCGACGCGTTCGTCGATCGCGCGATGAGTAATCTGGACGGCTTTTCGCGGCCGTTGCAGGACTGGCTGAACGAGCACGCGTGGGGCAGCACGTGGCAGCGCGGCGGCATCGACCTGAAGACGCGCAGCCTCTGCACCTGCGCGATGCTCGCGGCGCTCGGCCGCGGCCACGAGCTCAAGGGGCATGTGCGTGGCGCGCTGAACAATGGCGCGACCCTCGTCGAGATTCGCGAGGTGCTGCTGCACAGCGCGCTGTATGCGGGCGCGCCGGCGGCCGTCGAGGCGTTTCGCCACGCGCGCGAAGTGATCGACGCGCTGGGGCTCGATGTGCCTGACGACGGCGCGTGACGGCGCCGCGGCGTCGCACGGTCTCGCGGCGTCGGCCGGCCGCGCTTGCGCGGGCGGCTGAACGCTTGCGAACCGGCGTCCATCGGTGATACTGATGTCGCGACGCCCGGCGCCGCCGGCAACGCGAATGTGCAGCCGAAGCGCGGCGGCAAGGCATCGCAGGGCATCCGCCGCGCGGCCCGACCCTGGGGCCGACACGCCTTGGATTCCCACCTTGGACAAGAGGACACCCACGATGACGACAGCGGTTTTCGACGCAGCGCAGACGGCGCGCGTCACGCCTTTCGCCGGGCTGGTCGACGCGTTGCGCGCGGCGGCGCTCGATGCGGCCGCGGGCCGCATCGCGAGCCCGGCGCGGCTCGTCGTGCCGCTCAACGAAGGCGGGGTCATGCTGTCGATGCCCGCGTCGGCGCCCGATCTCGCGATCCACAAGCTCGTGACCGTATGCCCGCGCAACCGCGGCGGCGATCTGCCGACGATCCAGGGGCAGGTGAGCGTCGTCGATCCGACGACGGGCGCGCCGCTCTTCGCGCTCGACGGGCCGACCGTCACCGGCCGCCGGACGGCCGCGGTCACGCTGCTCGCGATCCGCACGTTCCTCGCCACCGCGCCGCGCGACGTGCTGCTGATCGGCGCCGGCACGCAGGCGGCGCACCACGTCGACGCGCTCGCCGCGCTGTTTCCCGGCGTGCGCGTGCGCGTAAAGGCGCGCGCGGCTGCACGGGCGGCGGCGTTCTGCGAGCGTCTGCGAACGGTGCTGCCGACGCTCGAGCCGCTTAGCGGCGACGCGCTGCCCGACACGCTCGACGCAGTCATCACGTCGACGACGAGCGCGACGCCCGTGTACGACGAGGCGGCGCGGGCGGGGCGGCTCGTCGTCGGCGTCGGCGCGTTCACGCCCGACGCGGCCGAGGTCGGCGCACGGACGATCGCGGGCAGCGCGCTCTACGTCGACGATCCGGCGGGCGCGCGCCACGAGGCGGGCGACCTGATCGTCGCGGGCGTCGACTGGGCGCGCGTGCGCTCGCTCGCCGACGCGCTGCGCGCGCAGGACGAAGCGCGCGCGGCGGCGACCGTGCCCGCTTCGGCATCGACATCGACATCGACCGGGCCGGCGCCAGGCGCCCCCGTGTTCTTCAAGAGCGTCGGCTGCGCGGCGTGGGATCTCGCCGCGTGCCGCGTCGCACGCGCATTCACTTGACGCATTCGAGCGTGTACTTGAGCGCGGGGCCGATCAGGCGGCGCCACACGTCCCATGTATGCGCGCCGTCGACGATCCGCAGCGCGGCGGGATTCTGCGCGCGCCGCAGGCTCGTGTAGAGCGCGCTCGATTCGGCCTGGATCGACAGGTCGTCGTCGCCCGCGGCGATGAACATCCGCAGCCGCAGCGGCTGCGCGAAGTAGCTGCGCCACAGCGCCGGATAATTGAGCTCGTGCCAGACCTTCGGATCGAACTGCCGGTCGCCGAACACGCCGACGTAGCGCGCGGCGGAGCTCGATGGCGGCTCGTTCGCATAGATCGCGGGGCTCAGCAGCATCGCGCCGCAGAAGCGCTCCGGCTCGAGGAACGCGAAGCGCAGCGCGCCGTAGCCCCCCATCGACACGCCGCCGATCGCCCGTCCCGCGCGCTGGTTCGACACCGCGTAATGCGCTTCGACGTCGGGAATCAGGTCGTCGAGAAACGCGCTCTGCATCTTTTCCTTGCGATCGACGTACCAGTCGGTGCCGCCTTGCGGCATCACGATCACGACGGGCGGAATGTCGCGGCGCTCGATCAGCGCGTCGGCGGTGAGCTGCAGGCGGCCCTGCGTGATCCAGTCGTTCGCGTTGCCGGCGTTGCCGTGCAGCAGATACAGCACGGGATAGCGCGCGCCCTCCGGGTTGTAGCCGGCCGGCAGATAGACGGAGTACGACCAGTCGCGATGCAGCGCGGGCGAGCGGAACGTGCGGGTGACGATGCTGCTGGCGGGGGCCGCGTGCGCGGCGACGGTGAGCGCGGCGGCGAGCAGCGCGACGAGAGGCGGGACGAATCGGCGCATGACGGCGTAATGGGTATGGACGCGGATATGCTAGCAGCGGCGAATGACGGCCGTATGCGGACTTTCAGCGTCTCGGGCGGCGCAGCGGCAGTCGCAATGGCAGCCGCAGCGGCCGCCGCCGCCGCGATTGCCGGACGAAGCCGGACGCCCGCGCGACGAGCGGCGCGTACAGCTTCGCGACGACATACAGCAGGCCGACCGCGGCCGCGTCGGCGACGAGGCCGAGCCGCACATCCAGATAGCCGTCCGTCGCCGTGTACAGCAGCGAATCGACGAGCAGCGAAATGCCCGTGCCGGCGACGAAGCACAGCAGGCCCTGACGGCCGATCGTGCCGATCCACGGCATCGCCCGCGCGATCCGGTGCATCCAGCCGAGATGGACGAGCTTCGCGGCGAGCCAGGCGATCGCGATGAAGTTCGCGAGCCGCAGCGCGCCGAGATTCTGCTTGATCGACGGATCGGTCGGGAACGGCTCGACGCGCAGCCGGTAGTACGCGCCCGCCGCGACGACGACGAGCGCGGCCGCGGTCGCGAACCAGCCGACCGGCCGTTTCGCGAGCACCAGGTAGATCGGCTGGCAGCGCGCGATGATGCCGAGCACGAACAGGAACTGCCACGCGAACGGATTGAAGTCCCACGGCACGCCGTCGACGGTCGGCAGATAGCCGGCGATCTTGCGCGCGGCGAGCCACGTCGCGGCGCTCGCGGCGACGAGCAGCCACCACCAGCGGCCGCGCGCGACGGGCAGCGCGAGCGGCACGAGCAGCGCGAAGAACGCGTACATCGGCAGCACCGACGCGAGATACGGCTGGCGCCTGAGCAGCAGGATGTCGCGCAGCGCGGCGAGCGGCGCGTGCATCAGCCCGTCGAGATCGTTGGTCGGCATGTTCGGCGCGTCGATCGCGAACGCGTTCAGCACCGCCGTGATGAAAAGCATCAGGCCGGCCGTGAACAGGAACGCGCGATAGATTTCAAACGCGCGTTTGATGAAGCGCTGGCGCGCGGCGGCCTCGGTGTGGCGCGCGGCGAGCGAGTTGTACGCGATCGCGGTCGCGAAGCCGCCGAGGAAGACGAACACCTCGGCCGCGTCGCACAGCGCGTACGCGTGCAGCGTGACGCGCGACAGCATGCTGCCGCCGATGTGATCGACGACGATGACGAGCAGCACGAGACCGCGGAAGAAGTCGAGCTCGGCGTAGCGTTGGGCTGGCGCGGCGTTCATGCGGCGTCGCGTGTGCGCGACGCGCGGCGGACGCGGTGCGGGGCCTGGGCGGCAAAAACGGGGACGGACAAACGGCGCATGACGAAGTGCGGCATCGCTACATGATTGGATTCAAACGACGATGGTCGCGCATTGTGCCATCGATGGCGAGGGTTACGGGTTTACGCGAAGTTACAAACGATTCTGACAAAACCCCGACGCATCAGTTGGCAATACGCAACGGAATGTAAAAAAAGTGATGCACCAACATGGACGCTGCATTTTTTGCATGACAGTATTTCCCTCACCGCAGTAATCCCGCGATATGGGCCGTGGCGACGGGATGCGCTGAAAATGCCCCAGGACGGGGCGCAGAAACGCCGAACGCATCGTGGCGGCCTGGCATTCGCGAGGCCGCCGAATCAAGGTCTGGAGACATCGATAATGAAAAAGCACGTCATTTCCGCTGCCGCATTGCTCGCCTTCGCCGCGCCGGTTTTCGCCCAAAGCAGCGTCACGCTGTACGGCGTGATCGACGAGGGCTTCAACTACACGAGCAACGTGAACGTCAACGGCGTCGGCAAGAGCAACTACCAGCTCGCGAGCGGCTTTGCGCAAGGCAGCCGCTGGGGCCTGCGCGGCTCGGAAGACCTGGGCGGCGGCCTGAAGGCCATCTTCACGCTGGAAAACGGCTTCGACGTGAACAACGGCCGGCTCGGCCAGGGCGGCCGGATGTTCGGCCGCCAGGCGTTCGTCGGCCTGTCGCATGCGCAATACGGTTCGCTCACGCTCGGCCGTCAGTACGATTCGGTCGTCGACTACCTCGCGCCGCTGACCGCGAACGGCAACTGGGGCGGCACGCTGTTCTCGCACCCGTTCGACAACGACAACACGGATAACTCGTTCCGTGTGAACAACACGATCAAGTACGCGAGCCCGGACTGGAACGGCCTGCAAGTCGGCGGCACGTACAGCTTCAGCAATGCGACGGGCTTCTCGAACAACCGTCAATACAGCATCGGCGCCGCGTACACGCTGGGCGGCCTGCAACTCGCGGCCGCGTATCTGCAGGCGAACAACCCGGGCAAGACCGCGGGCGGCGCGATCGCCGACAACGACGCGAACTTCACGGCCGACCGCCTGCGCATCTTCGGCGGCGGCGTCAACTACACGTTCGGCCCGGCGACGGTCGGCTTCGTCTATACGAAGACCGACGTGAAGAACCCGGTCTCGACGGTCTATCTGCCGACGGCGACGTTCGCGGGCCTCGGCCTGACCGCGACGAAGTTCCAGAACTTCGAAATCAACGGCAAGTACCAGTTGACGCCGGCGCTCTACATCGGCGCGCAGTACGTGTACACGGACGGCAAGTTCGACGCGGCCGCGGGCACCGTGAAGCCGAAGTACCACACGGTCGGGCTGATGGCGGACTACAACCTGTCGAAGCGCACCGACGTCTATCTGCAGGGCGCATACCAGAAGGTCGCGGGCGACAAGACGGGCACGATCGCGGACGGCGGCTACGTCGTCGGGACGGATGGCCCTTCGGCGTCGGCGAACCAGTTCGCGGTCCGCGCGGCGATCCGCCACAAGTTCTGATTCATCCGGCGGCACCGAACTGCGCGCGTGAGAACGCGCCGCCTCGCGGTTCGCGCCGTATTTCCGAGCCGCAAGCGAACGGCGACCGACGAACGCCTGCCGCCGAGCGGCCGCAATCAGGCCGCGAACGACTCGCCTTTGCCCGGATCGGGCGCGAGAAACGCGATGAAGTCGCGCGTGTACTTCGGCAACTCGTCGAAGCTGCGCGCGCAGATCGTCAGCCGGCGGTGCGCCCACGGGTCCGTCAGCTCGATCAGCCGGATCTGCATCGTCTGCTGCGCGCGCAGCGCCGCGTGGCGCGACACGATGCCGATCCCGACGCCGCGCTCGATCAGCCGGCAGATCGCGTCGAAGCTCTTCAACTGGACGCGGTAGTCGATTCGCTTGCCGAGCGCCTTCGCCTGCTCGGCGAGATGGACCTGCAGTGCGCTGCCGTCCGTCATGCCGATGAAGCCGGCATCGACGAGTTCCGCGAACGCCACCCGCTCGCGCGCGGCGAGCGGGTGGTCGAGCGCCGCGACGGCGATCAGCCAGTCCTCGCGAAACGGCATCTGCTCGAGCCCGTCGAGGCCGACCGAATCGGCGACGATCCCGAAATCCGCGGTCTTGCCGCGAATCGCATGAACGATCTCCTGGCTCGACCGTTCCTCGACGCTCACCGACAGCTTCGGATGGCGCGGCAGATATTCGGCGAGCGCGTCGGGCAGGTATTCGCTGAGCGCGGCGGTGTTGCTGAGCAGGCGAATATGGCCGCGCAACCCTGCGCCGAACTGCTGCAATTCGCCGCGCATGTGGTCGATCTGCTGCAGCACGACGCGCGCGTGATGCTCGAGCGCGTGGCCGGCTTCGGTCGCGCGCGTGCCGCGCTTTGCGCGCTGCAGGAGCGGCACGCCAAGCTCTTCTTCCATGCCGCGGATCCGCTCGCTCGCGGATTGCAGCGTCATGTGCGCGCGCTCGGCGCCTCCCGTGATGCTGCCGGCTTCGCAGACGTGCAGGAAGAGTCGCAGATCGGTCAGATCGAATCGCATGGGGCTGACTTGCGTTGTCGTTGTAATGGCCGATAAGGTAACAGGATTGCGGGCCGTCGCGGTCAGGCAGTGCCTGAGGCCCGCTTCGCGGGTTCCGCATTTTCGTGCGACGAATTGCCGCGCATCATGTCCGCTCGTTCGTCGACATGGAGTCGCGCATGCGAAGCAACTCGTCTTGGCTGCTGGCGTTCAAGGTCGCGTTGCATATCTTCTTTCTCTGTTGCGGCATCGCTTTCGCATATTCGACGCTGACCACGCCGGACCCGTGACGCATGCGGCCCTCCGAGCGCGCGCACATCCGCTGCACGCCGGTTTGTCGCGCGTCGAGGCCGCGCGCGTTGCGTCGCATCGGCGAATTATTTCGTTCGCCATAAGATTTGATCCACTCAATTTCTGCTGCCGCAATTCCCGCTGCGATTTTGTCATCATTCTTGCATCCGGTTACACGCGCACCTGACGAATTTTGAGATGCTCGAAAAATTCAATGACCGGAGTTGTCTCGAGCATGAGCATGAGCAAGAGCGAGATCGACCGCAGTGTTGCGTGGCTATCCGGCGTGGCCGCCGCGCTCGTCGTCGCGGGCTGTGCGACCACGTCGCCCGTCACGCCGACCGATACGCTCGCCGGCGCGGCCGCCGCCGCGTCGTCGGCAAGCGCCGCGCAGCCCGCGGCCGCGCCGCCGCCGGGCGACGCGGCGCAGCATCAGGAGCAGGCGGCCGCGCCGGCGCCCGTCGCGACGCGCTACGTCGTGAAGCCCGGCGATACGCTGTCGGCCATCGCGGATGCGAACGGCTGCGCCGTGCGCGATCTGCAGAGCTGGAATCGGATGGGCCGGCGGACCCGGATCGGCGTCGGGCAGGTGCTGCGGATCGCGCCACCGGGCGCGGAGCGCGCGGCCGCCTCTCAGTCGGCAAGCGGCGCGCGCGTCGCGCCCGTTGCCGGCGCGGCGGCGTCATCGGCCGACGCATCGCAGCCCGCATCGGCACCCGAAAGCGCCGCGGAGCGCGCGGCGGACCATCGCGTCGTCCAGGAAACGAAGCGGCATGCGCAGTCGATCGCGCTGGCCTGGCCGGCGAAGGGCGCTGTCGTCGAAACATTCCAGCCCGGCCGCAATCGCGGCATCCGGATCGTCGGGCACGCGGGCGACCCGGTGCGCGCGGCGGCGTCCGGCCGCGTGATGTATGCGGGCACGGGCCTGAACGGCTACGGCACGCTGATCATCGTCCAGCACAACGCGGATTTTCTGACTGCTTACGCGCATAACCGCAAGGTGCTCGTGAAGACGGGCGACGTCGTTCAGCAGGGCGAACAGATCGCCGAGATGGGCTCCGGCGACAGCATGCGCGCCGGGATGCTGTTCGAGGTGCGGCGCGACGGCAAGCCCGTCAATCCGATGCAGTACCTGGCGGGCCGGCAGCAGGGATAGCGCAACGCGTGCGCCGGGCCGACGTGCGTCGCACGACATCGTGCGCGGGGGCGCTCACAAATCCGCACGCATTCGTGTGACGAGAGCTGATACGCTTGCGGGTCGCGATGTCGGTGCACGGGCATCGCGGCGCGATTCACGCCCGTTCAATCTCCTCGCTATCCACCTGATGAATCATTCTCCGTTACGCCGCTCGCTGCTCGTTGCAGCCGTTTCCGCACCGCTCGCCGGCGCATGTGCGCCGCTGCGCGGCAACTCGAAAAACGTCGCCGCCGAGCGGCAATTGCGCGAACTCGAATCGACGTTCGACGGCCGCCTCGGCTTCGTCGCGCTCGATACCGCGACAGGCGCGCGCATCGCGCATCGCGCCGATGAGCGCTTTCCGTTCTGCAGCACGTTCAAGATGATGCTCTCGGCCGCGGTGCTCGCGCGCAGCGCCGACGACGCCGCGCTGCTGCAGCGACGGATTCCGTACGCGAAGCGCGACCTCGTCCGCTATTCGCCGATCACCGAGCGGCACGTGGGCGCCGGCATGACGGTCGCCGAGCTGTGCGCGGCGACGCTCCAGTACAGCGACAACACCGCGGCGAACCTGCTGATCGATCTGCTCGGCGGCACGCAGGCCGTCACCGCGTATGCGCGCTCGATCGGCGACGCGACGTTCCGCCTCGATCGCCGCGAGACCGAGCTGAACACGGCGATTCCCGGCGACGAGCGCGATACGACGACGCCCGCCGCGATGGCCGCGAGCGTGCGCCGGCTGCTCGCGGGCGATGCGCTCGGGGCCGCGCAGCGCGCGCAGCTCAACGCGTGGATGCTCGGCAACAAGACGGGCGACGCGCGGCTCCGCGCGGGCGTGCCGGCCGGCTGGCGCGTCGCCGACAAGACGGGCACGGGCGATTACGGGACGGGGAACGACATCGGCGTCGCGTATCCGCCGGATCGCGCGCCGATCGTGTTCGTCGTCTACACGACGATGCGCAGTCAGAACGCGCCGGTGCGCGACGACGTGATCGCGGCGGCGGCGCGGATCGCCGCGCGGGCATTCGCCTGACGGCGCGCGGCCGCGCGCGTCGCCATTCGAGCGTCCGGTAGGAGTCCGGTCGTGTTCGTGTGCGCCGCGAGCGGATGCCCGTATCGTCGCGCCGCGAGCGGTGGTCTGCCGCGCGCCGGTTATCCGGCGCGACATCGCCGTCGACATCGGCTCCGACAACACGCAACGCGTGACGTGGCCAGCGGACAGTGCGGCCTGTTTGTCGCACGTGACGCGATTCGCGGCGCTGATGCCTGCGATCGTCTGCGATCGTCTGCGATAGCGGCGCGATGAAGGTGCGCCCAAACCGGGTTCGGCAACGCCCGAATCGCGTGCGCAAGCCCGCGGCAACGCCTGTTTCAATGCCTGCTCGATGCATTCGACCCATGCCGGCCCGGCCTCGCTGCGCGTGCGGCGAGGGCGTGGCGACGCGACGTCCGACGCCGGTGCTCGCGCAACGCCCGCATTTCGCTTATCGTGACGGCTCGCCCGCAGGCATCGCGTGCCGAATTGCCTGCGCGTCTCCGAGTCTCCCGAGTTTCGTCGTCGACCGCCATGCGCCGCCTCCCGCCCTTGAACGCCCTGCAGATCTTCGCGACGGTCGCGCGCCATCGCAGCTTCACGCGAGCCGCCGACGCGCTATGCGTGACGCAAGGGGCGATCAGCCGCCAGATCCAGTCGCTCGAAGCGCATTACGGCTTTCCGCTCTTCATGCGCCACGCGCGCGGCCTCACGCTGACGGCGGAGGGCGAGCAACTGCTGCCCGTCGTCGTCGAGAGCTTCGCGCGGATCGAGGACATTTCGCTGAAGCTCACGCGGCAGCGCACCGATCTCGCGCTGAAGGTGCCGACCTGCGTGATGCGCTGGGTGCTGCCGCGCATCATGCGCTTCCAGCGCGAGCATCCGGACCTGCACGTGCAGATGACGACCACCTGGCGGCACGACGTCGACTTCCAGAGCGAGCCGTTCGATGCGGCGATCGTCTACGGGACGTCGCCCGGCCCGGACGTGACGGCCGTGCCGCTGTTCGACGAGCGGCTCACGCCCGTATGCTCGCCGGATTGGCTGAAGGACAGGCCGCTTGCGCACGCCGGCGACCTCGCGCGCCATACGCTGCTGCATCCGACACGCGATCATCGCGACTGGCGCCGGTGGCTCGAATACGCGGGCGTGGCCGACGTCGATCCGGATCGCGGGCCGAGCTTCGACTCGCTCGATCTCGCGACGAGCGCCGCGACGCAGGGCTTCGGCGTCGCGCTGGGCGATCTCACGCTCAGCGAAGAGGATCTCGCCGCGCGGCGGCTCGCGACGCCGCTCGACATCGTGCAGAAGACGGGCGCGCGTTATTACTTCGTGTATCCGGATGGCGTCGCGCGACAGCAGAAGATCCAGCGCTTCAGCGCGTGGCTCGACGCGAATCGCGACTGACCGGGCGGCGCGTCCGACGCGGCGACGGGGCGCGCCGCGATCGGTCAGCCGGCGCGCCGATAGCCTTGCGTCGCGCGCAGCAGCGTGCGCGTGTACTCGGTGCCGACGTGCGCCGCGCGCACGTCGTCGATCCCGAGCTGCTCGACGAGCGCGCCGTCGCGCATCACCGCGACGCGGCTGCACAGGAACCCGACGACGGCGAGGTTGTGGCTCACGAGCATCATTGTCAGCCCGCGCTCGCGATGCAGCCGTTTCAGCAGATTCAGGATCTCCGCCTGCACCGACACGTCGAGCGCCGACGTCGGCTCGTCGAGCAGCAGCACGCGCGGCTCGACGATCAGCGCGCGCGCGATCGCGACGCGCTGCCGCTGGCCGCCCGACAGTTGATGCGGATAGCGAAAGCGGAATGCGGGGCCGAGGCCGACTTCGGCGAGCGCGCGCGCGATTCGCTCGTCAGCGTCCGGTATCCGGTGGATCGCGAGCGGCTCGCGCAGCGTCTCGTCGACTGTGAAGCGCGGGTGCAGCGACGCATAGGGGTCCTGAAACACCATCTGCACGTCGCGCCGGAACGCGCGGCCGAGCTTGCCGCCGACCGGCCGCGCGCCGATCGACAGCGTGCCGCCCGCGAGCGGCACGAGGCCCGTCAGCGCGCGCAGCAGCGTCGACTTGCCGGAGCCGGATTCGCCGACGAGCCCGAACGCCTCGCCCGCGGCGACGGCGAGACTCGCGCCGCGCACCGCGTCGACGTGGCCGGTGCGGGTCGGAAAGCGGATCGATACGTCGTGGATGTCGATCATCGGTGCGCCGCTCATCGTGCCGCCTCCGTCAACCATGCCGGATCGCGCTCGAGCACCGGCAGCTCGTCGGGCGGATTCGCGAGCGGCGGCGTCGCGGCGAGCAGGCCGCGGGTGTACGGATGCGTCGCGCGGTCGAGGTCGCGCGCCGCGCACGTCTCGACGATGCGCCCCGCGTACATCACCGCGACGCGATCGCAGAACGACGTCACGAGCGGCAGGTCGTGGCTGATGAACACGAGGCCCGTGCGATGGCGCGCGATCATGTTGTCGAGCACCGCGAGCACCTGCATCGACACCGCGACGTCGAGCGCCGAGGTCGGCTCGTCGGCGACGAGCAGGCGCGGGCCCGTCGACACCATCATCGCGATCATCACGCGCTGGCCCATCCCGCCCGACAGCTCGTGCGGATACGCGTCGGCGACGCGCGCCGGATCGCGGATCTCGACCGACGCGAGCGCATCGACGATCCGCGCGCGCAGCGCGCGGCCGCGCAGGCGGGGCTCGCGCAGCCGGAACGCCTCGGCCATCTGCTTGCCGACCGTCATCACCGGGTTCAGCGAATATTTCGGGTCCTGCAGGATCATCCCCATCGCGCCGCCGCACAGCTTGCGCCGCTCGCGCGCGCCGAGCGCGAGCAGGTCGCGGCCTTCGAAGCGCAGCGTCCTGGCGCGCCACTGCGCGGCGGCGGGCAGCAGGCCGAGCAGCGCGCGGCCCGTCAGCGACTTGCCGGAGCCGGATTCGCCGACGATGCCGAGCCGCTCGCCCGGCGCGAGCGTGAGCGACAGATCGCGCACGGCCTCGACGAGCGTGCCGTCGTGCGTGCGAAACCCGATCTGCAGCCCGTCGATCTCGCAGAGCGGCGGCGTGTTCGGGGAAGCGGGGCAAGCGGACACGTCAGGCTCCATGACGCGGATCGAAGACGTCGCGCAGACCGTCGCCGAGCAGGTTGAGCGCGATGCTGACGACGAGGATCGCCGCGCCCGGCAGCGTCGCGACCCACCACGCGTCGAGCAGCACGTTGCGGCCGGACGCGACCATGAAGCCCCATTCGGGGCTCGGCGGCTGCGCGCCGAGCCCGAGAAAGCCCAGGCCCGCGACGGTCAGGATGATGCCCGCCATGTCGAGCGTCGCGCGCACGATCACCGACGACAGGCAGAGCGGCACGACATGGCGCAGCACGATCCGCAGATCGGACGCGCCTTGCAGCCGCGCCGCGTGGATGAAGTCCGCGTTCGCGATGCGCAGCGTCTCCGCGCGCGCGAGCCGCGCGTACGCGGGCCACGCAGTGATCGAGATCGCGACGACCGCGTTGACGACGCCCGGCCCGAGCGCCGCCGCGAACGCGAGCGCGAGCACGATCTTCGGGAACGCGAGCGCGACGTCGGTGATCCGCATCAGCGCGCTGTCGACGAGGCCGCCGCAGTAGCCGGCCGTCGTGCCGATCGCGAGCCCGATCGGCACGACGATCGCGACGACGAGGATCGCGATGCCGAGCGTGAGCCGCGAGCCTGCGACGAGGCGCGAGAGAATGTCGCGGCCGAGCTGGTCGGTGCCGAGCCAGTGCGACGGCGAGCCGGGCGGCAGCAGCCGGTCGGAGAGCACCTGGCGCAGCGGATCGTGCGGCATGACGAGCGGCGCGATGAGCGCGACCGTGACGAGCATGGCGAGGATCGCGAGCCCGAAGAGGTTCAGCGGATTGCCGGCGAAACGGCGCCAGCGGCGGTACGCGAGGCCGAGCGTCGCCTGCCGGCGCGACGCGGGCGCGTCGGACAGGAGCCACGCGCGCAGCGTCGCCGCGGCGGGAGTCGGAGCAGAGCGATCGGATGGAGCGTTCATGTGCATGATGAATTCGGACGGACGGGCGCGGCGCGCGCCGGATCAGCGGGCGCGCGGATCGAACACGCGGTAGAGCGCGTCGGTCAGCAGATTGATCGTGATGAACATGACGCCGATCACGAGCGTGCAGCCGAGCACCGCGTTCATGTCGGCGTTCAGCAGCGCGCCCGTCAGATACGAGCCGATGCCGGGCCACGCGAACACGATCTCGGTGAGCACCGAGCCTTCGAGCAGGTTGCTGTACGTGAGCGCGATCACGGTCAGCAGCGGCACCGCGATGTTGCCGAACGCGTGCCGCCAGATCACGCGGCGCTCGGCGAGCCCCTTCGCGCGCGCGGTGACGATGTATTCCTGGTTCAGTTGATCGAGCATGAACGAGCGGGTCATCCGGCTCAGGTACGCAACCGAGTAGTAGCCGAGGATCGCGGCGGGCAGCGCGATGTGCGACAGCGCGTTGCGCAGCACGTCCCACTCGCCGGCGAGCGCCGCGTCGATCAGGAGGCTGCCCGTGCGCGTGTCGACCATCCCGTCGTAGACCGGATCGAGCCGCCCCGGTCCCGCAACCCAATGCAGCCGCGCGTAGAACAGCAGGAGGCCCATCAGCCCCAGCCAGAACACCGGCACCGAGTTGCCGATCAGGCCGACGAACCGCGCGACGTGATCGATCGGCCGGTTGTGCTTCACCGCCGCCGCGACGCCGAGCGGCACGCCGAGCGCGATGCCGATCAGCGTCGCGAGCGTCGCGAGCTCGAGCGTCGCGGGGAACACGCGCTTGATGTCGTCGAGCACCGGGTTCGACGTCAGCAGCGACATGCCGAGGTCGCCGTGCAGCACGTCGCGCGCGTAGATCATGAACTGCGTCGCAAGCGGCTTGTCGAGCCCGAGCGCGATGCGCTCGGCCGCGTAGGCCTGCGGCGACGCGCGGTCGCCGAGCACGGCGAGCACCGGGTCGATCGGAACCTCGCGGCCGATCACGAACGTGAGCGCGAGGAGCCCGGCGAACGTCACGGCGAGCGTGAGCGCCCAGCGCAGCACGCGCAGCGCCCAGCGCACGCCGGGCCGCCGCGCGGGCAGCGTGCGGAGCGCTTCGAGAGGAGTGGCGGGTGTCGACATGTCGTGGTTCCGGTACGGCGTCACTGCTTCTTCAGATTGCGATACGACACGAGATCGTTGATCGGGCCGACTTCGAGGCCGCTCACGCCGGGCCGCGTCGCGACCTGCGCGACCTTCTCGAACAGGATCGCGAACGGCGATTTCGCGAGCACGTCCTTCTGCATCGCCTGATACAACTGCGCGCGCTTCGCGGCGGACGGCTCCGCGAGCGCCGCGTCGGTTTGCGCGGTCAGTTGCGGGATGTTCCACGCGTTGCGCCACGCGAGCATCTTGTAGCTGGACTGATCCGAATTGTCCGGGTTCCAGGCGAAGCCCTGCGCATTGCTGTGCGGATCGATGTAATCGGCCGACCATTCGCCGATGTAGATGTCGTGCTGGCGCGCGCGGTACTTCGCGAGCGTCTGCTTGTTGTCGCCCGGAATCAGTTGCACCTTGACGCCCGCCTGCGCGAAGTTCGCCTGCACCGCCTGCGCGATCTCGGTGTACGGATAGTCGTTGCGCACGTCCATCGTCACCGTGAAGCCGTTCGGCACGCCGGCCTTCGCGAGCAGCGCCTTCGCCTTCGCGACGTCGAGCCTGTACGGATTCGCGTTCAGCGTGCCGAGGAAGCCTTCCGGCATGAACGTCTGATGGACTTTGTACGTGGTCTTCACGACGTGGCTCTGAATGCCGCTGTAGTCGACGAGCCATTTCAGCGCTTCCTGCACGTCCGGCTTTGCGAGCGTCGGGTTCTTCGTGTTCAGGCCGAGGTACAGCAGCGTCGCCTGCGGCGACGGCGTCACCTTCGCCTTGCCGCTCTTCGCGACGGCCGCGAGATCGTCGGGGCTCAGGTCGCGCGCCGCGTCGACGTCGCCGCTTTCGAGCAGCAGCCGCTGGCTCGCCGCCTCCGGCACGTGCCGCAGCACGATCCGCTTCATCGCGAGCGGCAGCCGGTAGCGGTCGTAGCGCTGCAGCACGATGCTGTCGCCCGCCGTCCACTTGACGAGCTGGTACGCGCCCGAGCCCGCCTCGTGCGTCTTCAGCCAGCCGTTGCCGAAATCGTTGCCCTGCTGGTGCGACAGCAGCAGCCTCCTGTCGACGATCGACGCCGGCCATGAGCCGAGCACGTTCAGCACGAAGGTCGGTGCGTACTTGCGGTCGGTCGTGACCGAGACGGTCAGGTCGTCGATCTTCTTCACGTTCGCGAGCGCGTTCGCCTTCGTGAGGCCGATGCCCGCGAGCACCGCGGCCGGCCCCTTGTCGAGCAGCGCCGCGCGCTGGATCGACCACGCGACGTCGTTGGCCGTGAGCGGGTTGCCCGAATGGAACGTGAGGCCCGCGCGCAGCCTGAACGTGAACGTGAGGCCGTCGGGGCTCACCGTCCACGATTGCGCCACGTCGCCGTTGAACTTCGACGGATCGGCGAGATCGACTCGCACGAGCCGGTCGTAGGTGTTCGCGACGTATTCCTCGGGCACCAGCTCATAGATTTCGCCAGGATCGAGCGAGATGAACTCGTCGAGCAGCGTGGCCATCACGAACATGTCTTTCGGCGGCGCCGCGCGCGCATCGAGGGCCGGGACGGCCGCGAACGTGCAAAGCGCGGCGAGCGCCGCGGCGAGCTTGGGCATCGAGAGTTTCATATGCGCTCCATGAGGCAGGGGTTCGGAGTGGGGCAATCGGTTGGGCTCGCGACGGGCGTGTCGCGGGTAGTGCGAGCGTTGCGGGCGGGGATCACATCAGCCGCCACGGTCCGCTCGCTTCGTCGTCGATCAGCGGCAGCGCGCGCGAGCCGGGCAACTCGTAATGCCACCACTCGCTCGCGATGTGAGTGAAGCCGGCCGCGTGCATCACGCCGAGCAGCAGCAGCCGGTTGCGCTGCACGGGCTCGGGCAGGCCGTCGTGGCAATGATTCGACGCGGCCACCATCTCGTCGAAGTCCGTGCCCATGTCGAGCGCGTCGCCGTTCGTGTCGACGAGCGTCAGGTCGAGCGCGGCGCCGCGGCTGTGGTTCGAGCCGCGGCCGAGATCGGCGACGAAGTCCGGATCGGGCAGGAAGTCCCACAGCACTTGCTGCGCCCGCGGCGGCCGGTACGCGTCGTAGATCCGCAGCCGCAGGCCGATCTGCGCGGCGACCGCAACCGCGCGGCGCAGCGCGGCTTCGGCCGGCTCGATGAGCAGGCAATGCGCGCGCCGGTAGATCGGCTTGCCGGTCAGATTGCGATCGGTCGCGTAGACGAGATCGACGTCGACGCCATGCGTGTGCGGCATGATCTCGACGAGGCGATGGGCGGAAGTCTTCAAGGGCGGCGTCTCCGGCGGCTTCAGGATTCGAATTGATCGAGCTCGCGCTGCAGCTCGCGGTTGCGCGCGACGCGGGCGTCGATCGCATCGCCGAGCCGGTCGACGACCGCGCTGATCAACAGGTTGAACAGGCACGTGAGCGGCGCGAGCGAATCCCAGAACTGGCCGACGTCGGTCTTCACTTGCAGCAGGTCGCACGGCAGCTCGCGCGCCCACGGGCAGTAGACGTCGGTGACGAGCGCGAAACGCACGCCGCGCGCGACGGCCGCCTCGCAGTAGCGCCGCGCGATCCGCGAGTACGCGCGCGTATCGGTGACGATGCAATACGGGTCGGCGGATTCGGCATTCAGCGAATCGACGTATGAGCCGGACATGCCATCGGAGTAGAACACGCGCGGACGCAGGTATTCGAGATAGCTGTGGAACGCGTTGCTGATTCCGCGCGTCGACTGGATGCCGAGGATGAACACCGCGTCGGCTTGCGCGACGCGATCCGCGATTTGCGCGAACGCCGGCGTGCGCGCGAGCTGGTACACGTGGCGGATCGCATCGAGTTCGCGCGCGAGCGCGTCGTCGAGCGGGCTGGGCGTGCCGGGTGTGCCGCTTGGCGCGGCTTCGACGCGCGCCGGCGCGCCCGCGCCCGTCACGCGGCGGTATTCGTCGAGGCGGTCGGTGATCATCCACGAGCGCTCGGTTGCGCCGCGCAGCTCGCGCTTCAGGTCGTCGAGATTGCGATAGCCGACGCTGCGCAGGAAGCGCCCGACCGAAATGCCGCTCGTGCCGGTCTGACGCGCGATCTGATCCGCGGTTTCGAGGCCGAGCCGCTCGAGGTTCGCGAGCATGTAGCTCGCGATGCGCTTCGCCGTGGGCGTCAGCTCGGCAAAGCGGGTTTCGACGGTCTGGACGAAGGCGGGCGGCATGGGCGCGCGTGTTAGCTGGCTGTCGATATCGATGAAAGTGACATCCATCTAACAAAGACAAAATAATGTGCGCCACATCAAAAAATCTATCGATACGGATTGTTGATAGTGGCTTGGGTTGCTGGCGCGCCGGGGACTGTTCAGGCGGGCATGCTCAGGAACGACGCGGGCGCGAGGTCGTCATGCGTCACGCATCGCGCCTTCCGGATGATGGCCCACAGCAACGTGAAACTGCATGGCCGGCGCGGGCGCGCCGCTCGAACCCTCGACGACCGGGCGCTCGGGAATCAGCAGATACGCTGGGTGATCGGGATGCCCGGGCGAGTGCTCGCCCATCTGATGCCGCAGCCAGCCCCCGCCTCGAGAAACGGGCGCCGGCGGCTCTATTCCGTGGAGGCTGGCGCCGTAGAGCGATGCGAGGGATGCGGGCGCTTCGATGGTGCGCAGCAGCAACAGCGCTCGACGGGCGGCCATCACCTTTTGATGCGCGTGGCGCACGCGGGTCGCGAGGCTGCTTGCGTCGGTCCGCAACTGGTGAATCCTCGCTTGCGGCGCTGCGCGGTCCGGATGATCGAGAGAGGCGCGTTTGAATGCGTCGAGTGCATTGCGTTGCGTCGCGAGCCGCTTCGTCGCTTGAGCCGCCCCTTGAGCCGCCCCTTCGGCAGTTTCGCCGGCTTCCCGCGCGGCCTTCGGCAATGACGCAAGCGTTCGCGGGCCGCTCACCGCCAGATCGGGCAGCACGAGTAGCGGGCCGACTGTTTCGATCATTCTGTCATGCCAAGATGTTTCGAGCCTTTTTGGGCGTACTTCGTCGCCCTTGAGTTCATGGCACAGCATCGAGCCGTCTTCGGCGAGCAGGAGCAGGGATGCCGCGCCCGCCGCCGCGCTGAGCACCGGGGCAAGCGCGATGCCGCCGCCGATGATCGCTGCAATCGACACGGCGCCCGCAAGCAGGCCGAATGTGTCGCCGCCGGCGGCGGCGTCGAATGCGGTCTTGTGTCCCTCGACGAAGCCTTGCGCTCGCGCCATGCTTTGCCGCAGCAAAGACGGTTCGGCCGACGGCGCGCTTGCGGCGATGCGTTGCTTCCATTCACGCGAGAGTTGATCGAGCGTCAGGGCGTCGACCGTTTCGGACGGGGCCGGCGGCAGGACCGCGGACCTGACGACGGCCACGACGAGATCCAGCGTGTCGCCACGCGCATCGGGAATCGCCTGCTTGAGGCGGGCCGCATTCATGCCGTCGAAGAACACAACGCCTGCATTGCGCCCCAGGACTTTCGCGGCGAAATTCGACAAATGGAATTCCGCCTCCGGGCGATGGCAATACGGTTCCCAAAAAGCGGGTGACTTCGACATGGTCTTCGCGTATTCGAGTGGAGGAGTCGTTCCGCGTTGTCGCACATCCCGGCGATTACGGACATCGCGCGGCGTCAATATAATCCGCCGCGCATGACAAAGCCAGTAGGGGCGTCGCGCACGCCGAACCGGGGTTTTTTGAAATGCCGGGATATGAACTATTTACTGCCTCGGCGATTTTCGGGAGGCTGGGTTCCGTCAAACTTACCGGCCTGATCGATCGTGGCGGCCGTGTGAAACGGCGCTATTTAAATGCTGGTTCGGCAGCGTTGTCGTGCGCTATGATTTTGCCGTCTTTAAATACGCCGATCGTTAATCAGCTATTCCGGGGGCAAATAATGAAAATGTCCGACATCGCAGGTTTTATGAATCTGCAGAACAGCCGCCTGCTGACGATCAAAACACCGCTTTCCGGGCGATCCGAGCTGGTCCTCAGCGATTTCCAGTGCAGCGAGGGATTGTCGGTGCTGTTCGACATGAGACTCGGTCTCGCGTCGCGCGATCCGATGATCGAGCTGAAGCAGATGATCGGGCAGGCCGTCACGGTGTCCCTTCAGCCCTCCAGCGGAATCGTCGGCGGTTCGGCGCGGCATTTTCACGGTTACGTCACGCAGTTCTCGCATACGGGCAACGACGGCGGGCTCGCCACCTACAGCGCGACGGTGCAGCCGTGGCTATGGATGCTGTCGCGGCGGGTCGATTCGCGGATATTCCAGGACAAAAGCGCACGCGACATTCTCGACGAAGTGTTTTCGCAATATTCGGCGCTCGCATCCTACGAATTCCGCGCCGGCCGCACGCTGAAGCCGTACAGCTATTGCACGCAGTACCGGGAGACCGATCTGAACTTCGTGCTGCGCCTGATGGAACTGGAAGGGCTCTTTTTCTATTTCGAGCACGCGGAGGACGGACACAAGCTGATCATCGACGACGATTCGACCCGCGCAAAGCCTATCGCCGGGCTGCCGTCGCTGCGTTATGCGAGCGGCGAGATTCTCGAGGACGAAGCCGTCGTCACGCAATGGGCGGCGCAGCGGCAACTGATGTCCAGCGCCGTCAGCATGAAGGCCTACGACTATAAGGTGCCCGCCGCCCGCCGCTACGTATCGGGCGAGTCGAATGTCAATCAGGGCGAGGTCGAGCGGTACGAGATCTATGACTACGTCGGCCTGCATGGCTTCGATTCGACCGATCGAGGCGAGGAACTGGCGCGATTCAGACTGGAATCGCTTGCGGCAAGCGGCAAGACTTTTTCGGGTACGAGCACCGGCAGGACGCTTGCGTCGGGCCGCTATTTTGAATTGAACTCGCATTACGATCACGACAACGGATCGAAGCAGGACCGCCAGTTCCTGTTGACGAACGTCCGTCATCATGGCGTCAACAACTATCAGTCCAACGAAGGATCTGGGGCATACCACGCAAGCTTCCAGTGCATCCGCAAGAAGATTCCGTTTCGGCCGGCGCTCGCGCATGAGCGCCCCATCATCCCGGGGCCGCAGACCGCGATCGTCGTGGGGCCGAAGGGCGAGCAAATCCATACCGATGCGCTGGGGCGAGTGAAGATCCAGTTTCACTGGGACCGTATCGGGCAGCGAAATCAGGGCAGTTCCTGCTGGGTCCGGGTCAGTCAGCCGTGGGCGGGCGGCGGGTTCGGCTCGGTGCAGATTCCGCGCATCGGCAATGAGGTGGTCGTCGCGTTTCTCGATGGCAATCCCGATCGCCCGCTGATCATATCGAGCGTCTACAACGCGCAGAACATGCCTCCATGGGCGTTGCCGGCGGGGGCGACGCAAAGCGGGTTCCTGACGCGCTCGCACAAGGGAACGTCCGACAACGCCAATGCGATTCGCTTCGACGACAAGCAGGGCGAGGAAGAAATCTGGCTGCACGCGGAAAAGAATCAGCGCATCGAGGTCGAGCACAACGAATCGCACAGCGTCGGCGCGACGAGAACCAAGACGATCGGCGCCGACGAGATCGTCACGATCGGCGGCGCGCAGACGCACACGATTACGGGGGCGCGAACGCAGACGATCGGCGGAAACCATACGCAGACCATCAAGGGCATCCACAAGCAGAACGTCGCCGGCACGCATGCCCAGGTGATCGGCGGCAACGCGTCGATCACGACCACCGGGCCTCAGCCGGGCGCTGCCGGCACTGTCGGCGATATCGAGATTCAGTCCAGTCAGGGAAAGATTCACCTCAAGGCGGCGACGGAAATCATCATCGAAGTGGGCTCGAGCGTGATCCACATGAAGGCGGACGGCACGATCGAGATCAGCGGCCCCACGCATATCGGACTGAATTCGAAGAGCTGAGCGTCCGGCCGGGCGGCGGACGGCGGATTATCTCGACTTCCTTTCTTTCTGCGTGCGTCGGCACGCGCGACATCGAGGCATGACATGCGTTATTCGGTAAACGAAGGACATCTGGAATTGCCCGGTCAGTGGCTGGACCGAAGCGTCAATGCATTGCTGCCGGCGATGGCGGAAGTGACGGGCAGCAACCTCGTGTTGACGCGCGACGAACTGCCTTACGGCGTCGAATTCGTCGATTACGTCAATGTGCAACGCGCGAAATATCGGAAGGAACTGAGCGGGCTGCAAATGCAACGCGACGAGCCGGGCGTGCTGGATGGGCGGCCCTGCCAGTTTCTCGACTTCACCTGGAGCAAGGATGACCTGCTCATTCACCAGTTGGCGGTGATCGTCCTCGATGCGCCACTGGTTCTGGCGCTGACCTACACGAGCCCCGGCCAATTGCCGAACCACGTCCGCGAGGAGATCGGCGCGGCGTTGGCGAGCTTCAAATTCCATCGGAGCGCGCAACTTCCGGCTTCGTGATGCAGCCGGTCGACGCCGTTTTTCCGGTCACTTGGCAAGGAACTGGATCTCATGGGCGAAGTGCAGAGTGGCGCGACGTCGGACAGCCGGCAGAAGCTCGCCGCGCTCGCGCAGCGAGGCAGCAATGCGGACGCGGTCCAGGCCGTGTCCCACGCGGGGCTCGCGATCAACGCGGCGCAGGTTGCCGCGGCCGGCACGAACGCATGGGCGGCCGGCACGTTCGAGTGCTTCGCCGGACGCGTGATCGCGCCGCTCGGCGGGGCGATGCTCGGCGGCGCGCTGGCCGAGGCGGTCGGCGCTGATCGTCCGGTCACGTGGGTGCTGGGCAAGTTGGGGCTTCCCGTGGTCGCGAAGCCCGGCAAGGCGCCGGCTCGCGTCGGACACAAGATCGTCCATGAGAACGCATTCATCGGCGCGCTCACGGGGCTGATTGCGGGGATCGCCGTCGGCGTGGCCATTGCCGCCGCGGCCGCCGCGATCGTGGCGACGGGCGGCGCCGCCGCCGTCGCAATCGCGGCGGCCGGCCCATTCGTCGTCGGATTCGTCGCGGGCGCGGTGGGCGGCTTTGTGGGCGCCGCGGTGGCGAAGGGTATCGGCCATACCGGCTCGGTGACGGGCGCGATCGCGGACGGCTCGCCGAACGTCTCGTTCGAAGGGTGGCGGGTCGCCCGCGTGACCGATCCCGTGGCGTGCAGCAAGGACCCCGGCACGCCCCCGCCGCAGATCGCGCAGGGCAGCCTGACCGTATCGGTCAACGGCCTGCCGCTCGCGCGCATCGGCCACAAGATCACGTGCTCGGCGGTCATTCAGGAGGGCTGCGCGACGATCAGCGCGGACGAGACGACCGGCACGTTCGGCAAGATCGACGCGAACGTGTCGCTTCTCGAGCAACTGGTGCTGACGGCCACGGACATCATCATGATGCGCTCGGCCACCAAGGAAGGCGGCTTGCTGGACGGCGTGCTCCGGGAACTGCTCGGCGAGCCGATCGACATGGCGACGGGCGATTACGCCGACTACCGGACGGATTTCACGTGGCCGCACGTGCTGCCGCTCACGCTTTGCCGCGCCTACGCGGGGCGGCAGCCGGTCGACGGGCTGCTCGGAGACAGATGGATCTGCAACTGGTCGCAGCGCCTTCGATATCGGCAGCCGTCGGACGGCCCGGCCACCGTCACGTTCTTCGATGCGGACGGCCAGCAACTCGTTTATCCGGTTCCGCACGAGCCGTTCAATGCGATCAACTTCTGGGCGCCGCACTACGCGTTGCACGGCAACCGCGCGCGCGCCGTCGTTTTCGACGAGCGCTCGCAGCAATCGCTGATTTTCGAGCCGGCGAGCCCGAAGGACGACGTCGCCCGTCTGACCCGCATCGAGGACCGCAACGGCAATACGATCGATTTCGAATACAACGCGCTGGGTCGCCTCTGCAAAGTGCGGCACAGCGGCGGGATGACGCTGTGGATCACCTGCGATTCCCGAGGGCTGTTGCAGAGCGTGTCGGAGCAGCCGGGCGGGGCGGGCGAGCTGGTCCGCTATCGCTTCGACGGCAAGCGCCTGACCGACGTGCACAGCCGCTTTCAGGGGGAATTTCATTTCGGCTATACCGACGAGGGCTGGCTGAATCACTGGCGCGACAGCGGCGCGACCCAGGTTGCGCTGCGCTACGACGAGCGCGGACGGGTGATCGCCACTCGCACGAATACCGCGCTGTATGACGATCGCTTCGAATACGACGACGCGCAGCGGCGAACGACGTACATCGACGCGCTCGGACATCGGCATCAGCGCTGGTTCGATGCGGAGAACCGGCTGATCCGGTCGGAGGACCCGCTGGGCCGGGTGACGCACTCCAGTTTCGACGAGCGGGGCTGGCTGGCCGCGCGGACGGACCCGATCGGCCGTATCAGCCAGTACCGATACGACGCGCGCGGGCGCCCCGTGAAAATCGTCGACGTCTACGGACGGGAGAGCCGCTATCGATGGAATGCGGCGGGGCAGTTGATCGAGCGGACCGATCCGTTCGGCACGCTGCACTGGCATTTCAGCGCGGAGGGCAATCTGGTTGCGTTCGAGGGGCCGCTCGGCGAGACGCGCTTTCGCTACGACCCGCGCGGCCTGCTCATCAGCCGGACCGATCCGGATGGCGCAACGCACGCATGGCGCCATGACGAAGCGGGACGCCCCGATCGATGGACGGATCCGCTCGGCCGGCACACGCATCTCGGTCGCGACCGATACGGCCGGCTGACGAGCCGCACCGATGCGGCCGGTCATCGGACTGTCTACCGCTATGAGCCCGGCCCGTCCAATCCGCGCGAGATGCTCAGCAGCATGACCTATCCGGACGGCGCGATTGCGCGCTTTCACTACGATTCGGAAGGCATGCTGCGAGAGGCGGTCAATCCGCTGGGGCACGGCACCCGCTATACGTGGGGGGCATTCGATTTGCTCGGCAGCGTCACCGATCCCGCGGGGGCGGTCACCCAATATCATCGAGACGGCGCTGCCCGTCTGGTCGGCGTGACGAACGCCTTGGGGCAGCGCTGGACGCTGGAGCGAGACGCGGCGGGCCAACTGGTCGCCGAGACCGACTGGAGCGGGCGCTGCACGCGATACGTGCGCAATCGGCTGGGGCAGGTCACGGAAAAGCATCTGCCGGATGGCGTCGTGCTGCGCCATGAATACGATGCGCAAGACCGGCTGATCTCGCTCGCCGGTCCGCTGCAGAAGCATACGTTCGCCTGGGGATCGCGGGGGCAACTGATTCGCGCCCAGGTTTGGGAGCGGAGCGACGCCACGCACGAGTGGCGGGCGGACAACGACGTGTGCCTGGAATACGACGATGCGTTCAGGCTGATCGAAGAAAGCCAGGGCGGACAGGCCATACGCTACGAGCACGACGTGATGGGACGGCCTGCCTCGCTCAGCACGCCGAGCGGGCAGACGCGGTGGCAGTACGATCTCGCCGGCCAGCTCGACGCGATCGAGAGTAACGGCCACCAATTCCGCTTCGGCTACGACGTGCTCGGACAGGAAAGCGATCGCCGCTACTTGCCGACGGAGCAGCGGCGGAGCTGGCAGCCGGAATGGGCGGACCGGCATCCGGAAGGTTTTGCGCAGAGGCAGACGCATGACGTGCGAAGCCGGTTGGCCCGACAGGCATTGGGGGCGCAGCCTTGGCACGACGAGGTGCCGCCCGAAGCCTTCGGCCCGCAGCGCACCCGGCACTATGAATGGGATGTCGCCGACCGCTGCATCGGCATGCAGGAGGAGCGCAAGGGCCTGCCCATCGAAGCCGACCGCTGGCGGTACGACGCGCGCGGCCAGGTGGTCGAGGCGCACCACGAGCGCACCGAAAGTCGAAGCGGCCGCGAACGTTACCGATATGACCCGCTCGGCCATGTGGCCGAGCAGCAGGTCGACGGCGGCGAAATCCGCTTGCATGACTACCGGGGCGATCAACTGATCAGCGCCGGGCCGAACGTCTACGAATACGATGCCCGCGGGCGCATGGTCGCGCGCACCGAACTGCGCAATGGTTTCCGGCCTCGCGCATGGCGGTATCGCTGGGATGATTTCGATCGCCTGAGAGAAGTGACGACGCCCGGCGGCGAGCGCTGGGCGTATCGCTACGATGCGTTCGGCCGCCGCATCAGCAAGGTGTGCACGCACGGCGCCCCTCGGAACCGGCTGAAACGCATCGCCTATCTATGGTGCGGAAGCCGGATGATCGAGGCGTGGCGCACCTATGACGAGCGCGACGGATCGCGGCACGATATCCAGCGTTGGCACTATCGACCGAGTACCCACGTGGCGTTGGCCCAGGAGCGGCTGCGCTTCGACGATCAGCCTGATCCGCGGACGAGCGAGTGGTTTCCGCTCGCTTGCGATCCCAACGGCGCGCCGCATACGCTGTACAGCAGCGACGGCAGGGCATTGTGGCGCGCGCGGCGGACGCTGTGGGGCGACACGGCGGGCGATGACGGCCGCGATTCCCTGCGCAGCGCGGTGCGCGAGCAATTGCGACTGGGGCATCGGGACGGCGATGAATTCGATCCGCCGGACTGCGAACTGCGATTCCCGGGGCAGTGGGCAGACGAGGAAAGCGGCCTGCACTACAACTTGCACCGTTACTACGATCCGTCGACGGGCCAGTATCTCAGCGCCGATCCGGTCGGGCTGGCCGGCGGGCTGCGGACGCACGCCTATGTGCACGATCCGATGCAATGGGGTGATCCGTTCGGTCTGCAGGGATACGATACGGTGAAAAATCATCGGGCGGGCAACAAGCAGGTCGATTACGACGGCCAACGCTGGAACGTGCCGAAAGGCAAGAGTCCGACGGAGGTCATTCCCGAATCGGACCCGGTCGGCAAGAAGCTCCAGGATGCGACCGACAACGCCGCTGCCCGCTGGAGCACGTCGAACCTCACGCCGGCGGAAAGCAATGCGATCGAAAGCGCTAGAGCATCGGGCGAGTACTGGCGCGCGAATCTGCTGCAGCAGCAAGCCAAGGGGCGCTGGATCGAATCTCAGGTCAGGAGCGATCCGGACATCGCGGGACTGGATCTGGACTGGAATCGCGTCGGGGTCGATGCGGTCGATCCGAATACGGGGCTGAGTTATGACATCATGTCGGGCAGCAATAGCAACATGGACACGCACGCGATGCGGATGTCCGATGTTGTTTTCAGAATGATCACTTTCTAGGAAGGCGGAATGAAGCTGAGGAATCAGGTAATCAGCGATTCGGTGATAGAGCTGGATGCGAAGGAGGTGCATACGCTCGGGCCCAACCTCAGGCTCGAGAATTGCACGATCAATTCGGACTGCACGACTCGCTCGCTGATCGCGAGCAATACCGAGATGGTCGGCGGCGTGTTCAACCAAAGAAAGGCGCTCAAGAATTTCCAGTTCGACCGGGTAATCTTCAGCGGAGTGAAGTTCACGGGAACTTTCATCGGATGCGATTTCGGAAACAACAGCGAATCGTTGCCGGGCAAGGCGCTGGATTGCGATTTCTCGCAGGCGAAGGTACATGACTCGCGGGTCTACGAGTGCGATCCCGAGCGAATCGGCTTCCCGGCATGGCCGCGTTTCACGATCGTCAATCCGTATCTCGCAAGGGACTATGTCATGTCGCAGGCCTGGCCGGCCGACATGGGCATCCGAATGGGCGTCTATACGAACAATCCTCCCCGGTGCAACGCGATTTTTGGGGACGCCGAGGTTTTTGCCAAAGAATACAAGATCGACCAGGACGACTTGAGGCGGCTGCTGGAAAAGATTCCGGGCATTGTGATTGTGGATTGAAAGTTCTGGAGCGCCATCAACAAGAGATCGGCCATCGTCATCATCGCTGCTGATGCACGTGGGACCAGGACCGTTCCGCCTTCCGCATTGTTGGGTCCGCGCGATTGCCCTGCATGATCGCGGTCGAACCGAAGGCGCGTCCGGTATCGGAAGGACCTTGCACGAAAATGCGGCTTCAATCGAGCGCGATCCGCATATTACAAGTCGTTCGTTGAACGACAACGAGGATACGCGATCACGTCGTCGTCGACCGCGAGCGCGATGCGCTCGCCCGCCGACGGGCACCGATATCCCGGCACGCGAGCGCGCACGCACGCGCCGGGGAAGTCGACGAGTTGCGCATCCAGATAGGCATCCTGACCGCCGAACGTCGCGTCGAGCACGATCGCGTCGCGCCAATGCGTGCAATCGTCTCGCGGCTCGTGCATGCGCCGCACGCGAATCTGTTCGGGGCGCAGCAGCGCATCGACGGGGCCGTCGGGCAGCGGCGCGCGAAGCGGCAGATATCCGAGCGCGCAGACGACGAAGCCGCGCTCCACGACGCCTTCGATCAGCACCGCATCGCCGATGAACATCGCGAGTTCGCGCGTCGCGGGCTGCCGATACAGCGTCTCGGGCCGCGCCGTCTGCACGAGCCTTCCATGCCAGAGCACCGCGACCTCGTCGCCGAGCGACAGCGCCTCGGGCTGATCGTGCGTGACGAGCACGGCGGTCGCGCGCGCGGCCGCGAGCGCGTCGACGACCGCCGCGCGCGTTTCGAGGCGCAGCGACGCATCGAGCGACGAGAACGGTTCGTCGAGAATCACGAGCGACGGCTTCGGCGCAAGCGCGCGGGCGAGCGCGACGCGCTGCTGCTGGCCGCCCGATAGCTGTTGCGGCGCGCGCTGCGCGAACGCGGCGGGCAGCCCGACCATGTCGAGCAGCTCGGCGACGCGATGGTGCGCGCGGCGCTGCGCGCGCGGCAGGCCGAACGCGATGTTGTCCGCGACCGACAGATGCGGAAACAGCGCGCCTTCCTGCGGCACGTAGCCGATGCGCCGCGCTTCGGGCGGCACGTGCACGCCGGGGCCGGCGACGCGTTGCCCGTCGATGTCGACGGTTCCTCGTTCCGCACGCTCGAAACCGCACAGGATGCGAAGCAGCGTCGTCTTGCCGCTGCCGGACGGGCCGAGCAGCGCGAGCAGCGCGCCGCGCCCGACGGCGAGACTCACGTCGTGCAGTACGGCGTGGCCGTCGAAGGATTTGCACACGCGGTCGATTCGGAGTTCGCTCATGGATTCGCAGAAAATTTGAACGTCATGCGTCGCCGCCCGGCGGCGCGCGCACCGCCGAGCGGCCGAGCAGCACGAACAGCAGCGCCGCCGCGGCGAGCGACAACGCGACGAGCAGCGCCGCGTATGGCGCGGCGGCGGCGAACGCGAGCGTCGACGTATCGCTCCAGACCTGCGTCGCGAGGGTGCGCGTGCCGATCGGCGAGAGCAGGATCGTCGCGTTCAGCTCGGTGACGACGGAGATGAAGACCATCGTCGCCGCTGCGCCGAGGCCGGGCGCGGCGAGCGGCAGCAGCACGCGCCACGCGGTTTGCGCCCAGGTGAGGCCGAGCGCGCGCGCGGTTTCCTCGAGACGGGGCTGCGCCTGCGCGAGCGCCGCGCGCGCGCCGACGAGCGCAAGCGGCAGAAACAGGATCGCGTAAGCGGCGATCAGCATCGGCGCGCTCTGATAAAGCGGCTGCATCAGCCGCACGGTCAACGAGACGATCGCGAGCGCGACGACGATGCCGGGCATGCCTTGCGCGACGAACGCGAGGCGTTCGAGCGCGGTCGCGATGCGTCCCGGATGACGCACCGACAGGAACCCGAGCGGCAGCGCGAGCGCCGTCGTGAGCACGGCGGCCAGGAGCCCGTAGCCGGTCGACGCGAGCGTCGCACGCCACAGCAGCCCGGGCGACACGTCGGCGGGCGTGACGGCGGCCGCGCCTTGCTGCGTGAGCCAGTAGCCGATCGTCGCGAGCGGCACGGCGAGCGTCGCGCCGGCGAGCGCCGCGAGCCCCGCGACGGCGCACCAGCGCCACGCGCCGAGCGCGTAGCGATGCGCGGCGCGGCGCGTGCCGCGGTGCGTCGCGTCGTAGCGGGCGTGGCCGCGCACGCGGAACTCGAGCGCGACGCAGACGAGACACAGCGCGATCAGCGCGCAGCCGAGCAGCGACGCGCCGCCGCCGTCGAAGTCCACGCGATACTCGGCGTAGATCTCGGTCGTGAACGTGCGAAAGCGCAGCAGCGCAAATGCGCCGAACTCGGATAGCACGCCGAGCGCGACGAGCAGCATCCCGCCCAGCAGCGCGGGCCGCAGTTGCGGCAGTACGACGCGCAAGAAGACTTGCGCGGGCCGGCAGCCGAGCGTGCGCGCGCTTTCCTCGAGCGCCGGATCGAGGCCGCGCAGCGCCGCGGCCACCGGCAGATAGACGAGCGGAAAGTACGACGACGCGAGCACGATCAACGCGCCGAGAAAATCCTGCAAGTCGAGGCTGATCGACACCCACGCGTAGCTCGTGACGAAGGGCGGCACGGCGAGGGGCGCCGCGGCGAGCGCGGCCCATCCTTTGCGCGCGGGCAGGTCGGTGCGCTCGACGAGCCATGCGACGGCCGTGCCGAGCACCGCGCACGCGAGCGTCGCGGCCAGCGTGATCGCGAGCGTGTTGCCGAGCAGCTCGCCGACGATCGGGCGGAACAGCAGCTCGCTCATGTCGTTCGCGCCGAGCCCCGCCGCGCGATACGCGGTGAACGCGATCGGCAGCAGCACGGCGAGCGGGCCGAGCGCTGCCGCGGCGACGAGCGCGCGCGGCGCCCGGCGACGCGCGCGGCCGCGGGCCGGATGCGGCGCGGCGGACCGCGCGCCGGTGACGACGTCGCTCATTGCCGGTCGCTCAGAGAAGCCCGGCCTCGCGCAGCAGCTTGCCTGCCTGGCTGTCGTCGCCGAGCTGCTTGAGCGTGATCGCGGGCGGGCTCAACTGATCGAACGGCTTGAGGACCGGATCGGGCGCGACGCCCGGGCGCAGCGGGTATTCGAAGCTGATGCGTCCTTTCGCCATCAGGCTCTGCGCGCGCTCGCCGACGAGGTACGCAACGAACTTCTGCGCGTCGGCGCCATGCTTCGACGCCTTCATCACGGCCGCGCCCGATACGTTGACGAGGCCGCCGACGTCGCCGTTCACGAAGTGGAACATTGCGCTGCGGGTCGATTTGTCGCCGAGCTCGGCGTGCAGGCGCGCCCAGTAGTAATTGTTGACGATGCCCGTTGCGACCGCGCCGCGGTTCACGGCGGCCGTCACGCCCTCGTCGTCGTCGAAGATCTGCGCGTTGGCTTTCAGGCCCTTCAGCCACTGCAGCGTCTGCGCTTCACCCTTCAGCGCGAGCATGCCGCTCACGAGCGGCAGGAAGTCGGCGTCGCTCGGCGCGATGCCGACCTTGCCTTTCCATTCGGGCTTCGCGAGATCGACGAGCGACGCCGGCAACTGCCGCGGCTGGATCTTCGCGGTGTTGTAGATCAGCACGTTCTCGCGCGCGAGCACGCCGACCCAGTCGCCGTCGGGCGAGCTGAAGCGCGCGGGCACGGCGGCGAGCGTCGCGGCGTCGGTCTTCGCGAGCAACCCCTTTTCGGCGAGCAGCACCAGCTCCGGCGAGTTCTCGGTGAAATAGACGTCCGCGGGCGTCCTGTCGCCCTCGGCGACGAGTTGCGCGGCGAGCGCCGGGCCTTCGCCCGTGCGCACCTTGACGGTGATGCCGGTTTGCGCTTCGAAGTCCTTCACGAGCTGGTTGACCACCTGCTCGTGCTGCGCGCTGTAGAGCGTGAGCGTGGCGGCCGATGCGAGCGGCGCGGCCGCCGCGAGCGCGACGGCCGCGGCGGCGATCGCTGCGGTTGCGGCCCGGCGGCGCAGCGCGCGGGCGATGTGACGTGTGTTCATGTCGGAATGTCTCCTGCGGTGATTCGGAATCTCGATCGCCCGCGCTCACGCCTCGAACAGCGCGGCGCCGATGTACGAGCCGGGCCGCGCGCCGGGCGGGCACGCGAAAATCGCGCTGCCGACGTGCGTCGTGAACTGGTTCATGATGTCGAGCTTCGCGAGCTTCTCGTTGATCGGAATGAAGCCCGTGCGCGGATCGCGCTGATGCGCGACGAACATCAGCCCCGCGTCGTATTCGGTCTGCTGCCGCCACGGCGGCCAGCGCTCGATGTAGAAGTTCGTGCTGTCGTTGTACGAATACGCGCGGCGCAGGATCTGCGCGCCGTTGTTCGCCTGCGGCGACGCGAGGCGCGCATGCGCGTTGTCCGGAATCACGGGGTTGCCGTCCTTGTCGGCCGCGTCGAGATCGAGCGGCTCGAATTCGTTCCGTTTGCCGAGCGGCGCGCCGCTGTACTTGTGACGGCCGACGACCTGCTCCTGGAAGCCGAGCTCGGTCCCGTCCCAATGCTCGAGCGTGATGCGGATGCGGCGCACCACCGTGTACGTGCCGCCCTTCATCCATGCGGGGCCTTCGTCGCCCGCCCAGACGAACTGGTTCATCGCGGCGGGATCGGATCTCGGCGGATTCATCGTGCCGTCCTTGAAGCCCATCAGGTTGCGCGGCGTTTCGCCGGGCCGGCCCGAGAGGAAGCCCGCCTGCCCCCAGCGGATGCGCGTCGCGTTCGCGCCGAGGCGCGCGAGCTGCCGCACCGCATGAAACGCGACTTGCGGATCGTTCGCGCACGCCTGCACGAACAGGTCGCCGCCCGTTTTTTCCGGCAGCAACTGATCGCCGTTGAAGCGCGGCAGATCGACGAGCGCGGCGGGCCGCCGATGCGCGAGCCCGTAGCGATCCTTGCCGTTCTGCATGAAAACGCCCGGGCCGAAGCCGAACGTGATCGTCAGGTTCGCCGCGCCGAGGCCGAGCGCGTCGCCCGAGTCGACGGGCGGCTTGTCGTCGTCGGCCGCAGTGGCCGAAGCGGCCGAGGCGTTCGCGAGCGGCTGCGCGGTGTCGCCGCGCGCAAGACGCGCGGCCGCGTCGGTCCATGTTTTCAGCAGCGCGATCAGGTCGGCGCGCGTGCCGGCCGTCAGATCGAATGCGGCAAAGTACGCGTGGCTTTGCTGCGGCGTCACGATGCCGCCCTGATGATCGCCGTGGAACGGTTCGATCGCGTCGTGCGCGGCCGCCGCGGCGGGCTGCGCGCCCGCGTGCGCGGCATGCGCCGCAGGTGCCGCGGCCGCCGCGAGGCTCGCCGCCACCGCCGCGCCGCCCGCTTTCAGAAAGCCGCGGCGAGCGGGGCGCGAAGGGGAATGGAGATCGTCTGTCATGGCGTCATTTCGCGAGCATCAAGGTGTTCACGTCGTCCGCGACGTAATAGAAGCCGTCGCCGGCCGGCGTCATCGCGATGCCGAACAGGTCGCCGTTGCCGGGCGGCGATTGCGCCTTGTCGGTGTCGATCCAGCGCGCGTAGAGCTGCTTGCCCGTCGCCGGATCGATTTCGACGACCTGTCCATTCAGCGCGTTGGTGACGAGCAGATGGCCGTTCGGCGCAGTCGCGAGCGCGAGCGGGCGGCGCAGGAAGCCGTCCGCCGTCACCTGGCGGCCGACGCCCGCGCTCGTGTCGCGCGTCATCGGATCGTCGATCTCGACGATCCGGTTGCCGATCGCATCCGACACGTACAGCTTGCTGCGGTCGCCCGACAGCGCGAGGCCCGTCGGTCCGATCAGGAACACGCCCTTGTCGGCCTGCGCGCCGAGGCCGCTCGCGACGACGGTTTCGCGCTTGACGACGGGCGGCTTGCCCGCGGGAATCTCGAGCTCGATCCGCAGGACGGTCGCCTGCTTGAAGACGGGCGGATTGCCGCTCGCGCCGCCGACGCCGAAGCCCGCGTTGCTGACGAAGAGCGTCGCGCGATCACCGTCGTCGACGACGGCCATGTTGCCCCACGGATCGTTGACGTTGGGGCTCGAGAACGTCGACGCGACCTTGCCGTTGCTGTCGAGCACGATCAGGCAGCCCGCGCCCTTCGTGTCGGTCGTGCCGTCGTTGCTCGGCGTGCTGCCGACGATCACCCAGCCGGATTTCAGCATCGTCATCGCGGTCGACAGGCCGACGCCGCCGGGGCATGCGTTCAGGTTGCGCGGGATCGACGCGAACAGGCTCATCTGCTTCGTCGACGGGCGGTAGTTGACGATCGTCGAGCCCGTGCCTTGCAGGTTTGCGGCATTGTTGAAGTTGTCGACGAGCACGTCGCCCTGCTGCACGGCGCCCGCCGACACGGGCGCGACGGCGATCGCGTAGGGGTTCTGGTCGCCGTTGTCGGGCACGGTGTTGACGAGCGTCGTGTGGCGATGCAGCGTCTCTAGGAAGCCTTGCGGCTCCGCGCGCGCGGCCGCGGCTGCGGCGAGCGCGACGAGCGCCGCGGCGAATGCCTGCGCGGCGCGGCGTGCGCGCGGCGAGAGCGGGGCGGTGAGCATGGGGCGATTCTCCTTGCTGATGAGGCGGCGGCGTGGCCGTCGCGGATACGAACGAAACCGGAATGCTTCAGCGTGCTCAGAACGTGATGTTGGTGCGCAGCCCGACGACGAACGTGTTGCGCAGCGGCTGCGTCGGATCGCTCGGGTTCTGGCCCGCGCCGGCGTTGAACGTGTATTGCGCATCCGCCTGCAGTTGCCACCAGGGCGTGACCTGGTACTGGTACGTCGCCTCGAGCGTCGTCTCGCTCGTGCGCACGCCGTACGGGCCGTCCGTGAAGCTCGCGAAGTCTTCGTCGAGCGCGCGCGCATGCGAGCCGATCTTGACGTAGGTGAGCGCGAGCCCGACGCTGTCGTTGTCGCGGCCCTCGAACGGCGCCTTCAGCACGACGCCTGCGTTCGCCGCGACGCTGACGAGATTGCGGTCGCCGGGCGCGGCCATCACGCGCGCGAACACGCCGAGGCTCTTCGCGCCCGTCGGGTCCGGCCGCCAGACCATCTGGTCGGCGACCGCGTAGAAGCTGTAGTCGCCGTGATGCGCGCGCGCGACGCCGCTAGACGCCGGATTCGCGAGCGACAGGCCCGTGTTGTCGGTCTGCTGGTCGGCGAAGCGGCCGTTGTGATACCAGACGCCGATCTTGTAGGTGCCGGGCAGCGCGTTCGACGGCCCCATGTCCATCTGGCCGTCGGCCGGCTGGTTGAGCGCGTACTGCAGCTCGCCGATGAAGAGCGTGCCGTTGTGCAGGTTGAAGTTGGTGCCGCTCAGGTTGTTCGGGTTGTTGCCGAGCGGATCGCCGTCGAACACGCCGGCGAGCGCCGTCAGCGACGGCGTGATGCGGCCGCGCACGCGCACGCCGAGCGCCGAGAGCGGATAGGCGGGGCCGCCGTTCGGCAGATCATACGACGGCAGCGCGGGCCAGCCGAACATCGTGTTGACGAACGTCGCGGCATACTGGCTGACGATGAATTCCTGGTCGAGGCTCTGCTGGCCGATCTTCACGTCGACGCGCTGATCGAGGAACGATTGCTGATACCACAGCTCCCAGAGCCGCGTCGTGTCCTGCGCTTCGATGCCGCTCGCGGTGTTCAGCGTGCCGAGATTGTACTGGCTCAGGTTGCGGCCGTGGATCTGCAGCGCGCTCGCGTTGAACGTGCCGCCCGGCAGGCCGAACGCCTTTTGCGTGTCGACGGTGACGGCAGCGGTCGTGAGGCCGTCGTAGGTGCCGCCGCGCTTCAGGCCGCCGCGCAGGTTCGCCAGATACTCGCTCGTCTCCTGCAGGCTGAACGTGACGCCGTACTTGCCGAGCCACGGCCGCAGGCCGCCGATGTCGCCGAGCAGGTTCTGGCGCGTCCAGACGCCTGTCCACTGCGTTGCCGGTTGCGCGTGGATCGCGAGGTCGGCTTCGGGCGCTTCCGGCTGCGCGTCGGGCGACGCGGCGGCGAAGGCGGCGGAACTGAAAAGCCATGCGCAGGCGAGTGCCGTGCGACGAAAGGCTGGGCGACGATCGCGAATCGATCGAACGGTGAGCGGCGCGGATTGCATTGAAGTCTCTTCCTCTTGTCGCGCGATCGCGGTGTCCGGATGCGCGCGTTGATCGTTGGCGAAACGCGCAAACGGCGCGATGCGGGCGCATCGTATGCACGCCAGAATGGCTTGTCAATACAAATGAGAACGATTCTCGTATAGATTACCGTTCGTAATCGAGAGGATTACGAACGGCCGGATTCGGCGTCGCGAGAGAAGGGGAAACGCAATGATGGGTGTAATGCCATCGTCAGAAAATGATGCCTGGAGCGTTTGGCATCCTGTTGTTCCGACGAAATCGGCTTGAATTCTCAAGCTGGAAGAACCGGAAATCAGACGCATCCGGATGCATGGAGTCAGGCGAACCCGGATGCGGCGATTGGGCCGACGTTGCCTCTCGAGTGCAGACTACTTGCCGATTGCGGCGCTTCAACCGCCAGAGCAGGACAGGCGAGCGCTGCCCATGCGCTTGCGTCGCGACTACGCATTTCGAGTCGGTTTGCCTTGGGCTGCGAACGTCGACGTGCGAGCGTGGCCCGTCAGCGGCGGGCCGAACCACACGTCCCGCGCATACGCATAGTCGCATCGCCATCACCGACAAAAGATGACCCGCACGCCAAACGTCAGGGGCTCGGGAGGTTGCATGTTGCGTATGTACGCGTCTGCGCTGAATTCCCGATACGTTTTCCCGTTCACGGTCACTTCCTGCTGCGTCGGGCGTTCGATCGTCGCGGGCGCGCGCACGCTCCATTGACGGACGGTCTCGGACGCGGATGCGCGCGAAGATGCCGCAATGCGCTTCGTCGTGTCGCCAGCGTCGGGCCAAGGCCCGGTCCGCAGTTCGTCGGTGCGATGCCGTACCGACTTCAATGCGTCGGGCACGGTCGATGAATGTGCTTCGAACGCTGGCGGGTAATGGAAGCGCTCCGGTTGCCACGCGGGGGCGTGACCTTCCCGAGGATCAATGTAAGCGATTTGCGGATCGCCCATCATGACCATCGGCACACATCCCACGTTCTCTGCGCGCAGCGGCATCGCGAACGTTTGTTGAATGCCGAGGGCATTGGCCACGCTTTGTTCGGTAAGCAATGCAGGGTTTGACGAGCCGACTTGGGCGATTGCCGGTATGCTACAGAAAACCAATATAAGTAACGTGCTCCTCATGGTTGCCTCCATACGACTTGCTCGGCAAAAAGGGGTGTCGGCCCGGGGGAGCCGACACCCTCGAAGTAAGGGGAATATGGGAAGCTCTATCCCCCTACGTGCGCACCCGGCCAACCAGGTTCAGCGAAAGACGCAGAATTTGACGCGCCGCTATTCATAATTTTAGGACGTGGTGCTCATCGGCACGGCCTTCGGGGATCCGTCCGGGGACGGCACAACGTTCTGCTCCGATGATGCCGGTTCATTCCCGGTGGCCGGCGCGGGAGCGGCGGCGGGAGAAGCCTGAGGCTCCGATGAAGGTCCTGCCACGCTCGCGTCGCTATCCGCGGCGGTGGCACCGGTTGGTTGCGAATCGGTCGCGGGCCCGGCTTGCGTGACCGGGGCGACTTGCGATGCGTCTGGCGCGCTGCCGGTCGGGACGGCTGCCGTCGGCGGGACGACGAGCGGAGCGGGAACCGGTGTTTGAGCCGCGGGAGGTTCGACCGTCAACGACGGCGCGCTATTCGGCACTGAAGTGCTCATCTCTTGCGGTTTCAGGAGATCGTCGAGTCCTGCCGACGAAGCATTCGAAACCGCCTGCGACCCGGACGCATCCGTTCCGCCGGCTGCATGGCCGAGCTCCGGTACTTGTTTTGCCTCCGCTAGTGACGATTTCGTATCGACGGCCGCTGCCGCGATCGACGGAGTCGAACGCGGCGTCGACGCCGACGCTGCAGATGGCACGGCGGAGGCGACTGCCGTTGCCGGGGACTCGCCAACGCGCTGCGACGTGCCGGCGGTGACTGCGGTGTTTCCCGCGGCATCGAGTGGCGGCAGGCCTAAACGATGGCGCACCAGTGGATCACGGTACTTTTCGTCATCCGACGCAACGGCTTCAACATTGACCGCGCCATTGAAGTGTGCGAGCGGCGCCGTGGTGCCCGGACAAAGGTGACCGGTCGCCTCGACCGCGCGCCGATTGGCGTCGCTCTGACACAGCAGGGCGAGTGCGACGTCGGTCAGGCCCATGGCCCGAAACTCGCGGGCGTCCAGTCGACGAACGCAAGCCTGATCGACGAGCGTCGCTCCACCGGTTGCGCCGAACCCGGGCAGCGACAGTCCGACGCTAATGGAGCCCATGCAGGTATCCGACAGCGTGGTGGTCAAACCGGGCGCCTGGATGGTCGGATTCGTCTTGATGGTCTGCGTGCCGGAGTAGTTCACGTTGTCGGTAGTCTGCGTGTTGTACGGGCTCGAACCGGGCGCGCCTGCATTCTGGGCCGCGAGGGTCGAGCCGGACGACGAACCGGTGCCGTTCGTCGGAAGCGATACGTTGACCTGAACGTTCGAGTTTCCGCTGCCCCGCACTTGCGACGAACTGGTGCTGTTGGCGTCTCCCCCGCGCGCATTCCCGCCGCGAGACGTTGTCGTCGTGTTGATGGTATTCAGGCTCGAGCCTCCCCCTTGTCCAATCGACATCGAATCGGACGCCGACTGGGCACTCGAATTCGAGTTCGATGTCGTCGTCTGTGCGTGCCCGCTGATGGCGGCCAATGCGAACACTGTTGCGCATGCCACCCTGATCTTTTCGCTTTTCATACGATACTCCGGATTAGGTTTGCCTCCCGACCTAACAACCGATCACTTCCCCGGTTTCAGCGTTGCCTACTTTTTTGCTTCCCCGAACTGCTTCCAGCCGTTGCCCAACTCGCTCCACGAATCGACCCAGTGACCTGGGCCCTGTTGAGCACCTGCTTCCTCGGCAGGGTTGCCTTTCGATGGCGTTGCCTGTTTCGGCGATATGGCCGTCTGAGTATGGTCGTTTGGCGTTTGCATGGACGATTGCGCATCGCCAACCGAGTTCCGGTCGACGCAATAAGCCGATGTCGCGGCAAGCGCCAGCGCGACGGCAATCAATGTCTGCTTCATGCCAACTCCTTACGATGACAACAGAACCAATCTAAAGACCAGCGTTCGTATGAAGCTGGTCCCCAACGGACGCGTCATTGGCTGCTCGAGATGGCGTTGGCGTCACCCTGGCTTCCGCCGGACGCAGACGGCGAGCCTGCGTAGCCGGTGCTATTGGCGGCCGACGTATTGGTATGCTGCGCGCCGGCGAGTGTGGCGGAGCCCTGCTTTCCGGTCAGGGCGATTGCGTCTGCATTTGCACTGCCCTGGTCGTTCGCAGTCGTGGCCGTGTATCTTTTCGCGCCAAGAACGATCGTTGCGGTCACGCCGCCGGATAACGCATCAGCATTCGCACCCGTGTCCGCGGTCGCTCCGCTGGCCCCTGCGACGCCGATTCCGCCGCCGGCTGCGAACGCGCCCCCGTTCTTTCCGGAACCACTGGCGGTCGAGGTCGAGTCGTGCATGGCAGAGGCCGTTGCAGTCGAGCCCGTGGGCGTAGCCGTGCTGTTCGCCGCCGATCCGGCAACGGACGTCGAGTTGCTGGTGTAGCTTCCCGAACCGATGAGCACCGATCCGGATGCGCCGCCTGTTACCGATTGCGTCTGGCTTGACGTGGTCGGTCCCACAGCCATCGCAGTGCCCGAGAGCACTGCGAGCGCAACTGCAAAAATGACATTCGCTTTCATGACGATCCCTTTTTGAAGAACGATTGGCGAGAGTGGAGACTGAACCCCCTCCTCCCTGCCGGCCTGACGAGGTTCAGCCTCCGCATTGCTACCTGATGTCGAATTCCTGGGCCGCGCCTTAGTAGCGATAGTGCATGCCGAGGGTCGACCACGCTTGCGCGTTCGCATCGGCGCCGCTCAGGCCCTGCGCTTGTGCGTTGCCGTCGCCTCTGCCGCTCGCCGAGGAGGTGTTCGTATGGCCGGCGAAGGAGAACGTGCCGCTGCCGGTCACGTTCTTGCCCGACTCGGCGATGGCGCGAGCTGCACCGACGGCCTCACCTTCGTCGGTTGCGGTGAAGGATCCCCGGCCGTACACCGCTGCCGACGTAGCGCCACCGCTGGTAGCGTCGCTCGACGAGGACGTGCCAGTTCCGCTTGCGAATGCCCCGCTCGACACGGCGAGTACCGCTGCTGCGATCAGAAGCTTCTTCATGGCATAACTCCTATGGCGTGAATGTGGAGAAAGATGAAAGGTCGCACGCCATCGGCCTCTCAAAAATTTATAAGGAATGCAAATTGAATTGGCGCGTAGTTACGATGGCCAATCGGGTTCGCGTATCAGCGAATCTGGTAACCGGAGCCGACGTTTTGCCGGAACCTGATAGTCGTGGGATGCGTCAGAGCGCCAGGAATGCTTCGCCGGGGCGGATCGCCGGGCGCTCCACGCCGAACATCTCAGGCTCGACGCAGGGCATGAAGGCGCGCGGATGAGCGGTCGCCTCGCACGCGTTGATCCATGCGCTCCTTGAGCACACGCTGGGCGGCCATCCAGTCATGAGCGGGCGAATTGGCATATATGGCGGTCGACGGCCGCCACCGGGGCACGTGAAGGCATGGTGGACGCTGGATTCAGCGAGCCCTGTCCGGACAGCGAGGACTATTGCCGACTCGTATTTGACGGAGACGAGTTCAGGGGCGAAGTTACTCGCACCCGTTTCGTCCAATGAATCATGTTGAGATTTGCTTCCCGCCGATCTGAGATTCATGACATCTTCCCGGATTGGTTTTAATAAATCGAGATATTCATTATCACGACTAGAATTCCCAACTTGCTCCGTAATCAGCAAGGAGCATGCCAATATCGAATCGAGAACGGCCTCTTGGGGATGTGGTACGAGCGAGGTAGGGAAGGCGTGCATTCCTTGATGTCCAGGTCTCAGAAATGAAACATGGCGATAGGACTGGGCGACACCTGCTACCGTCAGGTCATATGGCAATCGATGGTCAGCACGTTTAGGGACGCTGCTTCCAGCGCATTGGGTCGGCTTGTCTACACCTCGTCTCATTGTTGAAACGCGTCGTGATCTGACAAGCCATGGCGTATGAAAGTGACCTTGCCCTCGAAAAACGTATCCGTTACTGAGAGTGTGTAAAACATCAGTAACGGAGGATTTGGCAATGGGTAAACCGAGGGCGCGGTACACGCTGGAATTCAAGATTGAAGCGGTACCGGCCAGAGCCAAGTGGAGACGGCGAAGATTCCGGGCATCAGTACGTAGACGCTGAATGCGTGGATCAAGGCCGGCGATGCGGGCAAGCTCAATGGGGGCAGGCTACGACGTCGAGCGCACGGCGGCGCGCGCTGAGCGGCGCGCTGCACGCGCCCGCGTTCGCCAGGGCGCCCACGGGCGCCGTTGCGGCTACTTCTTCAGCGTCCGGTACGACACGAGATCGTTGATCGGCCCGATCTCCGGACCCGTGACGCCCGGCCGAGTCGCGACCTGCACGACCTTCTCGAACAGGATCACGAACGGCGAATTCGCGAGCACCGCCTTCTGCAGCGCCTGATATTCCTGCGCGCGCTTCGCGGTCGACGGCTCGGCGAGCGCCGCGTCGGTCTTCGAGGTCAGTTGCGGCACGTCCCAGCCGTTGCGCCACGCGAGCAGCTTGTGCGTTGCGTTGTCCGAATTGTCGGGATTCCATGCGAAACCGCGCGCATTGCTGTTCGGGTCCATGTAGTCCGGCGACCATTCGCCGATGAAGATGTCATGCTGGCGCGCGCGGTACTTGCCGATCGCCTGTTTCGCGTCGCCCGGGATCAGTTTCACCTTGATTCCGCCCTGTGCGAAGTTTGCCTGCAACGCCTGCGCGATCTCGACGTACGGGTAATCGTTCGGCATGTCCATCGTTACCGCGAAGCCGTTCGGCAGCCCGGCCTTCGCGAGCAGCGCCTTCGCCTTCGCGACGTTCTGCTTGTACGGATTCGCGTTCAGCGCGCCGAGGAAGCCGTCCGGCAGGAAGGTCTGATGGACCTTGTACGTCGTCCTGACGATGTTGCGCTGGATGCCGTCGTAGTCGACGAGCCACTTCATCGCCTCCTGCACCTCGGGCTTCGCGAGATTCGGATTCTTCGTGTTCAGGCTCAGGTACAGCAGCGCGGACACGGGCCACGACGCGACCTCGATCTTGCCCGCCTTCGACAGCGCGTCGAGGCTGTCCGGGCTCAGGTTGCGCGCGGCATCGACGTCGCCGTTCTCGAGCAGCAGGCGCTGCGCGGATGCTTCCGGCACGTGCCGCAGCACGATGCGCTTCATCGGATACGGAGCGCGATAGCCGTCGAAGCGTTGCAGCACGAGGCTTTCGTTCGGCGTCCACTTGACGAGCCGGTATGGGCCCGAGCCCGCATCCGCGTTCTTCAGCCACGCGTTGCCGAAGTCGCCGTTCTTCTCGTGCGAAAGCAGCAGCTTCTTGTCGACGATCGATGCCGGATCGGCGCTCAGCACGTTCAGCACGAAGCTCGGCGCGTACTTGCGATCGGTTTCGATCGACACGGTCATGTCGTCGATCTTCCTGACCTTCTGCGCGACGTTGTCCTTCGTGAGGCCGAGATCGGCGAGCACGCCGGCCGGGCCCTTGTCGAGCAGCACCGTGCGCTGCAGCGACCACGCGACGTCGTCGGCCGTCACCGGGTTGCCCGAGTGGAACTTGAGGCCGGGGCGCAGCTTGAACGTGTAGGCGAGGCCGTCCGCGCCGACGCTCCACGACTGCGCGATCCGGCCTTCGAACTTCGACGGGTTGCGCAGATCGACGCGCACGAGCCGCTCGTAGGTGTTCGCGACGTATTCGGACGGCACGAGCTCGTAGATCTCGCTCGGATCGAGCGTCGTGAATTCGCCGAGCTGCGTCGCAATCACGAAGATGCCGGGCGGCGTGGCCGCCTGCGCGGAAAACGCGGGGGCCAGCACGGGGGGCAGCACGACGAGCGCGGCGCTCGCCGCGAGCCTGGACAGCAAGTGTTTCATCGGGACTCCGTCGGAAAGGTATCGAGCCCGATTCTCTCATTGCCGGGCGCGTTTCAGAAACCCCGGAAGCCGCGGCGCGAGGCCGCTGCGCCGCGGCAAAGCCGCCGCGCGAAGATTCGAATATTACAAACTTAAAGGGAATCACATTAATTCATCGATTCATATTGACAATTCATTTAATCTTTTTGATTGTTTGTATTTAACTTGCGTGGCGGGATATCGATTTGATTTGAGGAAAATCGAATCGATATCCTGGGTGAATCATTTTTTTTATCGAAACGATCGAAGAGGTGAACATGACGAATCTGTCCCGACGCAAGATGCTCGCCAATACGGCCGGCGCGCTTGCCGCCGCCGGCATCGCCGTTTCCGCGAAGGCCGCGTCGTTCGGCAATCCGGACAGCCCGGCCGAGGGCGCGGTGAATGCGCGCAATCCGCAGAGCCTGACCGATCCCGGCCCGCAAAATCCGGCGCTGATGAGGGAATTTCCGTCGTTTCAGAATCCGCCGGCCACGGACATTAACGGGATGCCGATTTTCTGGGCGTCGTTCAATAATGCGCACAAGCGAATTCAGAACGGCGGCTGGGCGCGCGAAGTCACGCAGGACGATTTCGCGATCTCCGAAACGATTTCCGGCGTCAATATGCGGCTCACGCGCGGCGGCATTCGCGAGATGCACTGGCACCAGCAGGCCGAATGGGCGTTCATGCTCGACGGCCGCTGCCGGATCACCGTGCTCGACGAGCAAGGGCTGCCGTCCGTGCAGGACGTGAAGGCGGGCGACCTGTGGTACTTCCCGCCGGGGCTGCCGCATTCGCTGCAGGGGCTCGGCGTCGACGGCGCCGAATTCCTGCTCGCGTTCGACAACGGCCGCGCGTCCGAATTCAACACGCTGCTCGTGACGGACTGGATCGCGCACACGCCGCCCGACGTGCTCGCGCTGAACTTCGGCGTGCCCGCCGACGCGTTCAAGAACATTCCGCTCGACAATCTGTGGATCTTCCAGGGCGACGATCCCGGGCCGCTTGCCGCCGCGCAGCGCGCGTCGGCTTCGTCGCGCGGCGCGCCGAAGCATCCGTTCATCTTCTCGATGGGCGACATGAAGCCGAACGTGAAGACGCGCGGCGGCGAAGTGCGGATCGTCGACAGCACGAACTTCGACGTGTCGAAGACTATCGCGGCCGCGCTCGTCACGGTGAAGCCGGGCGGCATGCGCGAGCTGCACTGGCACCCGAATGCGGACGAGTGGCAGTACTACATCCAGGGCGACGCGCGAATGACGGTGTTCGATACCGGCCCGAAGGCGCAGACGGCCGATTTCCGCGCGGGCGACGTCGGCTACGTGAAGAAGAGCCTTGGCCACTATGTGCAGAACACGGGCACGACCGATCTCGTGTTCCTCGAGATCTTCAAGGCGGGTCACTACGCGGAGGTGTCGCTGTCCGACTGGCTCGCGCATACGCCGCCGAAGCTCGTCGAGGCGCATCTGAACATCGCGCCCGACGTGATCGCGCGCTTTCCGCGCAACCGGCCGGACGTCGTGCCGGCGTAAGCGCGCGGCGAGCGAGCGGCCGAGCCGGTCGCCGCCGCCCGATCGCGCGCGGCCGGCGGGCCCGACGGCCTGCCGCGCCGCGCATGTCGAATCATTCAGCACTCGAACGGATACCTGACCATGCTTTCCTCAACCACGATGAGCCCGTCCGCCGGCGATTTCGCGCCGGCTGGCGACGCGAGCTCGCGCACCGTCCGCGCGGCGCGCGACGCGCTCGAAGGGCGCCGCAAGGGCGTCGCGGCCGCGCTGCCGTTCGTCGGGCCGGCCGTGATCGCGTCGATCGGCTATATGGATCCCGGCAACTTCGCGACCAACATCCAGGCGGGCGCCGCATACGGCTACGAGCTGCTGTGGGTCGTGCTCGCCGCGAACGTGATCGCGATGGTGTTTCAGGCGATGTCGGCGAAGCTCGGCATCGTGACGGGCCGCAACCTCGCCGAGCTGTGCCGCGAGCATTTCCCGCAGCCCATCGTCTGGGGCATGTGGGCGGCGTCGGAGATCGCTGCGATGGCGACCGATCTTGCCGAATTCCTGGGCGGCGCGCTCGCGTTCGGCTTGCTGTTCCATCTGCCGCTCGTCGTCGGGATGGGCGCGACGGCCGTGCTGACCTGCGCGATCCTCACGCTGGAAAAGCGCGGCTTTCGGCCGCTCGAGGCCGCGATCGCGGCGTTGGTCGGCGTGATCGGTGCGAGCTATCTCGGCGAGCTGCTGATCGCGCCGCAGGACTGGCATGCGGCCGCCTATCATCTCGTCGTGCCGCAGTTGCGGGACGGCACGGCGCTCACGCTCGCGGTGGGCATCATCGGCGCGACGATCATGCCGCACACGCTCTATCTGCACTCGGGCCTCACGCAGCGGCGCACGACGCCGCGCGACGATCGCGAGCGCAGGCTGCTGCTGCGCTTCTCGAACCGCGAGGTGGCGGTCGCGCTCGGCGTCGCCGGCTTCGTGAACATCGCGATGGTGATGATGGCGTCGTCCGCGTTCCACGAGACGATGCCGGGCATGGCCGACATAGGCGACGCGTATCACACGCTGATTCCGCTGCTCGGGCCGGCGGCGGGCGCGCTCTTTCTCGTCGCGCTGTTCGCGTCCGGCGTGTCGAGCTCGGTCGTCGGCACGCTCGCGGGGCAAGTCGTGATGCAGGGCTTCCTGAGGCGTCAGGTGCCGATCTGGGCGCGGCGGTTCGTGACGATCGCGCCCGCGTTCGCGATCGTCGCGCTCGGCTGCGACGTCACGCGCGCGATGGTGCTGAGCCAGGTCGTGCTGAGCCTCGTGCTGCCGCTGCCGATGGCCGCGCTGCTGTTGCTGTCGAGCCGGCGCGCGGTGCTCGGCGAGCATGCGCTGCGCATGCCGATGCTGGTGGCGGCGGGCGCGGCGGCGGCGGCGATCGTCGCGCTGAACGGGTATCTGATCTGGGCGGCGCTCGGCTGAGCGAGCGCGCGAGCGACGGCGGGCGGCGCGCGCCGGCCCGGCTTGGCGGTTGGAGCCGCGGATTCCAGTCTCCGGTTCCAGCCGCCGTCACTCGGCGGCGTCGGCGGCGATTGCCGTTTCCGCGCGCCCGCGCCCGGCCGCCTCGATGTCCCGCGTATTCTTCTGCACGGCCACCGAGCCGAACAGCGCGAGCGCGAACGACATCGCGTAGAAGCCTTTCTCGCTGTGCATCAGCGTCGCGTTGAAGAGGCCGATCGCGAGCAGCGCGGCCCACGACGCGGCGACGAAGGCGAGCGACGGTTGTTGATGGAGATGATTCGTGTTGTCGTGCATGGTGTGATCCTTCTTCGGCATGCGCGTTTGGAAATTATCGGGCGATCCCGCCGCAATCGCCCGGCGTTGCACGGTGTCGGCGCGCGTCGCGCCGTCACGACAGCCGGTAGCTCGGCCCGGCGCGCATTTCGTCCGGCAGCGGCAGGCCGGCCAGTTCGAGCAGCGAGCGCTCGATCTGCCGCGTCAGCGCGTCGAGCGCGAGATGGTTCGGTCCGTCGCCGAACGGATCGGCGATCTCGCCCGCAATCGCATCGAGCGCGATCAGCGTGTACGACACGAATACCGACACGAACGGCGTCGCGATGCCGATCGAATCGACGAGCCCGAACGGCAGCATCACGCAATACGCGTAGACGGTGCGATGCAGCAGCACGTGGTAGGGAAACGGAATCGGCGTCGACGCGATCCGCTCGCAGCCCGCGAGCTTCGCGCCGAGCTCGTTGAGCTGCGCGTCGAGCATCCACAACTGCGTGTCGGTCAGCGCGCCGCCGCGATGCCGGTCGGCGAGCCGGCCGCGCAACGCGTGCAGGATCGCGACCGGGCGGAACTGCGCGGCGAGCACCGGCTCGATCCAGTCGGCGGGCAGGCGGCGGCGCAGGTCGCGAGCGGGGTCGGTGCCGCGCAACTGGTGCTTGAGCGCGTAGACGAAGCCGGCCGTTGCGCGCGCGAACGAGGCGCCGTCGGCGCTCGCGTCGTAGCCGAGCGCCTGCGACGTCAGCGCGCGCGCCGCGCTCAGCGCGCCGCCCCACAGCTTGCGCGCCTCCCAGTAGCGGTCGTAGCTCGCATTGTTGCGGAACGCGGCGAAGATCGCGAGCGCGAGGCCCGCGAGCGTGAACGGCGTCGGATTGAGCGGCACCTTCTCGCCGAGAATGCGGCCGTTCGTCAGCAGCGCGACGATGCTCACGGCGCTCATCAGCGCAAGCTGCGGCAGAATCGATTTGAGCACCGAACCGTTCCAGACGAACAGCATCCGGAACCAGTGCTCGCGCGGTCTGACGATCATGGTGGCCTCGCGTCATGCCGCGCGCTGAGCGCCGCTTGCCGACCGGTGCATCAGCACCGGAATCGACTTCGACGTCGGCGTGTTGCAGACGTCGCCGACGCTGTCGAGCGGCACGAGCGGATTCGTCTCCGGGTAGTACGCGCCGAGGCAGCCGCGCGGAATGTCGTAAGCGACGAGCAGAAAACCTTCGACGCGCCGTTCGATCCCGTCGTCCCATACCGTTTCGAGATCGACGTGCTCGCCCGCTTCGAAGCCGAGCATCGCGAGATCGTCGGGGTGCGCGAACACGACGCGCCGCTGGCCGAACACGCCGCGATAGCGGTCGTCGAGCGCGTAGATCGTCGTGTTGTACTGATCGTGCGAGCGCGTCGTCATCAGCGTCATCAGCCGCTTGCCGTGGCGCGCGCGGGCGCGCCGGATCGGCGTGTCGACGGGCAGCGCGTGGGCGATGAAGTTCGCGCGGCCGCTCGGCGTGAGCCATTCGCGCTCGCGCGACGCAACCCGCAGATGGAAGCCGCCCGGCCGCGCGATCCGCGCGTTGTAGCCGTCGAAGCCTTCGATGCTCGCTTCGATCGCGTCGCGGATCTTCGCGTAGTCGTTCATGTAGCCGAGCCAGTCGATCTTGTCGCCGCCGAAGAGCGCGTGCCCGAGCCGCGCGACGATCGCGATCTCCGACAGCAGGTTCGGCGAAGCCGGCTGGTTCATCCCATACGACACGTGAACCATGCACATCGAATCCTCGACGGTGACGCCCTGCGCGACGCCGTTCTGCCGATCGATCTCGGTGCGGCCGAGCGTCGGCAGGATCAGCGCTTCGCGGCCGTGCACGAGATGGCTGCGGTTCAGCTTCGTCGTGATGTGGACGGTGAGATCGCAACGGCGCAGCCCTTGCCACGTGCGCGGCGTATCGGGCGTCGCCATCGCGAAGTTGCCGCCGAGGCCGATGAACACGCCGATGCGGCCGTCGAGCATCGCCTCGATCGTCTCGACGACGTCGTAGCCGTGGCCGCGCGGCGGCGCGAAATCGAACGCGCGGCCGAGCCGGTCGAGGAACGCGTCGGATGGCTTTTCCTCGATGCCGACCGTGCGGTTGCCCTGCACGTTCGAATGCCCGCGCACGGGGCAGAGGCCCGCGCCCGGCCGGCCGATGTTGCCGCGCATCAGCATCAGGTTCGACAGCATGTGCACGGTCGCGACCGAGTGCTTGTGCTGCGTGATGCCCATTCCCCACGTCGCGATCACGCGCTCGCCGCGCACGTAGATCTGCGCGAGCGCGTCGATCTGCTCATACGGCACGCCGCTTTCCGCGACGAGCGCGGCCCAGTCTTGCGCGCGCAGGTCGGCCGCGAACGCGTCGAAGCCGGCCGTGTGCGCGGCGATGAAGTCGACGTCGAGCACGCGCGCGCCGCCGCGTTCGCGCGCCGCGTCGTCGAGCTCGACGACGCGCTTCGCGACGCCCTTGAGCAGCGCGAGATCGCCGCCGACGCACGGCTGCACGAACGTTGACGCGATCGGCGTGCTCGACATCGTCAGCATCTCGGCCGGATGCTGCGGGCTCGCGAAGCGTTCGAGCCCGCGCTCCCGGAGCGGATTGATCGACACGATCGTCGCGCCGCGCTTCGCGCATGCGCGCAGCTCGCCCATCATCCGCGGATGGTTCGTCGCCGGATTCTGGCCGAAGATCAGCAGCGTGTCGGCCAGCTCGAAATCGTCGAGCGTGACCGTGCCCTTGCCGACGCCGACCGTGGCCGGCAGCCCGCGGCTCGTCGCCTCGTGGCACATGTTCGAGCAGTCGGGGAAATTGTTGGTGCCGTAGTAGCGCACGAGTAACTGGTACAGGAACGCGGCCTCGTTGCTCGCGCGGCCCGACGTGTAGAACGCCGCGCGGTGCGGATCGCCGAGCGCGCGCAGGTGCTTCGCGATCAGCTCGAACGCGGCGTCCCAGGCGATCGGCACGTAATGGTCGGTCGCGGCGTCGTAGACCATCGGGTCGGTCAGGCGGCCATGCTGCTCGAGCGCGTAGTCGGACTGATCGAACAGCGAGCTCACCGTGTGCTCGGCGAAGAACGCGGGCGTCACGCGCTTCGCGGTCGCCTCGGCCGCGACGGCCTTCACGCCGTTCTCGCAGAATTCGAACGTCGACGCATGTTCGCGATCGGGCCATGCGCAGCCGGGGCAGTCGAAGCCGTCCGGCTGGTTCTGGCGCAACAGCGCCCGGTAGTTGCCGCCCGGCACCTTTTCCTTGAACAGGTTGATCGCGACGTACTTGAGCGCGCCCCAGCCGCCCGCCGGATGGGCGTACGGCGCGATGCGCGCGTCGGGTTCCTTGGTTTTCATGTGTCGTAGAGTCAGAGCGCCGGTTGGGGACGGCGACGCAACGAAGCGTACGCGCGCCGCGGCACGGGCCGGGGACACACCTCGCCGGAAAGAAAAAGAGCACAGTTCTTTAATCTGGTGCGTTGCGTCAAGAAACTGTACTCTTGCATAGCGACAAACGAACGAGCGGAGCGAGCGATGAAGCGTTACGAGCAGTTGGCGGACGACATCGACGCGATGATCCGGCGCGGCGTCTACCGGCCGGGCGAGCGGATTCCGTCGGTGCGGCAGGCGAGCCTTCAGCACCGGCTCAGCATCACGACCATCGTGCGCGCGTACCTGGTGCTGGAGAGCCGCGGCGCGATCGAGAGCCGGCCGCAGTCCGGCTATTTCGTGCGCGCGCGGCAGGACGCGCCGGAGCTCGCGCTGCATGCGTCAGCGCCCGTCGCGGTATCGTCGGCTGTCGACGTGAGCCGGCTCGTGCTGTCGACGCTGCGCTCGATCGCGCGCGACGACGCGGTGCCGCTCGGCTCGCCATATCCGGATGCGACGCCGTTCCCCGCGCAGCGGATCGCGCGGCACGCGCACGCGATCGCGCGGCGGCGCACGCGCTGGGGCGTGATCGACGATCTGCCGCCCGGCAATCCGGAGCTGGTCCGGCAGATCGCGCGCCGCTATCTGGAAGGCGGCGTCGCGGTCGATCCGGGCGATATCGTCGTGACGATCGGCGCGACCGAGGCGATCAATCTGTGCCTGCAGGCGGTCGCGAAGCCGGGCGACACGATCGCCGTCGAATCGCCGACGTTCTATGCGATGCTGCACGCGATCGAGCGGCTCGGGATGCGCGCGATCGAAGTCGCGACGCATCCGGGCGAGGGCATCGACATCGACGCGCTCGCGCGGATCCTCGCGGGCGAGCGCGTCGCCGCGTGCATGGTGATGCCGAACTTCCAGAATCCGCTCGGCTTCCTGATGCCGGACGAGCGCAAGCGCGCGCTCGTCGAGCTGCTCGCGCGGCACGACGTGCCGGCGATCGAGAACGACGTCTATCACGAGCTGTACTACGGCGCCAAGCGGCCGAGCACGCTGAAGGCGTTCGATACGCGCGGGCTCGTGCTGCATTGCGCGTCGTTCTCGAAGAGCCTGTCGCCCGCGTACCGGGTGGGCTGGGCGATGCCGGGGCGCTACCGAGACGAGGTCGAGAAGCTCAAGTTCCTGAACACGCTCGCGACGCCCGCGATCGACCAGCTCGCGATCGCCGAGTACCTGAAGCACGACGGCTACGATCACCATCTGCGGCGAATTCGCAAGCTCTACGCGCAGCAGGCGAGCATGATGGCGGCGCTCGTGCGGCGTTTCTTTCCGGACGGCACGCGGCTGTCGCAGCCGCGCGGCGGCTACGTGCTGTGGATCGAGCTGCCGGACGGCGTCGACGCGATGGAGCTGTACCGGCTCGCGCTCGCGCAGAAGATCACGCTCGGGCCGGGGCACATGTTCTCGACGACGCCCGCGTATCGGCACTGCATCCGGCTGAACTACAGCTATCCGTGGTCGCCGCAGATCGAGACGGCGGTGAAGACGCTCGGGCGGCTGGCCGCGGTGTGCGCGAAACGATGACGGCGAGGCGTGAAGAGGGAAGTGACGCATGACGGGCGCGGCGCGTGCGGCGAACATTGCGATGACGACGTGCGGAATGCGCGGGCGGCGCGACCGGCGCCGCTCGCGTGCGATGCGCCGTTCGGCGGCGACGCGGCCGCGCGACGTGAAGAAGCCTGAAGCGGCGACGGCGACAGCGTCGCGCAGCGCAGCGCAGAGGCGCACGCAAACGCGACGCGACGGACGGCGCGAAAAGGAGCGGGGCGGCCATCGATCCGCAGATCCGCGATCCGCAAGTCCGAAGGCCGCCCCGCCGTCAAGCCACGGCTGCTGCCGGCGAGCGGAAGCATTCTTTTCATGGCGTCACCTTCGATGAGACGAACGGCCGGCGCGCGCCGCGTGCGCCGGCCGGGATGCAAAATGGAGCGCGTCGCGTCAGAACCACCGCTTGTAGCGGCGCACGTAGAGCGTCTTCACGATCTGCGCGAGCGCGATGTAGCCCGCCATCGTCGCGACGAGCCACAGCCAGTAGCTGCCGGGCAGGCGGATGAAGCCGAGCGCTTCGGAGAACGGCGAGAACGGCAGCCAGCAGCCGATCGCGATCGCGATCGTCGTCGACAGCAGCACGGGCAGCGACGCGGTGCTCTGCAGGAACGGAATCTTCTGCGTGCGCAGCAGGTGGACGACGAGCGTCTGCGACACGAGGCTCTCGACGAACCAGCCGGAGTTCATCACGAGCTGGCCGCCCGCGCCGCCTTGCGCGTGGTAGAGCGCGCCCGCGCCGAACACGGTCCACATCAGCACGTAGGTCGTGATGTCGAACACCGACGACGTCGGCCCGACCCACAGCATGAAGCGGCCGATGTTGTTCGCTTCCCACTTGCGCGGCTTCTTCAGGAACTCGGGGTCCATCTTGTCCCACGGCAGCAGCATCTGCGAGGTGTCGTAGATGAGGTTCAGCACGAGCATCTGCACGGCGAGCATCGGCTCCCACGGCAGGAACGCGCTCGCGACGAGCACCGAGAACACGTTGCCGAAGTTCGAGCTCGCGGTCATGTTCAGGTACTTGAGGATGTTGCCGAACGTCTCGCGGCCCTTGATCACGCCTTCCTCGAGCACCATCAGGCTCTTCTCGAGCAGGATGATGTCGGCGGTTTCCTTCGCGATGTCCGCGCCGCTGTCGACCGAGATGCCGACGTCGGCGTCGCGCAGCGCGGGCGCGTCGTTGATCCCGTCGCCGAGGAAGCCGACCGTGTGGCCGTTCGCCTGCAGCGCCTTGACGATCCGCGCCTTCTGCAGCGGCGTGAGCTTCGCGAACACCGTCGTGCGCTCGACCGCCTTCTCGAGCGCCGCGTCGTCGAGCGCCTCGACTTCGGCGCCGACGAGCGGCCTGCCGGGCTCGAGGCCGACTTGCCGGCACACGTTCAGCGTGACGGCCGGGTTGTCGCCCGTCAGCACCTTCACGGCGACGCCGTTCTCGCGCAGCGCGGCGAGCGCGGGCGCGGCCGATTCCTTCGGCGGATCGAGGAACGTGAGGAAGCCGCGCACGACGAGCTCGCGCTCGTCGGCCGTCCGGTACTGCGCGCGTTCGTCGCCGCGGGGGATCGTGCGCGTCGCGACGATCAGAACGCGAAAGCCGTCTTCGTTGTACGCGTTCGCCTGCGCGAGCAGCCGCTTGCGCGCGACGAAATCGAGCGGGTGAATGCCTTCGTCGTCCTGAACGTGCGTCGAGACGGCGAGCATCTCCTCGACCGCACCCTTGCAGACGAGCAGATGCGCGCCGCGCGGGTCCTCGACGACGACGGACAGGCGCCGCCGCACGAAGTCGAACGGCAGCTCGTCGATCTTGCGATAGCCCTGCGGCCTGATCCGGTCGCCGAGCTGGTTCGCGCGATCGACGATCGCGATGTCGATCAGGTTCTTCTGGCCGCTCTGATGGAAGCTGTTCAGCCAGCCGAGCCGCAGCACGTCCTCGTTGTTGCGGCCGGACGCGTCGAGATGATGCTCGAGGATGATCCTGTCCTGCGTGAGCGTGCCCGTCTTGTCGGTGCAGAGCACGTCCATCGCGCCGAGGTTCTGGACCGAGTTCAGCCGCTTGACGACAACCTTGCGCCGCGCCATCGCGACCGCGCCGCGCGCGAGGTTCGCGCTGACGATCATCGGCAGCATCTCGGGCGTGAGGCCGACCGCGACCGCGAGCGCGAACGTGAGTGCGCTCAGCCAGTCGCCTTTCGTGAGGCCGTTGATCATGAAGACGACGGGCACCATCACGAGCATGAAGCGGATCAGCAGCCAACTGACGCTCGACACGCCGCGATCGAAGTTCGTCTCGATCCGCTTGTGGCTGACCACGTTCTTCGCGAGCGCGCCGAAGTACGTGTCGCCGCCCGTCGCGACGACGACCGCGGTCGCGGTGCCGCTCACGACGTTGGTGCCCATGAAGCACACGTTCGCGAGATCGAGCAGCGAGCCGCCTTGCCCGGGGCGATCGATGCGCCCGGCATCGCCGCCGCCGTGGCGGTTCGCCTCATCGGCGAACTTTTGCGCGACGGCGCCGAGCGTGTCGTACTTCTCGACGGGCAGCGCCTCGCCCGTCAGCACCGCCTGACTGATGAAGAGATCGCGAGACGAGATGAGCCGCACGTCCGCGGGAATCATGTCGCCCGCCGAGAGATGCACGATGTCGCCGACGGCGACGTCGCGCATCGGCACGTCGTGCCTGATCGGCGCGCTCGCGCCGTCGGTGCGGCGATGCACGGTCGCGCTCGTGCGAACCATCGCCTTGAGCTTTTCGGCCGCGCGCAGCGAGCGGAATTCCTGCACGAAGCGCAGCAGCACGCTGATCGTCACCATCGAAAGCAGGATCGTGATCTTCACGTAGTCGCGATCGTCGGGGGCGGCGAAGTAGACGTCGGTCAGAAAGCTGATCGCGGCGAGCACGAGCAGCACGTAGACGAACGGATTGTTCGACGATGCGAGCAACTGCCGGCTCCAGTGCGGCGGCTTGTCGTGTGCGATTTCGTTCGGGCCGTCGCGCAGCAGGCGCTCTTTTGCGTCGGACGTCGTGAGGCCGCGCTCGCTCGTGTGGAGGTTCGCGAGCGTGTCGGCGAGCGGTTGCGCGGATTCGTACTCGATGCGCATCGGGAGGCGATCGTCGCCGTCGCCCCGCGCGCCGTAATGGAGAAATCCGCGTTGCCTGTGTTTCGAAGGAGTGCGTTGTGTCATCGGTCGCTCCGTGTGTCGCGCGCGGCGAGCGGGGAGCGCCGACGTCACCGACGGACGAGCGTCTCCCGCCGCTTCGCGTCGCGCGCGTTCGGCTGAATGAAGAGGAAATCGGATTCGCTCGCCGGCGCGGCCGGCGTGACGCGCACGCCGCATGCGCCGCGCGGCATGACGCCGGCGAGCGGTAATCGGCTACTGTCGTCTGCTTCCATCTGGACTCCTGTCGATTGTTGGCCGGACGCGAAAGGGCGTGCGGCGGGAGTGCCGCGCATCGGGCGCGCATGCGGAACCGATGCGCGCGCGAGCGTGCGTGCACGCGCATGCACGGCGCGGGCCGTACATCGCGGGAACGAGCGCGTGCGATGCGCGCATTGCGGCGCATGCGTCGTTCGCTCGGAAAATCGTGGCGGGAAGATCGGGCCGGGATGGCCGGAAAGACGCCGCATCCTGCTGGCCGGGATGCGGCAGAAGCGTGGGGCTCTGCGCGAATGCCTCAGTCAGCAGTCAAGCCGGTGCGGGACCGGCTACAACTCGCATCGGTGTTCACGGAACACTCCAAGTATCAAGACGGGGCGATGGTAAAGGGTCAGCGCGCGAAGCGTCAAGTTTTTTACGGCGGGTTTGCGCGGGCCGCGCATGCGTTCGCCCGCCGCGCGGGCCGCCGTCGCACGGCGGCGAACGCGAACGGCCCACCCGTTCGGGCGGCCGCCGCGTGAATCGCGTCGCGCGTCGCACGGCTATTTCGTTGCGGACGCAACCACCGTGCCGGCGTCGACGATGCCCGCACCCGGTGCGCGGGCGAGGCAGGACGTCGTCGACGGCGACGGCCGCGCGGTGCTCGCGAGCTTCTGCGCGATCTGCGCGGGCGTCAGGTTCGGGTTGACCGCGAGCATCAGCGAGGCGACGCCCGCCACCTGCGGCGCGGCGAGGCTCGTGCCGCTGTGCGTGCCGTACGCGTCGGCGGTCGGCACCGTCGTGCCCGCATTGGTCGTCGACAGGATGTTCGAGCCCGGCGCGCTCAATGTGATGTCCGAGCCGAAGTTGCTGTACCACGCGCGCTGGCCGGTGCTGTCGGTTGCACCGACCGCGATCACGCCCTTGCAATTCGCCGGGCGGTCCATCGTCGTCGCCTGGCCGTCGTTGCCGGCCGAGACGACGACGGTCGCGCCGCGCGCGATCACGTCGTTGATCGCTTGCTGGAACGTGTCGCCGCACGGGCCGGTGCCGCCGAGGCTCAGGTTGATCACCTTCGCGGGCGTGAGGTTCGTCGGCGCGCCGGTGACGGGGATGCCCGCCGCCCAGCGCATCGCGTCGGCAATGTCGCTCGTCGTGCCGCCGCACTTGCCGAGCACGCGCACGGGCAGGATCTTGCCGTACCAACTGACGCCCGCGATGCCGATGCCGTTGTTCGCGGCGGCGCCGATGATGCCGGCGACCTGCGTGCCGTGCCAACTGCTGTTCGACGGCGCGCTCGCGCATTGGTAGAACGGGCTCGACGGATCGGTCAGCTCCTGCTGCGTGAGCCAGTCGCCCGGGTCGGTCGCGTCCGGGCCGCGGCCGTGGCCGTTGTTGCCGGTGTTGATGTCGGAGATGAAGTCATAGCCGGGCAGCAGGTTCGCGATGATGTCCGGATGCGGGCGATAGCCGGTGTCGAGCACCGCGGTGACGACGCTCGGCAGGCCGGTCGTCACGGCCCATGCGCTCGGCAGGTCGATGCCGGCCGTCGGATCGAAGTAGTTCCACTGCTGCGCGTAGCTCGGGTCGGTTGCCGTCGTGCGGGCGAATACGCGCCGGTCGGGTTCCGCGTATGCGACGTCCGGATCGGCCGCGAACGTTTGCGCGAGAGCGCCGGCGTTATCCGCGCTCATCTTTTGTCCGAGCGCGAGCAGCGCGGCGCCGTCCGACATCGTCCGCTCGACCTGCACCGCGTTCGTCGCCGCGACGTTCTGCGCATACGAGCGAACGGCGACGCTCTTCGCGTTCCATTGCGACATCACGCGCTGAATCACCGAATCCAGTCGCGCCGCGTCGTTCGTCGCGGCCATGATGTGCGCGCCGGATGCCGTCGTCGCCGATGCGGTTTGCAGCTTGACGATCAGATGATCGACGCTCGCGTCGTGCGAAACGGCGCGGGTGACGAGCGATTCGCTTGCGGCAGTCGATGCGGCCTGCGTGACAGGGCAGGCCGTGGTCGAGGTCGATGAGGTCGTGGATTGCGACGAGCCCGAACTCGGCGCGGGCGACGGAGCCGGCGCGGGTGTCGTCGGCTGGGCGGCTGCCGACGGCGTGCCGCTTCCGCCTCCGTCGCCTCCGCCGCCGCAGCCGGCGAGCGCAACGAGGATGGACATGGAGAGAATGCCGGCGACGGCGCGGACCTGGCCCATCCGCATCTGTTCAGGATTGCTATGTTTCTTGTTCATGGAGCCTCTCCACTCTTGAGTTCGATACCGCATGCGCGGTCAACGCGGTCAAGACCCGTGGCGTGGAGGCTTCGCGAGCACGAACCTCATTCCTCGTCGCATCCCGATACGTCGCCAGGTCTTGTCCTGAAACCGTCGGGCTCGCGCGATGCCCGATCGGAGATACTGGTGTGGGTAACGGCTGCTTTTAACAATTCTTGATAGTCTTTCCGAAAATATAGTCGCTTGTCATACAAAAGTACGAGCATTTTGGGTGTAGGGAACCCGCCGGTTTGAGGATAATTTTGAGATAAGCGCGGAAAACCGAGAACGGCCGTATAAAACAGACAATCGAATGCGCGGCCGGGATGGCGGCGGCATGCGCTGGTGTCGCCCGCGGGGCGACCGTCGCGCGCGAGCTCGCCGGTGCGCATCGGAAGATCGACCGGGCAGGCGTCATGGAAGCCGGCATTCGAGGAATCGTCAGCGCAACGATCGAGCGGAGGCGGGCACTGGCCGACGCGGAAAAGCGCGGACCGCACCGCACGCCCCATGCGCGCCCGTTCGAGCAACGATCGATGCGCGGCTTCCCGATCCTTTCATGTCGCACTGCTGCGTATTGCGGACAATCCGAGCGCTGCGACGCCACATTACGAAACAATTTCTTGCAAAAACTGAAAAAGCCGCCGGAACCCGCATTGCAAGGGAGTGCAAAACGATTCGATGAACTATAAAGGGATTGTTCAAATCACGACGAACGCGTACATTGCGGGTCCGCGCCGTGGTTTGAGAAATATCAAGACTCGTTTTCCCGAACCCGGCGCCAGAGAGAAGGAACGATGAATAACGACACCAATCCCCACGCGCGTCGCTCGATCGACGCGAACGAGCCCACGGGTGGGGGGCTCACCCGACGCCAATGGCTGCAGCGCTCGCTTGCGTTGAGCGCATTGGGCCTCGCCGGCTCGCTGACGCTGCGCGCGCTCGCCGGTGCGCCGAGCGCCGCGCCGCTCGACGCGTTCATGACGCTGTCGGAGGCGCTGACCGGCAAGACCGGCCTGAACCGCGCGGTCGGCGAACGGCTGCTGCGCGCGTTGCAGAAAGGTTCGTTCGAGTTCGGCGACGGGCTGCCGAAGCTCGCCGGCGCGCTCGCCGCGAACACGCTCACGCCCGATCAGGAAGCCCTCGCGCTGCGCATTCTCGAAGCGTGGTACCTCGGCATCGTCGATAACGTCGTGGTGACGTACGAGGAAGCGCTGATGTTCGGCGTCGTGTCCGACACGCTCGTGATCCGCTCGTACTGCCCCAACAAACCCGGCTTCTGGGCCGACAAACCGATCGAGAGGCAAGCCTGATGGCCGATACACAACAAGCCGACGTCGTCGTCGTGGGCTCGGGCGTGGCGGGCGCGATCGTTGCGCATCAGCTCGCGATGGCCGGCAAATCGGTGATCCTGCTCGAAGCCGGCCCGCGGATGCCGCGCTGGGAAATCGTCGAGCGCTTCCGCAACCAGCCGGACAAGATGGATTTCATGGCGCCGTATCCGTCGAGCGCGTGGGCGCCGCATCCGGAATACGAGCCGCCGAACGACTACCTCGTGCTCAAGGGCGAGCACAAGTTCAACTCGCAGTACATCCGCGCGGTGGGCGGCACGACGTGGCATTGGGCCGCGTCCGCGTGGCGCTTCATTCCGAACGACTTCAGGATGAAGACCGTGTACGGCGTCGGCCGCGACTGGCCGATCCAGTACGACGATCTCGAGCATGACTATCAGCGCGCCGAGGAAGAGCTGGGCGTCTGGGGGCCGGGCGCCGAAGAGGATCTGCTGTCGCCGCGCAAGGCGCCTTACCCGATGCCGCCGCTGCCGCTGTCCTACAACGAGCGGACGATCAAGACCGCGCTCAACAAACACGACCCGAAGTACCACGTCGTGACCGAGCCCGTCGCGCGCAACAGCCGTCCATACGACGGCCGGCCGACCTGCTGCGGGAACAACAACTGCATGCCGATCTGCCCGATCGGCGCGATGTACAACGGCGTCGTCCACGTCGAGAAGGCCGAGCAGGCGGGCGCGAAGCTGATCGAGAACGCGGTCGTCCACAAGCTCGAGGTGGGCCCGAAGAAGAAGATCGTCGCCGCGCTCTACAAGGACCCGAAGGGCGTCGAGCACCGCGTCGAGGGCAAGTATTTCGTGCTCGCCGCGAACGGCATCGAGACGCCGAAGCTGATGCTGATGTCGACGAGCCGCGATTTCCCGAACGGCGTCGGCAACAGTTCCGACATGGTCGGCCGCAACCTGATGGACCACCCGGGCACGGGCGTGTCGTTCTACGCGAGCGAGAAGCTGTGGCCGGGCCGCGGCCCGCAGGAGATGACGTCGCTGATCGGCTTTCGCGACGGAGCGTTTCGCGCGACCGAGGCGGCGAAGAAGATCCATCTGTCGAACCTGTCGCGCATCGACCAGGAGACGCAGAAGATCTTCAAGGCCGGCAAGCTGCTGAAGCCCGCCGAGCTCGACGCGCAGATCCGCGACCGCGCCGCGCGCTACGTGCAGTTCGACTGCTTCCACGAGATCCTGCCGCAGCCCGAGAACCGCATCGTGCCGAGCAAGACGGCGACCGATGCGCTCGGCATTCCGCGCCCGGAGATCACGTACCGGATCGACGACTACGTGAAGCGCGGCGCCGTGCACACGCGCGAAGTGTATGCAACGGCGGCGCAGGTGCTGGGCGGCAACGACGTCGTGTTCAACGACGAGTTCGCGCCGAACAACCACATCACCGGCTCGACGATCATGGGCGCGGACCCGCGCGATTCGGTCGTCGACAAGGATTGCCGCACGTTCGACCATCCGAACCTGTTCGTGTCGAGCAGCGCGACGATGCCGACGGTCGGCACGGTGAACGTGACGCTGACGATCGCGGCGCTCGCGCTGCGGATCTCGGACCAGTTGAAGAAGGAAATCTGATGCTGAAACGAACGCTTTCCTTCGTGCTGGCCGGCTGCATCGCGTTGCCCGGCCTGTCGAGCGCGGCGGCCGCCGCGCCTTCCGCCGATGCGGCGCTCGTCGAGCGCGGCCGCTATCTGGCCGTCGCGGGCGACTGCATGGCGTGCCACACGGCGAAGGGCGGCAAGCCGTTCGCGGGCGGCTTGCCGATGCGCGCGCCCGTCCTCGGCACGATCTACACGACGAACATCACGCCCGACAAGGCAACGGGCATCGGCGACTGGACGTTCGCGGACTTCGAGCGCGCGGTGCGTCACGGCGTGGCGAAGAACGGCAACAACCTGTATCCGGCGATGCCGTACGTGTCGTATGCGAAGATCACCGACGACGACGTGAAGGCGCTCTACGCGTACTTCATGCATGGCGTCGAGCCGGTCAGGCAGCCGCCGCGCAAGAACGACATCCCGTGGTATCTGAGCATGCGCTGGCCGCTCAAGATCTGGAACCTGCTGTTCCTGAAGGAAGGCGCGTACCAGCCGAAGCCGGGGCGCAGCGTCGAATGGAACCGCGGCGCGTATCTCGTGCAGGGCCTCGCGCACTGCGGCACGTGCCACACGCCGCGCGCCGTCACGCTGCAGGAGAAGTCGCTCGACGAAACGGGCGGCAGCTTCCTCGCGGGCTCGGTGCTGTCCGGCTGGGACGGCTACAACATCACGTCGGACCCGAACGCGGGGATCGGCGGCTGGTCGCAGCAGCAGCTCGTCCAGTATCTGCGCACGGGCAGCGTGCCGGGTCTCGCGCAGGCGGGAGGGCCGATGGCCGAGGCGGTCGAGCACAGCTTCTCGCAGATGACCGATGCGGATATCGGCGCGATCGCGACGTACATCCGCACGGTGCCCGCCGTCGCCGACGGCACCGCGAAGGCGCGCTCCGCATGGGGCAAGCCGGCCGAGGACGGAATCCGGCTGCGCGGCGTCGCGCTCGCCGCGACGGGCATCGATCCCGCGCGCCTCTATCTCGGCAACTGCGCGAGTTGCCACCAGATGCAGGGCAAGGGCACGCCGGACGGCTACTATCCGTCGCTCCTGCACAATTCGACGGTCGGCGCGCCGAATCCGACGAATCTCGTGCAGGTGATCCTGAACGGCGTCGCGCGCAAGGCGGGCAACGAGGACGTCGGGATGCCGGCGTTCCGGCACGAGCTGTCGGACGCGCAGATCGCCGCGCTCGCGAACTACCTGACCGCGCAATTCGGCAATCCGGCGGCGAAGGTGAGCGAGCAGGACGTTGCGAAGCTGCGCGCCGCGCAGTAACGTACGACTCGGTTATCCGGCGATCGGGGAGGACGGCATCGCACCGGGCGGCCGTCCGGTGGCAGGTCGCAGTCGACAGGGAGGCGGCGCATCGCGCGCCGCCTCGGTTCGCAACCGGCACGTGCGCGACGCGTCGTCGCACCGTGCACGGCGCCCGCTTCCGGCTCCAAACGACAATGAGACAAACTTTCCTTGCGCCTCAAAAAGACCTTCTGCTGCTGCTGTCCCGCATCCTGCTCGTCATCCTGTTCGTGATCTTCGGCTGGGAGAAGCTGCTGAATTTCTCGGGCACGGTCCAGTTCATGACCGCGGAAGGCACGCCGCTGCCGTCGATCGCGGCCGTCGTCGCCATCGTGATGGAGTTCTTCGTCGGCATCGCGATCCTGATCGGCTTCTGCACGCGGCCGCTCGCGCTGCTGCTCGGCCTCTACACGATCGGCACCGCGTTCATCGGCCATCGCTACTGGTCGATGCCTGCTGCCGAGCAGATGAACATGATGATCCACTTCTACAAGAACCTCGCGATCACGGGCGGCTTGTTCGCCCTGTGCGCGGCTGGCCCCGGACGCTATTCGCTCGATCGCGGCTGAGCGGCGTGCCGGACGTGTTGTGAACCTGAGAGAAGACAACAGGCGGAGAACAATGGGTTTTCATTCGAGGAAGATGATGGCCGCGCTCGTCGCGGCCGGGCCGGCGCTCGCTTGCGCGCAGACGAGCGTCACGCTTTATGGCCGCGTCGACGGCGGCGTCGAATATCTGAATCACATCGCGAATCCTTCGGGCGGAAGCTCGTCGCGCTGGAGCGCCGAGAGCGGCGACTGGGGCACGAGCATGTTCGGCCTGAAGGGCGCCGAGGATCTGGGCGGACGCACGTCGGCGATCTTCAACCTGGAGACCGCATTCCAGGTGATGAACGGCACGACGGGCGGCGGCCGGATGTGGTCGCGGCGCGCGTACGTCGGCTTGAGGAACGACACGTGGGGCACGCTGCAGGCGGGCCGCAACCTCTTCATCGACAGCGATGGCGTGTGGGAATTCGATCCGTTCGTCCAGCAGGCGTTTTCGTCGGCGTCGCTCGTGCGCGGGCGCAACTGGCAGCAGACGAGCAACAACGTCGAGTATCACAGCCCGGTGTTCGGCGGCTTCGACGTGCAGGCGCAGTATGCGTTCGGCAATCAGTCGCGCGGCTTCAACTACGGCGCGCAGGGCGACTTCGGCCGCTCGGACGGCGTGATGATCTCGTATCACTCGCCGATGCTCGACGTGCGCGGGATCTATGACGAACTGCGCGACAGCAACGGCCGGATGAGCAACATCTTCTCGAGCTCGCGCGAATATTTCATCGGCGCGAACGTGAAGGTGCAGAAGTTCAAGATCCAGGGCGCGTACACACATTACTCCGCGCCCGATACGCCGGCGGGCCTCGCGGATCGCGCCGATCACTTCTGGCTCGGCGCGACGTATCAGGCGAATCCGCAATGGGCGGTGACGGGCGGCGGCTACTACGTGCGCGTGCGCGGCGGCGACGGCGGCGACGCGTCGCACGATCCGTCCGGCCACGCGATCATGTATGCGCTCGGGACGACTTACAACCTGTCGAAGCGCACGTTCCTGTACGGCACGCTCGCCTATGTGCGCAACGGCGGGAATTCGAACTTCTCGCTGCTCGCGACGCCGCGCGACGCGACGCCGAACACGAGCCCGCTCGCGGGAGAATCGCAGACGGGCGCGTATGTCGGGATGATGCATACCTTCTGACGCGTGCGTCGCGCGGTGCGGGAAGAGAGGATGTCCGCCGATCGCCCGGAGGTCTTTTTTTCGCAGGCAACCGTGCGCGCGAACGTACCGGATCGCCCGCGCGTCGCGCTTGAGCATGATGCGGCCGTTCGGGCATTAGAGAAAAACACGGATTGCCGGGCAAAATCGGCCGACGCAAAGTTGTACATACAACTTCGGCGCGGCCGGAATCGCCGCATCGAAACGGTTCGTCAACTCCCGGAAACCCGACGGACAGGTTGCGCGCCCGCTTCGCGGCGGCAGCGCGCCGCGCCCGCGCACATCGAGGAAATCGCAGATGCTCTTTCAAGGCTTCGGCCCGCTGCTGTGGGTCGGTACGGTCGAGACGGTCAAGCTCGCCGTGCTGTCGCTCGCCGCGTCGCTCGCGCTCGGGCTCGCCGGCGCGGCCGCCAAGCTGTCGTCCAATCGCGCGTTGGCGAGCGTCGGCACGTTCTACACGACGCTGATTCGCGCGGTGCCGGATCTCGTGCTGATGCTGCTGCTGTTCTACGGCATCCAGATCCTGCTGAACGATGCGACCGACATGCTCGGCGTCGATCAGATCGACATCGACCCATTCGTCGCCGGCATCGTCACGCTGGGCTTCATCTACGGCGCTTACTTCACCGAGACGTTTCGCGGCGCGTTCCTCGCGGTGCCGCGCGGCCAGCTCGAAGCGGGCTTCGCGTACGGGATGGGCGCGTGGCGCGTGTTCGCGCGGATCATGTTCCCACAGATGATGCGCTTCGCGCTGCCCGGCATCGGCAACAACTGGCAGGTGCTCGTGAAGGCGACCGCGCTCGTGTCGATCATCGGCTTGGCCGATGTCGTGAAGGCGTCGCAGGACGCCGGCAAGAGCACGCTGAACTTCTTTTTCTTCACGCTCGCGGCCGGCGCGATCTATCTGGCGATCACGACGCTGTCGAACCTCGTGCTGATGTACCTCGAAAAACGCTATTCGGCGGGCGTGCGGAGGCTGGCGCTGTGATTCAGATCATCGGTCAATATTGGCAGAACTACCTGTTCAGCGACGGCTATCGGTTGAGCGGCCTCGCGATCACGCTATGGCTGCTCGTCGTGTCGATCGGGCTCGGCTTCGGCCTCGCGGTGCCGCTCGCGATCGCGCGCGCGTCGCGCAGCCGCGCGGTGTCGGGCCCGGTCTGGCTCTATACGTATGTGTTCCGCGGCACGCCGCTCTACGTGCAACTGCTGCTCTGCTACACGGGCATCTACAGCCTGAGCGTCGTGCACGACCACGCATGGCTCGACGGCTTCTTCCGCAGCGCGATGAACTGCACGCTGCTCGCGTTCACGCTGAACGAATGCGCATACGCGACCGAGATCTTCGCGGGCGCGATCAAATCGACGTCGCCGGGCGAGATCGAGGCGGGGCTCGCATACGGGATGCCGCGGTTCAAGCTGTACACGCGGGTGATCCTGCCGTCGGCGCTGCGCCGCGCGCTGCCGAGCTACAGCAACGAAGTGATCCTGATGCTGCATGCGACGACGCTCGCGTTCACGGCGACGGTGCCCGACATCCTGAAGGTCACGCGCGACGTCAATTCGGCCACCTACGCATCGTTTCAGGCGTACGGGATCGCGGCCGCGCTGTATGCCGTCGTCGTGTTCGCGCTGATCTGGCTGTTCCGCCGGATGGAAGCGCGCTGGCTCGCGTACCTGAGGCCGCAGGGGCATTGATGCGCGCGTCGCGCGCGGGCGGTACCGATCAACGAAGCACAACGACGATCAAATACGATCAGGGACGACGGCGAATGTACAAGCTGACGGTGGATGACCTGCACAAGAAGTTCGGCGACAACGAAGTGCTCAAGGGCATCTCGCTGCAGGCGAAGGCGGGGGACGTGATCAGCATCATCGGCTCGAGCGGCTCGGGAAAGAGCACGTTCCTGCGCTGCATCAATTTTCTCGAGCAGCCGTGCTCGGGGACGATCACGCTCGGCGACGAGTCGATCCGCGTGACGCGCGACCGGCGCGGCGCGCCGAAAATCGGCGATCCGAAGCAATTGCAGCGGATGCGCGTGAAGCTCGCGATGGTGTTCCAGCACTTCAACCTGTGGGCGCACATGACGGTGCTCGAGAACGTGACCGAGGCGCCCGTCAGCGTGCTCGGCCTGTCGCGCGCCCAGGCCGAGGCGCGGGCGCGCGAGTATCTGCGGAAGGTGGGGCTTGCGCCGAGCGTCGAGGCGAAGTATCCGTCGCACCTGTCGGGCGGCCAGCAGCAGCGCGTCGCCATCGCGCGGGCGCTCGCGATGGAGCCCGAAGTCATGCTGTTCGACGAGCCGACGTCGGCGCTCGACCCGGAGCTCGTCGGCGAAGTGCTGAAAGTGATGCAGGCGCTTGCGGAAGAAGGGCGAACGATGATCGTCGTCACGCACGAGATGGGCTTCGCGCGCAACGTGTCGAATCACGTGATCTTCCTGCACCAGGGGCGGATCGAAGAGGAGGGACATCCGCGGGACGTGCTCGTCAATCCGAAGAGCGAGCGGCTGTCGCAGTTCCTGTCGGGCAGGCTCAAGTAGGCGGCCGGCCGGCGGCGGCGCGCGCACGCCGGCTCATTCGCCGCTCGTCCACTCGACGTTCGCGCCGACCGAGCGCAGATTCTCGACGAAGTGCGGATGCGCGCGCCGGATCGGCTGCGCGTTCAGGATCTCCGAGCGTCCGTCGATGCTCGCCGCGACCATCAAGAGCGCGATCGCGACGCGAATGATGTACGGGCTCTCGACACGCGCCGGGCTGAGCGGCAGCCCGCCGAACGTGATCAGCCGATGCGGGTCGGAGAGGAACACGTGCGCGCCGAACTTCGACAACTCGCCCGTCCAGCCCATCGCGCCGTCGTAGACCTTGTTCCAGAACATCACGCTGCCTTGCGCCTGCACGCCGAGCGCGATGAAGATCGGCAGCAGATCGACGGGCAGGTAAGGCCACGGCGCGGCCTCGACCTTCGTCAGGATGTTGCGCGTAAACGGCTGCTTGACCTTCAGCGGACCGTCGCGCAGCGCGTGCGACCAGCCGTTCTCGTGCTTGACCTGCACGCCGAACTTCGCGAAGGTCCGGTCGATCAGCGGGAACTGCTCGGGCGAGCCGTTGCGCACCGCGATGTCGCCGCCCGTGATCGCGCCGAGCGCGAGGAACGTCGCGATTTCGTGGAAGTCCTCGTTGAAGCGGTATTCGCCGCCCACGAGCGCGCGGCCGCCCTGGACGCTCAGATGCGACGTGCCGATGCCCTCGATCGGCACGCCGAGCATCGCGAGGAACCGGCAGAACTCCTGCACGTGCGGCTCCGACGCGGCGTTGACGAGCGTCGACGTGCCGTTCGCCGACGCCGCGCACAGCACGAAGTTCTCGGTCGTCGTGACGGATGCGTAGTCGAGCCAGTGATGATTCGGCGTGAGCGGGCCGTCGGCGCGCACGATCAGCGAATCGGACGTGCGCTCGATCCGCGCGCCGAAGCGCTCGAACACTTCCACGTGCGGATCGATCTCGCGCACGCCGAGCGTGCAGCCCTTCACGTCGTTCTCGAGCCGTGCGACGCCGAAGCGCGCAAGGAGCGGCGGCACCAGCATGATCGACGAGCGCATCTCCTCCGGCAGCCGGTGCACGGCCGGATCGAACGCGGTCGCGCGATGGTGCAGGTCGAGCACGCCGGTGGCGTAGTCGATCGCGACATCGCTGCCGAGCGTGCGGAAGATGTCGAGAATCTTGCGGACGTCGGTGATGTCAGGCACGCCGACGAGCCGCAGCGGCCGGTCGGTGAGGAGCGTCGCGCACAGGATGGGGAGGACGGCGTTCTTGTTGGCGGACGGCGTGATTTCTCCGCGAAGCGGGGCGCCGCCGTGGACGATCAGGTTCGACATGTTCGGATGCAGGTGGATGTAATGACGCGCAAGGTCGATATCATGCCACCGATCGCGAGGATTTCGCAGATTCGTCGCGCGGCTCGGCGCGTCCGGCGTGCCGCGGAAAACGGCCGGGCACTTGAGGCGGGCACTTCACAGGCATCGCGCGAAAGGGGATCATCGCATTGCGCGAAGCAACGGCGATCGTACCCTTTTCAAGCGAGGCGACGCATGCAAACCGACGATTCCCCGATCTACGAAGGTGGTTGCACATGCGGCGCGGTGCGCTACCGGATGACATCCCGGCCGCTCATCGTGCATTGCTGCCATTGCCGCTGGTGTCAGCGGGAAACCGGCACGGCGTTCGCGCTGAACGCGCTGATCGAATCGGACCGCTTGCTGCTGCTGCGCGGCGAAGTCGACATCGTCGATACGCCGTCGAACAGCGGCAAGGGCCAGAAGATCGCGCGCTGCCCGCACTGCCGCATCGCGGTATGGAGCCATTATGCGGGCGGCGGCAGCGCGGTGAGCTTCGTTCGCGTCGGCACGCTCGACGAGCCGGACCGCCTGCCGCCCGACATTCATATCTTCACGTCGTCGAAGCAGCCGTGGGTGATCCTGCCGCCCGACGCACGCGCCGTTCCCGAGTACTACTCGTCAGACGAAGTCTGGTCGGCCGAGAGCCGCGCGCGACGCGCGGCGTTGCGCGCGAAGCGGGAACGTTAGCGGCGTCGGCGGCCGTTGCGTGCGACGTGTCGCGCCGGCGTTTCGGTTCATGTCATGCCGGCAGCGCCGGCACGTCGGGCGTTACAGGCAACTGTTGATGTCGCCCGCGGCCGCGCCGTCCGCCGAGCCGCTGCCCGCGCGGAAGCCGACCGAGGTCTTCGCGTTGCCCGAGAATGCGGGGCGCACGACCGCGGCCGCGCCGTTCGGCGGCTGCTGGCCCGGCACATAGACGTCAGCGGCGAGACCGTTCGCGAGCACGTTCTGCGTGACGACCTGTTGTTGCGACTTGTCGGCCCAGGTCTTCGCAATGCAGGCCGAGACGTCCGGCGCGGGTTTCTGGCTCTGTCCCACGTTCTTGATATCGGCGCCCGCGGCGCTGGCCGAAGTTGCCACGATCAATGCGATGAGCGGTAAGTATTTCACGTTATCTCCCTCTGGTCGTGATTCGTGAATCGGATTTCAACAGGTACTACGATCCAGTCTGAGTGCGCATCGCCCGCGATGTTCCAACAATTCGGAAACAAGATGTTAAGGCGCTTGCCAATCGCGTCGGCGTGCGCTGTGCGTGGCGCGTGCGAATACCGCCGCCCCGGCGTTGCCGGGGCGACGTGCGTGCTTGCGGATGATTTGATTGGCGCTGCGAAGAAATGAAGCAGGAAGGCGGCGCGCGATCCGCCGCGCCGGCTGAGGCGATCGAAACCGTCAGCCTACGCCGCGCGGCTCTTCGGCCGCTGGCGCAGGGTGCATGCTAACGGTGGCCCCGTCGCGTTCGTATTCGTTGAGTTCATGATGGCAAAGACCGCACGCAATGACTGTTAAGCACGTTCAAATCGGCGGGCCGCGAATGTCATGGATTGTTTGACGCGCGGTCCCGGTTTGGCGGGGACATGCGGACCTCATTGAACCGACGAAGTTTTTACTCCCGGGGCTCATGCTTCGGCTTGCGCGTATCGCCGCGAGCCGGATGGGTTCGTAGATTGGCCCGCGGATTGGTCCGCAATAAATGGAGCGCGTGGCGCGGCGAGCTTGCGTAACGTGCAGGGCATCTCTTGTCGACCGACTCCGAACGAGGTGCAACGATGCCCCGCCTTTCCATTCCATTCCGGCGCCTCGCGCTGTCGAACTGCGTTGCGCAGTCGGCCGAGCAGATCGGCCTCGCGGTGACGCCGCTCGTCGCCGTGCTGACGCTTGGCGCGAGCGCAAGCGGCACCGCCTTGCTGCAGACGGCGCAGACGCTGCCGTTTCTGCTCCTTTCGATTCCGCTCGGCGTATGGGCGGATCGGCATTCGCGCAAAAGGATCATGGCGGCGGCCGAGGGCCTGCGCGCGCTCGCGCTGGCCGTCGCGCTGGCGCTGCTCGCCGCGCATGCGCTGACGCTGCCGTCGCTCGCGATGCTCGGCTTCGTCGGCGCGTGCGGGACCGTCGCGTATGGCGTGGCCGCGCCGGCGCTGGTTCCCGCGCTCGTCGGCCGCGCGGAACTGGCGCGAGCGAACGGCGTCATCGAGCTCGCGCGCAGCGCCGCGTACTCGGCCGGCCCCGCGATCGGCGGCGCGCTGGTCGGCTGGACCGGCGCGAAATGGGCCTATGGCGTGGCGGCGATGCTGTCCGCCTATGCGATGCTGCTGCTGGCCCGATTGCCGGACGCGCGCTCGCCGGCCGCGCCGCGCAAGCGCTTCGCCGCCGAGCTGCGTGACGGCGCGCGGTTCGTCTATCGCGATCGTCATCTGCGGCCGATGATCGTCACCGCAGTCTTCTTCAATATCGGCTTTTTCACGTTGCAGGCGGTATATGTGCCGTATGCGGTCCATCATCTGATGCTGGGCGCGCCGCGGATCGGCATGACGTTCGCCGCGTACGGCATCGGCATGATGGGCGGCGCGTCGATGGCGCCGGCGATCGCGCGGCGCCTCAAGTTCGGCGTCGTCCTCACGATCGGGCCCGTCTGCGGCCTCGCCGCGTCGCTCGTCATGGTCATGTCGATTTTCGTGCCGTCGTTCTGGCTCGCGGCGTCGGGCTTTTTCCTGCTCGGCGTCGGGCCGATCGTGTGGACGGTCGCGTCGACGACGCTGCGTCAGGCGATCACGCCGTCGACGATGCTCGGCCGCGTGTCCGCGATCAACAGCGCCGCGACCTATGGCGCGCGTCCGCTCGGCGCGCTCGCGGGCGCCGTCGTCGCGGGCCGGTTCGGGATCGACGCGTGCATCTGGGCGTCGGTCGCGGGCTTCGCGATTCAGGCGGCCGTGATCGTACTGTCCGCGGTGTCGAGGCTCGAGCGGATTCCGGATGCGGCGTATGCCGTGCCGCAGCACGCACCGCTGCCCGATTGAGCGATGGCGGCGGCGGTCGGCTCGCCGGGCGAGGCATGTTCGGCGCCATTTTCGGTTTCATCGCGGTGCTGATCGCGACGATCGTGATGTTTACGGTCGGCAACACGATGAACATGGCGGTGATGGAGCGCACCCACGAAATCGGCACGCTGCGCGCGATCGGCGTGCGCGGTGCGGGCATCCGGCGCATGTTCGTCTGCGAGGACTTCCTGCTCGGCGTCTGCGGCGCGGCGCTGGGCACGCTGCTCGTGTTCGGTGCGAGCTTCCTGATCAATCGCGCGCAACTGCACTGGACGCCGCCCGGCCAGACGGAGCCGATGCTGCGGCCGCCGCGCCCGTTGCCCGCAGCAACTGGCGCGGCACGTTTGAAGCGGCCGCGGCGAACTACACGGCCGCGAGCCAGACGGGGCCCGTGACGCTCGACGACAACCTGCGCATGTCGAGCACGCTCGCCTACGACGGCACGTTCGGCGCGTGGCGGGTGATCGTGTCGAACCGCCTCGACGCGGGGTGGCGCGCGGGCGTCGCGCAGACCAACGCGGTCGATACGCTGCAGCAGGCCTACGTGAGCTGGCGCGCGAGCCCGAATGCGATCGTCGATGTCGGGCGCATCAATCTGCGCGAGGGCGTCGCCTCCGGGTTCAATCCGACCGATTTCTTCAAGGCGGGCGCGCTGCGCTCGGTCGTGTCGATCGACCCGGAGAGCCTGCGCGAGAACCGGCTCGGCAGCGTGATGGCGCGCGGGCAGATTCTGTGGGACGGCGGCTCGGTGACGGCGCTCGTTTCGCCGCGCATCGACACGCGGCCGAGCGCCGCGACCTTCAATCCCGATTTCGGCGCGACGAACCGGTGGACGCGCTACATGCTGAGCGTGTCGCAGCGGCTCGTCGGCGAATTCGCGCCGCAATGGCTGCTGTACGGCGGCGAGCGGATCTCACCGCAACTCGGCGTGAACGCGACCGCGCTGATCGACGACGCGACGGTCGGCTTCGTCGAATATGCGATCGGGCGCGGCAACGCGATCGCCGACACCGCGCAGGCGCCGAAGCGGCTGACGTCGAAGCTCGCGACGGGGCTCACGCATACGTTCGCGAACAAGCTGTCGCTGACGCTCGAATACGATTACGACGGCGCGAGCGCGAGCCGCGGCGCGTGGCTTGCGCTGCAAAACGATTCGGCGCGCTACTGGGGGTATCGCGCGAGCGCGAGCGTCGCGCAGGAATTGATGACGCGGCAGTCGCTGTTCGTCTATGCGTCGATGCCGGATGCGTTCGTCCGGCATCTCGATCTGAAGGCGATGGGCCGCTACGATATCGACGATCACAGCTACTTCACGTGGCTGGAGGCGCGTTACCACTGGCCGCGCACCGACGTCGCCGTGCAGTGGCAGGGCAATCACGGCGCGTCGCGCAGCGTGTACGGCGCGCAGGCGCAAAGCGAGATCGTGCAGGGCGTCGTGACGTTCTTCTTCTGAGCTCCGCCGGCGGCGGTTGCGGGATCGGGCGGCGGGGGCGGGGCGCGCGAGCGCGCGCGGCGCGCAGCCATCGCGTCATGCGTCACGCATCGATTCGACCATCAGTTCGAGTCGAACGTGTATGCGCCGTCCTTGTCGCGCGGCCCGTTCGCGTACCGGACGCAGCGTGCGGCCACGTTGATCGCGCGGCCGAGCGGCATGCCGACGAGCAGGCCCCACACCGCGAACGACAGCAGGACGAACGTGCTCGTCGCGGCCCACGGCTTCGCGGCCGCGATCGCGTAATGCATGTACGTCTCGGCGGCGAACGTGAGCATCAGCGTCGCGAGCAGGCTCGCGTCGCCGGGCAGGCGAACGACGAGGCGCGATTGCGCGACGTTGAATTGCAGCCGCCAGCGGCGCGCATGGAGCCAGCCGAGCACCGCGCCGGCCGCGAGGCTCGCGAGCGCGACGGCGTCGGCGCCGATGCCGGCGTGCGGAAACAGCGCGTTGAGGCTCGTGATGCCGAGCATCGCGAACACGATCGGCGACAGCAGCGGCCGCGTCGGCGTCACCTGGCGCGGAAAGCAGCGTTTCACGCCGATGTAGACGAGCGCGCAAAACAGCACGTAGACGTAGCTCGGGAGATGGAACGTTGGGTACATGATCGAATGGCCTTCATCGGGCTTGTCTGTCGGTCACGATAGACGCGATCGGACACGTGCGCGTCGGTTTGCGACGAACGGCGCGTTCCGGGCGACGAACGGCGTCGATGTGCGATGAATGTTGCGACGAGCGATGGTGAATCGTTGGTGAATCGTTGGTGAATCGTTGGTGAATCGTTGGCGAATCGTGGGCGAATGGGCGGCCCGATCCGGGCGACGCGGGCAGGTTGCCCGCGAATCGGCGGGCGGAATCGGCGCACGCACGGGCGTCGGCGCGCGTTTCGTTCCGTTGCGTTTCGATGCATGCTGCGTCGCAATAATCCGCGCCTGCCGATCGGCAATGTCGTTCGATGCCGTTCGACGCCGCGCAGGGAACGGAGAACGGGAAACGACGAACGGTCGACGGCGCGGGCGGCCCGCCGCATTCCACGCACCGAACCGGCGCGGCGTTCCACTACAATCGTCACCGTGGCGTTGCGGCGCGTCGGATGCCGCGGCGCCTCGTCGCGCGCCTGCGCCGTTCGTCGCACGCGCCGCCGCCGATGCGCGCCTGCGTTATGGTTGCACGTTATGGTTGCAGTATCGCGCCCGTTCGCGTTCATGCTCACGCTCCGTTCGACACCATGCAAAGCCGGCTCCATTCCTTCTTTTCCGCGCGGACGGCCGACTCCGGCGCCGCGCGGCCCATGCGCAGGATGCTGGGGCTGGCCGGACTCGTGCTGTTCAACTGCATCGTCGGCCTGAGCTCGTGGGCGAACCGCCGCGACGACGCGGTGCTGCCTTATCTCGTGCTCGCGAACGGCATCGGCCTGTCCGCGCTGCTGCTCAGCCGGTGCGCCGACAAGCTGACGCGCGGCAAGCTCGCGGTGCTGCCGAAGGTGCTGATCATCGCGCCCGTCAGCGTGCTCGCCGGCTTCGAGATCACGGCGTCGACGATCGGGCACGTGCCGCATCTGATCGGGCGCGCAAGCGTTCGCGAATGGTTCGCGTACGGATCGTCGTTCGCGGTCGCCGGCATCGCCTGCGCGTTCCTTTCATTGTTCATGCAGGCGGCGCGGATGCGCGCGTCGCTCGAGACGCAGCGCCGCGAGGCGGCCGAGGCGCGCCAGGCGGAGACGGCCGCGCGCCTCGCGCTGCTGCAGGCGCAGATCGAGCCGCATTTCCTGTTCAACACGCTCGCAAACGTGCAGAGCCTGATTGAACGCGATCCGGCGCGCGCGTCGACGATGCTCGACAGCCTGAACCGGTATCTGCGCGCGAGCCTCGGCCGCACCCGCAAGGCGACGTCGACGCTCGGCGAGGAGCTCGAACTCGTCGAGGCGCTGCTGCAGATCGCGTCGATCCGGCTGGGCGAGCGGCTGCGCTATGCGATCGACGTGCCGGCGTCGTTGCGGGAGCTCGCGTTTTCGCCGCTGCTGTTGCAGCCGCTCGTCGAGAATGCGCTGCTGCACGGGATCGAGCCGTCGATCGACGGCGGCGAGATCCGCGTGAGCGGCCGGCGCAACGGCAGGATGCTCGATCTGAGCGTGATCGACACGGGCGTCGGCCTCGGCAACGGCGAAACCAAGCTGCATGGCGGCGTCGGGCTGGCCAACGTCGTCGCACGCATCAAGAGCCTCCACGGCGAGCGCGGCCGCGTGTCGGTCGGCGCGACGGCCGGCGCCACGCGGGGCGTGACCGCGACCTTGCAAATCCCGATCGATTGACATGCCGACCGCGCTCGTTGCCGATGACGAACCGAACCTTTCCGCCGAGCTCGCCGAGCGTCTCGCCGAGCTGTGGCCCGAGCTCGAGATCGTCGCGACGCCGCGCAACGGCGTCGACACGCTGGCCGCGCTGAATGCCGCGCGCCCCGACATCGCGTTTCTCGACATCCGGATGCCCGGCATCGACGGCCTCAAGCTCGCGAGCCTCGTGCCCGACGTGCACGTGGTGTTCGTGACGGCGTACGACGAGTACGCCGTCGAGGCGTTCGACCGCTCGGCCATCGACTACCTGCTCAAGCCCGTGACCGACGAGCGCCTTCTGCGCTGCATCGCGAAGCTGCAGCGCGGCGGCTTCGCGGCGCCGGGCGCGCAAGCGCTGTCGGACGCGAGGCTGCCGAAGGAGCCGACGCCGATCCGCTGGCTGACGGTGGGGCTGAAAGACACGACGCGGCTCGTGCCCATCGACGACGTGCTGTATTTTCAGGCACTCGACAAATACACGGAGGTCGTGACGGCGGGCGAGCGGCACGTGATCCGCACGCCGCTGAAGGAACTGCTGCAACGGCTCGACCAGGATCGCTTCGCGCAGGTGCATCGCGGCGTGATCGTGGCGTATGCGGCGGTCGACCGGATCGAGCGCGATCTGCTCGGGCGCCTGCGCATCCATCTGCGCGGCCACCGGGACGTGCTGCCCGTGAGCCGCGCGTATGCGGGGCTGTTCAAGCACATGTGACGCGCACATGCCGGTGAACCGGCCGCGCGCGAGCGTCGCCAATTACAACCGGGACGGCGCGACGAACGGCGGCGGGAATCGCAGTTCGTGTGGCGCCGCCGCGCCGGCCTTGCGGATTCGATGAGGCGGCGGCCCGAACCGGCTCGCGCGCCTCACGCGCCGCGCAGCACGCCGACGCGCGCGAGCCGGTCGGGGCGCGGCGTCGCGTCGCCGGCGATCCAGCGCAGCGCCTGCGCCGCCTCGTCGGGGCTCACCGCGATGCCGTTGCCGAGCGGCTCGCACGGCACGTAGGCGGGCGCCGCGTCGTCGACGCTGCTCGCGAGCGCTGCCGCGGCGGCCGGGCTCGCCGCCCGCCGCGCGCCCGTTTCCGTATGGCCGCCCGGCTGCGCGAACGGCGTCAACGCGCCGCTCGCGACGAGGAACAGCAGGTTCTGCCGGATCTCCCGCGGGTTGCGGCGCTCCCCCCCGAGACGGGTGACGATCTCGCCGATGCGCATCGCGCCCTGGCCCATCAGCGCGCGCAGATCGGCGATGAAGTCCGGCTGAAAACTGATCGCGCCGCGCGGAATCGTCACGCGCGCGTCGATCCGGTCGACCTCGGTCGTGCAGCCGATCGCGATCTCGTCGAGATGGCGGAGCGCGTCGGCGGGCGCCGCGCTCGCGCGCGCGCCGCGCACGAACACGTCGCGGCGAAAGCGGCGATTGACGGCGAAGTCCTCGGCCAGATGGCGCAGCCGCGCGTTCGGCAGCGCCGCGATCGCGTCGGCTGCCTGACGGTCGATCAGCAGCATCGGATGATTGTCCGCGAGCGTCGCGCTGCCCGCGTAAGCGAGGCCCGCTTCGGCCATTTCGTCGACGACGTCCACCGAGTAATGGATCTTCCACGTCCCGTTCAGGAATTCGTGCGCGAGGTAGTCGAGCGGATCGTTCGCGAGCGCGGCCAGCGCGTCGGTGGCGGCCGGATTGTCGCGGAAGTAGCGAAAGCTCGGGCTGCCGAGCTTTTGCATGCCGGCGATCGCGCTGCCCGTGCGCGCTTCGATGCCGCCGTCGGCCGCCTGCGCGAGCTCGAGCATCAGCTTGCGCAGCGGCGCCTCGGCCGACCAGCCCGGCTGGCAGTTATAGCTGAGATAGACGAGCCCGCCGTCGGCGAGCCGGCGCGAGAGCAACTGCCGGATCACGCGGCGGACGTCGGCGTCGACCCAACTGTAGATGCCGTGCATCACGATGAAGTCGAACGGCGGCAGATCCTGCTCGAGCAGCGCGTCGAAGCTCGCCTCGTGGAACGCGACGTTGCCGATGCCGAGCCGGTTCGCGCGCCGCGCGGCGGCTTCGATATGGGCGGGATTGAAGTCGCAGGCGTGAAATTCGGCGTGCGGAAACGCCGCTGCATTGATCACGGTCGAATGCGCGAAGCCGCAGCCGAGGTCGAGGTAGCGGAACGGCCGGCCGAGTTCCTTCGGGCGGGCGCCGCCCAGCACGCTCGCGTAGTTGAGCCACGCGGGGGACAGTTCGCGATGGAAGCGGTCCGGGAACGTCACGTCGCTCAGGTAGCCGGAGGCGGGATCGGATGCTTGCATGGGAATGAAGGGCACGACTCGGTTGCCGATTCCTGCGCGGCCCGCGAAGCGTCGCCGGGCCGCGCGGCGACCGGCAGGCCGGCTTTCGGCCTGTCGTGGAAGCTTACCATACGGTCCTTGGGCGTAGCCGTCATGGCGGACGATCGTGTTGCGCGGCTCCCGAATCCGGCCGCGCGCCGCTCAACCCGCCTTGCGCGCCGGCGCGAAGCGGCGCTTGACGAACGCGGCGGGATGCGCACGGCGGAAGCGTTCGCGCTTGTGCTCGTCGTCGAAATGGCGCAGCGCCGGCTTCACGAGATCGCTGCGCGACACGATGCCGACGAGCTGCATCGTGTCCGGATCGGCGACGACCGGCAGGCGTTCGAGCTGATGCACGGCGAGCCGCGTCGCGACGAGGCGGCACGTTTCGTCGGTGAGCGAAAAGAGCGGGGCGCGGCGCGGCAGCATGTCGATTACCCGCGGGTCGGCCGCCTGCGCGTTGACCGCCTGCGTCTGCGCCGCTCGCGCATCGCCTGCCTGCCTGTCGCTGTCGTCCGCGCCGCCTTCGCGCGCGTCGGCGCCGCGATCGAGCGTCGCGCGATCGAGCATGCCGATCAGCACGCCGTCGCGCACGACCGGATACGCGCGGTGCGCCTGCGTCGCGCCGAAGTACCGCGCGCGCACGATGTCGGCGCTCAGGTCCGCGTCGATCGTCACGGCGCCGCGCGTCATCACTTCGTCGACGTAATGGCGCTCGAGCGGATCGACGCCGTATTCGCGATAGATGTGATAGCCGCGCCGCGCGATCTTCTCGGTCATGATCGAGCGCTTCATCACGACGGTCGCGAAGCCGTGCGCGACGAGCGTCGCGGTGAGGAGCGGCAGCAGCGCGTTCGTGTCGTGCGTGAGGCCGAACGCGAACACGATCGCGGTGAGCGGCGCGCCGAGTGTCGCGCCGAGCGTCGCCGCCATGCAGACGAGCGGCCACAGCGCCGGCTCGCCGCCCGGCAGCGCGGGCCCGAGCAGCGTGCCGAGCCCCGCGCCCAGCATCAGCAGCGGCGCGAGCACGCCGCCCGAGGTGCCCGAGCCGAGCGCGATCACCCAGATCACCGCCTTGACGACGAGAATCGCGAGCGCGATCTGCAGCACGATGTGCCCGTGCAGCAGATCGCCGATCACGTCGTAGCCGACGCCGAGCGCGCGCGGCTCGATCAGCCCGCCAATCCCGACCGCGAGGCCGCCGATCGCGGGCCACCACATCCAATGGACGGGCAGCTTGCCGAACCAGTCCTCGGTCTTGTAGAGCGCGACCGACAGCCCGCACGCGAGCGCGCCCGACAGGAATCCCGCCAGCGCGCACGAGCCGAGTGCGGCGGCCGTCGGCGCCGCCGTCTCGACCGGAAACAGCGGGCCGACGCCGAAGAACGCGGCGCGCGCGAAGCCCGCGACCGCGCACGCGAGCGCGACCGGCAGGAAGCTGCGCGGCCGCCATTCGAACAGCAGCAGCTCGACGGCGAGCAGCACGGCGGCCACCGGCGTGCCGAACACGGCGGTCATCCCGGCCGTCGCGCCCGCGACGAGCAGCGTCTTGCGCTCGGCCGCCGTCACCTTCACGAACTGCGCGATCAGCGAGCCGATCGCGCCGCCCGTCATGATGATCGGGCCTTCGGCGCCGAACGGCCCGCCGCTGCCGATCACGATGCCCGACGCGAGCGGCTTGAGCACCGCGACCTTCGGCGACATCCGGCTCTTGCCGAACAGGATCGCCTCGATCGCTTCGGGAATTCCGTGGCCGCGGATCTTCTCCGAGCCGAAGCGCGCGATCAGCCCGACGGCGATGCCGCCCGCGACGGGCACCGCGGCCGCCCACGGCCCGAGCGTGTTCAGCGCAGGCGAGCGGTCGGCGAACGAGAACTGCTGGAAGAAGAACAGGTTCGTGAACAGGTGGATGAGGCTCAGCAGCGCGAACGCGGCGAACGTGCTGAGCACGCCGATCGCGAGCGCGAGGAGCGCGATGCGCGGCAGTCGCGCGTTCGACGCGAAATCGCGTTTGTGTGGGGCGGCGATGCTCATGATGTCGGGGGGAAACGTTCGTGGTCTTATCGGTTCAGTAATCGATCTGCGGCACCTGGAACGCGCCTCGCAGCGATTTCAGCTCGGCGCGGTGCAGCTCGGCGAGCCGCGCGAGCACGCGCTCGCCGGCCGCCTCCAGATGCACTTCGACTTGCCGGCGGTCGGTGTCGCTCGGCCTGCGCCGCACGAGGCCGAGCGCCTCGCAGCGCGTCACCAGCGCGACGACGCCGTGATGCTGCGCCTGCAGCCGCTCGGCGAGCTCGCCCACCGTCGCCCAGTCGCGCGCCGGATAGCCCTTGATGTGCAGCAGCAGCAGGTATTGCAGCGGCGTGATGCCCTCGCTTTGCGCGGCCCGTTCGGAGAAGCGCTCGAAGCGCCGCATCTGATAGCGGAATTCGGAAAGCTGTTCGAAATCTGTCTTGCGCAGCTCGCGTGCCGGTTTCGTCATCGACGTTCCAACGTGATAGAAAAAAGGCGAAAAATATATCACATTGTGATGTATTTTCGCGGCATTGGGCATGCCCGGATTCATGGTGCCGAGTCCCTCCTCGCTGGGTCGTCCGTTCGTTGCTTCGTCGCTTCGCCGCCGGTCACGCGGCGAGCCGCACCTGCGATTGCCTGTAGAGCCCGGCGATCAGGTCCGCCTGCGTGACGATGCCGGCGAGCTTGTGGTCCGCGTCGACCACCGGAATGTGGTGGTGGCCGTGATCGGCGAAGAGCGGCACGAGCTCGGCGATCGGCGTCGTCGTGCGCGCCGTGTGCACGCGCGCGCTCATCACCGCGCGCGCGACGAACGGCGGGCCGACGAGCGAGCGCGGCAGCCGCGCGGACAGGTTGCGCAGGAAGCCGGGCGTCGCGTAAGGCGCGGCCTTCGACAAGTCCGCGCGCGTGACGATGCCCACGACGCGGGCGTGAGCGTCGACGACGGGCAGCGCCTTGATCCGGTGCCGGTCGAGCAGCGTCATCGCGGCGGGCAGCGGCGTGTCGGGCGTGATGCTGATCGGGTGGCGCGACATGATGTCCGCGCACGTCAGCTCGTCGAACGTGCGCGCGTACGCGCGCAGCTCGGTTTCGCGCAGCAGCGATTCGAGGTCTTCCGGCGCGACGTCGAGCCATTCGCTGCGGCTCTTCAGCGCCGCCTCGAGATCGGCGCGCAGGAAGCGCGCGTGCGGCGGCGTGGCCGCGGCGTGCGCGTTCGATTCGGGCTGCGGCCGCGCGCCGCCGTGCGGATAGCGGTGGCCGGTGAGCGCGTGATAGGCGAGCGCCGCGCCGAGGAGCGCCGCCGATTGCAGCGCGATCGGCTCGACGACGAAGCGAAAGCCGAGCGCGTGCACGGCCGGGCCGCCGACGACCGCCGTCAGCGCGACCGCGCCCGACGGCGGATGCACGCAGCGCAGCGCGAACATCGCGCCGATCGCGCAGGCGATCGCGAGCGACGCGGCGAGCACGGGATCGGCGATCCACTGCGCGCACGCGACGCCGACCGCCGCCGCGACGAGGTTGCCGCCGATCAGCGACCACGGCTGCGCGAGCGGGCTCGCGGGCACCGCGAACAGCAGCACGGCGGAGGCGCCCATCGGCGCGACGAGAAGCGGCACGTCGCCCGGAATGCCCGGCAGCACGCGCATCGTCACGCCGACGCAGCCGATGCCGACGAGCGCGCCCGCGCACGAGCGCAGCCGCTCGCGCCGGCCGAGCGTGACCGGGATCGGGACGAAGCGCAGGAGCCAATGAACGAGGCGATGACGAAACGCGGGGGACGAAGACAAGGTCGGACTGCCGTAACGTAAATGGAAGGGTGCGCCGATCGGTCGCGCGACGGGCCCGAAATTATATGCCATTGTGATATAAATTGCTGACCTCGCCGATTGCGCGGTCGGCTGTCGGCGTTTCGGGATGCGGAAAATCGGCGCGAGCGCGCGCGCCGGCGCGCATCGGCGTACAATTCGCCCGATCTGATCTCGACGAATCACATAATTTGCCGCCCGCGATGCCCGCCCCCAGCCTGTCTCATGGCCCGCGCATCCGGTCGATCAGCCGTCCCCGGCCGCGCATCGCGGCGAGCGCCGCATCCCGCCGGCCATCGTTTCCCATTCATTCCCGAAGCCCATCTCATGGACATGCTCGATAACATGCGCCTGTTCGTGCGCGTCGTCGAAGCCGGCAGTTTCACCGCGGTCGCGAAGGAAATCGACGCGACCACGGCCCAGGTGTCGCGCGCCGTTTCGAATCTCGAAGCGCACGTGCAAACGCGCCTCTTGCACCGCACGACCCGTCACCTCGGGTTGACCGAAAGCGGCCAGCGCTACTTCGAACGCGCGAAGTCGATCCTCGCCGAGATCGACCATGCGAACGCCGAGGCGCGCAACGCGCTGCTGCGGCCGAGCGGCAAGCTGCGCATCCATGCGATGACGGGGCTCGGGCAGAGCCACGTGGTGTCGTCGATCGTCCGCTATCAGGAAGACAATCCGGACGTGTCGGTCGAGCTCACGCTCGCGCAGCGGATGCCGAATCTCGTCGAGGAGGGCTACGACGTGTCGATCGTGTCGGCGTCGCATCTGCCCGATTCGGGCTACGTCGCGCAGACCTGCGGGACGAGCTGCAGCGTGCTCGTCGCGTCGCGCGAGTATCTCGCCCGGCACGGCACGCCGACGACGCCCGAGGACCTCGCGAAGCACGTGTGCCTGCGGCTCGACACGCCGGCGTCGCCGGGCGGCGAGTGGCGGCTCGAGCGCGACGACGGCGACGAGACCGTGTATGCGCTGCCGCCCGCGCCGTTCCAGGCGAACGTGCCGGACGCGCTGTCGGTGGCGGTGCGCGCCGGGCGCGGGATCGGCTCGATCGCGCTGTACACGGCGCTCGACGACATCCGCGAAGGGCGGCTCGTGCGCGTGCTGCCGAACTATCGGCTCGACACGCTGAGCGTGTACGCGGTCTACGCGACGCGCCGCTATCTCGACGCGAAGATCCGCACGTTCCTCGATCATCTGCGCACGACGCTCGCGCCCGCGCTCGAAAACGATCTGAAGGAACTCAACCGGCTGAAAGGCGGCGCGGGGAAGGTGTTGCGCGAGGTCGCGTAGCGGCGTTGCGCATCGCCGCGCGACTCGCCGATCGCCGGCGTCGGCCGGGGCGGGCCGGAAGAGCATGCCTGCCGCGCCGGTGCGCGGTCAGTGCGTGACCGACAGGAACAGATACGCGGCGAACAGCGACAGATGCACGACGCCGTGCAGCACCGTCGTGCGCCCCATGCTGAGCGTCAGCGTGCTGACGAGGAGCGTGAGCGACAGCAACACCGTCTCCATCGCGCCGATGCCGAGCGTGAGCGGGTTGCCCGTCCAGATGAACACCGCGGCGACGGTCGGGATCGTCAGGCCGATGCTCGCGAGCGCGGAGCCGAGCGCGAGGTTCATGCTCGTCTGCAGCCGGTTCGCGCGCGCCGCGCCGACGGCGGCGAGCCCTTCGGGCAGCAGCACGAGCGCGGCGATCACGATGCCGACGGCCGCCTCGGGCGCGCCGAGCCGGAGCACCGTGCGCTCGACCGCGGGCGACAGGAGCTTCGCGAGCAGCACGACCGCGACGAGGCTCACGAACAGGAACACGATGCTCGTGAGCGCGGTGCGCCCGCTCGGCGGCACCGCGTGGATGGATTCGTCGGCGCTGCCGTCGATCAGGAAGTAGTCGCGGTGGCGGACCGTCTGCACGAACACGAACACGCCGTACAGCACGAGCGACGATACGCCGGCGAACGCGAGCTGCGACGTCGACAGCCGCGGGCCGGGCGCGGCGCTCAGATAGTTCGGCATCACGAGCGAGAGCACCGACAGCGACGCGAGCACCGCGAGCGCCTTCGTCGCGCCGCGCCCCTGGAAATCCTGCTCGCCGTGCTTCCAGCCGCCGACGAGCAGGCACAGCCCGACGATCCCGTTGCAGACGATCATCACCGCGGCGAACACGGTGTCGCGCGCGAGCCCCGCTTTCTCGGGGCCGGCCGACAGCATCACCGACACGATCAGCGCGACCTCGATTACGGTGACGGCGATCGCGAGCACGAGCGTGCCGAACGGCTCGCCGACGCGATGCGCGACGACTTCGGCGTGGTGAACGGCGGAGAACACGGCGCCCGCGAGCGCGGCGGCGACGAATGCGATGACGAAGCCTTCGGCCGGCACGACGCGCGACAGCGCTAGCACCAGCCAGGCGGCGAGCGGGGCGGCGAGCGTCCAGCGCGGGAGAGCGGACGATGAGATCGGCATGAAGTGTCCTTGGTCGTGGCAGGGCGCGAGCAGGGATTCTAACAGGCGGTCCGGCACCGAAATCCGGCGCCCGGCCGTGCGGCGCTTCGGCGAGTGGCCGGCGGCCACGCCATCCGGACGACCTGAAGACGCTCGCCGACCTCGCGAAATTCCCGCTCTCGACGAAGGACGACTTGCGCGAGAACTAGCCGTTCGGCCTGTTCGCGGTGCCGCGTGAGCAGGTGGCGCGCGTGCACGCGTCGAGCGGCACGACAGGCAAGGCGAAGCGGGTGATCGACAGGCGCGGCAAGGCGGCGTGAGAGGGCGCCGCCTGGCGGCGCGGCATGCGGCGAAGCCGCGGACGTGTCCCCCTGCGCCGCGTCGATTCGATCGCCGGGCCGTTCGCGTCGCGCGAGGTTGGAGGAAGCGGAGGCGGGAACCCGGGCGACGGTTCGCCGGTCGATGACCGTGTAGCCGGCCTCGGCGGCTCGCCGAGCGACGATGCGCCGGGTTCGGTCGGCATCATCGGTGTCTAGCTGCCGGCCATCGAATCGACATGAGGACAACGAACACAATGGTCACGACGAGCGTCAAGGCGATCATCCGAAGCGGCAACGCGGTGCTGTTCCTGCGTAATCCGCGCGGCGAATGGGAACTGCCGGGCGGACGCCCGGAATCCGGCGAATCCCTCGAAGCGGCGCTGCGCCGGGAAGTATTGGAAGAATGCGCGCTGACCATCACGTCGATGCGCTACGCGGGCAGCCGATCATGCGAAGTCGTGCCCGGCGGGCACGTGCTGATCGTCTGTTTCCGGTGCGAGTTCGACGGGCATGCAATCGCGATCAGCGACGAGCACGATCGTTTCGGATGGATCGACGCCCGCGCCCCAAAACCCGGCAATCTGCCCGCGTTCTACTGGGCGTTCTGCGTCGACGGCGAACCCGGCGAATAGTGGATCGGCGAGGGCGGTCAACGCATGGCGCGCGGACGATGCGCGCGCTCGCGCATGCTCTACAATGGCGCGGCCGCGCGAGCGGCCTCCGATAACCGTTCTTCGTCCCCCGCTTCCCGATGATCGTCGACCGCCTGATCTCCGAAACCCTGTTCGGCTTCACCGGCCTCATGGGCATCATCAATCCGTTCGGCATCGCGTTCCTCTTCCTCGAGCGCACCGAGTCGCTGACGGAGGCGCAGCGCGCGGCGCTCGCGCGCAAGGTCGCGATCAATGCGTTCGTCGTGCTGCTCGCCGCGTTCTTCGTCGGCACGCCGATCCTGCATTTCTTCGGCATCTCGCTCGAGGCGCTGCGGATCGGCGGCGGCCTCGCGGTCGCCGTGGCCGGCTGGCAGATGCTCAACGAGCCCGACGTGCCAACGGGCGGCGACACCGGGGCGACGCCCGTCGAGCCGCGCAACGCGATGGCGCGCGCGTTCTTCCCGCTGACGATTCCGCTGACCACGGGCCCCGGCTCGATCGCAACCGCGATCGCGCTGAACGCGAACCGCACGCACAAGCTGTCGGAATTCCTGCTGTCGAGCATCGTGTCGGTCGCGGTGTCGGCGCTCGCCGCGCTCGTGATCTGGCAGACGTACAGCCGCGCGGCGTTCCTCGCGCGCTATCTCGGCACTGACGGGACGAAGGTCGCGATGCGCGTGTCGGCGTTCCTGCTGCTGTGCGTCGGCGTGCAGATCATGCTGACGGGCTTCTCCGAGTTCCTGCAGCCGATCGCCGATCAGGTGAAGTGACGGTCCGGGCGATGCGGCGCGCGGGAGAGCGCTCAGCGCGCCCCCGCGACCATCGGATACGTGAACAGCCCGAAATGCGCGAGATTCAGGCCGACGTGCGCGAGCACCGCCGCCTGCAGCCCGCCTGCGCGATGCGCGAGCCCGTAGCCGACGCCCGCGACGGTGGCGAGCGCGACCCATTGCCAGCCGCCCGCGACATGCGCGGCGCCGAACAGCAGCGCGGCCGCGCCGAGCGCGACTGCGCCCGAAGCCGGCACGCGGTTCGCGAGCAGCCGGCCCAGCCCGCCTTGCAGATAGCCTCGGAACAGCGCCTCCTCGGCGAAGCAGACGAACAGCAGATTGTTCGCGAACCACAGCCAGGCCGATTCGGGCCACTTTGGCGCCCAGCCGACGAGGCCGACGCCGAACGCGAACACGAGGCAGACCGCCGACGTCGCGACGGCCGCGACGATGCCCGAGCGCCAGGCGCGCGCGCGATCGTCGATCGGCTGCAGCCACGGCAGCGCCCACAGCAGCCAGAAGCCGACGAGCGGCTTGTCGAGATTCAGGTACATCGAGAACGGCGCGGCGTCGGGCGTGTAGCGCACGGGGCCGATCACGCGCGGGTTGTGAAATCCCGGCAGCCAGTGGAGCATCAGCGCAACCGCGAGCGCGACGAACACGACGTGCCCGGCGACGCGAACGGCCGCATGGCGCTGCGGCGCGACCGCATACGCGGCGGCGGCGAGAAGCGCGATCGGCGCGAGCGCGACGGGCGCCATCAGGCCGGCCGCGAACGCGCCCGCATAGCCGAGCGCGCCGAGGCCGACGCTCGCCGCGCGCAGCTTGGGAAACCAGACGGCCGCGAGCGCGGCGGCGAAGAGGGCGGCCCACGGAGCCGCGAGCCAGAAAGTGTTGCCGGACATGAAGAGAACCACGAATGATCTGATGAAAAGCCGCCCATCATAACGCGTTCGCGATCGCTCCCCTCGGGCCATGCCGCCCGATCCTCATCGCGAAGCCCATCCGAGCAGGCCGCGCCCATACCGCGCGCCGGCCAGCGACAGGAGCGCCGCCACGCCGACGTTCCACACGAGGATCATCGCCGTCGCGTCGATCGGATGGAGCAGCGAGAGCGCGACGGCGGACAGCGCGGACACCGCGAGACCGCCCGCGGCCGCCGCGGGCGCCGGCGCGAGCCGCGCGACGTGGCGCGACATCAGCAGCAGCGCGAGCGACAACGGCGCGCCGACGAGCGTCAACGTCGCGAAGCAGCGCAGCGTCTCGCCGGCCGATATGCCGGCCGGACCGATCTCGACCCAGTCCGTGAGGCACCCGTAGCCGATCGTCGACATCCAGGCGACGAACGCAGGCATCGGCAACAGCAGCCAGCGCAGCGAACGCCCCGGAACGCCGACCACGAACGCCGCGACGGCCGCCAGCACGCCGGTCGCCGCCGCGGCGGCCACGCGCGTCGCGAACAGCGGCTCGTGCAGCCTGAGCGGCAGATCGGGCCTCGCGCCGTGCGCGACGGCCACGCAGGCGAGCAGCGCGGCGGCGAACAGCAGCCAGCCGGCCGCCCGCCACGCCGGCGCGCGCAGGCGCCGGACGGGCGCGGCGTCATCGACGAGCGATTCGATCAGTTCGTCGGTGGACCTCATCGGCGCTCCTCCTCGCGTTCTTGCAGCAGCCTGCGCAGCGTCGCGATCCCGCGATGCACGGCGACCTTCAAGGCGACGACGGTCATCCCGGTCGCGAGCGCCGCCTCCTTCAACGACATTTCCTCGAGCTTCAGCAATCGGATCGCGTCGCGCTGTCCGGCCGGCAGCCGGCCCAGCATGTCGCGCAGCGTCCGGGCGTCGGCGGTTTCTTCCATGAGATTCGCTCCGTCGGCGGGCAAGGTTTCATGCTCCGGATCGAGCGGGACCTCCCGGGCCGCGGCGCGTCCCGAGCGCCGCAGCGCGTCGACCACGCGCCGGCCCGCGATCGCCACGAGCCACGGGCCGAACGGCCGGCCGGGGTCGTATGTGCGGCGCACCTCGTGGACGGTGATCAGGATGTCCTGCACGACGTCCTCGACGGCGTCCGCGTGGACGCCGTGCCGCGCCGCGAAGCGCCGCAGATACGGCGTGACGCTCGCGAGCAGGCGCCGGTACGCGTCCCGGTCGCCCGCCTGCGCGCGCGCCATCAGCGTCGACCAGTCGGGCGAGCCGTCCGCACGGATCGCGGGCCGCGCGCAGGCGTCGTCTGGCGCGCTCGGGGCGGCGTCCGGCTCGTTCGTCCGGAGTCGCGCGCCGTCATGTCGGATGTCGTCGGTCATGGTCGTCCACGCTCGGAGGCGGCGGCGCGACGCAGGAAATCCGCATCGCGCCGCGTAACCTTTTGTCGCGCCGGAGCGAAGTTTCTGACAAGGTCGCATCCCGCGATCGCAACCGCCTTTTCAGGAGAAGACACCATGAGCAGATCCGCTTTGAGCGTTTCGTCGCTGTCCGCGGCGATCGGCGTCGCGCTCGCGATGCAGGCCGCGCCCGCCGCGGCGCAGGGCATGAAGGACACGAGCGGCATGCCGCAGATCGTCAAGGACAACATGGCAAGGATGGCGCAAAACAAGCTCGAAAAGTGTTACGGCGTCAACGCGGTCGCGAAGAACGACTGCGCTGAGGGCGCGCATTCGTGCGCCGGGCAGGCGAGCCGGGCGCGCGATCCCCAATCGTTCGTGCTGCTTCCCGCGGGCGATTGCAGCAAGATCGCGGGCGGCACGCTGAAGGCGGGCTGACGCGCGTCCGATCATGAGCACGGGTTCGACGCCGATGCCCGCGCCGCGCGGCGGCGCCCCGGCCGGCGCGCTTGCGGCGCGGGCGGGCATCGGCTTGCGTTTTCGCCATCATCGGACGGTGCTCAGGCGCCGGCCCGCCGTCGCGTGGTTCGAAGTGCACACCGAGAATTACATGGGCGGCGGCGCGGCGCCGCGCGTGCTGGACGCGATCCGGCGCGACTACCCGCTGTCGCTGCACGGCGTCGGCCTGTCGCTCGGCAGCGCCGACGGGATCGACGCCGTGCACCTGGCGCGCGTGCGCGACGCGGTCGCGCGCTTCCAGCCGGCGCTCGTGTCCGAGCATCTCGCGTGGAGCGCGGTGGGCGGCGCGTATCTCGCCGATCTGCTGCCGCTGCCGATGACCGACGAGGCGCTCGACGTCGTGAGCCGCCACGTCGATCAGGTGCAGACGGCGCTCGGTCGACGGATTCTCGTCGAGAACCCCTCGACCTATCTGCGGTTCGCGCATTCGACGATGCCCGAATGGGAATTCCTCGCGGCGCTCGCGCGGCGCACCGGCTGCGGCATTCTTTGCGACGTCAACAACATCCACGTGAGCGCGTGCAACCACGGCTGGGACCCGCTGACTTATCTGGCGGCGCTGCCGCCCGCCTCGGTCGGCGAGATACATCTGGCCGGCCATCGCGTGACGCCGCTCGGCGGCGGCCGCGTGCTGCGCATCGACGACCACGGCTCGCGCGTCGCGCCCGAGGTCTGGGCGCTGTATCGCATCGCGCTGCGCCGCTTCGGCGCGGTGCCGACGCTGATCGAATGGGACAACGATGTGCCGCCCCTCGGCACGTTGATGCGGGAAGCGGCGATCGCCGAGTCGGCGCTGGAGGAGGTGCGCGATGCGAGCGCGGCCGCCTACGCTGGCTGAATTGCAGCAAGCCGTTCGTCGCAGCCTGTCGGGCGCTGACGCTGGCGTTGGCGCGGGCGTTGGCGCGGCGGACTGGGTGCTGCCGGACGGCCTCGCGCCGGACGCGCGTCTTCGCGTCTACCGGAACACCTCCGCGAGCGTGCTGCTGAACGCGCTGCGGCTCGCGTTCCCGGCGACCGAGCGGGTGGTCGGCGCGGCGTTCTTCGCAGGCGCGGCCCGCCGGTTCGCCGGTTCGTCGCCGCCGGCGAGCGCGTGGCTCGACGAGTACGGCGCGGGCTTTCCCGAATTTCTCGCGCGGATGCCGCAGGCCGCTTCGGTGCCGTATCTGGCCGACGTCGCGCGTCTCGAATGGCAAGTGAATCTCGCGCTGCATGCACCGGACGCCGCGGCGCTCGATCTCGCGCGCCTCGCGGGGCTCGGCGCGCCGGCGCTGCGCGCGCTTCGGCTGCGGCCGCATCCGGCTGCGCGGCTGCTGGGCTGCGCGTATCCGGCCGACGCGATCTGGCGTGCGACGCTCGAACGGGACGATCGCGCGCTGGCGGCAATCCGGCTCGACGACGCGCCCGTGCATCTGCTCGCGCAGCGCACCGAAGCCGGCATCGAGGTGCTCAGGCTCGACGAGGCGGATTGGCGGGTCGCATCCGCGCTGTTCGCGGGCGAGCCGCTCGGCGCGGCGCTCGCGAACGCGCCTGGGGCGGGCGGCCATGCGCTCTTCGCGGCGCTGTTGTCGCGCGGATGTTTTGCCGACTCGCCCGCGCAGTCCGGCGGCGTCGGCCCGATCGACGGAGGGATGCGATCATGACGTGCCCGATCCGCTCCGGCGGCGCTCGGCGCGCCGGCTGCGTGGCGACGCTGCTGCAACTGGCGCAGCGGCTCCAGCGCGTGCCCGACTGGCTGCTGGCGATTCCGCTGCGGCTCGCGGTGGCGACGATTTTCTGGAATTCCGCGATGACGAAGCTCGCGAACTGGGACGCGGCGCTCGCGTTGTTTCGCGACGAGTACCGGCTGCCGCTGCTGCCGCCGGACGTGGCCGCGTACCTGGCGGTGTCGATCGAGCTCGGCGCGCCCGTGCTGCTCGTGCTCGGCCTCGCCACGCGGCCCGTGGCGCTGGTGCTGCTCGGCATGACGTCCGTCATCGAGATCTTCGTCTATCCGCAAGCGTGGCCGACGCACATCCAATGGGCGGCGATGCTGCTCGTGCTGCTGTGCCGCGGCGCGGGCGCGCTGTCGGTCGATCACTGGCTGCGGCGGCGCTGGCTGCGGGCGGGCGACGCGCGGGCGGGGACCTAGGCGGCGCGATTCGCGCGCCGGCCGCGCTTCGCGGATGCGCGCGCCGAAGGACGAGCAATGAATGCGATCGTGCGGGAATCCGTGCTGACTTGTCCGCATTGCGGCTTCACGCGGCGAGAGACGATGCCGGAGGACACCTGTCTTTTCTTCTACGCATGCAGCGCCTGCGGCGCGTTGCTGCGTCCGAAGCCGGGCGATTGCTGCGTGTTCTGCTCGTACGGATCGGTGTGTTGCCCGTCGAGGCAGAGGCGATCGGAATCGGACGGCGCGGCCGGTTCGTGACGACGAACGACGGGCGCGCGGCGTCGCGTTGCGCCGATGCGTGGATGTACCGATGAATCGATATGCCGACGCGCCGCACACCCGCCGCCGGGCGGGCCTGCCGGCTTTCGCCGCGCGCCCGGGCGGCGGGCCCGCGCGAGTTCACGCCGCCGGCTTCTCCCCGACGACGAACTCGAACGACGCGACGCCGTCGACGCCCCCTGTCACGCGATCGCCCGGCTGCAACGCGGCGACGCCCGCCGGCGTGCCGGTGAAGATCAGGTCGCCCGCGCGCAGCTCGACCGCGCGCGACGCATACGCGATCACGTCGGGAATCGGCCAGATCATGTCGGCGAGCTCGCCTTGCTGGCGCACGTCGCCGTTGACCGCGAGCCAGATCCGGCCGCGTCGCGGATGGCCGATCGACGCGGCCGGATGGAGCGCTGTCAGCGGGCCCGACGCGTCGAAGCCCTTCGCCCAGTCCCACGGCCGGCCGGCCTTCTTCGCCTGGGCCTGCAAGTCGCGCCGCGTCAGGTCGACGCCGACGCCATAGCCCCACACGTGATCGAGCGCCGCGTCGGCGGCGATCGCGCGCCCGCCGCGGCCGATCGCGATCACGAGCTCGATCTCGTGATGCAGGTCGGACGTGAGCGTCGGGTACGGCACCGTGCCGCTCGCGGGCACGATCGCGTCGGCCGGCTTCGTGAAGAAGAACGGCGGCTCGCGGTTCGGATCGGCGCCCATCTCGCGCGCGTGGTCCGCGTAGTTGCGGCCGACGCAGAACACGCGGCGCACCGGAAAGCGCGCGGCGGAGCCGGCGATCTCGACGGACGGAACGGCGGGCGGCGCGAATACGTAATCGGTCATCTTGGAGTCTCTGAAAAGGTGTTGGAAAGCGGGAGCCGGAAAGCGAAGGCGCGGGCGGTGGCCTTCGACGGCGCGACGCCCGGCCGCGTGTCGCGGCGGACGTCGCGGCTGGCGTCGTCGACATGTCGACATATCGACGATACCGGCGCCGGCCACGCGCCGATGCGATGGATGTGTGGTTTTCATGGACAAAACTACGCGCGCGGCTTCGCGGCCGCCCGCGCCGCGCCGAGTGCGCCGTTCGCATCGCGGTACTCCTTCGGCGACAGGCCGACGCACGCGCGAAAGCGCCGCGAGAAATAGCCTTCGTCGCGAAACCCGACCGCGTGCGCGATGTCGGCGATGCGCCGCGTCGTGTGCGCGAGCAGCGATTGCGCGAGCGCGATCCGCCGCTCGGTGACGAGATCGGTGAACGTGCTGCCCGTCTCCTTGCGGATCAGGTGCGCGAGGTAGTTCGGCGACAGAAACGCCGCGCGCGCGGTGCCCGCGAGCGTCAGCGCGTCGTTCGTCAGGTTCGCGCGCACGTGGCGCAGCACGCGCGCGAACGCGTCGCGGCGGCCCGTGCGATGCGCGCCGCTTTGCGCGAGTTTCGTGAGCGGCCCCGCGTACTGCGTGCAGACGAGCCCGATCAATTGCAGCAGGTAGCCGCGCAACAGCGGCACCGAGCCGAACGTGCGCGCGCGGTCCGCTTCGAGCATGCGCTGCGCGAGGCGGCGCGCGTCGTCGAACGCCGCGCCCGTCAGGATGAAGTCGAGGTGCTCCTGGAAGCGGAACGGCGCGAGTTCGGGCGCGCGCTGCGCGGACACGTCCTCGAGATCGAGCGGATCGACGTCGAGATCCGCGCGCAGGAACGTCTGCGAGAAGTTGATCACGACGAAGTGCGCGCCCGGCGGATGCGCAATCAGATGCTCTCGGTACGGCAGCACGAACGCGAGCGCGCCGCGCGGGAACGCTCGCGTGAGCCCGCCGATCTGCTGCTCGGTGTCGCCGCCGAGGTTGAACTGGATCTGGAAGTACGCGTGCCGGTGCGGCTCGGTGATCGCCCGGCGGGTGGCCTCGTCGCGGATGTAGAAATCGAGGCGGTCGCTGCGCTCGGGCATGCCGTACGTGCGCGGCCTGACTGGGGATGGCATGGGCTGTCGTGGTCGTGATGCGGATGGTGCGGTCGGCCGCGCGCGGCGGCGCGACGGGCAATGGTCGAATTGTCGCTAAAAACGGGCGGGCGTGGGGCGCGGCGTGGGCGGGCGGCGCGGCCGCCGCGTCGTCGGGCGGGCGCGAGCGATCGCGCATTGCGGCTGACGCGCAAGAACGTTCGACGCCCGCCGGGACGCCGATGCCGCGCCACAGCGTTTCCCAGCACGTGAAAAGTCCGCGAACCCGCCTATCTTTGTGATGACACCGCGAACAAAGGAATAAAGCACGCGCGGCGTTCGTTTTCGCAGACATGGGGCGCCGCCCGCCGCGGCGTGCGCGCGACGCCCGGACCCGACCGATGCGCCGCCCGGAGGCGGAAATGAAATCGACACGGATGCTTTCAGCCGTATTCGCGCTGCTCGCGCTGATGCTGTCGGCGGGCTGCGCGTCGTCGGACGACATGTCGCCGGCCGGCCATGCGACGCCGGCGAGCGGCTACGGCCGGGGCGCCGGCGGCGGCGGGTATTGAGCGACGGCGCCGCGCGTGAGCTTCGAATCGGACGTCGTCGGCTGGCTGCCGCAGTTGCGCCGCTATGCGCGCGCGCTGACGGGCGATCCCGCGTGGGCCGACGATCTCGTACAGGACACCGCCGAGCGCGCATTGTCGCGAATGAGCGCGTTTCGGCCCGACAGCAACCTGCGCGCGTGGCTGCTGACGATCCTGCGCCACTTGTACATCGATCAGTTGCGCGCGCGCCGCGAATTCGCCGTCGACGACGACGACGGCCCGTGGCGCACGCTCGAGGCGCCCGTCGGCCAGGTCGACGCGCTCGTGCTGCGCGACGTGCAGCGGATGCTGTACCGGCTGCCGCTCGAGCAGCGCGAAGCGCTGCTGCTCGTCTGCGTGGAGGAACTGAGCTATCAGGAGGCGGCGGCGGTGCTCGGCGTGCCGGTCGGCACGGTGATGTCGCGGCTGTCGCGCGCGCGGGAGCACATGCGCGCGCTGCTGACCGACGCGCCGCTTCGGCCGCCATTGTCATTCACCGCTGCGAGACATCATCGATGAGCGACGATCCCGATCCCACCGTCGCACCGGAATCCGACGAACCGGGGCTTTTCGCGCTGTCGGCGTTCGTCGACGGCGAGCTGCCCGACGCGGAGCGCCGCGCGATCGCCGAGCGGCTCGCGGCAGACCCACGCGCGGCCGGCGTCGTGTCGCACTATCGCGCGCAGCGCGCGGCGCTGCGGGCGTTGTTCGCCGATCCCGTCGCGCAGCGCAGCGGCCCATGCATCGTGCTGCGCGTGCGCACGCCGTGGTGGCGGCGCGCCGCGTTCGCGGGCGGCGCGCTGGCGGCGGGCGTCGCACTCGGCTGGCTGGGCGGTGCGCTCGCGCCGCAATGGGGCGCGCCCGCGGCCGTGCAGGCCGCGTTCGCGCATGAGGCGGATCACGCGTATGCGGTCTACGCGCCCGACGCGCGGCATCCGGTCGAGATCGCCGGCGGCCGCGACGGTGCGCTCGCCGCCTGGCTGTCGACGCGCGTCGGCCGCCGGATCGCCGCGCCTTCGCTCGACGAGTACGGTTTCGCGCTGCTCGGCGGACGGCTGCTGCCGGGCGCGACCGGCCCCGCCGCGCAGTTCATGTATGAAAACGCGGCCGGGGGACGGCTCGCGCTCTACGTGAGCGCGTCCTCGCAGCGCGAGACGGCGGTCCGGCTGCTGCGCGACGGCGAGCGGCGCACGTTCTACTGGGTCAGCGAACGCACCGCGTACGCGCTCTCCGGCCAGATCGCCGAAGACCGGCTGCGCGCGATCGCGGCCGACGTCTGCGGCGAGCTCGGCGGCCATCCGGAGCGGTGGCGATAGGCGCGAGCCGGGCCGCGACGTCGAGGCAACCGAAGAGTCGATCATGGGGGCCGCCGGTTCATCCGCGAAAGCAGTCGTCGCGGCGCTTGCGTGCGCGGTCGGCGCGTGGCTCGCGGCGGGCGTGGGCGCGGCGGGCGCGTCGGGCGTCTCGGGCGTCTCGGGCGTGTTGGGCGTGTTGGGCGTGTTGGGCGCGGCGGATGCGTCACGCCCGTCAGGCACGTCCCGCGCATCGGGCACGTCGGCTCCGGCCGGCGCGGCAGACGTGTCCGGCGCCGAGCCGGCCGGCACGCTCGCCGCGTCGCCGCATCCCGCTCCGCGCTACCGGCTCGACCCTCGGCACTCCGGCGTCACGTTCCGCGTCGACAATTTCTGGCACGCGCATCTGACGATGCGCTTCACGCAAATGCACGCGGAACTGGCCGGCGGCGACGACGATCGGCTCGCGAGCCGCGTCGACGTGACGGTCGATGCGGCGAGCCTCGGCGCGAACGTGCCGTTCGTCGCCGCGCTCGTGAAGGGTTCGGCGATGCTCGACGTCGCGCGCTACCCGGAGATCCGCTTCGTCGGCACGCGATTCGAGCGCACCGGCGCGGCGACGGCCCGCTTGACCGGCGATCTGACGATCCGCGCGACGACGCGGCCGATCACGCTCGCCGTGCGCTTCGACGCCGGGCAGCCGGGCGCCGACGCGCGCGACGGCGGCGAGCGCGACTCGGCCTGGCGGCGCGAGGCGCGGGGCCGGCGCGAATTCGGGCCATATGACGCGCGCCCGCGCGATGCGGCGCTGGACGATGCCGATTCGCCCGATGCGATGCCGCGCGACGCGGATGCGAGCCGCATTGTCCCGAGCGGCAACGCCGTTCGGCAGCGCGCGGCCCGGCGCGGCACCGAACCGCCGGAATCGCCCGAATCGCGCGAATCGCCCGGGCGACCCGCGCCGGACGCGGCGCGCACGCTCGCGTTCGTCGCGGACGGTCACTTCAGCCGGACCGCGTTCGGTCTGTCGCGCTGGCTGCCCGCCGTCGGCGACGACGTGCAACTGCGCATTCGCGCCGAGTTTGTCAGGGCGCGCGCAGGTCCGTAAGCCCGCACGTGTGTTTTTCTTCATTGGTGGAGCAGTCATCATGATCGAGATTCTGCTGATCGCGATCGCGATCGCGTGCGCGTGCGCGGTGCCGGCCGCGGCGCTCGCGGAGCCGCCGAAGGAGTCGAACGGCATGGTCGACGACGACGACGGCATGACGCTCTACACGTTCGACCGGGACACGATGCCCGGCCAGAGCGCGTGCACGGGCGGCTGCACGGCGAATTGGCCGGCCGCGCTCGCCGACGCGTACGACAGGCCGGGCGGCGGCCTCGGCTTCATCGCCGCAGCGGGCGGCAAGCGCCAGTGGACGTACAAGGGGCATCCGCTGTATCGGTTTTCCGGCGATACGAAGCCCGGCCAGCACAGCGGCGACGGCTTCGGCGGCATGCGGCACGTCGCGAGGCCGTGACGGAGCGGGGCGGCGGGCCCGAGGAACCGCCGCGCCGCATCGCCGGACATGGCCCGCCGTGTGTTCCTCGGCGCGGGTGCGGGCGGGGCCTGCCGTGCCTCGTCAACGCGCGCGCCGACGCGGTTTCGGGCGCGCTGACGGGCGTGCCGTCGGCCGCGAGGCGAAGCGGCGGCAAGCGGCGGCACGCACGGAGCGGTCGCTCGTCTGACGAGGCGCATTCGGGGATTCACGTAGAATCGGCTGCGGAATCGGCATGATGGGCGAGGATCGGGCGATCGGCGCCGAGACCGCCGTTGGAAGACCAATCGATCGAAAACGGGACATCGCGTGACAATACGATTTGCCAAGATGCACGCGCACGGTGACGACTTCGTCGTGATCGACGCGCGCGGCGGGATCGATCCGATCACGAGCGAAATCGCCCGGCGCCTCGGCGACCGCAATCGCGGCATCGGCTTCAATCAGCTCGCCGTCGTGCTCGACTGCGACGATGCGACCGCGCGCGTGCAGTTCTGGAATGCGAACGGCACGGCGCTCGACACCTGCGGCAGCGCCACGCGCGGCGTGGCGGACATGCTGATGCGCGAGGCGGGGACTTCGTCGGTCGTGCTGAGCACCCGCCGAGGCTTGCTGACCTGCGCGCGGGACGCGGCGCAACGCGTGTCGGTCGACATGGGCAAGCCGCTGCTCGGCTGGCGCGACATCCCGCTCGCCGAGCCGGCAGACACGAACGCGTTGCCGCTTCCCGGCAGTCCGACCGCGTGCAGCATGGGCAATCCGCATTGCACGTTCTTCGTCAGCGATCTGGCCGCCGTCGACGTGGCGGCCATCGGGCCCAGGATCGAAGCCGATCCGCTGTTCCGCAACAGGACGAACGTGCACTTCGTCCAGGTGATCGACCGCGGCCGCATTCGCCTGCGCATCTGGGAGCGCGGCGGCGGCATCCCGCTCGGATCGGGCTCCTGCTCGTGCGGCGCGGCGGTCGGCGGGATTCGGCGCGGCCTGCTGGACGACACCGTCGACGTCGAATGCGACGGGGGCGCGGTGACGGTGCAGTGGGACGGGCGCAGCGGCGTGGTCCTGACCGGCTCCGTCGAGCCGGTCTTTTGCGGGACGGTCGCAAGCCGGCTTTTGCCGGCGATCGAGTCCGGCGCGCCCGTCGCAACAACGCCTTCAACCTGACGGCCGGATCGGCGAGCCGGTCAGGCGCGAACGCGTCGCCGCGCTCGACGATCATCGGCGCGAGCTTCATCTCCTTCGCGAATCCGGCCGCCGGGCCGAAGCCGCTCGCGGCAACGAGCCGCTCGTTCACATCGAAATGGAAGTGGATCTCGGCGCCGACGGATCGATCCGCGCGACCGTCGCGACGACATGCCCGATGCGGTCGTCGCGCCACGCGGCGAGCGGGCGCAAGCCGCACTGTCCAGCGCCGCGCTCGCCCGTCAGCACCGCTTTCGACAGCGGCGGCCGCTCGTACGGCGATGCGGTTCCGCGCCGATCAGCACGATCCGGCCGGGCCATCCGCCTCGCGCAGCGCCTGCGCCGCGCGGCCGCTGCACGGGCGCCGGAATGACGCGTCGTCGTCGGCTTCCGGCTGGAGTTGGCGCTGCAACACCGAAGCGTCGCGACGGCCCCACAGACCGGGTCGTCTCGTTCACCGTCTGGTTACAAGTTTGTATATAATAATCATTCGCATTTACAAAACAGCATCCCGGAGCGATGGTCCGGGGGGATCACGTCCATGCCGGCCAACACTCTGCACCTGCAGCGGGAGATCGCTGCGCTCTACTCCGGTCATCGCGGCTGGCTGCACGGCTGGCTGTCGAAGAAGCTCGGCTGCGGCGAGCGCGCGGCCGATCTCGTTCACGACACGTTCATCCGCCTGCTCGCGCGCGACGAGCCGATCGGCGCGGCCGAGCCGCGCGCGTTCCTGACGACCGTCGCGCAGCGCGTGCTGTACAACCACTGGCGGCGCGAGCGGCTCGAGCGCGCGTATCTCGACGCGCTCGCGCAGTTGCCGGAGGCGGTCGCGCCGTCGCCGGAGACGCGCGCGATCCTGTTCGAGACGCTCGTGGAGATCGACCGGAGGCTCGACGGGCTGCCCGCCGCGGTCAGGCGCGCGTACCTGCTCGCGCAGCTCGACGGGATGACGCACGCGCAGATCGCGGCCGAACTGCGCGTGTCGCTCGCGACCGTCAAGCGCTACCTGGTGAAGGCGGGCGCGCAGTGCTACTTCGCGATCGCCGCATGAGCGGCGCGAAGCCGGCCGGCGGCCCGCCCGCGGTGCCCGCGCCCGTCGCGCGCCGCGCGGTCGAATGGTGGGTCGAGCTCGGCTCGGGCCACGCGACCGACGCGATGCGCGCGCGTCTCGCGCGCTGGCGCGCCGAGCATCCGGCGCACGACGCCGCGTGGCGGCACATCGAGGCCGTCAACGGGCGGCTCGGCCATGTCGCCGATACGCTGAGCGCGCAGGCCGCCCGCGCCGCGCTGCTGCCGCCGCGCTCGCGCGGACGGCGCGCGGCGGTCAAGGCGCTCGCGGCGCTGCTGTTCGCGGGCGGCGCCGCCTGGACGGGCGGCGCATACGCGCCGTGGCGCGCGTGGGGCGCGGACGTGCGCACGGCCGTCGGCGAGCGGCGCACGATCGCGCTCGCGGACGGCACGACGGTCGTCCTCGACACCGACACCGCGATCGACATCCGTTTCGACGACACGACGCGCGGCGTGCGCCTGTTGCGCGGCGAGATCATGGTGACGAGCGGCCACGACGCGGCGCGCGCGGTCGCCCGTCCGCTCGTGATCGCGACCGCGCACGGCGACGTGCGCCCGGTCGGCACGCGCTTCTCGGTGCGCGAGCGCGGCGACGCGACGCGCGTCGACGTGTTCGACGGCGCGGTGCGGATCGCGCCGCTGCGCGCGGCGGGCGAACCGTCGTTGATCTCTGCGGGGCAGCGCGCGGACTTCACGCGCGACGCGCTCGCCGGGCCGCCGCGCGCGATCGGAGGCGACGCGGGCGCGTGGGCGGACGGCATTCTCGTCGCATCGAACCTGCGCCTCGCCGACCTGCTGGCCGAGGTCGAGCGCTACCGCCCAGGCCGCGTGCGTTGCGGCGCGGCGGTCGCGAACCTGCGCGTGTCGGGCACGTACCCGCTCGACGACACCGACCGCATCCTCGACACGCTGCGCGAGACGCTGCCCGTCGACGTCGAGTACCTGACCCGCTACTGGGTGACGGTCGTCGCGGCGCGCGAATGAGCGCGCGCCGAGCGCTTTTGGAATCCTGAACGCTTCCGAAAAAAATTCCCGCCGGGCCTGAGCTGTTTTCGATGTTCGCGTGACATGGGAAATGAAGGCTGCATTCCACCCATCGTCAACGAGTCATCGATCATGGATTCATTCCGCAATCGCCATTCTCGCCACGCGTGCGCCGGCGCGCCGGCCGCTTCGCTCGAGCCGGCCGCGTCCGCCGCGCGCATCGCGCGCGCGCCCAGCCGTGCGCATGCGGCGCAGCGCGGCGGGCGCCGGCGAAGCAACGCGGCTGCGCCGCAGTTCGCGCCGCGCCGCGTTGTCGCGAGCGTGGCCGCCGCCGCGCTGTTCTCGGCATTCGCCGCGCCCGGCGCATCGCGTGCGGCCGAGCCGGCCGCCGCGACGCGCACGTACGACATTCCAGCCGGGCCGCTCGACGCCGCGCTGACCCGCTTCGGCCGCGAGGCAGGCATCCTGCTGTCGTTCCCGGGCGAGCTGACCGCGGGCCTGCACAGCCCCGGCCTGCACGGCCGCGCGGAGGCGGCCGCGGCGCTCGACCGGCTGCTGACGGGCACGGGCCTCGTCGCGGCCCGGCAGCCGAGCGGCGGCTACACGCTCGTCAGGCTGCCCGCCGCGCCGGCCGCACCGGGCGCGGGGACGGCGCTCGCGACCGACACGACGCTGCCGACCGTCGCGGTGCGCGCGAGCGGCCCGCATGCGGACAGCTATCGCCCGCCGCGCGAGGCGGCGGGGCTGCGCAGCGACGCGCCGCTCGCCGAGGTGCCGCAGGCCGTCAACGTGGTTCCGCCGCAGGTGCTGCGCGACCAGCGCCCGCGCAACCTCGACGACGCGCTCGCGAACGTGAGCGGCATCACGCAGGGCAACACGCTCGGCAGCACGCAGGACACGGTGATGAAGCGCGGCTTCGGCGACAACCGCGACGGCTCGGTGATGCGCAACGGGATGCCGATCGTGCAGGGCCGCTCGCTGAACGCGACGGCGGACAGCGTCGAAGTGCTGAAGGGGCCGGCGTCGCTGCTGTACGGGATCATGGACCCGGGCGGCGTGATCAACGTGGTCACGAAAGAGCCGCAGCTCGCGCGCCGCCACGTGGTCTCGGTGCTCGGCTCGACGTACGGGCACGGCAGGAACGGCGGCGAAGCGACGTTCGACTCGACGGGCGCGATCGGCGATTCGCGGCTTGCGTACCGGCTGATCGTCGATCAGACGAACGAGCAGTACTGGCGCAACTACGGCGAGCATCGCGAGACGCTCGTCGCGCCGTCGCTCGCGTGGTATGGGCGCGATACGCAAGTGGTGCTGTCCTACGAGTACCGGCGCTTCCTGATGCCGTTCGACCGCGGCACCGTGCTCGATCCGCGCACCAACGCGCCGCTCGCGATCCCGGCGCGCCGCCGGCTCGACGAGCCGTTCAACGACATGCGCGGCGAATCGAATCTCGCGCAGCTCACGGTCGACCACCAGCTCGCGCCCGACTGGAAGGCGCACCTCGGCTACAGCTACAACCGGGAGACGTATGACGCGAACCAGATTCGCATCACGGCGGTCGACCCGGCCAACGGCACGCTCACGCGCAGCAACGACGCCACGCATGGCTCGCGCAGCACCGACAGCTACGCAATCGCGTACCTCGACGGCCGCGTGACGCTCGCCGGGATGCGGCACGACGTGCAGTTCGGCGTCGACAGCGAATACCGGCAGGTCTACCGCGCGGACATGCTGCGCCAGTCGATCAGGACGCCGTTCAGCTACCTGAACCCGACCTACGGGCTGATTTCGCCGTCGACGAGCGTATCGGCGTCCGACAGCGACCAGAGCGATACGCTGCACACCGCCTCGGTGTTCTTCCAGGACAGCATCCACCTGACCGACAAGTGGATTCTCGTCGGCGGCGCGCGCTTCGTCCGCTACAGCCAGCTCGCGGGGCGCGGCCGGCCGTTCCAGGTCAACACGAACCTGAGCGGCACGAAGTGGCTGCCGCGCGCGGGCATCGTCTACAAGTGGAACGACGCGCTTTCGCTGTACGGCAGCTACACGCAGTCGCTGAAGCCGACGTCGAAGATCGCGCCGATGTCGGGCGGCTACGTGATCGACGGCTCGACCGCGCCCGAGGAGGGCGCGTCGTGGGAGCTCGGCGCGAAGCTCGACATGCCGGGCGGCCTCGCGGGCACGCTCGCGTTCTTCGACATCGACAAGAAGAACGTGCTCGTGTCGCAGTACAACGACGCGACGAGCCAGACCGACTGGCGCACGTCCGGCCGCGCGCGCTCGCGCGGGATCGAACTCGACGTGTCGGGGCGGATCGGCGAGCGCTGGAACGTGATCGCGAGCTACGCGTACATCGACGCGAAGACGACCGAAGATCCGCTGTACGCGGGCAACCGGCTGTGGAACGTCGCGCGGCACACGGCGTCGCTCGCGGCCGTCTACGACGTGGGCACGGTGTTCGGCGGCGACGATCTGCGCGTCGGCGCGGCGGGGCGCTACGTCGGCGCGCGGCCGGGCGATTCGGCGAACAGCTTCACGCTGCCCGCATACGCGACCGCCGACGCGTTCGCGACCTACGACACGCGGATCGGCAAGCAGAATCTGCAGTTCCAGTTGAACGTGAAGAACCTGTTCAACCGCACGTATTACCCGTCGAGCGTGAACCGGTTCTTCGTATCGGTCGGCGACGCGCGGCAGGTGTCGCTGCTGACGACGCTGCAGTTCTGAAGCGTGGCGCCGTTTTTCAAGGCGGATTTTTTTGAATCGACGACGCGCGCTTCGGGCCGTGCGCCGCACGGCGCGAAGCGCGCTTGGAGAAACCGATGAAGCAACGATCTGATCGTCCGGCGCCCGCGCGCCGCCGCGTGCTGCGCGGCCTGGGCGGCGCGGCGCTCGCATGCGGCGTTGCCGCTGTTGCGGCGGCCGTTGCCGCGGCGGCCGCGCCCGTTTCCGCGCATGCGGCCGAGGCGACGCCCGCGCCCGGCGACGCGCCGAAGGTGGGCGCGGGCAAGCGCATCGCGATGCTCGTCCAGCTCGGCGGGCCCAACCTGAAGACCGACGAGCAGGCGAAGGCGCATCTGGAATCGCGCGGCTACGCGGTGCGGCTCGTCGACGAAGCGCAGCCCGTGGAAGCCGCGGCCGACGCCGACCTCGTGATCATCTCGTCGACGGTGTCGAGCAAGCGCGTCGCGCGCGGCTGGCGCACGCTCGCGAAGCCGCTGCTGACGTGGGAGAACGATCTGCTCGACGATCTCGCGATGACCGGCAAGCGTCACGACGTCGATTTCGGCGAGACGGGCAAGGAGCGCCATCTGTGGCTCGTGAACGCGCCGCATCCGATCGCGGCGGGGCTGCCGGCGGGCGCGACGAACGTCTACGGCCGGCGCGCGTCGATGAGCTGGGGCAAGCCCGGGCTTGGCGCGAGCATCGTCGCGACCGTCTACGGCGAGCCGGACAAGGCGGCGATCTTCGCGTACGAAAAGGGCGCGACGATGGATTACGAAGCGCTCGCGCCCGCGCGCCGCGTGATGTTCTTCCTGAACAACGACACGTTCGGCAACCTGTCGCCGGAAGGCGTCGCGCTGTTCGACGCGGCGCTCGACTGGACGGCGGGCCTGCGCTGAGCGGGCGCGGCATCGGCCGGGCCGTCGGTCGCGCGGGCGGCGCACGCGCTGCGTCCAGGCGATCTATCCCGCTTCCCGCGCGAGCCGCCCCCGCCCGAATCCCGAGCCGAGCACGAGCACCGCGAACACGAGCGCGCCGCTCGCCACTTGCTGCCAGTAGAAGTTCCAGCCGATCAGCAGCAGCCCGTTCGCGACGAAGCTCACGAGCAGCACGCCGATCAGCGTGCCGGCGACGTTCGGCCGGCGAGCCGCGGACAGCGTCGCGCCGATGAACGTCGCGCCGATCGCGTTCAGCAGATACGCGTTGCCCGCTTGCGGCGCGTACGACTTGACCGTCGACGACAGCACGAGTCCCGCGACGCCGTAGACGAGCGCGCTCGCGACGAACGCTCCCGCGGCCAGCGCGCCGACGCGCAGCCCCGAATGGCGCGCGACGCCCGGCTGCGCGCCGAGCGCGCGCGCCTGCCGGCCGGGCGTCGAGTGCTCGAGCGCGACGTGCAGCGCGAGCGCGAGCGCGGCGACGATCCACAGCGGCGCCGCGACGCCGAGCCAGGCGCCGTGCGCGAGCGCGTCGAACGCGGCCGGCGGGGCGGCGCTCAGCAGATAGATCGGCTGCCCGCCGCCCGTCGCGAGCTGCTGGATCGTCTGGCCGATGAAGAGCGTGCCGAGCGTCGCGAGAAACGGCGCGATGCCAAGCCGCGTGACGAGGAGCGCATTGCCCGCGCCGACCGCGAGCGCCGCGCCGAGGCCCGCGAGCGCGGCGCCCGTGAAGCCCGCGCGATGCGCGAGCGCCGAGACGAACGCGAGGCTCGCGACGTCGATCGCGGTGCCGAGCGACAGATCGATCGCCCCGATCGACAGCGCGAGCGTCATCCCGAGCGCGGCGATCGCGAGGAGCGCGAAGTTGTTGACGAGCACGCGCTCGACGTTCGCGAGCGTCGCGAAGCCGGGCGCCGCGGCTGCGAAGAACGCGAGGACGGCGACGAGCGCGCCGAGCGCGGCGAAGCGCGACAGACGATCGGCTGCGTCAGGCATCGAACGGCCCCTCCGACTGGCGTCGGCGCAGCAGCGCGACGGCCGCGACGACGGACAGGATCAGCGCGCCCTCGACGCCGCTGACCCAGTAGCTCGACACGTTGTTCAACTGAAACCCGTTCGCGAGCATGCCGACGAACAGCACGGCGACGAGCGTGCCGGGAATCGTCGGCACGAGCCGGCGCGAGAACACGACGCCGAGCAGCACCGCCGCGACGACGGGCAGCAGATCATCGCTCGCGCCGGGCGCGCTGCCGCTCAGCAGCGCGGATGACGCGAGTGCGGCGAGCGCGGCGGACAGGCCACTCGCGACATAGCTCGACGCGACGTAGCGGCGCGCGTCGACGCCCGCGGCGAGCGCCGCCGCGCGATGCGCGCCGACCGCGTGCAGCCGCAGCCCGTAACGGGTGCGATGGACGAGCGCGCCGAGCACGGCCGCGACGCCGACGAGCGCATACGCGAGCCACGGCGCACCGAACGGCCCCGCGCCGGCGAGCGCGGCGACGAGCGGGCTCGCCGACGATACCGGCGTGTTCTCGGTCAGCACGAGCTCGAGGCCCGCGCAGACGTTCATCGTCGTCAGCGTCGCGAGGAGCGGCAGGATGCGCAGCCACGCGACCGCCCACGCATTGAGCGCGCCGACCGCGACGCCGGCCGCGCAGGTCGCGGCGAGCGCGAGCGCATCGCTCTGGCCGCCGCGCGTGAGCGTCGCGAACACGGCCGCGCACAGGCCGAGATTCGCGGCGATCGACAGATCGAGCCCGCCCTTGATCGCGTCCGCGCCGCCGCCGATCATCACGATCGTCAGGCCGAACGCGAGCAGGCCGGTGACGGCGCTTTGCTGCAGCACGTTGCCGAGGTTCGCGAACGTGAGGAACAGCGGCGAGCTCGCGGAAAAGCCCGCGAACACGAGCGCGAGCGCCAGCCATGCGCCGCCGCGCAGCAGCAGGCGCCGGTCGATGGCGCGCTCGCGCGCGTGCGCGTGCGCGTCTTGCGCGGAAGGCGCGGAAGGCGCGGAAGGCGCGGAAGGCGCGGAAGGCGCGTCCCGCGTGCGTTGCGTCGCCGCGCTCGCGCGGCCGAGATCGAATGCGCCGCCGCTCATGCCGCCGCCTCCGCCGCGGGCGGCGCCGCGTTTGCGTTGCCCGGCGCTGCGGCGCGCTCCACCGCATCGTGCGCGCCGGCGCCGCCGTGCCGCGCGCCGCGCGCGAGCGTCGCCCACGCGAGCACGTCCTGCGTCGTCGTCTCGGCGGATGCGCACTGCGTGACGATCTCGCCGCGCGCCATCACGTACACGCGGTCCGTCACGTCGAGCAGCTCGGTCAGGTCGCTCGAGAACAGCAGCACCGCCGCGCCCGAGCGCGCGAGCGTATCGATCAGCGCGTAGATCTGCGCTTTCGCGCCGACGTCGACGCCGACCGTCGGCTCGTCGAGCAGATAGACCGTCGACGCGCGCCCGAGCCACTTCGCGAGCGCGACCTTCTGCTGGTTGCCGCCCGACAGGAAGCGCACCGGCCAGTCGGCGCGCGCGGGGCGGATGTCAAGCTGCCGGATCAGCGCCTGGGCCGCGCCGGCTTCGCGGCGGCCGCGCACGAAGCCGAACCGCGACACGCTCGGCAGGCTCGCGAGCACGACGTTCTCGCGCACCGACAGCGCGAGCGCGACGCCGTGCGCGGCGCGGTTTTCCGGCACGAGCGCGATGCCGTGCGCGACCGCGTCGCGCGGCCGGCGCACGCGCACGGGGCGAGCGTCGATCGCGATGTCGCCGCGCACGCCGCGCGCGAGGCCGAACAGCGCGCGGATCACGTCCTTGCCGCCCGAGCCGAGCACGCCCGTCAGCCCGACGACTTCGCCGCGCCGCACCGTGAGCGACACCGGGCCGAAGCGGCCGGGCAGTGCGAGGTCGCGGGCTTCGAGCGCGATCGCGCCCGGCGCGCGCGGCGCGGCGCGCCCGCCGGGCTGCGCGGGGGCGGAGCCGGTTGGCGCGTCGGGCCGGGCGTCGGCCTGGATGCCGTCGCCCGCGCCGGCGCGGGCGACGGGATGCGGCGCGCCGATCATCGCGGCGACGAGCGCGTCGCGCGATACGTCGCGCGCGTCGAAGTGCGCGACGTCGGCGCCGTCGCGCAGCACGCTCACGCGATCGCACACGCGCGCGATCTCGTTCAGGTAATGCGACACGTAGAGGATCGTGTGCCCGTCGGCGCGCAGCCGCTCGATCGTCTGCAGCAGCCGGTCGACCTCGCTCGACACGAGCGCCGCGGTCGGCTCGTCGAACACGAGGATCTCGTGGCGCCCGATCAGCGCGCGCGTGATCTGCACGATCTGCTGCTCGGCAACGGACAGCTCGCCGATCAGCCGATCGGGCGGCAGATCGACGCCGAATTGCGCGTGCAGCACCGCGCGACAGTCGCGGCGCATCCGCCCGACGTCGAGCGGCAGCAGGCGGGCGAGCCGCGACGCGCGGCCGCCGAGCGTCGGCGGGTGCGGGAAGAACAGCGCCTCGGCGACCGTAAACGTCGCGGGCAGCAGCCGCTCCTGGTGGATGAAGCCGATTCCCGCGGCGCGGCGGCGGGCGAAGCCGCCATCGGAGACGGAACCGGCGCCGCCCGCGGCGAGCGGCGCGCCGCCGACCGCGATCTCGCCTTCGTCCGGCGCGTGCAGGCCCGCGAGGATCTTGACGAGCGTCGACTTGCCCGCGCCGTTCTGGCCGATCAGCCCGTGCACGGTGCCGCGCGGCACCGCGAGAGACGCGCAGCGCAGCGCGGCGACGCCGCCGAAGCGCTTGACGACGCGCCGCACGTCGAGCGCGAGCGGCGCGTCGGCGGCGCCGTGGGTGGCCGCGGGCGTGGAGGCGGACGCCGCGGACATCGGGGGCGCCGCCGTCATCGCCGCACGACTTCGGCGGCGGCGGACGTCTGCCCGAGCGTGCGCGGCGCGCCGCCCGCGTCGTCCTTCGTGACGAGCACCGACGGCACGAACGTATACGCGGGCAGCGACCGGTCGCCCGCCAGATAGCGCGCGACGTTGCGCACCGCGGTGCGGCCGATCAGCGCCGGCTGCTGCGCGACGACGGCCGCCGCGCTCGATTTCGGATTCTTCACGAGCGCGACCGCCTCGGGGCTGCCGTCGACCGCGTACGTGCGGATCTCGCCGCGGCCGGCCGCGTCGACCGCCTGCGTCGCGCCGACCTGCGGAATGTCCCACGCGGCCCAGATCGCCGAAATCGAGCCTTTCGGATATTTCTGCAGCAACTGGCTCACCTGCGCATACGCGTTCTGCGCGGTGTTCGGGATCACGTCGCGCAGCTCGGGCTCGATGATCCTCACCTTCGGATACCACTTCAGCACCGCTTTCAACTGGTCGTAGCGGATCGCGCACACGGGCACGCCGTAGAAGCCGTTGAACACGAGGATGTTGCCTTCGCCGCGGATGTCGTTGACGAGCTTCAGCGCAAGCTGCGAGCCGATCACGAAGTTGTCCGACGTGACGACGTTCACGCTCGACGGCGAAGCCGTGTCGATCGTGAAGAGCGGGATGCCCGCCTGCCGGATTTTCCGGAGCCACGGCTCGAGCACGGATGCGGTGCCGAGCTGCTCGATGATCGCATCGGGCTTCTGCGCGATCAGCGTCTGGATCTGCGCGATCTGGCGGCTGTCGTTGCGGCCGGCGTCGAGCGCGATCGGCGTGCCGCCGAGGCGCTTCACTTCGTCGACGGCGCCCTGGTATGCCTGCAAGTCCCAGTAATGATCGGTGCCGGCCGCCGTGATGCCGATCCGCTTGCCGGCGAGCGGCAGCGGCGCGTGGCCGGACGGGGCGGGCGGCGCACCGGCGGTAGCGGCGGACGCGGAGGCGATGCCGATCGCGAGCGCGGCGGCGAACAGCGTGGACAACAGGCGGGCGAGCGGAGCAAGCGGGCGTGACATGATTCGTGGGCGCGGGATGCGGACAGTGAGACGAACGAACGATTCTGTGCAACAGCGCCGGCGAAGGGAACGATGGATTCGTGCTTTGGTTATGGGATTGCCGCAAATGCTCGGGCCGCACAAGCAAAGATGCGCAGCGGGAATCGGCGGCGCGGTGGACGGCTTCGCGGACGAGGTCGATGTCGGCGATCGGTGTGAACCCTCGATCGTCATCTCGATTTTGTCGGTGCAATGAAAAATAAACTTCAGCGGAATGCCAAATAAATCGAGCGGTGCACCGTTAAATCGAATGGGCTTGATTGCAGGCGAGCCGGAAAATGTCGGCGATTGCAAAGAATCCGATAAAGCAAAACCCTCCGTGAGTGCTTCCGGAATGACCGGATCCCGCGCCAGACGTGCTGGAAAACCCGTATGAACAGCCCGCGCGCGGGTGATTCGGCGAAGATCGCGCGGTTCGTCTTGACGGGAGATTCGCAAACGATTGCATTTGACGGAATCGGGAAAATCGTCGTCTCGATTTCCGAACAATTAACCTAATTTTTAGATTCGGCGTGCGGGTGCGCGGCGGCAGCGTGATAAGCTCGACCCACATAAAAGCAGTGCGCGACGAACAGGGGGGCGCGATGGAGCACGAGGTCCGACCATCGATGGCCACGACGCGGCGGCACGGCGCCACGGCCGCGCTGGCGGTGGCCGCCCGTCCGTGCGCCGCGCCCCGGGCCGCCGGTTTCTGCGGCATCCTGATCGAAGTGTTCGCGCGCGTCGTCGCGGCGCTCGCGCTCGGGGTTTTCGCGTATGCGGCGTACACGCAGTGGCGGCTCGATCCGTCGCGCATCACGCTGATCCTGCTCGCGGTCTCGACGACGCTGACGGTCGGCCTGTCGCTGTTCGCCGAGCCGCCGAAAAAGCGCGACTGGAGCCCGCTCGCGCTGTTCTTCTCGCTCGGCGGCACCTTCTACTATCTCGTCTTCCAGCTCACCGCGAGCCGGCAACTGATTCCGGAAACGGCGGGCGCGGCGATCCAGTTGTTCGGCCTGTTCTGGCAACTGTTCGCGAAGGTGTCGCTGAGAAAATCGTTCGGCATCCTGCCGGCGAATCGCGGCGTCGTCTCGCGCGGCGCGTACCGGTTCGTCCGGCATCCGATGTATCTCGGCTACCTGATCATCGACGCAGGCTTCCTGCTCACGAACTTCAGCGCGCGCAACCTGATCGCGGTCGCGCTGCAGATCGGATTGCAGGTCGGCCGGATTCGTCGCGAGGAACGGCTCTTGTCCGAGGACGCCGCGTATCGCGCCTACAGGCGCTCGGTCCGCTACCGGGTGATTCCGGGCCTGTTCTGAGCAGACCGCCGCGCCCCTGCATCGGCCGGCCCGACCGGACGCCTACCAGAAATGCTAGGTTCGCGAGGCGGACGATGGCCTAGTATTCGAACTGGCTTCACGGGCTGGCGGGGCGCGTTCCGGCGGGCCGGCGCCGCCAGCCGCCGCAACCCGGCCCGCCTGGGAGATGCGACATGGCTTACAAGAATCTCGTCAATCAAAGTGGATTGCCGCTCAACATCGAGCTGGTGACTCGCCAGGGTTCCGATCCCAGCCAATCCGGCTCGACGATCGCCGTATCGTTGGCCGTCAACGGAAAGCAGACGGTCGAATACGGCAACAACCAGAATCCGTACCTGAACGGGCTCGTCATCACGGCGGCGGCGAACGGCGCGTTCGCGAACGGCTCGCAGATCGTGACGACGCGCGGCAGCACGTGGGACAACGTGCTGAACACCAACAACACGCTGACGTTCAGCGGCGCGGGCGGCCTGAACGTCGTCGGCAGCAACACCTGACGCCGGCGCGCTAGCGGTCGGCCCGCCCGCCGCACGCACGGGCGACGGGCGGGCATGCGCGGCGTTCCGCGACGCGTCGCGCGCCGACGTCCGTCATGCCGCCTTTTCCTGATCTTCCCGCGTGCCGGGTCCCGTGCCGATCTGCCAGACGTACGGCGGCTCGGTCCCGTTGACGGCGCGATCTCCGACGATCCTCGCCTTGTAGACGAGCGGATTGTGCGACGCGACCGTGCGCGCGTTGCGCCAGTGACGATCGAGCGCCTTCGTCGCGCTGATCGCCGATGCGCCGAGCGCGTCGAACAGATGCGTCGCCGCGCGCAGCACGAGCTCCGACACCACCAGTTGCCCTTGCGCCGATTCAATTTCGGCCGCGACGTTCGCATCGTGCACGGCGGCCGCGTCGCCGCCGGCGTGCGCTTCGTAAGCGCGTTGCGACGGCTGCGCGGCGCGCAGCGCGATCGCCTCGGCCGCGTACGCCCACGCCGAGATTTCGCCGACGACCTGCAGGATCTGCGCGTCGTCGCTCACGCGCGGCGCGTTGCCGTGGCTGTAGATCCGCTTGCGCCCGCGCACGAACGCGCTCGCGTCGCGCTCGACCGCGCGGCCGATGCCGGCGAGCGTCGCGAGGTGGAACAACTGATAGAACGCGGTCTGGTACTTGAAGCGCCGCGCGAAATCGACGACGTTCGCTTCGTCGACGTGCGCATCGACGAAGCGCGTCGTGCCGCTGCCCGTCGTCGCCTGGCCGAAGCCGTCCCAGTCGTCGTCGCGGATCACGCCGTCCTGATGCGTCGCGACGGCGGCGATCACCGGGCTGCCGTCGTCCGCGCGCTGCGCGTAGACATCGATCCAGTCGGCGAAGATCGCCCCTGTGCTGTAGTACTTCTCGCCGTTCACGACCCAGCGGCCGTCGCGCTTCGCCACCTTCGTGCGCACTTCGCCGAGCGCGACGTCGCCGACCTCCGTCCACGCGTTGCCGACGAGCTGGCCGCTTGCGAAGCGGTCGAACCACGCCTGCCGCGCGGGGCCGGCCGGCGCGTTCAGCCAGTCCTCGACGAACGCGAAATGGCCGCGCAGCGCCTGCGGGAGATTCGAATCGGCGGCCGCGAGCTCGATCAGCAATTCAAAGAGCTGCGGGATCGACGCGCCGGCGCCGCCCGCGTGCACGGGCACGCGCACCGCGCCGAATCCGGCTTCCTTCAGCCAGCGAATCGGCTCGTGCGGCAGCGCGCGCGTGCGGTCGCGCTCGATCGCGCCTTCGGCGATGCGCGCGAAGATCGGCCGGAAGCGGGCTGTGAGCGACGCGTAATCGGCGCCGGTCGAGATCGCCGGATCGGCAGGGGCGCGAGACATGGCTGAGTCCTCGGGTGAGTGAACGGAAAGTGATTCGACGCAAGGCGGGCGATTCGCGCGCGTTGCATCGGCGCGGGGGGGCGGCGGCGGTCGTTCGCTGCGCGAATGCCGAACGCAGCCGCCATGCCGCCTACGCCGCTTCTCGCACGCGCGTCCGATCGCCTTCGGGATGCGCGCCGGCGTCGACATCGACATCGCGCGCGGTCGGCTCGAAGCGAATCGCCGCCAGAAACACGATCGGCACGAACGCGGCGATCGACACGATCCAGAACATGCCGGTGCCGAGGCGCGCGTTGAGGATCGGCAGCACGAACAGCGCGAACGCGCTGCCGATGCCTGTCAGCGCGCGCCCGAAGCCGAGCCCCGTGCCGCGAATCGACGTCGGATACGACAGCGCCGGATAGATCATCATCTGCGCGCCGGGGCCGAAGCCCTCGGCGAACAGCCACAGACCGAGCATCAGCACCGCGGCGCCGATCCCGGGCGCGGTCTGCGGATGGCCGAGCAGCGCGAGCGCGACGAGCGCCGCGACCTGCAGCGCGAAACCCGCGATCGCGACGCGCCGCGACGGCAGCCGGTACGCGAGCCGCCCGCCCGAGAGCGCGAACGACGCGTTGATGAGGCGCGAGACGTCGCTCGCGGAGCGGATCGGTGTCGAGATCGGCGCGTCGAGATCGAGTGTGCTCAAGGGGGAAGCTCTTCGGTTGGGTCGGTTCGCATGGCAAGTCGCAGTTATACGAAGCGGGCCCGTAAAACACAAAGAAGCAGTTCGCGATTCGTTATGAAACGCGGCGCGATAAGCAATCGACGGGGAAGGGCGGATGAGGGAAGGGCGGTGAAGCGATGACGGCGAACCGCTGGCCGTCGGGCCGCGAATCGGCACGATCGGACGTGGGCGCGGCATGCAGCGCAAGCCTGCTGATTCAGCGCAACCGGGGAAAGATGCACGGATGCATCTTCACGTACAGCGTCTGATTCACGCACGGACGTCCCGCGTAGTCGACGACTGCGTTCGCCGGGCGTCGCGATTCGCTCGCAGGATTGTCGCCGCCGCCCCGCTCCGGCGAGGCGACGGACGGCCCCGCCGCGCCGGAGCGGGGCTCCTGGCGAAGCGGGGCGCAGGCTGCCAGCGCAATGCCGAACGCGATTGCGATGATCGGCGCTTTCATGATGCTCCTCTTGTTTCGTATCGTTCGATTCGGCCTCGACGCGGCTCGGTGGAGCGGTCGCGTCGATGTCGATGTGCGGACATGTTGCGTGCGCGCTGCTGCGCGAACGTGATCCGAACATGACAAGGATGTCGCCGAAGCAGGACGTGCGATAGGCGAGGCGTTCGATGCGGGTGCTTCGGCAATGCGGCGCGCGCATCAAAAAAAAGCCGGACAGGGGAACTGTCCGGCCAAAGAGCGATAGCACCTGCTGGTGCCAATGCGCCTCGCGTGCTCGAGGGGAACCCAGAACCTCGGTCCAATTTCGTCTGAGCGGCGATCTTGGAATGCAGATGCTACGGGATCGTCGCAGCGCCACGCTGACGCGAACGTGACATTTCCGTCATCGAATCGATGCCGCGCAGCGCGCAGATGACGGATTTGTCATCGCACGCTCATGGCTGCGTACCGTCCGACGGTCAAAGTGGAGGCTACTGTCGCCCGACAGGGATCTACTCGATGGAGCACTCGCGATGAACACGAAAAAACTGATGGCATGGGCCGCCGCCGCGGCGCTGACGACGCTGGCCGTCTCGCCCGCCGCATTCGCGCAAGGCAAGACGCGCGACGAGGTTCGGCAGGAACTGATTCGCGCGCAGCACGAGGGCATCGTGCCCGCCGGCAAGAACGACTATCCGCCGAGCGAGGCGCTCGTCCAGCGCAACCAGGAACTGCACGCGATCTCGGTGCACGACGGCAAGAGCAGCCTCGCGCTCGATCAGCACGATCGGGCCGTCGCGCGCTGACGCGCGGGCGAACGGCGCAGGGCGGCGGCGCGCCCGGTCAAGCCGCGTGCGCGGGAAATGTCAGCCAGAACGTCGTGCGCACGTGCGGCTCGCTGTCGACGCCGCACGTGCCGCCGTGGTTTTCCATGATCGAGCGCACGATCGCGAGGCCGAGCCCGGTGCCCGACGCCGAGTTGTGCCGCGCCGGATCGACGCGATAGAACCGCTCGAAGATCCGCTCGCGGTGTTGCGGCTCAATGCCGTGGCCAGTGTCCGATACGCGGACCGTCGTCGCGCTGGCGGTCTGCGTGCAGTCGATCGTGATCGTCGAGCCGCGCGGCGCGTGATTGAGCGCGTTGCTGATCAGGTTGCTGAGCGCGCGGTGATAGAGCAGCGCGTCCGCCCGCACGCCGGCCTTGCCGTGCACGACGATGCTCACCTCCGCGTCTTCTGCCATCGGCTCGTAATAGCCGGCGACGCGCCCGGCCTCCGCCGCCGCGTCGAGCGTGCGGATCGCCAGATGGCGCTGAGCGTTGTCGGAGCGCGCGAGGAACAGCATGTCCTCGATCATCCGCGACAGACGCTGATATTCGTCGATGCTCGATTCGATCACGTCGCGGTACTCGTCGGCCGTGCGCGGCTTCGACAGCGCGACCTGCGCCTCGGCGAGCAGGTTCGTGAGCGGCGTGCGCATGTCGTGTGCGAGATTCGACGAGAACTGGCTCAGCCGGACGAACGATTCGTCGAGGCGCTTGAGCATCCCGTTGAACGCGTGCTCCATCTCCTTGAGCTCGCCCGACGTGTCGAGCTCCGGCAGCGGCTGCGCGAGCCGGCTCGACGACATCTGCTCGGCGCGCGCGACGAGCCGCCGCAACGGGCTCAGGCCGAGCATCGCGATGCCGTAGGCGAGCGCCGCCGTCAGCACGACGGCGAGCACCTCGATCACGACGACCGTGTAAGCATACGCGCGCAACAGCGCACGGTCGTTCTTGCCGTCGTACTGCACGACGACGCGCGCGGTGCGCGTCCCGGCGCCGCGCAGCGGCGCGTCGCCCGCGAGATAGCCGAACGTCGTGCCGGCGGGCGCCGCGCGCGGCGCGACGAAGCCGCGTGTCGCGAACAGCAACCGGCCGCCGGTATCGTAGATCGCGAGATCCAGATTCTGGTGGCCGTGCAATTGATCGACCCATAGATCCGATTTGCGCGGGATGTCGTCGACGTTCTCGACGTTCGCGAGATGCGTGCGCATCGCCGCGAGCGTCGCGGACATTTCGTGCGACGACATGTCCGCGAGCCGGTTGTGCAGCGCGCTGTAGAGCGCGATGCCGCTCAGCGCGAGCGTCGCCGCGGTCGACAGGATGATGAGCGCCGTCAGGCGCGCGCGCAGCGTGCGGGGCAACAGGCGTCTGATCATCGGCCGGGCGCGCTCCCGCCCCTGACTTCGAGCACGTAGCCCATCCCGCGCACCGTGTGGATCAGCTTCGGCTCGTACGCGTCGTCGATCTTCGCGCGCAGCCGGCGGATCGCCGCGTCCACGACGTTCGTATCGCTGTTGAAGTTCATGTCCCACACCTGCGACGCGATCGTCGCGCGCGGCAGGATCTCGCCCTCGCGGCGCATCAGCAGCCACAGCAGCGCGAACTCCTTCGCGGTCAGCAGCACGACGTCGCCCTGGCGCGTGGCCTTGCGCCGCGTCAGGTCGAGTTCCAGGTCCGCGATCCTGAGGACCGTCGATTCGCGCGCCTGCCCGCGGCGCAGGATCGAACGCACGCGCGCGACCAGCTCGACGAAATCGAACGGCTTGACGACGTAATCGTCCGCGCCGAGCTCGAGCCCCTTCACGCGGTCGCCCACGTCGTCGCTCGCGGTCAGGAACAGCACGGGCGTCGAGCGCTCGCGGCGCAGCCGCTCGAGCACGGTCCAGCCGTCGTGGCCGGGCAGCATCACGTCGAGGATGATCAGGTCGTATTCCTCGGTCTCGGCCTGATGCAGGCCCGTCACGCCGTCCTCGACCCAGTCCGCGACGAAGCCCGCTTCGGTCAGCCCCTTGCGCAGGTACATGCCGGTCTTCGGCTCGTCTTCCACGATCAGTATTCGCATCCGGATTCACCTCGATGATTCGCGCCGACGGCGCAGCACGGCCGCGGGCGCGAGTCCCGCGAGCCGGTCGATAAGGCGTTCGCTAAGCGTCGCGCGCAGCGGCGCCGAGTGCGCCACCCGATAGAGTACCGGCAAAACGAGCAGCGTCAGCGCGGTCGACGACAGGATGCCGCCGATCACGACGGTGGCGAGCGGGCGCTGCACCTCCGCGCCCGTGCCCGTGGCGAGCGCCATCGGCAGGAAGCCGAGCGACGCGACGAGCGCCGTCATCAGCACCGGCCGCAGCCGCGTGAGCGCGCCGTCGCGCACGGCGGCGTCGAGCGGCACGCCTTCGTCGCGCAGGTTGCGGATGAACGAGATCATCACGAGGCCGTTGAGCACCGCGACGCCCGACAGCGCGATGAAGCCGACCGCGGCCGTGATCGACAGCGGAATCCCGCGCAGCCACAGCGACGCGACGCCGCCCGTCAGCGCGAACGGGATGCCGGTGAACACGAGCAGGCCGTCCTTCGCGTTGTTGAACATCACGAACAGCAGCACGAACACCATCGCGAGCGCGAGCGGCACGACGATCTTCAGGCGCTCGCTCGCGCTTTGCAACTGCTCGAACTGGCCGCCCCACGACAGCCAGTAGCCGGCCGGCACCTGGACGTCGGCCGCGATCCGCTCGCGCGCGTCGGCGACGAACGAGCCGACGTCGCGCCCGCGCACGTTCGCGCTCACGACGACGCGGCGCTTGCCGTCCTCGCGGCTGATCTGGTTCGGCCCGGGCGAGACGTCGACCGTCGCGACCTCGGCGAGCGGCACGTAAGGCGCCTGGACGACCGGGCCGCTCGCGCCCGCCGGCGCGGGGAAGGGCAGCGCGATCGGCAGCCGCTTGATGGCCTCGACGTCGGTGCGCAGCTCGTCGGGCAGCCGCACGACGATGTCGAAGCGGCGATCGCCCTGGAACAGCAGGCCCGCCTTGCGCCCGCCGACCGCCGCGGCAACCGCGTCCTGCACGTCGCCCACCGTCACGCCGTAGCGCGCGAGCTTGTCGCGATCGAGGTTGACGGTTAGCACGGGCAGGCCCGTCGTCTGCTCGACCTTCACCTCGGACGCGCCCGGCACCTTCTGCAGCGCGGCGGCGATCCGCTCGCCCGTCGCGTCGAGCACCGCCATGTCGTCGCCGAAGATCTTGACCGCGACGTCGCTGCGCACGCCGGAGATCAGCTCGTTGAAGCGCAACTGGATCGGCTGCGAGAACTCGTACGCGTTGCCGGGCAGCTCGGCGAGCACCGCCTCGATTTCCTGGCGCAGCGTGTCGCGCGACTTGCGCGGATTCGGCCACTGGTCGACGGGCTTGAGCATGATGTAGCCGTCGGACAGGTTCGGCGGCATCGGATCGGCGGCGATCTCCGCGGTGCCGGTGCGCGCGAACACGCGTTCGATCTCGGGGAAGCGCGCCTTCAGCGCCTTCTCGATCGACTGCTGCATCGCGATCGACTGCGTGAGGCTTGTGCCCGGAATGCGCTGCGCGGACACCGCGAGGTCGCCTTCGTTCAGGCTCGGGATGAACTCGCTGCCGAGCCGCGTGGCGAGCACGAGCGCGAGCGCGACGACGGCCGCCGCGCCCGCGAGCACCTGCCGGGGCCGCGCGACGAACGCGTCGAGCGCGGGCGCGTACAGGCGCTTGGCGGCGCTCATCAGCCGGTTTTCCTTTTCCTCGACGCGGCGGCCGATGAAGAGCGCGACTGCGGCCGGAATGAACGTGACGGTGAGCGCCATCGCGGCCGCGAGCGCCATCACGACGGTGATCGCCATCGGATGGAACATCTTGCCCTCGACGCCCGTCAACGCGAAGATCGGCAGATAGACGACCATGATGATCAGTTGCCCGAAGATCAGCGCGCGGCGCGCTTCCTGCGACGCGGCGAACACCTCGGCGAAGCGCTCGTCGCGCGTGAGCGGGCGGCCCGCCGCGTGCTGCGCGTGCGTGAGCCGGCGGATGCAGTTCTCGACGATCACGACCGCGCCGTCGACGATGATGCCGAAATCGAGCGCGCCGAGGCTCATCAGGTTCGCGCTGACCTTCGCGTTGACCATGCCGATGAACGTCATCAGCATCGACAGCGGAATGACGAGCGCGGTGATCACCGCCGCGCGGATGTTGCCGAGGAACAGGAAGAGGATCGCGATCACGAGCACCGCGCCTTCGAGCAGGTTCTTCTTGACCGTCTGCACGGCCTTCTCGACAAGCACCGTGCGGTCGTACACGGGAATCGCGCGCACGCCGGCGGGCAGCGTGCGGTTCACGTCGGCCATCTTCGCGGCCACCGCCTTCGCGACCGCGCGGCTGTTCTCGCCCATCAGCATGAACACGGTGCCGAGCACGACTTCCTCGCCGTTGGCCGTCGCGGCGCCCGTGCGCAGCTCGCGGCCGATGTCGACTGCGCCGACGTCCTTCACCCGCACCGGCACGCCGCCCACGTTCGTGAGCACGATGTTCGCGATGTCGTCGACCGAGCGCGCCTGGCCCGGCACGCGCACGAGGTACTGCTCGCCGCGCTTTTCGATGTAGCCCGCGCCGACGTTGTCGTTGTTGCGCTCGAGCGCGCGCACGACGTCGGCGAGCGTGAGCCCGTACGACATCAGCTTCGTCGGGTTCGGCGCGACGCGGTATTCCTTCACGTAGCCGCCGATCGAGTTCACCTCGGTCACGCCCGGCACGTTGCGCAACTGCGGGCGCACGACCCAGTCCTGCAGCTCGCGCAGGTCGGCGCTCGTGTAGCGCGCGCCGTCCGGCTTGCGCGCGGCCGCCTCCGCTTCGACGGTCCACAGGTAGATCTCGCCCAGGCCCGTCGACGTCGGCCCCATCGCGGGCGCGACGCCGGGCGGCAGCTTGTCCTTCGCCTCCTGAATGCGCTCGTTGACGAGCTGGCGCGCGAAGTAGATGTCGGTGCCGTCCCTGAAGATCACGGTGACCTGCGACAGCCCGTAGCGCGAGATCGATCGCGTTTGCTCGAGGTTCGGCAGGCCGGCCATCGCGGTCTCGACCGGATACGTGATGCGCTGCTCGGCCTCGAGCGGCGAGTAGCCGGGCGCGGACGTGTTGATCTGAACCTGGACGTTCGTGATGTCGGGCACCGCGTCGATCGGCAGCTTCTGGTAACTGTAGACACCGAGCGACGCAGCCGCGGCGATCGCGAGCATCACGAGCCAGCGGTGCGCGATCGCAAAGCGGATCAGGCGCTCGAACATGGTGGCGGTCTTCTGGAATGCGAAGAAAACGATGCGCGCCGACGCGAGGCGCAAGGCGCAGCGGCGAGCGGCGCGAGCGGCGCGTCAGTGCTCGTCGGCGACGCCCTTGCCGAGCTCCGCCTTCAGCACGAAGCTGTTCGCGGCGGCGTAGGTCTGGCCGGGCGCGAGGCCCTTGACGACCTCCACCGTCTTGTCGTCGCGCCGGCCCGTCTCGATCGCCTGCGCGACGAAACCCTTCGGCGTTCGAACGAACACGGCGGGCGCGCCGTCGACGTCCTGCAGCGCGTCGCTCGCCACGGCGACGGGCACGTTCTGCGTGCCGGCGTCCACCGTCACGTTGACGAACATTCCGGGCCGCCACGCGCCGTCGGGATTCGGCAGCACGACGCGCGCGGGCGCGGTGCGGGTCTGCTCGCCGAGCAGCGCGCCGACATACGCGATCGGCCCGCCCGATTTCGATTCGAACGCGGCCGCGCTGACGCTCGCGTGGCGGCCGACGCGCACGTCGTTCAGGCGCTGCGCGGGCACGGCCATTTCGGCCCACACCGACGACAGATCGGACACGACGAATACGTTCGCATCGGCCGCGATCGCCTCGCCGGGCGCGATGTGCTTCTCGACGATCGTGCCCGCGAACGGCGCGCGCAGCTCGTAGCGGTTGAGCGCGCCGGGCGCGGCGCGCGCGTTCAGCGCGGCGAGCTTCTGCCGCGCGTTCGCCGCGGCGATTTCCGCCTCGCGCAATTGCACCTGCGCCTGCAGGTAATCCTGCTCCGCGGAGATGCGCTCCTCCCACAAGGTCTTTTCGCGCGCGTACGACGTGCGCGCGGCCTGCAGCCGGCGCTCCGCCGTCATCAGCTCGCTGCGCCGGTCGGCGAGATCCGCGCTCGCGATCACGGCGAGCAGTTGCCCTTGCCTGACGTGCTCGCCGATCGACACGGCGACCCGCTCGACGATCCCCGCGACGCGCGGCACGACGTGCGCGGTGCGGTCCTCGTTGAACTTGATCTCGCCGGGCAACTGGAAGCTCGTGACGATCTGCGCGGGGGCCGCGCGCGCGACGCCGATCTTCGCCGCGCCGATCTGCCCGTCGTTCAGCGCGATCGCGCCGTCCGCGCGCGAGAACGGGAACGACGCGCGGCGCGCGCCGACCTTCACGTCGATCGACGCGTCGAACACGTGCGGCTTCGCGATCGGCTGCGCCGACGTGTATTTCGCGCCGGCCTGCGTGAACTGCAACGCGATGCGGCCGCCGTCGTGGCGGGTCAGCGTGCCGGAGACAGTTGCGCCTTTGTCGACGGGCTTGCCGTCGACGAACGGATAGACGACGAGGCGCGCATCGTCCGGCTTCTCGGACAGCGCGATTTCGGCGGACAGCGCGCCTTGCGCGCGCATCGCGCCGCCGTGCGGCCCGGTTGCGCCGGATGCGGCAGCGGCGGCGCCGGCCCCGGAGGCCGCCGACGTGGACGGCGCGGACGGCGAGCGCGCGAGCGCCAGCGCGATGGCGAGGACGCCGGCCGCGGCCGCGCCGGCGACGATCAGTTGCGTGCGTTGCATGGCGAGTTATTCAGCGAAGTTGGGCGAGGGGGCGGGCGGCGTCGCGCGCCGGCGCGCCGATGACGCGCTCGATATCGGCAAACGACTGATGCGCGTCGGCGAGCGCCTGCACGTAGCGCGACTGCGCGTCGAACAGCGTGCGCTGCGCGTCGAGCACGTCGAGGAAGCTGAACTTGCCGAGCTGGTAGCCGCGCGACATCGCGTCGAGCGACTGCCGCGCGGCGGGCAGCACGTCGGCCTTCAGCCGCCGCGCTTCGCTCGTCGAGCGCTCGTAGTTCGCGTAGGCTTGCGCGAGATCGAGCCGCAGGCGCGCGCGCTCGGCGTCGAAATCGGCGTTCGCTTTCGCGGCCTGGTGGACGGCTTCGAGAATCGCGCCCCTGTTCGTATCGAAGAGCGGCAGCGGAATCGACACGCCGACGACCGCCTGATTGTCCGGCGCGCCGCCCGTGACGACGTGCTTGACGCCCGCGCTGACGGTGATGTCCGGCACGCGCTTCGCGCGCTCGATCGCGATCTGCGCGTTCGTGCGCAGCATGTCGGCCTTCGCCGCGCGCGCTTGCGGCGCGTCGTCGAGCCGGCCGAGCAATTGCGGCAGCGGCTCGACGCCCGGCAACGCGTCGAGATCGCCCGACGCGACGCGGCCGCGCACGTCCGCGCTGCGCGTCGCGTTCGCGAGCCGCGCGAGCGCCGCCGACACGCGCGTTTGCGCATTCGACAGATCGATCTGCGCGGCCGTCTGCGCGACGCGCGCCTTCGTCGCCTCGACGGGCGACACCTTGCCGGCGCGGGCGCGCTTGTCGGCCATGTCGGCCGAGCGCGCGGCGATCGCGGCGGATTCCTCCGCCACTTGCAACTGCCGCTGCGCGGCGAGCACGCCGTAGAACGCGCCCGTCACGTCGGCGCGCAGCGCGGCCGCGCGGCCGTCGAGCGACGCGAGCGCGAATGCGCGGCCATACGACGCGGCGTCGATGCGCGAGCGCCGCTTGCCGCCGAGCTCGATCGTCTGGCTGACGAGGCCCGTCGTCGTCCGCTCCCGCCGGTCGAAGCCTTCCTGCAGGAACGACACGGTCGGATTCGGCCGCGCGCCCGCCTGGACGAGCGCGCCGACGGACGCGTCGGCGCCGGATTGCGCGCTTTTCAGCAGCGGATTGTTCGCCGCGGCGAGAGTCAGCGCATCGTCAAGCGACAGCGCGGGCGAAGCGGCGGATGACGCCGAAGTCGACGCAAGCGGCGCGGGGAACGCCGAACGCGCAGCGGGCACGGAGGACGCGCGGGCGTCGGACGATGCGGCGGCCTGGCGGTCGGGCGCGGATGAGGCCGGCGCGGGCTGCGCTTGCGCCGCCGACGCCGTGATCGCAGCCGACACGAGTGCGGCGAAGATACGCTTGGGCATGAGTGATCGGGTTCCGATGAAACGCGATCGATGCTACGGGCGTGCCGCAATGCAAACATGAGGCGAGCATGACATTTTTGTCACGTTCGCGACGGCGGGTTCGCGCCCGGCGCGCCGCGGTCTCGCTGCGACAGCGTCGCGCGGGCCGACGGGCAGCCGGATGCGCAGCCGCTCGACGGCGCGTCGCGATGCGGCTGTTGCCGGGGCGTCTCCGCGCGAATCGGCTTGCGCTCCTTGAACACGCGCTCGGGCATTCCGTGCGCGAACGCGGATGATGCGGCGAAGGCGAAGAGCGCCGCGAAGGCCGTGGATGTTGCTCGTTTCATCGAATATCTCGCTCGGGTAGTGTCGCCGCAACGGCGGACCCGTTCAGTGTGACGACAGAGCGGAGCGCGGCGATGACCGCGAGGTGACAAGTCCGTCAGGAAGGCGGCGCGGCGCGCGGATCGTGCGGGTTTCGGCGGCGGGCCGAATCGCTTCCGTTTGTTTCCGATCGCTGCCTGGAAGCGCGCCGGCCTCGTTCGATCGCGACGCGGTCAGCACCCGCCCCGGCAGTCGGCCACGCCGAACGCGATCAGATTCCCGGCGACTTCGCGCAGCAGATGCTGCGTGAGCGCGCCGGCGCCGCCTTGAGCGAGACGAAGCAGTTCGATGAGATCTTGCGCAGCGAGGCTCATGTTGGTCTCCTTCACCGCGGCGCCTCTCGAGCGCCGCCGCAGAACATGAAATTCTCTTTGTTGTGACCCAAGTATCGTCGACGCAATGGGCCGTTCCAATCAGCGGGCGACGAACTTCGAGTCATCCGGCGCGGCTGTTTGTCGGTGATTTCCTACGCCATGCCCGGCGGAAATCGGGAAGCGCGGAGCGGGGCGGAGAGCGCGCTCACGCGCCCGCGCGCCGGCGCTTGCGATATAGTTCCCGCACCACGGCTACGGCGCGCACGCGCAACCTGACAGCATGATGACGATTTTGGCGTGGTGGAAGGAGTACAGGAAGCTGATCGCCTTCCTGTTCTTCATGGTGGTCTTTCGCAGCGCGGTGGCCGACTGGAACGTCGTGCCGAGCGGTTCGATGTTGCCGACGATCAGGCTCGGAGACCGCATCTTCGTCGACAAGCTCGCCTATGACCTGCGCGTGCCGTTCACGCACGTTCGCGTCGCGCATCTGGGCGATCCGCAGCGCGGCGACATCGTGACCGTCGATTCGTCGGCCGCGCACGAACTGCTCGTCAAGCGCGTGATCGGGCTGCCCGGCGACGTCGTCGAGATGCGCGACAACGTGCTGTACATCGACGGCAAGCGGGTGCGCTACGCGCCGCTCGGCGCGAATCTGCTGTCGAGCGACGCGACTGCCCGGGGCGAATACCGGGCCGAGCGGCTGGCGGGCGCGACGCACGTCGTCCGTCTGTCTCCCGACGCGCCGAGCCCGCGCAGCTCGTTCGGGCCGGTGGTCGTGCCCAACGGCGCTTACCTGATGCTCGGCGACAACCGCGACGACAGCGCGGACTCCCGCTATTACGGCTTCTTCCCGCGCGACGAGATCATGGGGCGCACGCGCCGCGTGGCGTTCTCGCTCGATCCGTCGCGATTCTATCTGCCGCGAATCGGGCGGTTCGGCGCACGCCTCGACGGCCCGCTCGGCTGATCGGAATCGAGCCGGCGCGCGGCAAGCGCGCCCGGCGCTCCATCCGGTGACGCGCGGCGGCTACGCCTTGTAGCCGATGCTGCGCAGCAGTTCCTTCCGCCAGCGCACGTCCTCGTCGTTTTCGACGCCGAGCGGCGGAAAGCCGTCGACAACGCCGAGAATGGCGCGTCCCTGATTGGACTGCGCGACGATGACCTCGGTCGGATTCGCGGTCGCGCAGAAAATCCGGCAGACCTCGGGCACCGCCTTGATCGCGTTCAGCACGTTGAGCGGATAGAAGCCGTCGCCGAGAAAGACGAGAAAGCAATGGCCGGCGCCGATCGCGGTCGCGTTCCGGCAAGCGAGCTCGGTCAGCGCGCCGTCGGTGCCGGAATGGCGCACGAGGCGCTTGCCGGACGCCTCGCAGAACGCGAGGCCGAACCGGATGCCGGGCACGGCGCCGACGAGCGCCTCGTGGATGTCCTCGACCGACTTGATGAAATGCGTCTGGCCGAGAATGAAGTTCGTCGTCTCGGGCTTGTCGATCGCAACGGTGAGCAATTGCAGCATGTCGCACCTCGTTTCGTAGTGACGCGAGCGCCCGCGTGGACGCGCCGACGGGCGAGCGCCGCGGCGCAATCGCGTTCCGGCTCGTTTTCCAGCTTAGTACGCGGCGTCGGGCGACGAAAGCGCGGTGGCGGCCGGCGCGGTCATCTATCCTTGTGTGTAGGCCGCGCCACCTGCGGGGCCAAGCGCGCAAGGGCGGGGAAGGAGGAGCGATCATGGACGTGCGGCATGGTTTCGTCGACTGCGTGGGGCGCACGCCGCTGATCCGCCTGGCGAAGCTCAGCGCGCAGACGGGCTGCGAAATACTCGGCAAGGCCGAATTCATGAACCCGGGCGGGTCGGTCAAGGATCGCGCGGCGCGCTACATCATCGAAGACGCCGAGCGGCGGGGCGTGCTGAAGCCGGGCGGCACCGTCGTCGAGGGCACGGCGGGCAACACCGGCATCGGGCTCGCGCATCTGTGCGCGGCGCGCGGCTATCGCTGCGTGATCGTGATTCCGCAAACGCAATCGCCGGAAAAGATGGAAGTGCTGCGCACGCTCGGCGCGGACGTGCGAGCGGTGCCGGCCGCGCCCTACAAGGATCCGGACAACTATCAGAAGATCGCCGGGCGGCTCGCCGCCGAACTCGACAACGCGATCTGGGCCAACCAGTTCGACAACCTCGTCAATCGCCAGGCGCACTACGAGACGACCGGCCCGGAGATCTGGCGCGACACGGCCGGGACGGTCGACGCGTTCGTCTGCGCGACGGGAACGGGCGGCACGCTTGCGGGCGTGAGCCGCTACCTGAAGGAGCGCAATCCGGAGATCCGCATCGTGCTGGCGGATCCGCACGGAAGCGGGCTCTACAGCTACGTGAAGACGGGCGAGATCCGGGTCGAAGGCAATTCGATCACGGAAGGCATCGGTTCTAGCCGCGTGACGGCCAATCTGGAGGGCACGCCGATCGACGATGCGGTGCGCATCGACGATTTCGCTTGCGTGGCGATGGTTTACCGGCTGCTGCGCGAAGAGGGCCTGTACGTCGGCGGATCGAGCGGCATCAACGTCGCGGCGGCCGTCTGGCTGGCGCAGCAGATGGGGCCGGGGCACACGATCGTGACGTTGCTGTGCGACCGCGGCGACATCTACCGCACGCGGCTCTTCAACCGCGACTGGCTGCGGGAAAGAGGGCTGGAACCGACATAGATGCGGCGGTGCGGGATTGTTCGGACGAGCGAACGCGACCTATGCTAGAAAGATCCTGCCAACCGGCGGAGATCAACGTTTATCAGACGGAGGTGTGCCATGTCGATGTCCGCCACCTTGCAGGACTGCCTGCGCCAGAAGGCTTCGCGATACGAAGTCATCCATCATCCGTACAGCCACTCGAACATGGAGGCGGCTGCGGCCGCGCATATTCCGGGCGATCGTCTCGCGAAGACCGTGCTGCTCGAAGATGCGCAGGGCTACGTGGCGGCCGTGCTGCCGACGACGCATGCGGTGCGGCTATCGGAGCTGTGGGCGAAGACCGGACGCCATCTCATGCTCGCGAAGGAAGGCGAACTGCGCGAACTGTTCAAGGATTGCGACGTGGGCGCGCTGCCGCCCGTATGCATGGCCTACGGGATGCAGACGTTCCTCGACGATAGCCTTGCGCAGCAGCCGGACGTGTATTTCGAGGCCGGCGATCACGAAGAGCTGGTCCACATGGATCGCGACGAGTTTCTTTCGCTGATGGACAAGGCGGAACGGGCGAGCTTCTCGCACAAGATTCAGGGGGTGGTTTCCTGACGGAAGTGAACGGCCGGGATGGATGCGGCTGGAGTTGGGGCTGAACGGCGGGCTGGGATGGGGAGTCTGTCGGCGCCTTTAATTTGACATAAGGTAAAAAGGGATCGCTAACTTTAGCTGGCGTTACACCTGCGGGACCAAGGCCCCGCAAGCGTTAGCGGGTAGCGCCAGCCACCGAAAACCCTGGAGGCCCTTGGAAAAAACTTCCAATGCATGAACCCAAATTGCCTTCGTGCGATCGTCGCGCGAGCTTTCGGCATGCGCGGTGGCGATCACTTCGAACGGATCGACGCCCAGAATTTCCGCAACGCGGATAGCTGTTTTCTCGTCGAACACTGATTGCTGGTTGCGGTACTTACTGACCGCGCCACGCGTCACTCCCAGCACTTTCGCTGCTGCGTAATCGGAGGGAAGGTCGAGGCGAGCTTTCACCGCGTCGAGCCAATCGACTGTCGTTTTCATAGACAACCCCTATCGAATCAAAGTCAACCCGGCGTCAAAGGTACTGCGACGCTTCACCAGATGCAACTGTCACTGTGCATGAGACGTATCAGCCGTTGACACGTTTCATCAAATGAGACTATTCTCCGCCTGTCGACTCGGCAGCCGGTTCCCAACCCCGCCGGTGCTGGACTAGCTATCCAGCCGCCGGTCGACTTTCAAGCCGTAACCGTTCAAGGGGTTGAGAAAGGGGAAGTCAAATGCACGTTTCGCTGCAACAAACGCTTACACCTTCGGCGCTGGTGCGCCAGACGATCGAGCCGTATTTCCGTGCGTTCATGGACGCAATGATCGGATTAGTCCAAAAGTGGACGCGAACGCCGGTCGCGTTCCGCGGGGGATGGGCGGCATGAAGACGATCATGAACGAACTGCGCGACGAGTTGCGCGTCGCGCACATCATCATCCGCAGCGCACTTTCAGTTGCCACGTTCGACCAGAAGATGGAATGGGCGAACATGAACGAGCGTGACGCCGTGATCGGAGAGGGCATCACGCGTGCCAACGAACGGCAAGCGGCGATTGACGGTGGCAGCGTCGATGCGCTGTGTCGCGAGTTGACCTGCGCAGATCGGATCATCGAGAACGCCAAGGCGTTGCTGTCGGAGCACCAGTGCGAGCTATGGGATGTCGCGATTCGCCACGCGGGCGTGGTATCGCGGCGCCAGGCGTGGGACGAAGTGCGCGGTGAGGTGTTGGCCCGCGCGGCGAACGCACTTGCCGTTGCGAGGATTGGGTTAGATGTGGGTGATTGCGATGGCGGCCGAACCGTCGTCGTGATCAAGCCTATTCGCGAACTGTCGCCCGACGACGTGGCGGCGCTGCGACGTGTGGTCGAAAGTCATGCCGGACAGTCGCGCGGCATGCTGACCAAGTCGGAGTTCGACATGCATGCGCTTCTGCGGCGGCAGCGCGCGTTCTCGGAGCACACGTTCGGGCCGGGGCGCCGCACAGCCGGCGTGTGCAATCACATTCGCAAGGAATTGGCGGAAGTCGAGGCTGCGCCGGACGATCTGCGTGAATGGGTCGATGTGATTCTGCTTGGGCTCGATGGTGCATGGCGTACCGATGCGACGCCCGAGCAGATCACGGCCGCAATTTCGGCGAAGCTGGCAGAGAACGAAGGCCGCGTGTGGCCGGATTGGCGCACGTCAGATCCAAATCGCGCGATCGAGCATATCGACCAAGCGACGGAAGGCGGTCAGGCATGACGACGAAAGACGTGATCGCAGTCTTCCACGGCAATGTGCGCCATGCCGATTTCGTCGGCAAAGCCGTTGTCGAGGAACCAGTTTCGAACGTCGCGAGCATCGTGAATGGTGTATGCGCCAATGCGGCGGTAAATCGCGCCTGCCTCATTTCTGACGCCAATCACGAAACGCGGTGCACATCTGCGGAATTCGTGCGGTGTGTCCGCATGAGCGATGCCGAGACATTCAACCAGTTCTGCATCGAATATGGGTGGCTCGAACTGCGCGTCGATAGTGGTAGTGATCGGGTCCCAAGCCCCTGCGCGATCAAGCTTTTTCATAGGCGATTTGGCGGAACGAACCGGCGCGATCCGATCGAAGAACTGTCCTATTTCCTGAAGTGGATTTCGAAAGGCGGATTCGATGGTGTGCCTGCTTCCGCTGAATGGTTGTCGAAAGTCCGTGAGTATATCGCGCACCTGAAGGCGAGCCGCGCGACGGCGGACGCCAGCTCCTGACGCAAATGAATTCAATCGAGGGATGATGAAATGGCTATTGTCTATAGCATTCCTAATCAACAAGAGGCGGAAGCGACTGCGATTCGGCGAGTGATCCGCGCGAGCAACGCGGAACAGATGGCACGCCGGCGTGCGAGCGATGCGGCTGATGTCGATCGACCACGCGCGACGTTGAAGCGCATCGGGCGGGCGCATTCGATTGTGAGGCTCGCGTGACTGATTTCGATATCGCGCAGGCACAGCCGCGCGTCGTTGCGCCGGGGGTGGTCGAAGTCGGCCCTTTCTTTGAGCGATATATGCGCGGCGGCTACTTCATCGTGAAAACGCCGTCGGGTTGCCGGGAATATCACTGGTGCGAGCAGCCGGACGCGAGCGACACGACGGTCATGATGACGCGCGATGAAGCGTTACAGCTTGCTTCGCATCGGTGGTAGGGCATGGAGAAATCGAACGAGCGCGGGGTCGCTGAACGGCGAGAAGCGCTGTTCGAAGACCTCGCGGAACTTGGGATAGGCGCGGGCGTTTGCGTGCCGGCTTTCGTTGTGTACACCCCACCGCGTACGGCGCGCGGCGATCGAGCGGCGGCCAATGCGATGAAGGAATTGCGACCACTGCTCGCGAAGCTCGCGCGGCGTCGGTCGATTCTGCGATAGGAGAGCAGATGAAAAGGAAGGAGAAGACGCTGCCGCTTTGGGCGATCTGGTTGATTTCGCTCGTCGCGGTCATTGCGTGGTGCGGTGTACATGGTGAGCCGGAAGAGCCGGTGCAGCAGGAGATTCGCCCGGTTTCGTGCGCTTAGCACGCGGCAGCCGGGCTGTCGTGTGGTCACTCGCCGTGCAAACTTTCGGCCTCGGATAGCACGGCGAGTTTTGGGCGGGGCGGCTTCCAAAGCGCCCCGTTTTTTTCGAGTTCACAGGCTGGATGCGTTGCGGCGTCCACGCGTGAGGGGGTGACTATGATCCGAATCTCAAACACAAGTCCGTACAGCGACCGGGAGACGTTCACGTGGGCGGCGCTCGATGAGGGCAACCCGTTCCGCAGCGAAGACGCGGCGTGCTCGCTCGACGCACCGAATCGCTCGCCGGCTGGATCGACATTGCGCATCGATCCGGAGGGAGAGTCCGAATGGCTCGGGCCATTCGCCGCAGCGCGCTACACGTGGTTTCGCGGGTGATGACGATGGAAGACGCACCGAAGATGCGCCAGATTTTGGCGGGTAGGAAAAGTGGGCTCTATAGGTATTGGCGTAGAGCGTCAATTCCGGCGCATATCGCGATTGATCTGGCGCGTGCGGGGACGGAGACGCCAACCGGGAATCCGGTCGTTGACTACTTGATTCATTTGCATGAGGTGGCAGACGCATGAGCGCTTCGACCGCCTTCGCCGAGCCACCGGCCCCGTGCGCGTCTGCATCCGGGCTCTGCGAATGATCTACGGCTCCGTTTGTTCAGGCATCGAGGCGGCTACGGTTGCATGGCATTCGCTCGGCTGGCGGCCAGCATGGTTCAGCGAAATCGAGCGGTTTCCCTGCGCTGTCTTGCGCCACCACTACCCAACGGTTCCCAATCTCGGGGACATGAAGCGTTTCAAGGAATGGCCTGATGCAGCTATCGATCTTCTCGTCGGCGGAACTCCCTGCCAGTCATTCAGCGTCGCCGGACTCCGCAAGGGGCTGGATGATCCGCGTGGCAACCTCATGCTCACCTATCTTGCGATTGCTCGCCGCTACGCTCCCCGCTGGCTGGTCTGGGAAAACGTCCCCGGTGTCCTGTCGTCCAACGGCGGACGGGATTTTGGAACCTTCCTCGGGGGCTTGGCAGAACTCGGGTATGGGTTCGCATACCGGGTTCTTGACGCTCAGTACGTCCGAGTGGAATCACACCCTCGCGCCGTCCCTCAACGACGACGGCGTGTCTTCGTTGTCGGACATCTTGGAGACTGGCGACGTGCCGCAGCGGTTCTTTTTGAGCGCGAAGGCATGCTCGGGTATCCGGCGCCGCGCCGCAAAGCGCGGGAAGGTGTTGCCGCCTGCCTTAGCGCACGCCCTCAGAGCGGCGGCGGACCCGGAACCGACTTCGAGTACGACGGCGGACTGATCGCAAGCACGGGCGACGTATCGTATTGCCTGAATGCGGGCGGGATGAGCCGGCAGGACTTCGAGACGGAAACGCTCGTTGCACATACGTTGAAGGGAAGTGGCTATGACGCGAGCGAAGATGGCACGGGCCGCGGTGTACCGCTCGTCGCGCGTGCGTATGACCTTCAGCAGGTGACAAACCCTAGTAATCGGTCGAACCCACAATCGACCGATCCGTGCTTCACGCTTGCAGCTACCAGTGAGCCGGTGATCGCCTTCGATTGCAAGGCCGGCGGCGACACGTCGTTCAGTATCGGCGAAATCGCGGGCACGTTGCGCGGAGAGGGGTTCGGCGGCGGACATGCGGCCGTCGCGTTGAGTTTGCGCGGACGTGACGGCGCCAATCTCCCGGAGTTGTCGGAGGGCGTCACGCCGGCGCTTCGGGCAAGCCAGGGCGGAAGCGACAAGGCGCACGCGATGATCGGGTCGACGGTGCGGCGGCTGACGCCACGCGAATGCGAGCGCCTGCAAGGCTTCCCGGACGACTACACGCGGATTCCCATTCGTGTAATGCGGACGCGGCCGAGCGTCAAACGGTTCCGAAAATACCCGGACCTCTTTGCTTCCAATCTGGACGGCTCGTGGACAGCGTACGTGGAAGACGGCCCGCGCTACAAGGCGCTCGGCAACAGCATGGCCGTACCTGTTATGCGCTGGATCGGTTCGCGAATCGAGCTCGTCCAATCACTGACTACCTGAGGACACCACCATGAACGACCAACAACAGAGCCGCGCTGATGCGCTGACGGATCGAATCGATTCTGCGATGGATCTTGCACATCGATGGGCAACCGCCACCTATTACAAGGGACTTTCGAAGCCATACGAGAATTTTGACAAGATTCGCAGACAACTGCGTTCGACGCTTCGCGAACTCGCCGCATCCTCTATCGAACAGCCCACATCGCTCACGGCGCAGGATGGACAGCCTACAGATTGGCGCGGAGATTTCGAGCGTCAGGCGAACGCGGCGGGTTTTGACCTATCCCGCGAGGAATTTGGAGGAGAGTATTGCCATCCCGATTCAGCGGACGCATTCCGTTGGTATTACACCGGTCGTCTCGACGAAGCGTGTTCGGGCACCCCATCTTCGCAGCTCGCAGCAGCGCCGATCGGTTATTGCGAACGCACTGGCGGTTGCGTGTGCGGCGGCGATCTGCCGCGAGTGCGTGAGGGTTGTTCGGAGTGGGTGAAGGTCGAATCACAAGCCGCCCGCGCCACCACTGCCAATGAGACAGGCGCGGAAGGGGCGAACTGGATTCCGGTGTCTCGCAAGCTTCCGGCCCGAGGCGAAGGCGTGCTGGTGGCCGTCCAGTTCGATCACGCAGACGACTGGCGAATGAAGGTAGGCGGCCTGTCCGATGAAGGGACGTGGACCGTGTTTGGCGCGTCATGGACGCCTTCCCACTGGATGCCATTGCCACCGCCGCCTAGAGCTTCCACGCAGCCTGCTATGGCGGCAGCATCGCCGGCCGACCATATTTCCCAAGCGGGAAAAATGGTGAGCGCGGAAGTGCCGACCGACGAGCGGGCGGCACGTCTCGACGATGCCGACATCGATGCGATCGCCGAATCGATGCCCGGCGGACTCGTTGGTTTCAAGAAGCATTGGGGCTGGAGGCAGTTCGCCCGCGCCATCGAGGACGAAGTGCTGATCAACGCAGCTCGCGCGGCAGTATCGCTGGCCGACGAGCACAGCACTATCGAATGCCAAGCGCATAGCGGACCCGATTGTACTGAGTGCGGCGGCACTGGTGTTTGGTCCGGGACGGCAAACGAACGGGCGGAGTTCGAGGCGTGGGCCTACGAAGAATTCGCATTCGAAGATAGCGACGATATTGACGTGTGCGCAAGGGATAAAAGCGGCTACCACTACGCAAACGTGGACAGCGCATGGGCAGGATGGCAAGCCCGCGCGGCAGCATCGCCCGCTGCGGAGGCGGTGATTGAAGCGGCGCGCGCCGTGCTGCGAGAGGAACTGGACGACGTGACCGTGCATCCTTGCGACCAGCGTGACGACGATGCGAAGGTCCTGCGTCTTCCGGAACACATGCAGGCGTTGTATATGGCGCTGAAGAGTGCCCCGCAACCCGCGCAGGCCGACGCACTGGAAGAAGAAGCATACGTCGCAAAGCGCATGGCCGAAACGCTGGCCACCGTCTACGCGACGATCATCGGAGATGATCCCGTTGACGCCGACGACAGCCTCAACGCTATCGAGCGTGTCATGCGGGCCGCTCAAGTGCTCCGGCTCGAAGTCGATCTGTATCGCGCGCAGGCCGACGCGCCTCTTCCGCGCGCAAGCGGTGCCGCAGAGCCGATGACAACAGAGCAGCGCAAGGCCCTCGCCGACGCCGAGCGCGTGTTGGCCGAGAACTGGGAACATGAGACGGCTGATCTCTTGCACGATGCCTTCGCCGCATCGGTGGCCCCGGCCCATACGGCGGAATGCCCGCATTGCGATGGCGAAGGGGTGATCGAGGCCGACAGCGGAGCAAGTCCGTGTGCCTGCGCGCAGGATGCACAGGAAGGTATGCAAACCTTTGGCGCACGGTGGACGCAGGCCGACGCACCTACCGGCCGAGTCGTAAGCGTCAGCGACCACGTATGGCACGGCTACTGCGCGATCTTGGCAATCCTCGGCATGGAGGACGCTGGCGATCCAGTCGCGGAAGTCGAACGCCTCAAGGCGCAGGCCGACGCACCGGCAGAGGCACGCGTGTAATGCGGGCGCGGCCGAGCGCCAAACGGTGCCGAAAATATCCGGACCTTTTTGCGCCCAATCTGGACGTCTCGTGGACAGCGCACGTGGAAGACGGCCCGCGCTACAAGGCGCTCGGTAACAGCATGGCGGTGTCCGTGACGCGTTGGATCGGTGAGCGAATCGAGCTCGTCGAACAGCTCGCGACGGCAGCGGCGAGGGCTCGATAATGTGGATCTACGCGTACGACGTAGCGGATTTCCTGCCCGGAATCCCCGAAGCGAAGGCAGCCGCGAAGCGCCTGCCGGCGCGTTGGTATCGGCGCGCGCTGAGCCACGCGGAAGCGGCCGGCCATGCGAGCGCCGTGAAGTTTGCACGGCCCGACCAGCAGGTCGCGGATCGTATGTTCGACGTGTCGGAAGCTGCGCGTGCAATTCGCGAGTTTCTCGACGAGCACGCCCCCGACAGTTTCCCTGTCCGGCCGGACGCCAACGATTTCGAAATCTGTCTGAAAGCCCGTCGAATCGCAAACGATGTCTCGCTGCGGTCGCACGGGCTGTCGATACTCGACGCGCACATTGTCGCGGAGAATGCGTGCGCGATGTATGGCGTCGACCTACCCAATTTCGAACATCCGGCCGAACGCGTCGCACGCGTGCGCTGCGAGTTGTGGTGGCGGCGACAATTGCGCAAGAAGCACATCCGCGCGCTGGAACATAGCAACATCCGGTTGCATTACGTTCATCGCAAAGCCGAGCCATACGCCAGCGACGACGCGGTGCGGCGCCGTGTCGCGCAGAATCGCCGCAACGACCGGACGCTCAAATCCGTGACGGTCGAGAACGAGAATGGTCAGCAATTCACGCTTGCCGAACTGGCGGCCAAGGGCATTTCGAACAAGGCACTGAAGCGCGGCGAGCTGTTCACGCGTCTGCGCGGCCTGGAAGAACTCGCCGACGACGCGAAGCTGCGCGGTGTCATGTTCACGCTGACTTGCCCGAGCCGATTTCATTGCGTCCGAACGACAGGGGGCGTAGTCGAACCGAACCCGGTGTACGCCGATGCGTCGCCGCGGGAAGCGCAAGCCTATCTGCGCAAGGTGTGGCAGCGCATCCGCGCAGAGCTGAAGCGCGAAGGCATCGTGTTTTTCGGCATGCGCGTTGCGGAGCCCCACCACGACGGCTGCCCGCATTGGCACGGGCTCGTGTTCAGCGACAAGGTGGAGCGGTTTTGCGCGGTGATGCGCAAACACGGGCTGCGGGATTCCGGCGACGAGCCGGGCGCGCAGCTCCATCGCGTTCGGTTTGAAGTGATCGACAAGGCGAAAGGGTCGGCTGTCGGCTACGTCGCGAAGTACATCTCGAAGAACATCGACGGCTACGCAGTCGGCGAGCACAAGACGAACGATGGCTACGTCATTCAGGCGGATATGTGGGACGGCGACGAAATCACGCCATCGCAGCGCGTTGAGGCGTGGGCGGCGTTGTGGGGCATTCGCCAGTTTCAGCAGTTCGGCGGGGCGCCGGTCGGCGTGTGGCGCGAGCTGCGCCGCGTGAAGGAAGATGACCTACCGAGCGAGGAAGAGTCTCCGCAAATCCGCGCTGCATGGGCGGCCGCGCAAAAGACAGACGAGCGGCCGGCGGATTGGGCGGCGTACTCGCGTGCAATGGGCGGCATCGCGGGCGAGGCGCGCATGGTCTATGTCCGGCACACGATCGAGCAGCGCGAAGGGCGGTACGGCATCGGCCCGGTGCGAGTGCCGCACGGCGTCGAGGCGCTCGGCGTTGCGCACATCGTCGATGGGCTCTGCTCGTACTCGCGCGAGACGAAGATTTTCGTCCCGTCGACGCGGCACGAGTGGCGGGTCGTTCGGCGTGGCGGCGGAGCCGCCCGCCCTTGGACTCGTGTCAATAACTGTACGCGGGACGATCGGCCAGGGGCGGCCGAGATAGCCGCGGAAGCTGTACGGATCGGTGCCGGCGGGGCAGGGAACGGCGCGAAACGGGGTCATCGGAACCTGTAGAGCGAGGAAAACCCTATGACGCATATGACGATCGAATGCCCGTGCTGCGGGGGCGAAATCGAGGCACGCCACACGGAGGGGATGTCGGCGACGCTGCGCCGCCTCTACTTCGTGTGCGACGACTGCGGCTTTCGAACGCCGGCCGGTCTCGAAATCCTGTTCTCGCTGTCGCCGCCGGCGCGGCCGCGGCCCGACGTCGCGCTCGAAGTGCGGCCATCCGATCGACTGCGCGGCTTCGTCGATTCGCGTACGACGCTCGGGCTGATGGAGGCGGCGAAGTGAGATTCACGATTGCTTGCCCTCACTGCGGCGCGCGCGGCATCGCCCGCGTGCTGGAACAGAAGTCCGCGCTGGCGTGGGAGATCGATTACCAGTGCGACGACGTAGTGTGCGGCCATACGTACCGCGCACGGCTCGAAATGACGCCGACGGCGCCCGTGCAGCGGCGCGAGCGCGTCGGCGAACAGATGCGGCTCGCTGTCTGAGCTGCTGCGAAGTGGAGCGGTATCGACACGGTGTCGAAACGGCATCGAGTCGATATCGATTCGATATCGAACAGAGATAGGGGTGATTGATGATTCTGGCAGTGGGGAACCCGAAGGGCGGCGTCGGAAAGTCGACGACTGCGGTACAGCTCGCGATTGGTCTGGCGCTCGACGGCGCGCGCGTCTGGCTCGTCGACGGTGACAGCCAGCGAACGAGCCTGTCGGCGATCACGGCTCGTGCGCACACGGGCCGGCCGTTGATCGCGGCGTCGGCCTATGCGGACGGCCCGTCGTTGCGGGCCCAAGTGCTGCAGCAGTGCGTGCAGTTCGATCAGGTCGTGATCGACGTTGGCGGGCGCGACTCCGGCGCGTTCCGGGCGGCCCTGACCGTCGCCGACGCGGTGCTGATTCCGGTTCTCCCGCGATCCTTCGACGTGTGGGCGCTTGATGACATGGCGAAATTGCTCGATGAGGCTCGCGCAGTGCGCGAGCTGCGAGCATTCGCTTTTCTGAACGCCGCGGATGTGCAAGGGGCGGACAATCGCGATGCCGAGTCGATCATCGCAGGCTACGCGGGCATCGAATTGCTGCCGTGCCGTCTGCATCGTCGCAAAGCGTTCTCGAACGCGAGCGCGGCCGGGTTGCACGTCGAAGAAATGCCGCGCCGCGACACCGTAGCGTGTGCAGAAATCGAGCGTGTGCAGGATGCCGTGCTGCGAGCAAGCGGGGCGCACGCGAGCTAGTGAAAAGACATCATGTCGATATCGAAAGGATATCGACATGGTATCGAGAGGATAGTTAATAGATAGGGGTTGACATGTCGATTACGAAAAGACCGACGCTTTCTCAAGGCGAGGCGGCGATTGCCGCATTCATTTCGGGTGCACCTGACGCGCGGCCGGCGGCACCGCCTGTTGTAACAGTCGAGCCGCAGAGCCCGACGACACCGCGCCGGCCGAGAAAGAAAAAAATCAGCATGGATATCGATGCCGAACTGCTCGAGCGCGTCGACCGTGCGGCGCATGCAATGGGTATATCGCGAAACGCCGTGCTCGCCTTGGGCGCGTCGCGCTTCGTTGACGAGACGATGCGCAATTGACGACGCTCGCATCGTGAGCGCAGCAGCCCTGACAGAACTGACAGGGTTGACGCTCTGGAGTACATGCTACATTCCCCCGCGAAATACTCCGGGGGGTGTCAACATGGGATTTGCATTCATCTGCGAAGGCGACACGACGACGCACGGCGGCCGCGTCGTCGGCTGTAACACGGCCAATACCGCTTACGGCAAGGCAATCGCGCTGCTCGGTGATATGGTGACGTGCCCGCGCTGCGGCGGAATCTTTCCGATCGTGAGCGTGAAAAGCGGACTCAACATGACGTTCGGCGACCGGCCGGTCGCGACCGATGGCGACAAGACGGCATGCGGTGCGACGCTGATCGCTTCGCAAGGCACCGCAACGGTTGCGCCCACCGCGGGCCAGGGTTCACCGATTGGCGGCGGAAAGAGCGTCATCGCGCAGGCGCGCTCGGCGCCGAATGAACCGTATCGCGGCCGCTTCCAGTTGCTCGATGACCATACACGCGAGCCACTCGCGAATCACGCATATACGATCACGTCCGCGGACGGTCGGACCGTCCACGGTCAAACCGACGCGAACGGATTCACAAGCTGGCTCGACAGTGACGAAGTTTCGTCGCTGACGTTCACCAACTCGGGCGCGAGCCCCGCATGAGCGACTACGGAACAAGCAACGCCGTCGGCGGCATGTCGACGGGCGAAGGCCAAACCACGCGAGTTGGGTTGAGCCGCGGGCAATTGTCGCCGCAGGATCATGCTGTGTTATGTGATGCGATTTGCCGTTGCAGCCGTGTCGGCGTCGCGACGACGGACGGCAAGATTTTGCGCCAGGCATGCGTATCGCAACGGCTGAAGGCGAAAAACTTGGTCGCCAAAGGGCTGACCGGCGCGCCGACGCAGTACCTTCCGGAAGTCACTTACGACATGCGGCAATCTCCCCCCGCGCCCGTGATGAGTAGTGCCGACCCGCTCACGCCGCATAGCTGGTTGCCCGCATGGATTCAGAAGTATTTTCCGGGCGGCATGGACTCATACAAGCAAGCGAAGAAGACGTACTTCCGCCGGCCTGATGTCGTGATCGTGAACGATCCAAGCCAGCCGCCGATCCAGTCCAACATTAAGCTGGTCGTCGAGATGAAGTTTCCGCCCGACGACTTTTCGAAGGGCCAGCGCGAGGCGTATCTGGATATCGCCGGCGATGACCGAAAGCTTGCGGCGATTGGGCCGGAAGATTGCCGGTGCGGCGATGCGGATCGTCAATCGCAGCCGTCGACCTCCGCTCAAAAGCAACCCAGTCTGGAAGACATGTTCGGCGACAAGCTGCCGTCGTCGGGCGGTATCATGCCGCTGATGCCGCCGATCCCCCCCGTACCGTTACCGCTTCCCTGATTCGAACTATGGCAATGACGCAAGATGAACTGGCCGCATGGGCGAATGATCCGGGCCGGGCCGGATCACTCCCTTATGGGCTGTTTGAGCCAAACCATCAACGCAAGATCGTGGGCGCGATTTTGGCCGTCCGCGGCGTACTGTACTTCCGAGACGGGCACACGCCGCAGAGGCGCGAGGCGCTAACTCGCTGCTTCGAACGCTACGACGCTGCGCTTCGCACATATCAGCGCGCACTTGAGCAATCGCAAGGACGCGAACCATCGAAGGGCACGCCACTCCGCTGGCTGTATCAGGAGGGGAAGCAACCGACGGCGATTGAAAAAGCTCCGTCGTTTTCCTCGCTCGCGAAGGACATTCCGTCTGATGATCTACTCGTCGTCGGGTTGTCAGATGCGGAAGAGAAAGAAGGCGCGGGGGCGATGGAGTTTGTGACGTTCTGTCTCGAAGACTGGCAAGCAGCGCTGAATCGCGGGCTCGATGTGCTGTCGTTCTCAGTCCCGCCGGCGTTCCTGACGTTGTGCCCGAATGTTTTTCAGCCACTTTTCGCACAAGCGGCCGACGATCTGGACGCCGTACACGGGCACGCCGGGTATGCGGTGAATCTGTCACTGCTGCGGCGCGATCCAAACGAGGCGTCGGAGTATTTTCTGGCCCGTCGCTATGGTCCGGGGCTCGATGTAGGCGACCCAGTTCGAAGAGGCGTGCGCCGACTCACGAACCGTATCAAAACGGTCGACTGGCTCACGGCAATCAATGCCGATATGGTACGCGAGCTCGGCGGCCGGCAGAGTCTGGCTCTCCCTCCCGATTGGTTCGGGCTGCGGTCCTACGGTAACGACGGCTTGCTCATTCAAGCAGGAGTGGCACCGCAAACGGGAATCGCAGGGGAGAAGGGGCAAGCGCCCGAACCGCCGCCAGCATATGTACTCGTGAATCAGGCGCTGCGTCCACTCATTGCCGATGCCGTTGGCACGCTTCAGAGCGGCACGCCGAGTAGCACCGCGCCGCTTTTAAACACCGAAGTCTCGACAGAGGCTTGGCTGCACCGATTCGATATCGATCCCGATCGCATCTACGGCTATTGGGAAGCACTGCACAAGACGCCGAAGCTACCGCCGTCCCCCTGACGCATTTGGCATCGTTGCGCAAGGCGCAGTAGTGGTGCCAAATTCCGCATGAAAGTGCATGAAAACGCACGAATTTGCCACGATGCGAAATCGCCGGAAGCCCGCGCCAGTAGGCGCTCGCTCGGTGGGCGGCGAGTGCATGAAATGTGCCCCATCAAGAAAGACCGCGGGCGAGGAGGGGGACCGCGCAAAGGCCGCCGCGGCGATCGCCGGCGCGTGGGCGGGCCGGACCCTCAAATGCCCCCGTGCGACCGCGTCACGGCCTCGTGGAGCCGCTCATGGCGCGCGGCCGGAACGCGGCCACCCCGCCAGCGCCAAGCCGCTGTAGGCCATCTAATCGCGCCGTCGAAATCGCCCCTACCGTTTTCGCAGCCTCCCGGCAACAGCGATCGGGACAATGGGACGCTAGTCGGGACAACGGGACGCTAGTCGGGACACGAATGGGACAGCGACGGGATGCCCTATGCGCCGTCGCGCCGAGCGACTCCGCAGCTCGCGCTCGTCAGACGCAAAAAGGGCCGCGCCCGGTTGCCCGGTGCGCGGCCCTTCGCGCGGCGAATGCGCTTCGTTACACCGGCTTGTGCGACTTGAGCCACTCCTTCACAGCCGTAGCTGAATTGTCCCTTATGGGTTACAATTCTCGCATGTTCAAAGTTCTGACGACCCCCCAGTTTGACAAATGGCTCGACGGGCTTCGCGACCCGGTCGGTAGCGCGGCGATCAACCTGCGCATCGAGCGGGCAAAGCTTGGCAATCTCGGCCAATGGCGCGCAGTCGGCGACGGCGTCAACGAAATGAAGATTGATGTGGGGCCGGGATATCGGGCCTACTTCGTGCGACGCGGAAAAATTATCGTCGTGGTGTTGTGCGGCGGGGACAAGTCGACGCAGAAGAAGGACATCAAGCTAGCGAAGCAAATCGCCGGCGAACTGGAGGATTGAGTATGAAAATCAGTGAACTGGCCGAGTTCGACGGCTCGAAGTACCTGAAGGACGAAGAAACAATTCGTCACTACCTGGCGCAAGCGTTCGAGGATGGAAATCCGCGCCTGATTCAAGCCGCGCTTGGGAACGTTGCGAAGGCGCGCGGCATGACGGCGCTCGCGCGCGAGTCCGGCGTGAAGCGTGAAGCGCTCTACCGCGCGCTGTCGGAAGGTGGGAACGCGGAATTCGCAACGATCATGAAAGTTGTGGGCGCGTTGGGGCTGCACCTGACCGTTGCGCCGGCCGAACCTGCGCCGGTGCCCGCGCCGGCAACAACGCGCGCACGCTCGCGCGTTCGCACGGCTGCGCACGCGTAACGCCATCGACGGCCGGATGCGCGGCGTTGCACTGGCCTGCGCGCTACGCCGCGACCGGTGCCGGCGGAATCTCGTAATCGTCGAACGTCACAACCTCGTCGCCGAGCCAGTCGTTCAGCTCGGCGAAGCGGGCCTGCAGCGGCCTGATTTCGTTGCGCCCGAACACGCGCGCGGCGGTATCCGGGGTGCCGAACCCGCCCGAATTGCTCGGCACGATGCCGAGCAGTTGCGGCGGCACGCGATGCGCGGCGAGCAGGTCATCGCGCGTCACGTTCTTGATGTTGAAGAACTCATCTTTCGCGGCAACCTCGGACACGGGAATGAGCTGGATGCCGTCCTTCTTCCCGCCCGGCGCGTACATGAACACGTTGCGGAAGTTGCCCGGCCCCTTCGCGTTCTTCAACGCGTCACGCATGTTGTCCACGTCGTCCTGTTTCTGCGCGGCGTCGGTCATGTAGAGGATGAAGCCGGCGTGGCTGCCGTTCTCGTAATACTTGCGCCGGAACAGCGTCGACGATTCGTTCAGCCAGGCCGAGTGCAGCGAGCTCAGATACTCGGGCAGGCCGTAGACCTCCTGATTGATGTCCGGCCGCACGAGCTGGAACACGCTGTCGGGCTCGAACTCGTGCCGGTCCTGCCAGCCGTTCACGTACACGAAACCGCTGAAATCCGCCTTGCGCCGCGTGTACTTCGCCAGCGCGGGATCGAGGCGCAACGTGCCACCGAGCCGGTTTTGTCTGCGCTCCAGGTAGCCGTTGCCGAACGTCAGGAAATCGAGCGCCCACCGCTCGAACGCGTGCCGCGACAGCCAGCGGTGCGGGCGGAACGTCGACGCGAGCACGTTCGCCTTGAAGAACAGCGCCGAGCTATGGTGCGTGCTCGCGCGAAACGATTTCGCCAGGCCGGCGAAGCTGACCGGCGGCTCGAACCATTCGCCGTTCGACCAACACTCGACGTAATCGAGAATCTCGGCCCGGTTCATGACGGGTGTGGGATCGTCGAACGTGAAGACCTCGGCGCGCGCCGGCGCGGCGCTGCCGGCGCTCGGATTTGGCGCGGCCGCGAACGTGCGTGGCGCGCGCGATCGGCGCTTGCTCATGCGTAAAACTCCGTGAATGAAGATGAATGAATGCCGCCGCCGGCGAGCGGCTCGCGGTCGATCGCGTGCAGGCAGGCCCACGCCAGGTCGGCGTGGCCCGTCTCGTCGGTACGGCCGGCGGTGTAGGTCGCCTGACGGCCGCTCGCCGTCATCGTCTGTTTGATCGCCATGAACGCCGCCGCCAGATCGGTCCAGCCCGCGTCGAATTGCAGGCGGCCGTTACGGACGACGGATTGGCCCTTGAGCACGAGGCGGGTTTTCACCTCGGGCGAGTAGTTCAGCGCGACGGCGGCCGGGAAGAACTTGCACACGAGCTGGTAGACGCCTTGCCCCATGCCCGTGGTGTCGATCGCGATGTAGCCGACGTTATAGCGCCGCGTGATCGCCTCGATCGCCGCGGCCTGTTCCTCGAAATCGTTGCCGCGGAACTGGTGGCGTTCGAGCACGCGGAAGGCGCCGCCGTCGACGCGCGGCGGCGCCACGACGACGAGCCCCGCCGAGTCGCCCGTGAGCGCCGGATCGTAGCCGACCCATACCTCGCGATGGCCGAACGGCCGCAGCAGCAGCGGCGAGAAGTCGTCCGCCCATTCCTCCCACGAGTCGACCATGCAGCGCTGCAGGTCCGACAGCTTGAACACCGACAGCGAATCGTCGATGAAGTGGCACATCAGCAGGTTCGCGAATTCCTCGGCGCTGTATTCGCGGCGCAGCTCGTCGATGTCGAACAGGTTGCAGCCGCCCGCCATCGCGTCGAGCACGGTCACGATCTGCCGCCACTGCGCGTCCTCGCACAACATGCCGCGCACGAGCGCTTCGTGGCTCGTGTCGATCTGGATGCGCTCGCCCGCGGCGCGGCCGCGGTTCGCATGCGCGCCGCTCCAGAACGCGTAAGCCTCGTGCGTGACGCTCGACGGCGTGCTGAAGTACGTCTTGCGCCAGCGCTTGTGCATCGCCATGCCGGAGGCGACCTTGTTCAGCTCGCGGAACTTCGGCACCCAAAAGTATTCGTCGAAATAGAAATTGCCGTGGTACGACTGCGCGGTACGCGCGTTCGTCCCCAGGAAGTACAGCGTCGCGCCGCTCGGCAAGATGATCGGATCGCCCGTGAACTCGATGTCGGCCGCCTCGCGCGCGAACTGCGTGATGTACTGCTTGAAGACGTGCGCCTGAGCCTTGCTCGCCGACAGGAAGATTTGATTGCGGTCGGTTTCCAGCGCGTCGACGAGCGCCTCCCGCGCGAAGTACCACGTTGCACCGATCTGCCGCGATTTCAGGATGTTGCGCGTGCGCTGATCGCCGTTCCGATACCAGACCTTCTGATAGTCGAACAGTGAATCGCGGAACGCTTCGACGATGCGCTTGTGCTGTTCGTCGCTGATTTCGTTGCGCGGCGCGCGGCGCTTCGGGCCGGCATTGCGTGACGCAATCTTCGGGTTCAGGTCGGATTCCTTCCCCGTCTCGTCATACTTGCGCACGCGCGCGAGCCGCTCGACCTGGCGGCCGAGCAGGTCGATTTCCTTGTAGTCCGCGCCGTCCTTCTTCTCCTTCGCGATCAACACCATCAGGCGCACTTCGAGCGATGCCTCGATGCGCTCGACGGGCGTTGCGTCCTTCCACTTCTCGCGGCGGCACCACGACGCGACGGTCGCGGGCTTGATGTCGAGATGGCGGGCAATCGACGCAATGCGCCAACCTTGCCAATAGAGCGTGCGCGCGACCTTGCGCACGTCGTTTTCGAGCTGATGAGGGTCCGTAGTTTCGAGCATGCGGCCAAGCGTAGGCCGCCGCGTGCGCGCGAGCACGCGCAGCGCGCTGTACCCGCGTGACCCACAAACGCCGCTCGTTGAGCCGTGGCGCGTGAACGCCGAACATGAGAAGCACGCTCACTCAACCACGTTCGACCCTCTCTATGGCAAGCAAAACCAAATTCTTCCGCGTCGCAGTGGAAGGCGCGACCGTCGACGGTCGCGAGATCAAGCGTGAATGGCTCACGCAGATGGCGAAGCACTACGACCCGAAGCTGTACGGCGCGCGCGTCAACCTCGAACACCTGAAGGGCTGGGCGCCGCTCTCGGCGAACAACCCGTTCGGTGCATACGGCGACGTGATCGCGCTGAAGGCGGCCGAAATCGAGGACGGCCCGCTGAAAGGGAAGATGGCGCTGTTTGCGCAGATCGATCCGACCGACGAGCTCGTCGCGCTGTCGAAGAAGCGCCAGAAGATTTTCACGTCGATCGAAATCAACCCCGACTTCGCCGACATCGGTGAGGCGTATCTCGTCGGGCTCGCGGCGACCGACGACCCGGCGAGCCTCGGCACCGAAGCGCTGCAATTCGCCGCGAAGCGCTCGAACAACCTCTATTCGCCCGCGTGCGAGACGGCGATCGAATTCGAAGGCGCGACCGAAACGGCCGGCCTCAAGGAATGGGTGAAGGGCCTGTTCGCCCGCAATCGCGAGAACGACGACGAGCGCTTCGCCGACGTGCGCGAAGCGGTCGAACAGGTCGCCACCCATGCGCACCACACGGGCCGCGAAGTCGCGACGCTGAGCGCGGCTGTCACGAGCGCCACGAGCGCGGCCGCCGACGCGAAGAAGCGCGCTGACGAAGCGTTCGCCGCCGTCGAAGCGCTCACCGAGAAGCTGTCGAACACCGGCAACGGCGCGCCGCAGCGCCCGCCGTCGACCGGCTCGACGGGCGAGCTCGTGACCGACTGCTGACCGACTGCTGACCCATCCCGCACACCACACAGGAGAATTTCCCGATGAGGAAGGAAACGCGCAAAGCGTATGAAAAGTTCGCCGCGCAAATCGCCAAGCTGAACGACACGGCCGACGTGTCGGCGAAGTTCGCGGTCGAGCCGACCGTGCAACAGCGGCTCGAAACGAAGATGCAGGAATCGAGCGAGTTTCTCAAGCGCATCAACGTGCTGCCCGTGACCGAGCTCGAAGGCGAAAAGCTCGGCCTGTCCGTGTCCGGCCCGATCGCGAGCCGCACCGACACCACGAAGGCGGACCGCCAGCCGGTCGACCCGACAAGCCTCGACAGCAACCGCTACCGCTGCGAGAAGACCGACTACGACACGGCGATTCCGTATCGCAAGCTCGACGCATGGGCGAAGTTCCCCGACTTCCAGCAGCGCATCCGCGACGTGATCCTCAACCAGGGGGCGGTCGATCGCATCATGATCGGCTGGCACGGCGTGAAGGCGGCCGCGACGACTGACCGCCAGGCGAACCCGCTGTTGCAGGACGTGAACATCGGCTGGCTGCAACAGTACCGCGAGCGCGCGGCGCAGCGTGTACTGCACGAGGGAAAACAGGCCGGCAAGGTGCTCGTCGGCAAGGCGGGGGACTACGAGAACCTCGACGCGCTCGTGATGGACATCGTCTCGTCGATGATCGACCCGTGGTTCCAGGAAGACACGGGGCTCGTCGTGATCTGCGGCCGCGAGCTGCTGCACGACAAGTATTTCCCGATCGTCAACGCGACGCAGGCGCCGACCGAGCAGCTCGCGGCCGATCTGATCGTGAGCCAGAAGCGCATCGGCAATCTGCCGGCCGTGCGCGTGCCGCACTTCCCGAGACGCGCGCTGATGGTGACGAAGCTCGATAACCTGTCGATCTACTTCCAGGAAGGCGCGCGCCGGCGTGCACTGATCGACAACCCGAAGCGCGACCGCATCGAGAACTACGAATCGTCGAACGACGCCTACGTGGTCGAAGACTTCGGTTGCGGCTGCGTGGCCGAAAACATCGAACTGGCGGCGGCATGACGATCAACACGCCCGCCCGCGCACACTTCAATCGCGTCTCGGCCGCGCGCGCGGCGGCCGCCGTGTCGCCCGGCGCGAAGATGAAGGGCGCGACCGCCTATGAGCTGATGCTCGCGAAGCTCGCGGCCGACCGCCGCGCGCTCAAGGGCATTCAGTCGATCGAGCGGAAGATCGAGCTGAAACGCAAGCTGCTGCCGGACTACGCCGACTACGTGGCGGGCGTGTTGAGCGGCGGCCGCGGCGCGCAGGACGACGTGCTCGTGACGGTGATGGTCTGGCGCATCGACGCCAGCGACTTCGACGGCGCGCTCGCGATCGCGGCCTACGCGCTCGCGCACGGCCTGACGCTGCCCGACCAGTTCGAGCGTTCGCTCGCGTCGCTCGTCGCCGAGCAGTTCGCCGACGCCGCGCTGTCATCGTTCCTCGACGGCGAGACGTTCGACGCGGCGAGCCTCGAGCTCGTCGACGATCTGACGCGCGCGGCCGACATGCACGACCAGGTGCGCGCGAAGCTGTACAAGGCGCTCGGCTACGCGACGCAGGCCGCCGCGCCGGCGCGCGCGCTCGACTATCTGCGCCGCGCGGTCGCGCTGAACGATCGCGTCGGCGTGAAAAAGGACATCGACCGGCTGACGAAGCAGGTCGAAGCCGCGGGCCGTCGGGGCGACGGCGCCGACGGCACGTAAAGAGCCCACCTCGGCATGGCGGCACCGGCGCACAAGCCCTACGCCTGACGGTCACGGACCTGGTGCGCCGGTCCACCGCCATCTCATTGCGAACCGACCATGAACAGCTTTGTTGCCACCGCCGCGCCCGCCGTCGCGGCGACGCCGATCGAAGGCACGTTGACGAACGACGGCTTCTTCCCGGACATCGACCTGTCCGCGCTGCGCGACGCGATGCGCCTGGACGGCACCGTGACGGCCGAGCGGCTGCGGCACGCCGCGCGCGACGCGATGCTGACCGTGAACGACGAGCTCGCCGCGTGGTGCGCACGGCAGCGCGCGGCGGGCGCGGCGACGCTCGCCGACGTGCCGGCGCCGCGCATCGATGGCGAATCGGCGCACGTCGCCCGCTACCGGCGCGCGGTGTACCACCTGACGCTCGCGGACGTGACCGAGAAGTACCGCGGCTACGACACGACGAAGAGCGGCGGCCAGGTCGCGGCTGATCTGGCGTCGACGGTCGACGATTCGCGCCGCGCCGCGCGATGGGCGATCAGCGACATTCTCGGCCTCGCGCGCTCGACGGTGGAGCTGATCTGATGGCCCGCCCCCTGTACCGCATTCGTCAGTTTGCGCAGTCCCGCGTGCGCGGCGGGAAGCTGTTCTGCGCCGGCGCGTGCCAGGTGCAGCAGCGCGTCGCTGGCCTGTTCTGGCTTGAGATTGCCTATTGCTCGGATCGCACCGGCGCGGAGGCGGCCATACGAGCCGCCGTGCTCGCGCGCCGGCGAGCCCGGCTCAAGCCGCGCGTGCTCGGCCTGTTCGATCGCGACGGGCAGGCGCTCGGGCAATGAAGATCGCGGCGCTGCAAGGCGAGACGCTCGACGCGCTGTGCTGGCGGCACTACGGCAGCACGGCGGGCACGGTTGAAGCCGTGCTCGAAGCGAACCCCGGCCTCGCCGAGCTCGGCGTGGTGCTCCTCATGGGAACCATCGTGGAGATGCCGGAGCGCAGCGCGATCGAGACGACCACGCCGCTATTGCAACTGTTTGACTGACCGGAGCCGAATGAATGGCTGAACCGAACACCACCTCGGCTGCGGCGCTGTTCGCCGCGGTCGGCCTCGCCGGCATCGCGCCGGGCGTCGACGGCGACGCGCTGATCGGCGCGTTCGCGGGCGCGGCGCTCGTCGTCGTCACGTCGAAAGACCTCGGCCTCGCGAAGCGCGCCGCGTACATGCTCATCTCGCTCGTGATGGGCTACCTCGCCGCGCCTGAAATCATCCACGCCGTGCCGATCCGCTCGACGGGCGTCGCCGCGTTCTTCGCGGCCGCGCTCGTGATCGCGGTCACGCTCACGCTGATCGAGCGCGTGAAGGGCATGGACCTGTTCGCGCTGTTTCGCAAGGGAGACTGACGTGCATGTTTCGTCCGCACTCGTCGCGCTCGCCGCGCACCTCGCCGTCATCGTGCGCGTGCTGACCTACCGCAAGAACGGCGCGCGGCATCGCTTCCACGTCGCGTGGGCAGCCTGGGTGATCGTCGCGATTTCGGGCGGCTCGGCGATCGAACTGCTGTTTCATCCGAAGCCGACCGGCTTCTTTCACGCGGCGCTCGCGGTTCTGCTCGCCGTGTTGGTGTACCTCGCGCGCGGCAACGTCGCGCGCCTTCTACGGAGTGACGAAGCGTGAACATCCTTCGATTCAACGATCACGGCGCGGAAGTCGGACTGCTGCAGCAGCGCCTCGTGCGCGCCGGTTATCCGGTCGACGTATCGCACCTTTACGACGAACAGACCGAGCGGGCCGTTCAGGCGTTGCAGGCCGCTGCGGGCCTCGTCGTCGACGGCATCGCCGGCCCGAAGACGTACCGGGTGCTCGCCAGCGGGCAGCGCGACCCCAAGCACCTGACGGACGCCGACCTCGCGCGCGCGGCCGCGACGCTCGGCGTATCGCTCGCGTGCGTGCGGGCTGTCAACGAAGTTGAGTCCCGCGGCGTCGGCTTTCTGGACGACGGCCGGCCGAAAATCCTGTTCGAGCGGCATGTCATGTATCAGCGGCTCGTCGCGAATGTCGGCAGGGAAGCGGCGGACGCTGCCGCCGCACGATGGCCGGGCGTCGTCAACCCGAAGCGCGGCGGCTACCAGGGCGGCGCCGCCGAATACGTGCGGCTCGACACCGCGGCGCGGATCGACGCGGCATCCGCTTACGAGTCCGCGAGCTGGGGCGCGTTCCAGATCATGGCGTACCACTGGAAGCGCCTGAACTACGCGAGCGTCGACGAATTCGTGTCCCGTATGGAGCTGGGCGAAGCCGAGCACCTCGACGCGTTCGTGCGGTACGTCGCGGCCGACAAGAAGCTGCTGGCGGCGCTTCGAGCCCGGAAGTGGGCAGCGTTCGCGGAAGGCTACAACGGCCCGGAATTCGCGATCAACCTGTATGACGTGAAGCTCGACCGCGCGTATGCGAAGTACGCCGGCACGGGCAAGGCGGCCGCATGAGCTTCGCGCGCCTCATGCCGTGGCTGGCGCTGCTCGCGTTGACCGCGCTCGTCGCGAGTTGCCAGCACGGCCGCGCGCTGCGCGCGCAGCTCGACCGGGCGACCGACGACGCGCGCCGCGCGAAACACGAGGCGCAGGCGAGCGCTGCCGTCATCGAGCGTCTGTTGGCCGATGCCAAGGCGAAAGACGCGCAGCGCGAGCAACTCGACCGTGCGCGCGCCGGCGTCGACGCGACGCTCGCGACCTATCGAAACGAACTGCGGAGACTGATCGATGAAAACGCCGCCGTGCGCGCCTGGGCTGCTGGCGCTCTGCCTGACGATGTTGTGCGCCTGCACGCAAGCCCCGCCCTCAATGGCGCCGACGATTTCGCTCAACGAATGCGCGAGCGTCACGCGCTGCACGATGCCGGCGATGGCGCCGCGAACCAACGGTGAGCTGAGCGACGCGCTGCACGTCGCGCGCGCGGCGTGGGCGCGCTGCGCGTCCGAAGTCGACATGATCGCGACGTGTCAGGCGCGCGTGCGGCGGGCGGACGGCCATGAATAAGCCGAGCAGCCTGCGCGCGGCGCTCGTGGCCGCGTTGCCGCAGCTCAACGCCTCGCCGGACCAGTTGCTCGTGTTCGTCAACGAAGGCCGGATCGAGGCGACGGGCACGCGCACGGCGTCGTTCGACTACGAATACGAGTGCGAGATCATCATTCGCGACTTCATCGGCAACCCGGATGACGTGATGATCGCCGTCGTCGAATGGGCGCGCGCGAATCAGCCGGACCTCGTGACGAATCGGGACGCGCGCCGCAACGGCATGACGTTCGTCGCCGACATCCTGTCGAACAATGCCGTCGACCTCGGGCTCAAAGTGAAGCTGTCGGAAAGCGTCGTGGTCGGAACCGATGAAGCCGGCAACCGGACGGTCGAGCACATCGACGACGCAGCCGACGAGTGGCTTGCATGACGGACGATCTTCAGGCGCTCGAACGATGGGCGGGCGGGTTGCTCGCGAAGCTGTCGCCGGCGGCCCGCCGTCAACTGCTGCGCGAGCTTGGCCGCGATCTGCGGCGCGCGCAGCAATCGCGCGTGGCCGCGCAGCGGAATCCGGACGGGTCCGCTTATGCGCCGCGGAAGGTGAAGGCAGGCGGCAAGCGCTTGCGCGAGAAGGCCGGCCGCGTCAAGCGCGAGGCGATGTTCCGGAAGCTGCGCACCGCGCGCTATCTGCGCATCGATGTCGACGACACGGACCTCGCGATCGGCTTCAACGATCGACTGTCGTGCATCGCACGTGTCCACCAGGAGGGCCAGAAAGCGCCTGTTGAGCCGGGCGGGCCGCTCGCGCAGTATCCGGTTCGCGTCGTGCTCGGTTTCGCGGATGCGGATCGCGAGCTTTTGCGAGATCGGTTGTTACGGCACTTGAATCACTGATCACGAGAGATCACGTGCTTCGAATTTCTTATAGATTAGTGAAATTTCCAAAATTAATTCCTCAATATTATCTGCATAATTTACCAAAATTATGATCATCATTGGGTTGATATTTGACAAATAAAATAGCCTTGATTTGCGCAAAAAAAGATCTATCTTTCGCATGGCGTCGACGATTGTTGTCGACGCCCCATTGATTGAGTCAGCAAAACCAATCCATTTAAATACGTGCATTTAGGCCACCAACGAATCAAACATTCATTTGGGGTAAAAATGAAATCAAATATTTGGAATCGGTTTTTACATCTGGCCATGTCAGCAAACGTAGCGCTCGGGCTTGTACTGCCTTCAACTTCGGTGTTCGCAGACGATGGGTCGGCACTCACTGCCCCAACTTTATCGAGCGTGATTTCGGCCCCCACTGTGCGAAACGTGGTCAGCCCTACGTGCACGCAGAATGTGACCATTACGTCGATCGCCAACCATGATCTCGTTTCGACGGAATTGGGATATACCGGGAGTAACTATGCGATGCTGCGCGCCCGTGCAACCGTGAAGGGCCCATGGGAGCAATACACGGTCTGCAATTTCGCAAGCGACGGATACTGGACAATTCAATCCCAGGCCGATGGGTTATATGTCTCGGCGGAGCTCGGCTACACGGGCGACCAGTACGGGATGCTGCGTGCGCGAGCTTCCGTCGTGGGGCCGTGGGAGAAGTTCTCGTTCGGCTCCTGTGGCATGGGTTGCACAACGATCCAATCGCAAGCGAACGGACTGTACGTCTCGGCGGAACTTGGCTATACGGGGGACCAATACGGAATGTTGCGTGCCCGCGCTACAGTTGTAGGTCCTTGGGAACAGTTCCGCTAATACCGTGCGCCCCGGAAAAGCAAGTAGATTCGATCGTAATACTGGGGGGCGCCTGTTCGCCGGCGGTTCGATATTGGCCGGTGTCCCTCACTTTTTGAGTTCAGTTCAGCCGCACGGCGATATCTGGCCCAAATTCAGCCCGGAACGTGTACCGCCTCTTTGCGTAAGCGACTGCGGGCGATGTTGACGTAGTAGACGTTCGATTCACATCCGATCCAGTGCAACCCCGCCTCGCGCGCCGCGACGAGAAACGTGCCCGATCCGGCGAACAGGTCGCACACGACACCGCCGGCCGGCACGAGCCGCACGACTTCGCGCGCGATGTCGAGCGGCTTCTCGGTCACGTGCCGCTTCGGCACCGGCAAGCGGCACGGGAACACGCCCGGCAGGTACACATCGCAGTCGCGCATTGCGCCGCGGCTCGCCCATACGACGAATTCGGCCTGTTGCGCGAAGCCGCCGCGCCGCGGCCGCGTGCGGCCGGGCGTCTTGTCCCATACCGCGACGCCGCGCAGGACCAAGCCGGCCGCCTGCACGACATCGGTCAGCGTCGGGAGCTGGCGCCAGTCGATGAAGCTCACGAGCAGCCCGCCCGGCTTCAACGCGCGGCGGCATTCGCTCAGCCAGGCATGGCACCAGAACGCCCACGCGCGCTGGTCCATGTTGTCGCTCTCGAAGTCGGTATAGACGGTCTTCGTGTCGCTGTTGATGTACTTCGCGCTCGGCGGCCGCGAGCGCGCCGACGTGTGCAGCCCGCCCGACGAATACGGCGGATCGGTGAACACCATGTCGATTGAGGCGTCGGGCAGCATGCGCGCGAGCGTGAGCGCGTCCGTCGCGTGAAGTCGGTCGAGTAGCGGGGAAAGATCGGCCGCGGGCGCGGCGTCGGTAGCGTGAATCGTCATCGTGTTGCGAAAGTGGAAATGCGCGCGCAGCACGTGCCGCACGCACTGTTGCGTGTGTCGAGCGGCCATTGTCGACGCCCGATTCGCCGCGCGGATCACGAGCGCGCTGTACCCGGCGGCACGACAAAGGCGAGTGCTCGCGCCCCGCGCGGGCGACCGGCACCATTGCCGGTATGGATGCGAACGAAATTCAACGGCAAGCACGCAACGCCGTGCGCAAAGGCTCGATTCTCGATGTCGACCACAAGGCGGCGCTTTGCCGCGTGGCGATCGGCGAATCGGACGACGACGGACTGCAAACGAACTGGATTCCGTGGCTCACGCCCTCGGCCGGCAACACGCGCGAATGGTTGCCGCCGACGAAGGGCGAGCAAGTCGTCGTGCTCGGCGCGATGGGCGACCTTGCGCAAGGCGTCGCGCTGCGCGGCGTGTTCTCCGACGCGTTCCCCGCACCGGACAACGTGCCGAACACCCACACCCGCGTCTACGCGGACGGCGCGCGCGTGAGCTACGACCACGACGCGCATGCGCTCGCGGCCGAACTGCCCGCCGGCGCGACGGTGCGCCTCATCGCGCCCGTGTCGGTCACGGTCGAGACGGAATCGGCGACCGTGAAAGCCGCGTCGGTCACGCTCGACTCTGAACAGACCACCTGCACGGGCGCGTTGCTCGTGAAAGGACCGCTCGCGTTCGAGTCCGGCATGACGGGCTCGGGCAGCGCTGGCGGCGGCCACGTCATGCGCATCGACGGCGCGGCCGATTTCACGGGTGAAGTGCGCTCGATGGGCAAGAGCTTGCCGTTCCACACACACCAGGCGCGCGGCGAATCGGCCGAAGTGAGCCCGCCGCTATGAGGGGTATGAACGCAGAGACGGGCCGCTCGATGTCCGGGCTCGATCACCTCGCGCAGTCCATCGGTCGCATCGTCTCGACGCCGCTTGGCTCGTGCATCCAGCGCCGCACGTTCGGCTCGGAACTGCCCGACCTCATCGACGCGCCGGCGAACGGCGCAACCCGGATTCGTCTTTACGCGGCGATCGCGACTGCGCTCATGCGGTGGGAGCCGCGCTTGACCGTCACGCGCGTCCAGATTTCGGCGGCCGCCGCCGATGCCTTCGCCGGCCGGCAGTTCGTCGACATCGAAGGCTGGACCGACGAGCGCGACGAGCTCGTGTCGCTACGCGTGCCGCTGTCGAACGGGGGCGCATCGTGAGAAGCACGCCCATCGACCTCTCGCAGCTCCCGGCGCCGGACATCGTCGACCCGCTCGACTTCGAGACGCTGTTCGCCGAACGCAAGGCGCGCCTCGTGTCGCTGTATCCGGTCGAGCACCAGGCGGAAATCGCCGCGACGCTCGCGCTCGAATCCGAGCCCGTGACGCGCGTCCTTCAGGAGAACGCGTATCGCGAAGTCCTGCTGCGGCAGCTCATCAACGACAAATCGCGCGGCGTGCTGCTCGCCTATGCGCGCGGCACGACGCTCGACCACATCGCCGCGCTGTTCGATGTCGAGCGGCTCGTGATCACGGCGGCTGATCCGCAGAACGGTATCGATGCGGTCTATGAGGACGACGACAATCTGCGCGAGCGCGTGCAGCTCGCGCCGCGCGGCTTCTCCGTCGCCGGCCCCGAAGAGGCGTACGTGTTCCATGCACGCGCGGCGGACGGCCGCGTGCTGTCCGCGTCCGCGCGCAGCCCCGAGCCGTGCGTGATGGTCGTCACGGTTCTGTCGCGCGAAGGCGACGGCACGGCGAGCGACGAACTGATCGGCATCGTGCGCGCGGCGCTGGAAGGCGTGCGGCCGCAGACCGACCAGGTGATCGTGCAGAGCGCGAAAGTCGTGCCGTATGCGATCCGCGCGACGCTGCGCTTCTTCTCCGGCCCGGATCGCGGCGTGGCGCTCGCGGAAGCCCGCAAGCGCACCGACAGGTTCGCGGCGGACATGCGGCGCATCGGCATGGAAATCACGGTCGACGGCCTGCACGCGGCGATGCGCGTCGCCGGCGTGCAAAAGGTGTTGCTCGACGCGCCCGCCGGCGGCGTTCCCGTGACGCACGAGCAAGCGCCGTACTGCACCGGAATCGAGCTGATCGACGGCGGGGTCGCGGATGACTAAGTTGGCAACCTCGCTGCTGCCCCCGAACGCGACCGCGCTCGAACGCCGGATCGCGGAGACGAACGCGCGCATCAGCGACATCCCGGTCGACATCGGCACGCTGATGGACCCGGACGCGATCCCGCTGCGGTTTCTGCCGTGGCTCGCGTGGCACCTCGGCGTCGAGACGTGGAAGGACTACTGGCCCGAACAGGTGAAGCGCGCGCGCGTGAAAGCGGCGATCCGGATCGCGCGCAAGAAAGGCACGGCCGCGGCCGTGCGCGAAGTGTGCGCGTCGTTCGGCGCGAACGTCGCGATGCGCGAGTGGTTCGAGAAGACGCCGAAGGGCCGGCCGGGCACGTTCGAAATCCTGATGACGGTCGGCGCGCGCGACGGCATCCCGGCGACCGCCGAATACGTCGCCGACATCATCGCCGAAGTCGACCGGGCCAAGCGCGGCACCGCGCACTACACGTTCACGCAGGGTTTCAGCGCGACGGGCACGCAGCGCATCGGCGCGGGCGCACGCGCGGCGGTGTATCGCCGCCTGTCCCTCACGGATATCTGACATGGCAGGAATGCTCATCAACATCACCGACGCCGGCCGCGCGGCACTCGTCGCCGGCGGCAACACCGGCACGGCCGCGCGCCGCGTCGTCGAAATCGGGCTCGGCGCCGAGCCGTTCGCGTTCGACCGCGGCATGAAAACGATGCCGAACGAGCGCAAGCGCGTGTCCACGTTCGGCGGCGAAAACGTCGCGCCGGACACGGTGCATGTCGTGATCCAGGACGACACGGGCGACCAGTATTCGCTTTACGCGTTCGGCCTGTATCTCGACAACGGCGTGCTGTTCGCCGTGTACGTGCAGGACACGCCGATTCTCGAAAAATCGCCCGCGGCAATGATGCTGCTCGCGACCGATGTCGTTTTCGCGACGATCGACGCGGCGAAGCTCGAGTTCGGGCCGGCGACGTTCCTGAATCCGCCGGCAACGACCGAGCGCAAGGGCGTGGTCGAGCTCGCCACGCAGGCGGAAGTGGACGCCGGCGACGACGACACGCGCGCGATCACGCCGAAGACGGCGAGGCGGCGCTACGCGGCGCTGTCGGGCGCGACGTTCGACGGGCGCGTGCGCGTCGTCGCCGATGTCGACGAGCGCGCCGCGCAGCTCGACGTGTCGCCGAAGACGGCCGGCGTCGGCAAGGCTGGCAAGGCGCGCCTGTTCGGCACGTTTGGCGACGCGGCGCTGCCCGATCTGAGCCCGCGCCTGGTCGCGACGCTGCGCGCGGGATTCGACGCCGGCGCGTGGGGGCGCGAGTACGTCGACGTTTGCCTGAACGACGGCACGAACAACGATGCGGCGAGCGACGCGAAGCAGAAGCGTGTCGCGCGCTTCGTGTCGGGCGGCCGCGTGCTGATCGGCGAGCGCGCGGATGATGGCAAGACCGCGCTGCAGGTGCGCGGCGGCGTCGACGCGTCGGAAGGCGTCACGGCGCGCGCGATCGACGCCGGCGGCGCCGGCGGCCAGTTCCGCGCGGTCTGCGAAGGCTACGGCGCGCTCATCCGCAACGACGGATGGAGCGTCTATTTCCTGTCGACGCCGAAGGGCGCGCCGGACGGCACCTACAACGACTATCGGCCGTTCTCGTGGTCGCTGACGACGGGACAGGTGATCGTCGACGGCAGCGGTGCGGGCGCTGTCTTCGGCGGCAACGTCAAGATCGGTCGCGACCTGATTGTCGGGCAAGGCACCGGGGAGGCGCATATCAGCCTCGGCCCCCTCGACGGCTACCACTACGCGAGCAAGAGCGCGGTCGGCTGGTGGTCGCCCACCCTCGGCTCGTTCCATTACGAGTTCGCGAATCGCACCTTCCGCGTCGACGGGCGGATCGTGTGGCACGAAGGCAACCTCGACCCGCTCGACAAGAGCAAGGGCGGCACGCTGGCCGGCGATGTGTCGTTCGCGCCCGGCAAGCGGCTCGTGCTCGCCGAAGGCAGCCCGGCCGCGCCGTCGCTCACGTTCGCCAACGACGGCGCACCGGATACCGGCCTCTATCACGCGGCCGATGGCGAGTTCGGCGTGACGTGCAACGCGCGCCCCGTCGTGCGGTTCTCGCCGTCGCTCGTGGCCTTCGAAGAAGCTGTCACCGTGCCGACGCCGCCGGCGGCGGATCGATCGACGCGCGCCGCGACAACGGAATGGGTGCGCTCGGTCCTGTCGGCGACGACGATCGGCCAGATTGTCTTCGAGCCGCGCACGACCGTGCGGCCGGGCTTCCTCAAGGCGAACGGCGTGCTCGTGAACCGTGCCGACTATCCCGAGCTGTGGGCGTATGCGCAGGCGAGCGGCGCGCTCGTCTCCGATGCGGACTGGATGAAGGATCGGTGGGGCTGCTTCTCGACCGGCGACGGCGCGACGACGTTTCGCCTGCCCGAGCTGCGCGGCGAGTTCATTCGATGCTGGTCCGATGCGCGCGGCGGCGTCGACGCAAGCCGGCAGATTGGCGCATTCCAGGGCGACCAGAACCACACGCACGCGCACGGGGCAGGGGCGAGCGAAGCGCCGGACCACGTGCATTCGGCCTGGACCGACGTACAGGGCTGGCACGACCACCACGGTTGGACGGCCGCAGCGCCAGACCACCAACACATTTCGCCGTGGGGCGAGAACCCGCAGATGTACAACCCGCCGTGGGGAACGTGGGGCTCGCCCAACAACCGTGGCGCGCAAGGCAGCGACAACGACAACGTGTACGGGATGACGAGCCCGGCCGGCAACCACGGGCACGAGTTCAACACCGAAGGCGCCGGAAATCACCAGCACGGCGTCGGCGTCGGCGGCGGTGGCCGCCACGCGCACGCGATCACGGTTCAACCCGACGGTGGCGACGAATCCCGCCCGCGCAACGTCGCGCTGCTCGCGCTGATTCGCGCCTACTAACCACGAGAGACACGACATGCTGATTCACCACTACGGCCCGGCAACGGGCGAATACCTGAGCAGCGGCCAGCCGGACGCCGACCCGCGCAACGACGGCCGCTGGCTGATTCCGGCGTCCGCGACGCTTGATGCGCCGCCGGCGCGCACGCCGACCACGTGGCCGTTCTACCGCGACGGCGCGTGGTTCCTGTTGCCGGACTACCGCGGCCGCGTCTGCTATCGGACCGACACGGGCGAGCCGGTCGAGATCGCGATCGCGGGCAAGACGCCGGCCGACCTCGGCCTGACGACCGAGCCGCGCCCGTCCGAGCGGCACGCGTGGATCGACGGCGCGTGGACCGTGCCGCCCGAGCTGATCGCGCGCGAGAAGCGCGACGCGGCGATGGCCGAGTTCGAGCGGCTGTTGGCGATCGCGCGCCGGGAGAACCTCGGCAAAGCCGACGCCTACGCAGCGGGCCAGCTCGACGACGAGCAGACGTACTACTTCAAAGCCTGGTCGGCCTACCAGATGGCGCTCGTTGCCGCGATCCAGAAAGACACGTTCCCGGACGCGATCGCGTGGCCCGACATGCCCGCGCCCTACGTGCCGCCGCCGCCCGAGCCCGTCGCGCCCGAAGGCATGCCGCCCGCCGAGCCGGCCGCCGCCGGCGACGCCGCGCGGCCGGACGCCGAACACGCCCCGGCCTGACGCCGGCCCGATCACCGGGAATCCTCCCGATTTTTACGTAACAGGAGCTGCACACCATGCCGCAGGATTACCACCACGGCGTTCGCGTCATCGAAATCAACGAAGGCGGCCGACCGATTCGCTCGGTGTCGACGGCCGTGCTCGGCGTCGTCTGCACGGCGGCCGACGCCGACGCGAGCGCGTTTCCGCTGAACACGCCCGTGCTGCTGACGAACGTCGTCGCCGCGCTCGGCAAGGCCGGCAAGAAAGGCACGCTGCGTCGCACGCTCGACGCGATCGGCCAGCAGACGAAGCCGCTTACCGTCGTCGTGCGCGTCGCCGAAGGCAAGGACGAAGCGGAGACGACCTCGAACGTCATCGGCACCGTGACGCCGGAAGGCAAATACACGGGCATCAAGGCGCTGCTCGCCGCGCAGGCCGCGCTCGGCGTCAAGCCGCGCATTCTTGCGGCGCCCGGCCTCGATACGCAGCCGGTCGCGGCCGCGCTCGTGGCGACTGCGCAGTCGCTGCGCGCGATGGCCTATGTGTCGGCGTCCGGCTGCAAGACGAAGGAAGAAGCCGCCGCGTACCGCAAGCAGTTCGGCCAACGCGAAATCATGGTGATCTGGCCGGACTGGCTCGGCTGGGACGACACGACGAATTCGACGGCCGTCATTCCGGCGCCGGCGATCGCCGCCGGCTTGCGCGCGAAGATCGACAACGACATCGGCTGGCACAAGACGATTTCGAATGTCGTCGTGAACGGCGTGTCCGGCATCAGCGCCGACGTGTCGTGGGATTTGCAGGACCCGGCGACCGATGCGGGCTACCTGAACGAGCATGAAGTGACGACGCTCGTGAACCGCAACGGCTTCCGATTCTGGGGCTCGCGCACGTGCTCGGACGATCCGAAGTTCGCGTTCGAGAACTACACGCGCACGGCGCAGGTTGCCGCCGACTCGATCGCCGAAGCGCAGATGCCCGTCGTCGACGGGCCGCTGAATCCGTCGCTCGCGCGCGACATCGTGGAAAGCATCAACGGCTGGTTCCGGCAGCAGGTCGCGAACGGCTACCTGATCGGCGGTAGCGCGTGGATCGATCCGGAGCCGAACACGGCCGACATCCTCGCATCCGGCAAGGCGTACATCGATTACGACTACACGCCGGTTCCGCCTCTCGAAAATCTGGTGCTGCGCCAGCGCATCACCGACCGCTTCCTCGCCGATTTCCCGGCGCGCGTGGCGGGCTAACAGGAGTCAAACGCAATGGGTATGCCTCGAAAACTGAAGGGCTTCAACGTCTTTCACAACGGCGCGAACTTCGTCGGCGAAGTCGAAGAGCTCAATCTTCCGAAGCTCAAGCGCAAGATGGAAGCGTGGCAAGGCAGCGGCATGACTGGCCCCGTGAAGATCGATTTCGGCAACGAAGAGCTTCAGCTCGAATGGACGTGCGGCGGCTTCATGGTCGAAGTGCTCGAACAGTACGGCGCCGTGCAGCACGACGGCGTGCTGCTGCGCTTCGCCGGCGGCTATCGGCGCGAGGACAGCAAGAAGCACGATCAGATCGAAGTCGTCGTGAAGGGCCGCCATGAGGAAATCGACATGGGCACCGCGAAGGCGAAGGAAGACACGAAATTCAAGATCACGACCAACGCCAGCTACTACAAGCTGACCGTGAACGGGCGCGACCTCATCGAGCTCGACTTCGTGAACGCCGTCGAGAAGATCAACGGTATGGACCTCGCGTCGGACCTTCGGCGCGCGATGGGCCTGTAATCGAGCGCCCGCGGCGCACGCGGGCCATTCCAATTTCACATCCAACCAAGGAAACACCATGACGACCATCGACACCGCCCACATCGAAACGACAGGCCACGCCGCGCTCGACGAGAACGCGCACACGCTCGACACGCCGATCGAGCGCGAAGGACAAACCATCACGCAGGTGACGCTGCGCAAGCCGGCTGCGGGCGCGCTGCGCGGCACGTCGCTCGCCGCACTGGTGAATCTCGATGTCGACGCGCTGCGCAAGGTGTTGCCGCGCATCAGCACGCCGACGCTGACCGAGTTCGACGTGGCCGGCATGGACCCGGCCGACCTCGTGGCGTTGGGGGGTATCTTCGCCGGTTTTTTGATGCCGAAGGCGCTGAAAGCGAGCATGGAATCCCGGCCCGCGTAGAAGACGCGATGGCCGATATCGCGACGGTGTTTGGCGGATGGACGCCGGCCGTGATGGACGGCTTCTCCCTGGCCGAATTGATGGACTGGCGCGAGCGCGCCCGGATACGTAGCGGAAACGAGTGACGATGGACAACGCCCTGAAACTGCGCGTGATGTTCGACATGATCGACAACTTCACGAAGCCCCTGAAGAACGTGCTGAACAGCAACAAGGGGCTCGCGCAGGCGCTCAAGCAGACGCGCGGCGAGCTCGCCGAGCTCGGCAAGCAGCAGAAGGCCGTCGCCTCGTTCCGCGAGATGCGAACCGGGCTCGCCGGCACCGCGGAGAAGCTCGACCGGGCGCAGGTGCGCGTGAAGCGGCTGGCGGATTCGCTGCGTGCGTTCGGTCCGCCGTCGCGCGACATGATCGACAAATTCGAGAAGGCGAAGCAGTCCGCGGCGCGGCTGTCGATCGAGCACGAGAAGCAGTCCGCCCGCGTGCGTGAGTTGCGCGCGCAGCTCACGAGCGCGGGCATCAACACGCGCCAGCTCGCCGAGCACGAGCGCACGCTGCGCTCGAACATCGCGCAGACGACGGCGGCAATGCAGACGCAGACGCGCCAGCTCGAAGCCATGGCCGAGCGCGAGAAGAAGCTCGGCGCGGCGCGCGGCAAGATGCAGGCGCTACAGGGCGTCGCCGGCGGCATGGCGATCGGCGGTTACGCGGCGCGCTCGACCGGCACGCACGCGCTCGGCGATCTGCGTGAAGCACTCGACGAGACGAAGAAAATTCAGAACGAGCGCGCGCGCATCACGGCGCTCGGCCTCGGCGACCAGGCGACGAAGGACGCCGAGAAGTACGTGCGCTCGATGAAGATGATGGGCGTGAGCACGTCGGACAACATGACGTTGATGCGCGACGCACTGTCGATCTTCGCGGACGAGCATCACGCGCAGATGGTGATGCCGACGCTGGCGAAAATGAAGTTCGCGAACGAGGCGATGTTCGGCGCGGAAGACGCGCACGCGAACGAAGAGAAGTTCATGAACATGCTGAAGGTCATCGAGCTGCGCGGCGGCACGAAGGACGAAGCGACGTTCAGGAACGAAGCGAACATGGTGCAGAAGGTGCTGTCGGCAACGGGCGGCCGCGTCGGCGGCGACGAGTGGCGCAACTTCATCCAGACGGGCGGCGTCGCAGCAAAGCAGATGCGCCAGGACGCGTTCTATTACCAGATGGAGCCGCTGATTCAGGAAATGGGCGGGCACCAGGTCGGCACCGGGCTCATGTCCGCATACAGCAACGTCTACCAGGGCAAGACGACCGTGCGGGCCGCGCAGGAGATGATGAAGCTCGGCCTGCTGGACAAGAAGAACGTCGAGTACAACAAAATCGGCATGATCAAGCGGATCAAGCCGGGCGCGCTGCTCGGCGGCGATCTGTTCAAGGCGTCGCCGCTCGAATGGCTCGAAAAGGTGCTGCTGCCGCAGATGGCGAAGAAGGGCATCACGGACCCCGACAAAGTGAAGGACATGATTTCGACGATCTTCACGAATCGGACAGCCGCGAATCTGTTCTCGACGATGTACATGCAGAGCCAGCAAATCCACAAGAACGAGAAGCTGAACAAGGGCGCGTATGGCATCGACGAAATGCACGACCTCGCGTCGAAACAGACGCCCGGCAAGGAGCTCGACGCGCGCGCGAAGCTGCGCGACCTGCTGAACGAAATCGGCGAGCGCATCGCGCCGATGTACAACGCCGCGCTCGACAAGACGCGCGAGCTCGCCGACAGGCTGCTGACAACGATTCAGGCACACCCGCAAGCAACGAAGGTAGTCGTCGCGCTCGCGGCCGGCTTCGCCGCGCTGCTCGCGGTGCTCGGCACGTTCACGATCGTCCTCGCCGGCGTGCTCGGCCCGCTCGCCGTCGTGCGTTTCAGCATGGCGACGTTCGGGATTCAGGGCGGCATCCTGTCGCGCGCGCTCGGCATCGGCGCGGCCGCATGGCGGATGTTCGGCACGGCCGCGATGGGCGCCGGCCGCCTGTTGCTGACGACGCCGATTGGCCTGTACGCCGCGGCGTTCGCCGCCGCCGCGCTGCTGATCTACCGCTATTGGGGGCCAATCAAGGCGTTCGTCGGGGGCGCGCTCGCGGCGATCGGCGATGCACTGGCGCCGCTCGGCGCCGCGCTTCGGGGCGCATTGCAGCCGGTCGGCCGCGCGCTCGCGGCGGCGAAACCGATGTGGAACTGGCTGAGCGGTGCGCTCTCGACGGTGGCCGGCTGGCTCGGCAAGCTGTTCGCGCCGGCGCGCGCGAGCGCCGATGGCCTGTCCGCGGCGGCGGCGGCTGGCCGCGGATTCGGTGCGGTGCTCGGCACGGTGTTGCGCGTCGCGCTCGTGCCGCTCACGTGGCTCGGCCGCGCGCTCGGCGGGCTCGCCGGCCTGTTCGTCGAAGCGATGGGCGACGCGCGCGCGGCACTGAACGGCGGGCTCGCCGCGCTCGGCACGCTGATTCTGAACTGGTCGCCGCTCGGCATGTTCTACCGGGCGCTCGCGGGCGTGCTGTCGCTGTTCGGCGTCGAACTGCCCGCGAAGTTCTCCGAGTTCGGCGGGCACCTTATCGACGGGCTCGTCGGCGGCATCAGCAGCGGACTGGGCAAGGTGAAAGACGCGATTTCGAACATGGCGAACAGCACGGTGGGCTGGTTCAAGGAGAAGCTCGGCATTCATAGCCCGAGCCGCGTATTCGCGCAGCTCGGCGGCTTCGTCGGTGAGGGCGCGGCGCTCGGCATGCAGGGTGAGCAGCAGCGTGTCGCGAAAGCGGCGCTCGGTCTTGCAACCGTGGCCGTCGCGTCATTCGGCACGCCGGCGCTCGCGAAGCCGACGCCGCCGCTCGTGCAGTCGACCGTGCCGATCGATCGCCGCGCGCCGCTCGCCGCGTCATCCGCGACGGCGTCGCCAGTTGCGCCAGCGTCGTCGATCGTCATCAACATCTACCCGCAGGCCGGGCAGGACCCGCACGCGATCGCGCGCGCCGTCGAAGCCGCGCTCGATCGCCGCGAGCGCGCGAAGCAGTCGCGCATCGGCTCTCGCCTGTCGGACTGACGCAACCGGAGTCACGCATGCTCATGTCCCTCGACCAATTCGTTTTTAACCTGACGAGCGCGCCGTTTCGCGAGTTGCAGCGCCGGCGCACGTGGAAGCATCCGACGAGCTCGCGCGTCGGCGCGCGCGACGGCCGCCAGTTCGCCGGCGTCGGCGATGACACGATCACGCTGAATGGCCTCGTCGCACCCGAGACGTTCGGCTCGATCGCGTCGATTCGCGAGCTCGCCGCGATGGCGGACACCGGAGAAGCGTATGTGCTCGTGGACGGCGCCGGCAACGTCTACGGCGCGTATGTCATCGCCGAGCTGAACGAGACGCAGAGCTACCACACGGCGGACGGCACGCCGCGGCGCATCGAGTTTCAGCTCACGATCGAGCGCGTCGACGACGACGTGCTGCGCACAGCGCGCGAGAAGAACTCGCGCAAGGACAAGCGCTGATGGCTACGTCTTCGAACGAACGCACCACGAGGCCGGAATCGCACGACGCGCCGCGCGTCGCGCGCCTGCATCCGCAGCCGGATTACCGCATTTCAGTCGGCGGCCGCGATCTGTCGCGCCTGTTCGCGCCGCGGCTTGTGTCGCTGTCGATTTCGGAGTCGCGCTCCGATGAGGCGGATACGATCGATATCGTGCTCGACGACTCGAAAAACGATCTGGACATTCCGAAGCGCGGCGCGACGATCAAGGCGTCGATCGGATGGGCCGGCGAGCCGCTCGTCGACAAGGGTAGCTTCGTTGTGAACGAAGTCGAGCACAGCGGCGCGCCGGACATCATCACGGTTCGCGCGCGCTCGGCCGCGATGACGAGCGGCATGCAGGAGCGCCGCGAGAAGAGCTGGCACCGGCAGACGATCGGCTCGATCGTGCGCTCGATCGCCGGGCGCTACTCGCTGGCGCCGACCGTCGGCGACGCGCTCGCGAAAATCCTGATCGCGCACATCGACCAGACGCACGAATCGGACATGTCGTTTCTGACGCGCCTGGCGAAGCGCTATGACGCGGTGATGAACGTGAAAGACCTACGCCTGCTGTTCATGCCGATCGGCACCGGCCAGACGGCAAGCGGGAAGAAGCTCGACGTGCTTGAACTGACGCGCGCGAGCGGCGACAGCCATCGCTACCACGTGTCCGAACGCGAGAACTACGCAGCCGTGCGCGCGCACTACCATTCGACCGGCCGCGCGAAGCGGAAGTCGGTTATCGTCGGGGGCGAGAACAACAAGAACGTGAAGGTGCTGCCGGAAGATTACGCAACGGAGGCGGAAGCGCGTGCGGCCGCGCAGGCCGAGTTCAAGCGGATGCAGCGCAGCCAGGCGACGATGAGCTACACGCTCGCGCGCGGCTGCGCCGAGCTGTTCCCGGAGATGCCCGTTACCGTGGCAGGCTTTAAGCCGGAAATCGACGAGACGGCGTGGCTCGTGAAGAAGGCAACGCACACGATCGGCGACGTTGGATTCACGACCGCGCTCGAGCTCGAAATGCGCGATGACCCCACGACGGACCGGCACCGGTCGCACTTCAGGAAGGTAGGGAAGTAATCTGTTGCGCGGTGGATGGCGCATGAAAAACCCCGCATGAGGCGGGGCTTCCGGGGCAGTCTCGGGGCTGCGTCAATGAATCAATTTGGCGGCTGCGAATGCGAGACCGGCAAGGGCAATAGCTGTGCCGATGAACCACTTGAGCAGCGTTCCTTCCATCGACATAACGTCAGTCTTTACCGACATGACGTCGGCCTTTGTGGCGACGTGTGCAAGCCCAGACTCCATGCGTGCGAGACGCTCACGGATGTCTGCGGTGGCCTTTTCAAGTTCTTGGATGCGCGTTTCCATGCCGCCATCATCGCCGCCTGAGCCTGATGAGTCAACAGGTCTGCCGGGCTTGCTGTTGGGAAACGGGCGAACGTTGGTGCTCATTTCGTTTGATCCTGCTCATCATTGACGTGCAGCCGCTTGTGCTCAGCAATCGCGACGCGTTCCATGAACCGCTCGCGGTTGAACATCAATAAGTAACCGCATGTCGTGCATTCCAGCACGAGAACCTCCATCCCGTTCATCTTTAGTGCTCCGTTCTGTGCTCGAGCCAAGGCGAAAGACTCGTCTCCCGTTTCGTGGAAGAGATACCCGGGGGTCTTCGTTTGGCACGCGGGGCAGTGATCCAGGCCGACGCCGATTGCGTCCGCGCCGTCCGTGAAGATGGTGGTATCAATGATGGGCGTTCGGTATTCATCCATGTGCAATGCTCTCCTGTCCCCAGTAGGTTGCTATCGGGGTCGTATCATTGGCAGGCGAAGGATTCTAGCGTATTTGGCGGATTCGCCTGCCGGGCGTCGCCTTCGAGCTCGAAATGCGCGAGGCGATCCGACGACAGATCGACACCGTTCACACTTCAGGCGCACGAGCAAATAAAAGAGGGTGGTCATGGATCGTTGGCGCGCCAGCGGTACGCGGGCGAGTCCGTGTCGGCGAAGACGCCGCCCGATCGCCATGACTTCCACGAGCGCGGCAGATCGACGACGAGCACGCGCCATTTCGCCAGCACGGCGGCGAACGCGCCTTTCGCTTTTGAGTGTCGGATCTTGTCTACAACGTTCCAACCACGAACGTACTGGCGAAACCTTCTCTGGCTGGACAGGCAGTGCGGAGCATGAACGCCGACCCAAGCGAGAATTTCGGTGGGCGTCACGTCGGGAGCGGATACGTCCGGCTCGATCGTCGACTCCACGGGAATTTCGCTGATAAGTTGTTGTGCGGCCGCTTGGGCTGCGTCTATCTCGACTTGGCGCAGGCGTAGTATTTCGACGCGATGCCACGGGATCGGCGAGCGGCCGGCCAAGTAGTTCCGGACGCTACGCGTACAGCAACGAAGCGCTTCGGCAATTTGGCGGATGGAGAGGCCGTCTGTAAGCGCGAGAAAGTCGGAGACCGTCCCATGACGGGGCGCGGTGGGATTCATTATGTGGACTGCGTGGGATTCTGTAACGATTTGTAAATATGTTTACAAATTCGTGAATCAACCTGACAGGTCCGACAGGTTCAGCTAGCGATCCAATTTGACATAAGGTAAATTATCGAATTTTTCTCTCTCTCATTGATATGGCCCTGTTTTGAGGCGACGCTTCGGACAATCAAGACAGCTTTCCTCCCTGCACAAGCTTGCCCGGCAACAGCGTAGCAACCGCAAGATTTCTTCCTTCGACACGCCTGCCATGAGCAGGCGTTTTTTATGGGTCTCGATCTGCCGATAGACCCGTCGCCGTTGAGCATCCTGGACTCCGCGTCGCGTATTTCTGATCATCCAGTAAAGATTTCGGATGTCCCGCACGACGCTCGTCAACTCACGTTCAGTAAGCCGCGGTCGCTCCAAAAGCTCAATCTGCTCCATCTAGCCCTCATAAGGTATTTGTCCGATTTATCGGCAAATGCCCCCATGAGTTAAGCGGTCGACGGCTAATTATGTGAAATCCGCCCACCGCAGCATCTCTTTCAAAATCCCTACATTTTTCGGTGGCGAACGTAAGCTAGCAGCCCGCCACCGCCCCATACAATCAGGCCAGCAATCAGGAAGCTAACAGCAAGTAGCAAAGTTACGATAACGTTGGCGTCGCCCTCAACCCCATACGACCCGAACAAGTCGAATACCGGTCGCAGCGCGTGCCAAACGGGCTCACTTCCTACCCATCGCGCGAGCGAATCGATACGCGACAGCGCCAAGCACACAGGCACCGTCAGAACGACAGCAAGCAGGATTCGTAGCAAATATCGCTTCATCGCACGTCCACCGTTCCGTAATACTTGATTGACGTACCCGGTATGAGCTGAGTCGACTGTTTCAACAGAAACTTTCGCAGGCGATCGAACTGAAGCTGCGTTGTGACGGTTATGCACCCCTCACTTTCGCCCCACCTCGTTCACGCTGTCGCGCGAACGCCGCCCGCGTATGCGCGCCGCAGGACGGGCGAGCCAACGACATTCCCCGGCAACAAACAAAACCGTGGTTGGTCGATGATGCGAGGACTTTCACAAGCATGTCGGAGCTGAGACAACGGAATCACGTCCCGCCGCCCCGCCCGCACCCGCCACGCTACGCAGTCTCCCCCGGCCACCACGGCTCCGGCGCGGGCCGGATCAGGTAGTCGTCGAGGTTCTTGCCGATCAGCCATTTCGGGCACGCGCCGCGGCCCGTCCACGATTTGCCTGTCGACGGATCGTAATATTTTGCCGGCAGCTTCTTCGGCTTGTCCTTCACGAAGCCCGCCGCCCTCAGCAATTCGACTTCCGTAATGTCGAACTGTTTCACCTGTTCGCGAATGGCGGCCAGCGCCTCGGCCTTTTCCTTTTTCTTCGCCTCCTCAAGGAGCAGATTGAGGTGGCCGAGCTGCTTCTGCAGCGTATGAATTTTGCTGGTTGTCACGTGATATATGTCTTCAATCGGTGCGTTGCCCGCTCTCCGGCGGGCACGCGGATGTCTGTCGCTGTTGCTGAGCCTGCTCGGGCTTGGACGGTTGCGCGCGCGGCTTCGCCGGGCGACGTCCTTTCAGCATTCGCGCGCGCTTCGCGTCGGCGGCCGATACCCGCCCTGCTTCGCCGCCCGCCAGATCGACTCGCACGGCGCCTTCGGCGAGGCACGTCCAGTACCGGTTCCCCTGGCACCAGATCCGCAGTGCGTCCCGCAATTCGGCTTCTGTTAGCCGAAGCGCGTTCGCCTGCCCGATCAGATCCTCGAGAATGCCGACCTTGAGCGGCACCTTCGGCGCGGGATTGCGCGGGAACGCCTGCGGAAACCGCTTCTGGAGTTTCGCGATCGTCAATATCACAGGATCCGTCGAGCTCGGCGAAGCCGCCGGCTTGGCGTCCCGCTTCTGCGGTTTCTTCGCCGCCCGCTTCTGCGCGGCGTCTCTCGCCAGTTGATCGCGCAACGACGCAAGTTGCTCAAAGCCCATAACTTCCAGCTCACTGAAAAATAAGCCGAGATTGTAGCAGCCGATGGCCGCGCGTTTTTGCAATCGTATCGAAGGCGCGCGCGCCGGTGTCGGCGATCGTTTTCGACGAAAGCATCCGGCGGCGCAGCGGCGTCCGAATCACAGAATCACCGGAACGCTTGACGTTGCCGGATGCCCCCAAGGCGTCGATCGTCGCGATCTCGAGGCCGTGCGGCGATGTAATCGCGACGAAATGGCTATCATCGCTCCCGTTGCTCCCTTCCCGCGCGATGCTCGCGGCCACTCTTACATTTCGAAAACGATATGACAAGCCCCCCCGAACGCGTCGACGCCGCCGCGCGGCACCTGGTTGCGGCCCGCCGCGCCGGCGTCGCCGGCCCGCTTCTGCCCGGCGCGTGCCGGCCCGGCGACATCGAGACCGCGCTCGCGATCCAGCAACGCGTCGCCGAACAGCTCGGCGAGCCGGTCGGCGGATGGAAATGCGCGCTCCCGCCGCCGGGACGGATCGTCGTCGCGCCGATCCTCGCGTCGACGATCCGTGCGGCGGGCGGCCCGTTCCCGGTCGTCGCCGATGCGCGGACCGTGCGGATCGAGCCGGAAATCGCCTTCGTGCTCGATCGCGACTTGCCGCCGCGCGCGCGGCCGTACGACGAGGACGAAGTGCGCGCCGCAATCCGCGAAGTCCGACTCGTACTGGAGGTGCTCGGTTGCCGCTACGCGGCGCCGTCGCGCGCCACCATGCCGGAGCTGCTCGCGGACAATCAGTTCAATCAGGGGCTGTGTGCCGGCCCGGTCGTGAGCGACGGCTTGCGCGCGACGCTCGACACGATCGCGCTCGACTTTCGCGGCGGCGTGAACCGGACGTTCGACGGCCGGCACCCGGACGGGCATCCGCTCGCGCCGTTGCTCTGGCTCGTGAATTTCCTCGCGGCGCGCGGCGAACCGGTTCGCGTCGGACAGATCGTGACGACCGGTTCGTATGCGGGCGCGATCGATGCGCCGCTCGGCCAGGCGTTGACGGTGCGGTTCGGCGCGCTCGGCAGCCTCGCGGTGGAACTGATCGCCTGAGCGGCGAGCGAAGCGGGAGAGCCGCGCATTCGGTGGGCGCGCAGGCCGGCGGTTCGTCCGTCGGCGTGTGGGCCTGGCGTGTGGGCCTGGCGTGGCCCGAAGCGCGAAGGCATCACGCAGTGAGGCCTCCGGCCCGTCATCCGCCCCCGAAAACGCGCAAAAAAAGACAGCCTGCGCGCACGCCGTGGCCGGCTCGACATCAGATCAAGGCAAAATACAGGTTTTGCGCCCGTCGGGCTCAGATACGAGATGCCGGAACAGGACGCCCGATGCCCCGCTCGTCGCTCGTCCTGCGTCCGGCAGGATAGCCCGCCTGGAAGGCGGGCCCAATGGAGCTTGATCCCATGACCGAACCGAACATTTCATTCGCCGGCAGGCTGTCGCTCGCCTTCGGCCTGTTTTTCTCCGTGCTCGGAGACCGCGAACTCGCGAGCCGCGCCCGCCGCCTGCGCGACGGCGCAGCCCCCGCCGCGCAAGCGGCCCCTGTCGCGCCGCCCCAACCCGCCGCGGCGCCCGCGCCCGAGGTCATCAAGGAAGCGACGCCGGACACGGCGCTCCAGTTGCTCGGCCTCCTTCAGCGCGACGCGCGCCTCGTCGATTTCGTCGAAGAGGACATCGCCGGCTACTCCGACGCGGACATCGGCGCCGCCGCGCGCATCGTGCACGACGGCTGCCGCGCGACGCTGCGCGAGCATTTCACGATCCGCCCGGTGCGCGACGAGGCCGAAGGCGCGCGCGTGACGATCGGCGAGGGCTTCGATGCGGCCGCGATCCGCCTGACGGGCAACGTCGTCGGCAAGCCGCCGTTCAGCGGCCACATCAGCCATCGCGGCTGGCGCGTCGACGCCGTCCGGCTGCCGAAGCTGAACCCGGGCCACGACGCGTCGATCATCGCGGCGGCCGAGGTGGAGCTATGAGCGAGCCGCGTTATTCGATCGGCATCGATCTGGGCACCACGCACTGCGCGCTGTCGTACGTGGATCTCGCGGCGAGCGACGGCGAGAAGACCCGTCTCGACGTGCTGCCCATCGCGCAATTGACCGCGCCGGGCGCGATCGAAGCGCCGAATCTGCTGCCGTCCTTTCTGTACCTGCCGCATCCGAGCGAGCTTGCGCCCGGCGACCTCGCGCTGCCGTGGGCGGCCGAGCGCGACTTCGCGGTCGGCGAGCTCGCGCGCAGCCGCGGCGCGGGCACGCCGATTCGCCTCGTGTCGAGCGCGAAGAGCTGGCTGTGCCATCCGGGCGTCGATCGCCGCGCCGGCATCCTGCCGGGCGACGCGCCGCCGGAAGTCGCGCGCGTGTCGCCGCTCGACAGCTCGGCGCGCTACCTGACCCACCTGCGCGACGCGTGGAACCATGCGCATCCGGACGCGCCGTTCGATCAGCAGGACGTCACCGTCACGATTCCGGCGTCGTTCGATCCGGCCGCGCGCGAGCTGACGGCCGAAGCCGCGCAGGCGGCCGGCTACGCGCGCATGACGCTGCTCGAGGAGCCGCAGGCGGCGCTCTATAGCTGGATCGAGAAAAGCGGCGGCGCGTGGCGCAAGGAAGTCAAGGTCGGCGACATCATCCTCGTCGTCGACGTCGGCGGCGGCACGACCGATCTGTCGCTGATCGCGGTCGTCGAGCGCGACGGCAACCTCGAGCTGCATCGCGTCGCGGTCGGCGAGCACATCCTGCTCGGCGGCGACAACATGGATCTCGCGCTCGCGCACATCGTCGCGCGCAAGCTCGCCGCGCAAGGCACGCAGGCCGATCCGTGGCAGTTGCGCGCGCTCACCTACGCGTGCCGCGGCGCGAAGGAAGCGCTGCTCGGCGATCCGTCGATGGATGCGGTGCCGCTCGTCGTGCCGAGCCGCGGCTCGAAGCTGATCGGCGGCTCGATCCGCACCGAGTTGACGCGCGCCGAGCTGACCCAGACGATCCTCGAAGGCTTCTTCCCGCCGGTCGACGCATCGGCGCGGCCCGTGAGCCGCACGCGCGCGGGCCTGACGCAGCTCGGCCTGCCGTATGCGCAGGACGCCGGCATCACGCGCCATCTCGCGGCGTTCCTGGGCCGGCAGGTCGCGGCGCTCGCGGAGCTCGAGGGGCTGCGGCACGCGCATGACGCGTCGGCGAGCTTCCTGCATCCGACCGCGGTGCTGTTCAACGGCGGCGTGTTCAAGTCGCCGCTGCTCGTCGAGCGCCTTCTCGATACGCTCAACGGCTGGCTCGCGGCCGAGGGCGCGGCGAGCGCGCGCCTGCTCGGCGGCGCCGATCTCGATCTCGCGGTCGCGCGCGGCGCGGCTTACTACGGCTACGTGAAGCGCGGCCGCGGCGTGCGCATTCGCGGCGGCACGGCGCGCGCGTACTACATCGCGGTCGAATCGGCGATGCCGGCCGTGCCCGGCCTCGAGCCGCCGATCCAGGCGCTGTGCGTCGCGCCGTTCGGCATGGAGGAAGGCACCGACGCCGCGCTGCCGCCGCAGGAATTCGGCCTCGTGGTCGGCGAGCCGGTGCACTTCCGCTTCTTCGGTTCGTCGGTGCGCCGCCAGGATCAGGTCGGCGCGCTGCTCGACTTCTGGTCGCCCGACGAGCTGCAGGAGCTCGACGCGATCGAGGCGACGCTGCCGACCGAAGGGCGCACGCCGGGCGAGATCGTGCCCGTGAAGCTGCATGCGCGCGTGACGGAGGCCGGCACGCTCGAGCTCGAAGCTGTGCAAGGCGGCACGAACGAGCGCTGGAAGGTGGAGTTCGACGTGCGCGGCGGCGCGAATGCGTAACCGATGAAACGATTCATCGTCGGCATCGATCTCGGGACGAGCAATACCGTCGTTGCATACGTCGAGGCGGGCGGCGACGCGATCCGCGTGTTCGACGTCGATCAGCTCGTCGCGCCGGGCGAAGTAGGCGCGCGGCCGCTGCTGCCGTCGGCGCGCTATCACCCGGCGCCGGGTGAATTCGCGCCCGGCGAGCTGCAACTGCCGTGGCGCGACGCCGAAGCGGGCGAAGCAGCCGAAGCGGCGGGCGCCGGCGCCGCGCCGCCGGCGGTGATCGGCACGCTCGCGCGCGCGCTCGGCGCGCAGGTGCCGGGCCGGCTCGTGACGAGCGCGAAAAGCTGGCTGTCGCACGCGTCGGTCGATCGCCTCGCGCCGATCCTGCCGTGGGGCGCGGCCGACGATGGCGGCAAGGTGTCGCCCGTCGCGGCGAGCGCGAGCTATCTCGCGCACGTGCGCGCCGCGTGGAACCGCCGCTTCCCGGACGCGCCGCTCGAGCAGCAGGACGTCGTGCTGACCGTGCCCGCGTCGTTCGACGACGGCGCGCGTTCGCTCACGCTCGAAGCCGCGCGGCTCGCGAAGCTGCCCGCGCTGCGCCTGCTCGAGGAGCCGCAGGCCGCGTTCTACGACTGGCTGTTCCATCATCGCGGCACGCTGCGCGAAGAGCTGGCGCACACGCGGCTCGTGCTCGTGTGCGACGTCGGCGGCGGCACGACCGACCTCACGCTGATCAAGGTGCACGGCGAGGACGTCGGGAGCGTCGGAGACGGCGAGCCGCAGTTGACGCGCATCGGCGTGGGCGACCACCTGATGCTCGGCGGCGACAACATGGATCTCGCGCTCGCGCGCGTCGCCGAGGCGCGGCTCGCGCAGGAAGGCGGTGCGCGTCTGTCGGCGGCGAGCCTGTCGCAGCTCGTCGAGCGGTGCCGCGGCGCGAAGGAGCGTTTGCTCGACGCGAACCCGCCCGATGCGGTGGGCGTCACGCTGCTCGGCTCCGGCGCGCGGCTCGTCGGCGGCGCGCGCAAGACCGAGCTGAGCCGCGCGGAGGTCGAGCAAATCGTCGTCGACGGTTTCTTTCCGGCGGGCGGCCCGGACGAGCTGCCGCGCCGCTCGCGCTCGGCGCTCGTCGAGTTCGGCCTGCCCTACGCCGCCGATCCGGCCGTCACGCGGCACGTCGCGGCGTTCCTGCACCGGCTCGCCGCGCAGTCGCGCGACGCGCTCGGCGCGGCGCTCGCGGCGGATCAGGCGTTGCCGGTGCCCGACACGCTGTTGCTCAACGGCGGCGTGTTTCGCTCGCAGGCGCTCGCCGAGCGCGTCGCGGGCGTGCTCGGCGACTGGCGCGGGCAGCCGCTGCACGTGCTGCGCAACGATCATCCGGACGTCGCGGTCGCGCGCGGCGCGGTCGCGTATGGGCTCGCGCGCGCCGGACGGGCGCCGAGGATCGGCGGCGGCTCGCCGCGCAGCTATTTTCTCGTCGTCGACGACGGCGCGCATGCGTCGCGCGGCGTCTGCGTGCTGCCGCGCGGCACGGCCGAGGGGCTAGACGTGCATCTCGACGATCGCGTGTTCGCGCTGCGGCTCGGGCATCCGGTGCGCTTCCATCTGGCGTCGACCGTCGCCGACCATGTGTGGCGCGCGGGCGAGCTCGCGGATCTTGGCGCGGGCGGCTTCGTCCGGCTGCCGCCCGTCGCGACGGTCGTCCGGCAGCAGGACGCGGGCGGCGCGCGCGAGCGGCTCGTCAAGCTGACGACGTCGCTCACCGAGGTCGGCACGCTCGATATGCGCTGCATCGCGACGGACGACCCGTCGCAGCGCTGGCAGCTCGAATTCCAGTTGCGCCGCGAGCACGCGCAAGGCGACGGCGACGCGGCCGGCGCGTCGCGCCATCCGTCGCTCGACAAGGCGATCGAGCTGATCGAGCGCTCATTCGGCGCGCGGCTCGCGAACGTCGACCCGAAGGAGGTCCGGCGTCTGCGCACGCAGCTCGAGCAACTGCTCGGCCCGCGTGACGCATGGGACATCGCCCTGCTGCGCGAGCTGTTCGGCGCGTTGTGGGAGCGCGCCGGCCGGCGGCGGCGCTCGGCGGATCACGAGCGCGTCTGGCTGAACCTGGCCGGCTATTGCGTGCGGCCCGGCTTCGGCTATCCGCTCGACGACTGGCGCGTCGCGCAACTCTGGACGCTGTTCGACGACGGCATCCAGTACGTGAGCGACGCGCGGGTGTGGTCCGAATGGTGGACGCTGTGGCGGCGGGCGGCGGGCGGGCTCGACGACGGCGCGCAGCAGCAGGCGCTCGACGCGATGACGTGGCTGCAGGAAGCCGCGAGCGCGAAGCGGCCGAAGCTGCCGTTCGACGCCGCGAAGATCGGCGACATGGACATGGTGCGCCTGTCCGCGTCGCTCGAGCGCGTGTCCGCCGAGCGCAAGATCGAGCTCGGGGAACGGCTGCTCGCGCGGCTGCACAAGCCGACGGAGAATCACCAGGGCTGGTGGGCGATCGGGCGCATCGGCGCGCGGCGGCCGCTGTACGGCAGCGCGCACGGCGTCGTGCCGCCCGACGTCGCGGGACGCTGGCTGGATGCGATTCTCGCCGTCGACTGGAAGAAGGTCGAGCCGGCCGCGTTTGCGGCCGCGCAGATTGCACGGATGACGGGCGACCGGTCGAGCGACGTGGCGGCCGACGTGCGCGAGAAGGTCGTGCGCCGGCTCGCGGCGACGAACGCGCCGCAGGCGTGGACCCGGATGGTGAGCGAGGTCGTCGCGCTCGACGACGCGGACACCGGCCGCGCGTTCGGCGAATCGCTGCCGGCCGGGCTGAAGCTGGTCGCCGGCTGACCGCGGCGGCGCGGATCGGCGCCCGCCAAGCGACGACGAGCGCCTCGCCTCGGCCGGCGGCAGCATGTGAAAGCGTATTCCCGTGCCGGCACGCGGCGCGCATGTCCGGCCGCGAATCGCGACGCGGCTGACGCCCCCGGCCGCGTTACTCACCAATGCAGCCGCAGCCCTTCGACATCGCACGCCGACACGTGCGTGCCGAAGCGCCGGCTTTCGCGTTCCAGCACCGCGTGCAGCCAGGCTTTGCCGTCGGCGGGCGCGCGGCGCAGCCGCAGGTTCCGGATCTGCATCGGCGCCGCCGAAAGCTCGACGAGCGCGCCGCTGTCCGCATCGAGCACCGGAAAATACATCAGCGCGAGATCCGGCCGGAACGGCTGATGGCCGTGGATGCCTTCGTAGTCGTTCAGGCAGTCGCCGCAGCCGTACAGGATCAGCCGCTCCCGGTAGATCTCGATGCCTTTGATGTGGTGCGACGAATGGCCGTGGACGATGTCGGCCGCACCGGTGTCGATGAGCCGATGCGCGAACGTGTGCTCGTCGTCGCTGATCTCGAATCCCCAGTTGCCGCCCCAATGGAGCGAAACGACGACGAGATCGCCTTCGCGCCGCTGCGCGGCGATCCGCTCGCCGATCTGCGTCGCCCGCTCCGACGACAGATTCGCCAGATAGTTGAGGCCGCTGCGCTGCGCCGTCGCCGCCCATGACGGCGGCACGCCGCTCGTCTCGGCCGCATACGCATACACGCAAACGCGATGCCCGCGCGCGACGCCGAGCGTGGCGGGCTGCGCCGCGTGCGCGTCGTTGTCGCCCGCGCCGGCGGTCCGGATGCCGGCCTGATGCAGCGTGTCGAGCGTATCGGCGAGACCCGCGCGCCCCCAGTCGAGCGAATGGTTGTTCGCGAGCACGCAGCAATCGATCCGCGCGCACGACACGCAGCCGATGTTGCGCGGATGCATCCGGTACAGGACAGGCTTGTCCGGCCAGTGATCGTCGCTCGTCGTGATTGCGGTCTCCAGATTGACGATCCGCACGTGCGGCCGCACGCGATTGAGTTCCGCGAGCGCGTCGCCCCACGGGTACGCGCAGTCGACGCGCTCGGGCAGCTCGCCGTTCGCGAGCTCGGCGAGGCGCACGTAGTCGCGGGCCGAACGGCAATAGCGCTCGTACAGCCGGGGGGCGCCTGGATGAGGCAGGATCTGGTCGATTCCGCGGCCGGTCATCACGTCGCCGCAGAGAAACAGGCGCACGCTGGTATCGCGCGGCGCATCATCGGTTTCGTCCATTGCATCGCCGCGCGCGCCCGTCAGGCGCGCGCGCCTCCCATGAAGCTGTCCTGTGCGCGGCGTCCGGCAGCGCAGGCCGCCGCCCTGCGCGCGCATCGACACGTTTCAAGCATGATGCACCGAATCGGGCAATCGTTGATCACGATCAGTTTCGGACGTGTCCGCCCGCCGTGCGCGCGGGCGGCACGGACGTCACGCGTTGCCGCGCCCCGCCCTCGGCGCTTGCGCGCAGGCGGATTCACGGGCGCAAGTCGTCGCCGCTCTCCTCCTCGCGCTCCAGAATCTCGAACACGCGCGCGGCCCGCCCGTGCGGTTCGCGATCGAGCCGGAACAGCAGGCGTTCGTCAGACCTGAACCACGTGTAGGCGTCGAGCACTTCGGCGCTCGTCGGCTCGATTTCGAGGATTTTCGCGATGACGTCGTCCTCGATCGGCCCGACGATGTCACGGATCTCGGTCGCGGTGGCGGGGTGCGATGCGGAATTGAGCTTCATGGACATGGCTTGTCTATATGAACGCGTCCCGTTTGCAACAGTTTTCGTGTGTTTTAACGGACAGGATGGGCTGCAGCTCTATATCCGGCCTTGTTGCAGCCGGTCCTGCCGCTGCGGGCCCCTATGAAATACGCTGACTCGCACCTCATTCTCCTGGCGAGCTTTCGGAGCTCTTCAAGCCATTCAGGTTTAGCGAGTCCCGGTCCTACCTGATTTGTCATCACACTCGATTGCTGCGCAACCTTTCGACGTTCACCCTGTGTTAAGCGTTGATCTTTCTACTCTTGCGTGAGCCACTCAAGCTGGCTTCACGCTCACGTAGTCCTTCCGGTACGGCCGGTCATGAGCGAGCACCGCCCAGATCGTCCGCGCCATCTTGTTGGCCAGCGCCACGATCACCACATTCGCTGGCCGCCGTTTCTTCATCTGCTCGACCCACGGGCCAGGCTCCTTCGCATGACTCAACACGCTTCGCGCGCCGTGAATCAGCAGTGTTCGTAGATAAGATAGGTGTCGCCGCGCCGGCTGATCCCGTGCAGGTTCACCTTGCCGCCCGAGCCGGTCTGCTTCGGTACCAGGCCGGCCCACGCCGCAAACTCGCGCCCCGAACTGAATGCCTTCGGATCGCCCATCATCGCCACCGCCGCTGTTGCCGTCAGCAGCCCCACGCCGGGAATCTCGCTGATCGCCGCAACCGCTTCATCCTCCTTCTTCCATTCACGCATCCGGCGTTCGATCTCGGCGATCTGCCCGTCCAGCCTCGCCAACCCGCTCCACTGCTCCCGCAACGTATCGATCAGCGCCGCCGGCAGGCGCTCCGCGAGCCGGTCAAGTGCCGCCGGGATGGCCTTGTCCAGTTTCGCTCGCCCCCGGCTCATCACCTCGCCGTATTCCGTCAGTAACCCGCGCAGTCCGTTGCTCTGCATCGTGCGGAACTTCACCAACTGCTCGCGCATCCGGTGCAGCGCCAGCATCGCCTGCTGCATTTCCGTCTTCATCGCCACCGGCTTGCCCGGCTGCTGCACCGCCAGCCAGATCGCCCGCGCGTCCGCCGCATCATTCTTGTTGCGGATGTTGAATGCCTTCACGAACTCCGCTGGCATCAGCCTGACCTCATGACCCAGCCGCGTCAGTTCCCGCGCCCAGTGGTGTGCGCCGCCGCACGCCTCCATCCCAATCAGGCACCGCGCACGGTTCGCGAAGTGCTCCAGAAACTTCGCCCGCTTGATCGGCTTGTTGACGATCTCTCCGCTGCCCTGAGCGACGTAATGCACCTGGAACACGTTCTTGGCGATATCTACGCCCACTGCCATACTGTTCATCGTGGATCCTCCGGTTGCCGGGAAATGCGTGCATTTTCCACTTGGGCACTTCGATGCCGTTGGCCCGTGAGGATCCACCCACTTCCTCTGCTCTCACGGTTTCGGGTGGGACGCGTTCATTTCAATTCTCCCGATCCGGTTGAGGTCGATGGCTTCACATCGCGTCGACGCGATGCACACCCCCGATACAGACGAGCGGCACGCGCCGCGCGGTCCCGGGTGCACGAGCCCGGCGGTCGCCGCACGCCGGCTGCGCGGACAGCCCATGTTGCATTGCGGGCGGGCGGCGTGACTTCGGCGGCAAGCGGCTCGTGGGCTGCGGATCGCGATGCCGCAGGCCGCGAGTTCGTCGACGAGCGACTGGCCGCGCCGTGCAGCCTTGCAGCCGTACAGTCGCGAAACGGGCTCATGCAATGCGCCGTCTATGCGTTGCCGATACGTTCATTATGCGTTCGTTTCGAGTCGCTTCGGCATCGCCGTGATCGCGGTCGCGCATTTTCGTTACGCGCTGCCTGTCGACGCGCTGCGCAGCCTCGCGTTCGCCACGCTCGTGTTCGACAGCCAGGCCGTCGTCTACGTGATCCGCGACCGCCGGCGCGGGCGGCGGACGCGGCCGGGAGCGCTGCTCGTCGGCTCGTCGGCTCGTCGCTCGCCGACGTCGCGCTCGCGACCGCGCTTTGCGATCGTGCTCGAGCCGCTGAAGGCGGCGGCGCCCGGATGGATGGGGCGCGCGGCGTCCCGCGCGTCCCTCCCGAGCGTGACGAACAACGCGGCGAGAGTCGGCATCGGAATCGGTCCTCGGGCGGCTGCGCGGTTTCGCGGCTTCGGCTCCGCGCAGCGCTCAGCGCGTGAGCAGCGGGACGAGCCCGAACAGCGACGCGAGCGGCGGGATCGCGAGCAGCGCCAGCAGCCCGCATGCGGCGAACGCGGGCACGATCCAAAGATACCGGTTGTCCGCGAACGGCTGCTTCGTGCGCGCGCCGCCCGCGAGCGCCCGGACGACGAAAATCAGCGCGACGTTGACCGCGACGAGCGCGACGAACGCGGCGGTGCGCGCGAACGCCGGGTCGCCGCCGCGCGCGAGCAGCAGCGCGTACAGGCCGATCACGCCGACCGCCGCGAGCGCGCCCGCCGCCGCGCCCCGCGCGACGAGCGGCGACGCCCACAGCCGCTCGTGCGGCGGCCGCGGCGGCATGCGCATCGCGTCGGCGCGCGCGGGCTCGTTCTCGAACACAAGCGAGCACGCCGGATCGATCACGAGCTGCAGCGACACGATGTGCAGCGGCGCGAGCATCGCGGGCCAGCCGACGAGCGCGGGCACCATCACCGCGGCGATCATCGGCAGATGGACGGCGACCGTATAGCCGAGCGCCTGCATCAGGTTCGCATGGATGCGCCGGCCCTGGCGGATCGCCGACACGATCGGCGTGAAATCGTCGCGCAGCAGCACGAGCGCGGCGACCTCGCGCGCGACCTCGGCGCCGTGCAGCCCCATTGCGATGCCGACGTGCGCGGCCTTCAGCGCGGGCGCGTCGTTGACGCCGTCGCCCGTCATCGCGACGATGCGCCCGCCGCGCTCGAGCGCGGCGACGAGGCGCAGCTTCTGGTCCGGCCGCACGCGCGCGAACACGTCGGCGCGTCCGGCCGCTTCGTCGAGCGCCGCGTCGCTCATCGCCGCGACCTCGTCGCCCGTGACGACCGCGTGCGCGGCGATGCCGACCTCGCCCGCCACCGCGCGCGCGGTCGACGGATAGTCGCCCGTGATCATCACGACGCGGATGCCGGCCGCGCGGCAGGTCGCGATCGCGTCGGCCACCTCGGCGCGCACCGGGTCGATCAGGCCGACCAGGCCGACGAACCGGAAATCGAAGTCGTGCTGCCGCGCGGGCCATTCGCCCCGCGCATGCGCGGCCCGCGCGACGCCCAGCACGCGCAGCCCGCGCGCGGCCATGCGCTCGGCCTCGCCGAGCAGCGCGCGCGCCGTCGCATCGCCGAGGTGGCACAGCGAGAAGATCGCCTCGGGCGCGCCCTTGCATGCGACCGGGCAATGATCGAGCCGCGGCGCGCGCCACACGTGCGACATCGCCGGCAGCTCGGGCGTCAGCGCGTATTCCTGAACGAGCGACCAGTCGTCGTGCAGATGCCCGGTGCCGGCGAGACATCGGCGGCCCGCGCGCCGGAACGCGCGCTCCATCGGATCGACGGGCTCGATCTCGCTCGCGAGCACCAGATATTCGAGCAGCTCGTGGAACGACTCGTCGATGTCGGCCTCTTTGTCGCCGAGCGTCCAGCGCCGGCCGTTCGCGAACAGCGCGCGCACCGTCATCCGGTTCTGCGTCAGCGTGCCCGTCTTGTCGACGCACAGCACCGACGTCTGCCCGAGCGCCTCGATCGCGCTCATGCGGCGCGTGAGCATGCCCTCGTCGGCGATGCGGCGCGCGCCGAGCGCCATGAACACGGTCATCACGACCGGGATTTCCTCGGGAAAGATGCCCATCGCGAGCGTGATCCCCGCGAGCACGCCCGGCAGCCATTCGCCCGAGCGCCAGCGGTAGACGGCGACGAGCGCCGCGCACAGCGCAAGCGCGACGAGCGCGATCCGGTTCGCGAGCGCGCGCGCGTCGCGCTGCAGCGGCGACGGCGCGCCCGCGATGCCGGTCAGCGACTTGCCGATCCGGCCGAGCGCAGTGCGCGGCCCGGTGTCGGTGACGATCATCCGCCCCTGCCCGCGCACCACCATCGAGCCGAAATAGACGCGGCAGGCGGCTTCGTCGGGCGTCGGCGCGTCGGGCCGCTCGGCGGCCTTGTCGATCGGCGCCGACTCTCCCGTCAGCAGCGATTCGTCGACGCTCAGCTCGTGCGCGTCGACGAGCCAGCCGTCGGCCGGCACGCGGGCGCCCTCGGCGATCCACAGCAGATCGCCCGGCACGAGTTCGGTCGCCGAGACGAGCCGGCGCTCGCCGTCGCGCATCACGTCGGCGCGCGGCGCGGACAGCGCGCGCAGCGCCGCGAGCACGCCCGCCGTGCGCTGGCTCTGCACGATCGTCAGCGCGGCGATCGCGGCGACGAACGCGAGCAGCGTCAGCGCATCCGGCAATTCGCCGAGCGCCAGGTAGACGGCGCCCGCGCCGAGCAGCAGGAGCAGCATCGGCTCGCGCAGCACGTCGAGCGACGTGCGCCACCCGCCGCGCCCGCCGCCCGTGTCGATCGCGTTCGGGCCGAAGCGCCGGCGCAGCCCGGCTGCCTGCGCGTTCGACAGGCCGCTTGCGGGCGTGCGGCGCCACGCGTCGTCGGCGGGCGCCGTGGCGTCGGCCGTGCCGCCTCGCCGATGCCGCGCGGCCGAGCGAGCGCTCATGCGACGATTGCGGCGCGCCCGCTCGCCCGCTCGCGCGGCGCGGTCGAAGGCGCGACGGTCAACGTTGACGGGGACATGGGCGCGGATCGCAGGTCTGCGCCGCGCCGCGCCGATCGGGCTCGGCCCAGCGGAAATCGACGTGGACGCCGCCGCGCGCGGGCACGCGCACGCTGCGCCGCTGCTCGGCGCCGCCGTAGCGCGCATCGATCCGGTACTGCCCCGCCGGCAGCCGCGCGTACAGGAACGGGCCGTTGGTGCGAACGGTCAGCACCGGCTGCGCCGCGGCCGAACGAATCGTGACGTCGACGTCGGACAGATATTCGCCGCTGCGCGACGCGAACGTCATGCGCAGGTTGTATTTCGACGCGGCCGCGCGGAGTGCGTCGACTTCGTCCTGGCCGACGCCGCCCGTCACGTACGCAATGCCGTTTTGCGTGGCGGGTTCGAGCGTCTCGTTCGCGGCGGCCGTCGAGCCGAGCGCCGCGACGGCGGCGACGGTCGCGACGACGCGCATCCATCGATGAACAGTATTTCGCATGGCGCTTCCCCCGTTCGGACGGCGAAGACGCGCGCGTCACGCCGGCGCGCACTGTTTCGCTCGTTCAGAGAATGCGGGCCATTGGTGACGGCCCGCTTGACGCAGGTCAAGCGGCCCGGAAGCGAGATCGCAGCGACTTGCAGCGCAGCGAGAGGCCGATTGGCGAACGGCCTGCCGTTGTTTGCCCGGCTTGCACGAATCGCCGTTCGTCGCCCGGATGTCGATCGACCTCCGAAGCTTCGTGCTTTCCGCCTGCGCATGCGCGTGCTATCAAGGCGGGATTCGCCGCGAATCCGCACGGTATTGGAAACGCATCGCCGCATCGGATCGCAAGTCGTTCCGACGGCATCGACGGCATGCTGCGTCGCCGGACGTCGAACCATTGCGCACGCCGTTTCGCGCAATGCCGTCGATTTGCTGCCCGGGAACCGATGCGTGCGCACGCGCCCTGTCGCGTTCGCGCTTCGTATCCCGTCTCGCCGTCTCGCGCCGTCCACTTGCAACGGCCGCGAGCAGGCGCAGGCTTCGCGCGGCAGCCGCGGCGTGGCGAAAAGCGGCGCCGCGCGAACGAAACGCGCGTTGCACGGCCGACGCCTTTGCGCACCGCCCATGAATCCACAACCACAAGAGGAGATCGAACGAACCATGTTCAGATACACGTTGGGCCATTCGCCGATAGAACTCCGCCGGCTCGACTTCCAGTCGGAGATGCTGAAGCCCGTCACCCGGCGCCTGCTCGAATCCGCGCGGCTCCGGCCCTCGATGCGCGTGCTCGACATCGGCTGCGGAACGGGCGGCGTCAGCATGCTGGCGGCCGAGATGGCCGGCCCGACCGGCACCGTCGTCGCGATCGATCCGAGCGACGTCGCGATCGAAGCGGCGAGCGCCAACGCCGAGCGCGCGAGTCTGCACAACATCCGCTTTCGCGCGAGCGGCCTCGATCAGGTCGAAGGCGCGCACGGCTTCGACGTCGTCGTCGCCCGCTATGTATTGATCCATCAGTTGCATGCGGCCGAGTTCGTCCGCCACGCGGCGCGTTTCGTGAAGCCCGGCGGATATCTCGCGCTGCACGAGCCCGACTTCGTGCGCAAGCCGATGTCGACGCCGCTCATCCCGCTCTGGGATTCGGTGGCGGCCGAGATCATCGAGCGCTGCAAGCGGTCGTTTCCGTCGTTCGACGTTGCGCACCGGATGGTCAAGCTGTTCGCGGCCGCGGGGCTGCCGCTGCCGAAGATGTCATACGAGGTGCCGGTCGACGGCGGGACGGCCACGCAGCTCAGCTCATGGCTCGCGGAGATGTTGCGGGCGCTGTCGAGCGATCCCGACTCGACGGTGCTCGGCAGCGGCAAGCGGCTCGAATTCGCGCGGCTGAGCGGCGATCTGCAATGTGAAATATACGAATCGCGCGCGCAGGTCGAGTTCTTCGGCCAGATGTGCGCTTGGGTGCAGCTCTAGCGCGCGCGCGGGTGTCGCGCGCATCGGGTGCCCGGCCGTGCCGCGTCGGCCCGGCCGGGCGCTCCCCGTCACGGCTTCGCGCGGTCCGCGGGCACGGCACGGGTGACGAGCGGGGTGGCGAATGCGCGCGGCAGCTTCTCGGCGGCTGAAGTCGGGCACGCGTTGCAGCCGCACGCCGACTGCCCGGCGGGCGCCGCGGGCGACTGGTTGGTCCACTGGCCGTTCCAGCCGCCCTGCGCCTTGCAGACGGTCGGACACACGGCCTGCGCGCCGCGATAGTCGGCGATCGGCAACGCGGTGTCAATGTCGCAGCCGCACGGATAATCGGCGCGTGCGCGCTGCGCGATCGGGCCGCTCATCGACGCGAGCCAGTTGCGCGATTGCGCATCGATCTTGAACATCACCGGCTCGCGCGCGTCGAGCAGCGCGACCATCTTCCGATAGAGCGGATAGCGCTGCGCCAGCGTGTGCAGCACGCTGCGCCGCGCGGAGAACAGATACTGCGGCACGCCGCTGCCGTCCGGCCCGACGCTTTGCACCATCGTCGACGACGCGGCGATCACGTTCGCGAGCTGTACCGCGAGCGCGCGCGTGCCGCGGGCGTTCGTCGTCGTGTTCACGCCGATCACGTCCGCATAGAAGAGCGGCGGCTGCGGCTCGTCCGACAGCGGCAGGAACTTGAAATCGAGATTGCGCCGCGCCGCTTCGCTCATCGCCGACATCGATTCCGAGTAGCCGATCACCGCGCGCCCGTCGCCGTCGCCGAACCACGCCGAGCGATCGTACTGGCCGGGCAGCTCGGCCGTCGCGTTCGGCCAGCTCGACATCGCCATCAGCGCGCGCAGGCTGCCGAGCGCGTCGCCGTTCAGGTCGTTCGCGCTCCACGGCAGCGGCAGCGGATACGCGCCCGTGCGGCTGTGCGCGGCGTCCAGATAGAGCGCGGCGTTCGTTGTCCGGCCGGACATGTCGATCATCAGCCCGCGCCTGTCCGGCGGAATCTCGCTCGTGAACGTGCATTGCCCGAGCGTGCTGCGCACTTGCGTGAGCGTCGTCGCGGCCGCGAGCGCCGCGTCGTCCTTCCGGTAGAACAGCACGTTCGCGCAGCCGAGCTGCGGGATGCTGTAGTACCGGTCGCCCGCCTTCACGCCCTGGATCGCGTACGGCAGGAAATCGTCGAGGTTCTGGATCTCGCTCGCCGCAAGCGGCTCGAGCCAGCGCTGGCTGCGGAAGTAATCGAAGAAGATCGCGTCGTACACGTAGACGTCGGCGTTCGCTGGCGGATCGTTCCGGTAGCCGCCGTCCCACGCGTCCGCGGACACGAACTGCAGCGCGACGGCCGGCTGCACCTTCTTCCATTCGGTCTCGATCGCGCTCCTGAACTGGTCGACGCGCGGCACCCACGGATACAGCGCGACCGTCAGTTGCCCGACGGCGGCCGCGTCGCCCGCATGCGACGGCGCGGCGCACAGAAAGCCCAGAACGATCGTGAAACAGCACAAGAGGCGGCGCATGATGATTTCTTGTCGAAAGAGGCGTGCGGATCGATGCGTGTGCGCGCCGGCGCGCGGCGCAAGCGTCAGTTCCATAGCGAGTGGAAGTGATGGACGGGGCCGTGCCCGTGGCCGACGTCGAGCTTGCCCGACGCGGCGAGCGCGTCGCCCAGATACGCCTTCGCGCGGCAGACGCTGTCCTCGACCGAATGGCTCGGCAGCAGCGCGGCGATCGCGGCCGACAGCGTGCAGCCGGTGCCGTGGTCGTTCTTCGTCGGGACGCGCGGCGCGGACAGCTCGACCGTCGCCGCGGCCGGGCCGCGCAGCACGTCGACGCTGCGCTCGCCCGGCAGATGGCCGCCCTTGAGCAGCACCCAGCGCGACCCGAGCGCGTGCAGCTCGGCCGCCGCCGCGTGCATCTCGGCGAGCGTGCGCGGCGCGCCCCGGCCGAGCAGCACGCCCGCTTCGGGCAGGTTCGGCGTGATCAGCGTGGAGATCGGCACGAGCTTGTCGCGGATCGCGTCGACCGCGTCCGGATCGAGCAGCCGGTCGCCGCTTTTCGCGACCATCACCGGGTCGAGCACGACGGGCGCCGCGCGGTGCCTGACGAGCGCCGCGGCGACCGCCTCCGCGATCGCCGCGGTCGCGATCATGCCGATCTTGACCGCGTGCACGCCAACGTCGTCGAACACCGCGTCGATCTGATCGGCGACGAACGCCGGATCGAGCGCGCGGAAGCTGCGCACGCCGGTCGTGTTCTGCGCGACGACCGCGGTGATCGCGGCCATCCCGTATGCGCGCATCGCCGAAAATGCCTTGAGGTCGGCCTGAATGCCCGCTCCGCCCGTCGGGTCGGTGCCGGCGATCGTCAGTACGTTCGCGATCATGTTCCCTCGTGTTTCATCCGTGTTTTATCGTTGCGCCGTCGTTGCATAGCCGATAGCCGCCAGGGCGACGCCCTCGCGTTCGCCGTCTTGCCGGGCGAGCGGCGTCGGCCGGTGCGCGGGCGGCGCGGGGACGTCCGAATCCGCCCGCCCCGCCGTTCCGCGACGCATGCGCCGCGAAGCATCGTGCCTTACGCGGCGCGCGTCAGCGCAGCGGCTTCGTCGCCTTGAACAGCACGAACGGCGTGCGGCCGTCGGCATCCGCGTGCGCGCCCGGCGCGCCGCCCGCCTCCGCCGCGCGAAAGCCCAGCTCCATCGCCGCCGCGAGCTCGAAGCCCGCCGCCTCGAACGCGTGGCGATACGTCGGCATGTCCCAGTGCGTGTCGACGACGTCGAACACGCCCACGCCCGGCACGTTCAGATGGACCGGGCGCGGGTCGCCGTCGCGGTAGACGATGCCCGGCTCGCCGTTGCGGAACGTCGGAAACTGCACGCCCGTCGTGCGCGGGTTCGTGTCCAGCACGTAGTACGCGCCGCCCGGCTTCAGCACGCGCAGCACCTCCGCCGCGATGCGCGCGAGCTCCGCGCGCTCGGCGATGTTGATGAACAGGAAGCAACTGATCGCCGCGTCGAAGCTCGCGTCGGCGAACGGCAGCGGCGGCCCGTCGATATGCGCGTAGTCCAGCCCGCCGTCGACGCCCGCCGCGATCGCCTGGTCGATCATCGTCGGCGCGATGTCGACGCCTGTCACGCGGGCGACGCCCGCAGCACGCAGCCGCCGCGCGACCTTGCCGCCGCCGCAGCCGTAGTCGAGCACGCGGATCTCGGTGCCGAGCGAGCCCGTCAGCTCGGCGATCAGCGGCCGGTAGCCGAAGCGCTCCTCGATCCGGTCGTCGTATGCGTGAAAGCGCTGCGAAACCTCGTGTTCGGTCCAGTCGGTCTTCATCGGAATCCCTGTGCGTTATTGAAGCGAGGCGGACGCGATGTTCCACCGGTTCAGCAGATAGGCGCGATGGAACGGGCCGACGAACGCGAGCGCATCGTCGGGCGGCGGGCTGCCCGCCTTGATCTCGCGGTAGATCCAGAAGAGGCCGAGCACGTCGCGCCAATATGGATCGAGATCGAGGTCCTGGAGCGCGGCGAGCGACATCCGTCCCGCACGAATCCTTCCTTCGTGTTCGAGCACGCGCCCGATCGTCGCGGGGTTCGTGCCCGCGGGCATTCGCGGCGGCGCGTGGGCGGTGACGATCGCCGCATCGCCGTCGTCGAGGAGTGCCCGCACGCGCGGCAGATTGTCGTCGTACACGTGGATCGAGCCGACGTGATGCGAATACGTGCCGATCTCGCAGCCGAGCCGCGACGCGACATACTCCTGCAGGAACGTGAACGAGAACACGTCGTTCAGGAGCCCGACGTATGCGTCGTTCGCGCGCATGAACGCGACCAGGTGCAGCCGCCCCTCGCGCAGCAACAGTTGCAGGCCGAGCGTGCACGAGACGTCGATGTTGCGCCGGTACAGATCCTCGTCGGCGCTGAAGATCTGCAGCACGACGCGCTTGCTCTCGGCGTCGTCGCGCGACAGGATGTCGAGCGCGCGCTCGATCTGATCGAGCGCGCGCTCGCCGTAATGCATGAGCCGCGCGCCATAGCCGGTGCCGGGCAGATGCTTGCCGTCCGGACTGTAGCGCGCCATCGACGGCGCGTAGTGCTCGATGAATTCGAGATCGTTGCGGCCGGACAGATACCACAGCGCCTCGGCGTAGTTGAAGACGACGTTCTGCCTGCGCGCCGCGTGCCGGCAGAAGCGCGCGCGCGGATCGTCGATCCGTGCGCCGTAGCCGATGATTTCGCGCTCCGCGTGCCCGCGCGGCGCGCTCCGGTATTCGTACGCGCCGCAGACGTCCCTGAGCGCCGAGAGGTAGAGCTCGCTGAGACCCGGATAGCGCCGCATGTCAGCCTCGCGCTTCGAAACGGCCGATCGCGGCTTCGATCGCGGCCGGGTCGATCCGGTCGCCGCCGAATTCGACGCGCTCGATGCGCGTGATCTCGTCGAGGCCGCGCACGAGATACGCGTACTCCTTGTCGGTTTCGAGCAGCAGCACGATCGGCTTGCCGAGCGCGGATGCCCAGCCGAGCTCGATGTGCGTGCCGGGCGATGCCGGCGCGCCCGGAAACGCGACGAAGTAGTCGCACAGGCTGATCTGCTCGTAGTCGGTCTTCGTGCAGACGGCGGGCGTCATGAATTCGCGCCCCCAATGCTCGCGCCGGTGCGCGCAATGCACGTCCCAGCCGCGCGCCTCGAAATGATCGATCACGCGACGAAACAGGTCGATGCTGTCTTCCGGCATCACGCCGGTGTGCTTGTCGACCAGGGATTTGAACGGTCCGCCCAGGAACATACGCTTCATCGGCTGTTTTCCTTTCGATTGGAATGACAGAGGGCGTGCGCGCGCTGCGCCACCCGCGTGACGTGATCCGCGAGCACGCCCGGGAATCGGGACAGGCCATCCGGCACGCGAACCCAGCGGCAGTCCGCCGCGTCGTCGCCCGGCCGCAGCGTGCCTTCGACATGGCGGCACAGCATCGCGACCAGCACGTAGTGGTGATGCCGGCCGTGCGGGTCGAAGCCGATCACCTCGACGACGTCGAACGGCTCGCCGATCTCCGCGCGCACGCCGGTTTCCTCGAACAGCTCGCGCGCAGCCGCATCGCGCAGGCACTCGCCGGGCTCGACCGAGCCGCCAGGAAAGCCCCACGTACCTTTCTGCGGCTCCTTGCTGCGCTGCACGAGAATCACTTCGTCGGCGCGAAACGTCACGGCGATCACCGCGACGCGCGGTGTCGCGAGCGCCGCCGCGTCGCGCGGCGCGGCCCCCGTGCCTTTCGGATCAATCATCGTCGATGCTCCGCATCTGCGCCCTCTTTTCGCGCGCCGTTCATTTGGCCCCGACTTGGCCCCGACACGCAAATCGACGGTCATTGGCCGCCTCTGTGGTTAATGAATGAAACAATCCATGCGAAACTCGCCGGGATTTTGCGAACAAATATTTTCAATTCGCGATTCAGCGAGCATTCCATTTTCGGAAATTTCGCGGAGCGCTTAGCCTAACACAACCGTGTCGATTCGACCGATTGCAATTTTTTAACCAAATCTCCAGTCTCGATTTTTTCATTCGCGCTCGTCATCTGTTGCGCTGGTTGATCGTCAAATAAAACGTCAACTTTGAAATAAAAAAGCTGATGTTTGGCGGAATTGATCGCGACTGGAATTTTTCGAAATAAGATGCACACTTCCATTCAAACGGAATAAATATTTCCATATTTGAAATTATTTGCGGCGGCGATATTTGAAGTCCTGATGGCGTCGAACGATTCAGGACGATGCTCGCCGGCACTTCGAACCGTCTACCGGCTGACCGAGCGCAAGCGTGACACGTATCGAACGCGGATTGTCCGTGCGGCCGGACGGCTCCGTTGATTGGCTGATTGACAACCCGGCGAAGACGCTCTTTGATGGCATCGGCCTTGATGGTCCGACGCCGTTCAGCCGCGCATATCGTGGGTCGAGGCGCGCATTGCCGGGACGATGCGATCTGCATCCATACGCGATACGGCGATGGATGTGCAGGCTCGCCATCAACGCAGCGTCTCCATGGCCAAGAGCACCGCCATTGCGATCATCAAGCCTCCGCCCGCGATATTGATCAGCTTGAGGCCCTTCTCGTTGAAAAATGCGCGTGAACTCACGGCATGAGCGGTCGCGACCCACGCCGAGTCGATCAATAAACCCAAGCCGATAGGCACGAGCGAAAAGAAAAGCAGCGATTCCACCGGACTTTCGACCCCTCGGCGCAGGAAACTCGGCACGATCGTACCGAACATGATCAGGGCTTTCGGATTGGTGATGCCGACTATGACGCCGGCGATCAATGTCTGTTTGCGTTTGCCGGGTGCCCGGACTTCCGCCGCTGGCAACGGTCTGGAAAACAGATATTGGACTCCGATGGCCAGCAGAACGACGGCGCCGAGTAATCGAATACCCGTCAGGACGTTGTCGGCGCGCATCAGCAAGGTACCGATTCCCAGCGCAACAATCACCGCGACGCAGTAGGTGCCTATCGCGTTGCCGATGACGCCGCGCATCGCACTGCGCCGTCCCGTCGTCATGGCTTGGCCGACAAGAAACATGATGCTCGGCCCGGGAACGGCGATCAGCACCGCAGAGGTAAATATGAGCCCGAGCAGTCCATCGAGCGCAGTGATGTTTCCAGACATGGAGCAGTCCTCGTTTCCAGCTTGAACCGTCGCTGACCAGTCAGTACCGTCACTTTTTGATGCCGTTCGTCGTCTGGAATATCGATTGGTTCAAACCGAAGGCTGACATCTGGTTTGAGCCAATCGATCGGCGACGAACACGGATTCATGCCGATTTCAGTCGATCGATCATGATCCAGCGACGATTGACAAGGCAGATCGACGGGAAATATTGGAATTTATCTCGTTGCAGATCCAGTGCGTAATCAAGAACGGTTCGTCAGCAAAGCCAGCGTTGGCTGGATTCGAAGCGCCTCGACTACCTCGTCGTCACTCATCAACGGATAGCATGCGTCCACGAACTCGTCGCGCACCGGCAACATGCTGCGGCGCTCATCCAGCCCCAACGCACTTGCGCATGCATTGAACGCGACGTTCTTGTACTGGTCGAGATTGGTTTCCTCGTCGACGTAATCGTCGAGATCCCAGCGGCCGATGAGGCTTTCCTGCATATGGAAGGAATCCACTTCGACGCCCTCCTGATAGACGTGAAAAACCGGATGAACATACGCGCTCCGGGAAGTATCGAAGTGATCCGCGGGCAGCGTGAAATAGTGAGTCGGCAACTCGCCGTTGCCATATCGGCTGAATCCATATTCGAAAACGATTTCGAGCCTCGTTGGTTCCTTGCCCCAGCGCTCGAGGTTATATGCTCGTGGAAATGCGGGCCACACGCGCGCGCGGACCACGCCTTTATCGCCGCCTGGCGTGAACGTCACCGTGCTTCCGAAGTAGCCGAATAGCTCGAACAACGGCATGCTCGTGCTGACGAGATCGACAAGGAATGCTGAAAGATGAATGAGCTGATCGGACGGATGTGCCATCGGAACGTCGCATTCGAATACCGGTTCAACCGCCATGCCGTGATATTTTTCCGCGACGATGGAGCCGAGCGCCTGAATATTGCATCGGAAACCATGAACGAACCCGGAAGCGGCGTCCGGGTCGTTGATGCGCATCGGCGCGCCGAGGAAATAGAGACCTGGTACGCTGGCCGACTCCCAAGTCGACGTCAGCAGACAATATTTTCCCTTTTCGTCAATGGCCGGCCGTACGGTTTCCATGTCGAAGATTCCGGACAGCGTGTAGTTGAAGCCGCAGCATACGATCACATCGTCGACAATGCCGGTTCGCTTCATCCATCTTGGCGGAGACCAATGAGGGCAAGGTGTCTCGTAGCGGACCAGCAAGCGGCCTTCGTGCCTGCCGCCTGTGATTCGCCTGACTTCGACGATGCGGTCGCTCACAATATTGTTGTTGGATTTGAGTTGCATCAGATCGAACACGTCCGAGACCTGTGCCCGCAAGTCATGTACGTTGTGCGTCTGCCGGGCGAACATCGGTAGAGATCGTGTAACGACGCGCGTCTCCGCCGTGATGTCGACGAGATGGTGCGCGATTTCGAACGCTGAATTGCCACGCCCCAAAACAATGACAACCTTGTTCCGGTAACGCTCCGCTGCGGTATCGGGCTCGAAATCTCCGTAGAATGTGCAGGTTTCGGAATCGAGCCCCTTGATGTCCGGAACTATCGGCTCCGACTTGCCGGTGGCGCAAAAGACGCGATCAGCACTGATGCCTTGCGCATTCGATATGCCGAGGACGAAGCGCCCGCTTTCGCGCGCGATGCGCTGCACGCGAGCATGCGTTCGAACGTGCGGCGAGACCCCTTTCCTTTCCGCCACGTATTTCAAATACTCCTTGTAAATTCTTGAAGACGGCCAATGTTCCGACGTCCATTCCGTGAATCGTAGCAGCGGATCATTTGCCACATCATCGGCGCTAATGGTGCTCAGCGTGTGCCAGTCGTATCGCATTCGATAAGTGTGGCTATCGCCGGGGACATATCTCTTGTTTAACGAAATAAGCTGTCCGCATACCGGAAATCGGTCCCATTGCCCACCGACAGTCTCATTTGCTTCGAGCAACAGATACTCGATTCCTCGCTTCCCGAATTCGAGAGCCATGTTGATGCCCGCGGGGCCACCGCCGATGATGACATTGGAATGATGTTCCATGTTGCACTCTCCTCGTTTTCATCGTTGCGGGAATTCGATTCACGAGATCGACGGCTGTCGGCGTCTACATGCCCTCGCCGCGCGACTCGCATATCTCGGGATCGGACCTCGAGTGATGTCAGCGGTCTGGCTGCAGATACGCTTGTGACGGATAGCTTTCGGAAGTGTCGCGTCATCCGCGTCACGAATGGGACCCCATGAAGGCGTGAATCTGCGGTCTATTCACCGACCCGCCAAGAGCCGCCACGACACTCGGATCAACTCGAGTTGAAAGCGGTTTGCCGAGAAAAGCAGGAACATTCATCATATCAATTTAAATGATAGCGCGCATCGGTGGGAACCAGTATTTGCATCGCAGCGCTTTCGATCACCCTGACAGCCGCGGATTTCAGCATTTCAGCGCGTGAATCGTGCATTCGAGCAGCCACCAGCGCGGCGAAAATGAATACGGCTGGCTTCGCGACGCCATAGATGATTCGAACATCAAAGTCGGGCCGCGCAAGAACGACCGATTCGGTACACGCTCAGATTTTTTCCTCTCGTATCTCGCGAACGGCGCAGCGAAAACCGCCCGTCCGTGTGCCCGCCTGATGCAGCCGTCCGCGAACAAGCGATTTCCTCCGTCATGCGCGCACTCTTTCGACCCGCAAACGATTGCTTTTTCGTCTCGCCCCTTGCGACGGATCGACGCCGAAACCCGCACCGCGCGCGCCGCTGATCCAGGTCAATCCGGTCCGCCGGAGCCGGTGCCTTAATACATTCAATAATCGTCGAGGAGGTTTCATCATGAAGCATTCCGTCAGGCATCCGTTCCACCCGTCGACACCGCTTCCGGCGGCCGCTCCCGCGCCGCAGCAGGCGGCCGCGCCGCGCCAGTTGCCGTTCACGCTGCTGACGGCGCTCGTGATCGGCTCAATGATCGGCAGCGGCATCTTCTCGCTGCCGCAGAACATGGCGTCGGGCGCGGGCGCCGGCGCGATCGTGATCGGCTGGGCGATCACGGGCATCGGCATGCTGATGCTCGCGCTCGTCTACCAGACGCTCGCGCACCGCAAGCCCGAGCTCGACAACGGCGTCTACGCGTATGCGCACGCGAGCGCCGGCGACTTCGTCGGCTTCAATTCCGCGTGGGGCTACTGGGTCAGCGCGTGGATCGGCAACGTCGGCTATCTGGTGATCGTGTTCGGCACGCTCGGCTACGCGTTTCCCGCATTCGGCGACGGCAACACGCGCGCCGCGGTGATCGGCGCGTCGATCGTGCTGTGGATCATGCATGCGGTGATCCTGCGCGGCGTGCGCGGCGCGGCAATCCTCAACGCGCTGACGACGATCGCGAAGATCATGCCGCTCGTGCTGTTCGTCGCGCTCGCCGCGCTCGCGTTCCAGCCGCACCGCTTCACGACCGACTTCTGGGGCAACGTCCACCTGCCAGGCGTGCTCGACCAGGTGAAGAGCACGATGCTGATCACGGTCTGGGTGTTCATCGGCATCGAGGGCGCGAGCGTCTATTCGGCGCGCGCGAAGAACCGCGACGACGTCGGCCGCGCGACCATCGCCGGCTTCGTCGTCGTGCTGCTGTTGCTGATGGCCGTGTCGCTGCTGTCGCTCGGGATCGTGTCGCAGCCGGAGCTCGCCGCGATGAAGAATCCGTCGATGGCGGGCGTCCTCGAAAAGGCGATCGGCCGCACGGGCGTCGCGATCGCGGGCGTCGGGCTGCTGGTGTCGGTGGGCGGCGCGCTGCTCGCATGGACGCTGCTCGCCGCCGAGGCGATGTTCACGCCGGCGAAGGACGGCGTGATGCCGGCGTTCCTGTCGCGCGAGAACGCGCACGGCGTGCCCGCCAACGCGCTGTGGGCGACGAACGGCCTCGTGCAGGTGTTCCTGCTCGTCACGCTCGTATCGAACGCGACCTATCAGGCGCTGATCTCGCTCGCGACGTCGATGATCCTCGTGCCGTATCTGTTCTCCGCGGTGTATGCGCTCCTCATCGCGATCAAGGGCGAAGGCTATGCGCCCGGCGAGACGATGCGCATGCGCGACGCGGCGATCGGCGGAGTCGCGACCGTCTACTGCTGCTGGCTGCTGTATGCGGCAGGCCCGAAGTATCTGCTGCTGAGCGCCCTGCTCTACGCGCCGGGCGCGCTGCTGTACGCGTGGGCGAAGCGCGAGCGCGGCGAGCGGCCCTTCAAGGCGTTCGAAGCGGCGATCCTGATCGCGCTCGTCGCGTTTGCCTTGCTCGCGGGCTGGCTTGTCGCGGCCGGCCGGATCAGCCTGTAGCGTACTCGGCGGGTCGCCGCACGAGCGGCCGCCGCGTGGCGGCCGCGCGCCGTGCGGCGGCCGCAGTGGCGGTAGCGCCAACGGTTGCGCCGCGGCCCTGCGCGCGATGCCGCGCGGCGTCGGCGCGGATAGCACGATGCCGGCATAATGAGCGTCGACGCCTCACTCTCTCGCCCGCGGCCGCCATGACGCTCGCCATCGTCGTCCTGAACCTGATCGGCTTCTTCGTCGAGCTCGCCGATCCCGACCGCGTGCTGTCGCTGTTTGCGCTATGGCCGCCGCTTCCCCGCACGGGCGCCCCATCCGCCGCGCCCGCGTTCCATGTCTGGCAGATCGTCACGTACAGCGCGCTGCACGCGGGGCTGTCGCACCTGTTGTTCAACATGCTCGGGCTCGTGATGTTCGGCCGCGATGTCGAGCGCGCGCTCGGCCGCGCGCGCTTCGGCACGCTTTATCTCGCGAGCGTCGTCTGCGGTGCGCTCACGCAGCTCGCGGTCGCGCGCTACACGGCGGCGGGCGCCGCGCCGACGATCGGCGCGTCGGCGGGCGTGTTCGGCGTGCTCGCCGCGTACGCGCTGCTGTACCCGTCGCGCCGCATCGTGCTGCTGATTCCGCCGATTCCGATGCGCGCGTGGGTGTTCGCGCTGCTCTACGCGGGCGTCGAACTGCTGCTCGGCGTCGCGGGCGCGGCGAGCGGCATCGCGCATTTCGCGCATCTGGGCGGGATGTTCGGCGCGATCGCGCTGATGCTGTTCTGGGCGCGGCCGCGAAAGGCATGGCCGCTCGAATGAGCGGGCGCCGGCGGCCGGCGCGACGTCGGTTTTCCGGCGCGCGGCCGGACGCGTCGGCACGACGCGAGCGCCGCGACGTCACTGCGGCACGGATTGATGGGCCTTGTCGGCCTTGTCGGTGACGCCGATTTTTCCGACGTCCGCCAGCGGCTTCGCCGGCTCGGGATTCTCGCCGCTGCGCTTCGCTGCGCCGCCGCCCGCATCGCCCTCCGGCACCGGCTCGTCGTTGACGAGCCTCACGAGCTTCTCGTGATCGACGACCTCGTGCTTCAGCAGATACTGCGCAATCCGATCGAGCGCGCCGCGCCGCTCCTTCAGCGTTCGCGACACGCGATCGTGCGCTTCGGCGAGGAGCCGCTGAATCTCGTCGTCGATCCGCGTCGCGGTGCTCTCGCTGCAGCGCTCGCCGCCGCGCTGCCAGACGACGGGCGGCAGCCCCGGCCCTTCTCCGTCGCCGAACGTCGCGAGGCCGATCCGCTCGCTCATCCCGTAGCGGGCAACCATGTGCCGCGCCATTTCGGTCGCGCGCTCGAGATCGTTCTCCGCGCCCGTCGACACGTCGCCGAACACGATCTCCTCGGCGACGCGCCCGCCGAGCAGCACGTCGAGCCGGTCGAGCAGCTCGCTCTTGCGCAGCACGTAGCGATCCTCGGTCGGCACCTGCTGCGTGTAGCCGAGCGCCGCGATGCCGCGCGGGATGATCGACACCTTCTTCACCGGATCGCTGTGCGCGCGGGTCTGCGCGATCAGCGCGTGCCCCGCCTCGTGATGCGCGATCGTGATCTTCTCGCGCTCGCTCATCACGCGGCTCTTGCGCTCCATGCCGGTCATCGCGCGGTCGATCGCCTCGTCGAAATCGGACATGTCGATGGCCGGCTTGTCGAGCTCGGCCGCGTGCAGCGCCGCCTCGTTGACGATGTTCGCGAGGTCCGCGCCGACGAAGCCGGGCGTGCGCGACGCGAGCTCGCCGAGATCGACGTCCGGCGCGAGCTTCACGTGCTTCACATGGACGGACAGGATCTGCCGGCGCCCCGTCAAATCCGGCCGGTCGATCGCGATGTGCCGGTCGAAGCGGCCCGGGCGCAGCAGCGCGGGGTCGAGAATCTCCGGACGATTGGTCGCCGCCATGATGATCACGCCCGAGTTCGCCTGGAAGCCGTCCATCTCGACGAGCAACTGGTTGAGCGTCTGCTCGCGCTCGTCGTTGCCCGATGCGAGGCCCGCGCCGCGCACCTTGCCGAGCGCGTCGAGCTCGTCGATGAAGATGATGCACGGCGCCTTCTGTTGCGCCTGCTCGAACAGATCGCGCACGCGCGCCGCGCCGACGCCGACGAACATCTCGACGAACGACGAGCCGCTCGTCGAGAAGAACGGCACGCCCGCCTCGCCCGCGACCGCCTTCGCGAGCAGCGTCTTGCCGGTGCCGGGCGCGCCGACGATCAGCACGCCCTTCGGGATCTTGCCGCCGAGCCGCTGGTAGCGCGCGGGCGCGCGCAGGAACGCGACGATCTGCTGGAGCTCGGCCTTCGCCTCGTCGATGCCGGCGATGTCGTCGAAATCGATGCCGGTCTTCGCCTCCATGTAGACGCGCGGCTTGCTCTTGCCGACACCCGACCAGTCCTGCAGGCCGCCGCGCGGGCGTCGCAGCATCAGGTTCCAGACGAGCGCGAACACCGCGACCGGCACGATCCACGACGCGAGCGTGCCGATCCACGTGTCGTCGTCGGCGCCGCGATAGCGGGTGCCCGTTGCAGCGAGCGTGTCGATCAGGCGCTCGTCGGTCACGCGCTTCGTCGAGAAGCGCCACGGTGCGCCCGCGCGCTTGATCGCGTCCGCGTCGGACGCGGGCAGCGCCGCCGCCGCGGCCGCGTTGCGCAGCACGCCCGTGATCCGCGTCTGGCTGACTTCGAGATCGTCGACCTGCGCGGCCGTCGCGAGCTTGCGGAAATCGCTGTACGCGATCTGCGTCGCCGGTGCGCTGAGCGTCGCGAGTTGCAGCGCGAGCAGCACCATGAACACGAGCACGACGACGAATCCCAAGTATCCGGTTTCGCTCTTCATCGGGATGCCTCGGCGTGCGTTGTGCGATACGGGGGGAATCGAAAGCTGCGGACGCTATGCGGTCTCGCGCATCCAGCGCGCGCGCAGCACGTCCTCTCCTTCACGATAGTCGATTTCGAGATCGCCGCAGTGCGCGCGCACGAGCGCCTCGCTCAGCCGGTGGACGAGATGCGAGCCCGTCGTGCGCACGACCATGCGCGCGGGCAGCGCGTCGATCGACAGGAGGCGCTCGAGCGGGCGGGCGCCGAGGTCGTCGCCCGCGTGACGGCGCAGCAGCGCGACGATGTCGTCGCGGCGGCGCGCGAAGTAGCCGCCTGCGAGCACCAGCTCGCCCGCGCTCGCGCGCTCGCGGATCCGGCGGCACGCGGGGCACACGATCTGCAGCAGCGCGCCCGCCGTCGCGTGCCAGCTCCAGCGGCCGTCGTCGTACAGCGCGCCGCATTCGGTGCAGCCCATGCCGCTCTTCAGGCGCACCGGCGCGCCGTAGCTGTCCGCGGGATGCGCGCGCGGCGTGCGATCGCGGCGCTGCCGCATCGCCGCATAGAGTTCGTTCGATCCGTGGATCATCGTCTTTCCTTGTCGATAGGTCGTACGTTTCGCGGGCGGCGCCGGGCGGCCGGCGGCATGCGCGGGCATCGCCGGAATCGTGGATTCGCCGCAATGCCGACAACGCACATCGGCACGCGGCGCGCGACGTACATCACCGAGCATCGGCGATCGCCCGCGCACGCGATTGACGCCGATCAACGGTCGGCCACATCGCGCCGGATCGCGCACACCGATTGGTGCAAATCCGTAGTCAATCGAGTGGAACCTGCGCGATCGGCCCGCGCGGCTGGCCCTCGCGCGTCCTTTCGCCAGCCGCAACGATCGCCGGCGCCATTCGATCCGTCGGCACCGCCGGCATTGCGGAGGTGCGCGGTATCCGCGATTCGTCGTACCGTAGGCGCGCTGCGCACAACCCGCCTCGCCTTCCGGTTGCCGCGCCGCCGGCCCGTCGCCGCAGGCGAACGGCCGCCCGTCGAACGTTCCTTCCCCGGAGAACCCCCCGATGCTGCCACGCACTCGCATGCTGATCTGCACCGTCCTCGCCGTCGTTCCGCTCGCCGGATTCGCCAAGTCCACCAACTTCAAGAAGGCGTATTGCAGCAACAGCGACTACGTCACGAGCTCGGCCCGACCGCATTTTCATTGCGGGAAGGATTTCTACACGTACACCGAAAAGAGCGGCAACCATGACAATCTGGTCAACAAGAGCGGACCGCGATGCAACATCGTGCCCGCCGTCGAACAAAAGGTCGACGCCCTGCCGGACGGCACAGCCGGCAAGGCGCAGATGAAATCGTCGCTGGACGCATTCAAGCAAGGCGAGTGCTGAGCGCACGCGCGCGGCCGGCCGCTCACGGCCGCACCGGCTCGTCGGCCTGCACCGGGATGGCCTGCCACGGCACGTTGCACGACGCGACGTACGGGAAATAGCCCTGCGGATCGGCGCAGTAGTACCACGCGGATGCGGGCGGCAGCCCGCTCGGCGCGGGCGGCGGCTCCTGCTCGACCACCGCGGGCGGGACGTAGGTGGGGTAAGGATAGATGGGCGCCGGATAGATGTACCAGACGCCGCCGACCACCCACCACCACGCGTAGCGCCTGCCGTGCCAGCCGCGCGACCAGTGGCCGCCGCGCCAGCGGAGGTTCTCTTGCGGCGCGAAGTGGCCGAAGTCGCGGCCGTGGAAGTCGGGATGGCCGTGCCCCGGCGGGCTGCCGTGAAACCCGCCGCCGTGGCCGACATGGATCTGTGCCGAAGCGCTCGCCGCGATCGCGCACGCGAGCGCGGCGCCGGCCGCGCGCGCCGCCGCTCGTATCGTCGAAGCATTCATCCCGTCCCCCGCAGCGCACGCACGATACGTCACAACGTAGCGCGCCCGTTGCGTCGCTGCTTGACGTGCGTCAATGGCGTACGATGCGTGCACGAGGTGCGCGCGACCGCGCCAATCGAGCGATTTCCCGCGCCACATCGACGGAGCCGATCGCGAAAATGCGAGATCACCTTGCCGAGCATCGGATCGAGCGGCGCGACGGGCGTCGAGATCAACGGCTCCATCGTGCCGCGCCCCTGTTCCGCGCGATCGTCAGCGGCGTGAGCCGCGCGCCGACGCCCGGAAGCCGGGCCGAATCGATGCGTCGATTCGAAGCAATGCTCGCTTGCAATTCATCTTGACATCGATCAATGTAACGTTTGAGCGGGGCACGACGGCCGTCGCGTTGCGGCTCGCCGCCGCCCGGCCGTCCATAGAACGATACGGAGACACCCCAAGATGGCGCGCTACGACACGATCATCCGCAACGGCCTATGGTTCGACGGCACGCTGGCCGAGCCGGGCACGCGCGACCTCGGCATACGCGACGGCCGCGTCGCGACCGTGTCGGACGCGCCGCTCGCCGCGGACGGCGCGAGCATAATCGACGCGACCGGCAAATGGGTGATGCCCGGCTTCGTCGACATTCACACGCATTACGACGCCGAGATTCTCGTGTCGCCGGGGCTGCCCGAATCGGTGCGGCACGGCGTGACGAGCGTCTTCCTCGGCTCGTGCTCGCTGTCGACGGTCCACGCGAACGCGCTCGACTGCACCGACCTCTTCAGCCGCGTCGAGGCGCTGCCGCGCGAGCAGATGCTCGCCGTGCTGTCGCGCGTGAAGACCTGGGACACTGCGGCTTCGTACGTCCGCCATCTCGAATCGCTGCCGCTCGGCCCGAACGTCGCCGCGTTCCTCGGCCATTCGGACCTGCGCACGCACGTGCTCGGCCTCGGGCGCGCGGTCGACGACCGCGTGCGGCCGCACGAGGCCGAGCTGCAACGGATGGAGCGGCTGCTCGGCGACGCGCTCGACGCGGGCTTCGTCGGCCTGTCGTCGATGACGACGCCGTGGGACAAGCTCGACGGCGAGCGCTACCGGTCGAAGTCGCTGCCGTCGACGTTCGCGACGTGGCGCGAGTACCGTCGGCTCAATCGCGTGCTGCGCCGCCGCGGCCGCGTGCTGCAAAGCGCGCCGAACACGACGAATCCGCTGAACGGCCTGCTCTTCATGGCCGAGAGCTGCGGCTACTTCGTGCGCAAGCCGCTGCGCACGTCGCTCCTCGTCGCGGCCGACAGCAAGGCCGCGCCGCGCGGCACCGTCGACGTGCTGCTCGGCGGCGTGCGGCTCGCGAACGCGCTGTTTCGCGGCGAGCTCGTCTGGCAGCATCTGCCGGTGCCGTTCGAAGTCTATGCGGACGGCATCGATTTCGTGATCTTCGAGGAATTCGGCGCGGGCCGCGCGGCGCTGCATCTCGCCGACGCGCTCGAGCGCAACCGGCTGCTGCAGAACGAAGGCTACCGGCGCGAGTTCCGCAAGCAGGTCGGCAAGGGGCTCGACCTGCGGCTGTGGACGCGCGATCTGCACGACACGCGGATCGTCGGCTGCCCGGATGCGTCGGTGGTTGGCAAGTCGTTCGGCCGGGTCGCGGACGAGCGCGGCATCCATCCGGCGGACGCGTTCCTCGATCTCGTCGTCGCGCACGGACAGAAGCTGCGCTGGTGCATGACGATCGCGAATCACCGCGCGGACGTGCTCGACCGGATCGCGACGCATCCGTCGCTGCAGATCGGCTTCGCCGATTCGGGCGCGCACCTGCGCAACATGGCGTTCTACAACGCGCCCGTGCGCTTCCTGCGCCGCGTGCGCGAGGCCGAGCGCGCCGGACGGCCGTTCATGTCGGTGCAGCAGGCGGTGCATCGCTTGACGGGCGAGCTCGGTGCGTACTTCGGGATCGATGCCGGCACGCTGCGCGCGGGCGACCGCGCCGATATCGCGATCGTCGATCCCGAGCATCTCGACGCGTCGGTCGACGCCTATCACGAAGAGGACATGGCCGTGTTCGGCGGGCTGCGGCGGCTCGTGAACCGCAGCGGCGCGGCGATCGCGGCGACGCTCGTCAACGGGCAGCTCGTGTATCGCGACGGCGCGTTCGCCGACGGTTTCGGCGAGACGCGGCGCTCGGGGCAGTTCCTGCGCGCGGCGACGCGCTAGAGCCAGCCGGTCATTCGCCACGCGCGCGCCCGTCTTCGTCGGTCGTCCTCGCACCGCTCGGCCGAATCCGGTACGCGCAACGCCGCGCGCCGGCCGGAATGTGCTCGATGCGCTCGATCTTCAGCGCATCGCCCAGCATCTCGCGAAAAATCTCGAGCTCCGAGCGGCAGAACCCCTGGCACGCGGTCGCGGCCGCGCAGATCGGGCAGTGATTTTCGATGAAGAGCCAGCCGTCGCCGTCCGGCGCGCGCGACCACTCGGCGAAATAGCCTTCGCGGTCGCGCAGCTCCGCGAGCCGCGCGATCCGCTTCTCCGGGTCCGTCACGCCGGCGAGCGTCTGCGCGTACGTGCGGCGCATCTCCGTCTCGCGCGCGGCGATCAGCAGATCGAGCGTCGGCTGGCCGAGCGTCGCGCGGATGATCCGGATCAGGTCGACCGTCATGTCCGCGTGCGCGTCCGGAAAGTGGCCGTGGCCGAGCGACGTGAGCCGCCAGATCCGCGCCGGCCGCCCGACGCCCTGCGGCACGTTTTCCGCCTCGACGAGCCCGTCCGCCTCGAGCTTCTTCAATTGCTGCCGCGCGGCTTCGCCCGTCGTGCCGAGATACGCGCCGAGCTCGGCCGCCTGCAGCGGCCCGCGCCGCTTCAGCACGTTCAGCACGCGCTCGGAGACCGGAATTTCCTGCTTTGAGAAATTATCGTCCATCGCTGCATTATCAAACGTCGAACTTGTGCAATGCAATGATATTGCAAGACGCACCGGCAAATCACCCAAATAAACAAAGGATATGCTTGACTTATTGCGTTGTCAGACAAATCATGTCCGCGATTCTTACAAAATGACTGAGAGATTTCCATGGGCCGTCGGCTATTGCTTGCATTGGCGCTGTTGGCGTTCATTTTCGGCGGGCTGTTCCTGTGGCGGGAAAGCCGCGTGCAGGCCGCCGATCATCCCCCCGCTCCCCCGACCGTGCTGACGGTCTCGGCCGTCGCCGTGCGCGCCGCGCCCGAGCGCGTGACGCTCGACGCGGTCGGCTCGCTCGACGCGGTCCGCCAGGTGACGCTCGCGCCCGAAGTGGCCGGCCGAATCGTCGCGCTGCACTTCGAAGCCGGCGCGACGGTTCGCAAGGGGCAGTTGATCGTTCAGCTCTTCGACGAGCCGGAGCGCGCGAAGCTCGCATCGATCCAGGCGAAGGCCGCGTACGCGAAGCGCCAGCTCGACCGGTCGCAGGCGCTCGCGCAGACGGGCGCGGAGCCGCGCAACATCTTCGATCAGCACCGCTTCGATTTCGACGCGTCCGCGGCCGACATCCGCGAGACGCAAGCGGTGATCACGCAAAAGGCGGTGCGCGCGCCGTTCGACGGCGTGCTCGGCCTGCGTCGCGTGAACCTCGGCCAGTATCTGAGCGCGGGCGACGCGATCGCGACGCTCACTGATCTCGATACGCTGTACGCGAACTTCACGGTGCCGCAGAAGAACCTGAGCCAGTTGCGCCTCGGCCAGAACGTATCGATCACGACGGATGCGTATCCGGATCGCGCGCTCATCGGGCGCGTGAGCGCGATCGAGCCGCAAATCGGCGCCGACACGCGCAACGTCGCCGTGCAGGCGACGCTCGCGAACCCCGATCATCTGCTGCGCCCGGGCATGTACATCCAGGCGCGGCTCGAATTGCCGCCGCGCGAGCGCGCGCTGACGGTGCCCGACACGGCGGTGCAGACGTCGCAGCGCGGCGAATCGGTGCTCGTCGTCGGCAAGCCGGGCCGCGACGGGCTTGGCGTCGTGCGGCTGCAACCGGTGAGGACCGGGCGGCGCGCCGAAGGCCGCATCGCGATCGCCGACGGGCTGCGGCCGGGCGACGTCGTCGTCGCATCGGGCCAAGTGCGGCTCGCGGCGGGCGACAGGGTGAAAGTGGCGCTCGACGACGGCGCGGGCTCGGGAGCCGCGCAATGAACGCCGGCGCACCTCACGATTCGGGCGCGGCGCACGCGCGCTTCACGGACGTGTTCGTCCGCCGCCCGGTGCTGTCGCTCGTGTTCAGCCTGCTGATCCTGCTCGTCGGCCTGCGCGCGCTGATGTCGCTGCCGGTGCGCCAGTATCCGGCGCTCGAGAGCGCGACGATCAGCGTCGAGACCGATTACCCCGGCGCGTCGCAGGACCTGATGCAGGGCTTCGTGACGACGCCGATCGCGCAATCGATCGCGACCGCTGACGGCATCGAGTACATCACGTCGACGACGACGCAGGGCAAGAGCGTCGTGAAGGCTCGGCTGCGCCTGAACGCGAACGCGGACCGCGCGATGACCGAGGTGATGGCCAAGGTCCAGCAGGTGAAGTACAAGCTGCCCGCCGACGCGTACGATTCGGTGATCACGAAGCTCACCGACGCGCCGACGGCGGTGATGTATCTCGGCTTCGCGAGCGACACGCTGTCGATTCCGCAGATCACCGATTACGTCGTGCGTGTCGCGCAGCCGCTCGTGACGACGGTGCCGGGCGTCGCCTCCGCCGAGATTCTCGGCGGCCAGAACCTCGCGATGCGGGTCTGGCTCGACGCGACGCGGCTCGCCGCGCACGGGCTGTCCGCGGGCGACGTCGCCGCGGCGATCCGCGCGAACAACGTGCAGGCAGCGCCGGGCCAGGTCAAGGGCTCGCTCACGATCGCCGACATCTCGGCGAACACCGATCTGACCGACGTCGGCGCGTTCAACGAGATGGTCGTGAAAAACGCGCCGAACGGCGGCGGGCTCGTGCGGCTGAAGGACGTCGCAACCGCGGAGATCGGCGGCGAGAACTACAACTCGAGCGCGCTGATGAACGGCCGCCGCGCGGTGTACATCGCGGTCAACGCGACGCCCGCGGGCAATCCGCTCGAGATCGTGCGCGGCGTCGGCGCGGTGCTGCCCGCGATGGAGCGCAACAAGCCGGCGAGCATCCAGATCGCAAACATGTTCGACGGCGCGCGCTTCGTCAACGCGTCGATTGCCGAAGTCCGCTCGACGCTCGCCGAGGCGATCGCGATCGTCGTCGTCGTGATCTTCCTGTTCCTCGGCTCGTTTCGCGCGGTGATCATCCCGGTGCTGACGATTCCGCTGTCGCTCGTCGGCTCGGCCGCGCTGATGCTTGCCGCGGGCTTCTCGCTGAACCTGCTGACGCTGCTCGCGATGGTGCTCGCGATCGGGCTCGTCGTCGACGATGCGATCGTCGTCGTCGAGAACATCCACCGCCACATCGAGGAAGGCGAGCCGCCCGTGCGCGCGGCGCTGATCGGCGCGCGCGAGATCGCGTCGCCCGTGCTCGTGATGATGGCCACGCTGATTTCCGTCTACGCGCCGATCGGGCTGATGGGCGGCCTCACCGGCTCGCTCTTCAAGGAGTTCGCGTTCACGCTCGCGGGCGCGGTGCTCGTGTCGGGGATCGTCGCGCTCACGCTGTCGCCGATGCTCGGCTCGCTGCTCTTGACGAGCAAGATGTCCGAAGGCCGCGTCGCGAAAGCGATCGAACACGCGCTCGAGCGCGTCACGCGCGTCTATCGACGCGGCCTGCGCGCGAGCCTCGCCGCGCGGCCCGCGATTCTGCTGATCGGCGCCGGCGTGCTGGCGGGCATCGTGCTGCTCTTCTCCGGCGTGAAGCGCGAGCTCGCGCCGCAGGAGGACCAGGGCTCGATCATGGTCGCGGTGAAGGCGCCGCAGTACGCGAACCTCGACTACATGGAGCGCTACGCGCCCGACATCGAGCGCGTGTTCCGCACGCTGCCCGAAGCCGACACGAGCTTCATCCTGAACAGCTACGGCGGCAGCAATCTCGGCTTCGCCGGCGTGAACCTGGTCGACTGGGACAGGCGCGCGCGCAGCGCGTCGGCGCTGCAGGCGCTGATCCAGGCGCGCGGCGACGAGATCCGCGGCGACCGCGTGTTCGCGTTCCAGCTCCCGGCGCTGCCCGCGTCGAGCGGCGGGCTGCCGATCCAGATGGTGCTGCGCGCGCCGTCGAGCTTCGCGGATCTCTACGCGCAAATGGAGCGGATCAAGGCGGCGGCGCAAAAGAGCGGCCTCTTCGCGGTCGTCGACAGCGACCTGACGTTCGACAGCCGCGCGGTCGGCGTGACGATCGACCGCAATCAGGCGAACACGCTCGGCGTGACGATGAAGGACATCGCCGATACGCTCGCCGTGCTCGTTGGCGAGAACTACGTGAACCGCTTCAATTTCAAGGGCCGCTCGTACGACGTGATTCCGCAGGTGTCGCGCGGCGAGCGGCTGTCGTCGGAGATGCTGAGCCGCTATTACGTGAAGACGGGTTCCGGCCAGATGATCCCGCTGTCGACGGTGATCCACGTGACGAACGGCAGCCAGGCGAACGCGCTCAGCCAGTTCAACCAGATGAATGCGGCGACGTTTTCCGCCGTGCCCGCGCCGGGCGTGACGATGGGCGAGGCGGTCGCGTTCCTCGAGGCGCAGAAGCTTCCGCCCGGCGTCTCGATCGACTGGCTCGGCGAATCGCGGCAGTACGTGCAGGAAGGCAACCGGCTCGCCGTCACGTTCGGCTTCGCGCTGATCGTGATCTTCCTCGTGCTCGCCGCGCAGTTCGAGAGCCTGCGCGATCCGCTCGTGATCCTCGTCTCGGTGCCGCTGTCGGTCTGCGGCGCGCTCGCGCCGCTCTACCTCGGCTTCGCGACGCTCAACATCTATACGCAAATCGGGCTCGTCACGCTGATCGGGCTGATCTCGAAGCACGGAATCCTGATGGTCAGCTTCGCGAACGATCTGCAGCGCCACGACGGGCTCGACCGGCGCGCGGCGATCGAGCGCGCGGCGGCGGTGCGGCTGCGGCCGATCCTGATGACGACGGCGGCGATGGTCGCGGGCCTCGTGCCGCTCGTGTTCGCCGCGGGCGCCGGCGCGGCGAGCCGCTTCGCGATCGGCATCACGGTGTCGGCCGGCATGCTGGTCGGCACGCTCTTCACGCTGTTCGTGCTCCCCACCGTCTACACGTTCGTCGCGAAGGATCACGGCGCGGCGATGCGCAGCGAGCGCGCGCAACTGCTCGCAGCCATTCGATAACCATGAACGACACGATGCATCGCTTTCCTCACGATGGGGCCGCGGCCTCGCGCCGTCGTCACCGCGGCGCGCGCGGCTTCGCCGCCGCTTCGATCGCACGCGCGACGGTCCGTGCAGCCGCCGTCGCGGCCGCCCTGCTCGCCGCGGGCTGCACGCTCGCGCCGCGCTACGAGCGTCCGGCCGCGCCGGTGTCGGGCGCGTTCCCGACCGACGGCGTCTACGCCGCGCAGCCGGGCGCCGCGTCCGGCGCGCGCAGCGCGAACGGCCAGTCGGCCGTCGACATCGGCTGGCGCGAGTTCTTCGTCGATCCGCGCCTGCAGCGGCTGATCGAGATCGCGCTGAAGAACAACCGCGATTTGCGCGTCTCGGTGCTGAACGTCGAGGCGTCCCGCGCGCAGTATCAGATCACGCGCGCGGGCCTGTTCCCGACGCTCGACGGCACCGGCACGGGCACGATCCAGCGCTATCCGGCCGGCGTATCGACGACGGGCCAGCCGCTCATCACGCGGACCTACAACGTCGGCGTGTCCGCGTCGTGGGAGCTCGACCTGTTCGGCCGCGTGCAGAGCCTGAAGGACCAGGCGCTCGCGCAATACTTCGCGACCGCGCAGGCGCGCAAGGCGGCGGAGATCTCGCTCGTCGCGCAAGTCGCCGATCAGTATCTGACGCTGCTGTCGACCGACGACCTGCTGCAGATCACGCAGAACACGCTGAAGACGGCGCGCGCGTCGTACGACCTGACGAAGCTGCAGTTCGACAACGGCACCGGCTCGGAGCTCGATCTGCGGCAGGCGCAGACGGTCGTCGAGACGGCGCTCGCGAACCAGCAGGCGCAGGCGCGCGCGCGGGCGCAGGCGCTCAACGCGCTCGTGCTGCTGATCGGCGAGCCGCTGCCCGACGATCTGCCGGCCGGCCTGCCGCTGAACGCGCAGAACCTGCTGACGGACATCCCGGCCGGGCTGCCGTCCGATCTGCTGACGCGGCGCCCCGACATCATGCAGGCCGAGCAGACGCTGCGCGCGGCGAACGCGAACATCGGCGCGGCGCGCGCGGCGTTCTTCCCGAAGATCTCGCTCACGGGCGCGTTCGGCACCGCGAGCCCGACGCTCGGCGGCCTGTTCAAGGCGGGCACGGCGGCGTGGTCGTTCGCGCCGAGCATCGCGCTGCCGATCTTCGAAGGCGGGCAGAACATCGCGAACCTCGATCTCGCGCACGTGCAGAAGCGCATCGAGATCGCGAACTACGAGAAGGCGATCCAGAGCGCGTTCCGCGAGGTGTCGGACGGGCTCGCCGCGCGCGGCACGTACGATCAGCAGATCGCGGCGCTCGAGCGCAACGAGCATGCGCAGCAGCGCCGCTACGATCTGTCGGACCTGCGCTACAAGAACGGCGTCGACAGCTATCTGTCGGTGCTGACCGCGCAGACGGACCTGTACTCGGCGCAGCAGCAACTGATCAGCGCGCGGCTCGCGCGCTGGACGAACCTCGTCGATCTGTATCGCGCGCTGGGCGGCGGCTGGATCGAGCGCGCGGGCGAGACGCCGCGCCCGGCCGATGCGCCCGTCGACTACGGCAAGGCGGCCGCGCCGGCGTCGTTATCGCGAGCGGCGTCGGAAGTTGGTTGAGCGCGCAACCAACCGCGCGGCGATGAAGCGGATCGGAAACGAATCGGAAACGAATCGAAAAGCGGATCGGAAAATGACCGGCGATACCGTAATCGGTACGGATGCACAATCGGCGATGCTTTTGCACAATCGGACGCAGCAGCCAATCAAGAGCTCGCCTAGAACCCGAGAGACAGCAACAACCCGGAAATCGATTCAAGCATTCGACACAACAATCCCAAAAGACTTCCGTGTTCTTCGCGATGCGTATCTCAATGTTGAATAACCTTGAGGCACAGCATGAACGATGGTCGAATCCCCCCAACGCTGAGCGCGTCCGTCCGTACGCGCGTCAAGGTCCCCATTCGTCCGCGCACCGCGCAACAGCGGTTCGAGCCCGAGATGGTGACGTTCCAGGGCCTGTGCGACAGTGCCGAGCATCTCGCGCTCGTTTTCGGGCCGCTCGCCGACGCGCCGCTCGTGCGCGTGCATTCCGAGTGCCTGACGGGCGATGTGTTCGGCTCCGCGCGCTGCGATTGCGGCGAGCAGCTCGACGAGTCGGTCGCGATGTTCGGCCGCGAAGGCGGCATCCTGCTCTATCTGCGCCAGGAAGGCCGCGGCATCGGGTTGTACAACAAGCTCGACGCGTACCGCCTGCAGATCGCGCAAGGCCTCGACACGTTCGCCGCGAACCGCGCGCTGAACTTCCCCGACGACATGCGCGATTTCCGCGTCGCCGCGCAAATGCTGCAGGCGCTCGGCGTCACCGAGATCTCGCTCGTCACCAACAACCCGGACAAGGTCTCGCAGATCGAAAGGCACGGCATCCGGATTCGGCGCGTGAGGCAGACGGGGGTGTTCGTCAACACCACGAACCACGGCTACCTGCGCGCGAAGATCGATCACCACCGTCACGCCATCAACCTCAGCCAGGAACTCCAATGATCACTCACCGCGCACCGATCAGCGGGATTGCCGCGCACCGCGACCAGTACGTCCTGACGGCCGGTTACGACAACCAGGTCATCCTGTGGGACGCGAAGACCCAGCGTCCGCTCGCCCGCGCGATGCACGACCACCTCGCGAACCAGGGGGCGTTCTCGCCCGACGGCGCGTACGTCGTCACGTCGTCGTCCGATTACAGCGCCCGCCTCTGGACCGTGCCCGATCTGCGGCTCGTCGCCGTATTTGCCGACCAGGAGGACGACGTCGAGATGAGCGTGTTCCATCCGGACAAGCCGCTCGTCGCGACCGCGTCGCGCGATCACCGCGTGCGGGTCTACGATTTCGGCGGCAAGCTGCTGCACACGTTCGGCGGCCACACCGCCGACGTGATCTCGGTCGAATGGATGCGCGGCGCCGACGAGATCGTGTCGTCGAGCGACGACGGCACGATCAAGCGCTGGTCGCTCGCGAAGAACGGCCTCGTCGCCGACATCGATCTCGACGGCATCGAGACCGACACGATCGCGATCGCCGCCGACGGGCGCATTTTCGCGGGCAACGACGAAGGCGAGATCATCGCGATCGGCGCCGACGGCGCGCGCGCGACGATCGACGCGCACGACGCGGGCGTGAAGCGCCTCGTGCTCGACGGCGACCGGGGCCTGCTCGTGTCGCTGTCGTATGACCGCACGATGCGGCTCTGGAAGATCGGCGCGGCCGGCGAGCCGCAGGCGCTCGGCGGCGCGGCGCTGCCGCCCGAGGTGTGGCCGCGCTCGTGCTCGTTCGAGGGCGACGAGCACATCGTGTTCTCGACGTTCCATTCGAGCTACCGCCGCTACAACTGGAAGACCGAGCGCTGGGACGCGGCCGAGCTGCCGCCGACGCACGGCGTGAACGCGGTGCAGCCCGTCGACGGCCATCTGTGGACGATCGGCGACGCGGGCATCGTGCGCGTCGAGCAGCGCGAGCATGCGCGCACGGGCAGCCTGTGCAATTTCCTTACGCCGGCGGGCGAGCTGATCGTGACGGGCGGCCAGCTCGGCAAGATGTTCGACGCGCGCAGCGGCCGCGAGCTGCATCAGCATCGGTCGCCGCTGAACTGCGGCGTGGCGTTCGCGCGCGACGGCGCGGCGCACGCGGTGATCGGCGCGTACACCGGCGAAGGCATCGTGCTGCGCATCGACGGCACGCGGGCGACGCATGTGACCGATCTGCCGCTGCACGCGAACGCGGTCAAGGGCATCGCGATCTCCGGCGACCTGATCTTCTCGGTCGCGGCCGACGCGTCGGCAAGCTGGTATCGCGCGTCGACGCTCGAGCCGGTGTTCGAGCTCAAGCACGCGCACGACAAGATCGCGAACGGTTGCGCGGGCCTCGGCGAAGGCTATTTCGCGTCCGTGAGCCGCGACCTGAAGCTGCGGATCTGGTCGCCGGACCATCACGCGGACGTGATCGCGACGCCGCACACGCACTCGATCAAGTGCGTCGCGGCGAGTGCCGACGGGCGCTATGTCGCGACGGGCAGCTACAACGGCCGCGTCGCCGTCTACGATCGCACCGGCGCGCGCTGGGCGATCGACGCGCGCGTGACGACGGCGGGCGTGTCGTCGCTCGCGTACGATCCGGCCGCACGCGCGTTCGTCGCGAGCTCATACGACGGCAACGTGTACCGCATCCCGCTGGAGCACGCATGAGCGCCACCGAACCGCACTACATCGATGCGCAGCGCACGATCGCGCCCGTCGACGGGCCGCTCGCGGCGCCGCGCGAATACGCGGCGGTGCTGCGCTCGGATTTCGTGTCGAGCTATCACGACGGCCGCGACGTCTGGACCGACGAGGCGGCGATGCGCCCGGCGAGCGCGATCCTGCACGCGCATCTCGGCGCGAGCGCCGACATCCTCGACGCGGGCGCGGGCCGCGGCCGCGACACCGCGTACCTCCTCGAGCACGGGCACCGGGTGACGGCGGTCGACCTCGTCGAGCCGCCCGAATGGGCGCAGCTCGCGCAGCGCTGGGGCGAGCGCGTGCGCTTCGTCGCGCGCCCCGTGACCGAGCTCGAAGGCGCGGCCCGCTTCGACGGCGCGCTCGACAACGGCTGCCTGCATCACCAGCATCCGGACGCGTATCGCGCGTACCTCGCGCGCATTCACGCCCTGCTGCGGCCGGGCGGGCTCTTCACGATCTCGGTGTTCGAATCCGACGGCCCCGGCCGGCTCTACGCGAATCACGCGCAGCGCCTCTATCGCGAGTTCACCGAGCCCGAGCTCGCCGAACTGCTGGGCGCCGCGCATTTCACGCCCGTCGGCAGCCAGCGGGTGCCGCGGCCGAAAGCCGGCCTGCACTACCTGGTGATGACGGTCCGCAAATCCGATCCGACTGACGCGAGTGGATGCCCATGACGTTCAAGCTGGCCGATAACCCGAACCGTCTCAGCGATCGCGCGGCAATGGCGCTGCCGGACGACTTGTTCGTCGCGCGCACGAGCGCGACGGTCTTCTCGACGCACGTCGACTTGCTGCGCATGACGAGCGCGCAGTGGATCGCGATCGCCGAGGATGCCGACGCGCCGTTCGAGCGGCGCTATGCGGCGGGCACGCTGCTCGGATTCGCGGGCGACCCGCGCATCCGCCCGCTCGATCCGCAGATGTGCGACGTGCCTGCCGCGCAGGCGCGGCTCGGCACCGAGCCCGAGCGCGTGCCGCAGGTGATCGCAGAATGGGCGCGCGTCGGCGTGACCGGCGAATGGATCGAGAAGGAATGCCCGCGCTATACGGCCGAGCTCGCCGCGTACCGCGTGATGCGCTACCCGGTCACGAACCTCGAATACCGGCTGTTCCTCGAGGAAACGGGCGCACGCTGGCTGCCGAGCGCCTGGACGTTCGGCGTCTATCCGGTCGAGCGCGCGAACCATCCGGTCTGGTCGGTGCCCGCCGAGGCCGCCGACGCATATGCGGACTGGCTGAGCGAAGCGACCGGCCGGCGCTTCCGGCTGCCGACCGAGGCCGAATGGGAATACGCGGCGTCGGGCGGCACGGGCGCCGAGTACCCGTGGGGCGACGCGTTCGATCCGCGCGCGGCGAACACGGTCGAGGCCGGGCCGCTGTCGACGACGCCCGTCGGCATTTTCCCGCTCGGCCGCAGCGCGTTCGGCGTCGACGACCTTGCCGGCAACGTCGAGGAATACGTGTCGGACGACTATCGACCGTATCCGGGCGGCGAGCCGATCGCCGACGACCTCGCCGTCACGCAGGGCAGCTACCGGATCGCGCGCGGCGGCAGCTTCACGCGCTTCGGCGATCTCGCGCGCTGCGCGCGCCGCCACGGCCGCTATCAGCGCGACATCTACGCAATGGGCTTCCGGCTCGCGGAGTCGCGATGAGCGCCGGATCGATCGCCAACCGGCGCGTGCGCCCCGCCCCGGCGCGCCTCGCCCGCCCCCGCGCGAAGCGGGCGGCATGCGCCGCGCCTTCGGCGGACCGGACTGACCGGACGGATCGCCGGCGATGAGCGCGTTCTCCGACATCGACCGCGCGCACATGGCCCATGCGCTGCGGCTCGCCGAACAGGGTCTCTACACGACGCATCCGAATCCGCGCGTCGGTTGCGTGATCGCGCGCGGCGGGCAGACGCTCGGCACCGGCTGGCACCGGCGCGCGGGCGAGCCGCACGCGGAAGTGCACGCGCTGCGCGAAGCGGGCGAGCGCGCACGCGGCGCGACCGCCTACGTGACGCTCGAGCCGTGCGCGCATTTCGGCAGGACGCCGCCGTGCGCGAACGCGCTCGTCGTGGCGGGCGTCGCGCGCGTCGTGATCGCCGCGCGCGATCCGTTCGAGCAGGTCGCGGGACGCGGAATCGCGCGCCTCGCCGGCGCGGGCATCGTCGTCGAGCAAGGGCTGCTGGAAGCGCAGGCGCGCGAGCTGAACATCGGCTTTTTCAGCCGGATCGAGCGAGGCCGGCCGTGGACGCGCGCGAAGCTGACCGTGTCGATCGACCGGCCGCTCGACGCGATCGACCGGACGGTGCTCGACGCGATGCGATCCGAATCGCGCGACGACATCCGGCATTGGCGCGCGCGCAGCTCGGTCGTGCTCTCGCACGCGCACGACGCGATCCGCGCCGCCGGGCGAAGCGGCGCCGCGCCGCGCTACGTCGTCCGCGCACGCGACTGCGCGGCGCTCGCCGCGGCGAGCGCGACGACGGACGGCGTGCCCACGCTCGCGCTCCATCGCGAAGACGAAGGTGCGCCCACCGTCGCCCCTTGCGAAAACGCGCGCGTCGACGATGCGAGGCGCCCCCGCGCATCGGCCGATCCGGACGCCGACCTGCGCCTGCCCGACGCCTTCGCGCGCCTCGCCGCGCAAGGCGTCAACGAGCTGTTCGTCGACGCCGATCCCGCGCTGTGCGACGCGTTGTTCGACAGCGATCTCGCCGACGAGCTGCTGCTGTACGTGCACCCGTCGCGCTGCGGCGCGCCTGCGCCGGCGCCGTGGCTCGCCGCGTCGGTCGACGGCGTCGCGCACCGCTGGGGTCTGCGGCCGCTCCATCATCTCGCGCTCGGCTGCGGCCAGCGGGTCCTGCTGCGCCGGCGCGCGCGCATGCCCGAGCGCCCCGAGTCAAGCGTCAGCCCATAGCCGCGCGGCGCAAGCCGCGCACCGGCCTATTTCAGGACCACATCGAACGAGGACCTCAATGAACGCACCCGCAGTCGAGACCATCTACGAGTCGACCGAAGACAAGGCGGCACTGACTTCGGTCGTCGATCTGGTGAAGCTGTCCGATCAATACCGGCAATCGGCGATCCTTCATTACGCCGTCGCCGACAAGCTGTTCGACCTCACGCAGACGCACCGCACGCCGGCCGAAGTCGCGGCGAGCTTCGGCATGGTCGAGGGCAAGGCGGCGATCCTGTTGCATGCGCTCGTCGCGCTCGGCCTGCTGACGAAGGAAGGCGGCGCGTTCCGCAACACCGGGCTGACCGCGCGCTACCTGACGACGACGAGCGCCGACTACATCGGCCCGATCGTCGAGCACCAGCACCTTCAATGGGACAACTGGCCGCGCCTCGGCGAAATCCTGCGCAGCGAAAAGCCGCTCGCGTTCCAGCAGGAAAGCCGCTTCGCGCACGACACGCGCGCGCGCGACGCGTTCAACGACGCGATGGTGCGCCTGAGCCAGCCGATGGTCGACGTCGTGAGCGAGCTCGGCGTGTTCGCGCGCGCGCGCACCGTGATCGACCTCGCGGGCGGCCACGGCACGTATCTCGCGCAGGTGCTGCGCCGCCATCCGCAGTTGACGGGCGAGATCTGGGATCTGCCGACGACCCGCGACGCCGCGCGCAAGACGATCCACGCGCACGGCCTTGGCGGGCGCGTCGAGTTCTTCGAGAAGAACCTGCTCGATGCGCGCAATTTCGAGGGCGGCGCGGCGGACGTCGTGATGCTCAACGATTGCCTGCACTACTTCGACGATCCGGAAGCCCGCGCGGTGATCGGCCACGCGGCGCGCCTCGTGAAGCCCGGCGGCGCGCTGCTGATCCTCACGATGACGATGCACGACGACCGCGTGACGCCCGCGCTGTCCGCCGATTTCTCGTTGCACATGATGGTGAACACGAATCACGGCGAGCTGCACCCGACGCCGTGGATCGCGAACGTCGTGCGCGACCACGGCTTCGCCGTCGGCGAGCGGTCGATCGGCCGCTACACGCTGCTCACCGGTCAACGTTCCGCCAGCGAGGTCTAACCATGCTCGTCTTCGAACTGATCAATCTCGACGCCTCCCCGGCCGATGCGCAGCGAATCACGCACACGCTGTCCGCGCAGTGCGCGGCGGCTGGCTATCGGCTGCGCGCGCCGCAGGCCGACGGTCCCGCGCCCGACGGCGTGTTCGTGCTGTCGCGCTCGGCGTCGGCCGCGGCGGCGCACGCCGAGCGCGCCGGCCCGGCCGGCTGGGCGGCCGCCGCGCAGATCCGCATCGGTGCGGCCGGCAACGAAGGCGAAGCGCCCGCGATCTGGCGCGAAGGCCTTCCGGGCGCGTTCTGCTATCCGCTCGCGCTCTCGCTGAAGACGGCCGACGCGTCGTCCGACATCGCGCGCGACTGGCTCGCGAGCTTCGCGACGTTCGCCGCGTGCATCAAGATGTGGCGCCGGCTGCGCGACGCGCCCGAGCAAGGCCGGCCGCGCGAGCTGCGCGTGAACCACATCAACATCCTCGCGCGCGATCTCGACCGGTCAGTCGACTTCTACCGCCGAATCTTCGGAGCGTCGTACTGCTACAACCTCGGCCCGAAGAAGGTTGTAATGGAGCTGAACGGCTTCGATTTCTTCATCGAGCAGGCAGACGCCGTCGCCTACCCGCCCGGCTATCACTTCGGCGTGCGCGCGGACCCGGACGGCGTGAAGACGATCGCCGCGCTCGTCGAGGCGGACGGCGGCATCCGGATCGTCAAGGGCAACGGCCCCGCGCCCGGATATCACGCGGGCCCCGACCGCGTGCGCACCGCGTTCTACTTTCAGGACCCCGACGGGCTCGAGATCGAAGTCTATTCGCCGGAGATCGAGATGCTCGAGAGCAATCCGCAACTGATCTCGCAGCATCTGTCGCCATCCTGACAAACCCACCCCAGCAACTGACGAGGTAGTCCATGAGTTCCATCACCGCCCCTTCGTGGGGAGAGCTGCTGTCCGGCCGCAACGGCTTGCGCTCGATCGCGCTGGCCGGCGGTGTCGCGCTGCACGCGATCAACATCTACATCGCGACGACGATCCTGCCTTCGGTCGTGCGCGACATCGGCGGGCTCGAGTATTACGCATGGAACACCACGCTGTTCATGGCCGCCTCGATCATCGGCGCGCCGCTGTCCGCGAACGTGCTGAGCCGGTTCGGTCCGCGCGCCGCGTATCTCGTCGCGCTCGTCGTGTTCTGCGCGGGCACGCTCGCGTGCGCGCTCGCGAAGGACATGCCGTGGATGCTCGCCGGCCGCGCCGCGCAAGGCTTCGGCGGCGGCATCCTGTTCGCGCTCAGCTACGCGCTGATCCGCATCGTGTTCGACGAGCGGCTGTGGTCGCGGGCGATGGCGATGGTGTCCGGCATGTGGGGCGTCGCGACGCTGTGCGGACCCGCGATCGGCGGGGTCTTCGCGCAGTCGGGCACGTGGCGGTTCGCGTTCGTCGCGCTCGTGCCCGTCGCCGCCGTGCTCGCGCTGATCGTGATCGTCCAGTTGCCCGCGCGCGAGGCGTCGGGCGCGCGGGCCGCGCGGCCAGCGATCGGCAAGATCCTGCTGCTCGCGGTGTCGGTGCTCGTCGTGTCGGTCGCGAGCCTGTCGAAGGAGATCGTCGCGAACGTCGCGGGCGTCGCCGCCGGCCTCGCGATCGCGCTGCTGATCGCGCGCGTCGAGCGCGGCGCGACGATCCGGCTGCTGCCGACGGGCGCATACGACGTGCGCGCGCCGCTCGGCGCGATCTACGCATGCATGAGCCTGCTCGTGATCGGGATGACGACCGAGATCTTCGTGCCGTATTTCCTGCAGATCATCCACGGCTATCCGCCGCTCGTCGCCGGGTATCTGACCGCGCTGATGGCGGCGGGCTGGACCGTCGGCTCGCTGTTCAGTTCCGGGCGCGGCGCGAGCGCCGCAAAGGCGCTCGTGCGCGGCGGCCCGCTCGTCGTCACGATCGCGCTCGTCGCGCTCGCGATCGTCGTGCCCCCGCAGCATCTGCTTGCCGGCGGCCCCGGTCTCGCGGCGCTGTGCGCGGCGCTCGCGGCGGTGGGCGTCGGCATCGGCGTCGGCTGGCCGCACCTGCTCACGCAGGTGCTGACGAACGCGCCGGCGGGCCAGGAAGACCTCGCGTCGACGTCGATCACGACCGTCCAGCTCTACGCGACCGCGATCGGCTCCGCGCTCGCGGGCCTCGTCGCGAACCTCGCGGGCTTCTCGGAGCCGGGCGGCCTCGCCGGCGCGCAGCATGCGGCCGCGTGGCTATTCGCGGTGTTCGCGGCGGCGCCCGTGCTCGCCGCGGTCGTCGCGCGTCGCGTGCGCATCCGATGAGCGCCGCGCATGCGCCGAACGGGGCGCGCATCGTCCGGCCGCGTCCGGCGAAAGGGGGCGCACGATGATCCCGCTGACCGGCGTCGATCTGTTCAAGACCCTGCACGCGTTCGCGATCGCCGGGTGGGCGACGATCGTCACGATCAATAACGTGCAGACGTTCGCCGCGACGACGAACACCGTCGGCCGCACGATGGGCATGGCGCTGCTGAAGCAGGGTCCCCCCGTCGACACGCCGCTGCTGCGCCGCGCGACGGCTTCTCGCGCGCTGCACCGCGCCGCGCTCGCGATCATCGTGCTGTTGCAGGCGTTCACCGCGATCGCGATGTGGGGCGGCGTCCGGCTGCTGCTCGCGACGGCGGCGCCGCACGCGGCCGCGCTGCCGTGGCTCGACGCCGGCGTGGCCGGCTTCGCCGCATGCGCGCTCGTGCTGCTGCTCGGTGGGCTGTGGTACGGCTACTGGATACGCCAGGAAGGCCTGCAACTGACGCACATCGCGCTCGTCGTCTGGTCGATCGCCGCCTATCTGCTGTTCCACCTCGGTACGACACCCTGATTTGACGGAATCCCTGCAATGACCACCCTGCTTCCCCTCCACGACGGCGATCACGCCGTGCAGTTCGACGACGACGTCGCGGCCCGGCTCGACGGCTTCGAGCTGCGGCTGCTCGCGGGCCGCATCGTCGCGATCCGCGACAATCGGTTCATCGACCTGCAAAATCTGATCGCGGGCGACGGTGCGCTCACGCACGACGGCAATCCTTACGACCTGCGGCGCAGCAATCTCGGCACGCTCCACTACGATTTCGGCGGTCATGGCGAACTCGCGCTGCGCGACGCCGCGACCGACGCCGCCCGCCTCGCCGCCGCGCTCGCGCACCCGGGCGGGCTCGAGCGGCCGTCGTCGACGGCCGCGCCGCAGCCGCGAACGGACGCCGTCCGCCTTTCGCCCGGCTGCCGGCTCGCGTTCCTGCCGTTCGAGCATGCGCGCGACGTGCCGAACATCTCGGCGGACGCGACGCACAACGCGGCCACGCGGCTCACGCTGTCGCACTGGCCGGCGAACCGCACGCCCGCGCGCTACAAGGCGAACCTGTCGACCGAGAGCGTGCTGCGCTTCGCGCCCGAGATGACCGACGATCCCGACGTGCGCCATGTGACGACCGATCACTTCGATCTCGACGGGCTCGCGTCGGTATACGGCCTCGTCGCGCCCGACCATGCGCTGCGCCACCACGCGCTGCTTGTCGATGTCGCGCGCTTCGGCGATTTCGCGCGCGGCCGCTCGGATGCGGCGCGGCGGCTCGCGTTCGCGCTGAACGCCATCGTCGCGCACACGTCGCGCGAGATCGGCACGCCCGGCGACGAGGGCACGCGCATCGCGCGGATCTTCCGTGCGATGCTACCCGCGCTGCGCGACCTGCTCGACGCGCCGTCGCCGCCCGACGAGCTGTGGCGCGCCGCCGATCGGCACCATGCGGCGACGGAAGCGCTGCTCGACCACCCCGACGCGACGCTCGAGCAGCATCCGGCGCTCGATCTCGCGGTGTTTCGCCTGCCCGACGCCCACGCGCCGCGCGGATGCGCGTCGCAGCGCTACTTCGGCCTGTCGCCGATCGCCTTTCACAACCGCACGCCGCTGTCGACGCTCGCGATCGTCGCGCACGGCGACGTCGTCGTGCATCAGCGCTACGAGGGTTGGGTCGAGCGCGTGTCGGCGGCGCCCCGGCCGCGGCGCGACCTGTCGATCCTCGCGCGCGCGCTGCAGGCGGCCGAGCCGCACGCGTGCCGCTGGCGGTACGACGGCGTGCAGCACATCATGCCGAGGCTCGGCCACGACGGCGCGCGATCGAGCGGCATACCGGCGGATGCGATCGTGAGCGAGCTGAAGCGGCTGCTCGCGGTCGCGCCCGCCGCCTGGGAGCCGACGCCCGAGGCCGGGCGGCGCGACAATGCGTCGTCCGCTTGCGCCGCGGGCGGCGCGCTCGGCTAGCGGCTGTTCACGCAATCACGGGCTTGCGCGAACAGTGAGCAAACCCTAAAGCATCGCGATGAGCGCAGGCGGGCACGCATCGTCGCGCATCTGCGGCTCTCCGCGTTCCAGCACGACAGATAGCTGGTTGCGCAGCAGCGACTGCGGAATCCGGTTGCAATAGCCCGCGCCCGCGGCGAGATCGATCAATTCGTTCTTGCTCGACGCGGAGAACTTGCAGCGCAGGTTTTCCATGTATTGCTCGATCGTGCGCGCCGACAGCCCGAGAATGTTCGCAATGTCCTTCGCCGTCTTGTTGCGCGCGAGGAAGAACAACACCTGCCGCTCGCGCTCGGTCAGCTCGCGCGCGTCCTTCGGCGAATCGATCCGGTACGAGCCTTGCTCGACGGGACCGCCGATCCGCTTGCCCGCGTACGAATCGCCGATCACGCGGCCGAGCGTGATCATGTCGATCTGCGACAGCTCCGTCGCATGGAAGATCGTGCCGACGATCTCCTCGTTCCGATCGACGAGCGGAATCTTCGTGAAGACGAACGCCATCCAGACACCCGATGCGTACGGATGGATGTCGAGCACCTTGATCGCCCGGCCGGTTTCGCGCACCTCGCGGTCCTGGGCCTGGAATTGGGCCGCACAATTCGACGATCCGCATGGCAGATCGAACGCTGATTTGTTCTCGAGCTCGCGCGGATCGCGCACGCCGACCACTTTCGCGAACGCATCGTTGACATGAATGAATCGTGACTCGCTGTCCTGGCAGCCCCAGAGGCCCGGATAATGATCGAAAATCAACTTCAATTGGTCAACGAAGCAGGTCATCTGGCCTCCGATTGGCATTTTTTTGTCCGCATATACGCTTTCGCCGCACGCGCAAATAGGCGAGCGGACGAAACAGTCCCCTCCACTGCTTGATCGATCACTGCATGCCGGTATGCGCAACGCCGCCGGGCGGCGCGCGTGGCACACGCGCTCGCTGGAGCACGATCGGAATATCGGTGTTCCGCTACGCCGTGAAACACGGCCGTCGCTTATTCAAAACGAAACAAAACGATCCGCGACATCATTTGAGAATCATCGATAAAAAGGAGCGTCACGCGTGCGTGGCACAACGACCGCGCGACCTGTTTCGGAGTTTAGAGCAATGCAACCTTAACATTTAGCCTGAAAGCGCTATTCGTGTTTTATCAAGCGAAAATCTCTATTTCTATTTTTATTCGCTTGTCGTTTACACATTCGCTTTGAATTCGGGCAGGCGCGCGCCGATGCGCGCGCCCATTTCGGCGCCGAGCGCCTGCAGGCCGCTTGCCGGGCGCACCATCACCTCGAACTCGACGATCTTGCCGGCCTCGTCGAAGCGGATCAGGTCGATGCCCTTCAACTGCTTGTCGCCCACCCGCGCGCTGAATTCGAGCACGACGCTCAGGCCGTCGTCGGTCACGAGCTGGCGGTGATAGACGAAATCGTCGAACACGTTGACGACCGTGCCGATCGCGAGCACGAGCGCGGGCGCGCCCGCGTAGGCCGAATGCGCGATCGGCGAACGGAACACCGCGTTCGGATCGGCGATGTCGGCGAGCGCCGTCATGTCGCGCGCGGCGACCATCGCGTGCCAGCGCTCGAGCGACTGCCGCACGGCCGGCTGCACGGTGGCGGGAATCGAAGTCATGTTGCGTCTCCTTGTCGGTCGAAGTCGGTCAAATCGTGGATGTTGCACTGTCGCGCGGCGCGGCGATCCGCGCGCGTCAGATCGACGCGGCGAGCGTCGTCCCCTGCAGGATCGCGCGCTTCGCGTCGAGCTCCGCGGCGACGTGCGCGCCGCCGATCAGATGCACCGAGCAGCCGGCCGCGCGCAGGCCGTCGTATAGCTCGCGCTGCGGCTCCTGGCCCGCGCAGACGACGACGCTGTCGACCGGGAGCGTCCGCGGCTCGCCGTCGATGCGCACGTGCAGCCCGGCGTCGTCGATCCGCTCGTACGACACGTTCGACGACATCGCGACGCGCCGCGCCTTCAGCGACGTCCGATGAATCCAGCCCGTCGTCTTGCCGAGCCCGTCGCCCACCTTCGACGCCTTGCGCTGCAGCAGATGCACGTCGCGCGGCGCGGCGTCGACGTGCGGCAGGCGCACGCCGCCGCGCGCGTCGTGCCCGATGTCCACGCCCCATTCGGCATAGAACTTCGCCGGCGCGACGCTCGCGCTCTCGCCCGCCTGCGTCAGATATTCGCTGACGTCGAAGCCGATCCCGCCCGCGCCGATCACGGCGACGCTCGCGCCGACCGGCTTGCCGTCGCGCAGCACGTCGAGATAGCCGAGCACGCGCGCGTGATCGATGCCGTCGATGTCGGGCACGCGCGGCGTCACGCCCGTCGCGAGCACGATTTCGTCGAAGCCGCCGCCCGCGAGCCGCGCGACGTCCGCCCGCGTGCTCAGGTGCAGCGTCACGCCGCGCAGCTCGATCTGCCGGCGGAAATAGCGCAGCGTCTCGTGAAATTCCTCCTTGCCGGGCACCTTCTTCGCGATGTTGAACTGCCCGCCGATTTCCGGCGACGCCTCGAACAGTTCGACTCGATGCCCGCGCCCGGCGGCCGTGACGGCGAAGCTCAGGCCCGCCGGGCCCGCGCCGACGACCGCGATCCGCTTGCGCCGCTCGGCCGGCTCGATCACGAGCTCGGTCTCGTGGCATGCGCGCGGGTTGACGAGGCACGACGTGATCTTGCCGCTGAAGATGTGATCGAGGCACGCCTGGTTGCAGCCGATGCAGGTGTTGATCTCGTCCGCGCGCCCTTCGCGCGCCTTGCGCACGAACTGCGCATCGGCGAGGAACGGCCGCGCCATCGACACCATGTCGCAATAGCCGTCGGCGAGCAGTTGCTCGGCGAGCTCGGGCGTGTTGATCCGGTTCGTCGCGACGAGCGGAATACCGACATGGCCGACGAGCCGCTTCGTCACCCACGCGTACGCGGCGCGCGGCACCTTCGTTGCGATCGTCGGGATGCGCGCCTCGTGCCAGCCGATCCCGGTGTTCAGGATCGTCGCGCCGGCCGCCTCGATCGCCTGCGCGAGGCGGATCACCTCGTCGAGCGTCGAGCCGCCTTCGACGAGATCGAGCATCGACAGCCGATAAATGACGATGAAGTTCGCGCCGACCCGCTCGCGCACGCGCCGCACGATTTCGACCGGAAAGCGGATGCGGTTTTCGTACGCGCCGCCCCATTCGTCGTCGCGATGATTCGTGCGCGTGGCAATGAACTCGTTGATCAGATAGCCTTCGGAACCCATGATCTCGACGCCGTCGTAGCCCGCGTACTGCGCGAGCGCCGCGCAGCGAGCGAAGTCGTCGATCGTCGCGCCGACTTCGCTCGCCGACAGCGCATGCGGCGTGAACGCATTGATCGGCGCCTTCAGCGCGCTCGGCGCGACGAGCGCCGGGTGATGCGCGTAGCGGCCGAAATGCAGGATCTGCATCGCGATCTTGCCGTCCGCGTCGTGCACCGCGCGCGTGACGATCCGATGGCGCTCGGCCTCCTCCTCGGTCGCGAGCATCGAGCCGCCGGGCGTCATCCGGCCGCGCTCGTTCGGCGCGATGCCGCCCGTGACGATGAGCCCGGCCTCGCCGCGCGCGCGTTCCGCGTAGAACGCGGCCATCCGCTCGAAGCCGTTCGGGGCCTCCTCGAGCCCGACGTGCATCGAGCCCATCAGCACGCGGTTCTTCAGCGATGTGAAACCGAGCTCCAGCGGAGCCGTCAGGTGGGGATAGAAGGTCATCGGTCGCTCTTTTTTTGCAACGGATTGCATAAATATATCGGCGCCCGCCAGCCGATGCAACGCGTTGCATAAAGTGCGTCCTCTAAACGGGTGCGCGCCCCGCGGTGTGGCAAGATGCGGGGATTTCGATCCCCGGCTCCACCGCAATGTCCCTGCCCCACGCGCTGCTCACGTCCCTCGCCGAACGCCCGGGCTCCGGCTCCGAGCTGACGCGCCGCTTCGATCGCTCGATCGGCTACTTCTGGCACGCGACCCATCAACAGATCTACCGCGAGCTCGCACGGCTCGAAGACGAAGGCTGGGTCGAATCGACGCCCGTCGAGCAGGCGCGCGGGCGCAAGCGCGCGTACCGGATCCTGCCCGCGGGCCGCAAGGAGCTGAAGCGCTGGATCGCGCAGCACGACAATCCGAAGCCGGTGCGCGACGAGCTGATGATCCGGCTGCGCGCGGAAGCGGTCGTCGGGCCGACCGGGCTCGCCGACGAAATCCGGCGGCGGCTCGAGCTGCACCGGCAGAAGCTCGCGCTGTACCGCGAGATCGAGGCGCGCGATTTCACGCACGGCATGGACACGAAGGAGCGGCGCTTGCAACATCTCGTGCTGCACGCGGGCATCATGCAGGAAAGCCAGAGCATCGAGCTGATGCAGCAGGCGCTCGACATTCTGTCGATGCCCGGCGAGCGAGCGAAGGCGCGCCGCGCGTGATGCCGGTTCGCGCGGCCGAGCATCGCGATCATGCAAAGACTCGCGGCGGCTTGACGGCGATCGATGCATGCGCGCGCCGTAACGTTTACAGTGCCGCGGCCGCCCTTTTCCGGCCATCGCCGGCGGGATCGGGCGCACGATACGCGGACGCGGACGCGACAAGGAACGACAACATGAAATCGGTCAACTGGAACACGCCGCTCGTTCGCGACGAGTTCGCCGCCGTCAAGCACGCGGCGCCGTTCGTCTACGGGCTCACGAACTACGTCGCCGCGAACCTGAGCGCGAACGTGCTGCTCGCCGTCGGCGCGGCGCCCGCGATCGGAGCCGCGGCCGACTGGCCCGCGCGTTTCGGCGCCGGCGCGGGCGCGCTGTGGATCAACACGGCCGCGCTGATGAGCAGCGGCGCCGACACACTGCGCGCGGCCGCGTGCGCCGCGTCGGAGGCAGGCACGCGCTGGGTGCTCGATCCGGTCGCGGTCGGCGCGGGCGCGCCCGAATACGACGCGATCGTACGCGATCTGCTCGCTCTCGAGCCGACCGTGATCCGCGGCAACGCAAGCGAGCTGATCGCGCTCGCGGGCGGCGCGGCGGCCGGCAAGGGCGTCGATACGACCGCGAGCCCGGAAAGCGCGCTCGCGTTCATCGGCGATCTCGCGCGGCGCAGCGGCGCTGTCGTCGCGGTGAGCGGCCCGACTGACTACGTGACGGACGGCGTCGAGACGCTCGCCATCGCGGGCGGCGACGCGCGCCTCACGCGCGTGACGGGCGCCGGATGCGCGCTCGGCGCGCTGATCGCGGCGTTGCTCGCGCAACGCGGCGCGCCGCTCGCCGCGACGGCTGCGGCGCACGCGATCTATGCAATTGCCGCCGAGCGCGCGGCGGATGCGCGCGGCACTGCATCGTTCGCCGTGCGCTTCGTCGACGAATTGTCGCTGCTCGATCCCGCGGAATGATCGCGCGACAGATCGCCCGAGACGATTCGCCCGACGAAGCAGGCGTGCATCGTCGCTGCGCGTCCGCGCTGCGTTCACGCCCTTTCTTTCCGCCATGCGATGCGGGAATCGACGCCCGCTCTTTAAACCGTCAAAGCCGATTCGATCGGTTTCCTCCGCGCCTCTCTCATTCTTCGTTTTTGAAACGCTCGAATATCTTTTCTTGATTGCGCGTGCCGGATACGGGCATCGGCAAAAGACACTCCCCCTTTCCATATTTCGTGCATTCGGACTGCGCGCCGATGCTTCCGCGGCACGCCGGCCGCTTCAGCAGAACAAACGTCTCAGAGGCAATTCCAGCCAGCCGTTCGGCGGCGCGTTGCCGTTGTCCGCAGTGACGCTGCCCATCCGCTCTCCCCGCACGATGACCGATGACGATGTCTCCGGCATGATCGGAACCTTCAATCGCTACGGCTTCGTGATTCTCGACTACGAATCGTCGGAAAGAGACGACCTGCTCGCGCTCAAGCCGTTCGGCGGGGCGTTTCGCGCCGATCCTCGGCCCGGTTTCGCCGTCCGCACGCCCTTTCTCGGCGCTCGAAAAGCTTGATTTCGCTCAACGAACGGCGAGGCTGGTGCCACACAATAAACGGGCCGTTGTCCGCCTCATACGTTGATGGAGTCGACGATGCCTACCGATACCTCGAATCCCGCCCCGCTGTCGCTGCCGCAGCGCGTTCTCGTCGCGACCGACGCGTCGAAGGCGTCGCAGCGCGCCGTCGCCTATCTGAAGCACGTGGTGCCCGCCGGCGCGACGGTGCGCTTCGTCAGCGTCGTCGACACGCCGCGCGCGTACACGCTGCCGCATACGTTCGCGCCGTCCGAATTCGCTGCGGCGCACACCGAACTCGTCAACGACGCGTCGAACGCGCTCGGCGACGCGACGGTCACTTTCGGCCGCGACGACGTCACCGTCGAAACGGCGATCGTCGATCTCGCGAAGAAAGGCGGCGACGTCGTCGACGCGCTTCTCGACGAGACGCGCGACTGGCAAGCCGATCTGCTCGTCGTCGGCTCGCATCAGTATCAGGGGGTGCTGCGCTGGGTCGACGGCAGCGTGTCCGAGCCGCTGCTCGCGAGGACGGATTGCGCGATTCTGTTCGTGCCGCCCGGCGTCGAATCGGCCACGCATGCGCCGAAGCGCGTGCTGCTCGCGACCGACGGCAGCCCGATCGCCGCGCGCGCGTTACGCTACGGCGCGCAATTCGCGACGCCCGACACGCATCTGCGCGCGATCTACGTGATCGACCGCGCGGTGCGGCTCACCGATTTCGTGCCGATCCACATGCTGGAGGACGCCTTTGTCGAGGAAAGCGAGAAGGCGCTCGCCGTCGCGCGCCAACTGCTCGACGAAGCGCCCGGCCAATCGAGCACCGCGGTGGTCAGCACCGACCTGACGAGCGACGACGTCGCGCACACGATCGTGCGCGAAGCCGACCGCTGGCCCGCGGATCTGCTCGTGATGGGCACGCACGGCCGGCGCGGCGTGTCGCGCTGGCTGCTCGGCAGCGTCGCGCAGCGCGTCGCGCGGCTCACGCAGATTCCGTTGCTGCTCGTGCACGGGCCGAACGCCTGACCGCGGCGCGGGCCGGCGCGTCATGCTCGAACGCCCCAGGGCAGCTTGGTGGCGGCATCGCATCGCGAGCCGGGCAAGCGCCGCTATGCGTGCGGCGGCGGCATGCCCGCGCCATCGGCTCTTTCCTCGAACAGCACGGCGAGGCCGCCCGGCCTCAGCTTCTTCACGCTGGCCCAGAACGGACTGCCGCCCGCCCTGTCGGACATCGGCACGATCGGCACCTTGTAGTAGCGGTTCAGCATCATCAGGAACGCGAGCGCGTAGCCGCGCCGCCGCGCCGACGGCGCGATCTCGAGGCTATGCACGTACAGCCGGTCGGTCAGCCGCGAAAGGCCGTAGGTCGCTTCGCCGACCCGTGCGCCATCCGCGCTGCGAATCACGACCGCCCACTTCGCATGCGCCGCGGGCTCGCTCTTCGCTTCGGCCGCCTTCGTCTCGATCTTGATCGACGGCAGACGCCGCAGCTTGCGCCACGCTCGGAAACTCCGCAGTAATCCCATCGACTTCGTGCCTTTCTATTTCGTTGCTCGCTCGGCCGAACATGACCTTGACAAGGAGTTTTCGCGTCTTTCGGGAAACTGGCGGAGTACGAATCAGGTACAGCTTCGGGCAGGCGCGGCAATTTTTTGTATTTTTCGATCCATCAAGGGTGCGATAAAAAGTGCCCGATTGGAAATCAGTAAAAGACGAGAGCGGCGTAGGATTATGCGCAGCGGACGTAGGGATTCCCCTACAAGTGGAATGGATACGTTTGCGGATCGCGCGCACGGCTGCGCCGGCCGTCACGACGCGCCGATCGAACAGTTTGAATGTATCTCGATGCGAAGAGGAGTCGCCGACGAATAATCGAGTGTTGTGCAGCGCATCGACGACGCCCGGAGGGCGTCAACGCATGTCCGTGCGCACGCGTTCGAGCGCGCTGCGGATGCCGCGCAGCAGATCGAGCGGCCGCGGCGGGCAGCCCGGAATCGCGATGTCGACCGGCACGAGCGTCTCGACGGGCCCGCACACCGCGTAGCTGCCCGCGAACACGCCGCCCGTGCATGCGCAATCGCCTGCCGCGACGACGAGCTTCGGCGCGGGCGTCGCGTCATACGCGAGACGCACGGCGTCGCGCATGTTCAGCGTAAGCGGCCCGGTGATCAGCAGCATGTCCGCGTGCCGGGGGCTCGCGACGAACTTGATGCCGAGGCCTTCGATGTTGTAGTACGGATTGCCGAGCGCGTGCAGTTCGAGCTCGCAGCCGTTGCACGAGCCGGCATCGACCGCGCGGATGCACAGCGCGCGGCCGAGGATGTCGAGAATCTCCTGCCGGATGGGCTGCGCATCCCGCTGCCATGCGTCTTCGCCCATCGGCGCGGGCTCGTCGGGCCGGCCGGTGCGTGCGATCTGTTTGATGAGCTGCCACATTACAGGTCGTGCCCCGCGTAGTTCAGGTTGAACGACTTGTTGATCAACGGGAAGTCGGCCACGATGTTGCCGATGATCGCATGCTCGAGCGCGGGCCAGTTGTGCCATGACGGATCGTGGCAATGGCAGCGCGCGACGGCGCCGCGCGCATCGAGTTCGAGCGCGACGAGCACCGGCCCGCGCCAGCCTTCGACCCAGCCGATGCCGCGCCGCCGCGCATCGTCGGCTGCGCTTCCCGCACCGCGTCCGTCTGCCGCATCTTCCGCGTCTTCCGCATCGGCCGGGTTGCCCGGAACGTTCGCGGCGAGCGCGACCTCGGCGGCAATTCCGTCGCCCGGCAGGCCGGCGAGCAGCGCGCGAATCGCGCGCATCGACTCGTACGTTTCGGCGAAGCGCACCGCAACGCGCGCCGCGACGTCGCCGCGCGCGTCGCTGACGACGTCGATGGGCACCGCGTCGTACGGCGCGAGCCGGTGGTCGCCGCGCACGTCGCGCGCCTGCCCGCTCGCCCGCGCAACGAGCCCGCACACGCCGAAGTGCGCGGCCGTCCGCGCGGTGAGCCGCCCGGTGCCGGCAAAGCGGTCCTGCAGGCCGGACTGATCGTCGTAGATCGACTGCATCGTGCGCACTTCGCCCTCGATCCGGTCGCACTGCGCGACGATCGCCGCGGCGTCGTCCGCCGCGACGTCGCGCTCGACGCCGCCCGGCACGATTCGATCCATCAGATAGCGATGCCCGAAGATCCGGTCGTTCAGGCGCAGCCAGTCTTCCTTGAGCCGCGAGAAATGCGCGAGGCCGACCGCAAAGCCCGCGTCGTTGCCGAGCGCGCCGAGATCGCCGAGATGGTTGGCGACGCGCTCGCGCTCGAGCAGCAGCGCGCGCAGCCGCAGCGCGCGGTCCGGCACGCGGACCTTCAGCGCCTGTTCGAGCGCCATGCAGTACGCCCACGTGAACGCGACCGTCGAATCGCCGGCGATGCGCGCGGCGAGCCGGCCGCCCGCGAGCGCATCCGCGCGCTCGAAGAGCCGCTCGACGCCGCGATGCGCGTAGCCGAGCCGTTCCTCGAGCCGCAGCACCTTTTCGCCGACCACCGAGAAGCGGAAATGCCCAGGCTCGATCACGCCCGCATGAATCGGCCCGACCGCGATCTCGTGCACGCCGTCGCCCGCGACCGGCACGAACGGATAGTCGGCCGTCGCGGTCTCGAAGCGTTCGCGGCCCGTCGCACGCCGGCGCAGCGGATGGTAGCCGCGCGGCCATGCACCGTGATCGAGCCACGGCCGCATGTCGTCCGCGCCGCGCGCGCGCAGGCCGACGAGATCGCGAATCGCCCGCTGCATTCGCGCCGCGCCGGCGAAGATCGTCGACAGATCCGGGTAGTCGCCCGCGCCGTCGGCTTCTTTCTCATTGCCGGCTTCGCCTGCCTCCCGCCCTTCGTTCGACGCCGGTTCGACCGGCAGACGCAACCACAACAGCCCGTCGTCCAGCTCGAACGCGGCGCACACCTCGAAGCATCCGGCGACGGGCTCGCCGCCCCACAGCGTGACGAGCCGCCCGCCGGCCTCGCAAACCGTCTCGGCGGCGCACGTCCACGCATCGGCGTCGACCGACGCGAACACGACGCGCGCCTGCCCCGCCGCGCTTGCCACGCGCGTCTGACCGGGAATCTGGAAGGAGTCGGTTCGCATCGGCTACCCCGCGATCATCGCCGCCGCCTGCCGATACCAGGTCGCGAGATACGGCGGCACGTAGAGCCCGAGCATCAAGCCGAGGGCGATGTGAACGAACACCGGCAGCAGCGCCGGCGGATGCTCGAGCGATGCGACGTTCGATTCGCCGAACACCATCCGCTGCACGCGCATGAAGATCGCCGCGAACGCCGCCGCGAGCGCGACGAGCAGGAACGGTGCGCTCCACGGGAGCTTCGCGATCGCCGTCGTCAGGATCAGGAATTCGCTCGCGAACACGCCGAACGGCGGCATGCCGAGGATCGCGAGCGTGCCGAGCATCATCCCCCAGCCGACCGTCGGGCTCACCTGCAGGAGCCCGCGGATGCCGTCGATCGCCTGCGTGTGCGCCTTCTGCGCCGCGTGCCCGACCGCGAAGAAAATCGCCGACTTGACGAGCGAGTGAACCGTCATGTGCAGCAGCCCCGCGAACGTCGCGACCGGGCCGCCGAGGCCGAATGCGAACGTCATCAGGCCCATGTGCTCGATCGACGAATACGAGAACAGCCGCTTCACGTCCTTTTGCCGGAACAGCGAGAACGACGCGACGAGCACCGACACGAGCCCGAAGCCGACGAGCAGGTGCCCGGGCAGCGCGTTGCCGAGCGCGCCGTCGGCGAGCACCTTGCAGCGCAGCACCGCGTACAGCGCGACGTTCAGCAGCAGCCCCGAGAGCACCGCCGAGATCGGCGTCGGGCCTTCGGCGTGCGCGTCGGGCAGCCAGTTGTGCATCGGCACGAGCCCCACCTTGGTCCCGTAGCCGACGAGCAGGAACACGAATGCGATCGACATGATCGTCGGATCGAGCTGCGTCTTGACCGCGTTCAGGCTCGTCCACAGCAGCGCGTCGCCGTCCGCGAGCAGCCGGCCCGCCGCGAGATACAGGAGGATCGTGCCGAACAGCGCCTGCGCGATGCCGACGCCGCACAGGATGAAGTACTTCCACGCGGCCTCGAGGCTCGCCGCGGTCCGGTAGACGCTGACGAGCAGCACCGTCGCGAGCGTCGCCGCCTCCATCGCGACCCACAGCACGCCGACGTTGTTCGTGAGCAGCGCGAGCAGCATCGCGAAGATGAACAACTGATACATGCAGTGATAGAGCCGCATCCGGCCGTCGCTCATCTTGCCGCGGTCCTGCTCGATGCGCATGTACGGATTCGAGAACAGCGACGTCGTCCAGCCGACGAACGCCGTCAGCGCGACGAGGAACACGTTGAACGGATCGACGAGGAAAAGCTTTCCCACCGCGTACATCGGCCCGTTCGCGACGGTGCGCGCGGCGAGCGCGAGCGTCGCCGCGCACGTGAGAAAGCTGAAGCCGACGTTCAGCGCGCGCGCGACGTGCTGCCGCCGCACGAGCGCAAGGCATCCGCCCGCGACGAGCGGGAGGCCGAGCGACGCGAGCAGCACGTAGACGTCAATCATCTTTCAGTTTCTCGAGATGGTGGATGTCGAGGCTGTCGAACTGCTCGCGGATCTGGAACATGAATACGCCGAGGATCAGTATCCCGACGAGCACGTCGAGCCCGATCCCGAGCTCGACGATCATCGGCATCCCGTTGGTCGCCGCCGCGGCGGCGAAGAACAGGCCGTTTTCCATCGACAGGAAGCCGATCACCTGCGGAATCGCCTTCGCGCGCGTGATCATCATCATGAACGACAGCAGCACGCACGCGAGCGCGATGCCGAGCGTGCCGCGCGCGGCCGATTCGGCGAGCCGGCTGATCGGCGCCGCGACGTTGAACGCGACGATCACGAGCGCGATGCCGGCGACGAGCGTCGTCGGGATGTTCAGGAGCGGCTCGACGTCGGCCTTCACGTTCAGCCGCTGCACGAGCCGGTACAGGATCCACGGGATCAGCCCGACCTTCAGCAGCAGCGTGAGCGCGGCGGACACGTACAGATGCGTGTCCGCCGTCACGAAGCCGAGAATCAGGTTCGCCGACACGAGCGCGACGCCCTGCAGCGTATACAGATGGATCAGCGACAGGATCCGCCGCTGGCTCAGCATCGCGAACGACAGGAGCAGCAGGATCGCCGCGAGGAAATTGACGAGCTGCGTCGCGTAGCCGTGCATCTACGCCCCCAGCAGGAAATGGACGAGCATGCCGATCACCGCGAGCAGGAACGCGGTCGCGAGAAATTCGGGCACGCGGAACAGGCGCATCTTCGCGTTCGTCGTCTCGACGACGGCGAGCGCCGCGCCGCCCAGGAGCAGCTTGATGAAGAGCGCCGGCAGCGCGAACAGCAGCGCGAGCGGACTGCCCGCCTCGGCGATCCCCCACGGCATGAAGAGCGCGAGGCCGATGCACGAATACGCGAAGAGCTTCAGGCTTGCCGCCCATTCCATCAGTGCGAGATGGCGGCCCGAATATTCGAGGATCAGCGCCTCGTGAATCATCGTCAGCTCGAGGTGCGTCGCGGGGTTGTCGACCGGCAGCCGCGCGTTCTCCGCGAGCGACACGAGCGTAAACGCGATCCCCGCGAACGCGAGGCTCGGATAGATCACGATCTCGCGGTGGCCGAGCGTCGCGACGATGCTCGTCAGCAGCGTCGAGCGCGTGATCAGCGACGCCGAGAACAGCACCATCAGGAGCGCCGGTTCAGCGAGGAAGCCGATCAGCATTTCGCGGCGCGCGCCGAGCGTGCCGAACGCGGTGCCGATGTCCATCGCCGCGAGCGACAGCGCGACGCGCGCGAGCGCGAACAGGCCGACGAGCGCGATCGCGTCGGCGGCGGGCGAGAACGGCAGCTCGGTCGACAGCGTCGGCACGATCGCGCACGCGAGCGTCATCGCCGCCCAGACCACGTAAGGCGCGCCGCGAAAGAGCGGGCTCGCGTGTGCCGCGACGATCGATTCCTTGTTGAACAGCTTGTGCAGCATCCGGTACGGCTGCCAGATGCTCGGCGCGCGGCGGTTCTGCAGCCACGCGCGGCACTGGTTGACCCAGCCCGTCAACAGCGGCGCGGCCGCGAGCGCGACGAGAATCTCGAGCGTCTGCGACAGGATGCCGGATGCGGTCACCATCGTCTCACCACCGTCAAAAGGACGATCAGCACGATGAAGCTGTACGTCAGATAGACCGCGATGCGCCCCGTCTGCAACAGCCCGACGAGCGAGGCGACGCGGTTCACCAGCGCGGCGATCGGCTCGTACAGCAGATGCCACGTGCGGTCCGCGACGCTCATCCGGTATTCCGGCTGCCGGTCGTACGGCGACGGCAGCCGCCGCTCGACGCGGAAGAACGGTGTGAAGATCTCGCGGATCGGCTGACCGAAGCCTTCGGCCGTGTCCTGCATCCGCGCGGTCACGAACGGATTGCCGCACGACCACGGCGCCGAGCGCCGGAGCTGCCCGTGGTAGAAGCGCCGCACGAGCAGCCACGCGAGCGCGCAGCACGCGACGAAGAACAGCATGAAGAGCGCCGGCATGTAGCTCGCGCGCGCGGTGGACACGGGCGCGAACAGCAGCCATCCGTGGTTCGTGCCGCCGATGCCCGCGCCGATCAGCGCGCGCGTGACCGCGTCGAGCACCTTCACGTACTGGACGGGCGCGAGGCCGAGCAGCACGCTCGCCGCCGCGAACCAGCCGAACGCGACGCGCTCCCACGGGCTCGCGTCGCGCGCGCGCTCGAGCTTGGCCTCGCGCGGCTGGCCGAGGAACACGATGCCGAAGAACTTGACCATCGTGTAGCCGGCGAGCGCCGCCGTCAGCGCGACGAGCGCCGCGACGAGCGGCACCGTCATCCCGAGCACCGAATCCGGCAGGCCCGGCGTGAACAGGAAGCTCTGCACGAGCAGCCATTCGGACACGAAGCCGCTCGACGGCGGCAGCCCGGCGCTCGCGGCGACCGCGACGAGCATCGCCCACGCGGTCCACGGCATGAAGCGGATCAGGCCGCCGAGCCGGCCGAGATTGCGCTCGCCCGTCGCGTGCAGCACGGCGCCCGTGCCGAGGAACAGCAGGCTCTTGAAGCACGCGTGCGCGACGATCTGATACAGCAGCGCCGTCAGCGACAGCGCGGCGAGCGCGGGCAGCCGGTAGCCGAGGAACAGGATCGTGAGCCCGAGGCTCACGCACATCAGGCCGACGTTGTCGATCGACGAATAGGCGAGCAGCCGCTTCATGTCGGTCTGGATCGTGCTGAACACGACGCCGAGCAACGCGCTGAACAGGCCGAGCGCGAGCATGAGCACGCCCCACCACGCCACCTGCACGTGCAGCAGGTCGAGCACCGTGCGCAGGATCCCGTACAGGCCGACCTTCAGCACGAAGCCGCTCAGGAGCGCGGACACGGGTGACGGCGCGGCCGGATGCGCGTCCGGCAGCCACACGTGAAGCGGGAAGATGCCCGCCTTCGCGCCGAAGCCGGCGAGCGCGAGCACGAACGCGGCCGACGCGGCGAGCCCGTCGAGATGCTGGACGCGCATGTTCGCGAACGTGTAATCGCCCGTGCCCGCCTGCAGCAGGCCGAAGCACAGCAGGAGCGCGAGCGCGCCGACGTGCGAGATCAGGAAATAGAGGAATGCGGCGCGGCGGATCTCGGCGATCCGGTGGTTCGTCATCACGAGGAAGGTCGCCGACAGCGTCAGCGTCTCCCACGCGACCATGAAGCAGTACGCGTCGTCCGCGACGAGCAGAAGCGCCATGCTCGCGACGCACACGTGGTATTCGAAGCAGATGAGGCCGGGCGCCGTGCCCTCGCCCTTGCGGAAGTAGCCGGACGAGAACGCGCCGACGCCCGCCGTCACCACGCCGAGCACGAACAGGAAATAGGAGGACAGCGCATCGATGCGCAGATGGAACGGCAGATCGGGCAGGCCGAGCGGCAGCACGGCCGTCGACGGTCCGGCGAACACCCCGGCGAGACCGGCTGCCGCGAGCGCGAGGCCCGCCAGCGCGCCGATCGGATAGAGACCGTGTGCGATCACACCGGTGCGGCGCATGTTCGCGAGTCCGGCGCAGCCGAGCGCGAGCCACGCGAGCGCGATGAACAGCACGCATCGGAGAAGCAGGCCCTGTTCCATGTTGTATGACTCGCGGTTCGCCTAGCGTCGCACCAGCCGACGTGCGAACGAGTATGGCGAAGCGGCGCGCGCCGCGCAAGCGGCGAAAGGCCGCGCGCATGCGGCGCCGCAACGCGCGCGGTGCGCGCATCGCGCGCCCGCGCAGCGCGTCTCCTCTTTGGTTTCGGGCGTCGGGCGGAGCGTCATCGCAGGACCATCTCGTTACAAGAGTATGATAATGACGTTATCATCCTAGCACCATTGTCGATCTGTCACCATACGCGTCGATACGCATCGCCTCGTTCCTCCGGTATACCCCGCGTCGCGGCCGTGCGGCGCACGCACGCGCCGGCCCGGACATGTGAGCGGACGCGCAGCCCCTCCCGTCGCCACACCATGCCTGTCGCCTACTTTCGCAGCCTCGCCGGAAAGGACCGCAATCTCGACGCGAACCGCCACCTCGGCTTTTCCCTGGCGTTCGTCGCGGGCGCCGCGAACGCCGGCGGCTTTCTCGCCGTCAAGCAGTACACGTCGCACATGAGCGGCATCGTCTCGGCGATCGCCGATCAGGCAGCTCTCGGCGACATCGTGCTCGTGTTCGCGGGAATCGCGTCGCTCGCGTCGTTCCTGCTGGGCGCGGCCACGTCGGCCGTGCTCGTCAACTGGGGCCGCCGCAAGGGGCTGCACAGCCGCTATGCGTTCCCGCTGCTGCTGGAGGCGTTCCTGCTGCTGTGCTTCGGGCTGCTCGGCAGCCATCTGGCGCTCTGGCGGGCGTTCTTCGTGCCCGTCACGGTCGTTCTGCTGTGCTTCATCATGGGCCTGCAGAACGCGATCATCACGAAGCTCTCGAACGCCGAGATCCGCACGACGCACATGACGGGCATCGTCACCGATCTCGGCATCGAGCTCGGCAAGCTGTTCTACTGGAACTCGACGCAGGTCGACCCCGGCGAGCCCGACGTGTACGCGAACCGGCAGAAGCTGCGCGTGCTCGGCACGATGCTCGCGATGTTCTTCTCGGGCGGCCTCGCGGGCGCGCTCGGCTTCAAGCATGTGGGCTATTCGGTGACGATTCCGCTCGCGGGCCTGCTCGTCGTGCTGGCCGGCATCCCGATGCTCGACGACCTGCGCGAATGGGCCGGCCGGCCGGGCAGCGGGCGCGTGCGCTGACGGCGCGGGGAGCCGGACGGCGCGCTCGGGCGTCGACGCCCGAATCCCGATGCCGCCGCCCGGCCCCCGGCCCGGCCGGCGGAATCGTCGCGCGAGGCGCAACGGCCCTCTCGCCGTTCCGAAAGCCGCCTGACAGGCGTCGACGCGCGTTTTGCCGCCCTCCCGCGCGTTGCGCCGACCTCGCCCGCGCGCTCGCCCACTTTCCGGGAACGCACATACCATGTTAATGTTATGTGCATATACTTCTTCTCGCATGAAAATGATCGATCGCGCGCCGGCCCGCTCCGGCGATTGGCTCAACCGCTCGCGCCTTCCGATGCGCGGCTCGCCCCGGACGCACGCATGTTCGACATGCGCGTAGCGCTCCTTGCGCACGACTACGCGCGCCGCGAGCCGCGGGACGTGATGGGCGCGCAGGGGCTCGTGATCGTCGGCGTCGGCAGGAGCGGCGAGCGCGGCTTTCAGATGCTGTACCGCTTCTCGGACGCGTGCGAGCGCCTCGAGGCGCTCGGCACGAACGTCATCTTCGTGTACCCGAAGGAGTCGGCGCGGCACGTGCTGGACCCGGTCTCGGTATCGAGCGCGCAGATCCGGCAGCGCCCGTGCCTCTTCCTCGACGACGAGGGCCGCTTCTTCCAGCGGCCCTGCCCGCCTCGCTCGCTTGCGCTCGTGCATCTGAGCCGCGACATGACGCCGCTCGACACCGCGAAGATCGTCCTGCACGATCACGCGTGGGCCGACGAGCTGCTCGCGTTCCTCGCCCGTGCGCAGGCGCGCGTCATGCACTGAGCGGGCAAGCGCGCGAGCCGGCTGAACGGCGCGCCCGATGCATCACTTGAAGGAATCCCGGTGGCACACGCATTGATCGAAATCGGTCCGAAATGGGGGCGCTATGACGCCGCGTTCGCAGGCGAGGCGCTCGCCGGCGCGGCGGGCCGCTTCCAGAGCGACATCGTCGTCGTCGCGAACGGTCGCCATGCGAACGCGAAGGACGTGATGTCCGTGGTCGCGCTGCGCGCGAAATGCGGCACGCGGATGCAGATCCTGTCGAGCGGCCCTGACGAGGAGGATGCGCTCGATTCCCTCGCGTCGCTGCTGACCCAACGCTGAGCGCGCGGGAGAGCCGACCGATGCGACCTCGCTTTCCCGGCATGCCCGCGAACTCGTCGGGCCCGCTGTCCGCGCCGCACCGTTGCGCTCGCGCGAATTCGCCCGTCGTGATCGAGACGCCGCATCTCGTGTCGCTGTGCTTCGACGAGCGCGGCATGCAAAGCTGCATGTACGTCGACGGCCCGGATCTGCTCGCGCTCGGCTACACGCGCACGATGGCGGGCTTTCTGCTGCTGCACCCGCGGCCGCGGCGAATCGCGATGATCGGCCTGGGCGGCGGCTCGCTCGCGAAATATTTTTACCGGTACCTGCCCGATGCGCAGATCACGTCGATCGAGATCAATCCGGACGTGATCGCGCTGCGCGACCGGTTCCGGATTCCGCCCGACGACGCGCGCTTCACGGTTCTGTGCGCGGACGGCGCAAGCTATGTCGCGTCGGCGGGCGACGCGCGCGCCGACGTGTTGATCGTCGACGGCTTCGACGCCGGCGGCCTGCCGCTCGAGCTCGGCACCCGGCAGTTCTACGCGGACTGCCGCCGCCATCTGGCGGACGACGGCGTGCTCGTCGTCAATCTGCTCGTCGACGATCCGCGGGTGGCCGACAGCCTCGCCGCGCTGCGCGACGCGTTCGGCGCATCGGCGGCGCTCGCGCCCGCCGAGGACAGCGCGCTGAACCTGATCGTCTTCGCCTGGAAAACCGACGCGCCGCTGCCGTCGCTCGAGACGATGATCGAGCGCGCGAACGCGCTGGCCGATCGGCACAGCGTCGATCTCGCCGAGGCGGCAGTGCGGCTCGAACTGGGCGCGAGCTACGACTGGAGCAGGTTCGGCGAACCGGTCGACGCGTGATGCGGCGCGCGCGAAGCGGGGCCGCAAATGAGGAACGGATGAAAAAGTCGACGGGGAGGCGGCATGTATTATAATTTGATTAACATACTCGCCACTGTGTCCCGTCATGGAAACGAAAAGCGCCCGTCTGACCGTCCTGATCGACCCCTTCAAGAAAAAGGCGTTCGAGCAACTGTGCGCCGCGCAGGATTTGACGCCGTCGCAGGTCGTGCGGCAGATGATTCGCGATTATCTCGAGCAGCACGGCGTGAGCTACAAGACGCGCAGCACGGTTGCCGTGCGCGGCGCCGCGAAGCCGCAGTCGCGCCGCAAGCCCGCCGCCTGATTCGTGGGCGCGTGTGCGCCCGTGCCGTAGAAAAGCAGCAATGATACCTTGCGATGTCTGTCAGCCGCTCGTTTCCGAGCGGCACCCGGCGTCGAGCGACGTTCCGCTCGACGCGCTCGGCAAGCCGACCAAACTGCGGCCGCTGTCGCGCAAGCCGGTCGTGATCGCCAAATTCCGCTGCCGCGCGTGCGGCGCGAACTGGATCCGCGAATCGGATGCGGCCGCGCCCGGCGAGGCCCACTGGCTCTTCCTCGGCGACGCGACGAGCATCCTCGAACCCGTCGCGCGCAGGCGCCGGCAGTCCGGCGTCGAGCGCGCCGCCGCGGCCGAGCCGGCCGCGCAGCCGGCGGACGCCGAGCGGATCGCCTGAACGGCCGGATCGATCAGCGCGCGGCGGCGCCCGCGACGGGCACGCGCCGGATCTCGGACAAGTACAGGATGATCAGCGACACCCACACGATCCCGTACAGGAACATGAAGCACGTCGAACGCACGCGCAGCAGATCGACGAGCGCGCCGAAGATGACCGGCAGCAGGAAGCCGCCGAGCCCGCCCGCCAGCCCGACGATGCCGGTGACGACCCCCATGTCGTTCGGGAAATCGTCGGCGACGTACTTGAACGTCGACGCCATCCCGAACGCGAACACCGCGCCGAGCGCGAATGTCAGCACGACGAACGCCGCGAGCGGAACATGCAGCCGCAGCGTCGCGGTGCCGTCGATCGTATGGATCACGAGGTCGGTCGGCGGATAGGACAGCAGGAACAGGCAAATCCACGCGACCCACAGCCCCCACCAGGTGATCGCGTGCGCGCCGTAGCGGTCGGCGAGCGCGCCGCCGAGCGCGCGCAGCACCGAGCCCGGCAGCGAAAAGCCCGCCGCGAACGCGGACGCGGCGACGAGCGACATCCCATAGCCGTTCTTCAGATACTGCGGAATCCACAGCGACAGCGCGGTGAAGCCGCCGAACGTGATCGAGTAGTACTGACAGAGCTTCCATACGCGCGGATCGCGCAGCACCTTGAACGAATCGACCCATGAGCCCTTTTGCGCGCCCGCGCCGGGATCGGGCGCCGAGGCGAGCCAGAAGATCGCCGCGGTGACGATGAGCGCAACGGCGTACACGCGCGGCACGAAGCGCCAGCCGTATGCGGCGAGCAACAGCGGCGTGACGAACAGGTTGACCGCCGCGCCCACCGTGCCGGCGCCGAACACGCCCATCGCGAGCCCGCGCCGCTGCGGCGGAAAGAACCGCGCGACGTACGGCGTGCCGACCGCGAATGATGCGCCGACGCAGCCGAGAAAGAGCCCGATCAGCAGGAACTGCCACAGCGCGTTCGCGTAGCTGACCCCGTAGACGGGCACCGCGCAGACGACGAGCAGCACCGTCATCACGATGCGGCCGCCGAAGCGGTCGGTCCATGCGCCGAGCGGCAGCCGCATCAGCGCGCCCGTCAGCACGGGCGTCGACGTGAGCATGCCGAACTCGGTCGCGTTCAGACGCAGGTCTTCGCGCAACTGGATGCCGAGCACGCCGAACATCATCCAGACGACGAAGCAGACGAGGAACGCGAACGTGCTCGCGAAAAGCACCGACCATGCGCGCGCGGGAATCGCGGGCGCATGGTCGAACGCGCCGGAATCGTGCTGTGAGACCATGTCCGCCCTCCTTTTCCGATCAGTTCATTGAACCAGCGGGCCGTTCGCGTCGCCGAACGCGACGCCCTCGATCCGCGCGCGGCTCGCGAGAATCGTCACGTATTGCTGGATCGCCTTGTGCCGCACGCGCTCGGCGAGGAACGCGGCGATGTCGGCCGCGACCGCGTCGAACGGCACCGGATCGCCCGGCTCGCGGCGCTCGATCCGCACGATATGGAAGCCGAAACGCGTGTTCACGAGGCGCGGCAGCACGCCGAGCTCCGGCGTGTCGAACACGGCCGCGTCGAATTCCGGCACCGAATCGCCGCGCAGCAATTGCCCGAGATTGCCGCCGACCGCCGCCGACGGGCAGTTCGACAGTTCGCGCGCGAGCGTCTCGAACGTCTGCGGCGCGGCAAGCGCGCGCGCGAGCGCCGCCTCGGCCTCGCGGCGCAGCGGCGCGAGCGGCGTCGCGTCCGTCACCGCGAACAGGATGTGGCTCGCATGCACGATGTCGCGGCGGCGAAAGCGCGCCGCATGGTTGCGGTAGTAGCGCTCGCAATCGTCGCGCGCCGGCTCCGGCAGATGCGTGAGCTCGCGCGCGAGCAGCGCGTCGAGCGCGTCGTCGCCGAGCGGCGCGCCGTCGGCCGCGAGCCCGAGCGCGACCGCGCGCTGGCGCAGCAGCTCGTGCACGACGAGCGCGCGCCGCGCCGCGTCGAGCGGATCGTCGGCGTCGGGATGATGCGCGCGCTCGGCGGCGATGTCGGCCGCGCCGATCTCGACGCCGTTCACGCTCACGCGTGCGTGCGGCCGCGTATCGAGGGTTTCGTCGATCGTGTTCATCGGCCGCGTCAACGCTTGCGAACGAGCTGGTACGGGCGGATCAGGTACGCAACCGACGCGAATCCGCTCCAGATATGCACCATCCGCGTGAACGGCGACACGAGGAAGATCGTGAAGCCGAGCAGGATGTGCGCGCGATAGGTCCACGGCACGCCGGCGAGCAGGCCCGCGATGCCCGGCTGGAACGTGACGACGCCCTTCACGTAGCCGGTCAGCACCTCGAACATCGCGCCGTCCATGTGGCGCGCGGACAGCACGACCGTGCCGAGCCCGAGCGCGAGCTGCGCCCACAGCATCAGCACGATCAGGATGTCGGACTTGCGGCTGTTGTGGCGGATGCGCGCGTCGCCGAGCCGCCGCACGATCAGGATCGTGAGCCCGACGATCGCGACCGCGCCCGCCGCGCCGCCGCCCACCATCGCGACGAGCTGATGCGCGGACGCCGACAGGAACGGCGACACGAGCCAGTGCGGCGCGAGAAAGCCGCCGAAATGGCCGATCACGACGACGAGCACGCCCCAGTGGAACAGATTGCTGCCGAGCCGCAGCGCGCCGCGCCGCAGCAGTTGCGACGAATCGCTCTTCCACGTGTACTGCTCGCGATCGAAGCGGATCAGGCTGCCGATCAGCAGCACCGCGACGCAGAGGTACGGATAGATACCGAACAGAAACGTATTCAGGTCATCGCTCATGGGCTTCTCCTGATTCTTCGTCGGGTGCTTCGGTCCTGCACTCCGGCCTTTTCACCGCCGCCGGTTTTCGTCCCGCCTCGCCTCGTTCCGCAGCCTAGCGGTCCGGCCGCCGGTCGTAGAACCGCACGGGCTCCGCCGCGCCCGGCGTCGCCGCGCCGACGAAGCGCACCGGCTCGTCCGCGTAGTCGGCGTCGAGCGCGCGGTGGTCGACGCTCGTATGCGCATCGTCGTCCGGCGCATCGGGCGCGTCGGCCTGCCCCTTGCCCGCGAGCGACAGCAGCGCGCCGATCGCGAAGCCGTAATGGCTGCCGCGCTTCGCGAGCGCCGCCGCGAGCGCCTGCAGGATGTCCGTTGTCTCGACGAGCAGATTGCGCGCGTCGCGCTCCGGCAATCGCGACAGATATTCGAGGAACACCGGCAGATAATCGGGCAGCTCGTGCGCGCTCAGAAAGAGCCCGTGCCGCTCGTACATCTGCAGCAGGTCGACCATCGCCTGCCCGCGATCGCGCGACTCGCCGTGCACGTGCTCGAACAGGTGCAGCGACGTCGCGCGGCCGCGATCGAACAGCGCGACGTAGTTCTCCTGCAGCGTCAGCAAATCGCGCTCGCCGAGATACGCGATGAGGCGCGCGAGTCCCGCGCGCGCCTCTTTCGTCAGACCTTTCGCGTCGCGCGCGCACGCATCGATCGCGGGCAGCGCGTCGACGAGCGCGTCGCTCGGATAATCGAGCAGCGCGGACAGCGCCGAATACACGGCGCCGCGCGGCTCGGCCGGTGCGTCGCTCATTGCTCCGCCTCCTTGATCGGAATCGTCCTCCGGCCTTTCTTCATCCCGAACAGGCTCGCCCGCGACGTGCCGCCCGAGCAGCCGTTGCCGAACGAGAAGCCGCACGACGCGCGCAGGTCGAATGCGTCCTCCGCGTATTCGCGATGGGTCGTCGGGATCACGAAGCGATCCTCGTAGTTCGCGATCGCGAGATAGCGGTACATCTCGTCGACCTGCGCGACCGACAGGCGCGCCTGCTTCAGCACGCCCGGCGCGTCGACCCGATCGACGTGCCGGGCGCGCATGAACGCGCGCATCGCGAGCAGCCGCTCGAGCGCGTGCTTCACGGGCGCCTCGTCGCCTGCGGTCAGCAGGTTCGCGAGATAGCGCAGCGGAATGCGCAGCGATTCGACGTCGGGCAGATAGCCGTTCATCCCGAGCGAGCCGCTGTTCGCGGCTGCGTTGATCGGCGACAGCGGCGGCACGTACCAGACCATCGGCAGCGTCCGGTACTCCGGATGCAGCGGGAACGCGATCTTCCAGTCGATCGCCATCTTGTAGACGGGCGAGCGCCGCGCCGCATCGAGCCACGCGGCCGGCACGCCGTCGCGCTCCGCCTGCGCGGCGACGGTCGGATCGTCCGGATCGAGAAAGAGCGACAGTTGCGCTTCGTACAAATCGGTCTCGCGCTCGACGCTCGCCGCGGCGCCGATGCGGTCGGCGTCGTACAGCAGCACGCCGAGATAGCGGATGCGGCCGACGCAGGTCTCCGAGCACACGGTCGGCTGGCCCGCCTCGATGCGCGGATAGCAGAAGATGCACTTCTCCGCCTTGCCGCTTTGCCAGTTGTAGTAGATCTTCTTGTACGGGCAGCCGGACACGCACATCCGCCAGCCGCGGCACTTGTCCTGGTCGATCAGCACGATCCCGTCTTCCTCGCGCTTGTAGATCGAGCCCGACGGGCACGCGGCGACGCACGCCGGATTCAGGCAGTGCTCGCAAAGGCGCGGCAGGTACATCATGAACGTGTTCTCGAACTGTCCGTAGATGTCCTTCTGCACGTGGTCGAAATTGTAGTCCTTCGAGCGCTTTTCGAATTCGCCGCCGAGGATCTCCTCCCAGTTCGGCCCCCACTCGATTTTCTCGAGCCGCTCGCCGCTCACGAGCGAGCGCGGCCGCGCCACGGGCATCGCCTTCGTGTCGCCCGCTTCCTGCAGATGCGCGTAGTCGAACGTGAACGGCTCGTAGTAATCGTCGATTTCCGGCAGATGCGGATTCGCGAAGATCTGCGCGAGGAGCCGCCACTTGCCGCCGAGGCGCGGCTCGATCCTGCCGTCCGCGCGCCGCTTCCAGCCGCCGCGCCAGCGCTCCTGGTTCTCCCAGTCCTTCGGATAGCCGATGCCGGGCTTCGTCTCGACATTGTTGAACCACGCGTACTCCATCCCTTCGCGGCTCGTCCACACGTTCTTGCACGTGACCGAGCACGTGTGGCAGCCGATGCACTTGTCGAGATTGAGCACCATCGCGATCTGCGCGCGGATCTTCATCGGGTTTCTCCCGCATCGGCGTTGCGTTCGCCGTCGAGCCAGTCGATCCGCTTCATCTTGCGCACGATCAGGAACTCGTCGCGGTTCGAGCCGACCGTGCCGTAGTAGTTGAAGCCATACGACAGTTGCGCGTAGCCGCCGATCATGTGCGTCGGCTTCAGCGACACGCGCGTGACCGAGTTGTGGATGCCGCCGCGCGTGCCGGTGATCTCCGAGCCCGGCGTGTTCACGATCTTCTCCTGCGCGTGATACATCATCACCATCCCGCGCGGCACGCGCTGGCTGACGACGGCGCGCGCGCACAGCGCACCGTTCGCGTTGTAGCACTCGATCCAGTCGTTGTCGGCGATGCCGATCGTCTGCGCGTCGCGCTCCGAGATCCAGACGATCGGCCCGCCGCGCGACAGCGTGAGCATCAGCAGGTTGTCCGTATACGTGCTGTGGATGCCCCACTTCTGATGCGGCGTGATGAAGTTCAGCACGATCTCGGGATTGCCGTTCGGGCGCTGGCCGACCATGTGCGCGTAGCTGCCGGTATCGATCGGCGGCTTGTACGCGCACAGCGATTCGCCGAACGCGCGCATCCACGGGTGATCCTGATAGAGCTGCTGCCGGCCGCTCAGCGTGCGCCACGGCACGAGCTCGTGCACGTTCACGTAGCCCGCGTTGTACGACACGTGCTCGGATTCGATCCCGCTCCACGTCGGCGACGAGATGATCTTGCGCGGCTGCGCCTGGATGTCGCGAAAGCGGATCTTCTCGTCCTCGCGCGCGTGCGCGAGATGCGCGTGCTCGATGCCGGTGGCGCGCGACAGCGCCTGCCACGCCTTCACCGCGACCGCGCCGTTCGTCTCGGGCGCGAGCGCGAGGATCACCTCGGCCGCGTCGAGCGCGCTGTCGATCCGCGGGCGGCCTTGCGCGCAGCCCGCTTCGGTCACGCGATAGTTGAGCGCGCCGAGCAGCGCGACCTCGTCCTTCGCGTCCCAGCCGATGCCCTTGCCGCCGTTGCCGAGCCGGTCCATCAGCGGCCCGAGCGACGTGTACTTGCGGTACGTGCTCGGATAGTCGCGATCGACGGCGGTCACGGCCGGCATCGTCTTGCCGGGCACCGCGTCGCATTCGCCGCGCTTCCAGTCGCGCACGTCGAACGGCTGCGCGAGCTCGGCCGCGCTGTCGTGCGCGATCGGCGAGAGCACGACGTCGCGCTCGATGCCGAGATGGCCTTCCGCGAGCGCCGAGAAGCGCTTCGCGATCCCCTTGAAAATCTCCCAGTCGCTCTTCGACTGCCATGCCGGATCGACCGCCGCCGACAGCGGATGGATGAACGGATGCATGTCGGACGTGTTCATGTCGTCCTTCTCGTACCACGTCGCGGTCGGCAGGACGACGTCCGAGTACAGGCAGGTCGTCGACATCCGGAAGTCGAGCGTGACGAGCAGGTCGAGCTTGCCGCGCGGCGCGTCCGCATGCCACGTCACTTCTTCGGGACGCGAGCCGTTCCCTTCGCGGATCTCGTCGCCCTGCACGCCGTGCGTCGTGCCGAGCAGATGCTTCAGGAAATACTCGTGGCCCTTGCCCGACGAGCCGAGCAGGTTCGAGCGCCACACGAACAGGTTGCGCGGGAAGTTCTCAGGCGCGTCGGGGTCCTCGCACGCCATCTTCAGTTCGCCCGACGCGAGCCGCCGCGCGATTTCCGCGCCCGCAAGCGCGGGATCGGCGATGTCCGCGCCGACGCGCAGCGGATTCGCGGCGAGTTGCGGCGCGGACGGCAGCCAGCCCATCCGCTCGGCGCGCACGTTGTAGTCGATCGGCGCGCCGTGGAAGCGGCTTTTGTCGGCGAGCGGCGACAGCAACGCGGCCGGGTCCATCGGGTCGTAGCGCCATTGATCGGTATGCGCGTAGAAGAACGATGTCGCATTCATCTGCCTGGGCGGGCGGTGCCAGTCGAGCGCGAACGCGAGCGCGGTCCAGCCGGTCTGCGGCCGCAGCTTCTCCTGGCCGACGTAGTGCGACCAGCCGCCGCCCGACTTGCCGACGCAGCCGCACATGATCAGCATGTTGATGATCGCGCGGTACGTCATGTCCATGTGGAACCAGTGGTTGATCCCCGCGCCGACGATCACCATCGACTTGCCCTGCGTCTTGTGCGCGTTCTGAGCGAACTGCCGTGCGACCGAGATCGCGTCCTCGCGCTTCACGCCGGTGATCGCTTCCTGCCACGCGGGCGTGTACGGCACGTCGTCGTCATAGCTCGTCGCGACGTCGCGGCCGCCGAGCCCCTGGTCGATTCCATAGTTCGCGACGAACAGATCGTAGACGGTCGCGACGAGCATCTCGCCCTCGGGCGTCGCCACGCGCCGCGCGCCGATCCTGCGCGACAGCTCGGACGCGTGCGGGGTGGGCTCGAAATGCGCATGCGGCTGGTTGCCGAAGTACGGAAACAGCACGTCGACGACTTCGTCGTGCGCCTTCGCGAGCGACAGCCGCGGCGCGAGCGCGCGGCCGCCCGCCGTCTCGGCCTTCAGGTTCCACTTGCCCTGGTTGCCGCCGTCGGGCTTCGCCCACCGGAAGCCGATCGAGCCGACCGGCACGGCGAACTCGCCCGTCGCGTCGTCGATCATCACCGTCTTCCATTCCGGGTGCTCGGCTTCGCCGAGCGCGCCGTCGAAATCGGACGCGCGCACGAGCCGCTCGGGCACGTAGCCCGCGCCATGCGGCACGAGCCGCACGATGCACGGCATGTCCGTGTAGCGGCGGCAATAGTCTGCGAAATAGTCGCTCGCGCCCTCGACGTGGAATTCCTTCAGGATCACGTGCCCCATCGCGAGCGCGAGCGCCGCGTCGGTGCCCTGCTTCGGGTGCAGCCACAGATCGCCGAACTTCGCGCCTTCCGAGTAGTCGGGAAACACCGACACGATCTTCGTGCCGCGGTAGCGCGCCTCGACGAGGAAGTGCGCATCGGGCGTGCGCGTCTGCGGGACGTTGGAGCCCCACATCATGATGAACGTCGAGTTGTACCAGTCGGCGGATTCAGGCACGTCGGTCTGCTCGCCCCACGTCTGCGGCGACGCGGGCGGCAGGTCGCAATACCAGTCGTAGAAGCTCAGGCATACGCCGCCGATCAGCGACAGGTAGCGCGAGCCCGCCGCATACGACACCATCGACATCGCCGGGATCGGCGAAAACCCGACGACGCGGTCCGGCCCGTGGCGCGCGACCGTATGCACGTTCGCCGCCGCGACGATCTCGCTGACCTCGTCCCACGTCGCGCGCACGAAGCCGCCGAGACCGCGCCGGCTTTGATAGCTGCGCCGCGCGTCTTCGTCGTCGACGATCGAGCGCCATGCGTCGACGGGTTCCATCGTGCGGCGCCGCGCGCGCCACAGCCTGACGAGCGCGCTGCGCACGAGCGGGTACTTGAGCCGGTTCGCGCTGTACAGGTACCACGAGTACGACGCGCCGCGCGAGCAGCCGCGCGGCTCGTGGTTCGGCATGTCCGGGCGGGTGCGCGGATAGTCGGTCTGCTGCGTCTCCCACGTGACGATGCCGCCCTTCACGTAGACCTTCCACGAGCACGAGCCGGTGCAGTTCACGCCGTGCGTCGAGCGGACGATCTTGTCGTGCTGCCAGCGCTGCCGGTAGCCCTCCTCCCACTTTCGATCCTCGTCGGTGACCGCGCCATGCCCGTCGGAAAACTGCGGTCGGGCGGTCGTGAAAAAGCGCAGCCTGTCGAGGAAATGGCTCATGGCGATCCTTGTGGGGGAGCGAGGCGCTCGGTTTTGAATCTAGCAACGGCCTTTCGCAAAGTAAAGGAAACGGAAACGCGCCCCTTCGCGATCGCACGATCGACTCCGCCGCGGCGGCCACGAAAAAACCGGTCATGAAAATCCGATGCGACGCGATAGCCGCACGGACGCAAAGCGCGAAAAATGCCGACGGCGATGCGCCGCCCAATGTCGGCGAATCAGATGGCGAGCGTATGGCAACCCATGAAGTCAGCCTGAAGTCAGCCAATGGAAAATCGCGATGAAATGCGCACGGAGTCGTTTTCTGGCGCACCGATTCCGCACTGCACGATGCCCGGCGCCGCGCCCGCGCGCCGGCGACGCATGCGCGGGCAAGCGCCGGCCCCACGCGGCGGCGCCGGATCGAACGGATTGCGTTGGCGCGTAATATTTGAAAGAATTCGGTCCGCAACGCTTTCGCGTTGTCGCATTGCCGAAAATGACGGGAATCACGCAAAATGTCGGCATTCCAATTCCCGCCGCGCATCGGGCCCGTTCACTCGACGCTCCCCCAACCAGCCGCACCGGCATAACGAAGCATAGGTATGAATTCATGACCGCCAGCGGGATCAGCCCTGGCGCATCGCGCGATGCGTCCCGCACCGACCGGCGCGGCGCGCTCGTCGCCGTGGCCGTCGCCGCGCTGGGCATCGCTGCGTCGTATGGCGTCGCGCGGCTCGTGCTGCAGCAGGAGCGCAATGCCGCGCAGGCCCGTTTCGAGCGCCGCGCCGCGCACGTGACGACGACGCTGCGGCAGGAACTGCTGACCGCCACGACGGTGCTGCGCGGCGCGCGCGGCATGCTCGGCGAGAACGCGTCGCCCGCCGCCGTCGGCTGGGCGAACTATCAGGCGCAGCTCGATCTCGATCGTGCGCGCTCGCCGATCCGCTCGCTCGGCTTCGTCGACGCGAAGGCCGCCAGCGGCGCCGCCGCGCAACCGGGCGTCGATCCGCAGACGCGCGCCGCACTGCTGCGCGCCGCGGATTCCGGCCTGGCGACGCTCGACGCGCATGCGCCGCCGCCCGAGAACACCTACGCGCCGGACAGCGGCGCGGGCACGCTCGCGCTCTACCTGCCCGTCTACACGGCGAACGGCGCGCTGCCCGCCCCCGAGCGTCGCCGCGCGGACACGGCCGGCTTCGTCGTCGCGACGCTCGACGCGCGCCGCCTGGTCGAGCTGTCGACCGCGAACGACCGCGACATCGACCTGCGCCTGACGGCGGGCGAAGCGGGCGTGCTCGTCTACACGACCGAGCGCGACTACGGCGGCGCCGACGCGTCGCGTCCGTCGCTTGCGCGCACGGACTCGCTCAATTTCGGCGGCATGCCGCTCGCGCTCGCCTATACGACGGAAAACCGCTGGGCGGCGATCCGCTCGGACGCCGTGGCGACCACGGTGTTCGTCGCCGGCGCGGCGACGTCCGCGCTGCTCGCGGTGCTCGCGTATCTGCTCGTCGGGCGCGTCGGCGCGCGCGACGGCTACGCGGACGACAGCCCGCTCAACGAAGCGCGGATGATGGGCATCATCCGCTCGTCAATGGAAGCGATCATCACGGTCGACGAGATGCAGACGATCGTGATCTTCAATCCGGCCGCCGAACGCGTGTTCGGCGTGTCCGCGATGGACGCGATCGGCTCGCCGCTGTCGCGCTTCATCCCCGAGCGCTTTCGCGAGGCGCACGAGAAGCACGTCGAGCAGTTCGGCGTGACGGGCGTATCCGAGCGGCAGATGGGCCGTCAGCGCGTGCTGTACGGGCTGCGCGAGAACGGCGAGGAGTTCCCGATCGAGGCATCGATCTCGCAGATCCGCGACGGCTCCGGCAAGCTGTACACGGTGATGCTGCGCGACGTCACCGAGCGGGTGCGCAACGAGAGCGCGCTGCGGCAGTCGCGCGAGGAGCTGCGCGAGCTGTCCGCGAACCTGCAGAACGTGCGCGAGGAAGAGAAGACGCGCATCGCGCGCGAGCTGCACGACGACCTCGGCCAGCAACTGACCGCGCTCAAGATGGACGTGTCGGCGATCGCGCTCGCGCTCGCCCGCTATCGCGACGCGCGGGCCGACGCGCAGCCGATCGCGGCCGTCGAGCAGCAGTTGCACGGGATGCGGCGGCTCATCGATTCGACGGTCGCATCGGTGCGGCGCATCGCGGCCGACCTGCGGCCCGTGATGCTCGACGATCTCGGCCTCGTGCCCGCGATCGAATGGCTCGTGAACGATTTCACGAACCGCTACGGCATCGACGTCGAGCGCCGGCTCGACACCGCCGACACGCGCTTCACCAGCGCCGGCGCGACGACGCTGTTCCGGATCGTCCAGGAGGCGCTGACGAATGTCGCGCGCCACGCGGACGCGACCCGCGTCGACCTGACGCTCGCGATCGACCAGGACTTCTGCCTGCTGCAGATCAGGGACGACGGGCGCGGCGTGCAGCCCGACGAACGCCTCGGCGCGAACGGCGACAAGTCGTTCGGCCTCATCGGCATCCGCGAGCGCGCGCACATGCTGAGCGGCACCGTCACGATCGATTCGGCGCCCGGGCAGGGTTTCTCGATCAAGGTCGCGCTGCCGCTCGCCGCGATCCGGCAAACGGACGCGCTCCTGTGATCAGGGTCCTGATCGCGGACGATCACGCGCTCGTGCGCGACGGCCTGCGCCACATTCTCGGCAGCGCGACGGGCTTCGAAGTCGTCGGCGAAGCGTGCGACGGCGTCTCGACGATCGAGCTGATGCGCTCGACCGATGCGCAACTGCTCGTGCTCGACCTGTCGATGCCGGGCCGCAACGGCATCGACCTCATCAGGCAGATCAAGGAAGAGAAACCCGCGCTGCGGATTCTCGTGCTGACGATGCACGCGGAGCAGCAATACGCGTCGCGCGCGTTCCGCGCGGGCGCGTCCGGGTACATGACGAAGGAGAGCGCGAGCGCGGAGCTCGTCGGCGCGCTGACGAAGATCGCGGCGGGCGGCGTCTACGTGAGCCTCGCGATGGCCGAGCGGCTCGCGCAGAGCCTGAACGAACCCGCCGAGTCGCTGCCGCACCAGCGGCTGTCCGATCGCGAGTTCGACGTATTCCGGCGGATCGCCGCCGGCGAGACGATCACCGAGATCGCACAGGCGCTCGACGTCAGCGCGAAGACGATCAGCACCTACAAGGCGCGCATCCTCGAGAAGATGCAGATGCCGCACGATGCGGCGCTCGTGCGCTACGCGATCCGGCACAAGCTGTTCGACGACGGCGACGAGGCCTGATCGACGACGCGGCGGGACGCGGGCCGGGCGACGCGCGCGCGTTCCCTGCGCTGCCGCGTGCCCGTCGTCCGTATCGTCGTCACTCGCCCGGCGTCCGGCTCCGGCTTCTTGTCCGCATCCGCGCAAACCCTCGTAGGATTATCCCTACAGCAAACGCGTCATTGCCTACTCCATTTTCACCCGGCGCTGATTTCGCGCCTCGACCGCGCGGGCCATACTGCCTGCCATGAATGCACGCGAGCCGACTCCTCCGCTGAGAGTGTTTCTCGTCGACTATGCGGCCCCGGTCAGAGATCGCCTTACCTCGCTGCTCGAGACGATCCTCGGGGTCGAGGTGGTCGGCGAGGCCGAGGACGTCCCGGCCGCGCTGGCCGGCATTCTGGAAACGGGCGCCGACGTCGCCGTCATCGAGCTGAGATTGACGGGCGGCAATGGACTCGAGTTGATTTCGGCGCTGACGCGCGCCGCTCCGAGGGTGGTCAAGATCGTGCTGACCAACTTGTCCGGACCGGCATTTCGCGCGGCATGCAGCGACGCGGGGGCGAATTTCTTCTTCGACAAGATCGCCGACGTCGACGCCGCCTGCCGCACCGTGAAAACCCTGGCCAGCGCGCACCGACCGAGCGCGGCCGAATGACAGGAGCAGATCATGTTGCAAGCGCATACGTCGAACGCTTTCACGCCCGCGCAGCGGCAGCGCGTGACGATGCCGCTGCGCGCGGCTGCGCGCGACGACGCGGCGAAGTGCCCGGCCCCGCGCTGCTCGAGTTGCGCGATGCGCAGCGTCTGCATGCCGTTCGATCTGAGCACCCACGAATTCGCGAAGCTCGACGCGCTGATCTGCTCGGCGCGCCACGTCAAGCGCGGCGACGCGCTGTTCCGCACGCATGACGTGTTCCAGAGCATCTACGCGGTGCGCACCGGCTCGTTCAAGACGGTCGTCATGCATCGCGACGGCCAGGAGCACGTGACGGGCTTCCAGATCGTCGGCGAAACGCTCGGCCTCGACGGCGTGTGCGCCGGCCGTCACAACAGCGACGCGATCGCGCTCGAGGACAGCACCGTCTGCATCATCCCGTTCGCGCAGCTCGAGGCGGTGTGCCGCGAAGTGAAGCCGATGCAGCACCACGTCCATCGGCTGATGAGCGGCGAGATCGTCCGCGAATCGAGCCAGATGATGCTGCTCGGCACGATGACGGCCGAGCAGCGCGTCGCCGCGTTCCTGCTCAACATCTCGGAGCGCTTCCAGAAGCGCGGCTATTCGGCGGCCGAATTCAACCTGCGGATGACGCGCGAGGAAATCGGCTGCTATCTCGGGATGAAGCTCGAGACGGTCAGCCGGATGCTGTCGAAGTTCCAGCGCGACAAGCTGATCGCGCCGCGCGGCAAGCAGATCCGCATCATCGATCCGGTCGGCCTCGCTCGCGTATGACGCGGGCAATGCGGACCGCGGACAGAACAATCGCTACGGGGAAAGAAGAAAGACAGGCAGGCCGAACGCGACGAGGACAGGACAGGATAGGCCCGGCCAGGACAGGCCAACCGGACCGCGACGGGGCCAACCCATACGGGGAGCAAACTGGCTGGCACGAGGAAAACGAGATGAAGATCGACGAATGAATACCCTACCTCGAAAGAGGCGCTTCAGGACGGCGTAGCGATGCGACCGTCTTTTTTTCTTGCCGCCGCCCGGCCGTCCGCGCCGGGCGTTTTTCCACATGCGCGCAGCCGGGCGGCGATGCGCGCGCCGCGCGTTCAGCGCCCCCGGGTCACGAGCGCACCGGCAACACGAGCGTCGCCTGCCGGTCCGGATCGAACTGGAACGTCACCCCGAACCGCTCGCCCGGATTGACGGGCGGCTGATAGAGGCTGTCGTACGTGTCGAGCACGATGCCGATGTGATGGCCCGCCGGCACGTCGTACGCGATCGCCGAGAACTCGATCGGGAAATCGATCGTCGCGCCCGGGCTCGCCCAGTGCACGGTCCGCGCGCCGTGCGTGATCAGCTTGCCGAAGCCGAGCGCGTCGACGTCGTACAAATACGCGACCACCTGCGCGCGCGCCTGCGACGGCGTCGCCCGCAGGTTCAGTTGCGCCGCGCCGCGTAAATGCAGCGGCTGCGCGAGCGCCGTGCCCTCGTAGCGCACGCCCGTCGCGAGATTGACGGTCGCGAGCTGATTGACGACGGGCGCGCCGATGCTCTCGCCGAACGTCGACAGCACCGGAATCGGGCCGCTCGTCGCGGTCGTGTCCGAGAAATTCTGGATCAGGTCGTTGCCCGCGGTGCGGTTCGGCGCGCTCTGCAGCGTGCCCGAGACGCCCTTCGTGCACAGGCACGAAAGATCCCAGCGTAGCGCGCCGCGCGGCCCGACGTACAGCGTCTGTGCACGCACGTTGCTCGCGGGCCATGTGTCGAACGACTCGCGCGTGTTCGTGAACTTGATCTGCATCGACACCTCGGGCTCGGTGTCCACGCCGTTGCGCACGCCCTTCAGCCAGCGGTCGAACCAGCGATGCGCCTGATCGTACGGATAGTTCGGCAGGCCGGCGAGCGCGCCCGGAATCTCGGCCTGCGCATGGATGCCCGGATTCAGCAGCAGTTTCTTCGGCACCGTCAGATTCGAGAACAGTTTCATCGACGAATTCGGCGTGAACATGTCGTCTTCGAAGTTCTTGCTGATGAAGACCGGCGCGCCGCGGCGGTTCAGCGCGTCGAGATACGTCGACGGCGAGCGCACCCGCGCCCACGCGATGATCTCGTCGGCCTTCGCCTGCGTCGTGTTCGGATCGAGCAGCGCCTTCACGTACTGGTCGACGATCGGATCGAGCCGCCCCGTCACCTTGCCGGACAGGAACAGCACCGCGCTCCACGTCGCGTTCGGCGACTGGGCCGGGTACAGTTGATCGGCGAGATCGCCCCAGCCGGAGAGCGCGGCCGCCGTCTTCAGCCGCCTGTCCTGCGCGAGCGCGAGCAGCGACAGCCCCGCGCCATACGAGATGCCGCTCACCGCGAGTCTGTCCGGATCGGCGGGCGTGTTCGCGGACACCCAGTCCACCGCCGACGACACATCCTTCACGTCCTGCGGGCTCGCCACCTCGACCTGCCCGCCCGACAGGTAGAAGCCGCGCGCGGTGTAGGCGAGCACGATGTAGCCGTCTTGCGCGAGCTTGCGCTGCTGGCCGAGATATTCGAAGAAATCGGATGCGGCCCAGCTCGAGATCATCACGATCGCCGGAAACGTCTGATCGGGGCGCGTGATCTTCGGCAGGAACACGTTCGCGGTGAGCCGCGTGCCGTCCGTCGCGGTGACGGTCTGGTTGTTGACCCAGCAGGTGCCGTCCTTCGGCGAGCTCACGCCGGGAAACTGGAACGGCGTCGTGTAGACGGCCGCTTCGGCGGGCGTCGCGGGCCGGCACGACACGCCCGCATGAGCGAACGACGCGGCAAGCGCGACGCTCGCACCCGCGATCAAACGCGCAAGTTTCATGTCTCTCCTCCAATTCTTCTTGGATCTTGTTCGGTGGAAGGTGCGATCGGCGGCCCGTTTTCGGCGGAATCCCGCGCGGCACCGGCTGATTGAGCCATCCGTCGCGCGCAGGGTCAAGACGGGCAAAGACCGGGATCGACCGGCCGGCACGATGGCCTTCGTTGTTGACCGTTTGAGCAACGCAGCGGAATCGTTGCGGCGGAAGCCGGAAATCTCGTCCGCGCGGGCAACGATCGTTTGAAACCGAGGGGCGACGCGCGTGTGAAGTAAACGCTCGAAACGGAATGCGCGCGATGAAGCGTGGTCGCGCAGTTCCAGCTACGGCTCTGCGCGGACATCCCGCTGCACCTGCTGCTGAACAGCGCGTGCATCGGCGATTTTGCCGACGCGCTGATTCGCACGCTGAACGACGGGCCCGGCGACGCATGCGCGCCGCGGCCGCTCGCTGCCTGAGCCCGCCTGAGCCCGCCGAATGCCGGCGCGGCCGGCCGCGCTCCGTCGCGCGCCGTCGGTTAGAGCCTGTTCCCGCTCATGACGGGCTTGCTCTAACCGCGCGCCGCGTCCCTCGCGCGCGCGAGCGCGCGCAGGTTGCCCTCGCCGAAGCCGTGATGCCCCTGCCGCTCGACGATCTCGAAGACGATCTCGCCGGGCCGGCGCTTGACGAACGTCTGGAAGAACAGCCGCGGCGCGCCGTCGCCGCCGATCTCGCCGTCGACGAGGATGCGGCGCGCGCGCAGCGCATCGACGTCGATCCCGCAGCCGGGCAGCCGCGCATCGATCTCGTCGTAGTAGCGCGCCGGCGGCTCGACGAACTCGACGCCGTTCGCCGCGAGCGCATCGGCGCACGCGAGAATGTCGTCGGTCGCGAGCGCGATGTGCTGGACGCCCTCGCCCGGCTGGTCCGGCAGGTATTCGTGCATCAGCGCGGTGCGCCGCGCGCCCTCCTCGTACACAGGAATCCGCACGTCGCCGCACGGCGACACCATCACACGCGACTCCTCCGACACGTGCCAGTTCGCGTTGAGCTCGTGGATCTCGCGGAAATGCAGCAGATCGCGATAGAAATCGAGCCACTCCTGCATCCGGCCGCTGCCGACCGTCTGCGTCAGGTGATCGACGCGCCGCAGGCCGGCGCCGAAGCAGTCGAGGTCGGCCTGCGCGGATGCGACGTCGATCGGGCGGAAATCGACGTCGAAGATCGAGATGTCGCCGACGCCGCCGCGCAGCCCGCCGCGCCCGCGCCAGCGGTCAACGAAATGAATGTGCGACGCGCCGATGCCCTGGATCGCCGGAATCGTCAGCTCTCCGACGCCGATCCGCTCGCCCTCGAACGCCCACGCGCCGAGTTCGATCGCGCGGTCGAACGCGCGCTGCGCGTCGTCGACGCGAATGCCGATCGCGCAGACGCCCGTGCCGTACTCGTGCGCGTAGCGCGCGGCGAACGAATCGGGCTGCGCGTTGACGAGGAAGTTCATCTGCCCTTGCCGGTACAGCGCGACCGCCTTGCTGACGTGCCGCGCGATCGCCTTGAAACCGAGCTGCTCGAAGCGGCGCGCGAGCGCGTCGGGCTCGCGCGCCGCGAACTCGACGAATTCGAGCCCCGCCATGCCGAGCGGGTTCTCGCCCGGCGGGCCGGTAAACGCGGGGGCGCTGGACGCGGGACTGGCTGGGCTGGACATCGAGGGCTCCTTGGCTGGCGGGGGAATCGTCTTGGGCCGGCGGCGACGCATCGCGCCGCGCGGCCGGCCTGCGCCGGCAATTTTAACCAAATCGTTCATGACGCAAAGCGTCGCCGCACCCGACATCCGCATCGTCTCCCATCGCGCATCGGTCGCTCGCCTAGTGCAAACCCCGAAATCGATCGATAATCGCACGCTTTCGTTCGATAATCGCGCAAAATGTTTCATCGCCACGTTGCTCCGAAGCCGCTGCCGCTCCTATGCTGCGTGTCACCCCGACACGACGGCTCGCACGAGCCGCACCGGCAACGCCGCCCACGCATCGCGTCACCGCGGCGGCATGCGCCGGCGACAAAAGGAGACATAGCATGACCCCAGCATTCGACGCGGCCGGCACGATCGACGCCGCGCCCGCCCGCCGCAACCAGGCCCGCAAGGCCGCGATCGGCAGCTTCGTCGGCGCGGTGGTCGACTGGTACGACTTCCTGCTGTACGGCATCGTCGCCGCGCTCGTGTTCAACCATGCATTCTTTCCGAACGTCAGCCCGACGATGGGCACGCTCGCCGCGTTCGCGACGTTCGGCGTCGGCTTCTTGTTCCGCCCGCTCGGCGGCGTCGTGTTCGGCCATTACGGCGACCGGCTCGGCCGCAAGCGGATGCTCGTGCTGACCGTGATGCTGATGGGCGTGTCGACGGTCGCGATCGGCCTGCTGCCGACCTTCGGCGCGATCGGCTGGTGGGCGCCCGTGCTGCTCGTCGTGCTGCGCGCGGTGCAGGGCTTCGCGGTCGGCGGCGAATGGGGCGGCGCGGCGCTGATGGCGGTCGAGAGCGCGCCCGAGAAACAGAAGGCGTTCTACAGCAGCGGCGTGCAGGTCGGCTACGGCGTCGGCCTCGTGCTCGCGACGGGCATCGTGTCGATCCTCAGCCACACGCTCGGCGACGCCGCGTTTCGCGCATGGGGCTGGCGGCTGCCGTTCGTGTTCAGCATCGTGCTCGTGATGATCGGCCTGTGGGTGCGCTCGAGCATGGACGAATCGCAGGAATTCGTCGAGAAAGTCGAGCACGGCCACCGCAAGCTGAAGCTGCCGGTGCTCGAAGCGCTGACCCGCCATCCGAAGGCATTCGTCTACATCGTCGCGCTGCGCCTCGCCGAGCTGTTCACGATGTATATCGTCACCGCGTTCGCGCTCAGCTATTCGACGTCGAACCTCGGCATGTCGCGCGATCTGTTCCTGAACATCGGCCTGCTCGTCGGCGCGCTGAGCTGCGTGACGATCCCGTGCTTCGCGTGGCTCGCCGACCGCTTCGGACTGCGCCGCGTCTACATCGCCGGCGCGCTCGTCGGGCTCGCGTGCGCGGTGCCGTTCTTCGTCGCGCTCGAGGCACGCGCGACCCTCTGGATCGTGATCTGCTCGGTGATGCTCGCGAACCTCGCGCACGACATGGTCGTGAGCGTCCAGCAGCCGCTCTTCACCGAGCTGTTCGGCGCCGAGTACCGCTACAGCGGCGCGGGCGTCGGCTATCAGTTCGCAAGCGTGGTGGGCGGCGGCTTCACGCCGTTCATCGCCGTCGCGCTCGTCGGCTTCGGCGGCGGCTCGTGGCATCTCGTCGCCGCGTATCTCGCGGCCGGCTGCCTGGTGTCCACGCTCGTCGCCGCGCGGATGCGCGCCGCCTGAGCGAGCGCCCATCGCGACATCGAGAATGAAGAAGACGCCGCTCGACCGACGCGACTGGATCGCGAGCCTCGAGAAGGGCCTTGCGATCCTCGAGGCGTTCGACAACCAGCACGCGCGGATGACGCCGACCCAGGCCGCCGCGCGCACGGGCCTCACGCGCACTGCCGCGCGCCGCTATCTGCTGACGCTCGAATCGCTCGGCTACGTGTACACCGACGGGCGGCTCTACGGGCTCACGCCGCGCGTGCTGCGGGTCGGCTGGTCGTACTTCGATTCGGCGCGCCTGCCGCGCACCGTGCAGCCGTATCTGCAGCAACTGAGCGCGACGCTGAACGAATCCGCATACGTCAGCGTGCTCGACGAATGGGAGCTCGTCGTGATCGCGCGCAACGGCGTGTCGCGCGTGATGACGACGGGCTTCGTGCTCGGCGCGCGCGTGCCCGCGCCGCTGATCTCGCCGGGCGTCGTGCTGCTCGCGCACAAGGCGGACCAGGACGCGGTGCGCGCGTGGCTCGACTCGACCGAGTTCCCGCCGTTCACGCCGCACACGCTGACCAGCAAGGCGCGCCTGCAGGAGAAGATCGACCGCGCGCGCATCGACGGCCATGCGCTGATCGAGCAGCAATTGCAGGTCGGTGTGCGCGGGATCGCGGTGCCGCTCAAGAACCGGCACGGCGAAGTCGTCGCCGCGCTCAGCACCAACATGCCGATCGGCGGCGAAAGCGCCGATGCCGCGCTCGAACGCGTGCTGCCGCACCTGCAGGAAGCCGCGCTGGCGATGATGAACGTACTGTGAGCGTCACCCTGCGGGTGTCGCCGCCGCGCCGGTCGCGCCTGCTGCGGGCTCGCCAGGCGCGCTCGATCTGCCGGCCCGACCACGTGTCTCGCACGGGCTCGACGGTTTATCGGCTGATTGGCTGATTGGCTTGTCGGCTCGCCGGCATGCCAGAATGGCGAATTCACCGCTCATTCAGGTAGCCATTCCGTGGATCTCCAGATCAGCCTCCACGATCGTCGCGACCTCGCCGGCCAGATCTATCGGCAACTGCGCGCGGCGATCGTCGGCGGACGCCTCGCCGCCGGCGCGCGGCTGCCTTCGACGCGCGATCTCGCGCGGCAGCTCGGCGTGTCGCGCAAGACGACGCTCGACGCGTTCGAGCGCCTCGCGAGCGAAGGCTTTCTGCTCACGCGCACGGGCAACGGCACGTTCGTCGCGGACGGCCTCACGCGCGTGCCCGGCGCGCGCGGGCACGAGACGAACGCCCACGGCGCGCACGCGGACGCGGTTCGCGACGGCAGCGGCGGCGAGGCGCTCGCCCGCGCGCACGCAGGCTGGTCCGACGTGCCGGCCGGGCTCTCGATGCCGCCGCCGCGCGCGCCGCTCGCATTCGACTTCCGAGGCGGCGTCACCGACAAGGCGCATTTCCCGTGGGACGACTGGCGGCGCTGCATCCAGCAAGCGGTGCGCGCGCAGGCGCGCAGCAGCGGCGACTATCGCGATCCGGCGGGCGAACCCGAACTGCGTGACGCGATCGCGCGCTATGTCGGCTTCAGCCGCGCGGTCGCGTGCGACTGGCAGGACGTGATCGTCACGCACGGCGCACAACAGGCGCTCGACCTGCTCGCGCGCGTGCTCGTGCGGCCGGGCGACGTCGTCGCCGTCGAGGAGCCCGGCTATCCGCCCGCGCGCGCGGCGTTCGCGGCGCTCGGCGCGCGTGTGGCCGGCGTGCCCGTCGATGCGCACGGCCTCGTCGTCGCCCGGCTGCCGGACGATGCGCGCTTCGTCTACGTGACGCCGTCGCACCAGTTCCCGCTCGGCATGCCGATGAGCCTCGAGCGGCGCGTCGAGTTGTTCGAATGGGCGCAGCGGCGGCGCGCGGTGATCGTCGAGGACGACTACGACTGCGAATTCCGCTTCGAGGGCCGGCCGCTAGAGCCGCTGAAGAGCCTCGATCGCGCGGGGCTCGTCGCATACGTCGGCACGTTCTCGAAGACGCTGTTTCCGGAACTGCGAATCGGCTACGCGGTGCCGCCGCGTTCGCTGAACCTCGCGCTGCGCAAGGCGAAGCAGATCGCCGACTGGCACGCGTGCACGCTCACGCAAACGGCGCTCGCGCGGTTCATCGCCTGCGGTGCGTTCGGCCGTCATCTGCGGCGCATCCATCGCCACTACGACGCGCGCCGCCGGCTGCTCGCCGCGCATCTGCAAGGCGCGCTGTCGCGCTGGCTTCAGCCCGTGATTCCCGCGGCCGGCATTCACTTGACCGCGCGCTTTCGCGCGGGCATCGACGAACGCGCGACGCTCGACGCCGCGCGCGAAGCCGGCATCGATCTGCACGGCATCTCGGCGTTCTACGCAAGCAGCCCGCCCGAAGCCGGCATCCTGTTCGGCTACGGCGGCCTCGACGCGCCGACGATCGACGTCGCGCTCGCGCGGCTCGCGGACGTGCTGAATCGGTGCGCGTGAGCCGCGCTGCGGGGATGGCGGTTCGCAGGCGCTCGGGGATTCGGGCTTGCTGAATTTCCGGATCGAGGACTGATGAAGTTGCGGTTTGCGGCTTACGAGCTTGCGGTTTGCGGGTTTACATTCTTGCAGACTTGCAAAGCGGTATCCCAAATTTCCAGAAAATTGGTCATTTCAGATAGCCGGTCGCATCGTTAATCTGGTGATGATCACCCGAAACCGAGGAACGAATCATGGAAACCCGTCTCGACTACCGCCAGGCGAACCCGCACGCGCTCAACGCGATGCTCGCGCTCGAGGAGCGGATCGCGCAAAGCGGGCTGGAGCCGACGCTGCTCGAACTCGTGCGGCTGCGCGCGTCGCAGATCAACGGCTGCGCATACTGCGTCGACATGCACACGCGCGACGCGCGCAAGCGCGGCGAGACCGACCGCCGGCTCGCGACGGTCGTCGTCTGGCGCGAGGCGCCTTTCTTCACCGACCGCGAGCGCGCGGCGCTCGAGTGGACCGAGGCGGTGACGCTCGTCGCGCGCGACCACGTGCCGAACGCCGTCTGGGACGCGGTGCGGCCGCATTTCACCGATGCGGAGCTCGTCGATCTGACGCTCGCCGTCGCGACAATCAACAGTTGGAACCGCTTTGCCGTGTCGTTTCGCAAGCTGCCCGCGTGAGGTCCAGCACGACGCTCGACAGAAAATGGATCGCGAGGATCGACAGAATCGCGTGATCCGGCACGTTCGCCTCGGCGCGCCTGGCCGGGTGCGGCATCCGATCCGTACGCGCACGCGGGCTCGATCTTCGCGTTCGTCACGCAGGGCCGCGTCGTGTCGCAGTTCGAAAGCGAGCCGCCGCGGACTCACGGGCGGGGCGAAACGTGGTATGAGCCGCCCGGCTCGCGCCACATCGTGTCGCGCAACGCGAGCGATACCGAGCCCGCGCAGATCGTCGTGTTTGCCGCGGTCGGCGAGCATCGCGCGTTGAAGACGCCGCTGCCGCGCTGACGCGTCGCGTCGTCGCTCGATGGGCGATTCGCGGATGAACGCGGGCTCAGGGCCGGCGCGCCGCGCTTCGCGCTCATGCGGCGCGTTCGCGGTTTCGTTTCGCGAAGCGACGGCGGCTCGCGCCGCGTCGCCACGGCAATCGCGATGCCGGATCGAGCGGCGCTCCGATCCGGGCGCGAGTACACGATCGAACGCTCCCTCCTCGCTCGAACGCCGCCCGTCGGCGTGCCCACGCCCTCGGTACGTTGCCGCCGCACACGGGCGAAGCCTTTCGCCGCGCGCCGCCCTGCACTCGCGCCGACGGTATCCGCGTGCAGGAACGCCTGAACGCCCGACCGACGAAAACGGCGACGCAAACGACGCGGGCCCGGCTGAATGCCGGGCCCGCTCATGCCGCCGCACTCGCGGCGGCGCTCCCTTCGAACGGAAGCGACCTCGCTTCTTACTTCGCCTTCTCGGCCGTGTTCGAGATCGCCTGGCCGCCCTTCGAGATGTCCTGGCCGACGCCGGCGATCGTGTTGCAACCGGCAAGCGCGGCGGTCAGGATCAACAGGGCGGCGGCAATCGCGCGATTCATTCTCATTCTCCTGGTCAATGCGGACGCTTCACGGGCGTCCGGCGTATCGGAATCTGCCCGCGCGCGGCGGCGCGGGGGACGGGTCCCGATTATACGGACGCGCCGCGTCTCACGGGGCAAAGCAATTGTTAAACGTGTTTCGGATCGTGCGGCGATGTCGCGCGCCGCTTCCGCGCCTCGTCTCCGTCAATCCGCCCGCATTTTTCGCTTGACTTCGGCTGCTGGCGACCTACCATACGCATCGCGTATATTTCAGAGAGCCTAGCCGACCGATGACCGTTCCTCAGCAAGCGTTCCTGCGCGACGCGATGCGCCGCCTCAACATGACCCGCGAAGCGTTCGCGAACCGCATCGGCGTCAGCCGGCGCGCTCTCGACACCTGGCTTTTGCCCGACGATTCGCAGGAATCGCGCGGAATGCCCGAGATCGTCGAGCGTTTCGTCTCCGAAATCGTCGGGCGTGCGCCAGCCGCCGAGGGATATGCGCAAAGCGTAGACTCCCGGCAGCCGCTCGCGAGCCAGTTCCTGTTCGAGGGCAAGCCGCAGTTGCTGTCGGTCGACCAGTTCTCGCGCGACTCTGTCGAAGCGCTGTTCCGGGTCGCCGACGTGATGCAGCCGATCGCGCGCCGCCGCAAGATCTCGCGCGTGCTCGAAGGCGCGGTGCTCGGCAACCTGTTCTTCGAAGCGAGCACGCGTACCCGCGTGTCGTTCGGCGCCGCGTTCTGCCGGCTCGGCGGCTCGGTGTGCGACACGACGGGCTTCACGTTCTCGTCGATGGCGAAAGGCGAATCGATCTACGACACGAGCCGCGTGATGGCGGGCTACGTCGACGCGCTCGTGATCCGCCATCCGGAGAAAGGCTCGGTCGCCGAGTTCGCGCGCGCGACGAACCTGCCCGTGATCAACGGCGGCGACGGTCCCGGCGAGCATCCGAGCCAGGCGCTCCTCGACCTGTACACGATTCAGCGCGAGTTCTCGCGCCTCGGCAAGATCGTCGACGGCGCGCACATCGCGCTCGTCGGCGACCTGAAATACGGCCGCACGGTCCACTCGCTCGTCAAGTTGCTCGCGCTGTATCGCGGGCTCAAGTTCACGCTCGTATCGCCGCCGACGCTCGAGATGCCGGCCTATATCGTCGACCAGATCTCGACGAACGGCCACGTCGTCGAGGAGACGCACGACCTCGCGGCGGGCCTGAAGGGCGCGGACGTCGTCTATGCGACGCGAATCCAGAAGGAGCGCTTCACCGACGAATCGTTCGAAGGCTATACGCCCGATTTCCAGATCAATCAGGCGCTCGTCGACACGGTGTGCGGCCGCGACACGCTGATCATGCACCCGCTGCCGCGCGACAGCCGACCCGGCGCGAACGATCTGTCGACCGACCTGAACCGCGACCCGCGCCTCGCGATCTTCCGCCAGACCGACAACGGGATTCCGGTGCGCATGGCGATCTTCGCGGTGCTGCTCGGCGTCGAGCATCTGGTTCAGCACTCGTTGCGCGACGCGACGTGGCGCCCGCCCGCGTACCTCGGGCCCGAGGACGCGGTGTTTCACGGGATCGACTGACATTCGGAGGGCGGGCCGGCGCGCGACCGAACGGGAAGCCTGCCGGCCGCATCGCACATTTCCTTTCTTTTCAAGCGGATAGCATCGAATCCAGCCGTTCGTTTCGAGAAACGTAACAAGAACGCTTCTCATTCATAAACTTATTCACTAGAATGACGCCCGAAAACAATTTGTAATATTCGGGCGAAACGCGTCATGCACCGGCAGTTGCTTCGCCCGATCGAGTCACACCTGGCGAGGAAATACCACCGATGAAGTCGCGTTCCGACGAGTTGAAGCTCGGAAAATTCACTACCCTTTGCAGCATGCTCGCCGCGAGCCCGGCGTTCGCGCAGGACGCCGCGCCGCCCGCGGCAACCGCCGATCACGACAAGGAGCTCGCGCCGATCCAGGTCAAGGGCGCCGCCGAGCGCAGCTACAAGACGGACGTCTCGTCGTCGGTGAAATTCACCGCGCCGCTCGTCGACACGCCGAAATCCGTCACGGTGATTCCGCAGGAGCTGATCCACAACAGCGGCGCGGCGACGCTCACCGAAGCGCTGCGCACCGTGCCCGGCATCACGTTCGGCGCGGGCGAAGGCGGCAATCCGCTCGGCGACCGCCCGTTCATCCGCGGCTACGACACGCAAGGCAGCATGTTCGTCGACGGCATGCGCGACACGGGCGCAACAACGCGCGAGATCTTCAACACCGAGCGCATCGAGATCACGAAGGGCTCGGACGGCGCGTATGGCGGCCGAGGCGGCGCGGGCGGCAGCATCAACCTCGTCACGAAGGCGCCGCATCTCGGCACGACGGCCGAGGCGAGCGCGGGGCTCGGCACCGACCGCTATCGCCGCTTCACCGCCGACGGCAACTGGCAGTTCGCCGACCACGCGGCATTCCGCCTGAACCTGATGAGCCACAACAATGACGTCGCGGGCCGCGACGCGGTGAACAACGAGCGCTGGGGCGTCGCGCCGTCGATCGCATTCGGGCTGGGCACGCCGACCCGCGTGGTCGCGAGCTACTACCACCTGTCGACCGACGACCTGCCCGACGGCGGCATTCCGTACTTCTACACGGCCGCGAACAAGCCGGCGAGCGTCGACACGATCTATCCGGCGAACGTCGACCGGCACAACTTCTACGGCCTCGTCGACCGCGACTTCCGCAAGACGACGTCGGACATCAGCACGCTGAAGATCGAGCACGACATCACGCAATCGCTGACGATCCGCAACACGACGCGCTACACGGAATCGACGCAGGACTACATCTGGACGCAGCCCGACGACAGCCAGGGCAACGTGATCAACGGCCGCGTCTGGCGGCGCAACAACAACCGCAACAGCTCGATCAACAGCATCGCGAACCAGACGGAGCTGTTCGGCGAGTTCCTCACCGGCGCGTTCAAGCACAGCTTCACGACCGGCATCGAGTTGTCGCGCGAATGGGGCAAGCGCGACTCGTACAGCGTCGCCACCGGCACCGGCAAGATCTGCCAGCAAGGGATCGGCGCCGCGTCGGGCTACAACTGCACGAGCCTGTGGTCGCCGAACCCGAACGATCCGTGGGCGGGCTCGATCACGCGCAACAACGACTACGCGCATGCGCGCACCGTGACGAAATCGATCTACGGCTTCGACACGATCGAGCTCGGCAAGCACTGGCAGGTGAACGCCGGCGTGCGCGTCGACGACTACTCGACCCGCTTCACCGACACCCGCGCGAACGGCGGCAAGACCTATACGCGCGACGACACGCTCGTGAACTGGCAGCTCGGCCTCGTGTTCAAGCCCGCGCAGAACGGCAGCATCTATGCGTCGTACGCGACGTCGTCGACGCCCGCGGGCGCGCTGCTCGGCGAAGGCTCGGAGACGCAGTCGCTCACGCCGGGCCGCGGCGGCGTCGGCGCGAACGCCGACCAGCTCGCGCCGGAGAAGAACCGCAGCATCGAGCTCGGCACCAAGTGGAACGTGCTCGACGACAAGCTCGCGCTGACGGCCGCCCTCTTCCAGATCGACACGACGAACGCGCGCGTCACGCTGCCGGACAACCAGTACGCGATGGCCGGCAGCAAGCGCGTGCAAGGGCTCGAGCTCGGCTTCGCGGGGCAGCTCACGCGCGCATGGCAGGTGTTCGGCGGCTACACGTACATGAAGAGCGAATTGCGCGGGAACGGCAAGAACACGGCCGACAACGGCCACCAGTTCCCGAACACGCCGAAGCACAGCTTCACGCTGTGGACGAACTACGACGTGACGCCGAAGTTCACGGTCGGCGGCGGCGCGTTCTACATGTCGAAGGTGTTCGGCGACACCGCGAACCTGCGCGCCGTGCCGTCGTACTGGCGCTTCGACGCGATGGCGCAGTACCGGATCAACAAGAAGCTCGATCTGCAGTTGAACGTGAACAACCTGTTCAACCGCGCGTACTTCGATCAGGCGTATCCGGCGCACTATGCGTCGATCGCGCCGGGCCGCTCGGCGTTCGTCACGCTGAACGCGCGCTACTGACGCGATGCGGCCGGTATCGTTGAAGGCGCTCGCGTCGGCGTCGCGCGAGGATCTCGCCGGGATCCTCGCCGGAGCGCCCGAGCGCGCGGCCGCGTGGGTCGCGGCGGCCGCGGAGAACGGGATCGTCGAGGCGCAGGCCGTCTACGGGCAGTACCTGCTCGACGGCCACGGGCTCGCACGCGACCCCGCCGCCGCGCTCGACTGGTTCAAGCATGCGGCGCGCGCCGATCATCCGATGGCGATGAACATGGTCGGCCGCTGCTACGAGTTCGGCTGGGGCACGGCCGCGAACGCGACCGTCGCCGCGTACTGGTATCGCGAGGCCGCGCGCGCGGGGCTCGACTGGGGCATGTACAACTACGCGACGATGCTCGCGCTCGGCAACGGCGTCGACGAGGACCGCACGGCCGCGCTCGCGTGGCTCGAGAAAGCGGCGGCGCTCGGCCATGCGAAGTCGATCAACCTGATCGGCGGCTTCTACGAAGACGGCTGGGTCGTCGCGGCCAACCGCGACGCCGCGTTCGACTGCTACCGGCGCGCGGCCGCCGCGGGCGACTTCCGCGGCCAGTTCAACTATGCGCGGCTGCTCGCCGAGCGCGGCCGCGTCGCGGAGGCGCTCGAGTGGCTCGCGCGCGTGCCGCGCACCGCGACGCCCGCGTTCGTCGCGAAGATGCGCGCATATCTCGCGGCGTCGCCGATCGACGCGTTCCGCGCGATTGCGGCGCGACAGAAGGAGTTCGCAACATGATGCTTCACATTCCCGGCGTGCTGACGAAGGAACAGGTCGCGCAATGCCGCGACCTCCTCGACACCGCCGACTGGACCGACGGCAACGCGACGTCCGGCGCGCAATCGGCGCTCGCGAAGCGCAACCGGCAGTTGCCGGAGGGTTCGCCCGCCGCGCGCGCGGCGGGCGATGCGATCCAGGATGCGCTCGCGCGCAACGCGCTGTTCTTTTCGGCGGCGCTGCCGCTCAAGGTGTTTCCGCCGCTCTTCAACCGCTACGCGGGCGGCGACGCGTTCGGCACGCACGTCGACAATGCGATCCGGCTGCTGCGCGGCACCGATTTCCGCGTGCGCAGCGATCTGTCGGCGACGCTCTTTCTCGAGGAGCCGGAGCATTACGACGGCGGCGAGCTGTGCGTCGAGGACACCTACGGCGTTCACCGCGCGAAGCTGCCGGCAGGCGACATGGTGCTGTATCCGGCGTCGAGCCTGCATCAGGTGACGCCGGTCACGCGCGGCGCGCGAGTGGCGTCGTTCTTCTGGATTCAGAGCATGGTGCGCGACGATGCGGACCGGACGCTGCTTTATCAGCTCGATACGCAGATTCAGCAGTTGACCGCGGAGAAAGGCGGGCGTGATGCAGGCGTGATCGCGTTGACCGGGATTTATCACAATCTGTTGCGGCGGTGGGCGGATGCGTGAGGGACGATGGGCAACGACCTCGAAAAACGGTATCCGGAAAATCTCCGCCGCCCGCAAAGACCTCTATCGATGCCCCACACCGTCCCAAATCCCAATCGAGATTGCGGTCTCACCGTGGTATTCGTTGTCCGGTGCTTCTAGCGCAGTTTTGCTCGGCTGACCATCCGCCTGATAGACATCACGACTCTGCGGCTCTGCGAGCGTATCTCCCTGCATTCGCCAGTTCGATCGCGCCAGTGCTGGCTCGCCTGTTTCCATCAAATCAATTATCGTGCCGGTCTTGCCTAGAATTTGAGCGAAGTCAGTTGCATTGATCCCTCCGCTCTTGATGATCGATTCGATTTTCATGGTAGCAATTTACGGGAAATATTCTGATTCGACTGACATAAGTTCCTCTTTGCTTCTTACAGCAGACACGCCCCTGACCCGACAGCGACGCTCGCCGATGCATTCGTCAGCCACCCGCGCGCGCGACGATATCCGCCACGGTCATCACCCGCGCGTAATCCATCGCCAGATTGGCGAGCGACAGCGCGTGCACATCCTCGGCCGGCCACAGCCGCCCCGACAAATCGCGCTGATCGAACGTGAAGCACGCATCGCCCGCGACGATCGCATCGAAACCGAGGTTCCCCGCCGCGCGCGCGGTCGATTCGACTGAATTGTTGGTGATCACGCCCGCGATCACGAGCTGCGCGATTCCGCGCTCATGCAGCCAGCGTGCGAGCCCGGTCGCGGCGAACGCATCGGGGACGTTCTTCTCGACCACGTGCTCGCGATCGAGTGGCGAAAACGCCTCCTGAAATTCCACGCCGGATCGCCCCGGCCAGAACACCGAATCCGGCGACCGCGAAATGTGCCGGACATGCACGACCGGACGCCCGCTGCGCCTCCAGCTATCGAGCAACGTCTTGACGCGCGCCTCCGCGTCCGGGTTGTTGCGGCGGCCGAGTTTCGGCTCATGAATGCCTTTCTGAAGGTCGATGAGCAGCAACGCGGCGCGCGCGGAAAGCGATGTGGATGCGTTCATGTGGAAAGCGAATCGGTCGCGAAGGAATGGATCGAGCGACGATTGTATCGGCGGTTTCGCCCATCGATATCGACGATGAATCGCGGACCTTCGTCCAACTCCTCGAAGCGACGACGTCGCCGTCGCTCGCCGTGTGCCGCTATTCGAGACGGGTTCGCGGTTTGCCGGAAGGCCGTCCTTCGCTGTTCCGATTCAATCCTTCGGTTTTCCATCAGTTGGTTTTTGGCTTCGGAGCTTAGCGGCATGACGCCTTCGGGCCATCGCTTGGCCTCGCGATTCGCGGCCCTCGTTCGCAGCCGGGAACATCTCGAATCATGCAAGCTTCGATCGCCCCAGGCACGCCGCACTTTGTGCGACATCAGCCTCCTTCCCGCCATCGCGATGAACGCCGACACCTTGCCGTGCATCCCGCGCCCTCGCCGTTCCCGCACGAAGAAAGGGCTTCCCCGAACTTGCGCGCCGCCCGCGCCGCACCGCACAATCGCAGCACCTTCGCCACCGGTTATCGCCATGACTCATGCGTCGCTCGCCACCGGCGTGCTGCTGGCCGCGGGCCTCGGCACGCGTTTCGACCCCGGCGGCGTGCACAGCAAGCTGCTCGCGAAGTTACCCGACGGCACGCCCGTCGCCGTCGCGGCTGCGCAACGGCTCGCCGCCGTGCTCCCCGACGTGATCGCGGTCGTTCGTCCCGGCGCGGAAAAGCTCGCGCACCTGCTCAACGACGTCGGCGCTCAGGTCGTGTTCGCGCCCGACGCCGAGCGCGGAATGGGCGCGAGCCTCGCGGCCGGCGTGCGCGCAAGCGCCGACAGCTCCGGCTGGATCGTCGCGCTCGCCGACATGCCATGGATCACGCCGGCAACGATCGAATCGGTCGCGCGCGCGCTCGACGCCGGGCTCGCGTCGACCGTCGCGCCCGTCTATCGCGGGCAGCGCGGCCATCCGGTCGGCTTCGCGAGCCGCCATTACGATGCGCTCGCGGCGCTCGACGGCGACACGGGCGCCCGCGCGCTGCTGGCGGCCGCGCCGCCCGCGCTCGTCGACGTCGCCGATCCGGCCGTGCTGCGCGACATCGATACGCGCGCCGACCTGCATACGCCGCCGCCGCGCGACTGACGCCCGCCGCATCGCTCCGGCAAACGCGCGCCCGATTGCCTATAACGGAAGACGAACCCGGCGCGTGCCGCGCCGGTCCTCCGTATTGACCGAGATTCGCCGATTCCCATGACCGACCACACGACGCCGCTGCCGGACCCGCCCGCCGACCCGACCCGCGACCCCGAAGACGACACGCTCTCGCCTTCGTCACCCGGCCACCACCATCACGAAAACCCGCAAAAGCCGGAAGAGCCGCCGAGCAAAGACCCGGTTTGACGCGCCAACGCAGCAGCAAGCCGGCATTCGTTCAGCTTTCGGAGAGGCATCCGGGATTCGGCCGCGCCCGATCATGGCGCAGGCCGGGCTCCACGCATGCCGCTTCGCGCCGTTTCTTTGCCCGGAGCGCCATCACCCTCGGCCCGACATCGGCGTTCACATCCGGGCGTCGATCCGGCGGCGGCGGACTGCGCGGCCCGCCACTGTCTTCCGGCTCGCATGTTGCAATCATCACACGACCGATCGCGCCGGTCGCCTCGTCCATTCGGCCAGAGCGACCGACGTGCCAATCGGTCAAGCAGCCAAGCAATCATCCGACCAAACACCCGCCCGACTCGAGGTATGACCAAGATAAGCGTAAATTCCTACCATAATACGTCTGGTTATGAAGATCAGACGAATCATTCCGATCCGCCCCTGTAGCGCGAACTTTTCTTGCGCTAATCTGACCGGCCCGCTGCGATCCAGAGGATTCGCATGGCCACCATCGAACGCACCGCGTACCCACGCTTGTCCAAGGTTCTTGCCGCCGGGGATCTGGAAGCCTGCTATACGCCACTGCCCGAGGAATTGGAATGGGTGCGCCGCTCAACACGAGGCGAAAGGCCGCGTCTCGGCTTGCTGGTGCTGTTCAAAATCTTCCACCACGTGCGGGTCGCTGCGGGCATCGGCGTCGATGTCCAGTTCGGCTACGACACGCAGTCGTCGCCAACCTCGTTCCGGCACTATGCGGCGATCCGCGACTATCTCGGCGTGACGCCCTACTACGGGAGCGACGCCAACGCGATCGCTACGAGGGCGGCGCACACGGCGGCGCTGGCGATGGACCAGCCTGTCGACATCATCAACGCGACGATCGACGAGTTCATCGCGCAGAACATCGAGCTGCCGGCGTTCTCCACGTTGGACCGGATCGCTGAGCAGATTCACGCGAAGACGCAGACGCGCCTGCTCCGGCGCGTCGCACGGCGGCTCACCGACGGGCGGAAGCGTCGATCTATTGAGAATTGAGAATGACTAAATCCATGACAACCGATTCTCTGCCGACGCGTTATACAGTCATCACGCTGAATGGAGGCTCGGTTGATGGCCAGAATGGACGAAGCCCCGCGCAAGCGGGTGCGTGCTGGACGCCTGATGTTGGCAGGCAAAACACCCGTCGAAGCAGCCAGGGCGGTCGGGGTCGCGCGGCAAACCGCATACACGTGGAAAGCCCGGCTCGACGAAGGCGGCATCGAGGCGCTTCGCGTGATAGCCGCGGGGCGGCCGGCGCAATTGGATACGAGCCAGCTCGAAGGATTGCGCGTAGCGCTGCTGCAGGGCGGCTGCTGAGCGCATTGGGGTTCAGCTCGCAAAAGCCCGAGCGACGACTGATCGTCTTCATTGACGAATCGGGTCTCTCGGAGCGCCCAACGCGGGTGCGTACGTGGGCGCCCAAGGGCTGCACGCCGATCATTCAGTATCACTTCAACTGGAAGCACGTTTCGGCCGTCGCCGGCCTCACCCGTACAAACTTCCTGTTCCGCCTGCATGACGGCGCGATCAAAAGCGCGCAGATCGTCGAATTCCTCAAAGCACTGCGCGCGCAACTCCGACGCAAGCTGATGATCGTGTGGGGCGGTGCAGCGCAACTCAAGAGCCGCGTCGTGCGCGAGTACCTCGACAGCACGGATGGCGCCGTACAGATGACCCTGCTGCCCGGTTACGCGCCCGATCTGAATCCAGTCGAATACCTCTGGGCCTGGCTCATGCGGCACGCCTTGGCCAACTTCTGTCCCAGCAACCTGATCGAACTGAAGTACACCGCTCGATGCAAACTCAAGAGCGGCCAGAAGCGCAAATCGATCATCGCTGCTTGTTGGAAGCAAGCTGAGCTTTGCTGATGTCATGATTTACGTAATTCTCAATAGCGGAGAATCCGCGTGCGTGCGTGCGCGGCCGGCGGTGCCGGTGCGCGCGGCGCTCACGCGAGCGCCGCCTCCCCGCCCAGATACGCATCGCGCACGCGCTCGTCGTCGAGCAGCGCCTTCGCGGGCCCTTCGAGCACGACACGCCCGGTCTGCAGCACGTATCCGTAATGCGCGATCTCCAGCGCGAGGCTCGCGTTCTGCTCGACCATGAACACCGTCACGCCCTGCCGGTTGATCGCGTCGATCAGTTCGAGCACCTTGTCGACGTAGAGCGGCGACAGCCCCATCGTCGGCTCGTCCATGCAGATCAGTTTCGGCCGCGCCATCAGCGCGCGCGCCATCGCGAGCATCTGCTGCTCGCCGCCCGACAGCGTGCCCGCGCGCTGCGCGAGCCGCTCGCGCACGCGCGGAAACAGGTCGAGCACGTGTTCGCAGTCGTCGGCCACCGCCGCGCGATCGCCGCGCGTGTACGCGCCCATCAGCAGGTTCTCGCGCACGCTCATGTCGCCGAACAGCCGCCGCGCCTCGGGTACGGCCGCGATCCCGCGCCGCACGCGCTGCGGCGTCGCGAGCGCCGTCACGTCGTCGCCGTCGAAGCGCACGACGCCCCGGCGCGGCCGCATCAGCCCGAGAATCAGCTTCATCGTCGTCGACTTGCCGCTCGCGTTGCCGCCCAGCAGGCTGACGATCTGCCCGCGGCCGACTTCGAAATTCACGTCGAAATGCACCTGCACCGGCCCGTAGAACGTGTCGAGGTGCTCCAGTTTCAGCAAGGCGTCGGTCATGGCCGTATCGTGTCCGTCGGAAAGCGCCGTCATGCGGCCGCCTGCGCCGCGTGCCCGGCCGGCGCGCCGCCCGCATGGCGGCGGCCGAGGTACGCCTCGATCACGCGCGGATCGTGCCGCACGTCGCGCGGGGCGCCTTCGGCGATCTTCACGCCGTTGTCGAGCACCATCACGCGGTCGGACACGCGCATCACGAGTTCGAGCTTGTGCTCGATCAGCAGGATCGTCAGGCCGCGCGCCTTCAGCGACCGGATCAGTTGCAGCATCTCGGCGGTCTCGGTTTCGTTCATCCCGGCGGTCGGCTCGTCGAGCAGCAGCAGGCGCGGATGCAGCGCGAGCGCGCGGCCGATCTCCACGCGCCGCCGGTTCGCATACGACAGGCTGTGCGCCGGATGATCGATGCGCGGCGCGAGCCGCTCGCCGAACCCGGCGACGATCGCGCGCGCCTCTTCGCGCAGCGCGGCTTCCTCGCGCCGCACCGACGCCGGCCGCACGAGCGCGCGCCACACTTCCGCCGCCGCGCCCAGCGCGGGCCAGCCCGGCCGCGCGGCGCGCAGCCGCGCATGCGCGCCGATCAGCACGTTGTCGAGCACGCTCAGGTTGCCGAACACGCGGCCATGCTGGAACGTGCGCGCGATGCCGAGCGCCGCGAGCCGCTCGGGCGCGGTGCCCGTGACGTCGCGGCCGTCGAACGTCACGCGGCCCGCATCGGGCCGGTCGGCGCCCGCGATCAGGTTGAACAGCGTGGACTTGCCCGCGCCGTTCGGCCCGATCACGCTCAGCAGTTCGCCGTCGGCGAGCGTCAGGCTCGCGCCGTCGAGCGCGGTCACGCCGTCGAAGCGGCGCGTCAGCCCCTGCACGTCGAGCAGCGGTCGATGGGTCGTCATTGCTTTCCTCCTCACACCGTGCCGAGCAGGCCCTGCGGCCGGAACCGGACGAGCAGCAGCAGCACGAGGCCGTAGATCAGCATCCGGTAGTCGGCCGCCCAGCGGAACAGCTCGGGCAGCCCGATCAGCGCGAGCGCGCCGGCGATGCCGCCGAGCACGTTGCCGAGCCCGCCGAGGATCACCATCGTCAGCGCGAGGATCGACACCTGCGAGTCGAAGGTCTGGTGATTGATGTAGCTGTACAGATGCGCGGCGATGCCGCCGCTCACGCCGGCCGCGACGCCGCCGACCGCGAACGCGATCGCCTTGTAGCGGTTCGGCGCGATGCCATGCGCACGCGCGGCCACGTCATCCTCGCGCACCGCGCGTAGCGTGCGGCCGAGATGCGAGCGCAGCAGCCGCACCTGCACGAGCGCAAACGCGACCAGCACCGCGAACGTGAACCAGTACGCGGCACGCGCGGTCGTCGCCCACGGCAGCGGCGCGATGCCGGCGATGCCGAGCGGCCCGCGCGTGAGGCCGTCCCAGTTGAGGATCACGAGGCTCACCACTTCGCCGATGCCGAGCGTCGCGATCGACACGTAGTGCCCGCGCAGCCGGAACGCCGGATAGACGAGCAGCGTGCCGAGCACGGCCGTGATCGCGCCCGCGCACGGAATCGTCACGGCCGGCGACCAGCCGAGATCCGACGACAGCAGCGCCGACGCATAGGCGCCGATCACGAGCAGCGCCGCGTGGCCGAGCGAAATCTGCCCGACCGTGCCCGCGACGAGCGTGAGGCTCAGGGCGAGCAGCCCGTACAGCCAGGCGTTGGTCAGCGTCTGCAGCACGTACGGCGATGCGCCGAGCCACGGCAGCACGGCTGCGAGCACGACCAGCGCGACGAGCACCGGGCGCGGCACGCGCACGGCCTTCGCGGCCGCGAGGAAGGTGCCCGTCATTGGCTCGGGCGGCAACGCGCGGTTCGCGCTGAACAGCCCGTTCGGCCGCCACACGAGGAACACGATCAGCAGCGCGAACGCGAACAGGTCGCGATAGCTCGTGCCGAACAGCGCGACGCCGTAGCTCTCGACGAGCCCGAGCAGCAGGCTGCCGGCGATCGCGCCCGGCACGTTGCCGAGCCCGCCGATCAGCAGCGCGACCACGCCCTTCAGTGTCGCCTGGAAGCCCATCGCCGGGTCGATGCTGTTGTAGTACATGCCGACCAGCAGCCCGCTCACGCCGCCGAGCGCGCATGCGATCGCGAACACGGTCTGGTTCACGCGATTCACGTCGACGCCCATCTGCAGCGCCGCGTCGCGATCCTGCGCGGTCGCCCGCACGGCCCAGCCAAGCCGCGTGAAGCGCAGGAACCCGTACAGCAGCGCGGCCGCCGCGATGCCGATGCCCGCGATCAGCAGGTCGAGCGAGCCGAGCGTCGCGCCGGCGATCCGCAGATGCCAGTCCGGCAGCGGCGTCGGCACCGCGCGCGGGTCGGCTCCGAACGCGAGCTGTGCGAGCTGGTCGAGGATGAAGCTGATGCCGATCGTCGCAAGCAGCGGCGCGATCCGCGCGGCGTGGCGCAGCGGCCGCAACCCGATCCGCTCGATCGCGATGCCGAGCGCGCCGCAGCCGGCCACGACCGCGGCAAGCGCGACCGGCAGCGGCAGCCCGCAGCGCGTCAGGCACAGCCAGCCGATGAACGCGCCGACCATGTAGACCGAGCCGTGCGCGAAGTTGATCAGGTGCGATACGCCGAAGATCAGCGCGAGCCCGACCGCGAGCAGCGCGTAGATGTTGCCGACGATGAGGCCGTTGAGCGTGTAGTCGAGCCAGGAAGCCATCACGATGCGTCCGTCACTTGCATGCGGTTCAGGGTCAGCGCGCGGCGAGCTGCGGTTTCGCGCCGTCCCACAGCGCCCACTGCCCCTGCTTCACGACGAGATACACGGTGCGCGCGCCCGCGACGCGACGCGTCTGGGGATCGAAGCGCACCTTGCCGAAGATCACGCTCGGCACGTCGCTGATTTTCGCGAAACCGTCGTGCGCGGCCTGGCGCGTCGTGCCGTAACGGCGCAGCACTTCGGCCGACAGGATCAGCGCATCGTATGCGCGCGCAACGAACGAATCGGGATCGGCATGGAATTTCGCGCGGTAGCGCTGCACGAACGCCTGCACCTCGGGGCGCGGCTCGGCCGGGAAGAAGTTCGATTCCGTATAGACGCCGTCGACGGCCGCGCTGCCCAGCTCGAGGAATTTCGGCGAATACACGGAGCCGACCGCCGCGATCGGCAGCGTGACGCCCGACGTGCGCGCCTGCCGCACGATCTGCGCGCCGTCCGCGTAGTACGAAATCAGCACGATCGAATCGGGCTTCGATGCGCCGATCCGCACGAGCGTCGAGCGGAAATCCTTCTCCGCCGGCTGATAGCCTTCGGCCGCGACGACCTGCGCGCCGAGCCCGGCCACCGCCTTCGCGAAGATGTCCTTGCTGGTGCGGCCCCAGTCGGTGTTCAGGTACAGCGCCGCGATCCGCTTGAAGCCGAGTTCCTTCACCGCGTAGCGCGCGAGCAGCGGCTGCTCCTCGGCCTGGCTCAGCGCGGTGCTCCACAGATAGTCGCCGCCCTTCGTGAAATCCGGATGCGAGTTCGTGAAGCCGAACTGGATCAGTTGCCCGCGCTGGTAGATCGGCGACGCGGCCATCGACGTCGCGCTCGAGAAATCGCCGAGCTCGATCACGACGCGCGGATCGGCGACGAACTTCTGCGCGATCGCCACCGCCTGACGCGGGTCGCTGCGGCTGTCCTGGAAGTCGACGGCGAGCGGCCGGCCGTGAATGCCGCCGCCGCCGTTGATCTCGTCGAGCGCGAGATCGAAGCCGCGCTTCCACTGCTCGCCGTACTGCGCATCCTGGCCGGTGAGCGGCCCGCTCACGCCGATCACCACCGGCTCGCCCGACACGCCGGCGGCCAGCGCGACGCCCGTCGACAATCCCCATGCGGCGGCAAGTGCCGCCACCGTGCCCAGCACGCGCCGCCATCCGCCGCGTGCGCCGTTCCCCGAAACGTTCATTCATCCCCCAAACGTCAGTCAGTCGAAAAGAGTGAGGGCATGTAACCATCCGGTTCAGGTCGATCCAACGAAGTTTTGCGCATATCGATATTGCGGGCGACGCGCAGCGCGGGCCGCGCACCAGCAGCCGCGTTCGAATCCGGCATCGCGCGAGGCGCGGGCATACATCGCATCGCATTGATTCGATTGCCGTTTCTCGGCCGACGTCGGGCCCGCCGGTTGCGCATGCGCGCACATCCGGCGTTCGCCGCGCCGGCCCGCTTCGCAGTTTTCGCGCTGTCGATAGCAAAAATCATTATATGAATTTCGCATACTCGCACTCCTACAATGCGCAAATTGCATCATCGGAACGCGTCATGGAGCTGCATCAACTCGAAGCCTTTTCCGCGGTCATGTCGGCCGGCAGCGTGACCGGCGCAGCCGCACTGCTCGGCCGCTCGCAGCCGGCCGTCACGCGGCAGATCCAGGAGCTCGAGGCCGATCTCGGCTACGCGCTGTTCGACCGGCACGGCCCGCGCGTCACGCCGACGCGGCGCGCGTTCCTGCTGTACGAGGAAGTCGAGCGCTCGCTGATCGGGCTGCGCGCAATCGAGGCCCGTGCCCGTGCGATCGGCAACGAGACGGCCGAGCCGGTACGCATCGCGGCCACGCCCGCGCTCGCGGCCACGCTCGTGCCGGCCGCGCTCGCCGCACTGCCCGACGGCGCGCACGCGCCGCACTACCAGTTGCGCAGCGAATCGGCCGAACACGTCGTGCATGAAGTGCTGGCCGGCACGGCCGACGTCGGCGTCGTCACGCTGCCGATGGCGCACGCGGGGCTCGACGTGCACTGGATCGCGCAGACGCCGTGCGTGGCCGTGCTGCCCGTCGGCGATCCGCTCGCGGCGAAGCCGCGCATCGCGCTGCGCGATCTCGCGCGCCGCCGCGTCGTGACGGTCGCGAACCGGCACCGGCTGCGCCAGCGGATCGACGCGGCATTCGCGGCCGCGCGCGTCGACGCGCGCGTGTTCATCGAAACCAATGCGTCGCTGAATGCGGTGATGGCCGCGCGCGCGGGCGTCGGGATCGGCATCGTCGACCCGGCCACGGGCGTCGCGCTGCCGATGGACGGCGTCGTCGCACGCCCGCTCGACGTGGACATTCCGTTCGCGTTCGGCGTCGCGACGCCGGCCGGCAAGGCGCGCACCGCGGCCGTCGATGCGCTGCTCGACGCACTGCATCGCACGACGCGCGCGCTGCTCGACGACGTGATCTTTCACGACGCCGCCGCGCACGATGCGCTGCTGCGCGGCGAGCGGCTGCGCAGCGAGCGCACGCCGCACACCGCCCGGACGCGCCGCACCCGCCCGGAGGCCGCATGACGACGCCGCTCGACGCACTTGAAGCGCGGCTCGCGCAGGACCTGCGCTGGCTCGACCTGCCTGCCCCGTCGTGGGTGCCGCCGCGCGAGGCCGACGGCACGCGCGTGCTCGACGTCGCGATCGTCGGCGGCGGGATGGCGGGGCTCGCGGCGTCCGCCGAACTGCGCCTGCTCGGCATCGACAACCAGTGCGTGATCGATCGCGCGCCGGCCGGCTACGAAGGCCCGTGGGTCACGTTCGCGCGGATGGAGACGCTGCGCTCGCCGAAGCAGCTCGCGGGCCCCGCGCTCGGCCTGCCCGCGCTGACGTTCCGCGCGTGGTTCGAAGCGCAGAACGGCCGCGACGCGTGGGACGCGCTCTACAAGATTCCGCGCATGCAATGGATGGACTACCTGCGCTGGTACCGGCGCGTGCTCGACCTGCCGGTGCGCAACGACACCACGCTTGCCGCGCTGCGCCCGCGCGACGACGGGCTGCTCGCGCTCGACGTGCGCGGCAGCGGCGAAGCGCGGACGCTCCTCGCGCGGCACGTCGTGCTCGCCACCGGCCGCGACGGGCTCGGCGGCCCGTACGTGCCGCCCGTCGCGCAACGCGCGCCGCGCACGCGCTGGGCGCATTCATCCGAGCCGATCGATTTCGCGGCGCTGGCCGGCAAGCGCGTCGGCGTGGTCGGCGCGGGCGCATCCGCGTTCGACAACGCGGGCGCAGCGCTCGAAGCCGGCGCCGCGCGCGTCGACCTGTTCTTCCGCCGTGCGGACATTCCGCGCATCAACAAGCTGACCGGCATCGGCAGCCCGGGCCTCGTGCACGGCTACGCCGATCTCGACGATGCGACGAAGTGGCGCTTCATGCACTACGCGTTGACGTCGCAGACGCCGCCGCCGCGCGACAGCGTGCTGCGCGTGTCGCGGCACGGCCATGCGCATTTCCACGCCGCAAGCCCGATCGAGACGCTCGCGGAACGCGCGGACGGCCTTGAAGTGACGACGCCGCGCGGGCGCTACGAGATCGACTTTCTGATCTTCGCGACGGGCTTTCATTCGGACTGGACGACGCGTGCGGAATTCGCCGCGTTCGGCGCGCACGTGCGGCGCTGGAAGGATCGCTATCGGCCGGAACCGGGCGCGTGGCTCGACGAGCTGGCCGAGTCGCCCGACCTCGGCCCCGCATTCGCGTTTCAGGAGCGCGAGCCCGGCGTGTGCCCGGCCGTCACGCGGATCCATTGCTTCAATCACGCGGCGAGCCTGAGCCACGGCAAGCTGTCCGGCGACATTCCCGCGATCAGCGCGGGCGCCGAACGGCTCGCGCGCGGCATCGCGAGCCGGCTGTTCGACGCCGATCGCGATCGCCACTACGACGCGCTCGTCGCGTATGCGCACGCGGAGCTGCAAGGCGACGAGTGGCGCGACGCCGATGCGTGAACGCGCGCCCATCGATCAACTGGACGAAGAAGGAAAACCGAAACGATGACTGACTCCATCACGCCGGCCGCCGTGCCGGACACGATCGACGCGGTGGCCGGCCTGCGCGACGGCGATGCGGTCGCGGCGCTGCGGCGCACGCGCGGCAAGGTGCTGTTGCATGCGCAGTTGAGCGAAGCGGCGCTGTTCGATCCTGCGTTGCCCGAGCTTTCCCTGGTCGAGCGGCTGCATGCCGCGCGATATGTCGCGCGGAAGTCGAATGCGCATGCGTTGGCCGAGGTATATCGCGCCCGGCTGATCGACGCAGGCGGCACGCTGGACGACGTCGAACGTGTCGATGCGGAGGCGTTCGACGCGCTGCCTCGACGCCTCGGCGCGATCCTCGTGCATGCGAAGCGCGTGACGCTCTCCCCCGTCTACGCGCGCGCATCCGATCTCGGCGCGCTGAAATCGGCCGGCCTCACGACGCCCGCGATCGTCGCGCTGTCGCAGCTCGTGGCGTTCGTTGCCTATCAGGTGCGCGTCGCGGCGGCCGCGCTGGCATTGCACGCACGCGCGACCGAGGAGGCCGCATGACGACGCCCGCCCACGGCTTCACGTCCGGCACGCTTGGCTGGCGCGCGTGGCTCGACACGGTGCCGCTGGATGCCGCGACACCCGATCAGATCGCGGTGCTCGAAGCAAGCCATCCGCACGCGAAGACGTCCGACTACTACCTGCTGCTCGTCCACCAGCCGGAGATTCTGCGGCAGCGCTCGGGCGTGTTCAACGCGATCATGTACGGCCCCGGCGGCCTGCCGCGCGCGGAGCGCGAACTCGCGAGCACGGCCGTGTCGCGCATGAACGGCTGCGTGTATTGCGCGTCGGTGCATGCGCAGCGCTTCGCGCAGCTCGCGAAGCGCACCGACGCGATCGAACAGGTGTTCGACGATCCGGCGACGGCCGGCACGACGCCACGCGAACGCGCAATCGTGCGTTACGCGATCGCGCTGACCGAACGCCCCGATACGGTCGACGCAAACGACATCGCCGCGCTCGAAGCCGAAGGGCTCACGCATGAGGACATTCTCGACCTGTCGCATGCGATCGCGATTTTCGCGTGGGCGAACCGGTTGATGCTGACGCTCGGGGAGCCGGTGTTTCCCGCAGCGGGCGAGCGATCCGCGTGAACGCGCCCGCCTGGGCCGGCCCTCAAGCTGCGCGGCCGCACCGCCCCGGCTCCGCCGGCACCGCGCAGCCGCGCGCCAGCAACGCGAGAAACACCGCCGCCGCCAGCGCGAACGCGACACCCGCGCCCGCATAGAACGCCGGCCAGCCCACCGTCGCGATCAGCTTCGGCATCCCGAGCAGACCGAACGTGCCGACGAGCCGCCCACTGCTGTAGAACAGCGCATAGACGGTCGCCGGCTGACGGCCGGCCGCCCAGCCGAGAATGGCACCGCCGATGCTGATGAAGGTCCATGCGCTGGCCGCGCCGACCAGCACCGCCCCCGTCGTGGCCAGCGCCGCATCGCCGCGCGCGGCGGCGACCGCCAGCACGGCGACGCTCGCGACGCAGGCCGTGGCACCCGTCGCACAGATCGTCGCCGGCCGCCAGCGGCGCGCGGCCCAGCCGGCCGCCACCGCCGCCGCGAGGTTCGCGGCCGGCACGAGCGTGCCGAGCAGCGCGCCGATCCGCTGCAGCGGCAGGCCGAGATCGACCAGCAGCAGCCGGTTGAAGTTGAACAGCAGCATCAGCATCACGGTCAGCGCGATCGTCGCGAGCAGCCGCGCCCGCGTCGGCGCGTCGCGCAGTGCATCGCGCCACCCCGGCAGCGACCGGTTCGCGATGCGCGGCGCCGCGCGATCGGCCGCGACCAGCAGCGCGACCGGCAACAGCGACACGGCGAGGATCGCAGCCAGCAGCGCGAACGTGAGCCGCCAGCCGGCCGACGGATACGCCCACACGAGCACGCCGCCGCCCAGCAGCAGGCCGAACGCCATCCCGCCCATCTTCGCGGCCGCGACGAGCGTCCGCCCCGACGGCGGCGTCTGCTCGACCGTCAACGCGTCGAGCGACAGGTCCATCGTCGCGACGGCCGCCGTCGCGACGAGCCCGAGCGCGAACAACCACGCGACGGGCGCGCCCGGCAACGCCGCGATGCCGAGCGTCGCGACGACCGCGACGCCCTGCGCCGCGACGATCCAGCCGGTCCGGTGCCCGAGCCGGCGCAGCCGCCGCGCGTCGAGCCACGGGGCCCACAGAAACGCGACGCCGAAAGGCAGATACAGCGCATAGACCCATTGCAGCGACGCCAGCGTCACGCCCTGCGCGCGCAGGATCGGCCCGAGGCCGCCCTGCACGAAGCCGAGCACGCTGCCGATCGCGATGTAGAGGATCGCGACGACCGTGAGCACGCGCGCGATGCCGGGCACCTGCGCAACGGCCGGCGATCGATCGCCGGCGAGACGATGCGGTTCGCTCATGTGATCTCCTGTCAAAGCTGCGTCGTGATGCCGATGCCGACGACGCGCGGCTGGCCGACGCGCACCGATCCGACGCCCGGCGCCCAGCTCTGCCCCGCGACGACGTAGCGGCGGTCGAGCAGGTTCTCCGCGAAGCCGTACAGCGTCCAGTTCCGGTACGTCCAGCCGACCCGCAGGTTGACCACGCTGTACGCGGCGAGATTGAAGCTGTTGCGCACGTCGACCGCGCGCGAGCCGACGAATTGCCACGCCGCGTCCGCGTTGAAGCGTCCCGGCATGCCGACCGCGCCGCCAGGCAGTTCGCCGTGCACGCCGAGGTTGGCCGTCGTGCGCGGTACGTTCGGCAACCGGTTGCCCGACCGCGCGCCCGTCACATCGCCGGCGGGCACCGAGCGCAGTTCGCCCTGCGTATAGCCGAGCCCCGCCGTCAACCGCACGTAGCGCGACACCTTCGCGCCGAGTTCGAGCTCCGCGCCGTAGGTCCGGTAGTCGAGCGACGCAGGCATGAACAACCCGTTCGACGGGAAGAACGCGACGAGGTGGCCGTTCTTCACGTCGTTGTAGAACACCGAACCGTCGACGCTGAGCCGCCGGTCGAGCCACAGCGACTTGAAGCCGAGCTCGTAGGTCCAGCTCGTCGACGCCGGAAACGACGACTCGCGCCTGCCTTGCGGCCCGTTCACGGTCACGGCCGGGAACCCGGCCGACGCCTCGCCGCGCGACACGGTCGCATAGGTCATCAGCGTATCGGTCCAGTCGAACGTCAGGCCCGCGCGGCCTGTGACGAACGTGTCGCTCAGGCTGTCCTCCTCGCGGAACCGGCTCACGACCTTCGGGTTGCCGTTGCCGTCGAACGCATAGCGCGCGTCCTTGCGCTCGCAGGTCGCGCGCACGCCCGTGATCGCCTTCAGGCGCGCCGTGAGCGGCCAGCTCGCCTCGCCGAACAGCGACACGCTGTCGGTATTGATGCGGTTGTGCTGCTGGCCGTTCTGCGTCGTCACGAAATTGAACGCGGCCTGCGACGCAACCGCCGACGTGTCGTTCGTGAAGCGCGAATGGAAATAGTTGAGCCCGGCCGTCCACATCATGGGGCTGTCGTCGCGCGAACTCACCCGTACCTCCTGCTGGAACGTCGTTTCGCCGAAATGCATCTCGGTATAGTCCGCGCCCGGCACGTCGAACGCGGTCGCCGGCCGCTTCGACAGCGCCGAATAGATGAGCCCGTCGGTCAGGTCGAACTGCTGGACGTTGCGCGAATCCTGGTAGCTCGTCAGCGACGTGAGCCTGACGCGCTCGAACTCGCGGTCGACCCGCACGCTGCCGCCCGCGTCGCGCCAGCGACTGTACGTCGACGGATTCAGCTCGACCTGCGGAAAATCGCGGTTCTGCAGCATCACGAAGCGCGGCGCGGTGGTCTCTGTCTGGTCGACGAAGCCCGACACCGTGACCGACGTACGGTCGTCGGGCACCCACAGCACCGTGCCGCGCGCGGCGCCGATCTTCACGCGCCCGTCGGCGCCGCCCGTCGCCAGGTTCGGCACGTTGCCGTTCAGGTTCGACATCCGCACCGCGACGCGCGCGGCGACATCGTCCGACACCGCCCCGTTGCCGATCACCTCGCCGAGCCAGCGGCCGTGCGTGCCGGCTTCCGCAGTGGCCGAGAATTCGCGCTTGAAGGTCGGCTGCTTCGTGATCACGTTGATCGCGCCACCCTGCGTGTTGCGGCCGAACAGCGTGCCCTGCGGGCCGCGCAGCACCTCGACGCGGTCGACGTCCATGAAGGTCGGCGGCGCGCCCGTGGTCGCGCGCGGCACGTCGTTCACGTACATCACGACCGATTCGTCGTCGGCCGCGAGCGGCATGAAGGAGCCGACGCCGCGGATGCTGAACACGTTCGCATAGGTCGCGCCGATATCGGCGAACGCGAGGTTCGGCACCGAGCGCGCCAGGCCCGCGTTGCCGGCCGACGGCGCCGCATCGACCGCGAGATCCGCACCGCTCACGGCCGTCACGCTGACCGGCACCTTCTGCTGCGATTCGCTGTGACGGCGCGCGGTGATCGTCACCGCTTCGAGCTGCGAGCCGTCGGCCGGATCGGACGAAGCGGCAGTTGACGGCCGGGCCGCGGCCGGCGTCGCCGTTTCAGCCGCGTGCGCGGACGGCGTCGGCGCCAACGCGGCAGCCAGCGCAAGCGACAGCGGCAGCATCGACGGGACCTTGCGGCGCAACCCGGCATCGGCGGATTCCGCGACGCCGACGGGTGAAACGTTCCGTGAACGGAACAATTGAACGGCGAATCGATCCGGTGAAGCGATACGAGAAATCGCCCGGCGAGTCCGGGCGGTACGACAGCAACGACGACTCATGAAACCTTCCCCTGCTGATGCTCCGTTCGCGACCGGCCGGCAACGGCCTCGTCGCGAACCCCGTGAAGCGTGGTGATAGTGGTGGTTGCAATGGGCGACGCGATTCACGCGTGCCCGGCATCGCTGGCAATCAGGCGCGCATAGCGTCCGTCGCGCGCGACGAGTTCGGCGTGCGTACCCTGCTCGACGACGCGGCCTTCGTCGAGCACGACGATGCGGTCGGCCTGGCGGATCGTCGACGGCCGGTGCGCGATCATCAGCACCGTGCGATGCCGGCGCAGCCGCGCGAGCGCGTCGTGGAACGCGCGCTCGCTTTCGGTGTCGAGGCTCGACGACGCTTCGTCGAGCACGAGCACGAGACTGTCGCGCAACAGTGCGCGCGCGATCGCGATCCGCTGCCGCTGGCCGCCCGACAGCCGCGCGCCGCGCTCGCCGCAGCGCGTGTCATAGCCGTTCGGCAACGCGGCGATGAAGTCGTGAGCCTGCGCGTCGCGCGCGGCCTGCTCGATGTCCGCGTCGCTCGCCTCCGGCCGCCCGAGGCGGATGTTGTTCGCGATGGAATCGTCGAACAGGTACACGTCCTGCGGCACCACCGACACGAGCTGCCGCAGCCGCGCGACCGGGATGTCGCGCACGTCGACGCCGCCGAGCGTCACGCGTCCCGACTGTACGTCCCGGAAGCGCAGCAGCAGGCTCACACACGTGCTCTTGCCCGCTCCCGACGCACCGACGAGCGCGACCGTCTCGGCCGGCTTCACGTCGAGATCGACACCGCGCAGCGCCGGCGCGCGCGCGCCGTCGTACGCGAAGGCGGCCTGTTCGAAGCGCACCGTCGCATCGGCCGGTTCCGCGCTGCCGTGGTCGACGATCTGCGTGGGCTGCCGCTGGATCGCGAGAATGCGCTCGGCGCCGGCCTTCAGCTCGCCGAGCTTGCGCGCGGCCTGCGCAACTTCGGCAAGCGGGATCAACGCGGCGCCGACCAGCACGACCGCGCACGGCAGCAACGCGCCGCCGAGCAGCCCGCTCTGGACGAGCACCGCGCCGGTCAGGAGCGCGGCGAGCAGCGCACATGCCTGCAGCAGTTCGATCGCGGCCTGCTCGAGCCCCGCGCGCACGCCGTAGCGGCGCTGCTCGTCCTCCATCTCGGCCACGCGCGACGCGACGCGGTCGAGCCATGCGCGCGCCTGGCCGAACAGCGCGATCTCCTTGCGCCCCTGGATCCCTTCGATCACGTCGGCGTCGAGCCGCGCAGCCGCTTCCGCGAGCTTGCGGCCCTGGCGGTGCGCGCGATCGCCGAGCCAGAACGGCACCGAGGCGAGCAGCGGCAGGAACGGCAGCAGCGCAAGCGTCAGACACGGCTGCACGAACGCGAGCGCCACGAGCGCCAGCAGCGGGACGACGCCCGCTGCGATCGCGTCGGCGAGCGTGTGCGCGAAGAAATGCTCCATCGCCTGCGCGTCGCGCGTCGCCGTCGCCGCGAGTTCGCCCGTGCGGCGCCCGGCCACGGAACCGGGCGCCGCGCGTTCGAGCCCGTCGTAGATGCCGATCTGCATCGTCTCGATCAGCGCGAACGCGAATTCGTGCGACACGTGCGCCTGCCACCAGCGGCCGCCTGCGCCCGCGGCCACCGCCGCGGCGAGCACCCACAGGCCAGGCTGCCACTGTGCGGCGCCCGCGCCCGTGACCGCCATCCCCACCAGCCACGCGCAGGTCGCGAGCGTCGCGACCATCCCGCCCTGTGCGAGAACCGTCGCGACGATCGTCAGCGCCATCAGCCGTTCCTGCCCGCCCGCTAGCCGCATCAAGTCCGCCCATCCGCTGCGCGCGCGCGGCGCGTCGTCGCGCGGCGCCGCCGCGCGGTCGCGGATCGTTGTCGAGGTCGTGCTCATGCGGTTTTCTCCTGCGATGCGCCGGCCTGCGCATCCTGCGCGGCCAGCAGGCGCGCATACAGTCCGCCGCGCGCCGTCAATGTGTCGTGATTGCCTTCCTCGACGATCCGGCCGCCGTCGACGACGACGATCCGGTCCGCGTGCCGCACCGTCGCGAGGCAATGCGCGATCACGACGAGCGCGCGCTGCCCGGCGAACGCCTCGATCGACGCCTGGATCGCCTGCTCGCTCGCCGGATCGACGTTCGAGGTCGCCTCGTCGAGCAGCAGCACCGGCGCGCCCTTCAGCCACGCGCGCGCGATCGCGAGCCGCTGCCGCTGGCCGCCCGACAGTTGCGCGCCGCGCTCGCCGACCGCGGTCGCATAGCCATGCGGCAAACTTTCGATGAAATCGTGGATGTGCGCGACGCGCGCCGCGTCGCGGATCGCTTGCGCGTCCGCGTCGGGACGCGCGAACCGCAGGTTGTCTTCGATGCTGCCGTGGAACAGCACGATGTCCTGAAACACCGCGCTGATCTGCGCGCGCATCGCCGCCAGCGGCAGGTCGCGCAGGTCGACGCCACCGATCCGCACGGCGCCGCGCTGCGGATCGGCCATCCGCATCAGCAGCGCGCCGAGTGTCGACTTGCCGGCGCCCGACGGCCCGACGACGCCGACGAATTCGCGCTCGCCGACCGCGAGCGACACGCGCTCGAGCGCGGGACGATCGCTGCCCGGCCATGCGAACGTCACGTCGTCGAACGCGACGTCCGAGCGCGCGCCCGGCGCGCGCGGCGACGCAGGCTCGCGCACCGGCGGTTCGGCGTCGAGCAGCGCAGCGACCGGCGCGGCCGCGCTCGCGGCGCCCCACGCGATATGGAACGTCTTGTCGAGCCGGTCGACCGGCCGGAACGCCTCGCGCGCCAGGAACAGCGTGATCAGCGCGGTCGTCGCAGGCAGCGCGCCCGACGCCGCGCGCGACGCGTTGAGCGCCGCGACCAGCGCGATGCAGCCGAGCCCGAACAGGCCCGTCACGCCGTTGCGCATCAGTGTGGCGTAAAGAATCCCCATCGCTTCGCGGCGCAATTCGGCCGCCGCGGCGACCAGCGCCGCGCGGCGCGTACCGGCCGCGTCGAACGCCTTCAGCGTGACGATGCCCTGCAGGCTGTCGAGCATCGTCGCGCCGAAACGCCCCATCGACGCCATCAGCCCCGAGGCCTTCGGCCGGCACAGCCGCAGCCACACACGGTCGACCACGGGCACCGCCAGCACGCAGACGGCGAGCACGCCGGCGGACAGCGGATCGAGCCACGCGACGGCGCCGATCACGCCGGTACAGCCGACGAGCGCGACGCAAACGGCCGGGATGTAGCGACCGTAATACATCTCGAGCGCCTCGACGCCGCCAACGATGGTGTTCTGCAGTTCGGCGGTACGGCCCGCGCCGCCGTCCGCGCCGAGTGCCAGCGCCTGCGGCAGCAACCGCGCGCGCAGCCGCGCCTTGGTGCGGCTCGCGGTGCGCAGCGCCGCGACTTCACCGGCCCACATCAGCGCGATCCGCACGAGCGCGAACGCTGCGAAGCCAAGCGCCCAGCCGAACACGCCCGACGGCGGCGCGCCCGACAGCACGGCCGCGATCCCGAGCGCGAGACACAGCGCCTGGGCCGCGTGGCACGCGGTGACGGCCAGCCCGATCGCGACGTTCGCCGCGATATCGGCATAGACGACTCCCGCGAGCCGCCACAACTGAGGTTGCATCTGATTTCTCCTTCGTCTGGATACCTGATCGATGCGGCTCGCGCCGCGCCGCAATGGCATGGATGCGACGCGCCGGTCAGCCGGCCGCGCGGTCGCCCGTCACGCAGTGCACCGGTACGCCCTTCAGCGGCGTGGCCATGACGTCGACGAGCCCCTGCTCGGCGAGCAACGCCCTGACCGCGGCGACCGGATAGCAATCGCCCGCCTGCGTAAGCCCGAGCATCTGTGCGGCAAACAGGCGCGGCACGGGCTCGCTCGCGGGCGGCGCGTCGGAGATCATGAAATCGCAGACCGCGATCCGCCCACCGGGGGCGAGGAGGCTGCATGCGCGCGCGAGCAGCCGGCGGCATGCGTCCTCGTCGAAGTGATGGAGGATCTGGCTCATGATGACGAGGTCGTACTGCCCCGGAATCTCGACGTCGAACAGGTCGCCGCCGACGAACCGCGCGCGCGCCTCGACACCGAATTCGTGCGCGGCGCGCACACGCGTCGCGCATCGACGGCCAGTCGACGCCGCACACGGTCGCCTTCGGCCGCGCCTGCGCGCGTCGCGCGGATCGTCGCGCAGCGCGGCCGCATCGCGCACCGCGCTCACGTAGGTACCCGTCTCGCGTGCGATCGCGCCCAGCGACGCATAGTCGAGCCGGGCCGCCGCGCGAAACAGGCCGGCCGGCAGCGGCGCGCGCGCCTGCGTGTAGCGCAGCATGAACGGACGCCACCCGGCCGCGATATCGTCCGCGCCGGCCGCCGCGCGCCGCCAGAAGCGCCCCCACGCGTCCGGGTCGAGCGCTTCGAGTTCGAAGCGCATGCCGTCGCCGCTTCGAACGGCGGCGGACGATCGTTCGCGTCGCGCGGCTGCTGCGCGTGCTGCCCGGCATGATCCATCGCGAGGTACTGGCTCATCGCGAACAGCGCGGCATCGGCAAGACACTGCGACAGCACGGCAGGCGACGCGCCGAGCGTCGACGCGTAGTCGACGCCGAGCGGCCGCCACGCGCGCGCCGCACGCGCATGCCAGCCCGTCATGCCGGTCGCGGCCTGCAGCAGCGCATCGGACACGGGCGCGCCGGCCGCGAGCCTCGCGGCATTTCGTTCAACGTATGTCATAGGCATGGATATTGATCTAGCCCCGAGCGGAGGAAACGCACCGCTTCCCGCCTGTCCGGCAGCCACGCCATCGGTTGATGGTCGACATCCACAATGATATTTTACGTATTAATGAGAATCATTCTCATTTCATATGGATATCGGCGAATTTCATATGCAGGCCGGGTGAAGCCGTTCCATCCCAAAAACTTTGTAGCTAGTCTTGCGGCCACCGAGGCGCCTGAGACTCATACGAGACGCCCGGTCTGCCGTGGAGAACCTGAGAGGAGTTGTTCGGATGCACGCACTGACCATGCCCAGCGCGTCCGCAATGGACGTCGCCCCAAACCAGACCTGGACCGTCGCACGCGGGGACGCCGAATGCGGCAGCTACGCGGTCGAACGCCTGAATTGCGAGCCCGGCTTCTCGGTCGTGCGCTCGAGCGTGCTGTCGGAGCGCGAGCTGACCGAGGCCTGCAGCCACGACGGCGCCGAACGCCAGCTCGTCGTCGCGATCGGGCTCGAAGGCGACTCCGAGTTCTGCGACCGGCGCGGCGAACGCCTGCCGTTCTCGTCCGGTCACACGACGGCGTCGGTGTTCCGCAGCGGCGGCGGCGAACGCCGCTTCGCGGCGAACCAGTTCGTGCGGCAACTGCGGCTCGTCGTATCGGAAAGCACGCTGTCGAGCTTCGTCGGCGAGGACCGTTGCCGCGAGCTGCTCGGCCCGATGCTCGGCCATTTCGAAGGATTCCGGCAAGTTGCATTCATGGCGAACGGCACGAGCCCGCATCTGCGCTTCTTCCGCGACCCCGACCTGCTGCAGCAGGACGGCCTGAGCCTGCGCATCCACGCGCTGAGCCTGCTCGCCGACCAGTTGCACACGATCGCACCGGCACCCGTGCGAACCGGTCGCCTCGGCGCGCGCGACCTCGACAAGCTCGCGCACGTCGAGGCATTCATGCGTGCGCACCTCGACAAGCCGCTCAACAACGCGTACCTGTCGGCCTCGCTCGGCATCAGCGAATACAAGCTGAAGGAGTGCTTCCGCCAGGCCTACGGCACGAGCCCCGCGCAGCACCTGCTCGAACTGCGGATGCACCGCGCGCAGGAACTGCTCGAAGCCGGCCACCAGGTGGCCGAGACAGCCTATCGCGTCGGCTACCAGCATCCGAGCAATCTCAGCGCCGCGTTCACGCGTTTCTTCGGATGCACGCCGAAATCCGTCCTCGGCAACCGATCCTGCCGAGCCCTCCCCCGATCCGCCGAATGTGCCAGCCACGACTGACCTGCATGCCGCACCCGCCCGCGCCGCCGGCCGGCGCGAGATCTTCCTGAACCGCAACGAATCGCCGTTCGGCCCGTTCGACGAAGCCGAAGCCGCCGCCGCGCGCTCGCTCGCGAGGCGGGCCGCTACCAGTTCCCGCTCGTCGAACGGCTGCGCGAAGCGATCGCCGCCGCGCACGACGTGCCCACCGGCTGGGTGTCGCTGTACCGGGCTCGAATCGCGCGCTGCATTACGCGACGCTCGCGAACCGGCCCGTGCGCCGCGTACCGCTTCGCGCGGACGGCGCGCACGACGTTGCCGCGATGTGCGAGGCGGCGCCGCGCGGACTGATCTACGTCGCCAACCCGAACAACCCGACCGGCACCGTGACCCCGCACGACGCGCTGCGACGCCTGCTGAGCGACCGCCGGCCCGGCACGACCGTGCTCGTCGACGAGGCGTACATCGAGTACAGCACGAACCGTCGATGCTCGACGCGGTACGTACGGACCTGGGGCTGATCGTCGCGCGCACGTTCTCGAAGATCTACGGGATGGCCGGCCTGCGGCTCGGCTATGCGGTTGCGCAACCCGATGCCATCGGGTGCATCCACACCATGCCGCCGCACGACGTGTCGGTGCCGGCCGCCGCCGCGGCCCTCGCGAGTCTTGCGCTGCGCGACCGGCTCGGCGAGTGCAAGGCATACACGGCGGCCGGCCGCGACGACCTGATCCGCTGGTTCGCCGCGCGGCCTCGCGTGCCTGCCTTCGCGCGCGAACTGCGTGATGGTCGGCCTCGGCCGCGCCGGGCCACCCGTGATCGCGGCGCTCGCCGCGCGCGGCGTGCATGTCGGACGCAGTTGACCCGACATGCCGAACTGGATGCGCATCACGATCGGCACGCGCGACGAGATGGACGCGCTGAAAGAGGCGCTCATGCGCGTGCTCGGCGAGCCTGCCGGGCGCGACGCCACATGAGCGCGCCCCGTCATTCCGTTCAACCGCCTACCGATGATCCGCCATGAAACTACCGCCTCTCGTTACGACGCTCGCGCCGCTGTCCGGCGACGAACTGACCCGCTGCAGCCGGCATGTCCTGCTGCCGGAACTCGGCCTGACCGGCCAGCAGCGCCTGAAGGCCGCCCGCGTGCCCGTGGTCGGCGCGAGCGGCCTCGGCTCGCCCGCGCTGCTCTATCTCGCCGCCGCGGGGGGCGGCACGCTCGGCGTGATCGATTTCGACCGCGTCGACGTATCGAACCTGCAGCGGCGGGTGATCCACCGGATGTCGACGGTCGGCATGCCGAAGACGGCCAGCGCGCGCAACCCGATCGTCGCGCTCGATCCGCACGTCGACGTGCGGCTGCATGACGAGCGGCTCGACAACGACAACGCGATCGCGCTGTTCTCGCAGTACGACCTGATCGTCGACGGCACCGACAACTTCGCGACGCGCTACCTCGTCAACGACGCCTGCGTGCTGGCCGGCAAAACCTACGTGAGGGTCGGCCGGGATGAGCGTTTATGCTCTGCAGCGCATAACGAATCTTGGTCATACCCCGACTCCGCCGACACGCGCCCGCACCACCCCGCATCCGCCCAATCTCTGCCAGCACTTGCTCGCCCTCGCCCCGCACCTAGGGTCTGGTAAGAAGCGGAACGCACATGCGTTCCGTATATAAACAGACCCTAGCAGGCTGTTGAATTTGGGCCCAGCGTAAACGGGCGTTGAGAGTCGCGCGTTATGGATATCGTGTTCATGACCTTGGGCAATGAGAGCGATGCGCGGAATGGACGAGATGCAAGAACCGCTGTTCACAACGGTCAAGCTGGAAGACTTCGTGCCGGCCGATCACCCGCTGCGGCCGGTACGGCAACTTGTCAACGAAGCGCTCAAGCAGCTCAACGGATTGTTCAGCGTGATCTACGCGGACAGCGGCCGCGCGTCGATTGCGCCGGAGAAGCTGCTGCGGGCGTTGCTGCTGCAGGTGCTGTACTCGGTGCGCAGCGAGCGCATGCTGATGGAGCAGATGCGCTACAACCTGCTGTTCCGCTGGTTCGTCGGGCTGGCGATCGAGGACGCCGTGTGGGACCACTCGACGTTTTCCAAGAACCGCGACCGGCTGCTCGAACACGAGGTCGTCGAAGCGTTCTTCACCAAGGTCATGGGCTTGGCCGAGCAGCGTGGCCTGCTCTCGCGCGAGCACTTCTCGGTCGATGGCACGCTGATCCAGGCCTGGGCCAGCCACAAGAGTTTCCGCCCCAAGGACGGCCCGGGCGACGAGCCGCCCGCGGGTGGCGCTCGCAACGCCGACACTGACTGGCGTGGCCAGCGGCGCAGCAACGAGACACACCAGTCGAGTACCGATCCGGATGCACGCCTGTTCAGGAAGAGCAAGCAAAGCGGGGCCATCCTCGCTTACCAAGGACACATTCTCATGGAGAACCGCTCGGGCCTGGTGGTGGGTGCCGTGGTGAGCCATGCCGACGGCTTTGCCGAACGCGCGAGCGCCCTGCGCTTGCTTGATTGTGTACCGGGCCGCCATGCCAAGACGCTGGGCGCCGACAAGGGTTACGACATGCGCGACTTCGTTGGCGATTGCCGGGCACGCAAGGTGACGCCGCACGTGGCACGCAACGACACCCGCCAAGGCGGCAGCGCGATCGACGGCCGCACCTCGCGGCATGCCGGCTACCGGATCAGCCAAGTCATCCGCAAACGCATCGAAGAGCACTTCGGTTGGGGCAAGACGGTGGGCCGGATTCGGCAGACGGTGTATCGCGGCATCCGGCGCGTCGATCAGCACTTCAAGCTGACGATGCTCGCCAGTAACCTGACTCGCATGGCTCGAATACTGACGGTGGCGTCGCCCCGAGTTGCGCAATAAGCCGCCTGAGCGGGGCCGACGTGCGTCGGCATGCCGGCTGGCATGTCCACCAGCCGGGAGATTTGCATGGTGCTGCTGTAATTCACCGCTTGATCGCACGTGAAATCCTTTTAACCAGCGCTCCGGTTGTCATGACGGAGGGCTTTTCAACAGCCTGCTAGGGAATACCCGCCTGCGCCCCCCGTCTCCCGCGCCGATAAACAGGCATTCGTCCCCATGCGTCAGCCGCCCCACGACACCCACCATGCGCTCTCTTTCACTGAACCAAAAGCTCACGTCGATGATCGTCATCCTCTGGATCGGCCTGCTGCTGATCGGGGCGACCGGGGCGTGGCAGAACCGCTCGTCGATGATTGCGGACCGGCGCGAGCAGCTCGGGTATCTGACCGCGCAGGCATACAGCGTCAGCGATCATTTCTACAAGCTGTCGCAGCAGAACGCGATGCCCGAGGCGGACGCGAAGCGCGCCGCGCTCGAAGCAATCGCCGCGATGCGCTACGGCAAGGACGGCTATCTGTCGATCAACGATTCGAAGCCCGTCGTCGTCATGCATCCGATCAAGCCGGAACTGAACGGCAAGGACGTATCCGGCTTCACCGATCCGGGCGGCAAGCACCTGTTCGTCGAAATCGTCAAGGCGGGCAACGCGCAAGGCGGCCTCGGCTTCGTCGACTACATGTGGCCGAAGCCTGGCGCCGACAAGCCGATCGACAAGACGAGCGCCGTTCGCCATTTCGCGCCGTGGGACTGGTACATCGTGACCGGCATGTACATGGACGACCTGCAGGCCGCCATGCTCGCGAACACCGCCCGCTGGCTCGCGATGACGGTCGTGCTCGGCGTCGCCGCGACGATCCTGATGGTGCTCGTGCTGCGCAGCGTGCGCAGCAGCCTCGGCGGCGCCCTCGAGGCGGCCGTCGCGACCGCGCAGCGGATCTCGCAGGGCGACCTGACCGCGCACGTCGACATTCGCCACGGCGACCGCAAGAGCCTCCTGCACGCGCTGCACACGATGCAGACGGCGCTCATCGACATGGTGTCGCGCGTGCGGCTCGGCACCGAGAACATCAACGTGGGCGCATCGGAGATCGCGGCCGGCAACACCGATCTGTCGCAGCGCACCGAGCAGCAGGCGGCCGCGCTCGTCGAGACCGCGTCGAGCATGGACGAGATGACGACGAACGTGAAGCAGAATGCCGACAGCGCGTCGCAGGCGGCCGAGCTCGCCGACCAGGCGGCGCAGGTCGCGACGCGCGGCAGCGCGGTCGTCGACGACGTCGTGCGGACGATGGACGACATCACCGACGCGTCGCGCAAGATCGGCGACATCATCGGCGTGATCGACGGCATCGCGTTCCAGACCAACATCCTTGCGCTCAATGCGGCCGTCGAGGCGGCGCGCGCGGGCGAACAGGGACGCGGCTTCGCGGTCGTCGCGGGCGAGGTGCGCACGCTCGCGCAGCGCTCGGCGACGGCCGCGAAGGAAATCAAGTCGCTGATCGAGACGTCGAACACGACGGTCGAGCACGGCGCGACGCTCGTCACGCGCGCGGGCACGACGATGACGGAAATCGTGCAATCGGTGAGGCGCGTGAACGAAATCCTCGAGGAAATCAGCCACGCGTCGCGCGAACAGAGCGCGGGCATCGACCAGGTCAATCGCGCGGTCGGCGAGATGGACCAGGTCACGCAGCAGAACGCCGCGCTCGTCGAGCAGGCGGCCGCCGCCGCGCACTCGCTGAAGGATCAGGCGGACGCGCTGCGCTCCGCGGTCGCGCAGTTCGCGCTGCCCGCCTGATCGGCGCCGGCGGGCGAAACGGGGCGGTTCGGCCGCTCCGTTTCTTCTTTCGTCGGACTGCATCCTTTTTTTGCCGCGCCGGCATCCTTTTCTCGCTGTGCAGCCGCGCCCTCGCCATTCGCACGCTCGCAAACGTGCGCTGACCGCCCCACATTCCCGCCGCGGCACGCAGCATTGCGGTGGACTGGATTGCGTTGAGCGACGTCGCGCGGATGATCGTCACGAGCCGACGTTTTTCCGCCTGCACTGCCGACGCGCCGCGCCCGGCCACTATTCGCGGTTCGCCCGTTTCCGTTCGCCGAACGCCGGCTCTTTCGCCACATGCGGGCGATCTCGCGCCCGCTGATCGACGTGTCCGCGCGCCGCGCTCTCCCTGTTTTCACCCCGCGCCGGTCCCGGCGCTACGCGCGGTTCTTGGAGGTTTGTCAGATTTTTCAACGATTTGGCCGCCAAACCAGACGAAATCATTACTCATTCATTACAATTCCGTCTTCGGGACGCGATTTGCCGTCCTGCCCAGCGATAGCCAGCCCATGCGCCTGAACAAAAAACCGAAGTCGTCCGATCCTTACGTCGCCGTCGCGAAAAGTCCGATGCTGCCGACGAGCCTGCCGATGTGGCGCTCGAAACTCGTCGTGATCCTCGTGTTCCTCGCGTTCGGCACGCTGATCGCCCGCGCGTTCTGGGTGCAGGTCGCGAACCAGGATTTCTACGTCGGTCAGGGCCAGAAGCGCTATCAGCGCACGATCGAGCTCGGCGCGATGCGCGGCAGCATCGTCGATCGCAACGGCGCGCTGCTCGCCGTGAGCCTCACGACCTATGAAATCTGGGCGAATCCGAAACAGGTCGACGAGGTTGCATACGCGCCGCTCGCGAAACTGCTCGACATGCCGCTCGCCGAAGTGCGGCGGCGCCTGACGGGCGATCGCTCGTTCGTGCTGCTCAAGCGCCAGGTCGATCCCGAAACGGCCGCCCGCATCGAAAAGCTCGACATCGACGGCGTCACGCAAGTCGCCGATTCGAAGCGCTTCTATCCGGAAGGCGAATCGGCCGCGCACGTCGTCGGCTTCACGAACGTCGAGGATCACGGGCAGGAAGGCGTCGAGCTTGCCGCGAACGGGCGGCTGTCCGGCACCGCGGGCCAGCGCCAGGTGATCCGCGACCGGCTCGGGCGGATCGTCTCCGATACCGGCCCGCTCGTGCCCGCGCAGCACGGCGCGACGATCGAGCTGACGATCGACCGGCGGATTCAGCAACTCGCGTACGCGCAGCTCAAATCGACGATCATCGCGAACAATGCGCAGGCGGGCAGCGTCGTCGTGCTCGACGCGCAGAACGGCGAAATCCTCGCGCTCGCGAACTATCCGACGTTCGACCCGAACGATCGCACGCGCCTGACGGGCCAGCAGTTGCGCAACCGCGCGGTGATCGACACGTTCGAGCCGGGCTCGACGATCAAGCCGGTCGTCGTCGCGCTGTCGATCGACACGGGCAAGGTGCGGCCGCAGACGATCGTCGATACCTCGCCGGGCTCATACAGGATCGGCCCGAACGTGATTCACGACACGTCGAACCACGGCGCGATCACGGTGGCGCAGGCGCTGCAGATGTCGAGCAACATCGCGCTCGCGAAGCTCGCGCTCAACCTGCCCGCCGAGACGATCTGGAACAAGTACCAGGAATACGGCATCGGCCGCGCGCCGGAGCTGACGTTCCCTGGCGTCGCGTCCGGGCGGCTGCGTCCGTACAAACGCTGGCGGCCGATCGAGCAGGCGACGATGGCATACGGCTACGGGCTGTCGGCGTCGCTGCTGCAGATTGCGCAGGTCTACACCGCGTATGCGGGCGACGGCACGATCCATCCGGTGTCGCTGCTGAAGGCGAACGCCGATCCGCAATCGGCCGATACGCACCGCGGCCATCGCGTGACGACGCCCGCCACCGCGGCGGCGATCCGCTCGATGCTCGAGATGGCGGTCGGCCAGGGCGGCACCGGGCGCGCGGCGCGTGTCGACGGCTACCGCGTCGGCGGCAAGACGGGGACCGCGCGCAAGCAGGTGGGCGCGTCGTACGCGAAGGGCAAGTACCGGGCGCTCTTTGCCGGGATGGCGCCGATGAGTCATCCGCGCCTCATCATCGCCGTGATGATCGACGAGCCGGCCGCGCGGAGCTATTACGGCGGCACGGTCGCGGGGCCGGTGTTCTCGTCGGTGATGAGCGGCTCGCTGCAACTGCTCGGCGTGCCGCCCGACGCGCCCGTCGTCGCCGACAAGCCGGCGACGAGTGCAGGCGGCGCGAAGCCGCCGGCGAAAGCGAGGACGTGACGGAGCCGGGCGGCGGCCGACGCGATTCTTTCCTTTCGCTCGATACGCCGCCGCCTTCGATCTTTGCTGCTTCGGCGGCTTCGCCTCTTCAGCGTTTCAGTTTTTCGGTTTTTCGATCCCACGCCCCACCTTCGCCCCGCCGCCCCGATCCCATTCTCTAGGATCGCCTCGCATTATTTGGAAGCCCGCCGACCCGCCTCCTACAATCTGCCGCACGACATGCATGCCGTTGCGCGGCTCGCAAGGCCGCATCCATAAAACGGAGCACGAAGGAGACGCTCATGGGATTGCGTTGGCCCCAAGCCGCCCTCGTTTGCGCGAGCCTCGCCGCCGGTTTGTCGGCGGCGGCGCCCGCGCGTGCGCAAGGCACGGCCCCGGTGAAGATCGGCTTCGTCGTCAAGCAGCCCGACGACCCGTGGTTTCAGGACGAATGGCGCTTCGCCGAGCAGGCGGCGAAAGACAGGCATTTCACGCTCGTGAAGATCGCCGCGCCGAGCGGCGAGAAAGTATCGACCGCGCTCGACAGCCTCGCCGCGCAAAAAGCGCAGGGCGTGATCATCTGCGCGCCCGACGTGAAGCTCGGCCCCGGCATCGCCGCGAAGGCGAAGCGCGCCGGGATGAAGCTGATGTCGGTCGACGACCAGCTCGTCGACGGGCGCGGCGCGCCGCTTGCCGACGTGCCGCACATGGGCATCTCCGCATACAGGATCGGCGGGCAGGTCGGCGAAGCGATCGCCGCCGAGGCGAAGCGGCGCGGCTGGAACCCGGCCGAGGTCGGCGTGCTGCGGCTCGCGTACGACCAGTTGCCGACCGCGCGCGAGCGCACGACGGGCGCGGTCGACGCGCTGAAGGCCGCCGGCTTTCCGGCCGCGAACGTCGTCGACGCGCCGGAGATGACGGCCGACACCGAAGGCGCGTTCAACGCCGCCAACATCGCGTTCACCAAGCATCGGAACTTCAGGCACTGGGTGGCGTTCGGATCGAATGACGACACGACGGTCGGCGCCGTGCGCGCGGGCGAAGGTCGCGGCATCGGCGCGGACGACATGATCGCGGTCGGCATCAACGGCAGCCAGGTCGCGCTGAACGAATTCGCGAAACCGAAGCCGACGGGCTTTTTCGGCTCGATCCTGCTGAATCCGCGGCTGCACGGCTACGACACGTCGGTCAACATGTACGACTGGATCACGCAGAACCGGACGCCGCCGCCGCTCGTGCTGACGTCCGGCACGCTGATCACGCGCGCGAACGAGAAGACGGCGCGCGCGCAGCTCGGGCTGTGAGCGGAGCCGCGCGGCAAGCGGCGCCGACGTTGCGTTTCGAACCGGAGGAATGCGCATGACGACACCACGCACCACGCTGATCACGGGCGCCGCGGGCGGCATCGGCCAGGCGCTCGTGCGCCGCTTTCTCGCCGCGGGCGACCGCGTGCTCGCGCTCGACCGCGACCGCGCCGCGCTCGCCGCATTCGTCGACGCGTTGGGCGATGCAGCGGGCAATTCGGCCGTCGCACCGATCGTCGACGATCTGAGCGACGCCGAACGCCTCGCGGCCGCGCTCGCGAACGAGCCCGTCGACGTGCTCGTCGCGAACGCGGGCACCGCCGCGTCGGCGACGCTGCGCACGACGACGAGCGCATCGTGGCGCGCGGATCTCGACGCGAATCTCACCGCGACCTACGTGAGCGTCGAGGCCGTGCTCGCCGGCATGCGCGCGCGGCGGCGCGGCGCGATCACGATCGTTGGCTCGGTCAACGGCGTCGCCGCGCTCGGCCACCCCGCCTATAGCGCGGCGAAGGCCGGATTGATCAGCTACGCGAAATCGCTCGCGATCGAATACGGGCGCGACGGCGTGCGCGCGAACGTCGTGTGCCCCGGCACCGTGAAAACGCCCGCGTGGGAAGCGCGGGTGCGGCAGAACCCGCAGGTGTTCGAGCAATTGAAGAAGTGGTATCCGCTCGACGATTTCGCGACGCCCGAGGACGTCGCGAACGCGGCGCTCTTCCTGTCGTCGGACGCGGCGCGCGCGATCACCGGCGCGATGCTGCCCGTCGACGGCGGGCTGCTCGCGGGCAATCGCGTGATGGCGCAGGAGCTGACGCTCGAGTCGTTCTATTGACGTTGTGCCGGGCGTCGCTACGCCGGGCGTCGCTACGCCGGGCGTCGCTACGCCGGGCGTCGCTACGCCGGGCGTCGCTACGCCGGGCGACGGCCCCTCATCGCGCGCCGGCGCGCGTTCCGCCGCGTTCGATCAATGCGCGGCCGCCCGCCGCGCGTGGCCCTCAGCCGCGCCCATCCGCGCGAGCACGTGCTCGGTCATCCCGCGCGCGAGCTCGGTCTCGCTCACGAACACCTCGCCCATCCCTTCGCTCGCGAGCAGCGCCGCCTCTTCGTCGCCGTTCGTGCAGAGCGCAACCTCGATCGCGGGGTTCAGCGTGCGCGCGATGTCGACGATCTGCCGCACGTCGAACACGTCCGGCAGCGTGACGACGAGCATCCCCGCGCGCGCGATGTGCGCCTGCACGAGCACGATCGGCTCGATCGCGTCGCCGGACACCGCCGCCACGCCGTCCGCGCGCAGTTTCTCGACCGTCTCGCGGTTCTGCTCGACGACGACATACGCGATCCCGCGCGCATCGAGCGCGTGCGCGATCCGCGTGCCGACGCGCCCGTAGCCGACGATCACCACCTGCCCCGTCAGATGCGTCTGCGGCGTCGACATCGGCAGCGCGGCGAGCGGATCGTCGCGCGACTCGAGCCGGCGCGCGAACGCCGAGTGCTTGCGGACCCACGCGAGCGCCGGATCGATCGCGGCGAACAGCAGCGTGTTGAGCGCGATCGACAGCAGCGCGACCGCGAGAATCAGGCTCTGCCCTTCGGCCGACAGCAGCCCGAGCCCGCGCCCGAGGCTCGCGAGGATGAACGAGAACTCGCCGATCTGCGCGAGGCCCGCGCCGACCGTGAGCGCGGTGTTCAGCGGATAGCGGAACGCGAGCACGAGCGCGACCGCCGCGATCGTCTTGCCGAGCACGACGATCGCAGCCACTTCGAGCACGTGCAGCGGCTGGTCGATCAGCACACGCGGATCGAACAGCATGCCGACCGAGATGAAGAAGAGGACCGAGAACGCGTCGCGCAGCGGCAGCGTCTCGTCGGCCGCGCGGCGGCTGAATTCCGATTCGCGCATCATCATCCCGGCGAAGAACGCGCCGAGCGCGAACGACACGTCGAACAGCTTCGCCGCGCCGAACGCGACGCCGACCGCCGCCGCGATCATGCACAGCGTGAACAGCTCGCGCGAGCCGGTGCGCGCGACGAGCCACAGGATGCGCGGAAACACGCGCTTGCCGACGACGAGCATCAGCGCGACGAACGCCGCGACCTTCAGCAGCGTGACGCCGAGCGCGCCCCACAGGCTGGCGCCTGCGTCGCCCGCGTGCGCGGCCGGTTCGCCGGGCGCGTTCGCGCCGCCGCCGAGGAGCCCCGCGAGCGGCGGCAGCAGCACGAGCACGAGCACCATCACGAGATCCTCGACGACGAGCCAGCCGACCGCGATCCGCCCGTTGACCGATTCGATGAGCCCGCGCCCTTCGAGCGCGCGCAGCAGCACCACCGTGCTCGCGACCGACAGCGCGAGGCCGAACACGAGCGCGCCGCCGATATTCCAGCCCCATAAGAGCGCGAGCCCTCCGCCGAGCGCGGTCGCGACCGCGATCTGGACGATCGCGCCGGGCAGCGCGATCTTGCGCACCGCGAGCAGATCGCCGAGCGAGAAATGCAGGCCGACGCCGAACATCAACAGCATCACGCCGATTTCGGCGAGCTGCTGCGCGAGCGCGAGATCGCCGACGAAGCCGGGCGTGCCGGGGCCGATCACGATGCCGGCGAGCAGATAGCCGACGAGCGGCGGCATCTTCAGCAGCGACGCGAAGTAACCGAGGATCATCGCGAGACCGAAACCGGCCGCGAGCAGTGCAATCAGGCTGACGTCATGAGGCATCCGTGCTCCATTGAATGTAACTATTTCGTAAGAATCGAAGAATAAGGGATTGCGGCGACAAATGTGCGAACCGGCCAAAATTTGCCCTTCTTCGCCATTTTCCGAAGTACCGATATTCCCATCTCCGATCAGGGGAAATCCCCACGCAAATCGACTGGTGCTCGCCGGCCAAGCGATTATCACTGTTACATCGCTCAATGCAATGGTTTGTTGCGATCCCGCTTTCTCCAGCCACACGCGATACGGAACGGCCTCGCGCCGTCCGATGAACTCAAACTACAGGGAGGTACACATAGCAGTCGGCAACCATCACCTGATCAAGGCGCGTCACGTCAAATTCGACTTCGGCGAAACGCCGCTCCAATGGATTCCGGGCGACCCGGCGAGCACGCACATCATCGACACGCTGAACCTGCTGTTCCCGGAAGGCGAGCTGTGGTTCACCGTGTTCGACGCGGCGCAGACGCGCCGCGACACCGTCTACACCGACCGCAACGGCCGCTACCGCATCACCGTCGACTTCGCGGGCGAGTTGCGCGGGCGCACCCGCACGCCATACTTCAGGGACGCCGCGCAAGACCTCGCGCTCGCGCCCGATGCGAGCAAGACGCTCGACTTCGCGCTCGCGTGGCAGACGGTGGCCGACGAGCTGTCCGCGAGCCTGCCCGCGTCCGCGCATCTGGCCACGCTGCCGTGGAGCAGCCAGGACTCGCGCACGACGTTCATCAGCCAGTGCAACTATTGCCATCAGGTCGGCAACGCGCTCACGCGCACGCCGCGCGACGAAGCGCGTGGGGCGCGACCGTGCGCCGGATGGAAGGCTACGCGGCGCTGCTGACGAACCGGCAGGCGCGCGACATCACGCACACGCTCTATCAGGGGATGGACGGACGCGCGGTCGCAGCGATCGAGAAATACCTGTACGACGACCGGCTCGCGCCCGGGAAGATCCGCGAATGGGCGGGGGGGGGGGGGGGGGGGCGACGGCCTCACGTTCATTCACGACGCCGACGTCGGCGCCGACGATCACCTGTACGGCGCCGACGAAGGCCACGACAAGATCTGGGAGCTCGACCGCAAGACCGGCAAGCTCACCGGATGGAAGGAGCCCGACATCGATCTGCCCGTGGGCGGCATCCTCTCCGGCGTGCAGTTGCCGATCGGCGTGTTCAGCGGCACACGGGCCGCACAGCCTCGCGCAGGCGGCCGACGGCCGGTTCTAGATCATGAACGCGCTATCGTCGACGCTCGCATCGTTCGACCCGGCGACGAAGCGCTTCAAGCTCTACCCGCTCGGCCACTCGCACCTGTACCCGCACACGATCCGCATCGATCGCGCGGGCATCGTCTGGTTCACGATCGTCGCATCGAACGAGGTCGCGCGCTTCGATCCGAAAACCGGGACGTTCACGATCATCCACCTGCCCGACGGCGGCTTCTGGCGCGCCGTGTCGCACTATCTGTTTCCGCTCGTCGTGAAGATGGCCGCGTGGTTCCCGGGCCAGAACCTGCAGCTCGCGCTCACGCATCACAAGTGGGCGTTCCAGGGGCGCGACGCGTTCCCGTACGGGATCGCAGGCGGGCGCGCGGGTTCGCACGCATCGCGCGCGCATCGGCAATCGCCTGCGCTACGCGATCGCGTGCGTGATCGCGGACGCCGGGTTCATGCTCGCGTCGTTCGGCGTGACGTGGATCGTCGTGATGCTCGTCGCGCGGCTGTGCGTGCGGCGTGCGTGAGCTTGAACGCGGCCGGATAGTGCTCGGCGTCGCACACGTTGTCAAACAGCAGCGCGGGCGCATCGTTAGCGCATCGCGATAGCTGCGCAAGTCCTGATACGCCATCGCTTCGCTCCTCGTGATCCGCGCGCCACGCAGGAATCGAAGCGTTTTCTCGTTTCCCGGCTGCGGAAGGAGCGCCGTCAACTCGCCGTCCGGCGGCGTCTTTTCCACATCCATCCGAAGGCCGGCACGAGCAGCGCGCCCCACAGCCATTGCCAGTTGTCGCCGGCGAAATGCCTGACCCGGCCGAGCGGCGTGACGGTCACGAGCATCGGCTTGTCGAGTGTCGTCAGGCGAGCGGGCACGGCCCCGCCGTCGACCGTGACGAGCGCCTTGAGAACGAGCCGAAGCCTGTGCCGGCCCCAGTGATTCGGCGTGATCCGCCAGGACCACACGACGGGCGCCGCCACCCCGACCGCCTGCTCCTGATCGCCGGCCGGATCGATCGAGAAATCGTCCGGGTCCGCGCTGAGCCGTGCGATCATCCGATCGCTGATCTTGATGCGTGCGTGCTGAAAGTTGCCCGCCGACGGATTGTTCTCCGCGATCTGCTGTTGCAACGCGGCGACGCTCTCCTTCGGACTCAACACTGCGTCGATCTGGCAGGGGCAGGTGCCGTCGATATCGACGGGCGTTGGCACGTTGAACACGACATTGCCCTCGATCATCTTCGCAAGCGCCTCGTCGACCGAAGCGAATGCGGACGGCGGCGTCGCGGACGGCGCTTGCCCGGTCGGCTGTATCGGGGATGGCGACGGCTGGGGGTTCGCCTGCGTGACGCGATTCGCTTTCGAAATCGTGTCGGGCGTGATCGGTTGATTCGATGTGGTCGCCGGCGGCGGCCGGAGCGGTCGCATCAGCAGGAATTTTTCCTGTGTTTGCGCGTCCGGAGCCGATGCGATCGCTGACGCGGAAGTATCGGCCGTGGAAGTATTCGGCGCGGCGGCCCCTGGTGCGGAGGCCGCCGGCATCGCCCCCTGCGGGCTTTCGCCTGGCGCGATGACATCTGGCATCGATGCGTCCGGCGCGGCCGCGTTCTCCGCCGCCTCGTCCGTCCCCGACGCGAATGCCGAGACCGTCGTGCGCGGCGCGTCCAGTTGCTTGCGGTCATCGCATCCGGCGAGCATCGCAGCGCACATTACGAACGCAACACAACTTCTTTTCATCATGGCAACGTCCCCGGTACGCGCCGTGCCGCGCGGCCGGCGCTGTCCGATCACGCATGACGTCATCATGCGCCCGAACATTCACGCCGCGCCACGAGCGACTCCCCCATCCTCATTTGAGGCAAGCATAGAACGCGGCGAGAGCAAGTCAAGCCGAATCCGCACCATCGTGCCGCTGCGCTGCCGGCGACGATACGGATCGATCCATCCGGTATCCGAACCATTCGCGGCGCGACGGCGCGGGCAGCGCCAGTAATATCAGGACGCCGCGAAGCGCGCATGACGCCGATGCATGCATCGAACACCGCTTGCACCGAACGGCGGCCGGAAATGCCCCCCTCATCGACACGTGCTTCGTCACCGCTCACCGAGCATCGCGCCGACGAGCATGCCCGCAATATCGTCAACGTCGGGAATTCGCACAGCGACGATCTCCCGCCAGATTTCCATTTCATTGCGAGTCCATATCCGGCATGAGCGTATGGCCGATCTGATGCGCAGGATTGCCGTCGATCGCCGGCGCGTCGGACAGTGCGAATTGCAGACAGGCTTCTTCGCGATATCGATCGGCACTCGCTGCTTCGCATGAATGTCCGATTCAATTCAGCCAGCCGGCCGACTCGCATCGCAGTACGTAGCGAATTGCTTTCGTCCGAGCACGATCGGCCTGATTGCCTATACATGGACGAGCATAAATCCGCGAAATGATCGAATACAAATCGACCCACCTTACTCGGCGAAACCGATAGATACGAACCTTACCTTCCGCCCCCCCGGTAAGCTTACCCGCCGAATATCGCCGTGCGGTCTTCGCAGCCGGCATGTGTGGTCGAAAATCCGGTCGAACGACGCAACGGCGGCACACTCGGGGTCGGGCACATAATGTTTCCGATGCAAAAGGATTAATTCCGTCGCAATGAAACGCTCGACTTGTGCAAAAAGCTGTGTATTGCACATTCAGTCCGCCCTTTCGCCGCAACGCCTATTCCTCTCGCGACGCAAGGAAGGTCAAAACAATTTGACGGATTAAGACAAAAAGAGACGAATACCGCCTTGACCATATAGGTAGTTTCCCTCATAATTTGTAACAATTTATTGAATTTGCAACTCGCCTGACCTGCTATTGCGTCATCCCTCCCGTTGTCGATAGTGCATAGGTACAGCAGCTTGCGTATTGGCTTCACCTTCGAAATACGAGTTTCACCAGACCTGTGCAAAGCACGACATCGCAGCCCCCCGGATCATCGACCACGACGCCTGTCCATGCGCCGCCGCTTCGGTCAAACCGATTGCCGGCGATTCGGCCCCGCGCTCGCCGCCTTCCACCGTGGCGCGACGACATCCACAGTCCATCCGTATCCGGTGCGCGCGGACCTCTTCTCGATCGCCGTTGATTTGAACACTTAGCACGCGCGGGCGACGCCCGACACCAAAACTCACAATCACCTTCGGGAGAATATGAAAACGCCTCGCCAGCCTCTCTTTTGGGCTATCGTCGGGATTCCTAATCTCATCTGCCTTGCCTACTTCCTTCTCCTCGCATCGCCGGTCTACGTTTCGACTGCGTCGCTGATCGTCTACAAGCCCCAGCAGTCGTCGCAGAGCCTCGCGACGATGCTGTCCGGCACGGGCGGCGGCAATTCGATCGAAGGCGCCTACATCGTCAAGGACTACATCGGATCGTGGGACGAGTACCGGAACGTCGCGAAGTCCGTCGATCTGCCGAAACACTACGGTCAAGGCGATTTCGTGAGCCGTTACGGCGGCCTCGCGACGCTTTTCCGCAAGAACGACGTCGCGCTGTGGCACTACTACCAGAATCGGGTGAATGCGGCGATCGACCAGAACAGCGGGATCGTGTCGCTGTCGGTGCAAGGCTATTCGCCCACGGCGGCCGCAGCCGTCGCCGAGCGGGTGCTGCAGGATTCCGTCCGCCACATCGACAACATGAATCGCCAGCAAGAAAGCGATTACATGAAAAACGCCGTCGATCGCCGCGCCGCCATCGAGGCGAAGCTGAAGAGCGACGAAGCGGCGCTGTCGGCGTATCGCGTGTCGACCGGCATCCACGATCCGTCGGAGCTGTACACATCCAATCTCGCGCTGCTGAACTCGCTGAACGAGCAGAAGACCCGCCTCGCCTCGCAGTACGACGCAATCGTGAAAGCAACGCCGAACAATCCGGTCGCGCAAAACCTGCGCGCGGCGATGACGGCCATTCAGGCCAAGATCGCGAGCACCGAAGCGGAAGGCAAGACGCTGTCGCGGCGCGCCGCGCGCTATGAAGAGCTGACCGTCGCGCGCAACAACGACGTCGCGCTCTTGCGGGAAATCGAAACGGCCGTGCAGCAGGCGCAACTGAACGCGATGAAGAACAAGTACTACTTGAACATCATCAGCGCACCGTCCAGCCCGCGCGCGCCCGAACTGCCCCGGCGCCTCGAATGGATCGCCGGCGTCTTCCTTGCGACTCTCGTTCTTTGGGGACTACTCCGATGACCCACTTCTCCCGAGCCGCTCGCGCCGGGCTCGCCGGCGCGACGCTGGCGCTGTCCGCATGCGGCCTGCTGCCGTCCGCCGGCCCGTCCGTCTCGACCGTCAGGTCGAACACCGACGTCGACATCGTCAACGTCACGCCGGCGCTCGCGCGGGAACGCGCTGAGAAGGAAGCGGCGAGCCGCCGGGCCGCGATCGAGCGAGCCGTTTCCGATCTGTCGCAAGCGACGCATCACGGCGCGTTCACGTTCGCCCCAGGCGACGTCCTGCACGTGACCCTGTGGACGATCTCCCCGTGGCCGGGCGCCGATTCGCAGCAAGGCGCGTCGAACGTCCCGTCGCCCATCGATCTCGGCAACTATACGGTGTCCGAAAAAGGCACGATCGATCTGCCCTATGTCGGCCCGACGCCTGTCGGCGCACTCGGCCCCGACGACGCGCAGAGGGCTGTCGCGCGCCGCTACGCGTCGCTCGGCATCCTGCAAAGCCCGTCGGCGAAGATCACCATTGCATCGACGTCGCAGAGCAGCGTCATCGTGACGGGCGCGATCGGCGCACCGAAGCTCATTGCGTGGACGCCCGCGGGCCTGTCGCTGACATCCGCCCTCACGCAGGCGCTCGGCAACGGCGCGGATCTCGTCGGCACCACCAGCGGGCGCGACAGCGACAACGTCGCGACGCAAGTGACCGTCCTGCGCAAAGGCGCATCGGTCACGCTGCCGCTCGAAGAAGCGCTCGCGCGGCAAGCGGCGCTCGAACCGGGCGATCGCGTGCTGGTCAAGCGTGCGCCGCTCGTGCGCGTGACCGTCGTCGGCGGCGGCGTGCGCAAGAACGGGCAATTCGGCTTCGCCCATCCGCCGACGCTGGCCGAAGTGCTCGCGTCGGCGTCCGGGCTCGACGCGAACCTCGCCGACGACCACGCGGTATTCGTTCTCGAACAGACGCCGCAAGGCGAACGCCCGGTGCTCTACGACTTCGCATGGAACAACCTGCAGGGCCTCATCGCTTCGCACAGCTTCCCGATCAAGGACGGCGACATGATCTACGTCGCCGAAGCGCCGATCGTCCCGGTCGAGCGGGCCATCGGCATCCTGTTCCAGCTCGCGCTGCCCGTGCAGGCCGTGAAGTGACATGACGTTCGACGCCTATATCGACCAGTTGGGCCTCCCCGCCGGCGAGGCCCGGCGGCTTCGCGCATCGGTGCGCACGTGGGACGACCTCCACGCGTGGCTCGACGCGAATCAGGCGCCCGTCATCCAGCCGAGGCCCGAGCGGATCACCGTCGCACCGCCGCCGCTGAACGTGTCGTGGAAACACAATGTCTGGCGGCGCTTTCGTCGGTCCCGATCGCTGAAGGCGCCTGTCGGCCAGCCGCCTGGCTGGGAGCAGGTCGTCGAATACCGGCGCAAGGTGTCGCTCGCGCTCACGCTGATCACGACGATCGTGATCCTGATGCTGTCCCACTACACGTTGCGCGCGCAACAAATGCCCGAGATCACGATCAGGATCTATCTCGTGATCTACGGGATCATGACGTGGTTCCTGGCCGCCAATTTCTTCAAGCTCCTCATCGGGACGTGGCATACGCTGCGCGGGCCCGGCAACAATCCGTGGCATCCGTCGAAATCCGCGCAGGAGCCGCGCGCGGGCGCAAAGGTCGCGATCGTCTATCCGGTGTATCACGAGGACGTCGCGCGCGTCGCCGCCGGGATGGCCGCCACGTGGGCGTCGATCGAGCGCGATCACCCGGAATACAGCCATCATTTCGACAACTTCCTGCTGTCGGACAGCCGCAGGCTCGAGTACGGCGTCGTCGAGCAGGCGGCCGTTCACAAGCTGAGGGAGCAGTTCCCGGGCGGCCGGTTCTTCTATCGCCGTCGTCCGGTCAACCTGAACGCGAAGCTCGGCAACGTCACCGATTTCTGCCGCCGCTGGGGCAAGAAGTACGAGTACATGCTCGTAATGGACGCCGACAGCATCATGGACGGCAACGCGATCGTCGCGCTGCTCCGGATGATGGAGGGCAACCTCCGGATCGGCATCCTGCAGACGAACCCGAAGCCCGTGATGCGGCGAAGCCTCTTCGGCCGGATGCAGCAGTTCGCCGCCCGGCTGTACGGCTCGGTCTTCTCGTACAGCCTGCAGGCGATGTTCATGGGGCACGCGTCGTACATCGGCCACAACGCGATGATACGGATGAAGCCGTTCATCAAGTACTGCATCCTGCCCGAGCTGCCCGGAACGCCGCCCTGGGGCGGCAAGCCGCTGAGCCACGACATCATCGAATCCGCGATGATGGCCCGCGCGGGCTACGAGGTCTGGTTCCTGCCCGAGCTCGAAGGGAGCTACGAGGAAATTCCGGCGAATCTTCTCGGATTCCTGATCCGCGAACGCCGGTGGATGCAGGGCAACATGCAGCATCTGCGGTTCCTGTTCATCGACGGCCTGCGCTCGGTGCATCGCGAGACGTTCCTGAACGGCTCGATGGGCTATCTCGCCGCGCCGCTGTGGGCGATGTTCCTCGTCGTCTCGGCCTACGGAATGGTTCACTTCCTGAGCCACGGCGCGCTCGTCATCGGCGCGATCCAGGTTCTGCAGATGCCGATGCTGATGCTGCTGATCTCGTCGCTCGTGTTCCTGTTCATGCCGCGGGTCCTCGCCTTCGTCGTGCATGTGAAGCGCGACCGCGCGCGCGGTTTCGGCGGCAAGGACAAGCTGATGTGGTCGCTGCTGCTCGAGACGATATTCTCGTTCTTCTTCTCGCCGATCATGATGATCTACGTGACCCGCTTCGTGTGGCTCTGGATCAAACGGCGCAGCATTTCATGGGGCACCCAGCAGCGCGACGACGAGCCCCTGCCCTGGTCCGCATGCTTTCGGCACTTCGGCTGGATCAGCGTGATCGGCGTCGTCTGCTGGGCCTCGATGGCTTACGCCGTTCATGGCATCTCGGGCGCCCGCGCGCTGATGATCGCGGCGCTCTCGCGCAATTGGGTCTCGCCCGGCGACATCATGCTGTGGTTCTTCCCGATTCTCGCCGGATTCACGGGCAGCGTGTGGATAGCGAGATTCACCAGCCTGACCATCGACGCCGTGCAATCGCGCAAACTCTTTTGCATTCCGGAGGAAATCGATCGCCCGCAGGTCATCGACGACACGATTGCGTGGGAGCGCCGATTGCGAAGCGATCTGCCCGACATTGACGATCCGCAGGCCGTCATCGATTTCGCCGTGCGCGACGTCGGCTTCTATGTCAAGCACCGGCCCGAAACGCGCGGCCGCCCGCACGTCGCCGCACGGCTTCTGCCGTCGATCATCGCCGGCAAGCCGCTCGCGGGCAAGAACCTGCTGCTCGCGCTGAGCGAGCGGCGCTGCTTCGACGCGCTGCACGCGCAGGCGCGAAGCCGCCGCGCGATGCCGCACGACGACGCGAGGACGCCGGTTCGCGACGAGGCGGAGTCCTTCGCATGACCGGCGCTCCCGTCGGCAAGGCGCGCCACGCCGCCCTCTACACACAAACACTGCACGCACCAGGAAAACACCATGCTCAAAGTAACGAAAGCCGTATTCCCCGTGGCCGGATTGGGTACGCGATTCCTGCCGGCGACCAAAGCAAGCCCGAAGGAGATGCTGCCTGTCGTCGACAAGCCGCTGATCCAGTATGCGGTGGAAGAGGCGATCGCGGCGGGCATCACCGAAATGATCTTCGTGACGGGCCGCAGCAAGCGCGCGATCGAGGATCACTTCGACAAATCGTATGAAGTCGAGGCGGAACTGGAAGCTCGCGGCAAGGAAAAGCTGCTCGATCTCGTGCGCAGCATCAAGCCGCGCCACGTCGACTGCTTCTACGTGCGCCAGTCCGAAGCGCTCGGCCTCGGGCATGCGGTGCTGTGTGCGGAAAAGCTCGTCGGCAACCAGCCGTTCGCCGTGATCCTCGCGGACGACCTGCTCGACGGCAGGCCGCCCGTGATGAAGCAGATGGTCGATGTGTTCGACCACTATCACAGCTCGGTGATCGGCGTCGAAGAGATTCCGCCCGACGATACGCGATCCTACGGAATCGTCGACGGCAAGGAGTGGGCGGAGTCGGTCGTCAAGATGTCGGCGATCGTCGAGAAGCCCGCGCCCGAAGATGCGCCGTCGAACCTGGGCGTCGTCGGCCGCTACGTGCTGAAGCCGCGGATCTTCAAGCATCTGCGCGAACTCACTCCCGGCGCGGGCGGCGAGCTGCAATTGACCGACGCGATCCAGTCGCTGCTGTCCGAAGAGCAGGTGCTCGCGTACAAATACGACGGCGCCCGTTTCGACTGCGGCAGCAAGCTCGGCTATCTGAAGGCGACGGTCGAGTTCGCGCTTCGCCACCCCGAAGTTCGCGGCGACTTCACGCGGTATCTTGCCGAGCGGACGTTGCCGCTGAACGGCTGACGGATTCGCCGGCGGCCCCTTTTCGTCAATCCGTCGCCCCCGCATAGGCGGCTTTGAGCGCGGCGACGTCGAACTTCCGCATGCTCATCATCGCATCGGCGACGCGCGCGGCCTTCACGGGGTCGGCGTCGGCCATCATCGCGATCAGATCGTCCGGCACGATTTGCCACGAGACGCCGAAGCGGTCCCGCAGCCATCCGCAGTCGTCGGGCGCCCCGCCGCCTTCGAGCAACGCGTTCCAGTAGCGGTCGAGCTCCGCCTGATCGCGGCAGCTCACCAGGAACGATATCGCGTGGTTGAACGACTCGGTCCGCGGGTGGCTCATCGCGAAGAAGGGCTGCCCGAACAGCACGAACTCGACGAGCTTCGTCGAGCCGGCGCTCGGCACCGCGGTGACACGCACCACGTGCGAATCCGGAAAGATGCCCGCGTAGAAAGCGGCGGCCTCCTCGGCTTGCGTCGAGTACCAAAGAAAAGGCGTGATCTTTTGAATCGCCATCGCAAATCTCCTGTCAGGGGTGGCTCGATGCATGCGCGAGTCGCATGCGGTCATGCAGACGACGGACGGGCCCGCCGAAATCGACACTTTGCGAGAAAAAAGTTTCGTTCTTCCTGGCGAGTTGCTGCGGTGCGCAGATGCCCCCCCGTCCGCCACTCGCCGCCCTGACGCACGCTCTCGCGCAACGTGCCGAGCGAGCGCAGCGGCTTCGCGTGCGCGGTCACCCTCATCCGGCGATCCACGTACGCCCACATCGTCGCGCTCTCGGACGCCTCCAGATCGAGGCTAAACATCACGTCGTTGACGACCGCGCGCAGCGCGCCCTCCTGCTGCTCGATCCGCGTCGAGTGCGAGCCTTCGCGCAGGAACTCGTAGAACGTCTCCGGCAGATCGAGGTGCGCGCGCATCCAGCGCTCGCTCGCGCCGTGCGCCAGATTGAAGTGCAGCCACAGGAATTCACCCGGCCGCGCGTCGCGGCCCGCCGCCCATTCGGCCGCGGACGCGAAGCGGAATCCGCACACCATGCCGGACGTGTCCGCGCCGTAGGTTTGAATGATCATTTCGGGTTTCATCGACTGTTCCGCTGTTCTCGGCCGCCGGCCCGCCCGCGCGCGGCGGGGCCGGACGCGACGCGGCCGCGCCTGATGCGAAGCGTACGATACCAGAGCGGAATCACGATGACGGCCGGATGGCCGCGAGGCCGTTTTTCGGAGAGATCGCGTCGGCGCGATGCCTCGACTGGAGCGCGCTGCTGATCACCGGCTACGCGGGCCATCTGGTCGACCCGGCCGGGATGGGCTTCGTCGCGCGCAGCGTCGGGCTCGAAAGCGCGCTCTGGATGCTCGCCGCCCTGCTGTGCCTCGTTCCGTTTTGCGCTCGCGTGGTGACGGCGAACCGAACGTAACGGGCGGCGCGCGTCACCGGTACTGCGCCGCGCCGATGAACTGCGAGAACCGTTCGCACCAGATCACGACGGTCGTGTACGCATCGACATCGACGTCCGCCGCGAGCGGCGCGACGAAATCGCCGAACGTCTTCAGCTCGCCGACTCGCCGCGCGCGCGGCTTCACCGCGAGAAACGCCTCTTTCGATGCGACGAACCCCGGTACGAGGTAGATCTTGTAGTCGGGGCCCGGCGCGACGCGCCCCTCGAATGCGAGCGCCGTGCGCGCGACGGACAGCTTGCCGTCCGCCCAGTGCAGCGGATCGCCGCGCGTGAGGCCCCGCTCGAAGCGCCCGGTGTAGAGCGCGCGATCGGCGAGCGGGCGCAGCTCGGTTTCGGTCGCGCCCGGCTCGGCGGTCAGGATCGGCAACGCATACACGCCGAGCGCGAAACCCAATGCGAGCGCGATCGCGTGCGAGCCGATCCGGAACCCTGCTTTTTTCATGACTGCCGTCCTCCGTAGTCGAATCGATGCGCCGGACGCCCGCGAACGGGCCCGGCACGACTACAGTCGGCGCGGCGGCCGGAATATGACAGATGGCGAGGCACGCGCCGCGTGCGGCATGCCGACACGCCCAGCAAGCGGCCGCCCTTCGCCCGTCACGCTCCCGCCGCGCTCGCGTATCCGCAGCAGCTCGTCCTGAAGCACCCGAATCCGCTCAGTCGAGCGGCGGCACCGTGCCTTCGGTCAGCGTCCTGATCAGACGCGCGCGCCGGCGCTCGAGCTCGACGATCTGGCGCTCGATCGACGCGAGCCGCCTGCGCTGCGCATCGGTGGTTTCCGGGCACATGGCCGCGCCTTCGATCATGCGCATGCAGTCAGGAAACGAACGGATCTCGGCAAGGCTGAATCCTGTTGCGATCAGGCGCTGGATCTGCGCGACCTGCGCGATCGCCGCGATCGGGAACGACCGGTAGCCGTTGCACGCCCGCGCCGAGGTCAGCAGGCCGTGCTGATCGTAATGTCGGATCGACCGGACGCTCGCGCCGGTCTCGCGCGCGAGCTCGCCGATCGACAACGCGCGCGGTGCCGGGGTCTCGTTCATGTCGGCGAGGATAGCACCGTTTCCGCTTGACTCTGACACCGGTGTGAGGGTTGAAACTACCGGCTCCATCCACTCCGGAGTCTCGATTCATGCGTTCACACCTGCTTCGCCGCACCTTCGCCGCGCTATCGGCGGCGCTCTGGCTCTGCGTCGCCGCTGCCGGCGCGCCGGCTGACACGCACGGCTACACGGCCGTCGCGCCCGACGGCGTGACGCTGGCGATCCAGGAGTCGGGCGACCCCGACGGTTCGCCGATCATCTTCGTCCACGGCCTCCTCGGCAGCCGCCTGAATTGGGACGCGCAACTGAAAGACCCGCGGCTTCTGCGGCACCGGCTCATCACGTACGACCTGCGCGGCCACGGCCTGTCCGGCAAACCGGCCGGGACAGGCGCCTATGCCGACGGCCGCCGCTGGGCCGACGATCTGGCGGCCGTGATCCGGTCGTCGCACGCGCGCAAGCCCGTGCTCGTCGGCTGGTCGCTCGGCGCGGCCGTCATCACGAACTATCTGGCGGCCTACGGCGACGGCGACATCGCGGGCGCCGTGTATGTCGACGGCGTGATCGAGCTGGCGCCCGATCAGATCGTCGCGCATCCGGACGTCTACCGCGACATGACGTCCGCCGATCTGAAAACGCATCTGGACGGCGAGCGCGCGTTCGTCGGCCGGTGCTTCCATCGGCCGCCGGATCGCGAGACGTTCGAGCGCCTGCTCGCGAACGCCGCGCTCGCTTCGTGGGACATGCAACGGGCCGTTCCGTCGATGACGATTCCGCTCGCGCACGGGCTCGGGCGAGCCCGGGTGCCGATATGGCTCGTCTACGGCGCGCGGGACGCGCTCGTTCATGCCGAGCCGTCGATTGCCCGCGCGAAGGCAGTCAACACGCGGGTCCGGAGCACGCTGTATCCCGACTCGGGGCACGCGCCGTTTCTCGAAGAGCCCGAGCGTTTCAATCGCGATCTCGCCGATTTCGTCGATGGAGTCGATGGGGGCAATGGAGGGCGATGCGGCGGAGTCGCGCCGACCGACATGAATTGTGCAGCGCAACGCCAACGTGACAAAAAAGTATCGGCAGCCGATTTCTTTTGACGTAGTGAACCCGCGCTGCGACTCACTACAGTTGCTCCTGCCGTCGGCGCCGCCCGCACGACGGAAGACAAGCAGAATCAAGGAGACACTGGTGAACACGATGCGATTCCTGTTGGCCGCAGCGCTCGTCGGCGCGTGCGTGCCGGTCGCGGCGACGGCCGCGACGCAAGTCTGCAAGGTGCCGACGCTCAAGGTGCTCGCGCAGAAGAGCCTCGGCCTTTCGGTGATGGAGAAGTCGCTGCCCGACTACGAAAAGACGAGCGGCACCCGAATCGAGATCAGCTACTTCGGCGAAAACGACCGCCGCGCGAAATCGCGCCTCGACGCGTCGACGGGCGCGGGCTCGTATCAGGTCTACTACGTCGACGAGGCGAATGTCGCCGAATTCGCGTCGGCCGGCTGGATCGCGCCGCTCCTCAAGTACTACCCGAAGGAATACGACTACGACGACTTCCTCCCCGGCCGCCGCGCGGTCGCGAGCTACAAGGGCGTCGCGTACTTCGCGCCGCTCATCGGCGGCGGCGATTTCCTGTTCTATCGCCGCGACCTGCTCGACGCCGCGCGCATCCCGGTGCCGAAGACGGTCGACGAGCTCGTCGCCGCGATCAGGAAGCTGAACGCGCCGCCGAAGCTGTACGGCTGGGTCGCGCGCGGCCAGCGCGGCTCGGGCATGAACGTGTGGCGCTGGGCGCCGTTCATGCTCGCGCAGGGCGGCGCGTGGACCGACAAGAGCGGCCAGCCGGCGTTCAACTCGCCCGCCGCGGTGCAGGCGACCGAACGCTACCGCGATCTCTTCAAGTACGCGCCGCCCGGCGCGGCGACCTACGATTGGAGCAACGCGCTCGAAGCGTTCCGCTCGGGCAAGGTCGCGTTCATGATCGAATCGACGCCGTTCGCCGACTGGATGGAGGACCCGTCCAAGTCGAGCGTCGCAGGCAAGGTCGGCTACGTGCGGCCGCCCGCGCCGCTGCCGTCGGCCGCTTACGGACACGGGCTCGCGATCTCGTCGGTCGGCGCGAAGGACGACTGCACGCGGCAGGCAGCGGGCCGCTTCATCGCGTGGGCGACGAGCAAGGAGCAGGAGCAGGCGCGGCTGCGCAACGGCGTGTTCAGCGACTACAACCGCACGAGCACGATCGGCGGCGACTACTTCAGGCAGCACGTGAAGCCGCAGATCCTCGCGGGCCTCGCCGATACGAACCCGGTGACGAAAGCGACGATCTGGGCGACGCCGCAATGGCCCGACATCGGCGACAACCTCGGCATCGCGCTCGAGGAAATCTTCACGGGCACGCAGACCGACGTGCGGGGCGCGCTCGACGACGCGGCGCAGTACGCGAAGGACGCGATGGCGCACGGCGCACGCAAGTGACGCCATGCGCGGGCGGCGCGGCGGCCATGCGGCCATCGGACGACGCGGCCGCGCGCCTTCGCCCGCTTCGCATCATCGCCCCGTCGCCCCGTCGCCCGCCTCGCAGGAGATTCCAATGTTCAATCATGGCAAGACGAGCCTGCCCTGGCTCTTTCTCGGCCCGCCGCTCGCGCTGATGGCGGTGCTCGGCCTCGTGCCGACGATCGCCGCGATCAACCTCGCGCTGAAGAACCGCGTGCTGCGCTACGCGGACAGCGATTACGTCGGCCTGCGCAACTTCGCGCGGCTCGCGTCCGACCGGCGCTTCGTGAACGCGATCGAAGTGTCGGCGCTGTGGGAGATCGTCACGGTCGCGGGCGCGGTCGTGGTCGGCATCGCGCTCGCGGTGTTCCTGTTCGAGCGCGTGCGCGGCCGCTGGCGCCGCGCCGCGGTGCTGATCCTGATCATGCCGGTGCTGCTGCCGCGCGTGTCGGCCGCGTTCATCTGGAAGTTCATGTACGCGCCGCTCACGGGCATCCTGAGCTGGCTGCTCGGCACGCTCGGCGTCGCGAACACCGCGTTCCTCGCCGATCCGCATCTCGCGCTCGTCGCGGTCGCGCTCGTCGACGTCTGGCAATGGGGCCTCTTCTTCTCCGTCGTCGTGCTCAAGCTGCTGGAGACGCTGCCGCCCGAGCCGCTCGAAGCGGCGCGGCTCGACTACGCGTCGACGTGGCAGGTCTACGCGTACATCGCGCTGCCGATGCTCAAGGCGCCGATCATGAGCCTCGTGTTCATCAAGATGGTCGAATCGCTGCGCTCGTTCGACCTCATCTACGTGATGACCAAGGGCGGCCCCGGCATCGCGACCGAGACGCTCGACATGTACGCGTACGCGCAAGGCATCGGGCTGTCAGGCAAGGTGTCGTACGCGTCGAGCATGGCGGTGCTGATGATGGTCGCGACGACGCTCGTGTTCACGTTCATCTGGAAGCGGGTCGACAAATGGGACGACTGATCGCGCGCGGCGGCACCATCGCAATCGGCGGCGCGATCGCGCTCGTCGCCGTGTTTCCGCTCGCCTGGGCGCTCATCAATTCGCTCAAGCGCCTGCTCGACATCGTCACGCCGACGCCGCGCTTCATCTTCGCGCCGACGCTCGACAACTACCGGCAGGTGCTGTCGAGCCCCGAGGTGACGATCGGCCTTTGCAACAGCCTCGCGATCGTCGGCGCGGCGGTCGTGCTGGGCGCCGTGCTCGGCGTGCCCGCCGCATACGCGATCGCCCGCTATCCGGTGCGCGGCAAGCGCGACATCCAGTTCTTCCTGCTGTCGCTGCGCTTTCTGCCGCCCGTCGCGGTCGCGATTCCGCTGATCGCGATCTGGGTCGACCTCGGGCTCTACGACACGAAGCTGTCGATGATCGTCACGTATCTGCTCGTCACGCTGTCGACGATCACGTGGCTGTCGATTCCCGTGTTCCGCCGGCTGCCGCGCGAGATCGAGGAGGCGGCCGCGCTCGACGGCTACGGGCCGTACGCGGTGTTCTGGCGCGTCGCGCTGCCCGTTTGCGCGAGCACGCTGCTGGGCGGCATCGTGTTCAGCTTCGTGCTCGTCTGGAACGAGCTGATGATCGCGCTCGCGCTCACGTCGTCGCGCTCGGCGACGCTGCCCGTCGTCGCTTCCGCGTTCACGTCGCTCGGCCAGGAGGTGCCGTGGGGCGTGATCAACGCGTCGACGGTGCTGCTCGCGCTGCCGCCCCTCGTCTTCGTCGGCATGCTGAGCCGACTGCTGAACTCGATGCTCAAAGGCCGATAAGCGGCCAACAAGGAGAATCCGTTGAAAGCCCTCGTACTCGAAAAGGCGCGCGACCTCGCGCTGCGCGACATCGACCTGCCGCTCGATGTCGGCCCGTCCGACGTCAAGATCCGCATCCACACGGTGGGCGTGTGCGGCAGCGACGTCCACTACTACACGCACGGCGGAATCGGCCCGTTCCGGGTCGACGCGCCGATGGTGCTCGGCCACGAGGCGTCGGGCACGATCGTCGAGGTCGGGCGCGACGTCACGTACCTGCGCGTGGGCGAGCGCGTCTGCATGGAGCCCGGCATCCCGCGCTTCGATTCAAGAGCGACGCTGCACGGCCTCTACAACCTCGATCCGTCGGTGCGCTTCTGGGCGACGCCGCCCGTGCACGGCTGCTTGACGCCCTACGTCGTGCATCCGGCGGCGTTCACGTACCGGCTGCCGGAGAACGTGTCGTTCGCCGAGGGCGCGATCGTCGAGCCGCTCGCGATCGGGCTGCAGGCCGCGAAGAAAGCGGCGATGAAGCCGGGCGACATCGCCGTCGTCGTCGGCGCGGGCACGATCGGCGCGATGACGGCGCTCGCCGCGCTCGCGGGCGGCGCCGCGCGCGTGATTCTTGCCGATGTCGTCAAGGAGAAGCTCGCGCTGTTCGCGTCGAACCGCGCGGTGACGACGGTCGACGCGAGCACGCAGTCGCTCGCCGAAGCGGTCGCGCGCGAAACCGACGGCTGGGGCGCGGACGTCGTGTTCGAGGCGAGCGGCAACGCGAAGGCGTATGCGGGGATCGTCGACCTGCTGTGCCCGAACGGCTGCCTCGTGCTGGTCGGGATGCCGCTCGATCCGGTGCCGCTCGACGTCGTCTCGCTGCAGGCGAAGGAAGCGCGGATCGAATCGGTGTTCCGCTACGCGAACGTCTTCCCGCGCGCGCTCGCGCTGATCGCGTCCGGCGCGATCGACGTGAAGCCGTTCATTTCGCGCACGTTCCCGTTCTCGGACGGCCTGCGCGCGTTCGAGGCGGCGGCGAGCGGCCAGCCGCACGACGTGAAGATTCAGATCGAAATGGATTGAGCGATGGCACAGATCGTCTGCACCGGTTTGACGAAACGCTACGACGGCGGCGCGCCCGTCCTGCATCCGCTCGATCTCGAGATCGGCGACGGCGAGTTCATCGTGCTGCTCGGCCCGTCGGGCTGCGGCAAATCGACGATGCTGCGGATGATCGCCGGGCTCGAAACCATCACGGGCGGCGCGCTCGCGATCGGCGGCACCGTCGTCAACGATCTCGCCGCGCGCGAGCGCAACGTCGCGATGGTGTTCCAGAACTACGCGCTGTATCCGCACATGACCGTATACGAGAACATCGCGTTCGGGCTGCGGCGCCTGAAGGTGCCCGCCGCCGAGATCGACCGGCGGGTGCGCGAGGTCGCGCGCGTGCTGAGCCTCGACGCGCTCCTCGAGCGCAAGCCGCGCGCGATGTCGGGCGGCCAGCAGCAGCGCGCGGCGATCGCGCGCGCGATGATCAAGACGCCCGACGTGTTCCTGTTCGACGAGCCGCTGTCGAATCTCGACGCGAAGCTGCGCGCGCAACTGCGCGGCGACATCAAGCGGCTCCACCAGCGGCTGAAGACGACGACGCTGTACGTGACGCACGACCAGCTCGAGGCGATGACGCTTGCGGACCGCGTCGTGCTGATGCGCGGCGGGCGCATCGAGCAGCTCGGCACGCCGGCCGAGCTGTACGGCTGCCCGCACACGGTGTTCGCGGCGGGCTTCATCGGCACGCCGGCGATGAACTTCGCCGACGGCGCGATCGAGCGCGCGGCGGGCGGCGTCACGCTCGCCGCGGGCGGCGCGCGCTGGCCGCTCGCCGCGCGCCGCTTCGCGGGCCTGGCCGACGGCCTGCGCGTGAAGCTCGCGCTCCGGCCGAACTATCTCCGGATCGCGACGGGCGCCGGCGCCGGCGCGCAAAACGCGTCCGGGCCGGCGGGCGCGCTCGCGCTCGAAGGCCGCGTCGAGCTCGTCGAGCTGCTCGGCGCCGAGGCGCTCGTCACGTTCGGCTGGAACGGCACGCCGTTCTCGGCGCTCGTGCCCGCGTCGGCCGCCCCCGCGCTCGGCGCCGTGGTAACGTTCACGTTCGACGAGCGCGACCTGCATCTGTTCGACGCGGCGACCGGGCGCAACGTGATGCTGCCCGGCGCCGGGACGCCCGCCGGCGCCGCGATGCGGCCGTCGCCGGGCGCGCCGCACGGGCTGACGATGTCGCGCTCTTGAACGGCGAGCGCCGGCCCGTGCACGCGCAGGAGCGACAGATGAACCCAGACCTCGAGATCGTCCCCACCCGCCGCGACGAATCGTTTCGCGCGTGGTCGCACGACTATCCGCACACGGTCGCGAAGTGGCATTTTCATCCGGAGTACGAAATCCACCTGATCCAGGCGTCGCGCGGCAAGTTCTTCGTCGGCGACCATATCGGCGATTTCGCGCCCGGCAACCTCGTCGTCACCGGGCCGAACCTGCCGCACAACTGGATCAGCGAGCTCGGCCCCGGCGAGCGCGTGCCGTCGCGCGACGTCGTGCTGCAGTTCTCGCGCGAGGCGGCCGAGAAAATGGTCGCCGCGTTCGCCGAGCTGCAGCCGGTGCTCGACCTGATCGACGAAGCGTCGCGCGGCGTGCAGTTTCCGGACGAGGTGGGGCTTGCCGTCGCGCCGCTGATGATCGAGCTCGCGAGCGCGCACGGCTGCCGGCGCGTCGAGGTGCTGATGTCGCTGTTCGACCGGCTGTCGTCGTGTGCCGCGCGCCGCATGCTCGCCGGCCCCGGCTACCGGATCGACGCGCAGCACTACATGTCGTCCACGATCAACCAGGTACTCGCGTACCTGCGGCAGAACCTGCCGGGCACGCTGCGCGAGGCGGACGTCGCCGAATTCGCCGGCATGAGCGTCAGCACGTTCACGCGCTTCTTTCGCCGGCATACCGGCTCGACGTTCGTCCAGTACCTGAACCGGCTGCGGATCAACGAGGCGTGCGAGCTGCTGATGTGCTCGGCGCTGAGCGTCACCGACATCTGCTATCGCGTCGGCTTCAACAACCTGTCGAACTTCAACCGGCAATTCCTCGCCATGAAGGGAATGCCGCCGTCGCGCTTTCGCGCGCTGCACCGGCTGAACGAGCCGCATGAGCCGCAGGCGAAGCACGAACCGCACGCGCGGCCCGCCGCGGACGCGGCGCCGGCCACGGACGCCGCACCCGCCGCACTCGTCGCACCCACCGCGCCGTCGCACGCCGCGCGCACCGTCACCCTTTCACACCGGAGCCTCCACCCGTGACCTTCCTCGGCATCGATCTCGGCACGTCCGAAGTCAAGGCGATCCTAACCGACGCCGATTCCGCGCCGCTCGCCACGGGCAGCGCGCCGCTCGCCGTCGAGCGGCCTCACCCGCACTGGTCCGAGCAAAGCCCGCAGGCGTGGTGGCACGCGACGCTCGACGCGCTCGCCGCCGTGCGCGCCGTGCACCCGCGCGGCTTTGCCGCGCTGCGCGGGATCGGCCTGTCCGGCCAGATGCACGGCGCGACGCTCGTCGACCGCGCGGGGCAAGTGCTGCGCCCCGCGATCCTGTGGAACGACACGCGCGCCGCGGCCGAATGCGTCGAGCTCGAGGCGCTCGTGCCCGAATCGCGCGCGATCACCGGCAACATGGCGATGCCGGGCTTCACCGCGCCGAAGCTGCTGTGGCTCGCGAAATACGAGCCCGCGGTGTTCCGCGCCGCGCACAAGGTGCTGCTGCCGAAGGATTACGTCGCGTGGCGGCTGTCCGGCGAATTCGTGTCCGACATGTCGGACGCGTCCGGCACGCTGTGGCTCGACGTCGGCCGGCGCGACTGGTCCGAGCGGATGCTCGCCGCGACCGAGCTGTCGCGCGAGCAGATGCCGCGCCTCGTCGAAGGCAGCGCCGCGGCCGCGCAGTTGCGCGACGCGCTGCGGCGCGAATGGGGCGTGGCCGGCCCCGTCACGATCGCGGGCGGCGCGGGCGACAACGCGGCGAGCGCGATCGGCATGGGCGTCGCGAACGCGGGCAGCGGGTTCCTGTCGCTCGGCACGTCGGGCGTGCTGTTCGCCGGCAACGACCGCTTCGCGCCGAATCCCGGCGACGGCGTGCACGCGTTCTGCCATTGCCTGCCCGAGCGCTGGCATCAGATGAGCGTGATCCTGTCGGCCGCGGCGAGCCTCGACTGGTTCGCGAAGACGCACGACGTCGCCGTCGACACGCTGCCCGCGCTCGCCGAGCGCGCGGACGCATCGCGCGCGCCGCTGTTTCTGCCCTACCTGAGCGGCGAGCGCACGCCGCACAACGACGCGAACGCGCGCGGCGTGTTCTTCGGGCTCGCGAGCGAGCATCGCGCGGGCGACCTCGCGTATGCGGTGATGGAAGGCGTCGCGTTCGCGATGGCGGACGGCTACGCAGCGCTGCGCCGCGCCGGCACGACGCTCGACGACGCGTCGTTCATCGGCGGCGGCTCGAAGAGCGCGTTCTGGGCGCAGTTGTGCGCGAACGCGACGGGGCTCGCGATGCACCGGCACGCGAGCGGCGCGGTCGGCGCGGCGCTCGGCGCGGCGCGGCTCGCGCGGCTCGCGGCGACGCACGATGCGATCGACGACGTGTGCACCGCGCCGGCGATCGCGGAGACGTACCGGCCCGACCCGGCGTCGGCGGGCCTGCTCGGCGAGCGGCTCGCGCGCTATCGGCGGCTGTATCGGGCGTTGAAGGACGAGTTCGCGGGCTGACGCGCGACGCCGCCCCCACCGCCACCGCCGCCGCGAACGCGGCGATCCCCGACCCGGCAGGATTCGCGCCGGCGCCCGCCCGCGCGCCTCAAGCCGCCGCGCCGCGCAAGCGCGCGCTCCGGTCCCGGCACGCGCGCATGCGCGCGGCCTCCCGCGCGGCGCGGCTGCGCACCCGCCGCCTGCGCCCGTACATCTGCGCCGGCCCCACGTAAGCCGTGTTCCTCGGCGTCGCCGCGCCGCCGTCGCGCGGCGCGCCCGCTTCAATAAACGTCTCTTGCATAACGCTTGTCCTTCGCGAGCCGCGCGACGTAGTCCGCCGCCTGCTCGTCGGTCATCCCTCCATGCCGCGCGACGATTGTCTTCAGCGCCGCGTCGACGTCCTTCGCCATGCGCGACGCGTCGCCGCACACGTAGAAATGCGCGCCCTCCTCGAGCCACGCCCACAGCGCCGCGCCCTGCTCGACCATCCGGTCCTGCACGTAGATCTTCTCTGTCTGGTCGCGCGAGAACGCCACGTCGAGCCGCGTGAGAAAGCCGTCCGCGCGCATCTGCGCGAGCTCGTCGCGGTAATAGAAATCGGTGTCCGCGTGCTGCTCGCCAAAGAACAGCCAGTTGCGCCCTTTCGCGCCGCGCGCGCGGCGCTCGTGCAAAAAGCCGCGGAACGGCGCGATGCCCGTGCCCGGTCCGACCATCACGATCGGCACGTCACCACCCGCCGGCGGCCGGAAATGCGCGGACTTCTGCACGAACACCGGCACGGGCGCGTCGGCCGCGCGGTCCGCGAGGAACGTCGACGCGACGCCCTTGCGCTGCCGCCGCCCGTTGCCGTAGCGCACGGCCGACACCGTCAGGTGGATCTCGCCGCGATGCGCGTTCGGGCTCGACGCGATCGAATAGAGCCGCGGCTGCAGGCGCTTGAGCATGCCGACGAGCTCGGCCGCCGAGAGCTCCAGTGGAAACTCGTGCAGCACGTCGGCGAGCTGCTGGCCCCATAGCCACTGCTTCAGGTCGGCCTTGCGGTCGTCGCCGAGCAGGCGCGCGAGCGCTTCGCCCGAGCGGCTGCGCGACGCGACGAACGCGAGCGCGTCCGGATGCGGCCGCGTGATGTCGAGATGCTTCGCGAGCGCGTCGGCAAGCCGCAGCTCGCCCACGCCCGCGACCGCCACCGGCGCGTCCGGCTTCAGGCGCGTGAGCGTCAGCAGCTCGTCGACGAGCTCCGGGCAGTTCGCCGGCCACACGCCGAGCGCGTCGCCCGTTTCGTATTCGAGCGCCGCGCCGTCCGTCGACAGCGACACGCAGCGCGTATCCTTCGCCGCGCCCGGCTCGTTGAGCCGCAGGTTCGCGACGAGCCGCGACGCGGCCGGACGCGTCTTCGTCGGAATCGCGCCCGACGGAATCATCCCGTCCGCCGGCACCGCGTGCAGCGCCGCATCCTCTTCCTTGATCCGCGCGATCGCGCGCTCGAGCCATGCGTCGGCGGCCGGCTGGAATTCGGCGTCGCAGTCGACGCGCTCGACGAGCCGCGTCGCGCCGAGCGCGGCGAGCCGCGCATCGAGCCGGCGGCCGTGGCCGCAGAACTGGTCGTAGTTGCGGTCGCCGAACGCGAGCACCGCGTAGCGCAGCCCGTCGGCGCGCGGCGCGTCCTCCGCGAGGAGCGCCGCCCAGAAATCCTGGCCGTTGTCGGGCGCGTCGCCGTCGCCGAACGTGCTCGTCATCAGCAGCGCGTACTGCGCCTTCGCGAGCGACGCGGCCGGATAGTCGGCCATGCACGCGACGCGGATCTCGAAGCCCGAGTCCATCAGTTGCGTCGCGTAGCGCTCGGTCAGCGATTCGACGTTGCCCGTCTGCGACGCCCACAGCAGCACCACCTTCGGCCGCGCGCGCACGATCCGCACGCCGCTCGGCACGCTCGGCGCATCGACGGCCGCGCGCGCTGCCGGCTGCGCCGCATCCGCGCGCGCGTCGACGAGCGAGTCCACGCGCGCCGCCGCGCCGCCCGGCGCGCGGCTGAACAGCCCGGCGAGCAGCCCGTCGACCCACAGACGCGCCCTCGCATCGAACGGCGCGCTCGCGGGCAGCACGGGCACGCCAGCCGCACGCCGCCCCTCGGCCGAGCGCAGCCCGCTCACGAAGCCCGCGACGTAGACGCGCTCCGCATCGGTGAGCTGCGGCGCGCTCGCCGCGGCGGGAACGCCGAGCAGCGCGGCGAAGGGGTCGATGTCGGACATGTCGGGTTCCTCGGAGGCGGCGGCGGCGCGGGCCGCTTCGCGCGCGGCGTGCGCATCGGCTTCGTGCGAGCTGGTTGCTTCGTGCCATGCGGCGCGCGGCGCGCGAGCGCGGTCGTCCGCCTCGACGTCGCCCCCGGCGTCCGCGTTGCCCGGCGCGTCGACGCGCGCGAGCGCGACCGCGCAGAATTTGAGTTCAGGCTGCAGCGACACCGGATCGACCGCGTCGTTCGTGACCGCGTTCACGCACAGATCGTCGCCGTAGACGTCGTTCCAGTGCATCGGCGCGAAGCACGCGCCTGGCTGCACGCGATCCGTGACGACGGCGGGCAGCACCGCGCGGCCGCGCGCCGAGCGGATCTCCACCGCGTCCTTCGCGGCGATCGACAGCGCGGCCGCGTCGTCCGAATGGATCTCGACGAACGGACGCGGATTGAGCTTGTTCAGCATCGCGACCTTGCCCGTCTTCGTCATCGTGTGCCATTGATGCTGCAGGCGCCCCGTATTCAGCACGATCGGGAATTCGGGCGTCGGCATCTCGGCCGGCGCGACGTGCGGCCGCGCGTGGAAGCGCGCCTTGCCGGTCGGCGTCGGGAATGCGATCCGCGGCACGCGGCCGTCGGGCAGCGTCACGCGCGTCCGGCTCGTGCCGTCGTTCAGGTAGCGGACCGGATGGCGGTTCTGCCCGCCGTCCGGCGGACACGGCCATTGCAGCGGCGCATCGCGCAGCGCCGCATGGCTCGCGCCGCGCAGGTCGTAGCCCGTCTTCGGATTCGCGAAGCGCCGGATCTCATCGAATACTTCGGCAGCCGAACCATAGTCGAACGCGTCGCCGTAGCCCATCTCGCGCGCGACCGCCGCGACGATCCGCCAGTCCGGCCACGCGTCGCCGGGCGGCTCGACCGCCTGCCGCATCAGCGTCAGGTTGCGCTCCGAATTGATCATCACGCCCTCGGCTTCCGCCCACAGCGCGCCGGGCAGCAGGATGTCAGCGTAGCGGTTCGTCTCAGTGTCGAGGAACGCGTCCTGCACGATCACGACCTCGGCCGCCTGCAGCCCGGCGATCACGTTCTTGCGGTTCGCGACGGTCGCGGCCGGATTCGTGCAGATGATCCAGCACGCCTTCACGTCGCCCGCCGCCATCTTCGCGAACAGGTCGACGGCGCCGCCGCCCGCGTCCGGGCGAATCGTGCCGGCGGGCAGCCCCCATACGTCCTCGGCGAAACGGCGGTCGTCGCCGTCGAGCGCCGAGCGCTGGCCGGGCAGCCCCGGCCCCATGTAGCCCATCTCGCGGCCGCCCATCGCGTTCGGCTGCCCGGTCAGCGAGAACGGCCCGCTGCCCGGCCGGCAGATCTTGCCCGTGGCGAGATGCAGGTTGCAGATCGCGTTCGTGTTCCATGTGCCGTGCGTGCTCTGGTTGAGCCCCATCGTCCAGCAGCTCGTCCATTCGCGCGCGTCGCCGATCCATTGCGCGGCGAGCCGGATGTCGGCCTCGGCGAGGCCCGTGATCGCGGCGACCCGCTGCGGCGTGTAGCTGCCGAGAAAATCCGGCATCGCGTCCCAGCCTTCGGTGTGCGCGGCGATGAATTCGGCGTCGGTCCTGCCGCTCGCGTGCAGCAGATGCAGCAGGCCGTTGAGCAGCGCGAGATCGGTGCCCGGCCGGATCTGCAGGAACAGGTCCGCCTTCTCGGCCGTCGCGGTGCGGCGCGGATCGACGACGACGAGCTTCGCGCCCGCCTTCACGCGATCCATCATCCGCAGGAACAGGATCGGATGGCAGTCGGCCATGTTCGAGCCGATCACGAAGAACAGGTCCGCGCAGTCGAAATCCTGGTACGAGCCGGGCGGGCCGTCCGCGCCGAGCGACAGCTTGTAGCCGCTGCCCGCGCTCGCCATGCAGAGCCGCGAGTTCGATTCGATGTGCGGCGTGCGCACGTAGCCTTTCGCGAGCTTGTTGACGAGGTACTGCGCTTCGAGCGACATCTGCCCCGACACGTAGAACGCAAGCGCGTCGGGGCCGTGCGCGTCGAGCGCCGCGCGCAGCCGGCGCGCGGTCTGCGCGATCGCGTCGGCGATCGGCACGGGCGCGGGATCGCGGTCGCGCGCGTCGCGCACGAACGCGCGCTCCAGCCGGCCCGCGTTGCGCAGCGCGACGTGCGCGGACGAGCCCTTCGTGCACAGACGCCCGAAATTGGTCGGATGCTCGGCGTCGCCGGACACCTTGACCACCTCGCCGCCCTCGACGTGCAGCACCATCCCGCAGCCGACGCCGCAGTATGGGCACACGGTCTTCACGCTCGCGCCCGTCACGTTCGCCTCGCCTCGCTTCGTCGCCATCGGCCGATGCGGCGCGTTACGCCGCGACCCACACGTAGCCGTCCTCGACGCGCGACGGATACGCGCTCACCGACTTGTCCGGCGCCTCGACGCACTCGCCCGTGCGCAGGTCGAAGTGATGCTTGTAGAGCGGCGATGCGACGACGATCCGCTCGCCGAGGCTGCCGATCAGCCCGCGCGACAGCACGGCCGCGTGCGAATGCGGATCGACGTTGCCGATCGCGAACGCGCGGCCGCCGTCGCCGGCGTCGACATGGAACACGGCGATCTGCTCGCCGTTGACGAGCGCGCACACGCCGGTATTCGGCACGATCTCGTCGAGTGCGCAGACGGGCGTCCACGCGGATGCATGACGTGGGTTGTTCATGGCGATCTCCTAGCGTTGGCTGACGAAGACGGCGCGCTCAGGCCGTCTCGGTTTCGGTTTGCACTGCGGGTTGCGCTTCGGTGCGCGCTTCGGCGGGCATCTGTGCCGCGCGCACGGCGCGCGCGCCGCCCGGGCCGGCCGCATCGCGCTCGTCCAGCGTCGCCGGGCGGATCTGGCCGCGCGCCTCGACGAACGCGATCGTCGAATCGGGCGCGTCGCTGTTGATGAAATGGCGGAAGCGCCGGCGCGTCGCCGGATCGGTGACGGCCCGCTTCCATTCGCATTCGTACGTATCGACGACGTGCTGCATCTCCGCTTCCAGCTCCGCCGCGAGCCCGAGCCTGTCGTGCACGACCACGTCGATCAGGTAGTCGAGCCCGCCTTCGAGGTTCTCGCGCCACACGCTCGTGCGCTGCAGGCGGTCGGCCGTGCGGATGTAGAACATCAGGAAGCGGTCGACGTAGCGCACGAGCGTCGCGCGGTCGAGGTCGGCCGCGAGCAGCTCCGCGTGGCGCGGCTTCATCCCGCCGTTGCCGCACACGTACAGGTTCCAGCCCTTCTCGGTCGCGATCACGCCGATGTCCTTGCCCTGCGCCTCCGCGCATTCGCGCGTGCAGCCGGACACGCCGAACTTCAGCTTGTGCGGCGCGCGCAGGCCCTTGTAGCGGTTCTCGAGCTCGATCGCGAGGCCGACCGAATCGCCGACGCCGTAGCGGCACCACGTCGAACCGACGCACGATTTCACGGTGCGCACCGACTTGCCGTATGCGTGGCCCGATTCGAAGCCGGCCGCGATCAGTTCTTCCCAGATGAGCGGCAGTTGCTCGACGCGCGCGCCGAACAGATCGACGCGCTGGCCGCCCGTGATCTTCGTGTAGAGGCCGAACTTCTGCGCGACCTGGCCGACCGCGATCAGCCCTTGCGGCGTGACTTCGCCGCCCGGCATCCGCGGCACGACCGAATACGTGCCGTCGCGCTGGATGTTCGCGAGGTAGTAGTCGTTCGAATCCTGCAGCGACGCGTGCTCCTTCTTCAGCACGAACTCGTTCCAGCACGACGCGAGGATGCCGGCGACGGCCGGCTTGCAGACGTCGCAGCCGAGGCCGCGCCCGTGCCTGCTCAACAGCGCGCCGAACGTCTTGATCCGCTCGACGCGCACCAGGTGATGGAGCTCCTGCCGCGAATACGGGAAGTGCTCGCACAGATGGTTGTTCACGTCGAGGCCGTGCTTCTTCATCTCCGCCTTCATCACCTGCGTGACGAGCGGCACGCAGCCGCCGCACGACGTGCCCGCGCCGGTGCAGCCCTTGAGCGCGCCGATGCTCGTCGCACCCTGCGCCACCGCTTCGCACAGTTGCGCCTTCGTCACGTTGTTGCACGAGCAGATCTGCGCGGCGTCGGGCAGCGCGCCGACGCCGGGCGCCGGCTTCGCCGCGCCGTCCGCCTGCGGCAGGATCAGGAATTCGGGCGCCTGCGGCAGCTCGATCCGGTTCAGCATCATCTGCAAGAGCGTGCCGTAATCGGCCGCGTCGCCGACCATCACCGCGCCGAGCAATGTCTTCCCGCACTCGGACACGACGAGCTTCTTGTAGACGCCGCGGCGCTCGTCGGCGAACTGGTACGCGCGGCTGCCGGGCGTCTTGCCGTGCGCGTCGCCGATGCTCGCGACGTCCACGCCCATCAGCTTGAGCTTCGTGCTCAGGTCCGCGCCGGTGAACGCGTCGTCGCCGCCCGCGAGCCGCCGCGCGACGACGCGCGCCATGTCGTAGCCGGGCGCGACGAGGCCGAACGTCTGGCCGTTCCACGCCGCGCATTCGCCGATCGCGTAGACGTTCGCGTCGCTCGTGCGGCAGCCGCTGTCGATCGCGACGCCGCCGCGCGGGCCGATCTCGAGCCCGCACGCGCGCGCGATCTCGTCGCGCGGCCGGATGCCCGCCGAGAACACGATCATGTCGGTGTCGAGATGCGTGCCGTCGGCGAACGCCATCCGGTGCGCGCCCGTCTCGCCGTCGACGATCTCGAGCGTGTTCTTGCCCGTGTGCACCTGCACGCCGAGCGCCTCGATCTTCTCGCGCAGCATCCGGCCGCCGCCTTCGTCGACCTGCACGGCCATCAGCCGCGGCGCGAACTCGACGACGTGCGCGGCGAGCCCCATGTCGCGCAGCGCCTTCGCGCATTCGAGGCCGAGCAGCCCGCCGCCGACGACGACGCCCGACTTCGCGCGCGCGCCGCAGGCCCGCATCGCCTCGAGGTCCTCGATCGTCCGGTAGACGAAGCAGCCGGCGCGCTCGCGGCCCGGCACGCTCGGCACGAACGGCGTCGAGCCGGTGGCGAGCACGAGCTTGTCATACGCGAGCGTCTCGCCCGTCGACAGCGCGACCGTGCGCGCGCCGCGGTCGATCGCGACCGCCTTCGTGTTCAGCAGCAGGCGGAAGTTCGGGTGATGCTCGAAGAAGCCCGGCTCGACGAGCGACAGATCATCGGCGGACTTGCCGGCGAAGAATTCGGACAGGTGAACGCGATCGTACGCGGGGCGCGGCTCTTCGCAGATCACCGCGACCTGCGGCGCGGCGCTCGCGCCCTGCGCGCCGGCCGCGATGCATTCGAGCAGCTTGTGACCGACCATCCCGTGACCGATGACGACGATTTTCATGATGAATGCCCTTTTGTTGATCCGTGAAGCCGTTCGTCAATGCGTGAAGCCGCTCGCGGCGAGCGCGCGCTCGCGCAGCGCCGCCTCGCGCGCCTTGTGCTCGGCGCTGAACCGTACCGCGAGCGCGCAGAACGCCGAAACGGTGACGAATAGGCCTAGCAGCGTGAGCGTTTGTTGGATATCGCCGACGCCTTTCATCAGGAAGCCGGCCGCGACCGCGCCGACGTTGCCGCCCGCGCCGATGATCCCCGCGACGCCGCCGAGCGCGCGGCGATCGATGAACGGCACGAGCGCGTAGGTCGCGCCGCACGCCATATGCGTGAAGAGGCCGAACGCGACCATCGCGACGACAGCGGCCGGCACGCTGCCCGCGTGCGCGAACCCCAGCAGCCCGAGCCCTTCGCCGACGATCAGCGCGAACAGCAGCGTCGCGCGCACGTCGAGCCCGCGGCGCGCGGCCACGCGGTCCGACAGCCAGCCGCCCAGCGCGCGCGCGAAAAGCGCGAGAAGGCCGAAGATGCCGGCGGCGAGGCCCGCGTCCCTCAGCGACAACTGGAAGTGATTGACGTAATAGAGCGCGGCGATGTTGTGCATGAACACCTCGACGCCGAAGCACGCGCCATACGTGACGAACAGCATCCACACACGGTAGTTCGCGCACGCGGCGGCGAAGCTCGCGAAACCGCCCTTCTTGCCGCAGTCGATCGTCACGCCGCGCGCGCGCAGCGCGACGAAATCGCCCTGCGGGCAGTCCTGCGTGCCGCGCCAGTAGACGATCGCCATCACGAGCATCGCGATGCCCGGCGCCGCGAGCGCCGCGCGCCACGCGCACGCGTCGGGCAGCCCGAGCAGCAGCGCGGCGGCGACGAGAAGCGGCATCGCCGCCTGCGCGGCGCCCGCGCCCGCGTTGCCCCAGCCGGCCGCCGCCGCGTTCGCGGTGCCGACGACGTTCGGCGCGAACATCACCGACGTGTGGTACTGCGTGATCACGAAGCTCGCGCCGATCGCGCCGATGCCGAGCCGGCACAGCAGGAACGTCGGGTAATCGTGCGCGAACGTCACCGCGAACACCGGAATCGCGCCGAGCGCGAGGAGGCCCGCATAGACGCGGCGCGGGCCGAAGCGGTCGCACAGCGGACCGACGACGAGCCGCACCGCGATCGTCGCCGCAACGGCGGCGATGTTGACGTTCGCGACCTGGTCCGCGCTCAGCCTGAATTCGCGGGCGATCAGCGGCATCAGCGGCGCGCACGCGAACCACGCGAAGAAACACACGAAGAACGCGATCCACGTCAGATGGAACGCGCGCATCGGCGCGGTGCGCCAGTCGAGAAGATCGATGCGGGTGGCTTTGTCGGACATCGGAGTTGTCTCACCAAACGAAAACGGCGCCCTGCGAACCCGGTCGAGTGACCGGATGCGTAGGACGCCGTTGCCCAGGAAGCCCGTTGCCGGGCGGATCGGTATTCGGTGCTGCGAAGCGAATCGTCGTTGAGTCGCCCGTCGATCGCTCAGCAAGCGCCGTGCCAGTCGCTGCAAAGCTTGATGCCGCGCGGGATTGCGCCCGATTGCACGCGATTGCACTGGTTTCGCGCCGCGCGCCGACGATGCGCGATGAGGCAGCGAAGCACAGATCTGGTGCGATGCAGCACTGTCGGCGTGCGACAGGTCGGTGCTGAACCGGTGCTGAACCGGTGCGGCGACGGGGCGGTCCGCGCGCCGCGCCCTAGCCGCCGCGGCGGCTTGCACGCCCATCGATGACCAACCGACCACCGCGGCTGACGCGCACGATGTCCCCGACGCCCCCGACGCCCCCCGACGCACCGCCCTCGCCTGCACGACACGACGCGCGAAGCCGCCGCCCCGCGTCACCGGGCGCGCGAGCGGCGCTGGCCCGGATATTGCTCAACGTGAAGCGTCATCGGCAACGGCGCCGGTGCCGCATCGCATGACTTCTTCCGGATCGTCCGCCGACGGACGGTCCAATTGGACAACGGTGTCCCACGCGTCCGGCCGATTCGTCGGCCGGATGCGCAGGACACCGTTCTTTTTTTGGCGAAGCGCATTTGCCGCGAACGCGCCGCGCGCACGGCATGGGGATACGAAGATGAACACGATGGGCAAAGTCACGCTGCTCGGCGCCGGCCCCGGCGATCTGGACCTGCTGACGCTGAAGGCGGCGAAGGCGCTCGCGGCCGCCGACGTGCTGCTGCTCGACGACCTCGTCAATCCGGACATCGTCGCGCTCGCGCCGCAAGCGCGCGTGATCCGCGTCGGCAAGCGCGGCGGCTGCCGCTCGACGCCGCAGGCGTTCATCGAGCGGCTGATGTGCCGCTACGCGCTGCGCGGCGCGCACGTCGTGCGCGTCAAGGGCGGCGACGTGCTGCTGTTCGGCCGCGCGGGCGAGGAGCTCGCCGCGTTGCGCGCGGCGCGCGTGCCGGTCGAGATCGTCAACGGGATATCGTCGGGCTTCGCGGCCGCGGCGAGCCTCGGCGTGTCGCTCACGCACCGCGATCACTGCCAGGGCGTGACGTTCGTCACCGCACACCGGCAGGACCACGGCGAGCCCGACTGGGCAAGCCTTGCCGCAACCGGCACGACGCTCGCGATCTACATGGGGATGAGCCGCATCGAGCGGCTCGCGGCGGGCCTGCTCTCGGCGCTCGACGCCGCGACGCCCGCCGCCGTCGTGCAATGGGCGGGCACGCCGGCCGAGCGGCGCTGGACCGGCGCGCTCGGCCGCCTCGCGTCGGGTGCGGCCGAAGCGGGGCTCGGCAGCCCGGCCGTGATCCTCGTCGGCCGCGCGATCGGCGAAGCGCTCGCAATCGGCGGCGCTTGCGCGGCGCGGGACGCGACGGCGCCCGCTGGTTCGGACGGCGTGCATGCCGCACACGCCTCGCACGCCGCCGCATGCGCGCTCGATCGCCCGCCGGTCTGCCACGCGGCCTGAGCCGCGCCAGCCGGCGGTTGCGCGCCGCGTGCGCGCGCGTATGGTGTAGTAGTCAACACAAGAGCATGGGCGGGCGCCGCCGCAACGCGCCCGCCGCTTCCGTCCGACACATGGAATCGACCGATCCTTCCTCCCGGCTGCGGGTGCTGCTCGTCACCGATACCGACAAGCCGCTCGGCGAGCTGCGCGACACGCTCGCGCGCCTCGGCTACGAGATGCTCGACGAGGTCGCGACGCCCGCGCGGCTGCCCGCGGCCGTCGAGGAGCAGCGCCCGGACGTCGTGATCATCGACACCGAATCGCCGTCGCGCGACACGCTCGAGCAGCTCGCGGTGATGAACGCGACCGCGCCGCGCCCCGTGCTGATGTTCAGCCACGACGCCGACCAGCGGTTGATCCGCGCGGCGGTCGGCGCGGGCGTGAGCGCGTATCTGATCGAAGGGCTGTCCGCCGGGCGGCTCGCGCCGATTCTCGAAGTCGCGCTCGCGCGCTTCTCGCACGACGAGCAGTTGCGCAAGCGGCTCGCCGACGTCGAGCTCGAGCTCGCGGAGCGCAAGCTGATCGACCGCGCGAAGCGCATGCTGATGGACCGCCGCAAGCTGTCCGAGCAGGACGCGTACGCGACGCTGCGCCGCAGCGCGATGGATCAGGGCATCCGGATCGTCGAGGCGGCCCGCCGGCTGCTCGCGGCGCACTCGCAATCTTGACCCTAAGGTGCACTCAGCATGGACCCAGCGCGCATCAACCAAGCGACTCCCGACGCGCCCGAACGCGGCCGTCTGCGCATCGGCTTCGTCGCGCTCAGCGACGCGGCGCCGCTCGTCGCGGCGAAGCGGCTCGAACTCGGCGAACGTTACGGCCTCACGCTCGAGCTTTGCCGGCAGCCGTCGTGGGCGAGCATCCGCGACAAGCTGCTGTCGGGCGAGCTCGACGCGGCGCATGCGCTGTACGGGCTCGTCTACGGCGTGCAGCTCGGCATCGGCGGGCCGCGCGCCGAGATGGCGGTGCCGATGGTGCTGAACCGCAACGGCCAGGCGATCACGTTCTCGAACCGGCTCGCCGACGCGCACCGCGCGTCCGGCAACCTGAAGGCCGCGCTCGCGACGCTCGGCCGGCGCCCCGTGTTCGCGCAGACGTTCCCGACCGGCACGCATGCGATGTGGCTGTATCACTGGCTCGCGTCGCATGGCGTCGATCCGCTGCGCGACATCCGCAGCGTCGTGATTCCGCCGCCGGAGATGGTCGGCGCGCTCGCGGCGGGCGAGCTCGACGGACTGTGCGTCGGCGAGCCGTGGAACGCGGTCGCCGAGGCGTGCGGCGCGGGCCGCACGGTCGCGGCGACGAGCGAAGTGTGGCGCGATCATCCGGAGAAGGCGCTCGCGTGCCGGCGCGAATTCGTCGCGCTGTATCCGAATGCCGCGCGGCTGCTCGTGCGCACGCTGCTCGACGCGTGCGCGTGGCTCGACGATCCGGCGCATCGGATGCGGGCGGCCCAGTGGCTCGCAAAGCCGGACGCGATCGGCGTGCCCGTCGAGCAGATCGCGCCGCGGCTGCTCGGGGATTACGGCGCGGGGCCGTTCGCGCAGCCGCCCGCGCCGATCCGCTTCTACTCGAACGGAACGGCGAACCGGCCGGCGGCGAGCGACGGCCTGTGGTTCCTGTCGCAGTATCGGCGCTGGGGGATGTTGAGCGGCGACGTCGACGATGCGGCGATCGCGAACGGCGTCGCGCAGACGGCGATCTATGACGAAGCGGTCGCGCTCGCGGGAGTGCGGGGCGTCGATTGACGCGGCGCGCGCCGCATGCATGCGCGCATGCTCACTCGGCCACATCGCGAACGCACCGCAAACTTCGACGCATCGCCGCTCGAATCATGTGCGCGGATCTTCAGCGCATGCCGGCCTCCGATGCGCTCGCCGATTCGCAGCGGCAGCGCGAAAACGGCGAAATCGCCAGATTCGACGCGAGCGGGACGTTCCCGCCGTTTCAGCCCGACGAGCACGTTCCTGTTCACCCATCGGATCGACAGACGATTCGCCGCGACCGCGCGCTACGGTTTCACGCGAATTAAGCGGGATCGATTACCAAATTCCGCATTTTTAATGCGCGCTCGTTTGAATCATTAACAACTCGATACATTGAAGACGCAAAAGGCAATACCCATTCGCGCCCCATTCCTGTGACGAATGGTTTAGCATGCAACCGCACGTTGCTGCATCAGCACGCCGCGATCCGCATCCGTCAGGCCCCCGCGCGCATCCGGTCGTCTCGCACCGAGCATCCCGATTCAAGCGTCATTCAGCAGTGCTTTCGCCCGTCAGGCAACGTCCGCTCACCGGACCCACCGACACAATTTCCCTTGCCCAAGAGCAAATGGAGGAGATATGAAGGCGCGTCTTGATACGAGGAAAGTCTTCAGTTATTTATTCGCCTTTTTCATTGCCTTTCTCGCAAGCTGTTCCGATCACGACGACATCTCGGGCGGCGGCGAACCGTCCGCGTCCGCGCTCGTGTTCCGGCTCGACCGCGGCGGGCAGATCAACGCGTTCTACCGGCAGGACAAGATCGCCGCGCATCTGCTGATGCGCTCGTCGACGAAGCCGCGCCTGCTCGTCGTGTTTCCGGCCGGCAACAGCGGCGCGGGCCTCTGGTTCGACGACACGCCGCAGCCCGTCAACTGGAGCCAGGACACGCCGATCGCGCCTGCCACCATGCAGGACGCGTCGGGCCGGACGCTGTACGGCATCGGCGTCGACGTGTCGGCCGACGTGAGCAGCCTGTCGATCCGGCAGGCGCTGCTGAGCTCCGTGCGCTTCCTGCGCGACTACAACGGCGGCGCGACCGTGCCGTCCGACATCGTCGCGCAGCCGTCCGTGTCGAGCAACGTCGCGCTCTGGCAGCGCAACCGTGTCGACGGCGCGCCGGGCTACGCGCTGCGCGTCACGGTGATCGACGGCGGCGCGATCGCCGCCGACGGCGCCGGCAAGCTGCTGCTGCAATCATCGTCCGGCGCGCCGACGCTGCGGCTGCGGATCGAGGCGTTCAGCGGCGAGACGCCGCTGCAGCCGATCACGCGCGCGAATCTGTTCACGTCGGCCGTCAACCCCGATCCGCTGAGCCAGAACGTGTTCGAATTCCTGAGCTTCAGCGACAAGCTGCTCGCGGGCTCGTGGCAGTACGACACCTACTTCGGCCGCGACACGCTGATCTCGGTGCGGATGCTGATGCCCGTGCTGCAGCCCGACGTGATCGAGGCCGGGCTCGGCTCGGTGCTGAGCCGCCTGTCCGCGGACGGCAAGGTCGCGCACGAGGAAGGCATCGGCGAATTCGCGCTGATCGACAACCGGAAGCACGGCCGCCCGAACGATCCGACGCCGACCTACGACTACAAGATGATCGACGGCGACTACATGCTCGCGCCGATCATGGAGGACTGGCTGATCGAGGATCCGCGCGGGCAGGCGCGCGCCGCCGCGTATCTCGCGCAAAAGGGCGGCGATGGCGCGACCAACGGCAGCCGCTTCGTCGCCAATCTGCTGCGCGTCGCGCAGACCGCGCAGCCGTTCGCGCAGCAGGCGCTCGCCGCGAACCTGATCCGGCTGCGCCCGGGCGAGATCGTCGGCAACTGGCGCGACAGCACCGACGGCATCGGCGGCGGCGTCTACCCGTACGACGTCAACGTCGCGCTCGTGCCGGCCGCGCTGCGCGCGACGAGCAACTTCCTCGCGCGCGGGCTGCTCGACCCGTATCTGAGCGCCGACCAGCGCGCCGTTCTCGCGAACGCAGGCGCGGCGGCGGCCGTCTGGGAACGCGCCGCGCCGCCGTACTTCCAGGTCGCCGTCACGCCGGACGACGCGCGCGCGAAGCTCGCCGCTTACGCGCCGCAAGCGGGCGTGCCGGCCGGCACGGTGCCGAACACGGCGCTGCAGTTCGATGCGATCGCGCTCGACGCGAACGGCAACCCGATTCCGATCATGCATTCGGACGGCGGCTTCGTGCTGCTGTTCGGCGATCCGCCGCCGGCGCTGCTCGCACGCATCGTCACCGACGTGATGCGTCCATTCCCGGTCGGTCTCGTGACCGACGTCGGCATGCTGATCGCGAATCCGGCGTATGCGGCCCCGACGCTGTGGCCGCGCTTCACGAACTCCGCATATCACGGCACGGTGATCTGGTCGTGGCAGCAGGCGATGTGGGCCGCGGGCCTCGACCGGCAGCTCGCGCGCACCGATTTGCCGGGCGACCTGCGCACGCTGCTCACGCAGGCGCGGCAGCAGATCTGGCAGGCGATCGCGAGCGCGAAGGACATGCGCTCGACCGAGATGTGGTCGTGGTCATACGCGAACGGGCAATACCAGACGGAGGCGTTCGGCACGCGCAGCGCCGACGCGACCGAAGCGAACGCCGCGCAATTGTGGAGCACGACATATCTGGCGATCCGGGACCCGCAACTGCGTGCGGGCAAGTACTGGTGGGAGGCGCGCGGAGCCGGCGGCGACGCGCCGCAGCGCGACTCGACGGACGCGGCAGCGGGGAACGGCGTGGGCGCCGCGAATGCCGCGAACGCAGTGAAAGGCGCGGCTTCGTGATCGCTCGGGCGAGCGATCGTTCGATGACACGCCGCAGTCGAAACCGCCTCGCATGAGAGCGGCCCGCCGCGCCGGCTCGATCGGAGCGGCGCGGCATCGAGCGCGACATCGAGCGGCTGCGCGTTCGCCGCCGCGCCCGAAAGCGCGGCGCAAAAAGAGAAAAGCCGCGCGAGCGATCGCGCGGCAAAATCCGCCTGCATCCAAGGGCCACCTCCAGATGGCGGGCGGCGCACTAGCCTCGATCAGCCACTAGTGCCGAACCAACGAAACCGGTCGAGCGTCGGGGCGGCGGCGGCTTCGCCGCCCCGACGCTCCGGCGGACGCGATCAGCGCGCCGCCTGATAACCGCGAAACAATGCGGCGGCGTTGCGCTCGAGCGTATCGAGGTGATAGCCGCCTTCCTGCACGATCAGCGTCGGCACGCGCAATCCGCCGACGAGCGCGCCGAGCCGCCCGAAGCCCTCGGTCGTCACAGCGACCTTCGCCTGCGGGTCCTCGCGATACACGTCGAAGCCGAGCGCGAACACCAGCACGTCGGGCGCGAAACGCTCGACGATCGCCTTCGCGCGCTCGAGCTGCGCGAAGAACACCGGTTCGGCTGAGCCGTGCGGCATCGGCAGGTTCACGTTGAACCCTTCGCCGCGCCCCGCTCCGCGCTCCGCTTCGTAGCCGGTGACGGCCGGATAGAAGTTCGTCGGATCGCCGTGGATCGACACGTACAGCACGTCGTCGCGATCGTAGAACAGCTCCTGGATGCCCTGGCCGTGATGCATGTCGGTATCGAGGATCGCGACGCGCGCGTGGCCGGCGCGCAGCGCCTGCGCGGCGATTGCCGCGTTGTTCAGATAGCAGAAGCCGCCCGCCGCGTCGCGGCGCGCATGATGGCCGGGCGGACGGCAGAGCGCGTACGCGTCGCGCGCGCCGCGGCCGAGCGCCGCCGCGCCGGCGAGCGCGCTCTGCGCGGACCAGTACGCGGCGCGATACGTGTGCTCGCCGATCGGACAACTGCCGTCCACGAGATAGCGCGCCGCCTGCGCGAGCACGCCGCGCAGCGGATTCGGCTCGCGCACGTAGATGTTCGAGATCACCTCGGGCCCCCAGTCCTCCGGGATGCGCCGCCACTCGCGATGCGCGCCGGCAAGAAAGCGCAGGTACGGCTCGCTGTGCACGGCCGCGAGCGGCGCCGTGCCGAAGTCCTCGGGCGCGCGCACGTCGAAGCCGAGCGATTTCGCGGCGTCGAGCAGCCGCACGGCCCGTTCGGGCACCTCGTGCGGCGCGCGCATCTTGCCGCGCGACAGATAGGTGAGCGGACTGTGCTTCAGTTGGTCCGGATGAAAATAAGTCAGCATGCGAACTCGGTTCGTTCCAGGATCGATCGGTCAATGCGGCTGCGCGGCGGTGTCCGCGTGCGCGCCCGCATGCGCCGACTGCGTCGATTGCGCCGCGTGCTCGCGCACGCCGGCGCGCGCGAGCACCGCGCCGAGCAGCACGTTCGCGCCCGCCTCGACGTGCTCGGGCAGCGCGCGCTCGGCCGCGTTGTGCGACAGCCCGCCGACGCACGGAATGAACACCATCGCGGCCGGCACGCAGCGCGCGAGACGGATCGCGTCGTGCCCGGCGCCGCTCGCGATCCGCTCGTGCGCGTAGCCGCAGCGGCGCGCGGCCGCGTCGACGAGCGCGACGCACGCCGGATCGAACGGCGTCGCTGGGCTCGACCAATGCACGCCGATGTCGACCGCGACGCCGCGACGCCCGGCGATTTGCGCGCACGCGTCGCGCAGCTCGCGCTCGATCGCGTCGAGCCTGTCATCGTCAGGATGACGAAGGTCGATGCCGAACGCGACGCGCCCGGCGATCGTGTTGCGCGACGCATTGTCGATCGCGCCCTGCCCGATCGTCGCGAGCGCGTCGGGCGCATGGCGCGCGACGAGCGCTTCGATCGCGAGCGCGATCTCGGCGCTCGCGACGAGCGCGTCCTTCCGATACGGCATCGGCGTCGTGCCCGCGTGCGCGGCGACGCCCGTCACGGTCGCGTCGAGCCAGCGGATCGCCTGTCCGCCCGTGACGACGCCGATCGCCGCACCGTGCCGCTCCAGCACCGGGCCCTGCTCGATGTGCGCTTCGAAGTACGCATCGACGCGTTCGCGCAACTGCGCGAGCGCCGGCTCCGGGCTGCGCGCCGCATGCGCGCCGCGCAGCCATGCCGTGCGCAGCGCGTCGCGATAGCCGCACGCGTCGAGCGCCTCGGCAAGCGTGACACCGTCCGCATCGCGCGCGGCGAGCGCCGCGTCGAGCGGCAGCGCGCCGGTGAACACCGCCGAGCCGAGCATCGCCGGCGTGAAGCGCGCGCCCTCCTCGTTGGTCCACGACACGATCTCGATCGGCTTGCCGGTGACGATTCCGCGATCGTTCAGCGTGCGCACGAGCTCGAGCCCGGCGAGCACGCCGTAAGCGCCGTCGAAGCGGCCGCCTTCGGGCTGCGTGTCGAGATGGCTGCCGACGAGCACGGCCGGCTGCGCGTCATCCGCGCCGGCGCGCCGGGCAAACAGGTTGCCGATCGCATCGACGCGCACCGTCATCCCCGCTTCGCGACACCATTGCGCGAAGCGCTCGCGGCCGCGCCGGTCGGCGTCGGTCAGCGCGAGCCGGCGCACGCCGCCGCGCGCGGTGCCGCCGATTTGCGCGAGCTCCGTCAGGCTGTTCCAGAGCCGCGTACCGTCAATTTCCCACACTGAGGCATTCCTCCTTTTGTTCCGAATCAGCGCGTGAGCACGGCGTCGGCGACGTCGGCCCGCCGATGGCGGTGCGCATCGAGCGCGATCACGCCGACGAGCGACAACGCCGCGAGGCACGTGTAGAACACCGCGAGCGGCCACCACTGCCCGGCGAACCGGTGCGCGAGCCACGTGCCGGCGAGCGGCGTCAGCCCGCCCGCGATCGCGCCGCACATCTGGTACGAAATCGAGATCGCCGAATAGCGGACGCGCGTCGGGAACGCGCCGCTCACGAAACCCGCGATCACCGAATAGAAGCCGGCGAGAAACACGGTCGCGATCGCGATGCCGGCCACCATCGGCACGAGGCGCCCGGTCTGCACGAGCACGAACATCGGATACGGCGACGCCATCGCGAACAGCGCGGCGAGCTTGAGAAAGCGCGCGTCGCCGAGCTTGCCGGCGAGCCATGCGGCGATCGGCTGCGACACGAACTGGATGATCGCGACGATGAACAGGCAATCGAGGATCAGCGATTTCGTCACGCCGACGTGCTGCGTCGTGAATGCGATCATGAACGTGTTCGTGAAATACAGCCCCGCGATGCCGATCGTGTTCGCGCACAGGCAGAACAGCAGCATCGCGCGCGATGTGCGCAGCACCTCGGCGATCGGCCGCGCGACGGTGCGCGCCATCGTCTTCTCGTGCGCGAACTCGGGCGATTCGTCGACCTTCAGCCGAACGAACACGCCGACCGCGAGCAGCGCCACGCTCGCGAGAAACGGCAGCCGCCAGCCCCACGACATGAACGCATCGTGCTCCATCGACGCGACCGCGCGAAACGCGACGAGCGACAGGATGAGCCCGGCCGGGCTGCCGAGCTGCGCGAACGACGCGAAGAACGTGCGCCGCCCGTACGGCGCGTGCTCGCCCGCCATCAGCACCGCGCCGCCCCATTCGCCGCCCACCGCGACGCCCTGCACGATCCGCAGCAGCACGAGCAGCGCGGGCGCGAGCAGGCCGACGCGCTCGTAGCTCGGCAGCAGGCCGACGCAGACGGTCGCCGCGCCCATCATCGCGAGCGTCGTCATCAGCGCCTTCTTGCGGCCGATCCGGTCGCCGAGGTGGCCGAAGACGAGTCCGCCGAACGGGCGCGCGAAGAAGCCGACCGCGAACGTCGCGAACGACGCCATCGTGCTCGTGAACGGATCGTGCGACGGGAAGAACAGCTCGCCGAAGACGAGCGCGGCCGCGTTCGCGTAGATGTAGAAGTCGTACCACTCGATCATCGTGCCGACGAACGCGGCGCCGGCCGCACGGCGCGGCTGGCGCGCCGGCGGGCTCGGTGGGATGCCCCGGTTCAATGCAACCTCCTCGCTGAAATGTCCGCCCGGCCGAATCGCCCGGATTCGGCAAATGGGCGTTTTATCGCGCACCGGGATTAATCGGTCAAATTCTAAGTTATTATCTTTCGAATAAATTTCATTAATCCAGTTCTACGATGCAAAATCGTTTCTCTGGAGTAAAAATAAATGCCGAATATTCGAAGCCATGTTTCACGCGTTCTGATGGACCGCCTCGACTGGAATCTGCTGCGCACGTATCTGGCGATCATGCAGGAGCGCAGCATCAGCCGCGCGGCCGCGCGCCTGCACCTGACGCAGCCGGCGGTGAGCCAGGCGCTCAAGCGGCTCGAGGGTTCGCTCGGCCGCACGCTGATCCAGCGGCGCGGCGCGCAGTTCCTGCCGACGCGCGCGGGCGAGGAGGTCTACCGGATCGCGACCGACATCTACGGCCACATGTCGCGGCTCGACAACGAGCTCGACGACCGCGGCGGCGAGCTGATCGGCTCGGTGCGCCTGCTGTGCGTGAGCCGCGTCGAATCGCCCGTCTACGACGAATTCCTCGCCGAGTTCCGCCGCACTTATCCACGGGTCGATCTGCACGTCGAAGTGATGCGCTCGGCGGATATCCTTTCTTCTTTATTGCAGAAAACCGCGACTTGCGGGCTCGCATTATGTCGAACGCCGGTCGATAAAATCGAATTACGCAGTTTTTTGCGACAACGCTATGCAATGTTTTGCGGGCGTCACCACCGGTTGTTCGGCCGTCAGGCGCTGAAAATCGAGGATCTGCTCGCCGAGAATTTCGTTTCCTTCACCAGTGACCAGATTGGCGACGCGCTCGCGCCGCTCACCGTGTTCCGCGATCAGCGCGGCTTCACCGGGCGCATCGTCGCGACATCGCCGAGCCTCGACGAAATCCGCCGCCTCGTGTTCGCGGGCTACGGCATCGGCTGCCTGCCCGAGCACATCGTGCGCGACGACCTCGCGCGCCAGCGGCTCTGGCGGCTGCCGCCGGAGGAAGGGCTGCTCGACGTCGAGATCTTTCTGATGTGGAACCGCGAGCGCCGGATGAACGCGGCCGAGAACGTGTTCATCGATGCGTTTCAGCGCTACGTGCAGCGGTATCCGATGGCGGAGCGGCTTGGGATGCTGCATTGAGCGGCGGACCGCGGCCGATCGCGGCACGCAGGGAATCACGCCTTGCGCGCCGGCCGCGCGGCCTGCTGCATCAGGCGGCCCAGTTCGTCCCACTCGCCCGCGTGCTGCAGCGTCTTGATCTCGTCGAAGCAGACCGTGGCCATGATGCTGCGCGCGTTGCGGCACCCGCCGAGGCGCGCCCTCATGTGCTGGTTGACCAGTCGATAATATTCGGCCGACGATTCCCAGTTCATCCCGCCGATCAGTCCAATCGTTTTCATCGTGCGTCCCTGCATCGTTCGTGACGTCGACGAACAATCTGGCGACGCGGCCGCCGCCGCGTCGGGATACGCATCGCCGATCTGCCCGGCCGCGCGCGCGAGCACGTCGGCGCGGCGGCCGACGATCACCACGCGCGCGCGCTGCCGCGTGAAACGGCGCGCGGTCGCCAGGCCGATTCCCGTGCCGCCGCTGCTGACTACGATTACCTGTTCCATGTGCATGCTCCCGTGCGGCCGCAACGAATGCACCCGCTTCCGCGCCCGTCTGCCCGCTACCATTCGGCGGGCGACGTGCCAAGCGCACGCGCCGGATGCGGCCATTGCACCGGCGCGCGCTCGATCGCCACCGGCGCGCGCACGCGCTGCGCCGGTCCCCAGCTCGTTTGCTCGCTCCATGCGTCGAGATCGTCCGCCGTCTCCCGCGCGATGGGCGGCCGGTCCGCCTCCTGCGAGCCGCCCGATACGAGCAGCACCGCCGTGCGCGCAAGCGACGCGCGCATGCGCGCGCCGACGCCCGTCGCGAGCCGGCGCGCGAGGCCGCGAATCGCGGCGGTCGCAAGCAGATAACCCGCGCCGTGGTCGAGCGCCTGAGCGGGCAGCGGCACCGGGCGCTCGCCGCCGGTTTCGCGCATGCCCGCCGCCACGATGCCCGCGCTCGTCTGCACGAGGCTGTCGAAGCCCCGGCGGGCGCGCCACGGCCCGCTCCAGCCATACGCGTCGAGCGATACGTCGACGAGGCCCGGATTGATCCGTCGCCGTTCGTCGGCGTCGAAGCCGAGACGGTCGAGCGCGCCGGGCCGGTAGCCGTGAACCATCACGTCGGCCTCGCCGATCAGGCGGCGCAGCAGCGCGCGCCCTTCGCCGGATTTCAGGTCGACGCGCGCGCAGCGCTTGCCGAGCACCACTTCGGGCACCGTGCCCGGCTCGTCCCAGCCGATCGGATCGATGCGCAGCACCTGCGCGCCGAAGCCCGCGAGAAAGCGCGTCGCGACCGGGCCCGCGAGGATGCGCGTCAGGTCGAGCACGCGCACGCCGTAGAGCGGCCGCTCGGCCGACGTCGGCCACGCGGGGCGCTTGCCGTCGACGCTCACGTCGTCATGAATCATCAGCGGCTCCGCGCTCACCGCGAGCCCTTGCGGATGACGCGCCCATTCGTCCTGCGTATGCATGACGGCCGCGCAGCCGCCGTGCTCGACGACGGCCGATTCGAGCGCGTCGCCGCGCCACTGCTCGACCGCGCGGGCGACGGCCTGCCTGTCGGGCCGCGTGCCGAGCACGGCGAGCACGGCGAGCGCGGCGTCGCGATGATGCGGCGCGTTCGTGTGCAGCCTGATCCAGCCGTCGGCCGTGCGGTAGTCGCCCGCGATCGCGTCCCACAGAGGCGGCATGTCCCAGCCGCGCGGGCGCAGCGACGTGCCGAACCAGATCGATGCATAGCGGCGATCGACGCGCACGCCGGGCAGCGTGCCGGTCGCGCGATGCACGAACTCGGCGAGCGCGACGCTCGCCGCGCCGATCGCGGCCGATGCGAAATCGGTGACCGGAAAGACCGACGGCAGCACGCCCGCGCCGCTGAAATCGAGCGCATGCAGAAGATCGGGATCGCCGTTCGCGGCCTGCCAGATTTCGCGCAGATACGCGGCGGTGCGCGCGTGGCCGGACTGCTCCGATTGGGATGAAGAAGAGAGATCGAACATTAACGCCTCGGCTCGAAGATATCGCAGCAAGATTATTTCCCGCGCAACTCGAGTGTCAACGTTGATTCCGGGAATCAAGTCATTTTTATCGGATTCCACCCGGCGCTTCTTGAAAACGCATCCGGCGGCGCGCCCCACCTGCGCGCCGGCATGAAAGCGCGCATCGCGCCGCATCGATCATTCCGGCGCTTTCCGGCACATTCCGGCGCTGTCGTAAAGTTTCAACGATTCGATATCGAAAAAAAACGCATCGAATTCCGATTCACACAATCGATTTTCTTTTTCGCGAATCGCCATGAAGAGGCACCGAGCGACCGACGTGCGGCGGCATCATGCGATGCGCGCTTCGGCGTTCGCTTCATCGATGACGCAGCTCTCCACCCCATGCCACACGACATGCTTCGACATTCTGAACATTCTTGAACGACGCGCATCGCTCTCCACGTTTTCGCACGGCATCGAACGTCCGGATCTGGAAAAACGTCAATGTCATCGAGATGCATTGTGTTTATCATGCGCAAGGTCTCGCGCTCCGCATGACCTGCCGCCCCGAGCACCAATGATGAGAAAAGGAGGAGAGGCGGCACGCGCGCCAGCGCCGATTCGCCGGACACATCCGACCATCCCTTTCCGGACAACGACACAACGCACATGACATCCCGCCGCCTCGCCTCGCGAACCGCCCTCGCCGCCTCGCTCTCCGCCCTGCTGCTCGCCGCATGCGGAGGCGACGGTTCCTCCAGTGCGCCGAGCGCGGGCGCCGCCGCGCCCTTGACGCCGGCGGCGGCGGCAGGCGCCGCGGGAACGACGGGCGATACGACAGGCAATACGCCGGGCGCTACACCCGCGCCCGCGCCGAGCAGCACGTCCGCGAGCCAGCTCTCGATCGCCAGGATGGAATTCGCGCAAACGCACGTGATACCGAGCGGCGGCCTGAGCTGGACGCTGCCGAACGCGAGCGCGAGCCTGCGCCTGATCGGCAAGCGCGATGCGCTCGCGTTGATCGCCATCGGCCAGGCCGACGCGGCGCAGCCCGTGCTGGAGGCGTGGAAGGACGGCGCGAAGCTCGGCGCGCTCGCGCTGAGCCCGCCGTCCGCGCTGCCGCCGACCGAATCCAACGGCCGCGCGTATGCGGCCGATCGATGGAGCGCCGTCGTGCCCGCCGCATGGATGGTGCCGGGCGTGTCGTTCAGCGTGTCGGCGTCCAACTACACGTCGAGCGTCGCGCAAGCGCCCCTGTTCGGCACCGACGCCGACGTGCGGTTGACGATCCTGCCGTTCTACCTGTTCGGCGCCGACGACACCAATTCGCCGCCGCTGTCGGCCACGCAAGCGCCCGACGCCGCCACGCAGCAGGAGATTTTCGCGAAATGGCCGACCGCCGACCTGAAGGTCCGCACGCACCCGGCCGGACGCTTCAGCCTCGCGACGGTCGTCGTCGGCCCGCGCGCGGACCGCACGGGCGCCGCGCAGCCCGCCTATTCGGTGACCGCGCTCGACCAGCAGAAAGACGGCTACGGCGTGATGAGCGCGATGCTCACGCTGATCACGAGCATGCGCACCGCGAACGGCGACGGCCCGCTCAACGAGCAGTACTACGCGCCGCTCATCGCGCTGAACGCAAACGGGAAGTTCGCGAACCTCGGCGGCGGCCTTGGCGGCGTCGGCTCGGGCGCGGCGGTCGGCGATCATCGGTACACCGGCATCTTCATTCACGAGCAGGGGCACGCGTTCGGCCTCAATCACGCGGCCGACGAGTACGCGAAAGGCGCCTATCCGTATGCGGGCGGCAGCCTGAGCGGATCGGCGTGGGGCTACGCCCCGAACCACCGCGAGTTCCTCGACGTGCTCGTGCCCGCCACCGCATCGAGCTACGCGAAGTGCGCGAGCTCGCATCAGCTCGACGCGCAAGGTCGCTGCTACAAGCAGGACCCGATGCAGGGCGGCGCCGGCGATCAGTCGAGCGGCTACCCGTTCGCGACGTTCTCGGACTACAACACGGGCCGGATGCAGGCATGGATCGCATCGCGCGTGCTGGCCGACGCGGCGTCGCCGACCGGCTACAGCAAGTGGGACGCGGCCGCGCAGGCGCGCGCGCCGTACACGCCGACGACCGACAACAAGGGGCTCTACGGCGTCAACCAGAATCTGCCCGTGCAAACCGGCGTGCCGGTCCACACGATCGTCGTGAGCTTCAGCAAGGCCGGGTCTCCGGGCGCGTCATACATCTATCCGCCGTTCTCCTACACCGGAAACCTGATCGCGACGTTCGATCCGACCTCCGCTGCGGACCGTCAGGCGATCACCGTCGATAAAGGCATGTACCCGTGGTATTGCAAAGGCAGCGGCTGCGATTACACGCTGCGCGTCACGTATGCGGACGGCAGCCAGACATACCGCGTGCTGCAAGGCGGATTCCGCGCGTGGTGGACGCCCACCGTCGACGACGCGAACGCGGCCAATCCGCTCAGCGGCAGCAGCTTCCGCGTGTGGGCGATCAACGTGCCGGGCGACAAGCGGATCGGCAAGATCGAACTGCTCGACACGCCGATGGTATGGAACGGCATGCCGGCGAACCCGACGGTGCTGCTCAGCCGGTGACGTGACGGACGATCGGGCGCGGTGCGCGCATGCGCGCACCGATCGCCTGAACGAAGCGCGTCAGCCTCTCGCGACGACGTCGATGCGCAGCGCGTCGCCGCCCGCCGCGATCACGAGCAGCCGGTCGACGTTCGGATGCGCGCCGGGGCGATGGCGCGCGTCGGCGGTGTGTTCGGCGAACACCGCGAGGCCGTGCTCGGCGGCTTGCGCGTCGAGCGTGCCGAACGCGTCGCGCAGATAGTGATAGACCGCCAGCGAGCCTTGCTTGCCCGGCTTGTTCTCGATGCTCGCGACCACCGCGCCGCCGCCGTCGACGAGATCGATGCGCTCGATGCCGTCGATCGCGGGCAGTTGGGCGAGGTTGTCCTTGAATACTTCCGTTGGCTGAATCACGGGAAACGCTCCGTCTGGTCGGGAAAAAAATCGCGCGGGGCGTATGGTAGCCGATTGTCCCGGGTGGCTGACGAGCGGGCGGCGCGTCGAGCGCCTCGTCACTACGGCGCGTGGCCTCGCGCCACGCCACGCGGTCCGCACCGCCTACGCGATCCGCGTGGACCCTTCTATCGACGTTCGAGCCGTAATGACTCTGACATCGGCGAAAGCCTACGCCACTGCTAAATCCCCCGCATTCATCGGGTCATTCTCCGCGAGATAGCGCCGCTGGTCACACCAGATCCCCCGCTGATCCCATAGCGCACAGGGCCACGACGTGAATGCAGCAACCGAATCGTGAACGTATTCGGCCAGCAGTTGATCGACGGCCAGCAAAGGCGGCTCCTGCTCGTCCCACGCCGACAGGATCATTTTTTCGTATGGAGTCAGTTCGCGCGGGGTCGGCGGGTAGCTATGCGGGCCGGGGCGGCGTTCGATCGGGTTGCGCAGGAACTCGATATGCCGCTCCAGCCGCCGCTGCTCGCCCAATAGTTGTCTGGCTTGCTCTTCGGGATCCTTCGGCACGTCATAGACCCATTCGTTCGGCTGGCATGGCGGGTGGTCAGCGTCGGTTCCGGCCGACACGGCCGCGCAAAACGATGCGCCGACTTTTTGATAGAGCCGACCCAATACGCGATCGTCCGCACGGTTGCGAGCAAGAACGCTGCGCCACCGGAAGTTCAGGTAACGGTGCGGTTGGATCAGCGCTTCGAGGCCATCGCCGAACGCGGCCGGAAGCGCAGCCATATACTCGTTGTATAACTTCACGATCCGAGCGTCGTCGGCCAGCTTGAAATCGTCCCGAAATCTCGGCTCCATCTGGTCTAGCGGTTGCAATGGCACGCCGGCCCGCAAAGCTTCTGCATACATGTGTCGCAGTGGAATCAACGACAAGTCCTGCTCGCGCCCCTGCTCTTCCGGCCCGTAACCGCCGCCGACATCGGAATGCACGCCCGGATATACGACTTCCTCGCAGTTGCCCGGATAGGTCTTGTCGACGCGCACCGAATCGAGCGGAAATGCTCGTCGCACCTCATGCGCCGAGACATAGTGCACGCAACGCTCCACTTCGGCCGGGATCGCCAGTTCCGACGCCCAATCAAGATGTAAGGCAGGACCACCCACTGAAGCGACGGTATCGAACAGCCCCATAAAGTTGATACGCAACGGCACGCGCACGCCATTCGGAGCGGCCCAGTACAGCTTGCCGCCGTCTTTACTGCATTTCTGCTCCACGAATCGACGAGCAAACGCTCGTGCCTCCGTTGCGCCCCGCGAAAACCCGAAAATCGCCACGGTGATTTCGCGCATGTGCTTCCATGAGCCCGGTCCCCATTCAACTTCGAGCAATCGAGAGAACTCCGCGAGGGCGAACTTGATGCGCAAGTCACCACCAGTGCCGAGCCCAAGCCCGAGCACCCCACCTTCATCGTCTTTCAGACGATCGGTATAGCCGGCCACCTTTTCGAATTTAAATGGCGTCCCGACACCCGGAATATATGTGCGCCGCACATCCGATTGAATCGAATCTTTAGTTATACGGAACAGCTTCGCGACGTTCGAATGCTTGTTAAGCGGCACATCCCGATCCATGTTGTTGTTTGTACCATCGAAGAAGAACGGCAGACTCGGATAGAGTCGACAGGCAACCAAATCCGCCTTTTCTGCGGGACATTGTCTGCGCGCCACCATCAGACCACTATCAATTGCCACCTGCTTCAGGTCATCATTCGTAATGGGGGTGCCAGCCTGTCGAACCGTCATCGTCGTTCTCGTCGGAAAGTGTTATTTGGCTACGCAGCCCGATCGGCTCGGCGAAAACGCCAATGCCGCAGTATTCAGATCACGCAAAATGACACACAGATAGGCGTCCGTCTTGTGCCAGTCCGGATCCTGATGCGGGCCGCCCGAAGGGAAATTCACCTGGACCCTGTGCTTCTCGTCGGGCATCGTGACCACCTTGGTCGTCGGATCCTCCTCGTATCCCCATTCCCATGTCACGGTGACGGGTTTGCTCCAATCCCTCATCCCCGGAAAGCAACAAGCCGCCCCCCCACCTCCCCCACGCCTGCTCGCGTCCCCCGCCCAATACTTCTCAACAAAGATATTCACCGCGTAGCGATCAGTATGATTGACGGGCACCATTGCAAGCGCGGGCCCTTCACCGCCAAGCGGATCGTCAGGCAGGCTGCTGGAACCGGCGCAGGCCGTCAGAGTGAATGCGGCAAAACACGTCGCAAGCACGGCTCGTCGGAGTTGGGTCAATGTCATACGCGTCTATCCTGATCAGAAGGTATCTACGATGCCGCAAATCGATCACTCGCCGTCGGCAAGAGGGAGCGCAACAGCACCACGCCATCGGGACGCAAGTCAAACGCTTCCCCATGTCGCATCGCGAGCACACAGTAATCCATCCATGCGCCAGTTCCCTCGATGCCGTGCTGCCGCGCGCGCGCAATCTGGCGGCACACAAAACCGTAGCGCTCGCGCTCCGGCACGTCGGCCAACAATTCTGGGGCATGCTCGCTAAAATGTTGCAGCAACCCGTCCGGCACACTCGCCTCAATCAACGCATCCACCTGCCCCTGATCGAGCTTGAACGGCGGCTTGAGCGTCGCGGCGGAGGCCGGCATCCGAGCCTGACGCCAGTCGATCTGACGCAGCGCGCCTTCGCGATCCCAATACGTCCACCTCAGGATCGGCGCGAGCCATGCCTGACGCTGCGGGTCGGACAACACCGGCCCTTTCACGAACAGCGTCTCGTCGTCTTGCGAACCGACCAGCGTCGCGAGAATCGCCGGATCCCAATACGCGAGCACGATCGGTTCGCCATCCGGCAAGCACACGCGCAGAAACGACTTCAGATGCTCCGCGAGCGCTGCAAGCGGCAATGGCGATGCGAGCAGCGTCGCGCACGGCGATGACGGTCCATGTCGTTCCAGCCATGCGCGCGCCGATTCAAAGTGACTTGGAGGGATATAGACGAGGTGCGGCGAAACGGCCCGCACGTCCGCTCCGCCGTCCATCAGGCACGCGACATGATCCGACCGGACCGACAATGCACCGGGCAGACTGCCGTTCTGCAACGGGTCGACGAGCACATATAGGTGCGCCCCTAACGAATCGGCCTCGCCGAACACGGTTTGCGTATCCATCAGCCCCCCGTCGACACGAACGCCGATCGCCCCGCCGCGCGTTTCATCATGCACGGCACACAGACCGCATCCGGCTGCGTCGGCATCGGATACGGCATGCCGGCCGGGCCTGAGAAGCTGTGCATGCTGCCCTTGATGTCGATCTTGCCCGGCGCATGGATCTGGATGTCCCCGTCCTTCAGCCGGATGTACGCCTGCCCCGACGTGATCAGTATCTCCTTGTCCGCCGCGATCTCGATGCGCTCCGTCGCCGACACGATTCGCACCGTCTTCTGGCCGATCAGATCGATCGTCTCGCGATGCGACTCGACACGCACGTCCCCTTTCGAGAACAGCTTGATCCCGTCCTGCGCGAACACGCTCACCTTCTCGCCCGCGCTTGCCACGAACGACTTCCCCGTCGCGACGAACGCGCTTTGGCCCGCGACGACGTTCACGTGCCGATCCGCCGACGCGTGCAGCGACTGAAACGTCGTCAGGCCCATGCCGCCCGCGCTGCCGAGCAGCATCGCCGGCACCTTGAAGCCGTTCGCGCTGCCCGTGCCGCCGCCCGAGGTGCGCCCGCCGCTCAAGCCCGGCTCCACCGGCTGCCGCGTCGCGTCGGTCAGTTCCGTGAGCGCGTCGTGCCCCGCTTTCAGACTCTCCGCGCGATGCTGCTCGCTCAGCGACGACTGCTGCGCGAGCACCTCGGCCGCGTCCTTCAGTTGATCGCGCGCCGCGTCCACCTCCAGTTGCTCGGCGTCATGGCGGGTCGAGTGCGTGCCGATGTACAGGCCGCGATTCGCGCGGACCGCGCCGTATTGGTCGGCATGCAGCGTGAAGCCCGAGCCGAGATAGCGGCCGCGCGTATTGCCCCGCTGAACGATCCCGTAGCCGAGCGTCAGATGGCTGTAGTCGCCCCGCGTCTTGCTCAGCAGACGCGCGCGCACCTGTCCGGTCGCATCGTCGAGCTGCATCTCGCTGTAACCGCCGCCGCCTCCGTATTCGCGCGACTGGAAGCCCGACAGCAGCCCGTCCGAATGCCACATCGGCGGCGTCGCCCCGCCCGGCGCGCGCGATACGATATACGGGCGGTCGCAGTCGCCGCCGACGAAATCGACATAGACGGTCTCGCCGCGACGCGGCACGTGTACGCCGCCATACTGCTGCCCGGTATCCGACTGCGCGACCAGCAACGGCGGCGACGTCTCGAACGCGTCGGGCGGACTCTGCCTGTCCCAATGGAATCGCGCGCGCACGCGGTTCAGCGGATCGGTCCAGACCTCCTCGCCGTTCGGCGTGACGATCGTCGCCATCTCGACCGACATGGCCGGCTTGCGATGCTCGAACGGGCTGCGGTATTCGATGTCGGTGCGCTGCGCGTCCACTTCGATGACGTAGAGGCCCGTCGCGCCGTCCTGCGGATGCGGCGCAACCGCGAACGCCGGGCCCTCACCCGAGCGCGCCCGCTCGATGTCCGATTGCAGGCTGTACGGGAAATGCAGGCCCGAGCGGGCGATCGGCACGTTGTTCTCGATCGTCCAGCGGGCCGCGACGGCGACGAATTCCCGCTCCTTCGGATCGGCTTCGGCGTGCGCCGGATGATCGTTCAGCACGAACCGGCCGCCGACATCGACCCAGCGCGAGCCGCCGACCCCGGCGTACCGCCTCGAGCGCGACTCGTACTCCTCCGCTCGAATGCGCGCCCACGCAACGCCTCGATCCGAGTCCGGATACCGGTACGCACCCGCGCTATAGTCTTCGAGCGGCGGATACGGAATCGCCTTCTGCTCCTGCGTGCGCCAGTTCGTCTGCTCGACGTAGCGGGTCGTTTGCACCGACTGCCGGACCTCGAAGGGCGTCGTCGGGTGCTGGTAGTCGCCGGAACGCGAGGCGACATGCACGCTGTTCAACTGGCGCAGCGTTGCCCATTGCGTGAACCCGTCGAACTCGTCGCCGGCATGGCCTCGATAGAAGTCGATCGGCTTGGCGTCCGGCAGCGCCTCGACGCGATCGACGATCCGGAGCATCGTCTTCTGCTCGCGACCGTCGTGGGTCCAGTAGCCATAGAGCCCTTCGTCTTCCATGATCCGGTTGACGAAGTGCCAGTCGGTTTCGCTCTGCCGGCAATACGAACGCTTCGCGAGCGCCCCGCTCAGCGCGAACCGGAATGCGCCCTGAAGCGGCGGATAGCGATTGAATACGTCGGACAGGATGTCCTGCGCATCGCGGTCGAGCCAGAAATGCTCGTCGCGGCGATGCCGGAGAAAGTGCAGCGCCGACGAAAAGCCGATTTGCCACGACGTCAGGCCGCCGTCGGCCCCGAGCCGGCGCACGGTATGCACATAGCCGTGGATCGGCCGGTAGTCGGCATTCAGGTCGAGCACGCCGCGCGGCTGCTGGAGCCACAGCGTCACGGGCTGCGCGATCAGCGCGTCGGGATTCAGGTCGTCGCGCGTGGTCGCGGCGTCGATTGTCCACGTGTAATCGCGGCCGAGCCTGGCGTCGCCGATCGCGCGCAACGGAATCAGCGTGTTCGCGCCGAGCGGCGTGTCGAGCTTCAGCAGCCGCTCGCGCTGCAACAGCCCACGATGAATCGCCTCGAAGATCGGCGCAAACGCCGCCTCCTGCGGCCCGCGTGGCCCCAACGTCATGGTTCAAATCCTTTTTTTTCTCAGGTTCGCCGCAATGGGGCGCGTCGCGCCCCTTGTTGTCAGGCGATCGAGCGCAGTATCGGTACCGGCGAACCGCCTTCTTTGGCGAATAAGGATACCAAATCTGCTGAGGAAAACATGAAGTCGGTCGGCCCCCGGCCCGACGCGCCAACCCGACTAACCAAAATGGACAAATGCTTTTTGAATGCCGATCCATTGCTCATGGCCATGCTCGCGTGCGGCGAGGCGTCGCCGCATGGGAAGAGCTCGAGCGTTGCGTCGATCGTTTCATGACGATCGACGACGCACCCGAGCGTGCGATGCGCGAGCTGGCCACCGGCTCCGACGACGCTGGCCCCGGCCTTTGCGCCCTCACACAACGGCGCGCCGAAGCCGTCCGTCGCCCTTCCCGCATCAAGAACGCCTGCCCGCCCGCCGCCAACGTGTAAACTGCTGCCTTTTTTTGACACTGACACTCGTCGCATGGTGCAAGTCCCGCAACGTAGCGCGCTCGGCGGCCCGACGCTGATCCGCCTGCTTGCCCGCCTCGCGGACGCCGACGTTCCGCCGTCCGGGCAGTCGCTGTCGGACCGGCTGAGCCAATGGCTCGCGTGGACCGACGCGATCGCGCTGTCGTCCGCGCTGAGCATGAGTCCGCCCGCCGTCGCGGCCGGCGCGCGCCCCGCCGGCGACGCCCCGCACGGCCAGGGCGCGCGCGTGCGCGCGTCGCTCGCGAAGGCGATTGCCCGCACCGGCGCGTTCGCCGCCGCACGCGACGGCGTCACCCGCGCCGCCACGCGCGGCGCGCCGCCGAACGACGCGCCCGCCGATTTCACGCTCTTTCGGCACGACTACCTGTCGATGCAGCAGGCGATGGAGATCGACATCGGCGATCTGCGCAGCCGCCTTCGGCAGACGATGGCCGCGCAAACGCCCGCGCTCGCCCGGCTCGCGGTGCTCGACGCGACGATGGAGCGCGCGCTCGTCGCGCGCGAGCGGAGCCTCTTCGCGTCCGTGCCGAAGCTGCTCGGCGCGTACTTCGAGCGCGTGCGCCAGGCCGAGCAGCAGCGTCTCGCCGAGGCCGAGGCCGGGTCCGGGGCGACGATCGGCGCCGATGCCAACGCCGCGAAAAACACCGCCGCCCCCGCGCCGGGCGCACGGCTCGACGCATTCCGCAAGGATATGCAGAGCGTGCTGCTCGCCGAGCTAGACGTTCGTTTTCAACCGGTCGAAGGGCTGCTCGCCGCCCTTCGCGCCAGCTAACCGGGCTCCCATGTCCAGATTTCACCTTCATCTCGTCGTCTTTTTCGCCGGCCTCGCCGCGGTCTGCTGGATCGGCGCCGGCTATGCCGTCTCGAATCCCGTCGCGCTCGCCGTCACACTCGTGATCGCGGCCTGCTATCTCGCCGGCGCGCTCGAATTGCGCCGCTACCAGCAGGCCACGTCGACGCTCGCGCGCGCGGTCGCCGAGCTGTCCGAGCCGCCGTCCGCGCTCGGCGCGTGGCTCGAACGGCTGCATCCGAGCCTGCGCCACGCAGTGCGCGTGCGCATCGAGGGCGAGCGCGTCGCACTGCCGGGCCCCGCGCTGACGCCGTATCTGGTCGGCCTGCTCGTGCTGCTCGGCATGCTGGGCACGCTCGTCGGGATGGTGATGACCCTTAGAGGCACCGGCGCGGCGCTCGAAAGCGCGACGGACCTGCAGGCGATCCGCGCGTCGCTCGCCTCGCCCGTGAAGGGGCTCGGGTTCGCGTTCGGCACGTCGATTGCGGGCGTGGCGACGTCGGCGATGCTGGGTTTGCTGTCGGCGCTTTGCCGGCGCGAGCGGCTCGACGCCGCGCAAGCGCTCGACGCGAAGATCGCGACGACGCTGCGCACCCATTCGCACGCGCATCAGCGCGGCGAAACCTTCAGGCTCCTGCAGCGGCAAGCCGACATGATGCCGGCGCTCGTCGACCGGCTGCAGACGATGATGACGGCGCTCGAGCAGCAGAGCGCCGCATCGGCCGAACGGCAGATCGCCGGCCAGCAGGCGTTTCTCGGCAAGGCCGAGGAAACGTACGCGCGTCTCGCTTCGTCGGTCGGGCAGTCGCTGCAGGACAGCGTCGCGGAAAGCGCGCGCGTCGCCGGATCGGCGCTGCAACCCGTCATGGAGACCACGATGGCCGCGCTCGCGCGCGAGACGTCCGCGCTGCACGACGCCGTCACGCGCGCGGTGGAGCGGCAGCTCGACCGGCTGTCGGCCGGCTTCGAAACGACGGCGGCCAACGTCGCGAGCGTCTGGCGCGATGCGCTCGCCGAGCATCAGCGTTCGAGCGACGCGCTCGCGGAGCGCCTGCACGGATCGGTCGACCGTTTCGCCGAATCGTTCGATCGGCGCTCGGCGGACCTGCTGGACGGCGTCTCGGCGCGCTTCGACGCGACGGCGAGCGGCGCGGCCGCGGCGTGGCGCGCCGCGCTCGCGCAGCAGGAGCAAGCGAACGAGACGCATGCCGAGCGCAACCGGCAGGCGCTGGAGACGGCCGCCGCGACGTTCGAGCGGCACTCGGCGGCGCTGCTGCGCACGATCGGCGAGTCGCATGCGGACCTGCAAACACAACTCATGTCGCGCGACGAGCAACGCCTGACCGCGTGGACCGCTTCGCTCGCGTCGATCGCCGCGAAGCTCGGCACGGAATGGGAGCAGGCGAGCGCGCACGCCGCGAACCATCAGCAGGCGATCTGCGACGCGCTCGCGCAAACCTCGCGCGACATCTCGACCCAAGCCGCGGCGTTCGAACAGCACACCGCTTCGCTGCTGCGCTCGATGGGCGAATCGCATTCGAATTTGCAGACGACGCTCGAAGCGCGCGATCAACAACGCCTGACCGCGTGGACCGCTTCGCTCGCGTCGATCGCCGCGAAGCTCGGCACGGAATGGGAGCAGGCGAGCGCGCACGCTGCAAACCATCAGCAGGCGATCTGCGACGCGCTCGCGCAAACCGCCCGCGACATCTCGGCCCACACGCAAGCGCACGCGAGCGACATGATCGCCGAGATCTCGCGGCTCGTGCAGGCCGCCTCGGAAGCGCCGAAGGCCGCGGCCGAAGTCGTCGCCGAGCTGCGCCAGAAGCTCTCCGACAGCATGGTCCGCGACACCGCGATGCTCGAAGAGCGCGGCCGGATGCTCGCGACGCTCGAAACCCTGCTCGACGCGGTCAATCACGCGTCGACCGAGCAGCGCGCGGCCGTCGACGCGCTCGTCGCGACGAGCGCGGATCTGCTGCAGCGCGTGGGCGCGCAGTTCACGGACAAGGTCGACGCCGAGACCGGCAAGCTCGGCGCGGTCGCCGCGCAGGTCACGGGCAGCGCGATCGAGGTCGCGAGCCTCGGCGACGCGTTCGGCGCGGCCGTCCAGTCGTTCGGCGAATCGAACGGCACGCTCGTCGCGCATCTGCAACGCATCGAGGCCGCGCTCGACAAGTCGCTCGCCCGCAGCGACGAGCAGCTCGCGTATTACGTCGCGCAGGCGCGCGAGGTCATCGACCTGAGCATGATGTCGCAGAAGCAGATCATCGAAGAGCTGCAGCGCGTTGCCGGTGAGCGCGCGTCCGTCGGAGCCGAAGCAGCATGAGCGACGAAATCGACGGCGGCGTCGAGCAGACCGCGCCGATCTGGGCCGCGTTCGGCGACCTGATGTCGGTGCTGCTCGGCGCGTTCGTGCTGATCCTGGTCGGCGTGATCGGCGTGCAGTTGGAGCTGTCGTCGAAGCTCGACGCCGAGGTCAGGCAGCGGCAATTGGAATCGCAGCGCCGCAAGACGCTCGAGCAGGCGCTGGCGGGCCCGCTCGCGGCGGGGCGCGTGACGCTCGTCAACGGGCGCATCGGCATCAGCGGCAGCGTGCTGTTCGCGTTGAATTCCGACGAATTGCAGCCCGCGGGACGCGATCTGCTGAAAAGCCTCGCCGGGCCGCTCGCGGCGTATCTCGACGCGAATCACGAGATCCTGATGGTGAGCGGCTTCGCGGACGACCTGCAGGTGCGCATGGGCAACCGCCGCTTCGCCGACAACTGGGAATTGTCGGCGAAGCGCGCGCTGACGGTGACGCGTGCGTTCATCGACGAAGGCGTGCCGGCGGCATCGGTGTTCGCGGCCGCGTTCGGCTCCGAGCAGCCGGTGAGCCCGAATTCGGACGACGCGGGACGCGCGAAGAACCGGCGCGTGGAAATCGCGCCGGTGCCGCGGCGGACGACAGGCGACGGTGAACATCGTGAATGACGTCGCGGCGCGCGCGCAGCACACGCTCGACGCATGGCGCGCGCGCGGCGCCGACCGGCTCGACCCCGTGCGCTTTCGCTTCATCGACGCGCTGCGGCAGCGGACGGCCGGTCACGGCGGCGACGCGCGCCGGCTGCTGGACGCGCGGCTGGCGGCGTTGATCGACGCTTACGCGGACGACCTTCGGCGCGCCGAATCGAACGCGGATGGGGCCGAATACGGGGCTTCGGCTTCGACGCCAACGCCGGCTGCGTCGCCGGCCGGGCCCGCGCGCGGGCCGCTCGCCGCGCTGCTCGACTACATCGGCAGCCACGAGCGGCGCGACGCCGGCGTTCCTGCCGAAAGTCACGCCGGCCAGGCAGCAAGCCGCACCCGCGTCGCGTTGCGCCCCGAACCGGAGATGCTCGACTACTTCCGGGAAACCTGGTCGAAGCTCAGCGCGGACAGCCAGTTGCGCGCGTCGCTCGAACAGGTGCCGAAGAACGCCGGGCCGCTCAATTCGAGCAGCCTCGTGCACCGGTCGCTGTCGCTGATGCGCGAGCTGTCGCCCGAGTATCTGCGGCAGTTCCTGTCTTACGTCGATGCGCTGTCGTGGCTCCAGCAGATGAATGGCGACGAAGCCGCGGCGGGCGACGACGCGGCGCGCAGCGCCGGCGGCAGCGGCGCGAAGAAGATCACACGGAAAAAATCGCGATAGCGCATGTCGCGCAGGCTGCCGGCCAGCCGGGGCGCGGCGCCTGCCTGCGCGCGAAATCGCGCCGCGACGTCGCATACAATGCGTTTTTCGCAAGACCGCCCATGACTTACACACTCGCCGCCCCATATACGCGCGAACTCGAAATCCGCAAGAGCCGCTTCATCGCGTACGCGATCCCCGTCGAGAACCGCGACGCGGCGATGGCCGAATTGCAGCGGCTGCGCGCCGAGCATCCGGCCGCGACGCATGTCTGCTGGGCGCTGCTCGCGGGCGGCCAGTCGGGCATGTCCGACGACGGCGAGCCGTCCGGCACCGCCGGCCGGCCGATTCTCGAAGTGCTGCGCCATCACGACCTCGACGGCGTGCTCGGCGCGGTCGTGCGCTACTTCGGCGGCGTGAAGCTTGGCGCGGGCGGCCTCGTGCGCGCGTACACCGACGCGATCGCCGCCGCGCTGCTCGACGCCGAGCGCGTCGAGCGGATCACGTACGCACGGCTCGCGGTCGAGCTCGGCTATTCGGACGAAGCGCGCGTGCGCCGCTGGATCGAGCAGGAAGGGCACGATCTCGTCGACAGCGCGTACGGGATGACGGTCAAGCTCGTGATCCGGCTGCCCGCCACCGCGCTCGACGCCGCGCGCGACACGCTGTTCGACCTGACGCAAGGGCGCGCCGGATTTCCTTCGGTCGACTGACGCCGCGCAAGGCGGCGCACGGCACGCGCCGGCCGAATCGACGAATCATCGCCCGGCCGTCACGAAACGGATGGCTGCTGCCCGCGCCACGTTCCTCATGTTCCTCTCGCGCTCCGGCTTTCCAGGGCGCGCTTTGCGGTCCGGCTTGCGGCTGCAGTCGCCGGATTTCGGGCTTCTAGTTTCAGAACCGGAGCTTCAGGCTTCGATCTCGGGCTTCTGCCCTCCGGCTTCTGATACCGGCCCTTGACGAAGCATCACCCCGCGCCCCCGCAAGCCTTGCTCCCGGCGTCGGCGCACGCCCCCGCGCACCGCCGTCACGACATCACGCCCGAGGCCGCGCCGACGATCCCCGCGAGGCTCACCGCCGCCGCCACCGCCGACACCATCCACAAATAGGCGTCGCGCGGCCGCAGCGCCGGCGGCAACGCGATCGCGGCGAGCGCGATGAGCAAGCCCGCGACGAGCGGCAGCATCGCCGCGTTGACCACTTGCGCCGCGACGTTCAGCGACACCAGGTCGGGCGCGATCCAGACGATCGTCGCGCAGCCCGCGACCGACGCGACATAGATGCCATAGAACCACGGCGCGCGCGTCGGCTTGTCGTCGAGCGAGCGCTCGTAGCCGGCCACTTCGCCGAGCCCCCAGGCAAGCGACAGCGAGCAGACGATCGCCGCGACCATCGATGCGCCCAGCACGCCCGCGCCGAACAGCACGCGCGCCGCGTGCGGGCCGACCACCGTTTCGAGCGCCGCCGCGATCTCGCCGACGCTGCCGAGCGCACGCGGCGCGCCGTCGCCGGCGAGCGTCGCCGCGGCGGCGACGAGCACCGCGCCCGTCAACAGTTGCGTGAGCACGGCGCCCACGGCCGTCTCGGCGCGCGCCGCGCGACGGTCGTCGGGGCCGAGCCGCCGGTCGGCGACGGCCGCCTGCTGATAGAAGACCATCCACGGATTGAACGTCGCGCCGATCAGCGCGGCGGCAAGATAGCCGACCGGCGTGCCGGCCGACGCCGGCCGCGCGGCGCTCGACAGCAGCCCGCCCCACTGCGGATGCGCCTTCCACGCAACGACGAAGAACGTGAGCTCGAGCGCGCCGATCACGATCGCCGCCTTGTCGACGCGCTTGTGCGAGCCCGTCATCACGATCGCGATCAACAGCGCGACGGCGATCGGCAGGCTGAGCGAACGCGGCACGCCGAACATCTCGCCGACGCCCGCGACGCCCGTGAATTCGGTCACGAGCGAGCCGAGCACCGCGACGACGAGGCCGGCCGCGGACAGCCACGCCCATCCCGCGCCGAAATGCGCGCGGATCAGTTCGCCGTGGCCGCGCCCGGTAAAGATGCCGAGCCGCACGGTCAGTTCCTGGATCATGTACAGCAACGGCACGAGGCCCAGCAGCAGCAGCAGCGGGCCGACGCCCCACTGCACGCCGGCTTGCGCGGCGGCGACGACGTTCCCGGCGTCGCAGTCGGCCAGCATGACGAGGAGCCCCGGCCCCCACAGCGCCGCCCATCGCAGGCGCGCGCGCAGGTTCGATTTCGACGATTTCGACGATTTCGACGGAACGGAAGAGCCCGGCATGGTTGCTGAAAGGTTGCGTCGGTAGGATGTGGCGGCCGATTGTAGCGTGCCGGACCGGGGCGGCGCACGCCAATCGCGATCGCGCCGCCCCGGTCGCAACCGTCACTTCATCCGTGGATTCGAAATGGAAACCTATATTCTGCTCGGCATCGGCTTCGGCGCGGGCCTGCTGATCGCGATCTGGGGCATCATCCAGCTCAGGTAAGCGCTCAAGTAAGCGAACGGATGCCGAACGGCTGCGGCGGATCGCCTCACGCACGCGCGGCGCGCATCCGAATCCGCGCTCGCGCGGCACGCGGCGATCGCGCCCGCACGGCCGACGGGCGACAGCGGCTCCGCCTCGTCCCAGCGCTGCACGCGCGTCGCGGCGACCGCGCCAACGTCCGCACGATGAGCGCGCCGCCGCCCGGCGCGGCGGCCCGGCGGCCCGGCGGCGAACGTCAGCCGAGAAACAGCCGATAGGCGGGATTGCCGGTTTCCTCGCGATACGGATAGCCGAGCGCCGCGAGAAAGCGGTCGAACGCCGCGTGATCCGCCCGAGGCACCTGCAGGCCGACGAGAATCGAGCTCGCGTCGCCGCCCTGATTGCGGTAATGGAACAGGCTGATGTTCCAGTCGGGCGCCATCGACGACAGGAACTTCGTCAGCGCGCCCGGCCGCTCGGGGAATTCGAAGCGGAATAGCCGCTCGTCGCGCGCGAGCGGCGAGCGGCCGCCCACCATGTGCCGCACGTGCTGCTTCGCGAGTTCGTCGCCGCTCAGATCGACGGCGCTGAAGCCGTGCGCGACGAAGCTCGCCGCGATCGCCGCCGACTCGCCGCGATGCCCGATCTGCACGCCGACGAAGATGTGCGCCGATTGCGCATCGGCGATCCGGTAGTTGAACTCGGTCACGTTGCGCTCGCCGACGAGCGCGCAGAACCGGCGAAAACTGCCGCGCGCTTCGGGCAGCGTCACCGCGAACACGGCCTCGCGCGCCTCGCCCACCTCGGCGCGCTCGGCGACGAAGCGCATCCGGTCGAAGTTCATGTTCGCGCCGGACGTGATCGCGACGAGCGTCTCGCCCTCGATCCCCTCGCGCTCCGCATATCGCTTCGCGCCCGCGACCGCGAGCGAGCCCGCCGGCTCGAGCACGCTGCGCGTATCCTGGAACACGTCCTTGATCGCCGCGCAGAGCGCGTCGGTGTCGACCGTCACGACGTCGTCGAGATACGCGGCGCAGAGGCGAAACGTCTCCTCGCCGACGAGCTTGACCGCGGTGCCGTCGGAGAAGAGCCCGACCTCGGCGAGCTCGACGCGCTTGCCCGCCGCGAGCGATTGCTTCATCGCGCACGAATCGTCGGTCTGCACGCCGATCACCTTGATCTCGGGGCGCACCGCCTTCACGTACGCGGCGACGCCCGCCGCGAGCCCGCCGCCGCCGATCGGCACGAAGATCGCGTGGATCGGCCCCTGATGCTGGCGCAGGATTTCCATCGCGACCGTGCCCTGGCCCGCGATCACGTAAGGATCGTCGAACGGATGGACGAACGTGAGGTCGCGCTCGGCCTGCACCTTCACCGCGTGCGCATACGCGTCGCTGTACGATTCGCCCGCCTGGACCACCTCGACAGTCGGCCCGCCGTGCGCGCGCACCGCGTCGACCTTCACGCGCGGCGCCGTCTGCGGCACGACGATCGTCGCCTTCACGCGCAGCCGCGCCGCCGCGAGCGCGACGCCCTGCGCGTGATTGCCCGCCGACGCGGTGATCACGCCGCGCACGAGCGCGTCGGCGGACAGATGCGCGATCTTGTTGTACGCGCCGCGGATCTTGAAGGAGAACACCGGCTGCGTGTCCTCGCGCTTGAACCACACCGTGTTGCGCACGCGCGCCGACAGGTTTCCCGCGCACTCGAGCGCCGTCTCGCGCGCGACGTCGTAGACGCGCGCGGTCAGGATCAGCTTCAGGTAATCATCGAGGGTGCCCGCGCTCGGCGCGATCGTCGCGGACGCGACGGGCATGAGGGTTTCGTGTGTTTCCGTTTCGGGTGTTTCCGTGACGGCGTCGTCTGACTGCATGGCAGGCTCTCCTGGGAGTGGCCGCCCGGGAGACGGAAACAAAAAACCCGCCTCACGGGGCGGGTTGCTGTGACTGCTTTCGGATGCGCGCTAACCCACCATTCGATGAATGGTGCGAATAATGTGCGCAATGCGGAAGCCGTGGATATTCATGTGCGCAAGCTTGCGGGAGTACGCGCGGTTTGTCAATCCCGCCCGGCGCGCGTCGGAAAAAGACTTCAGTAAATCTCCGGCACGATCATCTCTCCCGGCACCGGGCGCCGGATGTAGTCGTCGTGATGCTCGCGCTGCGGCAGATACACCGAATCGCGCTCGATCTCGTAGTAAGGCACGAGGCTCAGCAGATGGTGGATGCAGTTCAGCCGCGCGCGCTTCTTGTCGACCGCCTGCACGACCCACCACGGCGCCTCGGGAATGTGCGTGCGCATCAGCATCTCCTCCTTTGCCGCCGTGTACGCCTCCCAGCGGCGCCGGCTCTCGAGATCCATCGGGCTCAGCTTCCATTGCTTGAGCGGATCCTCGATGCGGTTCTGGAAGCGGACTTCCTGCTCTTCGTCGGTGATCGAAAACCAGTATTTGACGATCTGGATCCCGCTGCGCGCGAGCATCTTCTCGAACTCGGGCACCGAGCGGAAGAACTCTTCGTATTCCGCGTCGGTGCAGAAGTTCATCACGCGCTCGACGCCCGCGCGGTTGTACCAGCTACGGTCGAACAGCACGATCTCGCCGCCCGCGGGCAGATGCGCGACATAGCGCTGGAAGTACCACTGCGTGCGCTCGCGGTTGCTCGGCGCGGGCAGCGCGGCGACCCGGCACACGCGCGGATTCAGGCGCTGCGTGATCCGCTTGATCGCGCCGCCCTTGCCCGCCGCGTCGCGGCCCTCGAAGATCACGATGAGCCGGTGCCCCGTGCTCACGACCCAGTCCTGCAGCTTCACGAGCTCGCCCTGCATGCGGAACAGCTCGCGGAAGTAGCGCTTGCGCGCTTCGCGGCGCTCGGCGGAAAAGAGCGACTCGTCGTCGAAGCGGCGATCGTCGAACTCCATTTCGAGCTCTTCGTCATACGCGTCGACGAGATCCTCCTCGAAGCGGCGCTGCCGCTCGTGCAACGGCGCGGTGTCGCGCCGCGTGTCCTTCTCGCTCATGTCCATGTCGGCCTCCTTGCTGCGCGTCGCAGACGCGTTCCGTGGACATTATCGCAGGCTCGGATGTCGGGCGAATGACTGCGCGCCGGTGCCGCCCGGCGATTGCCCGCGAAAGGCGAGGAACCGCGCGCGCCGCGCCGTTCAGAACCGGTAATTGAGCAGCAACGTGCAGAGCAGCACGTTCGTGGTGAGCGTCGTCGTGTTCGACGCGAGAATCCGCTTCGTATCGTTGATGTTGACCGTGATCGCCGCCTTCAGCGGAATGTACGACAGCGAGGTCGACAGCGACAACTGGCGCGTGAGCTGATAGTTCGCGCCGACGACGAACACGGGCGTCCACGCGCTCTTCACGCTCGCCGTCGCGCGCACGCCGTTCGGCAGGATCAGGTTCGCGCCCGCCTGCAGCAGGCGATCAAACGCGCCCGGATCGGTGAGCAGCGATTGCAGATCGCCGAGCGAGATGCCCGCCGACAGCAGGCCGCCGAGCGACGCGAGCTTGTGCGCGAACACCGGGTTCAGGTTCGTGTTCGTGAAGCGCGTGTAGCTGATGCCGAGGCCGACGTACGGCCGGAGCCGGTCCTCGCGCTTGCCGAGGTAATACTTGAACACGGTCGACGCGAGCCACGCGCGCGTCGTGCCGAGCGGATTGCTCTGCGCGTTGCCGAGGTCGATGAGCGGCAGCCGCCCCTGCACGCCGGGGAAGATCTTGTCGAACGGCAGCCCGATGCTGCCGTGGCCGCGCATCGTCAGCTCGGGCGGGATCCCGCCGACGATCTCGGCCGCGACGTGCTCGCCGAAGAAATGCGTGAACGTGAACGCCGGCGTGTTCGTGTTGCTGATCGACACGGAGGAGCCCGGATTCACGAAGCTGCCGATTCCGAGCGCCGCCGTCGACGTCGTCACGGGCGTCGAGCGCCCCGTCGACAGCACGTAGTGCCAGCCGATCCCGATCATGTTGCTGTCGTCGCCCCGCAACTGCTCGAGAAGCGTCGGCCCCTGCGCCTCCGGCAAGTCGGGCAGCCGCTCCGGATCGATCGGGTGCAGCTCGTACGGCATCCGGTCGTAGCGCACGCCGGCGATGAAGCGCGGCGCCGCGCCAGCGGGCGGGCGGCGCGGCGCGGCGCTGTCGCCGCCGCCGTCGTCGCCGCCGCCGGACGCGCACCCGCCGCCGTTGCACGCGTCGGCGGATGCCGCGCCGTCCGCAGGCGGCCCGCCGGGCACGTCGGCGAAGCCGATGCCGTCGTCGCCCTCGGCGCGCACGCGCCGCGCGGCGGCGGCCGCAGCGGCGCGCTGGCCGAGCGTGATCGTCTCTTCGGTGAGCTTGCGCGGGCGCGGCGCGTTCGGGTCCGAGGCGAACGCGCTCGATGCCGCCGATATGCCTGCCCCGTCCGGCGCGCCGTCCAGCGCCGCGCCACCGTTCGACGCCGCGCCGCGCCCCGCATCGGCCGCCGCCGCGTCCGCCGCCCGGCGGCGCGCGTCGCCGGGCACCGGTCCCCACGCGCTCGCGTCGAATCCGGGCGCGTCGCCGCCCGGAAAGAAGCCGATGCCGTCCGCGCCGTCGCGCCATCTCGCCGCGCCGCTGTCCTGCGCGTGCGCGGACCACGCGCATGCGAGCAGCGTCGCGCCGAGCCAGCAGGACACCGGAGCGCGCCAGCCGCGGCGCGCACGTCGCCGTCGACGATGCTTGTCACCCCGCTTGTCACCCCGCTTGTCACCCCGCTTGTCACCCATTACGCATCAGCCGTCACGCGGGCGTACCGAACATCCGCTGCCGGATCCGATACAACGGTTCGAACAGCCATTCGAGCAACGTGCGCTTCTCGAGCACGATGTCCGCCCTGAGCGTCATGCCGGCCTTCAGCGCGAGCGCCTTGCCTTCGAACGCGGGCCTGCGCTCGGCAAGCTCGACCCAGCTCTTGAAGTAGGTCTGCGGCGCGCCGTTGTCGGCCGGCAGATTCAGCTCCCTCGCAGTGAACGCGACGGGCGACACCGACAGCAGCTTGCCGCGATAGGTGCCGAACTTCTCGACCGGATAGCTGCCGTAGGCGAGCTTCACTTCCTGGCCCGGCTTGACGAAGCCGGCCTTCGACGACGGGATGTACAGCTCGGCGATGAGCCCGTCCGCCTTCGCGGGCAGGATCTCGACGACGCGCGTGCCGGGCGGATCGATCACGCTGCCCTGCACGACGTCGAGCCGCACGATCTGGCCGTCGGCGGGCGCGTAGAGCGCCTGGTTCACGCTCTCGTCGATGTTGTATTCCTTCGAGTTCAGCTCTTCCTGCTTGATCTTCAGCTCGGCGTTCGAACCGTCGTACTTGCTCTGCACGGTTTCCAGATCGCCGCGCAGCTTCATCGCGTTCTTCACGAGGTCGGCCCGGCGCAGCATCAGGTCCTGATACGCCTGGCTCGCCTGCAGGTATTGCGTGTTGACCTGGTTGTACTGCTCGAGCGTGACGACCTGCTCGTTGAGCAACTGCTTCACGCGGTCGCGCCGCTCCTGGTATTCGGAGACGATCCGCTTCTGGTCCTGGAGCTGCTTGTCGATGAGCCCGCGGCTTTGCTCGAACGCCGCGATCTGCTGATTGATCTGCTGGATCGTCGACTGGTACTCGAGCTTCGCCGCGTCGATCTGCTGGCCGACCTCGACGCGCTGCCGCTTGATCGATTCGCGCATCCCCTGCACGTTGTTCGCCTGCGACACGAAGCTCGTGTCGCGCGTGACGCTCAACAGCTTCTGCCCGGCCTTCACGTGCTGATCCTTCGCGACGAACACCTCGCGCACCGCCCATCCGGGCGGCGCGCCGACGCCGATCAGCCCCGAGCGCGGCGTGAGCACCCCCATCACGTTCTCGGTGTTCGCATACGTGAGGCGCACGAGCGCGACGATGAACATCGCGAACATCGCGATCGACAGATAGCAGAAAAAGCGCATCGAAATCGGCACGTCGACGACGCCGTTGATCACGGTGCCGAACGTCGTGCCGCGCGCGAGCTTGCGCGGCGTCTTCTGCTCTCTCAGAGCGGTCATCCAGATTGGCATGGGCGAAACTCGTCAGGCGCTGCGCAGCGTCCGCGCGGCGGCGCGCGCATTCTGCTCGAGCAACGGGGATGGCATCAGGTACGGCGTGAAGTGCTCCCAGAAGTGCCATTGCTCGGGCTGCTTCACGAGCGCTTCCTCGAGCTTGTCGGCAATCCGCTGGTGGGTGGCCGCGACGCGCGACGCGTCGTCGGCGACGCCGAGCATCCGCGACGCGGGCCGCGCGTCGAGCGCGACGAAATGCACTTTGCACGCGTCGCGAAACGGCACGCCCGTCGCGTACGACACGAGCACCGGAATGTCGTGCTCGACCGCGAGCTTCACGCCGCCGCCCGCGAGCCGCACCCAGCGGCCGCCGAGCCGGCATGCGTTGGTCTTGCCGAAGCGGCCGTGCAAGTCGGAGAACAGCAGGAACACGGGCGCCTCCTTGCGCAAGCCCGTGACGAGCCGGCGCAGATGCACGCGCTGCTCGATGTCGATCAGCTCGATCTTGCCCGCGCCGTATTCTTCGACGAGGCGCTGCGCGTCGTCGAAGAACGCGCCCGGCGCGTCCTTGTGCATCACGATCATCATCTTGCGGTCGCCGGGAATCATCAGCCGCAGCTTCGACACGAACAGCATCAGATTGCCGAAGTGCAGCCCCGCGAGCATCAGCGGGCCGCCTCGCGCGAGCGCCGCGCGCAGCGCGGGCTCGCCCTCGCATGCCATCCGGTCGATCAGCGCCTTCATCGACGCGATGCTGTGCGAGCGCAGCATCAGCCCCGCGACCTCGGCCTCGAACAGCTCGCGCACGATGCCGTCGGCGACGCCGCGAATGCGCGCGGGATCGTCGTTCAGGTGCGCGCTCAGCATGTGCCGCACCGACATCTCGATCGAGCCGCGGATCGACGGAAACAGGCGCAGGCACACGCCCGCGCACCAGCGCATCATGCCGAGCCCGCGCTCGGGCGAGCGGCCGAGCGCGACCCGCTTGACCACCCGCCGCACGAAAAAGCAGTACGAGAATGCATTGAAGAGAAAAAGCCGCATCAGCGTCATTTCTGCACCTCCAGCTCCGGCTGCCGCGCGGGCGTGATGTCGGCCAGGCGGCCGTCGCGCATTTCGTAGATGCGCTCGACCATCGACAGGATCGACGCATCGTGCGTGACGAGCACGATCGTGCACGGCAGCGTCAGCACGTTGCGGCAGATTTCGTGCGTCGTCGCCTGGTCGAGGTTCGACGAGAACTCGTCGAGGATCAGCAGGCGCGGCTCGCAATACAGCGCGCGCGCGATCAGCAGCCGCTGCATCTGGCCCGCCGACAGGAATTTCTGCGTGTCGCCGAGCGGCGTGTCGTAGCGGTTGTCGAGCACGTCGATGTCGCGATCGATGCACGCGAGGCGCGCGGCCTCGTGCATCGCGCCCAGGCGCGGCGCGGGCGCGAAGTTCGTGATGTTGTCGCGGATCGTGCCGCGGAACAGTTGATCCGACTGCGTGACCGCCGCGACGTGCTTCCGGTAGAGTCTCAGGTTCACCTCGGACAAATCGACGCCGCCGACGAACAGCGAACCGGGCGCCGGCTGGTACAGCCCGCAGATCAGGTTCAGCAGCGTCGTCTTGCCGCTGCCGGTGCGGCCGACGATCGCGATCTTCGCGCCGGCCGGCACGTCGAGATTCACATCTTCGAGAATCGCACGGCGGCCGCCCTTCGGTGTGTACGTCAGCGCACGGATCGACAGCGAGCCGTCGAAATGCTCGATCGAGCGCACCGGCGCGTCGGGCGCGGGCTCCTCGGTCTCGGTCTGCAGCACGTCGGCGACGCGGTCCATGTGAACCTGCAGCACCTTGCGCCGCACGTAGAGCTGGATCGAATCGACGAACTTGTCGGCGAACAGGTTCTTGTATTGGATGAATGCGTAGATGATGCCGATCGTGCTCTGGCCGTGCATCACGAGCCACGCGCCGTACGTGACGATCACGAGCTGCTCGACGTGGACGATGCCCTTCGAGATCGCGTCGAACAGCAGTTGCAGCCGCTCCTGCTGGCGCACCGCCTGCAGCTTCTGCGTGAACGCGTTCACCCACAGGCTGCTGCGCGCCGTCTCCGACGACAGCAGCTTGATCGAATGCGCGGAGCGGATGTTCTCGATGAGGAGCGCGTCGGCCTCGGCGCCGCGCGTGAGGATCTGCGACATCGCATCCTGCAGTTGCGGCTGGATCGCGAGCCGCGACAGCGCGAACAGCACCATCCCCGCGAGGCTGATGCCGGCGAGCACCGGGCTGTAGTACAGCATCAGCACGAGCGTGACGACGCACGTGAAGATATTGAGCAGCCCGCCGATCAGCCCGTCGACGAGAAAGCGGCCGATTTCCGACACCGACGACACGCGCGAGATCGAATCGCCCGTGTTGTGGAACAGGTAATAGCCGATCGGCAGCCGCGCGAGATGCCCGACCATGTTCGACGACAACTGCTGCGACACGATGTTGCGCAGGTAGCTCTTGATGTTGCCGACGAGGTTCGCATACAGCGTGTCGAACAGGAACACGATGCCGAACAGGATCGTCAGCAGGTACAGGATGTCGACGTCGGTCTTCTTCAGCGCCTCGTCGATCGTCAGTTGCACGTATGACGGCCCGAGCAGCAGCAGCAACTGCGCGGCGATGCCGCCCGCGACGCCGAGCAGGATGCTCTTGCGGATGCCCGTCAAGCCGACCAGATAGTCGCCCAGACGGATCCTGTCCGACGTGCCGACATGCTTGAAGCCGATGTCCGGATTGAGCTCGAGCGCGTAGCCCGTGATCTGCGTGAGCGCCTGCGCGAGCGGCAGCCTCGTCTCGCCGAGCGCCGGATCGACGATGTGCACGCTGCCGTAGCAGACCTTCGTCAGCACGACGTAGTGGTTCATCCCCCAGTGCAGAATGCAGGGCAGCTTCAGCGCGTCGATCTCGTTCGCTTCGAACTGGAGCCCGCGCGCACGCATCCCGAGGTCGTTCGCGATCTCCATCAGATCGAAGAACGACAGCCCGGAATCGATCCTGACCGGATACCGGTTGCGCAGCGTGCGCAACGTGGTGTCGCGGCCGTGCCAGGTCGCGATCATCGCAAGGCACGCGAGACCGCACTCGGTCACCTCGTCCTGAAGAATGGGCCTGACTTTATTTGTATTGAACCACATAGCTTGCGAATCGCTGGACACGACAATGCCGGCCCGCGCGCGGCGCGATCTGGCCCGAGGCCTGCGCGCGAGCGCGGCGTGAACGCGCGCCCCGCCTGTGCGGAACGCGACGGGAAACGATGCGCGAAACCGGCGTCAGTTGCCGGAGCCGAGCGCCATCTTGAACTGGTTGACGGCCTGGACCTGGTACTCGGTCAGGAGCCCGTTGACGACGGGACCGATCGACTGATTCGCAAGGGAAACCGTGTAGGCGGCCGAGTTGGCGTACGCGGAGCCTCCGCCGCGGATCGCACGGGCCTGCTGTTCTGATATGGCTTGCATTGGGGTGGCCTTTACGCTGGTAGCGATGTCATCGACCCGAATCCGCATCCGCCCGAGCGGACGACCCCATTCGGAGATGCCTCGACATCACTGTCTCCTGATCATTTCCTCCGATTGCCAACGAAAACGAATGAATAAATGTTTTTATATCTCGATTGGCCACGGATTACCGTTTTTACAGCTCGAACTTCGGATGATTTTACGCGGGGGGCGCCTCCCCGCGCGAATGCGACGGCTAGTGCTTACTTGCCGTTGCTATTGAAGTTCTTCGGGTCTTGCAGATAGCCGCCGAGCGTCGGCATGAACTGGCCGAGCGCCGTGAACAGCGGACCGGACGCCGCCGCCAGCGTGCCCAGCGAGCTGATCGGGCCGCCACCGTTGACCATCCTGGCCTGCTCCATCGTCATGACCTTCATAACTATCTCCTCGTAAAGAATAAAGACGACGTCAAGACTTCTCTATTAATGCCAATGGCCGTAAATAACCGAACGACGTTTATTTTTTATCGCTGCGATTACAAGCCGGAATCAGGCTATCATGCGCCCAAGACAGAAACAAGATGGCCGGCCGCGTCTTATATAGATTTTTGACGATCCGGAATTCACCAAAAAGATGCATGCGTTTCAACTCATTATTTAAAACGTTTAATTTGTGTCGCAGACCGCTTGACACAAGGCGGAAGAGGGAGACGGAGATGTTTGAAACAGCGAATTTGGGTGCCTCGTCTAAATTTCGGCATGCGGGTTTTCACTTAACGACAAAATCCTTTCGGCTTCGCGTCAATGTGGCTTACGTTACTGTTTGCGCGGCGCTTGCCGCACTCGGCACCGGTTCCGAATCGGCGCGCGCATTCTGTCTCGACGACGTTTATCAGCACGCGATCTCGAACGATCCGAAATTCCTCCAGGCGCGCGCCGAATACGACGCCGCGCGGCAGAAGTTTCCGCAGGCGCGCGCGCAGATGCTGCCGCAGGTGAGCGCGCAGCTCGAATGGGGCCGCTACGGCACGCACGCGAACCTGTTCGGCATCGACGTGAGCGGCAACAGCACCGCCGCGTACGGCGCCGCGCAGCTCTCGCAGGCGCTCTTCAACATGCCGTACCTGTACGACATGAGCCGCGCGAAGGAATTCGAGGAATCCGCGCGGCAGCAGCTCGAAGTCGCGAAGCAGGAGCTGATCATGCGCGTCGCGAACGCGTGCTTCGATCTGCTGTCCGCGCGCGAGAAACTGCAGCTCGCCGACGACGAAGTCGACGCGCTCACGCGCCTCGAGAGCGACACGCGCCGCATGGCGCAGCTCGGCATGAAGACGATCGGCGACACGGCCGAGATCGAGGCGCGCAGAAGCCTCGCGCAATCGGACGAGGCGCTCGCGCGCACCGACGTCGAGGCGCGCCGCGCCCGCTACGAGACGCTGCTCGGCTCCGCGATCGACTTCACGCGCTGGCCGCGGCTCGCGATGCACGGCGTGTCGCCGCGCATTCCGACGGGCGACTACCAGCCTCAGGACAACCCGTCGTATCAGCAGGCGTACCGCGACCTGCGCGTCGCGCGGCTCGCGTCGAAACGCATCAACGCGGAGCACCTGCCGACCGTCGACCTGTTCGCGACGTATTCGCGCGGCCTCAATCCGAACCTGCGCGGCCTCACCGACAAGAACGACTTCCATCAGAGCGCGATCGGCGTGCAGGTGACGATTCCGATCTTCTCGGGCGGCAGCGTGCACTACCGGAAGATCGAGGCCGACCACGTCGCGACGCAGTACCAGAACCGGCTGCGCGAAGTCGAGCAGCAACTGAGCACCGACCATCGCGAGACGCTCGCGGCGCTGCAATCGATCGGCGCGCGAATCCGCGCGCTGCAGCAGTCGCTGCAGGCGGCGCGGCTCGCGTACGACTCGTCGATGAAGGCGCACCAGGTGGGCTACAGCACGACTTACGAGACGCTGAACCTGCGCACCGACATCTCGAACATCCGCCAGAAGCTGTTCGAGAGCTACCTCGACGCGCTGAAGCTGCAACTGAAGCTCAAGGGCATTCTCGGCACGCTGGACGAGCAGTCGCTCGTCGCGGTCGACAGCTTCCTCGCGAGCAATGCGGCGCAAACGGACCGGAAGAGCGAATGAGCGCCCGCGCCGCTACGTGCGTCGATGAACGGCTGCCACGTCCAACGATGCGAAGCGATCGCGGCGCTGCGCGCTCACTGGATCACGCGCGACACGCCGCGGCCGCGCGGATCGGACACGGCCTCGGGCGTCTTGCCGTCGATCTGGATCGCCTGGATGTCGCCGCTGAAATCCTGGCCCTTCAGCGTGTAGCCCTTCGCCTCGATGCCCTTCGCCAGATCGCCGTCGATCGGGTGGTACGGCTCCCAGAAGATCGTGTTCGGCGGCAGCAGTTGATGGTGAAAGCGCATCGCGCCGACCGCGTCCTTCAGCGGCATCCTGAAGTCGTACAGGTTCGTGATCACCTGGAAGATCGACGTGAAGATCCGCGAGCCGCCCGGCGTGCCGATCACGAGCGCGACCTTGCCGTCCTTCGTCAGGATCGTCGGCGACATCGACGACAGCGGCCGCTTCCTCGGCTCGATCGCGTTCGCGTCGCTGCCGACGACGCCGAACATGTTCGCGACGCCCGGCTTCGCGGAGAAGTCGTCCATCTCGTCGTTGAGCACGATGCCCGTGCCTTCGGCGACGACGCCCGAGCCGAAGTAGCCGTTGATCGTGTACGTGTTCGACACCGCGTTGCCCCACTTGTCGACGACCGAGAAGTGCGTCGTCTCCGCCTTCTCCGGCATCGACGTGCCCAGGCCCGGCTGCACGCTCTTCGTGTCGGACGGCTTCTCCGGATTCACCTCGGCCGCGCGCTTCGCGATGTACGCGTCGCCGGTGAGCTGCGCGACGGGCACCTTGTAGAAGTCCGGGTCGCCGAGATACTGCGCGCGATCGGCGAACACGCGCTTCTCGATCTCGGCGATCAGGTGCACATATTGCGGCGAATTGAGCGAGACGCCGTCGAAGTCGGCCTTGCGGTCCGCCTTCATCTTCAGCAACTGGACGAGGCCGATGCCGCCCGAGCTCGGCGGCGGCGCGGTGATCACGCGATAGCCGTTCCAGCTCGCCTGGATCGGCTCGCGCCACACCGCCTTGTACTGAATCAGGTCCTGCTTCGTGATCAGGCCGCCGCCCTTCTTCATCGACGCGGCGATCAGGTCGGCCGTCCTGCCGTCGTAGAAGTCCTTCGCGCCGTCGTTCGCGATGCGCGCGAGCACCGCCGCGAGCTCCGGCTGCCTGAAGTTCGCGCCCGCCTTCAGGCCGTTGAAATATTGATCGAAGTTCGTCTTGCCGCCGAACTCCTTCGACGCGTCGACGCCGCGTTGCGCGAGCTGCTCGTCGACGATGAAGCCGTCGCGCGCATAGCGGACCGCGGGCGCGAGCACCTGCTTCCACTTCAGCTTGCCGAAGCGCTTCTGCACTTCCCACATCCCGGCCACCGTGCCCGGCACGCCGACCGCGCGATCGCCGTACAGGCTCATGCCCTTGACGACGTTGCCGTCCTTGTCGAGATACATGTCCTTCGTCGCGGCGAGCGGCGCGCGCTCGCGATAGTCGAGGAAGTACGGCTTGCCGCCGATGTAGACGGTCATGAAGCCGCCGCCGCCGATGTTGCCCGCTTCCGGATAGGTGACGGCGAGCGTGAACGCGATCGCGACCGCGGCGTCGACCGCGTTGCCGCCCTGCTTGAAGATCTGCTCGGCCGCGTCGGCGCTGTATTTGTCGGCGACCGCGACGGCCGAGCCGTCCAGCACGACGTGCTGCTGCGGGCCTTTCGCGTGAGCGGGCGCGCTCGGCAGGAAGCCGGCGACCGCCGTGCTCATGAGTGCGGCGAGCACCGTCGACTTGAAGCGATTCGTTGCGTTCATGACATGTCTCCCATTTGGATCTCCTTGCTAATTGGGGCACGAAAGTTCGATGAATAGGCTTATAGCATGGCCGCGCGCGTATACAAAAATGGGGTTTCGTAGGCACGCCGGCGGGCGAAACGCGTCGCACCGGATGGCGGCGACTCGCGCCGGACGGCCATGCGGCGCGCGGAGGCCGTCGGGGCGGGACCGACGGTGCCGGATCGTGACGGCGCGTGAAGCAATGCAGCTTGAATCAACATGGTTAGTTGCATCGAAGAATTCGACGACGACAGCGCATCGTGCGACCGCGGAATGCCTGCATCCGGCACGACGCCGGCGTCGGCCGGATGGACCGTGGCCTTGACGCATCACACGAGCGCCGCACTGCTTGCAACTACTCGTTCGAGCGCATCGACCCGCGCCGAAAATTTTCCTTCCCCGCCGCTGCGCGCCGCACGCCAAATCTGCGAAGATAGCGCCCCCTTTCGATTTCGTCGGTACGCCGACGCAATACCGGCATGGCATCACACGCAGCACATCATGCGAGCGGCTGGGCCGCGGGGCTCGTCGCCGCGGCGCTCGTCGCGCAGGCGGGCGCGGCGGGGCCATGGCACGTCTACAGCCTCGCCGCGTTCGCGGCGGGCGTCGCGGGCGGCACCGCGCCCGACTGGCTCGAACTCGCGTGGTGGCGCCGCTCGCGGCGGCTCTGGGTCACGCATCGCACCGTCACGCACTGGGGCGTCGCGTGGGTCGCGATGCTCGTCTTCGCGTACCGGTCGCTCGGCCATCGCCACGGGTGGGCGGCGCCGCTTTTCGGCTTCGCGTGCGGCGGCCTCGTCCACCTGATCGCCGACTGGCCGAACCCGCTCGGCGTGCCGTGGCTGTGGAAGCGCCATTCGCTGAACTGGTGGAACAGCGGGCACTGCGATCTGATCGTCGTCGCGGCCGCATGGGCGGGCGCGCTGTGGCTCGCGCAGGCCGCGTGGGGGCACGCGGCGCCGCTCGCACACTGGCTCGGCTGGCTGCGCAGGGTGTGACGCCCGGCAGACGGCATGCCCGGCCGACGTCGACATACGGCCCGGCCTGCGCCGCTGCCGCCGGCATGATGGCGAACGCGGCCTCGCCACGCCCTTCGACGATCGGGCCGGATCGTCCGTGACACAACGCACAAGAACATGACCGACGACATCACGACGCCTCCGCCTTCGTCCGGCACTGACGCGGCGGCTATTCGTTCGCCGACGTTGCGCTGTCCCTCCTCAACGTCTGGTGGATCGTCGGCGTCTGGCGCGCGGCCAGGCAGCACATCGCCCGCACCGGCCGCCGATTCTGGGCGCGCGCGGCACAGATGACGGTGGCGCTCGTCGCGGCGCGCATCGTCTATTCGATCGTGGCCATTCCGCACTCGATCGAGACGCTCCAGTTCCTCGTCATCAATCCGGGGAGCCTGTTCACGGACCCGGTCGGCACGCTGAGGAACTGGCTGTTCTGACGGCTGTCGGGGCGGCGGCGACTCGCACCGCGCCGATCGCTCCGATCCCCCTACCGCGCGCCGCAGTGCAACGCGCCGCCGTTTGCGTTTCGCCTGCAGGCCGCCCGCGCGTCTGGCACACTATCCCGCTGGGCCGAGCCTTGCAACGCCCACGCCCGCCCTCACTTACGGTAGCGATGGACATCACCCCCACCCGCCCCGCCGCCGGCGCGCTCGGCGCGTTCCACCCCGTCGTCGCCGCCTGGTTCTCCGGCACGTTCGCCGCGCCCACCACCGCGCAGGCGCTCGCGTGGCCGCACATCAAGGCCGGCCGCTCGACGCTCGTCGCCGCGCCGACGGGCTCCGGCAAGACGCTCACCGCGTTCCTGTCCGCGCTCGACGATCTCGTGCGCGACGCGCTCGCGCACGACGGCGCGCTGCCGGACGAGACGCTCGTCGTCTACGTGTCGCCGCTGAAGGCGCTGTCGAACGACATCCACGTCAACCTCGACGTGCCGCTCGCCGGCATCGCCGCCGAGATCGCGCGGCGCGGGCTGCCCGTGCCGCAGATCCGCACCGCGGTGCGCACCGGCGACACCACGCAGGCCGAGCGCGTCGCGCACCGCAAGCACGCGCCGCACATTCTCGTCACGACCCCGGAATCGCTGTACGTGCTGCTGTCGTCCGAATCGGGCCGGCGGATGCTCGCGAGCACGCGCACCGTGATCGTCGACGAAATCCACGCGCTCGCGACAGCCAAGCGCGGCAGCCATCTCGCGCTGTCGCTCGAGCGGCTCGACGCGCTCGTCGGCCGCAAGCTGCCGCGCATCGGGTTGTCCGCGACGCAAAAGCCGGTCGAGGCGGTCGCGCGCTTTCTCGTCGGCGGCCGCGGCGACGCGCCGCTCGATTGCGCCATCGTCGATACCGGCCACACGCGCACGCGCGATCTCGCGCTCGAATTGCCGCCCGTTCCGCTCGGGCCGGTGATGGCGAACGACGTGTGGGAACGCCTCTACGACCGCATCGCGGAACTGGCCGCCGCGCACCGGACGACGCTCGTGTTCGTCAACACGCGCCGGATGGCCGAGCGCGCGGCGCGCCATCTCGCGGACCGGCTCGGCGCGGACGCGATCGCCGCGCACCACGGCAGCCTCGCGAAGGAGCACCGCTTCGACGCCGAGCAGCGCCTGAAGCACGGCAGGCTGAAGCTGCTCGTCGCGACCGCGTCGCTCGAGCTCGGCATCGACATCGGCGACGTCGACCTCGTCTGCCAGCTCGGCTCGCCGCGCGGCATCGCGCCGTTCCTGCAGCGCGTCGGACGCTCCGGGCACCGCGTCGGCGGCGTGCCGAAGGGGCGGCTCTTTCCGCTGTCGCGCGACGAGCTCGTCGAATGCGCGGCGCTCCTCGACTGCGTGCGGCGCGGCGAGCTCGATCTGCTGCGCATCCCGCGCGCGCCGCTCGACGTGCTCGCGCAGCAGCTCGTCGCCGAAGTCGCCTGCCGCGAATGGGACGAGCACGCGCTCTATCGCTGCGTGACGCAGGCCGCGCCCTACGCGACGCTCGCGCGCGAGACGTTCGACGACGTGCTGAAGATGCTCGCCGAGGGCTTCACGAGCCGGCGCGGCGCGCGCGCCGCGTACCTGCATCGCGACGTCGTCGCGCACACGGTGCGCGGGCGGCGCGGCGCGCGGCTCGCGGCCGTCACGTCGGGCGGCACGATCCCCGACAACGCCGACTACGCGGTGCTGCTCGAGCCGCAGGGCGTGAACATCGGCACCGTCAATGAGGACTTTGCGGTCGAGAGCCTCGCGGGCGACGTGTTCCAGCTCGGCAACCAGTCGTACCGGATCATCCGGATCGAGACGGGGCGCGTGCGCGTCGAGGATGCGCACGGGCAGGCGCCGAACATCCCGTTCTGGCTCGGCGAGGCGCCCGCGCGCAGCGACGAGCTGTCGGCGGGCGTCGCGCGGCTGCGCGCGCAGGTCGACGCGCTGCTTGCGCGCGGCGATGCGGCCGGTGCGCCCGCGGCCGCACCCGCGCCGCGCCGCCTCGCGCCTGTGCTCGCGTGGCTGACGGGCGAGCTCGGCCTCGACGCCGAGGCCGCGCGGCAGATCGCCGACTACCTCGCGCGCGCCCGTGCGGCGCTCGGCGCGCTGCCGACGCAGGACACGCTCGTGATGGAGCGCTTCTTCGACGAATCGGGCGGCATGCAGCTCGTGATCCATTCGCCGTTTGGCAGCCGGATCAACCGCGCGTGGGGCCTCGCGCTGCGCAAGCGCTTCTGCCGCAGCTTCAACTTCGAGCTGCAGGCGGCCGCGACTGACGACGCGCTGATCCTCTCGCTGTCGCTCGCGCACAGCTTCGCGCTCGACGAGGTGTGGCGCTACCTGCGCGCGTCGAGCGCCGAGCACGTGCTGATCCAGGCGCTCCTCGACGCGCCGCTCTTCACCGCGCGCTGGCGCTGGAACGCGACGACGTCGCTCGCGCTGCCGCGCTTCGCGGGCGGCCGCAAGGTCGCGCCGCAACTGCAGCGGATGAGGAGCGACGATCTGCTCGCGACCGTGTTCCCCGATCAGGTCGCATGCGCGGAGAACATCGTCGGCGAGCGCGAAGTGCCGAAGCATCCGCTCGTCGACCAGACGCTCGACGACTGCCTGCACGACGCGATGGACACCGAAGGCTGGCTTGCGCTGCTGCGGCGGATCGAGACGGACGGCGTCGCGCTCGTCGCGCGCGATCTGAGCGCGCCGTCGCCGCTCGCGGCCGAGATCCTGAACGCGAAGCCGTACGCGTTCCTCGACGACGCGCCGCTCGAAGAGCGCCGCACGCAAGCGGTGCTCGCGCGGCGCTGGACCGATCCGGAATCGGCCGACGATCTCGGCGCGCTCGACGCGGGCGCGATCGACTCGGTGCGCGACGAGGCGTGGCCGCTCGTGCGCGACGACGACGAGATGCACGACGCGCTCATCGGGCTCGCATGCGTCGCCGACGATGAAATCGATTCGCACGACGGCTGGCGCGCGTGCGCCGCGCGGCTCGCGGCGGGCCGGCGCGCGGCGCGGCTCGCGCTCGCCGGCGGCCGCGGGCTGTGGATTGCCGCCGAGCGCGTCGCGTGCATGCGCGCGCTGTACGGCGAGGACGTCGCGCCCGATCCGCCGCTTGCCCCGCCGCCCGGCTTCGACGCGCCGTGGGAGCGCGACGCCGCGCTCGTCGACGTGATCCGCGCGCGCCTCACGGGCTTCGGCCCGCTCACGGCCGACGCGCTCGCCGCGCCGCTCGCGCTGCCCGCCGCGTCGGTCGCGATCGCGCTCGCCGCGCTCGAGCGCGAGGGCTACGCGATGCGCGGACGCTTCACGCCGGGCGCGCGCGACGACGAATGGTGCGAGCGGCACCTGCTTGCGCGCATCCATCGCTATACGGTCAAGCGCCTGCGCCGCGAGATCGAGCCCGTCGAGCTCGCGGATTTCATGCGCTTCCTGTTCCACTGGCAGCGCGTCGCGCCCGATACGCGCGGCTTGGGCGTGGACGCGCTCGCGCCGGTCGTCCATCAGCTCGAAGGCTTCGAGGCGGCCGCGAGCGCGTGGGAAGACGAGATCCTGCCCGCGCGGCTCGCCGACTACGTGACAGGCGGCCTCGACGAGCCGTGCCGCGCCGGCAAGCTGACGTGGACGCGGCTCGGCGCGCCGCCGAAGGCCGCGAGCGCGCCGGTGAAGACGACGCCCGTCGTGCTGCTGCCGCGCCGCGAGCTCGCGGTCTGGCAGGCGCTGCGCGATCCGGCCGCGCTGCCGGCGCTGTCCGCGCGCGCCGAGCGCGTGCGCGCGACGCTCGCCGCGTATGGCGCGATGTTCTTCGACGAGCTGACCGCGCACGCGCGCCTGTTGCCCGTCGAGCTCGAGCGCGCGCTCGGCGAGCTCGTCGCGGCGGGCCTCGTCAATGCGGACAGCTTCGCGGGCCTGCGCGCGCTGATCCGGCCGGCCGCGCAGCGCAGCGCGCACCGGTCGTCGCGCGTGCGGCGCGGCGGCGCGCTGATCGGCGGGATGGACGACGCGGGGCGCTGGGCGCTCGTGCAGCGGCTGCCGCTCGCGCCGCTCGATTTTGATGAAGACGACGATGACGCATCCGGCGGCAGCGCGCGCCGCTCCGGCGCATCCGTCGCCGATGCCGATGCCGATGCGCGCATCGCGCGCGCGATGCGTGCGGCGCCGCCGCCGACGGGCCGCCATGCGATCGCGCCCGCCGCGCTCGAGCACGTCGCGCGGACGCTGCTGCGCCGCTACGGCGTCGTGTTCTGGCGTATCCTCGCCTGCGAGGCCGAATGGATGCCGGGCTGGCGCGAGCTGCTGCCCGTCTACCGGCGGCTCGAGGCGCGCGGCGAGATCCGCGGCGGCCGCTTCGTCGCGGGCCTCGCGGGCGAGCAGTTCGCGCTGCCCGACGCGATCCCGATCCTGCGCGAGCTCCGCCGTCGGCCGGCCGAAGGGTTGCTGCTGTGCGTGAGCGGGGCCGATCCGCTCAATCTGACAGGCACGCTGCTGCCCGGCGAGCGCGTGCCCGCGCTCGCGGGCAACCGGCTCCTGTTCCGCGACGGCGTGCCGATCGCCGCGCTCGTCGGCGGGCAGTTCGTCTATGCGCGCGAGCTCGACGCAGCCGGGCAGGACGACGCGCGCGCGAGGCTTGCGCGGCATCGGTAACGCGGGCCGCGGGGTTCGGCGGTTCTGCATCGATGCTCGATCGACTCGTGCTCGGCGCGGCCCCTACCAGAACTGGTCAGTAGTGTTTTCCGGGCTCCGCCCGAACAATCGTCGACGGGCACGCCCGGCCGCCCATCGTCATGGCCACCCTCTACATCACCAACGCGGACAACGAAGTCTTCGCGACCGTCAACGGACTGGTCGTCTACGACAGGAAAACCGAGAACAACCCCACCTTCTCCGACCAGGTCGACCTGACACCGTATCTCGCCGACGGCCTCAACACGCTGGTGGTCGCCGGCGTCAACTGGGGCGGGCCGGCCACGTTCAAGGGGACCGTCGTCGTCGGCAAGATCGAAACGCCGTTCGCGTTCACCGCGCCGAGCACGCCGAACGGCATTGTCTTCCATCAGACGTTCGTGATTCCGCAATAAGCGTTCGCATCGCGCGGACGGGTCTCGGCCCGTCTGCGTCGCGGTTCCCGTCTCCTCGCGCCGCACGGACGGCGCGCACCGGCCCCCTCGCGCCGCCTGCCCGAACCCGGCCGATCGCACGGCGCAAGCGCCCCGCTTGCGCATTTCCTTCCGAAACAATCCCCGTCGGCAGCAACAAACTACTGAACGCTCGCACGCCGAAACCGACGCCATCCACTATCATCGCCGCTTGCGTTCCACGCCGCCCGGCGGCGACCCTGCCCGGCCGGCCGCGCGGACACGCCGGCACACTCGAACACATGCCCCTTCAGGAGACCCGACAGATGAACGCCCCCGTCGAGCGCGGCGCCACGGCCGTGCCGCACCACGCCGGCTCACTCACGATCCTCCAGGGCACCGCGCTCTACATCGGCGCGGTGCTCGGCACCGGCGTGATCGCGCTGCCCGCGCTCGCGGCCGAGGTCGCGGGCCCCGCGTCGCTCATTGCATGGGCGGCGCTCGTCGTGCTGTCGATCCCGCTCGCCGCGACCTTCGCCGCGCTCGGCGCCCGCTATCCGGACGCAGGCGGCGTATCGACCTACGTGCGCACCGCGTTCGGCCCGAAAGCGGCGGCCGTCGTCGGCTGGTGCTTCTATTTCGCGGTGCCGGCCGGCGCGCCCGCCGCCGCGATGTTCGGCGGCGCGTACGTCGCCGCCGTCACGGGCGGCGGACACGCGACGGTGATCGCGTCGGCGGCCGCGCTGATCGCGATCGTCGCGGCCGCGAACGCGTTCGGCGTCACCGTGTCGGGGCGCATGCAGCTCGTGCTGTCCGCGCTGCTCGTCGCGCTGCTCGTCGCCGCCGTGCTCGCGTCCGCACCACGCGCGCGCGCGGCGAACCTGCATCCGTTCGCGCCGCACGGCTGGCTCGCGGTCGGCGAGGCCGCCGCACTGCTCGTCTGGAGCTTCGCCGGCTGGGAAGCGATCACCCATCTCGCAGCCGAGTTCCGGCGGCCCGCGCACGACCTGCCGCGCTCGACGGGCATCGCGGTCGCGGTGGTGGGGCTGCTGTACCTGTCGGTCGCGGCCGCGAGCGTGCTCGTGCTCGGGCCCGCGGCGGGCGCATCGGGCGCGCCGCTCGCGGAGCTGATCGCGCGCGGGATCGGCGGCAACGCGCAGTTGATCGCGACGGCGGCCGCGCTGCTGCTCACGCTCGGCACGATGAACGCCTACTTCGCGGGCGCGGCGAAGCTCGGCGCCGCGCTCGGCCGCGACGGCGCGCTGCCCCGCTGGTTCGCGCAAGGCAGCCAGACGGGCGGCGTGCCGCGGCGCAGCCTCGCCGTCCTCGCGGCGCTCGCCGGCTGCGCGCTCGTCGCGGCCGTCGCGACGGGCATGGGGCCGAAGCCGCTCGTGCTCGCGACGTCGGGCAATTTCGTGATGGTCTACGTGCTCGGCGCGGCGGCGGCCGCGAAGCTCCTGCCGCGCGGCGGGTTCGCGCATCGCGCGTCGATCGTCGCGTTCCTGTCGGCGCTCCTGCTGCTCGCGACGACGGGCTGGTATCTGCTGTGGCCGCTGCTGCTGACCGCGTCGGCCATCGGTTATCTTCTCGTCACGGACAGGCGGACGGCGGCGAAGCGGTGAAGGCCGCCGGCCATTCGGGGAAATGCGCGACGCCCCGCGCGATGCGCCGCAAGACGCGCCGCACGATCTGAAGCAGCACCGCTGCATCCGCTTCCGGTTCGGAAGCGGCACGCTCTATCGCCGGGATCTGTCGCATCGCGGCAAGACCGCGAGCGTCGACGTCGACGGGCCGCTCACGCTCGGCAAGCTGAGAATGCTCCTTCGAAACCGCCGGCGCCCGGCGTCAGCGCGCGCCCTTGCCCTCCCCGTCGATCTCGTCGCGCAACCGCGCCTCCCGCTCGCGCAACGCGGACGTGAATTCGTCGCCGAAGTCCTCCATCTCGTACAGCGGCCGGATCTCGATCTCCGAATCGCCATCCATCGGATTCGGGCACCGTTTCACCCATTCGACGGCCTCTTCCATCGACGCGACCTTCCACAGCCAGAACCCCGCGACGAGCTCCCCGGTTTGCGCGAACGGCCCGTCGATCACGGTCCGCGCGCTGCCCGAGAAGCGCACCCGCTTGCCTTTCGCACTCGGATGCAGACCATCGGCCGCGAGTATCACGCCCGCCTTCACGAGTTCCTCGTTGAACTTGCCCATCGCCTCGAACTGTTCCTTCGACGGCATCTTGCCCGCCTCCGATTCGTTCGTCGCCTTCACCATGACCATCACGCGCATTTTGCCTTCTCCTTGAGTGGACGAGTCGATCCGCATGGCAGCCGGAACCGGTCCGGCTGCGTCGGGTGGCCTCGACATGTCGACGAGCGAACGTCGCCGAATTCGACACGTCAGAGCCGGTTCCCGCCAATCATCCGGCAAGCGGCCCGGAAATCACGGGAATCCCCGACATGGCGGATAGACTTTGCGCCAGAAGCAAAACGGGACGAGATGTGACGGCGGGCAACACCTTGGCTGTTGCAACGGTGCCCCTCCGATTCTGCCTGAGCGGTCGATGACGTCCCGACGCTTACTCTACGGCCTGCGCTTCGACTGCCGCAAGCGGCAACGTGACGGTCAACACAAAACCGGCTCCGGGCGACGTGCGGATCTGGGTATCGCCGCCCAGTAGCGCGGCGCGCTCCCTCATCCCGAGCAGACCGAACGATCGCCGGCCAAGGCTGGAATCACGCACGGCGCCGCGGCCGTTATCGGCAATCCGCACGATGCAATGAGAATCGTCGCGGGTGATATCGATCACCACTTCGGTTGCAGCGGAATGACGTGCGACGTTCGTGAGCGCCTCCTGAACAATGCGAAACACCCCTACCCTGCTTTCGCGATTGAAGTGGATCGCCTGCGCATCGATGTGACGGGTGACGTGCACGTGATAACGCGCCGAGAATTCTTCGATCAACCAGTCGATGGCGGGGATAAGGCCGAGATCGTCCAGCATCGCAGGACGCAGGTCTGCCGCGAACCGCCGCACCGAATTGATCAGTTGATCGATCAACGCATAGATGGAGCTGAGGTCATTCCGTGAAATCAAACGCTCCGGGCCTGCCGGCTTTTTATGTTCCAACAGCGTAACCGCCATCTTCAGGGCAGTCAGTTGTTGGCCGAAGTCGTCATGCAATTCGCGGGCGATGCGCGCCATCTCTTCCTCGCGTATCTTCTGGATATGCGCGGACAGGCGCCGCAGCTCTTCGCGCGAGATTCGCAGCGCCTCCTCGGCGCGCTTGCGTTCGGCGATGTCCGCGACCACCGAAATGAAATAGCTCGGCTTGCCTGCGTCGTCGCGCATCAGTGCGACGGTCAGCTCGATCCATACCTCGCTGTGATCTTTCCTGAAATAGCGCTTTTCCATCGTGTACGTATCGATCTGCCCATCGAGCACCTGGCGCACCTGCGCGAGATCCGCATCCAGATCGTCGGGATGCGTGATGTCCTGGAAGGTCAGCGCGAGCAACTCTTCGCGCGTGTAACTGACGATGTCGCACAGCTTCTGGTTGACGCGCAGCCAGCGGCCGTCCGGGCTGACATGCGCGATGCCGACGGCCGCCTGCTCGAACGTGGCGCGAAAGCGCTTTTCGCTGTCGCGCAGGGCACGCTCGGTTTCCTTGCGCGCGGTAATGTCACGCAAGAACCCGCTGAAGTACCGACGTGTGCCGACGCCGATTGGCGTGATGGCGAGCTCGACCGGGAATTCATGCCCGTCGCGGTGCAAGGCGGTCCACTCGATCCGCTGGTGCAGCAGCTTTGCCTCGCCAGTCTCCAAGTACCGCTGCAAAGCGCGGGTATGAGCCTCCCGATAGCGATGGGGAATGATCAGCTCGCTCATCGAACGACCAAGCGCTTCATCGGCCGACCAGCCGAAGATGGCCGCAGCCTGCGGATTCCATCCGACCACGACACCGTCGGAATCCATCGTGACGACAGCGTCCAGCGCGGTGTCGACGATCTGTCGCATGCGCTCTTCGCTGTCGCGCAGCGACTGCAGCGCGTGCTCCAGCTCCACGCTCTTGCGGCGCAGCGCGTCGGCTGCACGTTCGAGTTCGGCGGTGCGCTGCGCGACCCGATGCTCCAGTTCGCGGTTGAGCGCTTGCAATTCTTCTTCTGTCTTGCGGTGTGCGGCAACCTCGCGCAGCAAATCGTTGCTTGCCGCTTCCAACTGCTTCACGCCTGGCAGCGCAAGCGCCTTCGGCATCAAGGGCCAGATTGCGACGGCAGTGGACAGGGAGGCGATCGCGGTGATCGTCTTGACGCCGGCATCGAGCCAGTATTCTGGCTGCCAGATGTTCAGAATGGCAATCAAATGCGTCGTCCCGCACGCCAGGATAAAGGACGCAAACATGAGAAAGGCCCAACTGAACGGCAGCTCGGCACGACGCCGCGTAAAGGTCCATAGCGCGACCGGAATCGAGTAGTACGACAACGCGATGACCGCGTCCGAGCCGACGTAAGTCCACAGCAGGCCGGATGACCAATGAAAACAATAGCCGTGGGGCATGAATCCGGTTGATCCGAAAAATTGGGCGATCGCATCCATGAATTCCTCGCCAACGGGGTGGTTGACGTATGCCTGGCCTGGTTGAGCGAAACGCAACTGCGTTCGTGGGCATCGGGCATCTTGACGCCTTAAATAGGGTTCAACGCTAGCTGTCCGCTTCGATAATCGAATTGGAATTATCACACTAGCATCTAGCAAGAGGCATGAGCCGACCCGCTACCGGGCCTCGACGGAGCGCCGGATTCGCGGCGTTTCCAGGCGCTACGCCGGTTGCCTGATCGGGAGCACGATATGGAACGTCGTTCCCCTGCCGGGTTCCGATTCAACGGTCAGTTGTCCGTGGTGACTGGACACGATGCCGTAGGAGATGGACAGGCCCAGTCCCGTTCCCTTGCCAACGGGCTTGGTCGTGAAGAAAGGCTCGAAGATGCGCGTCAGGTGTTCAGACGCGATTCCGCAGCCATTGTCGCTGATGGCGATGCATATCGTATCGGCATCGGCGCTGGTGCGGATCGTGATCCTGCCAAAGCGATCGCGCATCGCATGAGACGCGTTGACGATGATGTTGAGGAAAACCTGATTCAGTTGCGACAGCACGCACTCGATGTCCGGCAAATCGCCGTATTCCTTGACGATTTCGGCATGCGCCTTGACTTCGTTCTGGACGACCCGCAGCGTCGAATCGAGACCTTGATGGACGTTCGCCAGAACAAACGTCGGTTTGGCGTCGTTGCGCGCGAAATCCCGCAAATTCTGGACAATCTCCTTGACACGCATCAGCCCATCCCTGGATTCACGCATCAACGCAGGTATGTCTTCTTTCAGGTAGTTGAGCTCCGCGGTCTCCTTCGCCGAGTGAATGGTCGACACCGCCTCGGGCGAAGCGATCTTCTCTTCCATGTTTTCGTACAGCGTCAGCACGTGGAATAGCTTGCGCAGATAAGCTTCGAGCGTACCGAAGTTGCTATAGACGAAACCGACGGGATTGTTGATCTCGTGCGCGACGCCGGCGGCCAGCAACCCGATGGACGCCAGCTTCTCGGATTCCAGCAGCTTGACATGCGCCAGCGTCAACTTCGCATTGGTGCTGACGAGTTCCCTGTTTGCCGCCGTGAGCTCGTTCGTCCGTTCCGCGACGCGCTCTTCCAGGTGACGCTGGTGGTTGAGCAGTTCGTTGCGGCTCGCCTCGAGTTCCTCCGCCATCGTGTTGAACGACTCCGCCAGTTCGGCGATCTCATCGTCGGCATCGATCTCGATGGGCTGATTGAAATTGCCCAGCGCGTACTGCTGCGCCGAGTCGCCGATCCGGCGCAGCGAGGACGTGATATGCCGGATGATGCTGTACATGGCGATGCCGGCCAGCATGGTCGCGAGACCCAGCATGGACAGGACAAGGCCACGGGCAATGACATACCGCTGCGCTTCCAGCGCCTGGGCCGCCAACGCCTGGCTGCGCTCCAGCTCGATCATCGACTGCCAGGACTGGATATAGGTCGCCAGCTTTGGCATGACCAGTTGGTGCAGCGCATTCGCAGCCGCATCGCGATCTCCCGCAGCCAACCGCTTTTCCACGGCTGTCCGCGTATTGACGTAATCCCAGCGAGCCTTCAGGACGGCTTTGAACGCAGCCCGCTCGTCGGGTGTATCGAGCAGGCTCTCGAACGTCTTGTACAGAACGGTAATGCGCTGGGTGGTGTTCTTCTGCGCGGCGAAGACCGTGTCAAACTGCTGCTGATCAATGGGGTCGCGGCTTTGGATCAGGAACAGCTCGAACGCCCGCCGCGCGTTCTCGTTGACCAGTCGTATTCCGCCCTGCGCCAGCAGCACCCGGTCGAAATGATCGGCCTTCGCGCCGGAATCCTGCGCGCCGCGCACCAGTCGTTCGCGCGCGGCTTGCAAGGCCCCCATTTGATGGAGTGTCACGAGATTGGTCACAACCAGCAGGAGCAGCAGGAAGGCAAATGCCAGCCACAGGCGGGTACGTATCTTGAGGTGGGCAATCCACCACCGGAACTTCATTTCTTCCCCCTGTCCCGTTGCGCCCGGCCATCAAACGATGGATTCGGGAACAGGGCTCTCGTCGCCCGCGAGCAGGACCGCACACTCATGGGCAGGCAGCGCCGGACTCACCAGAAATCCCTGAATCTCCCCGCACGCGCGCTCCTGCAAAAATCCGAATTGCTGGACGGTCTCCACGCCTTCCGCGATGCATTGCAGCCCGAGATGGTTCGCGAGAGTCATGATGCCCTGGACCACCGCCGAGGCACCCGGATGAGTGACCACGTCACGAATGAACGAACGGTCGATCTTGATGCGGTCGATCGGGAACTGGCGCAGGTACGACAGCGACGACCAGCCCGTGCCGAAGTCGTCCAGAGAGAGGCTCACACCAAGCTGCTTGAATTCGCGCATGATCCGGATCGCCTCCTGAGCGTTGTAGAGGGCCATCGTCTCGGTCAACTCGAGCTCCAACCATTCGGCGGCAAGGCCTGTCTCGCGCAGCGCCTCGTCGACGGTGCGAACGATGTCGCCGCGCTGGAGCTGGTACGCCGAGAGGTTGACCGCCATCCTGACGGGCGGCAGTCCCGCCGACTGCCACTGGACGCTCTGCTGGCAGGCCGTGCGCAATACCCATTGGCCAACCGCGACGATCAGGCCGAGTTCCTCCAGCATCGGCACGAACTGCAGCGGCGAGATCAGGCCATGCTCGGGATGCCGCCAGCGCAGCAATGCCTCGACGCCCGTGATCGCACCCGAATGCGTGCAGACCTGCGGCTGGTAATGCAGCACGAACTCGCCGCGATCAAACGCATACCGGATGTCGCGGGCCAACGCGAGGCGCTGTTGCGCGGCCGCATTGAGTTCGGGCGTGAAGAAGCGGTAAATTCCGCGTCCGTTCGCTTTCGCGTCATACATCGCCGTATCGGCGGCCCGCAGAAGTGTCTGCACGTCTTCGCCGTCGGCCGGATAACGGCTGATGCCGATGCTGCAGCCCACGTGCAGTTCATGGTTTTCCACGAAGAACGGGCGCGACAGCGTGGTCAATACCCTTGTTGCGACCTCGCCAGCGCCCTGATCGCCATCCACATCCGCAAGGCCGATCACAAACTCGTCGCCGCCGAGGCGCGCAACCGTGTCGCCTTCGCGCAGGCAGCCGCGCAAGCGCATCGACGCCGCCTCGAGCAGCCGGTCGCCGATATGGTGGCCAAGCGAATCGTTCACGTGCTTGAAGCGGTCCAGATCGAGCATCAATGCGGCCACGCGCCCGCCTTCGCGTCGCGCCCGTGCGATTGCCTGGGCGAGGTGCTCCTGCAACAGCGCGCGATTGGGCAGGCCCGTGAGCGCATCATGCAGCGCCATGTACCGGACACGCGCTTCGGCCTGCTTGCGCTCCGTGATGTCGCGCACGTTGCACTGAACGATCCTTGCTCCGCCGACGGTATAGAGGCTCGCGAGAAACTCGACGTCGAGCAGCGTACCCGTGGCCGTCGCGAGCGACGTGTGTTCGCACCGGATCTCTCCGCTTGCCGCGAGCGTCGCGCACAGACTCGCGCATTCAGGAACGGCTTCGAACGGCGGCACGCTTCCGATCGGCCGCCCGACGAAGTGGTCGCGCTCGAAGCCCAGCATCTCCACCAGCGACGCATTGACATCCGTAATCCGGCCGCCCGCCATGTCGACGAGGATGATTCCGTCGCTCGCCGTCTCGAACAGGCGCCGGTAACGCGCCTCGGACGAAGCGAGCCGCGCGTTCGCGAGAACCAGTTGCTGCTGCGCCGCGCGCAGCGCGAGATGCGTCTTCACCCTCGCCGCCAGCTCGACGATCTGGAACGGCTTGGTGAGATAGTCGATGCCGCCCGCGGCGAAACCGGCAACCTTGTCCTGCACGTCCGAGAGCGCGGTCATGAAAATGACGGGCGCGTCGCGCGTATGGTCGATCGCCTTCAGACGGCGGCACGTCTCGAAGCCGTCGATGCCCGGCATCATCACGTCCAGCAGGACCAGATCGGGCACGACGAGCTGCGCTCGCCTGATCGCCTCCTCGCCGCTCTGCGCGACCAGGACTTCAAGCCCATCGGCCTCGAGCGCGCTCACGGCCAGTTCGAGATTGGCCGGCGTGTCGTCAACCACGAGGACCGTCTGCGCCCGCCATTCGGGAATCATCGTTTCGTCGTTCATGTTTCGGTTACCTGTGCCGGATTGATGTAGGTTTCGACAAGCCTGAGAATCGCCTCGGACCGGTAGCCCTTTGCCATTTCCGTCAGCCTGTCCGCAAACACGCGGCATTGCGGCTCGGCTGTGATGAGTTCTTCCGCCCAAAGCCGGATCGCGCGCATGTTACCGGCGAGTGCGAGCCGGTACAGATGCGCCATCCGCCCTTCATCCGGAATCGCCATCGGCTCGATGGACGGCGTGTCCCCGGCGCGCTCCGCGTTCGACCCGGAGGCCTCATGGCGCCACTGCAGCCCGAGCAGCGTGCCGAGTCCGCCCAGCAACCGGTCGTGATCCACCGGCTTGGGCAGAAACATGGAGGCGCCCGCCGCGAGCGCGGCCGCCGCGTCCTCCGGCGTGGCGCTGGCCGATACCGCGATGATCGGCACATCCCGCAATGCCGGAATCTCGCGAATCCGCCGGGTCGCCTCCATGCCGTTCATGACCGGCATGCAAATGTCCATCAGGATCAGATCCGGTCGGTCGTTCTCCGCCGCATGGATTGCCTCGACGCCATTGACGGCTTCGTCGATGTCGAAGCCCAAGGCGCCCAGCGTGTCGCGCAGCACCGACCGGTTCGCATCGATGTCGTCGACGACCAGCAGGCGCCGGCGGCGGGCGCCCTGATATCCGGTGATGCTCCGCGCTGGCTGCGCACGCGCGGGCGCCACCTCGACCACCGCCAGTTCGAGGTCGAACCAGAACCGGCTGCCGGCGCCGGGCTCGCTTTCGACCTCGATCTCGCCCCCCATCAGCCGCACGAGTTGCCGGCTGATGGACAGCCCCAGCCCCGTGCCGCCCGCGCGGCTTTGCGCTTCGCCCGCCTGTTCGAACGGATCGAAAATGCTCGTGAGCCTGTCGTGGGCAATGCCCACGCCGGTGTCACGGACTTCGAATCGGACACGAGCGAGTTCATCCGCAGGCTGCAGCAGGCTCACACGCAGTTCCACGCGTCCGCGCGACGTGAATTTCACCGCGTTGCCGAGCAGATTGAGCAGCACCTGACGCAGGCGCTTGTCGTCGATCCATACGGAGGGCGGCAAGTCAGAAGCGGCATCGAGCACGCAGGCCAGCCCTTTTTCCTCGCTCTTCACGCGAATGATGTCCATCACGCTCGACAGCACGCCGTCGAGCCCGGCCGGGCCCGGACACAGGTCGAGCTTGCCTGCCTCGATCTTCGCGAGGTCGAGAATGTCGGTGATCAGCATCAGCAGGTGTTCGCCGCTTTGCTTGATGATGCTGGCCGCGCGCACCTGCCGCTCGCCGGCCGCCGCGTCGCGCCGAAACCACTGCGCGTAGCCGAGAATCGCATTGAGCGGCGTGCGCAGTTCGTGGCTCATGTTGGCGAGGAAAATCGACTTGGCGCGGTTGGCTTCCTGCAGTTCGCGCGTGCGCTGCCGCACCCGCTCTTCGAGGCTGTCATGGGCCCGCTGCAGATCGAGATTGGCGTTCGTCAGCTCGCTGCGCGCCCGCCGCAGGCCTTCGCGCGCATCGCCGAGCCCCATCGCGGCAATGCCGATCTCCGACTGCAGCATATTGAAGCTCTCGGCCATCCGGCCCAGTTCGTCGCCCCCGTGGCCCCGGAGCCGGTCAGGCGCGAAGTTCGCATAGGCGCCGTCCAGATCGCCTCGGCCCAGCGCGCTCATCGCGTTCGAAAAGTCCTTGAGCGTGCCGGTCGCGAGACGGCGGGCCGCGCGGCTCAGTTCGTCGGCGGAATGCGCAATCATGCCCGGCAGCACAATGCCGACGGTGACCGTCAGCATTGCGACGGCGACGAAGATGTCCTCGAGCGCGGTTTCCATCGGCCCGTTCTTCCGGGCAATCTGGCTGATCGCCAGCATGTAGCCTGCGCCATCGAGCGCCAGCACGAGCAGCATTGCGCCCGTCAGCTTGAAGTGCAGCGTGTCGCCGATCCCCGGCAGGCCCGCGCGGCGGCGATCCTCCCACTTGCGCCACGCAAAAAGCGCCGCGCCGGAATACGCGAACGCCAGGCCGCATACGACCGTCGGCAGGCCGTACTGCTCGAAGCCGAGCACGCCCGAGAGCATCCATACGCCCGCGGCGGCAAGGCCGAGGCCGATCGTACCGCGCGGCGCCCGGTACGGCCGGCGCGCGAGAGGCGCATCGCGCCGCAGCAGCCACACGGCGACACTGCAAAGAAAGATGCTCGTGAGGTATGTGAAGTTCGCCGCCGCAAGCAGCCAGACGGGGTCGCCGAGCAGCAGCAGCCCCAACGAGAAACCCGCCGTCACGAGCGTCGCGCACCACGGCACGTCGGCCCGGTTGCGCAACGCGAGAAACCTGGGCGCCACGCCATCCTCGGACAGTTGGGCAAGCGTGCGCGAGGCGCCGGCAAGCGGCTGTATCGTGCCATGAAACATGTTGAACATCATGAACCAGATCGCCGCGGCCTTCGCGAGACTGCCGAACACCGGCGCGAAGCTCGGCCCCAGCACCTGGCCGAGATCCTGGCCAAGCGGGCCCGGACCCAGCAGGCCCAGCCATACCCCAGGCAACACCGCAAAATAGAGTCCGGCCATCGCCGCGCTCGCCAGCATCGCGCGCGGCACGTTGCGGTTCTGATCGGCCGTCTCGCCGACGTGACACGTGGCGGCCTCGAATGCCGGTGCGGCAAAGCCGATCAGATACAGCCCGGCCATCAGCGACGTGAGTTCGCCGAAGTGCCCTGCAAATGGCGTCGTCAGGTGAAAATCCGCGGCACGGCGCCAGTCGACCGTGCCGGCCATGACCGGCGCTATCGCCGAGATGAACGCCAGCCCGGCCGATGCAGTCGCGATCGGTATCGCGAGCCGCGTGACCCATCGGATGCCGCACAGGTTGACGAACGTGAACGCGGCGACGAGCGCGCAAGCGAGTACGGTAACGGGCACCCCCGGCAGATACCATTCGTTGATCGCCGTCGCCGAAAAGATTGCGGTCAGACCGCAGGTAGGCACCCAGCCCCACCAGTAACACACGCCGGCAAGCGTGGAGAGGATTTCCCCGTAGCGCCTGAATGCTTCGGTGCACGCAGCCGCGATCCCGCCCACGCGCGTCGGCGACATCAACACCAGCTCGATCCACCCTGGCGCGGCGGCATAGCTGAGCAGCAGCCCGGCGATGAGCAGCGGAACGGCGGCGCTGCCCTGCCCGGGAATGTCGCCCTGCCCGGCAAAGAGCGCCGCGAGCAGAAACAGGCTCTGGTTGCTGCCGCCCATCGCCAGCGCGGTCGTACCTACCCATCCCAGCGTGCGCGGATGCCGGCGTGGCGTTTCGTTCGCTGTCGCTTCCATGACGCATCCTCACTTACGGCCTTTCAGGCGTTTTCCTCACGCGGTCCGGCAACTGCAACCGCCCGCACCGCTTGCCGTTGCGCCGCAAATCGGCGCGGCAATGCGTTTCCTGCCGCGTGGACACGGCGATCGTTCCGATAGCACGCATCGTCATTCGTTGACATTCCGCGATCGAGCGTGCGCGGCGCCGGATGACGGCCGTCATCTCACACGTTGCGCTGCGGCACCGCACCGGCAGACTCGTGAATCACGATCTCGAACGGCGCTGCCTCCTGCGCCTCGAATCGCCGAAGCTGCGCGACCTGGTGCGAAGACACCACGCTGCCCCGGGTCACGAGCAGAATGCCGCCGTTGGTACGCAGATCGCCGGCGAGCCGCATGCCCTCCCGCAGTTGCGAGGCGTTGACTTGCGAGACCGCTCCCGGTCCCGCCAACGCAGAGGGATCTTTCGACAGGGCAACGAATTGCTCGACGATCGCCGGGTCGTAGCGCATGCCCGACTGCGACACGAGCATCCTGAGCGCCTGTTCTGCCGTGAACGGCTGGCTGACCATGCTGCCTCCGCGCAACGCCTCGAAGTCGCGCGCCACCGCGAGAAGGCGCGAGCCGAACGGGATCTCCTCCCCTGCGAGGCCGTCGGGCGTGCCGCGTCCATTGAAGCGCTCGTACTGATGGCGGATGATGTGCGCGACAGACTGGAGCTGCTGCACGGGCGTAAGCACCATCTGCGCACGCAGCGCATGCTGGTAGTACAACTGGCTTTCTTCCGCGGACATGCGATCGAGCGGCTTGCGCAGCAATTCGTCCGGCAGCGACAGCTTGCCGATGCCGTGCAGCAGCCCCGCGAAGAACAGTTCCAGCGCCTGCAGACCGCTCATGCCGAAAGCCAGCGCAAGACTGCGCGCAGCTTCGCCGATACGCAGCGATTCGCCCCCCATCACACCGCAGCGCAGCTCGATCATGTTCGCGCAAACCTGAACCATCGCCGTGAAGTTGTGCTTCAGGTCGCTTTGGGCATCGTCGAGAAACATCACCGTCTGACGGAGCTCCTCGGTGCGGGCGTTCACCTGGACTTCGAGTGCGGTATTGAAAGTGCGAAGCGCCTCGTTCTGCCGGCTGGCGACCTCGCCCAGCCGCGCGTTTTCACGGCGCAGCCGCTGCTGCTCGATCGCCTCGTCGACGGCGAGCAGCACCTCGCGATCATCCCAGGGCTTGGTCAGGTAACGGTAGACGGCCCCTTCGTTGATGGCCCGCACGGCCAGGTCGATCTCCGAATAGCCGGTGAGCAGGATGCGGGTCGTATCCGGGTACAGCGTCCGCGCGCGGGCGAGGAAATCCGCTCCGTTCATGTACGGCATCCGCATGTCGGAGATGATGACGTCGACCGTGTTGCAGGCGAGAATGTCCAGGGCGGCAGCGGCGCTGTCGGCGGTCAGGACCTGGTATCGGGTCGTTCGGAACAGGCGCCTGAGTGACGAAAGCACGCCAAGTTCGTCGTCGACGAGCAGGACGGTGGGCGCAGGCGCGGATGCACTCGCTTCATGTTCCGCGAATGTCGCTGGCGCTCCATTGACGATGTCCGCCCCCCCATCATTAACAGGGATAAATGGATTCGTCACCTTTTCATGTTCGATCATGATGCCCCCATTTCCGGCCGTCCTTGCTCCTTGGATATCGGCGGAAATAGCCGCGAATATATCGGGGGAAACACGAAGGGAATATCCATTTTAAATAACTCAACCAGCCTGTTTTTCAATAAATGAAAATCACGCCAGAAGCGTGTGAACGACCGTCGCTGCCGTGCCGGGAAAAGAATGAAAGAGATGAAAGGAAGCGGCGCATTCGCGAAAATGGCTTTCGCCGAGGCAACTGGTTCGCCGGCGTGCGCCGTGTAGGAAAAGCCTGACATCAACGGAAAGACTCCTACATCAAAAATGACTGTCGGCTGAATTTCTCTATTTGATGGCTATTGGAAATTTTTCTCGCAGCAAAATCAGCGACGCGCTCACATATCGACCCACGATGAAACGCAATGACGGCACGGACGAAGCACGGGCGGCACACTGCTGGTTGGCCAGTGCGCCATCGCCGTCCGCTGCGCAGCCGAAAGAGGGACTCGTCAGGCTATGACATGACGCGGTCGTTTGCGGCGGCGCAGCGCGACGCGCAGCCGATCGGCGCGCCGCGCTCGGCGCGAATGCCATAATCGTGGCTGATTCAGCAGAACCGGAACCCCACCATGCAAAACATCGACAATCCGCAGCGCGACCGGGAAGCCGGCTCCGCCGACACGACGCAAGACACGACGCGCATCGACGACGTGCGCATCGGCGCGGTGCGCCCGCTCATCTCGCCCGCGCTGCTGCAGGACGAACTGCCCGTGCCGAGCGCCGTCCAGGCGCTCGTCGAGGCGAGCCGCAACGCGATCGGCGGCGTGCTGCACGGCCGCGACGACCGCCTGCTCGCAATCGTCGGCCCATGCTCGATCCACGATCACGATCAGGCGCTCGACTACGCGCGCCGGCTGAAGGCCGCCGCCGACGCGCTGTGCGACGATCTGCTGATCGTGATGCGCGTGTATTTCGAGAAGCCGCGCACGACGGTCGGCTGGAAGGGCTACATCAACGATCCGCGCCTCGACGGCAGCTTCCGCATCAACGAAGGGCTGCGCGCCGCGCGCCGGCTGCTCATCGACATCAACGCGCTCGGCCTGCCCGCCGGCACCGAATTCCTCGATCTGCTGAGCCCGCAGTACATCGCGGATCTGATCGCGTGGGGCGCGATCGGCGCGCGCACGACCGAGAGCCAGAGCCACCGGCAGCTCGCGTCGGGGCTGAGCTGCCCGATCGGCTTCAAGAACGGCACCGACGGCGGCGTGCAGGTGGCGGCCGACGCGATCGTCGCGGCGCGCGCGAGCCACGCATTCATGGGCATGACGAAGATGGGCATGGCCGCGATCTTCGAGACGCGCGGCAACGAAGACGCGCACGTGATCCTGCGCGGCGGCAAGAAGGGCCCGAACTACGACCGCGCGAGCATCGACGATGCGTGCGCGGTGCTGCGCACGGCGGGCTTGCGCGAGCAGGTGATGGTCGACTGCTCGCACGCGAATTCGAACAAGTCGCACCTGCGGCAGGTCAACGTCGCCGAGGACCTCGCGCGGCAACTGTCGGACGGCGAGCGGCGCATCACCGGCGTGATGGTCGAGAGCAATCTGGAGGCCGGCCGGCAGGATCTGAAGCCCGGCACGCCGCTGCAATACGGCGTGTCGATCACCGACGCGTGCCTGAGCTGGGCGCAGACCGAGCCCGTGCTCGACGCGCTCGCGCAGGCGGTGCGGCGGCGGCGCACGGCCTGACGGCCTACGCCGTCACGACCGTCAGCGCGAACCCGTCCCAGCCTTTCGAGCCGACGGTCTGCAGCGCGGTCGTCGACAGGCGCGGATGCGCGGCGATCAGCCGGAAATATTCGCGCACGCCGAGCGCGTCCGGGTCATGGTTCTGCGGGTCCGCGACGCGCCCTTGCCGCACGACGTTGTCGGCGACGATCACCGTCCCCGGACGCGACAGCGCGACCGTCAGCGGCAGATACGCCGGATAGCTGTCCTTGTCGGCGTCGAGGAAGATCAGATCGAACGGCTCGGCGCGCTCGGCGATCAGCCGCTCGAGGCTCTCCTTCGCGCGGCCGACGACGACCGACACGACGCTGTCCAATCCCGCGCGCCCGATGTTCTCGCGCGCGAGCGCCGCGTAATCGGGGTTCGCCTCGAGCGTGACCAGCGCGCCGCCCGGCGGCAGCGCCCGCGCGAGCCAGATCGTGCTGTAGCCGCCCAGCGTGCCGAGTTCGAGAATCCGGCGCGCGCCGCGAATCGTCGCGAGCAGGTTCAGGAATTTGCCTTGATTCGCGGTGACGTTGATCGCGGGCAGACCGGCCGCCCTGCTCGACGCCAGCGCCGCATCCAGCGCCGGATCGGACGGCGCCAGTTGGCTACAGAAGAAATCGTCGACCGCGCTCCATTGCCGTTCGTTCATTGCGCACCTTTCTCGTTCTCATGTCGGGGGAAGGTCATTCTATGGCGAACGGCCCGCGTCCTTCGCGCCCGATCCGCTCGCCGATGCCGCCAAACGCCGCCCCGCCGCGCCCACCGGGCTCGACTCAACCGAGCCCGACATCGACGATGCGATTGCGCCCGCCCGCCTTCGCCTGATAGAGCGCCTGATCGGCCGCCTCGACGATCGCGGCGATGGGCGGCGCGGACGCGCCGTCCGGCTGCCACACCGCGACGCCGACGCTGACCGTGACGAACCCGACCTCCGAGCCTTCGTGCTCGATGCCGAGCATCCGCACGCCGAGACGCACGCGCTCGGCGACGACGAGCGCGCCGCCGCGCGGCGTATCCGGCAGCACGACGACGAATTCCTCGCCGCCGTAGCGCGCGACGACGTCGCCCAAGCGCGCCGCCTGCTGCGCGATGCAGCGCGACACGGTCGCGAGCACCTCGTCGCCGACCTGATGGCCGTATGTGTCGTTGTAGCGCTTGAAGTGGTCGATGTCGACGAACAGGATCGCGAGCGGACGCGCGCCGCCCATCGCGCGCCGCCATTCGCGCTCGAGCGTCTCGTCGAGCGCGCGCCGGTTGTGCAGGCCCGTGAGGCTGTCGGTGCCGGCGAGCCGCGCGAGCGCCGCCTCGGCCGTCGACTTGCGCCACAGCGAATGCGCGAGATACGCGCTCATCACGACGAAGATCAGCGCGAACAGGCCCGTGAGCACGCCGAAGCGCCACGCGCGCACACGCCACGTCGCATGGATGTCGTCGTCCGCGAGCGCGACCTGCACGATCAGCGGAACGTCGTCGAGCCGACGATACAGGTAGAAGCGCTTCACGTGATCGATCGGCTCGACGTCGAAGAACTCGCCCGAGCGGCCGAATTGCATGCGCGAGTAGAGGCTCGTTCCGCTCAGGTCGAGGCCGACGGACTTCTCGTCGAACGGAATCCGCATCAGGACGCGCCCGTCCGCGTGCATCAGCGCAAGCGCGCCGTGGGGGCCCGCACTCGCCGCCGCCAGCAACTGCTGGAAATACGCGACGCGCACCGCGAGCACGACGACGCCCGCGAACGCGCCGTCCGCGCGCTCGATGCGGCGCGACAGCGCGATGCACGGCTCGCCGTCGCGCGACGGCATCCGGTACGGCCCGCTCAGATACGTGCCGAGCGTCGGCGCGTCGCGCTGCGCGGCGAAGAAATCGTACGACGCGAAGCTCGCGGTCGGCAGCGGGCCGCTCGTCGACGCGAGCGTCACATGCCCGCGCGCGTCGAGCACGTACATCACGCCGGCCTCGTTCGCGGCCGCCGCGGCATCGAACAGGATCTCGCGGCGCAGGTCGGCGGGCAGCGCGGCGATGCGGCGCTCGCCGAGCTGCGCGGCGATGCGCGCGAGCATGCGGTCGTACAGACGAAAGCCGCGCGCGACGTCGCGCTCGATCATCTGCAGCGTGTTGCGCGCGGCGCGTTGCGCGTGCTCGAATGCGTCGTCGCGGCTGTCGCGCAGGATCGCCGCGCAGATGGACATCATGACGATCGCAATCGCCACCGCGCCGGCGATCACCATGTAGCCGAGCGGCATCCGGTGCGACGGCCCTCGCCGTCGGCGCAAGCCGGCATGTATCGATTTCATGCTTGTCTGATGAGCGCGATGCGCTTCGTCACGAAAAACATCGTCGGCCATTGTCTGCGACGCGCGCGGCACGACGCGCATCGAAACGGCGCGCATCGCGCGCCGACAGACCGAACCGGATCGGAAAATTCCGATCACAAAGTGCGTCGGCGCGCCGAATCGGCGACGCGGGGCAATCGATCGGAAGGCATTTTGAATCGACGTCGCGCAACGCGACGAGCGGCCATTCTATCGAACGTTCGGCGCAATGTTGACCTCGCGCACTGCAATCCGATACACGTCGCAGGAAAGTGCTCAAGAACGCCCGATCGACGCCGATAACGCCCACAGCGCACGTTGCCGCCGATTCGTTTCCGCCATGCCCGCGCGGCCGCGGGCGCAGCCCGGCGATGCGAGGCGCGCTTGCGCGCGCGATGCCGTCCGGCGTACTTTTGCATGACGCGCAAGCGCGCCGAACAACGCGTTCGACCGGATGCGCGATTCGCTTAGGGCGCCAAACGCCGAAACGCGCCCAAGCATCGCGCATTCGAACTGCAAGCGGCGCAACCGCCGCTCCGACTCAAACAACGTTCATTCACGACATGGCCAACGCGAAATCGTCATCATCCGTTCCCACCGAATTCCTCTACATCGGCGCGGCCGGCGAGCACTACATCATGTCCGAGTGCTTCCGCCACAACATGGAGGCGTTCAAGCTGCCGATCGACAAGGGCTTCGATCTCGTCGTCACGCGCGCGTACCGGCATCTGTCGCGGCTCGACGATGCGCCGCGGCCCGTCGAGCGCGGCGTGCCCGAAACGCCGGTCTACGTGCAGGTCAAGAGCCGCCAGGCCGCGCCCGTCGCGTCGCCGAAGGAAAAAGGCGAGCGGCCGAGCTGGGAAGGCTATTTCCCGATCAAGCCGGCCGACCTGGATCTGATCTGCGCGACGCCCAATTCGGCGCTCGCGTGCGTGCTGTTCGTCGATACGCGCGGCGAGCTGACGCGCAGCCGCACTGCGTATGCATGGTGGATGTCGAGCGCGTACGTCAACACCCTGCGCGACGCCGGGCATTTCATCGCGATGCCGAACAAGGACGCGCTCGAGCTGTGGGTGCGCTATGTCGAGCCCGCGCCGGACAGCGGCTACAGGCAGAACACGTATCTCTCGCTGCTCAAGCAATGCCAGATCAAGGGCTCGGAGCCGGGCAAGAAATCGAGCGGCTTCCTGCTGTCGGAAGAACGCTTCGATTTCGGGAAGCTCGGCATGGCGTGAGCGGACGCTCGTCGTTGGTCGCGCGGGACGGCGCGGCGGCGCACGCCAACCGCCGGCGTCACGCGTTGCGCCCGCCCCCGCCGCGCCGCTGGTTCGCCGCGCCCCGCCCGCCGCGCGTGCGCCCGCCCGCCGCGCCCAGCCGCCGCCGCGCAACCGCCCGCACCGCGTCGATCAGCGCGCGCGCGACGGGCGACGGCTGCGCGTCGGTGCGCAGGATCAGCCCGACCGGCTCGTCCGCGCCCTCGACGGGCAGCGCGAGCCGCACGAGCGTGCCGGCCGCGAGATCGAATTCGGCCGCGTGGCGCGGCACGAACCAGACCGCGTCGTTCTCGAGCGCGAGCGCGCGCGCGACCGACACCGACAGCACCTCGACGAACGATTCGAGCGGCGGCGCGCCGCACGCGCCCAGCAGTTGCTCGGCCGCCTGCCGGATCATCGTGCCGTAAGGCGGCAGCACGACCGGGTAGCGCGCGAGCTGCGCGGCGGGCGAAGCGCTCGCCGCGAGCGGATGGCCCGCGCGCACGACCGCGACGAGCGGCTCGTTGTACAGATGCTCGAACGACAGCCCGACCATCCGCTCGGGCTCCGACAGCCGCCCGATCGCGCACTCGATCGCGCCCGCTTTCAGCCGCTCGAGCAGCTCGGCGTTCGCGGCGGTCGTGATCCGCACGACCGCGCGCGGCCATTCGCTCGCGAGCACCTTCAGCACGGCGGGCGCGAGCGACGCGGCGACGGTCGGCAGCATGCCGATCTCGAGCGTCGCCGCCGCGCCGCCGCTCTCGCGCGCGAGGAGCCCCACGCCCTGCCGCAGCGCGAGCACGCACGCGCTCGCGTGCGGAATGAAGAGCTGCCCCTCGCGCGTCGGCCGCGCGCCCTGCCGGCCGCGCTCGAACAACCGCACGCCGAGGATCGCTTCGAGCTCGGCGATCGTCTTCGACACGGCCGGCTGCGTGATCGACAGGCTTTGCGCGGCCTTCTGCACGCCGCCGAACTGCGCGACCGCGAGAAAGCACTGCAGATGCCGGAACTTGACCCGGCCGTCGGCGATCCGGTTTTGCATAACGTCTGGTTATACGATCAGCGATAAAACGTCATTTTGCATAACTTTCCGGATTAGCTAAAGTCCTTCCATCCCGCCTTGACAACCATCAATCTGGAGACGCTCTCGATGGATTCCTCGACGCTCGCGCCACGCGACTGGCCGTCGCATCCCGCGTACATTCATCCGCCGTACCGCTCTTCCGTGAAGCGCGGCCCGACGCAGCCGCTGATTCCGCTGAAGGAGACACTGCGCAATCAGCGCGCGCCCGTCTACGGCGCGGCCGATCTCGGCCCGCTCGACCACGATCTGACGAAGAACGCGGCGAAGAACGGCGAGCCGCTCGGCGAGCGGATCGTCGTCACGGGCCGCGTGCTCGACGAAGGCGGCAAGCCGGTGCGCAACACGCTCGTCGAGGTCTGGCAGGCGAACGCCGCGGGCCGCTACGTGCACAAGGTCGACCAGCACGACGCGCCGCTCGATCCGAACTTCCTCGGCGCGGGCCGGTGCGTCACCGACGAGAACGGCCACTACCGGTTCCTCACGATCAAGCCGGGCGCGTATCCGTGGGGCAATCATCCGAACGCCTGGCGGCCGAACCACATCCATTTCTCGCTGTTCGGCGACTACTTCGGCTCGCGGCTCGTCACGCAGATGTATTTCCCGGGCGATCCGCTCCTCGCGCTCGACCCGATCTTCCAGGGCACGCCCGAGGACGCGCGCGATCGCCTGATCTCGCGCTTCTCGATCGACACGACCGAAGAAGGCTTCGCGCTCGGCTACGAATTCGACATCGTGCTGCGCGGCCGCGACGCCACCCCGATGGAGCGCTGAGCATGACGACGCTGAAACAGACCCCTTCGCAGACCGTCGGCCCGTACTTCGCGTACGGACTCTGCCCGCAGCAGTACAACTACGATCTGAAGAGCCTCTTCACGGCGGAGATCGCGACGCCCGACGCGGCGGGCGAGCCCATCCTGCTCGTCGGCCGCGTGCTCGACGGCGACGGCAACGTCGTCAGCGACGCGGTGCTCGAATTCACGCACGTCGACGGCGAGGGCCGCTATCCGGCGTCGCGCGACGAAGCCGCTGCGAGCGGTTTTTTCGGCTTTGCGCGCGTCGGCACGGGCACGGATGCGCAGAACCGCTTCGTCGTCCATACGGTGAAGCCAGGGCGCACGTCGGAGACGGACGCGCCGCACGTCGACGTGACGGTGATGATGCGCGGGATTCTCACGCACGCGTTCACGCGGATCTACTTCGACGACGAAGCGGCCGCGAACGAAACCGATGCGGTGCTTGCAAGCGTGCCCGCCGCACGTCGAGCGACGCTGATCGCAAAGCGCGACGCGCGGGCGAACGGCGTGACGGCCTATCGCTTCGACATCCGCATGCAGGGCGAGCGGGAGACGGTGTTCTTCGACGTCTGAACGAGTCGCGACGGTTGCGCGCGCCGGCCCGCGCCGCGCGCAGCCCGACGGCGCACTCCGGTTCAATTTCCGTTTGAAATCGCATCGCCGCTTGAATACCCCGCCATTCGTCCTATCCTGAATCAGCCGATTGCATATATCGCGAAACGAAAAAGAAAACATCAAGCCGGTCATTGATCAAAAATACTGCGGAGACTCGCACATCGCTGATATCGATTAACAACGCTTGCGTCCCGACTCGGCCGCCGGCCGGCCATCCACGCTTGCCGGCATGCCCATGTGCGGGCGCATCCGCAAGGTTCACTCGGATCCCGTGTCGCGCGATTGCCGTCCGGTCAATGCCCGGCGCTCGCGGATGCCGGGGATGTCGCAGCGCCAGTGTGTCGCTGGCTGGTTCTTCTTTAATGCCTCACTCAAACACGTGGAGGTTGAAAATGAATTACCAGATCAACATTTCAATCAGCAATGCAGGCTTGAATACCATTTATCAGAACGGGCTTCGCGTCACGCTCGTCAAGAGCGTGATTTCGGACCCGCTGCAGCAAGGCAATCTGCCGATCGCCTGGGTGACGTTCCAGCCGCTCCAGTTGAACCAGATTTCGTGGCAGGAACAGTACACGATGTATGCGACGACGACGATCCTGCAGGCGGGCGCGACGATCACGATGACGTCGCAGACGGGCGCGCCGATTCAGGCGGGCTGGACTTACACGTTCGAGCGCGCGCAGTTCAACGGCGCCGACGGAGGCAATCCCACCACGTACAACCTCGTCAACAACCAGGCGGGCAGCTTCAGCTTCGGGCTCGCCCAACAGGCGATCGTCAACAACGTTCCTGTCGTGGCCCCGCTCAACGCCGTGCCGGTCGCGTACAACATGAGGGCGTCGTTCACGCCGATCGAAAATCTCTCGCTGTTCCTCGCGTCATACAGCAACAATGGCTCGGTGATATCGCAGGTGGCCGGCAACGCGCTGCCGATCGCGCTATCCAGCCAGAGTCCGATGGTCAACGTCGGGTTCAACGACCGGACCAATACGTTCTACCTGGAGCAGCCGGCCATTCGCACCGGAGAGGATTTCGTCGCGAGCCTTCGGGGCGCCGTCACCGGGACCGAAAACTACGGCGCATTGAGAAGAATCGTGTGAGCGGCGCGGGACCCGCCTGCCGCTTCGGGCGACAGGCGGGTCCCGCGCGAATCATGCCGGCCGGCACGATCTACATCGCGATCGATGCGACGGGCGTGGAGAAAATCCGCGACGCGCAGCTCGCGGTGACGTTGACGAGGCGGGTCGACGCCTATGTCGGCTCGACTCGGGCGAGCGCGCGAGGCGCATCGGTCGGCACCTCCGTCATATGGCAGGCGTTCTCGCCATACGAGCGCAACAGCGTCGTCGTCGACGACGCCGTGCTGCTTTACATGACGGCCACGCCGCTGACCGCCGGCAACGTGATCGGGATCAACGCGACGACAAACGGGCCGGCCCGCATCGAGACGCTCTATTCGTTCCGCAACGGCCAGATAGACAACGGCAACGCGGGCATCGGGCCGGCCGGCGCTTACGCGATCCGCAATGTGCAGGCCGGCGCGTCCGCCGCTTTCGGGCTCGCGCAATGCGCGACGGTCAACGGCGCGGCCGCGCTGTCGACGATGAACGCCACGGCGGTGATCACGAATACCCAGGCGGCGTTCTATCTGCGCGAATGCGCGGATCTGTTCCTGTCTTCCGGCGTCAACGGCATGATCGCTCCGTTCACGCCGGCGAACGGCCTCGCGGTGCCGCTGAACGGCGGCACGGTCAATGTCGGCTTCGACAACGCGTCCAATACCTTTTATCTCGCCTGAGCGCGCGCCCCGCCCGTCGCCCGCTGCGCGCAGGTACGCAGGCCGCTCAGCGCAGCATGAACGACATCGCCGACAGGCAATTCAACGTCCGCACGACGTGCTCGACCGACGGCGCGGCGAACCGCAGCGTGAGCGCGTCGACGCGCTCGAGCGACGGCCACTGGCAGAACAGGTCGGCGGCCGCGACGGTCTGCGTCCGCAGCTCGCAGGCCGCCGCGCGCGGCGCGTGCGCACGCGCGGCGTGCGCGACCTCGCGCGCCTGCTCGAGCGCCTGCCGCGCGGCGACGCCGATCGCCCCGCACGCGGCGGCGGGCGTCATCGACACGCCGCTCGCGAATCCCGCCGCATCCTTCACGGTCACGAAGCGCGCCGCCGGAAAAAGCGGCCGCGTCTCGTCGACGAACACGTCGTCACCGGACAGGAGCGCGACGTGCGCGCCGTATTCGTGCGCGAGCGCGCCGTAGAGCCCCGCCTCGCCGACTTCGCGCCCGTCGAGCGCGACGCGCGCGAACGCGCCGCTGTTGATCGTGTGCGCGAGCAGCCCGCGCGCGCCTGCCTTCGCGTGATAGCCGATCATGAACACGAGGTCCGGCCCGGCTTCGAGGCCCGCCATCATCCCGAGCGTGCGCGGCTTGCCGAGCACGACGCGCGCGCGGGCGTCGATGCCGTCGGGCAGCAGGTTGCGAAAGCCGCCGTGCGAATCGTTGACCCACACGCGCGTCGCGCCGCCCGCGAACGCGCCTTCGACGGCGGCGTTCGCCTCCGCCGTCATCCAGCGGCGCGCGCGCTCGTATTCGGCATTGCCGGCGCGCGTCTGCTCGACGTTCACGACCCCCGCCACCCCTTCGATATCGGTCGAAATCAGGACTTTCATCAGTCTCCCGCGCGCGATTCGCGCAGCCATCGTTCGAGTTCCGGCGCCGCGTCGCGCAGCGCGCGGCGCGTGTGGCCGTCGCGGCCCGCGACGCGCGTCGCCTGCCACAGCGCGTCGACGATCGCCTGCTCGACGCTGTCGGCCGCGGCGGCGAACAGCGGATCGAGCGCCGCATCGGCGACGAGCGGCGGCAGCGCGATGCGCCCGGCGTCGTGCGGCACTGTGTATGCGGTCGAGAACGCGAGCGCGATGTCGCCGCTGCCGTGGCCGTACACCGAGCCCGTGCGCGCGAGCCCCGCGGCCGCGCGCAGCGCGACGCGCTTCAGTTGCCGCGACGACAGCGGCGCGTCCGTCGCGACGAGCATGATGATCGAGCCTTGCTCGGGCGGCGGCGGCGCGTCCGCAGGCGAAGCGGCGGCGTCGGGCGCGCGGCGACGCGCGAGGCCGCCGGCCGCGTCCCGCCCGGCGATCATCCGCCCGACCGGCACGCCGGCGATCGTCAGCATCGGCAGCCGCCCGAAGTTCGCGAGCACGAGCGCGCCGACCGTCCACGATGCGCCCGCCGCGCGCACGACGCGCGACGCCGAGCCGATCCCGCCCTTCAGATCGAAGCACGACATCCCCCGCCCCGCGCCCACCGCGCCGCGCGCGAACGCGGGCCGCGCGTCGGCGAGCGCCTGCGCGTAATGCGCGGGCGTCACCGCGAACGCGTGCAGGTCGTTCAGATAGCCGTCGTTGCATTCGAACACGAGCGGATTGACGGTCGGCCACGCGCGGCCGATCTGCGGATTCGCGCCGATCGCCGCACGGATCTGCGCGTGCGCGAGCGCGCCGACGCCGAACGTGTTCGTCAGCGCGAGCGGCGTCTCGATCACGCCGAGCTCGTCGACCTGCACGAGCCCGACGCTCTTGCCGAAACCGTTGATCACCGCGGCGGCGGCGGGCACCTTGTCGCGATAGACGTCGCCCGCGTGCGGCCGCACGACGGTCACGCCCGTCTGCACGCCGCACGCGTCGAGCGTCGCGTGGCCGACCGTCACGCCCGCGACGTCGGCGATGCTGCGAAGCGGCCCCGCCGGCAGCGCGCCGACGTGCGGCGCGGCGTGCGCCCCATCCGCTACGTTCGCTACGTCCGCCACGTTCGCCGCATCCGGCCCGCCCGCTGCGTGCGCGCCCATCAGCGGCGTTCCAGCTTCGGATCGAGCGCGTCGCGCAGCCCGTCGCCGAGCAGGTTGAACGCGAGCACGGTCAGGAAGATCGCGATGCTCGGGAAGAGCGCGACGTGCGGCGCGTTGACCATGTCCGCGCGCGCTTCGTTGAGCATCGCGCCCCACTCGGGCGTCGGCGGCTGCGCGCCGAGGCCGAGGAACGACAGGCTCGCGGCGGTGATGATCGACGTGCCGATGCGCATCGAGAAGTAGACGACGACCGACGACACGGTGCCGGGCAGGATGTGCCGCATGATGATTGTCCAGTCGGTCGCGCCGATGCTGCGCGCGGCCTCGACGTAGGTCATCTGCTTGAGCGCGAGCGTGTTGCCGCGCACGAGCCGCGCGAACGCGGGCACGCTGAACACCGCGACCGCGCAGATCACGTTGACCATCCCGTTGCCGAGAATCGCGACGATGCCGATCGCGAGCAGGATGCCCGGAAACGCGAACAGCACGTCGGCGACGCGCATCGTCGCGCGGTCCCACCAGCCTTCGTAGTAGCCCGCGAGGAGGCCGAAGAACGTGCCGACCGCCGCGCCGAGCGCGACCGAGAAAAAGCCCGCGGCGAGCGAGATCCGCGCGCCGGCAACGATCCGGCTGAAGATGTCGCGGCCGAGCGAATCGACGCCGAACCAGTGCGCGGCCGACGGCGCCGCGTTCAGCGCGTCGTAGTCGAAATAGTTCTCAGGGTCGTACGGCACGACGTGCGGGCCGACGATCGCGACGGCGACGAGCAGCAGCACGAACGCGCCCGCCGCGAGCGCGACGTGCTGCCTTTTGAACTTGCGCCAGAACTCGCTCCACGGCGTGCGGATCGCGGCCGGCGCGGCGGCCGACGGGGCCGGGGTGGTGGGAACAGTCGCGTTCATGCGCGCCTCACTTGAAACGGATCGTCGGGTTGATGACCGCGTACAGCACGTCGACGGTCAGATTGATCAGGATGAACTCGAGCGAGAACAGCAGCACGATCGCCTGGATCACCGGGTAGTCGCGCATCGTCACCGCATCGACGAGCAGGCGCCCGAGCCCCGGCCAGTTGAACACCGCCTCGACGACGATCGAGCCGCCGAGCAGGAAGCCGAACTGCAGCCCCATCATCGTGACGACCGGGATCATCGCGTTGCGCAGGCAGTGCCTGAGCACGACCATCGGCTCGCGCACGCCCTTCGCGCGCGCGGTGCGCACGAAATCCTCGCCGAGCACCTCGACGAACGACGCGCGCGTGAAGCGCGCCATCACGGCGGCCACGGCCGCGCCGAGCGTCACCGAGGGCAGCACATAGCTCTTCCACGAGCCGTCCGGCACGACGGGCAGCCAGCCGAGCTTCACCGAGAACACTTCCATCAGCAGCATGCCGAGCGCAAACGCCGGAAACGAGATGCCCGACACCGCGAGCGTCATCCCGACGCGGTCCGGCCAGCGGTTGCGCCACACGGCCGACGCGATGCCGATCGCCATCCCGAACAGCGTCGCCCACGCCATGCTGACGACGGTCAGCGACAGCGTCGGCATGAAGCGCTCGCCGATCTCGGTCGCGACGGGCCGCTTGCTGCGCGTCGAGATGCCGAAGTCGCCGTGCGCGATCCGCGTGAAGAAGCTCGCGAACTGCGCAGGCAGCGGCTTGTCGAGGCCGAGATCGGCGCGCACGAGCGCGACCGTCGCGTCGTCGGCCTCGGGCCCGGCCGCGAGCCGCGCGGGGTCGCCCGGCAGCAGGTGGACGAACAGGAACACGAGCACCGCGACGCACGCGAGCGTCGGCAGCAGCCCGAACAATCGTTTGACCAGAAAATTCAGCATGCGCTTGCCTCTCGATGCGGCGCGCGGGGCCGCCGCGCGCCGCCGATGCCCGAGGCGGCCAGGCCGCCTCGCGTCACTCGCGTCACTCGCGTCACTTGATCGCGATCTCGTCGAAGTTGAACGAGCCGTCCGGCATCACGTACGCGCCCTGCAGACGCTTGCTGCGCGCGTAGACGATCTTCTCCTGCACGAGCGGAATCCACGGCGCGTCTGCCCAGATCCGCTTTTGCGCGTCCGAGTACAGTTCGGCCTTCTTCGCGCGGTCGGTCGTCTCGAGCGCCTTCGCGAGATCGGCGTCGACCGCGTCGTTCCTGTAGTACGCGGTGTTCACGAGCTTCGGCGGAATCGACGACGACGCGAGCAGCGGCGTGATCGCCCAGTCCGATTCGCCCGTCGACGCGGACCAGCCGATGTAGTACATCCGCACGGGCGCCTTCGCCGGGTCCTGCGCGCTCTCGACCTTCGCCACCCGCTCGCCCGCCTCGAGCGCCTGCACCTGCGCCTTCACGCCGACCTGCGCGAGCTGCTGCTGGACGAACTGGATCGCCTTCTGCGACGTCGAGTTGTTGTAAGCGGACCAGAGCGTCGTCTCGAAGCCGTTCGGATAACCCGCCTCCTTCAGCAGCGTGCGCGCCTTCGCCGGATCGTAGGGCCACGGGCCGAGCTTCACCGCGTAGTCGACGCCCTGCGGCACGATGCCCGTGGCGGGCGTCGCATTGCCGGCGAACGCGACCTTCGCGAGCGCGTCCTTGTTGACCGCGTAGTTGAGCGCCTGGCGCACCTTCGGGTTGTCGAACGGCTTTTGCGTCACGTTCAGGCTCACGTAGCGCTGGATGATCGACGAACGCTCGATCACGTCGACCTTCGGGCTCGCCTTCAGATCGGCCGTCTGCTCGAACGGGATGCGGAACGCGAAATCGGCCTCGCCCGTCTTCATCAGCGCGGCGCGCGTGTTGTTGTCGACGACGGGCTTCCAGTCGATCGCGTCGATCTTCGGATAGCCGGCCTTCCAGTAGCCGGCGAACTTCTTCACCTTCAGATCGTCGGTCTGCTTCCACTCGACCAGCTCGAACGGGCCGGTGCCGACCGGATGCAGCCCGATCTCGCGCCCGTACTTCTTCAGCGCGGCGGGCGAGATCATCACGGCCGACGGATGCGCGAGCACGTTGACGAACGCCGAGAACGGCTCGGCGAGCGTGATCCTCACCGTGTACGGATCGACGGCTTCCGTCTTCGCGATCCGGCGGAACAGGTTGTAGCGCTTGAGCTTGTTCGCCGGATCGGTCACGCGGTCGAAGTTCGCCTTCACCGCGGCCGCGTTGAAATCGGCGCCGTCCTGGAACTTCACGCCCTGGCGCAGCCTGATCGTGTAGACCTTCGCGTCGGCGCTCGCGTCGTAGCCGGTCGCGAGCACGTTGACCAGCCTCATGTCCTTGTCGAAGCCGAACAGGCCCTGATAGAACGACTTCGACACCGCCTGCGACAGCGTGTCGTTCGAATCGTACGGGTCGAGCGTCGTGAACGTCGAATCGACGGCCATCACCGCGGTCTGCTCGGCGAGCGCGAGCGGCGCGGACGACATCGCGATCACGCCCGCGCAGGCGGCGAGAAGCGCGCGCGGCGAGAACGGCGGGAACGAATGCGGCTGGGTCATGTGTGGGCTCCTTTGCGATGCTTCGCGAGTGCGTGTGACGGGGGTCCTGCGGTCCTGCGGTCCTGCTGTCGAGCGGTTCTGCTGTCGTCTCGTCCGGCGCGGCCGGCGTCCCGCGCCGTCCGCGTGCTGCGGCCCGCCGCGCCGATGCCGCGCGCCCTCTCAATACGCGCCGCCCACCCGATGCTCGGCGACGAAGTGATCGGGCCCGACCGCGACGAGCGGCGCGACGACAGGCTCGTCGCCGACCGCGCGGATCGGGCTCGGCAACTCGTCGGCGGGCAGCGTGCGCGGCGCGTGACGGCGCGCGGGATCGGCGATCGGCACCGCGCTCATCAGCTTCCTCGTGTACGGATGGCGCGGCGTCTCGAACACCGCGCGGCGCGGGCCGATCTCGACGATCTGCCCGAGATACATCACCGCGACGCGATGGCTGATCCGCTCGACGACCGCCATGTCGTGCGAGATGAACAGATACGCGACGCCGAGCTCGCGCTGCAAATCGAGCATCAGGTTGACGATCTGCGCCTGCACCGACACGTCGAGCGCCGACACCGACTCGTCGGCGATCACGACCTTCGGGTTCAGCGCGAGCGCGCGCGCGATCGCGATCCGCTGCCGCTGGCCGCCGGAGAATTCGTGCGGATAGCGGCGCGCGGCGTCGGCGGGCAGGCCGACGCGCTCGAGCAGCCAGTCGACGCGCGCCTGCGCCTGCCTGCCGCTCGCGACGCCGTGCACGAGGAGCGGCTCCATGATCGAGAAGCCGACCGTCAGGCGCGGATTCAGCGACGCGAACGGGTCCTGGAAAATGAACTGGATGTTCCGGCGCAGCGCCTGCAGCTCGCGCCCTTTCAGCGCGCCGATCTCGCGGCCCTCGAATTCGATCGAGCCGCTCATGCGCTCGACGAGGCGCAGCAGCGAGCGGCCCGTCGTCGATTTGCCGCAGCCCGATTCGCCGACGAGCGCGAGCGTCTCGCCCGCGCGCAGCTCGAAGCTCACGCGCTCGACCGCGTGCACGTATTGCGACACGCGGCCGAACGCGCCGCGCTCGACCGGAAAGCGCGTGACGAGATCGCGCACGCGCAACAGCGGCGGCGAGCCCGCGTCGATCGCGGGTTGAGCGCAAGCGGCGGCGGGCGCGGCCCCGGCATCGCCGCCCGCGACGACGAGCGCATCGCCCGCGACCGGATCGAAGCGCAGCAGCGGAAACTTCGCGGGCGCATGGGTGCCCTGCATCGATCCGAGCCGCGGCACCGCCGCGAGCAGCGCCTTCGTGTACGGATGCGACGGCGCGGCGAAGATCGCGTCGGACGCGCCCTCCTCGACCTTCTCGCCGCGATACATGACGAGCACGCGATCGGCGACTTCCGCGACGACGCCCATGTCGTGCGTGATGAAGATCACGCCCATGTCCATCTCGTCCTGCAGCCCGCGGATCAACTGGAGGATCTGCGCCTGGATCGTCACGTCGAGCGCGGTGGTCGGCTCGTCGGCGATCAGAAGCGCCGGCCGGCACGACAGCGCCATCGCGATCATCACGCGCTGACGCATCCCGCCGGAAAGCTGATGCGGATGGCGCGCGAACACGCGGCGCGCCTCGGGAATGCGCACGAGATCGAGCAGGCGCAGCGCCTCCGCGCGCGCCTCGCCCGCGCTCTTGTTCTGATGCAGCGCGATCGCCTCGCCGATCTGGTCGCCGACCGTGAAGACCGGATTGAGCGACGTCATCGGCTCCTGGAAGATCATCGCGACGTCCGCGCCGCGCACCGTGCGCAATACCGGCGGCGACGCGCGCACGAGATCGAGAACCGCGCCGCCGCGCCGGCGCAGCGCGATCTCGCCGCCCGCGATCGCGCCGCCGCCGTGCTCGACGAGGCGCATCAGCGCGAGCGACGTCACCGATTTGCCGGAGCCCGATTCGCCGACGATCGCGAGCGTCTCGCCGCGGTCGACGTGGAACGACAGCCCGCGCACCGCTTCGCACACCGTGTCTTCGCGGCGGAACGTGACGGACAGCCCGTCGACCGCGAGCACGCGCGCATCGGGCAGGCTCGGGGCGGATCGGCTCGCGCTCATCGGTTTCTCCTGTCGGTCCTGTCTGCGCTCGTTCGCGGCGTCACGCCGCGTCCTCGCGATAGATCGCGGTCACGGGCGCCTCGCCGACGCGCGCGTAGCCGCGATACATCCCTTCGGTGTTGAACGGCATCGCGAGATTGCCGCGCGAATCGATCGCGATGATCCCGCCGCGGCCCGCGATTTTCGGCAGCTTGTTCATCACGACGTCATACGCGGCGGACGCGAGCGACGCGCCGCGATATTCGATCTGCGCGGACACGTCGTATGCGGTCGCCAGGCGGATGAACATCTCGCCCGTGCCCGTCGACGACACCGCGCACGTCGCGTCGTTCGCATAGCAGCCCGCGCCGATGATCGGCGTGTCGCCGACGCGCCCCGGCTGCTTGTTCGTGATCCCGCCCGTCGACGTCGCCGCCGCGAGATGGCCGCGCAGATCGCGCGCGACCGCGCCGACCGTGCCGTGCTTGCGGTCCGGATCGAGCGGCTCGGGCGGCTCGGGCGGCTCGGGCGGCTCGGGCGGAAATGCGGCGCGCTCGCCGCCGCCGTTTCCGTTTCCATCGCCCTCGCCCTGGCCGAACGCGAATGCCGCCGCGTCGTGATCGAGCATCGTGCCCGACGCGCGCCGCGCCCTCAGCCATTGCGCGCGGCGGAACTCGGTGTCGAAGTAGCCCGGCTGCGCGAGCTCGAGCCCCTGCGCGGCCGCGAACGCGTCGGCGCCCGCGCCCGCGAGCATCACGTGCTCGCTCGCTTCGAGCACGCGGCGCGCGGCGAGCACCGGGTTGCGCACGCGCGTCGCGCAGCAGATCGCGCCCGCCGCGAGCGTCGCGCCGTCCATGATCGCGGCGTCGAGCTCGTGCGTGCCGTCGGCCGTATAGACGGCGCCGCGCCCCGCGTTGAAGAGCGGGCAATCCTCGAGCATCCGCACGGCGACGCTGACCGCGTCGAGCGCGCTGCCGCCGTCGGCGAGCACTTTCTGCGCGGCGGCGAGGATCGCGGCGAGCTCGGCGCGGTACCGCGCTTCGGCGTCGGCCGCCATCGCGTCGCGCAGGATCGTGCCTGCGCCGCCGTGAATCGCAACGATTGCGGGTGAAGTCATCGGTCGGTTTTCCTGGAGCGGCGCGGCGCACGCGGCGGCGCGGCGCACGCGCCCCGCGCCTCGAGCCACGGCAGCATGAATTCGGTCACTTCGGCGGCGGCGCGCGCCGAGCGCTGCGAGCGATGCGCGAGCGCGTCGATCAGCGCCTCGACGAGCGCGAGCACCGCGGCCTCGGACGTCGCCGCGAGCCGGCGCTCCGCGTGCACGAAGAGCGCGCGCGCGGCGAACGGCGCGATCGGCGAATCGGGCCCGTCGGTGATCGCGAGCACGGGCGCGCCGCGCTCGGCGGCGCGCCGCGTGAGCTCGATCGTGTCGTACACGTAGCGCGGAAACGCGATCGCGACGACGAGGTCGTCGCCGCGCGCGCTGAACAGGCGCCGCGCGGCGTCGGTCGGGCCGCCGGGCAGCGCGAGCGACTGCACGTTGTCGCGATACACGGACAGCCCGTGCTCCATCAGTCCGGCGAGAAACGCGCTCGCGCCCATCCCGACGATGAAGATCCGGCGCGCGGCGAGCAGCGAATCGACGGCCGCCTCGACGTTCGCGCGATCGAGCCGGGCGCGCGTGCGCTCAAGGTTCGCGAGCGCCTGCTCGAAGCTCGCGTCGATCAGCTCGCCGCCGCGCGCGCCCGCTTCGCGCTCCTGCGCGCAACGCAGCCGCTCGACGGGCGCGAGCGTCGCCTCGAAGCCGCGCACGAGCGCCGCGCGCAGCGCCGGGTAGCCGTCGAAGCCGAGCGCGCGCGCGAAGCGGTTCGCGGTCGCGATCGACGCGTCCACCGCGTTCGCGAGCTCGTCGATGCGCATCGTCGCCGCGCGGAACGGATTCGCGAGCACGTACTCGCCCATGCGCCGATGAATCGGCGTGAGCGACGGCAGCGCGGCGGCGATGCGCGCGGCGATCGGCGGATCGGCGGCAAGCGGCGTGGCGGGCGAACTGGGCATGCGGCGGCGGCGTTGAATCGAATGACGATGAAAGTAAATTTACACAATCGGCAAAATAGAAAAAATAAATTTTCATCGGGGTTTGCACTGCCCCCGACGATCGCCGCAAACCCGCGCCGCACGGGGCGCACGGCGGCGCGCGCGGCGCGATCCGGGCCGCTTTTTCCGGCATCGTCGGCGAATAGCTTACAATCTGTCAGTTTTCGTCTGCATCCTCGCTGTTGCAGCGCCTCCATCCGCACCACGCGCGCGCCGCCGCATCCGCACCGTCCGCACCGTTGTTCGCGCCCGCGTCGGCTGCGACGCTCGCCTCAGCGCCCCTTTTTTCCGGAGACCCGCCTATGCCCCCATCCCGCTCCATGCCGCGCACGACGCTCAAGCCGCAAGTCGCCGTGCCATCGCTCGCCGTGATCGGCGCGCTCCTCGCCTTCTGCGCGCTTCGGCCGAACGAAGCGGGCGCGCTATTCGGCGCCGGCCAGCAATGGATCGTCGAGCGTTTCGACTGGTTCTACGTGCTCGCGATCACGACCTTCCTGATCTTCCTCGTGCTGATCGCGGCGAGCCGCTTCGGCAACATCAAGCTCGGCCCCGACGACGCCGAGCCGGAATTCAGCTTCGTGTCGTGGACCGCGATGCTGTTCGCGGCCGGCATGGGCATCGGCCTCATGTATTTCGGCGTCGGCGAGCCGATCCAGCATTACCTGTCGCCGCCGACGGCCGCGGGCGGCACGCCCGCCGCCGCGCGCGAGGCGATGCTGATGTCGTTCTTCCACTGGGGCCTGCACGCGTGGGCGACGTACGGCGTGATGGGCCTCGTGCTCGCGTATTTCGGCTTTCGCTACAACCTGCCGCTCACGCTGCGCTCGGGCCTCTATCCGGTGCTGCGCGAAGGCGTGAACGGCTGGATCGGGCACGCGGTCGACGCGTTCGCGCTCGTCGGCACGGTCGCCGGGATCGCGGTGACGCTCGGCTACGGCGTGCTGCAACTGAGCGCGGGCCTGCACACGATCGCCGGCTGGCAAACCGACAGCGATGCGTTCCGCGTCGGCCTCGTCGCGGTGGTCGTCGCGCTCGCCGGGCTCTCCGCCGCGAGCGGGCTCGACAAGGGCGTGCGCCGGCTGTCCGAGCTGAACCTGATGCTCGCGTTCGCGCTGCTCGCGTTCGTTGTCGTCGCGGGGCCGACGTCGTTCCTGCTGCGCGCGTTCGGCGACAACGTCGGCGAGTATCTGTCGAAGCTCGTATCGCTGTCGTTTCGCACGTATGCGTACGAAACGCCGAACGAGCAAGGCTGGTTCGGCGGCTGGACGCTGCTCTACTGGGCATGGTGGGTGTCGTGGTCGCCGTTCGTCGGGATGTTCATCGCGCGGATCTCGCGCGGGCGCACGATCCGCGAGTTCGTGATCGGCGTGCTGCTCGTGCCGACCGCGTTCAACCTCGTCTGGATGACTGCGTTCGGCAACAGCGCGATCTGGCTCGACACGCACGCGGCCGCGGGCGCGCTCGCGCAGACGGCGACCAACGTCGACGCGCTGCTGTTCCGCTTCTTCGATTACCTGCCGCTCACGCAACTGCTGTCGGTCGCGGCGATCGTGCTGATCGCGGTGTTCTTCGTCACGTCGGCCGATTCGGGCGCGTTCGTGATCGACGCGATCGCGACGCGCGGCGCGCCGCATTCGCCCGTCTGGCAGCGGCTTTTCTGGGCGGCCGTGCTCGGCGTGACGGCGTCGGTGCTGCTCGTCGCGGGCGGGCTGAAGGCGCTGCAGGCGCTCACGCTCGTCGCCGCGCTGCCCGTCGCGCTCGTGATGCTCGCGCTCTGCTACGGGCTCTGGCGCGGCCTGAAGGCCGACCACGCGCACTACTCGCAGGACATGGCGCCCGCGACCAGCTTCTGGACCGGCCAGCACTGGCGCCACCGCCTGTCGCAGATCCTGCGGCACACGACCGACGCCGACGCGCGGCAGTTCATCGCGCAGACGGTCGAGCCGGCGCTGCGCAAGGTCGCCGACGAGCTGAAGGCGGGCGGCGTCGACGCGCACGTCGCGCGCGACGACGACGATGCGGTGCGCCTCACGGTGCCCGCGCCCGCGCAGCGCGATTTCGTCTACGGCGCGCGGGTGTCGCGCAGGTCGGCGCCCGCGTTCCGGATCCGCGAGGCGGCCGAGCCCGAGCCGCAGCGCGAGCACGTGTGCGAGGTGCTGACGTTCTTCGCGGACGGGCGGCTCGGCTACGACATCGAGTATCTGCGCGGCGACGAGATCATCGCCGACGTGCTGCGGCAGTACGAGCGCTACGTGTCGCTCGCGGCGGATACGCGCACGCATCTGTTGAATCGCGCGCCCGAGCATGCGGGGCCGGACGGGGTGGCGCAGTAAGCGGCGGCGGGATGGGCGCGCGGGCGAGCATTGCCCCCGCGCGACTCACACGCCGTACACAGCGTCGCGCACCTCGAGCGTCAACGGACCCGACATCCCTTCATACGCGGTGTTCGTCATCAGCAGCACGGTGAGGCCGCGCGCGGCGTCGACGAACCACGAATGCCCGTAGACGCCGCCCCACTGCAACGTCCCCGCGCTTTGCGGCGACTGCGCGCGCGCCGGGTCGGACAGCACCGCGCCGCCGTAGCCGAAGCCCCAGCCGGGCCCGCGCGTCTCGGCGGCCGGCCCCGTGTGATCGGTGCGCATCGCGGCGACGAGCGCGGCGGGCAGGAAGCCGTCGCCGCCCGTGCGGATCGTCTCGAGCACGCGCAGCACGTCGTCGGCGCTGCCGTACATCCCCGCGCCGCCCGACGGAAACGCCGACGCGTCGAACACCCGCGACGGCGCGAAGCGCACCGCGACGCCGTGCCCTTCGGGCAGCGGCACGTCAAGGTTGTCGGTGATCCGCGCGGGTTCGGGCGCGGCGCTCGCATACGCCACCGCGAAGCGCGCGGGGTCGGCCGCGACGAAGCCCGTGTCGCGCATTCCGAGCGGCGTCGTGACGAGCTGCGCGACGGCGTCGGGCAGCGCGAGCCCCGTCTCGCGCTCGATCGCCGCGCCGAGCACGTCGAGCGCGAGCGAATAGCGCCACGCGCTGCCGGGCTCGAACGCGAGCGGCGCGGCCGCGATGCGCCGCAGGTTCTCCGCGAGATCGAAGTCGACGAGATCGATGCCGTCCGAAATGCCGAGCGTGTGATAGATCGAGCCCGGCGCTTCGAGCAGCCAGTAGCTCAGGCCCGCCGTGTGGGTCAGCAGCCGATGCACGGTCAGCGCGGGCGCGCGGCCGTCGGGCAGCGCCGGCGCGAAATCGGGCAGCCAGCGCGTGATCGGCGCGTCGAGCGCCATCCGGCCGGCGGCGACGAGGCGCAGCACCGCGGCGGTGACGATCGGCTTCGTGACCGACGACAGGCGAAACAGCGTGTCCTCGCGCATCGGCCGCTGCGTCTCGCGCTCCGCGAAGCCGTGCGCGCGCCGGTAGACGAGCCCGCCGTGCCGCGCGACGAGCGCGACCGCGCCGACGACGCGCCGCTCGGCGAGCGCCGTCGCGAGCACGCGGTCGAGCCGCCCGGCGAGCGCGGCGTCGTCGGTTGCGGCGGCTGCCGCGGATGCATGGGCTTCGAACTCCGGATTCATCGTGCTGATCCTCGTGGCTTCCAAAGCGTCGATTCTAGACAGCCCGCGCCGATTCCGCAGGCATCGCCGCACGCCGGACGAGGACAATGCACGCGCGCCGCGCGATTCGCTAAGATAGCCGGCTGTTTCCGATTGCGCCAACGCGCCGAAGAGGTGCCGCTCCGATGACCGCCCCCGCCACGCTCGCCGCCGCCGGCGCGACGCCGCTCGCCGAATGGATCGGCCTCGGCGCGCTCGCGCTGCTCTACCTGTTCGGCCTCGGCTGGGCGCTGCGCGGCGCGGCGTCGCGAGCGCGCGGCCGCGCGTACTGGATCGCGTGCGCGGCGCTGATCGCGGGCGGCACCGCATGCGCGCTCGTCGCGCCGCCATCGTCGCCCGAATCCGGCGAGATGCCGCCCGGCTTCGGGCTCGGCCTGCTCGTCGCGATGCTCGGCATCGCCGGCACGACGGCCGGCTGCGCGTGGCAGGCGCTCGCGCGGCTGCGGCGCGGGCACCGGTAGGCGCGCGAGCCCCGCGTCAACGCCCGCCGCCCCGCTCGGCGAGCGTGCGGGCGATCGCGGCGAGGCGCTCGACGCGGTGGTCGAGCGCATAGAGCGCGGCCGCCGCGGGCACCGCGCCGATCGGACAGCCGAGCCCCTTCGTGAAATCGACCCACGCCGAATCCCAGCCGTCCGTGTACGCGCGCATCGGCACGCCCGTCGCGCAGCTCGCGTTGTTCGGGAAACGCGATCAGCGCGCACGCCTCGTCGATCGTGCGGCGCGTGTCGAAGTAACAGGGCGCGACGTGGCACGCGGCGGCGCGAAAGGTCGGACAGGTTTTCATGGAGGCGGCGGAAAAGATCTCGGGGTGGATTCACGGCGATTATCGAAACCGGGCCAGGCCGCGTCCATGCACAGCGCCCGGCGCAATCGCTGGAACAGCGGCCGCGTCGCCGCCTTGTTTTTCGCGAAATATCGGATATACCTAATCCATCCATTCCGCTCGAAAAGCCCGGCGCAGGCCGCCCGGATCGACGCCGCGGCGGCGTTTCGCGCGCGCCGGCCGAACGTCCGGCGAGGCCGTGCTCGCACCGAATAACAAGGAGAACGCCGTGGCGAAGATCCTCGAAAACGTCGAGCACATCGTTGTCGTGATGTTCGAGAACCGCTCGTTCGACACGATGCTCGGCTGGCTCTATCCGCCCGGCACGCAGCCCGCGCACGTGCTGCCGCCGCGCAGCTCGCCGCAGTTCGACGGCCTGAAGCCCGAGATGTCGAACCCGTCGACGGCAGGCAAGACGATCGCCGTCACGCGCGAGGCGCTCAACAACGTGATCCCCGATCCGCAGGAGACGTTCGTCAACGTGACGAGCCAGATTCTCGGCCCGGGCGACGCGAGCAGCCCGTGGCCGCCGATGCAGGGCTTCGTCGTCAATTACGAGACGACGCAGACGGCCGATCCGGGCCACGTGATGCAATGCCACAGCGTCGCGCAACTGCCGACGCTCGCGGCGCTCGCGCGCGCGTTCGCGGTATCCGACGCGTGGTTCGCGTCGGTGCCGAGCCAGACCTGGCCGAACCGCGCGTTCGCGCACGCGGGCACGTCGAACGGGCACGTGAACAACGGCGCGATCCCCGATCCGCTCGAATGGAACGTGCCGACGATCTTCGACGTGCTCGCCTCGATCGGCGCGAGCTGGGCGGTGTACAGCGATACGGCCGTCACGCCGTCGCTCACGCACACGATGTTTCCGTCGCTGTGGAAGGACGCGTACGCCGACCGCTTCAGGCGCTTCCCGGATTTCGTCGCCGCGTGCCGGAACGACGCGCTGCCGCAATACGCGTTCGTCGAGCCGAGCTTCCTGTTCGAGCCGAACGACCAGCATCCGCCGCACGACGTGCGCGCGGGCGACGCATTCCTGCACCACATCTGGACGGCGATCAGCACGTCGCCCGGCTGGCCGCGCACGCTGCTCGTCGTGACCTACGACGAGCACGGCGGCTGCTTCGACCACGTGCTGCCGCCCGCGAACGCGACGCCGCCCGACAACGCGAGCAACCCCGGCGACGAAGCGTTCGGCTTCCATCGCTTCGGCGTGCGCGTGCCGGCCGTCGTCGTGTCGCCGTACATCGAGTCGGGCACCGTGTTCCGCTCGCCGACGAACGTCCCTTACGACCACACGTCGATCCTCGCGACGCTGCGCGACTGGCTCGACATCCCGCCCGACCGGATGCTCAAGAGCGCGCGGATCGCGAATGCGCCGACGCTCGCGCAGCTTCTCACGCGCGACACGCCACGCACCGGTCTGCCGGCAATCGCCGCGCCGTCGACGGACTTCGCCCATCCGCCGCCGAGCGCGCCGCTCAACGACCTGCAAAAAAGCCTCGTGACCGGCACGTCGCGGCGCGACGGGCACGATCCGGCCGCGAGCGTCGCGCCGATCGCGACGCGCCAGCACGCGCTCGATTTCTTCGCGCGCCGGGCGGCGGCAAAACCGGCGTAGCGGCATAGCAGCGGCCGCCGCGCCGGGGCGCGAGCGGGGCGCGGCCCGCTCGCACGCGCACGCCGTGCGCGCACGGCGCCCGATGCTCGCAAAATCCGGCATGATAGATGCTTGAAACGACGCGGATGCCAGCCGCGCGAGCGCTCGCGAGTCCGCGCGGTCGCGCCCCGCCAACCCAATGAACCCGTCGCCGCCATCGCCATGAAGTTCCACCCCGGTCTCGTCGCCGAACTGACGGTGAACCTGCTGCTGCCCTGGGCCGCCTATCGCGCCGCGCTCCCGTACTGGGACGAGACGGGCGGCCTCATCGCGTCCGCCGTGCCGCCGCTCGTCTGGAGCGTGATCCAGCTCGCGCGGTTCCGGCGGGTGGATGCGCTGTCCGCGCTCGTGCTGTTCGGCATCGTGCTGTCGATCGCCGCGGCGCTCGCGGGCGGCAGCCCGCGGATGCTGTTGATGCGCGAATCGCTCGCCTCGGGCGCGATCGGCATCGCGTTCCTCGCGTCGCTCGCGCTGCGCAAGCCGCTCGTGTTCCATCTCGCGCGCGCGACGGTCGCGCGCGAGGCGCACGACGGCGCCGCGCGGCTCGACGCGCTGTGGGTCGAGCGGCCCGCGTTCGTCGCGTCGATGCGGCTGATGACGCTCGTCTGGGGATGCGGCCTCGTCGCCGAGAACCTGCTGCGCGCGTGGATGGTGTGGAACTGGCCGGTCGAGCGCGTGCTCGTCGTCGCACCGTTCGTCGGCTACGGCGTCTACGGCGCGCTGATGATGTGGACGCTGTGGTATCGGAAAGTGATGCGCGCGAACGCGCTCGCGGGCGTGCCGCGGGGCGGCGCGCTCGGGTGAGCGGCACGCCCGGGGCTCGTTATCGGCGTGAACGGGCCCTAACGCCGGCGGCGGAAGAACGCGACCGGATTCGCCGTCGCGCGTGCGCCCCGGCAGGCCCGCGCGCGCACCGCGACATCGAGCGCGTCGTTCGACGCGGCCTCCGCGTGCCCTTCGTGCCAGATGCCCGCGAGGCGGCTGCCGATCCGGTACGGATTCGGCCGGCCCGCGCGATAGTCGGCGAAACCCTGCCGATACGCGCCGTACAACGTGAGCGGCGCATCTTCGCAAGGCGTGCGGCAGGCCGAGGCGATCGGCTCGGCTCCCACCTCCGTAACCAGCATCGCGCCGTCGATGTCGTTCGACTCCCCGACGCTCGCGCGGCGACGCTCGACCTCGACGAATCCCATGTGAAGCTCCCTGAATCCGGTTCTTTACCGGAGAGGAGCAATAAGGATGCCAGTCTCGCCGCGCGTCGCGCACGCCGTCGCGGCAAGGCCGCGCGGACACGGCGCGGCGCAACGGACGCCGACGTTACGGAACATGTCACGTGACATGCGCGGCGCGCGCCGGCCGCGCATTCCGTCTCATCGGTGAAACGCGGCGTCGCAATTGTCCGCGCCGTTGCCGTTGCCGTCGTCGCCTTGCGCGAGCCGCGCGCGCAGGAATTCGAGAAAGAGCTGCACGACCTTCGGCAGCGTGCGCCCGACGAGCGTCTGCAACTCGACCGCGCGCGCGTCCATCCCGCTATCGGCGATCGGCCGCACCGCGAGCTCTCCTCGCGCCTGCCGCGAGCGCACCGTGACCTCCCCGGAGATCGAGATCGCATCGCACGCGATCGCGAAGTTGTGCAGCGCGACGATGTTGTTGCTGACCATCACCGGCTCGATCGTCAGGTTCTGGCGGCTCGACACGACGTCGAACAACTGACGGATCGTCGTGCTCGGGTCCGGCAGCGCGAGCGGATACGCGCTCATCTGCAGCACCGACACCTGCCCGAAGCGCGCGAGCGGATGATCGCCGCGCATCACCGCCATCACCGGCGCGCCCTGCCGGTGCTCGACCTTGATGTCGCTCTCGGGCGTGCGGCTGAACGTCACGCCGACGTCCGCCTCGCCCTTCTTCACGCGGCGCGTGACGTCGGCGGGCGCGCACACGGCCGCCTGGAACACGATGCCGGGGTACGTGCGGCGAAAGTCCGCGATCGCGTGCGGCACGAACTCGATCGCGAAGCCCTCGGACATCGCGATGCGCACCTGCCCGCGCCGCAATCCCTGCAGCGCGTCGATGTCCTGCACGAGCCGGTCGGCCTCGAGCTCGGTGCGGAACGCATACGCGGCGAGCATCTCGCCCGCCGCGCTCGCCACCATTCCGCGCGCGCGGCGCTCGAAGAGCGGCGTGCCGAGCACCTGCTCGAGATGCGCGATCTGCCTGCTGATCGCCGAGCCGGCGACGTTCAGCCGCGCGGACGCCTCGCTGATCGATCCCGCGCGCACGACGGCGAGGAAGTAGCGCAATGCGGTGTCCTGCAATTGATCGTGCTTCATCCCGTCTCCTCGCGATCGCCGGCGCCGCGATGCCGATTCGGCAACGCAGGCTTATTTTTTCGATAATAGTCGCAACAAAATTCGCTGTTTACGCTTGGCCCTGAGCGTGGCGCCCCTGCCCGCCCCTGATTTCCAGGAGCCTTGCGATGAATCGTCGGTTCGCCGTTCGCCCCGCCCTCCGCCTCGCCGCCTGCGCGGCGCTCGCGCCGATGCTGTCGCTGCCCGGCGCCGCGCACGCCGGCCGTGCGAACGACACGCTCGTCTACGCGTCCGACAGCGAGCCGGAGAACATCTCGCCGTATCACAACAACCTGCGCGAGGGCGTGATCGTCGCGCACATGGCATGGGACACGCTGATCTACCGCGATCCGAAGACGGGCGCATACAAGCCCGAGCTCGCGACCGCGTGGAAGTGGGAATCGCCGACGTCGCTCGTCGTGGACCTGCGCCGCGGCGTGACCTTCCACAACGGCGACAAGTTCACGGCCGACGACGTCGTGTTCACGTTCAACTACGTCGTCGCGCCGGATTCGAAGGTCGTCACGCGGCAGAACACCGACTGGATCCAGAGTACCGAGAAGACGGGCGACTACCAGGTCCGCATCCGCCTGAAGGCGCCGTTCCCGGCGGCGCTCGAATACCTGTCGGGCCCGACGCCGATCTATCCGGCCGCCTACTTCAGGAAGGTCGGCCTGCAGGGCTTCAGCAAGGCGCCCGTCGGCACCGGGCCGTACAGGATCGCGGCGGTGACGCCCGGCGTCGGCGTGACGATGGTCAAGAACCCGAACTATTTCAAGGACAGCCCGCTCGGCCAGCCGAAGATCGGCACGGTCAGGTTCGTCGTGATTCCCGATCCGGAGACGCGCGCGGCGCAACTGATGACGGGCGCCGTCGACTGGATCTGGCGCGTGCCCGCCGACCAGGCCGATTCGCTGAAGGCGATGCCGAACCTGACCGTGCAAAGCGGCGAGACGATGCGGGTGGGCTATCTGTCGATGGACGCCGCGGGCGCGTCCGCGCCGAACTCGCCGTTCAAGGACGCGCGCGTGCGGCAGGCGGTCAACTACGCGATCAACCGCGGCGCGCTCGCGAAGAACCTCGTGCGCGGCGGCAGCCAGCCCGTCTACGCGCCGTGCTTTCGCACGCAGTTCGGCTGCGACACGTCGGGCGTCGTCAAGTACGACTACAACCCGGCGAAGGCGCGCGAGCTCCTGAAGGCGGCCGGCTACCCGAACGGCTTCGACACCGATCTGTACGCGTACCGCGAGCGCGAATACGCGGAGGCGATGATCGGCGATCTGCGCAAGGTCGGCATCAACGCGCGGCTGCATTACCTGCAGTACGCGGCGCTGCGCACCGCGCAGCGCTCGGGCAAGACGCCGCTCACGTTCCAGGCGTGGGGCTCGTTCTCGGTCAACGACGCGTCCGCGTTCGTCAGCGTCTACTTCAAGGGCGGCCCCGACGACACTGCGAAGGACGCGGCCGTCGAGAAATGGCTCGCCGCGGCCGACACGTCGAACGACCCGGCGGTGCGCAAGACGAACTATGCGAAGGCGCTCGCGCGGATCAGCGAAGAGGCGTACTGGGCGCCGCTCTTCTCGTATTCGACGAACTACGCGTACGCGTCGGCGCTGAACTTCAACGCGTACCCGGACGAGTTGCCGCGCTTCTACGAAGCGGGCTGGAAGTAAGCGGGCGCGCGCCGCGCCCGAACCGTCCGCAGCCCCGGAGCGGCGCTTCGTCGCCGCATCGGGCTGCGCCCTTCACGTCCGATCCGTTCATCGCGCCATGTCAGCCTATCTGCTCCGCCGCCTGGGCCTCGCGATCGCCGTCGCGCTCACCGTGTCGATCGTCAGTTTCGCGCTGCTCCATCTGTCCGGCGATCTCGCAACCGCGCTCGCCGGCCCCGAGGCGAGCGCCGCGCAAGTCGACGCGCTGCGCATCCAGTACGGGCTCGACCGGCCCGTCGCCGCGCAGTACGTCGAGTGGCTGTGGCGCGCCGCGCATCTCGACTTCGGCCGCTCGTACTTCTTCCAGTCGTCGGTCGCCGAGCTGATCGCCGAGCGCCTGCCGATCACGCTGAAGCTCGGCGGCGTCGCGCTCGCGCTCGCGGTGGCGGTGGCGATTCCGCTCGGCGTCGTCGCCGCGCTGTACCGCGACACGTGGATCGATCGCGCGGCGCTCGTCGTCGCGGTGATCGGCCAGGCGATGCCGAGCTTCTGGTTCGGCCTCACGCTGATCCTCGTGTTCGCGGTGGGGCTCAAATGGCTGCCGGTGGCCGGCAACGACGGCTGGCGCAACTTCGTGCTGCCCGCCGTTGCGCTCGGCTACTACGCGACGCCCGCGATGATGCGGCTCACGCGCGCCGGCATGCTCGACGTGCTCGGCGCCGACTACGTCCGCACCGCGCGCGCGAAGGGCCTGAGCCCCGCGCGCGTCGTCTTCAAGCACGCGCTGCGCAACGCGCTGATACCCGTCGTCGCGCTCGCGGCGGTCGAGCTCGGCTTCATGCTCGGCGGCTCGGTCGTCATCGAATCGGTGTTCTCGCTGCAAGGGCTCGGCCAGCTCGCGTGGGATGCGATCGCGCGCAACGATTTCCCGGTCGTGCAGGCCGTCGTCCTCATCATCGCGATGTTCTACGTCGCGCTGACGTTCGTCGCGGACGTCGCGAACGCGGCGCTCGATCCGCGCATTCGCACCCGATAGCGTTTCATTCGACAGGAGCGGCCCATGTCCTCGCGCTCGCCTTCTCTTCCCGCCCTGCGCGTCGACGCACCCGCCCGCCCCGCGTGGCGGCGCGCGGCGCGCCGGCTCGCCGGCCATCGCGGCCTGTCGATCGGCGCGGCGCTCGTCGCGCTCGTCGTGCTGGCCGCCCTCTTCGCGCCGTGGCTCGCGCCGCACGATCCGTACGGCCAGGACCTCGCGCGCCGGCTGCTGCCGCCCGCGTGGGACGCCGCGCGCGGCAGTTGGCTCCACCCGCTCGGCACCGACAAGCTCGGCCGCGACTACCTGAGCCGCCTGCTGTTCGGCGCGCGCGTGTCGCTCGCGATCGGCGTCGCGGCGGCCGCGCTGTCGGGCGCGATCGGCACGACGCTCGGCGTGCTCGCCGGCTACTTCGGCGGCCGCGTCGACGCGGCGATCAGCTACCTGATCACGACGCGGCTCGCGATGCCCGTCGTGCTCGTCGCGCTCGCGATGTCGTCGCTGCTCGGCGGATCGCTGAAAACCGTGATCGTGCTGCTCGGCCTGCTGCTGTGGGACCGCTTCGCGGTCGTGTCGCGCTCGGTCGCGCAGCAGTTGCGCGACGCCGAGTTCATCGCGGCCGCGAAGGCGCTCGGCGCGTCGACGCCCTGCATCCTCGTGCGCGAGCTGCTGCCGAACATCGCGGGCGCGCTGATCGTCGTCGCGACGCTCGAGATGGCGCACGCGATCCTGCTCGAGGCGACGCTGTCGTTCCTCGGGCTCGGCGTGCCCGCGCCGATGCCGTCGTGGGGGCTGATGATCGCCGAAGGCAAGGCGTACATGTTCTTCCAGCCGTGGGTGATCCTGATTCCGGGCGCGGCGCTCGCGATCACGGTGCTCGCGATCAATCTCGTCGGCGACGGCGTTCGCGACCTCACCGCGCCCGAAGGCCGCTGACCGGCCGGCGAAAGGAGAAACCCGATGGCTGCATTGCTCGAAGTCGACAATCTGCGGGTCGATCTGCCGACCCCGAACGGCATGCTGCACGCGGTGCGCGGGATCGACCTGCGCATCGAGCGCGGCGAGCTCCTGTGCGTGGTGGGCGAATCCGGCTGCGGCAAGTCGATGACGTCGCTCGCGCTGATGGGCCTGCTGCCGCGCGGCGCGCAGCGGCGCGCGGACAGGCTCGCGTTCGACGGCGTCGATCTGCTGTCGCTCGAGCGCCGCGCGATGGGCGCGCTGCGCGGCAGCCGGATCGCGATGATCTTCCAGGACCCGATGACGTCGCTCAATCCCGCGTACACGCTCGGCAACCAGCTCTGCGAGGCGCTGCGCCAGCATCGCCGCGTGTCGCCCGCGCAGGCGCGCGAGCGCGCGGTGCACCTGCTCGAGCGCGCGGGCGTCGCGCACGCGGCCGAGCGGCTGCGCCAGTATCCGCACCAGCTCTCGGGCGGGCTGCGCCAGCGCGTGATGATCGCGATGGCGCTGATGTGCGAGCCCGAGCTCATCATCGCCGACGAGCCGACGACCGCGCTCGACGTGACGATCCAGGCCGAGATCCTGCGGATGCTGCGCGAGCTGCAGCGCGAGTTCGGCACCGCGGTGCTGTTCATCACGCACGATCTCGGCGTCGTGTCGCGGATCGCCGATCGTGTCGCGGTGATGTACGCGGGCGAAGTCGTCGAGACCGCGAGCGCCGCGCAACTGTTCGCGCGGCCGACGCATCCGTACACGCGCGGACTGCTGAACAGCATCCCGGTGCGGGGCAAGACGCGGCCCGGCTCGCGGCTCGACGCGATTCCCGGCGTCGTGCCGTCGCTCGTCGGCGACATCGACGGCTGCGCGTTCCGCAACCGCTGCGCGCTCGCGCGCGACGATTGCGCGCGAGCGCCGGCGTTCGTCGACGTCGGCGGCGGCCATCGCGCGCGCTGCGTGCTCGTCGAATCCGCCTGCGAGGAGATCTGCCGATGAACGCCGCTGCGCTTTCCGCGTCCGCCGCGTCCACTATGTCGCCCGCCGCCGTAGACGCCCCTGTCGACGCCGATTTCAAGCCCGATTTCAAGCCCGATTTCAAGCCCGCATCGCCCGCCGCCGACGTCGCGCTCGAACTGCGCGCGCTCACCCGCACGTTCGCGCTCAAGCGCGGCCTGTTCCGCGCGCCGGCGCCGCTGCGCGCGGTCGACCGTGTGTCGCTGCGGCTCCATCGCGGCGAGACGCTCGCGCTCGTCGGCGAATCCGGCTGCGGCAAGAGCACGCTCGCGAAGATGCTGCTCGGCCTGCTGCCGCCCACGTCGGGCGACGTGCTGATCGACGGCCGGCCGATCGATCCGCGCGACGCGCGGCGCACCGCGCAGCGCATCCAGCCGGTCTTCCAGGACCCGTATTCGTCGCTGAATCCGCGCAAGACCGTCGCGCAGATCGTCGGGATGCCGCTGCGCGTGCACCGGCGCGGCGCGCGCGACGAACAGGACGCCGAAGTGCGCCGGATGCTCGATCTCGTCGGGATGCCGCAGCGCACGCACGGCGAGTATCCCGGCCAGTTGTCGGGCGGCCAGCGGCAGCGCGTCGCGATCGCGCGCGCGCTGATCCTGCGCCCCGGCATCCTCGTCTGCGACGAGCCGACGTCCGCGCTCGACGTGTCCGTGCAGGCGCAGATCCTGAACCTGCTGCTCGATCTGAAGGCCGAGCTCGGCTTGAGCTACCTGTTCATCAGCCACGACCTGGGCGTCGTCGAGCATCTCGCTGATCGCGTCGCGGTGATGGAGCGCGGCCGCATCGTCGAGCAGGACGCGGCCGAGCGCGTGTTCGCGCAGCCGGCCCACCCTTACACGCGCAGGCTGCTCGCATCGGCGCTGACGCCGGAGCCGGGCCTGGGGCTGCCCGATCCGCCCGCGCCGGACGACGGCAGCGCGCGGCGCACCGCCTGAATCCTCAACGTGGAGAGACAAACATGACGAATCGCAGTCGAGCCATCGACATGGCCGCGTCGTACTTCGACGACGGCCGCTTCCTGCGCGAGCTGAACGCGCGCGTCGCGGTGCGCACCGAGAGCCAGCTCGCGTCGTCGCGGCCGCAACTCTATGCGTACCTGACCGAGCACATCGCGCCGTCGCTCGCCGCGCTCGGCTTCGCGTCGACGATCGTCGACAGCCCGATCGAAGGCGGCAGCCCGTTCCTGATCGCCGAGCGGATCGAAGACCCGGATGCGCTGACGGTGCTCACGTATGGCCACGGCGACGTCGTGCCCGGCCACGACGCGCAGTGGCGCGCGGGGCTCGAGCCGTGGCGGATCGTCGTCGACGGCGACCGCTGGTACGGCCGCGGCACCGCCGACAACAAGGGCCAGCACACGATCAACCTGGCCGCGCTCGCGCAGGTGATCGACGCGCGCGGCGGCCGCCTCGGCTACAACGTGAAGGCGATCATCGAAATGGGCGAGGAGACGGGCTCGCCCGGCCTCGCGCAGGTCTGCGCCGCGCATCGCGACGCGCTCGCGGCCGACCTCTTCATCGCGTCGGACGGGCCGCGCGTCGCCGCGTCGCGGCCTACCATGTTCCTCGGCTCGCGCGGCAACCTGAACTTCACGCTGTCGATCGCGCTGCGCGACGGCGGCCACCATTCGGGCAACTGGGGCGGCCTGCTGCGCAGCCCCGGCATCCGGCTCGCGAACGCGCTCGCGACGATGGTCGACGCGCGCGGCCGGATCCTCGTCGACGGCTGGCGGCCTGGCGGCGTGCCGCAGCCGGTGCGCGACGCGCTGCGCACGCTCGACGTCGGCGGCGGGCCGAGCGACCCGGCAATCGACCGCGACTGGGGCGAGCCGGGCTTGACGCCGATCGAGCGCGTGCTCGCATGGAATGCGCTCGAGATCCTCGCGTTCCGGACCGGCAACCCGGATGCGCCCGTCAACGCGATTCCGGGCCATGCGCTCGCGCATTGCCAGTTGCGCTACGTCGTCGGCAGCGACGCGCCGAACCTGCTGAACCGGCTGCGCGCGCACCTCGACGCGCACGGCTTTGCGGACATCGAGATTGCCGAGCGCGGCACGCGGATGGAAGCGACGCGGCTCGACCCGGACGATCCGTGGGTGCGCTGGGGCCTCGCGTCGATCGAGGCGACGACGGGCGGCGCGCCGGCGCTGCTGCCGAACCTCGGCGGCTCGCTGCCGAACGACGTGTTCGCCGAGACGCTCGGGCTGCCGACGCTGTGGATTCCGCATTCGTATGCGGCGTGCTCGCAGCACGCGCCGAACGAGCATCTGCTCGGCAGCGTCGCGCGGCAGTCGCTGCAGATCATGGCTGGGCTGTTCTGGGATCTCGCCGAAGAGGGCCACGCGGTGCGGGAAGCGCGGCGCGCCCGCGCGGCTTGAGCGGCGCGGCGGCGGACGGACGACGCGGGTGGACGGCCCGCGTCGGCGCGCCGAACGCGCATGCGGCGGCGCCCGGGCCGATTGGCTACGATTGGCTACGATTGGCTACGATTGGCGCCGATCGAGCCGAATCGTCGCTAACAGGCGAGCACCCGCCGCGACAACGCATGCCGGCAGCGTTCGCAGAGCGCGTCGTCGCCCGCGTGCGCGTCGACCGTCGGCTCGTGCCGCCAGCAGCGCCCGCAGCGCGCGAGACTTGTGCGCGCGACCGCCACCGCGATCTCGTCGGCCGTCGCGAGCGTCACGCCCGCGACGATGAAGACCGCGGCCAGCTCGCCGCGCAGCGGCGCCAGCGCATCGAGCACGTCGCGCGGCGCGCGAATGACGATGTCCGCCTCGGTCGAGCGCCCGATGAGCGCCGCGCCGCGCGCCTCCTCGAGCGCCTTCGTCACGTGCGGCCGCAGCGCGCGCACGTGCGCCCAGCGCGCGAGCACCGCGCGATCGTCGAGCGGCGGCGGCGCGTGCTCGTCCCACGTCTGCAGGAACACGCTGTCGCGCTCGCCCTCGCCGCCCGCGAGCACCGCCCACGCCTCCTCGGCCGTGAAGCTCAGGATCGGCGCGATCGAGATCAGCAGGTTCGCGAGCACGCTGCGCAGCGCGGTCTGCGCGGAGCGCCGCTCGACGCCGTCGGCGACGCTCGCATACAGCCGGTCCTTCAGCGCATCGAGATAGAAGCCGCCGAGCTCTTCCGCGCAATAGCCGTGCGCGAGCCGCGTCACCGCGAGGAAGTCGTAGCGCGCATACGCGCTGCGGCACGCGTCGACGAACTCGCGGCAGCGCGCGAGCGCGTAACGGTCGACGTCGAGGAGACGCTCGGCGGAAACCGAGTCGTCGTCCGGATCGAAATCGGCGACGTTCTGCAGCAGGAAGCGCAACGTGTTGCGGATGCGCCGGTACGTCTCCACGACGCGCTCGAGGATCTCGTCGGAGATCGACATCTCGGCCGCGTAGTCGGTGCTCGCGATCCACAGGCGCAGGATGTCCGCGCCGCGCGTGCTCGCGATCTGCTGCGGGCTCACCGTGTTGCCGAGCGACTTGCTCATCTTGCGCCCCGCGCCGTCGACGACGAAGCCGTGCGTGAGGATCGCGCGGAACGGCGCGCGGCCGTCCGCCGCGCACCCCGTCATCAGCGACGAGCCGAACCAGCCGCGATGCTGGTCCGCGCCTTCCAGATACAGGTCCGCCGGATAGCCGCCCGCGTCCGGGCGCGCCGCGTCGCGATAGACGGTGACGTGGATCGAACCGGAGTCGAACCAGACGTCGAGCGTGTCGGACAGTTTTTCGTATTCGTTCTCGTCGACGCCGAGCTCGGCCGGCCGCAGCCGCGTCCATGCGGCGATGCCGTCGCGCTCGACGCGCGCGGCCACTTCCTCGACGAGCCGCGCGGTCTGCGGGTGCAGCGACCGGTCGCTGCGCCTGACGAAGTACGGCAGCGGCACGCCCCAGGTCCGCTGCCGCGACACGCACCAGTCGGGCCGGCCGTCGATCATCGCCTCCATCCGCTGCCGCGCGGACGGCGGATAGAACGGCACGTCGGCGATCGCGTCGCGCGCGGTCTCGCGCAGCGTCCTGGCAGGCCCCGATTGCTCCGCTTCCTCCGCTTCCTCCGCGCCCCCTCCAGCCCCGATGTCCATGCCGATGAACCATTGCGGCGTCGAGCGGAACAGGATCGGCGTCTTGTGCCGCCAGCAGTGCGGATACGCGTGCTCGAACGCCGTCTCGCGCACGAGCGCGCCGTCCGAGCGCAGCTTCGCGACGATGCGCGCGACGCCTTCGTCGAGCGCCAGTCCGCCGATCTCGGGCAGATCGGCGACGAACCGGCCCGCGCCGTCCACGACGTTCTCGCCCGTCATGCCGAGCCGGCGGCACAGCTCGGCGTCCTCGGCGCCGTGCGCGGGCGCGAGATGGACGATGCCCGTGCCCGCGTCGAGCGTGACGAACTCGGCCGCGACGACAGGCACGTCGCGCCCGGCGAAGAACGGCTGCCCGAGCGCGAGGCCGACGAGATCGCGCCCCTGCGCGAGCGCGCACAGCTCGTAACCGATGCCGAGCGACGCGAACAGCGCGTCGCCCAACGGCTGCGCGACGACGAAGAGCGCCTCGGGCGTGTCGTACAGCCCGTAAGGCGCATCGGCGCGCACGCCGGCCGCCGCGTTGCCGGGGAGCGTCCACGGCGTGGTCGTCCACACGACGAGCATCGCCGGCTTGTCCGCGACCGGATGGCAGCGAAAGCGCGATGCGAAATCGACCGGATCGCGCACGCGCAGCCCGGCGTGAATCGCGATCGAGGTCTTCTGCGCGTATTCGAGCTCGGCCTCCGCGAGCGCCGACTGGCAATCGACGCACCAGTTCACCGGCTTCTGCCCGCGATACAGCAGCCCGCGCCCGCGTATGCGCTCGAGAAAGCGCAGCTCGTTCGCCTCGGTGCGGAAGTCCATCGTCCGAAACGCGTGCGGCCAATCGCCGAGCAGGCCGAGCCGCAGGAAATCGCGCTGCTGCCGCTCGGTCTGCTCGAACGCGTATTCGCGGCAGAGCCGCTGCACGGTTTCCGCCGGCAGGCCGCGGCCGTTCTGCTGCTCGATCCGGTGCTCGATCGGCATCCCGTGGCAGTCCCAGCCGGGAATCCATTGCGCGTCGTAGCCCGCGTGAAAGCGGCTCTTCAGCACGATGTCCTTCAGTACCTTGTTGACCGCGTGCCCGATGTGGATGTCGCCGTTCGCATACGGCGGCCCGTCGTGCAGCACGAACGGCGGCCGCCCCGCCGCCGCCGCGCGCATCCGCGCGTAGACGCGCTGCGCCGCCCAGCGCTCGACGAGCGCGGGCTCGCGGCGCGGCAGGTCGCCCTTCATCGGAAAAGGCGTCTGCAACAGGTTCAGCGTTTCCTTGTATTCGGACATCGGCCCCTCCGAGGCACGCGAACAGGCGGACGCCCGATTGCGTCCGCCGAAAAGGCATCCGGGCCGCCGCGGCCCGGCCGGGTCACAGCGAACGTGCGTTCGGGGCGGAGCGAACGCCCGGCGCCGAGCGGGTCGCGACGAAGAAGCCGAACAGGATCAGCGCGATGCCGACGAGGTGATACGAATGGACCGGCTCGCCGAGCGTCATCGCGGCGAGCACCGCGGTGAACAGCGCGACGAGATGGAACGACACGCCCGTCACCGTCGCGCCGAGCACCTGCACGCAATGGCCCCACAGGATGAATGCGATCAGCGACGCGAACACGCCGATATAGAGCACCGCGCCGATCGATTTCGGATCGAACGGAATGCGCGCGCCGCTAGCGAGCTCCAGCACCCAGAACGGCGCGAGCACCGCGAGCCCGGTGGCCATCGTCGCGGTCAGGAACGCGAGCGGGCTGATCGCCGCGGGCTTGCGCCGCAGCAGCACCGAATAGATCGCGTAGTTGGCCGTCGCGAGGATCACGATGAGCTCGCCGTGATCGAAGCGCAGCGCGACGAGATCTTCCCAATGGCCGCGCGCGACGATCCACGCGACGCCGCCGAACGACACGACGATGCCGGCGATCGCGCGCGACGTGATCCGCTCGACGCCGAGGAGCGCCGCGGCGAGCGGCACCATCAGCGGCAGCGTCGAGTTCAGGAACGCGACGCTCGCGGCCGGCACCGAGCGCAGCGCGACGTACGCGAGCGCGTTGTAGCCGGCGATCCCGAGCGCGCCGCACGCCCAGATCAGCTTCCAGTGCCGAAGCAGCAGTTGCCGCTCGCGGAGCACGTCGCGCCACACGAACGGCGCGAGCGCGACGAGCGCGACGAGCCAGCGGCCGACCGCGAGCGAGACGGGCGGAAAGCTCGTGCTGAACGCGCGGCCGAGCACGACGTTGCCGGCCCAGAACGCGGGCGGCACCCACAGCAGCCATACCGGCCGCCGCCACACCGCGGCGAAGAGGCGCTGCGTCATCTCGGCTCCAGCCCGAGCCGCACGCGGCGGTTCGAGCGGCCCTTGTTTTCGATCTTCAGTATCCGGACCGGACTCGAGCCGCCCGTCGACGCGAGATGCGTGCCGCCGCACGCCTGGCTGTCGAGGCCGTCGATCTCGACGATCCGCACGAGCCCGTCCGCCGTCGGCGGCGGCGCGACCGAGCGCGAGCGCAGGAGCCCGCTTTCCTGCTGCGCGTCGGCGAGCGGCACGTAGCGCGTGCGCACCGGCAGATCGCGATGCACGACGTCGTTCAATTCGGCCTCCAGCGCGCGCAGGCGATCGTTGTCGGCGTCGGGCAGATCGAAGTCGATGCGCGCGGTGCGGTCGGCGTTCATCTGAACGCCCGTCACGAGCGCGCCGTCGAAATCGCGATAGACGAGCGCGTTGAGCACGTGCAGATCGGTGTGCAGCTCGCGCATCGAGCGGCGGAACGCGGCGTCGACGCTCGACTGCACGTGACCGACGATCTCGACGCCATTCGCGAGCTCGATCCAGAGCCCGCCTTCGTCCTCGCTGAAACCGGTGACGGTCTCGACGCCGCCTTCCCATTGGACCGTGCCGAGATCGGGCAACTGGCCGCCGCCCCCCGGATAGAACGGATGCTGAGACAGGCGCACCGCGCCCGGCCGCGTGTCGACCACCGTGCCCGCCAGCAGCAGCGTGTCGGGGTCGTCTTGACAGAACAATCGATTCATAAGCTCCACCTGGCTGATGAATGAAAGATGTCAGAAGTCGCAGCGAGCTTATTGGCGAAAATTTGATGCCGATCGCCGCCCGCCTTGCGCCGGCGCGGCCGGTGGCCGGTGGCGGATGGTCGATAGGAGGGGCGGCTGCGCAGAGCCGGTCGCGCACGGCCGGTAAGCGGACGCGCGAGCCGCGGGCGACGGGTCGCGCACCGCGCGGCGCACGCCGGCCCGATCGTCGCGGCGCACGTGGCGCCGCGTTCGTTCGGCGGCCGGCCCGCCGGGTCGGGCCGCGCACGGCCAGATCGGCCGCTCGCCCCGCCCGCGCGCTGTCCAGAATTCAGTCGAACGGCGGATAACGGTCGTGGTGCAGCACCTTGCCCGGATTCATGATGCCCCTCGGATCGAGCGCCCGCTTGACGGCCGCCATCAACTGCAGCGACGTCGAATGCTCGCGCTCCAGATAGCCGATCTTCCCGTAGCCGACGCCGTGCTCGCCCGTGCAGGTGCCGCCGAGCGCGATCGCGCGCAGCGCGAGCCGCCGGTTCAGCTCCGTCGCGCGCGCGAGCTCGTCCGCGTCGGCCGGATCGATCACGATGCAAACATGGAAATTGCCGTCGCCGACGTGCCCGCAGATCGTCGCGACGAGGCCGAGCGCGTCGACGTCCGCGCGCGCGGCGAGCACCGCCTCCGCGAGCCGCGACACGGGCACGCACGAATCGGTCGGCATCCCTTCGCAGCCGGGTCGCAGCGCGAGCGTCGCCCACCAGACGTCGTGCCGCGCCGCCCACAGTGCGCTGCGCTCCTCCGGCCGCGACGCCCAGCGGAATTCGCTGCCGCCGTGGCCCGCGCAAATCTCGCCGACCCAGCCGATCTGCTCGTCGACGGCGGCGCCGAAGCCCGCGAACTCGAAAAAGAGCGTCGGCCGCTCCTGAAGGTTCAGCTTCGAATAGCGGTTGCACGCGGCAATCTGCATCGCGTCGAGCAGTTCGACGCGCGCGATCGGCACGCCGCTCTGGATGATCGCGATCACCGAGTCGACCGCGGCCTTCAGGTCGGCAAAGCCGCACACCGCGGCCGACACCTGGTCCGGCCGCGGATGCAGCCGCAGCGTGACGCCCGTGATCGTGCCGAGCGTGCCTTCCGCGCCGACGAACAGGCGCGCGAGATCGTAGCCCGCCGCCGACTTGCGCGCACGCGAGCCAACCGACGTCACGTCGCCGTTCGGCAGCACGACTTCGAGCGCGAGCACGCTCTCGCGCATCGTCCCGTAGCGGACCGCGTTCGTGCCGGACGCGCGCGTCGAGCACATGCCGCCGATCGACGCGTCCGCGCCCGGATCGATCGGGAAGAACAGCCCCGTGTCGTGCAGATGCGCATTGAGCTGCTTGCGCGTCACGCCCGCCTCGACCGTGCAGTCGAGATCCTCGGTGCTCACGCGCAGAATCCGGTTCATGCCGGACAGATCGATGCACACGCCGCCGCGCAGCGCGGCGATGTGCCCCTCGCACGACGTGCCGGTGCCGAACGGAATCAGCGGCACGCGCAGCCGGTGGCACACGCGCGTGATCGCGGCGACCTCGGCCGTCGACTGGACGAACGCGACGGCGTCGGGCGGCGCGCCCGGATGGAACGAAATGTCCTTGCCGTGCTGCTCGCGCACCGCGCGCCCGACGACGAGCCGCTCGCCGACGACCGTGCGCAACTCGTCGACGCAGCGCCCGACCGTCTCCGGCGTCGCGAATGCGGCGGGGGCGTCGCCGTCGGGCGGCGCGCCCACGGGAAACGTCCCCCATCCGCCGGATCGCTGTTCGTCATTGGTCACGTCGCGCATGCGTCACCTCCGTTCGTCGATCGCGCCCGCGCGCCGCGGCGGGCGGGCGGCCCGAGCCGGCCGTCATTTCTGCTCGAAGCCGCCGACGATCATCAACTGCATGTCGGCCGCCCCCTCGCGCAGCGACTTCGCATGCTGGTAATCGGCCGAGTGATAGAAGCGCGCCGCCGCGTCCGCATCCGCGAACTCGACGAGCACGATCCGACGCTCGTCGGCGGGCCCTTCGAGCGTCAGCTTGTCGCCGCCGCGCGTCAGGAACCGGCCGCCGAAGCGCGCGATGATGTCGGGCGTCAGCGCCTTGTAACGCGCGTACTTCGACGGGTCGCTGATCGCCATCCTGCCCAGCAGATATGCCGTCATGGTTTCCTCGCACTGCAAGAATGGGGAAGACGGCGCCTCGCGGCGCCGTGCCCGGCATCGTCACGCCGCCTTCTTCACGTAGCCCGATTCCAGCAGCGACGCATCGAGCAGATCCCACACGCTCGCAAGCGCGTTCAGGAACTCCTCCGCGCCTTCGATCACGAGCGCCGCATGCTCGGACTCGAGCGCGGGCTTCACCGCGGCGCGCGCGTTCTCCTCGTGCTGCTGCTCGGCGCCGACCTCGCCCCAGTGCTCGAGCAGGTAGTGCATCTCCGGCACCTCGAGCGTCGCGTCGTACAGCCCGCTGTCGACGAGGCAGTGCTTCTCGCCCGGGATCAGTTGGCGATTCGAGATCATTTCGAGCGCGAGCGCGGTGCCGAGATTGCGGTACGTCGATTCGACGTCGACGAGCTTGCGGCGCTCGAACACGCTGATCGCGCGGCGCACCTGCGTCGTGAGGCCGGTCTCGTCGTCGTAGCCGGGCAGCGAGCCGAGCAGTTCGTCCGAATAGTGCTTGAGCACGCCCTCGACGGCCGCCTGATCGTACAGATCCGGAATCACCGCGCTGCCCGCCGCGCGATTGACGATGTAGCCCGCCATCGTCGCGAGCTCGGGGCCGTGTCCCGATTCGCTGTCGACAATTTCGTTCATCAGCTCGCTCTGCTTCTGCAGCCCGTGATCGGCGAGCGCCTGCGGGAAATTCCAGCCCGGCCGCGTCGACGCGCAGAAATTCTGGATCTGATGGAACAGCGCCCCGACGACTTTCGGCTCGGGATCGACCTTCGCCCAGTTCATGAACACCGGGTGGGTATAACAGCGATGGCTTTTGACTTTCTGAACCAGTTCATCGACAGTGATCGGCATGACACACTCCTCGGAAGTAACTACATCGGCCCAAGACAACGAAGAACATCTCCTCCTAAGCGCTCCCCAGAATCATCCGGCCACCGGGGTGGCCGAGCGTTTCTACGGCGACGTTTCCGAAACCCGCCTTCTCGAACTTCTCCCGCCACTCGGTCTCGCTCAGCAGCCGGCGCGACATGAAGTTGCGGTGCAGGTGATTGAAGGCCGCGGCGAACGAACGCTCCCATTGGTCCGGCGCGAGCGGCACCGCGTCGACGATCACGACGGTGCCGCTCGACGCGTGCTCGCGGCACGTTTCGAGCAGCGCGTCGAGCGTGCGCTCCTCGGCGGGCAGCAGGTCGTGCATCACGAAGCCCGCGTGCACGACGTCCGCGCCCTTGAGCGGCGTCGGATCGTCGATCAGCGACTGGATCGGCCGATGCAGGAATTCGAGCCGCCCGGCGAAGCCGTTCGCTTCGGCCGCCTGCTTCGCCTGCTCGGTCGCCGTCGCGCTGAGATCGACGCCGACGCCGCGCGCGCCGTCGAGCTGATGCAGCATCCGGATCAGGAAGCCGCCCGAGCCGGAGCCCAGGTCGACGATCTTCTTCGGCCGCAGCTTCAGGATCGCGCGCTCGGGCTGCGGATAGAACGACAGTTCGCCCATCCATTTCGACGTGCGCGCGACGAGCCCGCCGTCGCGCGGATGGCGCGCCTGCGCGAGCGCGTTGTCGGCGGCGAATTCGCGCGCATTGAGGATCAGCGGCGCGCACGCGAGGAGCGCCCACGACAGGTAGCCGACGTCGTTGACGACGTCGGGAAAATCGTCGGCCGGCCGATAGATGTCCCGCTCGCCCGATTTCGCGAGACTCAGGAGCCCGGCCTCGCGCATCGCGTCGACATATTCGGCGATCACCGGCCGGTCAATTCCGCTGCGCTCGGCGAGCGCGGCCACGTCGAAACCCTTCGAATGCCGGATGAAATCGACGACTCCGTATGCGGAGCCGATCTCCAGCAGAATGGCGGCACCTGCGAGCGAAGAACCAGTCGGACGATCGACGTTTTGCATGGCAACCCCTTTTCGAGTTTTAAAATGCGGCAACCTTCGACGCAAAACTATGGCGACCTTATTTAGCTGTATTGGATAAAATTGAAACGCGCCGTTTTTTCCGAGATGCAACCGCAGCGCATCGATGCGCGCCGCGCGAAACGCGCTGTCGCGCCGAACGCCGTCATCGCCGCCTGACGGCGGCTGCGCCGGGCCTGCGGATTCGGCTGCGGAAACCGCTGTGCGAATCGGGAATGACCGCGGGAACGGCTGCCGCGCTCGTGCAAATCCTTTCGGCTTCGCAGCGGATTTTTGTGACGCAAATATTGGGAAATTGGAAAAAGGCGGCCAAATTGACGTCGGCATTTATTATTGATCGCCGCCCTCAATTTAACTGGCGATCGATATTCCCGCGATTCGATTTATCGATTCGCACTGGTTTTGTGCTTTATCGGGAAAACGTATTTTCATGGTGCATCGCCTTGCACAAGAAAATATCGCGCGACGATCGATATTCCCCGGCGGCGCGATTACCCAACTTGCGCAAGCGAAAAGCGCGATCCGACATCGGATGCCGGTTTCGCATCGCCGTGGCGATTCCCTCTAAAATATCGCCGTCGACGCGCGGCGCGCGACCGGCGGCGACCGGCGCGGCGGCGCATCGCGGTACGGAACTTGCATGTCGCGCGATGCTTACGCGCGCTGACGACATCGGAAGGCCTGCCGGCGCGCGCGACGCCGAGCGGCGCGCTCGGAGCGGCACCGTCCGCCGCCGGCTGTTTCGTTTCATCGGAATCGGGGTTCGACCGTGGCCAAGCTAGACCATCGCAACCAGTCGCGTTACTGGCACTCACCCGGCATTTCCGGGGTCGATCTGCTGCTCGCCGACTTCACCACGCACGACTACGCGCCGCACGTGCACGATTCGCTCGTGATCGCCGTCACGGAGGTCGGCGGCTCCGTGTTCAAGAGCCGCGGGCAAACGCGGCTCGCCGAGCCGGACGCCGTGCTCGTGTTCAACCCGTGCGAGCCGCACTCGGGGCGCATGGGCGGCAGCAGCCGCTGGCGCTATCGGTCGTTCTACCTCGCGGAGGCCGGCCTGTCCCGCGTGCTGACGCTGCTCGGCATGGAGCAGCCGCGTTTCTTCACGTCGAACGTGCTCAACGATCCTCAGCTCGTCGAGCAGTTCCTGACCCTGCACCGCGCGATGGACGAACAGGACGATCTGCTGCTGCAGCAGGAACTGCTCGTCAGCAGCTTCGGCACGCTGTTCTCGCGGCACGGGCTCCAGGCCGGGCTCGGCTTCGGCGCGAAGGCGGACCTGCCGATCCTGAAGCCCGCGCTCGATCTGATGAACGACAGCTTCGACCATGCGCTCACCCTCGAGCAGATCGCGGCGGCGGCGAACCTGACGTCGTTCCAACTGATCACCGCGTTCAATCGCGTGATCGGCCTCACGCCGCATGCGTACCTGAACCAGTTGCGGCTGCGCGCGGCGCTGCGCGAGCTGCAGGCGGGCCGCTCGCTCGCCGACGCCGCGCTGACGTCGGGCTTCTACGATCAAAGCGCGCTCTGCAACCACTTCAAGCGCACGTTCGGGATGACGCCGATGCAATACACGCGCGCGCTCGCACCCGGCAAGCGCGCGGCCGCGCCGATCGGGATTTGACGGGAACGGCGCGAACGCGCGTCGCGAATGGCGAATCGTGCCGGCTTCGCGATGTCGCCGACGCCGTCCGAACGCCGCGGGACGCCTCGACGGCGTCAATGCCCGGCCTCGATACTCGGCCTCGATACTCGGCCTCGATACTCTCGGCCTCAATACTCGGCGTCGATCCGCAATCGCACCGCCGCGCGCAGCGCCGCCAGCGCCGCGTCGGCCGCACGTTGCAGCTCGGTCTCGTCGCACGTCAACGGACAATGACGGACGACGAGCGTCCGATTCCCGTGCACGCCGCCGATCCAGTCGAGCGACTGCGGTTGCTGCGACCACAACAGCAGCCATGCATCGCGCGACAGCGCACCGAGCGCGCGCTCGAGCGGCGCGACGTCGGCAGGCAGGCGCGCGCTCGCGCGCGAACGCGCGTCTAGCCACAGCGCATGCAGCCGCGCCGGTTCGGCGCAACCGAGCAACGCGATCTGCGGGACGCCGGCGAGCCGCTTCGCGAGCGCGCCGCAACACGCGGCGGGCAGCGTGTCGTCGCCGACGACGCACACGAGCGTCGGCGACGACGGCGGCTGCCACCAGCGCGCCGCCGACGCTTCGCGATGCAAATCGAGGGCCCCGTTCATCGACGCGAACGCGCGCGCCCGATGCGCGTCAATCAGCCGTCGCGGAACAGGAAGCTGTACGCGTTCAGCGCGGGCACGCCGCCGAGATGCGCATACAGCACCTTCGAGCCGGCGGGAAACTCGCCGAGCCGCACCTTCTCGATCATCCCGTGCATCGACTTGCCTTCGTAGACGGGATCGGTCAGCACGCCTTCGAGCTTCGCGCACAGCCGGATCGCCTCGAGCGTGCCTTCGTTCGGCAGCCCGTATTCGGGACCGCCGAAGCGCTCGTCGAGCACGACGTCGCCGCTCGTGACGTCGCGGCCGAGCTCGACGCGATCGGCGGTATTCTTCGCGATCCGAAGGATCTGCTCGCGCGTCTGCGCAGGCTTCGCCGACGCGTCGATGCCGATCACGCGATCCGCGCGCCCGTCCGCCGCGAAACCGACAACCATCCCGGCCTGCGTGCTGCCCGTCACCGAGCACACGACGACGTAATCGAACGTGAAGCCGAGCTCGGCCTCCTGCGCGCGCACTTCCTCGGCGAAGCCGACGAAGCCGAGGCCGCCGAGCGGATGATCGGAGCAGCCGGCCGGAATCGCATACGGCTTGCCGCCCCTTGCGCGGACGTCGGCGAGCGCGTCCTCCCAGCTCTTGCGAAAGCCGATGTCGAAGCCGTCCGGCACGAGGCGCACGTCGGCGCCCATCATCCGCGACATCTGGATGTTGCCGACGCGATCGTAGACGGCGTCGTGGTAGTTGACCCAGTTCTCCTGCACGAGCACGCACTTCAACCCGAGATGCGCGGCGACCGCCGCGACCTGGCGCGTCTGGTTCGACTGGATGCCGCCGATCGACACGAGCGTGTCGCAGCCTTGCGCGAGCGCGTCGGGGATCAGGTATTCGAGCTTGCGCGTCTTGTTGCCGCCGAACGCGAGGCCGCTGTTGCAGTCGTCGCGCTTCGCGTACAGCTCGACCTTGCCGCCGAGATGCGCGGAGAGCCGCTTGAGCGGCTGGATCGGCGTCGGCCCGAAGGTCAGTGGATAACGCGGGAATTTCTGGAGATTCATCGATCGCTCCTGTCATCGAAGATTCGGGCGCGCGGCACGCGTCGGACGGCACGCCGCGCCGTCCGGTCGCGATCCGCAGCGATGCCTCATGTTAAAAACGATCGGGAATAACAGGGTTGCGAAGATATTCCAGTTAACCTACTTTTATGACGTCACATAAATATTAAGCTTAATTAAATTAGGAATCATCGATCATGGGCACAACAAAAAAATCCACGCCGAAGGCCGCCGCCCAACCGGCGGGCGCGGACATCGACCGCGTCGATCGCGCGATCCTGCGCGTGCTGCAGCGCGACGCGTCGATCTCGAACGTCGCGCTCGCCGCGAAGGTGAACCTGAGCCCGCCCGCGTGCCTGCGCCGCGTCGAGCGTCTGAAGGAAATGGGGCTGATCCGCGGGATCGTCGCGCTGCTCGAGCCGAAGGCGCTGAACGCGGGGATGCTCGTGATGATCGGCGTCGTGCTCGACCGCTCGACGCCCGATTCGTTCGACGCATTCGAGCAAGCCGCGCAGAAGGTGTCCGGCTGCATGGAGTGCCACGTCGTGACGGGCGAGTTCGATTACGTCATGCTGATTCGCACGCGCGACAGCGACACGTTCAACCGGCTGCACGCCGAGCAGTTGCTGTATCTGCCCGGCGTGCGACAGATCCGCACGTTCGTCGTGCTCAAGGAGATTCTGTCGACGACGAGTTTTCCGATTTGAGCCGCGGCGGCGGCCCGTTTCGCCGCTTCCCGGCACGCGGATTTCCGCGCAGGCGCGCCGACCCGCTATCATGTGCGCCATTCTCGATCGCTAGATCGACCCGACACTCAGGTTGGAGACCTCATGGCCTTACCCCAGGACAGCGTCAACATGGCGCTCTTTTGCGACTTCGAAAACATCGCGCTCGGCGTGCGCGACACGAAGTTCGAGAAATTCGACATCAGACCCGTGCTCGAAAAGCTGCTGCTCAAGGGCAGCATCGTCGTCAAGAAGGCGTACTGCGATTGGGATCGCTACAAGACGTTCAAGGCGGCAATGCACGAAGCGAGCTTCGAGCTGATCGAAATCCCGCACGTGCGCCAGTCCGGCAAGAATTCGGCGGACATCCGGCTCGTCGTCGACGCGCTCGACCTCTGCTACACGAAGGCGCACGTCGACACGTTCGTCATCATCAGCGGCGATTCGGATTTCTCGCCGCTCGTGTCGAAGCTGCGCGAGAACGCGAAGCGCGTGATCGGCGTCGGCGTGAAGAACTCGACGTCGGATCTGCTCGTCGCGAACTGCGACGAATTCATCTTCTACGACGACCTCGCCCGCGAGCAGCAGCGCGCGCTCGCCAAGCGCGACGCGCGCAAGGCCGAAGCGGGCACGAAGCGCGCGACCGACGACGACAAGCACCGCAAGCACGACGGCGACGCGCGCAAGGCGGAAGCGATCTCGCTCGCCGTCGAGACATTCGACGCGCTCGCGTTCGAGCGCGGCGAGAGCGGCAAGATCTGGGCGTCGGTGCTCAAGAGCGCGATCAAGCGCCGCAAGCCGGACTTCAACGAGTCGTACTACGGGTTCCGCGCGTTCGGCAACCTGCTCGAGGAAGCGCAGGCGCGCGGGCTGCTCGGCATCGGGCGCGACGACAAGTCGGGCACGTTCGTGTTCCGGCCGATCCAGACGGTGGCCGTCGAGGCCATCGGGCCGGCCGAGGCGGCCGCGGCCGCAGACGACAACCACGCGCTCGCCAAACCGTCGAGCAAGAAGGCGCACGGCAAGAGCCGCGGCGCGAAGAAGCGCGTGCCCGAGCAGATGCCGCTGATCGTCGAGACGGCCGCGGGCGCGGAAGGTCACGCGCACGCCGACGTCGAAGCGGACGACGCGCACGATACGCATCCGGCGCACGGCGCGCACGAGCCGCATGAAACGCGAGCCGCGCACGAACCGGCTCGCACGGGCGAAGCGGCCGAAGCGCAGGCAGCCGACACGGCGAAACCCGCACGCTCGCGCGCACGCAAGACCCCTGTGAAAAAGGCGAAGGGAACCCAGGCGCGCGCGGCGTCCGCCTCGCCCGTCGCAGCCGACGAGGCGGACGCGGCCGGCGAACCGACACACGCTTCGCCCCCCGAATCGGCCACCGAAGCAGCGCCGGCAAAGGCGCCGCGCAAGTCGGCCCCGCGTGCGCGCCGCCCGCGTAAAACCGCGGCGACGAGCGAATCCTGAGCGGCGCTTCGCGCCGAGCGCGCAGCGGGCGTCGGCGGTGATTGCAGAACGGGCGCGCCGCCTGAAGCGAAACGCGCGTCACGAACGCGGCGCGCCGAACGAACCGGGCGGCGTGCTCGCGCAACGCCGCCCGGACCAGCCCATGCCGCAACGCGCGGCCGGGTCCGCCCGCAACGCCGTCGCCGCGTCATGCGGCGCTCAGGCCGCCATGCCCGCCGCCCGCCGCCGGCCGGCCATCGACGCGGCGGCGAGCATGCCGACGCCGAGCGTCGCGAGACATACGACGGGCACGAGCATCGGCGCGCTCGCGCTGCCCGCGACCTTGCCGACGTAAGGCATCAGGTTCTGCGCGAAGAAGCCGCCCAGATTGCCGATCGAGTTGATCGCGGCGATGCTCGCCGCGGCGCGCGCGCCGGAGAAGAAGCGCGGCGGCAGCGACCAGAAGCACGGATACAGCAGCGGGATGCACGCGCCGCCCAGCACGAGCGCGGCGAAGCGCCAAGGCAGGCCGGGCAGCGCGAGGCTAAGCGCGAAGCCGGCAACGCCGACGCCCGCGACGATCGCCATCGCCTTCAGCACGATCCGCTCGCGCTTGAGCCGCGCGGGCAGCCACAACAGCAGCAGCGCCGCGATCGCCCACGGGATCATGTTCAGCAGCCCGTTCAGCGACGACGGCACGCCGCTGCTCTTCAGGAGCGTCGGCAGCCAGTACGTGACGCCGTACAGCGACGTCGACATCAGCATGTACGCGAGCGCGAACATCAGCACGCGCGGGTCGACGAGCGCGCGCCACGGCGATTCGGACACCGCCTCGGGCGACGCCTCGCGCTTGAGCGCGGCGAGCGCGACGCGCTTCTCGTCGTCGGACAGGAACGTCGCGCGCTCGACCGACTCGGGCAGCAAGCGCAGCGCGACGAGCGCGACGGCGACAGCGGGCAGCCCCGTCGCGACGAACACCCACTGCCAGCCGGCAAGCCCGAGCCGGCCGTCGAGCGACAGCAGCAGCCCGCCCGCGAGCGAGCCGAGCATGTTCGCGAGCGCGCTGCCGAGCGTGAAGAGGCCGAGCACGCGCGTGCGGTGGCTCTGCGGGAACCACAGCGTCAGGTAATAGATGACGCCCGGATAGAAGCCCGCCTCCGCGACGCCGAGCAGAAAGCGGAACACGTAGAAGACGCTCGTCGAATGCGTGAAGCCGAGCAGGACCGTGACCACGCCCCACGTCATCATGATGCGCGCGAGCCAGAGGCGCGCGCCGAACCGGTGCAGCGCGAGCGTGCTCGGCACCTCGAACAGCAGGTAGCCGATGAAGAACAGCGACGCGCCGAGCCCGTACGACGTCTCGGTCATCCCGAGCGCGTGGACCATCTGCAGCTTCGCGAACCCGACGTTCTGCCGGTCGATGAACGCGATCAGGAACATGACGACGAGCAGCGGCATCAGCCGCCGCGCGATTTTCGTCATGACCGCCCGTTCGCGGGTTGAGGACTCGTCCACCTGCTGTCTCCTTGCTCAATAATTCATCTAGATGATTAGTTGATTAGCGGAGCACGGCAATGCGGAATAACCCGCGCCACACACATAAAATTCGTGCATTCCGTCGGGTTTCTCCCGATTCGCTTGCGCTTAAGTCATGCAAACATATAGATGAATAAGGAGGAACCATGCACGCGACCGACGACCGTCTCCCCCGCTACCAGCGCCTGCGCGACGAACTGGCCGCGCTCATCGCCGCCCGCCACTGGCGGCCAGGCGAAGCGATCCCGACCGAGCAGGCGCTCGCGAAACGCTACGATGTCGCGATCGGCACGGTGCGCAAGGCGGTCGATCTGCTCGTTGCCGACGGCATGCTCGAACGCTTCCAGGGGCGCGGCACGTTCGTGCGGCGCGCGAGCTTCGACAGTTCGCTGTTCCGCTTCTTTCGCTTTCAGAGCAAGCACGGCGAGCGCCGGATACCGGAGAGCCGGATCCTGCGCCGCGAGGTCGTCGAGGCGCCGTCGGCCGTCGCGGCCGCGCTGCAGATCCCGGCCCGCGCGTCGGTGATCGCGATGACGCGGGTGCGCCTGATCGACGGCGCGCCGATGCTCGCCGAGGAGATCTGGTTGCCTTACGACCGCTTCGCCGCATTCGCGCGGCTCGAGCTCGACTCGATCGGCGACCTCCTGTATCCGGTCTACGAAGCGCATTGCAACCAGATCGTCGCATCGGCCACCGAGACGCTGACCGTCGAGGCGATCGGCCCCGTGCACGCGCGCCTGCTGCGCATCGAGCCGGGCACGCCCGCCGTCGTGATCGAGCGGCTCGCGTACGGTTACGACCGTCGGCCGCTCGAATGGCGGCGCTCGCGCGGCCCCGCGAGCGAGTTCATCTATCAGGCGGAAATCCGTTAGCCGCGCGCACGCGCGAGCGAGCGCGGCCGGCCGGCGAAGCGCTTTGCCGCGAGCGGCGCAAACGACCGACGCCCCACAGGAGACAACCGTGTTCAAATGGTTCGCCGCCGTATCGCCGCGCGAACGGCGCACGTTCTGGGCCTGCTTCGGCGGCTGGGCGCTCGATGCGCTCGACGTGCAGATGTTCAGTCTCGTGATCCCCGCGATCGTCGCCGAATGGTCGCTGTCGCGCACGCAGGCGGGCTTCGTCGGCGGCGCGACGCTCGTCGCGTCGGCGGTGGGCGGCTGGGCGGCCGGCATGCTGTCCGACCGCTTCGGCCGCGTGCGGACGCTGCAATGGACGATCGCGTGCTTCTCGGTCGGCACGTTTGCCTGCGCGTTCGCGACGAGCTACCCGCAGTTCGTCGTCCTGAAGACGCTGCAGGGCGCGGGCTTCGGCGGCGAATGGGCGGCGGGCGCCGTGCTGATGGCGGAGACGATCCGCGCCGAGCATCGCGGCAAGGCGATGGGCGCCGTGCAGAGCGCGTGGGCGCTCGGCTGGGCGGCCGCCGTGCTGCTCTATGCGCTCGCGTTCTCGCTGATGCCCGCCGAGCTCGCGTGGCGCGCGATGTTCGGCATCGGGCTGCTGCCGGCGCTGCTGATCGTCTATGTGCGGCGCGGGATCGTCGAGCCTTCGGCAAGTGCTTCGAGCGCATCGCACGCATCGAGCACGCCGGGCGCGCCGAACAAGCCGGCGGCGGCGCGCGCAAGCGCCCCGCTCGTCGGCATCTTCTCGCGCGACATGCGGCGCATGACGCTGATCGGCGCGCTGCTCGGCGTCGGCGCGCACGGCGGCTACTACGCGCTGATGACGTGGCTGCCGACCTATCTGAAAATCGAGCGGCATCTGTCGGTGCTCGGCACGGGCGGCTATCTGGCCGTCATCATCGTCGCGTTCTTCTGCGGCTGCATCGCGAGCGCGCAACTGCTCGACCGCATCGGGCGGCGCGGCACGATCCTCGCGTTCGCCGCGTGCTGCGTCGCGACCGTGATCGCGTACCTGTTCCTGCCGCTCGGCAACGCCGCGATGCTCGTGCTCGGCTTTCCGCTCGGCTTCTTCGCGGCCGGCATCCCGGCGAGCATGGGCGCGCTCTTCAACGAGCTGTACCCACGCGGCACCCGCGGCACGGGCGTCGGCTTTTGCTACAACTTCGGGCGCGTCGCATCGGCGGGCTTTCCGGTGCTCGTCGGACACATGTCGGCCGGCATGCCGCTTGGCACCGCGATCGGCATCGACGCGGCGATCGCGTATTCGATCGTCGTCGTCGCGGTGCTGATGCTGCCCGAGACGCGCGGACGCGCGCTCGACGACCGGGCGGACACGCACGCCGCCGATGCGGGAGCCGACCGCATCGGCGCGCCGGGCGCGCAGCATCGTTGAGGTTCGCGCCGGATTCAGGTCGGCGGTTCACGGTGAGGAGCATCGAGCGTTGAGCGATCAAGAGTGGAACGCGTGCGCGCACGCGGCGGCGATGCGGCACGCGGCCGGCGACATCACGGCGATCGACGCGCACGCGCACGTGTTCGAGACGGGGCTGCCGCTCGCCGGCCGGCGCCGCTACGCGCCCGATTACGACGCGCCGCTCGGCGCATACCTCGCGCAGCTCGACGCGCACCACGTATCGCACGGCGTGCTCGTGCAGCCGAGCTTTCTCGGCAGCGACTGCCGCTATCTGTTGCGCGCGCTCGCACAGCAGCCGCGGCGCCTGCGCGGCGTCGCGGTGATCGACGCGGGCTGCGAGCCGCACGTGCTCGATGCGCTCGATCGCGCGGGCATCGTCGGCATCCGGCTGAACCTGATCGGCATGCCGGACCCGGCGCTTGACGGCCCGGCATGGCGCGCGACGCTCGAGCGCATCGCGGCGCTGCGCTGGCATGTCGAGCTGCACGCGCAAGCGCACCGGCTCGGGCGGCTGATCGCGCCGCTCCTCGCGCATCGCCTGAATATCGTCGTCGATCATTTCGGCCGCCCCGATCCGGCGCGCGGCATCGCCGACGCCGGCTTTCGCGATCTGCTGCGCGCGGCCGCGACGCGCCGCGTGTGGGTGAAGATTTCCGGCGTCTATCGCAACTGGCCGCTCGCGCCCGACGAAGCGGACGCGCGCGCGCGCGAAGCGTTCGATGCGCTCGCGGCCGAGTTCGGCGCCGAACGGCTCATGTGGGGCAGCGACTGGCCGCACACGCAGTTCGAGCGGACGGAGACGTTCGGCCGCGCATGTGCGCTCGCCCGGCGATGGATGCGCGACGACGCGATGCGGCGCGCGATCTTCGTCGAGACGCCTGCGCGGCTGTTTCGATTCGGCGAGAGTCGCGGCACGCAACGGGTGGGTAGCGGGTAACGGTAGGCGGCGGGCGCGATGCGCGCCGCCGATAGCGCGCGCCGCCCGTCGGCTCGCGCATCCGTCCGGCATCGCTTCGCCATCGGCGTCGCGCTTGCCCGGCCATCGCCGCATGTCGCGCGATGATGTCATGCCGCCTTCACATTTATTACATCGGCCATGCGTACCTTTACGGCTTTCCGATGGGAACGACCATGCCACGACCGATACTCCGCGCCGCCGCGCTTGCTCTGACGCTCGCGGGTGCCGCGCTGTTCCACGCCTGCACGAGCAGCATCGACAACCAGCCGGACGCCGCGAGCGCGCCCGCGAACATCCAGGCGGCGTGGGTCGAGATCGGCGACGCCAACCAGGCGATCGCCCGCGTGATCACGAACTACACGCCGCCCGCCGCGACATCGGGCGAGCCGGCGCCCGCCGTCTGCCCGCAGTTGAACGCCGACGGCAAGATCGCCCGGATGACGCTGCGCATCACCGCGGGCACCGCCGCGCAGCGACAGACCGCGAGCGATCCCGCCGATTCGAAGCCGTCGAGCTTTCCGGTGTCCGTCTGCGAAACGACGCTGCCCGCGAACGCCCAGGACGTGACCGTCGCCGGGCGCGCGCTGCCGCTGCCGAAGGCCGAGCCGCAGCGCGTCGCGATCATCGCCGACACCGGCTGCCGGATGAAGAAGGCCGACAACGCATTCCAGGCGTGCAGCGACGCGACGGTGTGGCCGTTCGCGACGATCGCGGCGAGCGTCGCGAAGCTGAATCCGGATCTCGTGCTGCACGTCGGCGATTATCACTATCGCGAGAACGCGTGCCCGCCCGACATCGCCGGCTGCAAGAACAGCCCGTGGGGCTACGGCTGGGACACGTGGCGCGCGGATCTGTTCGAGCCCGCCGCGCCGCTCCTCGCGAAGGCGCCGTGGGTCGTCGTGCGCGGCAACCACGAGGAATGCGCGCGCGCGGGCCAGGGCTGGTTCCGCTTCCTCGATCCGCGCCCGTACTCGGACGCGCGCTCATGCAACGATCCCGCGAACGACGGCAACGCGAACTATTCGGAGCCCTACGCGGTGCCGCTCGGCACCGGCTCGCAGGTGATCGTGTTCGATACCGCGAAGGTCGGCCGCGCGGCGCTCAAGACAACCGACGTGCCATTCCAGATCTACCAGAAGCAGTTCCAGACGGTGGCCGCGCTCGCGAACAAGCCGGGCATGTCGACGACGATCTTCACGAACCATCACCCGATCCTCGCGTTCGCGCCGATTCCGGGCAGCACGCCCGCGCCAGGCAACCTCGCGCTGCAATCGGTGATGTCGAGCCTCTATGCGCAGGCGTACTACCCGCCCGGCGTGCAGGTCGCGCTGCACGGCCACGTGCACGATTTCCAGGCGATCAACTTCGCGTCCGGCCACCCGGCGACGATCGTGTCGGGCAACGGCGGCGACAATCTCGACGTCGCGCTGCCCGATCCGTTTCCGGCGAATCTGACGCCCGCGCCGGGCGTCGTCATCGACAAGCTGTCGCACAACAACAGCTTCGGCTTCCTGATCATGGAGCGCCGCGCGGCGCCCGCGCGCGGCTGGACGTTCAAGGCGTACACCGCGGCGGGCAAGCTGCTCGCGAACTGCGACCAGGCGGGCACGACGCTCACGTGCGACAAGACCGGCTTCGTCGCGCCGTGACGGACAGCAAGCGGCGCATCGCGGCCCGGCGCGCGGAGGCGGCGGCGTTCGCGGCGCGTGCGTGCGCCATCGCCTTCGCGCCCGGTCAGGCAGCGTTCGGCACGATGAGGAAACGTCGCCCTATCCCAACCATCGCGATCATCGCGACCATCGCGCGGGCGGCAAGCGGCGTGCTCGCCGCGTGCGCATCGGCGATCGCTTTCGCGTCCGGTCCTGCCGCGCCGGGCGCGACCGCCCCGGCCCGTGCGAAACCCGCGCAAGACGCCGTTCGCGCCGGCACCGCCTCGCCTCCGCCGCCGACGACGATCCTGCTCCCCGGCGCGCCGCCGCAGCGCGTCGTCGGCACGATCGGCCGCGGCACGCCGCAGGTCGCGTCGAAAGTCGATCCGACGGCGGCCGCGTTCCGCCCGGACCCGGCGCTCGTCGCGCTCGGCAAGCGCGTGTTTTTCGATCCGGCATTGTCGGAGCCGCGCGGCACGTCGTGCGCGAGCTGCCACGATCCGGGCCGCGCGTTCGCGCCGACGCTGTCGCATGCGGCGCTCGCCGGCCCGCGCGTGCCGCAGGGCAGCCGGCCCGGCCATTTCAGCCGCCGCAACGCGCCGTCGCTGCTGTACGTGCGCTACGTGCCGCGCCGCCACTTCTATCAGGACGACGACGCGCTCGCGCCCGCGCCGTTCGGCGGCCTGTTCTCGGACGGCCGCGCCGATACGCTCGCCGAGCAGTTGCGCGGCCCGCTCTTCGATCCGGACGAGATGAACAACGCATCGCCCGCGGCGCTCATGCGCAAGATCGGCGGCACCGCGCTCGGCGCGGCGCTCGCCGAACGATTCGGCGCGTCGGTGCGCCGCGATCCCGAGCGGATGGCGCGCGCGCTCGGCGACGCGATGCAGGCGTACCTGCAGAGCGACGAGATGGCGCCCTTCTCGTCGCGCTACGACGCGTACGTGACGAAGCGCGCGCCGCTCACGCCGCAGGAGCTGCGCGGCCTCGCGCTCTTCAGGAATCCGGACAAAGGCAACTGCATGAGCTGCCACACGCTGTCGGACACCGCGAGCCGGCCCGAGCGCTCGCTCTTCACCGACTTCGGCTACGACGCGATCGCGGTGCCGCGCAATCGCGCGCTGCCCGCGAACCGCGACCCGCGCCACTTCGACAACGGCCTGTGCGACACCGCCGCGAAGCTGCGCTGGCCCGAGCCGACGCAATGGTGCGGCTATCTGCGCACACCAGGCCTGCGCAACGTCGCGGTCAAGGAGTCGTTCATGCACAACGGCGTGTTCGATACGCTGCGCGACGCCGTCGCGTTCTACAACACGCGCTCGACCGACCCGACACGCTGGTACCACGGCCGCGACACGTTCGACGACGTGCCGCGCGCGCATCGCGGCAACATCAACGTGAATTCGACGCCGATGAACCGCCGCCCCGGCACGCCGCCCGCGATGACGGACGCCGACATCGACGATCTCGTCGCCTTCCTGCGCACGCTGACGGATGCGCGCTACGTCGGGCTGATGCCCGCGGCGCCGGACGGCAAAGCGGCGCGACCGTGACGGCCCGCGCTCGCCCGAGCGAGGCACCCCGAACTGAAAACGCATCGTCATGGGCACATGGGCGGTGCGCCAATCGCATGCCGCCGCGCGGGACGGCGTCGCGATCTCGATAGATCGATACACTGTGACGTGTCGACGAAATTCGTCTATCGAGAAGTGGAGGAAGCGTCATGCCGAACCAATCGATTACCGCACCGGACAGCACCGCAGTGCGGGTCGCGCTGTGGCGCGCGCTGCACGTCGAGATCGATGCGCCGCCGCACGTGCTCGACGACGTGATCGGCCTTGAACTGGCCGCCCCCGACGACGACTGGCGCAGCCGCCCGGACATGGAACCGCAGGCTACGCGCGGCTACCGCGCGTCGATCGTCGGCCGCGCGCGCTTCGTCGAGGATCTGGTCGACGAACAGGCCGACGGGGGCGTCGCGCAGTATGTGGTGCTCGGCGCGGGCCTCGACACGTTCGCGCAGCGCAGCGCGAAGCGCGCGCCGCACCTTCGGGTATTCGAAATCGACCAGCCCGGCACGCAGGCGTGGAAACGGCAGCGCCTGATCGCGCTCGGCTACGGCGTGCCGGAATGGCTGCGGCTCGTGCCGGTCGATTTCGAGGCCAGCGGCGCGTGGCGGACGCAGTTGAGCGCCGCCGGCTTCGACGACAGCCGGCCGGCCGTCGTGTCGTCGACGGGCGTCTCGATGTATCTGACCCGCGAGGCGATCGCCGACACGCTGCGCCAGACCGCGACGCTCGCGCCGGGCTCGACGCTCGCGATGACGTTCCTGCTGCCGCTCGAACTCATCGACGATCCGGCCGAGCGCGCGCAGCACGCGGCCGTCTACGAACGCGCGCGGGCGGCGGGCACGCCGTTCGTCAGCTTCCTCAGTCCGCCCGAAATGCTCGCGCTCGCCCGCGAGGCGGGGTTTCGCGAGGTCCGGCACGTGTCGACCGGCGATCTCGTCCGGCGCTATTTCGACGGGCGGCCCGATGGCCTGCGGCCGTCGAGCGGCGAGGCGTTTCTGGTCGCGTCGACTTGATGCGCGCGGCTGGGGCGTGACGGGAGACGATCGAACCCGATGTTTCGGTTGGCGTTCGGGCGGGTTCCGTTCTCGGCCTGCCGGACGTGACGCGCCGGTCGTCGTGATGCGCGCGGCGACATCGACATCGGCTCGCCGGAGAGTCCGGCCAAGCCGATCCGAAGATCATCGTTTTAACCGCTTACCGAAGAGATCGACCGACCTTTTCGATCCTTCGAAATCCACTTCCCGCGCCGGCTCATCAAATCGATTCGATTTTCCACCTCGCTTGCGCTTTTAAATCCAGTTAAACCAGCCCGAATCGCATCGGTTCGATCGAAACGCCGATTTTCTGCAACATCTCATTTAAATATGGAAACCGACAAAAAATGAACTAGCATTTTCTTGGCGACGGCCCGATGCCAAAAACCAGAAAACGAAGCAAGAACTTGTTGCCTCGATAAAGACTGGCGCTTTCCATGCGAGCCGAATCGCTGCTTGAACAACGATCAACAATTAACTTGACCCTCCTTTCCAGCGGATAACACTTCATCAATTTCAATTGATTGTTGATCGTACGGACGATCGGATTCGACCAATCCGATCGCGGCATGCTGCACGCCAATAAAAAAGGGGAAATCAGCATGACTTACTTACGTCAAAACGTCTGGGACCTGGGCGCCGACTGGGCCGAACCGATCCTCTGGTACGCACGCGGCGTCAAGGCGATGCAATCGCGCGCCCTCGACGACCGGAACAGTTGGCGTTTCTACGCGGCCATTCATGGATTCCAGCAGGACCTGTGGCGCCGCGTCGGCTACCTGAACGCGCACGACAAGATGCCGAGCACGGCCGACATTCAGGCCTACTGGAAGCAATGCCAGCACGGCAGTTGGTACTTCCTGCCGTGGCACCGCGGCTACCTGCTCGCATTGGAGGCCGTCGTGCGCGACGAGGTCCTGAAGCTGCGCGGGCCCAAGAACTGGGCGCTGCCCTATTGGAATTATTTCAAGCCGGGCCAGGATCTCCTGCCCAAGGCCTTCGCATCGCCCGACTGGCCGGACGGGAAAGGCGACAATCCGCTGTACGTGAAGCAGCGCTACGGCCCGTACAACAACGGCGAGGTCTACGTGCCGACCAAGTGGATCAACATGAACGCGCTCGGCGATCCCGATTTCGAAGGCGTGGCAAGCGGAGGCAGCACCGGATTCGGCGGGGTGGACACGGGCTTCAGCCACAGCGGCCGGGTCCACGGCGGCATCGAGACGCAGCCGCACGACGCGGTGCATGGCATCGTCGGCGGGAGAAATCGGGCGACGGGCCTGCCCGGATTGATGTCGCACCCGGACATCGCGGGCCTCGATCCGATCTTCTGGCTTCATCATGCGAACATCGACCGGCTGTGGGAAGTCTGGCGAAGAAATCCTCCGACGCACGTCGATCCGACCGCGGTGAATTGGCTGAAAGGTCCGGCGGCCATCGGCGAGCGGCCTTTCAAGATGCCGATGCCGCACGGAGAAAACCGGACCTACACGCCGGGAGAGATGAGCGATCTCTCGAAGCTCGGCTATGCTTACGACGACGTATCGGCGCCGACCAAAACGCCGCCGACGGCTGCGCGCCTGACTCGCCTGCGCGCGCGGGCAACGGCCGAAACGCCGAAGGAGGACTTTGCCGTGACCGATCCCAGGACCGTCGAGCTATTCGGCGCAAGCGACCAGAACCTGCCGGTGCGAGGCTTGGAGGCGCGATCGTCCGTCAAGCTCGACGCCGACGTGCACCGCAAGCTCACCGCCAATCTGAAGGCGACCGCCGCCGCGACGTCGTCCACGCCCGACCGGGTCTTCCTGAATCTCGAGAATGTCCGCGGTCTCGACGACGCCACGGTCCTCAACGTCTACGTCAACGTTCCGGAAGGCGAGGACCCCGCGAAGTATCCCGACCATCTGGCCGGCTGCATCGCGCTCTTCGGCGTGAGCAAGGCGACGGTGGCCGAGGACGGGCACGCGGGCGACGGCGTGACGTTCGTGCTTGAGATTTCGCACGTGATCGATGCGCTGCATCTCGCCGGCGCGCTGCCACAGTCCCAGCTCGATGTGCGGCTCATCGCGGTGACGCCGGTGGCGGAGGAATCGAAGGTGAGCATCGGCCGCATCAGCGTGTATCGGCAAAGCGCCTGACGCGGAGGCGACGATGAAACACGCCGGGCGACGGCTCGACGCGCCGCTCGTCGCGCTCGTGTCGGTCAGCCTGATCGCGTGGTCCGCGTTGATCGTTGGCGCGGGCGGCCTGACGCCGCCCGCGCTCTGCTCGATCGCAGGTGACTGGCGCGTGCCGCTCGCGACGTGGCTCCGTCTGGCGTATCTGTCGAACTCGCCGTCGAAATTCGCTTCGGACTCCGTGATGATGGTTGCGGCAATGATGGCGCCGCTCGCCGCAGCGCCGCTTCGGCACGTGCTGGAGCGCAGTTTCGCGCGACGCCGGATGCGGGCGGCGCTCCTTTTCGTCGCAGGTTATGCGGCCGTCTGGCTCGCCGCGTGGATCGGCTTGCAGATCGTCGCGATCGCCTTCACCTGGGTCATGCCTGGCCCCGTCGCGCGAACGGGCGCCGGGCTTGCGCTCGCGCTGCTTTGGCAGGCTTCGCCCGCCAAGCAGGGGTTCCTGAACGTCTGCCACCGCCGGCCGCCGTTGGCGGCGTTCGGGGTGGCCGCCGATCGCGACGCGCTGCGCTTCGGCCTGGCGAGCGGCGTGTCGTGCGCAGGAAATTGCTGGGCGCTGATGCTGCTCCCGCTGCTGGCCGGACACGCGCACGTGCCGGCGACGATCGCCGTGATGTGCTTCATCGTCGCCGAACGGCTCGAACGGCCGGCGACGCCCGCATGGCGATGCCGCGGCCCCGGCAAGGCCATGCGCATCGCTGCGGCGAAAGTGCGCGCAAAACTGGCATCGCTGCGCCTGTCCGTCTGACGTTCACGGGTGATTGGCCTCGAATGATCGCTCGCGGAAATCGCGCCGCTTCGCGTTCGTCACGCCCGCTCGCAGCCGCGCCGATGCTCAGTTGCCGACGAGCGGATCTGCGTCAGACGATTGACGCAGCCCGCGAGATTCGTTCGTCGCAGCACCTCCCCGGTCTGTCATATCCATTTGAATTGGCATCGGATACGGCGCGACTGACCGAACCCGCCTCGCCCGACCGGGCAATTCTTTCCGCCCGGCCTCTCCGCGCACTTCCCCGCCGCGTCGGCCTCGCGCCGCGCGACGCGCCTTTCCGCTTGCCGACGCCCTTTGCGCCCTAATTCGCACCCTATTTAATGTAGTTGCGCACCGGCAAAATACTGGATAAATTAACAGCACTGTATTTTTAACCAGTGAGGTGTCCGATGGAGCACCTGATTCGCATCGTCAACGATACCGATCGTCAAATCCTCGCCTGGCTGCGCAACCAGGTCGGCGACGAGCGCGTGGAGCGCGCGGCGCGGCACATGGGGCGCGTCCGCAAGCCTTACTTGTCGGCGGTCTGCCGTTACCTGGGTGTCTGGCCGCCGATCTCGCTGCGCTATCCGGCGCGGCGCGCCGAAGTCGATCACACGGTGGGCGACCGCTACCTGACGCTGATCCGGCAGCACCTCGCCACACATGCGGCAAGCCGGTAAGCAGCAGGCGTCGTGTCCGGCCGTTCGATCGACGCGAACGCGGCCGAACGAAGACGGCCGGCGCCGCCGCCGGGTGCGACGCCACGCGGCGCGGCGTCGCACCTTGTGATTCCATGCGCGACATCAAGGAACGCGTGTCGCCCGATCGACAAAATGTGCTGGTCGCGGCGACAGGAAATACCTGTTAGCTCGCCACGCACGAAGCCGTGCGCGCGTCGCGCCTTTCCCAGCCTTCTACCCCGCCTACGAGGCGCCGTCTGACATCGCTCGCCGCGACACCCTCCAACGCATTTTGCGAGGCACCCCGGCATGGCGAAGAAATTCCCGCTGCATCCGAAACACCCCGAACGCAATTGCTGGGGATGCGACCGATATTGTTCAGTCGACGCGCTGTCATGCGGCAACGGCTCCGACCGAACTCAACACCCGATCGAATTGCTCGGCGACGATTGGTACGAATGGGAGCAGGAAAACGAGGCGGCGCAGCAGCACATGCAACAGACGCAAGCAACCGCCCGGTGACGCCGCGCCGCGATCGGGCGCGCTAGCCAGCGGAAATTCATTCGATGAACAGGCCGCCGCCGCGAAACAAGCAAAGATGCGGCCCGCGTGCTTCGTGCGGGCGCAAGCCGCTCGTCGCCCGATATTCGGCTCAGGCCGGACTCAGGCCGATTCGCATGATCGGCGCGAGCGCGGAACGGTCGACGTGCGACCGCAACACGACAGCCCATGCGGCCGCTACATCCCGGCCATCAAGCGCACCGCGGTCAACGAAGCACCCTGACCATGTGCTGCTCGTCATAAAATCGATCGCCGACACGCATCGCACGCCGCTCGACGCCGAACGTCTCGAATCCGAGCGACGCATACAGCACCTTCGCGGGTTCGTTCTCCGTGTTCACGCATAGATTGACCTGAGCGACGCCCCAATCGCGCGATGCATGCATCAACGCGATATCGGCCAGACGCCGCGCGAGCCCGTTGCCGCGGCGCGGGCGCAACGAACACGCCCCAGAGCGTCGCCTTATGGTTGATTTGCGCGAGCGCTTCCCTGCGCACGCCGGCGATGCCGATCAATTCGCCATCGGCGGTCAACGCGCCGAACACCGCCTGCGTGCCGGATGCACGAAGCCGCGCCTCGACTTCCGTCATCGATCGCCCCGCCTCTTCGGCACGCGTCGGCCATATTGCGGTCGGCGACGTGTCGATCGCAACGAGACGCAGGGCACGGAACGCGGCGGCGTCGCCCGCACGTCAGGCCGCTGGCCGCTGCGCTCAACGGCTCAACGCTTCGCCCTGAAACGCTCGATCCATTCGAACGCCGCCATCCCGATCAGCATCGCCGCGACGAAACCGAATGCTTTCGCGCCACCGAGGCCGAGCGACACGACGGCCGGCCCCGGACAAAAGCCGACGAGCCCCCAGCCGACGCCGAACGCCGCGCTGCCCGCGACGAGCCTGAGCGTGACGGCCCCGCGCGGCGGAATCTGCATCGGCAGCCCGAGCAACGAACGCTTGCGCCGCCTGGCGAACGCGAATGCGGCCGAGCCGACCGCGATCGCGCCGGCCATCACGAATGCGAGCGACGGGTCCCAATTGCCGGCGAGATCGAGAAAGCCCTGCACCTTCGCAGGATTCGCCATCCCGGACAGCAGCAACCCGGCGCCGAACAGCAAGCCCGACAGGAATGCAAACAACACGCTCATGTCACCCTCCGAACACGTGACGCAGCGCGAACACCGTCGCAATGCCCGCGGCCATGAACACCGCGGTGGCGACGATCGAGCGCAGCGCGCCGCGCGAGATGCCGCAAACGCCGTGTCCGCTCGTGCAGCCGCCTGCATAGCGCGTGCCGATGCCGACGAGCACGCCGCCCGCGAGCACCCTCGCCCAGCCGGCGTCGACGGCCGGCATCGAAAACCAATCGAGCGCGCTCGCGACGACCGCGGCCGCGATCAGGCCGACGAGAAATGCCGCGCGCCATCCGGCATCGCTGCGCCGGCCGACGAGCAGCCCGCCGACAATGCCGCTGATGCCGGCGATGCGGCCGTCGAAGAACACGAGCAGCGCGGCGGCGGCGCCGATCAACAGGCCGCCCGCGAACGACAGGCCCGGCGTGAAATGAACGAGATCAACGGCCACGGCGCTTCCCCTTCTTGTTGGTTGCACAGAACTGCTCGTAGAGCACGGCCATGATGGCGACCGCCGGCTCGCTCGCGAGCGAGTAGTAGATGTTCTTGCCGTCGCGCCGCGTTTCGACGAGCGCGTGCTCGCGCAGCACGCCGAGTTGTTGCGACAGCGTTGGCTGATGGATGTCGAGCCGCGCCTCGATGTCGCTCACGCACAGCTCGCCGCACTGCGCGAGCTCGCACATCATCAGCAACCGATCCGGATTCGACAGCACCTTCAGCAGCGCGCACGCGGCGTCGGCCGACGCACGCATCTCGGACAAATCGATCGACGAGCGTGCAGCACTCATCGCCCCCCCAATAATCTATAAAACAACATTATATATTTTCACATAGCGAATGACGGAAAAGCAAAGGCTGCGCGATCGTGTCGCAGCGCTCGAACCGGGTCGTTAAGCGGGCCTTAAGCCCGCGTCCGGCAGACTAGCGACAAGCAACACTGAATCGGAACGGACGGAACAGACATGAAACGCATTCTCATTCTGCTGCTTTGTCTCGGCATGCTTTCCGCGGCGAGCGGATGCGCAACCCCGCAGACGGCCGTCGATTCGTCGGTCGACACCCCTCACCCGGCGCATGCGGGCCGGCCGAACTGGCTTTGAGCCCGCATCGTTCGGCAGGCGGCCAAGCGATCGCGCATGCAGCGGCGACACGCGCGCGCCCCCACTTTGCCGAACCCTCCCGACCTTAAGATTTCCATAAGAATCGCCCGCGATAATCGAGCGAGCCCGGCAACGCACGCACGTCGGCCGGCCGATCCCTACGAACGGCTTACCCCACGGACGATTCGCGCAATGACACGCTCCCCCCGAACCCCGGATCGCTACGATTTGCTCAGCCGTATTTTTCATTGGTGCGTCGCCGCGCTCGTGCTCGCGCAGTTCGCGCTCGGCTGGACGATGCCCGACGTGCACGGCACGGCGCCGCCCGCCGGTCTCGTCGCCTGGCACGTCGCGCTCGGCACCGCGTTGATCGTCGTCATCGCGGCGCGCCTGCTGTGGTCGATCGTGCGCCGCAGCCCGCCCGCGCATCCGCAAGGCGCACTCCTGTCATTCGCGGCGAGCGCGGTTCACAAGCTGCTGTACGTCGCGCTGATCGCCGTGCCGCTGCTCGGCTGGCTGAACGCGAACGGCCGCACGTGGCAGTTGAAGCTCGCGGGCATCGCTCCGCTGCCGACGATCGCCGCCCCGCATTCGCTCGGCGCGGATATCGGCGAATGGCACAGCCTGTCGGCGACGCTTTTCATCGTGCTGATCGGCATGCACGTACTCGCGGCGCTCGTCCATCGTTTCCTGATGAAAGACGGCGCGTTCGAGCGGATGATCTGAATGAGACGCGCGGCGGCCGATCGGTATCGGCGCGCCGCGCGCGCAACGGCCACGCGGAGTGATGTCGTGGCGGCGAGGACCGGCCGGTTGCATAACCATGGCCGACGCGGCTTTCGCCGTTTGCATCGCTCTCTTCGACCCGGCTCCGGCCGGGTCTTTTTTCGTATGACGAACGAAACACCGCGTCTGCGTGCGCCAGCGTGAGACTGCGTGCGACTATTCGGCGGCGCGGCGGCCGCCCCGTTCGGACGCGCCGACTCGATCGGGCCGGCGCCACCCCGGCGCACGGCGGCGCTACACGCGCCGCGCCGCGAGCCTTCTCACGACATCGACCATCGCGTCGACCTCGTCGCGCGTGTTGTAGAACGCCAGCGACGGGCGCACGGTCGCCTCGAGCCCGAAGCGGCGCAGAATCGGCTGTGCGCAATGATGCCCGGAACGCACGGCGATGCCCGCTTCGTTCAGCGCCCGCCCGACCTCTTCCGTCTCGTAACCCTTCAGCACGAACGACAGCACGCTCGCCTTGTCGCGCGCGGTTCCGACGAGCCGCACGCCCGGCACAGGCGCGAGCGCACCCGTCGCGTAGGCGAGCAGATCGTGCTCGTAGCGCGCGATGTTCTCGATGCCGACCCGCGTCACATAATCGAGCGCCGCGCCGAGACCGACCGCATCGGCGATGTTGCCCGTCCCCGCCTCGAAGCGGTTCGGCGGCGGCTGGAACACGGTGCGCTCGAACGTCACGTCCGCGATCATGTTGCCGCCGCCCTGCCACGGCGGCATGTCGTCGAGGAGCGCGCGCTTGCCGTACACGACGCCGATTCCGGTCGGCCCGTAGATCTTGTGCCCGGAGAACACGAAGAAGTCGGCGTCGAGCGCCTGCACGTCGACGCGCATGTGCGAAATCGACTGCGCGCCGTCAACCAGCGCCTTCGCGCCCGCGCGATGCGCGAGCTCGACGATCTCCTTCACCGGCACCACCGTGCCGAGCGCGTTCGACACCTGCGTGACGGAGACGATCTTCGTGCGGCCGTTGAGCAGCTTCCGGTACTCGTCGAGCAGCACCTGCCCGCTGTCGTCGACGGGAATCACGCGCAGCGTCGCGCCCGTCAACGCGGCAAGCTGCTGCCACGGCACGATGTTCGCGTGATGCTCGAGATGCGACACGACGATCTCGTCGCCTTCGCCGACGTTGCGGACGCCCCACGTCTTCGCGATCAGGTTGATCGCCTCCGTCGTGCCGCGCACGAACACGATCTCGTCCGGCGAGCCCGCGCCGACGAAGCGCTGCACGGTCGCGCGCGCATGTTCGTACGCGTCGGTCGCGCGCCCCGCGAGCGTATGCGCGGCGCGATGGATGTTCGAATTCTCGTGCGCATAGAAGTGCGCGAGACGGTCGATCACCGCTTGCGGCTTGTGCGTCGTCGCGGCGTTGTCGAACCAGACGAGCGGCTTGCCGTTCACCCGCTCGGCGAGTATCGGGAAGTCGCGGCGAATCGCGTTGACGTCGAATGGCGAATGCGCGCCCGCGCCGGGCGCGTGCGCATTCGCGGGCGGCGCATCGTCGACGAAATAGCGTGGCGCGCGATGCCGATCGACGGCCGGCCGCCGGATCGGCAGCAGATCGCGCAGTTCGCTTTCGTCCGGCAAGCCGAACGCACGCGGCGACGCGATGCCGTCGCGCGGCACGACAATTTGTGCGGCGTCGCGCGGCCAGCCGTGCGATGCGGGGTCGATGAAGTAATACGGCGAAGACGCAGGCGCAGCAGCAGATGCATCCGGCGCCGCGCGCGCGGGAACGGGTTCCTGCACCGGCGGCACGCCGAGCGCGACGCCGCCCACGCGCGGCTCCACCGCCGGCGCGATCGCCACCGCGTTGTCCGGCAATCCGTTTTGCGCGGCCGCATGCGGAACGAGCGCGGGCGCGCGATTGCCGAGCGACAGCACATGCGTCGGCGCGGGCGCGAGGTTCGCGCCGGGCGCCTTGCCTAGCGGCACGCCGGCGCCCGGCACGCCCGTGCCCGTGCCGCCGGGCCCGGCAAGCGGCGAGCCAGCCGGCGCGGGATTCGAAGCCGACGCGAGAATCGGCGCGGCTGCCGGCAAGGCCGCCGGCACGCCGCCGACCGCGCCGCTTCCCGCGCCGACATCCGGCGCGGCCGCCTGCCCCGGCAGCGCCGCGAGAAACGCCGACGCGAGGCGCGCGAGCGTCGCCGGGTCGGGCAGCCCGGCGGGCAGCGTCGCGTCCGGCAGCGAGACGGACACGGCGCTCACCGCGGAATCAACGGTAGGTGTCGGGATAGTCATGGTACTTGCCGATCTCCACGTCATCGAGGACAGCCAGCGCATCCGGCGAGTGGACGGCAAGCGAGCAATACAGCGAAATCAGATACGACGCGATCGCCTGGTTGTTGATCCCCATGAAGCGGACCGACAGGCCCGGCCCCTGCTCGCCCGCGACGCCGGGCTGATAGAGGCCGACGACGCCTTGTCGCTTGTCGCCGACACGCAGCAGCAGGATCTTCGTCTTGCCGTCGGCAAGCGGCACCTTGTCCGACGGAATCAGCGGAATGCCGCGCCACGTGAGGAACTGCGAGCCGAACAGGCTGACGGTCGGTGGCGGCACGCCGCGCCGCGTGCATTCGCGGCCGAACGCGGCGATCGCGAGCGGATGCGTGAGAAAGAACGCGGGCTCCTTCCACACTTTCGTCAGCAATTCGTCGAGATCGTCGGGTGTGGGCGCCCCCGTCAGCGGAAACACGCGCTGTTCTTCGGCGACGTTCGCGAGCAGCCCGTAGTCGGGATTGTTGATGAGCTGGCTCTCCTGCAGTTCCTTGATCGTCTCGATCGTCAGGCGCAGTTGCTCCTTGATCTGATCGTGCGGGCTGCTATAGAGATCGGAGATTCGCGTGTGCACGTCGAGCACCGTGCTCACCGCGTTCAGGAAATACTCGCGCGGCTCTTCCTCATAAGGCACGAAGGTGCTGGGCAGCGCGCCCTCATCCTCGCGCGCGGTGCAGGCGGCCCGCACCGCCTCCGGGTTCTTCACCTGATTCAGACGATAGATGCCGGCCTCGACGGGCACCCATTGCAGCAAGTGCGTCAGCCACCGCGGCGTGATCGTGGAAAGCTGGGGAACAGTCTTGGTGGCATTGGCGAGTTGCCGTGCTGCGTTGTCGCCGAGCGCCGTCTGGCCGCTCACTATCGTCGACATGAAAGACTCCGGGGGCTATAGAACGAAATCGAAAATGCTTATCAGGAGAACGCATTATCGAGACGCCATTCGGGCGGCTCAACATGCTATAGACGACAATTCGGGGGATCGGACGGGAACTCAGCGTGCGGTTGACAGCGGCGCGTTCGACGCCGGCGCCGCACCGAATCCGTGTGGCGCCGATTCGGATACCTCGCCGGAAGGCGTCAACAGCCGCGCGATCGGCACGCCGAATGCGCGCGCGAGCTTGTCGACGGTGACGATCGACGCGATCGCGGTGCCGCGCTCGATCTCGCCGACATACGAGCGGTTCAACCCCGCATGCTCGGCGAGTTGCTCCTGCGACCACGCGCGCGCCTCGCGCAACTGGCGGATCGCCGCGCCGAAACGTTGAACGAGCGCCGTCATCGCAACGCCCCCGCGGCGGAAAGCGTCGCGCCGTTCACGCCATTCACGTCGCACACGCCATTCGCGCCGCTCGCGCCCGGCGAAGAGGCCGCCGCGTCTGCCGGCCGCGCCGGATCGCTGCGCGTGACGGCCTGCGTGACGTGGCTGCCGGGCGCGACGTCCTGCGTGATCCAGACGTTGCCGCCGATCACCGCGCCCTTGCCGATCGTCACGCGGCCGAGAATCGTCGCGCCCGCATAGACGACGACGTCGTCCTCGACGATCGGGTGGCGCGCGAGGCCTTTTTCGAGATGCCCGGACGCATCCCTCGGAAAGCGCTTCGCGCCGAGCGTGACCGCCTGATAGACGCGCACGCGCTCGCCGATGATCGCGGTCTCGCCGATCACGACGCCCGTGCCGTGATCGATGAAGAATCCGCCGCCGATCTGCGCGCCGGGATGAATGTCGATTCCCGTCTGCGCGTGCGCATGCTCGGCGACGATGCGCGCGAGCAGCGGCAATTCGAGGCGATACAGCGCGTGCGCGAGCCTGTGATGGATCATCGCGAGCACGCCGGGATAGCAGAGCAGCACCTCGTCGACGCTGCCCGCGGCCGGATCGCCATGAAACGCGGCGAGCACGTCGCTGTCGAGCAGCGCGCGGACGTCGGGCAGGCGCGCGGCGAACGCGCGCACCGCCGCGTCGGCTTGCGCGCCGATCGCGGCTTCGGCCTGCGCGGCGGCGTCGTGCCGAACCTTGTAGCGCAACTCGAGCTGAGCCTGCGCGAGGAGCGCGTGCAACGCGTCGTCGAGCGCGTGGCTCACGTAGAAATTTTCGCTCTCCTGCCGAAGATCGGGCGGCCCGAGACGCATCGGAAACAGCACGCCCTTCAATGTCTCGACGATGCCCGCGAGCGCCTCGCGCGCCGGCAACTCGCGTCCGCCGGGCTCGAGCGAGCGGCGCTGCACTTCGCGCCAACGCTGACGCACGGTTTGAAGCGATTGAACGATGTCGTCGATGTCGAATACCGCCACGGCTGCCGCTCCTTGTTGCTTCCTGTTGTTTCTCGTTGCTTCCCGTCGCCGGTCGCGGCGCGAGCCGAATCAATCAGCTCTGCTGCCAGGGCAAGCCGTGCAGACGCCAGCCGTTGATCGCGCCGCGGTGGCCCGCGTCGTCGATCTCGCCCTCGAAGCCTTCGAGCACGTTGAACACTTGCGCGAAGCCCGCTTTTGCCGCCGCTTCCGCGGCGAGCGCCGAGCGATGGCCGCTGCGGCAGAGCAGCAGCACGACCGCGCCCTTGCCCGTCTTCGCTTCGAGCTCGCGCACGAAGCGCGGATTGCGCGTGAGGCTCGTGCCCGTCGCCCAAGGCACATGCAGGCTGTCGGGCACGTGGCCGACGAACGTGCGCTCCTCCGCGGTGCGCACGTCGACGAGTTGCGCGTCGCCCGCCGCCACGAGCGCCCACGCGTCGCGGGGCGATACGCCGCCCGCGTACGGCAAGCCCGCCGCGCGCGCGGCGTCGCGCGCCGCATCGAGCACGGCCTGAGTGGAGCGTTCTTCGAGGTCGATCGTCATGGCGTCTCCTTATCGATATCGCGCAGCGTGCGCGAAACATGGGCCAGGCTCGACGGCGAGTGCCGTCTATAGCCATCGAGAGCTCACTATGAAAGAGCCGCCGCAAAAGCCGAACCAATTATTTTTCATTTCGAAATGAAGCCGTGCATGCGGGCGATAGTCGGGATCGCGCATTGATCCGGACGAAACGGAAAACCCGTGCGGCGCGGCCCCGGACGGCTTCACGTACGACGAAAGCGCGCTCGCGAAGCGCGGGCGCACATCGGCTTACGCTACCATTACACGTCATGCCTCTTGCGAAAAACGCCATGCCTCATGCTTTCTGGCCTGAACGGGCCGATCCGTACCAATTCCTCGAAGAGCTGGACAGCGCCGCGAGCGTCGACTGGGTCGATGCGCAAAACGCCCGCACGCACGATGCGCGGTGGCTGGACGATGCGCGCTACCGCGCGCTGGCCGATCGCTTCACGCAGGCGCTGCTGCCGCGCGAGCGCCCGGTGATCCCGCGACGCTGGCAGGACTGGGCATACGACGTCTGGCAGGACGAGCAGCATCCGAAAGGTCTGTGGCGGCGCACGCGATGGGCGGACTGGCGCAGCGGCCAGGCGGACTGGCAGACGCTAATCGATCTCGACGCGCTCGGCGAGGCGCAAGGCGTTCAATGGGTATTCGACGATCAGCTCATCCTCGAGCCGGACGGCGATCGCGCGCTGATCGTGCTGTCCGACGGCGGCGCCGACGCGGTCGTCATCCGCGAGTTCGACATCGCGCAATGCCGGTTCGTCGACGACGGCTTCTCGATCGAAGCGGCCGGCAAGCATTCGGTCGAATGGATCGATCGCGACACGATCTACGTCGGCTGGGACAACGGCGGCGCCACCGTCACGCGCTCCGGCTATCCGCGCGAGGTCCGGCGCTGGACGCGCGGCACGCCGCTGTCCGGCGCGCCCGTCGTATTTCGCGGCGCGCGCGGCGACATCTTCATCGACGCGCAATACGATCCGGTCGATCGGCATCACGCGATCGAGCAGGCGATCAACTTCTACGATGCGAACACGTATCGCCTCGCCGACGACGGCGCGTGGACGCGCTATGACGTGCCGCCGCACGTCGAGGTCGGTTACTGGAACGGATGGCTGCTGCTTCAGCCGCGGCTCGACTGGACCTGCGACGGCGTGCGCTACGCGGGCGGCAGCCTGCTCGCGATCCGCGAGGATGCGTTCATCGCCGGCGGCCGCACGTTCTCGACGCTGTTCGAGCCGAACGATCGCACGTCCGCGTGCGGCTGGACGCACACGCGCCGTTACGTGCTGGTATCGTGGCTCGACGACGTGCTCACGCGCACGATGCTCTGGTGTCCGGAACATCAGGACGACGGCGCATGGCGCTGGCATGCGCGCCCGTTCCCCGCGCGCGGGTTCGCGCAGGTGGACGTATCGCCCGTCGAACCGACGTTCGACGACGAGGTATACGTGAGCGTCGACGATTACCTGACGCCGCCCGAGTATTCGCTCGCGAATCTCGACGACGATCTGTCGGCCTGGACGCTGCTCGATCGGTGGCCGACGCAGTTCGACGCGTCCACGCTGGCGGTGCGGCGCGACCATGCACGCTCGCGCGACGGCACGCTCGTGCCTTATACGCTGGTCGGCCCGCGCGACGTGCTGGACGACGCGGCGCGCACGCCGCGTCCATGCCTGTTGAACGGCTATGGAGGCTTCGCGATCGCGCTCACGCCCGATTACGATCCGCTGCTCGGCATCGGCTGGCTGGAGAAAGGCGGCATCGCGGTCTTCGCCCATATTCGCGGCGGCGGCGAGTTCGGCACGCAGTGGCACGAATCGGTGCGGCAAACGGAACGGCAACGGTCGTTCGACGATTTCATCGCGGTCGCCGAGAAACTCGTCGCGGACGGCGTGACGACCGCCGCGCAACTCGGCATCCGCGGCGGCAGCAACGGCGGGTTGCTGGTCGCGGCGTGCATGATCCAGCGCCCGGAGCTGTTCGGCGCGGTGGTGAGCGACGTGCCGCTCCTCGACATGCAGCGCTATCCGCTGCTGCACGCGGGGGCGTCGTGGCTCGACGAATTCGGCGATCCCGACGATCCGGCGCATGCGCCGGCGCTCGCGGCATACTCGCCGTATCACCGGGTCGCGAGCGACGTCGCGTATCCGCCCGTGCTCTTCACGACATCGACGAGCGACGATCGCGTGCATCCCGCGCATGCGAGAAAGATGGTCGCGCGCATGCAGGCGCAAGGCCATCGGAACGTATGGCTGCTCGAGAAGACCGATGGCGGCCACGGCAGCGCCGACGCGATCGATACCGCCGAGCACGAGGCGATCGGATATGCGTTTCTGTGGAGCCACCTGTCCCGCGACGCGAATGACGCGCGCGAGTAAATCACCGTGACGAGGCGGGCGGCCGCCCGTCACCGGCCGCCGTCATTCTCCCGAATCACCGCCTCGGCCGCCGCCTCCGCCTCGCCCGCATGCGTTTCGTGCACCCGCGTGCGCAGCCCCGGCAGCGGCGCGTCCCCGTCGAGCAGATGCCCGCCGCGCACCTTCGTCTCTACCGTCGCCCGCATCGACAGCCCCACCCGCAGCGGATGCGCCGCCAGCTCCGACGCATCCAGCGAGATCACCACCGGCAAGCGCTGCACCACCTTGATCCAGTTCCCCGCCGCGTTCTGCGGCGGCAGCATCGAGAACGCGCTCCCCGTGCCCGCCGAGAACCCCTCCACCCGGCCCCGGTACGTCACCCGCGAGCCGTACAGATCCGATTCGAGCCGCACCGGCTGACCCACCCGCATGTGCCGGAGCTGCCCTTCCTTGAAGTTCGCCTCCACCCACACCTGCCGCAACTGCACCACCGACATCAGCGGCGCACCGGGCCCCACCTGCTGCCCGATCTGCACCGACCGCTGGCCGACCGTCCCGTCCACCGGCGACACGATCGTCGTGCGCTTCAGGTTCCGGTACGCGAGCTTGAACTGCGCGCCCGCCTGCTGCACCGCCGGGTTCTGCCCGACCGGCCGCTCGCTGCCCAGCGCGCGCGCCGCCTCCAGTTGCGCCCGCGCCCCCGCCAGCGCCGCCTGCGCGTTCGCGAGCGAGGACTTCGCCCGCGCCAGCTCCTCCGGCGCCACCACCTCCACCGACGCCCCCACCCGCGCCCGATACGCCTGCTGCGCGAGCGTCAGGTCCGCCTCGCGCGCCTTCACCGTCTGCTCGTACGTCCCCATCGACAGCCGCGTGTTCGCAACCTGCCGCACCGCCTGCGCAAGCTGCGCCCGCGCCTGCGCGAACGCCGCCGACGCGTCCGCGTCGTCGAGCTTCACCAGCGCCTGCCCCGCCTTCACCTGCTGCGTGTCCGCCACCAGCACGTCGGTCACCGTCCCCTGGATCTGCGCGGCGATCTGCACGACGTTGCCGGCCACGTAGGCATCGTCCGTCTCTTCGCTGAAGCGCCCGACGAGCCACCAGTAGAGCGCGGCGGCCAGCGCCGCGATCGCCAGCACGCCGAAGAACAGCGCGAAGCGGCCGCGCCGCGCCGCACGGCGCGCGGCGAGCGACGCCGCGGTTTCGGGATGCGGCCGCGGCCCGGGCTCCGGCGCGGGCTTCGCGGGCGCGCCGCCGATGGCGGCCGGATCGGTCGGCGCCTTCGCGCGCGGGGTGGCGGTGGCGGTGTCGTTCAAGGGCTTCGCGTGCGTGATGTCGGCGGCGCCGGGCTGCGCGGGCCGGCTCGATGCGCTTCGATGCCCGGCGGCGGTGTCGGTCGAATCTCTCGTATTCACAATGATAGTGGCGTTGGTGTGGATGTCTTCGCGCTCGATGGCTTCGTCACAGGCTCCTGCGATGCGTTTGTACCCGATGCGTTCGCGCATCGATCCCGGCGGACAGCGATGCATCGGAAGCCTCCACCGCGGCAATCGTCATCCCGCCGCCGTTCGGCCATCCGCCGCGCCGCGCGATCCCGATCAATCGTGTCGCGTGTCGTTCGCCGCGGCCGGCGGCGCCGCCGCGAACGGCTTGCCCGCCTGCGCCAGCGGCGCGCCGTCCGCCTGCCGGGCGTCGAAGCCCCCGCCCAGCGCACCGATCAGCCCCACCCGCAGCGCCCGCCGCCGCGCCTGCAGCTCGATCGCGTGCGTGCGCTCGTCCAGCAGCGTCAGCTTCGCCATGTCGACGTCCTTGCGCATCCCCATCCCGCGCCGGTGCCGGTCCTCCGCCAGCGCCACCATCCGCTGCGCCGCGCGCACCGCCTGCTGCTGCTCCCCGAGCAGCGCATCGACCGTCGACAGCGACGTCAACTGCCGCGCCACCTCGCCCAGCGCCGCATCCACCGTCTGGTTGTACAGCGCCAGCGCCACCTCCGCGTTCGCCACGTCGCCCCCCAGCTTCGCCTTCAGCCGGCCGCGATCGAAGATCGGCAGCGACAGCGCCGGCCCGATCGAGCCCCCCAGCGCGTCGTGCCTGAACAGCGACGCCGGCGCGAGCGCGAACAGCCCGCCCAGCGCCGCCAGGTTCACGTCCGGGTAGAACGCCGCGCGCGTGCCGTCGATCGTCGCATACGCCGCCTCCACCCGCAGCCGCGCCGCGACGATGTCCGGCCGCCGGCCCAGCAGCTCCGCCGGCAGCCGCCGCGGCAGCGGCGCGTCCGCGGGCGGCGCGAGCCTCGGCCGCGCGAGCGACAACCCCCGTTCCGGCCCGCGCCCGCTCAGCACCCCCAGTTGCAGCTTCTGCAACTGGATCTGCTCGTCGGTCAGCGCGATCTGCTCGAACAGCTTGCTGCGCTTGAGCGCCGCGTCGTCCGCGTCGTAGCCGTTGTCGATCCCGCGCGCCGCGCGCTCGCGCAGCACCGCCTCGACCTGCTCGCTCGCGCGGCGCTTGAGCTGCAGCAGCTCGCGCAGCGCATACGCGCGATCCAGCTCGCCGTACAGCGTCACGATCGCCACCGACAGCGCGAGCCGCGCCTGCTGCGCCTCGACCCGCGCCGCGTCGCGCATCGACAGCAGCCCGCGCGTGGCCGCCGCGTTCTTGCCCCACAGGTCCAACTGATAGTTCAGCCCGACGAACAGCGACGACGACGACACCACCGATTCGCCGACGAGCGGCACCGACACCGGCAAGCCGTTCAGCGTCGTATTGATGGTGCCGCCCGAGCGCGGCACGTGCGCCTTGGACAGCGACGCGCCCGCCTTCGCGGTGAGTCCCGTCAGCGATTCGAACTGCTGCAGTTGCGACTGCGCGACGCCGATGCGCGCCTGCGCGGCCTGCAGCGTCGGGTTCTGCCGCAGCGCTTCGTCGACCAGCGCATCGAGCTGCGGATCGCCAAGCTGCCTGACCCAGTCGGGGCTCGGCCAGGCGCCGTGCGCGGCGCCCCCCGTCGTTTGCGCGAGCGCGTCGTCGCCCGGCGCGCGCGGCGCGAGCGCCGGCTCGAAGCCCGACGGCGCGCAGCCGGCGAGCGCCCACGCAAGCGCGGCCGCCGCGAGCCGGCGCGCCGCGCGGCTGCCTGCCGTGGTCGTTGCGGTCGTTGCCGCTTGCGTTGCGGTCGTTGCCGCTTGCGTTGCGCTCTGCCTCATGCTCGTGACGCGTGCCTCGTTCTCATATCCCTCTGTCCGGCCTGCTCCGGTCATTCCTGCCGCACCGGCTCGCGCGCCGCCGCGCCCGCGCGCGCATCGTCGAACGATCCCAGCCGCCCGAACAGGCCGTCGAGCACGCCCAGCGCGATCCCCCGCAGCTTCGCGCCCTTCTCCCGCTCGCACAGCACCACCTGAACCACCTGCCATAACGTCAGCAGACTCGGCACCAGCGCCACCGGAAACCGCAACCCGTACTGCAGCCCCAGTTGCATCGCGTTGCGCGCGCCGTAGTACCGGCGCAGCCACCCGTGATGCATCGCCGTCAGCTCGAACGGCCCCACCTTGTGCCGGCGCCGCGCGCCGATCCGGTGCGTCAGCACGAGCGACGGCACCACGTACAGCGGCACGTTGTGCGCGAGCGCGCGCAGGCAATACTCGGTGTCGACGTGATCGATGAACAGCGCCTCGTCGAATCGCCCGAGCCGCGCGTACGCGGCCCGCGAGATCACGCTGCCCGACGAGATCAGGAACGCGCAGCGCCGCGGCCCCGTCTCGCCCTCCACCCGCACGCGGCGCACCGTCACGCCGCTCGTCATCAGCACCGGCAGGAAGCGCCGCTCGTTCGCGTCGTAGATCCGCGGCCCCGCGATGAATGCGCCCGCGTGCGCGCCCGCGCCCAGTTGCGCGCACGCCTCGCGCATCCGCGCGAAGTACGCGGCCGGCACCGTCGAGTCCTGGTCGAACAGCGCGACCGCCTCGACGCCCTGCGCGAACAGCGCCGACAGCCCCGCGTTGTACGCGCCCGCCACCCCGCCGCGGTTGCCGTGGTGCTGCCACACGACCCTCGTCCGCGCCGACAGCGCGCGCACCCGCTCGCGCGCCGCCGCGTGCTCGTGCGGCGTGTTGTCGATCACCGCGAGCGCATCGCTGTCGCGCGCGAGCGCCTCCAGCCCCGACAACTGCTCGTCCGTCGGGTCATACAGAATCACCAGCGCGCCCAGGGTCGCCATCGCTCTTCCTTCCTCCTTCCGTGGTTCGAGCTTCGGCGTGCTCGCCTCGCCATCGCGGCGATGCGCCGCATCCTCAGGACTTCGATGCATCGCCGCTCGCCTTCGCCTCAATGCCCGAGCGCCGCCGCCGCGCCCCGCTTCGGCCGTGTCAGCCACATCAGCCCCGCCAGCAGCAGGCACGTCGCGCTCGCCATGCAGAACATGTCGTTCGTCGCCATCATGTACGCCTGCTGCCGCACCACCTGGTGCAGCGAGCTCAGCTCGCGCACGCCGTGCAGCCCCATCGCGTGCAGCGCGTCCACGTACCGCTGCGTGTTCTCCGACGCGCGCGTCACCGACTGCGACACCACCGCGTAGTGATACGTCGCCCGGTTGTCCCACCACGTCACGCTCAGCGCCGTGCCGAACGCCGCCGACAGCGTCCGCAGGAAGTTCGACAGGCTCGACGCCGCCGCCAGCCTGTCGTCCGGCACCCGCGACAGCGTCGCCGCCGTCAGCGGGATGAAGAAGCACGGCAGCCCCATCCCCTGGATCAGCCGCGGCGTCACCACCTGCGCGAACGTCATCGACAGCGTGAAGTGCGTGCTCCACCACATCACCGCCGCGAACACCCCGAACCCGAACGTCACCAGCACCCGCGCGTCCAGCCGGCTCGCGTACAGCCCCACCAGGATCGAGAACGCCAGCGCCAGCACCCCCATCGACGCCGTCGCCAGCCCCGCCTGGTACGCCGTGTACCCCATCACCGCCTGCAGCCACAGCGGAAACACCACCCCCACCACCGAGAAGCTCATCATCCCCAGCGAGATGATCACCACGCAGAACGTGAAGGTCCGCTCCCGGAACAGGCTCAGCTCCACCACCGGATGCGCCTCGCCCAGCTCCCAGATCAGCAGCGACACGAGCGACACCCCCGCCGTGATCGCCAGCCCCGTGATCAGCGGCGAATCGAACCACCCCCGGTCATGCCCCAGATCCAGCATCGCCTGCAGCGCGCCCACGCCGATCACCAGCAGCACGATCCCCGGCACGTCGATCGGACTCGCCTCGCCCCGCTGCGCCTGCGGCCGCAGCATCAGCGCGCACACCGCGAACGAGAACAGCCCGATCGGCAGGTTGATCAGGAAGATCCACGGCCACGAGAAGTTGTCGATCAGCCAGCCGCCCACCACCGGCCCGAAGATCGGCGCGAGCAGCACCGTCATCCCCCACAGCGCCAGCGCCAGCGTGCGCCTGGCCGGCGGGAACGCGCGCATCAGGATCGTCTGCGACAGCGGCACCATCGGCCCCGAGAACAGCCCCTGCAGCGCCCGGCACGCCACCAGCACCTCCAGGTCCCGCGCGAGCCCGCACAGCAGCGACGTCAGCGTGAACAGAAGCACCGACGCGACGAACAGCCTGAGCTCCCCCACCCGCCGCGCGAGCCACCCCGTGAGCGGCACCGCGATCGCCGCGGCCACCGAGTACGAGCTGATCACCCACGTGCCCTGGCTGTTCGCCACCCCGAGGCTGCCCGAGATCGCCGGCACCGCGACGTTCGCCACCGTCGAGTCCAGCACCTCGATGAACGTCGCGAGCGACAGCGCGAACGTCAGCAGCGCGAGCTTCGCCCCGCGCAGCGGCGCGACGGCGGGCGGCGCCACGCCGGCCCTGGCCCGATCCGCCGGCAACGCCTGCGCGCTCATGCCGGCTGCGCCTGCCGCGCCGCGACGCCCGGCGCGAAGCGCTCGATGAAGCGCGCCGCCTCGTCGCAGCCGTTCGGCTGCGCCGCCATCCGCGCGCGCACCTCGGCGCAGCGCGCGGCCAGCGCCGCGTCGCCCAGCACGCGTGCCAGCGCCCGCGCCAGCGGCTCGCCGCGCACTGGCGCGTCCAGCCGCACCCCGCAGCCGCTCGCCGCCACCCGCTGCGCGTTGTCGAACTGGTCGTGCGCGAACGGCGTCACCACCTGCGGCACGCCCGCCGCGTACGCCAGCGACGCCGTGCCGATCCCGCCGTGATGCACCAGCGCCCGGCACCGCGGCAGCAGCGCCGCGAGCGGCACGTAGCGGCGCTTGAGCAGCGCCGCGCCCGGCGTCTTCGCTGCCGTTGGCCCCGTCGTCCCATCCCATGCCGCCGGCGCGTCCGGCGCGAGCAGGATCCCCCGCACGCCCGTCGCCCGCAGCACCTGCGTCACCGCCCGCTCATACGTGCGGCCGTCCACCCGCGTCGAGCCCGCCGTGAACACCACCGGCGCCTCGCCCGACGCGACGAACGCCTCCAGCTCCGCATCCGCCTGCGCCGGCCCCGCGTCGTTGAACAGCGGAAACCCGCTTTGCAGGTGATTCGCCGGCCAGTCCGGCTGCGCCGGCGCGAACCACGACGGAAACAGGCACAGCACCCCGTCCGTCGAATGCAGCCACCGCCCCAGGATCCGCTTCGCCGGCGCCAGGCCCAGCGCCTGCCGCGCCGCGTTCAGCTCCGGGCCGCACACCCGGTCCAGCACCTGCCGCTCGATCAGCGTCATCAGCCCCGCCTTCACCGCCAGCGGCAACCCCGCCGGGATCGTCAGCCGCTTGTGCGTCGGCGGCGCGTGCGCCGACAGCAGCGTCGACGGCGACACCTGCACCGACACGTAGCGCGTGCCGAAGCGCTCCTGCATCAGCCGCGCCGAGAACGCCCACAGCGTGCCCACCAGCACCGTGTCCGCGTCGCTCAGCGCGCGCAGCACGTCGAAGTGCGGCCGCACCACCGGCGCGATCACCCGCCACAGCGTCCGGAACGACGTGCGCGGTTCCCACAGCGCCGGGTCCGCCATCGCCTGCGCGTAGTCCTCGGCCGTGCCCACCGGCACGAACGCGAACCCGCTCGCGCGCACCGCCGCCTCGAACGGCGCGTGCGTGCAGAACACCACCTCGTGGCCGCGCGCCGACAGCGCCCGGCTCACCCCCAGCAGCGGATGCACGTCGCCCGCCGACCCGATCGCCGTCACGATTACCTTCGCCATCGCTTCGTCATCCCATCCCGCGCGGCAGCCGGCGGCACATCCGGCCTCGCCAAACGTTCGAACCGGATCGTCCATCCCCGGCCGGAATCCGTCCGCCTGCCGCCGAACGAACGCCTGCGTCATACCGATGCGCCTGACCATCGCCGCGCGCCGCGTTTGCTTGTCTGATTGAAGGAGCCTCGACTGCCGGTGCGTCACGGCCGATGCCCGCCGCTACGACAGCGCCGGCAATTGGCCCAGCGGCGGACCGAGCGGCGCGAGCGTCTCGTCCTGCGCGTCGTCGCGCGCCGCGCTCGCCCGCTCGTCGCCGAAGAAGCCCAGGATCGACGCGCGGAGCTGCTCCTGCGGCTGACGCCCCTCGAGGTCCAGGAAGTGCCCCGCCTGCCGGATCGTCGCGAACTCCGCGCGCCGCACGTACGCCGCCAGCCGCCGCACGTCCGACGCCGTCGTGTACTCGTCCAGCTCGCCGTTGATGAACTTCACCGCGCAGCCGATCTGGCGGAACTCCGGCAGATACTGCTCCGGCTGCATCGACAGGATCTGGTCGACGTGGAACGCCACCTGGTCCTGCTCGTTGCGCGGCAGCTTCGTCAGATACCGGTAGTTGTACAGCTTCATGATCCGCGGCAGGTAGCGCCCCACCGTGTCGTTGAGCAACTGCGCCGCCTTCAGGTTCTCGCCCGCCGCAATGTGATCGCGCGCGCGCGTCACGTAGTCCGTCATCGCCTCGTTCAGGAACGGCGAGAACGACGCGATCACCGCCCGCCGCACGCTCGCGCACCCGCGCGCCAGCGCGAACAGCGACGCCACCCCGCCCCACGACACCGACAGCATGAAGCTCGGCTCGAACCGCTCGGCCAGGTGCAGCAGAATCTCGACCTCGTCGTCCTTCGTCAGAATGTACTCGCCCGGATTGTGCTGGCGCGACTGCCCCGCGTACGGCAAATCGAAGCACACCGCGTTCACGCGTTCGCCCAGGTAGCGAATCGTCTGGCCGAACGACGCGCTCGTCGCCAGCGCGCCGTTCACGAGGATGACCGTCTCGAAGGCCGGATCGAACACGTGACGCTCGACGTGGACCTTCAGTCCGCTCGGCAGCGCTACAACCTGTTTCTCGATAGGCATGGCGTATCTCCCGCATCTGCTCGGCAAATGAGCTGATCCCGCGCCCTTGACAGGACGCCAACACGTAGCCACACGCCCTCCCGCGCGATCCACCCGCCCTGCCTCGCGCGCCGCGGCGGCTACCCACCCGCCGGAGCCGCGCATCGCCTCGTCCCCCTATCCGACCGGCAATACGCTCCCACCAGGCCCAACACGGTCATCCCGCTGCCTTCGGCCCGTGGTCTCCAGCGCCTCTTACTCGCATGACGCCTCTTGAAGGATTAACCGCTTCCCATCGCCATTCCGCTTTCACGATCACCGCTCGGCGGCTCGCGTTTTTACGGTGTTAATACTAATACGCTAAATACAACCCCCTCAACTATTTTTAATGTTTCGCCTCAAAAAACTCATCAATGCCCCCTCCGCACATTGAGCAAATCACTCTAAAGACCCTTCTCCAATTAATCCATTCATCGCAATGAAATATTTTTTGTGATATAGAACGCATCACGCGAGCATCGGCCGAGACGCCCGTCCCACCGCCCATCCCGGTCAATCCGAGCACTGCGAAACCCGACGCCTCGCAAGCCCAACCATAAACATCCCGAAACGCCCAATCTCCAATTCCACCCCATCCGCATACACCCCGCGCGCACATTCATCCGTTATCGAACCGCCCAATCGAGGCAGGTTGCGCAACAGAACGGATACCCAATCTCATACCCATCGTCCATTTCCGGCGCTCTACAACATGAATTCGCAATGCCGGAATTTACGATTAAAACGTTTTAAACATTCTCAACATTCTTTCACTCGATCTTCACAAAAGCACGAATCGACCGCATGCCGTCGCGACACCCCGCCGATGGCCAACGCGGCACATCAAGCCGAACCGGCCAGCCGCCTCACGAGTTCACCGGCAACGATCAAGCCCCATATTTTTTATTGATTGAACGATCAATAAAAAACCGCTATCCTTCGGACTTCGCCATCCACCGCGCCCACAAAGGTCCCGCGATGCCCAAACTCGGAATGCGCGAGATCCGCCGCGCCCAATTGATCGACGCAACGCTGCGCTCCATCGACGAGGCTGGCCTGTCCGGCACGACGCTCGCATCCGTCGCGCAGCGCGCGAACATCTCAACCGGCATCGTCAGCCATTACTTCGGCGACAAGGACGGCCTGCTCGAAGCAACGATGCGCCACGTGCTGCGCGACCTGTGGGCCGCCACCGCGCGCCATCGCGCCGCCGCGTCCGACGCGCCGCGCGCGCGCCTGCGCGCCGTCGTCGCCGCCAATTTCGACGATACGCAGATCAGCGCTCCCGTGATGAAGACATGGCTCGCATTCTGGTCGCAGAGCATGCACGAGCCGATGTTGAAACGCCTGCAGCACGTCAACACGCGGCGGCTCCATTCGAATCTGTGTGCGGAGTTCGCGAAAACGCTGCCTCTTGCGCGCGCACGCGAAGCCGCAAGCGGCCTCGCCGCGCTGATCGACGGCCTGTGGCTGCGCGGCGCGCTCGCGGGTGAACCGCTCGACACGGCGGCGGCCCTGAAGCTCGCCAACGATTACATCGACCTGCTGCTCGCGCCGCGCGCGTAACGCGACGCGCGCTCTCGCCCACACAAGGAGATCCCTATGTCCGCTATGTCCGTATACGGTCTGCAACGCCTTTACATCGCCGGCACCCATGCCGACGCCACGAGCGGCAAGACGTTCGACACGTTCGATCCCGCGACGGGCGAGCTGCTCGCGAGCGTCCAGCAAGCAAGCGCCGACGACGTCGATCGCGCGGTGGCATCCGCGCGCGAAGGCCAGCGCGAATGGGCCGCGATGACCGCGATGCAGCGCTCGCGCATCCTGCGCCGCGCGGTCGAATTGCTGCGCGAGCGCAACGACGCGCTCGCCGAACTCGAAATGCGCGACACCGGCAAGCCGATCGCGGAAACGCGCGCCGTCGACATCGTCACGGGCGCCGACGTGATCGAGTACTACGCGGGCCTCGCGACCGCGATCGAGGGGCTGCAAGTGCCGCTGCGCCCGGAATCGTTCGTCTACACGCGGCGCGAGCCGCTCGGCGTGTGCGCGGGCATCGGCGCATGGAACTACCCGATCCAGATCGCCTGCTGGAAGAGCGCGCCCGCGCTCGCCGCCGGCAACGCGATGATCTTCAAGCCGAGCGAAGTCACGCCGCTGTCCGCGCTCAAGCTCGCGGAGATCTACACTGAGGCGGGGGTGCCCGCCGGCGTGTTCAACGTCGTGCAGGGCGACGGCTCGGTCGGCGCGCTGCTGACCGCGCACCCGGGCATCGCGAAGGTGTCGTTCACGGGCGGCGTCGAGACCGGCAAGAAGGTGATGTCGCTCGCGGGCGCGTCGTCGCTGAAGGAAGTGACGATGGAGCTGGGCGGCAAGTCGCCGCTCATCGTGTTCGACGACGCCGATCTCGACCGCGCCGCCGACATCGCCGTCACCGCGAACTTCTTCAGCGCGGGCCAGGTGTGCACGAACGGCACGCGCGTGTTCGTCCAGCAAGCGGCGAAGGACGCATTCGTCGAACGCGTGCTCGAGCGCGTCGCACGAATCCGCATCGGCAGTCCTTCGGACCCCGACACGAATTTCGGGCCGCTCGCGAGCGCCGCGCAGCTCGACAAGGTGCTCGGCTACATCGACAGCGGCAAGGCCGAAGGCGCCAAGCTGCTCGCGGGCGGCGCGCGCCTTGCGCACGATCATTTTGCGAACGGGCAATACGTCGCGCCGACCGTGTTCGGCGATTGCCGCGACGACATGAAGATCGTCCGCGAAGAGATCTTCGGCCCGGTGATGAGCATCCTGTCGTTCGAAACGGAAGACGAAGCGATCGCGCGCGCGAACGCGACCGAGTACGGCCTCGCGGCGGGCGTCGTCACCGAGAGCCTGTCGCGCGCGCACCGCGTGATCCATCGCCTCGAAGCGGGCATCTGCTGGATCAACACGTGGGGCGAGTCGCCCGCCGAGATGCCGGTTGGCGGCTATAAGCAATCCGGTGTCGGACGCGAGAACGGCATCACGACGCTCGAGCACTACACTCGAATCAAATCGGTGCAGGTCGAGCTCGGCCGCTATCAACCGGTGTTCTAAGCATCAGGAGAACGCAACGATGACGACACGCGAATTCGACTACATCATCTGCGGCGCGGGCTCCGCGGGCAACGTGCTCGCGACGCGCCTCACCGAGGACCCGGACGTCACCGTGCTGCTCCTCGAGGCGGGCGGTCCCGACTACCGGTTCGATTTCCGCACGCAGATGCCGGCGGCGCTCGCGTACCCGCTGCAGGGCCGCCGCTACAACTGGGCATACGAAACCGATCCCGAGCCGCACATGAACCACCGCCGGATGGAATGCGGGCGCGGCAAGGGGCTCGGCGGCTCGTCGCTGATCAACGGGATGTGCTACATCCGCGGCAACGCGCTCGATTACGACAACTGGTCGACGCACAAGGGGCTCGAGGACTGGACGTATCTCGACTGCCTGCCGTACTTCAGGAAGGCCGAGACGCGCGACGCCGGCCCGAACGACTATCACGGCGGCGACGGTCCGGTCTCGGTGACGACGAGCAAGCCCGGCGTGAATCCGCTGTTCGAAGCGATGGTGGAGGCTGGCGTGCAGGCCGGCTATCCGCGCACCGACGACCTCAACGGCTATCAGCAGGAAGGCTTCGGCCCGATGGACCGCACGGTCACGCCGCGCGGCCGCCGCGCCTCGACCGCGCGCGGCTATCTCGACCAGGCGCGCGCGCGGCCGAATCTAGACATCGTCACGCACGCGCTCGCCGATCGCATCCTGTTCTCCGGCAAGCGCGCGACGGGCGTCACGTTCGTGCACGGCAGCGAGCGCGTCACCGCGCACGCGCGCCGCGAGGTGCTTGTGTGCAGCGGCGCGATCGCTTCGCCGCAACTGTTGCAGCGCTCGGGCGTCGGCCCCGGTGAATGGCTGCGCGAGCTGGACATTCCCGTCGTGCTCGATCTGCCCGGCGTCGGCCGCAACCTGCAGGATCACCTGGAGATGTACATCCAGTTCGAATGCAGGGAGCCCGTGTCGCTGTATCCGGCGCTCAAATGGTGGAACCAGCCGAAGATCGGTCTCGAATGGATGCTCAACGGCACGGGCCTCGGCGCGAGCAACCACTTCGAAGCGGGCGGCTTCATCCGCACGCGCGACGACGATCGGTGGCCGAACATCCAGTATCACTTCCTGCCCGTCGCGATCAACTACAACGGCTCGAATGCGATCGAGATGCACGGCTTCCAGGCGCACGTCGGCTCGATGCGCTCACCGAGCCGCGGCCGCGTGAAGCTGAAATCGCGCGATCCGAACGCGCATCCGAGCATCCTGTTCAACTACATGGCGGAAGCGCTCGACTGGCGCGAATTCCGCGACGCGATCCGCGCGACTCGCGAGATCATGCGCCAGCCGGCGCTCGACCGCTTCCGCGGCCGCGAACTGAACCCGGGCGCGGACCTGAAAAGCGACAACGACCTCGACACGTTCGTGCGCGCACGTGCGGAAACGGCGTTCCATCCGTCGTGCTCGTGCAAGATGGGCTATGACGACATGGCGGTCGTCGACAACGCAGGCCGCGTGCACGGGATCGACGGATTGCGGGTCGTCGACGCATCGATCATGCCGATCATCACGACCGGCAATCTGAACGCGCCGACGATCATGATCGCGGAGAAGATCGCCGACAAGATCCGCGAGCGCGAGCCGCTCGAACGCGCGAACGTGCGGTACTACGTCGCGAACGGCGCGCCCGCGCGCGGCGGCAAGCCTGCCCGGGCGCCCGCCGTCGTATGAAAAGCGGCCGGCCGCGAATGTCGCGCCGGCCGCGCGTCGATGCTCGAAAGCGTTCGATGCGGCCGCCGGCGCGACACGTAGCGTCGTCGGCCCGCTCGACGTGCATCATGCCGGATCTTTCTCGCCGAAGCCGCGCACGTTCCGCGAAGCCCCGCCCCCGCCATACCCTTTCGGCGTCGACAACGGCGACGAAACGCACCACGCCCTTCCTCGAACCCTGCACAAGCCGCATTGCATGATTCCCTTCGTCCGCAGCGCTTGCTCGACGCGAGTTCGCAGCCACGCCAACGCACTTCCGCCTTACGACCGCCAATCGGCCTGAAGCAAATCCGCCACACGCCACGCGCACGCGGACCGCTCGCCCCCATCGGAACGCGACATGGCGCGACACGGATTTCCCAATGAAAAACCCGCGTATATCGACTCCAACAAAACAGCCGAAAATACGCATCGAATCAGATTAAAAATCCCCCCTCTTCCGATTCCCATCTTCATAAAAGATCGCACCCCGCTTTATCGTCACGCGGAAATCAGAAATCCGGGGCCGAGATAAAAATCTCGCCAAGCGCCGCCATGCCTCGCAGCAATGCCCGGAACCAGCGAGCCACTTCGGCGCTCACCCGAAACAAACAAGCCGAACAAATTAACAATCATTGAAATTACGCGTATTTTAATTTCACCAAATTCAACACATAATTATTTTCATAAAATCTAGTAATTTTATTGTAAGATGACTGCAAGGCATCTTGAAGTTAATCGGCAAGATGCCTCCCGCATTCACGCGGGCCAGCCGTTTTTCGATCCGGCCTCCAGCGAAACGCAACATTCTCCGGTCCGGCGATTCAGCGGCGCCATGAAATGTCGCATCCGATTTCGATTATTTAGGATCACTTTTCAACGCAATTCAGGACGATCATGGTCAAGACCTTCTACATCACCGCAGCCCCCGTCGGCGCTGTCCCGAAGTTCCTCGATCCACTGGAGCCGAAGTTCATCCCGCATGTGCTGCTCGAGCTGCTGCCCGCCGACAAGCGCGAGGCGACGATCAAGGCCCTCGAGGTCAACGGATGGGAGGCCGTGCCCGCAGGCGGCATCGTGCGCGAATACGGCTACGACGCGCCGATCGATCTGACCGACTACGACGGCGCACCGGCATCGGCGCCGGATGCGCTGCGCAACCATGGCTGGACGCCGAACGGCCCGGTCTGGCACCGCACGCAGACCTCGCCGCCGCTCGCGCAGCCGCCGCTGATCACGCGCACCACGCTCGAGCGGCTGTCGTCGGTCGATCTGGTCCGCCAGATCGTCCTGCAGCTCACGACGTTCGGCTGGACCGCCGCCGAAGACGGCAGCCTGAGCTGGGCGCACGACCGGATTCACACCTACCTGCCGCCGGATTGCGTCGAGCGGATGCGCGCCGACAACGCGGCCGTGCTCGATTCGCTGTTCGACAACGGCTGGCGAATATGCGACGCCGGCTACTGGCAACCGGGCAAGGCGCGCTCGCCTTACCTGCCGATCACGGCGAACGGCATCGTCGACGCATCGCGCGAGGCGCTGCGCGAAGGCGCCGCGGCGGTCCACCTGCATACGCGCGCGACCGACGATCAGGCGACGCTCGCGATTCCCGGCCTGAACGCGCCGATCAGCATCGGCTCGCAGCGCAACCACATCGTGCTCGACGATTACGACCGGATCATGCCGAAGCTTCTGGATCTGGAACCGTCGGCGATCCTGAATCTGTCGACGAGCGCGCGCGGCGACCGCCGCGCGTCGCAAAGCCCGCTGCGGCGCGCGCACCTGAAGCGCTACGGCCATGCGCAGCTCGCGCCCGACGTCGCGTCGTTCAGCCCCGGCCCCGTCGTGTTCCAGGCGGGCGGCGGCTACGACAATCCGAACGCGTTCCTCGCGGATCAGCTCGCGCATTTCGCGGACGTCGGCGTGCGGCCCGAGATCGAAGTGTTCAACCACACGATCGTCGAGAATTCGATCACGCTCTATCAATCGCCGCTCGTGAAGGCCGGCGTTCCGGTGCTGTTCATGCTCGTCGCCGCCGTCGATCAATATCATCGCGATCCCGTCAGCGGCGACACGAGCGACGATTCGCTGATCGACGTGCCCACGCGCAAGGCGATCGCGAAGCTGCTGCAAGCCGGCGCAGACGACGCGCACGAGAAAGCCGTCGAGCTCGCCGCGACGCAGTTGCGCCCCACCGTCGACAAGCTCCGCGACAACTTCCCGTCGTGCAAGATCTCGCTGCTGCTGCCGGGCCCGTTCCAGGCGCTGCTCGTCGACGTCGCGATCGCGCTCGATCTCGACGGCATCCGCGTCGGGCTCGAGGACGCGCTGAACGTCTTCGACGCGCGCGTGCCGGGCGGCGTGCGCAAGGCATGCGGAACGGGCGATCAGGTGCGCTGGCTGCGGCTCGAGCTCGAGCGCCGCGGCATCGGCATCGTCGATGCCGAAACGCTGCGCGACGAACTCGGCATGCCGCGCCCCGACGTCGCGCTGTTCCGGCAGGCGGAGGCGGCGCTCGCGCACTATCCGGCCGACGAGCGCCTCGTGTCGGCCGACACGATCCTCGACGCGCTGCGGCCGATCGTCGACACGTATCGCAAGCTCGAGGACCGGCTCGCCGCGCACCTCGCGAGCGCCGAATCGCTGCCGACCGATCCCGCCGCGCTCGCCGAGCACGTGCTGACGGCCGCGCGCAGCTTCGGCGTCACGATTCGTTCGTTCGTCGAAGAGCTCGACCGCTACGAGGATCACGAATATCTGATCGCGCGCTACATCCAGATTCCGCAGGCGCTGAATTTCGCACGCGAGCTGCTCGTGCCGCGCGGCTATTCGATCGACATGTACGACCGCGCGCTCGAAGACTATGCGCGCCCCGGCAAGACCGTGACGCGCGAGCACGCGAGCTACGGCGTGCGCGTCGACCAGTTCAAGCCACTGCCGCTGCGCTGCCTCGAATATCTGGCCGGGATTCCTTGCCGATACAACAGCGACTACAGCAACGTCGTCAATCTCGGTTTGCGCCAGAGCCCGCGCTACAGCGCGACGATGGCGCTCCTCTATCACGCGCTGCGCGAGCTCACGCTCGAGTTGCGCGATCGCTCGAATGCGTCGCGCAAGGCTTGCGGCCCCGTGTGGACCGTGCTCGAGGCCGCGGCGGACGCGAGCGAGCCGCCCATGCGCCGCGACGTCGCGCCCGACGAACTGGCGGCGGCGATCGCGAGCGTCGACTGGGTCGTGCTGCCGAGCACGCCGACCACCAACTACCCGCTCGGCCTCAAGCTGTCGAACGGGATGGCGCAGTTGTTCCACGGCTTCGTCGCGCAGATCGCCGCCGATCCGACGCTGCGTCCGTCCCGGCAGACGCAGCGCGACACGCCGCTGCGCCTGCTCGCGATCACGAATTCGGGCCGCCGCGACGACGGCGAAACCGTGATCGAAGCCAGCATGCTGCACAACCGCTTCGCGCTGAACGCAGACCCGTCCGGCCTCTACTTCAGCGAGGAATCGCAACTGATCTACGAGCGGCTGATCCTGCCGCGCCTCGTCGACAAGCCGGCGAAGCTCGCATACACCGAGCGGCAACTGGTGCGCCGCGACGCGGCCGGCTTCCCGCTGTATCAGGACGGCTCGCGCGCGCGCCGCATCCGGGCGGAGCAGATCGAGCGGCTGCCGCTCCTCAAGTGCTTCGCGCACAGCTCGGGAATCGCGACCGCGCAGCAGCTCGACGTGCAGGCGTGCCGCGACGGCGAGCGGCTCGGCCTCACGGAAGACGAACTGCGCGCATTCTTCGATCGCGCGCTGCTCGTGTCGTTCGGCTCCGCCGCGGACATCCATCTCGACTGGCTCGGCACGTCGGTCGTCGACGTGACCGCGTTCAACGACGTGCGCAGCCTCGCCGGCACGACGAGCCGCCATTACGTGATCCAGCCCGGCGAGCATGCGGACGTGCTGCGGCACTGCCTCGTGCACACGCAGCCCGCCGACTACCGCTACGATCACGCAACGCCCGTCTGGCAGGACGGCCGGCAAGGCAAGATCGTCGCGCGGCTCACCGGCGTGTTCCTGCTCGACGACCATGCACGGCTCGACGACGGCCACTCGATTCGCCGCTACCTCGCCGCGAGCCCGCTGTGGCTTCGCCAATGGATTGCGCGCTTTCACGACGCGCCCGCCGACGCCGGCGCGCACGCGATCCTGCGCGAGCTGAAGTCGTCGATGACCGACTACCGGTCGAGCGCGAACCAGACGATGCGGCGAGCGCTCGCGTAAGCCCGGGCGGCATGCCGCCCGCGCCGCCTCCACGCGTCCGGCGTGCCGCCGCCCCGGCCAATGGCGCGCCCGTTCCAGCCGCATGCCGCTTTCCTTCTATAGCGGCGAATAATGGTCAAGTCTACTGAACGAGCCACGCCCCGCGCATCCCGCGCGGGGCCGCCTTCCGACCAGAGACCACCGCCATGCCAGCCGCTCCCGCCGCCCCCTCGCGCGCCAGCGCCGCCGCCCGCCTCGAACGATTGCCGTTTTCCGGGTACCACAAGCTCATCTTCGTGATCATCGCGATCGCGTTCTTCTTCGATTCGGTCGACCTCGGCACGATGACCTTCGTGCTCGGCTCGATCAGGAAGGAGTTCGGCCTGTCGACCGCGACGGCCGGCCTCGTCGCGAGCGCGAGTTTCTTCGGGATGGTGCTCGGCGCGGCGGTTGCGGGCCTGCTCGCCGACCAGTTCGGCCGGCGGCCCGTGTTCCAGTGGAGCATGGTGCTGTGGGGCGCGGCGTCGTACCTGTGCTCGACCGCGCAGAGCGTCGACGCGCTGATCGTCTATCGCGTGCTGCTCGGCATCGGCATGGGGATGGAATTCCCGGTCGCGCAGACGCTCTTGTCCGAGTTCGTCCCGGCCGCGAAGCGCGGGCGGCTGATCGCGCTGATGGACGGCTTCTGGCCGCTCGGCTTCATCACCGCCGGCGTCGTGTCGTACTTCGTGCTGCCGCTGTTCGGCTGGCGCACCGTGTTCGCGCTGCTTGCGCTGCCCGCCGTGTTCGTGCTGATCGTGCGCCGGCTCGTGCCGGAATCGCCGCGCTGGCTCGAGCATCGCGGCCGGCTCGCCGAGGCCGAGCGCGTGCTCGCGCACGTCGAAGCGAGGGTGATGAAGTCCGCGCGCGTGGCGAGCCTGCCCGCGCCGTCGCGGCTCGCCGGGCCGGCTCGCACGCACGGCCGCGGCGCGTTCGGCGAGATCTGGAGCGCCGCGTACCGCCGCCGCACGACGATGGTCTGGCTGCTGTGGTTCTTCGCGCTGCTCGGCTTCTACGGCCTCACGTCGTGGCTCGGCGCGCTGTTGCAGCAGGCCGGCTTCGCCGTCACGCAATCGGTGTTCTACACGGTGCTGATCTCGCTCGGCGGCATTCCGGGCTTCCTGTGCGCGGCGTGGCTCGTCGAGCGCTGGGGGCGCAAGCCGACCTGCATCGCGTCGCTCGTCGGCGGCGGCGCAATGGCCTACGCGTATGGCCAGAGCGCGCTGTTCGGCGGCAGCGCGACGCTGCTCGTCTGCACCGGGCTCGCGATGCAGTTCTTCCTGTTCGGAATGTGGGCGGTGCTCTACACGTACACGCCGGAACTCTACGGCACGGGCGCGCGCGCAACCGGCTCGGGCTTCGCGTCGGCGATCGGGCGGATCGGCTCGCTGATCGGGCCCTACGTGGTCGGCATCGTGCTGCCCGTCTTCGGGCAAGGCGGCGTGTTCACGCTTGGCGCGCTGTCGTTCGTCGCCGCCGCGCTGGCGGTGGGCGTGCTGGGAATCGAGACGAAAGGCATGGCGCTCGAGTCGCTCGCGTCGACGGACACCGCAGACGCCGCCGCGCGCGACGCCGCGAGCGCGCCGGCGAACTGAGCGCCGCGCCGCTCGCCGCGGCCGGCGAAATCGCCGCCAACGCCGCCGGCGACGCCGACGCCGTCAGGCCGAATCGGCCGCCTCGATCACGGCGAGCGGCAGCGTTGCCGTCAACGCGAATCCCCGGCCGGGCGCGGTGTCGATCCGGATCTCGCCGCCGAGGCGCGCCGCGCGCTCGCGCATCCCGAGCAGGCCGAGCGAATGCCGGTTCGGACGCGTGTCGCGCGCCGTGCCGCGGCCATTGTCGGCGATCCGCACGACGCAGTTCGGCTCGTCGCGCACGATGTCGAGCGTGACTTCGGTCGCCGCCGAATGCCGGGCGACATTGGTCAGCGCCTCCTGAACGATGCGGAACACCTCGGTCGCGCTGTCGCGGTTGAACGCGATGTCGTCGGCTTCGATGCGGCTCGTCACCGGAATCCGGTATCGCGCGGCGAACTCGTGCGTCAGCCACTCGATCGCCGCAAGCAGCCCGAGATCGTCCAGCATCACGGGGCGCAGGTCCGCCGCGATCCGCCGTACCGAGTCGAGCAACTGGCCGATCAACGCATAGACGTTCGGCAAGCGGCTCGTTCGCGATGTCCAGCCCGCCTCCTTCAGCTCGTTGTCGACCAGCGTGACCGCCATCTTCAGCGCCGTCAATTGCTGGCCGAGGTCGTCGTGCAATTCCCGCGCGATGCGCGTTTTCTCCTCCTCGCGAATGCTCTGGATGTGGGCCGACAGGCGGCGCAGCTCCTCGCGCGACACCCGCAGCGCGTCTTCGTCGCGCTTGCGGTCGGTGACGTCCATGATCCAGCCGACCATCCGGTACGGTTCGCCCGCGCTGTTCCACAGCGCCTGCCCGCGCGACTGGATCCATCGGAAATCGCCCGAGCGCGTGCGCACCCGGTATTCGACGTCGTACGTGTCGCGATGCTCGAGGTGAGCCTTCAGCGCGTCGAGCACGCGCGCCAGATCGTCCGGATGAATCGATTCCCGGTGCCCCGTGATCTCGTCGGGCAGTTCATGGTCCTCGTAGCCCATGATCTTCTTGAAGTGCGGCGACAGATACATCGCGCCCGTCTTCGGATTCCAGTCCCAAAGCCCCGCGCTCGCGCCGCTGACCGCGAGCTGGAACCGTTCCTCGCTCGCCGAGAGCGCCGCGGCCACGCGGTGCCGCTCCATCGCGTAGCGTATCGCCCGGCTCAGCAGCGGCGTCTCGACCCGCTTCTTCAGCAGATAGTCCTGCGCGCCTTCCTGAATCGCCTGCAGCCCGACGGACAGGTCGTCGAGCCCCGTCAGCACGAGCACCGGAACGTCGGGCACCTGCCGGTGGAAGCGGCGGAACGTGTCAAGCCCGTGCGCATCGGGCAAGCCCAGATCGAGCAGCACGACGTCGAAGTGCGCGTGCTTCGCAAGCTCGAGCGAGGCCGACAGCAGCTCGGCGTTGACCACGCGCGGCGCGAACTCCGTCACGTCGGTCAGCGCTTCGCCGATGAGCAGCGCATCGGTCACGCTGTCCTCGACCAGCAGGATCTCGACGCTTTTCGACGGCGAACTCATGGCTTGACGGGCGGCAACGTGACGACGCCGAGCCAGAACTCGTTGATGCTGTGCACGACGTGCGTGAATTTCGCGAAATCGACGGGCTTCGTGATATAGCAATTCGCATGCAGTCCGTACGATCGCGCGACGTCCTCATCCGATTTCGACGTCGTCAGGATCACGACCGGAATCGTGCTGAGATCCGGATCGAGCTTCAGTTCCTGCAGCACTTCGCGGCCGCTCTTCTTCGGCAGGTTCAGATCGAGGATGATGAGGCCCGGCCGCCGCGCGCTCGCGTAGGGCCCTTCGCGCCTCAGGTACGCCATCGCCGCGACGCCGTCCTCGACGACCCGCAGCGGGTTGAGCACCTTGTAGTATTCGAGCGCCTCCCTGGTCATCATCACGTCGGTCGGGCTGTCCTCGACCAGCAGGATCTCGACGAAATTCCCTCGCTCATCGGCAATCATCGCTCACCTCCTTCGGGTAGCGCGGTCAATGCGTTTCATCGGCGCCCGGCCGGGACAGCGTAAACGAAAACGTCGTGCCCCGCCCCGGCTCGGATTCGACGAAGATGCGGCCGCCGTGGTGCTCGACGATCCGCTTGCAGAGCGCGAGCCCAAGCCCCGTTCCCGGATATTCGCGCCGCGTATGCAGGCGCTGGAAGATCAGGAAGATGCGCTCGAAATACTGCGGATCGATCCCGATGCCGTTGTCCCGAACCCGGAACACCCATGCGTCGTCGCGCACATCCGCTTCCAGATGAATCTGCGCGACGCGATCCTTGCTGCGGAACTTGATCGCATTGCCGATCAGGTTCTGCAACAGCAGCACGAGCTGGGCCGCAATGCCGTGAACGACCGGCAACCGGTCATGCGTGATCTGCGCGCCGGATTCGCGAATCGCCGCGCTCAGGTTGCGCAGCGCCTCGTCGAGCGCGCGCTCGCCATCGACCGGCTGGCGCGCGTCCTCGAGCCGCCCGACGCGCGAATAGCTGAGCAGGTCGTCGATCAGAGACTGCATTCTCGTCGCACCGTCGACCGCGTGGCCGATGAACTCGTCGGCCCGCGCGTCGAGCTGGCCCTGATATCGCCGCTGCAGCAGTTGCAGCGGCCCCGCGACCGCGCGCAGCGGCTCCTGCAGATCGTGAGACGCGACGTAGGCGAACTGCTCGAGATCCTGATTCGAGCGCGCAAGCTCCTCGCTTCTGCGGCGCAGCTCGAGTTCCGCGCGCTTGCGCGCGGTGATGTCGGCGATCGAGCACAGCACGAACGCGCCCTCCGACGTCGTGATCGGATTCAGGCCGATTTCGACCGGAAATTCGCCGCCGTCGCGGCGCAAGCCGAAAAGGTCGCGCCCCTCGCCCATCGGCCGCGCGTCCGGCTTGCCGAAGAACGCGCCGCGGTACGCCGAATGCCCGGCACGAAAACGCTCGGGCACCAGCATGTCGATGCCGTGCCCGATCATGTCGCCGCGCGCGTAGCCGAACAATTTTTCGGCCTGCGAATTGACGAGCACGATCCTGCCGTCGCGCCCCACCATGATCATCGCGTTCGGGGCGGCCTCGACGGCGAGCCGGAACCGCTCCTCGGCCCGCTCGCGCTCCGACACGTCGCGCACGACGAGCACCGCGCCGACGAGCTTGCCCTTCGCGTCGAAGGTCGGCGCGGCATTGCCGTCCACCGGCAGCTCCCGGCCGCTGCGATCGACGAAGCGCGAGTGGGCGGGCAAGGTCGCGGTGCGTTTGCGCTCGACCGCGACGCGCGCCGGATTGTCGATCACGCGTTGCGTCGCCGCGTGCCGGAAAGTCAGCACCTGCTCGATCGGCTGGCCCACGGCGGCAGCGGCGGCGAGCGAGGTCATCTGCTCGGCCACCCGGTTGAAGAACGTGATGCGGCCGCCGACGTCCGTCGCGATCACGCCGTCGCCGATGCTCGCGAGCGTCACGTGCAGCAGTTCGCGCTGCTCGAAAAGATCGTGGGCCGCGGCCGCCTCGACGAGCAGCAGGCGGCGCATCACGTAGCCGAACGATACGCACACGACGAGCGTGAGCAGCCCGGACGCGAGCCCCACGCCGATGGCGATGTCGCGCGTCGCCCTCGCGCGATCGCGCAGCACGCTCAATTGCTGCTGGACGGTCGTCTCCATTTCGTTGACCATCGCCCGCGCGAGGTCCATGAAGATCTTGCCCGCATCGCTCGAGACGATCGCTTCCGCCGCGTCGAATCCCTCGGTCTTGCGAAGCTCGATCGTCACCGCGAGCTCTTTCTGCTTTTTCTCGAGCAGCGTGCGCAGCGTCGCGAGCCGCCGCTGCTGGACGGCGTCGTCCTGAACGAGCGGCACGAGCGCATCGAACTGTTTGCGGACTTCGGGCAAGGCCGCTTCGTAAGGCTGAAGATAATCCGGCTTGCCGGTGAGGATGTAGCCGCGCTGCCCCGTCTCCATGTCGCGGGCCAACGACAGCAGCCGTTCGAGACCCGATATCACTTCGCTCGCGCGATGGACGTCCGCCTCGCTGTCGAACAGGCGGGCCGTGCCGAGCGCGCCGATGCCCGCCGTCAGCAGCAGCAGCACGGCGGCGGTCCACAAGCCGAAGTCGATCCAGCGCGACGCTTTTTTCCCCAATCGCCTGATGCCCGAGGTCATCTCGACTCCCCCGAGGTGTCTTTGCCAGAAAGCCATTCGCAAGCTCGATCGCGGGATGCGGACGCCCGCCGCGCTCGCGGCGCGCCGATGCGGGTTCCGGACCGTTCCCGCGCCGCGCGCGGCGCGCGCCGTCCGGCCGGCGGATGCGGCGTCTTCCGGTTCGGGCGCGCGCCGGCGGCCGTTGCGCGCCCAGGTGAAAGCGCCGGCCGCGCGAGCGACACGCTCGGCGCGCCGGCGCAATGGGCGAATGATGTCTGGAGATTAGGCGACGGACACCACCGCCGCAACCTTCGATGGCCACATGGCGCCGCCCGGACGGGCGACGCAGGCGAAACGTCCGGCTTGCATCGGCGCGGCGCGCGGCCGGCCGCGGCGATGCGCGGCTGGCCGCGCGAAACGCGACGAATGGATGGACGGCGATCGATCGGATCGAGCCGAGCCGAGCCGCCAGCGGCGACGCCGCCCTCGGGATCGCCCGCTCAATGCGCGGGCTCGTGCGCCCAGCTTCCTTCGATGTCGATGTCGCTCTTGACCGAGTTCGCGAGATAGCAAGCGTCGTGCGCCGCGTGGTGCAGCGCATCGACTTCGTCGCGCGTCGGCGCGCGCTCGCCGCCGAACGTCACGTGCGGCTTCAGCACGACGCGCGTCATCACTTCCTGGCCCTGCACGTTCTTCGCCATCGTGCCTTCGGCAACGTCGCGATAGCCGGTCACGACGAGCTTCTTCTGCGCGGCGAGCGACAGGAACCATAGCATGTGGCAGCTCGACAGCGCCGCGACGAACGCCTCTTCCGGATCGACTGCCGCCGGATCGGAAAACGGCACGCGCACCACGTGCGGCGAACTCGACGCCGGCACGCGAACGCCGCCGTCGAAGCGCCACTCGTGCTTCCTGCTGTAGCGGTTGTCCGCAAACGTCTCGCCTTCCTGCTTCTGCCACGCCACTTCGGCCGTGTAGGTCGACATCGCTTCTCCCTGGTGTGTTCGCGTCGCAATGGTCGTTCGTCAGATCGGCGTCAGCACCGGCTGCCCCGCGAAGTGGCGCGCCGCGTTCTCGAGGAACTGGCGCACCGAGCGCTCGAGCGCCTCAGGCGACCAGCCGCCCAAGTGCGGCGTCAGCACGACGTTGTCGAGCGCCACGAGCGCGCGCGGCGGCTGAGGCTCCCCTTCGTAGACGTCGAGCCCCGCGCCCGCGACGCGGCCCGCGCGCAACGCGTCGGCGAGCGCCGCCGTGTCGACGACGCTGCCGCGCGACACGTTGACGAGAAAGCCGCGCTCGCCGAGCGCGTCGAGGACGCGCGCGTCGATCAGATGCCGCGTCGCCGCGCCGCCCGGCGTCGCGACGACGAGAAAGTCCGCCCAGCGCGCGAGCGCGTGGAGTTCGGCGAAATAGCGGTACGCCGCGCCTTCGCGCGGCCGGCGGTTGTGATAGCCGATGTCGAGATCGAAGCCCGCCGCGCGGCGCGCGATCTTCTCGCCGATGTTGCCGAGCCCGACGATCCCGAGCCGCTTGCCGGACACGTTCGGCGGCATCGGCAGCGCATCGCGCCACACGCCCGCGCGGCACGCCGCGTCGAGCTTCGGCACGCCGCGCACCGCGGCGAGCAGCAGCGCGAACGCGTGATCGGCAACGCAATCGTCGTTCGTGCCCGCGCCGTTGACGACGACGACGCCGCGCGAGCGCGCATCGTCGAGCGCGATGTTCTCGTAGCCGACGCCGAGCGCGGCGATGAATTCCAGCTTCGGCAGGCGCGCGATCTCGTCGGCGAAGAGGCCGACCGTGCCGTTCGTCAGCACCGCCCGCACGGCGGCGCCGCGCTCGGCGATCGCTGCGCGGCGCTGGTCGGGCGTGGGGGCGTGGAGGACGTCGAATGCGTCGGCAACTTGCGCGTGCGCGTGGTCGCGCAGCGGGATCAGCACGAGCAGTTGGGGCTTCATGGCGGGCGTCGGCGGAAGGAACGTTGACGCCAGTGTAACAACGGAACGCGCCGAACGCGTCGCCCCGCCGGAAAGCCCTGTTCGGCGAGCGGGCTCGGCCGGGCTCGATTGGGCTCGACTGGGCGCGGGACCTGCGCCGTGACGGCCCGAGATCGCGGCGAGCGGCGGGACGCGCGCTCACGCGTCCTCGGGCGGATGCGCTTCGAGCCACGCGACGATCTGCTGCTCGGCCTGCAGCGGCGTCACGGTTTCGCCCGTCGCGAGCACTTCGTACCGGTAGGGATCGGAGCCGTCGAGGTTGTCCGGCTCCGGCTGCGCGATCGTCCAGCGCCAGTCGATCCGGTCGGCGATCGGCGACGGCGCGCCCTCGATGCTGCATCGGCAACCGTCGATTTCCGCGACAAATCCGGTGTGGGTCGGTTCAAAACTCGCAAACACGGCGGCTCCCGTCGATGTACGCCGCGGCGCGGCAGGGTGGCGAGTATCTCACGATCGCGCCGCCCGCCCTGCCGCGCGCGCACGCGACCGGCTGTTGCACGCTGTCACGCATCGTTGCATTTTCGATGGGCCGCGCGCGCGTCGCCACGTGCGCCAACCCCAAGGATAGTCAGGAGCGGAAATGAAAACGACCGCGATTCTCTCGGCACTCGCCGCCGGTCTGTGCTTCTCGATCAGCAGCTTCGCGCAAGCGCCGGCGAGCGCGCCCGCCGGCACGACCGGCCAGGTGTGGGTAAACACCGACACGAAGGTGTACCACTGCGCGGCCGACAAGCGCTACGGCAAGACCCAGCACGGCGAGTACATGCCGGAAGCGGCCGCAAGGGCGCAGGGCTTCCGCGCGTCGCACGGCAAGGCGTGCTCGTGACGCGCGGCCCGGCGAGGCCGGCGCGCGGCGGCGATCGCGCACGCCCGTTCAGCCGCGCGCGGCCGCCTCCCGCGCGGCCGCGCGCCACGCCGCATGATCGGCGCGCGTCCAGTCGAGCTCGACACCGACCCGCTTCGTCCCCGGCCGGATCTTCGGCTTGTGCAGCGCGAGCGTCAGCGCGTCGAGCGCCGGCCACTCGTCGAACGACAGCACGGCGATCTCGAGCGCGAGCGTCTCGAGCAGGCGCGTATGCGGCTTGTGCGCAAGGAACGACGCGAGCCGCGCGCAATACGCGTCGTAGTCGATCCAGCCGTCGCCGCCCGCCTCCGACGGCTCGCGCCGATAGGCGAGCCGCGCGTCGATCACGACGGGCTGCGGCGCCGCGTGCTCGTGCGGGTGAATGCCGATGCGCGCCGGCACCTTCAGCGCGTCGACGAACACGCTCCAGCCGCGTCCGCGCGCCGGATCGAGCGCCGCGAACGGCCCTTCGGCGGGCTTCATCAGGCGAGCGGCATCGCCGCGTCGAGCATGATGCGGCAGAAGTAATCGGCGAAGCTGCGGCGCACGACGATGTCGAACGCCTCGTCGCCCATCGGCACGAGTGTGATCGACGCCTTGAAGTAATGGCTCTGCGCGCACTGCCCGACGCCGAACACGCGCGGGTGCAGATCGAGCGGACAGCCGCGCGCGAGCACGTCGCGCGCGCGCGCGCCGCTCGCCTCGACGACCGTGTAGCCGCTGCCGACGTCGACCGCCGCCGCATGGAGCCCCTGCACCGCTTGCGCAAGCTTTGCTTCGAGCGCGCCCGCCGCGACCGCGCCGTTCGAGCGCACGAGCCACTCGTCGGGGCCGAGCCACAGCACGTCGTGGTCCGCGCCGCGCGCGACGGTGTTCGGCTTCACGGGCGGCCGGCAGCCGACCACCTGCTCGAACGCGCGCACGAACGCGGAATCGTTCGGCTCGCCGCGCACGTTCACGAGATCGAGGAACGGCCGCTCGCGGAACCGGAATGCCTTCGAGCCGCGCGCGTCATACGCCTTCAGCGCGTCGCCCGCGCCGACGAGCGGCGATTCGAGCCGCGCGCCGCCTTGCGCGTGCACCGCCACCGAAGCTTCGTTTCTCGTTTCATTCCACATGTTGACGTACCCCTTCGGTGTCGTAGAAAACCGGGCTCGAAATCGTCGCGGCGACGCGCCGCCCGTTCGCGAGCGAGACCGCGACGCGCTCGCCCATCCTGCTCAACCCGCCCTTCACGACCGCGAGCGCGATCGAGCGCTTCAGGATCGGGCTGTAATAGCTCGACGTCACGTGGCCGAGCATCGGCGTCGTGCCGTCCGCGCGCGCGGCCGCATCGACCTCGACGATCTGGCCGCCTTCCGGCAGCACGTATTGCGCGTCGTCGGTCAGCAGGCCGACGAACTGCTTGCGGCCGCTCTTCGCGGTATCGGCGCGCGCGAGCGACCGGCGGCCGAGGAAGTCCTTCGATTTCGCGACGAGCCCGCCCATGCCGAGATCGAACGGCGTGATCGATCCGTCGGTATCCTGACCGACGATGATGTAGCCCTTCTCCGCGCGCAGCACGTGCATCGTCTCGGTGCCGTATGGCGTGATGTCGAACTCCGCGCCCGCTTCCATCAGCGCTTCCCACACCGCGCGGCCCGCGTTCGCCGGCACGTTCACTTCGTATGCGAGCTCGCCCGAGAAGCTGATGCGCATCACGCGCGACTTCACGCCGGCGACCGTGCCGTCGCGATAGCTCATGAACGGGAACGCGTCGTTCGCGAAGTCGATGTCCTTGCACACCTTCTGCACGACCTTGCGGCTCTTCGGCCCGACCACCGCGAACGTCGCCCAGTGATCGGTGACGGACGCGAGGCGCACCGACATGTCCGGCCATTCCGTCTGCAGCCAGCGCTCGAGCCACGTGAGCACGCGCGCGGCGCCGCCCGTCGTCGTCGTCATCATGAAGTGCTGCTCGCCGAGGCGCACCGTCACGCCGTCGTCGAACACCATCCCGTTCTCGTCGAGCATCAGCCCGTAGCGGCACTTGCCGACTTCGAGCTTGTTCCACGGATTCGTGTAGACCCAGTTCAGCAGCTTCACCGCATCCGGGCCCTGGATGTCGATCTTGCCGAGCGTCGACGCATCGAGGATGCCGACGCCGTTGCGCACCGCGAGGCATTCGCGCTTCACCGCCGCGTGCAGATCCTCGCCGCGCTTCGGGAAATACCACGGCCGCTTCCAGTTGCCGACGTCCTCGAACATCGCGCCGTGCTCGACGTGCCATTCGTGGACGCAGGTCTTGCGCACCGGGTCGAGGAAATCGCCGAGCTCGCGGCCCGCGAACGCGCCGAACGACACCGGCGTGTAGTTCGGGCGGAACGTCGTCGTGCCCGTCTCCGGAATCGTCTTGCCGAGCGCCTGCGCGAGAATCGCCATCCCGTTGATGTTGCCGAGCTTACCCTGATCGGTGCCGAAGCCCATCGCCGTGTAGCGCTTCACGTGCTCGACCGACTCGAAGCCTTCTCGCGCGGCGAGCAGGATATCGGCCGCGCCGACGTCGTTCTGGAAGTCGACGAACTGCTTCGGACCGCGAACCGCCGCTGCGGCACCGCTCGCGAGCCACAACGGCAGCAGCGCGTCCTCGACCGCCTCGGCGACCTTCGGCACGGGCGGCCGCTCGGCGGCGAAGCCCGTCGACTTCGCCGCGGCGACGCCCGCGTCGACCGCGAGCCGCAGCGCGCGCGACAGCTCGAACTCGCCCGCCGCCGCGCCGACGCTCGCTTCCGCCTGCACCGGCTTGCCGGGCACGAAGCACGCCTTGTCGTCGTTCCAGTGCGCCTTGCCGCCCGACTGCGCGAACAGGTGCAGCACCGGGCTGAAGCCGCCCGACATCGCGACGAGATCGCACGGCAGCGTCGCGATCCTGCCGCCCGACTTGCCGCTCGCGTATGACGCGACGTCGACCGACGCGACCCGCAGCCCGCCCGCCGCGCTCGACACGACCGCGCCGCTCATCACCGTGATGCCGTTGCGCTTCGCGACCGCGGGGAGTGCGCCGCGCGTCGACGCGCGCGCGTCGACGACCGTCACCTTCGCGCCGCACGCCTTCAGGTCGAGCGCGCACTGATAGCCGCGATCGTTGTTCGTCGCGACGACCGCGACGCGCCCCGGCAGCACACCGTAGCGATGGATGTACGTCGACACGGCCGACGCGGTCATCACGCCCGGCAGATCGTTGTTGCCGAACACGAGCGGCCGCTCGTGCGCGCCCGCGGCGAGGATCACGCGCTTCGCGCGCACCTTCCAGATCATCTCGCGCGTGCCCTTGCGCATCGACACCGGCAGATGATCGGTGAGCCGCTGCACGACGGTCACGAGGTTGTGATCCTGATAGCCGAACGCGGTGCTGCGCGTGAGGATCTTCACGTCGGGCAGCTTCGCGAGCGCCGCCTCGATCTTCTCGACCCATTGCAGCGCCGGCTTGCCGTCGATCTCCGCGCGGGCTGCGAGCAGGCTGCCGCCCAGTTCGCGCTGATCGTCGACGAGGATCACGCGCGCGCCGTTCGCGGCCGCCGCATGCGCGGCCGCGAGCCCCGTCGGGCCGCCGCCGACGACGAGCACGTCGCAGTGCGCGTAGCACTTGTCGTAGCGGTCGGCGTCGAGCGTGTCGGGCGCCTTGCCGAGGCCCGCCGCCTCGCGGATCTTCTCTTCGTACTTCGGCCACAGGTTGCGCGGCCACATGAACGTCTTGTAGTAGAAGCCCGCCGGCAAAAAGCGCGCGAACTTCTGCATCACCGCCATCCGGTCGTGCTCGAGCGACGGCTTCGCGTTCACGCTCGTCGCGACGAGCCCCTGATACAGCTCGATCTCGGTCGCGCGCGCGTTCGGCACCGTATGCGCACCGGTTTCGAGCTGCACGACGGCGTTCGGCTCGTCGACGCCCGCCGTCACGATTCCGCGCGGGCGGTGATACTTGAAGCTGCGCGCGACGAAGTGCACGCCGTTCGCGAGCAGCGCCGACGCGAGCGTGTCGCCCTGGAAGCCCTGATACGTGCGGCCGTTGAACGTGAAGGTGAGCGGCTGTGCGCGGTTGATGCGCCCGCCTGCGCCGAGTCGGTCTTTCTGGCTCATTTGCTCGTGTCCTTTGCTGCGTCGGCGGCGGCGCCGAACGTTTCGTAGCCCTGGAATTCGTAGGTGACGGTATCGCGCTGCGCGACGAACCAGCGGCGGCAGCCCTGCGTGTGCAGCCATTGCTCTCGATGCGCGCCTCGCGGGTTCCTGCGCATGAACACGTAGTCGCCCCATTCGCGGTCGGACAGCGTGTCGGTATCGAGCGGTCGCGCGATGTCGGCTTCGCCGCCGCAACTGAATTCGGATTCGGCGCGCGGGCCGCACCACGGACATTCGATCAGCAACATGTTCGTTCTCCTTTGTCGACCAGAGTTAGCGCTTTAGCGCTTACTCTGGTCCCATGCTTTGCGGTCGACCAGAGTTAGCGCTTTAGCGCTTACTCTGGTCCCATGCTTTGCGGTCGACCAGAGTTAGCGCTTCAGCGCTTTACTCCAGCCCCATGCACGCCAGTGCGCGGTGGTTGTCGGTCAGTGCGCGACGGCGGCCGCGCCGTGCTCGTCGATCAGGTGGCCGGTGTAGAAGCGCTCGAGCGCGAACGGCGCGTTCAGCTCGTGCGGCGCGTCGCGCGCGATCGTGTGCGCGAACACCCAGCCCGAGCCCGGCGTCGCCTTGAAGCCGCCCGTGCCCCAGCCGCAGTTGAAATACAGGCCCTTCACGTCGGTCTTGCTGATGATCGGGCACGCGTCCGGCGACACGTCGACGATCCCGCCCCACTGGCGGTTCATCCGCACGCGCGAGAACACCGGGAACATCTCGATGATCGCCTGCAGCGTGCCCTCGATGATCTGGAAGCTGCCGCGCTGGCCGAAGCCCGTGTATTGATCGATGCCCGCGCCGATCACGAGGTCGCCCTTGTCGGACTGGCTGATGTACGCGTGCACCGCGTTCGACATCACGACCGTGTTGACGACCGGCTTGATCGGCTCGGACACGAGCGCCTGCAGCGGATGGCTTTCGAGCGGCAGCCGCACGCCCGCCATGTCGGCGAGCGTCGTCGTGTTGCCGGCCGCCACCACCGCGACCTTCTTCGCCTTGATGAAGCCCTTGACCGTATCGACGCCGACCACCGCGCCGCCTTCGCGCCGGATGCCCGTCACCTGGCAGTTCTGGATGATGTCGACGCCCGCGCGGTCCGCGCCGCGCGCGAAGCCCCAGGCCACCGCGTCGTGGCGAGCCACGCCGCCGCGCCGCTGGATCGACGCGCCGAGCACCGGGTAGCGGCTGTTCAGGTTGATCGTCGGCTCGAGCTCCTTGATCTGCGCGGGCGTGAGGAACTCGGCGTCGACGCCGTTCAGCCGGTTCGCGTTCACGCGGCGCTCGGTGTCGCGCACGTCCTGCAGCGTATGCGCGAGGTTCATCACGCCGCGCTGGCTGAACATCACGTTGTAGTTCAGGTCCTGCGCGAGGCCTTCCCACAGCTTCATCGCCTTTTCGTAGAGCGCGGCGGATTCGTCCCACAGGTAGTTCGAGCGCACGATCGTCGTGTTGCGCGCGGTGTTGCCGCCGCCGATCCAGCCTTTCTCGAGCACCGCGACGTTCGTGATTCCGTGCTCCTTCGCGAGGTAGTACGCGGTCGCGAGGCCGTGCCCGCCGCCGCCGACGATCACGACGTCGTATTCGCGCTTCGGCTCCGGGCTCTTCCACTGCTTTTCCCAGTTCTCGTGATACGACAGGCCGTTGCGGAACAGGCTGAATATCGAGTAGCGGCTCATGTTGATGGACCTTTCGTTAACATTCGATGACGTTCACGGCGAGGCCGCCGCGCGACGTTTCCTTGTATTTCGTCTTCATGTCGGCGCCCGTCTCGCGCATCGTCTTGATGACGGAATCGAGCGACACGTAGTGCTGGCCGTCGCCCTTGAGCGCGATGCGCGACGCGTTGAGCGCCTTGATCGCGCCCATCGCGTTGCGCTCGATGCACGGAATCTGCACGAGGCCGCCGACGGGGTCGCACGTCATCCCGAGGTTGTGCTCCATGCCGATCTCGGCCGCGTTCTCGACCTGGCCGGGCGTGCCGCCCATCACCGCGGCGAGCGCGGCGGCGGCCATCGAGCACGCGACGCCGACCTCGCCCTGGCAGCCCACCTCCGCGCCGGAGATCGACGCGGTTTCCTTGTAGATGATGCCGATCGCGGCGGCGGTCAGCAGGAAGTCGGCGATCCCCGCCTCGTTCGAGCCCGGCACGAACTTCACGTAGTAGTGGAGAACGGCCGGAATCACGCCCGCCGCGCCGTTCGTCGGCGCGGTGACGACACGCCCGCCCGCCGCGTTCTCCTCGTTGACCGCCATCGCGTAGAGGTTCACCCAGTCGAGCATCGACAGCGGATCGCGCAGCGATTCCTCCGACCGGCTGCGCAGCCGCGTGTGGAGCTCGGCCGCGCGGCGCTTCACGCGCATCGGGCCGGGCAGCTCGCCGTCGACCTTGCAGCCGCGCTCGACGCACGCGGCCATCGTCTTCCAGATCGCGACGAGGCCAGCGCGCACTTCGTCGGCGGGGCGCAGCGCGCATTCGTTGCGCAGCGTGAGCTCGGCGATCGACAGGCCGCTCGCGCGGCACGCGCGCATCAGGTCGTCGCCGGTGCGAAACGGATACGGCACGTCAGTTGCCGCGCGCGCGCCGTTCACGCGATCGCCGTCGCGGTTCACGACGAAGCCGCCGCCGACCGAGTAATACTCTTTCTCGACGAGCAACTGGCCGTGCTCGTCGAACGCCTGGAAGCGCATGCCGTTCGGATGGACGACGCCCGTGCCGCTCATCAGCTTGCGATAGAAGCCGATGTCGTCCTTTTCGTCGAAGCGGATGCTGCGCTTGCCGAGCAGCGCGAGCGACTTCTCCGCGCGAATCGCCTTCAGGCGGGGCTCGATCAGATCGGGATCGATCAGGTCGGGCAAATGCCCTTCGAGGCCGAGCAGCACCGCCTTGTCGGTGCCGTGGCCCTTGCCCGTCGCGCCGAGCGAGCCGTACAGCTCGGCCCGCACGCGGCGCACGAAGCCGAGCAGGTTCGCATCCTCGACGTGCGACGCGAACCGGCGCGCGGCGATCATCGGGCCGACCGTGTGCGAGCTCGACGGACCGATGCCGATCTTGAACAGATCGAAAACGCTGACGTTCATCTGGCTGCCCTTGCGTAGCGATGCTGGGTTGACGTTGGACGTCAGTACATCAAAGCGTAAAATCCGCCGATAGAACAAAAGCGGCATCGGCGTGGGACGCCGCCGCCAACCGCCGCGACAGACGGCCATGCCGTGCGTTTCGGCGATGGTTCGCGGCGAAAAAACACAAGTTCCGCGCAGCCCGATCGGCGACGCTCGCAGTACGGACTGCGCGGCGGCCCGCCCGTCGGACGCCCGCGGGCCGGAGACACGCCGGGCCGCGCCCCGGCCAACCGACGATTTAGCAGACATGACCGCCGACGTACCCGCCTCGCCCCTCGCCGCCGATTCCGCGCAGCCGCGCCTGCGCTTCGGGATCGTGCTGCTGCCGAACTTCACGCTGACCGCGTTCTCGGGGTTCGTCGACATGCTGCGGCTGTCCGCCGACGACGGCGACCACAGCAAGCCCGTGCGCTGCTCGTGGACCGTGATCGGCGACACGCTCGCGCCCGTGCGCGCGAGCTGCGGAATCCAGTTGACGCCGTGGCAGACGTTCGACGCAGCCGACGCGTTCGACTACGTGGTCGTCGTGGGCGGCCTGCTGCATTCGGGGCCACAGGCCGGGCCGCAGACGCTCGAATTCATCCGCCGCGCGGCCGCGGCGGGCGCGAACCTCGTCGGGATCTGCACGGGCGCATTCGCGCTGATGCGCGCGGGCGTGCTCGACGGGCACCGCGTATGCGTGAGCTGGTTCCACTACTGGGATTTCATCGAGCGTTTTCCGAACGCCGATCCGGATCTGCTGATCGCCGATCGGCTGTTCGTGATCGACCGGCGGCGGATCACGTGCTCGGGCGGGCGGGCGTCGATCGACGTCGCCGCGGCGATCCTGCTGCGCCACTTCGATCATGCGACGGTGCAAAAGGCGCTGCGAATCCTGCTCGTCGGCGAGATGCAGAAAGGCAACGCGCCGCAGCCGCACCCGCCGGGGCTCGAGCCCGCGACGCATCCGAAGGTCAAGCGCGCGATCCTGCTGATGGAACAGCACGTCGGGCGCGCGCTGCCGCTCGACGAACTCGCGTGCAAGCTCGACCTGTCGACGCGGCAGCTCGAGCGGCTGTTCAAGGCCCAGACGGGCAAGAGCCCGCAGGCGTTCGCCAAGCAGGTGCGGCTGCGCACGGCCGCGTGGCTCTTGACGAGCTCGGACCGCACCGTCGCCGACATCGCGTCGAGCTGCGGGTTCGCCGACGCGTCGCACCTCGGGCGCGAGTTCCGCAAGCAGTTCGGCGCGCCGCCCGCGGCTTACCGCGAGAAAGGCGGCGCGGCGGGCGGCGCGGACGCAGCGATCGCGCGCACGGCCGACGACGCGCAGATGGATTGGGGAGCGGATTCAGGGGCGGATTCGGAAGAGGATGCCGATGCGGGCGCATCCGGCAGCGGCATCGACGCCGGCTGAGCGTGTCGCGCTCATCGCGATGTTCCGGCGCGGCTTCGGCGTGACGCCGGCGCGGCGAGCAGGAGGGTTTCCTTGTACTGGCTGCCGACGGGGTCGAGATATTCGAGGCCGTCGGCGGTCGCGAACTGCCAGTCGCAGAAATACAGCGCGCAGCGGCCGGCACGCTCGCCGCTCGCGGGCGCGAGACCGTCCGGCAAGTATGCGGCGGCGGCCGCGGCGAGCGGCGCGTCCTGAATGCCAGTGACGGGCGATGTCGGCGTTGATCGCGCCCGGCATCAAGACTCGCGCGTGAACTTGCCGACGTCGATGCCGAGCTCGTTCGCCATGTATTCGACGAACGTGCGCAGTTGCGCGAGCTCCGCCGTCAACGCCTTCTGCTCGGCCTTCAGCGCCTCGAACTCCGACGGCGGCACCGCGTCGTCGTGCGCGCCGCGCGCGGGCGCTTCAGGCGCGACGTCGCCGCACAGCAGATGCAGCCACCGGCTCTCGCGCTCGCCCGGCGCGCGCGAGAGCTTGACGACGAGCGGCGGCGTGCGCGCGGCGAGCTCGTCGAGAAACGCCTCGACCGACGAGATGTCGGCGAAGCCGTGCAGGCGCGCGCTGTTCAGCCGCAGCTCCGCCGCCGTCTGCGAACCGCGCAGCAGCAGCATCGTCAGCAGCGCGGCCGCCTGGCTCGGGATGCCGAGCACGCGATTCATGTTGTGCTCGAAGCGCGGCACGCGGCTGCTGCTGCCTTCCGACGCGAGGCTCAGGCGCTTCAGGCCGTCGATCGCCGTCAGCACCTCGGCCTCCGACACGTTCATCACTGGCGAGCGAGCGGTCTTCTGGTTGCAGCCGGCCGTCAGCGCGTTGAGCGACAGCGGATAGGTATCCGGAACCGTGTGCTGCTTCTCGATCAATACGCCGAGCACGCGCGCCTCGAGCGGCGTCAGCGCGCGAAGGGGCGGGCGTTGGAAAGCGTCGGGAGTGGAATTCATGGGCGATGTCGCTGCGGGGTGCTCGTGTGTTGGAGTCGGATCGCGCGCGCCGGGCGCAGGCCCGCGAGCGCATCCAATGATAGCCGGGCTCGACGCTTCGGGTAATACCCGCTTGCTTCGTTGCGACGGGACAAGACGCGGCGGATCGACGGGACGGCCGTCGCCGGCGGCCCGCACGCGCCGCTCATCGATCCAGCTCGGCGTAATGCCGGAATATCCCCTGCTCGTTGAACGGAATGCGCCGCTCGGACGCCAGATAGCGCGCGACGGGCGGATGCCGCGCGACCCGGTCGTGCAGCTCGATCAGCGCCGCATGCCGCTTTTCGACGTGCGAGAACGCTTTGGGAAACGCATAGCGCAACCCCTCGATCAACTGAAACATCGACAGGTCGACATAGGTCAGGTGGGCGCCGACCATGTAGCCGTGCCTGTGCGGATTGTGCGGATTGTGCGCGAGCACCCTGCCGAAATAGTCGAGGAACCTGGGCAGCCGATGCTCGATGAAATCCTCCGCCCGCATCGCGGCCTGCGCTTTCTGATCCTCGTAATACAGGCCGCTCGCGATCGGGTGATGCGTGTCGTGAATCTCGACGACGAAGTCGGACACCGTCAACTGCAACTGATGCGCCCAGAGCCGGCCCGCGTCGTCGCGCGGCGCGAGGTCGTGCCGCGCGCCGAGAAACAGCAGGATGTTCGCCGTCTGCCCGATGATCTGGTCGCCGGCCTTCAGGAACGGCGGCGCGAACGGCAGGCATTCGGCAGAGTCGCTTTCCAGCAGCCGCATCATCGCCGGCACGCCCATTCCCTTGCGCGACGACTCGCGCGCGATGTCGACGTATTCGGCTTCGGCCGCCTCGAGCGCGAGCCTCACGAATTCGCCGCGCCCCTGAATGTCCGGCCAGTAGTAAAGCTCGTAGCGCATGCCGCCCTCCGTGTTCGTTGCGTGAAATTCGTCGGAACCGGCACTCGGCCTGGTGTTTCCGAATCGGGCCTTGCCGATCGCCGCCGACGCGAAGCGACAGTCTAGGCGCAAAGCGCCGAACGCGTCGTCCGGCGCGCGGCGCATCGCCATTTCGTCAGATGATTAACGATTCCGAAACGCGAGTGAATATGCCTTTCCCTATTTGTTATACGAATTCGGCGGCCTATTCGCGACCAAGGCGGCGACCAGGAAAATCACTCGCGCCGGATTGATTTCGTTTATTTCCTTTCAAATGAAATTTCACGAAATTCATAAAAAAACGTCACGAGATCGCCCACAAGAAAAATGCACGATGCCGATGCGGCCGTTTCGGGCCTGCACGCCCAAACAGCGCAGTCGCAGCATTCGGCAAATTCCGCACAGGCCTCGTCGGCATCGGTATCCGCGACGCAAGAATCTCCGGCCAAACGGCAAGCGGGCGTGCGCGCGTTACGCCCGCTCGTGGTTCGACCGAGAATATGCTACAAATGATTCGAGCCGGCCGCACGATATCGACGTCGCCTCGTCTATTGCCACGACAACAAAACAGGATGGATCGAATACAGCAATTAATTAACACGTCTGTCTTTTAAGAAGTGAAACAGGCATCAGCTCGAATCTCGAATGGGCATGTCACGGTGTCGCGACGGGGGAGCAGCGTCATGAACGATTTCGTGCGGTTGAACCTGATCGGCCAATCACCGCGCTTTCTGGCGGCGCTCGACCTGATACGCAAGTACGCGCGCAGCGCCGCGGCCGTGCTGATCCAGGGCGAAACCGGCACCGGCAAGGAACTCGCGGCGCGCGCGCTGCACTACCTCAGCGACAGGCGCGACCTGCCGTTCGTCCCTGTCAACAGCGGCGCGATTCCCGAGCATCTGATCGAAAGCGAGTTGTTCGGCCACGTGCGCGGCGCCTTCACCGACGCGCGCGAAACGCGGCACGGGCTGATCACCGAAGCGCGGGGCGGCACGCTGTTCCTCGACGAAGTCGAAGCGCTCAGCGCGCGCGCGCAGGTTGCGCTGCTGCGCTTCCTGCAGGACCGCGAATATCGTCCCGTCGGCGGCACGCTGCTGCGCAGCTCCGATGCGCGCGTGATCGCCGCGACCAATCTCGATCTCGCCGTTCTCGCCCGCAAGGGCCTGTTCCGATCCGATCTGCTGTATCGGCTCGACGTGCTGCCCTTGCATCTGCCGCCGCTGCGCGAGCGTTCGGGCGACGTCGCGCTGCTCGCCGACACCTTCGTCGAGCGCCTGAACGGGCTCGGCAAGGGGCCTGCGAAGGCGCTGCTGCCGGGGTCGCGCGCCGCGCTGAACCGGCATACGTGGCCCGGCAACGTGCGCGAGCTCGAAAACCTGATCCAGCGCGAATACGTGCTCGCCGGCGACGCCTGCTGCATCGACCTGACGACGGCGGGCGACGGGCACGCCCCGGCCGCGGCCGCGTCGATCGCGTGCGCAACGCCCGCGGACGAATCGTACAAGGCCGCGAAGGCGCGGGCCGTCGCGGAATTCGAGCGCAGCTACATCGTCGCACTGCTGTCGCGCTCCGGCGGCAACCTGAGCCTCGCGTCCCGATTGTCGGGCAAGGACCGCAGCGACATCGGCAAGCTGCTCAGGAAGCACGGCATCGAGCGTCAGCGCTTCACGGCCGCCGGTCAGCCGAATCGGGATTGAGTCGCGATTGAATCGCGGTTGAATCCCGATCGATCCGGCGCGATCGCTTTCGTCGCTCGCGCCCCTTCGCCGATCGACGCGACCGAACCCACCGCGGCGCCGAGGGAAATTTCCCCCCAGGGGATGCGGACCGCGCGCCCGACGCGCCGCGCGTTGCCGCGCAACGAGCGGCGGGGGCGCGGCGTGTCCGCGGGTGCGGTGCATTTCCCCAGCCCGCTCGAGCGCCGCCGCGCGATTTGCCCCGCGGCGCGGCGGCCGGCGGGCGAGCCGCCGCCTGGTACGCCGCTTGCGTGGCAAGCGGCATCAGCCACTGTCGGGTATCCGCCGGGATGAACACGACGCAGGACGACGATGCCCGCCGCGGAATCGCCCAGACGATCACGCGATACCTGGCGAACCATCCGAACGCGGCCGACACCGTGGACGGAATCGCGGCGTACTGGCTAACGGAGATCGAAGAGAGCGCAGCCATGTTCCGGATCGACCACATTCAACGCGCGCTCGACCAGCTCGTGCGTCAGGGCGTGCTCACGACCTGCATGCTGCCCGGCGGCCACGTCCTCTACAGGAAGCCGCCCGTGCCGCAGGAGCGCGCATGAACGCAGCGCGACGACGCGCGGCCGTCGCACGCACGCGCCCCGGCGCGGCGCGCGTGCGCGTACACATGCGCATGCGGCGTCCGAGCGTGAATGCCGCCGCCGCGCCGCGCCGGCCTGCGGCGCTTGCCGAACCTCGCCGCCGATATCGCGTCGCATGCGTCACGCACGCGGCCGCTCGCCGCGAGATCCGATCCATCGTTGACAAGGAAATGACATGGCGAATCTGAACTGGTCGCTCTCGCTGCAGGTGACGGGCGGGCCGACGATCAACGCGGGACAGGACGGCCTGAGCGTCGAGGGCGTCGACACGATCGACGTGACGATCGACGCCGGCGACGCCGACAAGGTCGTGCAGATCCAGCCCGGCGCCGCGGGCCACGTTCACGTGCTCGCGGTGAAGTCCGATCTCTACAACAGCAAGCTCAGCTTCAAGGCGAGCGACGGCGCGACCGATTCGGCCAAGGTCGTGCTCGACGCGCCGCAGCTCTACGCGGGCGGCGCGACCGCGCTGTTCGGCATCGACCCGAAGCAGTTGAAGCTCTCGAATGCCGGCGCCGCGGCGGCGCACGTGACGATCTTCGTCGCGCGCGACGCGAAGGTCTAGATCGACTCACCGGAGGCCCCTCATGCCCTCTCCCCTCACCTACCCCGGCGTCTACATCGAGGAAGTGCCGAGCGGCGTGCGCTCGATCACGGGCGTCGCGACGTCGATCGCGCTCTTCATCGGCTGGGCGGCGCGCGGCCGCAACGATCGCGCGGTGCGCATCTCGAGCTTCGCCGACTACCAGCGCACGTTCGGCGGGCTCGACCGGCGCACGCTGCTCGGCCATGCGGTCATGCAGTTCTTCGACAACGGCGGCAGCGACGCGTACATCGTCCGGCTCGCCGGCGCGGGCGCGCTCGCGTCGACGGCCGCGATCGGCGACCTCACGTTCCACGCGAGCTCGCCGGGCAAGTGGGGCGACGGCTACGCGGTGCGCACGACGCGCCGGCAGCCGCCCGACGACGCGCACTTCACGGTCGACGTGCTCGACAAGCAGAACGGCAATGCGATCGTCGAGAGCTTCCAGAACGTATCGATGGACAAGGGCGACACCCGTTTCGTCGAAGGCGTGATCAACGACCGCTCGGGCTACATCGCCGTCAGCGCCGCGAGCGGCACGACGCCCGCCGACGCCACCGCGCCGCTCGGCGGCGGCGACGACGGCACGCTGCTCCAGCCGGGCACCGCGGGATTCCATGCGGCGCTCGCCGCGGTGTTCGGCGTCGGCTCGATCACCGACCGCATCGATCTCTTCAACCTCGTATGCGTGCCCGGCGAGACCGACGCGGGCGCGCTCGCCGCGCTGCAGACGGCCTGCCGCAAGCGCCGCGCGTTCCTGATCGCCGACGCCGATTCGACGGCGACGGTCGCGTTGCTCGGCGCGGGCGTGTCCGCCACGCTCACCGGCTCGGACGCGCTGAACTCCGCGCTCTTCTTCCCGTGGGTGCGCGCGGCCGACCCGCTGCAGCAAGGCGCGATCGCGAGCTTCCCGCCGTGCGGCTTCGTCGCGGGCGTGTTCGCGCGCACCGACGGCGCGCGCGGCGTCTGGAAGGCGCCCGCCGGCAGCGACGCGTCGCTGAACGGCGCATCGGGCCTCGCGATCGCGATGAGCGACGCCGAGAACGGGCAGCTCAACCCGCTCGGCATCAACTGCCTGCGCACGCTGCCCGTGTACGGCAACGTCGTCTGGGGCGCGCGCACGCTGCACGGGCAAAACGACCGCGGCTCCGAATGGAAGTACGTGCCGGTGCGGCGCATGGCGCTGTTCCTCGAGGAGAGCCTGTACCGTGGCACGCAGTGGGTCGTGTTCGAGCCGAACGACGAGCCGCTGTGGGCGCAGATCCGGCTGAACGTCGGCGCGTTCCTGCAGGACCTGTTCCGCCAGGGCGCGTTCCAGGGCCGCACGCCGCGCGACGCGTACTTCGTCAAGTGCGACGGCGAGACGACCACGCAGGCCGACATCAATCTCGGCGTCGTCAACATACTCGTCGGCTTCGCGCCGCTGAAGCCCGCCGAGTTCGTGGTCCTCCAGTTGCAGCAGATCGCGGGCGACATCCCCACCTGACCGATCCGATCCACCTGATCGAGGAGAAGCTCCATGGCGCAGTTTTCCGTGAATCCGCAGCGCTTCGATCCGTACAAGAACTTCAAATTCCGGATCAAGTGGGACGGCCGCTACGTCGCCGGCATCAGCAAGGTGTCGGCGCTCAAGCGCACCACCGAGGTCGTCGAGCATCGCGAAGGCGGCGATCCGTCGACGTCGCGCAAATCGCCCGGGCGCACCAAGTACGACGCCGTCACGCTCGAGCGCGGCGTCACGCACGACACCGAGTTCGAGAAATGGGCGAACAAGGTCTGGCATTTCGGCTCGGGCCTCGGCGCCGAGGTGTCGCTGAAGACCTTCCGCAAGGACCTGATCCTCGAGGTCTACAACGAGGCCGGACAGCTCGCGCTCGCGTACCGGATCTTCCGTTGCTGGGTATCGGAGTTCCAGGCGCTGCCCGACCTCGACGCAAACGCGAACGCGGTCGCCATCCAGCACATCAAGCTCGAGAACGAAGGCTGGGAGCGCGACGACAGCATCGCCGAGCCGAGCGAGCCGAACTTCACGGAGCCGGCGTGACGCGCCGCCGCAGCCGAAAGCCCCGACACCGGAGGAGTGAGCGGTGAACACCCGTGACTTGCTCGCGCTGTGGGAACGCGCGGCCGTCTGCGAGCCCGACGCGCGCGACGACGCGCTGCTCGCCGCGTTCGATCCTGCGCCGCCGGCGTCGCTCGGCGCGCGCAACGCGGCGCTGCTCGGCTTGCGCGCGCGGCTGTTCGGCGGCGCGCAGCGGCTGCGCTGCGCGTGCCCCGCGTGCGGCGTCGACGTCGAATTCGCGATCGACTGCGCGGCGCTGTCGCAGCAGTTGCTGCCGGCCGCCGACGCGGCGCTGCCGCAGCGCGTCGAAGCCGACGGGCACCGGATCGAGTTTCGCGTCCCCGACGTGCGCGACCTGCGCGCAGCCGCGCGCGCGGCGCGCGACGACGGTGACGGTGACGACGACGGCGACGCGTTCGCGCGCGCGCTGCTCGCGCGCTGCGTGACGCGCTGCGAGCGCGACGACGGCGGCGCCTGCGCGCCGGCGAGCCTGCCCGTGACGGTCGCCGACGCGCTGTCGCGCCGGATGGAAGCGCTCGAGCCGGGCGCGAGCGTGAGCTTCGAGCTCGACTGCCCCGCGTGCGGCGCGTCGTGGTCGGCGGGCATGGACTGCGGCGACGTGCTGTGGCGCGAGTTGCAGGTGCGCGCCGAACGGCTGCTGCTCGACGTCGACGCGCTCGCGCGCGCGTACGGATGGAGCGAGGCGCAGGTGCTCGCGCTGAGCCCGACGCGCCGCGCCGCGTATCTGCAACTGGCGGGAGCGGCATGATGGCCGGCACGCCCTCGTCCGCGCCGCTGCGCTTCTTCGCGCGTCTCGCGCCGGGTGCGCGGCACGCGCCCGGCAGCGTGCGCGCGGCGCTGCCGTCGCGGTTCGCGGCCGCCGAGGCCGGGGCCGCGGGAACCTTCGCCGACGATGCGCGAACGATACCCGCGACGCGCGGCGACGAGACGCGCGGGCGTCCGACGCCGACGCCGTTCGCGACGCGCGGCGCGCACGCCGCCGGCGCGCGATCGGTCGCGCATGTTTCGCCCGTCGTCGACGCGGTCGCGCAAACGCCGCAACGCGAAACCTCGTTTGCAACAGCCTTCGCGCGCGAACGCACGCCGCACGATCCGGCGGCGAGCGCGGCCGCGCCGGACATCGCGCATTCCGGCGCGACGGATACGCTCGCCACATCGGCGCGAAGCTCGGCCGCGACACGCGACGCCGCGTCCGCCCCGCTTTTCGCCCCGCTTTCCGGTCCGCTTCCCGCCCCGCTTCCCGGCCCGCTTCTCACCCCGCGTCTCTCGGCGCTTCGCGAGCCCACATCGCGCACCGTCGCGCCCGAGCCCGCGTGGCCGGCCGCGCCCGTGCGTGCGCCGCTGCAGGCGGCGGCTGTCGCCGGGCGCGCGGCGAGCACGCGCGCCGACGCGCCGAGCGTCGTCCACGTCAGCATCGAGCGCATCGACGTGCGCATGCCGGCCGCGCCGCCCGCCGCGCCGCAGCCCGCGCCGAAGCCGCGCGCGACGCCGGCGATGCCGCTTGGCGACTATCTGCGCCAGCGCCAACGCGAACGCGCGCGCGGCGGCGAAGGCGGAGGCGCATCGTCATGAGCTCGCCGCTGTCCCTCGGCGCGATCAGCGCGGTGCTGCGCAACCTGCTCGACGACGGCATGATCGAGGCCGGCGCCGCGCTCGGCAGCACGGTGCACGTGAGCGCCGTCGCGCCCGACACGATCGACCTCGACAAGGCCGAGGACCCGCCGCGCCTGAACCTGTTCCTGCATCAGGTCACGCCGAACGCCGGCTGGCGCAACGCGGGCCTGCCGTCGCGCAGCGGCGCGAGCGGCGAGCGGCTGACCAACGCGCCGCTCGCGCTCGACTTGCACTACCTGCTGACCGCGTACGGCCGCGCCGATTTTCAGGCGGAGATCCTGCTCGGCTACGCGATGCACCTGCTGCACGAGCGCCCGGTGCTCGATCGCGCGGCGATCCGGCGCGCGCTCAATCCGAGCCCGCTCGACGTGAGCATGCTGCCGCCCGCGTTCCAGGCGCTCGCCGCGTCCGATCTGGCCGACCAGGTCGAGTTGATCAAGGTGACGCCGGCGACGATGGGCGTCGACGAGATGTCGAAGCTGTGGTCCGCGATCCAGACGCACTACCGGCCGTCGGCCGCGTATCAGGTGTCGGTCGTGCTGATCGAGGGAACCCGGCCCGGCCGCGCGCCGCTGCCCGTGCTCTCGCGCGGCCGCGTCGATCCGCTCACGCAGCGCGACCGTGGCGTGATCGTCCACGCCGACCTGTTGCCGCCGCTGCCGGCGCTGTTCGGCGCAGCGCCGCGGCTCGGCCAGAGCGGCGCGCGGCTCGGCGAGCCGGTCACGATCACCGGCGTGCGGCTCGCGGGCAGCGGCCATCGCGTGCGGCTCGTGCACCGGATGGTCGCCGCGCCGATCGAGATCGCGCCGTCGACGCTCGACGCCGCCGGCACGACGCTCACGTTCGCGCTGCCGAACGACGCGGCCGCGCAAAGCGCGTTCGCGGCCGGCCTGTGGTCGCTGACCGTGCGCTTCACGCCGGCGGGCGAAACGGACCCGCGCGAGACCAACGCGGTGCCGCTCGTACTCGCGCCCGCCGCCGTGATCGCGGCCGACGCGGGCCTCGCGCTGCCGGCCGCGAGCGTCGTGCGCGCGGGCGCGCCGGCCGTCGTGACGGCGACGCTCCACACGCGGCCGCAGGTGCGGCTCGAACAGGACGCGACGCTCGCGCTCGACGCCGTCGAGGCCGTCGCGAAGCCGCGCGCGCACGCGGACGATCCGCTGGTGTTCGAGTTCCCCGGCGCGAGCGTGGCAACTGGCAAGCACTGGCTGCGCCTGGAGGTGGACGGCGCCGGCAGCGTGCTGCTCGATCGCAGCGGGCCGGCGCCGGCGTTCGATGCGACGCAACGGATCGACGTGCCATGAACCTGCACGACATCGCCGACTGGGCCGCACGCAACCAGCGCTGGCTGTCCGCGCGGCTCGCGTACTGGCGCGCGCGCATCGACGCGCTGGCCGAGGATGCGGATGCGTCCGCGCACGCGCACGGCGTGCCGGACGATGCCGACGACGGCTTCGAGCCAGCCGCGCGGCGGCTGGCCGCGTCGTTCGGGCTATCGGCGTTCGAGATGGAATTGCTCGTGCTCGCGGCGGGCGTCGAGATCGACGCGGCGATCCGCGACGCGCTCGCGCGCGCGCAGCGCACGCCCGCCGGGCATCCGGTGCGCGTCGGCTTCGCGCTCGCGCTGCGGCTGCTGCCGCAACCGCACTGGGACGCGGTATCGCCGCTCGCGCCGCTGCGCGCGTGGTCTCTCGTCGATTTCGACGCATCCGGCGGCTTCACGCACGCGACGATGCGCATCGACGAGCGCATCCTGCACGCGCTGACAGGCGTCGCCGCGTTCGATCCGCGGCTTGCCGGCATCGCGCGCCGCGGCGAGCGCGCGGACGACGCCGCGTACCCGGATCTCGCCCGCTCGATCGCGCGCGCGCTCGCCGCGCAACCGCACGCGTTGATCGTGCTCGCCGACGCCCGGCTCGACGCCGAGCACGTGCGCGGCGGGCGGCGGCTCGCGAGCGCCGCGCTGAGCCGCGCGGGCCTCGGCACGCTGTGGGTCGACGCGTCGTCGGTGAATGGCGATCCGCGCGAGACGGCCGAGATCGCGCGCCGGCTCGATCGCGAGGCCGTGCTGTCGCAAGCCGGCGTCGTCGTGTCGCTCGACGATGACGAGGCGTCGCATCGCGCCGCCGCGCTCGGTTTCGCGGGCCGGCTGAACGGCCCGACGCTCGTGCTCGGCGCGCCGGGGCCGCTCGCGTTGGCCGCGCTCGAGCGGCCGGTGCTGCGCTTTGGCGTGCCGCGCGCGCCAGCGGCGTTGCGCCCGGACGTGCCCGCGCACGTGCACGCGATCGCGCGCCGCGCGATCCGGCAGTTCCGCGTCGATCCGTCGGTGCTGGAACAGGCGCTCGGCGCGGTGACGGACTTCGACGACGCCACGGCGGAGCCGACGCTATGGCACGCGCTGCGCGAGGCCGCGCGCGGCGGGCTCGACACGCTCGCGCAGCGCATCGACAGCCGCACCGCATTCGACGACCTCGTGCTGCCGCCATTCGTCGCCGCCCAGTTGCGCGAGATCGCCGCCCAGTTGCGCGACCGGCAGACCGTCTACGACGACTGGGGCTTCGGCCGCGGGCAGACGCGCGGCCTCGGCATCGCGGCGCTGTTCGCCGGCGAATCCGGCACGGGCAAGACGATGGCGGCCGAGGCGATCGCCAACGCGGCGCGCGTCGATCTCTACCGGATTGATCTGTCGAGCGTCGTCAACAAATACATCGGCGAGACCGAAAAGAACCTCGCGCGGCTGTTCGACGCCGCGGAGACGAGCGGCGCGATCCTGCTGTTCGACGAAGCCGACGCGCTGTTCGGCCGGCGCAGCGACGTGAAGGACAGTCACGACCGCTACGCGAACATCGAGGTCGCGTACCTGCTGCAGCGCATCGAGACCTACCGCGGGCTCGCGATCCTCACGACCAACATGAAGAGCGCGCTCGATCGCGCATTCCTGCGGCGCATCCGCTTCGTCGTGAACTTCCCGTTTCCGGACGCGGCCGCGCGGGAATCGATCTGGCGTCGGCAGTTCCCCGCGGCCGCGCCGCTCGGCGCGATCGATTTCGGGGCGCTCGCGCGGCTCAACCTCGCGGGCGGCCATATTCGCAGCGTCGCGCTCAACGCCGCGTTCAAGGCGGCGGGCGGCAGCGGCGCGATCGACCAGGCCGCGCTGATGGACGCGGCGCGCGCCGAGTATGCGAAGCTCGAACGCAGCTTCAACGGACCAGCAGGAGGCCGCGCATGAATCACGACGTTCGCAGCGTGCGCATCGGCCGACTCGTGATCGACGCCGGCGCGCTCGGCGGCCTCACGCGCGAGCGGCTCGCCGCGCACGTGCAGGCGGCGCTCGCGCAACGGCTGTCCGGGCGGGATCGCGCGGCGGCGGCGCCGGTGCCGGCCGTCGCGCGGCGGATCGTCGATGCGGTGGTCGCGCAGCTCGGCGAGCTTGCGTGGACGACGGCCGCGGCCGCGCCCGCGCAGCGCGGCGACCGCTTCCCGGCATCGTCCGCGGGCGCCGCGCGGATCGGCGCCGATCCGCCGTCATCTGCGCAAGCCGGGGACGGCCTCCCGCGGCCGCCGTCGCCGCCGTCGCCGCCGTCTCCGCCGATCGCGACGGCGCGCGACGACGTTGGCGCCGGTTCCGCGTCGACTGGCGCGCCACGCAACGACGGCGGAGAACGGCGATGAACTTCGACCTGCGCCGCCGCCAGCCGCCGGCGAGCGATACAACGACCGCCCGCGCGCCCGATCGCCAGATACGCCCCGATATGCGCCCCGCCGCGCGCGGCGAACCGCTGCCCGCGCCGCTGCGCGATACGTTCGAGCCGCAGTTCGGCGTCGATTTCTCGTCGGTGCGCCTGCACACCGACGACCGGGCCGGCGCGTCGGCCGTCGCGCTGGGCGCGCGCGCGTACAGCCTCGGCCGCGACATCGTGTTCGCGCCGGGGCGTTTCGCGCCATACACGGCCGACGGACGCGCGCTGCTCGCGCACGAGCTCGCCCACGTCGCGCAGGACGGCGCGCGCGACGCGACGCGCGACGCGCCCGCGCGAATCGACGCGCCCGACAGCCCGCAGGAACGCGAAGCCGAGCACGCGGCGCGGGCGGTCGCCGCAACGCCCGTTCGCGCCGCGCATCGCGACACGCGCGGCGCGGCGTCGCCGCGCGTGTCGCAAGCCGGTCCGCGGCACGGCCCGCCGACGCTGCACCGGTCGCTCGCCGGCGCCGGAATCGGCGGGGCGCTCGGCGCACTCGCGGGCGGCGTCGGCCTCGGCCTGCTCGGCGGCCTGCTGGGGCCGGCGGGCGCGATCGCGGGCGCGGTGATCGGCGGCATCGGCGGGCTCGTCGCGGGCGCGGTCGTCGGCGATCTGGCGTCGCGGCGCTCGCGCGGCCTCACGGCGGCGGAGAAGACTGACCTGCGCGAAATCTTCCACGACGCCGTCGACTACGACAAGGTCACGATCACGCGAGGCAGCGCGCTGTCGGCCGGCGCGGCGCGCACGGTCGGCAACACGATCAACCTGCAGGACGAGCATTTCAGGGGCGACACGATGGAGTTGTCCGACAACGGCCAGCTCACGCTCGCGCACGAGATGGGACACGTGTGGCAGTACCAGAACGGCGGGCTCGCTTACATCCCGTCGAGCCTGATTCCGCAGATCGTGGCCGGGCTGTCGGGCCGATCGCGCAACGCCGCGTACGACTGGCGCAGCGCGGTGCGCAACCACATCGACTGGTCCGACTGGAACGCCGAGCAGCAAGCCGAATGCATCTCCGACTACAACGAGGCGCTGCGGCGCATCAACGCGGGCAGCGCGACGCTCGCGGACTACGAAACCGTGACGCTCGCCGAGCCGTTCATCGCGCTGGTGCGCGAGCGGATCGGCGCGCCGGGGTCGGCCCGGCGCCGCCGCGAAGCGCCGCAGGCGGGCGCGGGAGCGTCGCCATGAACGCCGCGAACGGCCTCGTGAAGCGCCGCCCCGACGCGGGCAAGCCGCTGAAGGCAACGAACCGTCGCGAAGAGCGGCCGCGCGCACGCGCCGCGCTCGGCTACCGGACGATGGAGGCGAAAACCATGACTGCACACCGAAAGGCCGCCGTGCACGGAGTCGCGCGATGAACGCCCGGCTCAGCCGCGCGGCCGCGCATCCGGCGAGCGCGCCGCATGCACGGCCGCACAAGCTGCAGCGCAAATGCGCGTGCGGCGCGACCGCCACGAACGGCGAGACGTGCGAGGCATGCAAGGCGAAGCGCGTGCAGACGAAGCTCGCGGTCGGCGCGACCGACGATCCGCTCGAACGCGAGGCCGACCGCATCGCCGAGCAGGTGACGGACGCATCCGGGCCGGGCGCGCCCGGCGCGGCGCCGCCGGGCGTGCAGCGCGCGGCGAACGACGCGAGCGCGCACGCCGGCGGGCAATCGTCCCCGGCGAGCGTCGAGCGCGCGCTCGCGGGCGCCGGGCAGCCGCTCGAGCCGGCCGTGCGCCGCGACATGGAGCAGCGCTTCGGCCACGACTTCTTCGACGTGCGGGTGCACGCCGACGCCGACGCGCATCGCTCGGCGCACGACGTGAACGCACTCGCCTACACGGCGGGCCGGCACATCGTCTTCGCGGCGCATCGCTACGCGCCGGGCACGCACGAAGGCCGGCGCCTGCTCGCGCACGAGCTCGCGCACGTGGTTCAGCAGCGCGCGGCGACGCCCGTCGTGCGCGCGGCGCCGAAGGGCAAGGGCGGCGGCAAGCCCCCGAAAGCCGCGGTGCCGCAGGTCTGCGGCCGGGATTCGCGCAAGGTGAAGGACAACTGGATCACCAAGGTCAACGTCGATGTCGGCAGCAACCAGTTGTCGATCGAATGGAACGATCCGGCGAAGGAGCCCGCGCTCAGCAAGAGCAACGGCGGCAAGCACGACATTTCGCCGGGCGCGGGCAAATGCTGCGTCGACTGCAACGACGAGAAGACGAGCCAGACGTCGGGCAGCCTGTGCACGCCGAAAGGCGACACGTGGAAAGTCTTCGACACCGGCTGCGCGCTCGCCGGCCATCCGTCGGCCAAGAACCCGAGCTACTTCCAGCGCTCGGGGATCGCGATCCACAGCGGCAACACGTCGAGCCCGCCCCAGTCGCACGGCTGTTCGAGAACCTCGGTGGGGATCTCGGAGCTGATCCACGACAACGTCGTCGTCAAAAAGACCGACATCGCGGTCAGCGGAACATGGGCCGGCACGCGGTGCTACATGACCGAGAGTACGGACACGCTGTCGAACCGCAAGGACGTCTGCGACGGAACGAGCGTGAAGAAAGAGCAAAAGCCCAAGAAGAAGAAAAAGGCAGGCGCGCCGGCCCGGAAGGCCGCGCTCGAACCCGGCGACGGCGCCGCGCCCGATCTGCTCGCGGGCGGCCCGGAGCTGGACGACGATGCGCCCGAGCCCGCGTCCGCGCTGGACGGCGACGGCCCCGGGCCAAACAACGAGCCCGCCTCCGAGGAAGCCGCCGACACGCCCGAGCTCGCCGACGCCGACGCCGCCCCCGACGCCGACCAGCCGGCGAACGAAGACGGCAGCGCGCCGGCGGTGCAGGCCAAGCTCGCGGTGGGCTCGGTCGACGATCCGCTCGAGCGCGAGGCCGATCGCATCGCCGATCGCGTGATCGCGTCGTCCGCGCCCGATGCCGCAAGCGATGCCGCGGGCGATGCGCCGGTGAGCGATGCGCCGGTAAGCGTGCAACGCGCGAGCGGCAACGGCACGGGCGCGATCCGGTCGGCGCCGCCGAGCGTCGGGCGAGCGCTCGCGAGCGGCGGGCGGCCGCTCGAGCCGGCGGTGCGCCGCGACATGGAGCGCGGCTTCGGCCACGGCTTCCTCGACGTGCGCGTGCACGACGACGCCCACGCGCATCGATCGGCGCGCGACGTGGGCGCGCAAGCTTACACGTCGGGCCGTCACGTCGTTTTTGCGGCCGGACGATACGCGCCCGGCACGCGCGCAGGACGGCATCTCATCGCTCACGAGCTCGCGCACGTCCTTCAGCAACGCAACAGCGGCAGCTCCGTCGTCAGGCGATCACTGGACGGCTGCGCCGATCTGCTTCGCGCGCCGAGCGTGAGCGCCGTGCCCGGATCGGCGGTCCATCGCGCGATCGCCGCGCATTTCAGCACGACGGTCGCCGGCGCACGCGGCGTCGCGATTCCCGGCGCGTCGGCCGCGCCGCTTCGCTCGCAGGCTCTGTGCGGCGGCGACGACAAAATCATCGACCCGCAAATCACCGGCGGCGCATCGGGCACCGGCTTCCCCGACCTGGCGCGCCAGACGCCGGCCGGTGTGCTGCAGGTCGCCGAGATCAAGCCGGCCCACGTGAATTGCCTCGTCGACGGCGAGGAACAGGAACTGCGCTACATCGACCAGGGCAACGCGCGCGATCCGCAGCAGACGGCCTGGCGCGCGGCGCAGGGCATCCGCGTCGTCACGCCGATGCCGGAGAGCGCGTACTCGCCGCCGCAGATGACGCTCAGCGTGCCAGGCGTCACGGTCGAACTGCGCACCGCATGGTGCACGGCGGGGCTCCTCGCCTACTCGCTGCGCACGTCCGGCCAGCCGGTGCCCGTGCCGGTTCCGCAGGTTCGCCGCGATACGGAGCGCGAGCGGCTGCGCGTCTCGGTGCCGTCCCCCGTGGCGGTCGGCGCGGGCGCCGTCGCGGTCGGCGTCGCGGCAGTCGCCGGACGCGCGTTGTGGCCGCACTTCTGGCGCGTCGTGGCGACGCGCTTCGCGCTGCGCGGCGCACTCGCGGCGGCGCTGTCGGCCGCCGACGGTCCGCTGCCGTTCGGCGAGCTGATCTCGCTCGGCATGGCGATCGTCACCGTCGTCCAGATCGTGAACGACTGGAACGACATCTGGCGCGACGCCGATCGGCTCGCCGCCGGGGAGGCCACATGACCACCCCGTTCTCCCCCAGGCTCGTCAAGGGCGGCCTCGTGATCCTCGCTCCCGGCGGCGGCGCGGTGCGGCGCACGATCGCGCTGCAGTACAACCCCGACACGCTCACGCGCAGCTATCAGGTGCAGGGCGTCGGCGGCGACGGCGGCGGCGAGCGCGCGCAACCGTTCCGGCTCAAGGGGCCGGCGATCGAGAGCCTGCGCGTCGAAGCCGAAATCGACGCGACCGATCAGCTCGAATTCCCCGACAGCCACGCGAACGCGGTCGCGTTCGGCATCGCGCCGCAGCTCGCCGCGCTGGAGGCGCTCGTGAATCCGAGCGTCGACGAACTGCTGAACGTCGCGTCGCAAACCGCGAACGGCACGCTCGAGATCATTCCGCCCGAAGCGCCGCTCGCGCTGTTCGTCTGGAGCAAGAGCCGCGTCGTGCCGGTGCGCGTGACCGAGCTGTCGATCGCCGAGGAAGCGTTCGACCCGGCGCTCAATCCGCTGCGCGCGAAAGTCTCGCTCGGCCTGCGCGTGATGAGCACCGACGATCTCGGCTTCACGCACAAGGGCGGCACGATCTTCCTCAGTCACCTGCGCACGCGGGAGGCGCTCGCCGACAAGGCGGGCAGCGCGACCCTCACGTCGCTAGGCATCGGGAACCTGCCATGAAACGATCCTCACGCGCTATACGCCCACCGCGCGCCCTTCGCGCGCCCGTTCGTGCACCCTTGCGTTCGCCCTTGCGCGCCCCCCTTCGCTCGCCCCTTCGCGAGCGGACCGGCGGCATGCGCGGCGCAACCCGGCGAGCACGGCCATGACGACCGATCCCGTCCAGTTGCTGATCGACGCGGGCGCGATCCCGTCGAGCCCGTTCGCGCCGACGAGCCGCTACGCGGGCGTCGCGATCGCCCGCTACGCACGCGAGCCGGGCGAGCCCGGCGTGCCGTACCTGCGCCGCCGCTTCATCGCGCAGCGGCGCGACATCGCGATCGCCGCCGAGCACATCGTGCGCGCGGGCGAGCGGCCGGACACGCTCGCCGCGCAGGCGTATGGCGACGCCGCGCTCTACTGGCGCATCGCCGACGCGAACGCGCTCACCGATCCGTTCGAGCTCACCGACACGCTCGGCGCGCGCATCGCGCTGCCGCTGCCGCCGGGCCTGTAGGACGCACGCCATCATGCGCAATGCCGTCAATCTGTCGCTGCTGATCGGCCCCGTGCCGGCGCCCGCGCCGCAAGACGTGCTGCAGGCGCTCGTGCAGGCGCGCGTCGAGGACGGCTCGGGCGATGCGCAAAGCGGCTTCGAGCTGACCTTCGAGCTGCCCGCCCGCTCGCCGCTGCGCACGCTGTTCCTGCTGACGGGCGGCGGCAGCCTGCCGCTGATGCGCGTCGTGCTCGCCGTGACGATCAACGGGCGCGCGCAGTCGATCATCGACGGCGTGACGACGAACGTCGAGACGCAGCCGGGCGAAGGCGGCGTCGGCAAGCTCGTCGTGAAGGGCAAGGACCTGTCCGCGCTGATGGACATCATCGAGCTGCCCGGCATCCCGTTTCCCGCGATGCCGCCGTCGGCGCGCGTGCTGCTGTGCCTCGCGAAATACGCGGCGCTCGGCGTGATTCCGATCGTGATCCCGAGCATCCTCGACATTCCCCCGCTGCCGATCCAGAAGATCCCGCAGCAGCGCGGCAGCGACTACGCATACGTGAAGCGCCTCGCGGGCGAAGCCGGCTACGTGTTCTATCTGGAGCCGGGGCCCGGGCCCGGCACGTCGAAGGCGTACTGGGGGCCCGAGATCCGCGTCGGCGATCCGCAGCCCGCGCTCACGACCGGCATGGACGCGCAGACCAATGTCGAGAGCCTCTCCTTCACGTTCGACAAGGAGCGCAAGTCGATGCCGATCGTGTTCTTCCAGGAGAGCACGACGAAGGTGCCGATTCCCGTGCCGATCCCCGACGTCACGCCGCTCGCTCCGCCGCTCGGCCTCGTGCCGCCGCTGCCGCCGAAGATCGAGAAGCTCGACGCCACCGCGCACCTGTCGGCGCCGGAAGCGCTGATGGCCGGGCTCGCGTACGCGAGCCGCAACAGCGATTCGGTGTTCGGCACCGGCAAGCTCGACGTCGCGAAATACGGGCGGCTCCTCAAATCGCGCTCGCTCGTCGGCGTGCGCGGCGCGGGCGTGCCGTTCGACGGCCTCTACTACGTGAAGCGCGTCACGCACGAGATCGAGCGCGGCTCGTACAAGCAGAGCTTCTCGCTCGCGCGCAACGGGCTCGTCTCCACTTTTCCGTCGGTGCCAACATGAGCAGCGCGCCTCTTTTCGGCAAGTACCGCGGCACGGTCGCGAACAACGTCGATCCGATGCAGATCGGCCGCGTCCAGGTGATGGTGCCCGACCTCGCCGGCTTCGTGCCCGGCACGTGGGCGATGCCGTGCGTGCCGGCCGCCGGGATCAACACGGGCTTCTTCACGGTGCCGATGATCGGCGCGGGCGTGTGGATCGAGTTCGAGCGCGGCGACCCCGACTATCCGATCTGGGTCGGCGGCTACTGGGGCACCGCGGCCGAAGTGCCGCTCCTCGCGCACGCGGTGCCGCCCGGCGTGACGGGCTTCACGATCCAGACGCCGCTGAAGAACGGCCTCGTGATCAGCGACGTGCCCGGCCCGACGGGCGGCATCCTGATCCAGACGACCACCGGCGCGATGATCTCCGTGAGCGACGTGGGGATCATCATCTCGAACGGCAAGGGCGCGGTGATCAACATGACGGGCCCGAGCGTCGACGTCAATCTCGGCGCGCTGACGGTGGTGTAGCGATGCCCGCGCCCATCCTCCACCTCGGCGCCAGCGTGCTGTGCGCGCACGCCGGCCAGGCGAGCCCGCTGTCGCCGTTTCCGCGCGTGCTGCTGTCCGGGCAGCCCGCCGTGACGATCGCGTGCCCGTATGCGATCGCCGCGTGCGCGCTCACCGGCTCGCCGAACCCGCCGTGCGCGACCGGCCAGTGGCTCGCCGGCGCCGCGCGCGTGCTGGCGGGCGGCGTGCCCGTCGCGACGATGGCGGGCGCGTCGAGCTGCATCCCCACCGGCACGCCGATGATGCCCGTCGCCGCGCAGACGCGCGTGCTCGCGACGTGAGGAGGCTCCCATGACCGATCTCGCCTTCCCGTACCGTTTCGACGCGCTCGGCCGCACCGCGGCCGCCGCGCGCGACGATCACATCCGCGACCTGATCGAGCAGGTGCTCTTCACCGCGCCCGGCGAGCGCGTGATGCGGCCGGACTTCGGCAGCGGGCTGCTCGCGCTCGTGTTCGAGCCGAACAGCACGACGCTCGCGGCGACCACGCAGATGCTCGTGCAGGCCGCGCTGCAGCAGTATCTCGCGGGGCTCGTCGCCGTGCAGTCGGTCGACGTGCTCAACGACGACGGCGCGCTGCGCGTCGAGCTCCGCTACACGGTGCTGCTCGATCGCAGCACGCACAGCGCGCGCTTCACCGCGCCGGGAGCGGCATCATGATGTTCCACTGCTGCGACGCCCGGCGCCTGGACGTGCTGCGCACGAGCGGCTCGGCGAACGCGATCGAGTTCGTCGAGGTGCTCGACCGCGCGGCGCCGCCCGGCGTGAAACGCCAGCGCACGCTGTTCGTGCGGCTGCTGCGCGCGGGCTTCACGCTCAAGCCGCAGAACCTGCGCATCGACGGCGGCGAGCGCATCCGCACCGTCGGCATCGAATGGTGCGCGCCGGCGAACGCGCTGCCGCCGCAGGCCGAGGCGGGCCTCGTCGACACCGTCGACGACCTGCCGCGCACGCTCGTCGTGCGCACCGACGGCAGCGGCGACCATTCGCGCTACACGCTGTCGATCGTCGCGAACACGGGCGCGAGCGATCCGCCCGCCGGCTTCGATCCGCGGCTCGCACGCATCGCGTTCTCGTTCAAGGTCGAATGCCGGTCGGATTTCGACTGCGCGGCGCCGCGCGCGTGCCCGCCCACGCCGCGCGCGCAGCCCGACATCGACTATCTCGCGAAGGACTACGACGGCTTGCGCCGGCTGATGCTCGACCGGCTGAGCCTGCTCGCGCCCGGCTGGACCGAGCGCTCGGCCGCGGATCTCGGCGTGATGCTCGTCGAGCTGCTCGCATACGCGGCCGACAACCTGTCGTACCGGCAGGACGCGATCGCGAACGAAGCGTATCTCGCCACGGCGCGGCGGCGCGTGTCGGTGCGCCGCCACGCGCGGCTCGTCGACTATCTGCTGCACGAGGGCTGCAATGCGCGCGCGTTCGTGCACGTCGGCGTCGTCGGCCGCGGCGTGCCGCTGCCGGCCGGCACGCCATTGCTCACGCGCGCGCCCGCGCTCGCGACCGAAGTCGCGCCCGACAGCCGCGCGCTCGCCGACGCGCTCGACGCCGGCGCGCTCGTGTTCGAGACCGCGCGCGACGCGACGCTCGACGACAGGCTGAACACGCTGCCGCTCTACACCTGGGGCGACGCCGCGTGCTGCATGACGCGCGGCGCGACGCGCGCGACGCTGCGCGGCCATCCGCCGCTGAAGGCGGGCGATTTCCTGATGTTCGAGGAAGTCGTGAGCCCGACCACGTTCGCCGCCGACGATGCGGACCGCACGCACCGCTGGATCGTGCGGCTCACGCAGGCGACGCAAACGACCGATCCGTCCGGGCGCCTGTTCGACGAGCCGCCCGTCGACGCGCCGCTCGACATCACCGAACTCGCGTGGGACGCGGCCGATGCGCTGCCGTTCCCGCTGTGCGTCTCGGTGCATGAGCGGCCGGGGCTCGACGTGAGCGTCGCGCGCGGCAACGTCGTGCTCGCCGATCACGGCCGCACGATCGCCGGCGAGGCGATCGGCGCGGTGCCGGCCGACACCGCGCTCACGCTCGCGCCCGCCGCGCCCGCCGGCTGCTGCGATCGCGCGGCGCCGCAGCCCGTGCCGCCGCGCTTTCGCCCGGCGCTCGCGCAAGCGCCGCTCACGCACGGCTTCGATCTCGCCGCGATGCTCGACGTGACGATCGCGCCAAACGCCGCATGGTGGCCGGCAAGCGCGCTGCTGTCCGCGCGGCCGCGCGACGCGACGCCGCGCATCGCGCTCGTCGACGGCGCGTCGCAGCCGTGGACCGCCCAGCGCGACCTGCTCGACAGCGCGGCCACGGCGGCCGATTTCGTCGTCGAGATCGAGGACGACGCGCGCGCGCGCGTGCGCTTCGGCGACGGCACGAACGGCAAGCGGCCCGATCCGGGCACGTCGTTGCGCGCGACGTACCGCGTCGGCAACGGCACGGCGGGCAACGTCGGCGCGGAAGCGATCGCGCACGTCGTCACGCACGCGAGCGGCGTGTTCGCCGCGCTGCGCAATCCGCTGCCGGCGGCGGGCGGCGTCGAGCCGGAGAGCATCGAGGCCGCGCGCCGCGACGCGCCGCAGGCGTTCCGCACGCAGCAGCGCGCGGTCACGCCGGCCGACTACGCGGCCGCCGCCGAGCTGCGCGCCGACGTGCCGCGCGCCGCCGCGACGCTGCGCTGGACCGGAAGCTGGCACACGGTGTTCGTCACCGCGGACCGCTCGGGCGGCAGCGACGTCGACGCGGCGTTCAGGACGCAGTTGCGCCGCCATCTGGAACGCTTCCGGATGGCCGGCTACGACCTCGACGTGAACGCGCCGATCTACGTGCCGCTCGACGTCGCGCTGCACGTCTGCGTGAATCCCGGCTATTTCCGCGCCGACGTGCTGCACGCGGTGCAGCGCGCGCTGTCGAGCGGCGTGCTCGCCGACGGCACGCTCGGCGTGTTCCATCCGGACAACTTCACGTTCGCGCAGGACGTATACCTGAGCCGCATCGTCGCCGCCGCGCAGGCCGTCGAGGGCGTCGACGCGGTGCGGGCGGACACCTTCCAGCGCCTGATCCACCCCGATCCGACCACGCTCGACCAGGGCGTCGTCGCGATCGGCGCGCTGGAGATCGCGCAACTCGCCAACGATCCGAACTTCCCCGAGCGCGGGCGGCTCGCGATCTCTGCCGGAGGCGGCAAATGAACCCGCTCCCCCTACCCGAGCCGAAGCCGCGGGCGAGCCCGCAACCGCCCGGCAGCGAATGCTGCGGCTGTTGCGCGGGCACGGCGGCCGACACCCCGCAGGGGCTCGCGAACCGCGACGGATTGTCGGCGATCGCGTACCGGATCGGCGACCACGCGCAGTTCCGCGACAGCCTGCACGCGGCGCTGTCGCAGGCGGCGCTGCCGGCGCTGCATGCGCTGCGCACGCGCGACGACGACGACTTCACGATCGGCCTGATCGACGCGTTCGCCTGCGCGGCCGACGTGCTCACGTTCTACCAGGAGCGCATCGCGAACGAATCGTATCTGCGCACCGCGACCGAGCGCGTATCGCTGCAGGAGATGAGCAAGCTGATCGGCTACCGGCTGCGCCCCGGCGTGGCCGCCGAGACGTGGCTCGCGTTCGCGCTCGACACGCCGCCCGCGCCGCCGCCGACGCTCGCGCCGGAGCCGGGCAGCTTCGTGACCGGCGTGCCGTCGCGCGTGACGCTCGACGCGGGCCTGAAGGTGCAGAGCGTGCCCGGCCCGAACGAGACGCCGCAGACGTTCGAGACGCTCGAGGCAGTCGACGCGCGCCCCGAATGGAACGCGATGCGGCCGTGGATGGCGCGGCCGAGACGGCCGAGGCGCGGCGACACGATCGCGTATCTGGCCGGCGTGCGCAACGACCTGAAGCCGGGCGACGCGGTGCTGTTCGTCGGCGACGAATTCGACCGCGATCCGGCGAGCCGCCATTGGGACTTCCGGATTCTCGACGACGTCGCGCTCGATGCGGACCACGACCGCACGCGGATCGGCTGGACGCACGGCCTGGGCGAGATGCCGGCCCACGCGCGGTTGTATGCGCTGCGCAAACGCGCGGCGGTGTTCGGGCACAACGCGCCGATGTGGCGCAGCATGAGCGGCGACTTCCGCACCGGCTACCTGGGCGGCCGCAAGGATCGCGGCGACTGGCCGAACTTCGTGCTGTCGCCGGCGGGCGACGGGAGCGTCGATCTCGACGCCGTCGCCGCGCAGGCCGTGCCGGGCAGGACCGGCCGCTATGCGGTGCTCGCGCTCGGCGACTACCACCGCGCCGCGCCGTCGACGGGCGCGGCCGCCGGCTCCGGCGGGTGGCGCGTCACGGCCGGCGCCGCGCGCGACATCCTGCGCGCGGGCGGCGGCGGCCTCGCCGGCGCGGGTGCGATCGACCCCGTCGCCGCCGCGACGGGCGCGCGCTTCTCGCGCACGGGCGCGCGGGCGCGCGGCTTCGTCGAGCTGTTCGCGATCGACGCCGCCGACGACGTGTCGCGCGCCGAGTTCGCGCTGTCGGGCAAGGTCACGCGGCTCGCGCTGCGCGGCGCGAACTACGCGCGCTTCAAATGGCACGTGCGCGACACGGCCGTGTTCGTGCAGTCCGAGCCGCTCGATCCGGCCGACCATCCGGTGACGGGCGACGTCGGCGGCGCGCGCGTGCCGGTTGCCGCGAGCGCCGACGGCCTGCTGCCCGGCCGCCGGCTCGTCGTGCTCGGCACGCGCGTGCGCGACGGCGCGAAAGTCGTCGTGCACGCGACGCTCGTCGCCGCGCACCGGATCGACGGCGCGCGCTGCATCCTGGAAATCGCGCCGCCGCTCGCCGATGCGCTCGCGCGCGACAGCGTCGTCGTGCACGGCAACGTCGCGCTCGCGTCGCACGGCGAGACGGTCGCGCAGGTGCTGGGCGCGGGCGACGCGTCGCAGGCGTTCCAGCGGTTCGAGCTGAAGCAGGCCCCGCTCACCTATCGCGCGGCGGCCAACGAGATCGGCGCGGCGGCCGCGCTCGCCGTGCGGATCGGCGATGTCGCGTGGCACGAGCGCGCGACGCTGTTCGGCGCGGGCGCGGCCGAGCGCGCCTATGCGCTGAACACCGACGAGCAGGGCCGCACGTTCGTCGCGTTCGGCGACGGCCTGCGCGGCGCGCGGCTGCCGAGCGGCGTGAACAACGTGCGGGCGAGCTACCGCAAGGGCCTCGGCGCGGCGGGCAACGTCCGCGCCGACACGCTCACGCAACTGATGAGCCGCCCGCTCGGCGTGAGGAGCGTCGGCAATCCGCGCGCGGCCGAAGGCGGCACCGATCCCGAGAGCGCGGACGCCGCGCGGCGCAACATGCCGCTCGCGACGCGCACGCTCGGCCGCGCGGTGTCGCTCGTCGACTACGAGGATTACGCGCGCGCGTTCAGCGGCGTCGCGAAGGCGCAGGCGCGCGTGCTGCCGCTGCCGCACGGCGCGACGATCGCGATCACGATCGCGGGCCCCGGCGGCGCGGCGCTGTCGCCGTCGAGCAGCGCCTGGCGCCACCTGCTCGCGGCGCTCGTGGCGAGCGGCGATCCGCACGTGAGCGTGCGGCTGCTCGGCGCGGCGCTCGTCACGTTCAGGCTCGGCCTCGCGATCAAGCGCGATCCGGATTACGACGCGCCGCAAGTGCTCGCCGCCGTCGAAGCGGCGTTGCGCGCGGCGTGCTCGTTCGATGCGCGCGAGCTCGCGCAGCCGGTGCAGCTCTCCGGGCTGATCGCCGTCGCGCAACGCGTGCCCGGCGTCGTCGCGGTCGACGTCACGCGGCTCTATCGCGGCGCGGCGCCCGCGAAGCAGACGCGGCTGCTCGCCGCGACGGCGCGCGTGCAGGACGGCATCGCACTGCCCGCCGAACTGCTGACGCTCGACCCCGCCCCGTTCGACCAACTGGAGGTGATGCCGTGAGTCTCACCGCCGAGCGCCTGTATGCGCTGCTGCCCGCCGTCTACCGGCTGCGCGACGAAACCCGCGGCAAGCCGCTGTACGCGCTGCTCGCCGCGTTCGCGCACGAATTCGCCGCGCTGGAGGAGAACCTCGACCAGCTCTACGACGACCAGTTCATCGAGACCTGCGCCGACTGGGTCGCGCCGTACATCGGCGACATCGTCGGCTATCGGCCGCTGCACGGCGTCGCGCCGCGCATCGCGTCGCCGCGCGCCGAGGTCGCGAACACGATCCGGATGCGCCGCCGCAAGGGCACGGCGCTCGCGCTCGAAACGCTCGCGCGCGACGTCACCGCTTGGCCCGCGCACGCGCTCGAATGCTTCGAGCGGCTCGCGACGTCGCAGTACATGAAGCACGTGCGGCTCGACGCGCCCGCGACGCCGCCCGTGCGCGACCCCGGCCGGATGCTGCGGCGGGACACCGCGTTCGACGCGGTCGCGCATCTCGCCGAGATGCGCCGCCCCGAGAGCGGCGCGGGCCGCTACAACATTCCGAACGTCGCGCTCTTCCTGTGGCGGCTGGAACCGCTGCCGCTCACCGCGGTGCCGCTGACGCCGCATCCGGGCGACGCGTCGAAGCGCAAGTTCCGCGTGAATCCGCTCGGCGCCGATCTGCGCCTGTTCCGTCAGGCGCGCACGGAAGCGGACACCGATCGTCTCGCCGGGCCGCTCGACGTGCCCGACGCGCTGCGCGTGCGCACGCTCGCGCTCGCCGCGCGCGCGGGCCGGCTCGACGATTACGGCGCCGGCCGCAGCCTGCTGCTGTCGAAGCCGGACGGCACGCCGGTGCCGGTCGCCGCGATCCGCATCGCCGACCTGCGCGACATCGTCGACAGCGGCGGCAACGTGACCGGCTGGAACCACGAGGCGTCGCTCGCCGCGGGCACGATCGGCATCGATCCGGAGCGCGGCCGCGTGCTGCTCGGCAGCGCGGGCGACGGGCCGCTCGCCGCGACGTTCCGCTACGCGCAGGCGCGCGAGATCGGCGGCGGCGAATACGCGCGCGCGCCCGACGGCGGCGATCTCGCGGCCCAGCGCACGGCCAGCGGCGGCGCGGCGCTGCAGCCGTGGCTCGATGCGATCTCGGCGGGCGGCAGGCTGCTCGTCGAAGACAGCCTCACTTACGCGCAAACGCCCGCGTTCAAGGTCGATCCGGCGCTCGCCGCGGGCGCGCCGGGCCATCAGGTCGTCGTCGCCGCGAAGAGCGGCGCGCGGCCGCTCTTGGCTGCGAGCGGCGACATCGCGCTCGCGATCGGCGCGCGCGGGCGGCTCGTGCTCGACGGGCTCGTGATCAGCGGCGGCGCGCTGCATCTCGCGGCCGCGCCCGACGACGAGCCGCGCGAGCTCGTGCTGCGCGACTGCACGCTCGTGCCGGGCCTCGCGCTCGCGCCCGACGGCCGCGCCGCGTCGCCGGGCGCGCCGAGCCTCGTCGTCGAGCATCCGTTCGCGACGGTGACGCTCGAGCGCTGCATCGTCGGCGCGCTGCGGATCGTGGCCGGCGCGCAGGCGACGATCACCGACAGCATCGTCGACGCGGGCGCCGCGACGCACGCCGCGTACGCGGCCGACGCCGCCGGCCAGCCGGGCGGCGAGCTGCGGATCACCGACAGCACCGTGCTCGGCACGCTGCACGCACGGCTGCTGTCGCTCGCGTCGAACTGCCTGTTCGCGGGCCGCGTCGACGCCGAGCGCCGGCAGGAAGGCTGCGTGCGCTTCAGCTACGTGCCGCGCGGCTCGATCGCGCCGCGCCGCTACCGCTGCGTGCCCGACGACGCGCATCCGGACGCGCTGCCGCATTTCGCGTCGCTGCGCTACGGCGAGCCCGCCTACATGCAGTTGCGCCGCGCGACCGATCGCGCGATCCGCGAAGGCGCGGACGACGGCGGCGAAATGGGCGCGCTGCATGCGCTGTTCCAGCCGCAGCGCGAGACGAATCTGCGGCTCCGGCTCGACGAATACCTGCGTTTCGGGCTGCATGCAGGCCTCTTTTATGTGACTTGATGCGGAGAACACCATGGGAGCCGACTTCTCCAGAGTGCGTCAGAACCCGCTCTTCGACTACGCCGGCGTCGAGCTGAAGCAAGGCGGCGTGCTGCTCGACGCGGACGCGAACGAGCTCGTCGCGATCGTCGACCGCCGGCTGCGCGCGCTCGCGTCCGACACGCTCGGCCGCGCGAGCGTGTCGTCGACGACGCCGGACGCGTTCAGGATCACCGTGCTCGCCGGCGCGCTGCAGATCGGCCGGGGCCGGCTCTACGTCGACGGGCTGCTCGCCGAGAACCACGGCGCGGCGAGCGCCGATCCGGCGAAGCGCGCGTACGACGACCTGATGGCCGAGCCGGCGTTCGCCGATCCGCTCGCGTACGGCGCGCAGCCGTACCTGCCCGGCCCGCCCGCGCTGCCGGCGGCGGGCCGGCATCTCGTCTATCTCGACGTATGGAACCGCGAGCTCACGCATCTCGAGCAGCCGGACCTCGTCGAGCCCGCGGTCGGCGTCGAGAGCAGCTCGCGCGTGCAGACGGTGTGGCAGGTGCGCGTGCTCGCCGACGACGCGGGCGCGGCCACGACCTGCGGCACCGCCGACGCCGACGTGCCCGGCTGGGCCGCGACGATCGCGCCGTCGACGGGCGTGCTGAGCACGGACACCTTCGACGTCGCGCCGAGCGACGATCCGTGCGAGCTGCCGCCGACGGGCGGCTACCGCGGGCTCGAGAACCAGCTCTATCGCGTCGAGATCCACGCCCCCGGCCTGCCCGGCTCGGGTGCGACGTTCAAGTGGTCGCGCGAGAACGCGAGCGTCGGCAGCCGCGTCGCGAGCGTCGTGTCGGGCACCGAGCTGGAGCTCGCGACGCTCGGCCGCGACGACGTGCTGCGCGTGAACACCGGCGACTGGGTCGAGATCGTTGACGACGTGCGCGAGTTCTCGCAAGCGGCCGGCGAATTGCGGCGCGTCACGGTGGACGACGCGTCGCAGCGGATCACGTTCGCGCCCGCGCTGCCCGCCGCGATGCTGCCCGCGAACTTCCCGGACAGCGCGTTCCCCGCCGCACGCAACCTGCGCGTGCGCCGCTGGGACCAGAAAGGCCTCGTGTTCCGCACCGATCCGAGCGGCAAGCCGGTGCAGGTGCAGGACCTCGACGCGGCCGGCTCGACGGGCGCGATCAAGGTGCCGGCGGCCGGCACGTCGCTGCTGCTCGAAAACGGCGTCACCGTCGCGTTCGACTCCACCGGCGCGGCGGGCCTCAAGGCGGGCGACTACTGGGTGTTCGCCGCGCGCACGGCCGACGCGTCGGTCGAACGCCTCGATCGCGCGACGCCGCGCGGCGTCCATCATCATTTCGCGCGGCTCGGCATCTGGGATGCCGGCGCGGGCACCGTCACCGACTGCCGCCATCCGTGGCCGCCGCAAGGCGGCGGACAGGGCTGCGGCTGCACGCAGTGCGTGAGCCCGGAATCGCACGCGAGCGGCCAGTTGACGATCCAGGCCGCCGTCGACAAGGTGCGCGACACGGGCGGCACCGTCTGCCTGCACGCGGGCCAGTACGCGCTGAAGGAGCCCGTGCGGATCAGCGGCGCGCGTTCGATCCGCATCGCGGGACAGGGGCCAACGACGACGATCGCCGCGCCCGGCACCGCGTTCGTCATCGAGCGCAGCGCGGCGATCGCGCTCAGCGCGCTCACGGTGTTCTCGCTCGGCCGCGCGTCGGCGATCAGCGTGCGCACGGCGTTCGGCCTCGCGCTGCGCGAGCTCGCGGTGGCCGTGTTCGGCAACAGCGACTTCCACGGCGCGGCCGTCGCGCTGAGCGGCGCGGTGCTCGACGCGAGCATCGAGAACAGCCTGCTGCTCGCGACCGACGGCGTGCGCGCGCTCGACGACGCCGACGAGCAGGCCCCGAAAATGCTGCTCGCGGCCGCGCTGCGCATCTGCGATAACGTGTTCCTGTGCAGCGGCGCGGCGGTCCGGCTCGACGGCGCCGTCGCGCATGCGTATGACACCTGCGTCGCGGGCAACCACGTGATCGGCACGCGCGACGCCGGGCTCTCCACGCTCGGCTCCGCGCTTCCGGGCGCGAGCGTGCGGATGACCGGCAACCACGTCGACGCGCGCGGCCCCGGCATCCGCTGCGCGCTCGGCGGCGCGTGGATCGCCGACAACCGGCTGCACGCGACGCCCGACGCGAACCGCGCGCTCGCGGGCGCGGGCATCGCGCTGACGGCGGGCGCCGACGAGAGCGGGCTCGACGCCGCGCACGTGCTCGCCAACCAGATCGACGGCTTCCCGGACGCGGGCGTATCCGTCGACGCGCCGGTGCGAAACCTGCTCGTCAAGCTCAACGTCGTCGAGCAATGCGGCAACGGCATCGTGATGACGGGCGCCGCCAGCGCCGCCGCGGTGTCGATTGAGAACAACCAGTTGCGCGACATCGGCGGGCGCGCCGATGCGACCGCCGCCGGCGCCGCGGCCGCCACGGTTGCCGTGGGCGCCGCGACGACGATCGGCATCGGCGTCACGCGCGCCGCAGCCGCGACGGTGGCCGGCAACACGCTGCGCAGGATCGGGCTCGACGCGACGGCCGCGCCGCTGATCGCCGGCATCGTCACGTACTCGGTGCAGCGGCCGCGCATCGGCGGCAACGAAATCGTCGAAGTCGGGCCGCTCGAGAACTTCGGCGGCACGGCGGCGGGCATCTCGATTCGCGCGCCGTACAGCCAGGCCGAGGTGCACCACAACCACGTCGAGCGCGACGCGCAGTTCAACGACACGCGCAGCGACACCGCGTGGTTCGCGCTCAGCATCGACGAGCCGCAGCTCGACGGCAACGACGCGCTGTCGCGCCTCGCGCGCTTCACCGCGCTGCGCGTGGACGCGCGGCGCACGCTGGTGCTCTCGGGCGACCAGGCGTTCGTGAGCGCGGTGAACGCGGGCACGGCCGTCGACCCGGCCACGGGCGCGGCCGTGGCGGCGCCGGGCGCGAGCGCGTCGGTGCTCGGCAACGTGTTCGTCGCGCGCGGGCGCACGCCCGCCGTCGACGTGACCGCGAGCGGCGACGTGCTGTTCGGCGAGAACCGCTGCGAGCTGCGCGCGAGCGCCGGCAGCGCGGTGCGGCTGAGCGCGCCGGCGGCGATCGTCAACGCGAACCGCGTAAGCGGCGGACAGGAGTCGATCAGCGTGCCGAACCCGAAGGCGCTCGTCACCGCGATCGGCAACATCACGACGCGGAACATCGCCGCGCCGCTGCGGCCCGAGATGGGGCCGCTCAATCTCATCGGCTGACGGCCACGGGAGCCCGACATCATGCGCGTCATCGTCATCCAGCAGGACACCGACCTGAAGGCCGTCGCCGCGCAGCTCGGCGGCGCGCAGACCGCGAGCGCGTCGGCGCTCGAGCGCCTGAAGGCGCTCAATCCGCACGTGGACGTCGGCAGCATTCGGCCCGGCACCGCGCTGCTCGTGCCGGATGCGCCCGGCTTGGCCGGCGCGGCGGGGGCAGCCGGCGCGGCGGGCGGCGCGGCCGGCCCGAGCGCGGATGCGCAGCCGATTTCCGGCAACACGTTCGAGACGTTCGCGGCCGGAATCGATGCGGGGTTTCGGGCCGTCGCGCAGCGCGTGCGCGGCGCGTCCGACACGCTCGCGGCCGATCAGGCCGCGATCGCCGACGCGCTCGGCACGAACGTCGCGAAACGGATGCTCGACGGTGATCCGCTGCTGAAGAAACAGGTCGATGAAACGAACGCGGCGGCGGCCGCGCGGCAGAAGACGCTTCAGGAGGCGCTCGCGCAGGTGGAAGCGATGCAGAAGCTGGCGAGCGACGAGATTGCGGCGTTGGGGAAGATCGTGCGGTAGCGGGGGGCTTGAAGCAGATCGGGTGCGCTAAAAAGGGTTGGCGACTTCTCTTACGAGACCGGGTCGATCGGATTTCCGGTGCCCCTCTGAGCCTGTCGGATTTAATGAGATGGTCACGCTGCTCCCCCCTCCAAATCCACATACCCTTCCATCTCCCCCGCCACGAAAAGCCGCTTCCCGACCCGCGGATACTCACAGACATCATGCTCCAACCGCTGCCCCGCGGCGATGAACACGAGCGGCACATCCCCCGAGTTCTTCAACACATGCGCCGGCCCGCGCCGCGCAAACCCCAGAAAATCCCCCGGCCCGACCGGATAAGTCCGCTCCCCGAGCGTCGCCTCCCCATACCCGGACAGGATGTACAAGCATTCCTCTTCATAAAGATGCCGATGGCACTCGGACGACTCATGCCCCGGCATCAGCGTGATGATCAGAAACCCGAACTGCGTGATTCCGGTCTTGTCGCTGAGCGGCTTCTTCAGGCGGACCGCATTCCCGTTCAGCACGTGAACCGAGCGCACCTCTTCCATCGCCTCGATATCGGCCGCCTTCAGCAATTCCGGAGGGATGTTCGACATGATTGATCTCGCTCCAATGGGAATAAATATGATTTGAGTTTAAACAATCCAAAAACCATCTAAATCAGCCGCCGCCGCGCCAACTCGTCGGCCAATGCGTCCGCGCCCACGAACTTGCACCCCAGCAGCCCCGCTCTCACCGCGCCCTCGACGTTCGCATCGGCGTCATCGATGAAGAGCGTCTCGTCCGCCGCCGCGCCGAGCCACCCGACGCAGCCGAGATAAGCCTGCGCATCCGGCTTCGCCGCGCCGAACGTCGCCGACGGATAAACGTCCGCGCCGAACACGCGCGCAACAGGCGGATTCAGATAATCGATGTAATCGGTGACAAGCCTGCAGTTGTTCGTCAGCACCGCGATCCGGCTGCGCTGCGCAACGCGCTCGGCCAGCGCGACGACGTCCAGGTTCGGCGTGATCGACGCCCTGCGCGCGATCAGCCAGTCGTCGCGGCTCACCGGCGCGCCGAGCAGTTCGGCCAGCTCGCTCAGGTATTGGTCGACGCCGATGAGCCCCGCGTCGGCGCGCGCTTCGAGGCCCGATTCCCAGATCGCGTGGCGCACCGCGTCGGGCGGCCGCCCCGTCAGGTCGGCGAGGCGCGCGGTGCGGGCGGCGCGGTCGTAAGTCGACAGCACGCCCTCCATGTCGAACAGCACCAGCTTGATCGGCGGCGTCATGCAGTCGGCCTCGCGTGAAGCGCCCGGCAAGCGCCGGACCGCCAGCGGGCGGCCCGTTCCGGGCGGCGGAAAACTTCTATTCTGGCTGCCCTCAAGCCGTTTCGCCAAAGCCCGCCCTCAAGGGTTATCCCGGATGCTCGCCTCGAATCCAAGTTGTATGATGACCACATCACATGACAAAACTCCCGCCATGTTCGAAAAAATCCCGACCCGGGCGATGAGCGACACGGTCGCCCAGCAGCTTCTGAAGCAGATCGAGATCGGCAGCTTCGCCGCCACCGGCAAGCTGCCGACCGAAGCGGTGCTCGCGCAGGAGTTCGGCGTGAGCCGCACGGTGATCCGCGAGGCGATCTCGCGCCTGAAGAACGAGGGCGTCGTCGAGCCGCGCCAGGGCAGCGGCGTCTACATCGCGCGGCACGCGGCGATCCGGCCGCTGCGGATCGATTACGCGGAGGCGGTCGAGGCGAGCTCGCTGCCGCATCTGCTCGCGGTGCGCCGCGCGATCGAGGCCGAAGTGGCCGCCGAAGCCGCGCTCTGCCATACCGACGAGGACATGGAGGACATCGACGCCGCGCTCGCGAAAATCGACGGCGCGGTGGCCGAAGGCCGCGACGGCGTCGCGGAGGATGTCGCGTTCCACCGGACGATCGCGAGCGTCACCGGCAATCCGTATTTCCTGAAGACGCTGAGCTTCCTGAACCAGTACCTCGAAGCGGGCGTGAAGGTCACGCGCGGCAACGAGGCGACCCGCGAGGACTTCTCGCGGCAGGTGCGCGAGGAGCACGCGGCGATCGCCGACGCGATCCGCGCGCGCGACCCGTCCGCGGCCCGCAACGCGGCCCGCGCGCACATGTACAACGCGGCGCGCCGTCTCGAGCAAGCCGGCATTTGCTGATCCGCGATCCGCGCGCGCCCGCACGGCGCGCGCGGATCGCCTCCCGAACGAATCGACGAGAAGGTTTGACCATGTCACGAAAGGTTGGAGTCATCGGGCTGGGCGCGATGGGCCTGGGTGTCGCGCGCTCGCTGCTGCGCGCGGGCTTTCGCGTGCACGCATGCGACGTGCGCGAGAACGTGCTCGCCGCATTCGCCGCCGAAGGCGGCGTGCGCTGCGCGACGCCCGCCGGGCTCGGCGCGCAGTGCGACGTCGTGATCACGCTCGTCGTCAACGCGGAGCAGACCGATGCGGTGCTGTTCGGCGAGCAAGGCGCCGCGGCCGCGATGCCGCGCGGCGGCGTCGTGATCTCGAGCGCGACGGTCGCGCCGGAGTTCGCGGCCCGGCTCGGCGCGCGGCTCGCGGCGGCCGGCCTGCTGATGCTCGATGCGCCCGTGTCGGGCGGCGCCGCGCGCGCGGCGTCGGGCGAGATGACGATGATGACGTCGGGCCCCGCCGCCGCATACGCGGCGTGCGACGACGTGCTCGCCGCGATCGCGGGCAAGGTCTACCGGCTCGGCGACGCGCACGGCGCGGGCTCGAAGGTGAAGATCATCAATCAGTTGCTGGCCGGCGTGCACATCGCGGCCGCCGCCGAGGCGATGGCGCTCGGCCTGCGCGAAGGCGTCGATCCCGACGCGCTGTACGACGTGATCACGCACAGCGCCGGCAATTCGTGGATGTTCGAGAACCGCGTGCCGCACATCCTGAACGGCGACTACACGCCGCTGTCGGCCGTCGACATCTTCGTGAAGGATCTCGGCCTCGTGCTCGACACCGCGCGCCGCAGCAAATTCCCGCTGCCGCTGTCGGCGGCCGCGCACCAGATGTTCATGAGCGCGTCGAGCGCGGGCCACGGCGGCGAGGACGACTCGGCCGTCATCCGGACCTTCCCCGGCATCACGCTGCCGGCGCGCCGCTGATTCACCGGAGTTGCCCGCCATGAGCCCCGATCAAGCCTTTCGCCCCCTGCTCGGCTGCATCGCCGACGATTTCACCGGCGCGACCGATCTCGCGAACATGCTCGTCAAGAGCGGCATGCGCACCGTGCAGATGATCGGCGTGCCGGCCGCCGGCGCGCCCGTCGAGGCCGATGCGATCGTCGTCGCGCTGAAGTCGCGCACGATCCCCGCCGCCGACGCGGTCGCGCAATCGCTCGCCGCGCTCGCCTGGCTGCGCGCGCAGGGCTGCCGCCAGTTCTTCTTCAAATACTGCTCGACGTTCGATTCGACCGACGCGGGCAACATCGGCCCCGTCGCCGATGCGCTGCTCGACGCGCTCGGCGGCGAGCGCGCGTTCACGATCGCGTGCCCCGCGTTCCCCGAGAACGGCCGCACCGTCTATCGCGGCCACCTGTTCGTCGGCGACGCGCTGCTCAACGAATCCGGGATGGAGCGCCATCCGCTCACGCCGATGAAGGACGCGAACCTCGTGCGCGTGCTGCAGCGGCAGACGGCGTCGAAGGTCGGGCTGATTCGCCATGACGCGATCGCGCTCGGCACGTCCGCCGTGCGCGAGACGATCGACACGCTGCGTCGCGACGGTGTCCGGATCGCGATCGCGGACGCGCTGACCGATCACGACCTGTACGTGCTTGGCGAGGCGTGCGCGGACCTGCCCCTCATCACGGGCGGCTCGGGCGTCGCGCTCGGCCTGCCGTCGAACTTCCGGCTCGGCGAGCTGTTGCCCGAGCGCAGCGACGCGGCCGTGCTGCCGAAGATCGACGGCGCTGCGGCAGTGCTCGCCGGCAGCGCGTCGAAGGCGACCAACGCGCAGGTCGACGCGTGGCGCGTCGAGCGCCCCGCGTTCCGGATCGATCCGCTCGCGGCCGCGCGCGGCGAGCCCGTCGTCGAGCAGGCGCTCGCGTTCGCACGCGCGCATCTGCCGCAGCCGGTGCTGATCTACGCAACCGCCGCGCCCGACGAAGTGAAGCAGGTGCAGCAGGCGCTCGGCGCCGAAGCCGCCGGCCACCTGGTCGAGGCGACGCTCGCCGCGATCGCGCGCGGGCTGCGCGAGATGGGCGTGCGCAAGTTCGTCGTTGCGGGCGGCGAAACGTCCGGCGCCGTCGTGCAGGCGCTCGACGTGAAGGCGCTGCGGATCGGCGAGCAGATCGATCCCGGCGTGCCCGCCACCGTGACGACCGGCGCGCAACCGCTCGGCCTCGCGCTCAAATCCGGCAACTTCGGCGCGACCGACTTCTTCGAGAAGGCGCTGCGCGCGCTGGAGGGCGCCGCATGAGCCCCGCCGAAGCGAAGCTGCGCGACGAGATCTGCGAGATCGGCGCGAGCCTTTACGCGCGCGGCCATGCGGTCGGCAGCGCGGGCAACATCAGCGCGAGGCTCGACGACGGCTGGCTGATCACGCCGACCGACGCGTGCCTCGGCCGCCTCGACCCGGCCGGCATCGCGAAGGTCGATCGCGCGGGCAACGCGGTGTCGGGCGGCAAGCCGTCGAAGACGCTCGCGCTGCATCGCGGCATCTACGCGCACAACGCGCAAGCGCGCGGCGTCGTCCACACGCATTCGACGCACCTCGTCGCGCTCACGCTCGCGGGCGTCTGGCGCGACGCCGACGTGCTGCCGCCGATCACGCCGTACTACGTGATGAAGGTCGGCCACATTCCGCTCATTCGTTATCGCCGGCCGGGCGACCCCGCGGTGGCCGCCGAAGTCGCGGCGCTCGCCGATCGCGTGCGCGGCGTGCTGCTCGAGCGGCTCGGCCCAGTCGTCTGGGGCCCGTCGGTCGCGCACGCGTCGTACGCGCTCGAGGAGCTCGAGGAGACCGCGCGCCTCTGGCTGATGACGAATCCGAAACCCGAGCCGCTCGGCGAGCCCGCGCTGGCCGAATTGCGCGACGCGTTCGGCGCGCGCTGGTAACGCAGTCCTGCCCGCCGTGTGCGCGGGCCATTCACCAGCACACGACACAGCGCCCGGCCGCGCACAGGCGGCCGGCGTCGACAACCATGGAGACAGCGGAAATGATTCCCAGCCAAGCAGCCGCGGCCCGGCCGCTCGAGGCGGCCGGACAGGCCGAGCTCGACCTCACGTACAAGAAAGTGTTCTGGCGCATCGTGCCGTTCCTGATGCTCTGCTATGTGGTCGCGTACCTGGACCGCGTGAACGTCGGCTTCGCGAAGCTGCAGATGTCGCAGGATCTCGCCTTCAGCGAGACCGTGTTCGGCCTCGGCGCGGGGATCTTCTTTCTCGGCTACTTCCTGTTCGAGCTGCCGAGCAACATGCTGATGCACCGGCTCGGCGCGCGCATCTGGATCGCGCGGATCATGATCACATGGGGGCTGCTGTCCGCGGTCTTCGCGTTCGTGAAGACGCCGACGCAGTTCTACGTGCTGCGCTTCCTGCTCGGCCTCGCGGAAGCGGGCTTCTATCCGGGCGTGATCCTGTACCTCACGTACTGGTTCCCGACGCATCGCCGCGCGAAGATCATCGCGGTGTTCATGTCGGCGATTCCGGTGTCGGGCATCTTCGGCAATCCGCTGTCCGGCTGGATCATGCAGCGGTTCCACGGCGGCTCGGGCTTTCACGGCTGGCAGTGGATGTTCGTGATCGAGGCGGCGCCCGCAATCGCGATCGGCATCGCGACGATCCTCTATCTCGACAACAACATCCGCGGCGCGAAGTGGCTCACGGAGCGCGAGAAAAAGCTGCTGACCGACGAGATCGAAGCGCAGCCGCACGAGCGCGACAAGCACGCGCACTCGCTCGCCGCCGTGCTGCGCGATCCGCGGATGTGGTGGATGTCGCTGATCTATTTCACGTTCGTCACCGGCCAGTACGGGCTCACGTTCTGGATGCCGACGCTCGTCAAATCGACGGGCATCACCGATGCGCTGCAGATCGGCCTGCTGAGCGCGATTCCGTTCGCCTTCGCGATCATTGCGATGAACCTGTTCGGCCACAGCGCGGACCGTCGCCGCGAGCGCCGCTGGCACCTGATCGTGCCCGCGGCGATGGGCGCCGTCGGCTTCTCGGTGGCCGCCGCGTACTCGCACAACACCGCCGTGTCGATCCTGTTCCTGTCGATCGCCGCGGGCGGCGTGCTGACCTGCGCGCCGCTCTTCTGGTCGCTGCCCACCGCATTCCTCGCGGGCACGGGCGCGGCCGCCGGCATCGCGATCATCAACTCGATCGGCAACCTCGCCGGCTTCGCGAGCCCCTACCTGATCGGCTATCTGAAGGACGCGACGAGCAGCACGTCGACCGGCATGTACGTGCTCGCCGCGATGCTCGTGATCGGTGCGATCGCCGTGTGGCTCACACCGGCGAAGCTCGTCAACCGATAATCGATTGTCGGCGGGGCGGCGCGCCGCCCCGCCCCTCTCTCAACCTCCGGACCTGGAACCGACGCCATGCCACGCTTCGCCGCCAACCTCACGATGATGTACAACGAGCACGCGTTCCTCGACCGCTTCGCCGCCGCGGCACGCGACGGCTTCAAGGCGGTCGAGTACCTGTTCCCGTATGACTTCCCCGCCGCCGAGCTGAAGTCGCGCCTCGACGCGAACGGCCTCGTGCAGGCGCTCTTCAACGCGCCGCCCGGCGACTGGGCGGCGGGCGAGCGCGGCATCGCGTCGCTGCCGGGCCGCGAGGACGAGTTCAGGCGCGCGATCGACACCGCGCTCGGCTACGCGCGCGTAATCGGCAACGACAAGATCCACGTGATGGCGGGCCTGATCGCGCCGACGCAGGATCGCGCGCGGCACCGCGACGTGTATCTGCGCAACCTCGCGCACGCGGCCCAGGCGGCGAGTGCGCAGAACGTGACGATCGTCATCGAGCCGATCAACCCGCGCGACATGCCGGGGTTCTTCCTCACCCGCCAGGACGACGCGCAGGCGATCTGCCGCGAAGTCGGCGCGCCGAACCTGTTGGTGCAGTTCGACTGCTATCACTGCCAGATCGTCGAAGGCGATCTGGCGACGAAGCTCGAGCGCGACATCGCGGGCATCGGCCACATCCAGATCGCCGGCGTGCCGCAGCGGCACGAGCCTGATATCGGCGAAATCCACTATCCGTATCTGTTCGGGCTGATCGACTCACTCGGCTACGACGGCTGGATCGGCTGCGAGTACCGGCCGAAGGCCGGCACGTCCGAGGGTCTCGGCTGGCTCGCGCCGTATCTGTAATCCCGCATTCTCACGAGGCACATTGCGATGAAGGTTCTCATCACTGGCGGCGCAGGCTTTCTCGGCCAGCGTCTCGCGAAACGGCTGCTCGCGCGCGGCGAGCTGGCCGGCCCGGACGGCGCGCCGGCGCGCATCGGCGAGATCGTGCTGCTCGACGTCGTCAAGGCCCATGACTTCGGCGATCCGCGCGTGACGACGATCGTCGGCGACATCGCCGAGCACGCCGTGCTCGATGCCGCGATCGACGCGCGCACGCACGCGATCTTCCATCTCGCGGCGATCGTCAGCGGCCAGGCGGAAGCCGATTTCGACCTCGGGATGCGGATCAACCTCGACGCGTCGCGCCTGCTGCTCGACGTGTGCCGCGCGCGCGGCCACCAGCCGCGCGTCGTGTTCACGAGCTCCGTCGCGGTGTACGGCGGCGCGCTGCCCGACGTCGTTCAGGACGACACCGCGCTCGATCCGCAATCGTCGTACGGCGCGCAGAAGGCGATCGCCGAGCGGCTGCTGTCGGACTACGCGCGCCGCGGCTTCGTCGACGGCCGCGTGCTGCGGCTGCCGACGATCAGCGTGCGGCCGGGCCGGCCGAACGCGGCGGCTTCGTCGTTCGCGAGCGGCATCATCCGCGAGCCGCTGAACGGCGAGGAAGCCGTGTGCCCGGTGCCGGGCGACACGCGGCTGTGGCTGCTGTCGCCGCGCCGCGCGATCGACGCGCTCGTCGCCGGCTGCGAGCTCGACGGCGCGACGCTCGGCAACCGGCGCGTGATCAACCTGCCGGGAATCTCCGTGACGGTCGACGAGATGATCGACGCGCTGCGCGAAGTCGCGGGCGCCGACGCGGTCGCGCGGATACGCCGCGAGCCGGACGAGCGGATCGCGCGGATCGTCGGAAGCTGGCCTGGCCGGTGGGACACGTCGCGCGCGCAATCGCTCGGCCTTGAAGGCGACGCGAGCTTCGCCGACGTGATCCGCGGCTACATTGAGGACGACCGGCGATAAGCCGCCACCCGACGACAGTCGACGGTAAGCCGCGCTGCCCGCCCGCGTTGCGGCGCGGACGGGCGCGCCGAACCGGTTCCACGCGGGCCCGCGGCGCCCCGTCCTGCGGCATCCGCGCGACACGCGCCGCCGACGGACGCGCATCCTGCCGCGTTTGCGACTATCGTTATAAGAATCCGGTCCTCGATTTCGCGCCCGCGTGCCGCCGGGCGCGCGAACGAGCGACCGAACGACCGGCCGCGCACGACGCGTCGGCCACGAACGCTCGGATATGGCTGCCCTCTATGATTTCGGCGCGCGCAAGCTGCGCGCCCTCTACGATCGACGGCTGCGCTGCGACGCCGTGCTGGACACGGCCGCGCTGTTCCCGGACGCCGCGCGCTTCACGCGCGCATGGCGCGCGATCCGCGACGAGGCGCTCGCGGTGTCGCGCGACCTGAGCCGGATTCCGCGCTTCCACGAGATCATGCGCGAGCAGGCGGCGATCTCCGCAAACGACGCGCGCGACTGGCGGATGTTCATCATGCAGGCATACGGCGTGCGCTTCCCGCAAAACATCGAGCGCTGCCCGACGGTCGCGTCGATCATCGCGGCGTCGCCCGACGTGCTGTCCGCATCGTTCTCGTTCCTCGCGCCCGGCAAGCACATCCCGCCGCATCGCGGGCCGTTTCGCGGCATCCTGCGCGGCTATCTGGTGCTGTCGATGCCGATGCGCGCGAACGGCACGCCCGCCGCCGTGCTGAAGATCGACGGCCGCGACTACCGGCTGCACGACGGCCAGTTCCTGCTCTGGGACGACACGTTCGAGCACGAAGTCTGGAACGAGAGCGACGACGTGCGGATCGTGCTGCTGCTCGACATCCGCCGCCGCGATCTGCCGCTCGCGCTCGCGCTGCTGTCGGGCGCGCTGATCCGGCTCGTGCGCGTCGCGATCCGGCTGCGCGGCGGCGCGATTCCGGTCTAGGGCTGTTCGCGCTGGCAACGGGCTTGCGCCGGCCACCCGCACGAACGCGTCGATAACGCGCGCCGCCCCGCTTCGTCGCAACCCGCTTCGCTTTTCGCGCGCGCGCTTCGCATCGCACGGATGCATCGCGCCGCCTCGTTCGTAACATCATGGCATCGCCCGCTGCCGGCCACTTCCCTGCGCCTTGTCATGATCCAACTCTCCAGCGACATCGTCGTCACCCCGTTCGCGACAAACCTTTCGGCCTCGTTCGACAACGAGCGTCTGCCCTTCGCAGTCGACGCCGACATCCGGCAACAATTGCACGCACTGCTTCGCCAAGCGACGCACGGCGGCAGCGAGCCCGATTTGCGGCCATTGCAGCCGCAATGGCCGCAGCAGCCGCTGCAGTTCGCGACGACACAGCCGGACGATGCCGGCGATCCGCTGTCGTTCGTCGATGCACCGGACGACGCGCCGCCCGCGCGCTGCGTCGCGTCGCCGGATGCGTCGATGGCGCGCTTCGCGACGCAGATGCCCAACGCATCGACGCGCCGCCCGCCCGGCGACAACCGCACCGCGCAGCAGATCATCGACGACAATCCGCTCCTCAAGAATCTCGGCAACCAGAGCGGGATTCGCGACAAGCTGAACCAGTTCGTCGGCGGCAACATGTCCAACGATCCCGATCAGGCGTACAAGGCGGCGGCGCTGCTCACGTACGTGAAGAGCTCGAAGAACCGCGAAGGCGGCGAGCGGCCGGACGGCGTCGTCGGCGACGGCAAGATCGACGGCTTCACGAAGGACGGCGACGCGCGGCACGGCACCGAAGCGGGCCTGTTGCAGGACGTCGTGAGCGGCGGCGGCTGGCAGCATCTGCGCGAAACCGGACACCAGCTCGACCAGACGAGCGACACGCACGTGCGGCTCGACGGCACCAACAAGGACAATCTCCAATGGGGCTTCGAGCAGGCCGGCAAGTACATCGTCGCCGTGTTCAAGGGCATCGGCAAGGCGGTCGTCGACATCGTCACGAAGGGCCGCTTCAATCCGGTGTCGGCCGTGCTGAGCGTCGTCAAGGAAGTCGGCACGTCGGTCGCGAAGCAGGCGGTCGAGGACAGCAATCTGTCGAGCGACGCGAAGCAGAAGGCGAACAAGGTATTCGGCGCGCTCGATTTCTTCTGATCCGGCGGCGGCCGCTCGACGCCTGCCCCGCGAAGCCGGCGGCCGAGTGCTCACCACCACGGAATCGCGACGAGCATCCCGCCGACCGCGCCGTTCACCGCCTGCGCCCAGCGGTATTTCATCGGCCGCTCGATGTCGCAGAACAGAATGCTCCGGTCGCGGCCGGTGCGGTTCTCGGCCCAGTGCAGACAGGTCTCGTCGAACCTCGCCGCCTTCACCGGCGGCAGCTTCGACAGGATCGCGAGCGAGCGCGGGCAATGCGCGAGCGCCTCGTCGCGAAACGCGCGCGGCGTTACTGAATCCCGAGGTAGTGCCTGACGGCGGGCAGCCCCGGCTTGCCGTCGAACGTCGTCACCCCGGCGAGCCACTTGTCGAGCGACTGCGGATTCGCCTTCAGCCACGCGGCCGCCGCCTTGTTCGGATCTTCCTTGTTCATGATCGGCAGCATCACATGGTTCTCGATCGACGTCGAGAACTGCAGGTTCGACACGAACTTCGCGACGTTCGGGCAGCGCGCCGCGTAATCGGGCGGCGTCGCGGTCAGCACCTTCGCCTCGCCGTAGTTCGGGCCGAACACGTCGTCGCCGCCGCTCAGATAGTCGATCTTCATCTGCACGTTCATCGGATGCGGCTCCCAGCCGAGGAACACGATCCACTGCTTGTCGCGGATCGCGCGGTTCACCTCGACGAGCATCCCCGCCTCGCTCGATTCGACGAGCTTGAACTTGCCGAGGCCGAACTGGTTGCCATCGATCATCTTCTTGATGAGCGCGTTGCCGTCGTTGCCGGGCTCGATCCCGTAGATCCTGCCGTTCAGCTTGTCCGCGTACTTCTGGATGTCGGCGAACGACTTCAGGCCGCCCTGATACACGTAATCGGGCACGGCGAGCGTGTACTTCGCGCCCGTCAGGTTCGGCGTGGCGAGCACCTTGATCGTGCCCGCCTTCGTGAACGGCGCGATCATCGGGTCCATCGTCGGCGACCAGTAGCCGAGAAACACGTCGATCTGCTTGCTCTTGATCCCCGCAAACGTGATCGGCACCGAAGCGATCGTCTTCGTCGGCGCGTAGCCGAGCCCGGCGAGCATCGTCGACGCGAGCCCCGTCGTCGCGGCGATGTCGGTCCAGCCGACGTCCGCAAAGCGCACCGCCTTGCAGGTCGGCGGATCACCCGCCCGGGCGCTCGCGAACGGCGCGGCCGCGATGGCGAGCCCACAGGCCGCCGCGATCAGATTTCGCTTCATCGTGCTTCTCCTCATCACAAAGATGTCGTCAACATGGGATCGGTTCGTGGCTCACGCGCGCCGCGACCCCGGCGGCCACGCGCTTGTTTCGATACGGTTTCGATGCGGCCCCGATGCGCTCAGCGCGCCGACACGCGCCGCTCGTGGCTCGGCGCATGACCGAACTGCGCGCGGTACGCCTTGCTGAAATGGCATGGCGAGTGAAAGCCGCAGATCGTCGTCACGCGCGCGATCGATGCGTCGGTCGTGCGCAGCAGGTCGCGCGCGCGCTTCAGGCGCAGCGTCAGGTAATAGTGCGTCGGCGACACGTTCAGATAGATCCTGAACATCCGCTGCAGATGCCGCTGCGAGAGCCGCACGAGCCGCGCGAGCTCTTCGAGCGACAGCGGCTCCTCGATGTTCGCCTCCATCAGCCGCACGACCTCGATCAGCTCCGCGCGCGAGAAGCCGACGCGTGCGTCGACCGGAATCGGCTGCGGATCGGTCGCGCTGCGGATGCGCTCGAGAATGAACTGCTCGGAGACTTGCGCGGCGAGCGGCTGCCCGAGCCGCGCGCCGACGAGGTTCAGCATCAGGTCGAGCGGTGCGGTGCCGCCCGTGCAGGTAAGCCGGTCGCGATCGACGACGAACAGCTCGTCGGCGAAGCGCACCTGCGGAAACTCCGCGTGCAGCGCGGACAGGTTCTCCCAGTGCACCGCGCACCGGTAGCCGTCGAGCAGCCCGCACGCCATCAGCACGTACGCGCCCGTGCAGATGCCGCCGAGCGGCACCGCGCGCGCGGCGAGCGCGCCGAGCGCGCCGCGCACCGCCTCGTCCATCGCCTCACGAATCCGGATGCCGCCGCAGACGATCACCACGTCGGGCGGATCGTCGACGTCGAGCGGCTGCGTCGGCCGCACCGCGATCCCGTTGCTCGCATGCACGGGCGCGCCGTCGAGCGAGAGGATCGACCAGCGGTAATGGTCCGCGCGCGCGACGTAGTTCGCCATGCGCAGCACCTCGACCGCGCTCGTGAACGCGATCATCGAGAAGTTCGGCAACGTCAGGAACCCGAAATGCGCGGCCGAGGAAACCGGCTCGGCGCAGGCGGCGGGTGCGGCAGCGGCGGCGGACGTCACATCGCTCTCCAGCGAACGGGTTGCACGAAGCCGCTCCGGCGGCGGGCGGGCCCGCCGGAGACGACCGGATCGGCGAAACGAAGAAACCGGGGAAACGAACGAAAGCGGAAAACGTCAGGCCTGCGCGACCGACGATCGCGAGCGCGGGCCGAACAGTTGCCGGAAGCCCGAGAAGAGCGGCGCCTTCGCCGTGCCCGGCGCGCGGCCGAAGCTCTCGGTGATGCGGTCGAGGATGATCGCGAGCAGCACGACCGACAGGCCGCTCTCGAAGCCCAAGCCGATGTCGAGGCGCTGGATGCTCGCGAGCACGTCGTTGCCGAGGCCGCCCGCGCCGACCATCGACGCGATGATCACCATCGACAGCGCCATCATGATCGTCTGGTTCACGCCCTGCATGATCGACGGCAGCGCATTCGGGAACTGCACCTTGTACAGCAGTTGCCACGGCGTGCAGCCAAACGCCTGCCCCGCCTCGACGATCTCGCGGTTCACGTGGCGGATGCCGAGGCTCGTCAGGCGCACGGCGGGCGGCATCGCGAAGATCACCGTCGACAGAATCCCCGGCACGCGGCCGAGGCCGAACAGCATCGCGGCCGGAATCAGGTAGACGAACGCGGGCATCGTCTGCATCAGATCGAGGATCGGCCGCACGATCGCCGCGACCCACTTGCTCTTCGCGGCCCAGATGCCGAGCGGAATGCCGAGCACGAGGCTCACGATCGTCGACGACAGCGTGAGGCCGAGCGTGACGACCGTCTGATCCCAGAAGCCCGTCGCGAAGATCAGGAACAGCGACGCCGCCGTGAAGATCGCGAAGCGCCAGCCGACGCGCCAGAGGCCGACGCCGACGAAGCACGCCATCATCAGCCCCATCGGCACGGCTTGCAGCCCGTGCTCGACGAGCGCGGCGAGCCCCTCGATCGCGCGGCCGATCGCGTCGAACGTCTTCGCATCGTGGTCGAGCAGATAGTGAACCGACTGGTCGACCCAGCTACCGAGGGGGATGAGTTCAGACATGGGAACCTCGCGAACGCGTAATGGCTTTCAGAAGCACGGCCCGGTCGACCGAGCCGCAGTAACAGCCGTCGTCGTCGACGACGGGCAGCGCGTGCGGATGCGCGACGCATCGCTCGACGACGTGATCGAGCGATGCGTCGCGCGGAATGCTCTCGACCTGGCGCACGTTCGGCGTCGCGCCGTTCAGCGCGTCGCGCGTGACGAAGCCGCGGATCTTGCGCGCCTCGTCGAGCACGAACGCGTATTCGGCGCTGCCGTTCAGCGACGCGGCGACATGCGTCGCATCGAGCTTCGACACGGTCGGCACGGCGCCCGTGAGCATCAGGTCGCCCGCCGTCAGGTAGCGGCTCGTGTCGATGCCTTCGAAGAACGCGCGCACGTAGTCGTCGGCGGGGTTCGCGATGATCTCCTGCGGCGTGCCGACCTGCACGAGCCGGCCGCCTGCCATGATCGCGATCCGGCTGCCGATGCGCAGCGCCTCCTCGAGATCGTGCGACACGAACATGATCGTGCGGCGCTGCTCCTTCTGCAGTTGCAGCAGCACGTTCTGCATTTCCTTGCGCTTCAACGGATCGAGCGCGGAGAACGCCTCGTCCATGATCATCAGCGACGGGTTCACCGCGAGCGCGCGCGCGAGGCCGACGCGCTGCTGCATGCCGCCCGACAGCTCGGCGGGCAGCTTGTGCGCGAACTGCGCGAGGCCCACCTGCTCGAGCACGCCCATCGCGCGGCGCTCGCGGTCCTTGCGGCCCATGCCGGCCACTTCGAGGCCGAACGCGGCGTTCGACAGCACCGTGCGCTGCGGCATCAGCGCGAACGACTGGAACACCATGCTCATGTCGGTGCGGCGCAGCGCGGTCAGCTCCGCGCGGCGCACCCCCGCGACGTCGCGCCCGTCGATCAGCACCTTGCCGGCGCTCGGCTCGACGAGCCGGTTGACGAGCCGGATCAACGTCGACTTGCCGGAGCCGGACAGGCCCATCAGCACGAAAATCTCGCCTTCCCGCACGTCGAACGACACGTTGTGCACGCCGACCACCTGGCCCGTGCGCGCGAACACTTCATCCTTCGTCGCGCCTGCGGCGAGCATGTCCAGCGCTTGCCGCGGATTGCTTCCAAACACCTTGCACAGACCATCGACTACGACCTTCGGGGCATCCATTGCAACGTCTCCTCGTTGAGCGGGGAAATACGCCGTCACAGCGTGCCTACATGGTTGCCAGAAAAAACCCCGTGCAGCCGACGAATTGCGACAAACGCTTGCGCAAATACGACACGTCGGTACAAGTGCTGCGAACGACCGTTTCGGACCACCGACGAAAGGCGCCGGAGAGCGGCATGACGCGCCGCAGCGCGCGTCGCGCGGCCGCGACGGGCGGGCCGCCCGGCGACGCGCGCCCGTGCTACGCGCGGGAGGCTTCACGCGGCGTTTGCGCGGCGCCGCATCGCGCGCCGGGTTTCCGCAGACTTATTCGCTGAGATGCGCGCTTTGCGCGCTTGAATCGGCGACGCGGCCGGGATATAGGCTCGATTCAATCTCTCCACAGCAACCGATAAGCATGGTCGATATCAGAACGCTCGACTTCAATCTGCTCAAAGCGTTCGACGCGCTGCTCGACGAGCGCAACGTGACGCGCGCGGGCTTGCCGTCGACGGGCGGCGCGATGTCAGACGCATCGATTCGAACGTTCGCTTCGCTGCCGATTCGATCCCGCGATGGCTCGTCGCTCGCCCGCGCCATCGCGCGACGCCCGCCTGCGCCGCGCACGAACGAAAAAAAGCCCCGCCGACATTCCAACCGGCGGGGCCAACCCATGTCAGAGAAGTTTCATGGAGGAGACGGAGCCGATCATATCGGCCGGCCGGACGCATCCCAACCAAGCATTTCTGCTATCCAATTGCGTCGCGCGCGAAGCCGCGCAAGCGGCCGCCGGGTATATCGATAGAACGAAAAGTCGTTTCCCGCGCACCGATTGGCTCGCTAACATGCAACTCTCGGCCTGCCCCAGCCAGGCGCCGCACCCTCATGGAGCGCACTTTGACCGCATTTGACCAACACCGCCGGCCGTTCATCGTCGGCATCGGCGGCACGACCCGCGCGGCTTCGTCGACCGAGCGCGCGCTCGGCTTCGCGCTGCGCGGCGCGCAAGCCGCGGGTGCCCGCACCCGCCTGTTCGACGGCCCGTTCCTGCACACGCTGCCGCACTACGCGCCGGAGCGCCGCGCGCTCACCGACGCGCAACGCGAGCTGATCGACGCCGTGCGCGCGGCCGACGCGATCGTCATCGCCACGCCCGGCTACCACGGCGGCGTGTCCGGCCTCGTGAAGAACGCGCTCGACACGCTCGAGGAACTGCGCGCCGACGAGCGCCCGTATCTCGACGGACGCGCGGTCGGCTGCATCGTCACCGCGTACGGCTGGCAGGCGGCGGGCACCGTGCTGACGTCGCTGCGCGCGATCGTCCACGCGCTGCGCGGCTGGCCGACGCCGTTCGGCGCCGCGGTCAACACGCTCGAAACGCGCTTCGAAACGGTCGATCGCTGCTCGGATTCGAAGGTCGCCGCGCAGCTCGAGACCGTCGGCGCGCAGGCCGCCGAATTCGCGCTCGCGTTCGCGTCGCACCGCGCGGCAACCCGTGTCGCGAGCGACAACGCGCTCGCGACGGTGCTGGAAGCTGCGACGCACTGAACGCACGCGCATCGCGCGCTCGCTGCGTGCGGCGGCGCGCGTGCGCTTCGACGGGCGGCCTGCTCCTCCCGCGCGTTGCCCCGCGCTGATGACCATTCGTTCGCGCCGGGTGATTTGCTTAAGCATAAAGATTGGTTCACGCGCACGCGTCGATTGCTTACGCTGCAACCTCGTTCTCCCTTCGCGAAAGCCATGAATCGTTCGATCCGCTACAAGGGCTACGAGGTCGCGCCCGCGGCGGCGCGCTTGCCGAACGGCCTGTTCGCCGCGAACCTCACGATCGAAAAAGCCGGCCCCGCGCCCGCGCGCGCCTACTCGTTCGACGCCATCGATTTCTTCTTCGACGAAGAGCACGCACTTGCCTACGCGTTCCGCTGGGGACGCCTGTGGGTCGATTCCCACTGTTGAGCCCGTCGCCGGCGCCGGCCGGCACGCGCGGCGCCCGCAGGCGGCGCCTGCGGCAGCGGCCGCCAAAATACGTGATTCATCGAGCTATGCAAGAATCGTCAGCTCCTGACATCACGATACCAATCAGCCATGTCTGACACGCTGCGACGAGAACAAGCGGCGGATCACGCTATGCGCAACTGGGTCCATGAGAGTCGCGGCCCAGTGCGAATCGGTTCCGACGCGCACAAGCAGATGTTCTGCAAGATGCTGCTCGACACCCACAACCCGTACAAGCCGGCCGTCATCGATTGGCCCGCCCTCGCCCCCGAAGCACTTCAGCGCCTGACGTCGCTGCCGATCTGGGACATCGCCGTGCAGACCGAGGGCCGCGCATCGATTCGCGTCGCGACGTTCGCGTCGACAGTGCGCGATCCGTTGCTGCGCGCCGCGCTCGACCTGAACGCCGCCGAGGAAGCGCGGCACAAGGTCGTGCTCTCGAAGCTCGTCGAGGCGTACGGCATCCGGCTCGCGCGCGAGCCCGCGTATCCGGCGCCGAAGGACGCCGAATGGGCATGGATGGTCACGGGTTTCAGCGAATCCATCGACAGCTTCTTCGCATTCGGCCTGTTCCGCTCCGCGCAGCGCTCCGGCTATTTTCCGGAAGAACTCGTCGAGACGTTCGAGCCCGTGATCCAGGAGGAAGGCCGCCACATCCTGTTCTTCGCGAACTGGTTCGGATGGTACTGGCGCAACATGCGATGGTGGCGCAGGCCGTGGCTGTTCGCGCGCGTCGCCGCGGTATGGGCGTTCCTGATCTGGGAGCGGATCGGCATCGCGCGCGGCATCGACGCCGACGGCGTCGCGCGCGACGCGAATTTTCCGGCCAATACGGCGGCAACCGTCGGCGACGCGCTGAATCCGCGCGAGCTGATCGAGCTGTGTCTCGCCGAGAACAACCGCCGGATGACCGGCTACGACAAGCGGCTGCTGCGGCCGGCGATCGTGCCGCGGCTCGCGCGGTTCGCGCTGCGCTTCATCAGGAAGCCGTAATCGCGCGCGGTTGCGCGCATCGTCACGCATCGGGTGGGGCTGCTGCTCGCGAACGGACAAGCTGCCTTCGACGCCGCGATGGCGAAGATCGGACCTTGGGTTACGACGGCCCGACACATCGTTTAAAAAGAGGCGTACCCCATATTTAAACCGGTAAAAAATACCCTTGCTTCGCGTCCGTACGACGGGGCACGCTGCGCCCCGCCGGACGGAGCAGCGCTCGCTTCCGTGCGTCACCGCGCGGATTCGATCGCATTGGTTGCGTATCGCGCTCGGCCGCCTGAAACGACAGCAATACGAAAGCATTGTGACAAAGCGTTTCTGCCTGGAAAGGATTACCGACAATAAAGCGGCGACATGTAAATGAGCGAAAGACGTTTGGAAGATGCGACCTATTTCCTGAGCACTTCCCACTCGAGATGAGCAAATGATCGTGTCTCATGGAACGAACCGCGGACGCCCGCCTGGTGCGGCGGCGCACGAACCGCCCGGTCGACGAAGAAACAAATTCCATCGCATTTCCACGCCAAACACCTTCATCAAAACAAAATGATTTATCCACTTGAATTGCATAAATTAATCCATTAACAAAACCCCACAAGAAAACATTACAATATTAAATTAAACAATATTACGAATAGAAAGGAATGGAGGCGGCGCAAACGTTTTACATGAGACTGCAGTCTCCTTTCTGAAGCGCAAGCTACGCCCCGTAGTCCACCACTCCGCCACCGCCCTTTCCGCACGGGCCATCCACGGACCGATCGGCATCACCCCGGCTCATTCGTATTATCTATTAAATTAACAAAAATTGACCAATCACAACACTCCAGCCTCAAACTTTTTTTAACCATTTGCAAAGCCTGATTTTGCAATTCTTTGAAGTCTTGAAAACATCAATCAAATAGACTCCGCATACCAAATTAATCAGCGCGAGCACGGACTCTCAGGTCAGACAAATAACGCTCCCGTGTTGCGCTGCCCTCGGAGGCCGTTTTCGTATGAATCGCTCGTACCGCTCTATCTGGAATGAAGCGCTTGGCGCGTGGGTCGCCGCTTCGGAACTCGACTCGGCTCGCGGCAAGCCGAACAAATCGGTCGTGGCCGCCGCTGTCGCCGTCGCCGCCGCGCTGCTCGTCGGCGTCCCGTCACTCGCGAGCGCCGATACCATGATCCCCGGCAGCGTCAACGCGCTCGGCCAGTTCACGGTGCAGTCCTGCACGTCGGGCAGCGGCAACGCAACCGTCGGCCGCACGACGACGGGCAATACGAACGCCTACCCCGTCGACGGGTCGGGCACCTACTCGACCGTCTCCGGCTGTAACTCGAGCGGCAACAATCAGCTCGCGGCGACGGTCTACGGCGCGTTCGCGCAAGTCACCAACACCGGCGGCACCGCGATGGGCTTTCTCAGCTCGGCTGCGCTGTGGGGCACGGCGGCCGGCCTCGAAACGACCGCGAGCGGCACCGCCGCGACCGCGCTCGGCTTCGGCAGCACCGCCAGCGCGCTGAACTCCGTCGCCATTGGCGGCGCGGGCGGCAACGGCACGACGCCGCTTTCGTACGCGAACTCGACGATCGCATCCGGCGCGGGCGCGATCGCAATCGGCAGCAACGCGACGAAGGGGGCGCAGGCGAGCGCGCAGGACTCGATCGCGCTCGGCGGCCAATCGAGCGCGGCGGCGCAGTCGGGCGTCGCGATCGGCCGCGCGGCGACGGTCGGCGCGAGCAGCACTAACGGCATCGCGCTCGGCGACAGCGCAACGGTTGCGGCGAGCAGCACGAACGCGCTCGCGATCGGCTACCAGGCCAGCGCCGCCGCCTCGAACACGACGGCCATCGGCGCATCGAGCACCGCCGCATACGCGAACAGCGTCGCGATCGGCCAAGGCAGCAAGACGGGCGCGAGCGCGCCCACCGGCACCGGCTACCTGACGGGCACGGCAGCGCCGCTGTCCGAAGTGTCGGTCGGCAGCGCGACCGCGCTGCGCCGCATCACGAACGTTGCCGACGGCTCGGCGCCGCAGGACGCGGTGACGGTCGCGCAGCTCAGCACCGGCATGAGCACGACGGCAAGCAGCATCGCTAGCCTGTCGACGTCGGCGTCGACGGGCATCAGTTCGCTGTCCACGGGGCTCAGCAGCACGAATAGCTCGCTGACCTCCCTGTCGACCTCCGCCTCGTCGGGCATCAGCACTGCGCAGAGCGGCGTCAACTCGCTGTCCACGGGGCTGTCGACCACCAACAGCGCGGTCGCCTCGCTTTCGACATCCGCTTCCACGGGTCTGAGTTCGGCGAACAGCTCGGTCGCTTCGCTGTCGACCTCCACGTCGACGGGTATCGGCTCGTTGTCGACTGGCCTCTCGACGACCAATAGCAACGTCACGTCGCTGTCCAGCGGCCTCAGCAGCACGAATAGCTCGCTGACCTCCCTGTCGACCTCCGCTTCGTCGGGCATCAGCACTGCGCAGAGCGGCGTCAACTCGCTGTCCACGGGGCTGTCGACCACCAACAGCGCGGTCGCCTCGCTTTCGACGTCCGCTTCCACGGGTCTGAGCTCGGCGAACAGCTCGGTCGCTTCGCTGTCGACCTCCACGTCGACGGGTATCGGCTCGTTGTCGACTGGTCTCTCGACGACCAACAGCAACGTCGCGTCGCTGTCCAGCGGCCTCAGCAGCACGAATAGCTCGCTGACCTCCCTGTCGACCTCCGCTTCGTCGGGCATCAGCACTGCGCAGAGCGGCGTCAACTCGCTGTCCACGGGGCTGTCGACCACCAACAGCGCGGTCGCCTCGCTTTCGACGTCCGCTTCCACGGGTCTGAGCTCGGCGAACAGCTCGGTCGCTTCGCTGTCGACCTCCACGTCGACGGGCATCGGCTCGCTGTCGACTGGTCTCTCGACGACCAATAGCAACGTCACGTCGCTGTCCAGCGGCCTCAGCAGCACGAATAGCTCGCTGACCTCCCTGTCGACCTCCGCTTCGTCGGGCATCAGCACTGCGCAGAGCGGCGTCAACTCGCTGTCCACGGGGCTGTCGACCACCAACAGCGCGGTCGCCTCGCTTTCGACATCCGCTTCCACGGGTCTGAGCTCGGCGAACAGCTCGGTCGCTTCGCTGTCGACCTCCACGTCGACGGGTATCGGCTCGTTGTCGACTGGTCTCTCGACGACCAACAGCAACGTCGCGTCGCTGTCCAGCGGCCTCAGCAGCACGAATAGCTCGCTGACCTCCCTGTCGACCTCCGCTTCGTCGGGCATCAGCACTGCGCAGAGCGGCGTCAACTCGCTGTCCACGGGGCTGTCGACCACCAACAGCGCGGTCGCCTCGCTTTCGACGTCCGCTTCCACGGGTCTGAGCTCGGCGAACAGCTCGGTCGCTTCGCTGTCGACCTCCACGTCGACGGGCATCGGCTCGTTGTCGACTGGTCTCTCGACGACCAACAGCAACGTCACGTCGCTGTCCAGCGGCCTCAGCAGCACGAATAGCTCGCTGACCTCCCTGTCGACCTCCGCCTCGACCGGCATCGGCTCGCTGTCGACTGGCCTGTCGACCGTTGCGACGACGACCAACAATCTCGGCAACAGCACCGCTGCGGCGCTCGGCGGCGGCGCAACGTACGATCCGGCCACCGGCGCGATCTCCGCACCCTCGTACACCACGTACAACGCGAACGGCACGACCACCGCCAACACCAGCGTCGGCTCCGCCATCGACAGCATCAACGCCAACGGCATCAAGTACTTCCACGCGAACTCGACGGGCCCGGATAGCGTCGCGACGGGCACGAACGCCGTCGCGATCGGCATGGGCGCGACGGCCGCCACGGCGAACTCGGTTGCGCTCGGCGCGAACTCGGTGACGGCCGCGGCCAACCCGACCAGCAGCGCGACGGTCGGCTCGACCACACTCGGCACGTTCGCGGGCAGCGCGCCCGTGGGCGTCGTGAGTGTCGGCGCACAGGGTGCGGAACGCCAGATCACCAACGTCGCCGCAGGCCAGGTCACCGCCGCCAGCACCGATGCGATCAACGGCAGCCAGCTCTACGCAGTTGCGTCGAAGCTCGACTCGGCCTCGAGCTCGATTTCGTCGCTCTCGACGGGGCTCTCGACGACCAACAGCACCGTCGCATCGCTGTCCACGTCGACCTCGACCGGCCTCAGCTCGGCCACCAGCTCGATCGCTTCGCTGTCGACTTCCACGTCGACCGGCATCGGCTCACTCTCGACGGGGCTCTCGACGACCGACAGCACCGTCTCGTCGCTGTCCACGTCGACCTCGACCGGCCTCAGCTCGGCGAATAGCTCGATCGCTTCGCTGTCGACTTCCACGTCGACCGGCATCGGATCGCTGTCCACCGGCCTCTCGACGACCAACAGCACCGTCGCATCGCTGTCCACGTCGACCTCGACCGGCCTCAGCTCGGCGAATAGCTCGATCGCTTCGCTGTCGACTTCCACGTCGACCGGCATCGGCTCACTCTCGACGGGGCTCTCGACGACCAACAGCACCGTCGCATCGCTGTCCACGTCCACCTCGACCAGCATCGGCTCGCTCTCGACTGGCCTGTCGTCGACCAACAGCAACCTCGCATCGCTGTCCACGTCCACCTCGACCGGCATCGGCTCGCTGTCCACCAGCATCAGCTCGATCACGACGAACACGACGAACCTCGGCAACAGCACCGCCGCGGCGCTCGGCGGCGGCGCAACGTACGATCCGGCCACCGGCGCGATCTCCGCGCCCTCGTACACCACGTACAACGCGAACGGCACGACCACCGCCAACACCAGCGTCGGCTCCGCCATCGACAGCATCAACGCCAACGGCATCAAGTACTTCCACGCGAACTCGACCGATCCGGACAGCGTCGCAACCGGCGCGAACAGCGTCGCGATCGGCCCGAACGCGGTCGCGAACGTCGACTACTCGGTCGCGATCGGCAGCGGCGCGACGACGTCGGCAGCCGTTCCCGTCACGTCGGCAACCGTCGGCGGCCTCACGTTCGGCGGCTTCGCGGGCAGCGCGCCCATCGGCGTGTTCAGCGTCGGCGCGCCGGGCGCGGAACGCCAGGTCACGAACGTCGCCGCCGGCCGCATCTCCGCCACCAGCACCGACGCCGTCAACGGCAGCCAGCTCTACGCGACCAACAGCAACGTCGCGTCGCTGTCGACCGGCCTGAACGCGACGAACAGCAATCTCGCATCGCTGTCCACGTCCACCTCGACCGCTGTCGGCTCGCTGTCCACCGGCCTGTCGACCACCAACAGCAACCTCGCATCGCTGTCCACGTCCACCTCGACCGCCGTCGGCTCGCTGTCCACCGGCCTGTCGACCACCAACAGCAACCTCGCGTCGCTGTCCACGTCGACCTCGACCGGCATCGGCTCGCTGTCCACCGGCCTGTCGACCACCAACAGCAACGTCGCGTCGCTGTCGACGAGCGTGACCAACATCAACACGCAGCTCACGTCGCTGTCGACGTCGATCACGAACAACGTGATCCAATCGCTGCCCGCGAGCACCGGCGTCGCCGCCGACATGAGCTCGCCGAAGGCGGTCACGCCGTCCGTCACGGCCGGCTCGAACTCGGTCGCGATCGGCGCGGGCTCGAACGACGGCGGCCGCTCGAACGTCGTGTCGGTCGGCAGCGACACGCAGCAGCGCCAGATCACGAACGTCGCGGCGGGCACCGAAGGCACCGACGCGGTCAACGTCAATCAGCTCAATGCCGTGTCGACGTCGATGTCGCAATCGCTGTCGAACCAGCAGACGCAGATCAACAATCTCGGCTCGCAACTGAACCAGACGCAGCAGCAACTGCAGCAGACCGACACGATGGCCCGCCAGGGGATCGCGGCGGTCGCGGCGATGGCGTCGATTCCGCACATGGATCGCGACTCGAACTTCGCGATGGGCGTCGGCACCTCGTCGTTCCTCGGCCAGAAGGCGATTGCGGTCGGCATGCAGGCGCGCATCACCGAGAACCTGAAGGCGTCGCTGAACGGCGGCTTCGCCGGCAACCAGAAGGTGATCGGCGCGGGCATGCTCTATCAGTGGAAGTAACGACGACGGGCCGGCGCGGGCCGCCCGAAACGACGGACGCGCCCGATTCGCGTCCGTCGTTTCCACACCAGCTTGGAGAAACACGATGAAGCACATCGCAGGAATGGGATTGACGACGCTCGCCGCGCTCGCCGCGCTCGCCGGATGCAGCGCGTCGAGCGGGCCGACGTACACGGTGACGCAAACGAGCCTGCCCGGCCATCCGAACGCCTATCGCGTCGCCTGCGGCGGCGTTTTCGGGAAGTACGACACGTGCACGAAGATTGCCGCGCGCGTGTGCGGCGATCGCGCCGTCGAGACGCTCGAGCGCGCCGCCGACTATCGCGGCGACGGCGGGCGCAGCGAGCCGTCGAGCCTCACGTTCGACTGCGCGGCGGCGCAGAACGCCGCGCAGTCGGATCAGTAAGCCGCCAGGTCCCGCGCCGCATGCCGGCGCGCGTCCGAGCGCGAGTCGCCCGGCCCCGCCTCGGTTCGCCCTCGGTCCACTGTCGATCCGGCTCCCCCAGCTTCCTACCGACTTTGCCCCGGCCGCTTCGATCCGACTCCGCTTGCGCTTCGATCCGGCACAAAACTGCGATATCGTTCGAATCTCGAAACGCCCGGCCGCGACCGTCTCCCGAGTCGACGGCCGGCGGCTCCTCACCGATCTTCCGAACGCACGACATGCCAGCCAATCCCGATCGTTTCGCCGACATCCAGACGCAACTGAAGCGAGGCGAACTGATCGCCGCCGCCGATGCGATCGACGCATGGTGCGCGGCCGAGCCCGCGTCCGCCGGCGCGCTCGCCTGTCGCGCGCACTGGCTGCGCCTGCTCGGCCGCCTCGACGAAGCGGCCGCCGCGCTCGGGCCGGCGCTCGCCGCGACGCCGCCGTGCGCGAGCGCATGGGTCGAGCGCGCGCGTCTCGATCGGCTCGCCGGGCAGACCGAGCGCGCGCATGCCGCATTCGACGCCGCGCATCGCGCCGATCCGGCCGCGACGGGCTGGCTCGCCGAATGGATCGAGCTGCTGCACCAGACCCATCGCCACGCGCTCGCCCGTCCGGTTGCGCAAGCGCTGTGCGAGCGCGCGCCGAACGACGCGCAGTCGTGGTTCCTGCTCGGCCTCACGCACCACTACGCGGGCGAATACGCGGCGGCGGCCGACGCGTACCGGCGCGCGGGCGCGCTCGATCCCGCGTACCCGATGTTGCGCAACAATCTCGCCGCCCTTCGCTATCAGACGGGGATGCATCGGGAGGCGCTCACGCAAGCCGAAGCGGCGATCCGCGCGGAGCCGGACAGCCAGATGGCGTGGTGCAACGGCTCGAATGCCTGGCTCGCGCTGCGCGAGCCGGCGCGCGCGCTGATCGCGGCCGAGCGCGCATGCGCGCTCGGGCAGAGCTACGCGATCGCGCAACTCGCGCGCGCGAACGCGCTGAAAGAGCTGCAGCGCTGGCCGGACGCGCTCGCCGCTGCGGCGCACGCGCATCGCAGCGCGCCGGACGATCCGGTCATGCAATGGTCGCTCGCGATGCTGCAATTGCTGCACGGCGACTACGAGAACGGTTGGGCGAACCACGAGGCGCGGTGGAACGGCTCGCGCGAGCTGGGCGATCGCCCGCGCCCATCGCCGCAGCGGCAGTGGCGCGGCGAGCCGCTCGCCGGCAAGACATTGATGCTGTGGGGCGAACAGGGCTTCGGCGACGCGCTGCAGTTCGCGCGCTTCGCGCCGATCGTCGCCGACCAGGCGACGCGCGCCGGCGCGCAAGTCGTCTTCGCGTGCTTCGCGGGCCTCGAGCCGCTCTTCGCGCGCAGCTTCGCCGGCACGCCGATGCGGATCGTGCGGCACGACGCGCCGCAACTGCCCGCGTTCGACCATCACCTGCCCGTCGGCAGCGCGCCGCTGATGCTCGGCGTGCGGCCGGACACGATCCCGTCCGCGGGCGGCTATCTGCGCGCGGACCCGGCGCGCGCCGCGCAATGGGCGGCGCGGCAGCCCGCCAACGGCCGGCTGCGCGTCGGTCTCGTCTGGAGCGGCAGCCGCACGCACCAGCGCAACCCGCTGCGCGCGATCGACCCGGCGGCCTGCGCCCGCGCATGGCGTGACGTGGCGGGCGTCGCGTTCCACAGCCTGCAGATCGACGGCGCAAGCGACGTCGCGACGATGCGCGCGGCGGGCCTCGACGTGATCGACCACACGGCCGAGCTGCAAAGCTTCGACGACACGGCCGCGTATCTGTCGAGCCTCGACCTCGTCGTCACCGTCTGCACGTCGGTCGCGCACCTCGCGGGCGCGCTCGGCCGGCCGACGCGGCTGCTGCTCGACGTCAATCCGCACTGGGTCTGGATGATCGATCGCGAAGACAGCCTGTGGTACGACTCGATCCGGCTCCGCCGGCAGGCCCGGTATCGCGACTGGACGCCGGTGCTCGACAGCGTGCGCGGCGAGCTGGCCGCGCTCGCGGCCGCGCGCGGATAACGGCGGCTGCGCAGCATGTCGACGTTCAATCGTGCGATCGGGCCGCTGGCCGCAGACTTGTCGATGGCGGGCGCGCGCATCGCGCCGCGCTCGACGGGCGTCGCGGCCCGCAGCGAAACCGACGGCGCGCTCGACGCGAACGAGTCGAATGCGCGGCCGGCTTCTATGTCACAATCGCTGCCGGGCCGGCCGCCCCGGATCGACGTTCCGCGCGCGCAGCCGAGCGAAATTCTGCAAGCGCCGCGGCAGACCGATTCGATGGCGCGTCAGGGCATCGCGGCCGCCGCCGCGCCGACGATGCTGCCGCAGGTCGAGCCGGGCAAGACGATCAACGTCGCCGCCGCCCGCTTCGCGGGTCAGTCGGGGATCGCGCGCGGCGCGAGCGCGCACGTGACGAACTGCGGCATTCTCAAACTGGGCATCGGCGTGTCGGGGCAGAACAAGACCTTCGATGCAGGATACGGATATAGCTGGTGATCGATTCCATCCACTCTTCGTCAGCCGGGCCGCGCGACGCGCCCGGCAAGCGCCTCGCCGTCGGCATCTCGCTCTTCGCCCGCGACGGCCAGGCAATCTGGGAAAACGGCATTCATCAGAACATTGCGTTCCTCGCGATGATGCTCAAGCAGTCGGACCGGATCGGCCCGGTCTACTTCCTGAACGGCGGCGACGCGAAGGCGTTGCCCGCCGGCCTCGATCTCGGCGGCCTCGACGTGCCGCTCGTGCAGCCGCGTGACGTGTCGCACGCGCTCGACGTCGTGATCGAGATGGGCGCGCAACTGCCCGTCGACTGGCTCAAGTACATGAAGGCGCTCGGCAAGAAGCTCGTCGTCTGCTTCGTCGGCCACACGTACAGCGGGCTTTGCGAGACGCCGATGTTCAACCGGCCGTCGGGCCACATCTTCAACGGCGGGCCGTTCGACGAAGTGTGGATCCTGCCGAAATCGGAGAAGATCGACGCGCCGCTGCTGCGCACGCTCACGCGCGCGCCGGTGCACGTCGTGCCGCACATCTGGTCGCCGTACTTCATCGGGCGCCGCGCGCGCCAGCTCGAAGCCGAGGGCCTGCGCTTCGGCTATGCGCCGGGCCGCGCGAAATGGCGGCTGTCGATCCTCGAGCCGAACATCTCGGTCGTGAAGACGAGCCACTACCCGATGCTCGCCGCCGACGAATTCCACCGCGCGCAGCCCGACGCGGTCGAGCACCTGTTCGTCGTGAACTCGCTGCACATGAAGGAGCACGCGACCTTCGTCCACTTCGCGAACAGTCTCGATCTCGTGCGCGAGCACAAGGCGACCTTCGAGCCGCGCATCGATCTGCCGTCGTTCCTCGCGCAGCACGGCGACGCGGTGATCTCGCACCAGTGGGAAAACCCGCAGAACTATCTGTACTACGACGTGCTGTACGGCGGCTACCCGCTCGTGCACAACTCGCCGCTGCTCGGCGGCGCCGGCTACTACTACCCGGAATTCGATTCCGCCGCGGGCGGCCGCGCGCTGCTGCACGCGTGGCGTCATCACGACGCGCATCTCGACGACTATCGCCGCCACGCCGACGCGCTGCTGCACAGCGTGTCGATCGACAATCGCAGCAACCTCGACGCGTATGTCGCGCGTCTGTTCGCCTGAGCCTTTCCCGGAGAAAAACGCATGTCCGAAACCACCGCCCATGACGTGCCGAACGGCGGCAAGCGCGTCGTCGTCGGCGTGTCGCTGTTCGTGCGCGGCGCCGGCCAGTCGCTGTGGGAGAACGGCATCTTCCAGAACTGCCTGCTGCTCGTGCTGCTGCTGCGCCAGTCGCCGCTCGTCGCCGAAGCGGTGATGGTCAACGGCGGCACGAGCGACGCCGATCCGCAACTGATGCTCGGCGAATGGAACGTGCCGCTCATCTCGATGGACGAGGCGATGACGCGCTGCGACGTGCTGATCGAAATGAGCGCGCAGTTCAACGCCGGCTGGATCGCCGAGTATCGGCGGCGCGGCGGCAAGGTCGTGACGATGCGCGTCGGCAACGACTACGTGATCGACATCGAGCGCGCGATCTTCGACAAGCCGTCCGGCTTCCTGTTCTCCGGCGCGCGCTACGATGGCGTGTGGACGATTCCCGAGTTCGAGCACTCGTGCGGGCACTATCTCGAATCGGGGCTGCGCAGCCCGGTGACGATCGTCCCGCACATCTGGCATCCGCTCCTGTTCGACAAGGCGCGCGCGACGCTCGGCCCGGGCCTCGAATTCGGCTACAAGCCGGGCAAGCCGCGCTGGCGCGTGGCGATGTTCGAGCCGAACATCTGCATGGTGAAGACGAGCATCGTGCCGATGCTCGTCGCCGAAGAAGCGTATCGGGCGCAGCCGAGCTTCGTCGAATTCGTGCGCGTGTGCAACACGCTGCACATGAAGGAGCACACGACGTTCGTCCACTTCGCGCGTAGCCTCGACATCGTCGACCACGGGCTCACGACGTTCGAGGGACGCTTCGCGGTCTACGAGTTCATGGCGGCCTATGGCGACGCGGTCGTGTCGCACACGTGGGAAAACGCGCAGAACTACCTGTACTACGAGCTGCTGTACGGCGGCTATCCGCTCGTTCACAACTCGCCGTACCTCGGCCGCGCCGGCTATTTCTATCCGGATTTCGACTGCCAGGAAGGCGGCCGCCAGTTGCTGAAGGCGTTCCGCGAGCACGACGCGAACCTCGACGCGTATCGCGAGCAGTCGCGGCAGGTTCTGGATTCGGTCAGCATCTACCGCCCGGAGAACGTCGCCGCCTATACGGAGGCGATCGCCGCGCTGTACCGGTAAGCCCGGCCGCACCCGCCGCATTGCCCGGTTTCAACCAGGAGGTCACCTTGAAGAAAATCGTCGCTCGATGCGCGGCCGCAGGCGCGCTGCTGGCCGCGGGCGCGCTCGCTCACGCGCAAACGAGCCCGTCCCCCGATGGGGTGCTGCAAAGCGCCGAGAACGTGCTGAAGCAGATCGACGAAGGCCGCTTCGACGACGTGTGGAAAGATTGCGCCGCTTTCGTCAGGAGCAAGTCCACCGCGCAGCGCTTCGCCGACGACACGCGCCGGCTGCGCGCGCCGCTCGGCGCGGTCGCGCGGCGAGGCTGGTCGGACATCATGCTGATTCAGTTCGCGAACACGAAGGACGTGCCGGACGGGCTGTACGCGAACGTCGATTTCACGACGACGCTGCAAGGCGGCAAGGTCGTGTTCGAGAAGCTGAGCTTGCGGCGGGAAAGCGACGGCCAGTGGCGCCTCGTCTCGTATGCGCCGCGGCAGCAGCAAGGCGTGGCGCCGGCCCTCGCGGGGCAATAGGTGGAATAGGCGGCGCGAGGCGCGTCAGCGCCCGTTGTTGACGAGATTCGCGAGCAGCGTGTCGTATTCGGCGACGAGCGTCGGATTCTTCGACGTATAGCGGCGCAGCAGGCTGCGCTGCCGCGCCGCGTAGCCTTCCCAGTCGTCGTCGTGCTCGCGCAGCACGCGCATCAGCGCTTCCGTGCCCGTCTGCACGTCGTTGTCCGGGTAGTAGTAGCCGATGTCCGGCACGAGATGCGCGTTGTGGACGAGCGGATAGCCCTGCCAGCAGACGTCGAAATAGAAGTAGTTGAGCGGGTTCTCCCACTGGTGCGACACGACGACGTCCGTATGCTCGGCGAGGAAGGTCGGCGTATCGAAGCGGCCGACGAAGCTCGCCTTGCTCGCGCGGACGACCTCCAGATAATTCATCAGCATCACGAATTCCGGGCTGTCGCGCGCGAGCCGATCGGCGTTCGTCACGTGCGTGAACGCGATCGCGTCCGGGTCGCGCCGATACGCTTCGTCGATGATCAGCATCGGATACACGCAGAACTTGACGACGTCGTGGTTCGGCTCCATCACCGTGAGCCGCTTCGCGCGCTTGCCGCTCGGCCGGTACTCGCCGCGCTCGTGCATGAGGCGCGTGCGCTCGGCGAGGAACATCGGGTCCCAGACGAACGGCACGACGCGCCCTGGGGCGCGCCGCAGCGATTGCAGGAACGGCAGCGACGACGGCGCGATCTGCGGAATTGCCCAGATCTCGTCGTAGCCGCGGTTGATGAAGAGCGTTTCCCACATCCGGCGGCCGAACAGGATCGACTGCGTCGCGTGGATGTACTCGAAGCCGCAGCAGTAGCTGACGAGCTTCACGCCGCGCGCCTTCAGGTAAGCGGTCTGCTCGCCGTCGATCTGGCCGCCGAGCTCGATCAGCACGTCGAGCGAATCCTTCATGTCGGTGAACGAGCGGGTGTCGAAGATCCGGCGGTCCCACGGCAGCGCGTCGGTGATCGGCACGCCGGTCGTGTTGACGATCGTCACCCGATAGCCACGCGACGATTTCATCAGCAGCTTCGCGAGAAACAGCGCGTTCTGCTTGATGCCGTTGATCCAAAGGCTCTCGTTCGGCTCGCGCAGACCGATCGTGATACCGATGCGCAGGCCGTTCAAATCGACAGGGGATGTCATTGCATGCCGGAGGGAAGGGAATTACGCAGTGTAGCGCACGCGCGGCGCCGCCGCCCGCACCAGGATTCGAGTCTAGCGGACATCCCGTGACTGGACTGTCAGATATCGTTAACGTGCGCCGCGCCGCTCAAGCCTGTCCCATCACGAGCAATTGCGCGCCGTCCGCCACCTGATCGCCGACCGCGTACAGCACCTCGGCGACGACGCCCGCCGCCGGCGCGCCGATCGTGTGCTCCATCTTCATCGCCTCCATCACGATGAGCGGATCGCCCTGCTCCACCTTCTGCCCCGGCTCGACGAGCACCGCGATCACCTTGCCCGGCATCGGCGCGGTGAGCCGGCCCTCGCCTTCCGTCGAATCGGCCGCGTGCGCGAGCAGGTTGCGCCACTCGAACGCGCGCGCGACGCCCTGGCAGAACACGTGGAACGTATCGCCGTCCACATGCACGCGCCCGCTCGCGCGCACGCCGCCCAACGTCACGTCGAAGTCGAGCGGCCCCGCGCCGCGCGACCACGCGAACGGCTTCGCGACGCCGCCGACTTCGAGCGACTGCACGCCGCCGCGCTCCAGGTAGCGGACCTCGAGCATCGCGTCGTCGTCGAGCGCGCGCCATCCGATCGTGCGCCGGTAGCCGGCGTTCAGCCGCCAGTTCGGCAGCGCGGCCCACGGCGACGCCGCGCCGCCCGCGCCCGCCGCCGCCCGCTCGCGCGCGAGCAGCGCCGCGCACGCGAGGCCGAGCGCCGCCGCGGGCGCCGGCTGCGGCGCGAACAGCGCGTCGCGGTGGCGCTCGATCAGCCCGGTGTCGAGATCCGCGTCGGCGAACGGCCGGCTCGCGACGATCCGCTGCAGGAACTCCGCATTCGTGTGCAGGCCGACCACTTCGCATTCGCGCAGCGCGCGACCGAGCATCGCGAGCGCCTGCGCGCGCGTGTCACCGTGGACGATCAGCTTCGCGATCATCGGGTCGTAGAACGGCGTGATCGCGTCGCCTTCGCGCACGCCGCTGTCGATTCGCACGGCCGCGCCGACGTCGAACTCGACGCCCGCCGGGAAGCGCAGATGCTTCAGGCGCCCCGTCGACGGCAGGAAGCCGCGCGCCGGGTTCTCCGCATACAGGCGCGCCTCGATCGCGTGCCCGCGCACGTGCAGTTCCGGCTGCCGCAGCGGCAGCGGCTCGCCCGCCGCGACGCGCAGTTGCCATTCGACGAGATCGAGCCCCGTCACCATCTCCGTGACCGGATGCTCGACCTGCAGGCGCGTGTTCATCTCCATGAAGTAGAACGCGTCGTCCGTCATGATGAATTCGACGGTGCCCGCGCCGACATAGCCGACCGCGCGCGCGGCCGCGACAGCCGCCTCGCCCATCGCCTGCCTGAGCTCGTGCGCGAGGCCCGGCGCGGGCGCTTCCTCGAGCACCTTCTGGTGGCGGCGCTGCACCGAGCAGTCGCGGTCGAACAGATAGACCGCGTTGCCGTGCGTGTCGCCGAACACCTGCACTTCGACGTGGCGCGGCCGCTGCAGGTATTTCTCGATCAGCACGCGATCGTTGCCGAAGCTCGCCGCGGCCTCGCGCTGGCACGACGCGAGCGCCGCCGCGAAATCGGCCGCGCGCTCGACGACGCGCATCCCCTTGCCGCCGCCGCCCGCGCTCGCCTTCAGCAGCACCGGATAACCGATGCGGTCCGCTTCGCGTTGCAGCAGCGCGGGAGCCTGATCGTCGCCGTGATAGCCGGGCACGAGCGGCACCGCGGCCGCGTGCATCAGCGCCTTCGCGGCCGCCTTCGAGCCCATCGCGGCAATCGCCTCGACAGGCGGGCCGACGAACACGATCCCCGCGTCCTCGCACGCGCGCGCGAAATCTTCGTTCTCGGACAGGAAGCCGTAGCCGGGGTGAATCGCCTGCGCACCCGTCGCGCGCGCGGCGTCGATGATGCGCTCGATCCGCAGGTAGCTGTCGGCGGCTGCCGCGCCGCCGATGTGCACGGCCTCGTCGCACGCGGCGACGTGCTTCGCGTGCGCGTCGGCATCCGAATAGACCGCGACGCTCGCGATGCCGAGGCGCCGGCAGGTCGCGGCGACCCGGCAGGCGATTTCGCCGCGATTGGCGATCAGGATCTTGTCGAACATGATGAGTCGGGAAACGGGAAATCGATAACGGATTCGGTTCGGCGCGCGGGTCGCGCGGCGCGCTGCGTCACGGCCATCGCCGCACGCCGTGGCGACGCGCGGCGGCCGACGGCCGACGACGGGATCACGCGCGCCACGACGGCGTGCGCTTCTCGAGGAACGACGCGACGCCTTCGCGCGCCTCCGCGCCCGCGCGCGTCTTCGCGATCCAGCCGGCGGTCTGCTCGATCAGCGCGGCGTCGAGCGCGCGGCCCGCGACGTCGCGCACGAGCGTCTTGCACGCACGCACCGCCTGCGGACCGTTCGCGCACAGCGCTTCGGCGAGCTTCGCGACGCTCGCATCGAGCGCGCCGGCCGGCACGCGCTCGTGCACGAAGCCGAGCTGCGCGGCCTTCGCGCAGTCGAACGCCTCGGCCGTCGCGAAATAGCGGCGCGCGGCGCGCTCGCCCATCGCGCGCACGACGTAAGGCGCGATCGTCGCCGGGATCAGCCCGAGACGCGCCTCGGACAAGCAGAACTTCACGTCCTCGGCGGCGATCGCGATGTCGCACGCGGCGACGAGCCCGACGCCGCCCGCGTAAGCGTCGCCGTGCACGCGCGCGATCACGGGCTTCGCGCAGCGGTAGACCGCATCGAGCATCCGCGCGAGCCGGCGCGCGTCGGCGCGGTTCTCGTCGTCGGAGAAGCCCGCCATCTTCTTCATCCAGTTCAGGTCCGCGCCCGCGCAGAACGCGGGGCCGCGCGCGGCGAGCACGACCGCGCGCAGCGACGCATGCGCGTCGATCCGGTCGAACGCGGTGGTCAGCTCGGCGATCATCGTCTCGTTGAACGCATTGCGCACGTCGGGGCGCGCGAGCGTGACGGTCGCGACACGGCCGTCGTCGGTCACTTCGATCGTTTCGTAGCGCATCATCGGCTCCTTTGCATGCGTCACATCCGGAACACGCCGAAGCGCGTGTCCTCGATCGGCGCGTTCATGGCGGCGGCGAGGCCGAGGCCCAGCACGTCGCGCGTCTGCGCGGGGTCGATCACGCCGTCGTCCCACAGGCGCGCGCTCGCGTAGTACGGATGGCCCTGGCGCTCGTACTGGTCGCGAATCGGCTGCTTGAACGCCTCCTCGTCCTGCGCCGACCATTCGCCGCCCTTCGCCTCGATCCCGTCGCGGCGCACGGTCGCGAGCACCGACGCCGCCTGCTCGCCGCCCATCACCGAAATCCGCGCGTTCGGCCACATCCATAAAAAGCGCGGGCCGAACGCGCGGCCGCACATCCCGTAGTTGCCCGCGCCGAACGAGCCGCCGATGATCACCGTGAACTTCGGCACCTTCGCGGTCGACACGGCCGTCACCATCTTCGCGCCGTGGCGCGCGATGCCCTCGTTCTCGTACTTGCGGCCGACCATGAAGCCCGTGATGTTCTGCAGGAACACGAGCGGAGTCTTGCGCTGGCAGCACAGCTCGATGAAGTGCGCGCCCTTCGTCGCCGATTCGGAGAACAGAATGCCGTTGTTCGCGACGATCCCGACCGGGTGCCCCCAGATGTGCGCGAAGCCCGTGACGAGCGTCGTGCCGTAGCGCGCCTTGAATTCGTCGAACGCCGAATCGTCGACAATCCGCGCGATCACCTCGCGCACGTCGAACGGCTTCCTCGTATCGACGGGAATCACGCCGTACAGGCTCTTCGCGTCGTAGCGCGGCGGCAGCGGCTCGCGCATCGCAAGCGACGCGCCGTGGCGCGCGCCCAGGTTGCCGACGATCGTGCGCGCGATCGCGAGCGCGTGCGCGTCGTTCTGCGCGAGATGATCGGCGACGCCGGACAGGCGCGTGTGCACGTCGCCGCCGCCGAGATCCTCGGCGCTCACTTCCTCGCCCGTCGCGGCCTTCACGAGCGGCGGCCCGCCGAGAAAGATCGTGCCCTGGTTCCTGACGATGATCGACTCGTCGCTCATCGCGGGCACGTACGCGCCGCCCGCGGTGCACGAGCCCATCACCACCGCGATCTGCGCGATGCCCGCCGCCGACAGGTTCGCCTGATTGAAGAAGATCCGGCCGAAGTGGTCGCGGTCGGGAAACACGTCGTCCTGATTCGGCAGGTTCGCGCCGCCCGAATCGACGAGATACACGCACGGCAGCCGGTTCTCGGCCGCGATCTCCTGCGCGCGCACGTGCTTCTTCACGGTGACCGGGTAGTAGGTGCCGCCCTTGACCGTCGCGTCGTTGCAGACGATCACGCACTCGCGGCCGGCGATCCTGCCGATGCCGGTGACGATGCCCGCGCCCGGCGCGTCGTCGTTGTACATCCCGTATGCGGCGAGTTGCGACAGCTCGAGGAACGGCGTGCCCGGATCGAGCAGTTGCGCGATCCGCTCGCGCGGCAGCAGCTTGCCGCGCGACAGATGCTTGTCGCGCGCGGCCTGCCCGCCGCCGAGCGCGAGCCGGTCGATCTTCTCGCGCAGGTCGGCGACGAGCGCCTCGAGGGCCGCGGCGTTCGCGCGGAATTCGTCGGAACGCGGGTTCAGCTTGGATTCGATGATCGGCATCGCGTGGGCTCCGCGCGCAGGGTCAGGCCGTTTCCGCGAACAGCTCGCGGCCGATCAGCATCCGGCGGATCTCGCTCGTGCCGGCGCCGATCTCGTAGAGCTTCGCGTCGCGCCACAGGCGGCCGACCGGATATTCATTGATGTAGCCGTTGCCGCCGAGGATCTGGATCGCCTCGCCCGCCATCCACGTCGCTTTTTCCGCGGTGTAGAGGATCACACCCGCGCAATCCTTGCGCACCTGGCGCATGTGGGCGCTGCCGCCCGCATCGAGATGCCGGCCGACCGCGTACAGATACGCGCGGCATGCCTGGAACGTCGTGTACATGTCGGCGATCTTGCCCTGGATCAGTTGGAATTCGCCGATCGGCTGGCCGAACTGCTTGCGGTCGTGAACGTACGGGACGACCGCGTCGAGACACGCGGCCATGATGCCCGTCGGGCCGCCCGCGAGCACCGCGCGCTCGTAGTCGAGACCGCTCATCAGCACCTTCACGCCGCCGTTCAGCTCGCCGAGGATGTCCTCTTCGGGCACCTCGACGTCCTCGAACACGAGCTCGCCCGTGTGCGAGCCGCGCATGCCGAGCTTGTCGAGCTTCTGCGCGACCGAGAAGCCCTTCATCCCCTTCTCGACGATGAACGCGGTGATGCCGCGCGCACCGGCCTCCGGTTCGGTCTTCGCATAGACGACGAGCGTGTCGCAGTCCGGACCGTTCGTGATCCACATCTTCGTGCCGTTCAGCACGTAGCGGTCGCCGCGCCGGTCCGCGCGCAGCTTCATGCTGACGACGTCGGAGCCCGCGTTCGGCTCGCTCATCGCGAGCGCGCCGATGTGCTCGCCGGAGATCAGCTTCGGCAGATACTTGCGCTTCTGTGCCTCGGTGCCGTTGCGGTGGATCTGGTTCACGCACAGATTCGAATGCGCGCCATACGACAGCCCGACCGACGCCGACGCGCGCGAGATCTCCTCCATCGCGACCATGTGCGCGGTGTAGCCGAGACTCGCGCCGCCGTACTCCTCGGCGACCGTCATCCCGAGCACGCCCAGCTCGCCGAACTTGCGCCACAGGTCCATCGGGAACTGGTCGGTGCGATCGACCTCGGCCGCGCGCGGCGCGATTTCCTTCGCGGCGAAATGCGCGATCGAATCGCGCAGCATCTCGATGTCTTCACCGAGCATGAAGTTCACGCCGGGCAGGTTGCTCATGTCTCCTCCGTCTCCAGGAAGTCCTCGGACGCATCGATTATTGAGTCTTGCTCAAATCGATACGTCCGCCGGTTCATTGCCATATGCTGCGGGAATTTTCGCTAGTTTCGCGCTTGATCCGCACGAGCGTCAATAGTTTTTTGAGCGCTACTCAGTTATGATCGAGCACACCGCAACGACGCCCGACAGCCGCAGGACACCCCCGCGGGACAACCCATATGACCGCCACTCAGAAAACCGACCGCGCGGACGCGCCGCGCGCGCCCGCCGGCCGCAAGTCGCAGCAGCGCGTGCAGGACATCTTGCGCGCGGGACGCGAAGTCTTCGCGGAGAAAGGTTACGAGCACGCGACCGCGGCGGAGATCGCGCAGCGCGTCGGCGTGTCGGAGGCGACGGTGTTCAGCTACTTTCGCGGCAAGCGGGAGCTGTGCGCGCGCGTGATCGCCGATTGGTACGACGAAATCATCGATGCGTTCGAGACGGGGATGTCGCGCGACGGATCGGTGCGGCAGCAATTCGCGTTCATCGTCCGCACGCATCTGCGGCTGATGCTCGTGAACGGCACGGGCCTCTGCGCGCTCGTGCTCTCCGAGGGGCGCGCGAAGCAGCACGCGCTCGCCGACGAGCTGGCGGCCTTGCAGCGCCGCTACACGGCGCCGCTGATGGACGTGCTCGCGCGCGGACAGGCGACGGGACAGGTGCGCGCCGACATGCCGCTCAGCCTGCTGCGCTCGATGGTGTTCGGGCCGATCGAGCACGTGCTGTGGGACGCGATCCTCGGCCATCGGAAGCTCGACACCGAGACGACGGCCGAGCAGTTGATCGATCTGTTGTGGACGGGGCTGCAGCCGCCCGCGCCGGAAAACGCGGCGCTCGTGCGCTTTCGGAGCGACGTCGCGGACGCGATGCGGCGGCTCGACGAGGCGTGCGCGCGTGCGCCGCGCGAGCCGGCGGCGAGCCGCAAGGCGGGGAAGCCGGCGTAACGGCAACGCGTGCGCCGGGCGCTCTCTGCACGCCAGCGACAACTCAGCCGCCCCATCGAGCACGACGCACCCCATCTGCAAAGCATAGCCGTAGTGCGCGCTCCGAAGCGCGAGGCTCGCGTACTGCTCGACCATGAACACCGTCAAGCCCTGCCTGTTGATCGCGTCGATCAGCTCGAACATCCTGTCGACATAGAGCGGCGACAGCCCCATCGTCGGCTCGTCCATGCAAATCAGCTTCGGCCGAGCCACATTCAATCTCTCGTCGACATTCCCGCCGATTGTTTCGCCCGTCGCACCGATCGCGACGCGCCAACGCAATCTCAAGCTACCCTATTTAATTTTCATTACCTATGATGAAAACAACGACGCATCCATTATCCGAACCGAACTTCGTCGTCGCGTTTTTTTGCGAGGGAACGCGTGAATGGACCACCCCGGGGCCGATCGAGAATACGAAAGACAACTGATTGCTTGTGGTCTTGAACAATACGAATGGGTCGTCCGCGCACGCCAAGCGGCCGCATCGTCGCTGTCCGACTGGGACGCGCGAGTCGAAGCCCTGCTCGACGGCGCAGGCGAAACGGCCTCGCATTTCGATCGCGCAGCCGCTCGATACGCGGCGCAAACGGGCAAGCCTGTCTCGCTCGAGAATGCGCGCGCATTCTACGCGGCAACGATGCTGCGGGCGGTCGAACACCATGCCGACACCGACGACTGGCATCTCTTTTGTCGATTGGACGAGATGCCGAACGTCGGCGATTACGTGACGGGCTATGCGTTTCAGGAAAGCATGACGGCGGTCCGCTCGGGCGAGCGCGAGGCGCGCGTGTTCCTGAATGTTTGCCCTCATCGGCAGACGCAGATCTTTCAGGCTGCCGGCTCATTCGATCCGCATCGCCACATTCGATGCCCGTATCACGGCTGGACCTTCGACGTCGACGGACGCTGCGCAAACGCGCCGGGGGCGCGACACGGCGAGTTCGGCACGGATTTTCGCCAGCAAGCCTTTTCTCTGTCGCGCGTTCCTGCAGTCGTCGACGACGGCGGCGGCATCCTCGTGCGCAAAGCGGTCTCGCGCGTCAGCCGCCGAATGGCGGCGCTGTACGAGCGCGTGTATTTCGCGTTTCCCGATGTCAAGCGGCCGTTCGTGCCGGACCGGTTCCGCGTGCTGCTGCGCATCGGCTTCCTCGCGGCGGAGATTCGCCGTGCGCGCGATCCGTCTATCCTGTCGGTGCTTCGCGCCGAGCTTCGTCAGCACCTGCTGACGTATCCGGACATCCCGGCGCACTACGCGTCGCTCGCGAAACGAAGCGGCGAGCCGACGATCGATAGCGCCGACATCGCCGACATCGCCGACATCGCCGACATCGGGCCTCGGCTCGCGAGCGGACCGCTGCGCGAGACGATGGCCACCTGGGTATACGGCGACGCGGAGCTGCACGCGCTCGAAAGGGACGCGCTCGTCCTGCCCGCCTGGCATTTCGTCGGCCACGCGGCGGAGCTGGGCGACGGCGAACGCGCATTGACGCTCGACGTATCGGGCGAGCGCGCATACGTTTCTCGCGGCCGGGACGGCGCGATACGCGCCGAGCGCCTCATCGACATCGATCGCCGAACCGACGATCCGGCACGGCTGCGCGCGTGCGGCGCGCTCGCGCCGATCGACGTCGACCTCTGGCAAGGGCTGATATTCGTGCGGTTCGCGGCTGGCCGAGGCGGCGTCGCCGCTATCTGGGAGCATGCGCGAATGCTCGCCCCATACCGGATCGAGCGGATGGCGCCGCTCATCGGCAAGGGCTGGTACGACTTCGCCGTCGAAGCGGACGCGAAGATTCTGTGGGAAAACTTTCTCGAGATGTATCACTTCCCGGCGGCGCACCGGGCGATGATCCGCTTGTTCGAGCTGTCGAGCCAATCCGACCTGCTGACGCTGCGCGAACCGGAATCGGCGCGACTGTCGCCCGTCGAGGCGCGCTATCGCGATGCATTGAAGTGCGGCGCGACACACGGCGCCGACGAGGAAGCCCGGCAACGCGCGATGGCCGACGGCAACGCCGCCCTTTCGCGCCCGCTTCAACTGACGGTGTTCGGCTCGATTCCCGAAACGGCGCAAACGGCGACGATGCTCGGCATCACGGTCTTTCCCGATCACATCCAGGCGATGTCGTTCATTCCGGTCGGCCCGCGAGCGTGCAGCGTGAAGATCCGCAGCTACGGCCACGCGGCGGACGGCGCGCTGAACGTCGCCCGGCAATGCAATGTCGAGCAATTGCAGATCGAGCTCGTCGAGGAAGACATTCAACTCAATTATCGAAACCAGGTTGCGGCATCGACGCGCAGTTACGATCGGCGCGGCGTATTCAACGACATGGAAGTGAGCGTCGCGGATTTCCAGCAATTGCTGCGGCGCGCCCTGCCCGTCACGCGCTGCGTTCGACGTCCGCCCGACGGCGCGATCGCGCGCGTGAATCAAGCGCTCAGACTGCGCGAGCGCGACGAAAACGGCGCGCCTCGGAGCGATGGCGCGGATGCGGCCCGCCGCGCCTGCGCGGCCTCCGCGACCTCCGCCGCCACGCCACCGTCCGCCCGGCGACGCGACGCCGAAACGCTCGATGCGCTCGATGCGCTCGACACGCCCGCATTCGTCTATGACGAACGCGCGCTGCGCGGTGCATTGTCTTCGATGCACGCGCTGCTCGGCGACAGCGGCTGCCGCCTGCTGTATCCGCTGAAGCCGTTCTCGCACGCGGGAGCGCTCGAATGCATCGCGCCGCATGTCGACGGCTTCGCCGCATCTTCGCCGTTCGAGGCCGCGTTTTCGCGCGCGCTCCTCGGCCGGGCGGGCTCGATCCATCTCACGACGCCGGCGTTGAGCGACCGCGACCTCGGCGCGATCGTCGACAACTGCGATTACGTCGCGCTGAACTCGCTGTCGCAATGGGGTCGCCTGCATGCCGCGTTCGCGGGCCGCCTGTCGTGCGGCTTGCGGATCAATCCGCAATATTCGGTCGTGGCCGACGCGCGCTACGATCCGTGCCGGCCTCATTCGAAGCTCGGCGTGCCGCTCGACGCGATGGAACGCGCCGTCGCCGACGATCCGCGCGCGCTGCAGGGCCTGCAGGGCATTCATTTCCACACGAACTGCGACTCCCCCGATTTTGGTCAGCTCGCCGAAACGATCGATCACATCGAAAAGCGGCTCTCGCGCGCGCTCGACGGTCTCGCCTGGGTCAATCTGGGCGGCGGCTACATCGCGGACAACGCGCGAAACGTCGACCGGTTCCACGCGTGCGCAAAACGCCTGCGCGAGCGCTTCGGCATCACGCTGTTCGTCGAGCCGGGCGCGGCGATCGCGCGTGCGGCCGGGACGATCGTCGCGTCCGTCGTCGATCTGTTCGACAGCGGCGGCACGTCCGTCGCCGTGCTCGATACGACCGTCAATCACTACCCCGAGGTATTCGAATATCAGTTTCGGCCGGACGTCGCCGGCCATCATCCCGCGCACGAGCATGCGTACCTGCTGGCGGGCGCGTCGTGCCTCGCAGGGGACCTGTTCGGCACCTGTCGCTTCGACGCGCCGCTGAAGGTGGGCTCCCGCGTGGCGTTCGTGAACGCCGGCGCCTATACGCTCGTGAAAGCGCATCGCTTCAACGGCATCAACATGCCAACCATCTATCGCAGGGACGAAACCGGCAGGCTCGCGGTGGTCCAGCGGTTTTCCTACGAAGACTTTCTTCGCCAGAACGGGGGACTCGACCATGCATATCCATGAAAAAGCGTTTTCCGTTTCCCGCCCGCTGGCGAGCGTGTCGCTCGATCGTCTTCGCGAGCTCACGCGGCAACAGCTCGAACCCGACGAGACGCCGGTGCGCTTCGTCGTCACGCGCAGCGACGAACGCGGATTCGATTGCGAAATCGGCGTGCTGTCGAACGGCGAGATTCCCGATGCCATCCGGGCCGGCGGATTGTTCAAATGCGAGCGGCGAACGCGCATCGGCGGCGGCGAATTCAACGTCGCGCTGATCGTGCCGACCGGCATCGGCGCGGAAATCGGCGGCCACGACGGCGACGCCGGCCCCGTCGCGATGCTGCTGTCGTCGATCTGCGATCGCCTGATCACGCATCCGAACGTCGTCAACGCCGCGGACATCAACGAGCTGCCGGCGAACGGCCTCTATGTCGAAGGCAGCGTCATCTGCCGGCTCCTGCTCGGCCAGATCGGCCTTCAACCGGTGCGGGCAAACCGCGTGCTCGCGGTCGTCGGCTCGAACGAATGCCCGACCTTCGTCAACGCGGCGATCAACTCGGTCAATGCCGCGCGCGCCGCATACGGCCTCGATTGCCCTCGCGTATTGCACCTGGACCCCGGCATCCGCCTGACGAGCACCTATGCGTCGAGCGGCCGCGCGGCCGGCGTCGTCGAGAACCTGGACGCGCTCGTGGCGCTGCTCGCCGAGCATCGCGACACGTTCGACGCAGTCGCGATCGCCTCGCACATCCACGTCCCGGACGAATGCCGCACCGGCTACTACGAAGGCACGCTCGGCATGGTCAATCCGTGGGGCGGCGTCGAAGCCATGCTCACGCACACCATATCGACACTGTTCTCGGTGCCGTCGGCGCACTCGCCGATGTACGAAGACGCGCGCTTCGCCGTGCGCGATTACGGCGTAGTCGATCCGCGCATCGCGCCGGAAGTCGTTTCCCTCACGTTCCTGCAGTGCATCCTCAAGGGCTTGAAGCGCTCGCCCCGCATCGTCGAGCTCGCGCGCGCGAGCGACGCCGCCGGGACGGTATCCGTGTCCGACGTGTCGTGCATCGTGATTCCCGAAGGCTGCGTCGGATTGCCGGTATTCGCCGCACTGGCGCAACGCATACCCGTCATCGCCGTGCGCGAGAATCGCAACGTCATGCGCAACGATCTTCGCAGCCTGCCGTGGGCGCCGGGACAATTGCGCATCGTCGACAACTACTGGGAAGCCGCGGGCGTCATCGCCTCGATGCGCGCGGGCCTGAATCCCGATTCGGTCAGACGGCCGCTCGAACCCGTCGACGTGCTTCGCGTGGGCACGGAGCGCGCGCGCGGCGCATCGCCGATCGCGGCCGCCGCGAACGTGGCCTGACATGAACGGCGTCGCGCGAACTGGTTTCCTGCCGATCGACAGACGCGACGCGCTGTCGTGCGAGGAGTTCGTCGAACGGTATGCAATGCCGGGAAAACCGGTCGTGCTCACGGGCCTCATGCGGGATTGGGAGGCCGCGCGCCTCTGGAATCTCGATTACTTCAAACGTCGCCACGGCAACGTGACGATCGTCGCCCGGCGTTCCGACGACTACGACCGCACCGTCACGCTGCCGCTCGCCGATTACATCGACAGCCTCGGCGATCCGGACGCGCATTTCTATCTGAAAGACTGGGTATTCGAAGACGACATTCCGGACTTGCGCGCGCAGTATCGGGTTCCGCGCCACTTCGCGAACTGGGCGACGCGCCTTCCGGGCAAGTGGCAACCGAAATGGCGCTGGCTGTACATCGGCCCGGCCTCGTCGGCGTCGCATCTGCACGTCGATTTCCTGCTGACGAGCGCGTGGAACGCGCTGTTCGTCGGCAGCAAGCGGTGGCTCGTCTATTCGCCGGATCAGGCGCAATGCATGTATCGAGGGGCAGTCGACGCGTTTCGCCCCGACCTCGATCGCTTTCCGCTATTCGCGAACGCACGGGCGCACATGCATGTGCAGCAGCCCGGCGAGATCATGTACATGCCGGCCACCTGGTGGCACGCGGTCAGAAACGAAGAGCCGAGCCTCGCGCTGTCGGAGAATTTCATCAATGCCGCCAACGCGAGATATTTTCTGAAGCCGCGCGTGATCGCGCGATTCTGCCGTTATGCGGATCATCCGCTTTGGGTCAAGTGACGCGCGTGTCGTTCGGCATGCGGCTTGCGGATGCGCGCTGTCGATCCGAACCTACGCCGTCGGCGGGGCGCAGACGAGAATCCCGAGCCATCGCGCTCACCGAGACAAATCTCCACACGAATCCAATCGACATGACACGGCTCGCCATGAGACGATCCGCGGCTCGTTAGATTTTTGTCGCTACTTCGCCGCATGAATGTCCCGATGTCGCGCGCCGCGCTGGCCGCGATCCTGCTCGCGGCGTGCACGAGCGCGCAAGCGCAGCCGCTTGCCGGCTCGCCGGCGAGCGCGGCGGCGGCGTCCCGCGCGGCGCCGCCGCAACCACGCCAGAAGACGCCGCCCGCCCCCGCCCGCGCCCATTCGCTGCCGTCCGGCAGCCTCGCCCCCCAAACGCTGCCGAAGCCCGCGCCATCCGGCGCGAAGCCGCAATACGCGGCCCCGCTGCAGCGCAACTTCGCGTTCGCGCAGGATCAGGGCCGGCAGGCAGCGTGCGACGAGCTCGCGTCGAAGATCGACAATCTGGCGCGCCACACGCAAGCCGCCGCACGCTCGGCGCCGCCCGCGCTGCTCACGCCGAGCGCGATCAACAGCCCGACGCCGTGGAAAGTCCCCGCGCCGCCCGTCTACGAGCCGCCGCCGTCGCGGCCGTTGCCGTCCGCGAACGGCCATGCGCCGTCGAACTTCGCGGCGCTGTCGTCCGGCTACGGGAGCCGTTCGTCGGCGCACCAGCCGTATCCGGCCACCGAGCGGGAAGCGAAGGAACAGCGCGAGCGCAGCGAGCAGCAGATCGAGCTCGAAACGCGCTACCAGCAGTTGCACTGCCGTCCGTAGACGCCGGCGAGTAACATGTCGTCGACCGCGGCGCGCGCGATGCGCGCCGCTCTTCTTTCGACGCCCTCGCCATGACCGCCCGACAACTGACGCCCGCCCTCGCCTCGCAATTCGCGAACCTCGCGCTCGGCCACCTGACGCGCGAATATCCGAACAAGCTCACGCATTCGCTCGCCGGCCCGCAAGACGTGCGCGGCCCCCGTGCGCTGCATCCGATCTTCTACGGCAGCTACGACTGGCATTCGTGCGTGCACGGCTACTGGCTCGTCACGCGGCTGCTCGATCGCTTTGCCGATCTGCCGCAGGCGCGGCGCATCGTCGAGACCGTCGACGCGCACTTCACCGCCGAGAACGTCGCGGGCGAAGCGGCGTACCTGAACCTGCCGCACAATCATGGCTTCGAGCGGCCGTACGGCTGGGGATGGCTGCTCGCGCTGTCCGCGCAGCTCGCATCGATGACGTCGGACGCGGGCCGCCGCTGGTCGGCGACGCTCGCGCCGCTGACCGACATCTTCGTCGAGCGCTTCACCGAATTCCTGCCGAAGGCGACCTATCCGCTGCGCGTCGGCACGCACTTCAACACCGCGTTCGCGCTGTCGCTCGCGCTCGATTTCGCACGGCAGACGGGGCGCGCGGCGCTCGAGGCGCTGATCGTCGACACCGCGCGGCGCTGGCATCTGCGCGACGCGAACTGTCAGGCGTGGGAGCCGAGCGGCGACGAGTTCCTGTCGCCCGCGCTGATGGAGGCGGAGCTGATGCGGCGCGTGCTGCCGGCGGACGAGTTTCTCGCGTGGTTCGACGCGTTCCTGCCGTCGCTCGCCGCGCGCGAGCCGGCGACGCTCTTCACGCCCGCCACCGTCACCGACCGCACCGACGGCAAGATCGCGCACCTCGACGGCCTGAACCTGAGCCGCGCGTGGTGCCAGCGCTCGCTCGCGCGGGCGCTGCCGGACGGCGATCCGCGCCGGGCGGCGCTCGCCGGCGCGGCCGACGCGCATCTCGCGAGCGCGCTCGAGCACGTCGCGGGCGACTACATGGGCGAGCACTGGCTCGCGTCGTTTGCGGTGCTCGCGCTGGAGGCGTGAGCCGACCGACGGAAGCGGCGTCGGCTGCGTCCGACGTCGTTGCATCGTCCGACGCCTGTCGCGCGCATCGGGTCGCGCCGTTCGAGCACGCCCATCGCAAAGCCACGTGCGCGGAGCGGACCGCTGATGCGGCTCGCCTGAATACGGCATCGCGGCACGCCGCCCGCATGCCCGCCGCCGGCCAGCCCTTCGTCGCCAGGCGCTGGCGCACGCATCGAACGCGCGCGCCGTCCGCCCGGCGCGCCGTCAATGCGATATCGCTTCGAGCGCGATGCCTTTCGTGCGCGGCCCCATCATCCCGATCGACGCCATCACGATCGCCATCGCGCCCGCGATGAACACGAACACGCCGGGCGTGCCGAATCCCTTGAGCACGGCCGCGATCGCGAACGACGTGAAGATCGCCGAGAAGCGGCTCCACGAATAGACGAAGCCGACCGCGCGCGCGCGGATCGCCGTCGGGAACAGCTCGGCCTGATACGCATGGAAGCTGTACGACATGATGTTGTTCGCGAGCGTGAGGCACACGCCGAGCGCGACGAGCAGCCACGCGGCCGACGCCTGGCTGAACAGCAGCCCCGAGATCATCGCCGCGCCCGCCATCGCGACGATCACCGTCTTGCGTTCGAAGCGATCGGCGATCGCGAGGCCGATCAGCGGCCCGATCGGCGCCGCGAGCGCGATCACGCTCGAATACATGAGGCTCGTCGTGACGGTGATCCCCTGCTTGATGAGCAGCGTCGGCACCCAGTTCGCGAAGCCGTAGAAGCCGACCGTCTGGAACACGTTGAAGATCGTCATCATCACCGTGCGCTTGCGGTACGGCGGCGCCCACATGTCGCCGAACCGGCCGCGCGGCGGGACGGGCTCGGCGGGCGCGGGCGGCGGCAGCGGCCGGCCGTACTCCGCCTCGACCTTCGCCTCGAGCGCGGCGAGCACGCGCTCGGCTTCGTCGAGCCGGCCTTGCTGCGCGAGCCAGCGCGGGCTTTCCGGCAACTGGCGGCGAATCCACCAGACGAAGAGCGCGCTGTGCGCGCCGATCAGCACGACCCAGCGCCAGCCGTCGAGGCCGAACGGCGCGCGCGGCACGAGCAGGTACGCGAGCAGCGCGACGACGGGCACCGCGGCGAAGCCGACCGCCTGCTCGCACGCGAACGCGCGGCCGCGGATCTGTTTCGGGACCAGCTCTGAGATAAACGTGCCGATCGTCACCATTTCGACGCCGAGCCCCAGCCCGACGACGAAGCGCCAGAAATTGAGGCCCGCGGCGGTGTCCTGGAACGCCATCACGACGTTCGCGGCCGTGTACCACAGGAGCGACCAAGTGAACACCGCGCGGCGGCCGAAGCGGTCGGCGAGGAAGCCGCACGCGATCGTGCCGATGAAGAGCCCCGCAAACAGCGCGGCGATGAAGCTCGCGACGCCCGTCGTGCCGAACAGCCCGTGCGTCGTCGCGCTCAGGATGCCGCTCTTCACGAGGCCGGGCGCGACGTAGCCGCTGTACAGCAAATCGTAGAGCTCGAAGAAAAAGCCGAGACTCAGCAGCGCGACGAGTTTCCAGACGCTGCGGGTGGGCGGCAGGCGGTCGAGGCGCGCCGAGATGACGCCGGCGTCGATCGCCGTCGCCGATGCCGACGCCAATGCGCGCGACGCGCTTTCCGTTGAAGCCATGACGGGAGTGTCTCCGAATATCGTTGTCGTCTGACGGCGGCCGCGGGCCGCCGCCGGGGTTCGGGCATTTTACCGGCCGCCCGCCTCGGCGTCGAAATCGAGGCCAATCGATGCCGGAAGTCCGGAGGCGCCACGCGGATCAGAAGTCCAGACGCCCCTTCAGATGGCCGAAAGGCAGCATCACGTTGCGCCGATATGCGGGCCGCGCCTGCAGCCGCGCATACCAGCGCTCGACGTTCGGCAGCGACGGGCGCTCGATGTCGAGCCCGTAGTAGCGGTACAGCGATACGCCGATGCACACGTCCGCGAGCCCGAGGCGCTCGCCGCCGAGGAACGGGCGATCCGCGAGCTGCCGGTCGAGCACGCCGAAATGCCGCGCGCAGCGCGCGACGTCGCGGCGGATCGCATCCCACCGCCGCCGCGGCTCCGGCGTGCGGTAGTAGCCCCAGAACACGCCCGTCAGGAAATCCGGCTGCAGCGTCGCGAGCATCCAGTCGATCCAGCGGTCGGCCTGCGAGCGCGCGAGCGGGTCCGGCGGCCAGAGCGCGTCGTCGCCGTAGGTGGCGGCGAGATAGCGAACGATCGCGTGCGATTCCCAGATCGCGTGCGCGCCGTCGCGCAGCACCGGAATGCGGCCGTGCGGATTCATCCGCAGGAATTCGGGATCGTCGAGGCCGCCGTACCCGCCGCCGGCGGGCCGCCAGTCGTAGCGCAGCGCGCGTTCGTCGAGCAGCCACAGCACCTTCTGCACGTTGAACGAATCGCGCCGCCCCCATATCGTCAGTTCGCCCATGCAGTCTCCCGAATTCGACGGCGGAATCGACGCTCGCGCTCGCCGCCCGTGCGTCACGCGCCGCCGCCGCGCGCCGCCGCGATCAGCGTGGACAGCGACTGCCGCTGACGCCCCTGCTCGTCGAAATTCCCGGCGGCGAGCCACTGCTCGAACGCCGGGCGCAGCACGGGCCATTCGCCGTCGACGATCGAATACCATGCGGTGTCGCGCGAGCGCCCCTTGTAGACGACGGCCTGCCGGAATAGCCCCTCATACGTGAAGCCATAGCGAAGCGCCGCCACGCGCGACGGCGCGTTGAGGCTGTCGCATTTCCATTCGAGGCGGCGATAGCCGAGCTCGTCGAACACGCGCCGCATCAGCAGGAACAGCGCCTCGGTGCCCGCGCAGGTCTTCTGCAGCAGCGGCGAATACGCGACGAACCCGACTTCGATCACGCCGTTCGCGCGATCGGCGCGCATCAGCGCGAAAGTGCCGACCGCCTTGCCCGTCGCCAGATCGACGATCGCGTGATGCAGCGGATCGTCGCTTGCGGTCGCCTTCTCCAGGTACGCGCGATAGCTCGCGGCGTCGGCGAACGGGCCGCCGCCCATGTACGTCCAGTCGCGGCCGTCGGCGGCCGTTGCGTACGCCGCATACAGATCGTCCGCGTGCCGGCCCGGATCGACGGGCTCGATGCGGCAGAACCGGCCCTGCGCCGGCGTGCGCGGCGGCGCGGAACGCGGCTGCCAGCCGGGCACCGGCGCGCCGGTCGGCTGGCCGAATTCGTTGGTATAGGCGTTGTCACTCACGAAAAGGATTCCCGAAACGATGAACGGAGCGCCGGTCGGCGACGAAGCCCGCGCGACGATCCCGGATCGACCCGCCCGGCATCGCGGCGGCGCATCCGATTGTAAGAGACGTCGGCGGGATGCGCCGCTTCGGGGAGCGCGAACGGGGGCGGCGGTCGGTGGATCGCGCGGATCGTTCACGCAATGTATCGTCCGTGCGTCCACGACGGAAGCGGACGTGCGGACAATCAACGGGCCGTTCCATTTGCCGGAATGCCGCGCCCCGATGCCGGACTCCGAAGCATCGCGGCGCGGCGCGCATGGCGTCGGTGCGGAACATCGCACGTCGCCGATGGCGACGCGCGCAAGCGCACAAGTGTGCAGCGGGCGACGGCCGCATCCGCGGCCGCGCGCCGCCCCGGCTTCAGGCCGCCGCCGGCTGCGCCGCCCGCTTCAGCATGCCGACCGCGAGCGCGGTCACGAGCGTGCCGGCGACGATCGCGAGCGCATACACGCCCAGATGCGTGACCGCGTTCGGAATCGGCAGCACGAAGATCCCGCCGTGCGGCACTTTCAGCTCGGCGCCCGCCGCCATCGAGATCGCGCCCGTCACCGCCGAGCCGGCGATGCACGCTGGAATCACGCGCATCGGATCGCGCGCGGCGAACGGAATCGCGCCTTCGGTGATGAACGCGATCCCGAGCACGGCCGCCGCCTTGCCCGCCTCGCGCTCCTCAGTCCCGAAGCGCTGCCGGAACAGCCACGTCGCGAGCGCGATGCCGAGGGGCGGCGTCATCCCGGCCGCCATCGTCGCCGCCATCGGCGTATAGACGTGGCTCGCGATCAGCCCCGCGCTGAACGCGTAAGCCGCCTTGTTCACCGGGCCGCCCATGTCGACCGCCATCATCCCGCCGAGGATCAGCCCGAGCACGACCGCGCTGCCCGCCTGCATCGAGCGCAGCCAGCCTTCGAGCGCGTGCAGCGCGGCCGCGACGGGCGAGCCGACGACGTAGAGCATCAACAGGCCAACGACGAGCGTCGACACGAGCGGAATGATCAGCACCGGCTTCAGCCCTTCGAGATTGCGGTGCAGCTTCAGATGGCGGTTGATGAGGAGCGCCGCGTAGCCCGCGAGGAAGCCCGACACGATGCCGCCGAGAAAGCCCGCGTTCAGGCTCGCGGCGAGCATCCCGCCGACCATGCCGGGCGTGACGCCCGGCCGGTCCGCGATCGAGTACGCGATGTAGCCGGACAGCACCGGCACGATCAGCGCGAACGCCGATTTCGCGCCGATCTGGAACAGCGACCACGCGAGCGTGCCCTTGTGCGCGTCGTCGAACGCGTAGATGCCGCCGAGCGCGAACGACAGCGCGATCAGCAGGCCGCCCGCGACGACGAACGGCAGCATGTACGACACGCCCGTCATCAGGTGCCGGTACGGGCCGCCCGCCTTCGCGGCGCGCGCCTGCTTCGCGGCGGCGACCTGATCGGCAAGCGCCGCCGCGCCGCTTTCGACGCGCGCGTCGGCGATCGCCTTTTCGATCAGCGCCGCGCCCTTGCCGATCGCGCTCTTCGTGCCTGTCTCGTAGAGCCGCTTGCCGCCGAAGCGGCTTTTGTCGACTTGCGTGTCGGCGGCGATCACGACGAGGTCCGCTTCGGCGATCTGCGCGTCGGTCAGCCGGTTCTGCGCGCCGACCGAGCCCTGCGTCTCGACGTGAATCGCATGGCCGAGCGCCTGCGCGCCCTGCGCGAGCCCTTCGGCCGCCATGAACGTGTGCGCGATGCCGGTCGGGCACGACGTGATCGCGACGATCTTCAGCGGGCGCGAGCCGCTCGACGCGGCAGCGGCAGCCTGCGCGGCCGAAGCGACGGCGGCCTGCCCCGACGCGCGCGCGAGCACGGCGTGCGCGTCGCGAATCGCATCGTCGACCGACACGCGATGAATCGTCTTGCCGGCGAACGGCGCTTCGTCGATCGACGCCGGATCGTCCGCCGCGATCAGCACGGCGCTCGCCTCGCCGATCTGCTCGGCGGACAACGGCGTCTGCACGCCGAGCGCGCTGCGCGTCTCGAGCGCGAGCGCAACGCCGCGCGCTTGCGCGGCGCGGCCGAGCGCGTGCGCGGCGAAGGTCGGCGCGGCGGTCCGCGCCGGCGCCGCCACGAGTCCGATCAATTTTTCCATGACTGTCTCCGGCCTGCCCGGTTTATGAATGAACGGCGCCGCCCGCTTCGGCGGCCAGCGTGAAGGTGTCGACTTCGACCTGCGCGGCGAGCGCGTCGAGCGCCGCGCGCCCGGGCAGGTGCGGGCCGACGCGCGCGAGCTTCGCGGCCGCGAACGCGGTCGCGCGGCGGCCCGCGTCGCCCCAGGCGCGCGCTTCCGTCAGGCTCGCGACGAGCCCGGCGACGAACGCATCGCCCGCGCCGACCGTGCTCGCGACAGGCACGCGCGGCGGCGTCGCGCGGAAGATCCGGTAGGCGGTCGGCCGCGGCGCGGCGACGTTCGCATCGACATCCGCGCCGAATTCCGCCGCCACGCCGAGCGCGCCCTGCGCGCCGAGCGACACGACGACGTGCGCGATCCCCCGCGCGGCCAGCTCGCACGCGGCGCGCACGATCGCGTCGTCGCCGGCGAGCGCGCGGCCGAGCGCCGCCTCGAGCTCCGCGAGATTCGGCTTCACGAGGTCCGGCAGCTCGCGCGGGTCGCCCGCCGCGAGCGCGTCGGCGAGCGGCGCGCCGCTCGTGTCGAGCGCGACGCGCGCGCCCGCGTCGTGCAGCGCGCGCGTCGCGCGCCGGTAGAACGACGCATCGACGCCCGGCGGCAGGCTGCCCGCGAGCACGACCCAGCAGCCGGGCGCCGCGAGTTCCACGATCCGGCGCTCGAGCGCGGCGACATCGGCCGCCGTCGGCCGCGACGTCGCGAGATTGATGTCGGTCGTCTCGCCGCGCGCATCGTCGACGAGCTTCACGTTGATCCGCGTGCGCCCCGCGATCCGCACGAAGCGGTCCGCGATCTGCTTGTCGGCGAACATCGCGTCGAACGCCGCGCCGTCGTCCGCGCCGAGCAGCCCGGTCGCGATCGTCGCGATCCCGTAGTCGGCGAGGCACCCGGCGACGTTCACGCCCTTGCCGCCCGCGTTGAATTCGAGCGATTCCGCGCGGTTCACGTCGCCGAGCGCGAGGTTGCGCACGCGCACGGTCTGGTCGAGCGCCGGATTCGGCGTCACGGTCACGACGGTCGTCATGCGGCCGCCCGGATCTCGGCCGAATCGAGCGCGCGCACCGCGTCGACGTCCGCGCAGTCGAGCGCGCGCGCGGCGAGCGCCGCGAGCGCGTCGAGCCGCGCGCCGCGCAGCCGCGTCTTCACCGCGGCGACGTCGCGCGCGCTCATCGACAATTCGTCGACGCCGAGGCCAGCGAGAATCGACGCGCCGAGCGGATCGCCCGCGAGCCCGCCGCACACGCCGACCCACTTGCGATGACGGCGCGCGCCGTCGACCGTCTGCCGGATCATCCGCAGCACGGCCGGATGCAGGCTCTCGGCGAGCCGCGCGAGCTCCGGATGCTCGCGGTCGATCGCGAGCACGTATTGCGTCAGATCGTTCGTGCCGATCGAGAAGAAATCGACGACCTGCGCGAAGTGATCGGCGAGCGCCGCGGCCGACGGCGTCTCGACCATGATGCCGAGCGGCACCTTCGGCGCGTCGAGCTCGGCGCGCACGGTCTCGGCGAGCGCGAGCGCGTCGCGCGCCTCGTCGAGCGTCGACACCATCGGGAACATGATCCAGAGCGGCCCCGCCTTCGCCGCGCGATACAGCGCGCGCAGTTGCGGCACGAAGAGATCCGGCCGCCGCAGGCACAAGCGCAGCCCGCGCACGCCGAGGAACGGATTCGCTTCGTGCGGCAGGTTCAGATACGGCACCTGCTTGTCGCCGCCGATGTCGAGCGTGCGGATGATGAGCCGCCGGCCGCCGCTCGCGTCGACCATCTGCTTGTAGCACGCGTATTGCTCGTCCTCGTCGGGCGCGTCGCGGCGCTCGAGGAACAGGAACTCGGTGCGCATCAGGCCGACGCCGTCCGCGCCCTGCGCGAGCGCGTCCGCAACCTGCGCGGGCCGCGTGATGTTCGCGCCGATCTCGATCACGTGGCCGTCGAGCGTCGCCGCGGGCAGCGCGCGGTTCGCGCTCGCGCGCCGCCGCTCGTCGGCCAGGCGCTGCTCGACCTGCCGCGCGCGCTCGGCATCGCGCGCCGACACGCCGACGTAAAGCCGCCCCGCGTTGCCGTCGAGCACCGCGCACGCGCCGTCGGCGACGCCCATCAGCGTCGCGCCGCACGCAACCGCCGCCGGCACGCCGAGCGTGCGCGCGAGGATCGCCGTGTGCGACGTCGGGCCGCCCGCGACCGTGCAGAAGCCGAGCGTCACGGCCGGGTCGAGCTGCGCGGTGTCGGACGGCGTCAGATCTTCGGCGATCAGGATCGACGGCGCGCCCGCGCCGCCCGCCGCCGCGCCGTCGCCCGTCTCGCCGAGATGCCGCAGCACGCGCCGCGCGACGTCGCGCAAATCGGTCGCGCGCGCGGCGAGGAGCGGATCGGAGAGCGCGGCGAGCCGCCCGGCCTGCGCTTCGGTCGCGCGATGCCACGCCCACGCGAGCCCGTGCCCGTCGACGATCAGCCGCACGACCTCGTCGAGCAGCCCGGCGTCGTTCAGCAGCTCGCGCTGCGCGACGAAGATCTCGCCCTCGGCCGCGCCGAGCCGCGACGCCGTCTCGCGCGCGAGCGCGTCAAGCTCGGCCGCCGTATCGGCGAGCGCGCGCTCGAGCCGATGCGACGCGTCGAGCGTGTCGCCCGGCCGGTCCTCGACGTCGACGCGCGTCGCGCGCAGCACGCGCACCGGCCCCGTCACTAGGCCCGGCCCCGCGCCGATGCCCTCGAACGCGGTCGCCGGGTCCTCGGGCGTCCACAGCGCCGGCTGCGCGCTCTGCCGGCGCGCCTGCGCGGCCGCCGCGCGCGCATGCTCCTCGGCGGCGAGCGCTTCGATCGTGCGCGCGAGCGCGGCGAGCGCGTCGGCCGCGTCGACGCCCTGCGCGGACACGACGAGCCGCGCCTGCGCGGTCGCGCCGAGCTGCAACAGGCTGACGAGGTTCTTCGGATCGGCGGCGAACTCGCCGCAACGCACGCGCAGCGCCGCCTGATAGCGCTTCGCGGTCGCGACCCACGCGCTCGCGGGCCGCGCGTGCAAGCCGTGCGGATAGTCGAGGATCAGTTCGCGCTGGTGCGCGTAGTCGGCGGGCGTCGCCGCGGCGACGGCGGCCGACGCGCCACCGGCCGCGCCCGTTACGCTTGCACTGCTTGCCGCGCGCGCCGGCTGCGCGCCGTTCAGCGCGTCGACAATTGCCTGCGGATCGCGCGCGGCGAGCAGCCGCTCGAGCTGCGCCGGATCGCCGATCAGCCGGGTCAGGCGCTGCAGCAGCGCGATGTGCTCGCCGGACTGCGCGGCGATCGCGACGACGAGCCGCGCGCGCTCGCCGCCCTGCCACTCGACGCCGTCCGGCAGTTGCAGCACCGCGACGCCCGTGCGGCGGATCAGGTGGCGATCCTCCTGCAGCCCGTGCGGGATCGCGACGCCGCTGCCGAGGTACGTGTTCGACACCTGCTCGCGGCCGTGCAGGCTGTCGACATAGCCGGGCTCGATGACGCCCGCCGCGACGAGCAGCGCGCCGGCCTGGCCGATCGCATCGTGTTTCGAGTCGGCCTTCGCGCCGAGCCGGACGAGTTCCGCGGTGAGCAACGGCGGCATCGCGTCTCCTGGGATGAGTCGTTGGAATGTGCGTATTGGAATCGATACCACTTTGACCGTCAAGCGTTCCCCGATTTTGGGAAACCGCGTGAAATGTGCGGCAAGCGCCGATAGAATAGGCAAACGGCCTGTCTGCGGGCGGCCCCGGCGCTTGCGCCGGGGGTTGCTTCCGTCGCCCAGATTCAGGGTAAATACCGATCCCGGAAAGAAATCGATTTCAGTCGTCATGGCGCTACGAATCAAGGATGTCGCGGAAGCGGCGGGTGTGTCGGTCACGACGGTTTCGCGCGTGCTGTCGAACAACGGCCCGGTGCGCGACACCGTGCGCCGCCGCGTGCTCGAAGTGATCGAGCGGCTCGACTACCGGCCGAACGCGGCCGCGCGCCGGCTGCGCTCGGGCGAAACCGCGACGATCGGCCTCATCGTGTCCGACGTGCGCAACCCGTTCTTCACCGAGGTAAGTCGCGCGGTCGAGGACGCCGCATACGCGCAAGGCATGCGCGTGATCCTCTGCAACACCGACGAGAACCCGGAAAAGGAAGCGATGTACCTGCGGCTGATGGAAAGCGAGCGCGTGACTGGCGTCATCTATTCGCCGACATACGACGCCGCGCGGCAATTCGACGCGCGCGCGCACGCGTTCCCGGTCGTGATGATCGACCGCGCGGGGCCGGCGGGCGCGGCCGACGCGGTCACGCTCGACAACCGCGACGCGGCGGCGCGGCTTGCCGAGCATCTGGTCGGGCGCGGCTACCGGCGCGTCGCGGGGCTGTTCGGCAACGCGAGCACGACGGGCCGCGAACGGCACGCGGCGTTCGTCGACGCGCTGCGCCGCCACGCGCTGCCCGTCGACGCGGAATTCGTCGATCCGCATCCGCAGGCGGCGCACGCGCGCGTGCATGCGTGGCTGTCGGGCGACGCGGCCGCGCGGCCCGACGCGATCGTCGCGAGCAACGGCCTGCTGCTGCTCGGCGCGTATCGTGCGCTGCGCGAGCGCGGTGCGCGCGTGCCGGACGACGTCGCGCTCGCGGGCTTCGACAACGACGCATGGACGGAGCTCGTCACGCCCGGCGTGACGGTGATCGCGCAGCCCGTCTACGAGATCGGCAAGAACGCGATGCAACTGCTTACGCAGCGGCTCGCCGATCCGGCGATGTCCGCGCGCACGCTGGTGCTGCCGGGGGAGTTGATCGTGCGGGGGTCGACGGCCGCGCGGAACGGCGCGTAAGCAGCCGGCATCACAAAATACCCGCCCCTGAAAATTTCAAACTAACAAAAATGGTAGGTATTCACCGACGAATAAATCCTACTCTTTAGTCGAGAGATAATCGGCACGGCTCTCGCTTTCAAATTCAATCCGTGCTTTTCCGAGGAGCCACAAAATGAGCCAATTTACCGACGTTCTGGAGGAAATGCGCACGCATTACAAGTCGTCTCTTGATCAGGCATCGCCCCGCCGCTATGCCGCCTCGCAGCAGCTCGCCTCTTATTTCACCGCCGCGCAGGCGTCTTCCGCGAAGCTTTCAGCGCAGGACAACGACTTGCTGAAAGGGCTGCAAATCGACGCGCAATCGTCCGGACAGGAGGAAGCGAGCGGAATCGAGACCGGCATCGTCGGCGCAACCGAGGCGCTGAAGAGTTCAGGAGCGTCTCCCGCTTCCGTCGAAGAATTCAAGAAGAAGATGGAAGAACAGAGGAAAAAGGCGAAGGAGGATTCCAACGCGAGAATCGACAAGATTTTCGACACGGCGATCAAAATCGGACTGGAACACCCGGAACTTCAGCACCCGATCGTCGCCTTGATGGACAAGATCGGCAATTTCTTCAGCGAACTTTTCGACAAGATTACGAGCTTCATCGTGGGCGTCGTAAAGGATGTCGTCGCGTGGCTCAGCAATGCGTGGGACAGCATCAAGAGTACGTTCAAAGGCATCGCGGGATGGATATCCGGCTGGTTCTGACGCCGCGCGCCGGCCTCGACGAAATGCGGCACGCCGTCGGCGCCCGTTATCGCGCCGCGAATCGGGCCCCGCATCGGGCCCCGATCCCGGCAAGCGCTCGCCGAACGCACATGGCGAGCTGACGCGGGCAGCCGCGAACGCCGACGAACCGATCGGGCGCGGCGCCGGAATCGCGACAGGAAAAAGGGCTCGGAATGGTTCCCGAGCTTTTTTCGGGCGGTGCGCAAGCGAACCGCCTGTGCGCTCTTCCGGCCGGCCGCGCCCGCCGCTTGCCCGCTGAACTTCGCGCCCAGCGCGAACGGCAATCGGGAAGCGCGCCTCGCCAGGCGGGTTGCACGCTCACGGGCGCGTCGCACGATCGTCGCCGAGCGCGAGCCCCTCGACCACCGCCTGAACCCCGTCCGTCTCGCACGGCGCCGGCGAGCGCAGCGCGAACGACGCGCCCGCGCCCTTCGCGATCGCGTCGACGATCGCAAGCCCGAGGCCGCTGCCCTTCGCCGTCGTCGCGCCGCGTTCGAACGGCTTCGTCAAACGCTCGAGCCCGGCCGCCGCCGCGAACATGCCGGACACGCCGGACATGATCGACGCCCGCCGCGCATCGGACATCCGCGACGCTTTGCCGTCGCCATGCCGCGCGATCGACGCGTGGCTCGTCGGCATCGACGGCGAGCTGCGCGCGCGGGCGCAAGCCGGACGGCTCGCCGTGGACGATCGCGCTCGAAGCGCCCGACCACGACCGGCGCGGCGCGACGGGCGCGATCGATCTCGTCGACGCGGCTGTCGCAACGTCCGGCGATTACCGGCATTGGGCCGACTTCGACGGCGAGCGCCTCTCGCACACGATGGACCCGCGCGCCGGCGCGCCGCTTACACGTCGAACTTCACGCCCTGCGCAAGCGGCAATTCGCGGCTGTAGTTGATCGTGTTCGTCGCGCGGCGCATGTAGCTCTTCCACGCGTCGGAGCCCGACTCGCGGCCGCCGCCCGTCTCCTTCTCGCCGCCGAACGCGCCGCCGATCTCCGCGCCGCTCGTGCCGATGTTCACGTTCACGATCCCGCAATCGCTGCCCGCCGCCGACATGAACTGCTCGGCCTCGCGCACGTCGTTCGTGAAGATCGCCGACGACAGCCCTTGCGGCACGCCGTTGTGGATCGCGAGCGCGTCTTCGAAATCGTCGTAGACGAGCACGTACAGAATCGGCGCGAACGTCTCGCGCGTGACGACGGCCGTCTGCTTCGGCATCCGTACGAGCGCGGGGCGCACGTAGTACGCGTGCGCATGACCGAGTTCGACGCGCTCGCCGCCCTTGACATCGCCGCCCTGCTCGCGCGCATCGGCGAGCGCCTTTTGCATCGCGTCGAACGACGCGCGATCGATCAGCGGGCCGACGAGCGTGCCCGCTTCGAGCGGATCGCCGACCTTCACCGATGCGAACGCCTTCTCGAGGCGCGGCAGCAATTGATCGGCGACGCCGCGATGCACGATCAGCCGGCGCAGCGTCGTGCAGCGCTGGCCCGCCGTGCCGACCGCGGCGAACGTGACCGCGCGCACGACGAGATCGAGATCCGCGCTCGGCGCGACGATCATCCCGTTGTTGCCGCCGAGCTCGAGAATGCTGCGCGCGAGCCGGCGGCTCAGCACCTGCGCGACCTCGATGCCCATCCGCACGCTGCCCGTCGCTGACACGAGCGGCACCTTCGGCGAAGCGCAAAGCGCCTCGCCGACGTCGCGGCCGCCGAGCACGAGCTGGTGCAGCCCCTCCGGCACGACGCCCGGATGGGTCCTGTCGAATTCGCGCACCGCCTTCGCGAACAGCGCGTGGCACGCGATCGCGGTGAGCGGCGTCTTCTCGGACGGCTTCCAGACGACCGGATCGCCGCACACGAACGCGAGCGCCGCATTCCATGACCATACGGCAACCGGGAAATTGAACGCGGAGATCACGCCGCACACGCCGAGCGGATGCCAGGTCTCCATCATCCGGTGGCCGGGGCGCTCGGAGGCGATCGTCAGGCCATAAAGCTGCCGCGACAGACCGACCGCGAAATCGCAGATGTCGATCATCTCCTGCACTTCGCCCAGGCCCTCGGATGCGATCTTGCCCGCCTCGAGCGTGACGAGCCGGCCGAGCGCCGCCTTGTGCTCGCGCAGCACGTTGCCGAACACGCGCACGAGTTCGCCGCGCACGGGCGCGGGCACCGTGCGCCACTTGAGGAACGCTTGATGCGCGGCGTCGATCTTGCGCCCGGCGTCCGCCGGGCTGTCGGCGGCGAGCGTCGCGAGCGTCGCGCCGTCGACGGGCGACCGGGCGGTCAGCGCACTGCCTTGCCAGCGGGACAGATCGACGTCGAGCGCGGCGAGAATGTCGTTGAATTGCATCGCTTCCTCTTCAGAACAGAATCGGGTTGATCGGTGCGGCGTCGCCGCCGCGAATGAATCGATTGGACCGCGTTCGCGCGCCGCATGCAAGCGCACTGGCCATTCGGCCTGGTCCTAACGGCGCGCCGCGAGCGCCGCGCGCAACCGGCGCACGCCCTCGAAGATCTCCGCTTCGCCCGGCGCGGCGAACGACAGCCGCAGGCTGCCCGCATCCGCGTCGCGCGCGTAGAACGCCGCGCCGGGCACGTACATCACGTTGTGCTCGAGCGCGCGCCTGAGCACCTCGGCCGCGTCGCGGCCGCCGCTCAAGCGCGCCCACACGAACATGCCGCCCGACGGCTCGCGCCATTCGACCTCGTCCGGCACGAATTGCGCGAGCGCGCCGACGAGCGCGCGGCAGCGGCTGCCGTAAGTCTGCGCGATCGTGCGCAAATGCGCGGCGAGCCGGCCGCTTTCCAGATAGCGGCGGATCGCCTCCTGCGCGATCGGTGCGGTGCACAAATCGCTCGTCTGCTTCGCCACGGTCATCCGCCGCAGGATCGCGGCGGGCGCGACCGCCCAGCCGATCCGCAGGCCCGGCGCGACGATCTTCGACAGGCTGCCGAGATAGACCGTCCAGTCCGATGCGCCGTCGTGCGCGAGCACGGGCCTCACCGGCTCGCCGGAAAAACGCAGGTCCGCGTAAGGATCGTCCTCGACGAGCACGAACCGCGCGTCGGCCGCGAGCGCCGCGAGCCGCGCGCGCCGCGCCGGCGGCAGCGTCGCGCCCGTCGGGTTCGCGAACGTCGGCACCGTGTACAGCAGCTTCGGGCGGCGCTCGGCCGCGGGCCACGCGGCGAGCTGCGCGGCGAGCGCGTCCGGATCGACGCCGTCGGCATCGGTGCGCACCGGCACGAGCCTCGCGCCCGCGAGCCGCAGCGCCTGCAGCGCGGCCGGATACGCGGGCGCCTCGACGAGCGCGACGTCGCCCGGCTCGATCAGCGCGCGCACGAGCAAATCGAAGCCCTGCTGCGAGCCCGTCGTGACGAGCACCTGCGCGGCGTCGCACGCCACGCCGCGCGCGCGCGTCATCCAGTCGGCGAGCGCGGCGCGCAGGCCGGGCTGGCCTGCGGTGTCGCCGTATTGCAGGCAGGCCACCGGATCGTCGCGGGTCGCGTCGGCGAACGCCGCCGCGATGCCTTCGCGGTCGAACAGCTCGGCGGACGGATAGCCGCCCGCGAACGAGATCATCCCCGGCTTGCCGACGTGCTTGAACAGCTCGCGGATCGGCGAGCCCTGCGGATCGGCGAACGGCGCGGCGAACGGATAGTCGACAGCGGCGGCGGCGAGCGTCATGGCGGCTCCGGTGCGGGAGAAGTCAGGCGAAAGGCGGATCGGACGCCGGGCGGATCAGGCGGCGGCCGTCATCTTGAAGATGCCGGTTGCGTTGCCCGCGTCGAAGCTCAGATCGAGCGCACGGCGGCCCGTCTCCGCATCGGCGACCGTGTCGCGCGTGATGAATTCGTAGAACGAGCCCGGCACCTCGCGCTCGACGAGCGCGCCCGACGCGTCGACGAACGCGCGCACGACCGGGTCCGCGCGGAACGCGGTCTGCCGCACGCGGCCCGAGCGCGACACCTCGACGGCCGGCTTGATCGGCCGCCCGAGCGCGCGTTGCGCGGCGGCGAGCGCATCGACGTCGGGCACCCGGTCGGTCACGTGGTTGAACGCGTTGCCTTCGGTCGCGATCCACGCCATCTCCGCCGATTCGGCGAGCAGCGTTTCGTAGTCGGCGAGCGCCGGGCTCGCATGCTGACGGCCGAAGCAGCGCACGAGCACGGGCAGGAGCGCGCATGCGTCGGCGAGCGGCAGCGATGCGTCGCGCTCGAGCTCGGCGAGCGTCGCGGCGGCCTGCGGCGTCAGCGGATCGGCCGAGGTGCCGAGCACGTTCGTCGCGGCCGCCTGGAACGCGGCGCTGAAGCGCTCAGGATGAACCTCGCTCACGAAGAATTGCGCGATCTGGTGCGGCGCGTCGAGATGCGCGTAAGAGCGGCCCGTCATCCTGAGGCGCTCGAGCGGATACGTGCCGTTCAGCCGATAGCCGAGCGGGCGCAGGATTCGCGTGAACGCCGCCTCGCCAGGCGGCAGCGCGCCGCACGACGGCCAGCGCACGGTGCGCAGCGCGCCGTGATCGAAGGTCACGCGGCCGCCGCCGAGCGCGACGTCGCGCGTATAGGCGCGGCCCGTCGGCACCCGTTCGAGCAGATCCGCGAACAGCGCCATGTTCAGCGCCTGCGCGAGCTCGGCGCGCGTGACGACACCCGGCTCGCAGCGCTCGAAGCACGTCGGAACATGCATGAACCGCATCAACTCGTCGAGGGTCGGCTGATCGGAAACGGTGGCGAGCAAGGCGGCGAGATTCGGGTTCATCGGGTTGTTCCGTGGGTTTGCGTCGTTGCGGCGGCGGGCGCGGCACTTATCGGGCGGCGAGGCGGCGCGCCTGAAATGTCCGGGGTCGATTTTCGGTGCGCAAAATCCGCCCGGCAATTGATATAAACTCACCAGCTCATTCCTGAAATTCACCAACTCGCGATTTTCCGATCGCTCGACAGCCGATGCGAAAAGGCATTCCGAACCTCGCGGCGCTGCAGGTCTTCGAAGCGGCGGCCCGCCACGAAAGCTTCACCCGCGCGGCCGACGAGCTGGCGCTCACGCAAAGCGCCGTCAGCCGCCAGATCACGTCGCTCGAGGCGCGGCTCGGCGTTGCGTTGTTCCTGCGGATCAAGAAGCGGGTGGTGCTGACGCCGCACGGCCGCCACTACGCGGCGCTCGTGCGGCGCAACCTCGAGCGCATCGAGCGCGACACGCTCGAGCTGATGGCGCAGCGCGGAATCGGCGCGACGCTCGAGCTCGCGGTCGTGCCGACGTTCGCGAGCCAATGGCTGATTCCGCGCCTGCCGCAATTCCGCGCGCTGCGGCCCGACATCACGGTGAACCTGTCGGTGCGCACCGAGCCGTTCCTGTTCAGCGATTCGACGTTCGACGCGGCGATCTACTTCGGCCATGCGCTGTGGCCCGGCACGCAAGGGCGGCTGCTGTTCCTCGAAGGCGACATGCTGCCCGTCTGCAGTCCGGCGCTGCTGAACGCGAACGGGCGGCGGATCACGCGCGACGCGCTGCTCGACTTGCCGCTGCTGCACCTGTCGACGCGTGCGGACGCGTGGCGCGACTGGTTTCGCGCACACGGACTCGACAACGATCTGCGCGCGGTGCGCGGGCCGCGCTACGAGCTGTTCACGATGCTGACGGCGGCCGCGCACGCGGGCATGGGCGTCGCGCTGATGCCGGAGCTGCTCGTCGCCGACGAACTCACGTCGGGGCGCCTTTGCGCGCCGCTCGACTGGCGGCTGCCGAGCGACGCCGGCTACTACCTCGTCGCGCCGGACGCCGCCGCCGGCAGCGAGCCGTTCGTCGCGTTGGCCGAATGGCTGGGTTCCGTCGCGCCGGCGCGGCCGATAAGCTGACGCGACCCTCCTGCTCATTCGTTCATCGGCCGGCGGCAGGCCGGCCACGCGAGACCGATCATGACCATTCGCATCGTCGACATCGTGCCGCTGTCCATCGCGCGCGCCCGCTTTTCCGAGCTGGCGGACGACGCGCGGGGCGGCGGCGAGAAGATCATCACGAAGAACGGCGCGGCGTACGTCGCGCTGATCGACGCGAGACGGCTCGATCACTATCACCGGCTCGAGCGCGAGCAGGCGAAGCGGCCCGGTGCGGCGCCGATGCGCGATGGCGGCGCTCCCGGCGCCGACGGCGCGGCCGAACGTGCGGCGCCCGCGACGGGCGATGCCGCCGCCGATGCCCGCGGCTCCGATCCGCCGCCGGCCGTGACTCGCTCCGGCATCGATTGACGCAGGGACGATCCGCGCTTCGGCGGCGGAAGGCGTCCGATGCGCCTGCGTCCATCCGTGCAGACGCTGCTTCATCGCGCGCAAGACAACCGATACGATAGTGGGATCATTCGCTCTTAACCGGCCACGAACGGCCCGAACGACAACCGCATGCAGAACTACTACGAAGCCACGGTGACGCGCACGCCCTACCCCGCGCTCGCCGAACGCATCGACGTCGACGTGTGCATCGTCGGCGGCGGCCTGGCGGGCCTGTCGACGGCCCTCGGGCTCGTCGAGCGCGGCGTGCGCGACATCGCGGTGCTCGACGCGCAAACGGTCGGCTTCGGCGCATCGGGCCGCAACGGCGGCTTCGTGTTCGGCGGCTACAGCCTCGACAACGCGGACTTGCTGCGCACGCTCGGCCCCGCGTCCGCCCGCGCGCTCTATCGCCTGACGATCGACGCGGTCGGCCTGATCCGCGCGCGCGCCGCGCACTACGGCATCGACTGCGAGCTAGTGGACGGCGGCGTGATCCTCGCGAACTGGTTCGACGATCCGGCGCGTCTTTGCGCGCCGCGCGAGCTGATGAAGGAGGCGTTCGGCGTCGACTGGGAACCGCTCGACGATCGCGAGCTGCGCACGCGGCTGAAGACCGAGCGCTATCACGGCGGCCTCTTCGAACGCAACGCGTTCCACTTCCATCCGCTGAAGTACGTGCTCGGTATCGCGGCGGCGGCCGCGCGAGGCGGCGCGCGGATTCACGAGCATTCGGCCGCGCGCGCGATCCGCCGCGACGGCGCGGGCTTCGTCGTCGCGACCGACGGCGGCGCGGTGCGCGCGCGTCGTGTCGTGTTTGCGGGCGGCGGCTACGCGCGCGGCGTGTATCCGCGCATCGAGCGCGCGGTGCTGCCGATCGCGACCTACGTGATCGCGACCGAGCCGCTCGGCGCGCGGCTCGCCGATGCGATCGCATGCGAATCGGCCGTCTACGACACCCGCTTCGCGTTCGACTACTACCGGCCGCTCGCCGACACCCGGATTCTGTGGGGCGGCCGCATCTCCGTGCTCGAACGCGGGCCGCAAGCCATCGCGCGGCTGCTCAGGCGCGATCTGCTGCGTGTGTATCCGCAATTGCGCGACGTCGCCGTGCAGTTCGCGTGGGGCGGGCTCATGAGCTACGCACGCCACAAGATGCCGCAGATCGGCCGGGACGCGGACGGCGTCTGGCACGCGGTCGGCTTCGGCGGCCACGGCATGGCGCCGACGACAGTCGCGGGCGAAGTGCTCGCGGCGGCGCTCGCCGAAGGGCGCCCCGTGCCCGACGGCTTCGCGAGGTTCGGCCTCGTGCGCACGTTCGGCCTCGCGGGGCTCGCCGCTGCGCAGCTCACGTACAGCGCGTGCGAGGCGCGCGACGCGCTCGCCGCGCGCCGCTGCGCACGCTCCGGCAAACCCGTCTTTTAGAGCCAGGAGTCGGGCGAAAGCCGCTTGGGGTGCGTGCTAGAATGCGCCGACCATGCCGCCGTCCGATCACCGCCGTCCGATCACGCCAAAATGAAACAAGGAAGCAAGGCCGCAGCGCCCGACGCCGAAGCGAGGCGAGACGAGGCGCGCCGCAAATACGACCCCGAGCAGACGAAGCGCAACATCCTCGACGTCGCCACGCAGGAGTTCTCGGCGATGGGGCTGTCGGGCGCGCGCGTCGATGCGATCGCCGAACGCACGAACACGACGAAGCGGATGCTCTATTACTACTTCGACAGCAAGGAAGGGCTGTACGAAGCGGTGCTGGAGAAGGTCTACGGCGACATCCGCACGCTCGAGCTCGAGCTGAACGTCGGCGAACTGGAGCCGCGCGAAGGGCTGCGCCGGCTCGTCGAATTCACGTTCGACTATCACGACAAGCATCGCGATTTCGTGCGCCTCGTGACGATCGAGAACATTCACGGCGCGAAATACATCGAGCAACTGAAGTCGTTCAAGAACCGCAACGTCAGCATCATCAAGACGCTCGAGGAACTGCTCGCGCGCGGCGTCGAAAGCGGCGTGTTCCGCGACGACGTCGACCCGTTCGATCTGCATCTGCTCATCAGCTCGTTCTGCTTTCATCGCGTCGCGAACCGCTATACGTTCGGCACCGCGTTCGGCCGCGATCCGTCGTCGCCGCGGCTGCGTGCGCGGCATCGCGCGATGATCGCCGATACCGTGTTGCGCTACGTTGCCCGCTGATCGCCGGCCGATCGTCCGCCGGCGCCGGCGCGCCGCCGAGCGAGGCGATCGTCATGCGGTTCGTTCCCGGCCTGCGACCGCGAATCGGGCCGCAGGCCGCACATCGACGATGCGGCACGACGCGCACGCAAATGCCGACGCCGGCGCCCGATCCGGTCAACGCGCCGCCACCGGCGCCGCAAGCGCGATCCGCGCCTTCTCCTCCGGGCTTCCGTCGACGAAATACTTCTTCGCCCATCGCGAATCGGGCTGCAGCGCGAGGCCGCCGCGCGCACCCGCCGCCCCGGCGCTCGAGCCGTTGCCGCGACGCGAAGCGATCGCCAGCGCGCGCGCACGATAGTGCTCGTAAAGCCGCAGGAATTCCGCGAGATAGATCCCCGCGACGCGCGCATCGCGAATCTCGAGCAGGTTCTCGTCGTTGTAGTGCTCGGAGTTCGCGCTCATGTTCGCCGAGCCGCTGTAGACGATCGGGTTCGCGCCTTCCGCATCGATCACGATGAACTTGTGGTGAACGACCACGGGCGGATACGGCGGCGGCGCTTCGCCCGGAAAGAGCCGCAGCTCCGGCTCGAAGCCGTCGGGCACCGTCGCGGGCGAGAAGTAGGCGGCGTCGATCACGTCGCGATTCGAGCGGCTGCGGTGATACAGCTCCAGGTTCGCGAGACGCGCGGCGTCGAGCGTCTTGCCGTCGCGCTGATCCGCATCCGCCTGCTGCGCGCCGCGCGCGCTGATCGCGTTGACGAGCCCGAACATCATCAGCCCGCGGTCGCCCGCCGCGAAGCACGCGTCGCGCAGCGCGGCGTCGGTCGGCATGAACAGGCAAAACGCGACCGAATGCTGCGCGCCGCGAACCGCGTCGACGATCGTATCGATCTGCGTGCGCACGCCGCGCGGCTCCGGCGAAAACGACACGCGCACGCGCGCCGAGCCGACCTCGACCGGCTCCGTCCAGCCGGGCGCGAGACGCGCGGTCTCGGCGATGCCCGGATTCGACGCGAGCGCGCGCGCCCGGGCGTTGTACAGCTCGGCGAGCGCCGCCGATTCGAACGTGTGCAGCACGTTCGCCTGCTCGGTGATGCCCTCGGTCGTGAAGTTCGCCGAGCCGGTCAGCACGCGCGCGGGCCCGGTCTCGTCGCCCGCGACGATGAACTTGTCGTGCATGATCCGCGTCTTGTCGCGCGGCGCGAGCATCGCGACGCCCGTCAGTTGCTCGACGGCCGGCTGGTTCGGCGACGGCAGCGGCGGCTCGCCCGAGCCGCGCTTCGTCTCGTGCGCGTCGTAGACGATCGCGAGCGCATCCGCGCCGTGCGCGCGGCCGAACGCGTCGAATGCGGGAATCGCCCACAGCGGATCGGTCAGGTGATAGACGGCCGATGCCGCACGCCGCGCGTCGGCGCCGAGCATCAGCCCGAAGGTCTCCTGCAGATCGTTCGCGAGCCACGTGCGCAGGCGCAGCGCCGCGTCGGGCGACGGTGCGGCGCCGTCGGCCAGATGCAGCGCGCGGGCCTGCTTCGCGAACGCCTGCGAGCTCACCACCGCGCGGTTGAACCACGTGCCGACACCGCCCTCGACGTGCGCGGGCAGCGTGATCGCGCACACGCCCGCGTCGGCTTCGAGCACCTGCAGCGACGCGGGCGTGCCGACGACCGGATAGACGTCGTAGCGAAACGTCTGACCGCGATCGGGCGGATCGATCCGTGCGTCCCACCACATGAATTTCTGGATCGGCGCCTGGTCGGTCGGCGCATCGCCCTGCGTGTGGGCCGCGGGGCCGTCGAAGGTCAGCCGGTTCGGCAGCCAGCTCGTCGCGGCGCGGGTCTTGCCGTCCGCCGACCAGAAGCCGGGCGTGCGCTTGATCGCGAAGCCGAGAAAATCGTCGCGCCGCTGCGCGTCGGGCCAGTCGAAGGCCAGCAGGACCAACGTCGGGGAAAGATAGCTGCGCACGCTGACGGACATCGCCGCCCTCCTCGGCTCATCGCCTTCCAAAGTGAAAGCGTCGAGTGTTCAACGCGAGCTTGCCGCGCGTGTGACATCCGGATGAAGTTTCCGTGTCGCGCGGGCTTCGGCGCGGCCGCCCGCCGCGCCGCATCGCGCTACCCTGCCGGTTTCAGGAAAATAGAGTGCCTGGTACGCCGGAACATCTTGCGCATCGCACGCTCGCCGCACCCGGCCGGCGAACCGGCGCTCATCCGCAGACGACGAGCTCGAGCCCCCGCGACGTCAGCGCCCGCCGCATCGTCTTGTCCGGCGCGCGCTCGGTCACGAGAAAGCGCGCGGCGTCCGAGCCGTTGATCCGCACGGGCGTCACGCGTCCGAACTTCGAGTGGTCGGCGACGACGATCGGCGCGGCCGCCGCCGCGAGCATTCGCCCGCGCACCTCGGCGACGACGCGCGAGTAGTCGGTCAGCGTGCCGTCCGGCGTGATCCCGCCCGCGCCGACGAACGCGAAATCGACGTGGTATTGCGCGAGCTGCTGGATCGTGTCGAGGCCGAACGTCGCGTCCTCGTCGTCGGACAGCTCGCCGCCGAGCAGCGTCACGCGGTTGCCGTTGCGGCGGCCGAGCACGCCGGCGATCCGCCAGTCGTTCGTGTAGACGGTCAGCCGATGGCGGTCGACGAGCGCGAGCGCGACCGCGTGGACCGTGCTGCCCGAGTCGAGCAGCACCGACGCGCCGTCGGGCACGAACTCGGCCGCGCGCCGGCCGATCGCGCGTTTCGCCTCCGCGTGCGACGCGTCGCGCTCGGACACGCTCGGCTCCTGCCGGTCGGCCGCGAGCGCGCCGCCATGCGTCGTGATCACGAGGCCGCGCGCGGCGAGCGCGTTCAGATCGCGGCGGATCGTCTCGCGCGACACGTTGAGCGCGTTCACGAGCTGCGCGACCGACAACGCGCCCGCACGGCCGAGTTCGGTCAGGATGTAGCGATGACGTTGTTCTGCAAGCATGGCGCGCGGCGCGGCCGGGCCGCGGATCGGAGCGTGGATGGCGAATGGCGGGCTATTGTAGTACGGCGCGGGCGCTTCGCGCCGGCTGCCCTGCCCGGCCGGCCTTCGCCTGCAACCTGCAAGCAATTCAGTGTTTCGCCCCGTGCGGCAATCGGATTCGCCGCGCATTGCTAAACTCGCCGCTCGCCCCAACCAACCGACAGAGGTGAACCGATGTATCGCAAAGGCGCTGTTCTCGAAATCCAGTTTCCGCCGGAGCGGCTCAACGACGCGGCAGGAGACCCGTACTGGATCGATCTCACGCTCGAAGAGGCGCGCCGGCTGCACCGGCAATTGAGCGCGCGCTTCGCGACCGAACCCAGCGCGAACCAGCCGCTCGACACGTTCTCGCTCGACTGAACTGAACCGCGTTCGGCCCAAGCCGCCCGCAGTGCAGATTTCGACAAGACGGCGGCGCGCCGGCGCGCGATACTCGGCCGCTTCGTCGTCATGCCGGCGTCGTCCGGCCCGTTTCGCATGCCTGCTTTCGCTTCCGCCGCCACCGCCGCCGCGTTCGTCGCGCTGTGGTCCACGGGCTTCATCGTCGCGCGCGCGATCAAGCCGTATGCCGATCCGAGCCTGTATCTGCTCGCGCGCTTCTCGGGCACCGCGCTCCTCTATGCGTGCATCGCGCTCGCCACGCGCGCGCCGTGGCCCGCGCGGCGCGAATGGGGCCGCCATCTGCTCGCGGGCGCGCTGCTGCAAGGCGTCTATCTGAGCGCGAGCTACTGGGCCGTCGCGCAAGGGCTCAACGCCGGCGTGATGGCGCTGCTCGGCGCGCTGCAGCCGCTCGCGACCGCCGCGCTCGCCGCGCCGCTCTTCGGCGAGCGGCTCACCGCACGCGGCTGGCTCGGCATGGCGCTCGGCGTCGCGGGCGTCGCGCTCGTGCTCGCGCCGAAGCTCGGCGCCGCGCCGGCGGCGGCAGGCGGCGCGCCCGCGTGGGCCGTCGTCGCGATCGCGCTCGCCGCGGTCGGATCGATCACGGCCGGCTCGCTCTATCAGAAGACCTCGCTCGCGCAAGCGGACTTGCGCACCGCGGTCGCGCTGCAGAATCTCGGCGCGGCGATGGTCGCCGGCGCGGCGGCCGTCGCGCTCGGCGAAACCCGCTGGCACGGCGCGCCCGCGCTGTGGCTCTCGCTCGCATGGGGCATCGGGATGCTGTCCGGCGTCGCGGTGATGCTGCTGATGGCGATGCTGCGCCGGGGCGAAGCGGCGCGCGCGACGTCGCTGCTGTTCCTCGCGCCGCCCCTCGCCGCGCTGCAGGGCTACGCGCTCTTCGGCGAAACGCTCGTGCCGCTGCAGATCGCCGGCTTCGCGGTCGCGCTCGCTGGCGTCACGCTCGCGCGCCGCAACTGAGACGCCCCCAGTCGACGGCCGCAACTGACGCCCGCGACTCGCGCCCACAACCGGCAACCGCGACCGGCCGCCAGATCGACGGCCGAACCGGCCGCCGACGCGATGCTCGCCACGCTTGCGGCAGGCGGCCTCGCGTATCTCGACCACGCACATCAGGACTTCGTGCTCGGCAATATCAAGGCGCGCGAGCGGATGATCGCGCGATACGCGGTTACGGGCGCGCGGCGCGGCGTCGTGATCGGCACCGATCACGCGGCGGAACCGGTGATGGGCTTCTTCACGAAATTCGGCGACGGCGGCGCGGACGTGCTGCCGCTCACGGGCCTGACGAAGCGCCGCGTGCGCGAACTCGCGCGCACGCTGGGCGCCGACGAGCAGCTCGTGATAAAGACGCCGACCGCCGATCTGGAAACGTTGCGTCCGCAACTTCCCGACGAGCACGCGTGCGGGCTCACGTGCGAGCAGATCGACGATTTTCTCGAAGGCAAGCCGGCCGACGACGCGGTCGCCAAGACGGTGCTTCGGTTCTACGACGCGACGCGCCACAAGCGCGCGCTGCCTTATACGATGTTCGACTGGCCGGACCGCCCGGCGTGAGCGCTCACGGAATCGGCGTCGGCTCGGCGCCGTCCCGTCGCTTCGCTCCGGAGCGTGATCGGACGCGCGCCCCGCACCGCCGCGGCGTAGCTCGCAGCGGCGCATGCGCCGCCGGCCGAGTCGCCTATTCAGGCATCGCGCTTGTCATCGTCGGAAGCGGGCGATGTGAGCGGGCGACCCTCGATGTTTGCGCCGGAGGCGTCGCGGTTCTGATCCGCGCCGCCCGCGGAGCCGGTGCCGCCCTGCACGGTGGCGGCTCCCCCCGGAGATGTGCTGCCCGAAGATGTGCTGCCCGAAGAGGCGCGGTCGCCGCCTTGCGGCGAAGCGTCTGCCGTCGCGCCGGCATCGCGCGCGGCTTGCGCGCTCTCCGCGCTTCCCGCCCCTGCCGCCGCGCCGGCGCCGCTCGCCACCGCATCCGCCACCGCGCCCGCGGCTCCCGCCGCCGCACCGCTCGCTTGCGCGAGCGTCGCCCGCACGAGCGCCGAGCTCATCCATTTGATGACGTTCATGAACTGCCGGAAGTCGAGCCCCCAGATGTCCTTCAGCACGACCATCGCCTCGGTGCCGTAAAGCAACGACAGTGCCTGCGCGAGCCGCGCGGCCACCGCCGGATCGACGCCCGCCTGCACCATCGGCTCGACGGCGAGCGTGAGCAGCCGTCGGCGATTGCCGCGCCGGTACTTCGGCTCGTCCTGCGCGCGCCGCGCACGCTCGTTCGCCCACTGATGCAGCGCGACCTGCAGTGCGGCGCGCAACGCGCCCTCATGCTGCTCCATGCGCGGATACGCGAAGTCGAGCAGTTCGTTCACGCGCGCCTCGACCGACGTCGACGTCGGCTGCCATTGCAGCACCGGCCCGAGGCTCTCGTCGACGACAGTGCTGACGAGCGCCGCCTGCGACGGGAAATAGCGGTAAGCGGTGGCGCGCGACACGCCGGATGCGTTCGCGAGCTCGGTGATCGACGGAAACCAGCCTTGTTCGAGCATCGACAGCGCGGTCTGCAGCAACAGCTCGCGGGTCTGCGCGCGCGTTTCGGACAGCGTTTCCGGTGCGGATACGGGAGTTGGCATGTGTTGTGTGAGGACGACCGCTGAGACGGCCGTCTCATCTGTGTTAAAGTTATCGCGGAATCGAATCGCGGTACATCGTGCGACAAACGAACGATCGGCGAAGGAGACCAAATGGTACCCCACCGTAAACAGATCTACGTTGCGGCAACCGTTGATACAAAGGGCGCGGAAGCGCATTTCGTCAAGGACCGGATCGCCGACGCGGGGCTCTCGGCGGTCGTGGTCGACCTGTCGACCCGCGCGCCGGGGCTCGCGGCCGACATCGGCGCGGACGCCGTCGCCGCGCACCACCCCGACGGCGCGGCCGCCGTGTTCTGCGGCGACCGCGGCCGCGCGATCGCCGCGATGGCGGTTGCGTTCGAACACTACATCAGGAGCCGCGACGACGTCGCCGCGCTGATCGGCCTCGGCGGCTCCGGCGGCACGGCGCTCGTCACGCCGGCGATGCAGGCGCTGCCGATCGGCGTGCCGAAGCTGATGATCTCGACGATGGCGTCGGGCGACGTGTCCGCGTACATCGGCTCGTCGGACATCGCGATGCTCTATTCGGTGGCGGACATCGCCGGCCTGAACCGGATCTCGCGCCAGGTGCTCGCGAACGGCGCGCACATGATCGCGGGCGCGGTGCGCGACATGCGGCCGCTGCCCGCCGACCTGAAGCCCGCGCTCGGCCTCACGATGTTCGGCGTGACGACGCCGTGCATCCAGGCGGTCACGTCGCGGCTCGACGCGCGCTTCGACTGCATCGTGTTCCATGCGACCGGCAAAGGCGGCCCCGCGATGGAAAAGCTCGCCGACAGCGGCCTGCTCGACGGCGTGCTCGATCTCACCACCACCGAAGTCTGCGACCTGCTGATGGGCGGCGTGCTCGCGTGCGGCGAAGATCGTTTCGACGCGATCGCGCGCAGCAAGGCGCCGTACGTCGGCTCATGCGGCGCGCTCGACATGGTGAACTTCGGCCACATCGACACGGTGCCGCCCCGCTACGCGCAGCGGCTGCTTTACAAGCACAACCCGCAGGTCACGCTGATGCGCACGACGCCCGACGAGAATCGCCGGATCGGCGAATGGATCGGCGCGAAGCTCAACGCGTGCGACGGCCCCGTGCATTTCCTGATTCCCGAGGGCGGCGTCTCGGCGCTCGACGCGCCGGGCCAGGCGTTCTGGAACCCGGAAGCCGACGCGGCGCTCCACGCCGCGCTCGAAGCCACCGTCGTGCAGACGGAGAACCGCCGCCTCGTGCGCGTGCCCGCGCACATCAACGATCCGCAGTTCGCCGACATCGCCGTCGAACACTTCTTGTCGCTTTACGCAGCACACCGGAATTGAAGATGAAGAGACTTTCACGCGCCGACATCCTCGAAAAACTGCGCGCGACCATCGCGCGCGGCGAGCCGATCGTCGGCGGCGGCGCGGGGACGGGCCTGTCCGCGAAATGCGAGGAAGCGGGCGGCATCGACCTCATCGTGATCTACAACTCGGGCCGCTACCGGATGGCCGGGCGCGGCTCGCTCGCGGGGCTGCTCGCGTATGGCAACGCGAACGAGATCGTCGTCGACATGGCGCGCGAGGTGCTGCCCGTCGTCAAGTCGACGCCCGTGCTCGCCGGCGTGAACGGCACCGATCCGTTCTGCAACTTCGACGCGTTCCTCGACGAGCTGGCGCGGCTCGGATTTTCAGGCGTGCAGAACTTCCCGACCGTCGGCCTCATCGACGGCAATTTCCGCGCGAATCTCGAGGAAACCGGCATGGGCTACGCGCTCGAAGTCGACATGATCCGACTCGCGCACCGCAAGGGCCTGCTGACGACGCCGTACGTGTTCAGCGAGGCCGACGCGATCGCGATGACCGAGGCGGGCGCGGACATCGTCGTCGCGCATCTGGGCCTCACGACGGGCGGCACGATCGGCGCGAACACCGCGCGCACGCTCGCCGATTGCGCGCCGCTCGTGCGCAGTTGGGCGGATGCGGCAAGATCGGTGCGCGACGACGTGATCGTGCTCTGCCACGGCGGGCCGATCGCTTCGCCCGAGGACGCCGCATACATCCTGCGCGCGTGTCCGCAGTGCCACGGTTTCTACGGCGCGAGCTCGATGGAGCGGCTGCCGGCCGAAACCGCGTTGACCGACATGACGCGCCGCTTCAAGGAGATCGACAGGCGCATCGCGTCATGACGCCCGCGCGCGACGCGCGCGCCTCCACGAGGAACCGAACGACATGAGCTACACCTCCTTCGCCAGCAGTGTCATCGATGCGCCGATCGAGCGCGTCTGGGCGTTCTTGCGCGATTTCGACGGCCTCGCCGCATTTCATCCGGCGATCGTCGAGAGCCGCCTCGAGCCGGGCCCGGACGCCTACACGGTCGGCGCGATCCGCCACCTCACGCTTGCAGACGGCTACGTGCGCGAGAAGCTGCTGAAGCTCGACGAGCCGAATCACGCGCTCGAATACTCGATCGTCGAATCGACGATGCCGGTGCGCAACTATGTCGCGGGCGTGCAGCTCGTCCCCGTCACCGATTCGGGCAAGACGTTCGCGCAGTGGTGGGCGAACTTCACGACGGAAGGCGTCGAGCTGCAGCCGGTTGCCGCGTCGATCAGCGAGCACGTGTTCGCGGCGGGCTTTCGCTCGCTCGCGGACAAGCTGCAGGCGCGCTGACGTGCCGCAGCCGCAATGTTTCGCCGCGCCGGCGCCCGTTGCGGGCATCGCGCGCGGCTTGCCGGCGGTTCGCGCCGCCGGCCGTTTCTCGGGTTCTGGCAATGGCCCTCGGATAAAGCCGGAACCTTTTTGGCCGACCGTGACCGGTCGGCCACTTTTTATCCGCAATCGCGCCGCGCATGACGGCGCCTCCCCACGCAGACGGCGAACGGTTCGCGCATAGCGCGCGAACCGTTCGCACCCCGCACGACTTGCGGCAAGCGGGCGCAGCCGCGCCGCCCGGAATTCATCTGGATTAAGTAATTTCCCGACCTTGCCGCACCCTTAAAGATGCACTTGCTGCGTATCAATACTCGACCACCCCGCGATCGATAGCTTGGAGGAAACGAAGCCAGCGAGGGGCTGATCATGAAAGACCTGCAACCGATCCGTGGCCAACTGCGCGCCACGTTCCTGTCCGTCCTGCTCGGCGCGATGGTCGCGGCGAGCGCGCAGGCGGCCACCACCACGGGCAAGGTGCCCGGCGATTTCGGCCCGCCGCAGGGCAAGCCGATTCACGCGACGCTCGTGAGCCCGCCGAACGTGCCGCCGCCCATCACGCGCCGCTATCCGGCGAAGGTCATCGTCGATCTCGAAGTGGTCGAGAAAGTGATGCCGATCGCCGACGGCGTGAACTACACGTTCTGGACCTTCGGCGGCGCGGTGCCCGGCAACTTCATCCGCGTGCGGCAAGGCGACACGGTCGAGTTCCATCTCAAGAATCGTCCGGACAGCAAAATGCCGCACAACATCGACCTGCACGCGGTGACGGGCCCGGGCGGCGGCGCGACGTCGAGCTTCACCGCGCCTGGCCACGAATCGCGCTTCACCTTCAAGGCGCTCAACGAAGGACTCTTCGTCTATCACTGCGCGACCGCGCCCGTCGGCATGCACGTCGCGAACGGGATGTACGGCCTGATTCTCGTCGAGCCGCCCGAAGGACTGGCGAAGGTCGACCACGAGTACTACGTGATGCAGGGCGACTTCTACACGAACGGCAAGTATCGCGAGAAGGGGCTGCAGTCGTTCGACATGGACAAGGCGATCGACGAGCGCCCGACCTACGTCGTCTTCAACGGCGCCGAAGGCGCGCTGACGGGCGACAAGGCGATGCGCGCGCGCACCGACGAGACGGTGCGCCTGTTCGTCGGCAACGGCGGGCCGAATCTCGTGTCGAGCTTTCACGTGATCGGCGCGGTGTTCGACAAGGTGCGCGCGGACGGCTCGAGCGTCACGCAGAACGACGTGCAGACGACGCTGATTCCGGCGGGCGGCGCGGCGACGATCGAATTCCACACGCGCGTGCCGGGCAACTACACGTTCGTCGATCACTCGATCTTCCGCGCGTTCAACAAGGGCGCGCTCGCGATCCTGAAGGTCGACGGCCCGGACGACAAGGCGATCTATTCGGGCAAGGAGCTCGACGCGCCGTATAGCGGCGACAGCGTCACCGCCGCGGCGGGATCGGGCCCGACCGGATCGCCCGCCGCCGCCACGGCCGGCGTGAAGGCCGGCGTGAAGGCCGACGCGAAGGCCGACGCAAAGGGCGGCGCCTCGCTCGTGAAGACGGGCGCCGCCGCGAGCGCCGCGCCGCCGTCGCTGCCGGCGCAGGTGAAAGCGGGCGGCGCGGTGTTCGCGAGCACCTGCGCGGTGTGCCATCAAAGCGCCGGCAGCGGCTTGCCGGGCGTGTTCCCGCCGCTCGCCGGCTCCGACTTCCTCGCCGCGAATCCGAAGCGCGCGGTCGGCATCCTGCTGCACGGCCTGAACGGCAAGGTGACGTTCAACGGCCGCGACTACGATTCGGCGATGCCGCCGATGGCGCAACTGACCGACGACGAAGTCGCGAACGTGCTGACCTACGTGCTGAACAACTGGAACAATCCGGGCGGCCGAATCAGCGCGGACGAAGTCGCGAAGGCCCGCGCGAAAGCGCCGGCCGTCGCCGAGGCGGCGCACTGAGCGCCGGCGTCAGGGAGAACCGCCATGCGCGCGTCGACACCACGCCATGCCGGCCGTGCGGCGAGCGCCGCGCGGCTCGCCGGCCTCGCGATCGTCGCGCTGACGCTCGCGTTCGGCGTGACGATCGCGCACGCCGCGCACGCCGCGCACGCCGCGCGCTTCGTGCGGCTGCCGGGCGGCGATTTCGAGAGCGCGCTGCCGCAGGATGTGCCGGGCCGCTCGACGCCCGTGCACATCGACGCGTTCGAGCTGCAGGATACGCCGGTGACGGTTCGCGCGTTCGCCGCGTTCGTCAGCACGCATCCCGAATGGCGGCGCGACCGCGTCGCGCGCGTGTTCGCCGGCCCCGCGTATCTCGTCGACTGGGCCGAACCGCTGCAGCCGGCTTCCGCGACGCCGCCCGACGCGCCCGTCACGGGCGTGAGCTGGTTCGCCGCGCGCGCGTATTGCGCGAGCGAAGGCGCGCGGCTGCCGACGTGGCTCGAATGGGAGTACGCGGCGGCCGCCGACGCGACGCGCACCGACGCGCGCAACGATCCGCTGTGGCGCCGGCAGATCCTGTCGTGGTACGAGCAGCCGGCGGCGCGCGTGCCGCCGAGCGTCGGCGGCGCGCCGAACGTCTATGGCGTGCGCGACCTGCACGGGCTGATCTGGGAATGGGTCGACGACTTCAACGCCCTTTTCATCAGCGGCGACAGCCGCACGCAAGGCGACCCGGACCAGCAGCGCTTCTGCGGCGCAGGCGCGATCAGCATCGTGCGCCGCGACAGCTACGCGGTGCTGATGCGCGTCGCGCTGCTGTCTTCCCTCACCGGCGCGGATTCGACCGGAAGCCTCGGCTTTCGCTGCGCCCGTTCGATTTCAGGAGACCAACCATGAAGCTTGACTCTCTCGGGCCGCGCGGCGCGCTCGCGCTGATCGCCGCCGCGTGCGTCGCGACGGCGGCTCACGGCGCGGGCCTTGCCGCCGCCGCAACCACTGCGGCCGTCGCGTCGGCAAGCGATTCGCTGTATCAGGCGAACGCAATGCTGACCGATCAGGATGGCAAAACATTTAGCCTTGCCGATCTGCGCGGCACGCCGACGCTCGTCAGCATGTTCTACACGTCGTGCAAGATGGTATGCCCGATGCTGTTCGAGACGATCGGCCTCACGCTCGACGCGGGCGGCGAGCCCGCACGCAAGCGTATCAAGGTCGTCGCGGTGACGATCGATCCCGATCGCGATTCGGTTGCGGTGCTGCGCAAGACCGCGAACGCGCACGGCCTCGACGCGCGCTGGCGGCTCGCGCGCACCGACCGCGCCAGCACGCGGACCGTCGCCGCGCTGCTTGGCGTTCAGTACCGCAAGCTCGCGAGCGGCGAATTCAACCATTCGAGCACGATCGTGCTGCTCGATGCCGACGGCCGCATCGTTGCGCATACGAACACGCTCGGCGAGACGGACCCCGCGTTCGTCGACGCGATGCGCAAGCAGCTCGCCGCGCAATGAAAGGACGGCGGCGTCCGGAACGGCGCCGCTTCGAGCGCTTCAATAATCGACGTGACCGAATCGCCCGATATCGGTTGTTTCCCCGACGCCCAAACGCCCGCTGCTTGAAATAATCGCGCTGCTGAATGATCGGCCGAACGATCGGCGCTACCGCTGCCGAAGCCGTTCTGTCGGCGCATGCATCGCGATGCGGATCGCGATCGTCCCGCTACCGGGATCGCGCCGGACGCTCGCCCAAGAGGAACCACTGAATGAGCCAACCACGTCAAACGCGACGCGACGACATCGCGAACGCGAAACGCCGCCGATTCATTGCGCGCGCCTCGCTATGCACCGCAGGCGTGCTCGCATCGCCGTACGCCACGCATGCCGCCGGCGGCAACCCGCGCAGCGCAAGCGACGCACGCCGTGCGCATGACTTGGCGATCGACCCGTCGATCTCGTCGCCGAACCAGGACTCGCGCGTGCGCACGCTCGTGCTGCACTACACCGCGCAACCGCTCGCGCGCTCCGTCGCACTGCTGACCGATCCGACGCGGCCCGTCAGCGCGCACTATCTCGTGCCCGATGCGGCCGACGAAGGCAAGCGCTTTCGCGTGTTCGCGCTCGTGCCGGAATCGAGGCGCGCGTGGCACGCGGGCGTCAGCTACTGGCAAGGCGAGCGCCTGCTCAACGCGGGCTCGATCGGCATCGAGATCGTCAACGCCGGCTTTCCCGATGCGGACGAAGACGCGCCGCTGATGCAGCGCCGATGGTCGCCGTTCCCGGACGAGCAGATGGCGGCCGTCGGCCGACTCGCGGCCGACATCGTCGCGCGTCACGCGATCCCGCCGCAGAAGGTCGTCGGGCATTCCGACATCGCGCCCGGCCGCAAGCTCGATCCCGGCCCGCTCTTTCCGTGGCGAACGCTGTACGAGCAATACGGCGTCGGCGCGTGGCCGGACGCGATCGCCGTCGCGTACTACCGCGCCTGCCGGCCGTTTCGCGGAGAGGTCGCCGAACTCCAGGCGAAGCTCCTCGCATACGGCTACGACACGCCGCAAACCGGCGCGCTCGATTTGCGGACGACGGACGCGATCGCGGCATTCCAGATGCATTTCCGCCCAGCACGATACGACGGCGTGCCCGACGTCGAAACCGTCGCGATACTCGATGCGCTGCTGGACAAGTACATCGCGCGCGACGAGCAGCCGTTGCGCGACGAGAAAGCCTCCACGCCTGAAAAAAACGATCAGGCGCCGGCATTGGGCTTCGCCGATGCGAATCCACTCGCTTAGAGACGGTTTCAAAAAGAGTCCAAGGGGCTGTTAACTTTTTCAGCATCCTGTTAACCTTGGCCGTCGTGACAGACGGGCCAAGGAGATGGGTAAGCCAATCATTGATGACGAACTGTGGGCACTGATCGAAGCACTGCTACCTCCGCCAAAGCCGCGCCGCTTCAAGTACCCCGGTCGCAAGCCGGTAGCGGACCGTGCGGCTTTGACGGGCATCCTTTTTGTGCTGAAGACGGGCATTCGTTGGCGCGACTTACCGTCCGAAATGGGATGCGGCTCAGGCGTAAGTTGTTGGCGCAGGCTGCGCGATTGGCAGCAAGCCGGTGTGTGGGATCGACTGCACGCGGTGCTGCTGGCGAAACTGCGAGCAGCCGAGAAGATCGACTTCTCCCGTGTGGTCGTCGACTCATCGTCGATTCGTGCGGTTGGGGCGGGCGAAAAACTGGCCCGAACCCCACCGATCGAGCTCGACCCGGGTCGAAGCACCACATCGCCACCGACGCCAACGGAACGCCGATCGCGGCAATCCTGACCGGCGCCAATCGTAACGACGTCACCCAACTGGTTCCGCTGATCGAGGCCATTGTGCCGATCGGCGGCGTGCGTGGACGGCCTCTGAGCCGTCCTGCCCGCGTCTACGCCGACCGTGGTTACGACCACGACAAATACCGACGCATCCTTCACGAGCGCAACATCCCCACCAGCATCGCGCGGCGCGGTCAGCCGCACGGTAGTGGCCTTGGAAAAGTCCGTTGGGTCGTCGAACGTACTCATGCTTGGCTGCATCATTTCCGCCGTCTACGTATTCGCTTTGAACGTCGCGCCGACATTCACGAAGCGTTCCTCAAACTCGGCTGCTGCCTGATCTGCTGGAATACCCTGCGGCGAGCCCAGCAGTCTTTATGAAACCGTCTCTTAGTCGAACGTAACGACCTCCCTGCGCGTTGCGTCGCAAGCGGAAAAGCGTCGCCGTGCAACGGCCATCGCCGCGCGCGCGGTTCCGCACCAAGACGCACGCGCCTTTTTCGCCCGCATTGCGGCGCGCCACCGAACAACGATTGTCATCATGCACTCCTCTCTTTCGTATTCCGATGCGAACGCCAGACGAAGCGCGTACGACGTGCCGAAGGTCACGTTCTCAGGATCACATCCGTGCGCACCGCAGCCGATAGCCGCGCCGAACGGAACGCACGCGCGAGGCTTCACGCCGCCCGCCGACATGCCGACGTGGTCCGGCACCGAAGGCGTGCGCTTCGACTTCAACGACGGCTGCCGCGTGCTGCTGCCGGACGGAGACTGGACGGTCCGCCTGCGCGACGCGCACACCGACATGCCGCTGTTCGACACGCAGATCGGCGCGGGCGTCGTGACGAGCACGCGGAAGCACTTCGTGCCGTTCCTGATCGAGATCGACGCGGGCGGCAAGCGCGTCTTCAAGCATCAGTTCGACGCGCACGGCAAGCCCGTGCTGATTCAGTTCGAAGCGGGGCGGCTTGGCGAGGCGCTCGGCTGGTTCGGCTATGCCGTGAAATTCCAGCGGCAACATCGCTGCAGGCTGACGTGCTCGATGCCGGCGCCGCTGATCTCGCTGCTCAAACCGGGCCACCCGGACATCGAGTTCGTGACGCCCGAGCTCGTCAAGCCCGAGTGCTACTACGCGACGTACCGGCTCGGGCGCTTTTCCGGCGACGAAGCGCGCGCGTACCAGCCAAGCGCGCCGCAACTCGTCGGCGCGCACCGCAGCGCCGCGTACATGCTCGGCGTCGATCCGCGCGAGGCGCCGCCGCGCATCGAGCTAGCCGACGACAGCCGGCCGCTCGCGGGCCGCTATGTCTGCATCGCCGCGCAAAGCGCGCTGCGCTGCGCGCGCTGGGAGCGGCCCGGCGGCTGGCGGGATTTGCAGCGGTTTCTGACGGCGGCCGGCTATCGGATCGTCTGCGTCGATTCGCCTTCGCCGGACGTCGTCGACGAAAGCAGCGCGCTCACGCAGGCCGCGCACGTTCTTCCACCCGACACGCCGTGGACCGAGCGCGCGCGGTGGCTGCGGCATGCGGCGTGCCTGATCGGCGTGCCCGGCGATCTCGCGTGGCTCGCATGGGCGGCCGGCGCGCCCGTCGTGCTCATCAGCGGATTCACGCATCCCGTCAGCGAATTCGACACGCCGTATCGCGTGATCAATTTCCATGCGTGCAATAGCTGCTGGAACGACGCAAGCGCGAACTTCGACGATGCCGATGCGTCGGCGTGCCCGCGTCATGCGGGGACGTTGCGGCAGTTCGAATGTGCGCGGCTCGTGAGCGTCGAGCAAATCAAGCACACGATTCGATCGATTCCTGCTATCGCCAGTTGATTCCCCCACCCGACAATCCGTCTCATTGGTTCTATACATCCTCACCGTATGAAATATCACCGTCTTCCCCGCTCTCATGCTCAACAAGACACCGGGCGAGCCGCATCGACCGTTCAATTTCAGCGCTTCGCGCATCTGCTATGTTCGTCCATCGCTCCGCTGGCCCTCGGCTTTTCCACGGATGCGCTCGCTATCGAACAGGCTGAAAGTACGGCGTTTAACGCGGTGATCGAGCAGATAAAAAAAGGTGGCATTAAATTGAAACCAGTTGGGAACCGCACGCTACCAAACAAAGTCCCGCCGCCGCCGCCGCCGCCGCCGCCGCCGACACCGACACCGACACCGACACCGACACCGACACCGACACCGACACCGACACCGACACCGACACCGCCGACACCGCCGACACCGCCGACACCGCCGACGCAGCCGACACAGCCGACACAACTGCCGTCGATTCCTAACGCGACACCAACTTCAGGACCCGCGACAAACGTCACCATCAACTTCAATTCGGCCGGTGCCTCAGCAATGGGCACGAACTCTATTGCTCTTGACCTCCCTGCACGCGCTAAGGACAGCGATTCACTTGCGAGCGGATGGCTCGCTCAAGCGAGCGGTAGCCGGTCAACTGCGATCGGCGCCGAAGCAAATGCGTCCGGTCAAAATACTGTCGCGCTCGGCGCTGGCTCCATAGCGGATCGTAACAACACGGTATCCGTCGGTCGTCACGGTGACGAACGACAAATCGTGCACGTCGCAGCCGGCACGCAAGCCACCGATGCCGTGAATGTCGGTCAGTTGAACCTCGCGATGTCGAATGCGAACGCCTACACGAACCAGCGCATCGGCGACCTTCAGCAGAGCATCTCCGACACCGCGCGCGACGCGTATTCCGGCGTCGCCGCGGCAACCGCGCTGACGATGATTCCCGATGTCGACCGCGACAAGACCTTGTCGATCGGCGTCGGCGGCGCGGTCTACAAGGGCCATCGCGCCGTCGCGCTCGGCGGCACCGCGCGCATCAGCGAAAACCTCAAGGTGCGCGCGGGCGTCGCGATGAGCGCAGGCGGCAATACGGTCGGCGTCGGCATGAGCTGGCAATGGTGAGCGCCCGCAAGCGCGCATCGCACACATCGTCAAGGAAGCAAACGGCACGATGAAATTTCCGATCCTTCTATCAACCCTCCCGGCGCTCGCGTTGTCGATCGCGAGCCTCGGCGGCTGCACTCGCGACGCCGAACCCGCGCCCGTCACGCATGTCGACGCCGGCGCGTCGGCCTCGCAAGGCAGGCCCTCCTACATGGAAGAGTTCAACGAGAGCATCCGGTCGATGAGCGGCGAGCACGAGACCGGCGTGTACATCAATCGCGGCTGGGGCATCTTCAACACGATCAAGGCGGCGCCGTCCGCCGACCCGGCCACGTCGGCATGCGCCGCGCCGAGCGGCGCGCGCCATGCGCCCGCACAGGCGCTACAGCCGGGTCCGGCCGCCGCCGATTCCCGGATGTCCTGATCCGCTCGCGCCGCGACGTGCCCGACCGCTTACGGGCGGCGGCACGTCGCGGCGCGCTCTTCGCTCTTCGCGCGCCGCACGCCACGCGCTGCATGCGCGGCAACGACAACCCCGCCCCCTCTCGCGCGATCGCCGCGCCCCCGTTACGCGAGCGAACGACACAGCTTCGCATCGGCACGCTCGGCGCATGCACGGGCAAGCGCCCTGCCGCGCCGCGTCCCGCGCGTTTCCCTTCACATCGACAAACGCATCGCCCGCGCCGCGTCGACGCCCGCGATCTCGTCGAGCACCGTCCGCGCATGCGCCGAATCTCGATCGCGCCGAATCAGCAGCGCATACGCGACCGACAAGCCGTCGAGCGCCAGTTCGGAGTCCCATGCGAGCAAGTCGTGCCGGCGGATCGGCTCGATCACGCCGCGCGCGAACGCGTCGGGAATCTCATGCGCCCAATGATCGCGCGCGAGCTCGCACAACCGGATGCGCGCCCTCAACCGGCGTTCGGCGCCCGGCGCGCGATCGATCGCTTGCTGAATCGCTTGTAGCGCGAGATCGATCCGGCCGCTTGCGGCGAGCGCGCTCGCACGATCGATGGCGTCGTCGGCGGCCGCTTCGCGCGCATCGCCCTGCGCACGATCCGGGTCGCCCGTCATCGGCAAGGACGGCGAAGACGAAAGCGGCGCCGCCGCGTTCCGCGCGCCGCCCTGCACGGAAAGCCCGGCGAGCCACGCGCGCGTCGCGTCGTCGGCGAACGGCGTGCCGTCCGCGAATTTCAGCGCATCGAGGCCCGGCAGCCGCGCGAGCAGCGCACGAACCGCCGCCTCCACCTCGCGTTGCGCGTCGGCGCAGTCGCCGCGCGCGAGCGCGCGCGCGGCGATCCGCTGCAAATCCAGCCAGAGCGGGAACGCCTGCGCGTGCTCTTCGGCGAAGCGGACGGCATCCGCGGGCTCGCCTTGCACGTCGATGCCTTTCGCCACGTCGACGATCTGCGCATTCGGCGCGGCGATCCGCGTCCGTCCGCTGTCCGCTTCCGTGTCCGGCAGCGTGTGCACGCTCGACCAGCACGCGAAGCGGCGCAGCCGGACGCCGCGCACGTCCGTCCAGTCCGCTTGCGCGAACGCCGCTGCGATGCGATGCAGTTGCGCGAGCGCATCGGCGAGCGCGCGCTCGCGGCCGGCCGCATCGGCGAGCGACGCCGGTTGCCGGGCGGCGTCGGCGTTCGCGCGCAGCGCCGTACGATCGGCCGGCTCGACTGATGCCTGCCCGGCGGAGCGGGCCGCGAGGCTCGCGGAAGTCTCGCCCACCTCGACGGGCGCATCCATCGCGTTCGACTCGACTGGCTCGACCGGCAGCCGGTCCGCGAACGCATTCACCGCGCGCATCGTCGGCGCGTCGTCGTCGCGCTCCGCCAGCAGCGCATCGATCCGCCGCGCGGCCGCGCGCAATTGCCCGACCAGTTCGGCCGGACAAGCGCGGCCGCATGCGGCCGCGCCGGCGTCCCGCGTCGCGTCGACGCGATCGAGCAGCCATTGCAGCGCCCCGCGCCGCGCCCGCATCCGCGCCACCGGCGGCGACATCGCGCCCCAATGACGCTCGACGAGATCGCCGACGACTTCGAGCCCGCAGCGCAGCCCCGCCGCGCCGCCGATCTGCAGCAGCGCGCCCGCCAGATAACAGCCGACGAGCAGATCCTTGCCTCGATCGCGCAGCAGCCCGGCGGCGAGATTCATCGCCGAGCGCCAGTCGACGTGCCCGCTCGCGCCCGGCGATGCGAGCTTCGCGAGTTCCGCGTGCAGCGCATCGAACCGCGCGTCGGCGCGCACGTCGGCCCCCGCGGGCGCGGCTGGATCGATGTCCGTGCGCCCCAGCGCGGCAAGCGCGTCGACATCCACGGGCGGGCGCGCAACCGGCGCCGCGCCGCCCGGCCGAGGCCGTTCGCTCATTCCCATAGCGTCTCCACGTTCGTCGCGGCGAAGTAGTAGCCGACGCCGCGCTCCGTTCGAATCAGTTCGGGATGCTTCGGATTCTTCTCGATCTTCTTGCGCAGCCGCCAGATCTGCACGTCGACCGCGCGATCGAACACGTCGTCGAACGCGCGCGTGCACTCGAGCAACTGCGCACGCGTGACGATGCGCGACGGCGAGCCGAGAAAAAACGCCAGCAGATTGAATTCGCCGACTGTCAGCGGAACGTCCTGCGCGTCGCGCGTCGACAGCCGGCGCGTGTTCATGTTCAGCGTCCAGCCGTCGAAACGGTATGCGCGCGGATGCCTGCCGCGCCGCACGGGCGTTGTCGACGGCTCGGCGCGCCGCCACAGCGCGCGCATCCGCGCGAGCACCTCGCGCAGCGAGTACGGCTTCACGACGTAATCGTCCGCGCCGAATTCGAGGCCCATGATGCGATCGGCCTCTTCGCTTCGGCCCGTCACGCAGATGAGCGGAAAGCGCTGCGAATCGCGCCAGCGCAGCAGCACGTCGATGCCGTCTCCATCCGGCAGACCGAGGTCGAGCAGCACCATTTCGTATTCGCGCCGCTCGACCGAATCGGCGGCCGCGGCTGCCGTCCCCACGCCGTCCACGGCCATGCCGTGGCCCGACAGGTAATTGCAGAGCACGCGCCGCAACGGCTCGTCGTCCTCGACGACGAGCACCGCCGGCGATCTTGTCGCATTCATCGTTTCTTCTCCTGTACTGCGCCGCGCGCGCCGGCGTCCGCTTCTCCCGGTGCGCCCGACGCGCCCGTCCCGTGCGCCGCGGGCAACGTGAGCCTGAAGCGGCTGCCCGCGCCGCGATCCGTCGCGACGGCGATCTGCCCGCGATGCGCGATCGCCGCGCCCGCGACGATCGCCAGGCCGAGCCCCGTGCCCGGCGCGCCAGACCGGTTTGAATAGAACGGCTCGAAGATGCGGTCGAGCGGCTCGACGCCGATGCCGTCGCCGTCGTCGCTCACCTCGATCCATACGCCGCCCGGCACCGACGGCTCGCCGATCGCGACATCGAATGCGTCGGCGGCCGGCGCGCCGCCGTCGTTCGCATCGTCGTTCGCGCCGTCGTTCGCACCGATACGCACGACGACCGTCGCGCGCGCCGCGCGCACTGCGTTGCCGACGAGATTCATGACCGCGCGCGCGAGCTGGCTGCGATCGGCGAATACGACGTGACGGGCGTCGTCACGCCGCGCGTCGCCGCACGCGTCATCGCCGCACCGGACGATCTCGATGCCGCGCAGGGCGGCCGCGCGCATCGCGGCGAGCGCGTCGTCGACGACCTCGTCGACGCTCACCCGCGTCAGCACGGGTTCGCCGCGGCGCGCGGCGAGCAGGATCTGCGTCGTCAGATCGCGCCCCCGCTCGACCGCGCGATGAATTTCGTCGATCGACTCGTCCGCGCGCGCGCCGCCCGCCAGCCGATCGGAGGCATATTCGGCATGGCAATCGATCGTCGTCAGCACGTTGTTGAAGTCGTGAACGATCCCGCCCGCGAAGAAGCCGAGCGACTCGAACCTGCGCGATCGCTCGATCTGCCGCGCGAGCCGGCGTCGCTCGCCCGTCGCGATCGCGATGCACATCGACAGGATCGCGACGCCGATCAGATCGACCTGCAGCGCCCAGACGCCGTGACCGTCGTAATGCAATGCATACGGCCCGCGGCCGTCGAGCGTCATCGCGATCAGGGCGATCGCCGCGAGTGCGTTGAGCTGGGACGCGAGCACGAGACCGCCCTCGATCCCGGCCCAGCACAACGACAGCGCGAGCAACGCGCGCGCGACCTCGGCCTGGTCGCCCCATATCGATGCGAAGCACAGCGAACCGAAGGTCGCGAGCGCGGGCAACTGATTCCGGCTGCGCGACCACGCCGCGCGGCAAGCGCGCGCGTTCCACGTGAGAAGCGCCGGAAGCAACGCGAGCAATGCGAGCGCGTTTGCCGCATACGCACGCGACCATTCGTTCAGCCACTCGCGATCGTTCAGCCACACGGACAGGATCGCCGCCGCGAGCGTCGCATGCATCGCCGCCATGCCGAGCGGCAACAGCAGCACGAACATCGCGAAGCCGCGCAGCGTGTCCACGCCGCCGCCCGGGCTCACGTAGCGCCGCGCGAGCCACGCGCCCGCAATCGCCTCGATTGCGTTGACGGCCGCGAACAGCGCGTCGACGCGCCACGGCACCCAGTCGAGCGAGCCCGCGGCGAGCAGCGTGACGAACAGCGAAACCACGCCGAGCCCCCACGCGAGCGGCCGCCGGCAATGTAGCAGCAACGCGATGCCCAGTACCGGGGCGGGCCACACGACGGCCGACAGCGTGTGATTGAGCGACGTGCATGCGCCCGGCCGCGTCAGCAGATGATTCGCGTAGAACAGCAGCAGCAGCAGCCCCGCCGCGTTCAGCGCGCCGCCCGGCGCGAATGCGCGATCGCCGCGGCGCGGCGCGCGGCGCGACGCCTGCTTGATGCGTGCGGGCCGGGCGCGCGCGGGCGGGCCGGCATCGATGGAATTTTCGTGCATAGGTCTCAGCGGTCGGCGAATACTAAACCGTCTTTGTTTCGGACATCAATCGATCTTGGCGATGCGTCGCGCCGTTCTTTTCATCCGCAACGAAGGCGGCACGCGGCGACCAAAAATTGGAACCCGGCGGCTAACGCCGGTTCCGTCTTTCCTTCGATACTGGCCCCGCCGGTGCGGCTTTTGAGCGTTTCATGCAAAACGCCGCGCGCATCCGGACACGACCGTCGCCCGCGAGCGACAACGAAGAGGAGAACCCAACATGACAACGAACGGATCCGTCGCGCCGAAAGAGCGGGTCAACATCGTCTATCGCCCGGCCACGGGCGACGCGAAAGCGGAAGTCGAGCTGCCGCTCAAGGTGCTCGTGCTCGGCGAATTCTCGACGGCCGACGACAAACCGCCGCTCGAGGAGCTCGCGCCCGTGAACGTCGACAAGGACGACTTCAACGATGTGATGAAGGCGCAGCGCCTTCGGCTCGCGCTGAGCGTGCCGAACCTGCTCGACGATCAGGCGGGCGAAGACGAACGCCTGGCCGTCGCGCTCGGCTTCGAATCGATCGACGATTTCTCGCCCGACGCGATCGTCGAGACGGTGCCCGAACTGAAGCAGCTCGTCGCGCTGCGCGACGCGCTGAAGGCGCTGAAGGGCCCGCTCGGCAACATCCCGGGCTTTCGCAGGCGCATCCAGGAGATCGTCGCCGACAAGGGCGCGCGCAAGCAACTGCTCACCGAACTCGGCCTCGACGACCAATGAACCGCGACACGGAACAGACGACCATGGAAGGCGAACACCTGCAATCCCCGAAGAACGACGACGCGCCGCACGCGGCGGCGCCCGACTCCCCCGCATCGCTGCTCGACGAGCTGATCGAGGCCGCGCGCGTGAAGCGCGACGAGGACGCGTATCCGATCACGCGCCAAGGCATTCAGGCATTCGTCGCGCATCTGGCGAAACCGAAGCGCCCGATCGAGACCGTGAGCCAGGCGACGATCGACGACATGATCGCCGAGATCGACCGCAAGCTGTGCCGGCAAGTCGACGCGATCCTCCACGATCCGGATTTTCAGCAGCTCGAATCGACGTGGCGCTCGCTGAAGTTCCTCGTCCAGCGCACGGATTTCCGCGAGAACATCAGGATCCAGTTCCTCGACGTCGGCAAGGCGGCGCTCCTCGACGATTTCGACGATTCGCCCGACATCACGAAATCCGGCCTGTACCAGAAGGTCTACACGGCCGAGTACGGCCAGTTCGGCGGCCAGCCGATCGGCGCGATCGTCGCGAACTACACGTTCGGGCCGGGCGCGCAGGACGTCAAGCTGCTGCAATACGCCGCGAGCACGGCGGCGATGGCGCACACGCCGTTCGTCGCGGCGGCGGGCCCCGCGTTCTTCGGCATCGATTCGTTCGGCAAGCTGCCGAACGTGAAGGATCTGGCGTCGCTGTTCGAGGGGCCGCAATTCGCGAAGTGGAACGCGTTTCGCGAAAGCGAGGACGCGCGCTACGTCGGCCTCACGCTGCCGCGCTTCCTGCTGCGGCTGCCGTACGGCGCGAACACGACGCCCGTCAAGCGCTTCAACTACGACGAGCGCGTCGATGGCGGCGACGCGGATTTCCTGTGGGGCAACGCGGCGTTCGCGTTCGCGACGCGGCTCACCGCGAGCTTCGCCGACTACCGCTGGTGCGCGAACGTGATCGGCCCGAAGGGCGGCGGCACGGTCGCCGATCTGCCGCTCTATGCATACGAGGCGATGGGCGAGATCCAGAACAAGATCCCGACCGATGTGCTGATTTCCGAGCGCCGCGAGTTCGAGCTCGCCGAGCAGGGCTTCATCGCGCTCACGATGCGCAAGCACAGCGACAACGCCGCGTTCTTCTCCGCCAATTCGACACAAAAGCCGAAATTCTTCGGCATCGGCAAGGAAGGCAAGGAAGCCGAACTGAATTACCGGCTCGGCACGCAACTGCCGTACATCTTCGTCGTCAACCGGCTCGCGCATTACATCAAGGTGATCCAGCGCGAGAACATCGGCACGTGGAAGGAGCGCGGCGATCTCGAGCAGGAGCTCAACCAGTGGATCCGCCAGTACGTCGCGGACATGGACAACCCCACCGAGGGCGTGCGCAGCCGCCGGCCGCTGCGCCAGGCGGAGATCTTCGTGTCGGACGTCGAGGGCGAGCCGGGCTGGTACCGCGTCGACATGAAGGTGCGGCCGCATTTCAAGTACATGGGCGCGTCGTTCACGCTGTCGCTCGTCGGCAAGCTCGAAAAGCGCTGACGGCGCGCGGCCCTCGGCGCTTGCGCGCCGAATGTTTCATCCGTGACGTTCGGGCGCTGCGCCGAAACGAAAAGCCAATCCGCGCCGCCAATAATCGTTTCACGTCAGCGGCCTCGCGTCGGGCCGCGGCGTTCGTCAATCCGGCGCGCCGCGCGGCGCGCCGCCACATCAGGAGGAATTCACCATGCCGATGCCGTGCTATCTCACGCTCGAAGGGGAAACCCAGGGCAACATCGAGGGCTCCTGCGCCATCGCGGGCCACGAGAACAAGATTCTCGTCCAGGGCGTCGAGCACAAGATCGAGATCCCGAAGAACCTGCAGACCGGCCTGCCGACCGGCCCGCGAATTCACGGGCCGATGATGCTGACGAAGGAGATCGACAAGTCGTCGCCGAAGCTGGCGCAGGCGCTCACGTCCGGCGAGCACATGAAGTCGGTCGTGCTCGAGTACTGGCGGATCAATAAGGATGGCAAACAAGAGCATTACTACACGGTCAAGCTCGAGAACGCGATCCTGATGGAAATCCGCTCGTGGACGCCGAACTGCCTCGTGCTCGACAACAAGGAGCTCAGTCACATGGAAGACGTGTCGTTCACCTACGAGAAGATCACGTGGACCTACGTGCTGGACGGCATCGAGGCCGAAGACTCATGGCTCACACCGAAGAAGTGAGCGCGCGCCCGCCGGGCGGGCGTCGCCTGCTCGAACGCATCGCGGACTGGGAGGCGGGCGGCGAGCATGCTCGCCTGCCTCGCACCGACGCGCTCACGCGCTCGATCATCGATCACCTGCGCCGCATCCTGAACACGCGGCAAGGCCACGTGCCGATCGATCCGGCCTTCGGCGTGCCGGACTTCACGAATCTCGCGGGCGGCTTCGCACAAGGGTCCGCCCGCGAGATCGAGGCGCAGATCGAGCGCGTGATCGCGTGCTACGAGCCGCGGCTGAAATCGCCGCGCATCGCGCTCGCCGAGCGCGCGCCCGGCGCGACGACGCTGCACTTCAGTCTCGACGCGCAGCTCGTGATCGACGCGCGCGAAGTGCCGGCGCGCTTTCTGACGACCGTCGGCGGCAACGGAAAGATCGATATCCGAACCATTTGCTGAGCGCGCGCGATTTCACCGCGCGTCCATCATGACCACCACCACGCTGAATCGCTATTACGAGGACGAGCTCGTCCGCCTGCGCGAGCTCGCCGCCGAGTTCGGCCGCGCGTACCCGCTGCTCGCGCCGATGCTCGGCGCGCCGTCGGGCGACCCGGACGTCGAGCGGCTGCTCGAAGGCGTCGCGTTTCTGACGGGGCTCGCGCGGCAAAAGCTCGACGATGGCCTGCCGGAGCTCGTGCAGGCGCTCGCGAACCTGTTGTTTCCGCACTCGCTCTGCCCGGTTCCGGCGGCGACGCTGATCGCGTTCGAGCCGCGCGGCGCGCTGCGCGAGCGCGCGGTGATCGCGGCCGGCACCGAGATCGAATCGACGCCCGTCGACGGCACGGCCTGCCGGTTCCGCACGTGCGGCAGCCTCGATGTCGAGCCGATCGCGCTCGCCGGCTGCCGGTTCGTGCCGCCCGCGGAAGGCGGGCCCGCGCTGCGGCTCGATTTCGAGATGCTCGGCATCGACGCGAGCGAATGGGATGCGGCGCGCATTCGCCTGTTCGTCGCCGGCGAGCGGCTGCACGCGAGCCGGCTGTTCGCGCTCCTGATGCGGCACGTCGCATCGGTCGACATCGCATGCGGCCCGCCGGATCGGCCCGGCCCGCGCTGCGCGCTCGGCAGCCGCGCGCTGCGGCCGGCGGGCTTCGACGACGCGCTGCTGCCTTGCCCCGAGCGCGCGTTCCCCGGCTTCAGGCTGCTGCACGAGTATTTCGCGTTCGCCGAGAAATTCCTGTTCGTCGAGCTGAGCGGACTCGAGCGCTGGCGCGCCTCGCGCTCGGGCGCGCAGTTCAGCGTGTGGCTCGCGCTCGATTGCGCCCCCGACTGGCTGGCGGGCATCGATCGCGACAGCTTCCGGCTGAACGTCGCCCCCGCGCTGAACCTGTTCGCGCACGAGGCGGTGCCGATCCAGCACGAGCATCGCGCGACCGACTACCGGCTGCAACCCGAAGGCGACGCGCACGGCCACTGCCGGATACACTCGGTCGATCGCGTGGTCGGCTATCGTCCCGGCCATCCTGTTGACCGGCATTACGTTCCGTTCGGCGTCGCGGGCGACGCGGGTGCCGCGGGCGACGCCGCGAGCTACCGGCTGATTCGCCGCGCGGCGCTCGACGGACGCGGGCACGACGTCCATCTGGCGCTCGCCTATCCGCCCGGCGAGGCGCTCGCGACGGAAACGCTGTCGATCGGCCTGTCGTGCACGAACGGCGCGCTGCCCGCGCGCCTGAAGATCGGCGACGTGTGCCGTCCGACCGACAGCTCGCCCGAGCGCTTCGCGTTCGCGAACATCGCGCCGGTGAGCCCGCCGCTCGATCCGCCGCTCGGCGAGCCGCTGCTGTGGCGGACCATCGGCCATCTCGCGCTGAATTTCCTGTCACTCGGCAACGTCGACAACCTGAAGCAGATGCTCGCGCTCCACGCGTTCGGCGAGCGCGGCGACGATGCGCGCGCGCAAGCCGACCGCCGCCGCATCGACGGCATCGAATCGGTCGACGTGCGCGCCGAGACGCGGATCGTCGGCGAGCGGATGCTGAGCGGCCAGCACGTCGCGCTGCGCTGCCGCGCGCACGCGTTCGGCGGCGCGGGCGAGCTGTATCTGTTCGGCTGCGTGCTCGAGCGCTTTCTGGCCGAATACGCGGCGCTCAACACGTATACGCGCGTCGAGATCGACGCGTCGCCCGACGGCGGGCGCTTCGCGTGGCCGCCGAGGATGGGGGCGCAATGCCTGCTCTAGAACCCGTGCTGCTCGGCGAGGCGAAGCACTTCGCGTATTTCCAGGCGATCCGGCTGCTGCGGCGCATCGTCCGCGAACGGCGCGACGCGGCCGCGTGCAGGCCCGACGCGCGGATGCCGATCCACACGCGGCCGAATCTCGCGCTGTCGTTTCCGGACACCGACATCGAGCGCATCGACAAGGCGGAGGACGGCGGCTACCGGGTCGTCGCGAACTTCTTCGGGCTGTACGGCGTGTCGTCGCCGCTGCCGACGTTCTATACCGAAGACCTGATCGACGAAGCGTTCAAGGGCCGCCACGCGGCGCGCAGCTTCCTCGACGTGCTGCATCGCGCGCTCTATCCGCTGCTGTTCGATGCCTGGCTCAAGCATCGGCTGTCGCTGCGGATCGTCGAGGAGCGCGACGAGAACGCGCTGCGCCCGCTCTACGCGCTCGCGGGCGTCGATGCGCGCGTCGCGCGCGACGCGGGCCTGCACGCGCACGCGCTGCTGCGCTACGTCGGGCTGCTGAGCCAGCGGCCGCGCTCGGCGTCCGGGCTGCGCGCGCTGCTCGCCGATGCGTTCGCGCCCGCGACGGTCGACATCGAGCCGTGCGTGCCGCAGTGGCTGCCGATTCCCGGCGATCAGCGCACCCGCGTCGGCGCGCGCGCGCATCGGCTCGGCGTCGACGCGCGCGTCGGCACGCACATGCGCGACGACGGCGCCCGGTTGCGGATCGTGCTCGGCGACGTGCCCGGCCCGCTGTTCCGCGCGCTGATGCCGGGCGGCGAAGCGTTCCGCCGGCTCCGGTTCCTCGCGCGCCTCTATCTGACGCAGCCGTTCACTGTCGACGTCGTGGTCCGCGTGCGCGCGCGCGACGCGCTGCCCGCGCGCTGCGGCGGCCGCGCATGGTCGCGCGTCGGGCTCGACGCGTGGCTGGGCGGGCCGGCGCCCCAACGCGCGGCGTCGCCCGAATTCCGTCTTCCGCCCTCCCTCTTTGATCAAGCGAGACCCCATCATGCTGCTGGTTGACCCGAAACCGTTGATCGAACAGCTCAACCCCTATTGCCGGACGGCGCTCGAAAACGCCGTCGGCGCCTGCGTCGCGCGCCGGCACGACGACGTCGCCGTCGAGCACCTGCTCGCGCGGCTGTGCGACGAGCCGTCGGCCGACGTCGCGCTGCTGCTGCGCGCGAGCGGCGCCGACGCGGCGCGCCTGCGCCGGCAGGCCGACGCGGCGCTCGATGCGCGGCCGGCGGGCGGCGGCGCACGCCCCGCCTTCGCGCCGTCGCTGCTCGCGCTGCTGCAGGACGCGTGGCTGATCGCGTCGCTCGAGCTCGGCGAGACGCACATCCGCTCGGCGGCCGTGCTCGCCGCCGCGGTCGCGCGCGCGGCGCGGCAGCCGTCGCCCGGCGGCGGCAACGTGCTGCAGTCGCTGCGCAAGGACGCGCTCGTCGCGCGCTTTGCGAGCGGCGCGTGCGCGCAATCGATCGAATCGAGCCGGCCCGCCGCGCGCGACGCCGCGCCGGGCGATGCGAACGACGCGCACGATGCGCCGAGCGCGATCGCCCGCTATTGCGAGGACTTCACCGCGAAAGCGCGCGCCGGCCGGATCGACCCGGTGTTCGGCCGCGACGCGGAGATCCGCCAGATCGTCGACATCCTCGCGCGGCGGCGCAAGAACAATCCGGTGTGCGTCGGCGAGCCGGGCGTCGGCAAGACGGCCGTCGTCGAGGGGCTCGCGCTGCGGATCGCCGAAGGCGACGTACCGGCGACGCTGCGCCACGCGACGCTGCTCGGCCTCGATCTCGGGCTGCTGCAGGCGGGCGCGAGCGTGAAGGGCGAATTCGAGCAGCGGCTCAAGCGCGTGATCGCCGAGATCCGCGCGTCGCAGACGCCCGTCGTGCTGTTCGTCGACGAGGCGCACACGCTGATCGGCGCGGGCGGCCCGGCGGGCGCGTCCGACGCGGCGAACCTGCTGAAGCCCGCGCTCGCGCGCGGCGAGCTGCGCACGATCGCGGCCACCACGTGGAGCGAATACAAGAAGCACTTCGAGAAGGACGCGGCGCTCGCGCGGCGCTTCCAGCCGGTGAAGCTCGACAGCCCGGACGTCTCGACGTCGGTGATGATCCTGCGCGGCCTGAAGGACCGCTATCAGGACGCGCACGGCGTGACGATCCGCGACGACGCGCTCGTCGCCGCGGCCGAGCTGTCGGCGCGCTACATCACCGGCCGGCAGTTGCCGGACAAGGCGATCGACCTGCTCGACACAGCGTGCGCGCGCGTGAAGGTGCGCCAGCAGACGAAGCCCGCCGCGCTCGAGGACGCGCAGCGCGCGATCCAGGCGTTGGAGCGCGAGCGGCGCGCGCTGCGGCAGGAACTGGCCGAGCGCTGCGCGCCGGACACGCCGCGCGTCGCCGACATCGATCGCGAGCACGCCGCGCTGTCCGCGCGCGCCGACGCGTTGCGCGACGCATGGGCGGCGCAGCGCGACGCGGCGCAGGCGCTCGTCGGCGCGCGCCGCGCGTGCCGGGCGGCCGCGGATGCCGCTGAAGCGGCCGACGCCGTCGATGTTGCCGACGTTGCCGACATCGCCGACATAGCCGATGTCGATGCGAGTGCCGGGGCCGCCGCAGCCGCCTCTCGCGTGCATGCCGAGCCGGCCTCGCACGCCGACGCGCGCGAGCGTGCGGCGCGCGCGCTCGCCGACGCGACCCGCCGTTTCGAGCACGCGCAACGCGACGCGCGGCTCGTGCGAATCGACGTCGATCCGGACGCGATCGCCGACGTCGTGGCCGACTGGACCGGCATCGCGGCCGGCAAGCTGCGCCGCGACCGCGCGAACGTGATGCTGCGGCTCGCCGATACGCTCAGGCGCCGCATCCGCGGCCAGGATCACGCGATCGGGCAGATCGCGCAGGCCGTGAAGACGGGCGCGGCCGGCGTCCGCGATCCGCGCCGGCCGCTCGGCGTGTTTCTGCTCGCGGGGCCGTCGGGAACCGGCAAGACCGAGACCGCGCTCGCCGTCGCCGACGCGCTGTTCGGCGACGAGCGCTCGATCGTCGTCGTCAACATGAGCGAATTCCAGGAACGGCACGACGTGAGCCGGCTGATCGGCTCGCCGCCCGGCTACGTCGGTTACGGCGAAGGCGGGATGCTGACCGAGGCGGTGCGCCAGCGGCCCTATTCGGTCGTGCTGCTCGACGAAGTCGAGAAGGCTCACCCGGACGTGCTGAACCTGTTCTATCAGGTGTTCGACAAGGGCACGCTGTCCGACGGCGAAGGCAAGGAAGTCGACTTCGCGAACACGGTGATCTTCCTCACGTCGAATCTCGGCGCGGATGCCGTCGCCGATCTCGCGGCGCACGGCGCCCGCCCCGATCCGGACGCGATGCGCGCGGCGATCCGGCCCGCGCTGTCGCGCCATTTCAAGCCCGCGCTGCTCGCGCGGATGACCGAGATTCCATATGCGACGCTCGCGCCCGACGCGCTCGCCGACATCGCGCGGCTGAAGCTCGAACGCATCGCGGCGCGCGTCGCCGCGCAGCACGCGACGCGCGTGGTCTACGACGACGCCGTCGTCGCGCACGTCGCCGCGCGCTGCACCGAAGTCGAATCGGGCGCGCGCAACGTCGACTTCATCCTGCAACGGCACGTGTTGCCCGCGCTCGCGCAGCACGTGCTCGTCTGCGCGGCGGACGCGACGCAGGTGGCCGCGATCCGCGTCGCGGTGGACGCCGGCGGCCGCTTCGCCGTGTCGGCCGACGGGCCGGCCGGGGGCGATGCGCGGGGTGCATCCGATGCGCTCGATGCATCTGATGAGCCCAACGCGCCCAACGCGCGCTGACGTCCCCCCGCCGCCCAGGAGTTCCCGATGTTGCCATCCCACCGACACGATGCCGCCGCGCCGCCCGCGAACGCGCGGCGCTTCACGTTCGCGAGCGAAGCGTACGACGACGCCGCGTTCGAGGTCGTCGACCTGACCGGCCGCGACGCGATCTCGCAGCCGTACCGGTTCGAGCTGACGCTCGTGAGCGAGCAGCCGCGAATCGACTTCGCGAGGATGCTGAGCCGCGCGGCCACGCTCACGATCCTGCCGCCATACGGCGACGCCGGCACGACCCGCTATGCCGGCGTGCTCGCCGAATTCGAGCAGTTGAACGGCTTTCGCAACCTCACCGTCTATCGCGCGACGCTCGTGCCGCGCCTCTGGCGGCTGTCGCTGTACAAGGCATCCGACGTCTATCTGAACGAGCAGACGATTCCCGACATCGTGAAGCAGGTGCTGCGCGGCGCGTCGTTCGGCAGCCGCGACTACCGCCTGCGGCACGGCGGCGGCTATCGCAAGCGCAGCTTCGTCTGCCAGTACGACGAGAGCCATCTCGATTTCGTGTCGCGCTGGATGGAAAAGGAAGGTCTCTACTACTACTTCGAGCACGACGGCAAGCGCGAGACGCTCGCGATCGTCGACGACCGCCGCCATCAGCCGGGCCCCGCCGACGATCTCGCGCTGCGCTACCTGCCCGCGGCCGACTTCGACACGGGCATCGAATCGAACCGCGTGCAGGCGTTCGCGTGCCGCGCGACGCCGCTGCCGCGCGAAGTCGTGCTGCGCGATTTCAATCACCGCAAGGCGGAACTGCCGCTCGAAGTGCGCGAGCGCGTGTCGCGCGACGGCATCGGCGAGCGGGTGTCGAGCGACGAGCATTTCCACACGAAGGACGAAGGCCGGCGCTACGCGAAGCTGCGCGCCGAGGCGCTCGTCTGCGAAGGCCGCCGGTTCTCGGGCGAGGCGACCGCGGCCGGCCTGCGCGCCGGCCGCTTCGTCGCGCTCGCGGGCCACTATCGCGCGGATTTCGACGGCCGCTATCTGGTGACGGCGGTCACGCATCGCGGCTCGCAGGCGGGCCTGCTGTTTCCCGATCTCGACACGCCGTTCGGCGCGACGCCGGGCGCGCCCGTCTATCGCGCCGAGTTCGACGCGATTGCCGCCGACGTCCAGTACCGGCCGCCGCGCGCGACGCCGAAGCCGCGCGCGGCGGGCGTCATCAGCGCGATCGTCGACGGCGAGGGCGGCGGCAAGCTCGCCGAGCTCGACGAATACGGGCAGTACAAGGTGCGCTTTCCGTTCGCGCACACCGCGCATCCCGCGAACCAGGGCTCCGCGCGAATCCGGATGGCCACGCCCTATGCGGGCGCCGACCGCGGCATGCACCTTCCGCTGCTGAAGCGCACCGAAGTGAAGATCGCCTTCGACGGCGGCGACCCCGACCGCCCCGTGATCGTCGGCGCGGTGCCCAACTCGTCGCACCGCAGCGTCGTCACGCGCCGCAACCCCGCCGCGCACCGGATTCTGACCGAGCACAACCAGCTCTACATGAAGGACGGCAGCGGCGCGGCGACGTGGCTGCACGCGCCGGACAACCACATCGGCATCGGCGCGGTCGGGCCCGGCGGCGGCCTCGCGCTCCTCACGTCCGGCAACAAGTTCGATTTCTCGCTCGGCAACGCGTACAGCTTCTCGGGCGGGCTCAAGTGCTCGGTGTCGATGGGCGGCAACACCGACGTCTACGTCGGCGTGCGCAACAGCCTCGACGTCAGCGCGAACTTCCTGACCACGCTGCAGGGCAACCTGCGCTGGATGCTGCCCGGCAGCCGGACATTCGAGATCAACGACAGCGCGTCGACGCTGCTGCAGACGCTGCACAAGCAGTCCGCGACGGGCGCGATCCGGCTGTCCGCCGGGCAGGACGCATCCGCGCTGCTGCAAAAGCAGCTCGACAAGCTCAAGGGCACGGTGCGCAAGTTCATGATCGTGTCGGGCCTCGCGAACGCCGGGTCCGCGGCCGCCGCCGCGGGGCTCATCAAGGGCGGCGGCGCGGTTGCCGATCTGCCTTGGGCGGGCTTCGGCATATCCGCCGCGCAGTTCGCCGGCGCGAGCGCCGTCAGCACGGCGCTGATGGCGACGGCGCGCACACTGCTCGCGAACGTCGCGAAGCTGCAGGAGGCGCTGCCGCTCGTCGCCGACCTGTCGCTCGGCAAGCACGGCATCGCCCTCGCCGCGAAGAACCTCACGCACGCGACGCGGATGTCGCTCGCCGTCGACGGGCTCACATGGTCGACGCACGCGAAGGGGCCGGGCGCGGCGGGCGTCGCGATGAGCGCCGGCAAGGGCCGCTGGGGCGTCGAATCGGCGAAGCACGCGCACGTCCACGCGAGCGACACGCTGCTGTTCGCGGTGCCGGCCGATCCGGCCACCAGGCTCGACCTGAAGGACCTGATCGGGCTGCGCCGCGATCTCGATGCCTGCGTGAAGGACATCGCCGATCTCGAAGCCGACATTTCGGAAAACGAAGTGCTGTCGACCCGTCAGAACGCGTTCGGCGTCAGCGCGCTCGTGCCCACGCCGCCGTCGCCCGCCGATGCGGTCGCGGCGGTCGCGATCAAGGCGAAGGAAGCGAAGCTCGCCGGACTGAACGCGAAGCACAGGCTCGTCACGCTGAAGATCGACAACCTCCAGCAAAAGCTCGAGAAACACGTGAATAACCTGAGCGCCGTGCGGATGAGCGCATCCGACGCCCAGCTCGGCTTCAAGGGCAACCGGCTTGTCGCGACGGCCGACGGCGTCACGCTCGCGCATGCGCAGGGCAAGGCGAAGCTCGACGTGCGCGAGGCGAAGATCGGCGTCGTGGCGGGCAAATCGAGCGTCGAGCTCGACGAAGGCAAGATCGCGGCCGGTTGCGGCAGCGCATCGCTCAAGCTCGGCAGCGACGGCGCGATCGACGTGCGCGCGACCAACGTCAAGCTGAACGGCAGCGCGTCGCTGAAATTCGACGGCCAGTTGATCCAGCTCGGCTGACGGGCGCATTCGTTCGGATTCCATCATGAAAATCGTCAAACCCGAGTCGCTCGCGCTGCTGTGCCGGACACTGCGCTTCGAAGGCGTCGACCGGCTGTCGATCGGCGCGCTCGCCTGCTTTCCGCTGCGCGCCGGCGCGCCCGCCGGCCCCGGCGATCTCGCGACGGAGGCCGCGCTCTGGCAAGTCGCGCAGCAGTGGCTCGACGGGCACGCGCCGCTCGACGAGGGCCTGCCGAAGCCGGCGGGCGAATTTCTCGTCTACGGCGACGCGTATGCGCCGCCGGGCCGCGAACGCGGCGCGCGCGCGCCGGTCGCGGTGCGCGCGCGCATCGGCGCGGCGTGCAAGGAGCGGCTCGTCGACGCGCGAGCGTCAGCACCGCTCGCCGAATTTCACGCGCTGCCGCCGTCGGCCCCCGAGCGCGCGCGCGATCTCGGGCCATTCGACGAACGCTGGCTGGCCGCGCGCTGGCCCCACCTGCCCGCCGGCACGCGCGCCGAGCATTTCCACGCCGCGCCGCGCGACCAGCGGATCGCCGGATTCTGGCGCGGCGGCGAGGACATCGAGCTCGTCAACCTGCATGCGGACCGGCCGGTCATCGCCGGCGCGCTGCCGCGCGTTCGGGCGCGCTGCTTCGTCGAGCGCGCGATCGATGGCGCCGCGCGCATCGACGCGTGCCCGATGCGCGCGGAAACCGTCTGGCTGTTCCCCGGCGCGGCGTGCGGCATCGTCCTGTATCGCGCGCTCGCCGCGATCGACGATGAAGACGGCGACGACGTCGTGCGCGTGATCGCCGGCTGGGAAAGCGCCGACGCGCCGCCGTTGCCCGACGGCGCTTACGTCGGCCGGCCGGTGCCTGAAGACGACGGCTCTCGCCCGGCGCTCGCGCCCGCCGCCGCACTCGTGCCTGCGCCTGCGCCTGCAGCGATCGCCGGCGATGAAGCGCGCGCCGCTGCCGGCCGCGCGGCCGATCGAGCGCCGACCGGGCCGGCATCGGCTTCGCACGCGGAACAGCCGGCAGTGCCGGAATCGCCTGCGCCGCTGCCCGCGCCGGAACTGGCCGCGCTCGAACGGGACGCGGCGGCGCTCGCCGCGCAAACCGACGCGCTGCTCGCCGGACTGGGTATCGCCGAAGCGGACATCGCGCGTCTGCTGCCGGCGCGCGAAGCGCCCGCCGACATGAACCTGGACGAGCTCGCCGCGCTCGCGGCGGAACTCGATGCGCAGACCGCGCAATGGCAAGCGCAGTACGACGCGGCGGCGGCCGGCGGGCAACGCGATGTTTCGCCGCCCGCTTCGCCGGCTTCGCCGCCCGCTTCGCCGAATTCGCAGGCGCCGGGCGACGCATCGTCGCTCGCCGACCTGCTTCGGCAAGCCGACACGCAGATCCGCACGCTCGTCGAGCAGCACGGCCTGTCGCGTGCGCAGATGGAGGCGGCCGCGCGGGATCGGCCTGAGCTCGCAGCCCTCGCGGACGCGCTCGATGCGCTCGATGCGCTCGATGCGCTCGACGCACCGCTCGACGTCGACGCGCTGACGGCCGGGCTCGCCGCGCCCGCCAGCGGCGAAGCGATCGTCGAACCGGATACGCCAGCGGAGCCGGACCGGCCACCGCCCGCGAACGGGCTCGCCGACGCCGCCCCCGCCCTCGCGGCGACGCGCCCCGCCGCGCCGCCGGCCGACGACGCGCTGCTCGCGGAACCGCTCACGCGCGAGCAGGTGATCGAGCGCCACGCGCGCGGGCTCGGCTTCGCCGGCCTCGACCTGAGCGGCCTGGATCTGTCGTCGGCCGCGCTCGAACGCGCGGACTTCCGCGATGCGCGCCTTGAACGCACCGGCTTCGCCGGCTGCCGGCTGGCCGGCGCGTCGTTCGAGCGCACGCTGCTGTCGCGCGCCGATTTCTCGAACGCGGACCTGCGCGACGCGACCTTCGTCGATACGTCCGCCCCCGGCGCATCGTTTCGCGGCGCCGCGCTCGATCGCGCGCGCCTTGATCGCGCCGATTTCACCGGCGGCGACTTCACGCGCGCGTCGCTCGCCGACAGCCATTGCGCGCACGCGCAATTCGACGCGAGCGCGATGACCGGGCTCGCGGCCGCGCGGCTCGACGGCGCGCATGCGAGCTTCGCGGGCTGCGCGCTCGACGCCGCCGATTTCACGTCGGCGCGCGTGCCGCGCGCGAACTTCCAGCACGCGACGCTCGCGGATGCGGTGTTCGCATCCGCGCAGTGCGACGGCGCCGAATGGTACGGCGCGCGGGCGTCGCGCGCGCAGCTTCGCTCGGCATCGCTGCGCGGCTCGCGCGCAGACGCATCGACGTCGTTCCGGCACGCCGTCCTGAGCGGCGCGGCGCTCGACGGCGCGAACTGGGACGGCGTCGACCTGCGCGACGCGAATCTGCACGCCGCGACGCTCGACCGCGCGAGCCTCGCGCGCGCGATCGCGAGCGGCGCGCAACTGACGCGCGCGCTCGCGCGGCACGCGGATCTGACGAAGGCCGATCTGACGCACGCGGACGCGCGCTTCTCGAACCTGCTCGGCGCGTCGCTGCGCCGCGCGCGGCTCGACGGCGCGCAACTGCAATCGAGCAACCTGTACGGCGCCGACTGCTACGGCGTCGCGCTCGGCCGATCGCAGCTCGACGGCGCGAACGTCGAGCGAACGCTCTTCACCGTGCCGGGCCGCCCCGAACTCGCCTCCCCCCGCTGATTCACTCGACGCTACCCATGTCCGACACCGTTCACGCGGCGCTCGCCGCCCTCGCCGACACCCGCACGCTATCCGGCATCGATCTTTCGGATGCCGATCTTTCCGGCCGCGATCTGTCCGGCTGCACGTTCGATCGCGTGATCCTGCGCGGCGCGAACCTGTCGGCCGCGCAGCTCGACGCGACGCGCTGGCGGCACTGCGATCTGACGGGCGCGCGCCTCGATGGCGCAACGCTCGGCGAATCGGGCTGGCACGCGGTCGCGCTGCGCGCCGCGAGCCTGCGCGCGACGACGGGCGACGCATTCGTGATGACGGACACCGACCTCGCCGGCGCGACGCTGACCGACGCGCTGTGGGCGCGCGCGACGTTCGAGCGCGGCGATTTCTCCGCCGCGCGGTGCGCGCACGCGAAGCTGCTGCGTTGCGAAACCGTCGATTGCCGCTTCGAGCGCACCGATTTCGCGAGCGCCGAGCTCGAGCGCTTCGCGGCGATGCGCGCCGACCTGTCGACCGCGCGCTTCGACGCCACTCGCCTGACGAATGCGCTCTTCGCCGAAGCGAATCTGCGCGGGCAACGCTTCGACCGCTGCGATCTGACGATGACGCATTTCAGCGGCGCGACGCTCGCCGGCAGCGATTTCAGCAGCGCATCGCTCGTGCAGACGATGTTCTTCGACGCCGATCTCGAACGCGCGACGCTCGTCGGCGCGCGCGGTCGCCACACGCGTTTCGCGGGCGCGACGCTCGTCGGCGCGAATCTCGCCGAGGCCGCGTTCGACGAATCCGATTTCGCGCGCGCGCGCCTGTCGTCAGCGAACGCGCGCGGATTGCGCGCGCGGATGTCGCTGTTCGCGCGCGCCGATTGCGCAGGCGCGACGCTCGCGGGCGGCTGCTTCGCCTACTGCGATTTCTCGCACGCGACGCTGTCGCGCGCCGACTGCGCCGGCGCCGATTTCTCGCACGCGAACCTGCACGGCGTGGACGACCGCGCCGCGCGCTGGGACGGCGCGCGCAAGACGGGCGCGCGCGCGACCGATCCCGCGCTCGCGCGGGCCGAACGATGGACCGCACCTGAACGATGACACACGACTCTCGCGCTTCGATGACGCCCCTGCCTGCTTCCTCCGCCTCCCCTGGCGCGGCCGCGCCGCTGCCGCCCGTCGACGCGCCGCGCGCATCCGGGGCCGATGCGTCGTTGCGCGCGTCTTGCGTGACGGGCCGCGCCGGCGACTGGCTATCGCTCGACGATCCCGTCGGCCGCGCGCGGCGCGCCGACGGCTGCCTGCTCGCGCCCGACGTCGGTGATCGCGTGCTGATCTGGGCGCCGGCCCGCGCCCGCGCGCACGGCGACGACGATGCGTGCGGCGCGCCGCCCGCGTATGTGCTCGCCGTGCTCGCGCGCGCCGGCGCGCCGCACGCCGCGCTCGCGCTGCCGGGCGGCGTCGTGCTCGAGGCCGGCGCCGACGGGCTGCGCATCGACGCGCCGCGCATCGCGCTCGCGGCGCGCGACCGGATCGACGCGTGCGCGCCGCGCGTCGACGTAAGCGCGCATCGCGCACGCGTGCGCGCCGCGCATCTCGACGCGCACGCGCAGTCGATCGTCGGCCGCGCGCACGACGTACGCCTCGTCGCGCGCCGCTTCACGTCGACGATCGGACGCGCGCTCCACACGCTCGGCGACTGCTTTCGCCGCGTGTGCGGCGTGGACGACTTGCGCGCCGCGCGCGCGCGCTGGCGGATCGACGAGCGCGCGCACCTGCACGCGCGCGACGTCACGCTACTTGCGGACCGCCACGTCGGCATCGACGGCGAGCGCATCGATCTCGGCTGACTGCTTCCTTCAATTCGGAGTTCCAACATGTTTGTCGTCACCACCGCGTCCGGCCTGTGCATGAGCCCCGCCGACGTCTGCAAGACCCCGACGCCGGGCGGCCCCGTGCCCGTCCCGTATCCGAACACCGGCCTGCCGATGATGGCCGCGTCGATCACGACGAAAGTGCTCGTCTGCGGGATGCCAGCGCTCACGAAAAAATCGACGATTCCGATGACGAACGGCGATCAGCCGGGCACCGCCGGCGGCGCGATGTCCGGAAAGATCATGGGCAAGGTCGAATTCACGGCCGGCAGCGCGAAAGTGAAGCTCGAAGGCAGCCCGGCCGTGCGGCTGACGACGCCGACGAAGCACAACGACGGCAATGCGACGGGCGCCGTGCTGCAGCCCAGCCAGCAAAAAGTGATGGTGATGAGCTGAGGCGCGGGCATGAACGAACGACACATTTCGATGCCGTCGGCGGCACATGCGCGCCGGCCGGTTCGGCCGCCGCGGCCACGCCCCGCATGCGCCGCCGCGCTCGTTGCGCTCGCCGCGCTCACCGGCTGCGCGACGGGCGTCACCGAAGAGCAGGCGCGCGCCGACGTGCGATGGGACTACGCGCCCGATGCGCTGCGCATCGACATCGACGCATCGCCGCGGCTGAACGAATACCTGAACGCGCCGCACACGCTGCTGCTCGCAGTATTCCAAAGCGCGGACGCGCAGACGTTCCGCGAGCTCGCCGACGATCCGGACCGGCTACGCGCGACGCTCGCGGCAGGCAGGCCCGCGGCGGACTTCATCCAGACGACGCGCTACGTCGTCGCGCCGGGCGCGCGCGTCGCGCTGTCGATCGATCGCGCGCAGCGGGCGCGCTACGTCGGCATCGTCGCCGGCTACTACGACGCCGACGGCCCCCGCGCGGCGCGCCTCTTCGACGTGCCGCTGCACATCGACAAGCGCGGCTGGTTCTCGTCCACCTATCGCGCCGCGCCGCGAACGCTCGGGCTGCGGCTCAGGCTCGGCGCGCAGAGCATCACCGACGCGCGCGAAGCGCAGTTGAACCTGCCGCCGCCCGGCGCGCGCGCGTGGACGACGCTCGACAGCGGCGCGAAAACGCTGACGCTGCCGAGCGCTGACGCAAACGCAAACGCAAACGCGAACGCAAACGCAAACGCGAACGCGAACGGCGGCGGCAACCGCGACAGCAACGAAAACGGCGAGGCCGCCGCCCGCGCGCCGCGCAAGCGATGACACGCGACGCATCACGAACCGGAACGAACGACATGGACAACATCTATTGGCATCAGGGGATGCTGCTGCAACCGCAACATTTTCAGTTGGCCGAACTGCATCAGCAGTTCCGCGTCGAGCCGTGGCTCGCGTCCGGCCCGCCGCATTTCTGGGGCGTCGGCGCGCTGTCGCTCGCGCAGGCCGCGATCGACCGCCGCGCGGTCGAGATCCGCTCGGCGCACCTGCTCTTTTCCGACCGCAGCTACGTCGAATATCCGGGCAACGCGGTCGTCGCCGCGCGCGCGTTCGATCCCGCGTGGCTCGACGACGGCCGCGCGCTCGTCGTGCACGTCGCGCTCAGGCGGCTCGCGCGCGGCGCGAACAACGTGACGGTGGCGTCCACGCCCGACGCGCTGCCCGACGCCGCGACGCGCTACGCGACGCTGCCGTGCGCCGACGAGGTCGGCGACCTCTATTCGAACCAGCCGGGCGCGCCGGTGCGCACGCTCAAGCATGTGCTGAAGATCGTGTTCGGGCACGAGCTCGACGCGCTCGCCGGGCACGAGACGATCCCGATTGCGCGGATCGTGCGCGACGGCGAGCGCCTGCGGCTCGACGACGATTTCGCGCCGCCGTGCTATGCGCTGACGGGCGCGCGCGCCTTGCTCGACCGGCTCCGCTGCATCCGCGACGAGCTCGCGGGCCGCGCGCGGCAGTTGCAGCAGTACAAGAATCCGCGCGAGATGCAGCGCGCCGAGTTCGACGCGAGCTACACGGCGTTCCTGCTCGCGCTGCGCTCGCTGAACCGTTTCGGCCCGCTGCTGTTCCATCTCGCCGAATGCGACCGGCTGCATCCGTGGACGGTCTACGGCGTGCTGCGCCAGCTCGTCGGCGAGCTGAGCGCGTTCTCCGAGCGCTTCGACATGCTCGGCGAGACACCCGACGCGCGCGGCGGCCTGCCGCCGTATGACCACCGCGATCTCGGCGGCTGCTTCTCGCGCGCGCACGCGCTGATCGGCCATCTGCTCGACGAAATCGCGGTCGGCCCCGACTGCGTCGCGACGTTCGAGCCCGACGGCGAGCGGCAGCCCGCGCAACGGTCCGCGCGACTGCCGCCCGACGTGTTCGCGGATCGCCATCTGATCTATGTCGCGATCCGCAGCGCGCACGATCCGGACACGCTCGCGCAACGCTTCCTGCTGGGCGGCCGGATCGCGGCGACCGACGAGATGCCGCAGCTCACCGCGCTCGCGCTGCCCGGCGTCGAGCTGACCCGCCTGCCCGGCGCGCCGCCGCGGCTGCCGCGCCGCGGCGACGCGCGCTACTTCCGGATCGAGCAGGCCGGCCGGCCGTGGGACGCGATCCGGCGCGACGGCCGCATCTCGCTGCGCTGGGCCGATGCGCCGGACGACCTGCACGCGGAACTCATCGCAGTGAGGCACGCATCATGAAGCTGTCCGATTCGATGATGCCGCTCGTCGCGTATGCGCGGCAGCTCGCGCAATCGCCGCGCGGCGACGCCGCCGAAGTCGCGCTGCGGCTCGACATCCTGATCGAGCGCGCGCGCGATCACGCGGCCTGCGCGGGCGCGCCCGAAGCCGATGTCGACGACGCGCTGTTCGCGGTGTGCGCGTGGATCGACGAGGCGCTGCTGAACAGCGGCTGGGACGATGCCGACCGCTGGACGCTGCGGCTGCTGCAGAAGCGCCACTTCGACACGTCGCACGCGGGCGTCGTGTTCTTCGAGCGCCTCGACGCGCTCGACGGCGCGCGCGCGAACGTGCTCGCGGTCTATCTGCTGTGCCTGCAGCTCGGTTTTCGCGGCCGCTACGGCTACGACGGCGGCAGCCGGCCGCTCGACGCGATCCGGCGGCGCGCGCTCGACGCGTTGTCGGCGCATGCGTCACTGCCCGCCGAAGGCGAGCCGCCGTTCCCCGCCGCATATCCGGACGACGGGTATCCGGACGACGGGTACCCGGACGACGCCGGACATCCGCGCGCCGCCGCGGCCAACGCGCGCACGCGCTGCCGCATCGCGCTCGCGGGCCTGAACGTCGGGCTGCCGCTCGCGATCCTGCTGTCGCTCTATTTGATCTATCACGTCGTCATCGTGCGAATGGTCGACTCGGTGTTCCCGAGGCTGCAATGAAGACGCTCGGCATGATGATCGCGCGGATCGTCGCGCTGCTCGCGCTCGCCGCGCTCAGTTGGGCGACCTCGCTCTACTTCGACTGGCCGCTGTGGAGCGCGCCCGCCGTGTTCTGCGCGGCGCTCGCCGGATGGCTGCTGGGTGCCATCGCGCGCCGCGCGCTGCGCGCCGTTCGCGCGCGCAGGCAGCTCGCGCGGCTCGACGCGGCCGAGCGCGCGCCCGCCGATCGCGACGCGCCGGAGCTGCGCGTCGCCGCGCGCTGGCGCGCGGCGCTCGACGCGCTCGAACGCGCCGCGCCCGCGCCGGGCCTGCGCGGCCGGCCGCGCGACGCGCTGCCCTGGTATCTCGTGATCGGCCGCACGGGCGCGGGCAAGACGACGGCGCTCGCGCGCGCGCGCATCGCGTCGCCGCTGCGGCGCGCGCGCCACGACGCGGCCATCGAGCCGACCGAGGACTGCGACTGGTGGTGCTTCGACGACGCGGTCGTGCTCGACCTCGCGGGCCGCTTCGCCGAGCCCGACGCGACCGACGGCGACCACCGCGCATGGAGCGCGCTCCTTGAGCAGCTCGGCCGCGCGCGTGCGCGCCGGGGCGTCAACGGCGTCGTCGTCGCGATCGACGCGCCGCGCCTCGTCGAAGCGGATCGCGACGCGCTGACGATCGACGGCTGCGCGGTCCGCGAGCGGCTCGAGCAACTGATCCGCCTGTTCGACCGGCGCTTTCCGGTCTACGTGCTCGTCACGCAATGCGACCGGCTCTACGGCTTCGACGAATGGGCCGCGCAGCTCGCGCCGGAACAACGCGATCGCGCGTTCGGCTATCTCGGCGATCACGACGCGGATGCGTTCGTCACACACGCGCTCGACAGCATCGACGCGCGGCTCGCCGCGCTGCGCGTCGCGCTGGCGGCGCGCGGCGAGCCGCCCTCGCCGCGCGCGCTGATGCTGCCGCACGAGCTCGCGCGCGTGCGGCCCGCGCTCGATGCGTTCGCGCGCGCGGCGTTCGGCCCGAACGTCTATCAGGAGACGCCGTATCTGCGCGGGCTGCTGTTCACGAGCGGCCGGCAGGCGGGCGGCGCGCCGTCGCTGACGCTGCCCGACTGGCTCGACGCCGCGCCGGCGCGCGCGCCCGGCGACGCGGGCCTGTTCCTGCACGACGTGTTCGCGCGCGTGCTGCCGGGCGAGCGCGACGCATGGCGGCCCGTCGAGCGGCCGAGCCGCTCGCGGCTGACGCCGGCGCGCGTCGCGCTGGCCGCATGGCTCTTCGCGTGCGTCGCGGCCGGGCTGCTGATGAGCGCGTCGTTCGTCGGCGACATGCGGACCGTCGAGCTGATCCGCCGCGACTATCCCGCGCATCCGCGCTTCACGGGCGAGCTCGCGCGCGATGCGGCGACGCTCGAGCGAATCGGCCGCGTGATCGCCGACGTCGAGCGGCGCGACGAGCGGCGGCTCGTGCGGCGGCTCGCGCCCCCGATCGCCGACGCGACGCCCGTCGGCCGGCTCGAAGCGGAACTCAAGCGCCGCTACGTCGCGCATTATCGGCGCTCGATCGAGCCCGCCGCCGATCGGCTGTTCTTCGGCGAGCCGGACGGCGCGAGCGACGCGCGCGCGGCTGACGACGGCGATGTCGCCGCGCGCATCCGCAATCTGGTCCGCTACGTGAACCTGATGCAGGCGCGCCTGCGCGGCGCGGATCGCGAGACGCTCGCGCGGATGCCCGCGCCGGCGGCCGTGCGCGCGCGGGATGACGACGGCGCAGGCGGCAAGCGGCGCACAAGCGGCACGAACGACGCAAGCGGCGCACGCGATCGCGGCGACGGGCTGCCGCCGCGCATCGGCGCGCTCGCCGTCGGCCGGATCGCGTGGAGCGCGCCCGGCGACAGCGCGCTCGCCGCACGGCTCGCGGCCGCTCAGGCGCAGCTCGAACGGCTCGCGTACCGCGACCCGGACGGCGCGTGGCTGCTCGCGCTGCCCGACGCAACGATGCCGCGCGACGTGACGCTCGCCGACTTCTGGCCGGCCGCCGCGCCACCCGCGCCACCCGCGCTGCCTGCCGCTCAACCCGCCGCGCTGCGCGACGTGCGCGTACCTGCCGCGCTGACGGCCGCGCATCGTCCGGCGATCGACGCGTTCCTCGACGAGATGGCGCAGGCGGTCGCGAACCGGCCGAAGTTCGCGCTCCATCGCGACGCATTCGATGCGTGGTATCGCGCGCGGCGCATCGACGCCTGGCGCGACTTCGTCGCGCGCTTCCCGCAGGGCGAGCAAGGGCTGACGACGCAAGCGCAATGGCGCACGGTGATCGACCGGATTCCCGATCGCCGCGATCCGTTCTCGGCGTTGCTCGCACGCGTCGATCGCGAATTCGAATCCGTGCGCGACGACGCGCTGCCGCCGTGGCTGCGCTTCGTCCGGACGGCGTCGCACATGCTCGCGCCCGCGCGATTGCCCGCGGCGAGCGGCGGCCTCGGCGCAACGCTCGGCTCGATCTCGCGCAGCGGCGGCCGCGCGCTGCGCGAGGCGCTCGGCGGCGCGCCCGCGCAAGGCCGGCTCACGCTCGAGCGCGACGCCGCATTGCGCAACGCGCTCGTCGACTACGAGCGGCGCGTCGCCGCGCTCGCCGCCGACGCGCTCGCGGGGCCCGGCGCCGCCTACCGGCTCGCGGCCGACTTCCACGGCTTCGGCGTCGATCCGTCGGTGGAAGCATCCGCGATGCGCGCAGCCGACGATGCGCTGCGCGACGTCAAGCGGCTCGCGGGCGGTCGCGACGTCGGCGGCGACGTCGTCTGGAGCCTCGTCGGCGGCCCGCTGCACGCGGTGATCGCGTATGTCGAGCGGCAGGCGTCGTGCGCGCTGCAAGACGACTGGGAGCGCGACGTGCTGTGGCCGCTCAGGCGCGCGGCGACGCACGACGACGCCAACGACCGGCTGTACGGCCCGCAAGGCGCGATCTGGGCGTTCGTCGACGGCCCGGCGAAGCCGTTCGTGCGCGTCGGCGCGGCGCGCGCGGCGGCGGCCGACACGCTCGGCTACCGGCTGCCGTTCACCGATGCGTTCCTGCCGCTCGTCGACGACGCGGCCGCCCGGCGCGTCGCGCAGGCGCGGCGCGAAGCCGAGCGGCGCGCGCAACAGCAGGCGGCGGCCGAGCTCGACGAGCGGATCGCGTCGCTCGGCAAGCAGATCGACGCGCTCAACGCGCAGACGGTGCGCATCGGGATCGTCGCGCAGCCGACCGACGTGAACCGCGAAGCGCAGGCCAAGCCGTTCGAGACCGTGCTGACGCTGCAATGCGCGCCGCAGGCGCGCACGCTGACGAACTACAACTTGCGCGTGTCCGAGCAGGTCGACTGGCAGCCCGATCGATGCGGCGACGCGACGCTGCGCATCGCGCTCGGCGGCGTTACGCTCGTGCGCCGGTACGCGGGGCCGCTCGGCGTCGCGCGCTTCGTCCAGGACTTCCGCTACGGCGTGCGGCGCTTCGCGCCCGGCGATTTTCCGGACGCGAAAACGCAGCTCGAACGCCTCGGCGTGCGCTACGTCGACGTGCGTTACGACTTCTCGGGACATGACGCGCTGCTCGCGCACGTCGAGCGGATCGACGCGCTCGAGCGCGAGCGCCGCGACGACATCGCGCGGCAGCGGCGCGCCGCGAGCCGGCAGGACGACGGGGCGGGCGCGGGCGGCTCCGCGGCGAACGTTGCACGCGCGTCGTCTGCGTCGAGCACACCGGGCGCGGTGGACGCCGCGCTGCCCCGCCGCATCGGCGCGTGCTGGGGCGACCCGGCTCGCGACGGGCCCGGCGGCGGCGGCGCGCGTCCGTGATCCGCTCGTCGCCCAGTCAAGCCGCCGAATCCACTGATGTTCACTTTCTGTTTCTGTTCACCTTCAGTCTTGCCATGATGAAACACACGTCGAACCCCCTCGACCATCCCGACGCGCAGCCTTCGGCTCGACGCGCCGCATCTGACTCGCCCCGCGATTCGTCCCGGCTTGCCCGTGGCATGCGATCCCCCCGGCGCGCCGGCACGGCGCTCGCGCTGGCCGTCGCCTCCCTCGCCGGATGCGGCGGCGGCGACGATTCGAACGAATCCGCTCCGCGCGCGTTCGCGCCGCCGACCGTGCAGCTCGCGTATCCGGCGCAGCCGAACGCGCCCGTCGCGCACGGACCCAGCGGACACGCGCCGCCGGCCGCGACGCCGGCCATCCCGCCCGCCGCTGCGCCCACCGCTGCGCCTGTCGCCACGCCCGCCGCTGCGCCCGGCGGCATATCCGCCGGCATCGCGCCAACACACGCGGCGTTGCGCCGCCCGACGATCGAGCTCGAATTCGATCGCGCGATCGCGCCGCGCTCAGCAGGACGCATCGCGCTACACGGCGAAGATCGCGCGAGCGTCGCCGTCGGCGCGTTGTCGTGGCTGAGCGATCGCCGGCTCGCGTTCAGGCCGCTCGCGCCGCTCAAGTCGAACAGCCGCTACGAGATCGTGGTGCCCGCCGGCATCGAGAGCGCGACGGGCGAACGGTCGGCCCATCCGCTGACGGCCAGCTTCGACACCGCGCCGACCACGCCGCCGCGCGGCCTGCGCAACCTCGGCGGCTCGTGCTTCATCAACACGGCGCTGCAGTTGGCCGTTCATTCGTCGGCGCTCGACGGCATCGTGTCGAACCAGGACGTCCCACCCGCCGTTCGCGCACTGCTCGAAGACTACGACGCCGCATCGGCCCAAGAGCTCGACGAGCAGTTGCAAGCCGCGGTCGCTGCGTTGCGCGCGACGACAAATATTCCGGACAGCGGGCCGGGATACCTGGCAGATGTGCTGATGGAACTGCGCATGCCGCTCAATGATGCGTTCGACGCATCCGACATACGCGACGCGCCTGCCGACGCCAAGGCGTTCAGGCTGAACAGCCTGTTCGACTTCGCGGCACTGCCGAACCACGACCGGCTCGTCGCGTTCGGCTACAACACGCGCGGCCACTATGTCGCCTATGTGAAGCGGGATGGAGTCTGGTATTGCATCGACGACGTGCAGGTGAGCGTGGTCAGTGAGCAGCAGTTGCGCGATTTGCCTGCATCGTACCGTCATTCGGAGTCCAACCCGGATCTTGTTGGCGTGGCGATCGAAGTCGCAATCTATCGATGAAATGCTGATGCACGCGCCGCGTCTGCGCCTTCCGCGAAGTCGGGCGGCGCGGCTTCACCGCCGCCTCCCCGCGCGGCGCGGCGCACCTCGCCCGGCGTCCTGCCGAAGCGCCGGCGAAACAGCTTGCCGAACGTCGACTGATCGGGAAAACCGCACGCATGCGCGATCTCGCCGATGCTGAGCGTGCATTCGGGCTGCTCGAGGTAGCGCAGGCTGCGGTTCAGGCGCGCGTCGCGCAGCGCCGCCTGCACCGTCTGCGATTCGTGGCGAAACAGGCGATAGAGCTGCGTGCGCGAGCAATGGATCGCGTCGGCGATCCGCTCGGGCGTGAGCGTCGGCAGATGCAGATGCTGGTCGATGTAGCGGTACGCGGCCTGCAGCCGGTCGGCGCGCGCGGGCGCGCCGCGCCGCATGCGCGCCGACAGTGCCGCCTGAAGCAGCGCGCGGCCCAGTTCGGCCGCGCGCGCGAGCACGCAATCGAGCTCGTCGGACGACAACCCCGGGCCACGATCGCCGATGAGCGCCAGCTCGGCCGCGAGAAACGGCGCGAGCCGCGCCGTCTGCAACGAAGCCGCGCTCGGCGACGCCTCCATCGCCGCCTGGCCGAGCGTGCGCCCCACCGACGCGCGCGGCAATCTGAGCGCGCTGAAACACGGCTCATCCCAGCGCACGCGCATCGGCCGGCCGCCGTCGAGCATGAACAGCTCGTTCGCGCGAAAGCGCGCATCCGGCAAGCCTGGCGCCTCGACCGTGCACTCGCCTGCGTGCAGCGCGCAGATCGTCACGTGCGCGTCGGCCGCCGCGGCGCTCAGCCATGTTTCGCTGATCCGCGCGTCGAGCGACGCGCCGCGGAAACGAACGAACCGGCCGCGCTCGCGCCGGCAGAGAAAGCCGTGCCCGTGAAACGCGCGCGCCTGCTCCGCGCGCACGTCCTCGCACTGGAACACGTGCGCGCTCCAGAACGACGTTGCGCGCGCGAGCGGCATGTCGTCGGTCGAAAAGAACTGCAGCAGCGTGCCGCTGCCGGGCGCATGCATCTTCGCCATCGTGAAGGCCGGTGAAATGTGCGACTGAAAGAGCGTCTGCCCGAGTGCGCATCGCGCGCATCATGCGTTGCGCGATGCGCAACGCATCGGTGGCCGGCGCCCGCCCGACGCAAGCCGGCGCTCCGGACGCGCGGCGCGGGCGCCGCGCGCGCTCACGGCGCCGGACGCCGCAGCCGCGTAGGCAAGACCTTGAACTTGCGATCCTCGGGCCGATCGCCGATGTGCCGGACGACCAACGCGTCGAGTTTTCTCAGCGCGCGCCGGTCGAAATACAGGCCGCGGTGCGCGACGTACTTGACTGCTTCGGCCATCTTGCCGAACAGCCCCTTCCTGTCGATCTTTTCGCTGACCTCACGAACGTTCGCGGCGATCCGGTTTTGCTTCGCGAGCAGCACCGGGGTGCTGACCGCACTGTGGAAGCGGATCGCCTTGAGCACGTCCATCCGGATCGCCTTGATCTCGCTTCTCATCGTCCGGCCGTCGCGTTCGCTCGCGACGCCGCATACGCGCCGGCCATCGCCAGTGCGTCGCGCCTGCCGTTCGACCGCGTCATGTCGATGATTCCATTGCGCGGCGATCATTCCATTCAGCTTCATGATGTCTTTCCTGTCGTGAACATTAGCGAGCGTTCATTTTCCGGCACGCTTCGGCGCGGTACTTTCACGAACCGCTCGCCGCCGCGCGCGATCGGGCGCTTGCCCGCGCGGGCCGCGCTACATGGCGGGCGCGCACGCGTTCGCGTATCCATATCGATACGCCCAGTGGATCACATTCGCGACGTTGCGCGCGCCGAGCTTCTGCATCAGCCGCTGCCGATGGCAATCCACCGTCTTCGGACTGATGTTCAGCAGCGATGCGATCTCGCGATTGCGCATCCCGTCGGCAATCAGCTTCAGCACCTGCTTCTCGCGCCGCGTGAGCTCGTCGACGGGAGACGGAGGCGTGCGGCCGCCGGCCGCCGACGCGATCCTTGCCTCGTCGAGCGACGGGTCGATGTGGACGCGCCCCGCCATCACGCGCCGGACCGCCTGCACGATGCCGTCCGGGCTGCACCACTTCAGCAGATAGCCCGACGCGCCGAGGCGGATCGCATCCGCCGCGCGCGCCTCCGATCCGAGCGCGGTGAAGACGACGAACCGCACGTCCGGATGCGCGCGCAGGATCTCGCTCATCGCCGGCAGCGGATCGTCGCCCGGCAGCATCACGTCCATCAGCACGAGATCCGGGCGGTCGCGCCCGCACCGGTCGCTCGCCTCGGCCATGTCGGCCGCCCCGCCCACGTCGATCCCCGCATACGCCTTGCCGAGCACGACCTCGATGCCATCGCGCACGATCGGATGGCTGTCGACGACGAGCACCCTTTCACACTTTCTCTCTACGACCATAATCGATTCTTTGTTGCTCCAGAGCATCCTCTCCCGCGCGCCCGCTCACGTGACGCGTCGCCCGAACGGCGCGCAGCCCTTCCCGCCACGCCCAGCCGCGCCCTTGAACGTAGCGCGCGCGCATCACCGGAAAATTTCAGATCCGTTTCATTCGCTCATTCGTTCGTCGTCCGGCGACCGCGGCGGCGCGTCAACGGACATCGCGCATCACAACCGGACACGGTCCGCTCCGCGTCGATTCAGCCGCGCAACGCGCGGGCCGCGCGCGAATCCGCCGGACGGTCCCGCGCGCCGGCGTCGTAGATGCCCACCTGCTCGAACGCGCCGATCAGGCTTTCGAGACGCGACGCGAACGCCTCGAATGCGTCGACGAATTCGCGCGCGCCGAGATTCGCCGTCGCGATGCGCTCGATCAGCATCACGGCTGCCGTGTCGCCGTCGAAGCCGAGACCGCCGCCGCCCGCCTCCGCCAAGTCGAGATTGATGGCGAGCATCCGCCTCCAGAGTTCCGCCGGCGCATGCGCCGGAAATTCGCCGACCATTCCATACAGCACGAGCGCATCGGGCCGTTCGCGAATCGAGATCATCAGTTGCGCGTCGAGCAGCAGGAAACACTGCCCGTTCTCGTCGAAATCGAGCGGCATGCCCGCCGCTTCGCCCAGCGCATTCAACCATTCGGTATGCGTATTCATCGTTCGGGTGCTCCGTCTGAAGTCTGAATCATGGGATTCGAATCGGCGTCGATCGCGATCGACATGAACGCCTCGATCTGCCCGATCATCGCGTGCGCGGCCAGTATTCGCAGCGCGCCCCGATCGTCCTGCGGCGGCGCGCCCAGATGCCGGCCGAGCGTTTCGACGAACACGCGCGCCTTGCGCGTCAGCGCCGCGACATCGTCGCGAGCCGACGGCGCGCAGCGCTTCATCGCATCGGCGAGATCCGCGTCCGCGCGATCGCGATGCTTGCCGGATCGCGCGGCAGACAGCTCGGCGAAGTACGCGCCGATCCGTTCGACTTCGCGCGCGTGATCGCCGAGCCGCGCTTGCCGCGGCGCGTGCGCGGCGCGGCCGGCCGATGTCGCGCCGGCCGTCGAAAACGCGCGCCACGCCTGCTGCACCGATGCGCTGCCGCCCAGCCGATCGCAGCAGCGCGCGACGTCCGCGCGCTGCTGGTTCAGCGTGTCGATCCTCGACTGCACGGCCTGCGCGTATGCATGCGCGCGATTCGGGTCCTCGGAGACCCATGCGGCTGCATACGGCACGAAGTGCTCGGCGCCGCCGGAGCGCAGCACGCGCAGCGCGATCGACGCGCAGTTTTCCTCCGTGCTGATCATCTGGTATCTGAGCTCGCCCGTCGCCGCCGCTTCCTTCACGGTTCGCGCATCGCGCAACATCGCCGCTTCGTTCAGCCCGAACAGCACGAACGTGTCCCGGCCGGCCGCGTCGCGCTTGTCGCGGTTGAATCCGATCGCGGGGAAGTACACCTTGCGCGCGCTCAGCCCCCATTGCCGCTCCTTATCCAGTTTCTGCCCCGCTCTCGGGAAAAAACGCGCGGCGCGAAGCTCCGCGTCGCCAAGAGGATCGTAGGCTTCCTTCTGGATCTTTCCTCTCGCGATCTCGCCTCGCCACAGATTGCGCACGGTTTCCGCACCGATTTCCGATCGCTTGTCCCGGCGATATCCGTTCAGCGCTTCCGCTTCGACACGCCCGAATCCCTTACCATCGAAAGGTTCGAGCGGCCACCAACTGACGTGCTCGTAGACATGCCGGCCTGCATCGGCGTCCGCCTGATTCTTGATCGTCAGCGACGCGTGTCCCGGATGATCGAGACCTCGGCATTCCCACGACCGAAACACGATCTGGCGCGCCAGCGGTTTCGCATCGCCCGTGCCGTGAAAATGTTCGGCGATCGACACCATGTTGCGCACGAGCCGCCGATCGAGCGGCGCGCCGTCGCGCCGTGCGCCGTAGTCGAACGCGGCCCTGGCGCCTTCCGCGCCATATCGCTTCGACAGCGCGAGCACGAACACCTCGAGCGCGCGGCGGTTTTCAGTGCGGGCCTGCTCGGCATAGCGCCGCACCGCGTCGCAATGCTTGAGCAGCGGGACGTGCGCGAGGAACGCGAACAGCCGCTCCTTCATGCCCAGCCTCGCGACCGACGCGGTTGGCCCGCGCCCGCCGTCGCCGACCACGACGCGCGCGCCGGATCGTGCGCTTGCGACGAATGCATCGACATTGATCATCAAGTCCTCCCTTCGCTACGAGACATTCCGATACGGCGCGGCAGCCGCGCTGGCCGCCGCGCATGGCCGTCGAACGGAGCGTCGCCCCGGCGCACGCCAACGCGTTGGTCGGACGGCACGTCAATCCCGCTCGACATCGAAATCGATGCTGAAGACATTCGTCCGGCGTCGCTTTCAGATTCCGCTCAGTCAGCGCGCACACGTCGGTTCGTCGCGGAAACGGACGCGCACGCACGCCGCCGCAAATGAGCAATTTATGGAATCGGACGAGGCGACCCGCTCCATAAAATCGAATCGATCCGGACATCCGCTTTGCGCATGCGCCTTCGTCGAACGAAACGCGGCGCGGAAGCGGACGTGCGGATTCCGTTTCCACTCAACCGAGAGCACGACATGACTTACAACCCGAGAATCGGCGGATTCACGCACGTCAGAAAGGCGTCGTTCGACGTTCACGTCAAGCGCTGCGAATCGCGGCCGCGCACGTCGTTCGCACAGCAGATCAAGCGCATCTTCAACAAGATCGGCGAGACGCTCGGGCAGTTGTTCCGCCGCAGCGCGCCGGACTGCGCGCCCGGGCGGGTCAAGCTGCAGGGCGTTCGCTACGTCGGCAGCCATCGCCCCGCCGGCGACCCGAAACAGGCGATCCGGCATTTCGTCGACGAGGCGGTCAAGCAGGTCGCCCACGCGCGCACCCCTGAAATCCGGCAAGACGCGAAGTTCGGCCGGCAGGTCTACGAAGCAACGCTCTGCGCGATCTTCAGCGAAGCGAAGGACCGGTTCTGCATGGACCCGGCCACGCGCGCGGGCAACGCGCGGCCGGCGTTCGTCAAGGCGCTCGGCGAAGCGGCGTGCGCAACCGGGCTGCCCGGCGCCGACAAGCAAGGCGTGTTCACGCCGAGCGGCGCCGGCACGAATCCGCTTTACGCCGAAATCCGGCAGCGCGCCGATACGCTGATGGGCGCCGAGCTGGCCGCGCGCCCGGAGTATCGCGAGCTTCAGCCGTATGCGCGGCAACAGGCGATCGACCTCGTCGCGAGCGCGTTGCCGGCCGAGCGTTCAGACGCGCTCGCCCGCTTCCGGCAGACGGTGCAGACGCTCGATGCCACGTACCGCCGAGCGGCGGAAGAGGCGTCGAGCGATGCGAAGGGGACAACGGACGCGCCGGGCGCCGCGTGACGATGTAGCGTGGTCCGGATCGTCCGGCGGGCCCGCCTGGATGATCCGGATCGCGGAGTTCGGCCAGTTCGCAGCATCCGCGGAATTCGATGGATTCGATGGATTCGGCCGACTCGGGAGCCGCAATCGATTCGCCGGCCCCGGCTCGATTCATGGCCCGGGCCGGCCCGCGTTTCAGCGCTCGATCGATCGCGGCTCGATCGCCATTCGATCACGGCCCATTCGTCGAATATCCGTCGGGCATCGGGCGATGCGCGACACCGCGGAGCGAGTCGCACGCCGACGCGGCACGCATCGGATTCCTGATCGCCAGCCGCCATCGAAGCGGCGACGCACGCTCATGGCGGCGCGGGCACCCGCCGCCGCCGCAATCTCACTGCACCGACGCTTCCTCGATGACGAGCCCCGGCTCACGCGCCGGCATCGCGCGCGCCACGTCCCGCTGCGCCGTCGCTTTTCTTGCCCAGGGCCGCGCGACATAGACGTCGTGAACCGCGCGCGCATAGCGGTCGCTCAAGCCCGGCGTGCGAGAGTGATACGCGCCGACCGCGCGCCACGTGTCGCCGTATTGATCGATCTGCCGGCGCAGCAGCGCCGCGCCCACACGTGCGTTGACCGACGCGTCGTACAGACGGCGAAGGTCGATTCCCTGATCGCGCAGCGCCGGCAAATGCACCGAATTGATCTGCATCAGGCCGATGTCGGTCGAGCCGTCGTCGTTGCGATGCAGCGCGCGCGGATTCAGCCCCGACTCGTAATACGCGATCGAGCGCAGCAGATCGGCGTTGACGCGGTAGCGCCGCGCGGCGTCGTCGATGCAGTCCGCATGCGCGACGCCGCCCGCCCACACGATGCCGACCGCGAACGCCGCAGCCACGCGTGCGACGCGTGCGCGCATGCGCGCCGCCGCGGATCGGCGCGCGCTCATGTCCGGCTCGCGCCGTCCGGCTGCGCGGCCGCGCCGAGCAGCGCGGCGACGTCGGCAACCGTCGCGACGTCGGCAAGCCGCGCGCGATCGAGCCGGATGTTCCAGCGCTCGTCGAGCTCCATCGCGAGTTCGATCAATTCGAGCGAATCCATCGCCAGATCGTCGAGCAGCCGCTGCTCCGGCGCTATCCGCGCTTCCGGCACGCCCAGCATGCCGGCCAGCAGCGCCGCCGCCGCCGCGAGCGCGGCGGCGTCGTTCGGGCGCGAGCCGGCCGTCATCGCTTCGCGCCCTTGTCGATCGAATCGGCCCAGCCGACGCGCGTCGCGCCTTCGGTCGTCACGATTCGGCTGGCCGGCTCGACGGGCGGATACGTCCTCGCCGGACGCGAGCCCGCGTCCGGCTTCGCGTTCGGCTTCGGCAAGCCTGCGCCGGGCCGCGATGCGCGCCGGGCAGCCGCATCGGCCACATCAGCCGGCGCGGACCGCGCCGACGACAATGCATCGTCGTCGACGAGCGGATAAAGGCCCGCGCGCTCCAACTGCGCACGGTTCATCTGCCGCGGATCGGCGCGGCGCGGCGCGAGCGCGGACGGACGCGGCCAGGGGCCGCCGTCGGACGCGGCGATCGATGCGTCGCTCGACGTGACGCGCGATGCGACGGTAGGGGCGGCCGGCGTCGAAGCCGTCGCGAACGAAGATGACGATGAAGACGAAAGCGCGGGCGCGGATGCGGACATGGACGCGGACACATTGCGCCGCGAACCGGCAAACGGGTCGATCCGGCTGAAGCCTTCCGTCGACCGGAGCGGCGCGTCGCCGCCTGCGCGGACCCACTTGCCGCTTGCCGGATCGCGAGACCACGAACCGGTCGCGGGCGGCATGCCCGGCGCGGAATCGCCGGTACCGCCGCTACGCGCGTCCGCAGCATCCGCGGCATCCGCCGCGCGTTCGTCAATGGGCTGCCCGCCCGAACGCCCATTCGAGTCATTCGACCGGGCGACTCGCGCACCGTCCGCGTCACGGCCCGCGCCTTGCGCGCGCACGTCCGCGATGCGCGGCTCCGCTGAGCCCGTCGCCCCGCCATGCAACGCACCGGCAGCGCCTGCTCCGGGCGTCACGCGCGTGCCGACGCGACTGAACGGATCGATCCGCGTCGCGCCTTCGGTGGTCCTGACGACCGGATCGGCCCGGTCCATTCGCCACTTGCCGTCGTCGCCGCGCCGCCACGCGCCCGTCGGCGGCGCGTCGGCGCCGACGCCCCGGTCAACGGTCGCCGGCGGCGGCATCCGCCGATCGACGGACGGCGCGCTCGCCACCGGCGCCGGCGCATCGCCGCGCGCGTCGGCCGGCGGCGAGCCCGGCGCGCCGTTCGACGCCCGCGCGAACGGCACCGGCGCTTTCACGACGGTCGCGCGAGCGCGCGCGGGACCGTTCGCATCATCGGCCGGACGCTGCGCGCGCGGCGGATCGCTGGCGTCCATCCGCGTCAGCAGCGCGCCGATCATCCTGCCGAGATCGCCGACGAGTTTCTCGAGCCCGTCGAGGTTTACGTTCACGTTGTTTTCGTTATGGTTGTTGACGACGACCGGCGCGACCGATTGCGGCGTCGCGTCCGGCGCGGGCCCGCCGTGCGGGGCCGTCGGCGCGCCGCCCGGATCAGCGCCCGGATCGGCGCCCGGCCGCTTCAGCGCAACGTCGTTCAGCAACTGATCAGTACGCCCGAGCAGATCGAGCGCGGTGCCGACCATGTCGACGAGATTCGTCGCGTGGCGCGCGCCGAGCGCGAAGCGCTGCGCGGCGTCGGCCATCCTGAGCTGCGCGTCGCCGCCGTGCCGGTTCACCATCCCGTTCGTGCGCACGTGCCCGTCCATCCGGCCGCCGAGCCGCTCGGACACGAGCGCGCCCGCCGCCGCGTCGCCGCGCTCGCGCGCACGGCCGAACATCGCGCTCGCGACGCCATCGGCCCTCAGTAACGCGCCGACGCGCTCGCAGAGCTTCCGGTAGTCCTTGTTGCCCTCGACGCACAGATCGCGCGACGCCGAGCCGTTCCTCGCGCCCGCTCGCGCGGCGGCCGCGAGGAACGATGCGAGCGCGTCGCCGATTCCGGCGAACGTCGTCGCATGGCTCGCGTCGTCGACCGTCAGGTGCAGCGCGTGCACCGTCATCGCGAGATGGTCGAGCGCACGGCGATCGTGGCCGCCCAGTTGCGCGACGAGCGTCGTCAGCGCGCCGCGACGCTCGCCCGCGAGTTCGCCCAGATACGCACGCGCCTGTTCGAGCGACGTCGCGCCGTGCGGCTGGCCGGCCGTAGCGGCCGTCGCGCGCGGGTCGTCCTCGGGCGGCTGCATCGCGCACGACGACACGGTGTCGAGGCGCTGCCGGAACGATTCACGTAGCGCGGACGCGCTGCGATCGTTCTCGACGCCGCGCCGCGTGCCTATGACTGGCAACGTATGCCGGCGCGCGCTCGCCACGCGCGCCACGTCGGCCGGGAAGCCGCCGCGCCCGGACGAACGCGGAGCGCCGCCGGCGACCGCGGCCGGCGTGCTGTTGAGGGACGAAGATCGGTGAATGGACGGCGGCATGACGAATTTTTTTCCTCTTGTCGGTTGCTTCGGATCGGGGCAGGACCCGCGCGAGCGCGCGCCGTCGCCGCAATCGCGGCAGCGAGCGCGACGGCACGGGCGCGCGGCCTCGTTCAGATCTGCAGATAGCTTTTCGCGGTGTCCGTCAGCGTCGAGATCGCGCCGCTCAGCACCTTGACGAGATTGTCGAAGTTCGAGTTCTGGTGCGAGTATTTCTCGACGAGCGTCTGGACGTCGTTCTGGATGTTGTCCTTCTGGCCGGAGAACGCGGTGTTCCACGCCTGGTAGCGCGCGGTGTCCCAGGTCACGTCGCCGCTGTCCGGCAGCGAATCGCGCATCTTGATCAGCTTGTCCGGATTGATCGTCACGACGCCCGAATCGCTGATCGTCACCGCGTCGCCGAGCTCCTTGCGCCAGCGGGCGATGTCCGCGCCTTTCGGCAACTGCATCGTCGGCAGGTGATCGATGACGTCCTGCAGCAGCTCGCGGATCGCATGGCCGTCGATCTTCATGTTCTTGTCGTCTTTCGCCGAGATGTAATCCTGCAGCTTGCTCATCACGTCGGCGACGCTCTGGAAATACTTCGTCAGCCCCTCGACGATCGTCGCGTACGCATCGACGTCCGACTTGCCCTGGGCGATCACGTCGATGAGCCCCTGAAGGATCGGGTCCGGCTCGATGCCGCCGTCGCTGCCCGCGGCGTCGAGCGTGCCGCCCAGGTGCCCGGTTTCCCATCGTTCGAGCAGGTTGCGCTGCGCGAGCGCGTGGCTGCGCACCGCGACGCGCGCGTCGTCGAACACCGTGAGGTCCGCGCGGCGGCCTTCGACGAGGCGGCCGTCGACCAGATCGGGCAGCCGGGCCGACGCGAATTCGTCGATCGCCGCGCCGAGCTTGTGCTCCGGCGCGCGGCGATCGACGCCCGCCGCGCGCAGATTGTCGCCGGTCATCGCCCGCGCGCCGGCATCGGCGGGCATCGTCTTCGCGAGCGCCGCGACCGCTTGCCAATCGCGCGCGGCCAGCGCGCGCCCCATGTCGGCCTGGATGTTCATCGTGTTTCACCTCCTTGCTATCGGATTCATCGAGGGCGCGCGCGATGCGCGGCGCCCGCCTTCACTCGATCAGGAATTCGTCCCGGTTGCGGCCGCGAATCCATTTCGGCTCGATGCCGCGCCCGCTCCAGGTCGCACCCGTCGCCGGATCGCGGTACTTCGGCCTGACCGCCTCGCGCTTGCGCTCGCCCGGTTTCTTTCGGTGTCCGAACACGTCGTATGCCGTCAGACCGTACTCGCGCACCTTCGCGCGCACGTCGTCGATCGCGGCCTGCAATTCGGCCTGCCGCGCCGCTTCGGCCTGCGCGCTCAACGCCTCGGCCCGGGCCTTCAGTTCCTTGTATGTCGCCATGCGCTCAACCATCGGAATTCCGATTCTGGAGACGGATGCCGGCGCAGGCTTTCACAAAAACGCCATCGCCCGCCCCCGAAACGCGACGGCGCGCGGCGGGCGACGCCCCCCGCGTCCGCCGCGGCGCGAACCGTCAGGTCCGCAGATTGCCGGCTACCTGCGCGGCCACCGCGTTGTCGTTCGCGACCTGGCTCTTCGCCGCGTCGATCGCCTTCTGCGCGGCTTCGCGGCCGCGGTGCGCGGCTTCGTCGCGCGCGCTCGCCGCCGCCATCGCCGTCTGCTGCGCGCTCTCGTCCTCTTTCTGCTCCGCGCGATCCGCGCCCTGCTGCTGCGCCGACGCGCCGTCGATCTGGTTCCTGCCGATCTGGCCGCCCGACTGGATCAGGTCGCCCTTCATCTGCTGGCGGCTCGCCTTCACGAGGTTCTGTTCGTGGCGCATGCCGTGCATGTCGATCCGGTGCTGCCGCGCGGGCGCCTCCTGCGCGAGCACGCTCGCGTGCTCGTCGCTCATCCGCTCGCCGCCCGGGTCGATCTCGTGGCGCGCGGCCTCCCCGGTGTCGCGCTTGACCTTCACGTGCGACACCGCGTCGTTCTGCAACACCGGCTTGTTGACGCCGCGCAGTTCGAGCGCCTGCTCGGCGTGGAACTGCTTGAGCTCCGCCTGCGGCTTCATCTCCTTTTCGATCGACATCGACTTCGTGCTCAAGCCCTTCATCTGCTGCACCGCGCCGCCGAGCGAGGTCGCCGCCTGCAGCGCGCCGCCCGCGATCGCGGCCGTCATCTGCGCGGCGCCGATGCTGCGATCCTGCGCGGCCGCGCTCATCATCGCGTCGTGCGCGAGCGTCGTGAGCTTGCCCTGCATCACGAGATCCGACTGCACGTTCTTCTGCATCGCGATGCCGAGCGCGAGCATCGCGTCGAACGCCTTGTCCTCGGCGAACGAGAAGCGCTGCGGCTCGTTCGCCGTCGCGCGCGGCGCATCGTCGCCGACGCGCTTCGCGCCTTCGCCGCCCGCCTTCGCATCGGCGGGCGGCGCGTGGCGCTGAACGAGCGCGTCGAGCATGTTCCTCACGGCGGGCATCTGGCTCGCGGCGAGCCGCTTGTGCTCGCGCTCCATTCCCGAGACCGTCCTCCGGTCCGTCGCGCGCGTCTGCGCGGCGGGTTTCGGCTGGGCGAGCTCAACGCGCGGCTCGCCCGGCCCCGCGTCGCGCTGCTGCGACACGCGCTCGCCGACGGCGGCCGCGAGCGCCGCGTCCGCGCGCGCGACCGCGCGGCCGTCATCGCGAACCGCCTTCTCGCCCTGCCCGGGCAGCCCCGCGTCGGCGAGCCGGGACAGCTCCGGGTTGCTGATGTTGATGCCGCTGCTTTGCACACCGATTGACATACGCACCTCTTCGACTTCGAAAACAAACGTGATCGCCCGTATTACACTGCGCGGGCGTTACGCAGGATCAGCTTGCCCGTCGACGTCTGCATCTCGCCCGCGTCCGACATCTGCTGCATCAGTTGCGCGAGCACGCGGTTGTGCTCGGCGAACGAATCGACCGCCTGTTTCAGCAGATCGCCGAGCAGCCTGATGTCGTACATCGCCTCCTTGATGTCGGCGAGCAGGCCCATCGCCTTCGCGCGCTCGATGCCGACGACGATCCCGCCCGCCGCCTGCGACACCTGATTGCCGACGTCCATCACGGTGCCCGCCTTCTCGAACCGGTTCGCGAGCAGCATGCCGTCCTCCTTCGCCTCGACGCCGATCGCGCGGCGCATCCGCGTCATCGCGGTCGCGGTGCGCGAGCCGAGCGCCTGGAGCCCGGACTTTTCGGAGAACTTCTCGATCAGTTGCACGAGCATCTTGCCGATCGCCGAATCCATCAGCTTCGTCAGTTGGCCCGCGACCGCGTCGATCACCTTCGATGCGACCGCCTTCACCGCCGATGCGCCGACGAACGCGGCGGCGACGAGCGCGACGCCCGTCACGACCGCGCCGAGGATCGCGCCGGCGAGCTCGGCCTTCTGCTGATCGACGCCGCACGCGACGAGCGCCTTCGTGATCAGCGACGAGATCACCTCCATCAGCGGCTTGAGGATCGCGTCCATCACGGGCTGCATCAGCTTGTCCATGAACGACACGCCCGTCGTCGCGCGGCTGATCTCGTCGCCGACCGCGAGCGCGAGCCCCACGGCGGCGAGCGCGAGGCTCGCGCCGCCCGTGAACGCGGCCGCCGCGAAGCTGACCGCGGTGATCACCCAGCCGACGATCTTGCCGATGCAGCCCATCGTCTTCTGCATCTCCTCGGCTTTCTTCACCTGCGCCTGATATTCGTCGGACTTCTTCTGCAGCTCGGCCTCGCGCTTCGCCTGCATCTCGGTGAAGAGCTTCTGCTTCGATTCGAGCTCCTTCACGTTGCCCGACGAGATCAGCTCCTGCAGCTTGCCGAGCACGGCCGTGAGCTCGGCCGCGCCGCTCAGCTTCGGCGACGCCGCGCGCAGCGGCGCGCTCGCGCCGTATTGCTGCGCGGCCTGATTCACCGCGTCGTCGACTTGCTGCTCGCATTCGCGCGCCTGCGTCGCGAGCGCGGTCGCCGCATCGAGCTTCTGCGCCGCGTCGGCCTGCAACGCGTCCGCACGGCCATGCGCGTCGCTCGCCTGCTGCTTCGCCTGCTCGAGCGCCGCCTTCAGCGCCTTCAACTGATCGTCGGGCAGGCCCTGCTTCACCGCGTCGTCGTACTGCTTCTGCGCGGCGTCGACAGCCGCATCCGCGGCCTTCGCGTCGGCGGCGGCCTGCTTCGCCGCGGCGGCGGCCTGCGCGGCCGCGTCGGTCGCCGCCTTCGCGTCGTCGGTCGCCCGCTGGAACGCGTCGGACAGCCGGTTCAGGTTGTCCTGCGCGGCCTTCGACATCTGGTTCCAGATGTCCGAGCGCTGCTTGAGCTCGTCGAGGCTGCTCGCGCTGATGACGCTCATCAGCACGCCGAGCAGCTCGGTCAGCTTCGCCGCGCCGCTCGCGCGGCTGCCGCCGTCCTGCGGCTGCGCGTTCGCCGTGTCGGATTGCGGCGCTGCGCGTTCCTGCGGCGCGCGCAGCGCCGGCTTATCGTCAAGCCTGTCGAGCCGCGCGTCGTCCGTCCCCGGCTGCGCGCCGCACTGCCCGGACGCGAGCTGCGACATTCGCTCGAGGAAATTGCGCTGCGCGGCCGACACCACGTCGACGTACGCCTGCGGCGACAGCGTGCCGAGCGCGCGCGCCGCGTCGCGCAGCGGATGGGTCTGGTAAGCGTTCGCGTTGGCGGCCGATCCGCCCTGCACTCCCGATGACATACGATCAGCTCCTGTTGGCTAGAGTCTGTTTACATACGGAGCGCATGTGCGTTCCGTATGTAAACAGATCCTAGAGGTCGTTTTCAACCGGTGCGGGCGCCGCATCGGCGCCCACTTCGTCGAGCCCGTCGAGATAGGACTGCGCCTTCTGCGCGAGGCGCTCGTCGCGCGAGCGCTCGGCGACGATGCCGAAGCAGCGCCGCGCGAGCGGCGCCTTGCCCATCAGCAGATGGCATTGGCCGGTGTGGAACATCGGCCGGCAGTCGTCCTTCGACAGCGAGTACGCGAGCGCATACAGATCGATCGCCCGCGCGTATTCCTTCTTCAACTGGCACACCGCCGCGAGCCCCATCGCGTATTCGGCGTTATAGAAGTCGTAGATGCACAGAAAACGGAAGAACACCTCCGCGTCGTCGATCCGCCCCTGCTGGTAGAAGCGGTACGCGAACGCGTAGATGCCGTCCATCAGGTCCTGCGGCACCCGATGCAGGTCCTTCAGCGTCGCGCCGTTCTGGACCGCGTCCAGCAGCGCCGCCGCCATCTCGTCGGCTTCGATGTCGTCTATGTTCACGTCGCGTTGCGTCATGCCGTCACCTCGTTCGGTTCTTTCAGTCACATGGATGTCGGCGCGTTGCGGTGCCGTTCAATGACGGTTGCTACGTTACGCGCCTCTCGCTCAGGAAAATTTCACAAAGCAGTCTTTTCGGCTTGTCAAGCGTTTCGATCGCGCGCCTGCGGCGCGGGCGGCGTCTCGGGCGCCATCCCGGGCGGCGGTCCACCGCGATTCGCCGCCTCGACTTCCTTGAGCCAGATCAGCACGCGCATCACGCCGTCTACGTCGTCCTGGTTCACGAAGCTGTAGCGGCGCGGCGAGTTGCGATAGATCGAGCGCGCGAGCGCGACGTTGCGCACGACCGTCACGCCGCACGCTTCGGCGTGCCGAATGACCGCGTGCGCGCGCGCGTTGGTCTCCCGCACCGACACGAACGGAATCGGCACGATGTCCGGGTTCACATAGATGCCGATCGCGATGTGAGTCGGATTCGCGACGATGAAATCGGATTGCTCGACGTTCGCCTTGATCTCCTCCGACAGCAGTTCCTGATGGATCTCGCGCCGCTTGCTCTTGATCTCGTGATTGCCCTCGCTCTCCTTGTATTCCTGCTTCACCTCGTGCTTGTCCATCTTCAGCTCGCGGTGGTACAGGTGGTATTCGACGGCGGCGTCGACGATCAGCACGGGCAGCGCGCACAGCAGGAACAGCAGCACGAGCCGGATCGTCAGCACGATCCACATGTGGCCGAGCAGCGCCGCTCGCGCGCGGAACAGCCCGAACACGTCGTGGTGGCAGAGATCGGCGAACACGCGCACCGTGACCGCGAACACGGCGACGTAGAGCAGCGCCTTCGCCGCGTCTTTCACCGAGCGCCAACTGAAGAGCCGCTTCATTCCCTTGACGGGATCGAGCGCCGTGAGATCGAAGCGGATCGATTCGACAGCGAGCGTGAAGCGGCTTTGCACGAGCGACGGCAGCGCGCCCGCGGCCGCGCAGAGCAGCACGAACGGCGCGGCGATCCGCAGGAACAGCTTCGCCCACGCGAACGCGTAGGCGCCCGGGTCCGGCTGCGCGCCCGACGACGCGATCCGCGCGAATTCGGCCGCGATACGCGTCAGATCGACGAGCGCGGGCGCGGCCAATGCGCCCGTGGCGATCACGACGAGCGCGACGATGTCCCTTGCCTTGAACGTCTGCCCTTTCTTCGCCGCGTCGCGCAGCTTCTTCGCGGTCGGCTTTTCGGTTTTCTCCGCCATCGCTCACTTCACCAGGCCGCTGAAAGGATGCGCGTGCAGCAGCGCCGTCAGTTCGTGCGGGGCCGCATAGAGGAAATACAGGTGGAACACGGCGAACGCGACGATGCTCTTGACCGTCAGCGACAGCGAGAACGCATTGACCTGCGGACAGAAGCGCGAGAAGAGCCCGAGCAGCGCATCGGTCAGGAACATCACGATCAGCACGGGCGCGGCGAGCGCGAGCCCGTGCGCGACGAGATCGGTCAGCAGCGCGCCGACGCGCGGCAGATCGACCGAAAACAGCGCGCCCGCCGGCACCGTCACGTAGCTCGATTCGAGCGCGCCGACGATCGTCAGCATGCCGCCCTGCTGCAGGAACGCGGCCGCGTAGAACAGGCTCACGAACGGCGCGAGCGCCGACGCTTCGACGCCCGTGGCCGGATCGATCGAATCGCTGATCGTCGCGCCGCGCTGGTTGTCGATCAGCTCGCCCACCGCCGCCGCGACCCAGAACGGCAGCGACAGCGCGACGCCGAGCACGACGCCCGCCGCCGCCTCCGTCAGCGCGACGCCGGCGAGCGCGCCGCCTTGCAGATGCGGGTGCGCGAAGCTCGGCCACAACCCGAGAATGACCGCGAACACGATCGTGTTCTTCACGACCCCGTTGACGATCGTCCGGTCATTCAGGAACGGCAGCAGATAGAACACCGGCGCGACGCGCGCATACGCGATCGCGATCGCGCCGGCCTGCCGGTAGAACGCTTCCATCGAGACATCCATCGTGTCGCTCGGCATGACGTGACGTGAAGCGGCTCAGCGCAGCCCGATCGACAGCATCTCGGTCGCGAACGCGAGCAGCTTGCCGCCGAACCAGCCGGACAGCATCATCAGGCAACCGAACACCGCGAGCATCTTCAGGCCGAACGGCAGCGTCTGCTCCTGCAATTGCGTGACCGTCTGGAACAGGCCGATCGCGAGGCCCACGACGGTCGCGACCGCGACGGGCGCCGCGCACAGCAGGATCACGAGCAGGATCGCCTTGTCGCCCGCATAGGTGAGTTCAGCCATCGTTTGTCTTCCTAAAAATGCGCCTGGGCGCGGTCATTGCATCAGGTTCAGGTACTGCTCGATCAGGCCCTTGCAGATCAGCGTCCAGCCGTCCATCGCGACGAACAGGATCAGCTTGATCGGCACCGAGATCGTCACCGGGCTCATCATCATCATCCCGAGCGCGAGCAGCACGCTCGACACCACCATGTCGACGACGAGGAACGGCAGGTACAGGTAGAAGCCGATCTTGAACGCGCTCTTGATCTCGGTGAGCGCGTACGCGGGCAGCAGCGAGAACAGCGAGTTGTCGAGGCCGTCCGGCCCGTCGCCCGCGACGTCCGCATCGGCTGCGTCGGCGTCGTCGCTCTTCAGGCGCGCGGCCTGCGCGCGCTCGAAGAAGCGCACGAGCGCCGGGTCCGAGTAGCGCGTCAGATAGCGCTTGTAGCCGCCGAGGCCGCCGTCGATGAAATCGTTGACCGACGCGCCGTTCATCACGTCGAGCGGATGGTGCTGCAGATACCGGTACGCGCTCTGCGCGACGGGCATCATCACGAACAGCGACATGATGAGCGCGATGCTGTTGAGCGCGAGATTCGACGGCACCTGCTGGATGCCGAGCGCGTTGCGCACGAGCACGAGCACGATCGAGAACTTGATGAAGCACGAGCCCGCCGCGACGACGAACGGCACGAGCGTCGCCGCCGCCAGCAGGACGATCAGCGCGATTTCGTTATTCGCCATCGCATGCCGCCGGCTTCGCGCGCCAGAGCGCCTTCACCTCGACCGCCAACTGCTCGCCGACCTGGATCAGCTCGCCGCGGCCGAACGGCAGGCCGTTCGCGCGAATCGTCACCTCGCCCGGCGCGCCGCGCAGCGGCAGCACCAGGCCCGGATGGCAGCCGGCGAGCTGCGCGACCGTCACGCGCTCGTCGTGCAGCACGAACTCCAGCGTGACGGGCAGCGCAGCGACGTCGAAAGCCTGCGGCGATGCGTCCGGCAGCGCGTCCGCCGTCGTCGGTTCGTCATGCAGATCGTCGTGCGGATCGTCGATCGCCGGTTCGGTCAGGGGTTCGTTCAGCATGATGTTTTCTCCTTCCCAGCAAAATTCACACAGCGCATACGCGCCGATCCTGACCACGTTGCGCGGCGCGCGGACGAGCAACACGTCGCCCGGCGCGACCGCGGGCAGGAGCGCGAGCGGCAGGCGCGCGACGCCGATCGCGAAGCGCATCGCGAGCGGCACGCCGCCGACGTCGGCAGCGGCGCGCGGCGCGGGCGCTTCGCTCGGAAACGCACGGAACAGCGCGCGCACGCGGCCCGGCGCGTCGAAGCACAGCAGCGGCTCGGCGGGCAGCTTGCGCTCGACGAGATCGACGAGCCGCACGTGCGCCCAGCCGCCCGGCGGCGCGGGCAGCTCGGCCGCCGCGTCCCGCCCGCTCAGCAGATCGAGCGCGTAGCGCCTGTCGAGCGCGCGCCACGCGAGCGCGCCGAGCGCCGGGTAGCGGCGGCGCATCAGATCGTCGACGTCGACCCAGCCGTCGTGCTCGACGCCCCGCCAGGTCGCGCGCAGCGCCGCATAGCCGCGCGGCGGCGCGATCGTGCGCAGCGCGGCGTACTCGCCCCCCGCGCGCAGCGCCTGCGCGCTCCGGTACAGCGGCAGCTCCGCGGGCGCGACGCGCCGCAACAGCGTGTAGCGCGCGCTCATCGTTCGTCCGCCTCCGGCTCCTGCCGCGCGCGGCGCCACGGCGAACGGCCGCCGTCGTCATCCGCGCGCTGCCGATCGAATTCGACGGTCCATCCGGGCGTCAGCCGATCGACGCCGTACTCCATCGCGCGCTGCACGCGCTCGTGGCTCGGCTGTGCGCTGACGACGCGCGGCGCGCAGCCGGGATCGAAGCGCAACTCGACCGCGGGCCGCCCGTCCCATGAGTTGAAGCGGTAGCGCACCTGGGTGCCTTGCGTGTCGCGAACGTCGCGCGCGTCCGTTTGCGCCGCGCCGGCCTGCGCGCGTTGGCGCGCGGCGCGCGACGGGTCGTGCGCGCGCGCGGCAGGCTCCGCCGCACGCATCGACGCCTGCGGTTGAAAGGCGCGCGGGAAACCGGCGAGCGATGCGTCGCCCGCGCGGTTCGAATCGTCGCTGTCGACGCGTTCGCGCGCGGCGCCCGGCGAAGCGGCGGCCGTCGGGCGTCGGGTCGACGATGCGGCCGAGACAGCCGACATAGCCGATGCAGCGGCGATCGTCGCGGCCGGCAAGCGCGCGGCGGGCAGCGCCGGCGAGCGCGACGCCGCGGCGTCCGCCGCCATCGCGGAATGCCGCGAAGCTCCGGCCGCCGTGTCGCGCACGATGCCGTCCGGCGTGCGTTGCGCCGCGCGTTGCGCCTGCGTCGGCACGGACGGCGGCGCGACGTCGGCCGCCGCTTGCGGCGCGCGCGCGTCGGCCGTCGAAGCATCGGGCGCTCGCTCGCCCGTCGCGCGAACCACGCCGAGCGCCGGCGCGTGGCCGCGCATCGGCGCGGCGCGGCGCGGCGCGATTTCGTCGCGCGGCTCGACGCGCGTGCGCGCGCCGTCAGCCACATGCGCTTCGACGCCCGCTTCGACGCCCGCGACACGCGCGTTCGCGCCGCCTCGCGCCCCGCCGAACCGCAGCGCGATCGCCCGGTCCCGCGCCGAATGCGGTGCGGGCATCCCAACCGCCGCAACCGGCGGCTCGCCGTTGCGCTTTGCCCTTTTCCTCGCGTGGACGCGCCCGGCTTCGGCGTCGTCGCCATCACGTCCGTCGTCGCACCCGTCGTCGCGCTTGTCGAGCACCTTGCCGCATTGCTCGCGATACGCGCGCTGCAAATCGGACGCCTGTCCGCCGCCCGGCGTCTGCGCGCGCGGGGCAGGCTCGACGCCCGCCGCGATCGGCGCGCTAATGCTGATGGTTGAACCCATGACCTGCTCCTTCCGTGATGTCCGCATCAGCGGCCGATTCGCGCAGCCGCTCGTTTTCGATCCTGCGCCGCGCGAGCCAGTCGCGATGCGCGTTCCGGCGCCGCTCGAGCGCGAGCGCGGCGGCCTGGCTGCCGCGCAACGCTTGCTCGGCCGCCTGCCGGCGCTCGCGCAGATCGCTGGCCTCGATCTCCCTGCATGCGATCTCGTAACGGATCACCGCCTGCTTGCCGCGCACGCGCATCAGCTCGCTGCGCGCATACGGCTTCGGCGGCGCGCTCGCCGCGAGCCGCTCGCGCAGGCGCGCGATCGTCGCGCATCGCTCGGCGATCTGCCTGTCGAGCGCCGAGAGCGCGTCGCGTTCGCGCGCCGCCTGCCGGCGCAGCGCATCGCCGCGCCGCTCGAGCACCGCGAGCAGCCGCCGCGCGCCGTCGAGCCGCTTCATGACGCGGCCTCGCGCATCCGTTCGAGCGTGTCGTCGAACGCCGACGCCTCGTCGATTGCCTGCTGCAGGAACGCATCGAGCGCGGGCCGCCTGTCGAGCGCGTCGTCGTTCTCCGGGTTCTCGCCGCGCCGATACTCGCCGAGATCGAGAAACACCTGCATCTCGTCGATGCGCGCGAGGTGCCGCCGGAACTGCATCGCGGCCGTGCGATGCGGCGCGTGCGCGATCTCGTCGAACAGACGGCTCGTGCTCCTCAGCACGTCGATCGCCGGGAAATGCCCCTTTGTGCCGAGCTGCCGGCTCAGATACACGTGACCGTCGACGATCGAGCGGATCTCGTCGCCGATCGGATCGGGCTCCTCTTCGTTTTCGAGCAGCACCGTGTAGAACGCGGTGATGCTCCCCGCTTCCGTGCGCCCCGGCCGCTCGAGCAGGCGCGGCAACTGCTCGAACACCGACGCCGGATAGCCGCGCCGCGCGGGCGCCTCGCCCGTCGCGAGCGCGAGGTCGCGCAGCGCGCGCGCGTAGCGGGTCATCGAGTCGAGAAACAGCATCACGTCGCAGCCGAGATCGCGGAAATACTCGGCGATCGTCGTCGCGACGAGCGCCGCGTTGCAGCGGTCCACCGACGAGCGATCCGACGTCGCGTACACGACGACCGTCCGGTCCCGGCTGCCCGAGCGCCGCATCCGCTCGACGAACTCGGACACCTCGCGGCCGCGCTCGCCGATCAGCGCGACCACGTACACGTCGGCCGCCGCATGCTCGATCATCATGTTCATCAGCGAAGTCTTGCCGCAGCCCGCGGCCGCGAAAATGCCGATGCGCTGGCCGACGCCGCACGTGAGCAACCCGTCGATCGCGCGCACGCCCGTCGCGAGCCGCCGCTCGATCGGGCGCCGCGCCGCGTAATCGGGCGGCGCGGCGTCGATTGTGCGGCGGCGCGGCGCCGCGGCGCGCGCCGCCCCCTCCGCCCCCGCCTCCCGCTTCGCGCCGAACGTCTCGACGATGCCGCCCGTCGCGTCGACGACCGCGCCGAGCATCGCCGGCGCGACGTCGATCGTCATCCGCTCACCCGTCGGCACGAGCGCGACCTGCCGCGACAGCCCGGCCGTGCTGCCGAGCGTGCTCAGGATCGCGGTGTCGCGCCCGAAGCCCACCACCTGCGCGCGGCCGATCACCGTGTCGCTGCCCGCCGACGCGCGGATCGCGCACAGCTCGCCGATCGCGACGTCCGGCAGCGGCGCCTCGATGATCGGCCCCTGGATGCGGCGCGGATGCGCACGCCGCGCGAGGAGCCGCAGCGGATCGCCGGCGGCCTTCATCGCGCGAGGATCTCGTTGATCGCGCACAGGTCCGCGTAGAACGTCTCGAGCGCCTCGGTGAAGCCGTCGGCGTCGGCGAGGCAGCGCGGCTCGACGCGGCCGTGCAGCATGAGCGCATCGTCGACGAGCGACAGCAGCGGCCGGCGCGACGCGAACGCGTCCGAGCCGCGCGGCAACTGATACGCGAGCAGATCGAACGCGCAGCGCGCGAGCTGGCTCTCGCCCGCGCAGTCGAGCCGGCTCCAGATCGTCACGTGCTCGCCGTCGCGCTCGACGAACATTTCGGGCATCGAATGAAAGGCAATGCAGATCGGCGCGTGCGCATCCAGTTCGCCCGCGATCGCGCTGCCGCAATCCATCTTCTCCATGCTTTCCTTGACGAGCATGACGACATCCACATTCATCGTTTCTCTCCTTAGACCGTCTTCAACACATCGATTGCGACGCTGTCGGCCACTTCACCGAACGACAGCACCTCCAGTTCCGGAAAGCGGCTCTCGATCAGCCGCTTGACGAAACGCCTGACTTCCATCGAAGCGAGCAGCACCATGTCGCGCTGCGAGAAGCCCGCGCGCGCGAGCTCGAGCGCGAGCCGGTCGAGCAGTTGCTCGCTCGTCGCGGGCTCCAGGTTCAGGTACGCGCCGCTCGACGTCTGCCGCACGCCGTGGCCCACCGCGTCCTCGAACTCGGCGGACAGCACGAGCGCGCGCAGCTTGCCGCCCGCCGCGAAGCGATTCGAGATGTAGCGCGCGAGCGCCGTGCGCACGTGCTCGACGAGCAGGATCGAGTCCTTCTCCTTCGGCCCCCATTGCGCGAGCGATTCGAGAATCAGCTTCATGTTGCGGATCGAGATCTTCTCGGCAAGCAGGCGCTGGAACACCTCGGCGATCCGCTGCACCGAAATGTGCCGATAGCTTTCCTTGATGAGCTCCGGATACTTCCGATCCATGTCGTCGAGCAGGCGCTTCGCCTCCTGCACGCCGAAGAATTCCGACACGTTGCTCAGCATCACCGCGAGAAACTGCCCGTACAGGTCGTCGATCGCCGGGCGCGTGAGCACGTCGATCTTCGCGAGCGCGCCGGTCTGCGAGTCCGGCACCCACCACGCGTCGCCGCCCGCGCCGTCCGGCAGCGTCACGACGTCGACGGGCAGCCCTTCGAGCGCGAGCGTCGAGCCGATCACGCGATGCCTGTCGAAGCAGATCGCGAACGTCGCGGCGCGGATCTCGTTGATCAGCACGATCGCCTCGCGCGGATGCACCTGCGGCGAATACACGACGCGGATGTCGGGCAGCCGCAGCCCCATGTCGACGAACGCGCGCCGCCTGAACGCGCCGATCACGCCGTCCCGCTCGAACATCGGCTGCGCCGCCTCGGGCACCATCAGCATCAGCGGCACCGTCTCGGGGATCAGCTTGTCGATGTCGACGTCGTCCACGGCGGCGGCGGACTGCGTCGCGCCGCCGCCCGACAGCGCGCCCGCGACCTTGCCGACGAGCCCGCCCTCGCGCGCCAGCTCGCCCGGCTTGCGCCATTCGCGGCGCACGTACAGCGCGCCGAGCGCAAGCGCGATCAGCAGGAAGACGATGAGCGGGAAACCGGGCAGCAGGCCGATCGCGAGCGCGAGCACGGCCGTGACGGCGAGCACGAACGGGTTCGAGAACAGCTCGCCGACGATGTTCGCGCCGAGGTTGTTGCCCGAGCCGCTCACGCGGGTGACGACGAAGCCCGCGCCGATCGCGATCAAGAGCGCCGGGATCTGCGCGACGAGGCCGTCGCCGATCGACAGGATCGTGTAGGTCGTGAGCGCGTCGGACACCGACATGCCGTGCTGCATCACGCCGACCGAGATGCCGCCGATCAGGTTCACGAAGATGACGACGATGCCGGCGATCGCATCGCCCTTGATGAACTTCATCGCGCCGTCGAACGAGCCGTAGAGCTGGCTCTCGCGCTCGAGCGCCGAGCGGCGCGCCTTCACGCCTTCGTTGTCGATGATGCCGGCGCGCAGGTCCGCGTCGATGCTCATCTGCTTGCCGGGCATCGCGTCGAGCGAGAAGCGCGCCGCGACCTCGGCGACGCGCTCCGAGCCCTTCGTGATCACGATGAACTGCGCGATCGTCACGATCACGAACACGACGAAGCCGACGACAAGGTTGTCGCCGATCACGAACTGCCCGAACGTCGTGATGATCTTGCCGCCCTCGGCCGTGAGCAGGATCATCCGGCTCGTGCTGATCGACAGCGCGAGCCGGAACAGCGTCGTGATCAGCAGGATCGACGGAAACGTCGAGAATTCGAGGATGTTGACGATGTAGAACGAGCCCATGAACACGAGCAGCGCCGTCACGATGTTCAGGCCGATCAGGAAATCGAGCACATAGGGCGGCAGCGGCACGATCAGCATCGCGATCACGAGCACCATCAGGCACAGGACGATCAGTTCGGGGCGCGCTTGGGCCTTGAGCAGGAGATTCTTCAGCATGGCTATCGACCGGATCGAATGAAAGGCGCCGCGCGCGAGCCGCCGTCCGCGCGCGCGCGCGCCTGCCGCCGCTCGCGCGCATACGTCGCGCCGATCAGCTCCTCGAGCGCGCCGAGCGCCGCGCGGCGCGCGTCGGCGTCGCCGTAGAGCGCGATCGGCACGCCCGCGAACGCGCGCAGCGCGAGCTGCAGCAATTGCGAGCGGCGCTCGGCCGCGAGCGGCTCGAGCAGATCGCCGAGCGTGCGCAGCAGCACGTCGGCGACCGAGAACGGCCGCTGCAGGCCGCCCAGCATCGTCGCGAGCGCGCGCGCCTCGGTGAGCCCGCAATCGCGCGCGAGCGCATCGTCGAGCAGCCGGCCGACGAACAGCTCGTCGGCCGACGCGAGCAGCCGCGCGTGATGCAGCGTGCCGAGGAGCGGCCCGAACTCGGCCGCGCAGCCGCAGCTCGGGTCGTGCGACTGCATGTCGTACGACAGCGCGGCGCTCACGTAGTCGAGAATCCGCTTGCGCCGGCCCGCGCCGAACTGCTCGATCCAGTCTTCGTAGACGACGAGATACGAGCCGTCGAACTCGAGAAACTGCCGGTACAGCTCGCGCAGCCGGCGCGGATCGAGCTGCATGCGCGCGCCGAACACCTTCGCCTTCAGCGCCGCGTTGATGCCCGCCTTGATCCGCTTGTTGCCGTCGCCCGCGAGCAGTTCCTCGATCGCGCGCTCGACGACGTCGACGGATTCGCTGTCGAGCCGGCGCCGCCGGCGCAGCTCGCGCAGCGCGAGCAGCAGATCGCTCTCGTCGCGAAAGCGCTCGCGCGCGTCGCGCAGCAGCGCCGCGAGGTCCGCGCGGCCGCGCGTCGCGCGGCCGTCGGGCAGGCTCTGGCGGCCGAGCAGCGCGGCAAGCTCGTCGAGCTTCTCGTCGGCGTCCGTGTCGAGTATCCGTTCGAGATCGTCGCTGCGGCGCCCCTTGCGCTCCGACGCGCGGAACCGGCCGAACTGCGCAGCGGCGTTCGCGGCTTCTCCGTCGAGCTCGGCGAGCTGCGCGTCGACGCCGGCCGCGCCCGCCGCCGGCGCCTGCGGCGCTTCGTCGAGCGACGGCTCGGCGTCGAGCCGGTTCGCCGCGCCGGTGCCGTCGACAGAAAAGCCGCGCCGCGCGGCCGATGCGCCGCCGATGATCGAGCTCATGATCTGTCGTCCATGTAGGGTTTGAGCATCTGCACGGTTGCGCGCAGCGTCGCGTTGTCCGACGGATCGCCGGATTCCCACGGCTGCCCGTCGGGCCAGGCCGCGCCCGCGCGCAGCAGCTTCGGCTGGATCAGGAACACGCGCACGACCTGCTCGTGCCGGTCCGAATGCCCGCGAAACAGCCCGCCGATCAACGGGATGCTCGCGAGCCCAGGAATCCTGAACGTGCGGCGCGTCACGTCGTCGCGCGTGTTGCCGCCGATGAGCAGGCTCATCTCGCGCGGCACGCGCGCGACCGTGTTGATCTCGGTGCGGTTGACGAGCGGCATCGCGTTGTTGTCGACGACGATCTGGCCGTCGCTCGTCGCGCCGTCGGTGTTGCCGTCCTCGATGTCGACGATCATTTCGACCTGCGACGCATCGCGCGTGAGCCGCGGCAATACGTTGACGAGCGTGCCGTAGGTCACGTGATCGAGTTGCACCGCGCGCTCGCCGATCAGCTTCGCGTAGAACGTCTGGTTGCTGTCGAACGTCGCCGGCACGTTCTCCTGCGTGAGCACGATCGGCCGCGAGATCACCGTTGCGTCGCCCGTCTGGCTGAGCGCCGCCACCGACGCGAGGAATTTCGTGCCGTCGAGCGTCGTCACATTGCCGCCGCCGCGATTGTTGAAGCCCACGCCGATGCCGGGCGCATTGAGCGCGCCCTGCCAATCGATGCCCAGTTGGTCGAGCCGACTCTTGCGGATGTCGATGATCCACAGCGACAGCTCGATCTGCCGCTTCTCGACGTCGAGCGAGCGGATCAGCGCCTCCATGTCCTGCACCTTGTCGAGCCGGCCGACCAGGATCACGCTGTTCGTGTCCGGATACGCGACCGCGCGCACGCCGTCCGACGCAGGCACCGCGACACCGCCCGACGGGCCGCCCATCGGGCTCGCGGCGCTCGTCGGGTGCGCCGAATCCGGCGAGCCTGCGCCGCCCGGCGCGTTGCCGGCATCGAGCGGCGCGGGCAATGCGTCGGCGAGCGAGAACGCGGTCTTGCCGATTGCGCCCCCCGCGCCGCCGCGCGCCGCCGCATCGACCGACGCGACCGACGCGGCCGGCGCGGCGGATGACATCGCCGGCGCCCCCGGCCGCGCCGGGCCGAAGATCCGGCCGAGCACGGTCGCCATGCCCGGGATGTCGATCTCCTTGTCGCGCAGCGCGTACTGGCGATCGACGACGAAGCTGTTGTGAAGCTGCACGACGCGCACGACCTGTCTGTCACTCGCCTCGTTCGAGCGCACCTCGTCGAGATAGCGCGCGGCGGCAGCGACGAGATTCACGTAGACGGGCGCGCCCGTCACGTAGAACGTGTTGCTCAGGTCGTCGCCGCGCACCGGAAAGCGCGGGTCGTAGAGCCGCGTCTGCCGGATGAAGTCGCGCAGGTTGCGCACGGTCGCATGGCGCATCGATATGACCGCGTTCTTGATCTCCGAGTTGTCGTAGATGTAGATCGACGCGCCGTCGTCGTACCAGAGCAGCGACATCGATTCGCCCAGTTGCGCGAGGAGCGCGCGCCCACGCGCGAGGTCGAACTCGCCCGTCACGTGCTTGCGGCGCACCTTGTCGCTCGCGACGATCGGCTTGCGCAGCCGGCCGGACAGCGCGTTGAGCAGCACGCTGATGCTCGCGTCGTTCGCAACGAAATGGCGCTCGCCGTCTTGCGGCGCGACGCCCGCCGGCTGCGCAGCGGCGCGCGCGCCGCCGTCCGCCGCATCGAGCAGCACGGGCGGCCCGCCCGAGTCGGCGGGCGGCGCCGCGTCGGTCGGCGCGGCGAGCGCCGCGCCCGTCATCAGCAGCGATGCGGCGAGCGCGGCTGCGTGTCGTCTGGCCGTGTCGGCATACATCATCGGTTCAGGCTCCTCATGTCCTGCGGCGGAACCGGCACGGCGAAATGCCGAACAAGTCCTTGATTTCCCTGGAGAAGTGGGACGACGACGCAAAGCCGTTGCTCATCGCGACCTCGGTCATGCTGTCGCGGCTCTCGACGACTTCGAGCACCGCCTGCGCGGCGCGCCATTGCCGAAGCTCGCGCTTCAGGCCGCGGCCGAGCGCCTGCCGGCACAGCCGCCGAAAGTGCGGCTCCGATACGCCGTAGCGCGCGGCGAGCGCGGCGATCGGCTGCGGGCTCGCGCGCTCGCGCAGCAGAAAGCGCACGAGTTCGTAGCTCTCCTGCGCGCGCAGGAACGCGAGCAGCGGATCGGCGGCGTGCGGCGCGCCCATCACGCGAGCGATCAGCCACCGGTCGAATTTCCAGATGCTCAGGTCGCCCGGCGCGTCGATCACCGCGCCGTCCGGCACGCCCGCGCGATATTCGCGTCCTGCGCCATTCGGCTTCGCGCAGCTTTCCAGAAAAGCGAGCAATTTCGCCGCCTCGAATAACGGCACGTCATGAAAACGCCATGCGCCTTCGCGCGACGCGATTTTGAATTGACCGGCGCCGGCGACCAGCGCCGATTTATCCTTGTCGATCGAAACGGCATGGGACGCCGCGCCGAACGATACGTCCAGTTTCGCGTTTTCCGTGATCGGCCTGATCAGCCTGATTGCCGGCCCCGTAAATAATCTGGATTTTCCTGGTGAAACCACCACGCAATCGAATTTATTGAATCGATTCGCCATCGCGCACTCCTCGATATTGTCCGTGAAATATCGCCCATGCATTTCGCGGCCTTTCCGGGAACGCAGATTAATCAGGTGTCACATTCTGATCAAGCAAAAATTCGGCGATTTATAAAATCTCACGAAAATCAGATAGATTCATCTGACAATAATCTTCTTTCATATTTCCATTCAGAACTATTCAGGGCCATTCATGGTGCAGAAGTCCGCCCGGCGGTACATTCCGGTCATCGAGCCGGATTCCGGCGCGTCAGCCAAGATCCCGATCGATGCAGTCGCCCGATTCGAATCCGATTATCCGATTCACGATCGACGGCAACGGAATCGATCGAACGAACGGCATATCCATCATCGGGCCATTTGTCGTCCAGGCCGCCTTGGAAAATCACCGAGATGAATAAACCAGATCCCGGACATGAAAGCCTGCAGCTTCGAATCCTGTTCGGCCCGCTTTTCGGATCGGACATTGCGATTCCGTCGGGCGAACTATTTTTCTGTGTCGGCGAGCACGTGGTCGACGATCGTCCGGCCGGGAAACCGGAAAATCGCGCCGATCATTTTCTGGAGCATGCGGTCGATACGCTGTATATCCCGCATCGGGCCGGTTCGCCGAATTTTCGCCTGCGTTTTCCCCGCTTGCCGGGGCGGGCGATACAAATGGCGGAAACCGGCGACGCCGCGCGCGGCGATTTCGAAGTCGATTTTCTGTCCGCGGACGGTTGCGTCACGCAATGCGCGGCGTTCAATACCGTCTGCCGCGCCGGCGACGTCGCGTTCGCGGTCAAGCGCCAGGGCGACGGATGGAGCGACGCGGTCGTGCACTATGCGCCGCAGCCCGAGCCGCACGCGCTGCGCCCGCGGGCGTCGGACGCCGCCGCCGAGCCCCCCGAGCGCATATCGCGCTTCGCGCTCAAGCTGGGCGCAGTGCTCGTCGCGGGGGGCGCGCTCGCGGCGCTGGCGTATTGGCAGGTGCAACGCTATGCGGGCGCGCAGAAGCTCGCGAGCGTGAACGGCGTGCTGGCGGGCGCGCCCGCGCGCAACGCGATCCTGCCAGGCGACGACGGCCGGATCTATGTGCTGAGCGCGTCGCAGGACGGCGCCGAATGGGACCGCGAGGCGCTGCTGAAGGCGGCGCTGCCGGAGCGGGTCGAGGTCGCCGTGATCGGCGCGGAGCGGCGGCGGATCGAGGGCCGGCTCGACGAAGCCGGCATCGATTTCGTGACCGTGCGGCTCGACGCGCCCGAGCGCCCCGAGCTGATCGTCACCGACCGCCTGCCCGCGGCCGCGCGCGAACGCGCGGTCCGCGAGCTGCGGCGCGCGGCGCCTTACGTGCAGGACGTCCGCGTGATCGACGCGAGCCTCGGCGCGATCGAGCAGGAAGCGCGCAACGCGCTCGACAAGGTGGGCGCGCGCTACCGGCTGCTCGCGCGGCAAGGCGGCGCGTCGTTCGAGGTGGCGACGTCGTTCGGCGACGAGGAGCTCGCCGCGTTGCAAAACCTCATGCGCTCGTTCGGCCACAAGTGGGGCACGCGCCGCGTCGACTTCAAGATCGCGCTGCGCACCGACTGGCTGAAGGGCAAATCCTATCGGGAAGGCGGCGACGGCTACGTGCTGCTCGATCACGCGTCCTGGTATTTCCCGCAACCCCTGGAAGGAGCACATTTCCGATGAGCAATTCCCCGACTCCATTGCTGGCCGACTACGAGTGGTCAGGCTACCTGACCGGCATCGGCCGCGCGTTCGACACCGGCGTGAAGGATCTGAACCAGCAACTGCAGGACGCGCAGGCGAACCTCACGAAGAACCCGAGCGACCCGACGGCGCTCGCGAACTATCAGATGATCATGTCCGAATACAACTTGTACCGGAACGCGCAGAGCAGCGCGGTCAAATCGATGAAGGACATCGATTCGTCGATCGTCTCGAACTTCCGCTAACCCTCACTTCCTCTATGGGGCGACGCGGCGCGAGCCGCGCCGCGCCGGTCCGAACGATCATGAACATCATGAATCCGCACGCCGTGTCCGCGCTGCCGCAGCTCAGCGAAATCGAATCGCCCGAGCGGCCGGCGACGCTCGACGCGATCCTGAAGCAAACGCTCGCCGATGCGAACGACAAGTCGAACGTCGCGAAGGCGAGCATCGAGTCGCGGCTCGCCGATCCGGTCGACTTCGCGCATCCGGAGAAGCTGATCGCGCTGCAGACCGAGCTGTCCGACTACAACATCTACATGTCGCTCGCGAGCACGCTCGCGCGCAAGGCCGTCTCGGCAGTGGAGACGCTCGTCAAGGCGCAATGACGCGATGAAGCGATTCGTCTCTTTCTCGCTGCTGCCGGCGCTGCTGCTGCTCGCCGCGTGCAACCAGCAGGAGTTGCTGAAGAACCTGACCGAGCAGCAGGCGAACGACGTCGTCGCGGTGCTCCAGGCGCACGATCTCGCCGTGCGCAAGGAGGACCTCGGCAAGACCGGCTATGCGGTCAGCGTCGAGCAGGCCGACTTTCCGACCGCCGTCGATCTGCTGCGGCAATACAACCTGCCGTCGCAGGCGCGCGTGCAGATCGCGCAGGCATTTCCGGCCGACGCGCTCGTCGCGTCGCCGCAGGCCGAGCAGGCGCGGCTGCTGTCGGCCGTCGAACAGCGCCTCGAGCAGAATCTCGCCGCGCTGCAGAACGTCGTCAGCGCGCGCGTGCAGGTGAGCTATCCGCTCAAGCCGTCCGACAGCGGCAAGCCCGACGCGCGGATGCACGTCGCCGCGCTCCTCACGTATCGCAACGACGTGAACGCGGACATCCTCGTGAGCGAAGTGAAGCGGTTCGTGAAGAACAGCTTCACGAACATCGACTACGACGACATCTCGGTCATCCTGTATCGCGCGCCGTCGCTGTTCCGCGGCGCGCCGACGCCGCCGGCGTCGCATGCGGGCGCCGCGTGGCTCTACTGGCTCGCCGCCATTCCGGTCGCGCTCGCGGCGGCGGCCGCGGGCGGGCTCGCCTGCCAGCGCCGCAGGCGCGCCGCCGCCGCGCGCGACGCGTCGGCGAGCACCGCGCCCGACGGGCCGGTCGGCGCGGCCGCGCCGGACATCACCGATGCGCCGGCCCCGATCGACGCACTCGACGCACCCGACACGGCCGCGCACTTCGACGCGGAGAACGCGCCGGATGCATCGCACGCGTCGCGCGGCGCCCCGCCGGAGGCGCGCCGATGAATCCGCACGCATTGATGCAGGTGATGTACGGCCCGCTCGGCTATGCGCATCCGGATCATCGGACGATCGCCGGCGTCGACCTCGCGCGCGTGCCCGCGGACGTCGCGAACCAGTGGCTGATCGATCATCATCGCCTCGACACCTCGATCGATTGCGATTGGCGCGGCGCGCCGCTCGCGGCGCCCTGCGTCGACCATTGGGCGCGGCTGCCGCGCATCGCGTTCCTGATCGGCGTGCAGCGGCTGCGCGCGGCGCTCGTCGAGCACGGGCGCTACGTGCGGCTCGATGCGTCGAGCCAGCGCTTTCTGTGCGTACCGCTCGCGGCCGTGCCTAAAGCCGCGTGCGCCGGCGCGCCCGACGACGACGCGATCGTCGCGGCCGGCGCCGCGTGCGTCGCGGCCGCGCTGCGCGACGCGCCGCGTGCGCTGCGCCAGCGGCTGCCGCTGCTGTTCCCGCGCGCGCATGCGACGCGGCTCGCCTCCGAACTGGGCGGCGCGCGCGACGATGCGTGCGGCGCCTCGTCTCCCACGCTCTTCTCCTTCGCGGTGAATCATGCGCTCCTCGACCCTGCGCCAGTTTCCTGACACGCTCGCGCCGCTGGCCGGCGTGCTGCTCAAGCGCGCGCCGCTGTCGCAGGCGGCCCGCGCCGAACGATTGCTCGACGAAGCGAGGCGCCGCGCACAACGGCTCGTGCGCGACGCCGAACGCGACGCCGATGCATGCCGCGCGCGCGCGGCGACGGCCGGCTACGAAGCCGGGTTCGCCCGCGCGATCGCGGAAGTCGCCGCTTGCATCGAGCGGATCGACGCGCAGCGGGCGACGTTGCTCGAACGCGTCGTCGACGATGTCCGCTGCTCGCTCGAACGCCTGCTCGACGATCCCGATCTGCTGCTGCGCATCGCCGGCGCGCTCGCGAGCCGGCGCGCGTGCGCGGCCGACCGCCCGCTGCGCGTGTCCGTGCCGGCGCACGCGAAGCGGATCGCGCCCGCGATACGCGAACGCCTGAACGACGCGTATCCGTCGGCGCAGGTCGTCGTCGCCGACACGCGAACGTTCGTCGTCGAATCGGACGAGGCCATTCTCGAATTCGATCCGCGCGACATCGCACACGAGCTTTGCGATGCGGCGCTCGCCGCGTGCCGCGCGGCAGCCGGGACCGCCGACACTTCAACCGAACAGGAGCCCATGCCATGACGCCCTTGCAAACCGCGACACACGCGCAGACTGACGCCGTCGATCGTTCGACGGAGCGCGACGCACCGAAGCCGTCCACCCCGCTCGACGAGATCATGAGGCGATGGCTGATCGACGACTTCAAGCAGCAGGTGATGTTCCCCGACCCCGACGATCCGAGCGCCTGCCCGACGTTCGACGGCAACGGCAGTTGGTGATGGCGAGCGCCGCCTTCCCCCGCCGCTCCCCCATTCGCATTCGCACCGCGTGATTCGCGATGCCGCCCCCGGCATCGCTGCGCATCCCCCCTCGTCGCACACGCCGCACGAAAAAGACGACGTGACGCATCGACCACGAAACGCATGCGCCACATGCACCGGCGCACCTTCTCTCATCGATTCCCGCGGCGTCTCTTTTTTCTCGCCGGGCGCTTTTCAAGCGCAATTTCCCATTGAAATCGTGCAATTCGCACACCGAACTTCGGCATCATTCGAGCTGAATCGCCGAGACACACAATTGAGCACTATTCTTAAATAATTGCTTACGACAATTTCGTAAAAGATAATGCAGCATCTGTCTGTTGTCGAGGTCACAAGAAACGCTTTAGGACCATTCACTATCGGGGCGCCATACGCCGCTCGCTTTATCCGGATCTCCGCGACGGATTGACGCAGATGCCGCCCAACGGCGCGGCAGCGCGGCTTCCACACGCGCCGCCATTGGTCAGTACTCGAAAAGAAATACGCACGATGCGCAATTCGACGCGCACTCGCTCGAGTCGGCCCATATGAGGCGATTCACATCGCCTTCGAATGACTTTTCAAACAGTGAGAAACGCCATATTTTGAGCAAGTACCAGATCGACGGCAGTGTCATATTCGATAGTCAAGCGATGACGCTTTCTCGCGGCGACATCGTCACCACGCTTACCGCCAACGAAACCGAATTGCTTTGCATCTTGATGCAGGGCACGGCCAGCAAGCAGGCCGTGATCGAGCACATCTGGGAGAGCAAGGGGCTCTTCGTCACGGAAGGCAGTTATCACCAGCTCGTGCGCGCGCTGCGCGTCAAGCTCGACGAGCAAGGCATCCCGCCCACGCAAGTGAAGACGCTGCCGCGGCTCGGCCTTCGCTTCCTCGGGTTCGCCGAGCCGCTCGACGAATCGCCGCCTGTTTCGGATGCGCATGCCGCGCCCGCTTCGTCCGAACCGGAGCCCGCCGCCGCGCCGGCCGACGCGCACGCAGCACACGCCCCGCTTGCCGCACCGATCGCACCGATCGCATCGAACGAGCCGGACGCACCGCATGCGCCGGATACATCGACTACGCCGCGCGCGACTCCCGCGCCGCCGCCGCCCGCCACGCGCGCGACGCATGCGCGATCGCCACGGCGCCGAGCGGCGTATCTCGCGATCTACGTAACGCTCGCGGCGTGGGCGAGCGTGCTCACGTGGCAGACGTTCCGGCATCGCGACAACACCTTCCGGTTCCGCTTCACGCGAACCATCGACGGCATCCACTACTTCTCCGACGGCCGCATGAACCAACCCGATCTGCTGAAAGCCATCGACGTCAAGCCGCTCAAGGGCAGCTTCGTCTACGAGATCGAGCTGGGATCGAACGACTGGCTCGCGGTATGCCCGGAATCCATCTACGAAACGCCTGAACTGTGCCAAGCCTATTTCTTCGAAAAGAGCAACTGATCGCACTGTGCGTCTTGGTGCTGAGCGGATGGACGGCCTGGTACGTCACGGTCGGCGCGTATCGCGACCTGCCGCGCAGCAAATGCGTGATCCGCCAGCCGCGCTTCGTGCTGAGCAAGGACGGCGTGACGCGTCAGGCCACGCTGTCGACGTCGTTCTGGCTCGACGTGCACCGCGTGCACGTGTCGGGTTGCTTCGAGCACGAGAAAGTGAACCTGTCCATCGATCGCAGCGGCTCGCTGCAAACGCTCTTCAGAGGCGACGGCTCGCTGCTGTGCCGCGTCAACCACGTCGCCTATACGGCGCGCGACAGCGCGGCGTCGCAGCCGCTGCCGTCCGCGCTGCCTGACGTCGGCGACGAAATCGACCTGCGCTTTCGCAAGCTCGCGTCGAACGCGTGGATCGTCGAGACGGGCGACGATCGCGCCGGCATGTGCGTCGCGCAGCCCTGAGCGGCCGCTTCGCTTCGCATCGCGTCGCCGCGAACGGCTTTCGGTCCTCGCGCGGCCAATCGATCACCGCGCAAGCCCGTCGCGACAATATCGCGCCGCCGTCCGCCGTGCCGGCGGCCATCGCATCATGCGGCGCGTCGTTTTTCCGCATCATCGGCCGCCGCGCCATTTCATCCTTCCGGACAAATATCGCCATTCGGCGCGCCACTCATTCGCCCGATCTTCGCTGACAAATTCAAAACTCAGGCAATCCGGGTTAACAATCAGATCCTCGCGAATCAATGGAATATTCACAAAAAATACCATCAACAATCCAATTGAATATCCAGAAAAACTGAATATGACCGCCGTTGGCGGCCCGCATGCGCGCCGCGCATTCCACCGAGCCGCCTCGCGAGCAGCGCCGCCCCGCCGCCCGCACCACGCGATTGCCGCCCGGCGCGCGCCGGCGGCTCGACATCGGCGGCGCGCCCGATGCGCCGCACAGGATCATTTCAGATTCCTCACCAACGCCTGACTCGATTCACACCGAAACAATGAAACATTAATTTTTTGGTAAATATCTTGTAAATATTGAATTGGCCTCCTAGCATGCCTCTGCAGTTCAAAGGTACCTCTCATGTTTAATGCTTGCAGTTAATGCATTTTGAATAATCACGCAATCATTCATTATCTGGGGGATTACATGAAGAAACTATCTTGCCTGCTGTCGATCACCGCGATTTCCCTCGCGTGTGTCAGCGCGTTTGCGCAAGCCGACGATCCGCAGGCCGCGGCCGACCGCGCGCTGCAGTTGATCCAGCAGAACCCGTCCACCTTCAACCTCGCCGCCGGCAGCGCCGCGCGCACGCTGAAGTTCGCTGGCGTGCAGGCGAAAGCGCCGGCGGACGGCGACCAGTTCCAGGTGCGCGACGTGATCGTCGACCCCGACGGCACCGAGCACGTGCGCTTCGACCGCTTCTACGCGGGGCTGTCCGTGATCGGCGGCGACGTCGTCGTCCATTCGAGCCAGGGGCGGCTGAAGCAGGCGAGCCTCACGCAGCTCGCACCGATCGATCTCGCGGGCAAGATCGGCAAGATCGGCGAGCGCTTCGTGGTGCGCAACGCGCCAGACGTGGGCGCGGACGCGGCGCTGCGCGTCGCGTCGAAGCGTTTCGGCGCGGACGTGCGCCGCGTCGACGGCGCGGCGCTCGTCGTGTTCGCGCGCGACGCCGCGCCCACGCTCGCCTATGCGGTGCGCGTGTACGGCAAGGCGACCGACGCGCACGGCGAAGCCGTGATCTACTACATCGACGCGCGCACGGGCAGCGTGCTCGACGCGCAGGACCTCATCAAGACCGCCTCCGTGACGGGCACCGGCCGTTCGCTGTACTACGGCAACCTGTCGCTGACGACCGACCAGACCGGCACGAACGCGTACCGGCTGCTCGATCCGACCCGCGGCGGCGGCTCAGTGTACGACGGCCGCGGCCTGAGCTCGGACGAAGTCGAGCAGTCCACCGATCTGCCGATCTTCACGAGCAGCACGAACGTGTGGGGCAACAACACGACGAGCGACCGGCAAACCGTCGCCGCCGACATCGACTACGGCCTCGCGCTGACCTGGGACTACTACAAGGCCACGCACAACCGCAACGGCATCTTTAACGACGGCCGCGGCGTGAAGAGCTACGCGCACGTCGTGTTCGACACCGGCAGCGGCACGACGGGCGCGAACGCCGCATGGCTGTCGTCGCGCGTGATGGTGTACGGCGACGGCGAGCCGGGCACGCGCCTGCCGAAGCCTGTCGTGTCGATCGACGTGGCCGGGCACGAGATGAGCCACGGCGTGACCGAGGCCACCGCGAACCTGAATTACTCGGGCGACGCGGGCGGCCTCAACGAATCGACGTCCGACATCTTCGGCACGCTCGTCAAGTACTACGCGAACAATCCGAACGATCCGGGCAACTACGTGATCGGCGCGCGCATCACGAGCGGCGGCCTGCGCAAGATGTACAAGCAGGATCTCGACGGCCGGTCGTACAGTTGCTATCCGTCCGGCGGCTTCTCGTGGATGAATCCGCGCCACGACCCGCACTACACGTCGGGCGTCGGCAACCGGTTCTTCTATCTGCTGGCGGAAGGCCCGGTCACGCCGTCGACCGATACCGGGCTGTCGAAGAGCCAACTGGTCTGCAACGGCGACACCGGCTTCGGCGGCCTGGGCCGCGACAAAGCGGGCAAGATCTGGTATCGGACGCTGACCTTGTACCTGACCACCTACTCCAGCTACCCGAGCGCGCGTCGCGCGTCGATCCAGGCGGCGAACGACCTGTACGGCGCGAATTCGGTTGAAAGCGCAACGGTCGCGCGAGCGTGGAGCGCCGCCGGCGTGAACTGACGGCGCGTCGCGGGCCGCGCGGCAACAGTCGCGCGGCGCGTCCGGCCCGCGGCGCGATACGGGGCCCGGCCGATACGGGGCCCAGCCTCGCCGCCGGCTTGTCTCTTCGCGGAAGCTTCCACAAAAGCGAACAAACTTGTTCCGATTATTTCGCTTTCCGCCGATTGCCTCCTCCTCTTACCCTTGCTGCACCCGAACGCGCGCCGCCGTCCGGCGCCGGCATGCGCACGGGCAATGAAGACAATCGAAACCGGAGACATCACGTGTCGCAAGTCCGCCCTCTTGCTACTGCCCCCTATTCCCCGCCAGCCGGGACCCTCGCCCGCCTTCGCTCGATCTTCAGCGGATCGGTCGGCAATCTGATCGAGTACTACGACTGGTACGTGTACTCGGCGTTTTCGCTGTATTTCGCGAAGGTCTTCTTTCCGTCCGGCAGCCAGACCGTGCAGTTGCTCAACACCGCGGCGATCTTCGCCGTCGGCTTCGTGATGCGGCCGATCGGCGGCTGGCTGGTCGGCCTGTACGCGGATCGCAAGGGGCGCCGCGCCGCGCTCTTGATTTCGGTGCTCGCGATGTGCGCGGGTTCGTTGATCATCGGCCTCACGCCCGGCTACGCCAGCATCGGCATCGCGGCGCCCGTGCTGCTCGTCACCGCGCGGCTGCTGCAGGGCTTGAGCCTCGGCGGCGAGTATGCGAGCTCGGCCACCTATCTGAGCGAGATGGCCGACAAGACGAACCGCGGCTTCTATTCGAGCTTCCTGTTCGCGACGCTGTCGCTCGGCCAGTTGCTGGCGATGGCGGTGCTGGTCGCGCTGCAGCAATTCTTCCTGAGCGCCGCGCAACTCGAAAGCTGGGGCTGGCGCATTCCGTTCCTGATCGGCTCGCTCGCGGCGGGCGTCGCGATCTTCCTGCGCCGGAACATGGAAGAAACGGAATCGTTCGAGCAGCACCGGCAGAGCCGGCGCAGCCGCGCGTCGGTCGCCGGATTGTTCCGGCACAAGCGCGCCTGCCTGATCGTCGCGGGCCTGACGCTCGGCGGCACGGTCGCGTTCTACGCGTACACGACATACATGCAGAAATTCCTCGTCAACAGCGCGGGGATGAGCAAGGCGGACGCGTCGATGGTGTCCGTCATCAGCCTGATCGCGTTCGTGCTGATGCAGCCGGTGTTCGGCAGCCTGTCCGATCGCGTCGGCCGCCGCCCGCTGCTGATCGCGTTCGGGGTGCTCGGCACGCTGTGCACGGTGCCGATCTTCAGCGCGCTGACGACGGTGAAGACGATGGGCGGCGCACTCGCGCTGATCTCGGCGGCGCTGCTGATCGTCAGCCTCTATTCGTCGGTCAGCGCGGTCGCGAAGGCCGAGCTGTTTCCGGTCGAGATCCGCGCGCTGGGCGTCGGCCTGCCCTATGCGATCACGGTGTCGCTGTTCGGCGGCACGGCCGAGTACATCGCGCTGTGGACGAAGAGCATCGGCCACGAGACCTGGTTCTTCTGGTACGTGTCCGCGTGCGTGCTGGTGTCGCTGCTGTGCTATCTATGGATGCCCGATCCGAAGGCCGTGTCCTGCATCGACCGGGATTGAATCCGGTTCGTCGTCGTGCGTTGCGCCGATTCCCGCGCTGATTCCCGCACCGCTGCGCCGCGAAGCGACGGGACGCGACGCGACGTGTCCCGACGCACACCGAACGCCGGCTCAGCGAAAATCCGCGTGCTGCCGCACGAGCGCCAGCATCGACGGAATCAGCCCGCGCATGTCGCCGCGCCGCCATTGGAACGCATAGTGGAGCGGCGACAGCGGCGGCTCGCTCGTCAGTTGCACGAGGCCGCCGCCCGTTCGCGCATCGGCCCAGCCGGTGGGCAGGAAACCGATGCCGACGCCTTCGCGCAGCATGCCCGCCACCGCGCTCCAGTTGTTGCACGCGATGCGTCGCGGATGATTGATTCCGCACGCGAGCAGCCATTCGTCGAGGATGCGCGTAACGCCCGAGCCCGAGGGCAGGATGACGAGCGCATGGCGCGCGAGCAACGCCGGCGTCAACGTGCGCTCGCCGCCCGCCAGTTTTTCCGCGGCCATCCACGCGAACCGGGCTTCCGTCACCGGCTGCGACTGGATGCTGCCGCGCGACGAACGGCCCGCGATCACCGCGAAATCCAGCTCGCCCGCATCCACCTTCTCTTCGAGCGCTGCGCCGACGTCGACGTACGGCTCGAGGCTCAACTGCGGATGCAGTTTCTGCACGGCCGCGACGAAGCGAGGCAACCACGTCAGCGCCGACAGCTCGCCCACGCCGAAGCGCAGGCGGCCCGTCAATCCCTTGTCTTCCGCGAACGCGTCCTGCAGCGCCGCGACGGATTCCAGCACGCGAACGGCGGCCGGCAGCAGCGTTTCGCCGTCTTCGGTCAGCACCGCGCGATGGCCGCTGCGGTCGAACAGCGTGCGGCCCACGGCCTGCTCCAACTCGTTGATCCGCTTCGACAACGACGAGATCGACAGATGAAGCCGCTGCGCCGCGGTCGAGAAATTGGCGCAGGTCGCCGCCCAGTAGAAGGCGTCCAGTTGCTTGAGCGTCGGAGTTGCCATGATTCTTCGCTTTTATCGAACGATTTCGTTTGAAGATTATCGCTTTTTATCGATGCCTCGGCTGCATAGAATGGCTGCGTCGCGTCAGGAAAGCCCACTATGAGCACCGTTACCTCCCCGATCGTCGAACAGAACCGGCCTGCGGCAAGCGCCGCCGCCAGGCCGCCGCGCGTCCTGCGGGACGTGCTGAGCCTGCACGACTTCGAGGCGAAGGCGCGCCGCGCGCTGCCGCGCCCGATCTTCGGCTACGTCAGCGGCGCGGCCGAAGACAACCGCACCCGCGACGACAACCGCGCGGCATTCGACGAATACGCCTTCGTGACGCGCGTGCTGCGCGACGTTTCGCAGCGGCAGCAGGGCGTCGAACTGTTCGGCCGGCGCTACGCGTCGCCGTTCGGCATCGCGCCGATGGGCATCAATGCGCTGTCGACGTATCGCGGCGACGTCGTGCTCGCGCGCGCGGCGCAGCGCGCGGGGATCGCGTCGATCATGAGCGGCTCGTCGCTGATCCCGCTCGAGGACGTGGCCGCCGCTGCGCCCGACACGTGGTTCCAGGCGTACCTTCCGGGCGACGCCGGCCGCATTCGCGCGCTCGTCGAGCGCATCGCGCGCGCCGGCTACCGGACACTCGTCGTCACCGTCGACATTCCTGTGTCCGCGAACCGCGAAAACAACGTGCGCACGGGTTTTTCGACGCCGCTGCGCCCAAGCCCGCGCCTTTTCTGGGACGGGCTGACGCGGCCGCGCTGGCTGCTGCGCACGTTCGCGCGCACGCTGCTCACGCACGGCATGCCGCATTTCGAGAATTCGTTTGCGACGCGCGGCGCGCCGATTCTTTCCGCCAACGTGCTGCGCGATTTCTCCGCGCGCGATCACCTCAACTGGGCGCACGTGCGGCAAATCCGCGAGCAATGGACGGGCGAGCTCGTGATCAAGGGCGTGCTCAGCGTCGACGATGCGCTGATCGCGCGCGAAGCGGGCGCCGACGGCATCATCCTGTCCAATCACGGCGGCCGCCAGTTGGACGGCGCCGTATCGCCGATGCGGGTCCTGCGCGACGTCGTGCAGGCTGTCGGCGACGGGTATCCGGTGATGATCGACAGCGGCTTTCGCCGCGGCTCGGACGTGCTGAAGGCGCTGGCGCTGGGCGCGCGGATGGTGTTCATCGGGCGGCCGTTCAACTATGCGGCGGCGGTGGCGGGCGAAGCCGGCGTCGCGCATGCGATTCGCCTGCTGCGGGAAGAAGTGGACCGGAACCTGGCGATGCTCGGCGTCAACGGCTGCGAGCAGTTGACGCCCGATGTGCTGATTCGCAAGCGTTGACGGCGGCGGGCGATTCCGTCGCCAAGCGCCGCCAGACGCTGCCGCAAATGACCACGAACGCCCGAAAACGCCCCGCTGCCAAGGCGTTTCGGGCGCTCGCCGCCGGCTTCGAAGCGCCGCGCTACGTGCGCTTTTTCTCCTGCAACGCGCGAATCCGCATCACCGCCGCGGTGTCGCGCACCGTCGATTCGTACATCTGCGCGAGATCGTGCTTGAGCGCGGTGCGCGAGCCGCCGTCGAGATACACCATGTGCCCCGACGGATAGAACCGCGCGGACAGGTTCTGCCGTACCGTCGGCGCCTCGAGCGGCATCTGCTGCAGATCGAGCACCGTCTGGTAGAACGGCGTGACGAAATCGTAGAGACCGTTCGCCGACAGCACCTTCAGGTCGACGTTCAGCGCCATCGTCGCGGCGAGATCGCCCGCCGTGTACAGGATCACGTTGCCCTTCGGATCGACGCCCTGCTGCGCGCCCGTCGGATCGATGTGGCCGAAGTCCCAGTACTTGAACGCCTGATCGTTCAGGTCGGTGAACGACGAGTTCGACGTGTACTTCAGTTGCTCGTTCAGATACGCGTTCCACATCGCCGTGTAGACGCCCGACACCGCCGTCATCGTCGGATCGTTGCCGCCCGAGTTCGGATCGATCTTGCCCGCGATCCCCGATTCGATCCCCGTCACGCGGCCGTCGTACGCGCCGAGCGCGAGGCCGCGCGCCTTGAGCAGCGTCGTGAGGAACAGCGAGTTGCCGCGCGTGTCGTAGCCCGCGATGTCGAGGCTCCACGACAGCAGCGTCGTCGTGTCGATGCCGGTGTAGTCGGACAGCTTCTTGACGACGGCCGCGTCGGCCTGCGGGAACTTGCGCAGCGCGCCGAGATAGTCGGTGCGCGCGAACTGCGCGACCTCCTCGACGAACGCGCCGAGATCGGCCGGCGCCGGCGCGACGCCGAGCCGCTTGTGATACCACGCGTCGGCCGCCGCGGTCGGCAGCGCGCCCACCGGATTGCCCGCCTGCCGGTAATCGAGGATCGACGACTGCAGCGTGATCCCGTTCAGGTCGACGCCGTCCTCGTGCAGCTTGTACGCGAGCACGCAACTGCGCGCGGTGCCGTACGATTCGCCGAACAGGTACTTCGGCGAGTTCCAGCGGTTGTTCTTCGTCAGATAGCGCTTGATGAACTGCTTGATCGAGTTCGCGTCCTGATCGACGCCCCAGAAATCGCGGTTCTTGCGCGGCGCGATCGCTGCCGAATAGCCGGTGCCGACCGGATTGATGAACACGAGGTCGCTCTTGTCGATCAGGCTGTCCGGATTGTCTTCCATCCGGTACGGCGCGGGCGGCGTGAAGCTCGGCATCGACGTGCGGATCCGCCGCGGCGCGAACGAGCCAAGCAGCACGAACACCGCCGACGAGCCCGGCCCGCCGTTGTAGAAGAACGTGACGGGGCGCGTTTCCTCCTGCTGGCCGTCCTGCGTGAACGCGACGTAGAAGATCTTCGCGGCCGGCTGCGAACTGCTCGCGTCGACGGTCACGAGGTGGCCCGCGGCTGCCGTGTACGCGATCGTGCGGCCGTCGATCTGGATCGTGTGGTGCGTGATCGCCGCGGCCTCGGTCGTGTCCGCCACCGAATCGTCGGGACCGTTGCCGTAGGCGAGCGGGTCGAAGAACGGCTGATCGCCGTCGTCCTTCGGCGTGACGACGATCGGCGGCGGCGCGTGAACCGAAGCCGAAGCGCCGTGATGCAGCGGCTGCACGCCGCCGGAAGAAGTCGAATCGATGCTCATCGTGCTGCTCCTTCTGTTCTATTGAGGGTGCATGAACGAATCGTCAATCGTGCCAAGCCGTTTGCCGCCAACGCCGGCCGCGTGCGCGCCGCGGAAGGCGAATCACGCCGGGCCGGCTTCGGGCCGGCTTCGCGCAATGCGCTGCCGCCGCTGCCGCCGCTGCTTCACTGCTGCTTCGCCGCAGCGGCGGCGACACGCCGTTGCGGCGCCGGCATCGCCGCAACGGCGAGCCGGGAATTCGAAATCATCGTCGCCGCGCCGGCCGCGCGGCGCTTATGGCGCGTCACGTCGCCGCCGGCGCGATGATCGCTTCGTCGGGGGTGCCGTGCATCGTGCACCGGCGCCGCCGAACCGCCGCGGCTGGGCCCAGCTCCGGCCGTCCCGCACAGCAAAAATCTCCGGCACCCCGCCTCCGGCGTCAAGCGCCGCAACGCCGCAGCCCGCGTGCCCGCGCACCTGCGTGCCCGATGCGTCGGCGCGCCGGCATGCGCGACGCCGCGCACCGTCTCGCCCGCCGCCCGTCAACCCGCCGCGCCGCTCTTCAGCGCCGCCGCGACCTTCGCGCCGTCCGGGCTGCCGAGCCCCGTGCACGCGTCCCAGCCCGGCGTCGCCGCATACGCGCCGTTGTCGCCCACCGAGACGTCGTGCAGCGCGCCCGCGTTCCGGTACAGCTTCGGGTTGATCCAGCCCGCGGGGCTGCCCGCCGCCGCGTTGATCCGCGCGACGAGCGCGGCCCACAGCGGCGCGACGGCGCTCGTGCCGCCCATCACCGTCGACGTGCCCGCGACGAGCACCTCGTAGCCCGTCGCGGGCGACGCGTCACCCGCGACGTCCGGCACGCCGCGCTTCGCGAGCGGCGACGCACTGCCGCCCTGCGCGAGCGTCGCGCTCAGGCCGCTCTGCCACTGCGGCGCGTCGAACACGGTGCTGACGCCGCCGCCCGTCGCGCCGCCGCCCGCCGCTTCGTCGTTCCACACGACCTCGCTGCGAATGCCCTGCCCCGGCAGCGCGTCGAGCCGCGTGCCGCCGCACGCGAGCACGTACGGGCTCGACGCCGGGAAATCGACGTGATTCGCGCCGTCCTGCAAGCCGTCGTTCGAGCCGTCGTCGCCGGACGCCGCGCACACCGTCACGCCGAGCGCCGCGGCCGACTGCAGCACGCGGCCGAACGCCTGGATCGATTGCGACGTCCAGCTAGCCTCCGCCGCGCCCCAACTGATCGACACGACGGACGGCCGGTTCGTCGTGTCGTGCACGGCCTGGTTGACCGCCTGGATGAAGCCGGCGTCGCTGTTCTGCGCGAAGTAGATGGCGAGCGTCGCGCCGGGCGCGATCGCGCCCGCGACCTCGATATCGAGCGCGACTTCGCCGTCCGGCCCGCTCGGATCGCCCGTCGGCGCATTGCGGCCGGCGCCGACGTTCACGTCGACGAGCTTCGGCTGCCGCGCGAGCCCGAGGCCGCTGAAATACTGCTGGACCTCGGCCGGCCGATAGCCGCCGCCGAGCTCGACGATCGCGATGCACTGGCCCGCGCCGTCGCCGGGCGGGAAATCGTAGAGCGCCGCGATCTGCGGCGGCGTGAAGGTGACGGCCGTGCCACGCGCGGGCTGGAAGGTCGGCCGCAGCCGGAAGTGCGGCCGGGCCTGCGGGCGATTGTCGAGCCCGAGCACCGCGGTGACGACGTCGTGCAACTCGTCCGGCAGCGTGATGTCGCCCGTGCGGCCGCGATACTGGCCGATCGTCCGGTGCTCGAAGCGCTCGAGCTTCACGCCGAACGCCGCCTCGAACTGTGCGATCGTGCCCGTCAGCACGACGAGGCTCTCGACCGGATCGACGCGCGCGACCGCGAGGCCGTGCCGCTGCGCGAACGCCTCGACTTTCCCGACGTCGTCGGGATGGGCGCAGAAACGCTGGGCGAACGCTTCGCGCGAGACCGGCTTCGCGTTCGGATCGCCGCTCGCGAGGCCTTGCAACAGCGAATCGAGGTGCTGCTCTTCCTGCCGCCGCAACATCACCGCCACATGAATCGTCTCGGCCGGATCGCACGGGCCGATGCACGTGGATTCGGCGACGATCTGCGATTCGTTGCCGGCGTGAAGATGCCTTGCCATATTCGGATCCTCCAGAAGCCGTGATAACGGGTTGCCAGGATTCGGACACGGTCGCCCGATCGCAGTTCCGGGCGGTATGTCGGACGGCGCACACACGCCGCCACGGGGACCGTGCGACAGTACGGCAAAGCAAGTGTAAAGCACGCGCGGCGATCCTGCGCACGCATCTCGAGCGCTCGCGACGGCCGTTCGCTCGGCCGTTCGCGACGTTCGACGCGCCGCGCGAGACGCGCTTGCGCACGGGCGGCGCGCGCGGCGCGCCGATTCGGGCGATTTCAGGCGATTCCGGGAAATTCGCGGTTAGTTGCCTCGCGTGCGTCGATCGCGTCGTGCATCGATGCCGATGCCGGCACTCGCGCGCGTCGCGTCAGCCGATCGAGTCAGTCGATCGACAGTCGCAGCTCGAAGCCGAACAGCACGGCGGAAAACGTCCAGCGCTGCGCGATCTGCGCAAGCGGATGCGCGCGCAACCATCCGGCGATGCGCGCCGCGCCGGCGACGCACGCGAGATCGAAGCATAAGCCCGCGAGCACGAGCACCGCGCCGAGCGCCGCCATCTGCGCGATCACCGGCGCGCCGCCCTGCTGGACGAACTGCGGCAGCAGCACCGAGCAGAACAGCAGCGCCTTCGGGTTGAGCAGATTGGTGAGGAGGCCCTTGGCGAAGGTATGACGCAGCCGGGCAGCGGGCGCGCCGTCGTCGGGCAACGCAAACGCCGGCGAGCGGAAGATCTGCACCGCGACGTAGGCGAGGTACAGCGCGCCGCCGTAGCGCACGGTCTCGTAGAGCCACGGCGCGCTCTTCAGGAGCGCGGCGATGCCGCACGCGGACAGCGTCACGTGCGCGGCGCGCGCGAGCCCGAGCCCGGCGGCGGCGGCCGCGCCGTGCCGCGCGCCGCGGCCGATGCCCGTCTGCAGCACGAACGCCATGTCGGGGCCGGGCACGGCGTAGACAGCGACGACGGCAGCGACGTAGACGAGCAGCAGATGAGCGGAAAGCATGATCGAACCCGGGTGGAAAAGGGCTCCATATTGCACCTTCCCGGCAAGGATTTTTTGGCTAATTTGGCCGTCAGATGCACCAAATTTATTGGAATACACTACTGGAAACCGATTTTTTAGAGCATTCCCACACCATGATCGATCTCGACAAAACCGACCGCGCCATTCTCGCCGCAGTGCAGCTCGACGGCCGCATCCCGGTCGCCCGCCTCGCCGATTCGGTGGGCCTGAGCGAAACGCCGTGCGCGCGCCGGCTCAAGCGCCTCGAAAGCGACGGCTACATCGAGCGCTATCGCGCGCAGCTCTCGCGCAACGCGCTCGGCTTCGGCGTCGTCGCGTTCGTGCTGCTGCGCTGCTCGGTTCACGACCGCAGCGTCGCGAACCGCTTCGAGCGCGAGGTGCTCGGCATTCCGCGCATCCTGTCGTGCCACAACGTGTCGGGGTCCGCCGACTATCTGCTGCAAGTCGTCGCGCACGATCTCGACGACTACGGCACGTTCCTGCGCGAGACGCTGCGCGTGCTACCGGGCGTCACGTCGATCGAGTCGGCGCTGTCGCTGCGCGAGGTGAAGCGCGAAGCCGAGCTGCCGATTCCGTGACGGCGCGCGGCTGCCAGTGCCGCGCCGCCGACGAACCGCACGCCCGAATCGCGCCTCCGAATCGCGCCCCCGAATCGCGCCTCCTTTGCGCGCTGTCATCAAACTGCCTGATCGCGACGGCTAGGATCGAAAGGTTCGTTCCAAACAAGGGCCGTCATGAACCACCCTCTGTCCGCTGCGGCGAGCGAAGAGCTCGGGCGCACCCGGCATCTGGGCGTCGCGCTCCTCGTCGCCCTCCTCGCAGCCGGCGTCGCGTATGTGTTCGTCCACCTGTTCGCGGATCTCGCCCCCGTCGGCGGACGATCGGCGTTTCCGTATCTGCTGCTCGGCGTCGCGCTCGCGATCGCGCTCGGCTTCGAGTTCGTCAACGGCTTCCACGACACCGCGAACGCCGTCGCGACCGTCATCTACACGCATTCGCTGACGCCGAACGTCGCGGTCATCTGGTCGGGCATCTGGAATTTTCTCGGCGTGATGGCGTCCACGGGTGCGATCGCGTTCGGCATCCTGCAACTGCTGCCCGTCGAGCTGATCCTGCAGGTCGGCCACGGCGCGGGCTTCGCGATGGTGTTCGCGCTGCTGATCGCGGCGATCGCATGGAATCTCGCGACCTGGTATTTCGGCCTGCCTTCGTCGAGCTCGCACACGCTGATCGGCTCGATCATCGGCGTCGGGCTCGCGAATCAACTGATGCACGGGCCGTCCGGCACAAGCGGCGTCGACTGGGCGCAGGCGGCGGGCGTCGGCAAGTCGCTGCTGTTCTCGCCGATCGCCGGGTTCCTGTGCGCGGGCCTGCTGCTCGTCGCGCTGAAGGCGCTCGTGCGCGTGCCCGCGCTGTATCTCGAGCCGCAGACGAACGAGCCGCCGCCGTTCTGGGTCCGCGGCCTGCTGATCCTGACCTGCACCGGCGTGTCGTTCGCGCACGGCTCGAACGACGGGCAGAAAGGCATGGGGCTCATCATGCTGATCCTGATCGGCACCGTGCCGACCGCGTACGCGCTCAACAAGGCGGTCACGCCCGGCGAGACGCAGACGTTCATCGCCGTCGCGCATCGCGCGTCCGAGGCGCTCGCGCACTATGCGGGCGACGCGCCGCCGTCGCCGAACCCGCGCGCCGCAGTGCAGACGTACGTGCAGTCGCGCCGCCTGGGCGGCGCGACGCTGCCCGCGGTTCGTCAGTTGTCCGACGCGCTCGCGGCCGAAGTCGGCGCGACGGGCTCGATCGCGAAAGTGCCCGATGGCCAGGCGGACAACGTTCGCAATACGATGTATCTGGTGTCCGAAGCGCTGCGCCTGATGGAGAAGACCGGCCAGCCGGCGTTCTCGCAGGCGGACCGCCGCGCGCTCGACGACTATCGCAAGCACCTCGATCACGCGACGAAGTTCATTCCGACCTGGGTCAAGGTCGCGGTCGCGATCGCGCTCGGCCTCGGCACGATGGTCGGCTGGCGGCGCATCGTCGTGACCGTCGGCGAGAAGATCGGCAAGCAGCATCTGACGTACGGGCAAGGCGCATCGGCGGAAGTCGTCGCGATGCTGACGATCGGCGCGGCCGATGCATACGGGCTGCCGGTGTCGACGACGCACGTGCTGTCGTCCGGCGTCGCGGGCACGATGGCCGCGAACGGTTCGGGGCTGCAATGGAGCACGGTGCGCAGCCTCGTGCTCGCGTGGGTGCTGACGCTGCCCGCGTCGATCGTGCTCGCGGGCGCGCTCTATTGGACCTTCCACGCGTTGCTCTGACGCGCGCGGCGGAATGACGGCGCGGCGTGCGGCGGCGGCGTGCAACGCGCGGCGCGAATTGCAGCGCAAGATCCGGTGTGCGTGGAATCGCCCGCCTCGCTAGACTGGCCGCATCGATCCCCCCACGATGCAGCGAGGAAGCGCCGATGAATACGATGTCCGAACCACCTGTGGCGGCCGCCCGCGCGCGCGACGAAACGGCGAGCGGCGCGTCGCGCGAAACGGCGCTCGCGCAACGGATCGACGCGCTGCCGTGGGCGTCGATCGAACGGGATCTCGACCGCGACGGTCACGCGATCGTCCGCGGGCTGCTCGCGCCGCGCACGTGCGAAGCGCTCGCCGCGCTCTACGCGCGCGACGCGCTGTTCCGCAGCCGCGTGACGATGGCGCGCCACGGGTTCGGCCGCGGCGAATACCAGTATTTCGGCCACCCGCTGCCGCGCGCGATCCACGCGCTGCGCACGTCGCTCTATCCGCACCTCGCGCCGATCGCGAATCGCTGGCATGCGCGGATGCGCATCGACGCGCGCTTCCCCGCCGAGCACGAACGATTCATCGAACGTTGTCACGCGGCCGGGCAACGGCGTCCGACGCCGCTGTTGCTGCGCTATCGCGAAGACGACTACAACTGCCTGCATCAGGATCTGTACGGCGAACATGTATTCCCGCTGCAGGCGGCGATCCTGCTGTCGAAGCCGGGCGCCGATTTCACGGGCGGCGAATTCGTGATCACCGAGCAACGGCCGCGCATGCAATCGCGCGTCGACGTCGTGCCGCTCGAACAAGGCGACGCGGTCGTCTTCGCCGTTCATCATCGTCCGGTGCAAGGCGCGCGCGGCACATATCGGGTGAATCTTCGGCATGGCGTGAGCCGCTTGCGCTCCGGGCAACGATACACGCTCGGGATCATCTTTCATGATGCGCTGTGACGCCGACGCTCACGCCGCCGCGGGCACGGACTGAACGAGCATCACGACGGCCGACGCGCGCAAATCGATGCGCATGCGCCGCGTTCCGCGCGCTCGACCACGCACGCCGGGCCGAACGAATCCCAATGGTTGCGCATGCATCCATCTGTCGCGATGCGCGCACACGGCTGCGCTATTTCGCGAACACCGGCGGCCACATGCCGCAACCGGTGCTGCGCGCGCTGCGCGACCTGTTCCCGCACGCATCGCCGTATCTGATGTACGGGCTGACGGAAGCGTTCCGCTCGACCTATCTCGACCCCGCCGAAGTCGACCGTCGCCCCGACTCGATCGGCAAGGCGATGCCGAACGCGCGGATTCTCGTCGTGCGCGAGGACGGCGCGCCATGCGCGCCGAACGAGGTCGGCGAACTGGTTCACGTCGGCGCTTGCGTGACGCTCGGCTACTGGAACGATGCGGCGCGCACCGCGCTTCGCTATCGGCCCTCGCCCGAGGTGAAGCCGGGCGGCGCGCCGCGTGAGACGGCCGTCTGGTCCGGCGATCTCGTGCGCCGCGACGACGACGGATTCCTCTATTTCGTCGCGCGCAACGATGCGCAGATCAAGCGCTCCGGCTACCGGATCAGCCCCGAGGAGATCGAGGATGTCGCGCACGCGAGCGGGCTCGTGGCCGAAGCGGTCGCGCTCGGCGTGCCCCACGACGAACTCGGCGAATCGATCACGCTCGTCGTCGTGCCGCTGTCCGCCGATTCGTTCGCGCACGACGCGCTGCGCGCATGGTGCGCGCAGCAGCTTCCGCCGTACATGGTGCCGCATACGATCGCAACCCGCGCGTCGCTGCCGCGCAATCCGAACGGAAAATTCGATCGCGTCGCGCTGCGCGCGGACGCGGCGAATCTCGTCGAAACGCTCTGAAGGCCGGCCGGATCGCCGCGCGAAATGCGGCGCCCGCTCGCGCTCCGCCACGAATATATTCGCTCGCCATTTTCCGACGAAAACAAGAATTTACCGCACATCTAATAAGCCCGAATCCGCCCGAATAATCACTCACCGCCACTCCCCGCTGGCAGCGATTTCCCGCGACGATTCCATGCTTACTCGCTCCCCGCATAAAAACTTGCCGACGCGAAAATGAAATGAACTTGCCTATTGCATCGCAGCATCGGTTTAAAATGCCGATCGCTGCGTCAATCTGCTCGCACCCCACCACCTCGTCATCCGGATCGTTTCAGGCAGCGAAAAATACCCGGCGCATCGAGATAAAAATATCGGACGCTCTCCCAAAATGAACCGCCGATTATCCGAACGCCGCTCTTGCAATCGTTATTGCATTTGATATTATTTGCAGACAATTTCAACGTCATTGCGTTATCCGATTTTCATTGGCGACGCGTCCCCAACCCGGTACACGGCACTTTCGAAAGTCTTGATTTTCAATAACGGGGGCATGCAAATTGAGCAGGCTGCTTCAACGCGAATATCGAACAGGTGGAGACGACGGTGCGGGGTCGTCGTCCGGGGAAAGCGCTTCGACACCGATGCTCTCCGCCACCTTGCCGGAGTCGCGCGACGTCCGCACGCTGATCGAGACTTTCAGGCAGGCGGCGCTGCAGATCGGCTATCAGCACCATGCGATCGTCGAACTGTCGGGCGCGTCGCATCCGGCATCGATCGACGTCGTCTCGCTGCACTATCCGTCGGAGTGGGTCGAGCATTACACCCGCAGCGACTACTTCGCCATCGATCCCGTCCATCGCGCGGCATTCCAGTACAGCACGCCGTTCTCGTGGAACGACATCGCGACGTCGAATCTGCGCGAACGGCATCTGCTGATGGAAGCGGAGGACGCGGGACTCGACAACGGCATCAGCATTCCGCTGCATCAGCCGCTCGGACGCGTGCTGCTGGTCAGCCTGTCCGGCACCGCGCCGACGCACGACGCCGACGCGAAATGGCGCAACGCGTATCTGCTCGGCATGCAGTTCAATCTGCAGTTCCAGAGCATGCGCACGTGCAGCCCGATTCCGCCGTCCGTCCATCTGACGGACCGCGAACAGATGTGCCTCACGTGGGTCGCGCGCGGCAAGTCGTCGTGGGTCATCGCGAACATGCTCGACATCTCCAAATACACGGTCGACTTCCACATCGAGAACGCGATGGAGAAGCTCAACACGCGCAGCCGCACGTTCGCCGCTGTGAAGGCCACGCGACAGGGGCTCATCTTTCCATGAGCGCGCGGTCCATCCGGATTCGTTAGCGCCGCCCGTCTCATCCGCCGCCGCCATCGTCGCCCTGCCGCGGCGAGGCTGCGTCGCGCGCGAGCCTCTCGCCCCTCACCGCTCATACGCGATCGGACGCGCGCTGTCCTCACGCCAACGATCGATCCATCGGAGAACCAAGCGCCATGTCATACATCATCGCGGGCCGATTGAACGAACTGCCGCCGCACGTCCAGACCGATCTCGGCGCGTATCGCTACGACGTGTTCGTCCGCCGGCTCGGCTGGACGATCGCGGGTCGCGCGCATGACGATCATGCGGAATGGGACGAGTTCGACGGTCCGTCGACGGTTCACGTCGTCGCGCTCGACGACGCGCGCGAAGTCTGCGGCTATGCGCGCCTGCTGCCGACGACGGGCCCGTATCTGCTGCGCGACGTGTTTCCGCATCTGCTCGGCTCGTCGCCCGCGCCGCAATCGCCGGCCGTCTGGGAAATGTCGCGCTTCGCCGCGTCGCGCCGGCGCCGCCGCGCGACCGGGCGCGAGCCGCTCGGGATGGACTTCTTTCCGTCGGTGCTCACGGTGGCCGCGTCGCTCGGCGCGACGCGCGTGGTCGGCGTGATGACGCTGTCGATCGAGCGCCTGTACCGCCGCTCGGGCATCGCGCTGCATCGCCTCGGCAACGCGATGGCGTCCGCGGACGGCAGCCTGTCCGCGTGCTCAGTCGACCTGCCGTGCCTCGCGTTCGCGCCGCTGGGCCGCAAGCAGTGCGCATCGTGTCTGTCGATGCATTGAGCGTCGGCGCGGGCGCCTCGGGCGAGACGCGCGTCTTGTCGTTTTTGCCGATTTCTTGCCGATTGTTTTTTGGCGATTTCGCTGCGCGCCGCCGAATTGGGCGATCTCCTCTAACCGCATCGTCAGCGCGCCGCCCGGCTCGACCGCTCCGGAACCCGAATCGGCATCCGCGTCACCCCGTCTTGACTCGGTTCCGATTTTGAACCTACGATCCCAACCACTACATCAGTTGATGTAACATTCATCGATGGATTCCTGACCGTCGACCCAACCGGAGCGTCACGCCATGTCCGATCCGAATCCCGCCGCGGGCGCGTTGCTCGCGCAGCCGCTCACGCTGCCGAACGGCGTCGTGCTGAAAAATCGCATCGTGAAATCGGCGCTGAGTGAAGCGCTATGCGGTCACGACGGCCGCGTGACGCCGCAGTTGATCGCGCTGTACCGGCGCTGGTCGAATTCGGGCGCGGGCCTGCTCGTCACCGGCAACGTGATGATCGACAGCCAGGCGCGCGGCGAGCCCGGCAACGCCGTGATCGAGGACGACCGCGACCTGCCGCGCCTGCGCGAATGGGCCGCGGCCGCGAAATCGCACGGCAGCGAGGTCTGGATGCAGATCAATCACCCGGGCAAGCAGGCAATACGCGGACTCAACGCGGAGACCGTCGCGCCGTCGGCGATCGGCTTCGGGCCGAAGCTGTCGCCGTATTTCGCGGTGCCGCGCGCGCTGACGAGCGCCGAGATCGACGATCTGATCCGGCGCTATGGGACGACGGCCGCCATCGCGCAGCAGGCGGGCTTCACCGGTGTCCAGTTGCACGGCGCGCATGGCTATCTGATCAATCAGTTCCTGTCGCCGCAGCACAACCAGCGCACCGACGAATGGGGCGGCAGCGCCGAGAATCGCCGGCGCTTCGTGCTCGCGGTGTATGCGCAAGTGCGACGCCGGGTCGGCCCGGACTTTCCGATCGGCATCAAGCTCAATTCGGCCGATTTCCAGCGCGGCGGCTTCACCGAGGAAGAATCGCGCGACGTGATCCGCGCGCTCGTCGATGCGGGCATCGATCTGGTCGAAATCTCCGGCGGCACCTACGAAGCGCCCGTGATGCAGCTTGGCGACCGCAAGGCGTCGACGATCGCGCGCGAAGCGTATTTCCTCGCGTTCGCCGAGAAGGTGCGCGCCGAAGTGACGGTGCCGCTGATGGTCACGGGCGGCTTCCGCAGCCTCGCCGGCATGCAGGCGCCGCTGCGCGACGGCGCGCTCGACCTGATCGGCCTCGGGCGCATCCTCGCGATCGAGCCCGACGCGCCCGCGCGGCTGTTGCGCGGCGAGGAAACGCGGCATCGCGTGAAGCCGCTCAGCACGGGCGTCAAATACCTCGACAGCCTCGGCTCGCTCGAGATCACGTGGTACACGCGGCAGCTCCATCGAATCGGCAAGGGGCGCAATCCGATCCCCGACGAGAACGCGCTGAAGTCGTTCCTGCTCGATCTGTCGTCGAAGGGCTGTGCGATCTTCAAGGCGAGGCGCCTGCGTGCTTCGTCATCCGAAGCGTCGGCCGCTCATGGATCGACGACGTCGATCGCCGGCGGGCAGCGGCACGACGCGCATTGAACAGACCCTAGCAGGCTGTTGAAAAGCCCTCCGTCATGACAACCGGAGCGCTGGTTAAAAGGATTTCACGTGCGATCAAGCGGTGAATTACAGCAGCACCATGCAAATCTCCCGGCTGGTGGACATGCCAGCCGGCATGCCGACGCACGTCGGCCCCGCTCAGGCGGCTTATTGCGCAACTCGGGGCGACGCCACCGTCAGTATTCGAGCCATGCGAGTCAGGTTACTGGCGAGCATCGTCAGCTTGAAGTGCTGATCGACGCGCCGGATGCCGCGATACACCGTCTGCCGAATCCGGCCCACCGTCTTGCCCCAACCGAAGTGCTCTTCGATGCGTTTGCGGATGACTTGGCTGATCCGGTAGCCGGCATGCCGCGAGGTGCGGCCGTCGATCGCGCTGCCGCCTTGGCGGGTGTCGTTGCGTGCCACGTGCGGCGTCACCTTGCGTGCCCGGCAATCGCCAACGAAGTCGCGCATGTCGTAACCCTTGTCGGCGCCCAGCGTCTTGGCATGGCGGCCCGGTACACAATCAAGCAAGCGCAGGGCGCTCGCGCGTTCGGCAAAGCCGTCGGCATGGCTCACCACGGCACCCACCACCAGGCCCGAGCGGTTCTCCATGAGAATGTGTCCTTGGTAAGCGAGGATGGCCCCGCTTTGCTTGCTCTTCCTGAACAGGCGTGCATCCGGATCGGTACTCGACTGGTGTGTCTCGTTGCTGCGCCGCTGGCCACGCCAGTCAGTGTCGGCGTTGCGAGCGCCACCCGCGGGCGGCTCGTCGCCCGGGCCGTCCTTGGGGCGGAAACTCTTGTGGCTGGCCCAGGCCTGGATCAGCGTGCCATCGACCGAGAAGTGCTCGCGCGAGAGCAGGCCACGCTGCTCGGCCAAGCCCATGACCTTGGTGAAGAACGCTTCGACGACCTCGTGTTCGAGCAGCCGGTCGCGGTTCTTGGAAAACGTCGAGTGGTCCCACACGGCGTCCTCGATCGCCAGCCCGACGAACCAGCGGAACAGCAGGTTGTAGCGCATCTGCTCCATCAGCATGCGCTCGCTGCGCACCGAGTACAGCACCTGCAGCAGCAACGCCCGCAGCAGCTTCTCCGGCGCAATCGACGCGCGGCCGCTGTCCGCGTAGATCACGCTGAACAATCCGTTGAGCTGCTTGAGCGCTTCGTTGACAAGTTGCCGTACCGGCCGCAGCGGGTGATCGGCCGGCACGAAGTCTTCCAGCTTGACCGTTGTGAACAGCGGTTCTTGCATCTCGTCCATTCCGCGCATCGCTCTCATTGCCCAAGGTCATGAACACGATATCCATAACGCGCGACTCTCAACGCCCGTTTACGCTGGGCCCAAATTCAACAGCCTGCTAGGGTCTGTTTACATACGGAACGTGCATGCGTTGCCACGAGAACGGCCGCTCGCGAGGCGCGTGACGCGGCGAATACTGGACGTATTCGCAAGAAGCGCAACGCGGCGAGCGGCCGTTCTCGTGGCAACCCCGAACTTGGAATCCATTCCAGGGGAATGCCCGAAATCGCCCGTAGGGCGGCGTCGCTCGTCGCTTGTCCCCCAAGGGGACTTCCTTCGGGGCGTTTGGCTCGGCCAAACGGCACTCCTCACTTCTTGCCCTACGGGCGATTTCGGGCATTCGCATGCACGTTCCGTATGTAAACAGACCCTAATCCGCCCGCCACGGCGTCAATCGCCGCTGCAACGCGCGCAAGCCGATTTCCAGCGCGAGCGCAATCGCGCCGATCACGAGGATCCCCGCGATCACGACGTCCGTCACGAGGAACCGCGACGCCGAGTACACCATGAAGCCGAGCCCGCGCGTCGCCGCGATCAGCTCCGCCGCGACGAGCGTCGACCACCCCGCGCCCAGCGCGATGCGCACGCCGGTCAGGATGTCGGGCAGCGCGCTCGGCAGCACGACGTGGCGCAGCAGCTTGAAGCGCGTCGCGCCGAGCGAAGCGGCCGCGCGCAGGCGGCTTTCCGATACGCCGCTTGCGCCCGCGGCGGTCGCGATCGCGAGCGGCGCGAACATCGTCAGATAGATCAGCAGGACTTTCGACGCATCGCCGATCCCGAACCAGACGACCATCAGCGGCAAGTACGCGAGCGGCGGAATCGGGCGGTAGAACTCGACGACCGGATCGACGACGCCGCGCACGATCCGGTTCGTCGCGATCAGGATGCCGACCGGAATCGCGGTGACGACCGCGAGCGCGAACGCCGTCGCGATCCGCGACAGGCTCGCGAGCAGATGCTGGCCTAGCGTCGCATCGTCGAAGCCCTCGGTGCTCAGCACGACGAGCTTGCGCAGCACGGCCTCGGGGCCCGGCAGCAGCGCGGCCGGAACCCATTCGAAGCGCGCCGCGAGCCACCATCCGGCGACGAGCGCGACCCACGTCGCGAGCGCGGCCGCGTGGCCCGCATGCACGCGCAACCCGCGGCGCTCGCGCAACGCCGCGGCGGCCGCGTTCGTCGCCGAAAGCGGCAGGGCGAGATCGGAATTCGGTTCGGTCGCGGCCAACGTCAGACCTCCTCGGTTTCGCGCATCAACTGCTCGACGAGCGCGAGATGGATTTCGGTGAAGCGCGGATCGCTCTTGATCGAGCGCATCGATTCGCCGTGCGCGTAGCGCCGCGCGAAATCGAGCGAATGACGCGCGACGATCCGGCCCGGCCGCGGCGACAGGATCAGCAGCTCGGTCGCGAGCAACACCGCTTCCTCGACGCTGTGCGTGATCAGAAAGACGCCCTTGCCGGTCGCGCGCCACACGTCGAGCAGCAGCGTCTGCATGTGCTCGCGCGTCAGCGCGTCGAGCGCGCCGAGCGGCTCGTCCATCAGCAGGAACGACGGGTCCGCGGCAAGCGCGCGCGCGAGCCCGACGCGCTGACGCATGCCGCCCGAAATCTCGTCGATCCGGTGCTGTTCGAAGCCCGCGAGCTTCACGAGCCGCAGCACGTCGCGCGCCCGCGCGTTGCGTGCGTCGCGGCCGACGCCCTGCATCCGCAGCCCGAACGCGACGTTGTCGATCACGTTGAGCCACGGCATCAGCGCGTCGTCCTGGAACACGACGCCGCGATCGGCGCCGGGCCCCGTGACGGGCGCGCCGTCCACGCTCACTCGGCCCGACGTCGGCGGCTGGAAGCCGGCGAGCAGCGACAGCAGCGTGCTCTTGCCGCAGCCGGACGCGCCGAGCGCGACGACGATCTCGCCGCTGCCGACCGACATCGATACGTTCTCGAGCGCCGCCAGCGCGCCGCGGCGCGACGCGTAGACGACGGATACCTGTTGCGCGGAAAGCTTCGCCATGCCGGTGCCGCCGCGTCGGATCAGCGCGCGGCGACCGACGCGCGGACGAACCGGTCCGTCACCGTCGGCCGATAATCGGGCAGCACGCGGTCGATCTTGCGCTGCTCCTTCAGGAAGCGCGCGGTCGACGCGATCGCGGCGGCCGTCCCGCCGCCGAGCAGCTCGGGCGACGCCTGCTCGGCGGCCGTCGGATAGAGATTGCCCGCGAGCAGTTGCGGAATGTCGCCCGTCGTCGCGCCGCTCAGCCGCGAGATCGCGGCGACCTGCGGCGACGCGCTCGTCCACGCGCGGCCGTTCGCGCGATAGTCGGCGATCGCCTGCGTCGTCACGCTCACGAACTTCGACACGAAATCCGGATGCGCCTGCGCGAAATCGCTGCGCACCGCCCACAGGTCGAACGTCGGCGCGCCCCACTTGCCGACCTCGGCCGAATCGACGAGCACCTTGCCGCCGCTCGCCTTCGCGCGGCCGAGCGCCGGGTCCCACGTGTAAGCGGCGTCGATCACGCCGCGCTCCCACGCGGCGACGATCTCCGTCGGCCCGAGGTTCACGATCTTCACGCGCTGCGCATCGATACCCCAGTGCTTGAGCGCGGCGAGCAGCGCATAGTGGCAGTTCGATGCGTAAGGCGTCGCGATCGTCTTGCCGACGAGATCGGCCGGCTTGTCGATATGCGCGCCGCCGCGCACGACGAGCGCTTCCGACACGCCGGTGAGCGCGTTCAGCACGACCGCCTGGATCGGCACGCCGCGCGACACCGCGGCGGTGAACGGGCTCTGCCCGACGTCGCCGATCTGGACATCGCCGGATGCGAGCGCCGCGACGACGTCCGCGCCCGAATCGAAGCGGCGCCAGTTGATCTTCCAGCCGGTGGCCTTCTCGTACGCGGCTCCCGCCTGCGCGAGCTTCGCCGGATCGGCGCCGTACTGATAGGCGACGTTCACCGTGTCCGCCCATGCGGACTGCGAACGAACCGCGGAAAAAACGGCTACGGCGAGCGTCGCGGCGACGAGGATGCGCTTGAGAATCATGAGGCCTTCCCTTCTTCTGGATGCGTTGAATTCGGATGGCCGTCGAGATTACCGGGATGCGCGCCGTCTGTTAAACAACGAAATCTGCGAAGGATATGAGACGGCGCATTCGGCGATTGCGCCGGGCCGGCTGCAATCCCGGCGCAACGATAAGCAATGCGGATTTCGTTGGTTCACCGCACGCATGCGCTTTGCGAGACTCTCCGGCTTTCCGCCACGCGCGGCGCACGAGCGCCGGCTGCGCACGCAAGCCGCGCTCCGACGCCGACACACCGAATCCGGACCGACGATGACCCGACTGAAACTGACCCGACTGACACCCGCGATCGGCGCGATCGTCGACGACGTGGACCTCTCGAACGCGACCGACGACCTGCGCGACGACCTCCGCGCCGCGCTCGCGCGCCATCAGGTGCTGTTCTTTCGCGGCCAGCGCCTGAGCGCGGTCCAGCATCGCGACTTCGCGGCCGGTTTCGGCGATCTGCACGTTCATCCGATCTATCCGTCGCATCCGGATGCGCGCGAGATCATGGTGCTCGACAACGCCGTGTTCGACCTGAAGGACAACGCGATCTGGCATACGGACGTGACGTTCGTCGAAACGCCGCCGCGCGCGTCGATCCTCGCCGCGCGCACGCTGCCCGAGACGGGCGGCGACACGCTGTGGGGCAGCGGCTTCGCCGCTTACGACGCGCTGTCCGATCGCGTGAAGACACAGCTCGACGGCCTCACCGCGCAGCACGACTTCACGAAGTCGTTTCCGCTGAAGCGCTTCGGCCTCACAGCGGAGGATCGCGCGCGCTGGGAAGAAACGCGCGCGACGCATCCGGGCGTCACGCACCCCGTCGTGCGCACGCATCCGGAGAACGGCCGCCATGCGCTGTTCGTCAACGAGGGCTTCACGACCGAGATCAACGAGCTGCCCGACGAAGAAAGCGCGGCGCTGCTGCGCTTCCTGTTCGCGCATCAGTCGCGGCCCGAGTTCACGCTGCGCTGGCGCTGGCAGCCGGGCGACGTCGCGTTCTGGGACAACCGCTCGACGATCCACTACGCGGTGAACGACTATGGGAAAACGCACCGGGTGATGCATCGCGCGACGATCGTCGGCGACCGGCCGTATTGAGCGGGCGGCGCGGCGCCGCGCGCATCGCGCGACGAAGCCCGCCTGCGTCAATCCGCGAGCCCCATCAGCTTCGCAAGCAGCGGCCACCGGTCGAGCGCATCGTGGTACGCGAGCCGCGCCTGCTCGTCGAGATAGCGCGACGGATCGATCTCGCGCACGCGGCACGCGAGCCCTGCAATGTCGTTCGACGGCAGCGGCTCACCGCCGCGCGCCATCGCCGCCGTGTCCGGATTCCCGTTCGTCATTTTTCCTCGATCCATACGCCGTCCGGCGTCTTCACCGCGTAGCCCGTCGGCGTCGTCATCGTCACCGTGCCTTCGTTCTCGCCGATCATGCGCGTCTGCGGCAGATCGGCCGCGTATTGCGACAGCGTCACGCCCGGCTTGAACGGACTGTTCGACACGAGATTCGACAGCAGTTGCGCGACCGCGAGGAAGCTCGCCGGCGCGTCGATCACGGTCGTCGCGCCGTGGTCGCCCTTGAAGCCGACGAGCCGCACGCCGACCGGCCCGTGCACGATCCGCGGCGTCGGAATCTCGCGCAGCCCCGCCACCTGCTTCTCGTCGCCGCGCAGCGCCGCGCCGTGCTCGGGCACGAACACGATCACCGCGCGGCGGCCCGATGCGGCGACCAGATCCGCGAAGCGGTCGAAATCGTCCATCAGCTTGCGCGCGCGCAGCGGATACGAGTCGAGGCTCGACATCCGGCCGCTCGTCAACTGATTGCCGTCGTGCAGGCTGATCGTGTTGTAGTACAGCGCGACGGGGCCCAGGGTCGCGCCGCGCTTCGCGTACCAGTTCGCGAGCGTCGCATAGTCGTCCTTGATCGCCGAGCCGTCGAACGCGTGCATCGCGACGGGCGCGTCCGCGTTCGGGATCATCGGCGCGTTCGGCACGCCGATGTTGTCGCGGATCAACTGCAGGAAATTGTCGAAGTGGCCGTCATGGTTGAGCAGCGTCTGCGGCGCGAAGCCGGCGCCCGCGAGCTGCGCGAACAGATGGCACTGCGCGGGCGCGGGCTTGTACAGGTCCGCGTGCGCCTCCTGCCCGCAGCTCGCGCGCAGCACGCGGATCGCGGCCGGGCCGCTGTAGCTCGCCGCCGTGCTGAAGTGCGTGAACAGATAGTCGAAATGGCCCAGCAGCGGATGATTGCGCAGCTTCGCGACGTCGAGGTCGTCCCACGACAGCGAACAGACGTGCAGCACGATCACGTCGAACTGCGTCGCCGGATCGGTGCTCGGGCGGCCGAACGTCACCTGCCGCTGCGATTCCTGCGAGCGGAACGCGGCAAGCGCCGCGTTGTGATCCTGCGGCTGCGCGGCACGCCCCGTTTCAACCGGCCCGGACGCGGCCCCGGCGGCCACGGCCGCCGCGTCGAGACGCGCGAGCGCCGCGCTGCCCGCCTGCCACACGGGCAGCGCGATCAGCGCGAGCAGCACGAACGTCGCGACGCGCAGCCAGCGATTGACGATCAGATAGCCGATCACGACGCCGAGCGCGATCAGCGCGAGCATCGGCGGCACGAAGCGCGGCACGAGCTCCATCCAGTAGCCGACGCTGAACGAGCGCAGGCTGCCGAGCGTTTCGACGAGCCGCGCGAACGGCGGCACGTCCGCTTCGTAGTACATCAACGGCACGCCGATCACGAACGCGAGCGCGTGGCGCAGCAGCCGCAAGCCGCGCCGCCTCACCGGCGAGCTCAGTGCGAGCGCGAGCGCGAAACCGAGGTTCGCGATCCACAGCGGCTTCAGATGGCCCGCCGCGAACAGATAGAGCTTCAGAATGAAATACAGATTCCAGAACGTCATCGACGTGGCTCCGTCGTCAGTTGAATCGGCGCGTCAATGACGCGTCCGGTCGGCCGCGCGTCTTGCCCGCATCGCGCTCGTCGCGGCCCGCAGCATCCGCGCGTAGCCAGCGAACCCCATCGCGAGCACCTCCTTCAGCCCGCGCAGCGGCGCGTCGTCGGCGTCGCGGTTCGCGTCGCGCCAGTCGAGCCACGCGTCCGCGCGGCCGAACGTGCACTGCACGAGCTGGCGCTCCTGCTCGAGCGTCAGCCGCTCGAACTGCACGCCGAGATGCGTGGCGTCGACGCGGGTCACGCGCACCGGGAAATGGAACGGCCGGTCGCCGCGGCTCACGCAGACGTCGAACGTGTCGCCGAGCGCGATGCGCGCACCCGGCACCGCATCGAGCCCGAGGCCGCCCGCCGAGTAGTCCTTCGTGTGGCACGCGGCCGTCGTGCCGTCGGCGAGAAGCAGCGTCGCCGGCACCCGCATCGCGATCCGGTGCGTGACGCGCACCTGTTTCGCCTCGCGCGCGACCGCGAGCGCCGCGCCGAGCATCGCGAGGTTGTACAGCGCCCACGCGACGTTCATCAGGATCGTCGACGCCTCGTCGCCGCCGCCCGCGGCAAGCCGCACGCCGCCCGCGAAGATCGCCGCGACGTTCAGCACGAAGAGCGCGAGATAGGGCCTGGACGTCGCCCAGTCGACGTAACCTTCGTCGATCCGCCCGCCCTTCGCGGTCACGTTGAACTTGCCGTGCTTCGGGCTCAGGAACGCGATCGTCGTCGGCAGCGCGATATACCACGCGAGCACCGATTCGTACACCTCGGCCCAGAACGAATGCCTGAAGCGCCCCTGCATCCGCGCGTTCGCGACGTGCGCGAGCGCCATGTACGGCAGCACGTAGCTGGCGAGCGCGAGCGCCGACGCGTTGATGAAATACAGGTGGAAGAACAGGTACGCGATCGGCATCGTCAGGAACACGAGCCGCGGAATGCCGTAGAAGAAATGCAGCATCGCGTTGCCGTAGCACACGCGCTGGAAGAAACCGAGGCCGCGGCCGACGAACGGATTGTCGATCCGGAAGATCTGCGCCATTCCGCGCGCCCAGCGCGCGCGCTGCCGGATGTGGCCCGCGAGGCTTTCGGTCGCGAGGCCCGCGGCCTGCACGGTCGGCAGATAGGCGCTCGTGTAGCCGCGGCGATGCAGCTTGAGCGCGGTGTGCGCGTCCTCGGTGACGGTCTCGACCGCGACGCCGCCGACCTCTTCGAGCGGGCCGCGCTTGAGCACCGCGCACGAGCCGCAGAAGAACGCGGCGTTCCACAGGTCGTTGCCCGCCTGCACGAGCCCGTAGAACAGGCTGCCCTCGTTCGGCACGCGGCGGAACGTGCCGAGGTTGCGCTCGAACGGGTCCGGCGAGAAGAAATGATGCGGCGTCTGCACGAGCGCACAGTTCGGATCGCGAAGGAATGCGCCCATCGTCGTCTGCAGGAACGAGCGCGTCGGCACGTGATCGCAGTCGAAGATCGCGACGTATTCGCCGTGCGTGCGCGCGAGCGCGCTGTTGATGTTGCCCGCCTTCGCGTGGCGATTGTCGTCGCGCGTCAGATAGCCGATGCCCGCATCGCGCGCGAACGCCTCGAACGCCGGGCGGCGGCCGTCGTCGAGCAGATAGACGTTGAGTCTGTCCGCGGGCCAGTCGAGGCTCTGCGCGGCGAATATCGCCGGCTTCACGACGGCGAGCGGCTCGTCGTATGTCGGAATGTAGACGTCCACGCTCGGCCAGCCGGCGGGATCGTCCGGCAGGCGCGCGACCGGACGCTCGAGCGGCCACGCGGTCTGCACGAAGCCGAGCACGAGGATGAGCCATGTGTACGCCTCGGCCGCGTACAGCAGATAGCCGACGCACGCTTCGAGCGGCGTGCGCAAGTCGAGCGTCTCGGTGCTGCGCCACCAGATGTAGCGCGCCATCGCGAGCAGCGCGAACGTCGCGAGCGCGAGCGTCGGCAGGCGGCCCGGCATGCGGCGCAGCGCGAGCGCGAGCGCGGCGAGCGTCGCGAAGAACGCGAACTGGCCCGCCGGCGCGAGCGGCGACGTGCCGGCCGCGAGCCACAGCGCGAGCCCCGCCGCGCCGCTCGCCGGCAGCAGCCAGCGATGCGCGCCGGCGCGCTGCGCGCCGCGCTCGACGCGCTCGCCCCAGCGATGCCACGGCAAGCGGGCGAGCCATCCGTCGATGCGTCGCTGCATGCGGCGCGCGAGCGTCAACGCCGGTACGAGCGTCGCGTCGATCCACGCGAACGGATCGCGCGCGCGCGACCGCCTTTCGTGCGGCGCACGCACGAACGCGCGCCAGAGCCAGTCGCGCGCGCGGCGCGGCCGCGTCACGCCCCATTGCGCGGCGGCCCAAAGAACCGCCGCGCGCAGCCAGTCGCGCGCGACGTCGCGCGTGCCCGGCGCGGGCGCATGGAAGAACACGCGCACGAGCCAGTCGAACGACGAACGCTCGTCGGATACGCCGAGGCCGCGCGCGACCCAGCCGCGCACGCGCGCGGCCGCGCCGCCGATCCGTCGACGAAATGCCGCGCGCGCCGTCATGCGGGCGCCCCCGTCGCGTCGCGCGCGGCCGGCGCGCCGAGCCATGCGTCGACCCAGCTCGCGACGCCGTGCAGATCGTGCGACGCCTGCGAATGCGGCGCGTCGTCGAAGAACCACGTACCGCGCGCGAGCGCCTCGGGCAATGCCGCATCGAGATGCACGCGCTGCTCGAGCACGACGCCCGGGCCTGCCGCCGCACGCAGCATCGCGAGCACGTCGCGCTGCATGTCGCGCGCCGGGTTCAGCCGGTTCACGACGATGCGCAGCGCGCCCGCGCTCGCCGCGCGCAGCTCCGGCAGACGTGCGGCGGCCGTCGCGCACGCGGCGGGATCGGGCGGCACGACGCACAGCGCGAGATCCGCGCAGCGCAACGCATGCGCCGCCTGCTGCGACGGGAAGCGCGCGGTGTCGATCAGCGTCACGCCTTCGGCCGGCAGCGCGACGTCGGCGAGCGAGCGCGCGAGCCATTCAGGATCGGCGGCGAGCCGCGCGTCGCACGCGAGCGCCTGCGCGGAATCGACATGGCCGTACGGCACGAACAGCACGCCATCCGCGCTGCGCCACGTGTGCGCGTGCCACGCGCCGCCCGCGCCCGCCAGCGCGCGCGCGACGCCCGCCGGCGCGAACGCGTCGAGCCCGAGCTGCACGCCGAGCAGGTTCTGCGGATCGAAATCGAGCGCGACGACCGGCCGGCCGCCGCGCGCGAGCAGCGCCGCGAGCGCCGCCGTCAGCATCGTGCGACCCGCGCCGCCCGTCGTCGAAACGATCGCGATCGTCTTCATCGCCCGTCCCGCCGTTCGCGTTGCGCGGCCGACGGCAGCAACCGCGCGTGCAGCGCGACCGGTTCGATCGTGCAGTGGACCGCGTCGCGGCGATCGAAATCGCGCGGCAACGACAGCCCGCGGCCGGTGCCGCCGCGCGACGCGACGAGCCGGATCGCAACGGCGATCACGATGCCGGCGACGAAGCCGGCGACCATCAGCGAAATCATTCGGCCTCCCTGATGCGCAACGGCATCGCGTCGCGCGTGGCGGTGCGGGCGCGCGCGTGGGCGATCGCGCCGGCAGTGCGCGGCCGGTGCGGTCGCGGCGCGTGCGGCGTAACCGTCGGTGTAATCGGTGCGATCGGCGGCGGCACGACGATTTGCGCAGTTCCGGTCGATGCGCGCGGCGCGCGTTCGGCCGACGAACCATCGTTGCGCGCGGGGGGCCCGCCCGCCGCCGCCGAGAAGAGATCGCTGTAATCGGCGATTGGCGCGCGCCGGTTCGCCGCGTCGAGCGCGTTCAACTCGTGCTCGATGCTTTCTTCCGCGAGATGCACGACGCGATCCGCGATCCGCTCGATCGGCACGCCGAAGAGATGGCCGAGCACGTCGTGCGCATCGGCGAGTTCGCAGGCGAACAGGAACAGGTACAGGTGCTGCGCGTCGGCGGTCAGCACGTCGCCCGCGCGGCGCAGCGTGCACGCGCGCAGCGCGTGCGCATGCGCGACGCCTGGCAGCAGCGTCAGCTTCACGAGCGTATGCGACAGCGCGAGCACCGCACTGCGCTCGAGCACCGCGCGCGCATGCGAGCAGAACGCGCCGACGGGCAGATAGCCGAGCACCGTGTCGCCGAGCGACGCGGCGAGCGCGGCCCGATAGTCGGCCGCGACCGGGCGCGCGTACAGTTGGCCCCGCAGCGAACGCAGCACCGCGAGCACGCGCGAGAACGGCAGGTTGCGCGCGACGACCTGGTTCGCGCCGAGGTTCAGCGCGAGCTGCTCGAACTGATGGCGCATCGCCTCGCCGCGCTCGACGACGATGATCTTCAGCGCGCCGCCGCACCGCAGGCGCAGCGCGTGGATCGTCGCGCACAGCGCCTCGAGCTGCGCGCGGCCGGTGAACGCGAGCACCGCGGTCGCCGCATGCGCGCCGTCGCAGGCGTCGAGCACCGCGGCGTTGTCGTCGACGATGTCCCAGTCGCCCGGCACCCACGATTCGCGCTCGACCACGCGGCGGCTTGCGACGACGCGCATCTCGTCGAACGCGAGCCGCGCGTCGCCGCGCGCCGCGTGCGCGCCGGCCGCCGGCACGGCCGTGAGCCGTCCGTCGCCCGTGAAGCGCAGCGCGCGCAACTCGCCTGTGGCAACCGCGCCGCGCGCGCGCCAGAAATCGACCCGCCAGCGCAGCTCGCCGTGCGTGCGCTGCAATTGCGCGACGCCTGCGCAGGCGCCGTGAAATCCGCCGCGCGCGGCGGGCGTGCGGTCGACGGCGAAGGGGGCGGCGCGATCGTCGATGCGATCTGCTGCGCGATCGTCGCCATGCGTGTTGTCACGCGTGGCGGGCGCGATGCGCGACGCTGCCGTGTGCGGCGTGCCGGCGCGGCTCGCGTCGGCCTCCGCCGCCTGCGGATCGATCAGCAGCACGAGCGCGATCCGATGCGAGCGGCACCAGCCGGCGAGCGCACGCCCTTCGTGCGTCAGCGCGGCGGGATCGTGCCAACTGAGCCAGCGCTCGGCGCCTTCGACGAAGTACAGCGCGTTCGCACGGAAGCGGTAGCGCTTCAGCGCGCGCAGGCCGCCGACGAGGCGCGCGAACGCGGGTGCGGGTGCGGCGTCTCGTTGCGAGGGTTGCGCCGGTTGCGGATTCAGTGCGTCCAGCTCGTCCGGCGTATCGAATGCGGCCGACGCGTCCCGCGTGTTCGTATCGCGCGGCGGCATCGCGAGCACGTTCAAGCGCCTCGGCCAACCCCGCGCGTGCACGCCGTCGACGAAGCCGATCTCGCGCAGCCGCGCCGCGACCTCCGCGCGCTCGCGCGCGAGCACGACCGTGACGTCGCGCGTGCGCGCATGCCGGACGCTGTCCCGGATCAGCGCATCGCACGCGCCCGTGCGCGCCGCCGCGTACACCACGTACAGGCCGCCCGGCGCGAGCTCGGTCCACTCGTCGGGCAGCGCGTCGATCGCGAGCCGGTTCGTCGCGCTCGCGCGCTCGCGCGGCATCGCCGCGCGCGACCACGCGCGCCACAGCGCGCGCAGACGCCCGAGCGCGCCCGCGTCGGCTTCGCCGCTTGCGGACCGGATGGAAACGGGATCGGTGGATTTCAAGCGTGAGTCGCTCATCTCGCATCCGTCAGTAGCTCGAATAGAGTCGCACCGGCGACGGCGAGAAGCCGCCGCTGTCCTTGCGTGCGTCGAACGCGTAGCGCACGTACAGCAGCCCGGCGCTCGGCGCGTAATCGTGCGCGTGGTCGACATCGAATCGCGCGCCGATTGCGAGCCGCCCGTTCACGCGATACTCGGCAACGCCCGCGAACCCGTACCAGAACGACACGCCGCGCGTCGAGCCGCGCGAGAACACCGGGTTGCCGAGCGCCTGCGCGGACTTGACGAGCGCCGAATCCGGCAGCCCGTTCGGGAAATACGGCGAATCGCGCTCGAACGAGTTCGACACGCCGACCGTCGCGCTCACGTCCCACGTAAACGCGCCGCGCCGCCCCGCCCATTCGATCGGCATGCCGATCGACAGGTAGCGCTGCGGACTGTAGTAGCCGCCCTGCCCGTACGTGTAGTAGCGCAGGTTCTGCGCGTAGTGCCACGCGTTGCCGACGAGCCCCGCGCTCACGCGCATGTCCGCGCGCCGATAGACGGGCGTCATGAATCCGGTGCGCAGCGTGACGGCCGCGTTGCTGGCGACGTTGCGCCCAGTCAGCCGCGCGGCGGCGAGATCGGCGAACAGGTTCACGCGGCCGATGTCGGCGGACGCATGCATGCCGACGCCGTCGCGCCGCACGCCGCCCCACGTCGCGCCCGTCCATGGATCGCGCAGCCCCGCGTACGACAGCACGCTGCCCGTCTCCGGCCGCCGCGACGCGCTGACGGAGAAGCTCGCCGGGCCCGCGTCGAACCGGTAACGCACGCCGACGACGACGTAATGCACCGGAAAGCCGAGCGGCGTCGTGCCGACGTCGACGCGCCACGCGTCGTTGCGGTAGCCGATGCCGCCGCCGACGCCCGTCGCGCGCTGGCGCAGCGCACCGCCTGGCGCGGCGGACGCGTCGGCGAGCGCCGGATGCGTCGCGAACGTGCCGAGCGCGTACGCTTTCGGATCGCTCGTGTCGAGCGTGCCCGCATCGAGCCGCACCGCGTCGAGATGAACGAACGCATGGCCGTCGTAGCGATACGGGATCTGCAGATAGACGGGCACCTGATGCGCGCGATACGCGGAGACGCCCTCGTCGCCGGACTTGTACGCGGGCAGCCAGCCCGCTTCGATCTCGGGATCGCGCCGCTGCTGCAGGTCGGCCCATGCGGCCTGCGCGGGCGTCGCGCCGTCGCGGCGCGGCGCGGCGCCCGCCGCGCGCTCCTGCGCGAGCGACTGCCGGTACAGCGACGCCGCGTCGTCGTAGCGGCCGAGCGCCTGCGCGACCCGCCCGGCCGCGACCGTCACGTCGGCGCGCGCCGGATACGCGGCGCGCAGCGTGTCGGCCAGCGCGGCCGCCTCCTGGGCGCGACGCAGCGCGGTCAGCCGGCGCAACGCCGACAGTTGCGTGTCGACGTCGTCGGGCGGCGTGCGCGCGAGCACGTCGCGCACGAGCGCGAGCGCGCGGGCGTGCTCGCCGTCGTCGTCGAGGATGCGCGCGAGCGCGAGCTGCGCGTCGGCATCGTCGGGCGCACGCGCGAGCACCGGCGCGAGCGCCGCGCGCGCGGCGTCGTAGCGGCCCTGCGCGCGCGCCAGCTCGGCCACCTCGAGCGCATAGCGGCGATCGGCCTTGCCCGCCGGGCTCGCGCGATCGAGCAGGCGCCCGGCGGCCTCATAGTCGTTGCGATCGAGCGCGTCGTCGGTTTCGCGCAGCACGAGCCGCAGCGACTGATCCTCGAGGCGCGCGGCGTGTGCGGCGTCGAGCGGCGCGCCGCTGTCGCGCAGCGCGCCGAGCCATGCGGCCAGCGCGTCGTCGCGCTGCGCGCCGCCGAGCAGATCGCCGTAGCGCAGCCGCACGCCGGCGTCCGCCTGCCGCGGATGCGCGGCGATCCAGTCGCGCAGCGGCGCGAGGCCACGCTCGACTTCGCCGAGGTCGATCCACTGCGCGCCGACGGCCGCGAGCAGGTCCGGATCGTCGGACGCGGCGCGTTGCGCGCGGTCGAGCGCGGCGTCGGCCGCCGCGCGATCGTCGCGCGCGAGCGCGGCCCGCGCATCGGCGAGCGCCGCCTCGGCATCGAGCTTGCGCGCGAACGCGCGCATCCCGTCGGTGCGGCTCGCCTCCGGAATCGTCGCGAACACGGCCTGCGCGAGCGCGACGTCGTCGAGCGAGTTGCGATAGAGCGCAGCCGCATAGCGCATGTCGGCCGCGTCCGACGCCGCGAGCCCGTCGTCCATCACCGCGCGGCCGAGCTGCGGCAAACCCATGTCGCGATACAGGCTCGCGAGCGCGAAGCGGGCCCACGGCGCATCAGGCGCGATGCGCAGCGACGCCTCGTAGCGCTGCGCGGCCGGCCCGCGCTTGCCCGCCGCCGCGAGCGCGTCCGCCTGCTGCGCGAGCAGCTCGGCGCGCAGCCGCGCGAGCGCCGCGCGATCGTCGGCCGCGGCGAAACGGCTTTGCAGCGCATCGACGAGCGGCCCGAACGCATCGGCGCGGCCGGTTTCCTCGTATAGCGTGCGCATGCTGCGCGCGGCCGACACGCTCGGCGCGCGCGCGGAGAGCAGCGCGCGCAGCAGCGGCTCCGCCGCGCGCCAGTCGCGTCGCGCGAGCAGCGAATCGGCGAGCAGCAGCTTCGCGTCGGCGTTGTCCGGCTCGAGCGCGAGCGCCGCGCGCGCGGCGCGCTCCGCGTCCTCCGGCCGCCCTTGCGCGGCGGCCGCGCGGCCCTGCGCGAGCGTGCCCCAGAAGCGCGCGGTACCCGCGAGGCTCGTCCATTTCTCGCGATTGTCCGGCGCGAGCGCGGCCGCGCGCACGAACAGCGCGCGCGCTTCGTCGTGGCGGCCCTGCCGCAGACGCAGCAGCCCGAGGCCGCCGACCGCGTCCGGGTCGCCCGCGCGCGCGGCCGCGGCGCGCGCGAGAAGCGGCTCGGCGGCCGCGAGATCGCCGCGCGCGAGCGCCTGCAGGCCGCGCTGCTGCGCGATGTAGTCCGGATCGCGTTCGAGGCGAAGCCGCGCGTCGCGCTGCTGCTCGAGCGCGGCGGCGTCGCCGCGGAACTCGTCGTCGTCGGGCACGAACGTCAGATACGCGCGGAATGCGTCGAGATACGCGGGATCGCGCCCCGCCGACTGCAGCACGCTGCGCCACAGCGAGAGCGACGCGCGCCGGTCCGTGTCCGGCCGCGCGACGAGCGACCATGCGAGCCGGTTCGCCTGCGCGCGCGTGTCGCCGCGCTGGTTCAGCAGCTTCGCGAGCACCGTCGCCGCGTCGACGTCCGCCGGATCGGCGGCGACGGTCCGGCGCAGCGCGTCGATCGCGCGCGCGCGGCCGTCGGGCGCGCTCGCGACGATCTGGTAATACTCTGCGCCGAGCGAGCCCGCCGGCGCGCCGTGCGGAAACAGCGCGACGATGCGGCGAGCCGCTTCGTCGCCGCGCCCGCTGCGCGCGAGCAGGCGAATCTGCGCCATCTCATCGCGGCCGCTCGTCGCGACGCGGTATTCGTCGTCGACCTGGCGCGTCACGAGCGCGCCGGGCGCCGCCTGCCTCAGGCGTTCGAGCGACGCGCGCGCGCCCTTCGCGTCGCCGGCGCGCAGCAGGACCCGCGTCTGCCCGGCGAGCAGCACCGGGTCGCGCGGCGCGATCAGCAACGCCTTGCGCAGCGCGTCGCGCGCGAGGTCGTCGCGGTGCTTGTTCGCCCACATGCGCGCGGTCGCGTACAGCTCGCGCGCGGCGTCGGCGTCGGGCGCGTGCGGCGTCGCGACGGGCTGCGGCGTCGCCGGCGCGCCGCGCGGCAAGGTGGGCACGAAGCGGATCGCCGGCGCTTGCGCAGCCGGCGTCGGATACGGCGGCGCGATCGATCGAAGCGCGGCCGGCTCGGGGCCGGCCAGCGCGAACGGCGACGACGCCGCGGCCGTGCGCGCGCGCATCGCGGCAAGCGGCGCGTGCCGATGCGGCGCGCCGGGCGGTGTCGATTCGGTCCGCACGGACATCGCGTCCGACGACGTGCGCGGAATCGACGCGAGCCGCACCGACGATGCTTGCGCCATTGCGACGGCTTGCGTCGGCGCATCCGGCGATATCGATTCGGTCCGCGCGGACATCGCGTCCGACGACGTGCGCGGGCCCGGCGAGAACCACGGCGACAATGCCTTCGCCATCGAGACGGCTCGTCCGGATGCGCGCGGCTCCCCTCCTGCGGGAACGAAAACGGAAGCGAACGATTGCCCCGCCGCCGCCACGGCGAAACCATCCGTCGCCGCGCCAAACGCTAAGCGAGGCGCGGCGAACACGGCAATCGAAGCAACGCCTGCGAGTGCCGCGGCGGTCGCCATCCCGGCGAACCGCGCGCCGCATCGCGCGCGAGCCGCGAGCCGCTTCGCCTTCGGCGCCGCCTTCAACGAGCAGGCATCGAGCACGGCTCGCTCCATCGGACCCGCAGCGTGCCGTCCGCCGCGAACCGGTAACGCCCGTCGCGCCAGCCGAGCCCGAACAGCGTCAGCACGTTCGCGTAGTAGCCGCTCGCCGTCTCGCGTTCGAGCCGCGCGATGCGCGCGACCTGCGCGTCGGCGAGCGCGCGCTCGCCGCGCGCATCGAGAAACGGCACAGCCGCCGCGGAAAACCCGGCGTTGCCGTCGTGCGGGCCGGCTGCGCCCGTCGCCGCATCGACCGTCTCCGGCGGCGCGCCGTGCGCGGCGACGTGCGCGGCGAACGGCGCGAAATGCGCGGCGAGCGGCCGCGCGAGCGCGTCGTCCGCGTCGAGCATGCCCGCCCACAGATAGACGCGAATCGCATTGTACGCGCTCGCCCCGTGCGTGTCGGCGTCCGGCTCGAAGCCGTGGTCCGGGCGGTACAGCGCCCAGTCCGGCGCGAAGCCGTGCGGCGCGCTGTCGATCAGCACGCGGCCGACGCTCGCCGCGAGCCGCGCCCAGCGCGCGTCGCCGGGCAGATGCGCGCCGAGCCCGCGAATCGCCTGCGGCGGCGAATAGCTCGGGTTCAGCCGCCATGCGTCGCGCGCCGGCCGAAAGCCCGTCGGGCCGGGCAGCAGCACGAGGCCGAGCCCCGGCAACGTCGCGGTCTCGTCGTCGAGCACGCGCTTCGCGAGCAGCGCGCCGCGCGCGGTGTAGCTGCGCTCGCGCCACAGGCGCCCGGCTTCGAGCAGCGCGTACGCGATCCACAGATCGGCGTCGGATGCGGCGTTCGCGTCGAGCACGCGCAACGCGCCGTCCGCCGCTCGGCCCCACAGCCACGCGGGCAGATGCGCGGCCAGGTCGCCCTGCGCGAGGTGGTCCTCGGTCCAGCGGAGCAGCGCGTCGAACGCCGGCCGGTCGTTCGCGACGAGCGCGAAGAAGAGGCCGTACGCCTGCCCCTCGGACACGGTCCGCTCGTCGGCCGAGCCGACGTCGATCACGCGGCCGTCGGCCGACACGAAATCGCGCTTGAAGCGCGCCCAGCGCGGCCAGGACGGCGTGCAGGCGGCGGCGCCCGCGGACGCGCGGGCAGGCTCCGCCGGCGGCGATGCCGACATCGATGCCGATGCTGACGCCGCGATCGCACCCGCCGCGTCGCGCAATCCAGCATCGAGCCGCTCGTCATCGCCCCGTGCCCGCTCCGCCGCCCACGCGACGCTTCCCGACATCGCCGCGAGCGCCGCCACCGCGACGCCCGCCGCCACGACGCGCGCAGCCACGCGCCCAAGCATCCGCCGCCCGCGCGACGATCGCCGCTGCGCCGCGCCTGCCCGCGCCTGTCGCATCTCTCGCGCCTCCCCCGCCTCGCGCCCGCCGCGCCCCGCCCGCCGCGCCATCGCGTCAGATCCCCCGCCGCCGCGCGGCGATCCGCTGCAGCGCGCCGAACGCGCCGAGCGCGAGCAGCAGCCCGGCCGCCGCGCCGACGAGGCCGAGCAGCGCCGGATGCTTCGCGACCGCCGTCCACACGCGCGCATACCACGGCACGTAGCCGACGAGATAGGGCTCGCCGACGCGCAGGCTCTCGACGGCGCCCGCCCGCACGAGCGCGACGTCGCCCTGCAACTGCGCGACGAGGCCGGGCTTTTCGAACACGTCGAGCAGATCGCCGAGATGCCGCGCATCGGTCGCCGTCAGCGCGACGACGCTGCGCCCGTCGCTGCCCGGCCGCTCGAAGCCGAACAGCGCGGCCAGCGTGCCGCTCTGCTCGAAGCGCGCGCCGCTGGACGGCGAGCGCGCGTCGTCGCGCCAGCGCTCCTTCACCGAGAACGCCGCGCGCGAAAAACCGCCGCCGGCCGCGCCGATCGCAACGGGCAGCGCGTCGCGCCAGTTCGCCAATTGCGCGTAAGGCGGCGCGCCGTCGATCACGAGCAGATCCTTGTCCGCGATCCGCGGCGCATCGGCCGCCCGCGCGAGTTGCACGCGCAGCGCCGGAAAGCCGGTCCACTGCCCCATGTGGCCGAGCATCGTCAGATACGCCTCCTGCTCGGCGGGCGACGGCCGCTCCGGCAGCACGACCGCGGTCTGCGAAAGATCCGCGTAGCGCGTGAACGGAAAGCCGCTGTTAGCGAAGTACGCGAGGTTCGGCAGCATCGCGTAATGGATGAAGCGCGAGAAATCGATCGTCGAATCGGGATCGATCGCCGCGCGCTGCGGCTCGCTCGCGACGCCCGTGCAAAGCCCCGTCTTCTCCGAATCGAGCGTGAAGCGCAACTGCAACTGGTTCGCGCTGCCGACGCGAAACGCCGGGATGTCGACGTCGTTCGTCGCGCGGCTGTCCGCGCCGGACAGGAGCGGCAACTGCACGCGGCCGCGCGCGTCCTGGCTGCGCGGCGAGAGCCGGTACGACTGCACGAGCTGATCGTTGATCTCGACGGCGAGCATCGAATCGCTGCGCACGGTCGGCGCGGTGTAGCGATAGTGCAGCGCGAGCGGCACGCCCGAGCCGCCCCACGAATGCAGATCGGCGGGCACGCGCAGGTTCAGGCGGATCGGATCGGGCGCGCTGCCGCGCACTTGCAGGTCGGCCGGATTGTCGACGAGCTCGCGCAACGTCACCGGCCGATTCACCGGCACCCAGCGCGGCGCATCGTAGGGCTTGCGCGGCGCGCCGATGTCGATGCGCGACACGCGCGCCCACGGGCCGGACAGCGCGGCGTTGCCGAGCACGAGCGCGTTCGTCGCGGCGTCGACGTCGGCCGCGCTGCGGCCCGTGACGACGAGCAGCTTCTTGTCGGGCGCGGCCGGATTGTCGGCGACGACGAGCATCGGCCCGTCGATCGGCGGCAGCGCGAGCGACGCCGGCAACCGGGCCGCCGTGCCGACGACCACCGCATGATCGCTCGCGGGCAGCGCCGACGACACCGGAAAGCGCGCGTGCCGGTAATCGGCGAGCGCGCCGAACCACGATGCGAGCACGCCCGCGCTGCGCAGCGTCGCGTCGTCGGGCGTCGCGGGCAGCACGAACGGCAGCCGCAGCCGGCTGTTGTCGCGGCGATCGAAGAACGGCGCGGGCAGCAGCGCGAGATCGTTCGGCAGCCGCACCGAAGCCTCGTCGAAGATCAATTCGCTCGTCGGGCTCACGTCGGCCCAAAGCGCCGAATGCTCCGGGTCCTCGCAATGATCGAGCGTGTAGTGCGCGATGAGGCGCAGCTCGATCTGGTTGAAATCAGTGAAGTAGCGCGGATCGAGCGGGATCTCCTGCGTGATCGCGCGGCCCGCGTGAGCGCTGTCGAACGGCAGCGTCGCGACCGCTTCGCCGTTGATCGACACCTTCAGATGCGACACCGGGAACACGAGCGACGGCGAATACGTATACGTGAGCCGCAGCCGCGCGGCCGTGACCATCCGGTCGAGCCGCACGCCGACGTTGACGGTTCGCGCGGTATCGCTGCCGCGCAGGCGCAGCGGCTCGTATGCGCCGAGCGTCGCGAACGGCACGCGGATCGCGGCGCCGGCGATGCCCGACGGCGCCGTCGCGGCGAGCGGCATGACGAGCGGCGCGGAGGCGGCAAGCGGCGCGGACGCGCCGGCCTGGCCGGCGGCGAGCGATGGAACAGGATGAACGAGCGCGGCGGCGATCGCGAATGCGCACGCAAACGTTGCAATCGGCTTCATCGGCGCCGCCGCGCCGAGGCGAAACCGGCCTCGATGCCGGACGACTGGCACTGCCGTGCGTCGATGTCCGTAGCTTCCCCGCGAAAAACCTGGCCTGTTGTCGGCGAACATTGGATTGGCCTGCTGACTGTCTCGAAATCGAGTCGCGCTCAATCGTCCGCGCAGGCGCGAGCGGCCTGCCGGCCGACAGACCGCTTACGGCCTGTGGCTGTCGATTGTTCGCGTGCGTGACCGCGCGCCGTCATCCCGCCCCGAACGGCAACGCCCCCGTCATGCCACGCTGCGGCCGGCGCGCGGAAATCCCCCGCGCGCCGCCCTGCCGGGAAATTCCTCCTGAGCGCGCGGCGCGAACGCAGGCACTGCGATCGCGCGGACGCGCCGGAACGGCATCGTCGGCTTGCCGTTTTTCGGTCTGACGATTTCGATCGCGCGATCGCCGCCCGCCGTGTCCGGCGTTGATGCGAGGCCCGAATGGAGCCGATCGTCAGACTGTCAAAAAGCTGCGAATTATACGGGACATCGCCGCTTAAAAGCGCATGGGCCAGCGCAATTTTTGACGGGAAACCGACGCCGCGGCGCGGCCCGAACCGCCTGAAAACAGGGACGATGCGCGAATCGTCATACGCAAACGAAAAACCGCGCGCACGCAAACGTTGCCGCGCCTACGGCCGCTTCGGCACGCAAGACGCGCCGCGGCAAATCGCCCCTCCCACGCCGTCGCGCGATCTGCTCGCGCCCAGCAACATACAGGATATAAGCTGTTTTTATAAAAAACAGCCCAAACCTTGTAAATTCAACTTACAGCATATAAACTGTTTTCTTCGATTACAGGCAATCCCTTGTACTTCAATCAGGTGCGCGCATGGCCATCATCATCGAACACGAGATCAAGACGCTCGACCAATTGCGGCCCATCCTGCGAGGCTTCCGCAAGGTGGCCGGATTGACGCAAGCGATGCTCGCGAGCCGTCTCGGCGTCACGCAGCAGACGTATGCGCAATTCGAGGCGAACCCGGCGTCGGCGAGCGTCGAGCGGCTGTTCAAGGTGCTGCGCGTCCTCGACGTCGAGCTCACGCTGACCCACGTCCATACCACTTCCGCGAAGCAAGTCACCAAGCAGGCCGCCGCGCCCGCGCGCAAGGCCGCGGACCGGCCGATGCCCGCCCCGCGCGCCGCCGAGCGCACGCCCCGCCCCGCGCGCAAGCGCGCCGCCCCGAAGCAGCGGGAGGACTGGTGAGCGCGCGCCGCGCGCGCACCGCGCGCCTGCACCTGTGGATGAACGGCCTGCCCGTCGGCTACTGGGAGCACGCGCGCGACGGCGAGCGCCTCGTCTACTTCGACGAATGGATCGCGGACCCGCAAGGCCGCCCGCTGTCGCTGTCGCTGCCGTTCACGCCGGGCAACCAGCCGTATCGCGGCCGGCTCGTCAGCGACTACTTCGACAACCTGCTGCCCGACAGCGAGCCGATCCGCCGGCGGATCGCGATGCGCTACAGGACGGACGGCACGTCGCCGTTCGAGCTGCTCGCGACGCTCGGCCGCGATTGCGTCGGCGCGCTGCAGATGCTGCCGCCCGACGAGGCGCCGGACGATCTCGAACGCATCCGCGGCCACGCGCTCGCCGATGCGGACATCGCACGCCTGCTGCGCGACATCACGTCCGCGCCGCAAGCCGGCGAGCACGAGCCGCTCGACGACCTGCGCCTGTCGATCGCCGGCGCGCAGGAAAAGACCGCGCTGCTGCGCCATCGCGGCCGCTGGCTGCTGCCCGACGGCAGCACGCCGACCACGCACATCCTGAAGCTGCCGCTCGGGCTCGTCGGCAACCGGCGCGCGGACATGCGCACGTCGGTCGAGAACGAATGGCTGTGCTCGAAGATCGTCGCCGCATACGGATTGCCGGTCGCGCATTGCGACATCGCGCATTTCGACGGCCAGAAGGCGCTCGTCGTCGAGCGCTTCGACCGCAGGCCGTCGAGCGACGCGCGCTGGATCCTGCGCCTGCCGCAGGAAGACATGTGCCAGGCAACCGGCACGTCCGCGCTCGACAAATATCAGGCGGATGGCGGGCCGGGCATCGAGACGATCATGGGCGTGCTCGCCGGCTCCGAGCGCGCGGCCGACCGCTACGCGTTCTTCGCGGCGCAGATCGTGTTCTGGCTGCTCGCCGCGACCGACGGCCACGCGAAGAACTTCAGCATCGCGCATCTGCCGGGCAACCGCTATCGATCGACGCCGCTTTACGACGTGCTGTCCGCGCATCCGGTGATCGGCCGCGGGGCGAACCGGTTGCCGGCGCAGCGCGCGCGGCTCGCGATGGGCGTGCGCGGCAAGCACGTCCATTACCTGATCCACCAGATCCAGCGGCGGCACTGGATCGCGCAGGGCCAGCGCGTCGGCTTCGCGCCGGCCGAAGTCGACGACATCATCGGCGCGTTGACCGCGCGCACCGAGGGCGTCGCCGACGAAGTATCAGCCAGGCTGCCGCGAGATTTTCCGATGGACGTCGCCGATACGATCTTCAACGGGATGCGTCGCCTGAGCGCGAAACTCGCGGCCGGCGCGGCCGCGCGAGCGTCGTGACGACGCGGCGCGGCCGCCGGCGCGCCGCTACGGCGCGAGCGCGTAATCGAGCGGCCAGCGCTGCCGCAGGCAGTCGACGATGTTCAGATCGAGCGACGGCGACGCATACGTCCACAGCGTCCCGCCGCGGTCGAGCCGATTGAGCCGCGCATGCCGGATGCCGGCACCTTCGAGCGGCAGCCCCTGCGTCCGATACCATGCGGCCTCGGCCGCCGCGGCTGGATCGTCGCAATAGAACAGCCATTCGGCGGCGAATGCGTCCTGCATGCGCTCGAGCTCCGCGCACATCGCATCGGACACGGGCGGCAGCCGCCCCGCATCGATCTCGACGCTCGGCCACGCGAGCACCCACGGCCCGCGCGCGTCGTCGTCGACGCTGTGATAGAACGCCGTCTCGTGCGTCGAGTAGTAGTGCTCGAGCATGAAGAACGCCGCGACGAGGCCGCGCGCACTCGGCCCCGTGTACCAGCCGTAGACGTCTTCGTCGACGACGGCCATCGTCGTCGCGCACATCAGCCCCTTGCCCGCAGGCAGGAACGCCAGAAAATTCGCCGGTTCACTCATTGCGCCTCCCCTTCGTCGCGACGATCCGCACGTGTGCGTCGCCCCCCGGCCGCCACCGGTGCCGCCCGCCTGCCGACGGCGACTGCGCGAACATGCGCCGCACGTCGGCGAACGACGCGAGCTTCGCGCAGACCCGTCCGTTCACGCTGTCGCGCGGGAAATCGCCCTGCGCATCGGCGGCGCCCGCGTCGACGACATCCTCGCGCAACATCAAGATGCTTGACGTTCGCGCGCGGAATCACGACGCCCTGCTCGCCCGTCAGTCCGCGCGCGCGGCACAGATCGAAGAAGCCTTCGATCTTTTCGTTGACGCCGCCGATCGCCTGCACGTCGCCGTGCTGATCGATCGAGCCCGTCACCGCGAGCGACTGCCGCACGGGCGTGTCCGCGAGCGACACGCCGCCGCCGCGCTCGCGCGGCAAGTCCTCCTCGAAATCCGCCGACACCTTGAACAGCTCGCAGAAATCCGGGTCGGGCTCGTGCAGCAGGTAGTGCAGCCAGCGATCGCCGAACAGGATCACCTTGACGTCGAGCGGCACGGGCTGCGGCGCGAGCGAAAAGCCGAGCGGCGTGCGGATCAGCGCGACGTTCTGCGCGGCCGCGTCGCTCTCGAACGTCGCGGGAATCACCGCGCGCAGTTCGTCGACGAGCTGCGCCATGTCGCGCTGCAACCGGCACGCGCGCCCGGGCGGCAGGCGCAGCGCGTGCGGCTTGTGCGGATGCGCGAAGTCGTGCACGCAGCACCAGCCGTCGGGGGCCGGCTCCGCTTTCGCGCGTGCGCTCAGGAGTTGGTCGAGCACCGTATGCTTGCCCGCGCCCGCGGGGCCCAGCACGAACAGGTTGTAGCCGCCGTGCGCGATCTCGATGCCGAAGCGGATCGCGTCGACGGCCCGCTGCTGCCCGACGATGCCGTCGGGGTCCGGCAGCTCGGCGGCCGTGGAAAAGTCGAGCTGCGCGGGGTCGCACACGCGGCGCAGCGCTTCGGGAGGCAGACGCAGGGACAGGAAATCGGACATGGCACACGAGCATTATTCGTATGGCGTAACGCTCATGCTGCTACGGTTCGGAGCGTGGCAATTGATCGTAGTCAACGACGCGGGTTTGCGTCGCGCGCCTCGCGGCCGCGCCCGCCCGGCGCGGGCCCGCGCGATTCGATTCAAGTGGGCGTCGACTTGTGGTGTCTCGTGTGCTGCTCGAACAGCCGCCGCACGACGAGGACGATGCCGACGACGACGCAGACGAACACGAACCACAGCGCGAGCACATAGCCGACGAGCTGCCAGAACTCGTCGACGCGCGCCCGCATCACGGCCGCCGAATAGCCGTCCGGGTTGCTCGCCGCGTCGACATACGCCGCCCGGTACAGAAAGAACGACCGGCAGACCGCGCTGTCCGGCTGCTGCGCCGACAGCAGCGAGCCCGCCGGCATCGCGCGCACCCTCGCGCATTCCGGCGCCGCCATCCCGTCGACGATCGCCTGCTCGACCGGATGATCGACGGCCGCGCCGATCCACGTGATGCCGATTGCGAACAGCGCGCTCAGCCCGACTGCATGAATCCACCTGGCCAGCCTTCGCCGTCGACGATGCCCGTCCCCGCGTTCCATTGCATTGCTCCGTTGCGATCCCGCCGACGCACGCGCGCCGGCGAAACTCCGTTCGCCCGAATGCATACTGCGTGCAGTCGAAGCCGGCTGACTTGACCTGGCTCAAATGGAACAGGTCCACCCGCGCGCGCCGCCGCGGAAAAAAACGGGGCGCGCACCGTCGGGCGGCATCGATGCGCGCGCGGCGTCGAATCGCGCGGGCGTCATGCGGGAAATCGAGCGGATTTCGAGCGGATCGCCGCTCACGCGTGCGCCGCGTCGCCCCGGTGCGCGTGTGTCAGATCGTCGAGAAACGCCTGCACGATCGGATCGCGCCGGCCGCCGCGCCGCGTGACCACGTCGAACGTCACGTCGTAGCGCAGCGCGCCGGGATTCAGCGCCTTGAGCAGCCCCTGCTTCACGTACGGAGCCGCGAAATGCTGCGGCAGATAGCCGAGATGATGGCCGGACAGGATCAGCAGCGCGACGGCCTCCATGTTGTCGGCGTGCGCGGTGACTTTCGCGGGCGTCGTCGACAGCGTCACTTCCGGCGACGGATAGGTTCGCCACGCCCATTCGAAATCCGCGACGCCCGCCGCGGCGAGCCGCCCGGCCCGCCGGAAGAGCGGATGACCGCGCCCGCAGTACGCGACCTGACGCTCGATGAAGAGCGGCGCGTACTCGAGCGTCGGCACGCGATGCCAGAAATAGCCGATCGCGATCTGCACGTCGCCGCCCAGCAGCCGTTCCTCGAGATCGCCCGGCGGCCGCACCGAGATCACGAAGCGCACCGCCTCGTCGCGCTGCCGGAAGCGCGCGATCGCCTCGCTCACGCGCGCGTTCTCGCTGATCGGCGTGTGGCCGATGAGGCCGATCGAGAGCGTGCCGACGAGCGTCTTGTCCATGTGCCGCGCTTCGCTCGTGAATTCGTCGACGGCCGCGTACAGCTTCTTCGCGAGCGCGTAGAAGCGCTCGCCCTTCGCCGTCAGCCGAAAGCCGCTGCGCCCGCGCTCGCACAGCCGGAAGCCGAGGCGCGTCTCGAGCGTCGACAACTGCGTGCTGATCGTCGGCTGGCTGACGTTCAGCGTCGATTGCGCGACGCTCACGCCGCCCGCGTCGGCCACCGCGACGAACACGCGGATCAGCCGAAGGTCCAGGTCCGTCAGGGTGCCGAGCATGCGTTCTCCTTGGCGAGCGCCGCCGATGCATCGACATTCATCAATGTGAATGTTCGATCTTCATGATTCAAGCCGCCATTTTGGCGGCGTACAACGCCAACTGTCGTCGTATCTGCATGATACGGCACATTCGATATGATGGAGGAAAACGATGCCGGACCACGACTTTCAGCCGCAAAGCGGCAACGCGATGCCCCGCTTCGCGGGCATCGCGACGATGATGCGGCTGCCGCAGGCGGCGAGCGCCGCGGGGCTCGACGCGTGCTTCGTCGGCGTGCCGTTCGATCTCGGCACGTCGAACCGGACGGGCGCGCGGTTCGGCCCGCGCCAGATCCGCAGCGAATCGGTGCTGCTGCGCCCGTACAACATGGCGACGCGCGCGGCGCCGTTCGATTCGCTGCGCGTCGCCGACGTCGGCGACGTCGCGACGAACCCGTACAACCTCGCCGATTCGATCGCGCGGATCGAAACCGCGTACGACGAAATCCTCGCGCACGGCTGCCGCCCGGTCACGCTCGGCGGCGACCACACGATCACGCTGCCGATCCTGCGCGCGATGCATCGCAGGCATGGGCGCGTCGGCCTCATCCACGTCGACGCGCACGCGGACGTCAACGACACGATGTTCGGCGAAAAGATCGCGCATGGCACGCCGTTTCGCCGCGCGGTCGAGGAAGGCCTGCTCGACCGCGGGCGCGTCGTACAGATCGGGCTGCGCGGCACCGGCTACGCGGCCGAGGATTTCGACTGGTGCCGCGACCAGGGCTTTCGCGTCGTCCAGGCCGAGGCGTGCTGGAACCGGTCGCTCGCGCCGCTGATGGAGGAGGTGCGCGCGCGCGTGCAGGGCGGCCCCGTCTATCTGAGCTTCGACATCGACGGCATCGATCCCGCGTACGCGCCGGGCACGGGCACGCCGGAGATCGCCGGCCTCACGGTGCCGCAGGGCCTCGAGATCGTGCGCGGCGCGTGGGGGCTCGACATCGTCGGCGCCGATCTCGTCGAGGTCGCGCCGCCGTACGATCCGTTCGGCACCACGGCTCTCGTCGGCGCGAATCTCGCTTACGAGATGCTCTGCGTGCTGCCCGGCGTGAAGCGGCGCGCGCAAGGCTCGCCTGAGCCGCGCATCAGCGCATGAAAGGGCGTCTCCGGCGCACGAATAGTCACGCGACAATAGATTGCGCCTGACCGCCTCCCGATACTGGATGGCGAAATACGGCGGCAATACGACGAGGCCGGCTCGTCATTGATATTGCGAGGGGGTTCTCCACGGCGTTCGCGACGATCATTCCGCGCGCATGCAATCCGGTTATTTGGGACATGAGCGGACATTAGCGATTGTCAAATGATTCTGACGCCAATCCTTGGTTTCGTCTGACGTAAGCTACAATCGCGCGAGCGACCCTTGGTCGTCATGGCTGACCGTCCTCGTGTCACTTTCTTGACGGTCGAACCTGAGAGAAAGGATAACGAAAAATGGTACTCAGACCACCCAAGCTCGGGGAACTGAAATATCGCGATCTCTATGAGGCCGTCCACCGGGGAATGCTCCAGCGTGACCGGCTGTTGATGCTGGACACCCCGCTCGGCAAAAACGCATTGACGCCATTGCGGGCGCGCGGATCGTCCGGCATCGGCGGCGACTACCACTGGACGGTCGATGTGGCGTCGCTGAACGACGACACCGCGTTGCTTTCGTTGATGCACCAGCCCGTTACCCTTTGGATTCAGCAGCGGACTGTGCTGTATGCCGATCCGGTTTATCGTCCGGTGCACGGCTTTGTGCATCAGGTCGGCTATCTGGGCGGGGACGGCGGTCTGTCAACGTACCAGCTCGAATTTTCCTCCGCCCTGATTTTCCTGAGCCATTCCCGCAACGACGAAGGATGGCTCGAAAAAGATGCGCGCGAAATCATTTCAGAAATACTCAATCGGTATCCGCAGCTTCGGGGGCGGTTCCGCTTCGATCTGACGAACGAGCCGGTTGTGCGCTCGTGGTGTCGGCAAAGCGAGTCCGACCTGCATTTCGTCCACCGCCTTCTCGAAGAGGAAGGTTGGTACTTCTATTGGGTGCATGAGCCAACACGCGACGGCGAATCGCCAAAAACGACCCTTATCGTTCTGGATCGCGTGTCGACATTGCCGGCAGCGAAACCCGCTGAATACTATCGAGGCAACACCGACCACGAGGCCGACGGGTTCACGCAATGGGCGATCATGCAGACGATGCAGAGCCTGCAATTCATGTCCCGCTCGTTCGATTACAAACGGCCAACCTCACATTTTGAGGCGAGCAGTGCGCTGCAATCGACGACCTATGTCGAAGACGATGGACGACACCGGTACACACATGGCATTCCGCGCGCCCCGATGACGATCTACGAGCCGACGGCCTACGGTTATGCCGACATGGACAGCGGCGAGACGCGTGCGCATCGCCGCGTGCAAGTCTGGGAATCACGCGCGCGCCGGTATTTCGGCGTCGGTGGTCTACGGTGGCTCGATGCGGGATTGCGGTTCACCTTGAACAACCACCCTCGCCATGCGGACAGTGACCCGGCGAAGCGGGAATTCCTCGTGATCGAGGCGCGCTGGTTTATCGAAAACAACGTACCGATTGGTCAGCAGGTGACCGAATATCCGCGCAGTCTGCGTGCGACGCTGGCCGAGCAACAGGCGGCACACGGGACGCGCTTTTCGACACCAGGGCACGTCGTGGATGGAACGGCGGGATTCTTCGTGATGGAAGTCGAGGCACAGGAGGCGAGCGTCGAATATCGTAGCCCGCTTGTGCATCGGAAGCCGCAGATGACGATTGAGCACGCCATCGTCGTCACACAGAAAGGGATGGAGGCGTGGACGAATGAACGCAATCAGGTCCGCGTGCATTTCGCGTGGGACCGGAAGAATCCAGACGATGCGTTCGGATCGTCGCCGCTGCTGTCGACCATGCAGGCCGACACGGGTAACCGCTATGGTTCGGTTCATGTGCCCAGAGCCGGAGAATGGGTACTCGTCGCTTATTGGGGAAACGATTGCGACAAGCCATTCATTTTGGGGCGCGTCAACGGCGGCACGACCCCTTCGCAATGGCATTCGAATGTGCTGCTGTCGGGATTCCAGTCGCAAGGGTTTGGCGGCACGGGCGCATACAACGCATTTGTCCACGACGATGCCACGCATCAAAGCGGCACGCGGATCATCAGCTACACGGGCAAGAGCTATGCCGCCCTGATGCAGGGCTATCTGATTCAGCAGGACGGCAACACGCGCGGCCGATATCTGGGTTCGGGTTTCGCCCTGCACGCCGACGAGTTCGGTGCGGTTCGCGCGAGCAAGGGCTTGTCGATCAGTACGCATCCGAAGGGCTACGACGACGAGCAGATGAGCGTGGACGAGGCGCGAACCCAGTTGCAGCAGGCGGGCATGTTGGTCGAGTCCCTATCGAGCGCGAGCATGACCGCGCAAGCGGAAACCCTGCAAGCAGGCCAGGACGCGCTCAAGGGGTTATCGAAGGAGATTCAGCACGCGGTATCAGGCTCAACGTCAGGCGGCGTGACGGCGGGCGGCGGCACGGGCAGCGCCAACGGATTTGCGCAGCCCAACATTCTGGTATCGACGCCGAAAGACCTTGCGCTCGTAGCGGATCGATCGGCCCATATCGTTGCCGAGGGCGAGGCGAATATCGTCAGCAACGGCAATACCCATGTTGCGACGGGCAAAGCGATGATCGTGGCGGCAGCGGAAAAGGTCAGTTTCTTCGCGCAGAAACTTGGCGCGTTCTTTGTCACGGCGAAAGGCCCCATCAAAATGTCGGCCAACACCGACAACGTGAGCATCAACGCGGGCAAAGACGTGACGATGAAGGCCAAGCGCATCGTGCTCGATGCCGATGAAATCTGGATCAAGGCCGGTGGTTCGTACACCCGGTGGACGGCTGGCGGCATCGAGGATGGGACGCAAGGCCCGCGCACGGTCAAGTCTGCATCCTTCAGCCGTCAGGGGCCGAGTTCCGTCGCGCAGCACCTGAACAGCTTGCCGCAGGCGAAATTCAATGACCCGTACGTACTGCGAAATCAAATCACGGGCGAAGTAATGAAAAACCATCCGTACGAGATTGTGCGCGACGACGGCACGCGCATCAAAGGCATGACGAACGAATTGGGACACATTGCCGAGCAGAAGAACGAGGATGTCGAGTCGCTGAAACTCCACGCTTTGCGCCCTACTCCGAGCACGGGCGACACGTCGGCATGACATCCCAATTCAAACAAGATGATTAGAGCAATCCACGATGAGCGATAACCCGACTGACAATCCGGGCGGCGTTGCGCCGTCCGATGGCGATGCGGCCGAGCAAGAGGTCGTGCAGGTGATGGGGCGCACTGCCCCGGATGGATCGTCGTACGGCCACTTTACGTTGACGCCAGCGAGCGACACGCGCAGCAAGGAATTGTTGTGCGACGTGCGGCCCATCATTCCGGTGATCTTTCTGCCGGGCGTCATGGGCTCGCTCTTGACGAACACCGATACCGGCGACGAGATGTTCTTCGCACCAAACACGGACGGGATGCTGGGGAACCTGGGCGGACTTCCCGCGCTGCTTGGATTGTGGTTCAAGGGCGCGTCCACGCGCGAAACGCAGTTCGATCCGACCAAGGCGGCGGTGACGCCACATGGGCCGATCAATGTCGGCAAACATGGCGAGAACGATAGCCCGGAGCAGTACGTGGACGAGGCGGAAGCACGCCGCCGGGGGTGGGGGTCGATACACCGGACCAGCTATCACCCGGTTTTGGCTTGGCTGGAAGAACAACTCAATCGCCCTAAGTTTATGGGTAAGCCGCATGGGGTGTGGGTGACGCCCGATTCAACGGGTGAGAAGTGGGCGCTCAAGCCGCTGCTTGGAACCGAACCTGCCGACTATGGGGCGACCGATGCGGGGACGCAGGGCAAGGGTCAAGCGATTGACGAGAAATCGACTGCATTCAATCACTTCGCGAAGTTTCGATATCGGGTCTATGCGATTGGTTATAACTGGCTGCAATCGAACGAAAAATCCGGACTCGATGTAATAAACGGCTCGGATTACAAAGACCCGAAGACCAAGAAGATAACGCGCCTGATGGGCATCAAGGAAATCATCGCAGAGAACCATACCGACAAGGCGATCATTCTGACCCATTCGATGGGTGGACTGGTCGCACGGATGGCGATTGCGATGCACGGCGCGGGGAACCTGATGTATGGGGTGTTTCATAGCGTGCAGCCCGCAACCGGCGCCCCGGTTGCGGCGAAGCGGTTCAGGACCGGAGCCGGTAACGAGGGCGCGTTGAAGGGCTTCATCAACGGCAGCCTGGTCGGGAACAACGCGGCGGAGTTCACGGCGGTTGCAGCGAACGCACCGGGGCCGCTGGAGCTATTACCGATGCCGGACTATCACAAGGGTGAGCCGTGGTGGATATTTGCGCGGATCAATGGCCAACCGGTAATGCAGTTGCCGAAAGGTGGTGATGCATATAACGACATTTACATCAACCCGAAGTGGTATGGACTGGTTCCCGATGCTTCCTTGCTCGATCCTGCTGGCACAGTTAAGGCGAAGCTCGATATGGACGGGCATGGAAAAACGGTACTAGAGAATTTCGGGGAAAAGATGCGAATCGTTGTCGCAAATCAAAGCAAAATAATAGATTCCTATCACGACAAAACATACGTTTCCTATGCCGACGGCGGATTGGAATCGAAATGGAAATCCTCATCAGGTGATAAAAAAGGTAAACCAACTATCGAGCCGGGCGAAAAGCTTGAAGATTTGCTGGGGTGGGGCACGGTGATCTGGACCGGGAATCTGCCTTCCGATGTGACAGAAGAAGAACTGCGCGCAGCGACGTTCTTGCACGTCGATCCCAATTCTGATTCTGGGAAGGGGAACCTGCGCATCTATCTGGAATCACGCAAGTTGACCGTCGAATTCGAAGTGCAAAAAGTGGCGAAGCTTCCGCCCGGTAGCACCACAACCGACCCAAGCAAGAATGGCATCGTTCCCGGCGATGGCACGGTGCCCGTGTGGTCGGCGGAAGCCCCTGCAAACAGTGCTGGCGGCGGTGCGGCTCCGGGTGTACAGATGGTGTTCGATCAAGGCGGCTACGAACATCAGTTCAGCTACAACCATCCGTGGACCCGATGGGCATTGCTCTATAGCATTGTACAAATTGCGCAAGAAGCGCGGGAGCCGTCATGCTGACTCGTATTTCACGAATTCTGATTGTGGTGGTGGGCGTGTGCGCCAACTCGATAACCTATTCCGGGGAACCAACGATGACCAATCCTTTATTGTCCAAACCGCGTCCGTGGTGTGTTGGCCGCTTTGTTTTCGATCGCCCTACGACGAGCGAAATCTCGAACCAACGGTATGAGTACCGGGGAGATAAACTTGAAACTCAGTACAACGTTTCGCTCCCCGAATATAAAGCCAAAATTGAAGCCCGAGAAAAAGAACTTCGCACCATGCAGCGCGTTAATCCCGTTAACCTAAAGGAAAAAACTGGACTCGCTTGGCTTGAAAAATCATTTTCCCCAACAAATAATTCTCGAGTTTTTATTTTTCAAGAAGGCGTAGCAAAATCCTCAAAACTTCCCTTTGATTCCGATATTTATGTTTTCGATGAAAATAAACTTTTTCACGTTGTAGGTGGAATTGGCTCTTCGGCAATTGATCGGGCGGAAGATATTTATAACGATACGGTGCGTCGCATCAAAGCACGCGATAACTGGAAGGTGCCGACGGAGTCAGGCTTCTGTTTCGATGGCGGAATCGTGGCAGGTTCGTCCAAGTACACGGAAGAATTGAGCCAGTCCTTCGCGCTAATGCCGGGGCGTCCAGCGTTACTGGTGATCCAGATGAGGGAGTCCATCAATCAGGATCAAGGGAAGCCACTAACTAAGACATTGCCCGACCTACGTGCACAAATGGATCGAGTCGCAGGCAGTGGGAGCTATCGTATTCTGCGTCAAGGCAAACGCACGGTGGGCGGAATGGACGGCGAAGAAGTGTTATTCGAACTAAAGGACGGCCCGATTACGTCGTATCGTTTCTACCTGCTGGCTCCGGGTGATCCAAGCACGCTCGCGAAGCCGCATACGGCAATCCAATTGTTGCTGGGTTCCCCCTCCCCTGATCTGCCGCCGGATCAAGCAACGTCGCCAGTGGACGAGACTGGCGCACTGCAAACATGGGACACGCTGCTGAATAGCTTGCGGTTGCGTCCGGGCGCGGTTTAAGAGAGCACGACATGCGACGATATGACATCGTGAAAGGCGACCTGACGACAGCCGGCGGCATCGTGCAAAGAGGCGATGGCGGCGACCTGCTGAATGGCCGCGAACAAGCATATGAGCACGATCCTGTGCTGTGCCCGGCGTGTAAAACAATCGGCAAGATTGCGTGTGATGGTCCCCGAATTTCGAGCACGGGGCCGGATGGGCGACAGGCGGCGTTAAGCGACGATCTTTGTATCTGCTTGTGTTCGCCGTCGCCGAAACTGGTGGCATCTCAGTCGGCGTCATATATCGAAGTCTGAATGCTCGACACTTCGAAGCTAGCAATGTGTATCGATTGTTGGCTAATACAGCTCATTGACGGTCCATCAGCGCATCCGCACACGCCCCCCAAACAATTCCGAAACTTTCCCGCCCTATTTCCCCGTGGCAAACGTATGATGATTGCCGCGCATCAAGCGCATCCACATACGGAGACCCTATGAAAAGACTGAAGTACGCGGCAGCGCTGCTGACCGCGGCGGCGATGAGCCCATCGTGGGCGCAAGCGCCAACCCTCGTCGCGCAATCGCACGTAGACGGCGTCAGCCGGGCCGAGCCGACGAAAATCGGCGAACAGCTCGCCGCGCGCCGCGCGTCGCTGCCGACCCTGCCGCGGCCGCTGCCGACGCTGTCCGCCAGCGCGATCCGGCAGGCCGGCACGCGCGCGCCGCTCGCGAAGCGCCAAGCGACGCTCGCCGCAACGACCACCGCAACCGCCGCAACCGTCGCGCCGCCCGTCGCGAACTGCACCGATGTCACGATCGGCGCCGCGTACAACGCGGTCACCGCGCCCGCCGGCCAGGCCGACTGCTTCCAGTTCGTCGCGCCGAGCGCGACGAAGATCGTCGCGTACGTCGTGAGCCTGCCCGCCAACGAGCAGCACGACGCGCATCTCGTGCAAGTCAACGAAGACGGCTCGTGGACAGTGCTCGACAGCCAGGCCGACCTGTCGCCGAACAAGATCGTCGAGGCGGTGCCGAACGGCCCGGTGCGCCTCTTGCTGCTCGTCAGCGCGCAGCAAGGCGCGGGCAACGCGCCGTTCCAGTTCCAGGTGTTCGGCACGACGGGCTATGACAGCTACGAGCCGAACGATTCGATCCTGCATCCGACGAAGCTGACCGGCAACCAGCAGATCAGCGCGAACCTCGATACGGTCGCGGATTTCGATTACTACGCGGTGCAGGTGCCGTCGACACAAACGGCGAACTACGTGACGTTCAAGGGCGCGGGCACGCAGACGGCCGAGCTCGAGACTGCGCCGAACACGTGGGCGACGCTCGCGTCGGGCACGTCGTACAACATCACGTCGCCCGCGGGCGCGACGCTGATGTTCCGCGTCTACGACAAGGGCACAACCGCGCCCGCCGCGCAAGCGTATACGCTGCGCGTGTCGGACGGCGCGGGCACTGCGGGCTTCTATCGCCTCCTCGACAACGAGAACATCACGCATCTCGTGCGCGGCAACGAGAACGTCGCGCGGGTCGTGTCCGCAGGCGCCATCGCGTGGGATTCGACAGGCAACGTCCGCCTGCCGCCCGGCGAGCGCATCTGGTTGCGCGCATACGACAGCGCGGGCCCGAACGGCCCCAACACGCTGCTGACGGAAACGTCGGGCTACACCGACGCGAACGGCAACCTGCTCGTCGATCTGAACGTCGGCGTGTGCCAGGGCGGCGGAACGGTGACGGGCGACTTCAACACGATGTCGGTGCCCTCGGATCGCTGGCGGATCACCTACAACCCGTATGCGTTCGCTGTCGCGTATCTCGACAACGCACAAATCCGGGAGCGGACGTCGATCATCCACTTCACGCACATCTGCACCGAACAGTATCTCGGCCGCAAGTAACAACCGTCAGCGCGAGAAATGCGGCCCGCCTTCGGCGGGCCGCATCGCATCGCGGGTAGGGCCGGCCTGCTGCGCCGACGCAACCGGCGGGCACGCGCGATCGCGACGCCCCGCACGGCGCACCGCGAATCCGCACGCGATCGAGCCCACGCATCGCGCAAGCCCTCATCCCGGCTTGCCGCTCAGTTCCTTCAACCCCTTGATCACGCCGAGCAGCGCGCGGCCGTGCTCTTCGGAGCCGTCCCACGCCTCGACGATCGCCTCGCGCAGCAAATCGTTGTACGGCGCCGACAACCGGCCCGATTGCCGCGTCTCGACACCGTAGAAACTGCATAGCTTATTGAATGATGCGCTCCTGCGCAGCCGACGCCCGCTCGACGACCTGAGTCGCGAGACGGTGGGCTGGCTGACGCCCGAAAGCCTCGCTATTTCGCTGGACGAGCGGGTATCGGCCAATAATCGGCTCAACAGGTCCTGAACAGAAAAATGTCTCTTGGGGGCTTCCATAGCATGCATTATACATATACATTAACGCCTAATGAATTGATCGTCGAAGCTGACGGTCGGCCGCATTCCGAGAAAGTTGATGACACTGAAACACCTCCCCCCGACGTTTTGCTGGACCAAGATCGGTCACGAATCCGGCGAAGCGCTCCCGACGACCGTGCTGAGAAAGGAATGGGAGCGCCGGCTCGGAGGCGGGCGGTTTCTGTGGGGCATCGGCCAGCCGCTCGGCACCAGCGCGCAGATCGCCGCGCACCGCACGGGCTCGCTGATCGCGCTGTTCTCGCCGGCGTCGAGCAAGGCGAGGCAGCCGGAAAGAAAAACGGAAGACGTGCTGTTGTGGAACGCGTGGATCGATGCGAGCGGCCAGGTGCGTCAATTGCCGCTGCATACGTTCATCACGAGCCGCGCGACGCTGCCTTCCGGCCGGCGTCGCGAGCACTACTACGCGCTCGTGTGCGCGTCGCCGACCGAGCTCAGCATCGGCACGCGCCTGCGCGTGTATCCCGATCACCTGCGCAGCGTGAGCACGGGCAAGGTGCTCGGCGCCGCGCAGAGCGCGGCGGTCGTCGATTGCGTCGGCCGCGAGACGGAGCAGACGGGCAGGAGCTATCCGCTCGCGCTGTCGGTCGAGCTCGAGGCGCCGTACTTCGTGCGGCTCACGCAACCGAGCGTGCTGAAGGCGCGCGATCTCGCGAAAATCACGAAGGCGACGCGCGACGGCGATCTGGATACGTTCGTCGAGCAGGTCACGCGTCTGCGCAGCCAGCCCGCCGCCGCCGAGCAGGCGCGCGGGTTCACGCGGGATCTGTTCGACATGTCGCCTGTCGAATCCGCCGCGCCGTTCGGCCACGCCGCGCCCGCACATGCGCATGCGAACCATGCGTGGTGACGGGCCGCGCGTCTGACGTGCAGCCTGACGCGCGCCGCGCGACGACGCGCGAAGCGTTGCGTCGTCTGCGCACCATCGTTGCGCGCCGGTCATCTGTCGCCATCCGGTCACGGCGGCCCGATCGGGACAAAGCGAGCATCGCGCGATGCAAGCGCTTGCGATCGGCCTGTCATGTCTGGCAACGGAGGAGAAACGTCCATGTCGTCCATCCCGCATTCCCGGGAAGCCGAGGCCGCACAGCGTTTTTTCGAGGCGACGCGCAACGTCGATCGCGCATTCCGCGCCGTTCGCGGCGACGCCGGGGAGACGACGTCGAGCATCGAATACGCGGCCGCGGTGTCGCGCCTCGATCGCGCGCTCGACGAGCTCGCCCGTGCTCAGGCGCGATTCGATTCCGCGGTTCGGATGCGCTCGCGCAAGCGCAACTGAAGCGACTGCGCCTTCTCCGCGCCGCCCGCATCGACGATGCGCGATGCCGGGCTACGCCGGCGCGCGTCGAACCGTGGCGATCGCCGTGTCCCGTCTGCATGCAAAACGCGCAACGCAGCATGTGAACGCTCGCGCATGTCGGCGGCAATCGCGACAGCTCCGCACCGTCGGCATCGCGGCCGGGCCCGGACGCGGACGTTTTCGGCGATGATCCGATGCGCGCGCAAGCAAACCGGCTATCAAGTTTCGCCGCACGCTGCCGTCAACCTCGAATCATCCACCGTCACCGCGCGCCGTCACCCGCCGCCCCGCGACATGCATCGCGCGCGCGTCCGGCGCGCATGGCCCACGCTCGAACATGATCGCCGCTCCTGTCCTGCATACGCTGCTGCTTCGAACCCGTCACTGGCTCCGCCATCACACGCGCGACTTCGCGCGGTCGGATTTCTGGCCCGGCCGCACGCTTTTCGAAGCGTTCACGGTTCTCGCCGCGTGGGTGCTGCCCGCGATCGCGGGCGTCATCGTGACCGGCTGGCTCGGCAGCCACCGGTCGGTCACGTACCTTCAGGCGGCGATCCAGGAAGGCATCGGCCCGCACATCTGGAACGTGTTCGCCACGCTCGGCATGGTTCTCTTCGGCATGCTCGTCGCCGCGCCGCGGCAAAAGTGGCTCGCGCTCGCCGCGCACCAGGTGATGCTCAATACCTATTCGCTTGGCGCGCTGATGCTGGGCCTGCTGCTCGGACAGTGGATCGGCATCGGCGCGCCGCCGGCTTCCGGCCTCCTTCATGCGTTTCTGCGCACGGCCGGCATGAGCGTGCTGTTCTCGATCGCCTTCGGCCTGAATCTCGCCGTCTGGTACGTCGCGTTTCTCGCGTCGCCGAAGCGCCTGCATACCGGCTTCATGCTCAAGATCGCCCGATGCGCGCCGCAGTTCCGCCTGCCGCTCGCCGCGACGATCGTCACGGCGGCGCTCGCGTCGCTCTATCTCTATCTCGGCCGATGAGCGCGATGCGCGCGAGCACCCGGCCGGCGCGACGCGGCCGCATGCCGCCCGCTCAAGGCTCGATCACCCGCGGCGTCACGAGAAAGAGCCGCTCGCTATGGCTGTCCTGCTTGTCGGTCGAGCGGAACAGCGCGCCGAGCAACGGCAGCTTCGACAGCACCGGCACGCCCGATTGCGTGTTCGAGCGCGCGTCCACCTTGTAGCCCGCGATCAGGAGCGCCTGCCCCTGCTCGATGAACGCCTGCGTGTTGATCTCATTCGACACGATGACCGGAATGTTGTCGACCGTCTGCTGCGACAGCTCGCCGTCGACGATCCGCACGTCGAGCTTGATCTGCGTGCGCCCGCCTTCCTCGACGACCATCGGCAGCACGCGCAGCGACACGCCCGTCGAGATGCTGTAAAGGTCGGCCGACGTGTAGCCCGCGACGCGCACGAAGAACTGCTTCTTGTTGTCCATCACCGCCTCGACGTTATCGAGCGTCGTGACTTTCGGGCTTGCGTCGGTGCGCGCCTGGTTCGACGATTCGAGCGCGTTGATCCGCGCGAGCAGGTAGCGGCCGGCATCGCCGAGCACGGCCGTCAGCGACAGCCCGAGCGGGCTCGCCGGCACGCCGACCGAATCGTTGCCCGACAGCGAGATCGAGCCGAACGTCGGATTCAGCGAGCCGTTCGCATACGAATTCTGCGACGTGAGCCCCGTGCCCGTCTGCAGGTCGACATGGCTGTTGTGCGCGCGCCAGTCGACGCCGAGCTGCCTGAGCGCGCCGTCGTCGATCTCGATGATGCGCGCCTCGATCTCGATCAGGCGCGGCTTCACGTCGAGGAGCGCGATCAGGTCCGGATACTGCGCCATGTGCTCGGGCACGTCGCGCACGAGGATCGAGTTCGTGCGCGGGTCGGCCTGGATCACCGGCAGGTCGGGCGCGTCGCCCGCGCCCGCTGCCACGCCGCTCGCGCCGCCGGGCAAGCCGTTCGCGTCGGGCATGCCGCCGCCAGGCGCGCGCGCCGCGCCCGGATTCGCGATCGCCGCGGCGAGCAGGCCGCCCGGGCGCGGATCGCCGCCCGCCGGCATGCCCGCGCCGTCGCCCGACTGCGCGGCCTGCATGTACGGCGGCAGCGGCGGCAACGGCGGCACGCCGCTGCGCCCGCCGCCGAGATCCGTCATCGGCGCGGCGCGGCTGATCGGCTGGCCGACCGTCGTCTGCGACGCGCGCTTGCCGTCGCCGGGGTGATACATCCGGTTCAGCAGCGATGCGACACCCGGCATCGTCACCGTCGTGCCGTCGACGTTCACGTCGCGATCGGCGGCCCACGCGTGCTTCAGCGAGAACACGCGGATCGCCGTGCCGCCCGTGCGCGCGGAATTCTCGTCGAGCCGCGCGGCGACGCTCGTCACGAGCTCGACGTAGCGCGGCGGCCCCGCGACGAGCGCGGTGCGCTGCCGCGCGTTGTAGGTGACCGGATAGCGCGGATCGGCAACCTTCATCTGTTCGAGCAGATCGCGCAGGTCGCCCGTGTTCGCGTGATCGAGCTTGACGAGCGTGCTCTTCATGTCGCTCGCGGGCGTCACGTACAGCACGGTGCCGTCGTAATACCAGACGAAGCCGAACGACGCGGCGAGCGTATCGAGAAAGCGCTGCGGCGACATCCTCATCTTGCCGCTGACGGCGCCGCTCACGCCGGGCGCAACGTTCGCCGCGATGTTCTGGCTCGCGGCGAGATCGCGCAGCACGTCCTTCACGTCCTTGCCTTCCGCCGCGTACTGGATTTCGGCGCTGCGCCAGCGGACGGGCGCGGCATCGGCGGAAAGACTCGCGAGCGAGCACAGCAGGGACAGCAAAACGGGGATCTTGGCCTTCATGGGTCCGTCCGGTGGGAGCGCGCGCACCGTCGGTCGGATCGCGCGCCGCGAATGGGAGACCCCTGCAGTTAACCGCAGCGCCGCGCGGCGGCGCCCGCGCGCGGCGAAGGCCCGTTCAATAGAACGAATTGATCGTCCAGCCGGTCACGAGCGGCGTCTGGAGGAAGGTCTTGCCGCCGCTGCAATAGGTCGACGTCCACGGCGTTCCCGAGTAGCTGTCGTACGTCGCCCACTTGCTCGAAAGCCTGACCGTGTAGCCGCTGCGCGGCTCGGCGGCCTGATTCAGCGTGACGTTGATCGTCGCGGCGTCCTCGATCAGCTTCGTCGATTGCGCCTCGCCGTGCGCGATCACCCGGTCGCTTTGAACGTCGATCACGTCGACGACGAGACGCATCTGTCCTTCCCGCCCTTTCAGCGCGCACGTCGCATAGCTCATGTGCATGTACGCGCTCACCGAAATGAGCCCGTTGTTGTCGAGCTTCACCGGCCGGTCGATCGTGTACGTGTACGTGCCGTCCGATTCGTATGTGATGAGCGGCGGGTTCGGATAGGGGCCGCGGTAGGTGTACCCGCACGAAAAATCGGTCGCGCCGGGCGTCTCCATCAGGATCTCGCACGCCGTCTCCGTGCCGCCGATCTTGATCCCCGATTGCGGCAGCCACTTGCCGTCCTGGCACGACAGCACCTGCCCGTCCTGGTCCATCGACACGAGCCCCGCGTTCGGCCGGCTCGGATCGGGCGCGCACGGCGTGTTGATGACGACGCGCCCGGTGATTTCGTACTGGTTCGCGGAGACGACGCCGGGCACGATCAGGTTGCCGTTCTGGTCCACGGCGAGCGCCTTCCAGGCGTAGCCCGTCCACGCAAACGCGCGGAACGTGTCGAGCGTGAGGCGCACGTCGCCGGTTTCGTTCGATGCGTCGGTGGGCAGATCGTCGGCCGTGGCGACGGGGTCCTTCCAGTGGCCGCCCGCGCCGCGCCACACGCCGCTCTTGCAGCTCAGCAGATTGCCGGCCGCGTCGGCGCCGAGCTTGCCGTTCGCGTAACTGCCCGCCGCGCCGCAGTTCGCCGCGTCCGTACTGCCATCGACGAACGTGTGCGTGAGCCAGATCGGCACCTGCATCGCGTTCGCCTCCGGATGGCCGCCGACGCCGACGCGGTACAGGTAATCGCTGTTGATCTGCTGGCCCGGCCCGTTGAAGAAGATCTCGCTGGCGAGATGGCCGGCATTCGGCGGCGCGGCGTCGGCCGGATCGCATGTCGGCGAGCTGCCGCCGAGGTAGGTGCCGAGCGGCATGCGCCACGCATCAAACGCGCCGCGCGCGAGCGCGGGCGCGCTCGTGGCGATCGAGCCGCCGCCCGGCCCCGCGCTCGCGGCGACGAGCCCGAGCTCCTTGTCGCCGATCGTCTCGCCGCCCGTCGTCACGACGAGCGCGTCGAGTCCGACGCCGCTCGCGGTGCGCTTGACGAGCACGCACGTGTGCTGACCATACGCGTTCCGCGTCTGCAGCGCGGCGGGCAAATCGTTCGTCGCCTGCAAATCGGCGAGCGTCATCACGACGGGCGCTTGCGCGTTCGCGCGCTGCAGCCACGCGTCGTAGTCGCGCTTCAACGCACGCGTCGCCGCGGCCGTCACCTGCGCCTGGTATTGCGCGGCCTGCTGCGCGCGCACGTCGTCGAGCGACGTGTCCAGCATCGCCGCGATGCCGGCGAGCAGCAGCGCGGCGATCGCGAGCGCGCCGAGCATCTCGATCAGCGCGAAGCCGCGCGCGCGGCGGCGGGAAGACATGAAATGCATCAGTACGCTTGCCCCATCCAGACCGGAAGGCCGTTCGCGATCGAAAGCCCCGCGGGCAGCGGCACGCCGTCCGCCGGCGCGTTCGGATTCGCGTAGCCGGGGCGCACGACCGCGCCGCGATACGCAACGCCCGCGAGCAGCGAGCCGTCGGCGAGCGCCGCGATCTCGCCCGCGATGTTCACGGGCGGCGGCGACGCCGCATACGCGACGACCGTGCCGCGCTCGACGTAGTTGCGCCAAAGCGGGTTCGCGCCCGGATACCACGTCGGAAACGGAAGCTGCGCGTTCGGCACCGCGCCGCGCGTGCCCGGATGCGTGCGCGCGTAGTCGAGCGCCGCCTGGCGGTAGACGGCGAGATTGTCCGCGAGCGCTTGCGCGGCGCGCGACGGTTGCAGCGCGGGAACGGCGGACGGGCCTTGCAGTGTCGCGTAGACGGCGGCGAGCGATGCGAAGGCCAGCGCGACGGCCAAGGCGTACATGAGCGGCGGCGTGGGCGATGGCGAAGGAGTCGATGAGGCGTCAGTTCGACGTCCAGACGATCGACGCGTTGTCCACGCAGTTCGTCGTCGCGTTACCGGGGGAAACCGGATAGCCGATCGCGGCATTCCCGCCGATCGCAACCGTCCGCCAGTTGCCGCCCGCCGTCAGCGTATTGATGCAGACGTCGCGCGGGACGTTCGTGTACTGGACGGTGAAGGTCTGGCCGGCCCCCGTTACCGTGACCGCGCCGCCCCACGCGTTCGATACGTTGCCGTTGTTGTCGGTCGGCAGCGTGCTCGGAAACACCTTCGCCGCAACCAGGTTCGCATTGAGCGGAGCATTGTCCCCGTAATTGTTCACCTGCCCCATATAAAGCTTCTTGGTCCCCGTCTGAATCGCGTTCAGCTCCTCGGCGAGCCGGTTCGTGTTCGCACTGGAAAACGCCGAGCCGAGCAGCGCGATCGCGCCGACGATCACGATCGCGGCGACGCCGAGATACGCGATGCTCTCGAGCAGCGACGCGCCGCGCTCGTGGCGGTGGCGCCGGCAGAGCGCCGACTCGTGGCGGTAGGCGGGATGGGCGGCGAGTGGTTTCATGTTGGTTTCTCCTGAATTGAAAATGCGCGACGTCAATGCATCGCGCGCGTCATCGCGGCGATTTCCTGCTGGATGCCGAAGAAGCCCGTCACGAGCCAGCCGATCAGCACCGCGAGCACGACGATCGCGACGCCGTTCAGCACGCGCATCTGCGCGGCGATCCGCGCGACGCCCTCTTCGAGCCATTCGTCGGCGAGCATCCTGAGCGCCGCGTCGAAGCCGCCGTACTCGGCGTAGATGCACAGATCCTCGACGATCTCGCGCGACGGAAACTGATAGCCGGTGTTGAGCAGCGCCTCGCCGGCGTTGAGGCCCGATTTCACGCCGACGAGCGTGTCGTCGATCCGCTCGCGCAGCCACGGCCCCGCGACCGCGCCGATCTTCAGCAGCGCCTTCTCGACCGTGACGCCCGACGCCTGCAGCGCCGAGAACGCGATCAGAAAGCCGCTGCCCGCGACGAGCCGGTAGATCGAATAAGGCGGCACGCGGTCCGCATAGATGCGCAGCGGCCCGCGCCAGCGCGGCAGCGACCATGCGAGCGCGACGAGCGCCGCCGCGAGCGCCGCGACGACGACGAGCATCCAGCCCTGCACGAACAGCGACATCAGATACAGCGAGCGCGCGGCGCCGTGCCAGTGCGACGGATCGGCGATCAGCGCGAATTTCGGAATCACGTGCGTGCCGAACAGGTACAGATAGCCGATCACCATCACGACGAGCCCGACCGGATACGCGACGCCGCCCGTCACCGCGCGGCGGATCTTGCGGCTCGACTGCACGATGTCGGCGACCGACGCGAGCGCGTCCTCGATGCGCCCCGCCTGCTCGCCCGCCGCGACGATCATCTGCTCGGTCGCGGGCACCCACGCGTCCATCGCCTCGGACAGCATCCCGCCGTTCTGCACGGCGAGGCGCCAGTCGGACAGCACGATCGCGAGCGGCTCGCGCGGCTTGCGGCCCTCGCGCGACGCGCGCCATTCGAGCTCCTCGAGCACCTTGAGGAGCGGCAGCCCGTTGCCGAGCATCTTCGCGATCTTCCGGTACACGCGCAGCCGCTCGTCGGCATTCAGGCACAGCTTCGCCCAATGGCGATTCAGCTCAAGTGCCATAGCTGAACCCGACGAGCGACAGTTGCTGCCGCGCCTCGCCCGCCGCCGGCGCGAGCGTGCCGACCACGCGCTCGACGCCGCGCGGATCGACGAGCCCCGCCGCGACCTTGCGCAGCGCGTGCTCGGCGAGCGTCATCCCGCCGAGCGTGCGGGTCCAGTACTCGAGCGCGCCGACCTTGTCGCCGTCGCGCAGGAACTCGAAGAGCCGCGCATCGGGCAGGATCACTTCGGCCACCACCGTGCGGCCGATCGTGCCGGCCGCGCCGCACTGCGCGCAGCCGTCGCCCGCGATGCATACGTCGTGCACCCGGGTGTCGAGCGCGAGCCGCAGCCGCGCGAAGAGGCCCGGCTCGATGCGCTCCGGATGATCGGCGAGCCGCAGCTTGCAATGCGGGCACAAGAGCTTCACGAGACGCTGGCTGATGAGCCCGGAGATCACCGTGTGATCGGTGATCATCCGCGCGTGCAGGCCGAGATCGATCAGGCGGTCGGCGATCGCGAGCGCGCTGTTCGCGTGCACCGTCGTCCACACCTGATGGCCCGTCATCGACGCGCGCAGCGCGGTCTGCCCGGACGCGCGGTCGCGGATCTCGCCGATCATGATCGTGTCGGGGTCGAGCCGCATCGCGTTCGTGATCGCCGCCGCGAACGCGAGCGCGCGCGCGTCCTCGGTGGGCGCGTTCGCCACCGGCGTCTGCACCGCGCCGTCGATCGGATATTCGATCGGGTCCTCGACCGTGATCACGTGCAGGCTGCCGTGCGATTCGTCGATCTGTGCGGCGAGCATCCGTTGCAGCGTCGTCGACTTGCCGGAGCCCGTCGGGCCGCTGATGATGTTCATTCCGTGCGGCTGCGCGCGCAGCGCGCGAAACGCGGCGACGTGCTCGGGCGCGAAGCCGAGCGCCGCGAGATCGGTCGCGTCGCCCGCATCGTTGTAGAGCAGCCGCAGCACCATCAGGCTGCCCTCGCTCGTCGGCGTCGTCGCGATCCGCACGCCGTACAGGTCGTCCGGCAGCTTGTCGCGGTCGCCGATGCTCGCGTCCTGCCGCTCGCTCGGCCGGTAGCTGTTGTCCGACACGGTCGTCATCGCGCCGTACAGCGTCGCGAGCAGGCGCTCGCCGTGCTCGCGCGTATGCTCGTTCACGCGCACGAGCTCGTTGTGGACGCGGAAGTAGACCTCGGTGCTGAAGCGGCGCACGCGGATGTGAACGTCGGACGCGCGCTCGCGGCACGCGCGGCCGATCAGCTCCTTCGCGAGCACCTGCATCACCGTGTGGTCGAGCCGCTCGCCGCCGCCCGCGACGTTCCGCCGGTACGCCTCGCGCACCTGCATCAGCGTCGCCGGCGTCGGCCGGTACGGCCGGCCCATCCGGTCGAGCCGCGCGCGATACGACAGCACGAACGGGTTCATCTCGTGGCCTTCGGCGATGAGCAGCCGCCCGTCGTCGAACAGGCAGACGAACTTGCGCTCCTCGACGCTCGCGGCGAAGTCGCCCGCTTCGCTGACGGCGCGCGGGCCGCGCGGCGGCGCGACGGCGGCGGCATCGGCAGTGTCGTCGGCGGCGGCGTGCGGCGTCGCGCGCGCGGCCGCCGGGTCGGGCCGTTGCGCGTCCCGGCTCATGATCCGCTCGCCGGCAAGGCGGGCAGCGTCGGCAGCGGCGCGGCCGCGTCGGCCGGCAGCGGCGGATAGCCCGCATAGGAAGGCGACGCCGTAGACAACCGGTACGTGCGCCCGCGATTCGACACGACGACCGCGCGCGGCTCGATCGCGGCGACGCGTCCGCCGTCCGGCAGCGCGTCGCCGCGCTGCACCTCGAATTCGGCGCCGCCGTTCATCCGCAGCGTCGCGAACGCGCGCTTGCCGACGCCTTCGATCGCCGTCACAGCGAACTGCCCGGCGGGCGCGCCGCCACCGCGCGCGCGCGCGAGCTGCGCGGTGCGCTCGGCGACCTGCTGCTCGGTCTCGAGCTTCTTCAACTGCGCCTGCAGCAGAACGGTCTCGCTTTGCAACCGTGTGAGCCGTTCGGCGGTCGCGCCGCCGTCGTCGGACGGCGCGGGCCCCGCCGCGCGCGCGATGCCGGCGAAGAGCGCCACACCAAGCGCGCACATCGATCGGACGCGACTATTTCGCATAGAGCACTCCTTCGAGAGTCCACTGATTGTTCTGGTAAGCGATGCGCTCGACGCGCAGCCCCGGCACGTCGATCGCGCGCACGAACTCCGGCGGCGCGACGCCGCCGAGGCGCGCGTTCAGCCGGTACGCGCGCCACGCGGGCGCGGCGGCCGCCTGCTGCGCGAGGTTCGCGAGCGGCGCGCGCGACGCCTGATCGGGAAGCAGCCGGTCCAGTTTAGCGGCCGCGTCGAGCCATTGCAGACGCGACAGAAGTTGCGTCCTGACAACCGAATCGTCGACGAGCGGCGTGTCGTTCGCCGTCGGCGCGGTGAGCGGCACGTCGAGCGTCGCGCGCTCGCCGTCGGTGTCGACCGTCGCGGCGGGCTCGACGGCGATCAGGTAGCGCACGTTCGAGCCGTTGCGCGCCCACGCGTAATGCGCCGTGCCCGGCGTGCACTCGTAGCGCTCGAGCCGCCAGCCGCCCGGCGCGAGCCGCCCGAAGCGCGTCGCGCACGCGCGCGCGAACGCGACCGCATCGGGCAGCGTCGCCCACGGAGGCGCAACGGGGCCGCTTCTCGCCTGCCGCGCGGCAAGCTCCGCGCGCACCCGTTCGAGCGCCGCCTCGCGCTCCTGCGCTTCGACCTTCGCGCGATGATGCCAATACGCGAGCGCGCCGCCGAGCGCGACGCACGCCACCGTCGCGGCGATCAGCGCGGCGCGCGGCGACAGGCGCCGCTCGACCGGCTTGAGCGCCCACCAGCGCTCGGTGCGCGGCCGGCCGCCGCGGCGCGGCAGCAGATCGTCGAGCCGCTTCGGCTGGAAATTCTGGAAGCCCTGCTTCTCGAGCTCCGGCTCGCCGATCACGACGTTCCAGCCGCCCCACGCGTAATCGGTATGCAGCCGCTCGAGCGCTTCCTCGCGGCTGCCCACCCAGTCGCCGTTCGGCATGAACGCGTGGTCGCGCACCGCAAAGTACGCCCAGCGCCCGTCGGGCAGCGCGAACGCGCCGAGCCAGTTCGGCGCGGGCTGACGCCGCCCGTTGTAGAACGCGCCTTCGAGCGCGATCGCGCGCGACACCATCGCGCCGAGCGACAGATGCCCGGGCGCGAAGCCGTCGCGCGTGTTCGCGTAGCCCGCCGCCGCGACGCCGCGATCGATCCGCAGCACCATCAGGTCGAACTTCAGCTTCTTCGCGAGCTCGACCGCTTCGGCGCGCAGCTCGTTGCGCCTCGACAGCGATTGCCAGAACAGGCCGCCGACGAAGCGCTGGCGGCCGATTTGAATCACCTGCGCGCTCATCGCCGGCTCCGTTACGCGCCGCCGCGCTGCGTGACGGGCGTGATCAGGATCACGATCACCTCGCGCGCGCGCTGCGCCTCGTAGCCGCCGCCGAGCGCGATCATCTTCGGCGTGCCGACGCCGCGCTCGTCGAGCGAATCGTTCGTGCCTTCGTAGCCGCTGATGACGAGCGTCTCGCCCGACTTCATCGCGACGCGCTGCAGGAAGTTGCGCATGTCGACGTCGGGCGTCTGGATCCGCGCCTCGCCGCTGCCGCCGGTGCTGCTCGACACTTCCTTCAGCTCGAGCAGCGACGAGATGTTCGTCGAGAACTGCAGCATCACGGTGCCGTCGTCGAGCACGTGCGGCAGCAGCGTCATGTTGAAGCCCGTCGTCACGGTGCCCGGCGTGAGCGCCGTCGATGAGCCGACGTTCGCGGTGTTCGTCGTCGACACCGACGCGAGGTAGCCCGTCTGCGTCGCGACCTGCACGGGCACCGGCTGGTTGTTCAGCGTCGTGACCGACGCCGACGTCTTGCGCCGCACGGTGCCCTGCTGCGACAGCGCGCGAATCAGCAGCTTCGTGCCGTTGAAGCGGCTCGTCGGGCTGAGCACGGTTGCGGACAGATCGGCCGGATTCGTCAGCGACACCGGATTGAACGGATTCGTGATGTTGAATCCCGCCGACATCGTCTTGTAGACGAGGCTCCAGTCGATCCCGTATGCGTCGCCCGCCTTCAGCGACACGCTGAGCACGGTCACGTTGAGCAGCACCTGCCGCGACAGCGAGCGGTTCTGCTGCGCCATGAACGCGGCGACGCGCTCGAGCACGTCGGGCGTGTCGGTCACCGAGATCGAGCCCGTCGCGGGCGACGCGACCGAGCTGCCGTAGCGCGAGAGCATCGACTGGATCGCGCTCTGCAGGCCGTTGAACACCGATAGCTGCGAGTTCACCGCCGTGTTCGCCGTGTTGTTCGCGGTGAGGCCAGTCGTGCCGGAGCTCGCGCCGTTGAGGCCGCCGCCCGAGCCGCCCGAGCCGCCCGACTGCGAGCCGCCCGACGTGCCGTCGCTCGTCGCGCCGCTCACGACCGACGCGTTCAGCGACGAATCGCCCGGAATTGCGTTGACCTGGAATGTGCGGGTATCGGTGAAGAAGAAGCGGATCGCGCCCTGCTCGTATTTCCAGAAGACGCCGAAGCGCGCGCACGCCGCGTCGAGCAGGCCGCTCAGCGTGCCGCCCGCGTACAGAATGCGCACCGGCGCGAACGACGTGCCGCCGCCGTCCGCGTCCGCGCCCGCGCCGCTGCCGCCCGCCTTGCCGCCGCCCGCCGACGCGCCGCCCGGCATGCCGGACGGCAGCGGCGGCACCGAACGCCCGCCCGCCGCGTCGAGAAACGCGGGCGCGCCGCGCGCGGCGCCCTCCGCGCCGCCACCGCGCTGCGCACGCGCGGCCGCCTGCTGCGCGCTCGCGGCGACCTGCGTCGGCACCTGGGTCAGCCGCGAGATCTGCTCGGCGAATTCGGATAACGAAGAGACCGCGCGGTCGAACGACGCCGGCTCGTCGAACAGCGGCGGCAACTGCTCGCTGCTGCGCAGCTTGACGGCGCCCGCCGACACCCACAGCCCGTTGTCGACGACGACGGGCGCGAGCGCGTGCACGTTGTTGTCGCCGTCGGAGGCGCGCTTGAAGAGCGCGCCGGATTCGTTCGAATCGCGCCGCGCGTCACGCTCGATGCCGCCGCGAAGCCCGGTGCAGCCGGCGAGCCATGCGGCGGCCAGCAATGAAACGGCGAAAAAGACACGCATCAGCCCGCTCCTTGCGCGACGACGCGCAACACGTGATTGCCTCGATAGAGAATCGCCTGGATCGGCGTCGACGTACGGCCGAGGCTCGCGACGAGCGCTTGCAGCGCATCCTCGAACGAGCCGCGCAGCGTCGCCTGCGCATCGACGCTGAAATCGACGGGCGCATCCCAGACGAGCTGCCAGCCCGCCGCGCTCGCCCATCGGGACAAAACGCCGCGAATCGTGCCGTCGGAGGCGCGCACGTCCCACGTGGGCATGTCCTGAACGGACATGTCCGCAGTCGGCTGCGGCGCGGATGGCGCGGTCGACGCGGCCGGCGATGGCGCGCGAAACACATCGACGCGCGGCGCCGTCAGCGGTGCGTGATCGAAACGCTCGGCGAACGAGCCGCCCGATGCCGGATCGGTGCCGGCGGGCGGACCGCTCGCCGCGCAATCGGTTGCAAGAAGCGCGATCGCGATGAACGCGGCCGCGGCGACCGTGGCGCCGTGCATCATGATTTTCCTCGTTACTCGACTGCTGCCTTGCGCCGCTGGCCCTCGCGCTTGGCCGCCCGACGTTCCCGGATGCCGCGCCCGACGCGTCGGACTGCCCTCGCGGCCGGAAATGGCTTTCCGAACCCTGGATTACCTCGGCTTTACATAATAGGTCTGCGCACGCAGTCGCATTATTGAATTGATTATTGCGCGGCAAATATACCCCGAACAGTTTGACAAAAGCTAGTTGACGTGCAAAATTCAATAGACCATTCAATTTCCCAATCGCCGCGCGCAATGCTCCACCGCAATGCGCCGCCCATTCCATTCATTCGAATCGCCAAGATGAACCAGCATGCCGCCGCCCCGATGCGCGATCTCGCGAGCGAAGTGCTCGGCCTGATCGATCTGAAGCAGATGTTCACCGACATCCACATCGAGCAGGACCGCCCCGTCACGATCAAGACGCCGCGCGGCTGGGTCGAGACGAGCGAGGAACCGGTACTCCTCGACGACATGCGCCCGCTGCTCGACGCGATCGACGAGCACTGGGAGAGCGCGCTGCGTCAGGGCACGCTCGACCGCCCGTTCGTCCTCACGCGCTGCCGGCTGCGCTGCCACGTGTATCGCGCGGGCGGCGGCCGCAAGATCGTGATCTCGATGCGCCGGCTGCCGCTCAAGCCGCTGCCGCTCGAGGAACTCGGCCTGCCCGTGTATGTGCGCTCGATGCTCGACAACACGAAGGGCATCATCCTCGTCACGGGCCCGACGGGCTCGGGCAAGACGACGACGATCGCGTCGCTGCTCGAGCACGTCAACGCGACGCGCAACACGCATATCGTCACGATCGAGGAGCCGATCGAATACTATCTGGAGCGCCGCCAGTCGATCATTTCGCAACGCGAAGTGCCGACCGACACGCCGAATTTCCCGCACGGGCTGCGCGAGGCGCTGCGGCAGAAGCCGGACGTGGTGATGGTGGGCGAGGTGCGCGACGCGCAGACGGCCGACACGCTGCTGCAGGCGGGCGAATCCGGCCACCTCGTGCTCGCGACGATGCACACGGGCAGCGCGGTCAGCGCGCTCAACAAGCTGCTGTCGTTCTTTCCGGCCGGCGAGCGCGACCGGCACGCGGTCGCGCTCGCCGAATCGCTGATCGGCATCGTCTGCCAGAGCCTCGTGCCGAGCGCGGACGGCGAGAGCCTCGTGCTCGCGAGCGAGCTGCTGTTCAACAACAACAACCAGGTCGCGAAGCTGATCGCCGATCCGACGAAGCTGCATCTCGTCAACGAGTTCCTGCGGCGCCGGGAGGACAACATGTCGCGCTCGCTGAACGACGATCTCGCCGCGCTCGCGGCCCGCAACCGGATCACGACGAAAGACGCGTTACGGGCAACTTACAATCGGCTCGAACTGCATGAAATGATGCAGTCCATTGTCAATCGCTAGCCGTGCGCGGAGCCGATCTGGCATTTTTATACGCCGGTCTAAAGTCGAAAAAAAATCATATAAACAAGCCGAATCGCCGTGTTAATCGACTGGCCACATTAATTTCAAAAGACGATTGCCATCGCGCACCTGAATCGTGCGCGATGGCCGTTTAATAATGGGCGGGATTCGCATCAATTGCCGAGCAGGCGTGTCTGCGTCCTGAGGCCGAGGCCGTCGAGCGGCGGCGAAAGCGGCGGCACCGGCGGATGCGCGCGTGACGCCGTGCGCGGGCGTGCCGCGGCCGGCGCGCTCGGCGATGCCGGCGGCGGCACGCGCGCCGGATCGGCCGGCATCGCGCGCGGCGTCACCAGCACGAGCCGCTGCTCGCCGCGCCCCGCGGCAAGCGGCAGCGCGATTGCCGCGCATTCCCCCGCCGCGAGCGTCACGCCGGACACGGTTTCACGCGACGACGCGCCGGCCGCGCGGCCGGCGCCGTCGGCCCAGCGCTCGACGATCCGCATGTCGAGCGCATAGCGGTCCGGCTGCGCGGTCTCGTGCGGCGTGACCCGCATCGCGAAACCGTTGCGCTGTGCATCGAGCGACCGCGCGTCGCCGTCGCCCGACGCGACGAACGCCAGCCGCAGCCGGCCGAAGTCCGCGCTGCCGTCGGGAAGCGTCAGCGTCGAGCCGTCGGCGTCGATCGACGCGTCGCCGTGCGCGGCGAGCGCGGCGATGCGCGCGCGCGTCGCCGCGCAGCCGTCCGGCGCGGACGCGATCGCGACGCGCGGCGCGGATGCGCTGGTGGATTCGGGCGATTCGGGCAATACAGGCAATACGGGCGCATCGCCCGCCGCGCGCGGCGCCCCCGAAGCCTGCGCGTCGTCGCGCCACCGCAGCCCGAGCGCGTCGAGCTGCGCGGGCGCGAGCGTCACGCCGAACGCGTCGATCCGGATCGACGCGGGCAGCGTATCGAGCTGCGCGACGAGCCGCGCGTCGCGCGCAAGCCGCGCGGGCGCGTCGCGGATCAGCACGGTGTTCGAGCGTGCGTCCGCGTCGACGATCGGCAACGATGCGGTGAATTCGCGCACGCCCGGCACTGCGCGCCGCGCGGCGCCGTCCTGCTCGAGCCGGCGGCGCAACCGCGTCGCGAGCCCCGGCAGCGGCGCATCGCTCCCCCCATCCCCATCGCCGCGCGCGACGCGGTCGGCCGCCGTGCGCGCACGCAGCGGGAACGCGCGCGTCTCGGTGCGCACGCGCGCCTGCGCCGCCTCGTCGAGCGCGCGCGCGGCTGCGAGCACGAGCGCAACATAGCGCGGCGGGCCGGCCACGCGCACGATCCGCGCCGCGTCGTCGTAGCCGGGCCGAAAGCGCCTGTCGACGATCCGCTGCCGCGCGAGCGTCGCGCGCAGCTCGGCGGGCGTCGCGTAATTGAGCCGCACCGCCGCGCGCTCGAACGCATCGGGTGCGACGAGCTGCAACACCGCGCCGTCGTAATACGACGCGAGCCCGCACGTGCGCGCGACCCAGTCGACGAAGCGCTGCGGCGGCAACGCATCGCGCACGTCGAGCCGGCATGGCGCGTGCGCGTCGACGTCGATTGCGACGCCGGACCGGCGGCTCAGCTCGCTCAACGCGACGGCGGCGCTCACCGGCCCGACGCGATAGTCGAAGCGCGCGAGCGGCCACGCGAGCGGCACCGCGTGCAGCGCCGGCGCATGGCTCGCGAGCGCGAGCGCGAGCGCCACGGCGGCAGCCGACGCGGCCGCGCGCGGCGTCACGATGGATGATCCGCCGTTTCCGCGTCCGCGCCCAGATTCAGGCGATAGCCGGTCGCGTAAGCCGCATGCACGGTCCAGCCGATGCCCGCCGCCTTCAGCCGGCTGCGCAGGCGGCTCACGTACATGTCGACCGTGCGGGTCTGCGCGGACGCGTCCGCGCCCCAGACGAGCCGCAGCAGATCCTGCCGCTGCACGACGGCGCCCGGATGCTCGGCCAGATGCCAGAGAATGTCGAATTCCTTCGCGCTGAACGCGTGCGACGCGCCGCCGCCGGACACGGTCAGCGTCGCGCGCGACAGCAGGTAGCCGCCGAGCCGCATGCGAGCGCTATCGGCGGAGAGCGCCGCGAAGCGCCTCAGCAGCGCGCGCACGCGCGCGAGCAGCGTCTGCTTTTCGAGCGGCTTGATGAGGAAATCGTCCGCGCCGGCGTCCAGGATCTTCACGATGTCCTCTTCGTCCGAATGCACGGTCTGGAAGATCACCGGGACGATCGAGCGCGCGCGGCCGCGCACCCATGCGAGCAGCCGCTCGCCCGTCATGCCGGGCAGGTCCCAGTCGAGCAGCAGCAGATCGGCCCAGCTCTCGCCGAGAAAGCGGCGCGCGTCGAGCCCGTCGTCGAACGCCGCGACGCGGTAGCCCTCGGCCTTGAGCCAGGTGACGAGCAGCGTGCGCTGCACCGGATCGTCCTCGACGACGACGATCTGCTTGGGCTGCTGCACGGTGCGCTGCATGTTCGGTTCGGACATCGCAAGAATAAGGAACGTCAAGCGAAAAAAACGGGCTCAGCCATCCGGCGCGACGCTCGCGCGCCAGCGCGCGACGCCGTCCGGCACGGCCCGCGGCGCGGCGCCGGCCGCCGGCGCGAGCACCGGCACACGCATCACGAACGTCGTGCCGACGCCACGATTCGATTCGGCGTACAGCGCGCCCGCATGCGCGGCCACCACTTGCGCGGCGAGCTGCAGCCCGAGGCCGAAGCCCATCGAGCCGCTCGATCCACGCTTGGCGAGCGGCGCGAAATCGGTCATCCGCCCATCCGCCGCGAGGCCCGGCAAGCCGCCCGCCCAATCGCGGATCGTCACCTCCGCGTGCGCATCGCGCACGTGCAGCCGGATCTCGACGCGCGCGCCCTGCCGCGACGCCTGCACCGCGTTGTCGATCAGGTTCTGCAACGCGCGCGCGACGAACACGCGCGCGCCGCGCAGCCATAGCGGCGCGGCGTCGTCGAGCCAGAGCTGCAACGCGACGCCGCGATAGACGGCGCTCACTTCGAGTTTCGGCACGAGCTCGCGCAGCATCGCGCGCAGGTCGAAGCGCACGAAATGGCGCTGCCGCAGATCGTCCGCGGCCGACGCGACGAGGTAGTCCTGGCCGAGCAGCAGCGCGTGCCGCGCGAGCTGCCCGATCCGCTCGATCCCGCCGCACGCGGCGAACCCATCGGGATCGGCGTCGTGCAGTTGGGTCAGCGCGAGAATCGAATTCTGCGGCGAACGCAGATCGTGCGCAAGAAAGCGCAGCGACGCGACGCGCTCGTCGAGCGCGCGGCGCAGCGGCGTGACGTCGGCGACCGAGACCGTCGCCGCGATCGCCGGATCGTGCTCGACCGGCTGCAGCGTGAGCCACAGGATCGCTTCGTCGGTTTCGAATTCGAAGCCTTGTTCGAGCGTGTCGAAGAGCGCGGCGCAATCCGCGGGCGCCGCGTCGCCGAGCACGGCGGCGAGCGGCAGCCCGGCGCGCAGCGGGCGGCCGAGGAGCGCGTGCGCGCGCGCGGTGGCGGCGACGATCGCGCCGTCGTGGTCGAGCGCGAGCGTGCCCCACGGCTGCCGGGCCTGCATCACCTCGAAAATTCGGGCATCGGCCCGTTGCGACACGCTCAAGATCGACTCCGGCGGACGTCGGAATCCGCGAATGATTGGACGGGCCGCGACGCGGCGGCGCAAGCGCGCAGTGTGGACCGATTCGAAAGTGCTTGTCCAGTGCCGCCGCGCCGCCCGCGCGGTCAGAAGTCGTTTTTCTGGTTCAGGTCGCCCGCGCTCACCGTCACTTCGTCGGCTGTGAACTCGATGTTGCCGCCCGCGCCGCGCTTGCCGACGTTCGCGAAGTTGGACAGATCGTGGCTGCCGCCCGTCTCGAGGCGCTGGAGCTCCTTCGTCGCGCCCGAATTCAGCGTGACGTTGCCGTTCTTGTCGACGACGCCGACCGAATTGCCGCTGCCGTTGTACAGGTTGCCCTGCGAGTCTTCCTGCAGATGCAGCGCCTCGCCGCCCGCCTTCGTGTTCAGCTTCACGTCGTGCAGGCCCTGGCCCGGCTGGTTGCCCGCCGGCACGGCCGCGTTGTTCGTCGCGCCGCGGTTGCCGGCCGGCGGGTTGTTGTCCGAATCGCTGCCGACGGTCGAATCGTCGCCGTCGCCCGAATCGCCCTGCATCAGCAGGTCTTCGATTTCGTGGAGCAGTTCCTCGATCTTCTGATCGCGGCTGCTCGACGACGTCGACGAGGGTGAGTACTGCGTCGGATTGAGAGTCTGGTTCGAAATGCCGTTAACGCTCATGATCGTCTCGCTATGAATGTGCATCGACTGAGGGAAAGGAAAAAGAACGCGCACGGCCCTGGTGCGCCCGCGGTTCGACGACAAGCTTAGGCAGCGCGTCCGTGCGCGCCGCAAAGCGCGCGAAGCGGCGTCGCGGCGCCCGAAACGACCGGCGGCGGGGTGCGCGCCGCCGCCGCGCGGCACGCAGCGCTTCGTCGCGCGCGATGCCGCTTCGCGCGCGACGGCCGCGTGCACGCGCGCGACGGCGATCATCGTCGACGGATCATCTTTTCTCGACGCATCGCACCGACATGGCGATCAAACCGTGCAACAAGGCCGCCCTGCGCGCGCTGCTCTCGGTCTTTTCGGCCGGGCTGCGCGCGAGCGCGCACGCGGACCTCGACGAACTGCTGCTCGCGCTGCGCATCTTGCAGCCGCGCAACGCCGCGGTCGACCTGTGCGACGTGCGGCTGCGGATCAGCCGGCGCGACTGGATCGGCGCGCTGCACATCCTGCGCACGCTCGAGGAACAGGAGCGCGGCACGCCGCTGTGCGCGGCGCTGCAGAGCTGGTGCCTGTACGCGCTGCAGGACGACGACTGGCGGCGCTATGCGCAGACCGTGCTGCTGTCGGGCGATCGCGCGTCGACGGTGCTCGTCGGCCGGTTTCTCGACGTGAACGAGCGCGCGAACGACGCAGGCGCGCATGACGACGACGTCGCCGCGCGCATCTCGCAACTGCTGCGGCTCGATCGGTATCAGTGGGCGCGGCGCGTGCATGCGAGCGGGATGGGGTGAGGACGGGGCGGGTACGGGTTCACGCGTCGTTCAAGCGCACTCGTTCAAGCGCACCCGTTCGGGCCCGCCGTCCGTTCACGCCGCCGGGCGGCAGCGCATGCCTCGATGCGCGCCGCCGCCGCGACGTCACCGGTCGAACGTCTGCGAAGGCGCCTCGTCGAACATTCGCCGATAACCGTTGACGAGCGTCGACCGGTGCTGGATGCCCCAGCGGCTCGCGATCTCGAGCACGCTCGCGGTCCGCGGCGAGTCGGACAGCAGCTCGCCGCGAATCCGCTCCATCCGCTGCCGACGGATCAACTCGCTCGGCGACAGCCCGAGATAGGTCTTGAACGCCGCCTGCAGCGCGCGCTCGGTCACGTCGATGTGCGCGGCGATCTCGCGCACCGACAGGTCGCGCTGATCGAGCCGCTCCATCAGATAGCGATACGCGCGCCGGTACTTGCCGGGCAGCCGCGCGCTGACGTCGTCGCTCGGCGCGGCCGCATGCGTGCCGCAGCGCGCGATCGCGAGCGCGGGCGCCAGCGCCGCGCCGTCGGAACGCACGTGCCGCACCGACGCGAGCGCATAGCGCGCATACAGCGCCGACGATTCGCGAATCCGCCCCTGCTGTTCGCGGACCTTCGCCGCGCAATACAGATAGTCGAGCGTCCAGCGCACGTGCGTGCCGCAGCGGGCCGCGGCGTCGCGATACGGCGCGATCATCGCATCGGCGACGTTCGGCGCGTGGCCGGCGAGCGCGGCGAGCGCCGCCTCGAGCCGCACGCTGCGCTGATAGTCGGCGATGCCGCGCTGCGCGCACCAGCCGACATGCGCATCGATCCGCGCGAGCGCCGAATGATCGCCGAGCGCGAGCGCGCTCACCTCCCGCATGTAGCCGACGCGCATCCGCAACAGCGGCACCTGCGGGCCGCCGGCCGCCGCCTCGTCCGCGCCCGCGCCCGCATCGACGAACGCCGCGGGCGGCAGATCGGCGAGCGCCGAGCGCCAGTACACGTGATCGCCGAGCGCGTCGGCCCGGCCGATCTGGTATTGCAGCAGCAGATCCGTGCGCAGCGCGCGCGCGAGTTGCAGCCAACGCGAATCGACGGCGTCGCGCGCGGCCGCGTCGAGCGCATCGAGCGCCGCCATCGCGTCTTCCGCGCGGCCCAGGTGGTGCATGACGACACACGCGCCGATCAGACTTTCGAGCTTCTGCTCGCCGCTCGCCGTGCGATCGTCGGCGATGCGCTGGAAGCCCGCCTGCGCGACGCCGAAGCGATTCTGGAAGAATGCCTGCCAGCTCGCGTTGCGGCAGGTCATCACGCGCGTCTGGTCGCGCGATTCGCGCAGCAGCTTCTGCGCGCGGCGGAACGTTTCCTCGGCCTCCTCGAAGCGGCCGAGCACGAGCTGGATGTCGGCATACGCGTGGATGTCGCGCACGTCGGCGGCGATGCCGCCCGGCTCGCCGTCGCAGCGCGCGGCGACGAGCGCGGATGCTTCGGAGAAGCGGCCGTCGAGCACGCGGGCAACGTAAGCGTCATGCGACGACGGGTTGGCGAGCGCGGCGGCGGTAGCGAAATAGAGTGTCGAAAACATGGCGGGTCCTCTCGGCAAACGGTGTCGAATACGAAGTGTTCAAGCCCGATCCGCGCGCCGGGCGCCGCGTTTTTCGCGACGCGCCGGGCGTGGATGCGTGCCGTCATCGTCTCGTTCGAGCCGGATCCGCGCAGCAGTTTGTGACGTTCCGTTACGATTGCGGTCCAGCCGCGGCTCATCGCGCCGAGGCGCTCTGAATCATCGAGTGCGGTACGTTTCCACGTACATAAAAAACCTCGCTCTCGTTCTCGTCGACAAGTTTCTCGATCGCTCGTGCGACCGTGCCCGGGCTAACAAGCCGTTGCTGCACCAGGCGCTCGGCATCATGCAGAAGGATGTTGGCCGCCGTGCGAAATCCCCGCGGATCGCGGGTCGTGTCGACCGTGACAAACGACATTCCGATACCCGGTCTAAGGAAGCGCGATGACGTCGCCTGATTCGCACTGAACGATGGCACCTGCCCCCCGCTGCCGCCTGTGCGTGCGGTATGGCGAATGATGTCCGCGAGATATTCGTCGTCGGTCTGGTGACGAGACCGGCCGCTGGGAACGCCGTTTTCCGCGATATCGTCTGCGTCGTCCCTCGCAGCGCGGTACACCGTCGGAGGGATCGGAACGTCTCGGCTTTGAATGTCTGCGACGCTTATAGGCCGCGCCGAGCGCGCGGAATGGTTGATGGCCTCGATCCACCCGTGCAGCGTGCCATGCCCCCCCTCTGCGGCCCGAAGTCGTGGCGGAGGCGCTGCGCGCGAACGCGCACCGAGACCGGCAACCGGGCCGGCCGTCGTGCGTCGCGGCGGGCGACGAGCATCGGACCGGGTTGGCCTTGTCAGCTCATGAGACTCCTGGTAATCGCCGCTTACGCGACCTGAATGAGTACCGTCGTTACTGATGCAATTTCCCATTTTGAGTGACCTCGAAGAACTTGTTGATAAATGGCGCGTGCTACACCCGCAGCCAGAAATACTCGCCGGACGCGATCCCGTTGAACATCTCGTCGCCCGATTCGATGATGTTCTGCCGCCAGTAGCGCCCGTGTTCCGCGTAATGCGCGAACAGATCGGCGAGCGTCTCGCCGGTCACGTCGGGCGTGAGCGGCAAACGCATCAGCAGCACGATGCTGCCCGTGTCCGCGTCGATCCCGAGCTGCGCCTGGTCCTGCGCGTAGATCAACAGGTTCGCCTCGAGCAGCAGCCGGTACACCGCGAGCGTGCGGCCCGCGCTGACGATTCCATAATGGAAGTTCACGTACATCGAATCCGGATCGTCTTCGAAGTGTTCGAGCCGCACGTCGAAGCCTTCGACCTCGATCGAGCGCGTGTCGAGCACATGGTCGACATCCGGCAAATCGACGATCGCGCACACCTCGGCGATGACTTTCTCGTAGCGTTCCTGGCTCATGGCTATTCCGTTCCGGAATCCGGCACGCGGCAAAAAAACAGCCGGCGCACGAAGCGCCGGCTGTCCGACACCCGGCGAGCAGCGGCCAACTTACTGGATCTTCTCCGCGCCTTTTTGCATCAGGCCGACGGCAGCCTTTTGCACTTCCATTTCCGACTGTGCGATCGTCATCTTCATTTGATCCTGAGCCATCTGTTTCATCGCCGCGATGCCCGCATCGGCGCTGGCGCCTGAATTCAACACAGCTCCGCCAGCCTGCAACGCCGTATTAATCATGCTCATAGTCAACACTCCTTAGATAGTGCGTGCGTACACGCATCGACAAAGATCCGGCGCAACCGCCGCTTGTTGCCCATCGCGCGGCCCGCCGCTTTTTTGCCGCGCAGCGTGCGGCATCGTCCGGAACGGCTCGCGCCGCTCCGTTAGCCGCCGCACGCTGCGCGGCGAAACCGTGGCCGTCAGGCGGCCGTCGCGTTCGACTCGTGCAGCGTCGCGACGATTCGCTGCGCGGCGAGCAGCCCGCGATAGATCTTCTGCATCGCGTCGCGCTCGTAATCGCTCCCCGCGTGCGTGGTGGCCGCGCTCACGCGCTCGGCCGTCTCGCCGAGCGCGTGGCGAATCGCGCCGATCCGCGCGGCCGCGTCGGGCGCCGCGAGCGCCCGCTCGAGCGATCCGAATTCCTCCGCCGCCCGCTCCAATGCTTCGTACATGCCGCTTCTCCCGTCAGTTGAGTCCCGTCAGTTGAGCTCCGGCGCGCCGTCGGCCGGCGCGCCCGCAAACACGTGCTTCACGCCGTCCGGCGTCTCGATGTAGCGCACGTCGCCGATCTCGAGCATGCCCGAGTAAGCGACGGGCACGGGCGCGTCGCCGGACTGGCGCGCGTCGACTTCGATCGCGCGCACGTTCGGCCCGACGTCCGCGCGCACCCGCTCGACCGCCGCGCGCAACTGCGCGAGATCCGGCACGACGCCCGACACCCGAAAGCGCCCCTGCCCCGCATACGCGACCGTCGCGCCCGATGTGCCCGACGTGCCGAGCGACTCGCCGATGCTTTGCGCATCGTCCTGCGCGACGTCGTACTGCCGCTCGACGCGGTGCGCCGCGAGGCGCTCGAGCAGCTTGCGCGCAGCGAGGTCGTCGGCGGGCGTCGCGACCATTCCGGTGACGGCCACCATCGCGCCGCGCGGCGCCGCGTGCAGCTCCGCGTAGCCCGCGCGCTTCAGCTCCCCGCCCACGCGGTTCGCGAGCGCGCCGATGGTCTCGACCGCCGGCGGCGCGCCCGGATGCGCGCTCGCGAGCATCGCGCCCATCGCGAGCAGCCCGGCGACGAGCGCGCCGCCCGCCGCCGCGCACGCGGCGAGCTTGCGCTGCGCGCCGCGCCGCGCCGCATCGGCGCCGGGCGGCGGCGCCCATAGCGTCGCAAGCAGTTCGAGATCGCTCGGCCATGCGCCGTCCGCAGGCCCGACGCACAGGGCGGTTTCGCCGAACGGCACCGGCACGAAGTCGAGCATCAGGAGCGGCGAGCCGTCCGCATCGAACGGGTCCGCCGCCGTCTCGGGCGGCACGCTCGCCGCGCGCCGCGCGCGCGTCGCGCCCTGCGCGTCGATCGACAGCAGCAGGTCGCCGTCGCACCAGTCGGTGATGCGAACCTCCGCGTCGTCGCCCGCGCCGATCCGGTGCTCCCCCGCGTCGAGCGCGATTTCCGCGCCGGCGTGCAGGCCGGTCAGGATCCGCAGCAGCTTCATCGGTCGCTCCTCATCCTTGCGTCGTGTGGTTCATTCGCATCGATCGATTCGAGCAAATCGAGAGAATCGATCGAGAACGGTGCGCCGCTTCGATCGCGCCGCATCGTTCATCCATGCAGCCAGAATAGTTCGATGCGGCAACGCGGTCCGTTCGCCGCGCGAATTCGCCGCCGCGTTTGCGAAGCGCCGCGCTCATCGCGACGCCCGCGCTCACGATCGCGGCCGCCGCGCGGCAGCCATGCCGCCGCGCAGCGTCTCGACGCTCGCGATCGCGCGGGCGAGCTGCACGTTCGTCGACGGCCGCTCCGCGTTGAACACGAGGAGCGGCAGCAGCAGGTAGTGCGTGCGCGCACGCTCGCCGCGCGCGACCGACGTGTCGCGCGGCGCGCCGCCCTCGCTGCGCATCGCGTCGAGCAGCAGTTGCTTCACGCCGCTCCAGCCGCTCGGCGTCCACGGCCCCGTGCGCAAGCGGGCGGCGAGCAGGTCCGCGTGGTGATTCAGCAGCGCGGCCGTGATGTGCGCGTCGGGCTGCGCATCGACGCGCCGGCCGAGCTGGAGCAGCGTGTCGGCCCACAGATGCCGCAGCGCCTGCTCGCGCTGCGCGCCGTCCGCGAGCGTGCGCGCGATGTCGCGCAGCGCGTGTTGCGCGGGGAACGGCGCGGATGCCGTCCGCGCGCGCACGCGCGGCAGCGCGGACACGGTCGCCGGCTCGCCGTCGCGCTCGTCCTGATCGCGCTGCTGCCTGCCGCCGCCGCGCCCGCCCGCATGCCCGCCGCGCTCGTGCTCGTCGTGCGGCGCGACCTGCGCGTGCGGCGCCGGCGCTTCGTCGCCGGCGTCGAATGCGTCTCCCGGGCTGTCCGCGCGGCGGCGGCGGCGCGATCCCGCCACGGCCGCCTTCGTGCGCGCCTTGAGCTTCGCGAGCATCTGGTTGCGCGCGGCCATCATGCTCGCCTGATAGCCGTTCGAATACGCGAAGCGCGTACCGTACTTGCCGTAGGTCGTCGCGGCGCGCGCGCGCACCGGCCGGCGCCGCCGCGGTTCATGCCTCGCCGCGTGGAGGGTGTGCGCGGTCGCGCGCGTGATGCGGCTCATGACGGCACCGCCTCGGTCAGCAGTTGCTGCGCGAAATGCAGGATCTCGGCAGCCGCCCACGGCCCGGCGATCGCGACGGTCACCGTCACCGCGATGAGCTTCACGCCGTAAGAGATGCTCTGCTCCTGCAGCGACGTGATCGCCTGCAAAAACGAGATCGCCAGGCCGGACGCGGCCGCGACGAGCACGATGGGCAGCGAGATGTAAAGACAGAGCATCATGCCTTGCGACGTGAGCCGGATCAGGTCGTCGATTTCCATCGGGCGAGCCTCCTCGGAATCGGGATTCAGGAATAGGTCAGCACGAGGCCGTGCACGAGCGTCGACCATCCGTCCATCACGACGAACAGCATCAGCTTGAACGGGATCGCGACGTTGGTCGGCTGCACCTGGTTCATCCCCATCGACATCAGCACGTTCGCGATCACGAGATCGACGATGATGAACGCGATGTAGAGGAGGAAGCCGATGCGGAACGCGTCCGTCATCTGCGCGAGCGTGAACGCGGGCGCGAGGACGATCAGGTCGTCGTCGCGCAACTGCGCGGCCGCGGCCTTCGGCCAGATCACCGACGCCGAGCGCAGGAAGAAGCGCTTCTCGCGCTCGCGCGAGTGCGCGGCGAGGAACCGGCGGAACGGCTCCTTCGCCGCGCCGAACGCCTGCAGCATCGCCTGCGTCGGCTGCGGCGACAGCGCCTGCCCCTGAAGCTGCTGCTGCGCGGCGAAGCCGATGGGCGCCATGATGTACAGCGACACGAGGATCGCGATGCCGTTGAGCACCATGTTCGGCGGCACCTGCTGCACGCCGAGCGCGTTGCGCAGCAGGCCGAGCACGACGACGATCTTCGCGTACGACGTGACCACCATCGCGATGAACGGCACCATGCTCATCACGAGCACGGCGATCAAAAGGCCGGTGATGTCGTTAAACTGAACCATCGTCGCCCGCCATCCGGTCGATCCGCACGCCGAGATGCGCGCCCACCGCGACGAGCCGGCCGCCGCCGATCGCCTGGCCGTACGCGACGAGCCGCACCGGCGCATCGCGCGCGGCGAGCGGCAGCTCGAGCACGTAGCCCGGCCGCAGCGCGGCCAGCTCGGCGATCGACAGCGACAGCGTGTCGATCTCGACGTGCACGGGCAGATCGACGTCGCCGAGGTCCGCCGGCTCGGGCACGGCGGACGGCGCGTCGCGGGCGGGCGAATTGCTTGGTGAATCCGTCGGCGAATCCGTCCACAAATCGGAGCGCGAATGAGCCTGCGAATCGGCCTGCAAATCGCCCGCGACGATTGGCTCGTCGAGATCGTCGGCGGTGTCGGGCATGTCGGTCATCGTCATCGTGTTTCCCTCGATCAGAACGGTTGCGTGCCATTGCGTCGCGCGACGCGCGCCCCACCATGCATGCAGCGGGCCCGCGCGCGCGACGCCAAGCGCGGCGGGCGCCAGGCCCAGCAGCACGTCGCCCGGCCGCAGGCTGCGCAGCACCGCGAGCGGCAGCCTGCGCGAGCCGAGCCGCACACGCCCCGGCAGGCGCACGCGCGCGAGCAGGCCCGCCGCATCACGCGGCCGCTCGCTTCGCAGCCGCGCCGCGAGCGCGTCGAGCCACGGCGTCTGCGCGTCGAGCAGCGCGCAGCGCAGCGGCGCGCCGTCAAGCGCGAACGACAGCACGCAGCGCGCAGCGCCGAGCGCAGCCGGATGCGCGGCGCGCAGCGCGCCGATCGTCACGCCGTCGAGCCCCGCCGCCGCGAACGCGGCAACGAGCGGCGCGAGCAGCGCCGACGCGAGCGCCGTGCGCAGCGACGCGCTCGCGTCGCCGCGCGCATCGAGCGCAGGCGCTGCGACGACGTCGAGCGCCGGAAACGCCGCGAGGTCGATCGCGACGCGCGCGGTCGCGCCGTCGCGCCGCAGGTCGAGCACGCCGGGGCGCTCGAAGCGCGGCCGTTCGCCGGTCGCCGCGCGCCAGCCGGACAGCGCCGGGAAGCGCGCGAGCCACGCGGCGAGCCGCGCGTCGGCGACGAGGCGCGCGAGCGCCGCGTCCAACGCGCTGCACGCGGGCAGCGGCAGCGCGGCGCTGATGCCGGGCGGCTCGGCGGTGTCGGGTTCCAGTTCGATCGGCTCGGTATCCATCGTCATGGTGGGTCGGGTTCGGTTGCGCGCTCGCTCAGCCGACGTCGATCTCGATGGTGCGCGGCGCGCCGTCATGCGCGAGCAGCGCGTCGAGTCGCGCGTGCAGCGTCGCGCCATGCGTAGAGAGTAAGTGCCGCGTCGCCGCGTCCGGCGTGTCGAACCGAAGCCGCAAGTCGAAACGCGAAAGAACGAGATGCAGCACCGTGTCCGGCAGCAGCGCGGCGTCGAGCGGCAGGCTGATCTCCCATCGGCTCGATGCGTCGTCTGCGCACAGCGCGGCAATCTCGGGCGCGAGCGCTTCGGCCACGCGCACCATCCGCTCGCGCTGCGCGAACACCTGATTGACGAACGCATCGGAGCCCGCGCGCGCGCGCGCCATCGCCTCGCGCCCGACCGCGTCCGGCAGCGCGGCCGGATCGCGCTCGACGCGCGGCGTCGCGCCGCCGCGCCACGGGCTCGACGCGTCGCGCCGCCGCGCGTCGCCGCCGTCCGGCGCGCGCTCGCCGGCCGGCGCGACGCGCGAGCGCCGCATCAACTGCGCGTAGTCGAAGCCGCGGCGCGCGGCACGCGGCGCGCCGCCCGGCTCGGGCGCGGGCTCGCCCGCGATGATCCGCACGGGCCTCAGGTCGGCGGCGCTCATGCGTGGGCCGCCGTCGGCATCGTCACGCGGCCGACCGGCCGCAATTCGACCTGGTCGCCGAGCTCCTGATACGAATAGACGGGCAGCCAGCCGAGCCGCGCCTCGATCATCCGCCGCGTGTAGCGGCGCACGTCCATCGACGTGACGAGCGCGACGTCGTCGCGCGGCGCGTCGCCGACGAACGACGCGATGCTGTCGACCAGATAGCGCACCTGCTCGGGCGGCAGCGCGAGGAAGTTGCCGGCGGGCGTCTGCTTGATCGACTGCCGGATGTGTTGCTCGACCGCCATGTCGAGCAGCACGGCCGGCAATTGCCGCGCGCCGCGCGCCGCGCGATACGCGAGATAGCGCGACAGGTCGCCGCGCACGTATTCGGCGAGCATCAGCATGTCCTTCTCCTTCGGCCCCCACGCGACGAGGCTCTCCATGATGTCGCGCGCGTTGCGGATCGGGATGTGCTCTTCGAGCAGGCGGCGCAGCACGTCGGCGATGCGCTGCGTCGGCAGCGCCTTCTGCACCTCGGCGACGAGCCCCGGATAGTCGAGGCCGAGCTGGTCGAGAATCCACTGGGTTTCCTGAATGCCGAGGAACAGGTAGGCGTTGCGCCTGAGCAGCGCGATCGTCTCGTGCGCGATCACCTGCTCGGCGCGCCACGCGCGCGCGCCGGCCGGCGCCGCCTTGTCGTCGATCCAGTAGCTCTCGGCGAGCCCGCCCGCGGGCCCGCGCTTCGTGCAGCGGCCGGCGAGCGCGGGATCGGACGCCGCGTCGGGCAGCATCGTCTGGTCAGCCGGCAATTCGAGCCGCGCCTGCGGCACGTCGCGCATCAGGATCTCGCACGTCGCCGCGGGCAGCGCGCCGCTCGTCCACAGCGTGATGCCGGGAAACGGCAGCCCCTGCTCCTCCTGCAGCTTCGCGCGCTCCTCGTCGAACGCGCGGTCGAGCGCGGCGGGCGCGAGCCGCGCGACGAGATCGGGCGAGACGCGCACGCCGATCGCGCACGTGAAGAGCGGCGCGCGCGGCAGGATCGACGGCGTGCCGCTCTTCGCGCCCGCGCGCTGCAGCGCGATCACCGGCTCGCCGCGCGCGGTCGAGCGGCGCGCGCCCTTTTGCAGCCGGTAGCCGGCGAACGCGAGCGTCGCCGACAGCAGCACGAAGAGCGCCGCCGGAAAGCCCGGCACCGCGGCGAAGCCGAGCAGCAGCACCGCCGCGAAATACAGCGCGCGATGGCTGCCGCCCAGTTGCCTCGCGATCTCGGAGCCGAGCGACGTGCCTTCGCCTTCGTCGTGATCGTCGGCGACGCGCGTGATCATCACGCCCGCCGCGACCGAGATCAGCAGCGACGGAATCTGCGACACCATCGCGTCGCCGACCGACAGGATCGAGAAGCGGTTCGCGGCTTCCCCCGCCGTCATCCCGTGGTACATCACGCCGATCGCGATGCCCGCGACGATGTTCACGAGCGTGATGATGAGCCCCGCGATCGCGTCGCCCTTGACGAACTTCATCGCGCCGTCCATCCCGCCGTGCAACTGGCTCTCCTTCGCGAGCGTCGCGCGCTTGCGGCGCGCCTCGTCGGGCGTCAGGATGTTCGCGCGCAGGTCGGCGTCGATGCTCATCTGCTTGCCCGGCATCGCGTCGAGCGTGAAGCGCGCGCCGACTTCGGCCACGCGCTCCGAACCCTTCGCGATCACGATGAACTGCACGGTCGTGATGATCAGGAACACGACGAGGCCGACGACGAGATTGCCGCCGACGACGAGCTCGCCGAAGCTCTCGATGATGTCGCCCGCGTTCGCGTGCAGCAGGATCGATTTCGTCGATGCGATGTTCAGCGACAGCCGGTACAGCGTCGTGAACAGCAGGACCGACGGAAACACCGACAGCGACACGATGCTGCCGACATACATCGTCACCATCAGCAGCGTGACGCTGATCGCGATGTTGATGCCGAGCAGCACGTCGATCACCTCTGGCGGCAGCGGCAGGATCATCAGCGACACGATCGCGACGACGAGCACCGTGATGCCGACCTCGCCGCCAGCGGGAAGTTTGAGGGTTTTCAGCGTCATGACGACCTCGCGGAGGGAGGGGCGGCGTCGGCGCGCGCGCCCGAGATGGATTCGACCCAGCGCAGGATCGCGGCCACCGTTTCGAACAGTTCTTCGGGAATCGCCGCGTCGCGCTCGACGCGGTACAGCGCGCGCGCGACGCTCGGGTTGCCGACGATCGGCACGCCGAGCGCGTGCGCGTGGCGGCGCAGCGCGAGCGCGCCGGCATCGACGGCCTTCTCGATCACCCGCGGCAGCGGATGCTCGTCGGGCGCGTAGCGAATCGCGACCGCGTAGTGCGTCGGGTTGACGACGAGCACGTTCGCCTGCCCGACCTTCTGCCGCGGCGGCGCGCTCGTCGCGATCTCGCGCGCGAGCCGGCGGCGCTCGCCCTTCGTGTGCGGATCGCCCTCGCTCTCCTTGTGCTCGCGCTTCGTCTCTTCCTTCGTCATCCGGTTGTCGCGGATGAACATCACGCGCGCGATCTTGTAGTCGGCCGCCGCGAACACCGCGACGACGAGCGCGACAACGCCGACGAGCTTCATCAGCACGGTCCACAGCACGCGCGCGAGCTGCGGCGTCGCCTCGTACACGCTCGCGACGACGAGCGGAAACAGCGACGTCATCATCTTCCAGATCACGCACGCGAGCACGATCGCCTTGACGATCATCTTCACGAGCTCGAGCAGCGACTTCAGCGAGAAGATCCGCTTGATGCCCGCCATCGGATTGATCGCGTCGAACTTCGGCATCACGGGCTCGAGCGTGATCATGAAGCCCGCCTGCGGCGCCTGCGACGCGACGCCCGCGACGATCGCGGCGGCGACGAACGGCAGCATCGTCAGCGCGGCGCTCGCCGCGAGATCGTGCAGCGCGGCGAGCGTCGCCTGCGGCGTGCGCTCGCCGTGCACGAAGTCGAGCGCGGTGCGGATCGCGCGCGTGAGGCCGCCCGTCAGCATCGATTCGCCCGCCGTCAGCACGCCGATCGCGGCCGCCAGCGTCACCGCGTCCGCGACGTCCTTGCTCTTCGCGACCTGGCCTTTCTCGCGGGCCGTCTTCAGCTTCTTCTCGGTGGGCTCCTCGGTTTTCTCTTCGGCCATCGCCGCCGTTCCTCTCGAGAGTCGGACATGGCGCGTACGTTAGCGGCGCGCCGCGCCGCGCGCGCGCGCCGGCCCGAAGCCGCGCCGTGCGGCGCGAAGCGCGCGCGACGCTTCGCGCCGCACGCGCGCGCTTCGCATCGGCGGCCGGGCGGCGGCGGCGCGCTGCTACCTTGCGCCCCATACGCCTTTTCCTCAACGACATGCGCCGCTCGCGCGGCGACACGGAGCGCACACCATGGACGAATCCCGGCCGACCTATCTGCGATGCAGCCAGGCAGCGTTGAACGTATTGATCGACGCGGCGAGCCTCTCGCTCGGCGGCGCGCTCGGCGGTCCGGCCGCCGATCCCTACGACATCGGCCTGCTGATCGACGCGCTGCGCGTGCTCGCGCCGCAACTGCCCGCCGCCGACATGTTCGACGGCATGCTGCACGTCGCGCTCGGCCACTTCGACGACGCGGTGCGCGTGTTCGCGGCGGTCGCGAACGGCCCGACGAACGCGATCTACGGCAAGGCGCTGCTCGCGTTCGCGCTGCAACTGAAGCGCGATCCGGAATGGCGAATCGCCGCCGACGACGTGCTGGCGGCGGGCGGCCCCGCGCAGGCGATCGCGCTCGTCAAGGCGCTCGAGCGGCAGCACGACGTGATGCTCGCGAAGGAGCACGCGCAACGCACGGGCGTATGGGAGCTGCCCGAATCGGTCGCGAACGCGAACCCGAGCGGCGACGCGGCCGATGCGCCGCCCGCGAATCCGTCGAGCGGCTTCGATGCGCAGGCCGCGTTCTCGCACCAGCAATATCTGCGTCTTTGACGGGGAGATCCGCATGAACGCCCCGCTTTCCCCGGTGGATCTGACCCGCGCGCTCGACGTCGCGTTCTCGGACGCGGCCGCCGCGCCGGCCGCGTCGATGCCTAACGTCCCGCCGGAAGTACCTGCCGACGTCGCCGGCCGCTTCCAGGCGCTGATGTCGAACGCGACGCCGACGCCGCCCGTCGCGCAGGCGCACGAAACGAGCGCGGTGTCGAAACTCGTCGAGACGTCGGACGCCGCGCTCAAGCAGGTGCTCGAGAACACCGCCTATCTGAGCCGGCACGCGAACGAGATGTCGATGAGCGAGATGGTCGCGGCGTCGATCCAGGTGTCGGCCGAGGCGACCGCGATGCAGATCGACCTGCAGGCGAAGATGAGCGTCGTCACGTCGACGAAGGACGCGATCGGCTCGCTGATGAAGAACCAGTGATCATGAACACACTCCGTCTCCCGATCTCCGCGGCCGCCGGCCGCAGGGCCCGGCTCGCCGCGCTCGTCGCGTGCATGGCGCTCGCCGCCGGCTGCCGGCAGGAGCTGTACGGCGGCCTCGCCGAGCGCGACTGCAACGAAATGATGGCCGCGCTGCTGCAAAACGGCGTCGACGCGCAGAAGAAGACGCCCGACGGCGGCAAGACGTGGACGCTCGCCGTCGACGACAAACAGATCGTCAAGGCGATGGAAGTGCTGCGCGCGCGCGGGCTGCCCGCGGCACGCTACGACGATCTCGGCGCGCTCTTCAAGAAGGACGGCCTCGTGTCGACGCCGACCGAGGAGCGCGTGCGGTTCATCTACGGCGTGTCGCAGGAGCTGTCGGATACGCTGTCGAAGATCGACGGCGTCGTCGTCGCGCGCGTGCACATCGTGCTGCCGAACAACGATCCGCTCGCGCAGGTCGCGAAGCCTTCGTCGGCGTCGGTGTTCATCAAGTACCGGCCGAACGCGAATCTCGCGACGCTCACGCCACAGATCAAGAACCTCGTCGTCCATAGCGTCGAAGGGCTGACGTACGACGAAGTGAGCGTCACGTCGGTCGCGGCCGACCCGGTCGATCTCGTGTCGGCCGCGCAGCCGCCCGCGCAGAAATCCGGCGGCGCGACGCTCGCCGGCGTGCTCGTCGCCATCCTCGTAGGCGTCGCGCTCGCGGCTGCGGGCGGCGCGCTGTGGTGGCGCGCGCGCAAGGGCGGCGGCTCGGGTGTGGGCGGCCTCGCCGCGCGGCTGCGCGGCGGCGGCGCGAAGGCCGCGGCCGCGCCTCGGCAGGCCGGCGCGCGATGAGCGGCGGCGCGCCGGTCGCGAGCGTCGCCAGCGTCTCGACGCGGGCCGCGTGGCTCGCCGGCTACGACGCGAACGCGCGACGCGCGGCGGACTGGGTCCACGCGAGCTGGCACGGCGCGCTCGCGCCGCTCGTCGCGACAATGCATGAGCGCGCGCCCGCGCTGCGCGCCGCGTGCTCGCGGCTGCTGTTGCGCACGCTCGCGGGCCCGTCGCCGGCGCTCGACGGCTTCGACGCGCCCGCGGACCGGCTCGCCGCGCTGCCTGTGGCCGATGCGCTGCGGCTCATGCGCGTGCGCGCGCTGCTGTTCCGGCGCGCCGAGCTGCGCCACTGGATCGGCCGCGCGAGCCGCGAGCGGCTTGCAGGCTGGGTCGGCGCGGGCGGCTGCCGCGCGCTCGCCGCGCTGCCCGACGCGCCGCGCGCGCGCGATCTCGATCGCCGCGAGCCGGCCGCGCCGCTCGCACGGCTGTCCGGCGACGACCTCGCCTGGGAAGGCTGGTGCCTGTTCGAGCGCGACCGGGCCTGGTCGCCGGCGGGGCCGATGCGCATCGTGCGCCTCGCGCTGCCGCGCGACGCCGCGCGCGCGCCGTGGATCGAACGCGCGGCGGCTGACGCGGACGGCGCGATGCTGCTCGCGCGCCTGCCGTCGCTGTTTCCGGAGTGGTCATGGCTTTTTGGCTGAAGAACCGCGGGATTGCGCTCGCCGACGATCTATGCATCGCGGCGCCGCACGGCGTGCTGCGCCGAGACGCGTTCGAAACGGTTCAGGCGCTCGACGCCGCGCTCGACGCGCTCGCGGCGGAACGCGACGCCGTGCTGCGCGCGGCACGCGACGAAGCCGAACGGATCGCCGCCGACGCGCGCGCGCAGGCCGACGCGCTCGTCGACGCCGCGCGGCGCGAGCACGACAGCGCATACGCGCGCGGCTACGATTCGGGCCGCGCGCAGGCGATCGCCGACTGGCACGCGCAGGCGGCCGATTCGTTCGAGCAGGAGCGGCGCGTGCGCGACCGGATGCGCGAGCGGCTCGCGGAGCTCGTCGCCGCGGCCGTCCAGCAGATGGTGCGCGCGGAAGACGCGCGCGGCCTCTTCGCGCGCGCGGCGGAGACCGTCGAGCGCGTCGTCGCCGGCGCGAGCTATCTGACGGTGCGCGTGTGCGATGCCGACTACGACGCCGCGCGCGAACAGTTCGGGCTGCTGGCCGACGCATGGCGCCGGCAGGGCCGCAACGCGCCCGTCGACGTCGTCGTCGAGCCGCGCGTCGCGCGCGGCACCTGCGTGTGCGAATCCGATTTCGGCACCGTCGACGCGAGCCTCGACACGCAACTGAACGCGATCCGCGCGGCGCTCGCCCGCGCGCTCGACGACGCGGGCCGCCCATGAATGCCTTGACCGATCTGTCCCGCGTCGCCGACGCGATGGCCGCGCGGCTCGCGATCGAGCCCGCCGTCGACATGACGGGCAAGGTGCTCGAAGTGATCGGCACGCTCATGCGCGTGGTCGGCCTCGAAGCGACGTTGGGCGAGCTGTGCGAGCTGCGCAGCGCGTCGGGCGCGCTGATCCAGCATGCGGAAGTCGTCGGCTTCACCCGCAACGTCGCGCTGCTGTCGCCGTTCGGCACGCTCGGCGAGATCAATCGCGGCACGCGCGTGATCGGCCTGCGGCGGCCGCTGTCGGTGAAGGTAGGCCACGGCATCCTCGGGCGCGTGATCGACAGCTTCGGCGAGCCGATCGACGGGCGCGGCGAGCTCGACTACGACGCGCTGCGTCCCGTGATCGCGCCGCCGCCGAACCCGATGTCGCGGAGGATGGTCGACGCGCCGCTCGCCACCGGCGTGCGCATCGTCGACGGCCTGATCACGCTCGGCGAAGGCCAGCGCATGGGGATCTTCGCGCCCGCGGGCGTCGGCAAGAGCACGCTGCTCGGCATGTTCGCGCGCGGCGCGTCGTGCGACGTCAACGTGATCGCGCTGATCGGCGAGCGCGGCCGCGAAGTGCGCGAGTTCGTCGAGCTGATCATGGGCGAGGACGGCATGGCGCGCTCGGTCGTCGTGTGCGCGACGTCCGACCGCTCGTCGATCGAGCGCGCGAAGGCTGCGTATGCGGCCACCGCGATCGCCGAGTATTTCCGCGACCAGGGCAAGCGCGTGCTGCTGATGATGGATTCGCTCACGCGCTTCGCGCGCGCCGGCCGCGAGATCGGCCTCGCGGCCGGCGAGCCGCCCGCGCGGCGCGGCTTCCCGCCTTCCGTGTTCGCCGAGCTGCCTCGCCTGCTCGAGCGCACCGGGATGGGCGAGCACGGTTCGATCACCGCGCTCTACACGGTGCTCGCCGAGGACGATTCCGGCAGCGACCCGATCGCCGAGGAAGTGCGCGGCATTCTCGACGGCCACATCATCCTGTCGCGCGAGATCGCCGCGCGCAACCAGTATCCGGCGATCGACGTGCTCGGCAGCCTGTCGCGGATCATGCCGCAGGTCGCGACGCGCGAGCACGTCGGCGCGGCGGGCCGGCTGCGCCAGTTGCTCGCGAAGCACCGAGAGATCGAGACGCTGCTGCAGCTCGGCGAATACCAGGCGGGCAGCGATCCGGCGGCCGACGAGGCGGTCGCGAAGATCGACCGGATTCGCACGTTCCTCAACCAGCGCACCGACGAGTACTCGCCGCCCGACGCGACGCTCGCCGCGCTGCACGCGCTCGTCCAGTGATGCGCCGCAGGCAGCGTGCCTTCGAGACGCTCCTCGCGCGGCGCGAGCAGCGCGGCGCGAGGCTGCGCGCGGAGCAGGCCGCGCTGCGCGCCGAACGCGACGCGGCGGCGGCCGAACTCGCGCAGGGCGAAGCGCACGCGCACGCGAAGCTCGATGCGGCGAATCGCTATGCGGCGCGCGTGGACGCGATGGCGGCCGGCCACGCGCCGTTCGCGGTCGGCGATTACGCGGCATGCCGCCGCTATCGCGACGCGCTGCTCGACGAGCACGCGCTCGCGAGCGCGCAATGCGCGGGGCTGCGCGCGGCGCTGCAGGCGAAGCTCGACCAGCTCGCCGCGACCGCGCGCCGGATCGCGCGCAACGACGCGCAGATCGACGTCGTGCGCGAGCGGATCAAGCAGCTCGCGCGCGCGGCCGAGGCGGCCGCCGAGGACACGCAGGACGAGGACATCGAAGAAGGCGTGCTCGCACGCCGGCTCGCGGCCGCGCGGGCATCGGACGAGGCATGCAGATGAACACCAACGACATCTTTGCGCTGCAGCACCTGGGCGACGAACTCATCGGCTTCATCGTGCTGCTCGCGCTGTCGAGCGAGCGGCTGCTCGTGATCATGTCGATCCTGCCCGCGACCGCCGACACCGTGATGAAAGGCCCGATGCGCAGCGGCGCGGCGGCGGTGTGGTGCCTGTTCATCGCGTGCGGGCAGCAGGCGCTGATTCCGCAGCTTCACGGCGCGTTTCTCGTGATCGCCTGCTTGAAGGAGGCCGTGATCGGGCTCGTGCTCGGCATCGCCGCGTCGACGGTGTTCTGGGCCGCAGAGGCGATCGGCACGTATGTCGACGACGTTGCCGGCTTCAACAACGTGCAGATGCAGAACCCGAGCTCGGGCACGCAGACATCGCTGATGGCGACGCTGTTCGGGCAACTGACGATCGCGTCGTTCTGGCTGCTGGGCGGCATGACGTTCCTGCTCGGCGCGCTGGTCGAATCGTATGCATGGTGGCCGCTCGGGTCGTTCGATCCGGTTCCCGCGCCGCTGCTCGAAGCGTTCGCGCAGGCGCGGATCGACATGCTGATGAACATGATCGCGCGGATCGCGACGCCGATGATGGCGATGCTGGTGCTCGTCGACCTGGGCCTCGCGTTCGTCGCGCGGTCGGCGCAGAAGCTCGATCTGATGTCGGTCGGCCAGCCGCTCAAGGGCGCGATCGCAGTGCTGATGGTCGCGGTGCTGGCGGGGAATTTCGTGACCGAGATGCGCGGGCAGATTTCGCTTGCGGAGCTGGCGCAGCAGGTCCGGCGGCTCGCGCAGCGGCCGGGGGGCGACGGGAAGACGGATCGAGGGGGCCGCGCTTCGGGGGCTTCGGGGGCTTCGGGGGCGACCAGCGTCACATCCGTTCGCTGATCCGGCGAATCATGCCGGCGGGCACGCGATCGGCATCCCGATCGCTCGATCGGCAAGCGGGTTGCGCGTCGTCACGCTCGCGCCGGCGCCCGGAATGCAGAAGAGCGTCGGCGCGCGGCGCGCCGTGCGCCGCGAGCGCCTCCGTGATGCGCCGCCCCGGTTGCTCCGCGTCCTGCGCCTCGCGCAGCATGTCCGGCACGTCGAATGCGTCGCCGAGCCGCTGCGCACTTCCGACACCGCCCGCTCCGGCGACGTCAGCTTGCCCGCATAGACTTTCTTCAGCATCCCGAACCTCCCCGGCGTTCAGTTTTCGCCGTTCAGTAGTTGGCGTCGGCTTCCGGCGAATGACCGCGCTTGTAGATCAGCATCGTGCGCTCGAACGACATCACGACGACACCGTGCTGGTTGACGCCCTTCGTCTCGACGGTCACGATCCCCTGCGTCGGCCGGCTCTTCGATTCGCGGCGCGACAGCACCGTCGATTCCGCGTACAGCGTGTCGCCCGCGAACACCGGCGCGCTCGCCCTCACCTTGTCCCAGCCGAGATTCGCCACCACCTTCGCGCTGACCGTGCGCACGCTCATGCCGGTCAGCAGCGCGAGCGTGAACGTGCTGTCGACGAGCAGCTTCTTCCATTCGGTCTTCGCCGCGTATTCGGCATCGAAATGCACCTGCTGCGTATTCATCGTCAGGAGCGTCATCCAGATGTTGTCGACGTCCGTGATCGTGCGGCCCGGCCGGTGCTCATAGACGTTGCCCGGCTCGAAATCCTCGAAATACAGGCCGGATATCTCGCGAAACCGCTTGTCGCCGATTTGTCGATACGCGGAAATCGTCGTGCTCATGCTCGCCTCCTTGTTAAAGAAAGAATGGGTATCGCCATCGCGCCGCGCCCAGTCGTCGCGCAACTCGAGCGTCTTGATCGACATCGTTCGCTTGCAGCGCCGCGCGGCCGACTCGGGCACCACCGATACGCCGACGCCGTTTTCGACGAGGCGGCAGATCGCATCGAGCGTGTGCCCGCCTCCGTCGGCTTCACGCCGAGCCGTTCGCGCACGAGAAGCGGCACGCCGGCCGTCGCCTCCATCTTGCTTGATGCGTCCGCTTGCGCAGCCGAGCGCCAGATTGGCCCGGCTCGCGCCGTGCGTGATGCTGCCCGCCTCGACGACGGCGACGAACAGACGCAGATCGGTGATGTCGAAACGCACGCGCCCTCCCGGATCGACGAGCCCACGGTCGAATCGAAGGCTCGATTCGAGCTATCGGGCATTGTGAACGACGCGGGTGGTTTTCACAACGCGCCGAAGCAACGCCCGCTGCGCGGCTCACGCCATGCCGCTCCCTTCGTCGCCAGAGACGGCACGCCCAACCCCGCATCAGCCCTCCGTGCGCCGCCGCACGTAGCACTTGATGAAATCGACCCACGCGCGAACCTTCTGCGGCACGTGCCGCGTCGACGGATACAGCGCATAGACGCCCTGCTGCGGAAACCGATAATCCGGCAGCGCGTCGATCAACGTTCCGTTGTCCAGATCGTCGCGCACGAGCCACTCGGGCAGCAGCGCGACGCCGCTGCCCTGCCGCGCGAACGCGCACAGCACCGATGCGTTGTCCGCAATCAGATGCGGCTTCGCCGCAGGCCGATATACGTGCTCTCGCCCGTCGCGATCGTGCAGCAACCACGACGCAACCTGCGACAGACGGCTGTGCCCGAGCTGCGGCAAGCGCGCGAGCGCGTCCGGCGATTCGATTCGCGCGGCGCCGTGCTCGGCCAGCAGCGCGGGCGAAGCCACCGGCCGCACGTCGTAGGTGTCGATGCACACGCCCCGGTACGGCAAGTCCTGGAACTGCTCGAAGCGGCCGAGCCGGATCGCGACGTCGAATCGATCGCGCACGAGGTCCGCCTGCGACGTATGCGTCTCGAGCCGCACGCGCAGCGCCGGATGCATGCTCGTGAATTCGCGCAGCGCCGGCGCGACGACCCGCAGCGCGTATTCGACCGTCGACGTGACCCGCAAGCTGCCCTGCATCCCGCCGTGCTCGCCGCGCGCATCGTCGATCGCCTCTTCGGCTTCGGCGAGCACGCGCAGGCAGCGCTCGTAGAAACGCTCGCCCGCTTCGGTCAACTCCACGCGCCGCGTCGTGCGCGTGAGCAGCGTCACGCCGAGCTCGGCCTCGAGCTGCTTGACGTTGAAGCTCACGGCCGCGCGCGCCTGGTTCAGCACGTCCGCCGCGCCCGTGAACGAACCGGCCTCCACGACTGCGCGAAATACGTCGAAACGATCCAAGCTCACCATCGCGCCCTCGATTGTCAAAATTTTTCGATCAGTCTATCCGGGCAATCGGACTGACGGCCACGGATCGCGGACTTTACACTACGCAGCCTGATGTCACCGGCTGCTTCCATGTCCGCCCGCTCACGCATCGCCGCCGTCTATCTGCTCGGCTTCTCGATCGACCTCGCGAACATGTTCGCAATCAACGCCGCATACCCGGCGCTGCAGCGCGAGCTGCACGCATCGGTCGCGCAGCTCGCGTGGATCGGCAACCTCTACATGCTCGGGCTCACCGTCGTGATTCCGCTCGGCGCGTGGCTCGCGCACCGGTTCGGCGAGCGCCGTCTGCTCGCGGCGTCGCTGCTCGTGTTCGCGCTCGGCAGCGCCGGCGCGGCGAGCGCGCAGTCGATCGGCGCGCTGCTCGCGTCGCGGCTCGTGCAGGGGCTCGGCGGCGGCCTGCTGATTCCCGTCGGCCAGGCGATGACCTATCGCGCCTATCCGCGCGAAGCGCGCGCCCGCCTGACATCGATCGTGATGATGGTCGCGCTGCTCGTTCCCGCGACGTCGCCCGCGCTCGGCGGCGTGATCGTCGACCATGCCTCGTGGCGCGCGGTGTTTGCGGGAATGCTCGCGCTCGCCGCGTTGTCGTGCGCGCTCGCGCTCGCGTGGCTGCCTGCCGACGTCGCCAGCGATGCGCCTCGCACGCTCGATGCGGCGGGCCTCGGCCTCAGCGCGGCCGCGCTCGTCGCGCTGCTGCTCGGCCTCACGTTCGCGAGCCGGCGCGGCGCGGAAATGCCGGCGATCGCCGCGCTCGCGACCGCGTGCGCCGCCGGCCTCGCATACGTCCGACATGCGCGCCGATCGAGCGCGCCGCTGCTCGATCTCGCGCTGCTCTCGCAGCCGCTCCTGCGCGTCGGCATCGTCGTCTATCTGTGCGTGCCCGGCGTCTTCACGGGCGTGAATCTGATCGCATCGCTCTTTCTGCAGAACGCGCTGGGGCTCAGCGCGACGCAGGTCGGCGCGCTGATGGTGCCGTGGTCCGCCGCATCGTTCGCCGCGATCGCGACAACACGGCGCGTCTTCCCATCGGCCGGCGCAAGGCCGCTGCTCGCCTGCGGCATCGTGATCGACTGCATCGGCGTCGCACTGCTCGCGACGCCGTTCGCGGCGCACGAGGCGGGCCGCGTGCTGGCCTACGCCGCGATGGGCTTCGGCGCGAGCCTCTGCACGAGCACGTCGCAAAGCGCCGCGTTTCTCGACGTGCCAGCCGCCAGCATGGGCGAAGCGAGCGCGCTCTGGAACCTCAATCGTCAGTTGAGTTTCTGCCTGGGCGTCGCCGCGCTCGGCAGCGCGCTCAATTTCCTGCTGACGTTCAACGGCGGCGCCGCGCCGCTTGCGTATCGTCAGTGCTTTGCGCTCGGCGCGCTGCTGACGCTGCTGCCGCTGCCGCTCGTCGCGCGGCTCGGCTCGCGTCGCGCGGCGGTCTCGCCCGCTGTTTCCGTGGACACCCAATCGAGTCGATCATGAACGAAACGAACCCGTATTTTCAGGAAGTCATCGACGCGCACGTCGACATCGAGCGTTGGTTGTCCGGGCAGGCCGAATTCGACCGCCTGCCCGCATTGCTGGGCCGCTTTTCGCCGCATTTCTCGATGATCGCCGCGCGCGGCGCGTCGCTCGACCACGCCGGCCTCGACGAACTGTTCCGCCGGGGACACGGCCAACGTCCGGGGCTGCGCATCGAGATCGACGAACTGCAACGGATCGGCGCGTGGCGCGACGGCGCGGTGATCGGCTACCGGGAAACGCAGATCGACGGCGAAGATCGCCCGAACACGAGACGCTCGACGGTCGTGTTCGAGTACGACGCGGCGTCGCGCATCGTCTGGCGGCATCTGCATGAAACGCCGCTCGCGACATGAGACCCGGCCGGGCGACGTCGAATCGGTTCGAACGTGCGCACCGAAAGCGCGCATGTCATCGGCGCCAGCGCCGCTGCCGCACACTCGGCGCATCCGGCACGCACACCGATAGCCCGCGCCCCGTGCCCTTGCCGACCGGCTTCGTCGTATGGAACGGATCGAAGATCTTCGCGAGCCGGTCCGCCGGAATGCCCACGCCCGTATCCTCGATCGCGATCGTCACGCCGTCGCCGTCCCGGCGCGTGCGGATCGTGATCGTGCCTCGCTCGGCAATTGCGTGCGCGGCGTTCATCAGCAGGTTCATCACGACCTGGTTCAACTGCGACGGCATGCATTCGACGGCCGGCAGCTCGCCGTAATCCTTGACGACCTCCGCCTCGTACTTCAGCTCGTTGCGCACGACGTTCAGCGTCGCCTCCAATCCCTCGTGGATGTCGGCGAAGTTCCATTCCTCGCTGCCCGCACGCGAGAAGTCGCGCAGGTCCTGCACGATCCGCCGCACGCGCGACGCGCCCTCGATCGATTCGTCGATCAGCGTTCCGATGTCCCGGCGCAGGTAATCGAGATCGACTTCCTCGTGCGCGACGCGCAGGCGAGCCCGCTCTCGATCGTGAACGTCTGCAGCGATTCGAGCAGCGCGGTCTCGGCCGTGAACAGCGCGCGCGGCAGCGCATGTCGAGTGCACGGCGGGAATCGAAGAGGACAACGAGGTCACGCCAGATCTCCCCTTCATCAGACGGCGTCAAACGCGCCGATGTCTTCGTGGCCGGGCGCGGCGCCGATCGCCGCCGCGGGCCGCGATGCGTCAATCGAGCAGGCCGCGCGGCGGCGGCTCGCCGCTTCCCGCATCGACGAAAATCACGAACGGCGCCACTTCGTTCGCTTCGAAACGGCGCACCTGCGCGGCCTGATGCGACGACACGACGCTGCCCTTCGTCATCAGCAGGATGCCACGGCTGTTGTGCAGGTCGTCGGCAAGCCGCATGCCTTCCGCGAGTTGCGAAGCGTTGATTCGCGATACGCTCGCGCGCCGGTCGAGCGCCAGCGATTCCTTCGAGAGCGCGACGAACCGGTCGACGACGCGCGCGTCGTAGCGCAGGCCGGCTTGCGAGACGAGCACCGCCATTGCCTGCTGCACGGTGTACAGCCGCTTGAACATGCTGCCGCTGCACAGCGCGTCGAAGTCGCGCGCGACGGCCAGAATGCGCGAGCCGAGCGGAATCGCGTTGGCGGCGAGTCCGTCGGGCGTGCCGCGCCCGTCGAACCGCTCGTATTGATGATGGATCAGGTGCGCGACGCGGCCGAGCTGCTGAACCGGCGTGAGCACCATCTGCGCGCGCAACGGGTGCTGGAAATAGCGCCGGCTCTCGTCCGGCGCCATCCGGTCGAGCGGCTTGTGCAGCAGCTCGTCCGGCAACGACAGCTTGCCGATGCCGTGCAGCAGCCCCGCGAAGAACAGCTCCTGCGCTTGCCAGCCGCTCATGCCGAGCGCGAGCGCCAGATTGCGCGCCGCCTCGCCGACGCGCTGCGATTCGCCGCCGGGCGCGCCGCAGCGCAGCTCGATCATGTTCGCGCACGCCTGAACCATCGCGGTGAAATTGTGCGTCAGGTCGCGCTGCGCGTCTTCGAGAAACAGCATCGTCTGGCGGATCTCCTCGACGCGCGCCTGCACCTGCGCTTCGAGCCCCGCGTTGAACGCGCGCAACGCATCGTTCTGCTTGCGCGTGAGCGCGTCGAGCCGCGCGGTCTCGCGGCGCAGGCGCTGCTGCTCGAGCGCCTGCTCGACGGTCAGCAACAGGTCGTGATCGTCCCACGGCTTCGTCAGGTACCGGTAGATGCCCGCTTCGTTGATCGCGCGCACCGCCGAATCGATTTCGGAATAACCGGTCAGCAGAATGCGCATCGTGTCCGGATGCCGTTCGCCCACGCGCGCGAGAAATTCCGCGCCGCTCATCCGCGGCATCCGCATATCGGACACGACCACGTCGACTTCGCCCGCGGCCAGCAGGGCGAGCGCCGCTTCGCCGCTGTCGGCGCACAGCATCCGGTAACGCTTCGGGCGGAACACGCGCTTGAGCGACGACAGCACGCTCGGCTCGTCGTCGACGAGCAGCACGACCGGCTCGTCGGCGGGCGCGTCGCCCGCCGCACACGCCGGCCGTGCGTCGTCCTCCCCGGCGGACCCGTTGCTGTGTATCGATATCGAAGGACTGCTCGCTTTCGCTCGTTCGCTCATGATGCCCTCATTCCCGATTTCTCTTTTTCTTGGATATCGGCAGCGCGAACGATCAGGCGCACTAGGGAAAACGTGGGAGATACCGGAAGACGCGAGAAGCGCCGCGTGCGAATCACTCAATCTTTCGCGAGCAATTCGCGCGCGGCGTCAGCGCCAGTTCGCGTCGACCCACTGGCAGACGCCCTCCCACGCCGGCGTCTTCATGTACGCGGCCGTTTCGCTCTCCAGCAGCGGCGCCTTGCGCCAGTCGTCGAGCCCGACCGTTTCGCCGAGCACGAAATTCGCGCGCCGGTAGCATTCGCCGAGCAATTGCGTCGCCTGCTGCGTCGCGAGCATCGCGGTCGTATCGAGTGTGAGACCGAGCAGCGCCGATGCCGGCACATCGTGGCTCTCGAGGGGCCAAAACCACGTCGTCACGCCCCATCTGAGCGGATCGCCGATCGCGCTCGGGCGGATGCCTTCCTGACTGATGCCGGTGCCGAGCGACAGCACCCGCAAATTGCCGAGCTCGCCGCCGAGACGGCTCGCAAGCGCCTCGGAAACGGCCGTCATCGAAGGATTGTTCGCGAACAGGCCGCCGTCCGCGAAATAGCCGAGCGACGGCACTTCGTACGGCGGAAAATACGAAGGCGCGGCCGACGTCGCGAGCGCCGCGTCGACGAGCGCGACATGGCGATACGCATTGCCGCTCGCGTTCGAGAACGTGCATGCGGACCAACTGCGCAGCGCCGGGTCCCATAGCCGTGACGAATTGATGACGGTCAGCCTGCGCAACTCGGTCAGATCGCCGCCGCGCAGCAGTTCCTGCGCGATGCGCTTGAGCCCGGTGTTCACGTACTGGCACGCGAAAAGCCCCGGCCCGGCGGACGCGGCGAAGCTCGCCGCGCCCGTCGCGATCGTCTCTCTCTGCTCAAGCCACGCGCCGCTCTCCTGGAATATCTCGGCTCCCCGGTTCCGGTAGACGTCGACGACTTCGGAAATCGACACGCCGCGCGCAAGCGCGAGCGCGAGCAGGCCGCCCGTCGACGTGCCGGCGAAGCCGTCCGCCTTCGCCAGGATGCCGCTGCGTCGATCGAGATCCTGAATGAGCAACGCGGTGATCAATCCCCTGATGCCGCCACCGTCGCAACTGAGAATCTTGAATGCCATCGCGGTTCTCCTCGGCTCGTGAAATTCGTGAAATGCAGGTGCGGATGCTTCCGAACGAACGCGGCGCCGCCGCGCAGGCGCACATCGGATGCAGCACGCATTCGATCGCGCTTGCGCGTTGACATCGCCGTGTCAATCCGGCTCGGCATTTCATTCGGATCAACCTGTTGCGATCGCTTCGCCGCAATAGCGGCTTCGCGGACCGCCGGCTGCAATCGCGTTGTCGATGCCGGACACCTGCTCCCGTCTCGCTCGCGTCGACGCGAATCGCGTATCGCGTATCGCGCGGCGGCGCATATTCTTAAATTAGGATGCGCGAGACGCTTTGGCCAGGCCGCGACGCAACGATTCGATGCCGGCGCGCTCGACGTTCGGCGCATCGCGCACGGTGGGCGCCGCCGGCAATCTACGCGGCCGGCCTCGCCCCGGAGCCGCCGGCGCCGCGCGAGCCGCTCGCCCCTCCGTCACCGCGCTGCCGACGAAGAACACGGCTCGCCAGCCGACGTGCGGAATCAGCGCCGCGGTGATGAGCCCGCCCGCCACGCCGCCCACGGTGAAGCCGCACGATACGATCATCATCAGCGATACGCGGATGCGCCACGGACTGTATTCGCCGGCGAGCATCATCGCGTTCGGCATGATGCAGCCGAGCCCGAGCCCCGCTGCGAAGCGCCGATCAGCACCGGACGCCGGCCGATCCGATCGGCAAGCGCGCTGAACACGAGCGAGCCGATCAGCATGCCGAACAATCCGGTGCCAAACACGGGCGACAGCGCCTCCTTCGCAATCCCCCATTCGCGGATCACGACGGGCGCGACGTAGCCCATCGCCTGCACGTCGAAACCGTCCATCACGAGGCACGCCGCGCACAGCGCGACGATCGCCCATTGATATGCGCCGAAGCGGCGGTTGTCGAGCATCTCGCGCACGTCCACTCGCGTCGTCATTCGTCGTCTCCTTGTCATGTCGCCGTCGTCATCCGCGCTGCGCCGGGGCAAAGGGTTTCGCGCTACAGCTCGAGCACGAGCCTCCCGCGCTTCGCGCGCGAGCAGCATGCCATCATGCGCGTGTTCGCCGCGCGCTCGCCCGCGCTCAGCACGCTGTCGCGATGATCGACCTCGCCCGCGAGCACACGCACCTCGCACGAGCCGCACAGCCCTTCCTCGCAATCGCTCTGCACGTCGACGTTCGCGGCGCGCAGCGTCGCCAGCAACGAGCGGTTCGCGGGCACCGTCAGCGTGAGCCCCGAATCCTTCAGCTCGACTTCGAACGGTTGCTCGGCGGCCGGATCGACGCGCGGCGCGGCGGCCGCGAAATGCTCGACGCGCAGCGCGTCCGCCGGCCAATGCGCGGCGCGGGCGGCGAGCGCGTCGAGCATGCGCGCGGGTCCGCACGCATAGACCTGCGTGCCGGGCGCGACGTCGAGCGTGGAGAAATCGTGCCGCGTGCCTTCGTCCGACACGTGCAGGCGAAGCCGCCCGCCATGCAGCGCGGCGAGCGCGTCGACGAACGCCATCGTCCGGCGGCTTCGGCCGCAGTAATGCAGCGTGTAGTCGATGCCGAGCGCACGCGCTTCGCGCGCGATCGCGCCGATCGGCGTGATGCCGATGCCGCCCGCGATCAGGATCGTGCGGCCCGCGTGCGCGTCGAGCCGGAAATGGTTGCGCGGCCCGCGAATCGTCACGCGCATGCCGGGCCGCAGCCGCTCGTGCATCCAGGCGGAGCCGCCGCGGCTCGCCGGCTCGCGCAGCACCGCGATCTCGTATGCGCCGCGCTCGGCCGGATCGCCGCACAGCGAATACTGTCGGGAAAGGCCGGTATCCCCGCATTCGACGTCGATATGCGCGCCCGCGCTCCAGCGCGGCAGCGCCGCGCCGTCGGGCGCGACGAGGCGCACGCGCAGCACGCGCTCGGCCGCGGGCGTCACGCTGTCGACGCACAATGCGCGCCCCGCGCTGCGCGCGTTCGATTCGCCGATCCGCACGGCGAGCGCCGAGCGCCGCGCATCCGCGCGACGCCGCTCCGGATTCGCGGCCGGGTCCCACTCGACCCACAGATGCTCCGGACCGCGAAACGATGTGTTCGGCATGTACGTGAAGCGCTGCTCGGCAAGCCGCATGTGCGGCAGGCGGCGCGTCAGCTCGTCGATGAAGATCTGCATCTCCATCCGCGCGAGATGCTTGCCCATGCACTGATGCGAGCCATAGCCGAACGTCAGGTGATCGGCGCAATCGTCGCGGTGGATGTCGAACAGGTCCGGATCGGCGAAGCGGCGCTCGTCGCGATTCGCCGACGACGTGACGATCAGCAGCTTCGCGCCGGCGGGAATCGCCACGCCGCCGACCATCGTGTCGCACGTCGCGATCCGCCGCCATGCGGCGATCGAGCCATTGTGGCGCAGGCATTCGTCGACCGCGTTCGGAATCAGCGAAGGGGCTTCGCACAGCTCGCGCCACGCGTGCGGATGCTGAAGCAGCAGCTTCAGCGCATTCGCTGTGGCGTTCGCGGTGGTTTCGTGCGCCGCGACGATGCCCGCCATCATCATCGAATGCAGGTACGAATCGGTGACGATGTCCGGATGCTCGCGTTGCATGCGGATGCCGAACTGCATCCAGCCAGGCCCCGAAGGATCCTCGCGCATCCTCTCGAGCACCTTGCCCGCGTACTGCCAGAACTGCCCGACCGCGTGCGCGACCGCGACCTGCTCGTCGGGCCGCGGCCTTCCCCACGTGTTGACGGTGTGCGCGATCGAGTACTGGCGCAGCGTGTCCATGTCCTCTTCGGGCACGCCGAGGAAATGCAGCGCGACCGTGAGCGGCACTTCCCACAGCATCTGGTCGACGAGGTCCGCGCGGCCGTCGTCGACGAAGCGGTCAACGTATTCGCGCGCGAGCCGCCGCACCATCGGCTCGTGCGCGCGCAGCGCATCGGGCGTGAACGGCTCGATCAGCAGACGCCGCCGCGCCATGTGCGCGGGCTCGTCCTCGTTGACGAGCGTGCGGTTCATCGCATAGCCATACGATGCGAGCACCGCGTTTGCGTCGGCGCCCGTCGGCGTGATCTTCTCGAGCGCGATCGACGGGCTGAACGTCCGGTTATCGCGGAAGATCGCCTTGATGTCATCGTAGCGCGCGACCACCCAGTAGCCGAGCTTCGGACTGTAGAACACGGGCTCCTGCTCGCGCGCCCAGCGCACATATTCGGGCGGGTCCTGCTGATAGGCGTCGTCGAACGGATCGAATGCCGCCGCCGCCGCGCTCGCCGGGCAACCGGCTGGATGCGGGGCGACGTCCGCCGAAGCGGGATGGAACGGACACTGCGCGGCAGGCAAAGCCGGCGGCGTGGACACGGGATGCGTCATGGCAGTCCTCCAGTGGTCGAATCACATTTTGCGTAACTCTAGTACGCATTGCGCAAAGCAATGATCGAGGGGTTAACCTGCATCGCATTCCTATCGTAGTCACGCGGCGGGCGCAGTGCGCCTGCCGGCGACGCTCCACCACTCCGCACGACGCACTACAATCCCCGGATGACGAAAAAGGCCCCCTACCCTGAAACCCGCGAGAGCCATCCGTACCCGAACGCGCGATGCGACCGCGTCCGCCGCCGATCCGTCCGCTCCGCGCGAGCGCCGGCAGCGCGTGCAGGCGGCCGCGACCGGCATGGCGGTGCTCAAGGGGCTGGCCCGGCTCGGCGGACGCGCGACGCTGACGGCGCTCGCGGCGCACGTCGACGAGAGTCCGGCGAAGGAGCATCGCTATCTGGCGAGCCTGATCGAGGAAGGCTTCGTGTCGCAGGACCGCGGCACGCAGCAGTACTGCCTCGGCACCGAGGCGTTGCTGATCGGCGTCGCCGCAATGCTCCAGGCCGAGCCGATCCGCGCGGCGGAGCCCGCGCTCGTGCGGCTGCGCGAGACGCTCGCGCTGACGTGCTTCGTCGCGGTGATGGGCAATCGCGGGCCGACGATCCTGCGCATCGAGGAACCGGGGCTGCCCGTGATCGTCAACGTGCGCGCGGGTTCGGTGCTGTCGCTGCTCGGGTCCGCGACGGGGCGGCTGTTTCTCGACCTGCTCGACGACTCGACGATCGATGCGATGGCTCAGGCGGAACTCGCGGCCGCGCTGCGGCGGGAAGCCGACGCAACGAGCGCGGCGCTCGGTTATCGACGGCAGGCGTAGCGTTCGCGTTCGTCGCGTTGCCGATCGAGCAATGCGCTGAAAACTCGGCGTGCGCGCGGCGCCGCCATCCAATCGGAGGTCGTGTTGACGTCAATCGCGGAACCCTCGCAGGCAAGCGAAGCCATCGGCAATCGCAATACCGCCGTTCTCGTCGTCTTCACCGCCCTGACGAATCTCGCCGATGGCGTGACCAAGGTCGCGCTGCCGTTGATGGCGACCACGCTCACGCACTCCCCCGCGCGAGTCTCGGGCGTGTCGCTGACGCTGACGCTGCCGTGGCTGCTCGTCGCGCTTCACGTCGGCGTGCTGGTGGACCGCGTCGATCGCCGCGCGCTACTGTGGATCGCGAACGCGATGCGCATTGCCGCGATAGCGCTGCTCGTCGCCCTGCTGCTGTCCGGCCGCGTCACGCTCCCGATGTTGTACGCAAGCGGCCTGACGCTCGGCGTCGCCGAGGTCGTCGCGCTCACTTCCGCGGCCGCATTGATTTCCGACGCCGTCGCGCCCTCGGGCCGTGAGCGCGCCAACGCGTGGATCGCCGGCGCGGAAACCGTCTGCAACGAATTCTGCGGCCCGCTCGCCGGTGGAATGCTGGTCGCGGCCGGCACGGCGATCGCACTCGGCGCCGTCTCCGTCGGCTATTTCGCCGGCATCGTCACGCTATTTTTCCTGATCGGGCGGTTTCGCGTCGCGCATGCGGCGCACGCGCGCCCGGAGCCCGTGCGCCGGCAGATTGCCGAAGGGCTCGGATGCCTGTGGCATCAGCCGCTGCTCCGGCTGATGGCCGTCGCGCTGACGGTGCTCTGCATGTGCTGGGGCGCATGGCTCGCGCTGATGCCGCTGTTCGCGACAACGACCCTGGGTTTCGACTCGCGCGGCTACGGCGTGACGGTCAGTGCGCTCGGCATCGGCGGCTTCGTCGGCGCACTGACCGTCGCCTCGCTGAATCGCCGCTTCGGGCGGCGCGCCGTCATGCTGACGGATCTGCTCGGCACGTTCGCGATGATGGCCGTGCCGGTCCTGAGCACGAATCTGTGGGCCATCGCGGCGAGCGCATTCGCGGGCGGCCTGGGCGGCACGCTGTGGACGGTCAATGCAAGAACGATCAGCCAGCATCTCGTGCCGGGGCCGCTGCTCGGACGGTACAACGCGGCGGCTCGCCTGTTCAGTTGGGGAGCGATGCCGATCGGCGCGGGCCTCGCCGGCGCGATCGCGGAGCCGCTGGGCATGCGCGCCGCGTTCGCGGTGCTCGCCTTCGCAACCTTGCTGCTGATCGTGCCGTTCCTGCGCGTCGCTGCGACAGAATCGCTGCAGGTCGGCCTGGAACGTCGGCATTGAATCCGCCGCCAACCCGACGACGATTCGGCAACCAAAACATCGTTCGACAGCGCGCCGCCAGCCACGAAGCCGCTCGGCCGAGCGCAGATCCATTGCGCACGCGCGGCCCAATCTTCGCGAATCCAAAACGGCATCGATCGATAACCAAATCGTTCAAAAGTTTACTTGTAGTCAGTCTACTTATGCGCTATCACTAACCCTGAAGTTTTGCTACATCTCCACGCGCCCGCCGTTCGCGCCGAATGCTTCACCGGCTGCGCCCGGCTGCCCGCGACGCATGATCGAGTTTCATCCGTCACACGCTTGACGACGCAACGTCGCTACGGCGAGCCCACGCTCGCGCGGCGTGACGTGTCGCGCCAAGCGCCAGAACGAAACAGGCATTCACGGAGACAAACCCATGCACGCAAAACACTTTTCCGTCGCCCTTCTTTCCGCCACGCTGTGCGTTTTCTCGCATGCCGCCGAAAACGGCGCGTCGTCGAAGGACTTCGCCTTTCAGGACGATTTCGCGCTTCGCCGCGCAGACCTGCTGGTTCGCCAGATGACGCTCGACGAGAAGCTGCAGCTCATTCATTCGAAGTACCAAATGAGCGACGTGCCAGGCGGCGGCGCAGGCTTCATCCAGGGTATTCCGCGGCTTCGCATTCCCGATCTGAACATGGTGGATTCGGCGACGGGCTCGGGCAGCACGTCGCAGCCGAGCACGACGTTTCCGGCGACGATCGGGCTCGCGGCGAGCTGGGATAAACGCCTTTCGTATGCATTCGGCGCCGTGATCGCCGGTCAGTTGCGCGCGCAAGGATTCGCGATGGGCCTGGGCGGCGGCACCAACCTCGCGCGCGAGCCGCGCGGCGGGCGCCTGTTCGAGTATCTCGGCGAAGATCCCGTTCTCGCCGGCGAGATGCTCGCGGCACGCACGCGCGGCACGCAGGACCGCAAGGTGATCGCGACGATCAAGCACTACGTCGGCAACGAACAGGAAACGAACCGGATGGGCGGCAACGACCAGATCGACGAACGCACGCTGCGCGAGCTCTATCTGCTGCCGTTCGAAATCGCGATGAAGGCCGCGCGCCCCGGCAACGTGATGTGCAGCTACAACCGCATCAATGGCGACTATGCCTGCGAGAACACACACGTGCTCACCGACGTGCTCAAGAACGAATGGCGCTTCCAGGGACAGGTGCAGTCCGACTGGGGCGCCGCGCACAGCACCGCGAACGCGATCAACGCCGGGCTCGACGAAGAGGAAGACGTCGGGCCGACCGTGTTCCTCACGCCCGATCTCGTCAAGCAGGCGCTCGCGAATCGCGAGATCACGCCGGCGCGTCTCGACGACATGGTCCGGCGCAAGCTCTACGCGATGATCCGCACGGGCGTCATGGACGATCCGCCACAAGGTGGCAGCGCGATCGATTTCGCCGCGGCCAATCGATTTGCCCAGTATGCGGCGGAACAGTCGATCGTGCTCCTGAAAAATCAGGATCGCCAACTTCCGCTCGACGCCGCGAGCCTGAAGCGGATCGCGGTGATCGGCGGCCATGCGGATGCGGCAGTGCTGACGGGCGGCGGATCGGGCAATACGCGGCATCCCGTCACCGGCGCGTTCGCCGGATGCGGCGGCCTGACGTTCCCGACGACGACGGGCTGCAACTGGTGGCCGAATCCGTGGCTGAAGCTCGACGTGCCGATCGTCCAGGCGATCCGCAACCTCGCGCCGGGCGCGACGATCGCTTTCGCCGGAAACAGCGACCAGCAATCGCCGTTCGCCGCGTATACGCAGCAGCAGATCGATGCGGCCGTCGATCTGGCGCGGCGCTCGGACGTGGCGATCGTCTTCGTCACGCAAGCGGCCGGCGAGGATTTCGGCGAGCTGCGCAGCCTCGCGCTCGCGAATCCGACAAATCAGGACGCGCTCGTCCAGGCGGTCGCGCAGGCCAATCCGCGAGTGATCGTCGTCGTCGAGAGCGGCAATCCGGTGCTGATGCCGTGGCGCGACCAGGTGAGCGCGATCCTTCAGGCATGGTTCCCCGGCGAAGGCGGCGGGAACGCGATCGCCAACGTGCTGTTCGGCAAGGTCAACCCGTCCGGCAAGCTGCCCGTCACGTTCCCGGTGCGAGACGAGGACACGCCGACCTGGGGCGCCGGCGGCACGCTCGCGCCGAACCCCGTCTACTCGGAAAAGCTGAAGATCGGCTATCGCTGGTACGACGCGAATCGCATCGCGCCGATGTTCCCGTTCGGTCATGGCCTGTCGTACACGCACTTCTCGTATTCCGGGCTGGAAGTGAAGCAGCGCCCGGATGCGACGACGGTGTCGTTCACGCTCACCAACGACGGCACGGTCGCCGGCGCCGAAGTGCCGCAGGTCTATCTCGGCGATCTCGACGACCCGCAGGAGCCGCCGAAGCGCCTCGTCGGATGGGACAAGGTGGGCCTGCGCGCAGGCGAAGCGCGGCGCGTGCGCATCGTGATTCCTTCCGAAATGCGGCGCGTGTGGGATACGAACCGGAACGGATGGACGCTCGCGAACGGCGGACGCATTTACGTGGGAGCGTCTTCGCGCGATATTCGACTTCAGCAGCCGTGACGGTGGCGACGGATGGCGGCGGCGCCGCCATCCGATCGGCAATCCGACGCGATCGTCAGGAATGCTCAGGACGCCGGTCATCCGGAATCGGCCATCGAGCGCACGCCTCTTCTTGTTCCCCCTTCTTGCTCCTCTTCCGCGTTCTCTCGATTTCCTCCCGATCTCCTCCGCATCGGACTACCAGAACTTGTAGTTTCCCCTCGCACCTTTCCCACCTACGATGGTTCCCGCAAGCGCACAGCCGACACAAGATGCGCATATCCCGTAAAAACGAGGAAGCAAGACCTATCCAATCAAACAGAAAATCAAATTGCAAACCGCGATGTCGATCGACATGCGTCTCGTCAAGGCGATTCCCGTTTCACGAACTCAAGCATGGCCCGTCTGCAAAGGGCCGACACCCGGCGCGACTGGAGCCGCCGAATCGGCACGACGGTCGTCGTCACCATCAAGATAGGAGTTCGCATCATGGCTACCACCACCGAAGAAGACGTCCTGCTGCACATCGTTCACAACGTCTACAGCGTGACGGGCGGAGAAGTGACTCCGTCGTCCGTCTCGGCCCCGACCGTCGAGCTCAAGCTGCATTTCGACGATCAAAGCCATCGCATCACCGGCTTCGGCCGCATCGCCTGGGGCAAGAACAAGCCGCCCAAGGTCACGTCGGAATTCGTCGATCTCATCATCCACGGTGACTTCGGCTATTTCCCGCCGGTCAAGAAGCAACGCGATCCGAATTTTCCGGTCAAGACCCAGCAGATCAATCTGGTCGGCTATCCGAACCTGCACTGGAATCCGCACTGGGGGATCGGCCCGCAACTTCCGATCATCTTCCACCTGAACGCGGTGATTCCCGTGGGCTCCCAGTCGGGGTACGCGGCGTACAACTATGGCGTCCCCAGCGATCCGGAAAGCAACGTTTCCGTGACCGATGCGACGATTCGCCATTTGCTGTTCTGATCGCGCGGGCGGATCGTCCGCATTCGGACGGCATTCGGCTATCCGGCGCAGGCGGCCGTACCGGATGCGATGAGCGATGACGGATCGCGCGCCGGCGAAGCGAATTCGCCGGCGCGCGATCATTTTCGGAAGCGAGAGCCGAGGGAATCGACAGAACGATCGCCGCGGCGATGCCTGCGTCGTTCTCGTGATTCGCGACGATTGTTGCAATCGTCGCCGATCGAATATCGACGTTGCGTTGTCGCGGCGCCGTCGTTGTTCCGTTCGATCGTCAAATCGAGAGATGATGGCACTCGTGCCGCAAACCGGCTCAGCCGTTCGACGTCTCGAACCGACAGATACGCGCGGGCTCGACGACGATCGATTGTCGTCCGTGAGCCGCTCCCTTTTGTGCGATCAGGAGCCTATAGCCATGCACGAGAATTTCGAGTATCTCGGCCTGCTGGACGTATCGTCGCAATTGCGGCAAGGGCGCCTGTCTCCGGTGGAGCTGACGCAGGCGATGCTCGCACGCATCGCGCAACTCAATCCGCATCTGAACGCATACAACCGTGTCACGGCGGAATCCGCGCTCGCCGACGCTCGACGCGCCGAGCAGGAAATCGCGCGCGGAATCGATCGGGGGCCGCTACACGGCATTCCCGTCGCCATCAAAGACATCTTCGACATGAAGGGCGTCCCGACGACGGCCGGCATGAGCATTCACGCGAACGCCGTCGCCGACGAAGATGCGACGGTCGTCCGGCGTTTGCGAAACGCCGGCGCGGTGATGCTCGGCAAGCTGTCGATGACCGAGGGCGCGTATGCGGAGCACCGCACGCCGTTCGCGGCTCCGCGCAATCCGTGGCATGACGCGTACTGGCCCGGCGCGTCGTCCAGCGGCAGCGCCGTCGCCATCTGCACGGGACTCTGTTACGCCGCGCTCGCATCGGAAACCGGCGGATCGATCCGGCTTCCCGCGGCAGCCAACGGCGTCACCGGCATCAAGCCTACATGGGGCCGCGTCTCCCGCCATCGGACCTTCGAACTCGCCGCGACGCTCGATCATGTCGGCGTCATTGCACGCTCCGCCGCCGACGCGGCCGCCGTCCTCGGAGCGATCGCGGGCACGGACCCTGCCGATCCAACGACATCCCGATTGCCCGTCCCCGATTTCTCGAAAGCGCTGACTCGCGATCTGAAAGACATCCGGCTCGGCGTGGACGATTCGTGGCTCGGCGCTCGCCTCGACGACGCGACCGAGCACGCGATATCGAACGCCATCGCGGTACTGCGCGAACTCGGCGCGGAAATCGTCGCCGTGACATTGCCCGACGTGAGCGACATGATCCGGGATTGGTTCCCGGTCTGCGCCGTGCAAACGGCGCTTGCACACGAGGCCACGTATCCGTCGCGCAAGGACGAATACAGTGCGAGCCTCGCCGCGCTGATCGAACAGGGCCGCGCACTTTCCGGAATGGCGCTCCAGCGATTGCTCCTGCGACGTGAGGTCTTCCAGGGCAAGCTCGCGGCCGTGTTCGACGTCGTCGACATCGTGGCCCTGCCGGTGCTCGCTGGCGGCGTGCCGACGATCGAGCGGATGTCGAAAGTCGACGACGCTTTGATTGCAGATCTCCATCGGTTTACATGCCCGTTCAACATGGCGGGCATTCCATCCATCGTTCTGCCGTGCGGCATGTCCGCGAACGGGTTGCCGCTGGTGTTTCAGATGATCGGCGCGCACTTTTCCGAAGCCAGGCTCGCGTGCGTTGCGGATGCGTATCAAGTGGCGACGGAATGGCACCTGCGACACCCGAGGATGTCGGGCACCAGCGCGATCGAACAGAAAAACTCACGCCGCTGATGCGGGAAACAACCGGCATCGAATCCGCCCGCGAGCGGCTGCGCCTCCCGGGTTTGAAGCCCGCTCGCTTCGCCAAAGGCGACGGCGTCCGTGCGGGAGCGGACATCGGAGCATGCAACCACGAGCCGTAGCGAATACGAACACGTGTACGCCGCCGGCTCAACTGCTTTCCACCTTAAAAAAGAAGCCTCTGTTGAATTCTGAGTGGGTGGTATGGTCCGATTTTTCGCATAACAAGACGAAGGGAAGTCATGCATAGTCAGTTGTTCGAAGCCGCATTGGGTGTGAGCGATCCGTGGTTCGTGAGCGGCGTCGATTTCGACGCGGCCGCCAAACGGCTGACGATTCAGATCGACTTCACTGCCGGCACCCGCTTTCCGTATCCGGAAGTGGCCGGCGCGCATCCCGTGCATGACACTGTCGTCAAGCGCTACCGGCACCTGAACTTCTTTCAGCACGACTGCTATCTCGAAGTGCGCACGCCGCGCGTGAAGCTGCCCGATGGCCGCGTCGCGCTCGTCGAGCCCGGTTGGGCCAGCAAGCTCAGCGGCTTCACGCTGCTGTTCGAGGCGATGGTGCTCACGCTCGCCCAGCAGATGCCTTTTGCCGCGGTGGCCCGCGCCGTTGGCGAGTCGTGGCACCGCGTGCACGCGATCTGCAAGCGCTACGTCGAGCTGGCGTTGGCCGAGATTGATCTGTCGGACGTGACGAGCGCCGCCGTCGACGAGACTTCCTACAAGCGCGGGCACAACTATCTGACGCTCGTGGCCGACGCCAAACAACGCAAGGTCGTGTTCGTTACCGAAGGCCGGGACGCCGCCACCATCGAGCAGTTCGCCGCCCATCTGCAAGCGCACAACGCCACGCCCGAGCAAATCACCTCGGTCAGCATCGACATGTCGCCGGCCTTCATCAAGGGCGTCAGCGAGCACCTGCCCAACGCCCGCATCACCTTCGACAAATTCCACTTCGTCGCTCAGGCATCGTTTGCTCTGGACAAGACGCGGCGGCTCGAACAGAAGACCGACCCGGACCTCAAGGGCCTGCGCTGGGCACTGCTCAAGGACCGCGACCGGCTGAGCGTGGCGCAGCGTGCCGATCTGGACGCGCTCGTTGCCAACATCACGACCAAGCGCACCGCCCGGGCCTGGCTCTATCGCGAGCAATTGCGCGACATCCTCGATCGCAAGCAGATCAACGTCGTCTCCGAGATGCTCGAGCAGTGGTGTACCAACGTGATGCGCTCCAAGGTCGAACCCATGAAGGAGGTTGCGCGCATGATCCGCAAGCACTTCGACGGCATCGTCGCCTGGACCCGGACGCGTCAGACCAACCGCTTCCTGGAAGCGCTCAACGGCTTGTTTCAGGCCGCCAAGCGACGCGCGCGGGTTACGCCAACCTCACCATCATGCGTACCGTGCTGTTCCTGATCGCCGCAAGCTCGACTTCGATTCAATCAACCCGCATGCGGCATAACCCACTCAAATTTCAGCAGAGCCTCAAGAGTTGGAGCCTCCACCAAATTCGGGGCGATTCATGTCGTTTTTTTCTGGGGCCTTATAATTCTTATTTTTACTATACGGTCTGAAGTCCCAGTATGCACAACACTTATAGGCCTGTCGACATCGCTTTCGGTCAGGCTTCTTCTCGGAGTGCTACCGAGTGGCATACCATCGCCTCCAGGAATCCCAGAGTGACTCACATCCACCATACTTTCTCCGAAGATGTGCATATAAAAACCAATAATCCACTGCGGAGAAAATCGCGCAAATACAGCGGGCACATCTCCTGAAAATCTTTCCGGCAGCGTGCCTGAAATCAATTGATTCAATTCTGCATTAGTCACCGCTGTTCTTACCTTGCGGATAAAAGCAATTATCTCCTGAATATCCTCTGAGCTCAGATTTTCATTACCGAAGTAATGCTGTAGAATCGTCTGCAGCTCGGCCTTCGCATCTGGATCATCTGAGTCCATGATCTCCTTGAGGTCAGACAGATTATTTTCCGCGTTCTCAAGTGCGGTCCGAGCCTCATCAGCGTCATAATCCAATTTCCCCGCGTAGATGCCCACTCCGCCCAATAACAACATACCTCCAATCAGCACGCCGGCCTTTGCTTTTGAATGCGATGGTATGTCTTGCACAAGACGAAGAAATACCTGCCCGAAAGCGTCGGTGGAAGGACGGGTATTGGTCAGATCGTTACCTGTAATCATAGGATCGCGTGAATCGCGTGCTGACTGCCCTGGCATCAACGTACTGCGATCGGTGGGGTAGACTGGACGCGTCGCCGGACGATTTGTCCCTGTCCCTGTGAAACCATTGATGTAACGCGTTGCCGCATTGCCGGTCTGTGCAGTATCGCCTGCCGAGCTCCTCCCCAGACTCATTGCATTGAAACCATTGGGGATCACTGTCCGCCCCCTGCGTCTCCTTCTTCCCCTCCTGGTACTACCGCCTGCAGATGATCTTGTATTGCCGGAGATGTGCGCCAAGGAATAGGTTTCGGTATTGCCTGCCTGGGTTGATGAGGAACCGCTGATACCCAGTCTCCGTCTGATCGAAAGCACAGCTTCGGATACATGAAAAGCGGCAGCATTACCCCCGTTCGACACTGCGCTTGCGACTGGATTGCGGTACGGTTCGGAAAATGAACCGTCATCAGGATCGGTGCCTCTTCTCGGGGTGAATTTTCCAGAATATCCTTTAACCCTCACCTGCAATTTATTGGCTATCGCCTGGGCCTGAGACAACGGCCCCAGTGTGTTGCCATAACAGGATTGCAGTTCGATATATCTGATATCCTGCAATTTGATCCCCTTGGAATCAAGATAGTCACGAATCACTGCTGCGACGCCATCAGCCGTATAATGACCAGTGTCTCCAGGGTAGCCGTGAGCCCGAACAATCACGGTATTGTTATTGGGTCCCATTTCGATATAACTGCCTTCACCGAAGGGTTTGTGAAAACGGCCGCCCTGTTGAGGAGATTGCGCACTATTTACCGCCCCGCCATTGTCAAGAGGGTAGACCATATCACTACTCTCTTTCTGAACTCCGGCGATTCCTTTTTGCGCAGCAGATGTGCCAGGTTGCGGCTCTAAATCAAAAAGCAAAGATCCTTTTGTCGATGTTTTTCCTGCCGATGCAGTGTTATCACCTCTATCGGCTCCTTGACGCTCGGTATCGAGCTTTCTGGAAGGACTGTTATTCGGGTTACCTCCTGGCTTGCTGTCAATTTTACCGTTAGCAATCGAAAGCGCCCGCTCGCCAGAAAGTTTAGAGGGGCCATCTTCTCCTTGAGTGTGCCTGACATAAGTCTCTTGCACTTCATTGGCTGACGTAAAGGTAAAAACAGACTGTGAGGCGGCAACATCACCCTGGTGGTTAAAATACTGATTAAATAAGTTAATTCTGTCTCCATCCATTTTGTGCTTGTAATGGCTTTTAGAGACATTTTCGCCAATGTTATTATATTCACCAGACGCATCCGAGCCATTAAGTGCAAGTAAAAAGTCAGAACCATTGACTTGATACAGGTAAATACCATTCTTATCCACGTGCACATAAACCACATGATCATAATGAATGGTTCCATCCGGCCGGCGTTCCCCAACATGCATAAAACCAGATTCAGTGATATTGGCGGAGGCAAAATTTGTCATAGGTTGTTTATTCTGCAAGCCAAATACCTGGCGATAATTATCAGAATCCATTATTTCACCACGATCGTTGGGCCTGGCCACTTTATTGATCAACCAATCATTTGCCCCGAAACTAATGACTCCGGCTTGTTGTGCATCATTAAATGCGCCCCGATAACACGCTAAACTGTAACCGGAGGGATCTCGCTTACTAGCCCGGTTAATTTGTGCATCCAGGTCAGTCGAGCGTAACTTACCCCTGCCTCTGAAGCGCCAAACGGCTTCCTGTAACCACCATCCTTTTTCCCAGGTATCGCCATTATTTCGGGAAACTTCAAATACGCCATTGCGCACTCTTCCTTGCATGACATTTGCAAAGAATTTAAATGTCTTGAATTTTTCATTAGGCACCTCGCTTTTAATTCTTGAAAAATATTGTTCCGGATCACCTTCATTTTCCACATGCCTAGTAAATTCAGCCTCGGCATCCGGCCTGGTTCTTTTCTGGTCTTGTACCACGATATTGGGCTCCCGGGGGACGCTACCCTTACGTGCTCCTCCCTCTTCCGGCAGTTTAGACTTGCCACCGGCGTTTTGCAGCGCAAACGCGAGCATATGAACATTGCTGCCCTTTTTCCAGGTGACCCCACCATCAAGGGATATCTCGATCGATTTTCCTTTTTTTCTACCCAGCATTTCTGTCTGGCCGATCTTGAATTTTCGCCCTGATGCAGCGCGGGAATGATTTGGCTTTGAAGTTTCTTGACCTTTTGCGACAGAGGGGGATTCCTGTGGTTTAACAGAGGTTCCTGCCTGAGTCTTACCCTCTGTGCTCGATCCCTTCTTACCCAAACGGGACCACATTTCCCGCGAAATATTACGAGCCTCTACACTGTTCATGCCCGTTGCAATTAAGGCCTGGTAAATCGCCAGCGGATCCCCGGTTTCTATGGCCTGCTTTATGGCGTATCCCATCTCGGTCAGATCAACCGTTTTTCTTCCAATCTGTAATAAAAATTTAAAACCTTTCTCTCCTGCCTTGCTGAATTTCCCTATACGACCGGCGACTTTCCCGCCAGGGATACAATTAAGAACCAGGCCAGCCACCTCTAAGGGATCGGGATCCTTACCCTCCGCCAAATCCGCGGTAATTCCCGCCACGGATTGCGCGACACCAAGGACAATTCCTGCACCGGTAAACGAGGTGACCGCCCCCACAGTCGTATCAATCCACGCCCCAATGTATTTCGCCTGCTCAACTCTGTTCTCTGTGGTTTCTATGCTGTCGCCGCTAACATGGCTGACGACCAGTTGCCCTTGTCCGGCAAGCGTTGCAAACGGGCGCGAAAAAGCTCGCAGATATTCTGCCGGTGTTAGTGCAGCCCAGGTAAATTCCAGCTTATAGGCCACCGGAGTGGCACTCACATCTAGATCCGGTATCTGAGAGCCAACGATGGCTTTTTGCACCACATGCCTGTTGTGGTCTATCGTTGGGCGTTTTTTGTATTTATCTTCGATACCCACGGCAAGCTGCTCGGAAAGTTCATAAATATTTTTTGCCGTCGGGCTGTTGTAGTTGAAGTATTGATTAAAATCCCAGGTCCCTCGCCTGATATGATCAAAGGCCTGAAACCCGTTGCTGCGCCATAATCCCGCTTCGTGGGCATTGTCTGGAAGATTAGATCTCAACCCAGATTCAATATCACTGCCACGCTTGACATAAGCGTAGGGTTGATTCTCGTTATCCAGATTGACAAGTATGCCGGATTTGGCGCCAGGACTATCAGGAATAAAAAAAGCGTTCGTCGCGGTGTAGCCATAGAAATCAACGGGGACGACGCATGATATTCCAATTCTCGCATTATAAGCATTTCTTTGAGCCTGCTCAGGCAGCGCATTATCATTTTGAATTTGCATCAGTATATTGTTTATAGCATACAAATACGTTAATCTTTTTTTATCTTTCGACAGTTTCTTGTATTCATGGTTGTCAATCAATCGTTCAAAATCATTGCGCGCTCTACGTCTTTGCGGAGCATAACGCGCAACGTCATGATCGCTTTCACCATGAAATTCAGTGAATGGTCTTATTATGACTTTCTGTTCGCGAGATTCATAAAATTCTCTTCGGTAATCATTCTCATCCAGGCGATTTGGATCGGATGGGATGATAGTGTCGTGTCCGGCATCTTCGGCATATAAGTGTAGCAGTTCATGGAAAAGCACGATACTGGGGTGTAAATCACGCCAATCTTCGATGTGTTCTTCTCGATCGCTACCGTAATAGGTATTATAGGGGTCAAAATAAACGACATTCCCGACAACGCGACTACCGAAATAATGCCGACCATCCTGCTCTGTTCTCAGCCAATCTTCATGATGCGGCGGACGTATCTCAATCACATGATGCTTTAGCTTCTCTAGCAGGGCACGCCCTGACGGATGTTTCTGAAGTTCTTCAATATGCTGGCGAACGGCAGAACGGAATTCGCGATCTCCCTCTATCAAGATAACGCCACCATTATTGAGTATAATCCCCCCTTTGTCCTCCTCATCTTCCGGCGACAGTTGCGTATCTCTCTCCTCGGGAATGATATCTCCTGGCCGCAAAGGTGATATCGCCCTGCGTATCCCTTTAAACCCGCTCATGAACACGCCTTCCATTGCACTATCAAATGCCATCCCTTTCAGTGAACTAATTTTAATTTTTTCACTCTTCTTGCCTTGTGTCATTCTTTCATAGACAGCGCTGAAGGTTTTTTCTTTAGATTCCACATGGTGATTATAGATTGCCGCCCCAGCCGTGACCCCCGCCCCTATCCCTAACTTGATAACCCCTGGCAGAGGGGCCGTCACCAGATTAAAGCCAAGGTGCGTCAACTTTTTCCCCAGCATGCCATAGATGGCCTTGTAAGGTCTGTCCTGACCAGGCATCGTGTAATTATTTATCTTGTTAACTTTATAGGGGATCTTTATTGTCGCCTTGAGAACCTTATATGGCATCCTGATCATGCTCGCCAGACCAACGGTGACCGTGTCCAACGCCTGTTCAAAACTTAACTCGACAACCAGACGTGCGGTGCCTCTCGTGACACTTTTTTGCCCCCAACTGACGATAAATTCAACAAGGTTCTTTTCCAGTGCCACGTACTCATCAGGGCTCATGGGCAACTTCAGCTCATCATCTCTGGCGTTTTCAAGCTCACCGGCAAGCCGTGTAGCAAAGAGGTAGCCCTCAGGGTCGCCGGTTGAAAGCGTAGCGTCAAGCAGCCCCTTGTTTTTCAGTGAGGCAAACACCCCCTCTACATCAGGCACCTGCCAATTGCTGCGGCTCCGCTCTTTGGCAAGATTTGCCCAGTGTTTGGCAAGCCGTGCGCCACGTGAATGCTCATCCAGAGGCCTCTCGGTGAACCATATTGACTTTGTCGATATATATTCCTTGACTTTTATCGCCAGTAATTGCGCCTTGTTAGCCTGTTTTTTGGCTTCGATAAAATCGCGTGCGGGGTGTTCGGCCGCCAGCATGGCTTTTTCCAGGGCTGCAACGGCACCTGTTAGGTCCTTGGCAATATCAGGCAGAAGTTTATTAACCGCCTTTAGAGGGGCGGCAATGTCAGAAGAAAGCGGTTCATCAAGCATTTTCTCGACGGCAATCCGCTGCCGATTAAGCACATCCTGAATACTCTCCTGCGTTTTACCGAAACGCGCCACTATCTTGCGGGCGTTGGCGATATCACTGTCCAGCAACTGGCTTAGCACGGTCAGCTTTGCTGCCATTTGACCTTCCGGTTTCTCCTGCTCAATCCTGTCATGTACCCATTGCCTGACCTGAGTATAAACATCATCTTCACTCGACTCATTGGCCGAAATATCACTGTCCTCCTTTTCATTCCCATTGTCATATGTCATTGCGCCAGAGAGAAACAGGCCCTTTATTTTTTTCAGTTCTGCTACTTTTGACAATATCGCCCCACTGGCGTACTGAATTTTTATTGCCGGCTGTTGCCATTGCCATAAGATACTTCTGGTGATGGAATCGGCAATGACATTCTCGGGTGTCTTTGATGGGGTTGCTGTTGTATGCCCGTGCTGTATGACTCGGGCAGCCCTTCTCCCATACTTTGAAGCTAGGGTCCCCGCGATAGCGAGCTGTAACTTTCCCTTCTTAAAATTGGCCTTGAGTTTATGGGGAGAGGTCTTTAACCATTGCAAAGGCGTGGCTTTCTCATCATCATACGTTTTCCCTATCATCTCGGGAACGGCATCCGGGCCTGACGACATCAGCCCTTTCGTCAATTCTCCGGACAGGCGCTGGAGAAAGGTCGCGATGTCACTAAAGAAAGCCTGAGCGCTCCCCGACAGTTCGCGGGCTTTCTTGTTGGCTTTCTCTGCATCACGGCGTGCCGTCTCTATCACAGCGCCAAAGGTTGCCGGTTTGTCGGCTTCCCAAGCCGTCACTCTGGCATGCATGAGCGCGGACCAAGCGGCGTTATCTGCAGCATTCGCCATCATCCGCCCTAGGGCCTGCGTCACTGCCGCCTCGTCGTCGGAGGCGAAAGCGTTGGTGAGTTCGGAGACAAGCACTTCGCGCACAGCATCTTGCAGATTTTTCGGCGTGCTGTAGTCCACAATTGACCCTAACGCATGGGCAACACGGGTCAGCGTTTGCAAGGTCGACTCCAGCCGCCTTACCAGCGCCTGGGCCGCGTTCCGGCTCCCCAACGTGTCAGCCCCCCCTGCCACGGTGCTTTTGCTCGGCAGTTCATTTTTAACCCAGTCCTGAATCACGCTCCCCGAAAGCCGGTCAATGAACCGTTCAAGCTGGCGGATTTGCTCCAGCAGCCATGACTGGTCAAGACGGCCTTCCAGGGGTGCATGGAGGTATATCAGGGGCTTGACAGCGGCTATGGCTTCCCGGAGCTGTGTAAATAATATGGGGTCAACCTCGGGCACCTGACTGTTGTACCCCTTGCGCCTAAACTCTTGTGCTTCGTGTAAATGCGCCTTGCGGATAAACGAGAAAAAGTCATCATCGTTGCTCCCGGCCTGCCGCCGCGGCGGCGAAAGTTTCCCCCCCTCATCGGGTGGGAATGAGCCTGCTTCATCCTGACCATAGCCATACCATTGAGACATCGCATCCACTTTCTCCTTCGTGCGATCAACAGTCCGCGTTTCTTTCTCGAAAGTGTTATTTCCCATTTGGCCCCCCCCAGGACAAAGTGAATACGGTTGATCTGAACCGCCCCGGATTTGGTGTGGGCTCCAACTCTTGAGAGCATGGAGCCATGAACAAGTCGAACAAGTTTTCTGCTTAAGTCTGTGAACGTCCAGTGCGCATGGCGCGAGAGCATCGCGACGAGTATCCGTCACGGTGGGCGACAATCGAATCCATTGCCCCCAAGATCGGCTGCACGAGCCAGACCTTGCCGGGGTGGGTCAAGCGAGAAGAAGTCGACAGCGGCGAGTGCGAGGGCGTGACCATGTCAGAACGCGAACGGATCAAGGCGCTGGAACGCGCAGTCAAGGAACTGCGCCGCGCCAATTCTATGTGGCGTTCGTAATCGACGTGTTCGCCCGACGTATCGTCGGCTGGCGCGTCAGTTCGTCGATGACCACGGACTTCGTTCTCGACGCACTTGAACAGGCGCTGTACGCTCGCCGGCCGGACAATGACGGTACGCTCATTCACCATTCCGACAGGGGCTCGCAATACGTCAGCATTCGCTATAGCGAGCGGCTGGCCGAGGCCGGCGTCGAGCCGTCGTTCGGCAGCCGGGGAGACAGCTACGACAACGCGCTGGCTGAAACGATCAACGGCTTGTACAAGGCAGAACAGATTCATCGTCGTGCGCCGTGGAAGACGCGTGAGTCCGTCGAATTGGCAACACTCGAATATGGGGCGCCTGGTTTAACCACCATCGGCTCATGGAACCGCTCGGCTATAGCCCGCCCGCTGAAGCTGAGGCAAACTACTATCGGCAATTCAGCGACACCATCGCCGTGCCGGCATCAACTTAAACCAACCAGCCTCCATGATTCCCGGGGCGATTCAGGATTCAGTTCCACAACGATCGACGGCCATGCCAGGCGCTGACGGTGAAAACCCGGCTGAGGCATTCGCTCTGGCTGCTCGACATGCGCAGATTTCGGTGGATCATTGCGGCTGCGGCATGCCTATAGCCCTCGACATGGTCATCCTTCATTTCACAATCCGAATCAAGCTCGATCGATCGATATATCGTCAACCCGGACTATCTCGCCTATGTCAACCTCGTTGAGCGTTAGCGCTTTTCCGCCTACTTCTCCAATATCACTGCCGCTCCAGGCTTGTATCATCGAAACGACCCGAGCGTGCAATTCTGGCTCCAACGCGCCGGATCCCGATAAATTAAAGAAGTAAGCCGCGTCTTCAGCCCGTTCGTTCCCTGGCACGCCATCAATCAACTTCAGGTCAAAGCGAAGATTTTCAATTTGAATACGCATTTCATCACTGAGCCCATCCCCTTCGTCAATCAGGCCATCGCGCAACTTGCGCCGAAAGACGACCTCTGCCTGCCGAACGATATCGACAGCGCTTTTTTGTGCGATCCGTGCGTCGATTGTGCGCACCGGGCTTACCTCGTCTACGCGATCCCCCAATGTGACACGCACAGTCACGTCATACTTGAGGCAAAGTCTCGGCTTGTTCCCCAGCGCCTGCCAGAACTGTCCGAGCGTGTTCAAATGTTCGGGCGGCATCACGCGAGAATAAGAGTTTGGCATTCCGCGCAATTCGCGATTGTGTAGCAACGCATACAACACCTGATCCATTATTTCAACCGATTGACTTCGCGGACCAGTCATCGCACGAGATGCTTCATCGGTCGCACCATCCCAGTAGGTAATCAGGTACGAACATCGTACGTGTGCTACGCGGGGTATCAGCTGACCACTCCCAGCGTTATATTTCCGAGATTCGCCCACACGCATTTCCAGATCTTCCTCGACTTGATAGAGAAACACGCTAATCGTGGGTATAGTGGGTAATTTTTTCTCGTCCGGTATGTCAAAGCGAATTTCGAGATCGTCCGCAGATGGCACGTAATCGCGTAATGCGTCTTCAATGGCGGCATTCAGCTCCGGCAAGGTCTGATCCATGATGTATCCCTTTGATGCTAAGTGATGATTCGCCCAATCTTGCTCAACTCGCGCCTGATTGCCTGCTCAACATGTATCATCGCAACGTGCGGCGCTCCATCTTCTGCCGAGAGCCACGTTGCGAGCAGCGCGATATTGCGAATATTGGCACCCGTGATTTCATATTTCTTCGCCAGAGAAGAAAAATCGATGTCGGAGCTCACCTTGAGTGCCGGCGGCCAGATCGCACGCCACATGCGCGCACGCTGTGCGGCGTCGGGAAACGGAAAACGCGCGATAAACGTCAACCGCCGATTGAACGCGCTATCCAGATGCGTCCGGTTGTTCGTCGATAGAATCACAAGCCCGGGATATTGCTCGAGGCGTTGCAGTAGATAAGACACCTCAATGTTCGCATGTCGATCCTGGGCATCCTTGGTCTCTGTGCGCTTGCCAAACAACGCGTCGGCTTCATCAAAGAAAAGCACGCCACAGTCCGCTTCGGCTAGATCGAATACCCGCGCGAGATTCTTTTCCGTCTCGCCGATGTATTTGTTCACGACCGTCGACAAGTCGATCTTGATCAAGTCGACGCCCAGCTCACCTGCAAGCACTTCTGCAGCCATCGTCTTGCCAGTGCCGGAATCTCCAAAGAAAAGCGCGCTGATTCCACATGTCTCCCCGATCTTGCGCTGAAACCCCTGCTGCAACGCCCAGTCTCGGTGGCGAATCGCAGCAAGGATCTCGTGCAAGTGCCGCTGCAGATCGTCGCCCACGATCAAGTCGTCGAAGTCGCGCGTTGGGTGGATACGTTGTGCGAGTTTGCCGAAATTCTGCTGTGTCCGCAGGCTGAGCGCCCGCCGCAAGTCTGCATCGCTTATTCGAGCGCCTGGGCCGCGCTGACGGCAATAGCCGTTCGCTTCCTGCACCGCGGATTCGTACTGATCCACCGGCACCGGGTAGCGCTTCACCAGCGTCGGCACATCGAACGGGCCCGCCAATTGCGTATCGCGAAGCGCTCCGCGCATTGCCGCCTCATGCTCGGCCAATGAGCGCCGCGGGACGTCCAGTACCAGTTGCGGCAGATCGCCGAGCCATATCGCTGAAGCATGCGCCGCGATCAGACATACCACCGGCCATCGATGCGCGCGCAAATGCGCGCGCCACCGTGCGAACAAATGCTTGCGCTCGGATGCCATGTCGTCTAGGCCACGCAGGACCAGCCAGGCGCCACGCATGCCAGCCTCACGCAAAGCGCCGATGAGGACATCCTCAGCGTCGTCGTCGTCGCTGGGTAACGTTCCAAGATCGAGTTCGAGCGCGCCTGCATCGACCTCGGCGGCCGCTCGAGCGACCGTGCCTGCCCGACCGGAATGTAGCTGGCTGCGCAGCACGATGCATTGCGTTGCTTCCTGGTCCGTACCGATGCAAGTCGACAGGCGGCGCACCAAATCCCGCTCAGCCTCGTCGGGCTCCCATGCAGGCGGCGCAAGCCACCGCGCGCTGGTCGCCAGTATCGTCGGCAGATAGTCGTGTCCGAGAAGAAAATGAAGAATCGCGCTGTCAAGCTGCAATTCACCGTCATCCCGTACAGAACGCCTCCTTTCTCGTCGCTGCAGGCGCAAAATGCCATATCGGAACAGCGTGGCGTGCGGCGTCAAGTAGGCTTGGCACTCTACCTGCTCGACCATGTCGTCGCATAACAGTGACAGCGCCAAGTCGACGGTCAGCGCAGTTCTGGATTGATTTTGCTGCAGAAACGCATACAACCCGCCGTAACGTACGTCGATTTGCGGCAGCAGGCCAAGCAAAAGCAAGCGGCGCTCGAATGCGGATAGCCCCAGCCGTTCGCTCAAATTGCCGAATCTGTTATCCGGCAATACATCCGGCAGGCACCGGGCGTCACCCATTTCGGCGAGATCCTGAGCCCATTGCTCCGTGCCCAGCCGCTGGTGGATTTGCATCAGCAGCGCATCAGGGGACGTCGACGATACGTCGGTCCAGTCCAGCGGCGATTCGGAGAGCGTGTCGTTCAGACGCCGCCGCAGTAGGTCGTCCATGGGCGCAAGCACCACCAACAAATTGTACAAGTGATGGTACTCGGACGTGGCGCGTTCCGGCGCGTCGAGATGGGCGGCAATATCGCGGATTTGCGGCGCTCCTTTCATGATCCCTATCCTGTCCTGCTCCGCCTTGAACATCCAAGAAGGCGTCGCTTGCTATGACTACGTTGCCGGGACTTCGCCGGATGCTTGCAATGGTTCTGTTGCTATAGCCAATTGATCGACAAGGGTTGCTCCAGCCAGGGAAATATCACTTGCTCAAGCGGCCATGGAAGCTCGCGAAGCAGAATGTCGCTGGCATCTTGCTCGACATTTAACTGCCAGTGTGGCTCGGTCCCCAACTGGTCGGAGCGCCATTGCAGTTGCCCTGGCCGCTGCAAAAACATGCTGCGTATATCCCCTGCTCCACAACGTTGCAGGCCAGGCAACTGCGCCGGCAGGCTAGCCAGGCACTGGTCGCGCAGGGCAACGACAATCGCTTCGGACGCGCGCCACGATGACTCCGGCAGCGCCGCATCCAGTGACATGCCACACAGCAATTTGTTGAGCAGCATGCGCCATTCCGCGATTTCGTTGATATCGCCCCCCCACACCAGGTTATCAAGCCAGCGCACCGCCTGCATCTGCGCTTGTTCATCGATAAAACCAGGCTTATCTTCCACCGTGTGAAGCAGCCCCAGGCGCCCCAACCAGCCCGGCAAGAAAGGCCATAGCAGCACAATGCCGGCGTTGCTGACCGGCATCGCCTCTGTACCAAGAGGGGTCGCGGACTTTGTCATGGGGCTTTGAACAGATTGGGCAGATTCAGTGGGTTGGGTTGTCGAAACGTTCGGGAATTCATTTGGCGGCGACTGCAACACCGAATCCAACAGAACCTGAATCGATTCCATCATTGCCCGCGAGCGCGGACGCGCTTGTGCCGTCAAGTTTCGCAACCAATGCTTCAAAACCGGTGTGGTCACATCCTGCAACTCAGTTGGCGCGGGAAATGATGGAACCGATCCAGGCAGCGTTGCGCTGGGCGCCGCAGCACGCGCGTGAAAAAATAGCAAAGCGCTCAGTGCCAGATACAATGACCAACCCTCTGCCCCTTCCAGCGCGACCGCTGACGACAAGGGAGAACCGCCTGGCAGGGACTGTACGTCTGCCGTCAGCAACTGGCCCACGCGATGCAACGTCGGTGCACTAAAGGTCTGCCGCAAACGTCGCAATGGTCCCTGCCGCAAACAATTGTGTGCCAACACTATTAGCCAGCGCGACGGCGCTTGCTCCAACTGTGTCAATAGCCAATTGTCAGGACCGCCATGATCTTGCCAGATCCGCGGTTGCGCCAAGTAACCGGTTTGCAGGTAGCGGACGAATTGCGCAATCGGGTCATTTCGCTGAGTAGCGTTCGTAGCACTGGGCTTTCCTTCATTCTGCGCTACGGCATCAGCTTCAGCGTGAGCCCGCGCCCTGCTCTCGGCGCCACGGTCCGACTTGACGGCGGCTATAACTGACATCGTCGTTCCCTGCTTCCACAGCATTTCTCCTGGTGCCAGATTGGTTGCGGAACTGAACAATTCCAGCAACTGCTGCGCTAATTGACGCAACAGCCGTTCACTCAACTGAACCTCAAATTCCGCCTCCGAAATCTGCCCCAGATCCAACGTCAGGCGATCAATGAGGACGGCGCCGGGCGACCGCGATGCGCATTGCATAAACAAATTGGCTAGCTGTGCCCGCAACTGCTGGTGAAACAGGACACTGCAGCGCTGTTGCAACGCGCTTGCCAACTCGTTGTCTGTTTTCAGAACGAAATGGAGGCGGTCAATATTTGAAGTCTGCGGCGGGTCGGAAAGTTCGTTCATTATGTCAACGATGCCGAAGTTCTACACCGAACAAATAGGTTTTTGCGATTTCACGGACCGTTCGCCAGAAATTGCGCGAGCTGCTCGACGTCCGGAATCTGGTCGAGCAGTTCGGCAAGGACGTCGCCGCCGGCAACGCCCTGGCACGTCATCAGCGCGGCACGCACCTGACTGTGGTTCGCGTCGAGTGCGAGGGGGACATTCCGCCATGTGCGGCGCTTCGAGTAACCGTGCTGACGCACCTTCCATTCACTTTCGCGGTAGACCTTCGCGCCCGTGCTGTTGACCACCAAATGGACCGGTTCAACGTCTCGGACGATCGGCAACCGGATCCCAAGTGCTGGCGCGGCGGCGGAGTATCGTGTCGTGCGGCACGGGCAAGGTGGCGACAGCCAGGCCGCGCAGGCATTGCGCGAGGTCTTCCAGCGCGCAAGCGGCATGCGGAACACGGTCCTGAGTGCCTGGATCAACGCGTCGCTGTCCAGGCGCGGGCGCCCGCACCTGGACTCGAAGTCGGGTGCGCTGGCAAGTACGGCTTTATCGATCCACATCACGACGTTACCTCGGTTGATTAGGTCAGCGTTGCAGGCCGCACAGTTCCTGACGCGGTGGCGTGCCTTCGGCTCGCACGTCTTGGTCCTGTCTCTGCGCATCTTCTCGGCAAAAATACCGAATCTACGCAGAAACCCGAATTGTTATTGGCCACACCCTGGCAGTTGTTGCGCATATACATCGGAACCCTTCGCAGCCGACGAATTCATACATCAACGCAGCTCGTAGACTAGATCAGAGATTTCGAAAATGTACCTCTCAAATATGATAGGTAAGTCGACGCAAGTCTCCCGGGCCCCTTTTAGAAAAAATCCAGATAAACACAACTGATTGCCATGGCGGCAATATTGTTTCCCCAATTTATTTATTAAATTACCATACATCCATTTAAAAAACGATAATAAATATGTGCCACTTGATTAACACAGCAAATTAAAATATTTCAACTGCTGGCCGCCTATCAGGGGGGTGCCCCTATGTGTTTCGTCAAGCGTTATTGATCAGGAACGATCGATCTTTAAATTAGTAAATCGCCCCCCCTATGCGAGGGGGTATGGAAAACGATACGTGAGATCGCTTCTGCGTGAGGCACGTGAAGGACAGCGCCGACAGGTAATTGGCTTGTGCGAGCGCGGCTGGACCTACGACGAGATTGCCGCCCATACGAATCTGTCCCGCATGGGCGTGTTCGACATCTGCAAGCGGTATGTCCGTGAAGGTGCGGCGGTGCTGCGCCACAAACCCAGTGGACGTGCGGTGAATCGAGGCCGCGCGCCGACCGAGCAACAGGAAGTCGACATTCGCGTGCTGCTGCGCGACCAGATGCCGGATCAGTTGAAGATGTCGTTCGCGTTGTGGACGCGACATGCGGGGCGCGAGCTGATTCGGCAACGATGTGGTTTGGCGCTGACGTTGCAGGGTGTCGGCCTGTATCTGGCGCGCTGGGGCTTCACGCCGCAAAAACCGATGACGCGGGCCTACGAGCAGCGACCGGAAGCGGTGCGGACGTGGTTGAACGAGACTTACCCGGAGATTGCGTGTCGGGCGAAAGCGGAAAGCGCGGAAAGTCGGTCCTACGCCCCGATGGGCAACACGCCCGAGCGGCGCGTGATGAACCGACGCGAAGGCTTGTTGGTGATATCGACCGTGACCAACCGAGGCCAAGTGCGGCTGATCAAAGACATGCGCAGCAAGAAGGCGTTTCTGATCCTCGACAATCTGAAGGTGCATCACGCCAGGCCGGTCAAGGCGTGGTTGGCCGAACACGTCAACAAAATCGAGGTGTTCTACCTGCCGTCGTACAGCCCGGAGCTGAACCCCGACGAGATGCTCAACGCCGTCCTGAAGGCGAGCGTGACGAAGCTGGCTCCGGCTCGGATCAAGGGACACCTCAAGAAAGCCGCCATCAGTCATTTGCGCCGCCTCCAAAAATCGCCTCAACGGCTTGCTCGCTACTTCATGCACGAACCAATTCGCTATGCAGCTTGATTCAAGTTCATGCATTTCCGATCAGTAATCCGGTCTTGAGCGATTCGATCTTCCTTTCATGAGCGTTATACTGTCAACAACGTGACTGTCCAGCAGTTGGCCGGGATGGTCAGGATCAAAGCGTAAAGAAACCGTGCTTCTAGCGGGTCATCCGCGGGTTGCAGCGGGCACCGCGAAACGCCTGAAAAATCCGGATTGTTGCGTTCATTACTTTTTTAGGTCACGAATTGACATGCCCCACGTCCAGTTTCTCGGTACGAAGTATCCCATTTTGTTGACCAGCTCCACGTATTTTTCAAATTCAGAAAGCGTTTCCAAAGTACTAACATCGCGATATTTTTGCGTCGACGAGCTGGCTTCCTGAAGAAAACGGGGCTGGAATACAGTAATGGGGAAGCCTTCACCCTTTTCCATATCCGCGCGAGTGATCGCGCCAAATATGTGATTACGATGCGATTCCGCATTGTGGTGAACTCGTCTAAAAGGTGAATTTGCACCGGTCGCATTCATCGCCTTGTTTAATTCGTTTATGGTGCGCAGAATACGTGGACTAATGTTTCCCATATCACTATGTTCTTCCAGCCCACCTGCATCCTTTTTTGTCAACCCTTGAAACGTTGCATCAGTCACCCCTCCTCGCGGACGCGCCCCGGTGTTGGTTCTCATATCGAGCACTTTGTCCAACCCCATTCCTGCGGGAAATAGCTGTCCGGGTTGCTGTCCTCTGACGCCGGCAAAGACGAGCCCGGGCTTCGAAATTTCCCGGACTGACGCGCTGCCGTAGTTTCCCCAACGGGGGCAGATCGCCATCAAATCGTAGTCGCCAGTCATCGCACGGTTGCGCGCACCAACCTCCGATGAGGTCATCACCATAAGCGGAAGCGGTCGCTCGAATGTCAACCTCCTTGCATCTGTGCCCAGTTCTTCCGGATAGACCCAAATTTTGTATACATCTCCATTTGGAACAGCGCGGAAGCAAAATTCCTTGTCGTCCCCGCTGCGTCGCGCAAACAAGAGGAGATCTTTGCTAGCTGGAAGCTGTTCCATGCGGTAGATTGCCCGTCGGGCTGGTCGGCCGGCCAGCTCGTTCAACTGTCGCTCCAACATCTCGCGCGACAGCGTCAATTGCGTCGTCCGGGCGTAATTATCATTAATTCCGTCCTGATTGGCCTTGGTGCCCGCGGCAGCTCGTTGGGCGCTGTGACCGACCTTGCTATAGCGGCCATCGTAAGGCACTAGGCCGGCTTGAGGCCCCCAGTCGGAACTTTTTCCTTTGACGTGAAAATTCTTTGTCGGATACTCCGCTTCAATCCAGCGCAACGACCATGGTCCTGTCGAGCGGAACATGATGACTTCGTCGAGAATGTCTGCAACCTTCGACGCGGCTTCCATGTCTCTCTTTGACATGCCGTTTTCAGGATGATGGAAAGATGCATCGATTCCAAGCGCCAGCCCCCTTTGCATACCCTGGACAGAGGTAGCTTCTTCGCTGGAATCGGTCTCAGCATCATTCATTCTTTGATTCGAATTCCGCCGAGCAATCATTTGTTCCCACTCGTACATGATCACCTCCGGTTTACAAGACCTCTCGTCGTTGTGCACGGGGAAGCCGCATTCCTGTATTTATCATTTTCGTGGCTTGATGCGCTGATTATCAAGATAAGCTTTGAAGCTTTCGATGCGCGCGTTTTCCACCGGTTTACCCGGACGGATGAACTGCAGCTTGACGCCATGTTCTTGCGCCCATGCCTTGAGCGCCTCGCTGACGAATTCCGGCCAGTTGTCGACTTGAATCGGATTAGGCCGCCGTCCCCGCTTATGCAGCCGCTCCGGAACGCGCGCGACTCGTATGCTCGTGAGCGAGAAGCCGACCTCGATGTGCGGGCACTCGCGATTCCACACGTCAATGATAGTCAACGTGCGAATGCTTCGGCCATGCGCCAGCGCGTCAGCAGCAAAGTCCATTGCCAGCATTCGTCTGCGCCGTTGGGCATCGGCATAACCACGCGCAGATGACTCGGGCGCCTTCTTTCGCCGTTTCAGGCGAAGCGACAGCCCTTCGGCCCAGTACGGCCGCTCAGTGCGCCTGTGATTCTGAACCAGGCCCTCCCTGCGTAGCAAGACGCAGGCGGTGCGAGCAAATCGTGGCCGCACCTGTGCCAGCTCGCGCAGCCGTTGCCGCACTTCGTAGTCGGGGTCAGGCGGCACCTGCCGCTGGAACGTCCGGCGATTCACACCTGTGAGCGCACACGTGCTGCGCTCAGAATAGTCGTGCTGTTCAATCACCTGCTGCAAGACTTCACGGCACTGCGCGGGCGAACTCACCTCTTTTCCGAGAACGTCCTTTAGAACCTGAATACCCCGTGCCTGGCCCGCCACCAGCCGCTTGAGTCGCTGTTTTTCCTGCGCCAACTGCCGCAATCGTCGCGCTTCCGACACATCCATGCCGCCATGGCGGCTACGCCAGCCCTTCACCGAGCCGCGACTTCTTCATGACAAGGCTTCTCCAGCGGCCTCACCACCAACTTTACAGTGGCATACTTCAGTGGGGGGAAGACTAGGGAAAGGTCACTTGTTGTTACGCCACCGCCGTCAACTTGACAAAGCGTCATTTCCAAAAGCCTGATCCGGTTAGGCGCTCCAAACCAAACGGAAGACTTTTTTCAGACGGTCGCCGAGCAAGCCTGGCAGCGCTACCTGGCCCTCCGACTTCATCGAAACTACGGCGCCCCCCTGGCCGCCAGCTTTCTTTCATACGTACGCCTGAATTCTGATAGAAGGCCTGCAACTGTTCAATGTTTTCGGCAATTGACCATTCTCCCCTGCTGACTATGGCGAGCGGAAACTCGCCCGCGCGCGCGACGGCGCCAACCAGCCTGGAACTGTGTTCCTCGGCCATCCTGAAGGCTGGATAATTCACTTGCGGTCCGTGCCGGACAACGTTGAATTCTACCGGCTTGCCCTTTCTCAGCGGGTCGGCTTGAGCTACGGCCTTATTGAGGAGATTGATGATGCGGTTTTCTTCAGCACTATTCGATGCCACTGTGTGTGCGGGTCCGCTCCCTCCGAACTGGATCATGTCGTGCGTATCGTAATCACCGGTGAAAGGCAGGGCTTCCCAGGCTGTCTGCTGTTTCAGCGGACGCAGCGAACCTTCGAGATCGGCCATATCGATCGGTAATATCCTGTGCACGTGACCGGATTCGTCCCCGACCAGATCGCCGACAGGGGAGTCGCTGCTCATGTAGAGGCCAGTTAGCGCATTACCCTCCCACCGCCCGACATAGCCTTCAATGCCCGCCTCCCGTGCCCTTTGCAGCATCTCATGCCCGGCTGTGCCATAAGCCTTTTCCAGCGAAGACTTTTTGATCGTTTTCTCCAGGATATCGTGCCCCTTTGCCGCCGCCCCCTGTATAAGCCTGGCTACGGTCGCTTCGCCGGCCGCCCGGAAGCTGACCGCGAAGTTCCCCTTGCGCGAGGCCTCACCGATCGCATTCATATGTGACGGCACGACAAACTCCCTCGCTATTCTTTTCAACACATCGGAAGACATTGGCCCACCGGGGCTACGAGGGCTGCGTGGGTTGACGGAATTGCCGCGGATCGCGATCGTGCTGGGGCGTCGTTTCGCTTTCCTTTGCGTCTCCTCTTCGTCACTCACGTCGCTCAAATCGGCAAGCTTTTTTCCGCGCCTTGCGAACAACGACTGCCGATCGGCGATCATATTTACGGCTGCAGGCATGCTCCCTCTCCAAGACGGTTCTGTCACGGTAAAGCCAACAATCTGGCTCGCGGGGGCTCGCTAACCCTCATCGCACCGAGCTGACTTTTTCGTTGTTTCGCAAACGAGGAGGCTATGGCCATCCCGATACTCGATGACAAACTGCGGGGAGTGCGTCGAAAAACCCGCTTATCGGCCTGCGACCAGGTTATTTTGACTCGCCGTCATTCTCGGCGAAAATACAACACCAATAAATATCGCATTGATTCACAATATTACGCCATCACTCAAGCCAATCCATTCGAAAATTCATTATAAATTTCATCAACGAGAATGGACCTGCGGCCTCCGCTTTTAATAAGGGGGTATTTATCCACAACCACCACCTCCTCCTTCGTCAAATCCATCAAATCTCCGAAGGTGGTCCATATAATTACTCCACCCAAATTATTTTCTTTAATATACTCTGCTTTCGCCCTGACCGAGCGCTCATCATCATAACTCAGAAAATACTTTCCCTTGGTAAGATACGGAACTTGCGCATCTTCGTCCCAATGATATTTCCAGCCGCCACTCCCACCGCCGCCAGTTTTCTGCAAAATTGCACTCGTGAATGGTGTGGCATCCCACCCATCCGGTATCTCTTCCGAATACTGCGGCCAATTATCAAAATCACCACTGCTTAGAATTGGCCCATCCGGATCAACCTCAACCATTTTTTTGACCGTGGGAGCATTCAGTGCAGCCGAACTTTCCGTAATAACGCCGCGCCCATAAAATGCAACACCCAAATTGATCTTTTCAGGCTTCACACCCTGACTCAAAAGAAAGCGGGTTGTACCATCCAATGAGACGGGTGATTCTGAACCCGGATAGTAATAGAGCGGCGAATTATGCCCCGCAATATCAGACCAGCCGCCATTGACATCATAGGTCATAAGATTGAAATAATCCATGTACCGCTCCAGCTCAGCCCAGTCAAATCCACCCAGATTCGCCGGGGTCGCAGACATAGCGGCCGTAATTAGACGTTCAGGACCAATTGCGTCACGCACCTCCCCCATTAATTTGGCAAAGTTTCCATAGTCGGCCTCAGAATAGTTTTCGATATTCATGCCCATTGCATTTGGATATTCCCAATCGAAATCGATGCCATCGAATCCATAATCGTCGACTAGCATACGGCACTGTCGGACAAGCGTTTCACGCATGGTCGTATCAGCGGCAACTTCACAAAAATGCTTGGACATGCTCCATCCACCCAGCGAGGCCATGACCATGACGTCCGCATCCTTTGCCATCTTCAGCAATCCATGAGCACCGCCCGGCGGCCCATCAGTCTGACCAAACAAGATAGGTTTGTCGAAGCTCATACCCTTCGGCGGAGGGGCATTGGGGTCAGGGTCTTCCGGGATTTCATCATTGTAATCCTGATGGAGGAGATCCGCAGGATTTTGAACCTCTCCCGGTTTATAAATATCTTTATTGCGGTCATCGCCGCTATGCAAGGTTCCATCGCGCGCGAGACCAAAGAAGGAGAAATTGAGTATGGTGTATTTGCTGAAATCAAGATTCAACTGGCAATAGGCGCCCTTTGATACGAGCCCGGGAATATTCTTCCACGCACTATATTGCGTCACATAACCGATGATCTGCTTTCCATTCACTGTTTTTTTCGTGGTCGCCATTTTACGTCCTCTGCAAAAATGACATCGACATTTCCTTTCCCATCATCACGCTACTAAAATAGTCCCAATCCGAATCGAAGCCACCTATCAATACTGATAGTCCAGACGTGCGACACGGTTCCGCGCCCCCTCCCAGGAATGTAACTGCCAGTCAGGCTTCTTCTCGAATGAGATAGCACTGCAGATTCTGCTCAAGCCGCACGCGCTGATCGTCCGGAAATTCTTGATCGTGCAGCATGCGCAGCAGAACCTCCTTCCCCTGCGCAAATGCCCCAACATAGAACGCACTAATAGCGAGTTCATCGCGAGCGCGCCACGCATAGACAGCACCGTCAACAAAAAGGGAGTCAGCGGGCATTGCAATCGCCGCCGCCTGTTGGGCGTAGACATGCGCCAGCGCGTATTCGCCACGCAAGCGGTGATAGCGTGCCAGCTCGCATAATGGTTCAGCGCGGCGAGGCCGTGCCTGGTATGCCGCCAGGTACGAAGCGCAGACCTCACGGGGTGGCATCGCCAGTCGCTCACTGAGCACCGCGATCTGGAACAGGCAAAACCAGCATTCTTCATCCCAACCGCCCATGGACAGGCGTGCGCGGTATTGGTAGAGGGCGGCCTCGGGCTTACCCGCGTCACGGTAACTTTGGGCCAGATAGAAGCGATAGCGGCTATTGCCAGGTTCGCGTCGAAGCGCTTCCTCAAGCACTTCAACATCGTGCAGGTAAGTGTCGGGGTTCCTGCCACGGGCGCCGTCATGCGCCACTACGATAGTCGGCCCAGGCAGCTTCTGCCACTTATGGGGCTGATCGCAAGTGAGGTATTCGTGCAGCACGCCCTCCCATCGCCATGCGCGGCGGGTGCTGACTAGCGCGTTGCGCAGATAACGCCAGCCGTTCAGTTCGCAAAGAAACTGGTAGGCCTCGTCGCTCAGATCTGGCCAACCAAAGCCGTCAGGCATGTCTAGCGTCTCGTCGGCGTCGATGAACAATAAATAGTCGCCGTGATCTCGCGCCAGCATCAACGCTTCGTTCCGATTATGGGCGAAGTCGTGCCACGGACGCTCGTGCAAGCTGCCGGGGACGTCACGCATGAGTTCGCGTACCAGCTTCTGGGTACCGTCCGTGGATCCGGTGTCGACAATGACCCAGTGATCGATCCAAGGGCGAACCGACTCAAGGCAACGCGACATCACTGCCGTTTCGTTCTTGACGATCATGTTCAGGCAAATGCGTGCCATGCGATATCCACTTTTCCAGAGCGCTGATAGCTGGTAGTACGGAATGTCGCGTCGAGAGATGGTCAACGCCAGGTATCATGCCGCGCGGTTGTTGAGCCAAGTCGGCAATTGCACGAGTGCCAGGCGCTGCTGCGAAACGCCATAAAAGCGGGAACACGCAGCCGCCGCACACGTAGACCGGTGAATTTCATTCCACTTTTAAATAGTGCACTTCGAAAAAGTAACTTTTATTTTCTTCTAATAAACGAAAATAATACCGCCCCAATATTATTGTCCAGCCTAACGCAAATATCTTCAATTGACTCCCAATTTTCGTCTGGATTTGTGATATGATCATGATCGCATAGCCCTCTCGCCAGTGCCGGAAATTGAAAACCACTCGGTGCGTCCTCTCCGGGAGCGCCCGTAGCACCGGTAGCACCCGTAGCACCGGTAGCGCCCGTAGCGCCAGTTCCAGAACCACCGGTAGGGCCCGGAGCACCCTCCGGGCCGGAAGGACCCGGAACATTTGACGCCTCCGCAATGATTTGACCGGTGGAATCATGAATCGTGAGCCCTTCGCCAACGTTGACGGCCAGTACGCCATCATCAGACAAGACTAATCCGTCTCCCACCCCATAGCCTTTCGGCTGTAATCCAACAGCCTTACGCCCCACGTCAGCGATCTCGATGATGTGAGAAAAATCCTCTGCAGATGGCGCTCTCCCTTCGCCAAACTTGGCCGTGAGTTCTCCAGTTTCCGGCCCCACTGAATCAGGCACGTCCGTCTGCCGAGGTATCTCAGCTACATTTAAAATCCCTTCACCCTTCGCCATATTTTTCCTGTTCGCCATCACGCCCTCCTATAAAAACACAAATTGCAGCGCTTACCAAAGAAAACCTTATATCAATCTACACTCAAGATATTTTATCAGGGTCCTCATCACGTTCGCATATAACTGGATCACATCTTTTCGAAAGCAGAAATTTTGGCTCGCCCCCTCCGGCCACCTCCTTAAAACACATGTTTGCGAAAAGGATTCGCGCGCCAACGAACAAGACAGTCAAACGATCTTAAATTTAAGCAGAAACAAATCCTCGAATTCACCGATTATCGGCTGATTATCACCTGTATATTTCTGCAACCTCACCTCACCAATTATTTCCCAGTCACCTGGCAAATCTTCGCTAATTGGCCATAAAATACGAACATTTTGCTTCAAAAGATTCTCATCAGCAATTTCAGCGCTGGTTAGAACCGCCGGGGGACCAGTTGGCCCCGTTGGACCGGTGGGACCCGTCGGGCCAGTCGCGCCTGTAGGGCCACCAGTGCCCTCCGGGCCAGTAGCGCCCGTTGGGCCAGTAGCGCCGGTTGGGCCGGGAAGCGATGCCGCCGGATTCGAAATTGCCCCGCCTTCGAATACGAGCGCTTCGCTAATCCGCACGGCAAGCCGCCCATCGTCGAGCAAGCGCAATCCGTCTCCTGGACCGTTCCCATTTGGCTGCAAGCCGACAGCTTTGCGCCCGACGTCAGCAATAGCGATCAAGGCCTCGAAATCTGCAGCCAGTGGAATTTTTTGAGCATCGAATTTCTCCTTGGTCTGGATCACTTTCGATGCAACCTGAGCAGGCCCTGTTTTTTTTCGAGACAGTGCTGCTGCTTTACTTCGTCCACTAGCTCCACGCGTGGATTTCTTGTTCGCCATAATTTCTTTCCTAAAAAAACATACTCATTCATTCTGGTCTAGGACCACGAACTAATATAAACGTTGCTGTTTCTTTACTTGATTGTGTTGCGTCTTCGACTTCAAAAGTTACTTGCCCCACAGGTCGCCAGTCGTCTGGAAGTGCCTGATCCCGCAAATACAAAACCCCCCATCTGTTAGCTAGCGGAGGGAACGAACCGCCGGCACCGCCCGGAATCCCGGTAGGACCTTCGGGACCTGGAGGACCCTCGGGGCCCGTAGGACCAGTACAACTTGCACCAGTGCTGCCCGTAGCACCTGTAGGGCCGGTAGCACCAACAGGGCCGGGTTTGGGTTCCGTCACAGTGATGGCGCTGTGTTCATCGAAACCGAGTCCGTCGCCAATATTGACAGCAAGCAACCCGTTTTCCAGCATCAGGCCGCCCCCTGGTGTGGGTGAGGCGACGGCCTTCAACCCAACTTCAGCGATAGCGAGCAAATCGGCATAATCTTTTGCTAACGGAATTCGCCCTCTCCCAAATCTTTCCACGAGTACTCTTGTTTCCGGTCCAACAGGAACAATCGGCTTGTCTTCGCCATGAACCAACCACGCATACCGATCGCGGAACTCCCAATTGTAATTATCACCCGATATGTCTGTGCCATTGTCCCAATTGACAGACCATGTCATCAACCCCCTGATTGAATTGCCATCGCCGTCGAGCCTCGCAAAGGCTTTAAATATCGCATTAGGGTCGCTTACGTAACCATCGATCGACGCATCATCGTTGCTTGGCAAACCTATGACCAATTTGTTCGACGGAACTCGGTGGAAACCACGCGTGCCGTACACAAGGCTGTCAACCAAAAAGAAAATAAATTCTTCCTTTTTTTCATCATCATTCTGTGTAATCAACCCTACTCCCTCGACATCTACGCCGTCATCTCCGTGGTTGTAACATTTCGGCGCGACAAAATCAAAAACACCCTCCAATTCTTCCAAATATGAAATATATTCGTCGCTTTCCAATAAGCTCGGAAATCCTGGTGTCATACTGATGATGAAATGCTTATCCTGAGCGTCATAATGACCGCGCACCATCTTAAGCACTTCAGGGAGTACGGTTTTGTTCGCAGCGGCACCAATGGCATCTCGTTCCAGATCGATATTAAGGCCATCAAAACCGTATTTCTCCACCAATCTAATAATTTCAGCCCTCAAACTCTCACCATCGCTCTCTTGGAGTGCAATGTTCGATTCAGGACCTCCCAGGGAAATTAACACCGGACATCCGCGGCTATTCAATAGCCCCACTTGCTGTCGAAAATCGTCATCTGACCATTTATATGGGATAAACGTAGGAATATCACCAGACTTTTCACTTTTCATGAAAGCTACTGCGATTACATTATATTGCCCTGGTACGTCCTTCAAATCCATGGCGGCGAATGTTCCACCACGATTACCACCACCTCGCGCGGCAACTTCACTCCAATTATGCCAATATCCCATCAGAATATTCTTACCGTCGATCGATGGCATTTCCGAGGCATCATCATTTGGAATATCATCTCCATGGATCAACGATGCATAGCGGTCGCGAAACTCCCAATTGTACATCTCGCCTGTCTTTTTTGTTCCACCGTCCCAATTGACAGACCAAGTCATTAACCCTCTGATACTCTTATTCATCCCATCAAGTCTTGCAAAAGCATTGAATACTGCATTAGGATTTATAACATATCCATTGGCTGCCGCATCATTGTTGCTTGGCAAACCGATGACAAATTTATCGGGGGGAATTCGCGTAAAACCACGATCGCCGGAAATCAAACTATCAGTCAAATAAAAAAGAAAATCTTCCTTTCTCTCATCATCATTTTGAGCAATCCAATTCCCCCCGTCATCGTGCACACCATCTCCTTCTTGATTGTAATATTGAGGCGCGACAAAGTCATAGAGATCCTCCAAAGCCTCGAGGTAGGGGATATACTTGCCGTCACTCCTCAGATATGGAAATTCCGGCGCCATGCTGATGATGAAATGCTTACCCTCTCTGTCATAGTGTTCACGCACGATTCTAAGTGCTGCGGGTAACACAGTTTGGTTATCCGCAGCATCAATGGCGGCCTGCTCTAGATCAATATCCAGACCGTCAAAACCGTAAGTTTCCACCAAACGGACAATTTCTTCCGCCAGAGGGGTTTCATCTCCGTCGTGCAGTTCAATGTGTGCATCGGCCCCGCCGAAAGAAATCAATACCGCGCGCCCTTGGCTATTCAACATTCCAACTTGTTGCCTAAATTCAATCGGACTTAAATTATAAGGCTCGAACGTCGGGATTTCGCCGGGCTGCTTACTCTTCATGAAAGCCACAGCGATAACATTATATTCACAAGGAATATCTCTCAATTGCACATTGCGAAATCGCCCACCGTCATAACCTTCGCTACCCTCCGCCCACCCGTTCCAATTATGCCAAAATCCCATCATGATTTTCTTTCCGGCAATAGGGGTCATTTCTGACGCGGCATCATGAATTTGGGACTTCAAATGTGAAAAATCGAATTCTTCCATTTTAGGCGCCTATCGAAATGTCAACGGGTCAATTAGTATCGCGTCAGACAACGGCGATGATAGCGCCGCGAGCAAGTTACTCACTCGGCCAAGCGCGATCAGTCACTGTCGGACACACGCACGCGCGGGCAGCATTTCATGCTCCGCCGTTGGTATCTACAGACGGCGGTACATATAAGAGTTCATATTCGTCTATTTTATCCTTGTTCCATTCGCTTTCGTCTTCTCCAATAACTTCATTCCTCTGATATTCACTAGCTATTTTCATTATACCGATGCCGCGCTCGACAGATTGCTTCTGCCCAAACCCAAGAACACTTAGCAGACGATGAGCCAAATCTCCCAACGGCTTACCGTTGTTGTACCATTTACGATAGATATTTGGAAAAGACTCGTCGTCGCCATCAAAATCGAGCCAATGAACGCGAACCGAAATATGACAAGGAATTTCATCCTGGATAATTTCGTTAATCCAATCTACGGCAGCATTTCGATCTTCTACGTTTTTCAATAGATCTTTTGGGAAAACAATGCTGACGACGAAAGAAAAACTGTCTTCTGCGGTATCGCGGTCCAGATGCCAGCTATAGTCTTTGGGTGATTCAGGCAGTTTGTCTTCGTGCTCCACTATGAACGTACCATCCAACGGATCCACTTCAGTCACCGTCACTTTAAATGAAGCTATGCTGACAGATTCAGGCGGTGTTACGACAATCATGTCGCCAACCTTCAAGGTCGCTGGATATGGCTCCGCTTTCAAGCGCCTGGTTCCCGATGCGTCGCCGGATTGATCGACGTAGCTCAGTGGATACGACATGTCCTGCAGCCACGCATTAGAATTCATCCAGAATAAATTTCCATTCTCCGCGGCTTCCGAAATAGCTTCCTTTTTTGCCAAAATCCGGTCATTGCTTTTTGAATCCACGTCAAATTCCGTTCCACCGACTTTAGATACCAAGACATTGGAAATGACATCCCCATCGTCTGTGCTGAATTTTTGGTTTTTTGCTATAATCAGATTAATAAATTGACCGGGCTGAAGGTAAATCTCGCCAGAAGAATGGATGGTCAAAATATTTTCTCCATCCTTAAAATCGACGTTGATGACGTTCGTCGCGTCATCATGCCTATCGTCCGGCATACCAGGTAGCAAACTTTGGTGTTCGACGATATAGAACGGCAACTCGCCGATATTGCCCCCTGAAAACAACGCCGCCCCCCATCCTAAGCGAGCAGCGATACGTCGATGCAAGGCCGACAGTGAATTAATGCGGAAATTGGCGCGCTGATAGGTCAGCTCGGTTATCTGAGACAGATAATAGTGCTGAACCCTCAGAAACTCATCTTCGGATTCCGCCTGCAAGATACGTGATGCCCGATTGGCGCCAAAATAACCAAGCAAATAATCAGTCAGTGCCAATTCCTTGCCATTGTCCTTCCGTCGATCCTGAGAGAATGTCTTCAGCTCATCCGAGTAAGAACCATGTATCTCATTTGGTATGTCGATCTCATCAGGTGGAAGTATTGGAAACGGCCATTGGCCTCCCCATATTGCTGCATCGTTATCGTCATCACCGCGATCAAAGGCCAGAAGTTGCGGTAACATGGCAAGTTGCTGGCAGCCGTCGGAGACAATTTGCTCATAGGGCAACATATACTGGTGTAACTGAGTTTGCCATCGATCTGGTTTAGTATTCTGCAAACCGTAACAGGGCGGAATCAGATTACTTACCGGGTAGTGCTGCGCAGGTCGGCGCCAAAGCCCGTATGGCAGCAACATCGAAGTTTCATGCACTAAAGCTGGGGACGGGACTTCCATTTCAATCTCGCTTGCCGACGGCACGGGAATTGCCTGTCCGCGTTTGAGCAGGCGTACCGGACTGCCGGGAGCAGCCAGTTTCTCGAAGGGATCTTCACCCCACAAACGGAGATACTTATTTTTGTCGCTGGCAAACCAATCCCAGCTAGCGTTTTCGTCCGCCCCCTCGAAACAAAGTTTGCTGATACTCCGAACACCTTCAATATTCAGCAACTTGTTAGCTAACAAACTAATGTTGACATGTTGTCCATTATTGTAATCAGGCGCCGGCAACAGCTCGGGAATCCAGCCATACTGTAGCTGTGGTCCTTCGTATATCGAATCGTTATCGAGCCCCGTGGATTTCAGTTCAGCCGCGCTATAGCGCTTTGCGTTAGGGCTGACAAACGCCTCTGTAACCGAAAAAATCTGCGCAAGGACACGTGCGTATTCCTGACAGTCATCGTCTACCTCAATCACGATTTCAATATTCACGTCTTCCGGTTCGAGCCAGGTGATATGACGTACACGCTCACACAGATTACGATTATTTTCCAAAAAAATATTTACAACCGACTCTGTTAATTGCATATTTTTTTCTGCATCACGGCTTGGCACGAGGTATAAGTGATATCCTCCCAATACGCGCATCTCTTGAAGTGAATTTTCGTCAACATCCTCCCTTTTTTTAAATAAGTATTCCCTTCTTGCCGGATCATACCAATATTTATATTGCTTTTCGTCGGGTTCCGTTATTAACTGTGCGTCTCTCAAATAGAAATAGCCGGCATCCTGCCGTGTCTGGTAGCTTCCTGCGTCTTCCGAATATCGCCGAAACTCCGTCTCACTACGAAACACATAAGCCGCACCACTGTTTGTTTGCCAATCGATATTCTTGTTGCGTGCACCAATCACAATTTCAGAGCCGTTGTTGCTCAGGCTGACGGAGCAAGCAAACTCATCGCCAGGACCTGAATCATCTGCGAGAATTGGTGTTATTGGTGGATTCCACCGATCATTGAAATAATTCCATACATAGACTGCCCCTGCCCCCGCCACTCCTGCGTGGGTCAGCGCCAATACCGCCCCGTTTCCACTCAAGCCCATACCGGTATATCGATCGCCATTTATATGGCCATCCAAAATCCTTTTCGGAGCAATCCATTTTGATTTATCCCCATCATTCCTTTGGCAAAAATAAATCCCTGATCTCGATGGATAATTTTCGCCGGAAGCTCTTACCGCGAGCACATTCCCTTCTGCGTCGAGGCATACTTGAGAGCCGAAATTTCGTGCCACACCGTCTCCGACGGCTACCTTGACCACCTCTGATTGCCGAGTGGATACCCCCTGCCTAATATCAAAAATACAGACCTCACCCGTTGAATCGTTTGCCCAAGGCGCTCCCACCGCCAAGGCACTGCCATTTTCATTTAAACTAAGCGAAAATCCGAAACCCGAGTACGGAAAGGAACTTCCGGGGTATCGTAACGGCGAATCTGCTATTGGCTCCCAATTGCTCCCGGCATATCGATATACATAGACCTCGCCGTCGCCCATGCCATCAGTCTGCAGCGCGCTCACTGCCACGACAGAACTGTCCGAACTGAAGCTGATTGCGAACCCAAAATTCACGTTCGAATTGGTAATTTCTGTTAACTTTTCCCAACTCTGCCCATTAAACTCAAATAGATAAATGGTCTTGCTTGTTGTACCGGCCGTCGCCGCCAATCGCGTTCCGTCTTTGCTGAGACTTATCCAGACACCAAAATTGAGAGGCTCCGACTTCGCAACAACGGGAAGCGAGAGGGGCTGCTGTGGCTCCCAGCCCTGCTCCTTTCGCTGGAATAGATAAACCGTACCACCACCTGCTTTGCCGGGCGCCCCAATTGCCAGGATATCGCCGTCTTCACTCATGCTGACGGAGCTGCCGAAGTGATCTTGTGCCGCGGCATCGGGCGCTGCAAGCCGTTCTTCGGGAGGGGTGTGCAAATCCAGCAAGGCACGCCGATAGTCGTCTTCGGTCACCGGGCCACAGGTGAGCGCCTGCTGCGGTCCGAACACAATGGGAAAAATACCCGTACCTGGCACGGGATTTGCGGGTGTTAGCAAGTCCGGAAGTGGCAATGTATGACGATAAGCCAAGTCTGCGACACCAAAGCACAACGCTTGCAGCAGCGTAATGCCAGGATCATGTTCCTCTTTGTCGGTCCAGGTCTTAGCGGCTTGAGCAACCAATACATCTTGCGCCTGCGCCAACAGGGAATCGAAGTGGATCTGCTCTTTCACTCTCGACAAGATGGAGCCGGTTGTGCAGGTGGCGGGTATTTTGATCGTCATTGCGTAGTTCCTTGGTCAAGGAATTTTCAAGCGTTGCATCAGACCTGGCCGACGCAACTGAAAGCCGACGTATTCGGGAGTACCAAAAAACTGGTCAGAATCAAAACATCGATATCGCCGCTGGTGACCGATTCACGCTTTCCATTCAACGTCAATGTAATCACCCGTTCGACCCAAGGCCGAGTCTGGATGAAGCTGATCATTTCATAGTAATCCAACTGGTACCCGAGTGTGACAGGACTTCCATCCCAACTCCACGGCATGTACTGCCGCTCCAACGCGAGCCGCAACTCGTGATAGCCGTAATCGAGATTGACGCCAGCATGAAAGGCAATCTGATAGGCGACCTCGACATCGGTATAACGCGGGTTGCGTACAGCCAATCTCTGCCAGGGCGAAGCGAGGCTGTGCAAATAGTGCTCCATGTCGCGCAGCCGCGATGGATTGAATGCAGGTCGCAGAAGATCAGTGTTATCCATCTTGTCGATGGCGGGAATAACTACCAGGATTGGCGGAAGGTGCGGCAGGCTAAGCGTCTCGGGGGGAGGAATACGAACCGCCTGTACCTCCGGGTAACGTTCTTGCAACAAGGCTTGCACATCTCGCCAGGTGAGCGCACGACCTCGATGCCTCAGCCGTTCAGCGGCACGTTGCAGAAAAGCGCGCTCCGATTCCGGAGCTCGGCCGCCCGTCGATGGCAAGGGCTGAAGAACTGCCGTCAGTCCAGCCAGCGGCACCGTAGTTCGCTTGATGGTGCCAGCCGGTAGAGGCGCATCGAAATGCGCTGGTTCCAGGAGCTCGCCGTTATACAAGACCGCAGTCGCACAATTGCAATACAACCCCTTCAACCAGGGGTAGCGCGATGTGTCCTGCTCGGATTCATCAGATTCGATGGATCGAGTAGGTCGCAACACGCCACGTATCCAGTAACGTCCACTAGGCATCCCTGAAACGGTTAAGCCTGCGTCTTCTGGTAGCGGCGTGGACAATAAACCCGAATACAACAAACCGCCCGTGGCGTCGGCTACTGCGTACGTCAAACTGCGCCATCGATTGTCTTTGCTCAAGTATTCCCATGTAATGTCAAACGCCTGCGGACTTTCCAATTGCAAGTGCAGGTTCAGTGCTTGGCCGGGCTCGATGCCCTGAAAACCAAGGTAAAGCTGCCGCGTTGCCTCTGGCGGGTCCGCCAGCTTATATAGATAAACCGTACCAGCACCATATTTCCCGTCGACGATTTTTGCGTAGGCACCCACCGCGAGAACACATCCGTCGACACTCAAGTCCATCGCTGAGCCAAATCGCTGGGCATCCTCGCCCTCGGCATTCAGAGTTATCGCCTCGCTCCACCGGCCACCGATAAAGCTTGATACATAGGCCGCTCCAACCAAATTGACGGCGTCCTTGTTCCCCAGCGCGAGCATTCCACGTTCGCAGCACATTTCGAGCGCTGGATAAGTGACATTCGAAACTCCCCTCAAAGAGCCCCATTTACCCAGCTCACGATAGCTGGTGGCGAGAATTGATCCGTCGTCTGATCGTACAATTATTTGGTCGCCAGCAGCATTTAGTTTGATCTCCACGCCCATTGCCACTGCCTTCTCATCGCCGTATTCCAGATGCACGGGCTTTTCCCAATCATCATCAAATACGAGCACCTGTCTTTTGCCAGGCACACCTACTGCCAGGATCGTGCCATCTATATTGACGCTGACCGATCGCCCAAACGATTTCGTTTCTTCATAGGCTAGAGTAACAGGATCCTGCCATTCGTCCTCTCGACGATACACATATACCTTACCCGGTTTGAAATGAACGTCTGTCTCCGATTCAAAATCCGGATCGGGTTCAGCAACAGACGACACTTCGCTCACCGCGAGCGTTGATCCATCGGCGCTGAAGCTCACGCCGCGGCCCCAGGCATCACCGGTGGGTCCTTTAAACTGCTGCTGCATGTTCCACTCTGATGTAATAACATCATATTCATAGAGCAGAAGATTGGTGCCTTCTCTTACCACCAGATGACGACCATTTGCACTGAGCTTCACCCACCCCCCAAATCCACTCCCTCCGATGATTCTTTCCGGAGATAATTCCCAGTCCTGCCTATTGCGACGATATACATAGACGCATTGAATCCCTTCTGCGCCAACTGCCAGAATGCGACCATCTGCGCTAACACTGACCGCTGCGCCAAAATAGGCCCGCGCAGTCTTATCCGGTGCCGTAATCTTCAACGGCTCCGGCAACTCGGACAATTTCGACGATCGGGGCACGATACATTTCGTCTCGTTCTTTTTTATATCATCGTCCAGAGACGCGACCGGTGAACGCCCAATCACGACAGCCCGGTCAAGATCCTCGTTGTACTGGAACAACCTGACCCCTTGTTTGGGCCAAGGCATTTTATTTTTCTCGTCATACACTACACGCTCGATTTCCCATCCGCCGCTACCATCATCTGGTGGCTGGCGCCACCGTAGATCCGTCCAGCGTGAGTGATTGAGCATTACCGATTGCTCCAGTCTGTATTGGCGAGATGTCCCTTGACCATCCTGCCCGCCATCGAGTAACAGCCCGGCAGACAACGGCAACTCCAGCGTATTACCACTCAATTTGAACGACACAACCACTCGATCTGGTATCAGACGCCGCTCTCTCAAACCCAACAAATCGCGATAATACAGTTGTCGATGGCGAGCGGGAAAGCTATTGAATAGCGCGCGTGGCGTTTCGAGCATGCAGAAGAACGCCAGCAAGAAAGCCTGATGCGGCAGCATGTCGCCGCCAGCATTGTCAGCATCGTAATATAATTGTGCTAGGTGCTCTGGGGTTACTTTTCCAGCAAGTACATTTTCAATAAAAAAGACATCCGCCCAGGTGAATTTCCGCTCGTCATCAAAGGGAATGAGGTTGCAATATTCCCTAAACGTTGCCAGTCGGAATGCCAATGTGCGATCGTCCAGAATAAAGCTATCGTCCGACGTATTGTCATTTTGCTCGGCAATGTTCAGCCACAGCGATTGTGGATCGATTAAATTAAACTGGCTCATTTTCTTGTCATTCCGTTCGAAACAATAAAATGCATGGCACGATGCAAATAAAATGCATCAGCCAGCCGTAACGAATTTCTGCCTGACATCAAAACTCCCGTTGCCGTCGCTCTCGGGTGACGAGGAATCGGCGTCGCCTGAAGGCGATGTACCGGGCACGGTAACAGTAAATAGTGCTGTGAATTTCTTACCCTTGAGTATTATCGCTGCACCACTGGTGCAGCGCGGTGCTTCCTGGTCGGACGCCAGCATCTTGATAGTAATAATACCTTGACCGCCTTGATACGGACCCGATTGGTAATTCGCCTGCACTGTGACTTTTTTTTCATCTCCCTTTACACAGATACGTTTGCCATTGATGGTCGCATGACCGCTGCCGTTGATTTTCGCGGGACCGGTTGGTGTAACCATACGAGCACCGAATTGCGTCTCAAACTGCAATTCATCACCATCCACCACGACGAGTCTGCTCATAGGAAAAACCCTCTCCGCTGCCCTTCACCGATATCGAGCTGCCCTCCCAGCCGTTCCTCGGTCTCCATGCCACGCACGCGATAAGTGAGTAGAATTCGTAACACATATGGCCGCTTTTTATCTTGTGTGATGTCCAATGCGACCAAGGTAACACGTTTCTCATAGCGCAAAATACCGTCAGTAATTTTACTTGTTATGTCGGCAATAAGATCATCATTGATGTTTTCAAAAACCGCGGATTGCAGATCGCAGCCATAGTCTTCTCGCATGATGCGTTCATAGGGCTGAGTGCTAAATAAAATCAACAGACTTTGCCGAATATCTTCGATATCGTGCACCATGGCTACGCCACCACCTTCGCTGTCATTCAGATTGACATTGAAATGTGGCGGGAAAGCCCAGCCACGACCATAAACGCCCTCCGTTACTTTATTAACCATGATCACTCTCTCCCTCAATTCTTCAGATCGACTTTTTTGCCGACAACATCAACACCGTCCACGCCTTCGGCCTTCAATTTCTTTTCCGCTTTCAACGTGATGTTTTCCTCAGCCTCGGCGGTGATATCTTTTACGGTACTCAGGCTTATTCCGTCTTCGCTAAACTTCAGCTCGTGCTTGTCGTCGTCTTTTGTTAGCGTCAGCGTAGCAGTAGCCTGTTCCCTATCGAATATCAGACTCTGCACCAATCCATCAACGCTAAGAAACAGTCCCTTCTCCGCATTTTCTTCGCTAGGTGGATAAGGTGGTTTGTTGATTGGGTTGTGCAAGGCACCAAGAATGACAGGATGGCGCGGATCTTCCTCAAAGAATCCCAACACCACTTCGTCACCCGGCTCCGGATAAAGACATAAACCGCTGTCTTTACTGGCATACGGCGCAGCAAATCTAGCCCAGAGCGGCTGGTCATCCAATCTGAGCATGGGAATGATTACCTTAATACGGTTCCAGTCCGTATTGGGATCCTCCTCATATTCGGCAACAATTCCTATGTGCAACCCTGGTACACTGGGTATAAGACTGTCTTCCGGCGTGCCTCTAGTTTCTTTTCCAAGAGTGAGCGTGGTACGCCATGTACCTTGCGTCATCGCGTGAGTGATTTCACTAATGAGACCAACACCATCGAGATGCTCCCCATAGCCGGATATCGCAAGAGACTGTCCCAACGCATAATTCGCATTTCCCAAGACAGTGAAACTGGCGACAATTCCGGATGCTTGCCGAGATAACAACCTGCCATTGGCGAGCGCCAGTTGTTCCTCGCCAGCCAGCGTCAGGCTATGAGCAATGGTCCATGGCAATGTTGTGAGCGCCGGCAGTTTCGCGGGATCCAGTGCATCCCGGCCCATTTCCAGCGATTTACCTTCATAGGCATCCGACATTTTCTGCTCTGGCATCTCCCAATCGAAAACCTCGATCTTTTCCGGTTGGATTTCGCTATTGAACTGCCACCTCGCCTCGGACATCAAAATGTCAGACTTGTTTTTTTCAGCACTGCGATATATTGTGTGATCGGTTTTTCCGGTGAGTTTTGGCACGACAACATCAATCCCTTCCGGTGTAGGCATCAGCCAGACACCATTGGCATTCAATCTCGCCTTGATAAATTGCCAGTCAGTGCAATCAAACTGAATCATCTGTTGATGCACCGCCGCCATTGCCTCCAGCTTTCCGACCGTGGTCTCTTCGTCGTGGATATCAGTGTCTTTAAGGATGACCCTCAAAATATCGGCATCGCTCATATCTTCAAAAATCTTGCTGCGACGGACGATATTCCATCTATGCAGGTTGTGCTTCATCTTGAGCGAAATATCCAGTCTATCCATGTTAAGCAAACACTCTTGCTGGACCACCACCCCGGAAAACAGCACACTGTCGCCAGACTTTATCTTTAATTCAACGCTCTCTCCAATCCGACAAAGTTTAATATCTTTACCAAATTTTTCAGCGTCCCATCCTATACCTTTCGAACTCGACAAAATCAGCTTTGCGGTCGGAATCTGGTTAATGCCATGTCGCACCTCAAGCGATACCAACTGAAAATCCCGCAATTCCTCTTTCGACTTGCCGAACAGCAATTCGAGATCAGGAGGTCTGAATTGAGAATCCTTGGTCGCCATGCCATTTACTCCCCGGGCCGGTAAACCAGGGAATCTCCTGGCACAAGGTTATAAAGATTATCCAACTGATTCGCCGCAGACAGATCAAGATAATCGATAAGGCCAGCCCCTGCTGCCATACCAAGACTTGCAATCAAGAGCGGAAGGGTGCTTCCGTCAGGAATCGGAAGAATCGACACGTCGGGTAGCGCTATGTCTTTCGGCTTCAAATATTCCGCGGCGAGCCTTAGCGTTGCAGTCGCTCGCAATGGAGCACCATCTCGATCAAACAGTGTGTACTGCAGCGTCAGGGACATTGGACGCCCCATGAAATAGCGATGGCCGTTCCCACCCCATTCCATATTACCCCATTGGATCTTTAGCAAGCACTTTTCTCTCGAATCCAGATCGACGTCGTAGCAAAGTGCGCGCAGTTGCGCCAACTGATCATTAACCGATTTATCGTTATCGGCCAACATGGCGTCAAATATCAAACTCAGGGATAAATCGCTGGCTTTCGTACCAATATAATGCTTCCCCGGGATGCTTTGATTGATAAATTGATCATCGGCATAATCGTTGCTGTAGCCCAACTCAATGGATGCCGGGTTGTACATCGCAGCAATCTTCCCGATCTCCTTCGTGAGATTTCCGTCCTCACGATAACCGGTAATGATCAGTTTTGATAATCCGCCCCCCAGGGAAAACATTACATTTCCTCCCGTTCATCATACAGTTTTTCCAAAACTCGTCGCACAATGAGTTCTATCAGGCGCTCCTGCTCTCCGCGCCCCAGACTGGAAACGCCAACAGCCGGCGCCAGCGACTCAGATGTCGCCTTGACCACCCGCGCCTCAATAATCAATTCCCTGATTTCAATTGTCATGCCTTGATCCCGATCCATTGCATTTCACGATACGCCAACTCGAGCCTGTTGATTAATATTGCATTGCTATTTGCGTCAAGATCACCGGTGTCCCATTTTACCGGCATGGCCTTTGTAAACGTCCATCCACATACAGGCAACGACCATTCATTCAACAGCACAACCATGACGTCGACGTAGTGGCTTTTGAACTTTCCCAATACGTCGTCAAACATGAAGGTTAATGGCGTAACGGTCATTACGCCGCGCTCGAGCACCAGATTTTGGTGCGTCACACGTTGCGGCAGGTAAATTTGGCCGATATTATTACCCCCCTCCCGATAGGCTTCCCCGGTCTCCAGCGTGCGGCTGAGGCCGGTCACTTTCTGGAATCGCATATCGATGGGACTGGGAATCGGTAGCGGACCGATGTGAAACAGAAAAGTCGCCATGAAGCGATGCGATACCGCGGGCTCGAACAGACTATTCATGCCAGCACACTCCGATTCGGAGACGAGACGCGATTGATCTGCACGTCACCAATATCGAATTGCAGGCTTAGTTCAATGAATTCGGCAGGCTGCAATACCGCGAGAAATATTTTCATCAGCAGTTTTCCTTGCAGAATATCGGTTTGCGTCATGCTCTCGCCCAGGCCAACCAGTACCTGAAATGCCTGTTCTTCTTTTGTGCCATACAATCCGCCGCGCTGCCACAGTTCTCGCAGCCAAACAGTTGCAAATCCTTTTAACTTGAACCATGTAATGGCATTGTTAGGCTCGAATACAATGGAACGTGCTATATCGCCCAGACTGCTTTCAACATAAGACACGAGCCGGCGCACCTGGATATGTTGCCATGGCGTATCCGCCGCGAGCGTTCGACAGCCCCAGATCCGCACGCCACGTCCGGGAAAACTGCGAATCAAGTTGATGCTGGCAGCCGTCGGTCGAAACAAGGATTCATCCGCACCGCTATGACTGGGGCCGTATTGTGGTTTAACGACACGCAGCAATGCAATATTGGCTGGCGCTTTCCAGACGCCGCGCTCCCTGTCGATACGCTGTATCGCAGCAGCGACTGCACCAGATGGCGCTACGCGTACGAAAGATGAACTGGCATCATTGGCATTGCTCCGGTAATCACTGATCAAATGCGGCCAATAAGATGCACATCGAGCCAGATTGGCAGATAATCCAAGCAACTGCAGTGCATCTGCACATGTTCTTGCATGTTGTGGGGACGCGGGAGGATCGAGCAAGGCAAACAGCTTGCCCTCACCAACAAACTTGACCACCTCAGTCCACATTTTCTTCATGGCGGTGGCTTCATCGTCGTTGTCATCGTCCAGTATCAACATGTCTGGCACGGCCAGCAATGTAATCGTTGGCTCCTGTTTGACAACTTCGATGGCCTCAAGCAACTTATCGATGAATTTTTCCTTGTCGGTAATATCGTCAATTTCCCGATACGTTGCAGCAGATATGACATAACACGGATCACCACCATTATCAAAATAGTGCTTGACAGTGTGGTACATCACACTTGAGGACGCGACATTCATCGGCGGCGGAGGGCCACCGAGTTTTGATACGTAATGTTCAAAAGAATCGATGGCGTGGAGCACGATCTGTTCGTCGTGCTCGCTCTCTGCGTCCTCCCGGCTGCACTCAGTAAACCCGACGAATACTGGTAGCGCTGTTGGCATTTCCTGTCGTGACAGCGACATCATCGACTCGGAAATAGTCACACCCGGTTGTTGGTTGAGATGCACCGATCACTCCTCACGTTTTTCAAACATTGGTAGCTGCGGCTTGCGTCATCAGCCACCGATTATCAATCTGCCGCTCATCAGATCATGCACTGCGGAAATTGCAGCAAGATCAATCCTGCAGGCTACACCTTTGCCAAGCCGGTCCCGACTACCATCCTGTCCTGTTTGACGTCGCGATATCGGTCGCGGTGATATCGCTGCCCACTTGCGTGGCGTGCGGTGTCCCGGGGCGCCTCCTCCCCAAGGCCTCGTGCCGCTGGAAATCGCCGAAACTGTTGGCGACCGCTATCGCACACACTCCCGGTTGACGGCCATTTGACCCGAACACCTCGACAATGCATGATTCCAATGGCCTCGTACCGCACGGCATTAAACAATCGGCGTGTCAGCCTCCCTCACTCGGCATCAGCGATATAATGGCTTATCCGGCATTTCGATGTAAAAATGCAGTTAGCTTTGTTCCATTTCCTGGGTGAACTGCAGAATGATAAATTCCGCTGGCCTCACCGCCGCCATGCCAACCTTGACGATCATCCTGCCCTGCTTGATATCAGTATCTGTCATGGTGATGTCCTTGCCGACTTGAACGAAGTAAGCCTCCTCCGGCGTCGTCCCCAGCAAGGCACCGCGTTGCCAAAGATCATGGAGATAATTGTCGATTGCGGCCCGTACACGCTCCCAGGTCGGAGGGCTATTCGGTTCGAATACCGCAAAACGCATCGCTGCAGAAATATCGCGCTGAGCGGCGTTGAACAAGCGACGCACCGGGACATACAGCCAATCAGGTGTGGCCTCATTCACCAATGTACGGGCCCCCCAGATCACGACACCCTGGCCAGAAAACTGACGGATGACGTTGATTCCGTTTTTATTCATATCACTCTGCCGTGCATCGCTCACCACATCTTCAAGCGAAACAACACTGCGCAAGGTGATATTGGCTGCCGCTTTCCATACACCACGTTCACGATCGGTTCGGCAATAGGCACCGGCAACGGCAGGACTCGGAGGCAAAATCAACTGAAACTCGGCATATTGTTTCTTGATCGCTGCAGTGATTTGCGCATGAAGATCTGGATTGATGTTTTTCAGCTCCGACAAATTATTGACGTCGTTCTCGTCATCAACATAGCCGGTTACAGCAATTTGTCCAAGCACGCTTTCTGCAAGACTTGGCAGCTTGTACGGCACGCCCAATCGAGGGTAATAGTAAGCGGTCTGCTCCGGATTCGTGCCAGTATCCGGTCGGCCAACCGGGGGGTCGACACCATTGTCACCATGCGCAATGAGAAAATACCCCTCCCCCTTATCCTTTTCGAGCAAGCCGTTTAATTTAGCATATATTCTACCTTCATCAGATGAATTTTCCGCCAACACGATCAATGTAATTTCCGGGTGCTTCTTGATTTCAGATGAGAATTTATCATAATCTCCCGAGGCGGTATATGACAGCACATAGCACGGGCCACCGCCATTCTCAAAATAATGCATGAGCGAAAACACACCCAATTGATACTCAGAATAACCAAGAGATTTCTCTACGGAAAATTCATACGTATAAAGAGAATCACCATTCTCATTAGTTGCGTGCGATTTCTTTTGGCGCACGCCTTTTTCAGTCGCCTTTGGGTTTGTAATATTAAGCGACGAAGATGTGACAGTCACCTCTCCAGGCTTCAAATCCGGTATACCGAATTTCGATTGATAATCCAGCCAGTCAACTACTTTGACACATCCATCACTAACAGGCACCAGAGTCCCATCCGGCTTAACAAATTTTCCAATCATTACCGGAACCGCAGTCGCGCTGGAACTCACTGACAGCGACAATGAAAACAGTTCCTCAATCGATACTCCTGGAGTTGAATTCATAATATGCTAGTCCATTATTGATCTAAAACCTTGAATAGGGGGCACGGGCACGAACCGCCAAATCATATTTGGCAAACATGCAAGCAGAGAGATAGCGACGCGTCGAAGCAGGCATTCTGCTTAACCGCGCCCGACCTCCGTAATAAACTGCAGAATGATGAATTCTGCGGGCCGTACGGCCGCCATACCGATCTTGACGATCATCCTGCCTAGCTTGATGTCGGTTTCGCTCATGGTGACACCTTTGCCTACGCGCACAAAGTACGCTTCCTCCGGCGTGTTGCCCAGCAAAGCGCCTTCCTCCCACAGCTCGTAAAGGTAATTGTCGACCGCCGCTCGAACTCGTTCCCAAGTGGGGTGGCTGTTAGGCTCGAACACCGCAAAGGCCATCGCTCTTTTTATGTCCCTTTCCGCACTATTAAATAGCCGGCGCACTGAGACATATCGCCATGAATCCGTATCCTGCAGGGTTCTTGCTCCCCATACCAACGGGTCTGTGCCGTGAAACTCGCGAATCATGTTGATCGCCTTACCTTTGTTGAAATGGCCCTGTACCTCGTCAGATATCTTGAAAATTGGCCGCAAACCACCTTTCAACGGTACGTTGGCTGGCGCCTTCCATACGCCGCGCTCTCTATCGACCGAGCAGTACACACCGGCGATTGCACCACTTGGCGGAACAGGCATTTCACTTTCCTGATTTGCCGGGTGTACCGCCCAAGGGGCTTTCAGCCATGGATAATAAATGGCCGCTTGATCACTGGCTGCCGGAAGATCCAGATTAGTATCAAATCCCAGCTCTTCGTCTGGTTTAGCGTAATCGTAGATTGTAAATATTTTTAAGTTGGGGTCTGCGCTCATCATGTTGGTCACTTCAGATTCGACCTCGCGCATCGGCTGTCCGGCGGCAACGATCAAAGTCACATCATCCAGAACAGGAACGTACGTTGAGAGTAGATCAGTCGGCACAAGATAACAATAACCTCCGCCGTTTTCAAAATAAGCCCTGAGAGCTGCCTGAACGGCTTTATTATATTGCGGGACTTGAGGAGCAGGATTTCCCTGTTCATCTTTTAAATTTGCCAAACCATCCACAAAATCCAGCCAGGAGTTCAACCGGATTATCGGCCACGGAACATTTGGATTGGCCGTACGCGACGGCCCGGAAGCAAAAACAGGAACCGCGGTTGCTCCACTGGAGATCGCTAATGACAGGCTGGGCACTTCCTCAATATAGACTCCAGGCCATTTCGTCACCACGTTCGTTGGCATAACGCTTCCTCATTAAAAAGACTTACAGGCATTTCGCTCGTACACGACTCTCGGCTTCGCGCGAAGTCTGCAACCGGGATTCGATCATGGATGATATTTCACGGTGCAACGATCGGCTGTCAGATCCAATTGCTCAATCGCAACGTCGTTGCTGGACGCGTCGAAGTTCGGTGCCGTAAGCTTGGTCGGGAAAGCATTCACAACGTTCCAAGTCACAAGGAGATTAGTACCGGAGTCGTCCGTCAGGCTGATAGAAATATCTTTCTTTTCCACCTTATTCAAGGAAATTGAGGTAATCCAGTCATAGAACTGGGCTTGCCCGCGAAAAATCCCTTTTGTTAGCGTGATATTAATGACATCCTGCTGCCCCGGCATTTGAAACCATCCACCAAGACCATCTTTATAGCTGATCGTTTGAAAACTTATTGTCGGCGCAGTAACTTTATTGAACGCGATTTCTTCGCTGCCAACGCTTACGCGAAAGCGATAGGAAGGGATGGGATAACTCGCAGCCATTTGTTCGGCGGTTAGCGACATACAAAGCCCCTTGCAGATTGGCGAGACGAATATGTCGCCGTCGCCACGGTTTATAAAGCCAAGCGTGGCAGGATGCCATCTCAACAAACGATACCAATCGCATTACATTGAAAGTAATTCTTATACATGACTCAACCATCCAGGGATAAACACTCGATTGCTCCAAATGCCAATAAAAAACCTCCCTCCGATGTGTTGTCCAAGTATAGTGTCATGACGGAAAAGAGAACCTATCAAAATTGAGAGGTAACGAAGCTCCTAATGCACTGCATCTCCCAGCGTCTTGGCGAACAACGCGCCCAGCAAGATAAAATCTTGACAATCGAAGCACGATTGCTTTTATTTCGCCAAAGCATAACGAACTGCTTCCCGGGAATCGTGGAGATGTGCACGCTCCCTGGATACGGGCAGGTAGCCACGATGAATGGGTCATGCGCTGCAACGGTATGTCACCTCGCCTGTTCACGATGATATTGCCGGGAGCCCGGGGCTGCGCTGGGCCCGTTCGCTGGCGAAGGCGAAACGCAAGATTGAGGCGTAGCGTCGGTGGGCTCGAGATGCACAATTACCGTCGAGCGTGGCGCCCGGATCGTTCTCTAAAGCTCGACGTTGTCGCACCTCAGGTACATTTGACATGCCTTCAATGCGGATGATTCCGTGAGCTGCGAGCCGGTGCCATGATGATTTGGCGGCGATTTGCGCATCGAAGAACCCCCGCGCGGTTCAGACAGTCATGCTGGGTCCACGATGCCTAGACGAATCGCCATAACCACTGCCGCACGTCGCGTCGGCACACCAAATTTTTCTCTTATGTTTTTCATGTGAAAGTTCACGGCTGCCACCGAACAGCTCAAGATACGTGAAATTTCCCAACTGGTTTTGCCGCGCATCGTCCATTGCAGGCATTCTCGCTCACGTGGCGTAAGCGTCGGAACGTGTCCGGTTGCGCAGCTATTTGTATGACGCACACTTGTTTCCGCCACCATATCTCGAACCAGTACGAGATCGGGGAGCAGGGCGTTAATGTGCCGCAATATCTCGGCATTCAGATCGCTGTCGCTCGCAAAGCACAGCATGCCGGATTCTTGTCTCGGCCCATGGATTGGCAATGCCACTCCAGCACGCAAGCCATGCCCGTATGCCAGCTCATACATCGAATGCTGAGCCGAAGTTGTAAAAATTTCTGAAGACCAAATGATAGGAACAGAATGCGTCAAGCAATGTATCAAGGTCGGGTCAATATCGGCGAGTTTTTGCTCTTGATACAGTCGTCGCCAGGATTCTGGAAACGTAGTGCGTATGAATGCATCCTCCCAAAGCAAACCCGGCCGCGGCAGGATTCCGAGCAGAATCTGCTCAAACCCCAACGAATGTGCCAGGCGCTCAATCGCACTGAACCAGGTCGCCTCATCGGCAGACTCTAGTATCGGCAAGACTTTCTCGACAAGGTCGGGGGACATATCAACCCTCTTTGCGTGGTTGTGATGCTAGCGCACCATCGAATCTTGTGTTCTATCAAACAGCAGGTAATCCCTCCGTTTTCCATCGGGTTCAGAAGTAGAAACCAAGCGGCCATGGCCAGCCGCAGCTTTCGTGCAAATCCGCCAGGGCCATGTTCGGGCGGCCGCGATGGCAAGTCCTCATCCAGTCAGCCGCGAAACGCTGTACGTGGTCCAGATCCTCCCAGTGGTACTGCGACGTACTGCATGATTCTGTTGAATCGCTCGACTTAGGCATTTTGTTGAGGCTTGCCCGACTGGATGGAATCGAACCGGGCCATACTGTCGGCCCCATTCGGTGATTGCTGCACGCAGGTGCTCGGGCCGTCGTCACACCGAACCGCTTTCGGCCTGCCATGCGAGCCGATGACTTGTCGCAGCGCACGGATCACCCGCTCCGACGACAACGAGAAGTCGCTCTCGATGCCGAGCGCGGCACAGTTGAAGTCGTCGATCACATTGAACAGCCAGATGCTGCGACCTTCGGCCAATTGGTCGTGCATGAAGTCCATCGACTGGACCTGGTTGACGGCAGATGGTACTGCCAGTAGTTCAGGCACCTGCCTGACCAACCGCCTGCGAGGCTTGACCCGCAGGTTCAGCGTCAGTTCGCGATGGATCCGGTACACCCGCTTGTCGTTCAAGCCGAAACCCTTCACGTTGCGCGGGGACAGGAAGCACAATCCAAAGCGGCGGCTCCTGCGGTTGCCTGTCAGACGCAGCAGCCAGTTCGCGGTGTCGTCGTTCTCGACATTGCGCACGCTGACGTACCGACAGCAGGCCTGGCTGATCCCGAACGCCTCGCATGCCAGCCAGATCGCTACGTCTCGGCCGAGTACCGCTCGCGTGGCCATCTCAAGCCGGCGAGATGGCCTCGGTCTTTATTGCGAGCGCCTCCGCAACAATCCCGGCCTTGATCCTTTCCTCGACGTGCATCTTGCGCAGCCGGGAATTCCCGGCCTCCCGCTCCTTCATTCGCGCGATCAGCGAAACGTCCATGCCGCCGTACTTCGAGCGCCACTTATGGAACGTCGCCGGACTAGTGTCCGGCTCCCGGCACCGGTCCGGGACCACAAGCTGCGACTCGACGCCCTTCAACGCCTCCATGATCTGACTGTCCGTGAATCCCGACTTATTCATTCTACAGAACACCCTCAACGAGAAAATCCTACTTCCGATCCCGCCGGTTCCGCGGAGGGATTGCCATTCGAACACGACGTTGGCGCACGGCGCGCATGATTACAAACGATGGGCTTGCGTGGCGCACGGGCTGGACCCGTCGAGCCGGGCATGGGGAGCTCAGATCGAATCGATGACGGGTGTGTGACTCGATGAAGCCCACGCACGCCATCTTCCTGACCTTCGACATCCACGTCACGACGGGTCTGGTTCGCCGCTTACAGCGGTCAAGCCAACCCAGGCCGAGCGCGTGTCGATAACATGCGCTCGGCTAGCAAACCCTTCATTTTTACAACGCGCAAACAGATCAATTAATTTTCTTGATGTCATCCTCCGTGAAATCGCGCGATTCGCCTTCCCACTGAGTCAGATCAACATAATGCAGCCCACCGGGGATGTGCCCGAACTCGGGGTGGTCTGTGAAATGGGCTGCGCCGTTGGTATGCAGGATCATGCCGCCGTCCTGCTTCACGATCCCCACGCCCCCTGCTGAAGCAACAGGTACTGCGGGTACGCACTGCGTTAACGAGTCGGTCCTTGTTCGCCCCATCGGTCATCGGCGACATCACCCAGTTCGGGTCAATGTCATCCGACGCCGGGTTGACGACCGGACCAATCGACTGCATTTGGAAATAGGCGTCGAGGCTCACGCGATATCCAGTGACCCACCCATGGTTGATCCGGAACTTATATCCGCTCGGCCCGGAAAGTACCTCATCGAGAACAGGACCTGCCGGAATGGCAATGCCCAAACGTTCGTATGCGAAAACGACACTTGTGAAATTTTTGTTACCCTCGACGAGTTTATTGGCAACCCCAATGGTCGTGTCGATACTCACGCATTGGACCTTTATCGACAAACTTGCGCCCCAGAGCCCAGGCGGACTTGCATACTCTTGTGCATTGATCTTCCCCGATTTCCAGTCCGCGTCTAGATCGTCATCGTGAACAAGCTCCGTTTGGGAAGTGTGGAGCGAACGGAGCTTGCTGAGGAAAAGTTGAAAGACTTCGATTGCCGATTGGTGATTTTTATTGGCGTCCATGGTGATTTCTCCTTGAAACATGAAAGAAGGTTGACCAACGGCCGCACACGCAATGGGCCCTGTCCAACACACGCACGGGCCCGCTCCACCTCCCCAACTGCATCAGCAATGATGCCCCGGGTTGCAAAAATTCCATGTGATACAGCGCTCCACAGCGCGTAGCTACCATGGGCTAATACATCGCCATCATCAGGATTACTAATTTATAACAAGTCTTACGAATTCTCGATGCGCAAGCGATCAGGCTAAGCCAAATCGGGCCAAATCGAGCGCATTTCGAGGACGCGCCTCAATGGAAATCGATCATTCTCGCGTCCTGCCTAATCAGCATACGTCGCCCCCTCCAGAAATTCAAATTCATAAATGAAATAGCATATTCTTTCTATTTTGTTATCAAGAATGATTTGTCGACCCTATAAGCATCTGGGGTACGCCACCCACGCGCGGCCTTGCACCAGCCATTTGCAATCACGGTTATCCCTTGGTTGGGCGGTGTTCTGAAATTGCTTAAGATGATGCGCGCCGCAAGCGCGATACTTGGTTATGCAACGATTTTGTCTTGTTGATTGCACAATTTACATTTTTAAAATAATTGGCACAATCGTTGGCAATTCAGTGGCCAGCGGGCAGCAATGCAGCACGAATCTCCACCCGAAAAAAATACTGCCTGATTTACCCGCCTCGCCTCAATTCAAACTTATCCGGTATTTTTTTCCGTTTTCTGACAGAACCGTGTTTTGCACTTCGATACTGCGTTCGACCACCCAGCGCCGTGGCAGCCGCACGAAACCCTTCTTCGCCTCGGACAACTTGACGACCTGCAACTCGATGCCGTCGTCACGCGCGGCCTGCGCCGCACCGTCGCCGGCATAACCCAGATCAGCAAAAGCGTGCTTTACCGTCTGGCCCACGGGCTGCGGAACCTGCCGTGCCGGTTGTTCACCTGAGCGCGCGCCCGCTCGTTAGCCAGCATGATGTGCACGTCAGCGGATGGCCCATCGTGTCGACGGTAATGCGCACGTTGCAACCGCGTTTGCGTTTGTAACCGTCATATCCTGCCTGCGGGCCACTCTCACACGTCAATTGCAAATTCGCCCATCGAGAATCACCGCGCTGGGTGGGCGCTGGCGTCCAGGTGCCACGCGAACGATCATGCGCCGATCGCCGGTCGTCGCTTCAAAGCAGCCTGCACGCAGCCATTGTTGGATTTGTTCGTACACTGCCTCCCGGCGGAGAGTTCGTCGGCTACAGCCGACACAGTGCGCGTGCATGGGCCAACCAGCTCAACGCGTTGTAAAGCTCGCGCAACTCAAATTGCCGTTGCGGTGCATCTTCCTTCGTCAGCGTGAGATACGGCACGACGAAACTCCATTCTTCGTCCGTTACGTCACTCGGGCAGGACCTGCGTTTTTCCATCTCCTTTGGACGCTGGCGCCGATGAACAGTGCATAGCACGCTCCAAGGAAACCGCTGAGTGTGCGAAAGTTCGCCCTTCTCTTGAACGTATATGCAAGGAAAATGCGCTCTGGTCCACCGCAAAAAATGGATATCCGGAGCATGATATCGGGCACTATTTTGATCTCATATGCCTAAAATATTTGCGCCCACAAAGAATTGAATCCAATAAGACTGCCGCCACGCATCATGATCCAATGCGCGGCGGCAGATGGTTACAGACCGATTTTCAGTCAATCGGACATGGCATCAGCAATCACCAGACAACCACTTCTCCACATGGTTTGTCAACAATCATGCAAATATCCCAATGCTTACGACATGAAAGCTGCACTACTTAAAAACCCAACGCCTCCATCTCGACGGAATTCAGCGCTTGGCTTCATTAAACGTGTCATTAATAGCGTCAGACAATACGTAGGTTGTGTTCGGGCACTTCTTGAGCTTGTTACCCACGAGATATTGCCCCTCAAGCAAATTCTGCATTTCCCCAAAAACATTCCAAATAATAACTCCCGCACATCCTTGATTCACCACATATTGCGCCTTCATACTCACCGAGCGTTCATTATCGTAGCTAAGGAAATAATTATCCTTGGTTAAATATGGAACCTTTGCATCAGGATCAAAATGATATACCCACTCATCAGCTCCCCCGCCTTCAGTTTTTTGCATAATGGCGCTATAAAAAGGCGTGGCATCAAAATATTTCCAGTTGACGAAATCGCCACAGCTTAAGATTGGTCCATCCGGCTGAAATTCAAAACCAGGTGTGTTTGTTTCCGGTTGTGTTTTTTCGACGGTTTCAGCATTGAGCGCCGCCGGCCCCCTAGTAATCACACCACGACCATAAAATGCCACACCAAGGTTGACCTTAGCCATCGCCACATTTTTTCTCTTAAGGTACTGGGTTACTGTATCAATGGACAGCGGCCTTTCCGCATTGGGATATTCATACAGCGGAGCGTTATGCCCAGCCTTATCGGACCAACCGCCATTGAAGTCATAAGTCATAATATTGAAATAATCCATGACCGCCTGCAATCTATCCCAATCATATTTCTCCAGATAATTAGGATCAGCAGACATGGCAGCAGTAATCAGGAGATTCGGTTTAATCTGATCCAACCTTACTCGCAACTCTTCCATCACAATCGCAAAATTTTCATAATCGTCATCGGAATAGTGCTCGATATTCATACCCGCCGCACCAGGATACTCCCAATCGAAATCGATGCCATCGAAATCAAATCGTGTGATCAGATCGGCACACTGGCTAATAAGCGTGCTGCGCATGCCGGGGTCTTTAGCCACCTCACAAAAATGTTTGGACATACTCCATCCACCCAATGAAGCCATAACCTTGACGCCTGCATTATGCGCCAATTTCACCAAACCATCCGCGTTATTACCAGGAATGCCACTCGATCCATACAAAATAAACGGATCATAGCTACTCCATACATCCTCGTAAACAAGTGGCGCCGGCTCTTGCACTGCCCCTTTCTGCCAAATATTTTTATTTCTATAATCCGCGCTATGCAAAGTGCCATTCTTTGCCAAACCAAAGAATGAAAAATTAAGCATAGTGTAATTACTTAATTTGACGTTCAATTGATTGAAACTGCCCGGGGTCACCAATCCCGCAACATCCTTCCAGCCATCATATTGCGTAATATAGCCAATGATCTGTTTTCCATGTGCTGACGATCGCGTGGTAGACATAGCAAATCCTTGGTGGAAAGTTAGTAGATAAATACCTTGTTAATTAAGCCCGCACCGCCCAGGCAATATAATTATATGATTAAAAAATAAAAAAGCACCTATCGATGTTGATAGGTGATATGACAATCAACCTGGAATGCTCGGCACAACTTCCGTCCGAACGTGCTTGCAAGAGGGATGTGACCCTGCGTCGGCATAGAGATCCTGGCCGACCTGCATCCCCCACACCGTGCCGTCGAACGACGGCGTCACGTCGCCCTTCTGCTTGATGTTGCTGTTGCCGCCCCACACGCGCGCCCACGACGCGGGCATCGGGCCGTTCTCGCTCAGCAGCCCCTGTTCGCCCTGCCGGTCGTGGAACGTGTCGATCTGCAGCAGCCCGAGCTGGCACGCGACGGCCGGCGCTTCGGCATACAGCGGCACTTCGGGGCGGTAGATCGGTTCCGGGTTGCCGCCGGTGCCTGCATCGGTGACGGCTTCGACGATCGATTCGGGCGTGCCCTCGGCCGGCGTGACAGGCGTCACCGGCGGCGGTGTCGGTTGCCCTGGTTCGACGACCGGCGGCTCCGGCTTCGGCGGCACCGTATTGCGCAGGTACCAGCTATCGCCGGTGCCGGTCGCCGCGCCGCCCTTCGCGAGGAAGCACGAATACGCGCCGGCGCTCACCGCGCCGCCCGACAGCGTGAACGCGCTCGCGCTCGACGTCGCGCCGTTGGTCGCCTGCACGACCTGGATGCCGTCGCCGGTCGTCTGCGCGCCCGCGCCGCCGACGTTCGTCACCTTCAGCGTGCTGGCACCGCTCGCCGTGCCACCACTGACGATCAGCTTGTCCGACGGCGCGCCGTCGCCGGCGAGCGTCATGTTCAATGCGATCGTCGCGTTCTGGCCGACGTAGTTGCCGGCCACTGTCAGCGTGCTACCGACGCCGCTGCCGGCGCGTTGCACGAGCCCCGCGTTCGTCAGGTTGCCGTTGATCTGGAAATTGCCGATCGTGCCGCTCGCGAGGCTCACCAGCGCGTTCGCGACCGAGAGCGTGCCGTTGTTCGTCACGTTGCCCGTGACGCTGCCGTAGCCGCCGAGCGTCGCGCCCGACGCCACCGTCACCGGCCCGCCACCGCCCAGCGCTGCCGACGCGCTCGTGCCGTCGCCGACGATCACGGTGCCCGCTTTGACGTTGGTACCGCCCGCATAACTGCTCGCTTCGTTCAACGTCAGCGTACCGCTGCCGAACTTGGTCAACGAACCCGCGCCCGTGATGCCCTGCGTCAACGTCGAGTTGAAACCCTGCGTATCGATCGTGCCGTTGTTCGACGTGATCGACACCGCGCGGCCCGACGCGAGATTGAACGCGCTGCCGAGCTGCAGCGTGCCGCCGTTGAAGGTCAGACTTCCTGACGATGCGCGGAGCGCGTTGTCGGCCGCGACCGACAGCGTGCTCTGCGTGATCGTCGTGCCGCCCGAATACGTGTTGCCGCCGGCGGCCGCAGGCGCGACCGTCAACGTGCCCGCGCCGGTTTTCTCCACCGCGCCCGTGCCGCCGATCGTGCCCGTGTACGTGCCGGCACTGTCCTGCTGGAAGCGCACGAGGCCGTTGACGGTCGCGACGAAGGACGCCGTCGTCGTGCCGAGCGTGCCGGTGAGATTCAGCGTGCCGCTCTGCACGAGCGCGGTCGAGAACGTGCCGGTGCCTGCCCACGTCCAGTTCGTGCCGGCCATCGTCAGGCTCTGGAAGTTCGTAAATGCGTTCGACGCGGTGCCCGTGCCCTGCAGCGTCTTGGTGTTGGTGCCGGCGCCGCCGTTCGCGGTGCCGACGATCTGCGAGCCCGTCTGCAGGATTAGCGTCACGTTGCCGTTACCGCCCTGGATCGCGGTGCCGCCGCCGCCCTGGATCAGCCCCGCGTTGGTGATCGTCGTCGCGCCGTTGGTCGAGCGCACGCCGATGCCGTTATTGCTGATGATCCTGCCGCCGGCCTGGTTCGTGATCGTCGCGGTGAACGAGCTGCCGAGCGTGTTCGACACGACCGCGTCGACGCTGCCGCCGCTCGTCGCGTTGCCCGTGGTCTGGCTCGTGCCGCTGGTGATCGTGCCGTTGCCGCCGAGCAGCGACGCCGCGCGCGCGTTGTTGCTGGACATCGTCACGGTGCCCGTATTGACGATCTGGTTGCCCGACGCGCCGGGATTGCTCTGCCACCACGCGGCTGTCATCCCGTACGAATTGTTGCCTGTGGTTGTAATCGTGCCTTTGTTGACGAGCGTGTTGTTGTTGCCGTTTGCGGCCATCCCGTCGTTGTACGCGCCCGTCGTCGAAATTACGCGGGTCGCGCCGTTGGTGAGCGTGTTGCCGTTGTTCACGCAGAGCAGCGCCGCGCCGCGGTTCATAACGCCCGTGCCGTTGCCGGACATCGGCAGGTTGCCGTTGTTGGTGATCGCGCTCGACGTGTCGACGGAAAACGGCGTCCGCGTGGTGGGCAACACATAGCTGCCCGTCGCCCCTGCATTGATGTTGATCATCACGCCGGTGCTGCCGGTCGCGGATGACTGCCCAACTGAACACCTGTCGGTCCATCCCGCAATTGATCTGGGCCGCCTGAGAAACTGCGCGTTGAAAATTCGGCAACGCCGCCCCCCGCATTCCCGATACGGGCCGCATCGCTCAAATTAGAATGTGCGCGGAATTAAAGCTCGTCAGCGAATCTGCCCGCGCTGAGTGCATGTGCCTGCTGGCTTCCGATGAGTTTCAATTCCGCTCTCCATTGGGCGCCCCTTTCGGACGTTTCAGGCATCCTGAAATCGATTGGCAGGTGATAGAACCGAGTTAAGGTAATCTTTACCTTACTCGCGCTTCCCATCCATCAACCTTTCCTGTTTCAGCCCGGAGTTGAAGTCCCCTGCATTTATCGAATAATTCAGTCCAAGACTTGAGATGCGCTCGACTTGCCAGCAAGAGCGAGCCGCTCAACAATCATTGCCATCCCCTGGCCGCCGCCTATGCAGAGTGTCACGAGCCCATAATGTCCGCCTATGCGCTCGAGCTCGGCAAGGACCTTGACGATGAGGATGGCCCCTGTCGCTCCGACATGGTGGCCAAGCGCGATCGCTGCACCATTCGGGTTGACTTTATTCAGTGGCAATTCCAGCGCACGAACGACTGCGATAGTCTGCACCGCAAATGCCTCGTTCACCTCGATGACATCCATCTCGTCGATCACCAACCCGGCTTTTTCGAGCACCCGGCGCGTCGCCGGCACCGTGCCTAAACCCATCTGGAGTGGATCAACCCCGACGTGAGCATACGCAACCAATCGCCCCTGAGGATGCACCTCACGACGAGCCGCCGTTTCCCAGTCCATAAGCACGATGGCAGCAGCCGCATCGTTAATGCCTGACACATTGCCGGCAGTCACGGTTCCATTCTTCGCAAATGCCGGTCGCATCCTGGCGAGTTCCTCAAGCGAAATGCCCGTCTTGACGCGTTCATTATCTCGAACTGTGTATCGCCCCCCCGTTCCGGGAATCGTGACCGGAACGACTTGCTGACTAAATCGACCTTTGGACTGCGCAAGCGCAGCCTGCTGATGGGAGCTGAGCGCATATTCGTCTTTCTCGGAACGGGAAATTTTCTCGTCGCACGCCATACGCTCGGCAATTTCGCCCATCAACATCCGATTGAAAGGATCAGTCAGGCCACCCGCCAGCATATCCACAACGATCGTATCACCCATGCGCTGGCCGGTACGCAGCCCGGACATGCGGGATTCGGCTCATGACCTCCGCTCCCCCGGCGATCGCGATGCGTGCATCACCCAGCTCGATATATTGCGCCGCGCTTATGATCGCTTGAAGGCCGGACGCGCACAGGCGATTGATGGTGAGTGCCGCAGCCTGATTCCCTACGCCGCCCTGAATGGCGACGACGCGGGAAAGATACACGTCTGCGGAACTGGTTTGGTGCACGTTGCCGAAGACGATATGCTCGACCTCACCCTCTCCAACACCTGCACGACGCATAGCCTACCGAACGACTAACGCACCCAACTCGCCCGGCGTGGTTTTCGATAAGCTTTCGCCAAATTCGCCAATCGCCGTCCGTACCCCACCGACCATCACCACTTCATGGGACATAATTTTCTCCTGTCCGCGAACTGCCGCGATCAGTCGCAGCGGCACATCCCGCCTGCGAGCGACTTCGCGCTGGCCGACTGATTCGGCTAAACGCGACGCCTCCAGCTTGAATTCCTTCGGATATCGCCTTCTCGGCACCTCCCTCGCTGTCATGCTCTCCGTACAGTCAAAAAGTTTCAAACCTCTTGCTGTACGTGGAATCGAAGCAGGGTCGCTGCCGACCTCATTCATCACGCAGCTTTCCCCGTGCGCCTGGCCACGGGGTATCCGTTGGACGTACTACTGGCATCGGCCCCTCCCCAGGCTGCTTTCCTTGCGCGCCCGGCCATTGACCTGCTTCGTTCAGGTCCAATCGGGGCTTTGAAAGCGGATTATCCCGACCATAGAGAGGACGCCCGAGCGTACCCCGGATGGGTTGGCCGCGATTATCACCCAGCGGTACTCGCGCCCCCCCCCACTCCCGCCCTCCTCCTAGCCCACTCGGCTCCTTCCTTATAAAGCCTGCGCTTGTATGTATTATTTCCGGGCCAGTATGAGGCGTTTGACCAGGAATTCGAACCCTTAACGTTCTTCCTCCTTGAGTTGCGTCCAACTCGAAAATGCTACCGTTTTGCCTAAGATATGTTCGACCGTCTTTTGTAAACAAATTATTCGGTGCATTTACAGAGTTATAGCCCAATGGCTGATAGCGTTGCGCGTCAGACAAATCAACATTAACACTGTTTTTAGGGTCGAACGGTGTACTACTCCGGAGCGACTGACCGCCTCTCCCAGCCATGCCCTGAAGCCCACTCATACTATCAGGCGCCGTGAACGCACGTCGCGCATATTTGCCACCCACACGAGCCGCTCTGACCAAATCAAGTGGCGGAAACATTTCAGCGGCCAACTGTGTTGTCATCCCTTTTAGCGATTCGCGCAATCCAGGCGCGGCGGCCCGTGCCCCCCGCGCAAACAATGCCAGCATGCCCCGCGCATTAGCTGGCGCGCTGTTACGAAATACGGCCGACAGAGCCCTGCCGGATTTCGCTGCTCCACTACCACCCGCGGCACCAACAGAGGCAAGTCCAAATAAATTCATTAAATCATGATATGAGTCTTCATCACTATGCACGTAATCCGGATCAGTAGACGAACGACTCCAGCGCTTATAAAACGGGATCATCGAATCACGAATTTTTTCCCACACACTTTGCGGAAATTTCTGCTCCTTCACCTGATTTACCGTGCGCCTAAGAAGGCCAGAATTAAAGGCATTCAGTTTTGTTTGCAAATTCCCATCCGGCCCGTTACTTTCAACCTGCGCACTGAATTGGTACTTGCTGCGGCCGGCGTAGACCCTTTCTCCAATGGTTTGATTATATGATCCATACCCACCTTCCGTTTCAGCATCATCCAGAGAGACATTTTTGCTTAACAGAGTCTCAAGTTTTTTCGCGGATTCCGAACTTACCCTCCCTCTTAGCATGTCGTTCAACTCAGCTTCATTGAAGATATCCGTCACATCCTCCAGAAATGCCTGCCCGCCTATTGAGCTGTAGATAAAAAATCGACCACTATCGGCTTCAAATAAATTAACATCCCCGATTAAAGACCTGTGCCGAACATCATCCTTGCTCCCTGTCCTGTAGGTGATTGTGGTTCGAGACAGGACCTTCGGCGTTATTTTTACACTTCTCTTGGCCGGACGATTCAAATCGAAGCCACTGAGTCCAGATTGACTCGCCAGGAGCCGAGACATCCTTTTCGCATCATCATCCAGATTATTTTTAGCGTAGTTCGAGAACTGCGCAAAATATTCCGTATCATCTTTAAATTCATTACGCGATTTAAAATCATGAATCTCAAAAGCATGGGTATCAAATAGATGTTTCGCCATCTCGGCCCCATAATCCGCAAGCAATTCCTCGCGAAGCGAAAATAAACCAAGACCCGCACCATCCGTCAGGGTAGAAATTCTATCGTCGAATTTGGAATCCGTTGCAAGCTTCCAGTTCAATGCAGCAGCGAAAATAAAATCATTTTGCTGCTCAATATCCATCTTTGAGTAAATGGAATCAGCCGCCCTCAGCAATTGATGTTGATCGGTTGTAGCTGATGAAATTCCAGTTCCGTTCGCCAGAGCCGGATTCTTGCTCAAAATATAACGAAGGGCATCTGTTTTGGCTTTGGCGAAAGAGACATTCTCGGCAGACGAACCCAACAACGGATTGCCGGATCTAAATGCAACCACACCCTTAATAAAATTTCTCTCCTTGTTCGCCCAAACCTTATCGTCCGTCGCCTCCTCGGGAGAAAGACCGGCGGCCGTCAATTCATTCCTTGTTTTACTTAACTCTCTCTCGATGGCCTCAGCATCCATCCCGAAAATTCTTCCTATTTCAGCACGATCCAACGCGTTGTATGGATGGCGCTTTCTATAAGCAAAATGCATTCTTGTTCCCTGACTATCCTTCTTGACCTGATTCAGGAATTGATAACGTTGCTGTAATTTTAAATTTTTATCAAGGGCCACCGAGGGAACCAACGCATACTTGACGACATAATCGTTATTATCCACCCAAAAAACATTCCCCCCGGCCACATCACTCGCCGGAACAAACGCTCCTTGAGACTGCTCGCCAACCCGAATATGCCTGGCACTATTATTAATAGTGCCACCCCATTTCTTTACATCAGGATCTTGAATGGTCGAAATTTCCAGCCTCTCAATCAATTCACCATTATTCTTATTTTCAACCCAAACCACCAGACTTTCATCAGAATATGGGGGACGTGAAAAAGCCAATCTATATGGAGTTGGAGCCCAGTTGTTACCGGCCTGTGCATTACCCTGAGCTGCCGCCCCCTCACTTGCGCCTCCCCTGATAATTTGCCATTCCACAACGCAATCATTCATGGTCCACAAATAGTTATCCTCCCCGGTTTTCAGGTCAATGGGCGCTGCCGTATCCTGGCTATCAACATCCCCAATCCGGGTGAATTTCATGTTACCGTTTATGATTGATGCAACATAGGCCGGCCATTTATCTTTACTGAGCTTGTCATCAGGAATGACAATTTCCATATATTCCACAAGACCCAGCTCGTTTGTAACCGATACCAATATTTCCTCACCGGCAAGCAGATCTCGCTCTCCTTGCAAAGAGAATTTTTGATGATTATCAGATTCCCAGGTTTCTTCATTTTCATCAATATGCGTTTTAGTCACCACTGCTTCACCAACCCCGCGCTCGGAACTCACTTGCGGCACCGGGTGAAGTTCTTGAGAACCAAGCGGCTTTGTTGGTCCGGCATTCGACCTTTCGATGCTGGAGAGATATCGTTCGCGAAAGGCAGCAGTGCGTATCTCTTGTCTTAACGCGGACGGGTATGCACTTGACCAGACAACCTCAAATTCTGGATATGTATATAGTGATAAATCCAACCATTCGCTCTCGCTTTTAGTGACAAGCGCGTCAATATTGATCTGCTTATGATGCGTAGCAATAATATTTCCCAACATATTATGTTCACCAATTCTTATGTTAATTTTGCTATCTTTTTTCAACCAGAGATTTTTTGGAATACGATGGCGTTCCATTAGCTCGTCCAGAGCCCTGTCTTTCCCGCTATGAATCGTATTTCCCGAGCCACCCGTCGCACTAAATAGCACCCTGTCTGCGTCGTCAATTTCGCCAAGTTCGTCCGTGCCAGCCGGTATTTTCTTACCCATCACCTCATCGGTCAGCCCCATTGCCCGGGTCAGGGCACTCTCGTGCTCTGTGGTCAGGCCTAGTACCGAGCAAATAGCCTCCATCACCAACGACAGCAAACTCCTGCCATCGGCATCTATAGCCTTTAGATGGTTAATAAAGTCGCTGTTGCCAGAATACAGTCCTGCCACAAACTCATCCAGATTGCTCAGGTAATACAGCGTGTCCGGTTCCGTACCTTCATAAGCGGCTGATGCTTTACTACGCAGGATATCGAGCCGCGCGACCAGTTGCCCCAGTTCTGATGACGGGTGCTTCAGTCCGTACCGTAACTTATGCGCAGTCAGACTATGAGTAATTTCGTGCATCATCTCCCAGTCAGACGCACCAGCACTCAATTTTATCCAACGACCGGACACGTTATAAAAGCTGCGGCCGTTGAGATTCGACTGCCACAGTGGTACCTCACCAATACCTGGCTGAGCGAGCAGGCGCGCAGCGAGTGCCTTTAGCTCCTGGTCTGCCGAGTCGGCCATACGCGATAGTTCTTTTTGGGCACTGAACGGCGTGAGCGTTTCCCCCGGGTCCGTTGGGGGACCCACACGATTTTCTTGCGAATCAGACTCGTTGTGATGTTCTTCTACCTGAGTGTCCGTCTTATCATCCAGCAACCATTCTTCTGCATCCAATGAGTCTTTCAGCGATTTTTTTGTATAATTTATGGTCGCCATTCTGCTTCCCACATCCAGCGCACGCCAGGGAGCTTCACCCACAATATCCTTCGCTATTTTTTTCGCCGCACCTTGCAACCCTCCCTCGTAAACGTCTAGTACAATCGAGGCAACCCCCAGCATCGTTGCCAGCCCCGGGGGAAGTGATAGCACCACTTTGATGGTTGCAGTTTTAAAACTCCGCTTTGCATATTCCCTTATCTCATCATTTACATCACCCTCACCACCGCGTATGGCTATTTGCCCTTTGTGGGCAACCCACGCCACTTTCGCCCCCGTGATAACGAATTTGATAGCGATACGCAGCGGCAGTGATGCCAATTTCGGTATCAGCTTGACACCTTGCAGACAGGCTGCCAAAAAGGCGCCCCTGACCAGTTTTCTTCTTGACCAGTCCCTTATTGCTCTTTCAGTGCTTTTCATCCCCGCCAGGATTTCGGCCATGGTCGCAGGATAAAGCGTTGTGCCTTCTGCCGCATTGCCCACTTCGAGGCGCAACCGTTGAAGAAGACGCTCGCCCTCCGGATCGTTCTCCTTGGATAACAAGGGAAGGTAGTCCTGAATCACCTCGAGAAACAATGTGTCATATTGTGTTTCGGCAACTGCACGGTCTTCTGCAGAAAGTTCCTCCAGATAGCGTTGCTTCTCAGCCTCATTCCACTCCCCCATCCTCCTGGCCAACATGCCATGCCGAGAAAAATTGTTGATCGACCGCCCAGTAGCCTGAGTAATGTTGGTTTTCAGTTCTCCTTTTATGCGATCTAGCTGCTGCAATAATGGCCACAGGTATTGGTTCAGTTCTCTCCCACCTACTTCACCATGTTTGGAAAGGCGTACTGCGGCCTGATTCACGCCGGCTTCAATCGTGGCCAATCTCTCAACGATTATTTTTACATGTGCATCAAAATCACTGATGATGCTTCTTGATGCTGGATCCAGGGAGGCACGGTTTAATTCAGCTCTCAGGTTCGACAGAAATTCATTTTTCTCACGTGCTTCTTTCAGCGGCATCATTATCTCGAGCGCTTGCAGCAGTCGATTTTCCGCCCCCTCGGCCTTTCCTTTCCATCTGCCGGATTCAGAAATCAGCTTTTCATCTAATATCCTGATGGCCTGCATGCCATATAATATTTTATCCAGTTCATCGGACTGTGTCACTGCTTGCTGCAATGGACGAGTAGCCTGTTTGATTTTATATATATTGGCGGTAGTTTGCTGAATTTTATCAAGGAGTATCATGCCGGCCCGAAAGACAGCTTCGTTTGTTTTACCGTGGCCTGTATCCGTATCGGGGTCTGTACGGGAAGGTAGTTTGTATGCAATACGGTGCCTATTTTTATTTGCCTTGTCAGATAACTTATCAAAAACGGCCTTTGCTCGCTGTGCTCGCGATGTCATCACTCCCCGCGTCTTTACAATTTGCCGTTTTGCTGCCTCTGCTATAGTGTGCTCTTCTTCCTGCTCAGGCAATCTGTGTTCAGCGAACACTCTGTCTGCTGAAGGTTGGATTTGTTCATTTTTGGTCTGGATTGCTTTGATAACGACCTTTAAGACCTGACAGAGATCAAGGATGTAGCTGGCTAACTTGGTGGCTTCTCTTTTTTTATCTGCCTTTTCCGCATATTTCCTGGTCAGTGCTATGCTGCTCAGCAATCTCTCTGCTCGCCCTTTCGTCTCCGCGCTTAGAGTTTCACGAACCAGCCGTTCATCCAGCGTAACTGAGTTCACAATAGTTTCAAATTTTATGTTCTCGGGATTGTTTTTAGTCAGGTTCCCGCGAATTTTGGCTGCATATTGGCTTCTGTGATTGTCCGCATCCATCGGAAGAATCTCATTGCGGAGCACATCATAGTTTTTTTTCCAGAAATCTTCCCACGATGACAAACGCTCCTGATTTTCATTGAGGAGGCTGATGAGATCCAGCGTTTCCGCGAGATAACCGCTCAAGCGGTTTGCATGCTTAAGCGCCTCATTATAATCCCGTGTTTCACGATCATCCCAGCCCGCCTCTTTCACCGCTGAGCGAAATTTAACATATTCCAGTGAATAGTTATGTCTGCCCCTCTCTTTTCGAAACAGTCTGAACCGGTCCAAAAAAGCGTTGGCGGCCTGTTCCAGTTCCTTCTGCAACGGTTGTATCAATGCAGGTATCCGCATCGAGCTGATTCGCTCTTTCAATGTTTTAATGTCGACAGGCTTGGGGAACAGGATATTGCGTCCCGTCTGATGAAATTCGTAAAACTCTGGCAGAAAATCACTGATAGTGGCCCGCAGGCGAGACCTCAATGCGTCCATGTCAGGTGTTGACGCCTCACCAGGAGGTGTATCAAAGCTCAGCTCTTCCTGTTGCCCGGCCATATCCTCAGACCCGGAGTCTTTGTGTGAGCTCTTGCTGGCATTATCAAGGTATTCCGAAGTTGGCATAATGCTCGTCTTCCCGTTACTGGCTGAACCGCCCCGGATTTGGTAGAGGCTCCAACTCTTGAGAGAATGGAGCTATGAACAAGTCGAACAAGTGTTCTGCTGAAGTCCGTGAACGTGCAGTGCGCATGGTACGAGAGCATCGCGACGAGTATCCGTCACAGTGGGCGGCGATCGAATCCATTGCCCCCAAGATCGGCTGCACGAGCCAGACCTTGCCGGGGTGGGTCAAGCGAGAAGAAGTCGATAGCGGCAAACGCATTCGCTCGACCATCCCTGATGTCACGGCCCAACGTCCGCTGGATCGCAGCAACCGTCAGTTCAAGGCCGATCGGCCGAACCAGCTTTGGGTTTCGGATTTCACATACGTTTCGACGTGGCAGAGCTGGCTCTATGTGGCGTTCGTAATCGACGCGTTCGCCCGACGTATCGTCGGCTGGCGCGTCAGTTCGCCGATGACCACGGACTCCGTTCTCGGCGCACTTGAACAGGCGCTGTACGCTCGCCGGCCGGACAATGACGGTACGCTCATTCATCATTCCGACAGGGGGTCGCAATACGTCAGCATTCGCTATAGCGAGCGGCTGGCCGAGGCCGGCGTCGAAGAACTGTTGGCGACAACGATCGCGGTTGCCGCGGACATGAAGGCCGTTGCACGCAACGAGTTCAAGCGCTTGATCGTCGACAGCACGGTGCAAGCGAAGGCGATCGCGTTCCCGCCCGACAGCCGACTGCTGGAAGTGGCGCGTGCAAAGATGGGGACGCTCGCGCATCGTGCTCTTGTGTTTGCTTCTGTAGATCACCGCGCGAGCCCCGTGGATAAGCAGTGTTCATAAACACGTATCGCCACGCTGATGCCGAACAGGACATTCTTGCCTCTGCCGGAGTTTTGCCGAGGCATCAAGCCAAGCCGCACTGCCAGTTGGCGTCCGCTGACAAAGCTTCGCGCGTCGCCCACGGTCGCTACCAGTGCGCTGGCGATAAGCGGCCCAATTCCGGGACCTTTCGCCACCTCGCGGCCCAAGTCGCTGTTCCGGCGCCACGCCTCAATCTGCACGCCAATTTCATCCGCCTGGCGATCGAGTTCTTTAAGGTGCTCCGGCAATCGCTAGATGAGCAAACAGAACGTCCCCGGCAGCGGGTCGGCGCAGCCTCGATCAGTTCCAGTACCGGCCTGACAATGTTTTCGATACCTTGAGGAACAACCAGGCCAAACTCGGCCGGCAACCCACGGATCTGGTTGGCTTGGGCAGTCCGCACAGTGATCGTAACCTTCATGGTGTGCGCTCCCATTCCGGTTAGATGGGTTGTGGTAACACTCACCACTTTGATACATCGATGTCGTCGCGTGGGGGCGTCCATTCCAATAGCGCAACTTGACAACGTCCACAACCGCACACGCGGTCGGAAATATGTGCACCGCGACTGAGACAAGCGGGTAAGGAGGCGGTCGAAAGCAAGACGCCCGGCATTGGTACCTATTTGCCTGATAATAGGTCAGAAAACTCGAAAACGGACCTCTCACATCTGATAGGTTGACCCTGGACGGCCTCGGGCTTTCAATTGCCGCACGATACGGGGGCGGCCCTGACTGGTGTGAGTGGCCCGATAGATCGCCGCCACTTTGGCGTCCAGTGCCTCGTTGCCCAGCGCACGGGTGCACCTTCCGCGATTCACTGGATCTTGCCCGGGAGAAGCTCATCCCCCATTGATCGCTTCCTCGCTATCGACCCGACTACCTGTCAAGTCAAGTTCCGGCTAAGAGACGGTTTCAAAAAGAGTCCAAGGGGCTGTTAACTTTTTCAGCATCCTGTTAACCTTGGCCGTCGTGACAGACGGGCCAAGGAGATGGGTAAGCCAATCATTGATGACGAACTGTGGGCACTGATCGAAGCACTGCTACCTCCGCCAAAGCCGCGCCGCTTCAAGTACCCCGGTCGCAAGCCGGTAGCGGACCGTGCGGCTTTGACGGGCATCCTTTTTGTGCTGAAGACGGGCATTCGTTGGCGCGACTTACCGTCCGAAATGGGATGCGGCTCAGGCGTAAGTTGTTGGCGCAGGCTGCGCGATTGGCAGCAAGCCGGTGTGTGGGATCGACTGCACGCGGTGCTGCTGGCGAAACTGCGAGCAGCCGAGAAGATCGACTTCTCCCGTGTGGTCGTCGACTCATCGTCGATTCGTGCGGTTGGGGCGGGCGAAAAACTGGCCCGAACCCCACCGATCGAGCTCGACCCGGGTCGAAGCACCACATCGCCACCGACGCCAACGGAACGCCGATCGCGGCAATCCTGACCGGCGCCAATCGTAACGACGTCACCCAACTGGTTCCGCTGATCGAGGCCATTGTGCCGATCGGCGGCGTGCGTGGACGGCCTCTGAGCCGTCCTGCCCGCGTCTACGCCGACCGTGGTTACGACCACGACAAATACCGACGCATCCTTCACGAGCGCAACATCCCCACCAGCATTGCGCGGCGCGGTCAGCCGCACGGTAGTGGCCTTGGAAAAGTCCGTTGGGTCGTCGAACGTACTCATGCTTGGCTGCATCATTTCCGCCGTCTACGTATTCGCTTTGAACGTCGCGCCGACATTCACGAAGCGTTCCTCAAACTCGGCTGCTGCCTGATCTGCTGGAATACCCTGCGGCGAGCCCAGCAGTCTTTATGAAACCGTCTCTAATTCACATGACGTGCCGTACGTGTGAGAGGAAGTGAGATAACCCGAGACGAATCCGCGAGATAAAACCGGGACGAACCGGGACTGAATGGGATCAGACGGGAGCGGCGAGGAAAATCTGTTTCATAGGCTGGAAGGCGGCGCGCAGTCTGGAAAGTCGTACTTTACCAGCGGTGCCGCCCGCCCGATTATTCGAACAGATCACTCTGCCGGGCGGCGAGTTCCTCGCGCCGCACGGCCTTGATGATCTTTTAGACCCACTGGAGCGAGACACCGTACTTCCGTGCCAGATCTCCGTGTTTGTCACCGCGGAACTCGTCGAAAATCTGTCGATCGCGCTGCGACAGGCGGTAGGACGCCCCCATCTGAAAGTAGATGTGCCTCTGTTGAATTCTGAGTGGGTGGTATGGTCCGATTTTTCGCATGACAAGACGAAGGGAAGTCATGCATAGCCAGTTGTTCGAAGCCGCATTGGGTGTGAGCGATCCGTGGTTCGTGAGCGGCGTCGATTTCGACGCGGCCGCCAAACGGCTGACGATTCAGATCGACTTCACTGCCGGCACCCGCTTTCCGTATCCGGAAGTGGCCGGCGCGCATCCCGTACATGACACTGTCGTCAAGCGCTACCGGCACCTGAACTTCTTTCAGCACGACTGCTATCTCGAAGTGCGCACGCCGCGCGTGAAGCTGCCCGATGGCCGCGTCGCGCTCGTCGAGCCCAGTTGGGCCAGCAAGCTCAGCGGCTTCACGCTGCTGTTCGAGGCGATGGTGCTCACGCTCGCCCAGCAGATGCCTTTTGCCGCGGTGGCCCGCGCCGTTGGCGAGTCGTGGCACCGCGTGCACGCGATCTGCAAGCGCTACGTCGAGCTGGCGTTGGCCGAGATTGATCTGTCGGACGTGACGAGCGCCGCCGTCGACGAGACTTCCTACAAGCGCGGGCACAACTATCTGACGCTCGTGGCCGACGCCAAACAACGCAAGGTCGTGTTCGTTACCGAAGGCCGGGACGCCGCCACCATCGAGCAGTTCGCCGCCCATCTGCAAGCGCACAACGCCACGCCCGAGCAAATCACCTCGGTCAGCATCGACATGTCGCCGGCCTTCATCAAGGGCGTCAGCGAGCACCTGCCCAACGCCCGCATCACCTTCGACAAATTCCATGTCGTCACTCAAACGCGCAAACGTCATCAAGACCTCGAGCCTGAAGCGGGTGATCGTCGATACGACGGTCATGGAGAAGGCGATTGCATATCCGACCGATTCGCGCCTGCTCGAGCGTTGCCGGGAACATCTGGTGAAGGCTGCTGCCGAGCAGGGACTGAAGCTGCGGCAGAACTACAACCGCGAAGCACCGCGTCTGGCGGGCCAGATCGGGCGCTACGCACATGCCAAGCAGTACAAGCGGATGAAGAAAGCGCTGCGCACTTTGCGTTCGCGAGTGGGGCGCGTGATGCGCGACGTCGAGCGCCAACTGGACGGCGTCGCTCAGCAAGGTCGGGCGGCGCTGGAAGAGCTGATTGGCCGCACGAAGCGGATTCTCACGCAGAAGCAGAAGGACAAAAACAAGCTGTATGCACTGCACGCGCCGGAAGTCGAGTGCCTGGCGAAAGGCAAAGCGCGCAAGCCGTACGAATTCGGCGTAAAGGTGTCGATCACGACGACGCACAAGGAAGGTTTGGTCGTCGGAGCGCGTTCGATGCCGGGCAATCCGTACGACGGGCACACGCTGGCCGAAGCGTTGGAGCAAGCGGCGATCTTGAGCGACGTACAACCGGAGATTGCCGTCGTCGACCGCGGCTACAAGGGTGTCGCCGTCGACGGCGTGAAGATCTATCACCCCGGCTTGCGACGCGGCATCACGCGCGGCCTGCGCGCAATGATCCGGCGTCGCAGCGCGATCGAGCCGGCCATCGGACACATGAAGGCCGATGGCAAGCTCGATCGGAATTGGCTCAAGGGCTCGTTGGGCGATGCAATTCATGCGGTGCTGTGCGGCGCCGGCCACAACCTGCGGATGATCCTGAGAAAGCTGCAGCTTTTTTACGCATTGATTCTTGCTGTCCTGCTCAATGGCGAGACTGCCGCACTATCGGCGGCATGACGCCGCCGCACAGTAAAACGAATTGTTCAGGGCCGACTACGTAACCATACCAGCACTGTCGAGCGTCCCCGGATACCGTAACGCTGCTGCGCCTCTTTGTACGTTAGTTCGCCTTTTTCGACCTGCGCCACCACCGATAGCTTAAAAGCCAGGCTGTAGTCCCGCAGCGTCCGATTGATCCCTTGCTCCACTTGGTACCTCTTCGCTTCGGCGAAAAAGTGTCAACCTATTTCAGGACGGATCACATCAATAGATTCGATTGACGAAACGGATACAACGACCTATCTTCAATATGCTTCAACTGTCAAAAAAGTAGATCTGTATTCACATTTCTGAAATGGAGATCAAAATGGGCAAGTTAACCGAAAATCAGATGGAGAAAATTATCACCCGATTCAAGGAGTATGACAACGATGATGATGGAGTTATTACCGAGTCCGAGTTGACGAAAATTCTAGGTGACTATTTGACTGATTCTCAAATAAAAGATATGTTTAGCAAAATGGACACCAATGAAGATGGTCGTGTAAGCCTTGATGAGTTCAAGCAGGCAAATTCCTAGCCTTTCCGACTGGAGAGGCGACCTCGCTGGACGGTGACCGAAGCGCGGCCCGAATCGGGGCCGCGCTTCCGCCCGTTTCCAAGGCCCAAAGCATCTTGCTGGCAAGATATACTATACTGCTAACGCCGAGCGTGACACGCCGAGGACGTTCGCAGATGGTGTTCATTGGTCGTCCTGCGGCAGCAAGCGCGAACGCGCAATCAAACTTTTTGCTCAAACGTCTGGACCACTGCCTTCAGGCTCTCGCTCTCCACGATCTTCTTGCCCGATAACCATTGCAACGTGCGAATCTCCTTGCGGGCGACAGCCAGCGCCGATGCGGGAATGATCGGCTCGCCAGTCTGCACGGCCCGTCAGGCTCGCACGCTGGCACTGCTTGCGCCACGCGAATATCTGGTTCGGATTGATGCGGTGCCGGCACGCCACGCCTGACACTGGCGCATCCGGTCCGAACGTCTCCTCCACGACTGCCCGGTCTCCTACGGGGAGCGCCACCGACCTTCGGCTCGCTCAGAACTTCGACATTCAAAGCATCGCGCATCGCCTTAAAGTTATCCACTGCAATTTGTCTGGGTGGACAGCGTGCGCCAAGCCGAATCGGCCGAACATGCCGTCGGATCCACGATGATGTGATCTGGCCTGGGATGTCGATTGATACGCCGTCTATCACCTGCGGGTCCGGTCTCGTTGGTGTTTGCAGTGTCTGCTACTGATGGCGCGAGATCCAGCGGCGCAACTGGTTCGGATTGACGTCGTGCTCCATAGCCGCCCGGGCGATCGATACCCCCGGTTTCAAGCAAAACTCGACCAGCTCCCGCACGGCATCTTCATCAAATTCCCGCCGGCCATCCCGTCTGCGGCCAACTACCAGTCTGCTTCGAAGATCCTGTTTTTCTGTCATCACGGTCTGAGTGCATGTGTCCACGCGGACACCTAGTATCTGACCTTCTGCCTGCCATTGGTAGGGCGTCGTTTATTGACGGCTTACGAGGCATTAACTGCAACTGAGCCTGCATTCGATCACGCCGATCTGCATTCCATCGGCATGGACTGGGATTATCTGCAACTGACGGACTTCAGATCGGCAGCCCGGCCGCGAGCATCTTGTCGCGAAGGGTCGCGGCCCTCACCGGCTCCAGCGAGTTGCCGAACAGCGCCTTGATCTCGACCGGCTTCGCGTCGAACGTAAGCGACTCGTCCTGACCGTTTACTGATGCTGATTTTTCCAACGCATGATGGGCGCGTTTAGATTGACGGAGCCAGTCAGCCATGTCGAACGCAGCGGGTCGCGCGCACCCCCATCGCACGTACGCGCGAGAATTCAAGCAGCAGGTGATCAGAGAGACGCTAGAGCCCGACATGTCAGTGTCGATTGTTGCGCGACGGCATGACATCAACGCCAATGTGGTGTTCGGATGGCGTAAGCAATATCGTGAAGGCAAGCTGGTCGTCCCTGCACTCGACGTTGCGCCGAGCGTGCCAAGCACGGAACTGCTGAGCGTCGACGTGATCGACTCGGCATTGGTACTTCGGGCGCCGGAGCCGACAGTGGCGTCGGAAGCGATGAGCAGCGTACCGATGCCGACGCCCGTGTGCGAGATCGAGGTGGAGATCGGCAAGCGGCGCGTGAAGATTCGCGGCCTGTCTGCCGAGCGTACCGAAGCGTTCCTGCAGGAATGCTGAAGTGATCGCGTTGCCGGCAGGTACGCGCATCTGGCTGGCGGCCGGCGTGACCGACATGCGCTGGGGGTTCCAAGGGCTGGCCGCGAAGGTACAGACGGCGCTCGAAGAGAATCCGCTGGGCGGTCATGTGTTCATCTTCCGTGGCCGCCGCGGCGATCTCGTGAAGCTGCTGTGGGCGACCGACGACGGGCTCTGGTTGCTCGCAAAACGATTGGAATGAGGCCGTTTTATCTGGTCACAGGCTGATGGTGGCAAGGTTCATCTGACGGCGGCACAACTGTCGATGTTGCTCGAAGGCATCGATTGGGTGCGACGGGAGACCGTCAAGAGATAGAAGGTGAAAGTCCTTTGCGATGAAGAACCAGCGAATCACATCGGCCCCGAGTCATGCGGGGGCACTCGCGAGAGTGTCACCGAAGCGTTGACAGGGGCGCACGTAGGCCAGCCATTGAGCGACGAAAGACTTCCCAATCGGAGTGCTGATGCTTTCCAGTCAGCAGAAGGCAATACGTCCCACCGCGATATCGCGAGCGGTGGGCGGCTCCGCGTCGTCGGTAGACCCTGGCATGCGTGTACGTCTCTTGAGCGGGAACCGCGAGGTCTCCAGACCGCCCTCGCCAGCCGGGCGATGGGCCGCATGGTGAAGGCTGGGAGCCGTAGACCATGATGCACGGTCCGGAGAAGTCAGACTCGCTCGTAGTACCAGGGAAACCGGCGAACAAAGCGGCGTCAGCCGCAGCGGAGCTGGTGGAGGGAAGGAGCAGGACCGAAGGGAATGCGATGATGCAAAGCATGGTCCGGACGCAGAGCTGGGAAGCCGTGTCACAGGCGCAGAGTCGCATACGGGAAGCTGTCAACAGAAACGGGAAGGAGAAACTGACAGCGCTCCTGCATCACATTGACGTTGACGTCCTGCGTGCGGGCTTCCTGTCGTTGAAGAAGAGCGCATCAGCGGGCGTTGACCAGATGACGTGGGGAATGTACGAGGCAGCACTGGAAGAAAATCTCCAGCGGCTGCATCAGCGGCTCCACGCAGGAGCGTATCGGGCGTTGCCTTCGCGGCGGGTGTACATCCCCAAGGCAGATGGCAAACAACGGCCACTCGGCATCGCCGCCATGGAGGATAAAATCGTTCAGGCGGCGACGGTCATGATCCTCACGCCGATATACGAGGCGGAGTTTCTGGGTTTCAGTTATGGGTTCCGGCCCGGGCCGCAGCCAGCATGATGCGTTGGACGCGCTCGCGTACGGAATCAAGGGGCGCAACATCTGGTGGATTCTCGACGCCGATATCAGTCGCTTCTTCGACACGATCAACCACGAATGGCTGGTCAAGTTTATGGAGCACCGTATTGGCGACCGACGAATCATCCGCCTGATCCAGAAATGGCTGAAGGCGGGCGTGCTGGAGCAAGGCGCGCGGATCGATACATCTCAGGGAACGCCGCAGGGAGCCGTGATATCACCCCTGCTTGCGAATATTTACTTGCACTATGTGTACGATCTGTGGGTTCAGGCATGGCGGAAACGTCATGCAGACGCTGACATGATTGTTGTCCGCTACGCGGACGACACCATTGTTGGTTTCCAGTATGTATCAGATGCACACGCATTTCTGGGTGAGTTGCGAGACCGACTGGCGAAGTTTGGGCTGAGTCTGCATCCAGAGAAGACGCGATTGATCGCGTTTGGGCGCTTCGTTGCCGAACGGCGCGCGGCGCAAGGGCTCTCGAAGCCCGAGACCTTCGACTTCCTCGGCTTCACGCACATTTGCGGGAAGAAGCGAGGGGGCAAAGGCTTCCAGCTCTGGAGAAAGACGAAGCGCAAGCGTAAGACCGAGACGGTCAAGCGAATCGCGACAGAACTGCGGCACATGAGGTCAAGTCCTATCGACGAGCAAGGCCGGTGGCTGGCTCAGGTACTGCGGGGGCATTACGCCTACTTTGCGGTGCCGACCAACCTTCAGGCTGTTCGTGCTGTTCGCCACCTGGTCAAGATTCGCTGGTATCTCAGCCTTCTGAGGCGGAGCCAGCGCCGGCGGCTTACGTGGCGTCGCATGAACGTGATCGTTGAGAAGTACCTGCCCATGCCACGCGTCCTGCACCCATGGCCGGAACAACGCTTCCTCGTCAAACACCGACGGTAGGAGCCGGATGCCTTAATTGGGCACGTCCGGATCTGTGCGGGGGGCGTCCCGAAAGGGACGTCCCTACCGCGATCGGCAGCCGCGACGTACCGCTGCTCTGTCGATGTTGTAAAGGCTCGTAAACTGCGATGCATGTCGAAATATGCGCCGCTTCCCACGACCGTCGCTGAGCTCCAGGCCCTGGTACTCGAGCAGCAAGCATCGCTGCTTGAGCAGCAGGCATCGATCGCGAACATGGTGCGGGAGATCGCTCTGCGCGCGACGACGAAATCGAGCGCCTGAAGGCGCAGATCGACAAGCTCAGGCGAATGTACTTCGGGAGCAAGTCCGAGAAACTGGCCCGGCAGATCGATAAACTCGAAGCTCAACTCGAAGACTTGACGGCCGGCCAGGGTGCTGCAGAGACGCGAGGGCAGCGAGACAAGACGTCGAAGGCGCCACCCGGCCGAGCGCCCACGCGAGAGCCGCTGCCGCTGCACTTGCCGCGCGACGAAATCGAACTCACGCCGGATCCGGCTTGCCCCAAGTGCGCGACGACGATGCAGCGACTTGGCGAGGATGTATCCGAGCAGTTCGCCCGCGTGGCGGCCGCGTTCAAAGTGATCCGCACGATTCGCCACAAGCTGTGCTGTCCTGATTGCGGGCACATCGAACAGCCCGCGATGCCCAGCCTGCCGATCGAGCACAGCATCGCGCATCCGAGCCTGCTGGCCGATATTGCGGTATCGAAGTTCGCCGATCACCAACCGCTGTATCGTCAATCGGAGATTGCGGCACGTGACGGCGTGACGTTGGATCGCGCCAGCATGGGTCACTGGATTGGGCAAATCGCGGAGCTCTGCGGACCGCTGGTTGAAGCGATCCAGCGCTACGTACTGGTCCCCGGCAAGGTGCAAGTCGACGACACACCGGTCGCGATGCTTGCACCCGGCAACGGCAAGACGGCAACCGGCCGCTTCTGGGTCTACGTGCGCGACGATCGCCGCTCGGGCTCGACGGACCCGGCTGCGGTATGGTTCGACTTCTCCTCGGATCGCAAAGGGCTCCATCCACAAACCCGGCTCGCCGCATTCCACGGCATCCTGCAGGCCGATGCCTACGCCGGATTCGATCAGTTGTACGCGAACGGCAAGATCCAAGAGGCAGCATGCTGGGATCACGCGAGGCGGTACATCTACGATGTTCACGTGCGCACGCCGACACCGGATACTCAGCAACTGCTCGAGATGATCGGCGAGCTCTACAGCATCGAAGCCGACATCCGCGGCAAGGCGCCTGACGAGCGTTTGCGTGTGAGGCAGGAAAAGACCAAGCCGTTGCTCGCGAAGTTCGAAGCGACGATCAGGGTGAAACTCGCGACGCTGTCGACGAAGTCCGCGCTCGCCAAAGCGATCAATTACTCGCTGAACCACTGGGCAGCGCTCACGTTCTACTGCGAGGACGGTCGGGCCGAGATCAGCAACGTGCTTGCCGAAAACGCCCTGCGCTGTATCGCGCTCGGACGCAAAAACTATCTGTTCGTCGGCTCTGACAGCGGGGGCGAGCGGGCCGCCGCGATGTATAGCTTGATCAGGACGTGCAAGCTCAACGGGATCAACCCGCGTGCCTATCTGGAATACGTCCTGACCTACATCGCTGATCACAAGATCTCTCGCATCGACGAATTGCTGCCGTGGAACGTGGCCGACAAACTGAAGCCGGCCACCCCGCCTACACCCTCAACCGGGTAGATCTGAATAGATTGGGATGGATCGTGTCCACGATCGGCGACTGCGGACACGATCCCCCGTGATCTATACGGACTCCGACACGCCAACACCATCATGCCTCACGTGCGCGCGACTGAGGAAACGGCCCAGCCGAGCCGCTTACCGTCGAACTGCTCGACAAGGTCCTTGATGCGGTAGCCGTGGCGAGTCAGCGTCGGCTCGAGATCGTCAAGCTGCCGCGACAGCATCGATTCGACGAGCGCAGCCGACACAGGCTTCTCGCCGGTCCGGTATCCGGCCTCGAACGCGAGCGTCAGATGGAGCTGGATCTGTAACGGTGTGCGTAGCTTCGTTGCCAGCAGGTCGATCGCGTCCTCCGTAAGGAGCGACTCGACATCGGTGCCATCGGCTGCGCACGCGCCTATCAGCCAATGCAGGTATTCGCGCTGGCTGCCAGTGATGCCATCGAGCGAGAAGATGTCGGTGCGGTAGCCGATCTCTTCCATCGTCGCGCCCCGTGGAAAACAAGGGAATCCGTCGAACTGGCAACGCTGGAATGGGTCGCCTGGTACAACCATCATCGGCGGATGGAACCTCTCGGCTATATCCCGCCCGCTGAGGCTGAGGCAAACTACTACAGGCAACTCAGCAATGCCGCTGAAGTGCCTGCATTAACTTAAACCAACCGGCCTCCACGATTCCCGGTGCGGTTCAAGGCGACTACTCGTTGATTTGTTGCGACCGCTTAGTCGGTTTCGCCAAAGCGCAATTCCCCAGTATTGTTTCTCCGGAGAACGCCTTTCGGACAAAAACCGTCGAATCTGGCGTCGATCCAAGCAACGCACCAGAGTGATCAAGGTTGGGATATAAATGATATTCGACCCTATTTCCTGTTGCGCAAGCTCGTTTGACTAGTGCGATCTGGCCTGGAACGGAAACAGCGCGATCCTTGCCGCCGGTTCCAAAGAAAATCGGAATGTTGGTCTTGATTTCAGGATAGGCGCCCAGATCAAATAGTGTGGAAAACACGTCCTTGGGGTTCTTCTTGAAGCTCCTGTCAAAGGTCGCCTTTGTCCGAGCAATTTCGTTTTGGAGATCAAGCACACAATGATTTTCGGCGAACTTGAAGATATTGAGCCCCTGTTCATTTAGGTAGTCTTCCGGGCGAAACGGAGGGTCCAGGAGTCTAGCCGTCTGCAGCTGATAGAGATCGAAGGCAAAGGCGGGATCAACTTTCTTGGGCGAGGTCGCCAGCGAGTCAACGGAGGAACCTTCGGTTGAGTCCCAGAGATAGTCTGGTGTGCCGGTTGCGACGATTCCAACGATATCGAGGTTCGGCGCGTACGACGCTGCGTACAACGCGCTCGCGAAGGCTGCACGCGCGCCTTGGGATTGACCAACGATTACTGTCTTGTTCGAAATGTTAAAGCCGCGTTCAGCTACCGCCCGAACTCCGTCGAGCACACTGTACGCTAGCGAACGAGTTCCTGCATACGGATGCGGCCCTACGGTTCCGAGTCCCTGATAGTCGGTTGCGACGATCGCGTACCCCCTATTCAGCCAATGGTCCAAGTAGTCGCGATCCCGACGACTGCGGCCTGCGTACGATGGCGCACAAATGTCTGCGGTACCTACGGTGCCGTGAGCCCAGGCGATCAGCGGCCATCCGCCCGGAGGCGGATGGCCCTTTGGGAGATACAGCGCGCCAGACACCACGATTGGCGTGTGACCATCAACGCCGTTGGTCGAAGTATAGAGAAGGCGGACGTTCTCGCCGGCCTCGGAAAGGCTTTGCTCAGCCGTCAGCCACTCGGTCCGCAACAGTTGACCGGGCACAGCGGGGACATCGCCGCTCCATCTATAGAATGCCGAGATGCTGCCGACAGGTGCGAATTCGCCGGCACGGGACGCTGCAGGGTTCAGAAATATTGTTGCGACGAGGATATGGCAAATCTTTGGAATTCTCATCCTATTTTTCTCAAATTGAGTTGGCACCGTTCGAGCAAATCGCTCACATCTCACACCGCCCCGCATTCAATCTCTCCAAGTTAACAATGCCCATGAGAGGGTTCCGGCATCCCGAGCGCGCGGGTCTTTCCTGTCATGCTTCGGGCCGATCCGGCAACACTTCGCGCTCAGGCGCCATCGGCTGCGCGCATCGCTCGATCGCAAACAGCTTGCAGCGCGATTTGATACGTGGGCCACTTTTCACCGGCATCACCCAAGATCTGTCAGTTGCTTTCTGAGCAGGGGGAGCTTGCCGATCTCTCGTCTCGCAGGCGACTATTTGGTAGCGCCGCGCAACGATTGAGGTCCTTGCTGCTCCCCAGATCACTGCGCACCATCGACCAGCGACGCGAAGATGCGATACGTGGCCACTATCCGCTCGTCATTAGGAATGTTTTTATTGACGAGGATGACGATCCCCAGTTGCTTCTCGGGCACGAAAGCAACGTAGGCACTGAAGCCGTTCGTTGCGCCTGTCTTATTGATCCAGACGTCTTGGCGGGGTTTTTGCGGCGGATTCAGCGCGACCACCGGCGTTGCTTCGAAGACCATCTTGGCCGAATTCCCCTCCAGCAAGGCTTTCAGTTTGGTAGGGTACGGGTACTGCTCCCAAATCAGATCCTGAGTCATCGGCCCTGCCTGGAAGTAGCCGGTATGCGTATCGGTGATCGCCTGCTGGAGCGTGTCGTCAAGGTGGACAAGCGCCATGTTGGCCCGCACGAAGCGGAGCATATCCTCCACCGTTGATTTGACGCCGTAGGCTTCCGCCGACAGCATGCCGCGTGCCACCCGGATCGGCGCGCCTTCCTTAGTGTGGCCCTGTGCGTAGTTTCCCATTTGGGATTCAGGCACGTTGATGAATGTGTTCTTCATCCCGAGCGAAGGGAACAGCCACTGTTCCATCAGCGCCGTGAAATCCCGGCCCATGCTTTTCGCGGTGATCATGCCGAGCATTCCAATGCTCGGATTGGCATAGGTCCGGTACGCTCCAGCCGTGTAAGCGGGCTGCCATTCCTTGAAATACTGCATCAGCTGATCGTCATTGCGGATCCACTCTGGCACCTGCAAGGGAAATCCACCTGACGTATGCGTGCCAAGATTGAGGAGTTCCACTTTGCCCAGCCGGCTACCCCGCATCGCAGGCAGGTACTGGCTCGTTGGGGCCGACAAGGACAGCTTGCCACTCGCCTGCGCGTACGACGCAAGCGTCGCGGTCAAGGTCTTGCTCACGGACCCGAGTTCAAACAAGGTGTCGCGCGTAATAGGCGCATACGTTTCGATCGATGACACGCCAAAATTGAACACGTGTGGTTCACCCTTGACGATGATGCCGACTGCCATCCCGGGCACGTCGTATTTAGCCATCACCGGCTGGATGGCCTCGCTCACCACTTGTCTGAGTTTGTCCTGCGAGCTGTCGGAGGCGTGACAGGAGGTCGAAACGACGCTCATGGAGAACGCAGCCGTCATCATCAGACTACGGGTATTGAACTTCATATCCTTGAATCCTTCGTTTCTGTTGGTTGATCGTGAGACGCACGTGCTCGTGCCGAATGGCCGCATTGAGAGGGCCGGAAAGAACGAACGATAATCCCAGCAACCTTGATCTGACGAGGCAAAACCTGTTCATGCTCAAATCCTCATGAGGCTGATGGCAGGGGGTGGTTGATCTCTCTGCAGCATGATCAGCGTGCCATCAAAATGTAATATAAATGTAAGGAGAACTGTCCGTTTACAACATAGGGGTTTTCATCAATCTAGGCTTCGTCTTCTTCTTGCCCGGCGCGAGCAACGGGATCGGCGTGTCGTCCGCGTGCAGCTTGGACGGTGCCATCGTGTAGCAGCGCAACGCCTCGCACTGGCTGCCCCAGCGACCCGTGCTGGCCGGGTCGAGCTTCACGCAGTCAGCCGCGCGCGGCAATCTGCGACTGCCGGTACAACGGAGTATGGTCAGCGTATTTCGGTAAGCGATCAGACAAAGACGCCCCTCTATAAATGGAGCTTCTTGGAGAGTCGCTGGCCGTCCCTCAAGAAACCATGTCGCTCATAGAAGTGGTGAGCAGCCGGTCGGTGATCGCCGCTTGTCACTTCCAACTTTACACACCCGACCTGCCTAAACCAGTGTTCTGCAGCGCCAATCAGTGCGCTACCAACTCCGTTTCCCCGATATCGCTCGTCGACGACCATGCTAGTTATGCGCCCGAGATTGCCCGCCGCGTGGAAGAGCGGTAGTGCGTGGAGGCTAATACTACCGATAACTTCTTCTCGCACGGACGCCACAATGATTTTGTCTACCAGGCTCGGAAGCATCGCTTCAACTTTCTCAAGGACTAGCGCTGGAGTTGTCTGGTAGCCGAGTTGCTGCAGCAAGAATGCAGTTGTTGCGTGATCCGATGGTCGCGATTCACGGATGAGAATGTCCGATGACGTCATCGCCTACAGTGCTCCAAGGTAAAAGATCTTCGTAGTCGCTGAGAGTTGTTGCCTTCGGTAACGCCCTAAACAGCGAGACCAGATAGCGATACGGATCAACACCGTTCGCCTTGCACGTCTCGACGAGGGAGTACAGGTTAGCACTGGCCTGCGCGCCGGCGACAGTATCGGAGAACAACCAGCCCTTGCGGCCGACGACGAACGGCCGGATCGCGTTCTCGCACAGGTTGTTCGAGATCGGCCAGTTTCCGTTCTCGACGTAGCGGACCAGCTTGGGCCATTGCCCGCTCATGTATTGCAGCGCCTTGCCAAGCAGACTCGACGGCACAACGCTTGGCAGATGCTCGACCAGTATGCGCTCGATGACGGTGAGCACGCGAGCGCTGTACCGGGCGCGCAGTCGCTGCCGGCGTTCAGCCTTCCACTTCGCGCTGCGCGCCTCGGCCGCAAACAGCTTGCCGATCAGCATCACGAAGCGCGTGGCTAGCAGATCAGGCGAGCGTGCAGCCTTCGGCACCGACTCCTCGGCCTTGATGAAGCCGCGACGAACGTGTGCCCAGCATCCGAGATGCACGAGCTGGTGATCGTGGGCGATGCCGTTGTAGAGTTCGTACCCGTCAGTCATCAGCACGGTGCCGGGTTGCACGCCGGCATAGAGCTTCTGCGCATGCTGGGCACCGCGCCCCGGCGAGTACGAGAACATCCGTACCGGTGGCCCTGAGCCGTTGACCTGCGCCCACAGGTAACTCTTCGCCTGCGGCCTGCGTCCTGGTTCCTTCAGCACTTGGAACGTGGTTTCGTCGCCGTATATCAGGTCTGATTCGAGCAGCGCGTCGCGCATCAGGTTAATCACCGGCTGCGTGGCTAGTCCCACCCGCACCACACTGGCGGCCAGCGTGTTCGACGAGATATCGCCGCCGAAGCGACGCAGCAGTGTGGCCTGACGATACAGCGGCATGCCGTACTGGTACTTGCCAGTGATGATCCACGCCAGCGCGGATTCCGTGAGCAGCCCGCGCGGGACGATGCGCGCCGGTGCGGGCGTGACCTTAATGCCGAGGTCACAGCACGGGCACGCGTACTTGACCCGCTGGTGCTGAACGACACGCACCCGCTCGGGAATCACGTCAAGCTGTTCGCTCGTCTCGACACCGATCTCCACGAGGGCATGGCCGTCGTGCGCGCAGAATCGTTCAGACTCCGGCAATTCGTGCCGCACGATCTCGCGCGGCAGGTTCGGATCGAGTGGTTTGCGCCCGCGTTTTCCTCGCGCGTGGGCGGCGACTAACGTACCGGGCACATCCTCGCGCGCGGGCGCGTCGGTAGCCGTCGCCAGTGCCTCTGCTTCGTTGAACAGGCCCAGCTGGTCGACATGGCGCGCTTCGCTTGAGGCGCCGAACAATTCGTGCTTGTAGGCTCGCAGCTTCTCTTCGGCCAGATCGCGCTGAGCCGTCACGAGCCGAAGCTCACCGCGCAGCGCATCGCGTTCGACGCTCGCGGCAATCAGCGCCTCGTACTCCTCGGCGCTCAAAATGACGGGATTGTTCGGCATGGCCGATTAGACCATGTCACCCGCGTGGTGTTCAGCTCATCCGCGCGTAATATCGCTGGGGATGCTTATGGATCACGGCCAAGTCGATGCCGTCGAGCAGCCAGTGCAACTGCTCGGCGCTGAGCATGATCGTGTCGCCTCCGTTCGGCCAGATGAAGCGGTCAGCTTCGAGGCGCTTGAGTAGCAACCGGAAGCCGTTGCCGCCCCAGCCAAGAATCTTGATGCGATCGCGACGGCGATTGCCGAAGACGAACAGCGCTGAGGTCATCGGGTTCAGGCGCATCGCCTGTTCGACCAAGATCGACAGCCCGTTGATGCCCATGCGGAAGTCGACCGGATCGCGATGCAGGTAGACCTTCAGCCCTTCGTCGAACCGGAACACGGCAGCCTCCCGAGCATCTGGATCAGCGTCGTGATCTCCTCAAGCCCCGCTTCGCCCAGCTTCAATTCCACCCCGTTGGGCAGGCGCACGTTCAGCGAGAGCGACAGCTTTGCTTCGGGGGTAACGGGCTGCGCCGCCGCCGCGACGACCGGGATAAATGCCGGTGACGAGGCAGGCATATCGATCACATCGTTGTCTGCTGGCTCCGTCGGCAAATTTGCCGTCTTCTGGCTGCGCTGATAGCGCGTCACCCAACTGCGCAGCAGATTCGGGTTGATTCCGTACTCCATCGCCGTGCGCGCTATCGACACGCCCGGCTGAAGGCATTGCCGGATCAATTCCTCCCGCGCCGCTTCGTCGTACTCGCGGCGACCGTCTCGTTTCTGGCCGATCACCAGCCGCTCATGCAAATCCTGTTTATCGTTCATTGACTCTGATGCCATGTGTCCACGTGGACACGTAGCATCTGTGAGTCACGTGACCGATGCTAGGGCGTCGGTAAATGATCGCTTACCTTCGAGCAGCACTCACGTGGCAAGCGCTACTTGCGATGAGCCGATCGCCGTCGCTCGGCCTGTTCGCTCATGTGCAGTCGTACTTCACCGAGTATCTGCCACGGCAACGAGGCGCCAGCGTTCATACCATCCGCGCCTACCGGGATGCGCTGACGTTGCTGTTCAAGTTCGTCTCCGAGCAGAGCGGCCACGGTGTTGCCTCTTTGCAGCGCGATTACACGTTGCTGCTGTTCCTATACAACTGTGGTGCTCGGGTCAGCGAAGCTGCGGGCCTTCGGTGGGACGACCTGCAATTGACTGCACCAAGGCAGGTGCGCCTGCGTGGCAAGGGTAAAAAGGAACGTCTATTGCCGTTGTGGCCCGAGACGGCCAACGCATTGCACCGACTTCGCGGCATGTCACGCGACGCCGACGGGCAGTGCGTGTTCGTCAATCGGCACGGGCAACCCTTGACGCGCGACGGCATCGCCTACATCCTCACCAAGTACGCGACCGCGGCGGCTCAGGACAATCCCGCGCTGATGCGAAAGCACATCACCCCGCACGTCCTGCGCCACAGTTGCGCTGTCGCGTTGCTGCAGTCCGGAACCGACGTGACGGTGATCCGCGATTACTTGGGTCATACCAGCGTCGCAACGACAGGTCGTTACATCACGATCAACCTGCAGATGAAGCGCGACGCCATGCAGGCGTTCTGGAAAAAGGCCTGCATTGAGCCGGTGAACGCAAAGTCATGGAAGCCAAAGGGCGACCTGCTCGCGTTCCTACAGTCCTTGTGAGCGCGCTCAACTTTATGTGGAGTTCGAACCCCGGAGACGTCGCTCGCACGTTGGCGAAAGCTTGTTCTCTCCCGGATAAAACCGAGCTCGGGATAATGCGCCTTATGCCGAGCTCGGCATAAGGCGCATGCGAGACGGTACACGACGTTCACGACCGCACACCTACCGACGCGACCGGACAGGTACTCGAATTGATCGGCGAACTCTACGGCATCGAGGCGGACATCCGCGGCAAACCCGCCGCTGAACGGCTGCGCGTGCGGCAGGAGAAAAGCATGCCCCTGCTCGCGACCATCAAGACGTGGATGACGGACAAGCTCGCGATGCTGTCGAAGAAATCCGACCTTGCCAAGGCGATCCGTTACTCGCTCAATCAGCGGGATGCGCTCGTGCTGTATTGCCAAGAGGGGCGTGCCGAGATCAGCAATGCCCTGGCCGAAAACGCACTGCGCTGTGTGAGGACTGGGCGTTCATTGTGCACCTCCTTCCGAAACCTCGGTAAACATTGGGAGTTGCCCTTCAACGCCGTTGCGACACGGGCGATGTTTGCGAGTCAGCGCCGCCGTAACAGCTTCACTGCGCAGATCGCTTGCGCGAATCTGCCACGGGGCATCCGGCATTACCTGCTCGGCAGGCAGAACCTTATCGTTGATTAGACGCCGGATTATGTAGTGGGTAACGCCAAGCGCTTTCGCCGCCTCGGACATCGTCAACCAGTCACCATCCTTCTCAGCCGACTTGTACGCATAGATATCGCGCACTCGCCGTACGGAGCTGACGCGATGCGCAGTCCAGGTCTTGCCTTGGCCCGTGCGTATTCCCATCCGGTTTAGTGATGCGGCAATATCCTGATCAGACCATCGGGTTGCCATGCTGCGGATGACTGCGAGCGCTTCGTCGGACGTGCTGCATCCGTGCTCGCCGGTCTTGGGCTTGCGGATCCGCACCTGCGAGTGCTGACCGCCTTGCCAGTGAATCGTGAGAATGACTTCACGCGTTGACTCGTCCACGTCTGCGACTATATCGACGATCAGCGCCCGAACCACCTGCTGGCGCATGCGCATGGTGACGCCCGGAGCATTCCAGGCGGCATCGAGGTCCTCGGCGAGCTTCGTAAAGTCAGGAGCAGCGATAGGTGCCGCCGGTGTGCGTGCAGTCTCCAGGCGCGCCTGGCAGGCCAGTACGCAACGCAACGCTGCTTCCCAATTCTTCTCCAACTGCGCGGCGATCAGACGGTTATCGGGATCGCAGGCGACGTAGCGTCGCTCTGCCAGCGTGGCTTCGTACTGAGCCTGCTGCAGTTCAAGTTCGATGATCCGACGCTGCTCGCTCAGGGTATCCATAAGCATCTGCTCGGCCTGCAAGGCTGCCTCTATCGCCATTGGCTCCACGACACGCATTAGTTCTCTCGCGATCGCGGCGTCTATGCGAGAGCCGCCGAAGCTCATGCATTTCGGTGGCAGGTCAAAGCGATAGCATCGGTAGACCGGTCGCGGTGTGCGTCCAGTATAGGCTACCGACAGGCGACGTCCGCAGCGCGCGCATCCAAGCAGGCCTGCCAGTAGGGCTCGCCCGCCACGCCCTGATTTTACGTCGCCTGCCTTGCCGTAGGCGTTGGCGGCGAGCAGCTTCTGGTTGCGCTCGAATTCTGCCCAGTCGATGTAGCCTTCGTGGTGCTCCTTGAGCAGAACCTCCCACTCCTCGAACGGCTTGCGGTGCTTGTAGCTCTTGTGTGCACGGCCATCAACGATGGTCGTCTGCTTCCCGCTCTTACCATAAGCGTAGGCTCCGGCATAGAACGGATTCCTGAGCACCGAGATCACGTTACGGTAGCGTATCAGCGTCCAGTCGAAGTGCGTCAGGGTCCTGCCATCGGTCGGGCGTGGGAAGTGGACTTGTTCGGCCCGTAACGACAGGAAGGCCTGCCGTGCGCTACCCAGTTCGCGAAAGCGAGTAAAGATCAGGCGTATCACCTCCTGTAGCCGTTGGTTCGGATCAAGACCCAGGCCGACATCACGATGCCAGAAGTAGCCGATCGGTACGCTGATGCGCAATTCACCGCGCTGAGCCTTGGCACGCGCGGCATCCAGCATGCGCGTTCGAAGCACGTTGAGCGCGAATTCGCTAATGCGGCCCTTCATGCCGAGCAGCAGCCGGTCGTTCGGCCGGCAGGGATCGTACACGCCATCAAGGTCGATGACCCGCGCCTCGACGAGACCACACAGTTCGAGCAGATGGTGCCAGTCGCGCCCGTTACGGGCAAGACGTGATGCATCCAGGCAAAGGACAGCGCCGACTTCACCGGCACAGAGCAATGCCACCAGGCGCTCAAAGCCGGGCCGGGCCACCGTTCCGCTCGCCGATCGACCCAGATCATCGTCGATGACCTCGATATCGCGAAACCCGCACCGCTTTGCTTCTCCCACGAGCTCGTACTGGCGACGCTAGCTCTCGAGGTTCATCTGGACCTGGGCCTGCGTTGACTGACGGACATAAACTACCGCCTTGCGCTGGAGAAGGGGCGCCGGCAAACGATCAGCGTTCGTCATCGTCACGCTCCTTCCTGGTGGTTACGCCGGCGGCTTGGATCAGCAGGCTTGCAAGATGTGCGATTACCTTTGCGCGCTGCGCCGCGTTCATTCCCTGAAGCTCGGCGTTGTTGAACACCATGCTCATCTGGCGCGGCGTCACCGCCGGCGATTGCGGTCGTGCTGGAACATCCCTTGGCAGCTGGCCCATTGCGTTTCTCCCGGACGATGTTGAAACCGTCCGGCGAGTTTGCTCGCAAGCGCCGATCAACAAGCAGCCTATGCAGGGTGCACAGCACCGCCACGGTAACCCTCGGCTCGCCGAGCTCCATGGCTGAACACACGGCCCGATCGAGCATCCACGCTGCCACCACCTTGACTACGCCAGGGCCGGCGTCGACATGCACCACGCGGCCGCCGCTGCGATTCTCGACGTCTCGAACCTTGACGCGGCGACCATACAGCGGATGCCAACGATAATGGACTTCAACTTCTTGCCCGATATGGGCAGAATGAACACGAGCTTGCTCTGGGTCGCAAGAACTTCTTGTTCGCCGGCTCCGATAGCGGGGGCGAACGGGCTGCCGCGATGTACAGTCTGATCGGCACGTGCCAGCTCAACGGCATCAACCCGCGCGCCTACCTCGAATACGTCCTGACCCATATCGCTGATCACCCCATCAACCGTATCGACGAACTGCTACCCTGGAACCTGGCCAGGAAACTGCAAGAGCAGTCTTGCCCACCGGCCTACACAGGCTGATTGCCAGAGCGCGAAAACCAGATCGCCCGATACCTGATCATGCATCATGCGCGCACCGTATTGCGAACGGCCTTCGCGAGGTGCTTACAACGCGCACCACTATCCGCGATCAGCATGTAGAGGCCACCGCCATCCGCGTAATGATCCGGCGCTACTTCTTTCGCGACTCGCAGAGCGCTGAGTCGATGCAACTGTCGTCCGGCCATGTTGCCCTCCCTACCCACAAACCCACATCGCTACCCATACTTCGCGAGGAAATTGTGCGGGACGTCAACGGTAGTCGCAAGCACGCTGTTACCCATAAACCGCTTTAAAATCAGCGATCTAGATGGCATCAACAGAAGAGATAGGAATAGCCTGGAAGACCCATTGGGCGGAAGGCAGCCGGAGTCGAACCGACCTGGCGCGGGCTGACCGCACCAACTGGGTTTGAAGCCCAGCCGCACCACCGGATACGAATGCCTTCCTGCGAGAACGGGAACGGAAGCGGGAGCCGATATAAAAAAGCATACCGCCCCGTCAAGAACCGTAGAGAACCGTAGCGAACTACACGAGCCCGAACCCGGACTACTGCGAACCGATCAGCAACCGGCTATCGGCGCGCAACCAGTGAAGATCGCGGTGGAAGCGAGTATACCCAACGCGATCGAAGAACTCGAGAATTTGAATCGCGCGCTTGCGGCCGAGGCCCGTCGCGTCGCGAAACGTCGCCGCATCGAGCGCGCCGCCGTGCTCGCTCGCGAGTCGCGCGATCAATTGCGCAAGTTCCGCGATCACGTCGCGGTGATAGAACAGGTCCCGCACGACCTGATGCACGTCGCCGCGCCGCGCGAGCTTGCGCAGCAGCGCGCGCGCCGCGTCCTCCGCCGCGCCCGCCGCCGCCGCATGATCGCGCACCCACGGCGGATCGTAGCGGCCCGCCGCGACGAGCGGCAGCAAGCGCCCGGCCAACGCCTCCTCGCGCGCATCGAAGCTCACCGCGTGCGACGGCAGATGCAGCCACGGGCCGCTGCGCACGATCGCGCCTTCGGCGATCAGCGCATCGGTCAACGCACGCCACAACGCATCGTCCGCGAGCGGCGCCGCGATCCGGCGCAGCCGCGCGACATCCGGCCCCTGCTCGTCCGGCGAGCGCTGATGAAACGTCGCGAGCGCGTCGAGCACGCGTGCGCGCAGCGCGTCCCAATGCCCGCGCGCGACAACGCGCGCTTCGTCCGCATGCCTGCCCGGCGCGGCGACGTTCACTGCATCGGCCGGCAACGCCCATGCATCCGCCGGCAAGCCCGTCAGGTGCATCAGCGTCGCGCGCGTGATGCCGAGCGGCGCTTCGTCGAGCAGCGCATCGAGGCGGCCTTCGTCGAGCCAGAGCGCGAGCGCGTCGAGCCATGCGCGCCGCGCGCTCGTGCGCCGCTTGCGCGCGGGGCCGAACGGATCGAGCACGCGCCCGCCGCCCACCGTGCGCGTCGCCTGCGCGTTGCGCACGATGAAGCGGTCGCCCGGCACCGCGAACACCGGCTCCGTGAAATTCAATTGCGCGCGCGCGCGCTGGCCGGCCCCGAGCGTATCGCCCTCGAGCAGCGCAACGTGCGCAACCCTGTGCAGCGTGCCGAGATGCACGTGCAGCGGCGTCCAATGCGAGATCGTCACGTCGGCGTCCGCCGTCAGCGTCAGCTCGACGTCGATGCGCGGCGAAAGCGTCGCGAGCCGCGGATCGACGATCGCGTCGCCGCGCGCGAGCGCCGCCTTGTCGATGCCCGCGAGATTCAGCGCGCAGCGCTCGCCAGCATGGCCGACGTCGGTCGCGCGGTTCTGCGCATGGACGCCGCGCACCCGCACCGGTTCGCCCGTGCGCGCGACGGCGAGCGTATCGCCCGTGCGCACGCGCCCCGCGAACGCGGTGCCCGTCACGACGGTGCCTTGCCCCGCGAGCGTGAACACGCGATCGACCGCGAGCCGGAACAGGCCGTCGTCGCGCCGCGCACGCCAGGCGAGCGCCGTGTCGCGCAGATGCGCGTTCAATGCGGCGACGCCCGCATCGTCCGGCTCGGTCGCGCGCGTCTCGAAAACCGGCGCATCGGCGAGCGGCGACGTCGCGAGCCATGCGCGGATCTCGTCGCACACCTGCGCGATGCGCGCCGCGTCGACGCGATCGCATTTCGTCAGCGCGACCGCGCCGTGCGCGAGCCCGAGCAGGTGCAGAATCGCGAGATGCTCGCGCGTCTGCGGCATCACGCCGTCGTCGGCGGCGATCACGACGAGCGCGAAATCGATCCCGCACGCGCCCGCCGCCATCGTATGGACGAGCTTCTCGTGGCCGGGCACGTCGACGAAGCCGAGCACGTCGCCGTTCGGCAGCGGCGTGTACGCGTAGCCGAGCTCGATCGAGATCCCGCGCGCCTTCTCTTCCTTCAGCCGATCGGTGTCGACGCCCGTCAGCGCGCGCACGAGCGTCGTCTTGCCGTGATCGATGTGGCCCGCGGTTCCGACGATCATGCGCGCGTATCCGTCGGCGCTTGCGCGCATTGCGCGACGAATGCCGCTTCGTCGCCCGCTTCGAGGCAGCGCAGATCGAGCCGCAGCGCGTCGTCGGCGATGCGGCCGAGCACCGGGCGCGGCCAGCCGCGCAGGCGCTTCTCGAGCTGCGCGAGCGCGCGGCCGCTGCGCTTGCCGTCGCTCGCGCGCACGACGAGGCCGCAGCTCGGCAACTGATCGACGGGCAGCGCGCCGCTGCCGATCTGGCTGAACATCGGCTCGACGTCGACCGCGAACGCCGCGCCGATCGCGCGTTGCAGCGCCGGCCGCACACGCCCGGCCGTCGCCGCGATGTCCGCCTGCGCGCGCGTAAGCAGCCGCAACGTCGTCAACCGCTCGCGCAGGAATTCGGGCGCCTGGTACAGGCGCAGCACCGGCTCGAGCGCGGCGAGCGTCAGCTTGCCGACGCGCAGCGCGCGCTTGAGCGGATGCTGCTTGATCTTCGAGATCAGGTCGCGCCGCCCGACGACGAGGCCCGCCTGCGGGCCGCCGAGCAGCTTGTCGCCGCTGAACGTGACGAGATCCGCGCCCGCTTCGACGGTCTCGCGCACCGTCGTCTCCTTCGGCAAGCCCCAGCGCGTCAGGTCGACGAGCGTGCCGCTGCCGAGATCGACGGCGACGGGCACCCCATGCTCGCGCGCGAGCGGCGCGAGCTCCTGCAGCGTCACTTCCTTCGTGAAGCCGCTGATCGCGTAATTGCTGCAATGCACTTTCATCAGGAGCGCGGTGCGCGGCCCGATCGCTTGCGCATAGTCGCTCAGATGCGTGCGGTTCGTCGTGCCGACCTCGCGCAGCTTCGCGCCCGCGCGGCTCATGATGTCGGGAATGCGAAACGCGCCGCCGATCTCGACGAGCTCGCCGCGCGACACGATCACTTCCTTCTTCGGCGCGAGCGCGGACAGCGCGAGCAGCACGGCGGCCGCATTGTTGTTGACGACGGTCGCCGCCTCCGCGCCCGTCAGCTCGCAGACGAGCGCGTCGATCAGATCGTCGCGGTCGCCGCGGCGGCCCGTCGCGAGATCGAATTCGAGATTCATCGGCTGCGTGAGCGCCTGCACGACCGCGCGCACCGCTTCGTCCGGCAGCAGCGCACGGCCGAGATTCGTGTGCAGCACGGTGCCTGTCAGGTTGAACACCGCGCGCATCGCGCCCGCCGCGCCGGCGGCGAGCCGCGCGCGCACGTCGGCGGCGATCCGCGCATCGTCGAGCGCCCCGGCCGCGGCCGGATCGCGGCGCGCGGCGTCGCGCCACGCGTCGAGCGATGCGCGCACCGCGGCGAGCGCGCGCGTGCGGCCGTATTCGTCGACGAGCGGCTTCATCTCGCCCGACGACAGCACGCGCTCGACCGACGGCACGCGCGCGAGCAGCACGTTGACTTCGTTCGCGCCCGTCCCGCTCACGTCCGCTCGTCCCCTGCCGCGTCGGCCGGCAAGTCGGGCCACAGCAGCGGATTCGGCGACGCGCGCCGGTAGCCCGCCTCGCCCATCAGCAGATCGAGCGTGAGGCTCGCGAGATCGTCCGCGAGCGGCTCGACGTCGTAGTCCTTCTCCTGATAGCCGATCTTCCGGTACGTATGGCACTCGTCGCACGATTCGGCCTTGATCGCTTCGCTGCCGCCTTCGATTCCGTGATATGCGATCCCCTTCGTCGAATCGCAGTGCGAGCACTTCGTGCGGACCATGTGCCACTCGGTCGAGCACAGCCCACACTGGAGGAAGCGGTAGCCCTGATGCTGGCCGCCGACGCGCACGATGCTCGCGACCGGCTGCGCGCCGCACACCGGGCACAGGCCGGGCTGTTCGAGATACGGGACGTCGGCGGGCGCGATGCGGCTCGCGAGCGCGGTCCACACCACCTGCAGCGCGGCCATCAGGAACGGCGCCGACGCCGGCTCGATCTCGGCGAAGCGCTGCGCGAGAAGCGCGTCGGCCTGCGCGTCGAGCGCGGCGGGCTCGCGCAGCCGCAGCCCGTCGATCAGTTTCGCGAGCGGCGGATTCACGAGGCCCGCGCGCTCGACGCGGTCGAGCAGGCTTTGCAGCACGTCGCGCCAGCGCGGATCGCGCGCGCCGCCGAGCGCCGGCGCGAGCGGCATCGAATGGCGCTGCGCCTGCTCGATCGCCGCCTTCGCGGGCGCGTTCGGCTCGAACGTCTGCAGCAATTCGTGCTGCGCGTCGGCGGCGGCCGCCATCAGCCGCAGATAGCCCGCGATCGGGTTCAGGTCCGCGAGCTTGCGCAGCCGCGCGGCGCGCGCGGCGAACACGGCGCCGCGCTCGGGCATCCGCACGCGCGGAATGGCCGAATGGTCGAGCGATGCGATTTCGCCCGGTTCGAGAATGCGTTGGGTTGGGTCAGTCACGTGAGTGCCCTAAAAAAACAAGCGCCGAATCGTCGGCGCTTTGGGTTCCGTCCGCCGTCCGCTCGCCCGCCGCCCGCATGGGCGGCCCGGCGGCCCGGCGGACAAGCGGCGGGCGGCGCTCGAACCGACCGAGTCCGCGCGCCGCGCCGGCTTCGTGCGATGCGACGTTACTTCACGCTCTCGCGAAACCACTTCGGATGGTGCTTTCTGGCCCAGCCGACGGTCACGGTGCCGCGCACCATCGCGCCGATCGAGCCCTTCACCCACAGCGCCGCGTAAACATGCACGACGATGCCGACGATCAGCGCGAACGCCGCCGCCGCATGGACGACGGCCGCCGCGCGAATCACGCCGATCGGAAAGTAGAACGAGAAATAGCGCCGCCAGATCACGATCCCGGAGACGAGCAGCAACAGCAGACACGCCACCATCACGAAGAATAGCAGCTTCTGTCCCGCGTTATAGCGGCCGACTTCCGGCAGCTTGTCCTCGCGGTTCGCGAGCACGTCGTCCATCTGCCGCAGCCACTGGCGATCGCCCGCGTCGAGCAGGTTGTGATGCCAGTAGCGCGCGACCATCACCGCGAACGACGCGAACATCACGAGGCCGACGAACGGATGCAGGAGCCGCGTCCACTGCCCGCCGCCGAACAGCGCCGTCATCCAGAACATCGACGGATGGAACAGCGCGAGCCCGGACAGCGCGAGCAGCACGAACGAGATCGCGGTGATCCAGTGGTTCGAGCGCTCGTTCGCCGTGTAGCGGACGATCAGGTTCGGGTCGTCATGCTTCATTTCGCGTCCTCCTTGATGCGGCGCGCTTCGTCGCGGGCGGCGGCTTCCTCGTCGTCCGTCACTTCGTTCGGGCCGACGCGCGTGTAATGGAAGAAGCCGGCGAGCGCGGACAGCGCGATGCCCGCCACCGCGAGCGGCTTCGCGATCCCCTTCCACAGCTTCACCATCGGGCTGATCGACGGATTGTCGGGCAGGCCGTGATACAGCGACGGCTCGTCCGCGTGATGCAGCACGTACATCACGTGCGTGCCGCCGACGCCCTGCGGATCGTACAGCCCCGCGTTCTCGAAGCCGCGCCCCTTCAGATCGGCGACGCGCTCGGCCGCGTGCCGCTTCATGTCATCCTTCGTGCCGAACACGATCGCGCCCGTCGGGCAGGTCTTCACGCACGCGGGCTCCTGGCCGACGGCGACGCGGTCCGAGCACAGCGTGCACTTGTACGCGCGGTTGTCCTGCTTCGAGATCCGCGGGATGTTGAACGGGCAGCCGGTCACGCAGTAGCCGCAGCCGATGCAGTTCTCCTCGTGGAAATCGACGATCCCGTTGTTGTACTGCACGATCGCGCCCGGCGAAGGGCACGCCTTCAGGCAGCCCGGGTCCTCGCAGTGCATGCAGCCGTCCTTGCGGATCAGCCACTCGAGGTCGCCCGCCGGGTTCTCGTATTCGGCGAAACGCATCACCGTCCACGAGTGCTCGGTCAGGTCGGCCGGGTTGTCGTAGACGCCGACGTTCGTGCCAACTTCGTCGCGCAGGTCGTTCCACTCCATGCAGGCCGTCTGGCACGCCTTGCAGCCGATGCACTTCGATACGTCGATCAGCTTCGCGACGCTGCCCGTCGCCGGCTCGCGCGCGGTGGGCGCTGGCGTCGTGGTGGCCGAGACGCGCTTGATGTCGAGCGATTGCAATGCCATCTCTTTCCCCTTACGCCTTTTCCACTTTCACCAGGAACGACTTGAATTCCGGTGTCTGCGAGTTGCCGTCGCCGACGGACGGAGTCAGGGTGTTCGCGAGATAGCCGGGCTTCGTCAACCCCTTGAAGCCCCAATGCAACGGAATGCCGACCGTCTGCACCTTCCGGCCGTCGACCGTGAGCGGCTTGATCCGCTTCGTGACGAGCGCGACCGCGACGATGTGCCCGCGGTTCGACGACACCTTCACGCGGTCGCCGTGCGCGACGCCGACCTCCTTCGCGAGTTCCTCGCCGATCTCGACGAACTGCTCGGGCTGGATGATCGCGTTCAGCCGCGCATGCTTCGTCCAGTAGTGGAAGTGCTCGGTCAGACGATAGGTCGTCGCGACGTGCGGGAACTGGTCGACCTTGCCGAACGCCGCGCGGTCGTCCGGGAACACGCGGGCAGCCGGATTGTTCAGCGCCCGCGGATTGTCCGGATGCAGCGGGTTCGCGGCGAGCGGCGTCTCGAACGGCTCGTAGTGCTCGGGGAACGGGCCTTCGTTCATGCCGGCGCGCGCGAAGAAGCGGGCGACGCCTTCCGGATTCATGATGAACGGCCCCATGCCGTTTTCGGGCGGCTCGTCGGCCTTGTAGTCCGGAATGTCCGCGCCTGTCCACGCGCTGCCGTTCCAGCCGATCAGCTTGCGGGTCGGGTCGAACGGCTTGCCGCTCACGTCGCACGACGCGCGGTTGTACAGGATCCGCCGGTTCGCCGGCCACGCCCACGCCCAGTTCAGCGTCTGGCCGATGCCGGTCGGGTCCGCGTTGTCGCGGCGCGCCATCTGGTTGCCCGCTTGCGTCCACGCGCCGCAGAAGATCCAGCAGCCGCTCGCGGTCGTGCCGTCGTCCTTCAGTTGCGCGAAGCCGGCGAGTTGCTCGCCCTTCTTCACGAGCGTCTTCGCCGGGTCCTTCGGGTCCGGCAGATCGGCGAGCGCGCGGCCGTTGAACTCCATCGCGAGCTCTTCGGGCGTCGGGCTTTCCGGGTTTGCGTACGGCCAGCTCAGATTGACGATCGGGTCGGGATACTTGCCGCCGTCCTTCCGGTACATGTCGCGCATCCGCAGGAAGAGCCCCGACATGATCTCGAGGTCGCTCTTCGCCTGGCCGGGCGGCTCCGCGCCCTGCCAGTGCCACTGCAGCACCCGGCCGGAATTGACGAGCGAGCCGCGCTCCTCCGCGAAGCACGACGTCGGCAGCCGGAACACCTCGGTCTGGATCTTCGACGAATCGACGTCGTTGAACTCGCCGTGATTCTTCCAGAACTCGGACGTCTCGGTCGCAAGCGGGTCCATGATCACGAGCCACTTCAGCTTCGCGAGCGCCTCGGACGTCTTGCGCTTGGACGGCGACGCCGCAAGCGGATTGAAGCCCTGGCAGATGTAGCCGTTCATCTTGCCCGCGTGCATCAGCTCGATCGTCTGCAGCAGGTCATACGGCTTGTCGAGCTTCGGCAGGTAGTCGTAGCCCCAGTTGTTCGCGGCGCTGGCCGCGTCGCCCCACCACGCCTTCATGAAGCTCACGTGGAACGCGCGGTAGTTCTTCCAGTAGCTCAGTTGGTTCGGCCGCAGCGGCTGCTGCGCGCGCTTCTGGATGTAGGCGTCGAAATCCTGCTCGGCCTGCATCGGCAGCGTCATGTAGCCCGGCAGCAGGTTCGACATCAGCCCGAGGTCGGTGAGCCCCTGGATGTTCGAGTGCCCGCGCAGCGCGTTCATCCCGCCGCCCGCGATGCCGATGTTGCCGAGCAGGAGCTGCACCATCGCGCCCGTGCGGATCATCTGCGCGCCGACCGAGTGGTGCGTCCACCCGAGCGCGTACAGCACCGTGCCGGCGCGGCCGGGCACGGCCGTCGTCGCGAGCATCTCGCACACCTTCAGGAACTTGTCCTTCGGCGTGCCGCAGATCTTCTCGACCATCTCCGGCGTGTAGCGCGCGTAGTGCTGCTTGAGCAGGTTGTACACGCAGCGCGGGTGCGCAAGCGTGTCGTCGACCTTCACGAAGCCGTCGTCGCCGCGCTCGTAGTCCCATGTCGACTTGTCCGGGTACGCGTGCTTGTCCGCGTCGTAGCCGGAATAGATGCCGTCGTCGAACGCGAAGTCCTCGCGAACGATGAACGAGAAATCCGTGTAGTGCCTGACGTACTCGTGCTGAATCTTGTCGTTCGTCAGCAGGTAGTTGATCACCCCGCCGAGGAATGCGATGTCCGTGCCGGTGCGAATCGGCGCGTAATAGTCCGCGACCGATGCGGTGCGCGTGAAGCGCGGATCGACGACGACGAGGCGCGCGTTGCGATGCGCCTTCGCTTCGGTGACCCACTTGAAACCGCACGGGTGTGCCTCGGCGGCATTGCCGCCCATCACGAGAATAACGTCCGCGTTCTTGATGTCGACCCAATGGTTCGTCATCGCGCCACGGCCAAACGTCGGGGCAAGACCTGCCACCGTCGGGCCATGTCAGACACGAGCCTGGTTGTCGAACGCGAGCATCCCCATGCTGCGCACGGTCTTGTGCGTCAGATAGCCGACCTCGTTGCTGCCCGCCGACGCGGCCAGCATGCCCGTCGTGAGCCAGCGGTTGACCTTCATGCCGTCGTCCGTCGTCTCGACGAAGTTCGCGTCGCGGTCCGCCTTCATCAGCTTCGCGATCCGGTCGAGCGCGTCGCTCCACGAGATCGGCTGCCACTTGTCGGAGCCGGCCGCGCGGTACTCGGGCTGCGTGAGGCGGCTCGGGCTATGGATGAAGTCGATGAGGCTCGCGCCCTTCGGGCACAGCGTGCCGCGGTTGACCGGGTGGTCGGGGTCGCCCTCGATGTGGATGATGCTCGACGTGGCGTTCTTCGCGCCGTCGCCGAGGCCGTACATCAGGATTCCGCAACCGACCGAGCAATATGGACAGGTGTTGCGGGTTTCGACAGTGCGCGCCAGCTTGTATTGGCGGACCTCGGCGAGCGCTTCGGCCGGCGAGAAGCCCATCAGGGCTAGGCTCGATCCGGCGAGCGTCGTCGCGGACAGCTTCAGGAACTGGCGCCGGGACAGTTGGAGCATGGTGGTCTCGGGCGGGTTGTATTGAAGGGGAAGGATTGGATTTTGCGTGGCTGGGGTAACGAATGCGTGGTTGCGGATTGCGCGGCCGCTCCGTGCGCGGCGGCGACGGGCCGTGCTGCCTATCGTCTTTCCTTTATATGACAACGCGAGAGAATCGGATAGCGGAACCGTCACCAATAAGGGAAAACCATTTCTTACAGCGCGCAAGGTTATCAGATCGCGCGAAAACGCGGCGTGTCGCGCGAGGCGCTCGCGCACCAGCACAGCGCCGAGCCGATCGACGGTCCGTCACCCGTCGCCCCGCGCGCCGCGCGCCGCGTGCCGGAAGATCGTCGTCGCGGGATCTCGTCGGGTTGCCGGCGACGGCGCTCGGCGAACGCGACGACCACCCTTGCCGCGTGGCGCTCTCGCGCGTTTACGGCATCCGGCACGAAATATTGAGGGAGCGACGCGCAGCGACCGCGGGCGGCGCGTCGTCGTCAAGCGTCGCCGGGCCGCGTCCTCGCCTGGTTCCAGCCGAGCGCGTCGTAGAGCCGGTAGCGCGCGATGCCGAGATATTCGTGCAGCGCGAGATCGGCGACCGAGAAGTTGTGCGCGAGCGGCAGCGGGAACGTCACCGCTTGCAGATACTCGGCGCGCACGGGAGTCGCGGCGACGCCGAAATGCGAGAAATACAGCACGCTGCGCCGCAAGTGGATGCCCGACGTGACAAGCAGCACGCGGTCCGCGCGATAGCCGTCCAGCACGGCGCGCGTGAATTGCGCGTTCTGCCACGTGTTCATGCTGCGCGGCTCGGACAGCACGTCGGCCGCGTCGATGCCGAGGCCGATCAGCGCGTCGCGATAGACGGCCGCCTCCGGCACGCCGTTGCGACGCGCGTCGCCGCCGCTCACGATGAGCTTGCAGTCGGCGTTCGCGCGCGCGCGGCGGCAGTCGCGGTAGAGGCTCGCCGCCTCGACGACCCTTGAATAGGAGAACGTGCCGGGCTCGACCGCCCCCGTCGCCGCGATCTTCTCGGTGCCGAGGCCGAGCATCACGATCGCGTTGCGCGCGCCCCACTCGATCGCCGGCCGCGCCGCGTACGGCGCCTGCAATCCGCGCAGCAGCCACGCGGGCACGGGGCCGCAGCCGATCGCGAAGAACGCGGCGATGGCCGCGACGAACAGTGCCCGGCTCGCGCGGCGGCGCTTCGCGAGCCGCAGCAGCGCGGCGACGAGAACGACGGCGGTCAGCAGCGCGAGCGTCATGCGGCGGCCTCCGGCGCGCACGCGATGGCGCGCGGGCGCGGGCGCGAACGGTATGGCGCGGCGGTCCGGGTTGCCGGCGGCGTCGGGCGCGAAAATCGGGGCATGGCGGCGGTCACGCGATGATCAGGCCCGAGATTATGCACGGGCATCGGCATCGCGGCCAGCGCGTTTGCGCGGCGTGCGGGGGCGAAGGCGCCGAGCGGACGTCGTCGGCGCTCAGAACGACGGCAGCCCCGGCGGATTCGTCTCCGACCGGTCGACCGCCTCCGACAGCAGCCCCCATCGCGCGAGCGCCCGCCGGTACTTGCCGTCGCGGATCAGATCGTTGGTCGCGAGCGTCAGCGCGTCGGCGAGGCCGCTGCCCTTGCGCGTCGCGATCGCGACGTCGGCCCTGACCGGCCAGCCCGCGTTCACGTTGCCGACGCACCGAATCCTGCCGTCGCGCGCCGCCTGGTACGCGAGCGTCGCGTTCGGATTCAGCTCGGCGTCCGCGCGCCCCGAGAGCAGCGCGACGCGCGATGCGCCGTCGTCGTCGAAGTACAGTACGTCGACCGGCTTGCGCCCCTGCGCGACGTTGCGCCGGTTCCATTCGAGCAGGATGCGCTCCTGGCTCGTTCCCGACGCGGTGATGATCCGCAGGCCCGCGACGTCCCGCGGCCCGGCGATCCGCGCGATCGGGCTCGCGGTCCTCACATAGAAGCCGTGCAGGCCGAGCCGGTACGTCGTGAAATCGAACTTCTCCTTGCGCTTCTCAGTGACGCCGACATTCGAGATCACCGCATCGTACTTGCCGGAGCTCAGCCCGAGCGGCCAGTCGGCCCACGCAACGGGCACGAGCGCGAGCCGCCGGCCTAGCGCATCGGCGATCAGTTGCGCGTAATCCGGGTCCGCGCCGACGACGGTGCGCGCGTCGGTCGCGAACGTCGCGACGGGGGGCGCATGCGGCGCGATCGCGACGGTGAACGCGCCGTCGTCGACCCAACGGCAGCGGCGCGCGGCGTCGATGGCGGCCGGATCGCGGGCGGCGCGCACGCGGCCCGCCTGACGCGGATCGAGATCGACCGCGATGCCGGCGGCGCGCGCGCCGGACGGCGCGGCGGCCAACGCGGCCGCGAACGCCGCCGCGCGGCCGATGAACGTGCGTCGGTCGATCATCGCGGCGATGCCTCCGATGCGATCGATGCGGCGCGGTGCAATGCGAGCGCGTGCGATTGCGCGATGCGCTCGCGCTCGGCGACGTCGTCACAGCAGCGACCGCCTTCGCCCAGGCCGCCGCGCCGCACGTCCGCCTGTCGCCGCGCCGCCATCACAGCACCTTCGAGAGGAACGCGCGCGTGCGCGGATGCGCGGGCGCGCCGAGCACCTGCGCGGGCGGCCCCGCTTCGATGATCCGGCCGTGCTCCATGAACAGAATCGTGTCCGCGACCTCGCGCGCGAAGCCGATTTCGTGCGTGACGACGACGAGCGTCGTTCCCGAGCGCGCGAGCTCCTTGATCACGTCGAGCACCTCGTTGACGAGCTCCGGATCGAGCGCGGACGTCGGCTCGTCGAACAGCAGCACCTTCGGCTTCAGTGCAAGCGCGCGCGCGATCGCGACGCGCTGCTGCTGGCCGCCCGACAACTGGCGCGGATACGCGTCGGCCTTCGCGGCGAGACCGACGCGCGCGAGCAGCTCGCGCGCGATGCGCTCGGCCTCGGCGCGCGTCGCGCGGCCCGACGCGACGGGCGCCTCGACGACGTTCTCGAGCACGGTGAGGTGCGGGAACAGGTTGAAGTTCTGGAACACCATGCCGACGTCGGCGCGGCGGCGCAGCACGTCCTTTTCCTTCAACTCGTACAGCGTGTCGCCGTCGCGGCGATAGCCGACCAGCTCGCCATCGATGTCGATGAAGCCGCCGTCGACGCGCTCGAGATGGTTGATCGTGCGCAGCAGCGTCGATTTGCCGGAGCCGGACTGGCCGAGGATCACGGTGACGCTGCCTGCCGGCGCGACGAACGACACGTCGTCGAGCACCTTGTGCGGGCCGAAGCTCTTCGATACGCGACGCACGGCGACCTCGCCGCCGCGGCGCGTGCCCGCCGGCGCGGCGGCCGCCCTGTCGCCGCGCGCGAATCGCGCGCCGGAAGCCGACGCCTCGCCGGCCGGACGCGCGCCTTTTTCCACGGCGCGCGCCGCATCGTCCGAGCGGGCCGCCGACACTACCGCCCGCCCGCGCCGCGGCAATGCATCGACCAGCTTGCCGACGAGCGCCGCGACGGGCGACCGCCCCGGATGGCGCACCGCGCCGCGCGCGTAGCGCCGCTCGACCTGCGCCTGAACGATCGACAGCACGGTCAGGATGATCAAATACCAGACCGTCGCGACCATCAGCAGCGGAATCACCTCGAGATTGCGCCGGTAGATCACCTGCACCGTGTAGAAGAGCTCGGGCATCGCGAGCACATACACCATCGACGTGCCCTTCGCGAGCGAGATCAGATCGTTGAACGCGACGGGCAGAAACGCACGCATCGCCTGCGGCAGCACGATGCGCGTCGCCTGACGCGCGCGCGGCAGGCCAAGCGCGGCGGCCGCCTCGAGCTGCCCCTGATCGACCGACAGGATGCCGCCGCGAATCCCCTCGGCCGCGAACGCCGCGTGATTGAGCGTCAGGCCGAGCACGGCCGCGCAGAACGGGCTGATCAGGTCGGCCGTCGCGACGTCGGCGAACGTGATCCCCGTGAACGGCACGCCGAGCCACACGTGGTCGTACAGATAGCCGAGATTGTTCAGGATCAGCAGCAGCACGACGAGCGGAATCGAGCGGAACAGCCAGATGAACGCCCATGCGCACGCGGCGAGCAGCGGCGAGCGGGACACGCGCGCGAGCGCGAGCGGCACGCCGAGCGCGAAGCCGAACAGCGCGCCGAGCGCGGTCAGCAACAGCGTGCGCGCGAGCCCCGACAGCACCGGCCCGGACAGGAGCCATTCGGCGAAGACCGGCCAGCCCCATTGCGGATTGCCGAGCACCGAGTTCAGCACGAGCGCGATCAGCACGGCGGCGAGCACGGTGCCCGCCGTGCGCGCGCGATAGCGGGCCGGCACGATCCTGAAACGCGGCGCGTCGGCGCGCGCGGCGGGAATGCCCGGCGCCGGCAACGCGCCGCCGACAGCGTGAGTGACGTCGCTCATGAGCGTGGCTCCTTGCTGATTCGATGTCGTGCCGCGCGCACCTTCGATGCGCCGATGCCGATTGCAACGGCGAGCGCGGCCGCAGCGCTCGCGCGCGACGCGGCATGCGCGCGGCGCCGCGCCGCCGCCGGCCGCGCCGTCATGCGATTTCGGCCGCCGCGCGGCGGCTTTCCTTGCGCGGCAGGCCGAGGTGGTCGCGCAGCGTGGCGCCGGCGAGCGTGCGCCGGTAGCGGCCGCGCGCCTCGAGCGCCGGGATCACGAGCTCGACGAAATCGTCGAGCCCCTGCGCCTGCACCGCGAAGCCGAGGATGAAGCCGTCGCCCGCGCCCGCGTCGATCCAGCGGATCAGCGCGTCGGCGACGTCTTGCGCCGCGCCGATGAACTGCGGGCGCGGCGTCGCGACGGCGAGCGCGGTCTCGCGCAGCGTGAGCCCCTTCGCGCGCGCGTCGGCCTTGATGTGGTCGGTCGTCGAGCGGAAGCTGTTGCGGCCGACGTCGCCGAGCTCCGGGAACGGCGCGTCGAGCGGGTATTGCGTGAAGTCGTGGTGGTCGAAGTAGCGGCCGAGATACGCGAGCGCGTCGTCGATCGTCAGCAGATCCTGGATCGCGCGGTACTTGTCCTCCGCTTCGGCCGCGGTGCGCCCGACGATCGGCCCGATGCCGGGGAAGATCTTCACGTCGTCCGCCCGGCGGCCGTGCGCGAGCGCACTGTCCTTCACGCGCCGCGTGAACGCGCGCGTCTCGTCGAGCGACGGCGAGTGCGTGAACACCGCATCCGCGTACTTGCCCGCGAGCGCGATCCCCGCGTCCGACGAGCCCGCCTGGAAAATCACCGGCTGCCCCTGCGGCGAGCGCTGGATGTTGAGCGGCCCGGCGACCTCGAAGAACCGGCCCGAATGATCGAGCGCATGCAGCTTGTCGCGCGCGAAAAAGCGGCCGCTCGCGCGGTCACGCACGAATGCGTCATCGTCCCAGCTATCCCACAGCCCCTGCGCGACGCTCAGGTATTCGTCGGCGATCTCGTAGCGCAGGTCGTGCTCCGGGTGCTTCGTGCCGTAGTTCTTCGCGGTGCCCTCGAGCGGCGTCGTCACGACGTTCCAGCCCGCGCGGCCGCCGCTCAGCAGATCGAGCGACGCGAACTGCCGCGCAACCGTGAACGGCTCGCTGTACGACGTCGACACGGTGCCCGCGAGGCCGATCTTCGACGTCGCGGTCGCGAGCGCGGACAACAGCGAGATCGGCTCGAAGCGGTTCAGGAAGTGCGGGATCGACTTCTCGTTGATGTAGAGGCCGTCGGCGACGAACGCGAACGCGATGCCGTTCGCCTCCGCCTTGCGCGCGACGCGCACCAGGAAGTCGAGGTTGACGCTCGCGTCGGGCGGATTGCTTGGGTGCCGCCACGCGTTCATGTGGCTGCCCGCGCCTTGCAGCATGATGCCGAATGGGATCGTGGACTGGGTCATGGCGAAGATCGGTGTCGTTGGGATCGGGTAAAGGCGCGCGGCCCGCGCGCGCCGCGCGCTCAGGTCCGCACGGGCAGCTCGCGCGCGAGCAGCTCGACGGACGCGAGCCGCGCCGGATAGTGCGTGACGGGCGAATCGACGACGAACTCGGCCACGCCGTAGCGGCGCGACAGCGCATCGAGCTCGCGGTGCACGTCGCCCGGCGCGCCGGCGATCACGTGCGGACGCAGCTCGTCGACCCGGTAATCGGTCGCGCCGCTCTGGCGCGCGAACTCGGCCGCCGCCTGCGCGCTGCCGAGATTGAAGCTCTGGCCGCCCGCGAGCTTCAGCTTGAAGATCCGCAGCGCGCCGATCAGCCGCTCGGCGTCGCCCTTCGTCGGCGCGGCGACCGCGTACAGCGCGAGGAGCGGCGCGCGTCCGGTCGCGCTGCGGTAGGCGCCGAGCGAGCGCTCGACGTTCGCCTCGTCGCCGTTGAAGTGCCCGGCATAGCAGAACTGCCAGCCGAGCCGCGCGGCGAGCGCGGCGCTCTCGGGCGAGCCGCCGAGCAGCACGCGCTCGGGCGCCTCGGGCGGCACCGGCAGCGCGAGCGCGCCGGCGAGCGGATGCTCCTCGGCGACGCCCCAGTTCAGGAACGCGTCGAGCTCGGCGAGCTGGTCGGCGAACGCGGGCTTGCGCGGCTTGCCGTGCAGCGACTGCAGCGCGCGCGTCGTGAGCGGCAGGCCGCCCGGCGCCTTGCCGACGCCGAGATCGACGCGCCCCGGCGCGAGCGACGCGAGCAGCTTGAACGTCTCGGCGACCTTGAACGGGCTGTAGTGCTGAAGCATCACGCCGCCCGAGCCGACGCGGATCGTCGACGTATGCGCGAGCACGTGCGACACGACGATCTCGGGCGCGGAACTCGCGAGCCCCGGCGCGCCGTGATGCTCGGCGATCCAGAAGCGGCGATAGCCGAGCGCCTCGGCGCGCCGCGCGAGCGCGACCGTGAAGCGCAGCGCGTCGGCCGCCGTCGCGCCTTCGGCGATCGGGCTCTTGTCCAGCAGCGATAACGAATAAGACATGGCGGGTACGTATTCAGGCTACGGGAAATCGGGGAAACCGCGCGCGTCCGGCGTCGCGCGTCACGTCTTCGGCAAGCCCGGCGGGTTGGTTCGCGATGCGTCGATCGCTTCGGAGCCGAGGCTCCAGCGATCGAGCACGCGCCGGTACGCGCCGTTCCGGATGAAATCGTTGATCGCGAGCGTGAACGGCGCGGCGAGGCCGCTGCCCCTGCGCGTCGTGACCGCGAGGTCCGCCGTGCGCGGCCAGCCGCCGCTCACGGTGCCGACGAGCTTCGTCCGGCGCTGCTGCGCGGCCTGATACGCGAGCACCGAGTTCACGCTGAAGATCGCGTCCGCGCGGCCCGATTGCAGCGCGACGTTCTTCACCGCGTGATCGTCGTAATACTGGACCGTGACGGGCTTGAGCCCGTGCGCGACGTTCTCGCGGTCCCATTCGAGCAGGATCTTCTCCTGGTTCGTGCCGGCGTCGGTGATCACGCGCAGGCCCGCGACGTCCCTCGGCTCCTTGATCGACGCGATCTTGCTGTCGGACTTCACGTAGAAGCCGACCTGATCCTTGCGATACGTCGAGAAATCGAACTTCGCCTTGCGCTCCTCGGTCACGGTCACGTTCGACAGCACCGCGTCGACGCGCCCCGATTCGAGCGCGAGCGGCCAGTCGGCCCACGCGAGCGCGACGATCTTCAGCTTGCGGCCGAGGCTGTCGGCGAGCAGTTGCGCGAGATCGGCGTCGAAGCCGACGACGGTGTGCGCGTCGGTCGCATACGCGCTGATCGGCGGCTGGCTCGGCGCGATGCCGACCGTCAGCGTATCGGGCTCGGCGAACCTGAAGCCCGCGGGCAGCGCGCGGATCACCGCCTCGTCGCGCGCGCCGCGCACGCGTCCGGGCTGCTCGGGGCTCAGATCGAACGTGGCGGCGAACGCCGCCGCGCCGATGCCGGCCAGCACGGCCGCGACGACGGCGCGCGCGATCGGTCCGGCGAACGACTTCATGTAGGGTGATTTCATCGACGATTCCTGTTCTCGTTCGTGGCGAATGCGTGGTCGCGTTCGAGGCGACAGACGGGCCGCGGCGCGTCACTCGACCGGCGCGGCCGGCACGGGCGCGCGCAGGTCGTCGAGCGTGCCGACGCGGCCCGGCTCGATCAGATCCTTGCCGAACGGCAAATGCACGTAGATCTCCGGGTCGACGTCGCGATCGAACAGCGCCGCGTAGCCCGTGTCGAGATACAGCGCCCATGCTTCCGGCTGCCGGAAGCCCGTCGTCAGATAGACGCGCCGATAGCCCTGGCGCGCCGCGCGCAGCTCGAGCTCGCGGACCACGCGCCGCGCGAGCCCTTGCCGCCGCAGATCGGCGCGCGTCCAGATCCGCTTGAGCTCCGCCGTGTGCGCGTCGTATCGCTTGAAGGCTCCGCCGCCGATCGTCTCGCCGCCGCGGATCAGCAGGATGAACGCACCCTCCGGCGGCGCGAACAGCTCGGCCGGATAGCGCGCGAGCTCCGCTTGCGCCGAAGCACGGCTGTCGGGCCGATACGCGTGATAGCGCGTCGCGTATTCGTCGATCAGCGCGTCGATCAGGGGTTTCGCGCGCGCGTCGTGCGGCGCGGTATCGATAATGCTGTCGGTCATGGCGATGTCGTCGATGGCGAACGGTTGCGCACGGCCGGCGCGGCCGATACGACGGCCTGCCGCGGCGGCGCGCCCGTTCGATCTGCGGAATCCGGGCAGCGGGGCGCGGCATCGCTATCCGACGCGCACCCGCGTGATCCGATGCGCGCCTTTCGCGATGTCATCGCGCTACCGCTATTCATCACATTAGCGTTTCGACTCGCAAAGCCTAACCAAGCAATTTCGATATCGATATCGGCGGCGGCGTAGCAAGGATTTCGATGGAGCGGGCGGCGCGCGGTCAGGCCGGCGCGTCGTCTTCCGCGAGCTGGAACAGACAGTCGCCGCGCTGCACCTGCGCGGGCACGCGCTTGCAAACGACTTCGCCGTCGCTCGCGAAGCACTGCGTGACGGGCTCGCGCAGCGGCGTATCGGGAAAATGGATCAGCGCGGCCGGCTGCCCCGCGCGCACGCGCGCGCCGAGCTCGACGAGCGGCTCGTAGAGGCCCTTGTCGTATGCGTACACATAGTGATGCGCGCCGCTCACCCGCATGAAACGCGTCGTCGCGGGCGGGCTGTCCGGCACGAGCGGGCCGTGCAGCGCGCCGACGAAGCCGAGGAAATGCAGCAGGCCGCGACGGGCGTCGCGGATCAGCGCCGGGTCCGACATGCCGCCGCCGCCCAGCTCGGTCAGGATCGAGATCGCGCCCTGCCTGCGCGCGGCCGACGACGCGTGCACCGGATTCGGCGCATGCAGGAATGCGCGCGGCAGCCCGAACGCGGCGAGCAGCGCCCGCACGCGCGCGCGCTCGGCCGCGTCGCGCGGCTCGAGCGCGAGCATGTTGCCGCCTTGATAGACGAGCGAGCTGCCGCCCGAATGCAGATCGACCAGATACTGCGTGCGCGGCAGCAGCGTGTGCTCGATGTAGTCGGCGATCACGGCGGTCGGCGCGCCGGCCGGATCGCCGGGAAAGCTGCGGTTCAGATTGCCGCCGTCGATCGGCGACACGCGCGAGCCCGCGTCCGCCGCCGGGAAATTCGCCATCGGCAGGAAAATCAGTTGCCCGGCGACCTGCGCCGCGTCGATCTCCCGCACGGCTCGCGACACGACGATCTGGCCTTCGTACTCGTCGCCGTGGTTGCCCGCCATCACGAGCACGACGGGGCCGCTGCCGTTGCGGATCGACACGATCGGCACCGGAATCCATCCGTACGCCGAACGATGGACCGAGTGCGGCACGCGCAGATAGCCGGCGTGCTTGCCGTTCGCGTCGAGATCGACTTCGCTGCGGATCGGATTTCGGAAGCGGGAGGTGTCGGTCATGGTCGGCATCGGCCTGCGGCGGCCTGGGCATAACAAGGCGGTGAAAAGGAGCATACCGGCAATCGTCGGCGCTCGCTCGGTGGCGCGATGCGCGACCGAGCGGCGCCGCGCCGTCGATGCCGCCGGACGCTTCGAATGCCGTGCGGCGCGGTTTTCTGCTAATGTCGCCTTACGGCCGCGTTCGGCCGGCGCATGCGCGAGCCGCCGGGCACACGGTCGTTCGCGCGGCCCGCCTCCGGACGCACGCCACCGAAGCACCGATCCCTCGGGAGCCTGCGCATGACCACATATCGTTTCAACGTGTTCGGCAAGCAGATCCTGGTCGAGCGCGCGCAGGACCGCTGGGTGCCGTTCTACCCCGGCGCGGACGGCAAGCGCCGTCCCGCGCATTTCGTCATTCCGGATTTTCTCGAAGCCGACGAGCTCGGCCAGTATCTCGGCGATCTGTTCCATGAGAGCGCGACACCCGATAACGGCGACGTCGAGCGCCTCGATCTGCCGGAGCCCGACTGAACGGCGCCGCGTGGCGCCGCGCGCGGCAGCCGCAGCCGCAGCCGCAGCCGCTGCACGTCGTCGCCCTGCTTCGCCGGATTGAATAAACTTTTCTGATCAGGCGGCGTCCGACGCAAAAACGGCAAACGCCCCCGGCGCGCGATGCTCGCGCCCGTACGCGCAACCCATGAAATCCTTGATCCCGCAACAACGGCAAAAGCTCGTCCGTCACAACGTCAACTGGGCGCTCGATGCGTTCAAGCGCTTCTCCGCCGATCGCTGCGCCGCGATGGCGGCGAGCATCGCGTTCTATTCGGCGTTTTCGCTCGCGCCGACGCTCGTGATGGTGATCGCGGTCGCCGGCTGGTTCTTCGGCGCCGACGCCGCGCGCGGCGAGGTGTTCAGCCACGTGCACGAGCTGATCGGCAACGAGGCGGCGGCCGGCGTGCAGACGATCGTCGAGAACGCGCATCGCAGCGGCAGCCGCGGCGGCACCGCGGCGCTGATCTCGTTCGCGATGCTCGCGATCGGCGCGTCGGCGACGTTCGCATCGCTGAACACCGCGCTCAGCGTGATCTGGCCCGCGACCGAAACGCGCGCGTCGTCGGTGCTCGGTCTCGTGCGGGTGCGGCTGATCTCGTTCGGGCTCGTGCTCGGCGTCGCGTTCCTGCTGATCGTGTCGCTCGTGCTCGATACCGCGATCACGTTCATCGGCCGCTGGCTGTGGGGCGCGTCGCCATACGTCGCGATCGGCAACCTGCTGCAGTTCTCGATCGGCATCGCGGTGCTCGCGTTCGCATTCGGCACGCTGATGAAATTCCTGCCGGACGCGCGCGTGTCGAACCGCGACGCGATGACGGGCGGCATCGTCTCCGCCGTGCTGTTCTCGGCGGGCAAGAAGCTCTTCGCGCTGTATCTCGCGCACGCGGGCACCGCGAGCGCGTTCGGCGCCGCGGGATCGTTCGCGGTGCTGCTGATGTGGCTGTACTTCTCGGCCGCGGTGCTGCTGCTCGGCGCGGAATTCGCGGCGGCGCGCGGCGCGGCGCGCGCATCGAACGCGGCCGCGCCGCAAGCCGATGCGACGCCGGCGCGCGACAGCCCGCACGACTGACGCGCCCGGCGAGCGCATCAGGAAGCCGCCCGCGCCTTACGCCGGCCTTTCCGGTTGTTGCGCGCGAGCAAACATCCGGCTCGGCATGCCGCGTGTCAAGAGCGGAAAGGTGCAGGCGTGCGTCGAGCCGCATCACGTCGCGGCGTTCGTGCGCACGATTGTCGCCATGCTGGCCGGCCGTACATCCGCAAACGTTTGCACACACTGTTTTTGTTGCGTAACCCGCCCGAAAACCCTCCCCTCCGCGAGCAAGATACTTGTTCCCACAACAATCGCAACGCAGCAATCGGCCAGTGTTCCCCGAATCGAAATAGTCGTTTATGTGATTGATATAAAACGACTTTCCATCGCTGTCACCTTTTTGAGACACTTTATTTTTTTGGATTTCTTGCGTCTGGTGCAGTGCGCTATTCTCCAATCCGCAACAAATAACGACTCACTCGCGTGGAGAAATAACTCGATGAAGAAACTCGCTCTGTCTACCCTCTCGCTCGCGCTGCTGGGCGCAGCCGGTGCAGCCCAGGCTCAAAGCAGCGTCACGCTGTATGGCGTGATTGATACGTCGATCACTTATGTTCATGGTAACGATGGCAAGGCCAACAACGCATGGCTGATGGGCAGCGGCAATCTGCAAGGCAGCCGCTGGGGCCTGAAGGGCACCGAGGATCTCGGCGCCGGCCTGAAGGCGATCTTCCAGTTGGAAAACGGCTTCAGCTCGAATGACGGCACGCTCAGCCAGGGCAAGCGCATGTTCGGCCGCCAGGCGTTCGTCGGTCTGCAAAGCGATCAATACGGCACGGTGACGCTCGGCCGCCAGTACGATCCGCTCGTCGACCTGGTGCAGCCGGTCACGGCAGACAACTACTTCGGCAGCCTGTTCGCCACCCCTGGCGACGTCGACAACAACGACAACAGCCTGCGCGTGAACAACACGGTCAAGTACACGTCGCCTGTGTTCGCGGGCTTCCAGTTCGAAGCGCTGTATGGCTTCAGCGGCATTGCGGGTGCGGCGGGCCAAGGCCAGACGTGGTCGGCGGCGGCGGCGTACAACAACGGCCCGATCGGCGTCGCAGCCGGTTATTTCTACACGTCGAACCCGTCGCCGGCGAGCGGCGTGCGCACGACGTGGAGCGGTTCGTCCGACGCGATCTTCGACGGCGCGATCAACTCCGGCTACGCAAGCGCGAAGTCGATCGGCATCGCACAGGTGGCCGGCCAGTACGTGTTCGGCCCGGTTACGGTCGGCCTCGGCTACAGCAACGCGCAATACAAGCCGGACGGCTTCTCGGGCTTCTCGTCGACAGAGAAGTACAACACGGGCCGCGGCTTCGCGACGTACCAGGCCACGCCGGCACTGCTGCTCGGCCTCGGCTACGCGTACACGAAGGCGAGCGGCGACACGGACGCGAAGTACCACCAGGTGTCGATCGGCGCGGACTACGCACTGTCGAAGCGCACGGACGTCTACCTCGCGGGTGCTTACCAGCACGCGAGCGGCACGCAGCGCGTCGATGCGACGACGACGCAATCGGCGCAAGCATCGATCGGCTCGTACAGCGTCAACGGTACGAAGTCGCAAGAGATGGTCGCGCTGGGCCTGCGCCACAAGTTCTAAGCGCAGCCGCGACGCGCGGCTCGCCGGCGCCTTCGGGCGTCGCCGGCCGCAACCGCAAAGCCAGCCTGGCGCAGATGCGCCAGGCTGGCTTTTTTGTGATGCGTGCGCCGTGCGTGACGCGTGAATCGCGAGGCGGCGACCGATCGACGACATCGCGCGGGACGCCGCGCGCGGACCATGCGCGCGGAGCCGCATAGCGGGCGCTACGCGCGCTCCGAAGGCTTCGGCAACGCCTCTGCCCCGGGCCGGCCTGTTCGACGCGCCCAAGGCTCGGCAAGGACGAACGTCGTCGACGACTGGTCGATCGCTTCGGGGTCGTGCAGGAAGCATCGTCGACGCGCCGCACCGGCCTCCCGTTCATCCAGCATGACGCCGCTGCCTCAGCGAATGCGAATTTGAACGCCTGTGCCGGCGCATCAGTGCGTGCGCCCTCTCAAAATGAACCCGCACCTTCATGCGGCGAGTCATCGATCGCCGTGCGGCTGCCGCGGCCGCTCGCTCGAACGTCAGCGACTCCGCGCGCATCGCGTATCGCGCGGTGACATCTCGTCGCACCGCAACCGCATCGGTCCATCGTTCGACGGCAAACGAGAAACGTACATCTCACTACGTTGCCGCGAGCATTCCCGATCGACGCTCGTCATCACGCCACGCGCCTTGCGTTCGCAACCGCACGCTGCGCTCCGCCCGCGCGCGGACAAAAAAATCCCCGCGCGCTCGCGCACGCGGGGATTTTTTCGGACTGTCGCAGCTACCGGACGATTCCGGCAAACCACACGCCGTCCTTACGCTGCCGCATCCTTCAGCTTCTTCAGCGCGCGAGCCTTCACGCGCACGCTGGCCGGCTTCGCCGGGAACCAGCGCTCTTCGCCCGTGAACGGGTCCTTGCCGAAGCGCTTCTTCTTCGCCGGCACGGCTTGCGCCGTGATCTTCAGCAGACCCGGCAGCGTGAACTCGCCTGCGCCCTTCTTGTGGACCGAGCCCAGCACGACGTTCTCGAGTGCCGCGAGCACTGCCTTGACAGCCTTCACTTCGATGGCTGCGCGCTCGGCGATGTGCGTCGCGAGCGAAGCCTTCGTGAACTTGTCCTTGAGCGGCGTCGGAGCGGCGGGTGCCTTCGCGACAGCCTTCTTCGCCACTACTTTCTTCGCGGGCGCTGCTTTTTTGGCAGCCACTTTCTTGGCCGGTGCGGCAGCCTTCTTAGCCACCTTTTTTGCGGAAGTCGCCATGTTTCTCCTACCAGGTGTGGTCGTTGGATACACGAAGCGCGCGACATGCGAGCTTCAACGCCGGATTCTACAAGCGCCGCGCCGCTTCGTGCAGCACTTTTATGCGTTATCCGCGGGTTTCCCGCAGGTTTTGTTGCGCGCCGCTGACTACGGATGTCGTTTCGGCCCGCGCGCGCAGCGGTTTTTACGTCGCATATCGAATCGCCCGAGCGAATTATGTTCGACATTTGCATTCCTATACTGTCCGTCGGCATCGCATCGCTTGGGACCTGGAATGCGCGCAGTCAAACACGTGAGAGGGCTCGACGGCCTGCGCGCCGTCGCCGTCACACTCGTCTTCCTGTCGCACCGCGCGCACTTCGGCGCGGTCGACGTCGGCCAGATCGGCGTCTGGACGTTCTTCCTCATCAGCGGCTTCCTGATCGTCGGCGAGCTGCACCGCAGCCGGCTCGCGATCGAACGCGGCACGTCGTGCCGCCGCTACGCGTTCTGGCTGTTCGCGGGCAAGCGCGCGCTGCGCATCCTGCCCGTCTACTACCTGCTGCTCGCCGCGATCGCGATCGCGCATCGCCATCTCTATCAGCACGACGTCGATCTCGGGCTGCGCTGGCACGCGGTGTTTCTATCGGACTATTGGATCGGCGTCGTCAAGGAAGGCTGGCCGGGCAGCACGTCGCACTTCTGGAGCCTCGCCGTCGAGCAGCAGTTCTACCTGATCGCGCCGATCGTGCTGCTCGCCACCCGCGCATCGCGCCATCTCGCGATTTGTGCCGCGACCGTCGCGCTCGCCGCCGCCGCGCATCTGCTGCTCTATCTGCAGCACGCGTCGCCCGTGCTCATTTACGCGTTTTCGCCGTGGAATTTCGCATTGATCGCGCTCGGCGGCATCGGCGCAATCCTGCGCAGCGGCGGCGCGGCGGCGCCCGAAGGCGTCGCGGGCGCGCTGATGCCGTGGATCGGCGCGGCGGGCGCCGCGTTCTGCGCGACGCTCGCGCTATGGGCCGCACCGCTTTCCGCGACGGCGGGCGGCGTCGCGGACATCGGCCTTGGCGTGTCGATCGCCATCCTGCTGTTCTGGATCGTGAGCCGTCCCGAACATCCGGCCGTCTCGCTGCTCGAGCGGGCGCCGCTCGCGTACCTCGGCACGATCAGCTACGGGTTCTATCTGTTCCACAACCTGATTCCCGAGCGCATCGGCGTGATGCCGGGCCTCTACGAACGGCTGCGCGTTCCGCCCGCGCTGCAGGAACTGCTGCCCGAAATCCTGCAATTCCTGCTCGCGGTGCTGCTCGCGCATCTGTCGTGGCAGTACCTGGAAAAGCGCGTGCTCGACTACAAGAAGCCGCTCGACGCCGCGCTGCGCCGCCGGTTCGCGCCGAGCGAACGTCCGGCCGCGCGCTGACCGGCGCGCCGGAGCATGGGCGCGTGCCGCGGCGAGCGCCTTCCCGCCTCGCTCCGCTCCGTCCGGATACAAAAATGCCCCGGCTCGCGAGAACCGGGGCCAACGGAACAACCACCACACACCTTGGACGTCAAAAGACAGGGATGCTAAGCGACCGCGGCGAGCACCGGCAGGCAGTTGCGCAGGTACGCCTCGAATTCGCGGCCCACTTCCGGATGCTGGAGCGCGAGCTCGACCGTCGCCTTCAGATAGCCGAGCTTGCTGCCGCAGTCGAAGCGGGTGCCGTAGTAGCGGTACGCGAGCACCTGCTCCTCGGTCAGCAGCGACTGCACCGCGTCCGTCAGTTGCAGCTCGCCGCCCGCGCCCGGCTTGATCTTGCGCAGATGCTCGAAGATGCTCGGCATCAGCACGTAGCGCCCGACGACGCCGAGATTCGACGGCGCATGCTCGGGCGCCGGCTTCTCGATGATGCCCGACAGCTTGATGATGTCCTCTTCCCACTCGCGGCCCTCGACGACGCCGTACGAGCGACTGTCCTCGCGCTCGATCGTCTCGACGCCGATCACCGAGCTGTGATAGTGGTTGAAGACATCGACGAGCTGCTTGAGCACCGGCTGGTCGCCGTGCAGCAGATCGTCGGCGAGGATCACCGCGAACGGCTCGCCGTGCACGAGCTTCTCCGCGCAGAGCACCGCGTGGCCCAGGCCGAGCGCGGCCGGCTGGCGCACGTAGAAGCAGTCGACGTGGCTCGGCTTGATGCCGCGCACGAGCTCGAGCAGCTTTTCCTTGCCGCGCGCCTCGAGCTCGGATTCGATCTCGAACGATTTGTCGAAGTGATCTTCGATCGCGCGCTTGCTGCGGCCCGTCACGAAGATCATCTCGGTGATGCCCGCATTGATCGCCTCTTCGACCGCATACTGGATCAGCGGCTTGTCGACGACGGGCAGCATTTCCTTCGGACTCGCCTTGGTGGCGGGCAAAAACCGTGTGCCGAGACCGGCAACGGGGAACACGGCTTTGGTGACTTTCAACATGATCGCATCCCGAAAGTGTTGACGATTGGCCGGACGTCAAATGTCGGGGGCGCACGCCGGGCGCGGCTGCGCTCGACGGACGGTGCGCATCGGCATTCGACGCGCCGGCAACCCATCAATCTGAATAAAGATCCGCTCGCTCCGGCGCTGCTCTCATTAATATGAAAGAGTTGTCCGGATATAAGCATATTCGGATAATCGCCGCGAAGTCGGTCGATCTTGCCGACCCGCCGGGTGCTTCGCGACAATTTACCGATTCGATCCGGCGCGTTCAATTATTCGAATTCCTCCGAATACGGCGCGCCGCCGCGACCGAAGCCGAAACGGTTGATCGGCTCGTTCTTCAATGCGTCCCGATAGGCCGACAGAACGGCCATCACGAGCAATACGGCGCCGCTTGCAATCCAATGCATGTCCATCGCGCACTCCTTCCTTCAATCGACATGGGATCTCAAGCTATCAGAAAAAAATCGATAAATAATTTGCCGCCATGCCGCAACGTGAGAACCGTTACGAACGGATACGTTTAATTACATCTATTCAATAGGCGATTTTTTTATTCTCCCGTCCGGATTTCTTGCGGATTACGATCGAATGGCGCCTTTTGCGCCTTTCTCATTGCAAGGAACCGGATCGCATGAATGCTTCGAGCATGGCGTCGGGTGCGCGGCCGAACGCCACCGACCACAAGGAACACCTGATCGACGCGCTGCGCGGCTTCGCCGCGCTGCTTGTCGCGTACTTCCACTGCCGGCAGGTCGCGTGGGTGGGAATGCAGCACTTCCATCGGACGTATGGCCATTCGCTCGACCCGAGCGCGATCGCCGGCTACCTGACGTTTCCGTTCGCATGGGGCTCGGCCGGCGTGCCGATCTTCTTCGTGATCAGCGGCTATTGCATCCATCGCAACGCGGCGCTCAAGCTCGCCGCCGATCCGTCATACCGGCTCAACGCGCCGAACTTCTGGGCGCGCCGCTTCGCGCGCATCTACCCGGTGCTGCTCGCCGCGCTCGTCGCGACGCTCGTGTTCGATTCGATCAGCCTGCAGTTCGAGCCCGTCAGCCACAAGATCCGCGACATCGGGCTCACGTCGTTCGTCGTCAACCTGCTGTCGCTGCAGGGCGTCGCGGGCTACACGTACGGCTCGAACGGCGCGCTGTGGACGCTGTCGCTCGAAGTGCAGTTCTACGCGATCTATCCGCTCCTCTTCGCGGCGCGACGCCGCTTCGGGATGCTGCCCGTCGTCGTCGCGATCGCGCTCGTCAACGTCGTGTCGGCCTGGCTGCTCGAACGGCACGATCTGCAATTCTTCACGTCGTACTGGCTGTCTTGGACGGTCGGCGCGTGGATCGCCGACGTCCGCGCGCAACGCGACGCGCACGCTGCGCCGGCGCCTTCGCGGCTCTGGTATGCGGCCGCGGCGGCCGGCGTCGCGCTCGGCTGCGTCGCGTTCCATTTCGGGCAGTATGGCGCGTTTCAGCTATGGGCAGCCGGCTTCGCATGCTATCTGTACGCGGCGCTCGCGCGGCCCGTGTCCGCGTCCGTGCCGATGCGGGCGCTGTCGTGGTTCGGCGACTTCAGCTATTCGCTGTACCTGATCCACCTGCCGTTCTTCGTGTGCCTGGCGTCGGTGCTGTACCGCTCGGAGCTGCAGTTGTCGATCTGGCCGTCGTTCGCGTTCATCGCGGCCGTCGTCCCCGTCGCGTACCTGTTCTACCGGATGTTCGAGCTGCCGGCGATGCGCTGGTCGGCGAGCCTGAAGCCGAAGCGGGCCGTGGCGGCGGCCGCGCAGCGGCAGATGCCCGTCTGACGGGCAATGCGCGCGGCTCACGGCGCGCGAGCCGGCTGCGTGCAGTCGCCCTCTTGAAACCGGCAGGACAGCCAATCGAGCCGGATCGCCCGCCACGGCACGAATCCATGCAGCCGACGCTCGCTTCATCCTCCGTCAGATCGCGCATTGGCACGGCGGCGTCGCGACGAACGGCTTAACGTGGTGTTGCCGCAAGCGCGCAACCCGCTGCGGATCTCACGTGGATTCGGATATCGGCCGACAGCGCGTCTTGTCCGGACGTCGACGAAACAACCGGAAATGAACGGCCGCATGTGTGCATCGGGCGCGGCGTTCGGCAACGTGAACGAACACGCAACAATCCGGGCATCCGGTCGCCGATATCGCCGGCCGCGAAGTCACTCCCGCAGCCGCTCGCCGCGCCCGCGCTCACGACAAAACCGGTTTCACCGCCGCCGCGCAGTCTCGACGAGAATCCGCTCGACCTGCTCGACGTAGGTCTGCGTGCCGAACCGGTTCACCGCGGTGTCGTAGCCGTTCGCGACGAGCCGCTCGCAGAGCACCGCGTCGGTGCGCAGCGCGGCGAGCGCGTCGGCGAGCGCATGCGCGTCGCCGGGCTCGCGGAGCAGGCCGTTCACGTCGTCGTCGATGATCTCGACGACGCCGCCCGCCCGCGCCGCGACGACGGGCCGCTTCGCGAGCATCCCTTCGACGATCACGCGGCCGAACGGCTCCGGCGTGATCGACGTGTGCGCGACGACATCGACCGCCTTCATGCAAGCGGCGACGTCGCGCTGAAAGCCGAGGAAATGCACGCGCTCGCCAAGCCCGTGCAGTGCGACGAAGCCGCGCAGCTCGGCCGCGTACTCGTCCTCGCCGAAGAGCGGCGCGCCGACGAGCGCGACGTGCATGTCCGGATAGAGCCGCGCCGCCTCGAGCAGCACGTGCTGCCCTTTCCAGTGCGCAAGCCGGCTGAACGAGCCGACGATCCACGCATCGGCGGGCAGCCCGAAGCGCACGCGCAGCGCGGCCTGGCGGACCGGTTCCAGCGCGACGAAGGGCTCGGCCGAAATGCCGTTGAAGACGACCTGCACCGCGCGCCGCTCGAAGCCCGTCAATTCGAGAAACGCCCGCGCGGACGCGTCCGAGTTCGCGATCACGCGCGTCACGCCGAGCCGCGCGCATTGCTTGATCGCGAGCCGCTGCTTCGGGCCGAAGTGCGCTTCGCTCACGATGTCGCGCAGATGCCAGACCACCGGCTTGCGCGCGAGCCGCCCGGCGAGCGCGCCCACCACCATCGCGCGCTGCGTGTTCGCGTAGATCACGTCGGCGTCGCGCGCGCGACGCGCGACTTCGCGCACGAGCGCGAGCAGGCTGCCCGCCGCGCGCAGCGACACGCCGCCCTGCTTGTGCACGCCCGCGAGCGCGCGCTGGCCGACGACGTCGACCCGCGCGCCCGCTTCGTCGAGCGCCGCGCGAAACGGCCCGTCGTCGAACAGCACGACGTCGGCCGAATCGCGCAGATGCTTCATGATCTCGAGCAGCGACAGCTCGGCGCCGCCCAGCACGCCGCTCTGATCGAGCACGAGCGCCTTCAGGCCGCGCGCCGCGAGCGACGCGCGGCCGGCCGGCTGCGCCGCGCCCGCCAGCTTCGCGCGCGCCTGCGCGTTCGGCAGCAGCGCGTCGATCTGCGCGACGAAGCGCCGCCGGAAATGCGCGGCGGAGAACCGCTCGGCGTTCGCGCGGCAATCCTCCGGCTTGAAGCGCGCCGGCGCGCGCTCGAAATCGTCGACCGCGGCGACGATCGCCCGCGCGCTCTGCTCGTCGAAGAACACGCCGGTCGGCCGCTCGTGCGACGCCGCGTCGCGCACCGTCTCGAGCGCGCCGCCCTTGCCGAATGCGATCACGGGCGTGCCGCATGCCTGCGCCTCGACGACCGAGATCCCGAAATCCTCCTCGGCCGCGAACACGAACGCCTTCGCGCGGCGCATCCGGTCCTGCAACACCGAAAACGGCTGATAGCCCATGATCTCGACGTTCGGCGCGGCCTTTGCGCGGATCTTGCGCATGTCCGGCCCGTCGCCGATCACGACGAGCCGGCGCTCCGGCATCTGCGCGAACGCGTCGACGATCAGGTCGATCTTCTTGTACGGCACCATCCGCGACGCGGTCAGATAGAAGTCTTCCTTCTTCATCGACAGCGTGAACGCGTCGACGTCGACGGGCGGAAACACGATCGCCGCGTCGCGCTGATAGACCTTGTGGATGCGCCGCGCGATGAACGCCGAGTTCGCGACGAAACGGTCGACCGAATTCGACGTGCGCACGTCCCAGTTGCGGATGTAATGCAGGATCAGCCGCGCGAGCGCCGATTTGACGCCGCGCGTGAGCTGCGATTGTTCGAGGTACTGATGCTGGAGATCCCACGCGTAGCGGATCGGCGAATGCACGTAGCTCACGTGCACCTGGTCCGGCCCGGTCAGGATGCCCTTCGCGACCGCGTGGCTGCTCGAAATCACGAGATCGTACGCGGATACGTCGAGCTGCTCGATCGCGAGCGGCATCAGCGGCAGGTAGCTGCGGTACTTCGTGCGCGCGTACGGCAGCTTCTGGATGAACGACGTCGTGACCGGCTTGCCGCGCAGGAACGTGCGGTCGTCGAGGAAATCGACGAGGCCGAACAGGTCCGCGTCCGGAAAGCACGCGACGATCTGCTCGAGCACGCGCTCGGCGCCCGCGTAGGTGACGAGCCAGTCGTGGACGACCGCGACGCGCAGCGGCCGCGCCGCATCGCGCGCGCGATGCGCGGGGGGCGGCGCATCGGTGATGCGCGCGTCGCGCGCGGCGCGCTCGACGTCCTGAAACGTCGCGGCGCGCTGCAACGGATGTTCTGCAAGATCGCGATTCATACGCTCTTCCTCGGGTTCAGACGCACGAGCACGCTGCGCGCGAGCGCGCGCATGCCGGGCGTCATCGTGATCGACCAGCCGACATTCAGCGCGACCGCGGCCGCGCACGCGGCGATCGCGGCGGCGAGTCCCGGCAGCGCATGCGCGACGTACAGGCTCGCGAGCAGGAACGCGAGGTGTGCGAACATGTCGAGCGCGATCGCGCGCATCCGGATCGCGGACAGATACAGCAGCACGCCGTAATCGACGAGCGCGCGCGCCGCGACGACCACCGCCGCGCCGATCAGCCCGAAATGATGGATGCCGACCCACAGCGCGCCGACGAAGAACGGCATCTGCACGAGGCCCGCGGCCGCCGCGCGCGCGGGGTTCACCTGCGACTGGATCAGGATGCGCGTGACGCTCGCCTGGCCGACGAGCCACACGCTGATCACGAGCACGCGCCCGACGGGCGCCGACAGCTCCGCGAGATCCCGGCCGACCCACAGCGTGAGAAACGGCCCGAGCGCGAAGACCGCGGCGATCGCGATCGGCGTGAACACGCCGTTCAGGAATTCGAGCGACTGCTTGACGAGCGTGTCCGCGTGATCGCGGCCGACGGCCGACAGCCGCGGGAACAGCGTGCGCACGAGCGCGTTCGGCAGCATGTTCAGGCGCGTGACGAGGTTCTGCGGCACCGTGTAATACGTGACGTACTTCGCGCCGAGCCCGGCGCCGAGCATCACGCGATCGAGCGTGTCGGCGATCATGCCCGTCATGCTCGCGATCAGCATCCAGCCGCCGAAGTTGAAGAGCCCCTTCGCGGTGCCGAGCTGCGGCGGCTCGATCCTGCGGATGCCGAGCACCTTCATGCTGGCCGCGCCGAGCATCACCGCCGCGATGAGGCGCGCGCCCACCGCGGCCGCGAGCACGACCTGCAGCGTCGGCGCGACGAGCCACGCGGCGAAGAGCGGCATCAACTGGAACAGGAACGTGCCGATCGTCTGGTTCGTGTTGAACACGCCGAAACGCTCGGCGCCGTTGATCGCGCCCGCGAACACCCATGACACGTTCGCGAGCGGAATCGCGAGCGCGAGCCACGGCAGCGCGAGATACACCTCGTGCTGCAGCTCGGCCGACACCTTCGTGAAGTACGCCGTGTACATGAACGCGCCGAAGTAGATCAGCAGGCCGCCCGCGACGCCCGTGGCCAGGTTCAGCCAGAACGCGCTCCAGAACACGCGCGCGCTCTCTTTCGCGTCGCCGCCCGCGAGCGCCTTCGAGATGTGGTTCTGCGCGGCCATGCTCATCCCGAGATCGAGAATCCCGAAATAGCCGATCAGCGTCCACACGAGGCTCACGACGCCGTAACGCTCGACGCCGAGCGCCTTGATGTACGCGGGCACCGTCACGAGCGACACGAAGGTCGGCAGGATCAATCCGAAGAAATTGATCGCGACGTTCTTCAGCATGCCTTTATCCATGGTCGCGCCGCCCCGCTCCGTTCGCGCCCGCCGTCGCTCCCGCGCCGGTCATTGCGGCCTCCATCGATACATCATCACCTTGCCGCGCGCGTCCTCCTCGACGAAGATCAGGTACTCGCCGTTCTCGCGCCGGTACGCGCTGATCCCGAACGGCACGTCGACCCAGCCGGACGCGCGCCCGACCTCCGGCCCCGGCTTGATCACGCCGAGCTCGCGGCCGTTGTCCTTGTCGTACACGTGCACCGTGCCGACCGGCTCGACGCCGAACAGATAGCGCCCCTCGAGCGTCAGCCCGATCAGCGTGAAGATCGGCTTCGCGTCGAGCTGCCACGGCAGCGAAACCTGATAGCGCACGACGGGGGAGCCGCTCGACCACTTGTCGAAACGCACGAGCACGCGCCCCACCTCCTTCGACAGGCCGCCGACGCGCGCCGCGTCGGCCGTGTAGCCCGTCACGTACAGCGTGTCCGCGGACGCGTCGTACAGCGCGCGGCGCAGCTCGGTGAACGGCGCGGGCGTCGGGTAGGTCGTCAGCTTGTCGTACGAGTAGATCGGGTTGCCGGCCTTGTCGAGCCCGCCGAAGCGAAAGCGCCGGATGCCGCGCGTGTCGCTCGTGCGCCAGATGTCGCCGTTCGTGTCGACCCACCAGCCCCAGCCGCCCGCCATGCCCTTGCCGGTCGTGTTCAGCTCGAATTCGCCTTCGTCGAAGCGGCCGTTTCCGTTCGCGTCGCGCCAGATCCAGTCGCCGCCCGGAGGCCGGTTCGGCACCTTGTCGACGGGCCGCGCGCGCCCCGCGAGCAGCCCCGACGGAATCGCCGTCTCGCCGTCGCGCTTCGGATCGAAGCGATAGATCTTCAGATGATCGGCGTACATGTCGGTCAGGTACAGGAACGTGCGGCCCGCGACCTTGCGCGCGAACGGCATTCCCGGCCATTGATCGGTGTTGAACACCGGATCGTCCGGATACTTGAAGCGATTCGACAGGAATCCCGCATATTTCCATTCCTTGCCCACGGGCTTCGACAGATCGAGCTCGAAGCGCTTGTTGCCGGTGTAGACGCTGTTCGGCCGGCCCGGATCGATCCACGCGCCGTCGACGAACAACAGGCCCTGCACCTGCCAGCGCAGCCGGCCGTCGGGCGCATAGCTCTCGAGCGTGCTGCCGAGCCCCGCGCCGATCGTGCCGTGACGCGGGCCGATGCCGTTCGTCGCCACATACACATTGCCCGCGCGATCGACGCCGACGCCCGTCAGCCCGTTGAAGCGCTGCGGCCCCGGCCGGCCCGCGTAGCCCGAGAAGATGCCGCCGCGCTCGCCGAGCGCGCCGCTCATCGCGTAGCCGCCTTCGGCCGATTTCGAGAAGATCAGGATCTGCTGGCGCGCGCCGTTGTCGGCGACGAGCACGCGGCCCTTCGCGTCGGTCGCGACGTCGACGGCGTCGACGCCCGACGGCAGCTCGGGCGCGTCGTCGATCGCGCGGCCGTCGGGCCGCACGTGCGCGAGCTTCGCCGGCCCGTTGCGCGTGTCGGTCAACAACCACAGCGTGCCGTCGGCCGCGAGCGCGATCCGGCCCGGCTCGCGCGCGCTCCACGCGCCTTTCTTCTGCATCGTCTGCGCGTCGTACACGTTGACGGTGTCGTGCAGCGGATCGGTCGCGTACAGTGCGCTGTCGTTCGCGGCGAGCCCGGCGACTTCCGCGTGCGTGTCGGTCGGCACGTCGTTGACCATCAGGAAGCTCGCCGCGAGCTTCGCGCGCGCGTCGCCCGCCTTCGCGCTGCGAAACGGCGCGGCCTCTTTCACATCGCCGATCTCGCGGCGCGAGATGCCGTACCACTGCCGGCCCTTGTCCGGCCAGATGCCCGGCGCGACGAGCCGGCCCTTCTCGTTGCCGACCGCGATCGCGACGTACGCATAACGGCTGTTCACCGCGATCGCGCTGCCGCCCGCGTTGCCCCAGCCGTGCGTGCCGCCCGCGAAGCCGAGCATCTTGCCGTCCTGATAGACGCTCGCCTCCGCGCCGCTCTCGTCCCACGGCGCGTTCGTATACACCTTGCCGTCGGGCGTGACCGCGATCGCGCGAATGTCGATCTGCGTCCACGTGCCGTCGCCGTAGCCATAGGTATTGCCGATCCACGACGTCGTCGCGGGCAGCACGTTCTCCGCTCGCGCGGCGCCCGCGAGCGTCGCCGCCGCGCACACCGCCACTCCCATTCGCATCAAACGTCGCAAGACGCTTCTCCCTTCGACCGTGACGAGACGCCGGCGCGCCCGGCCACCAGCGAGCCCGACGCGCGAAACGCTCGTGAGTTTGCGACGCATGCATGCATCGCAAAATAGGTTTCAAACGATGCGAAGCAGGTTACAAGCAAAAATATTCACAAGAAATTTGGAAATATTTGCGGATATTTCGACGCGCAAGAATGTATCGAATGATCAAATCGAATCGTTTCGCATGGCCGCGCGCCGGCAAGAACGACCGGCGGCACCCGCGCGGACGCGTAGAAAATGCCGCGCCGCAGCATGCGCGGCCAAGGCGATCGGGGTCGAATGCCGCGCCGAATTCGCTCGCCGCGCCCCGTGAATGCGGCCGCCGCGCCGCTTGCGGAAAAAATCGAACGAATCTCGGCGCGTTTTTTTGCCGATTTCTTTTCCCTAGAATCGATTTCGACTCGATCTTTCATTTATTTCAGCGGATGCACAACGATTCGGAGCGAGCGCGCAGAAAGCGCAATGCGCGGCCGGCGCCGGATCGTCGTCGTTCGCCCCCGTGCCCGATGACTCGCGATACGCTCGTTGCCCAGCCCGCCCACGCCGGCCGCATCGTCCAGCTCGATGGCCTGCGCGCGCTCGCCGTGCTCGCGGTGTTCTTCCAGCATGCGCTGAAGGCCCCGCTGTGGATCGGCGTCGACCTCTTCTTCGTGCTGAGCGGCCTGCTCATCACCGGCATCCTGCTCGAGCGCAAGGCGCGCGGCGCGTCGTACTTCGGCTATTTCTACGCGCGCCGCGTGCGCCGCATCCTGCCGCCGTATCTGCTGCTGCTCGTCGTGTCGTCGATCCTGTTCGGCGTCGAATGGGCGAGGTACTGGCCTTGGTATGCGTTCTTCTCGACGAATATCGGGCTGTCGCTCGGCAGCATCGGGCACGACAGCCTGAACGTGCTGTGGTCGCTCGCCGTCGAGGAGCAGTTCTACATCTTCTGGCCGTTCGTCGTGCTGCTCGTTCCGGCGCGCGCGCTCGCGTGGGTCGCGGCCGCGCTGATCGTCGCGGCGCCGCTTCTGCGCGCGCTCGCGACGCCGTGGTTCGATTCGTTCTGGCCGATCTACTACCTGACGCCGTTCCGGATGGACCTGCTCGCCGCGGGCGCGCTCCTCGCCGTCGCGCTGCGCCGCGACCGGCGCGCGCTCGAGCCGTACTACGGCGCGGCGATCGCGGCCGCCTGCGCGGCGCTCGCGGTGCTCGCGTGGCTGCATTTGTCGTTCCCGCGCTTTCGCGCGGCAAACACGCCCCTCTCCAATGCGACGCTCTACAGCGTGTCGCTCGTGCTGTGCACGTCGATCGTCGTGATCGCGCTGCGCGGGCGCGGCCTCGTGCAGCGCGTGCTGACGAATCCCGCGCTCGTCTATGTCGGCACCGTCAGCTACACGATCTATCTCGTCCACCTGAGCGTGCTGTACGCGCTCTGGCCGCTGCATCTGAACCGCTACCTGACGGCCGCGCTCGCGTTCGCCATCACGCTCGGGTACGCGAGCGCGAGCTGGTACGGCTTCGAGCGGCGCCTGACGCGCGGCGCGCCCCGGCCGGCGCTCGCGGGCGCCGCGCGCGCATCCGCATGATCCGATTCACTCCATCGTTCGATTAGGAAACCGCAATGACCCAAGCACGCAAGGCGATCATCACCGGGATAACGGGCCAGGACGGCGCTTATCTGACGAAGCTTCTGCTCGACAAGGGCTACGAAGTCGTCGGCACGTATCGCCGCACGAGCTCGGTGAACTTCTGGCGCATCGCCGAACTCGGCGTCGACAAGCATCCGAACTTGACGCTCGTCGAGCACGACCTGACCGATCTCGGCTCGAGCCTGCGCCTCATCGAACGCACGCAGCCGGACGAGCTGTACAACCTCGCCGCGCAGAGCTTCGTCGGCGTATCGTTCGACCAGCCGGCGACGACGGCCGAAGTCACGGGCCTCGGCGCGCTGAACCTGCTCGAGGCGATCCGCATCGTGAACCCGAAGACCCGCTACTACCAGGCGTCGACCTCGGAGATGTTCGGCAAGGTGCAGGCGATTCCGCAAACCGAGAGCACGCCGTTCTATCCGCGCAGCCCATACGGCGTCGCGAAGCTGTTCGCGCACTGGACGACGGTCAACTATCGCGAGTCGTACGGCATCTTCGGCTCGAGCGGGATCCTGTTCAATCACGAATCGCCGCTGCGCGGGCGCGAGTTCGTCACGCGCAAGATCACCGACACCGTCGCGAAGATCAAGCTCGGCAAGGCGAACCGGCTCGAGCTCGGCAACATGGATGCGAAGCGCGACTGGGGCTTCGCGCTCGAGTACGTCGAAGGGATGTGGCGAATGCTGCAGGTGGACAGGCCCGATACCTACGTGCTCGCGACGAACCGCACCGAGACGGTCCGCGATTTCGTGCGGATGGCGTTCGCGGCGGCCGGCTACCAGCTCGAATGGAGCGGCAAGGCCGAGGACGAGCGCGGCATCGACACGGCGACGGGCAACGTGCTCGTGTCGGTGAATCCGAAGTTCTACCGCCCTGCCGAAGTCGATCTGCTGATCGGTTGCGCGGACAAGGCGAAGGACAAGCTCGGCTGGGCCCCGAAGACGACGCTCGAGGAACTGTGCCGGATGATGGTCGAAGCCGACATCACGCGCAACCGCCACCATGAGACCTTCTGAGCCCGGCGCGCGGCGCGCGCTCGTCACCGGCATCGCGGGCTTCACCGGCCGCCATCTCGCCGCGCGCCTCGAAGCCGACGGCTACGACGTGTGGGGCACGGTCGCGCCCGACACCGACGCGCCGGACGACCCGCTGCTGCGGCGCTGGCGCTGCGTGAAGGCGGATCTGCTCGACGTCGACTCGCTGCACGCGGCGGTCGCCGACGCACGGCCGCACGCGGTCGTGCACCTCGCCGCGCGCGCGCACGTCGCGCACGGCGATCCGCAGGACACGTACCTCGTCAACGTGGTCGGCACGCGCAACCTGCTCGCGTCGCTCGCGGGCCTCGACGCGAGCCCGGACGCGGTGCTGCTCGCGAGCAGCGCGAACGTCTACGGCAACGCGCCGATCGAAGTGCTCGACGAATCGGCGCCGCCGCGGCCCGCGAACGACTACGCGGTCAGCAAGCTCGCGATGGAATACATGGCGAAGCTCTGGCTCGACCGCCTGCCGATCGTGATCGCGCGGCCGTTCAACTATACGGGCGTCGGCCAGAGCGACGCGTATCTGCTGCCGAAGCTCGTCGCGCATTACGCGCGCGGCGAGCCGCGGATCTCGCTCGGCAATCTCGACGTGAGCCGCGATTTCTCCGACGTGCGCGACGTCGTCGACGCCTACGCGCGGCTCGTCGATGCCGCGCCCGCGGGCGAGACGTTCAACGTGTGCGCGGAGCGCGGCCATGCGTTGAAGGAAGTGCTGGCGATGCTCGCGCGGATCGCGGGCTACGTGATCGACGTGAGCGTCGATCCGCGTTTCGTGCGCGCAAACGAGGTGAAGAAGCTGGTCGGCTCGCGGCAGAAGCTGCGCGGCGTGATCGGCGACGCGCGCCGCACGCCGCTCGACGAGACGCTGCGCTGGATGTACGGCGACATGCGCGCGGCGCTCGCCGCGCGCGCGGGTCAGCCGGCGAGCTGAGCGTCGATGCTCTTCGCGAGCGGCGACGGCGTGTCGCCCGTGTGCAGCGTCGTGACGGTCTCGATCAGCGCGATCCCGCACTCCGCATCGGCGACCGGGTTGTGCATCGTGTTCTTCGGCACGATGCAGAAGTCGCCGGCGTTCAGCACGACGTCGTCGCGCCCCTCGAATTGAATGCGCAAGCTGCCGTAGACGACGTAGAACATCTCGTCCTCGTCAGCCCGCGAACCCGCCCGCGAGCCCGCGCGCGAGATCGTCGCGGATGTCCGCCGGAGCCTCGAGTCCGACCGCGAGCCGGATCAGCCCTTCGGTGATCCCCGCCGCCTCGCGCGCCTCAGGCGCGATCCGGCTGTGCGTCGTCGTCGCCGGATGCGTGATCGTCGTGCGCGTGTCGCCGAGGTTCGCGGTGATCGACACGATCTTCGTGCCGTCGATCACGCGCCACGCGTTCGCGCGCTGCTGCTCCGGCGTGTCGCCCTTCAGCTCGAACGACACGACCGAGCCGCCCGACTTCTGCTGACGCTTCGCGAGCGCATGCTGCGGGTGCGATTCGAGCCCCGGATAGAACACGCGCTTGACGGCCGGATGCGCTTCGAGCCAGCGGGCGATCTCGAGCGCGTTCTCCGATTGCCGGTTCACGCGCAGCGACAGCGTCTCCATCCCCTTGAGCAGCACCCACGCGTTGAACGCGGACAGCGTCGGCCCCGCGGTGCGCACGAACGGGAACACCTTCTCCATGATGAACGCCTTCGAGCCGACGAGCGCGCCGCCGAGCACGCGGCCCTGGCCGTCGAGGAACTTGGTCGCCGAGTGCATCACGACGTCCGCGCCGAGCTTGAGCGGCTGCTGCAGCACCGGGCTGCAGAAACAGTTGTCGACGACGAAGAGCGCGTTCGCGGCCTTCGCGATCTTGCCGATCGCCTCGATGTCGGCGAGCTCCGTCATCGGGTTCGACGGCGTCTCGAGGAAGAACATCTTCGTCTCGGGGCGCACGGCGGCGCGCCATGCGTCGAGATCGGCCGGATCGACGAACGTCGTCGTGATCCCGAACTTCGCGAAGATCTGGCCGAACAGCCCGAGCGTCGAGCCGAACAGGCTGCGCGAGCTGACGAGGTGGTCGCCCGCCTGCAACGCGGCCATCACGACCGACGTGATCGCCGCCATCCCGGACGCGGTCGCGATGCACGCCTCGCCGCCCTCGAGCGCCGCGAGGCGGTCCTGGAACATCGTGACGGTCGGGTTCGTGAAGCGCGAGTACGTGTAATAGTCTTCCGAATGCTTGAAGCGCTCGGCCGCCTCGGCCGCGCTCGCGTAGCAGAAGCTCGACGTCAGGAAGAGCACTTCCGAATGCTCGTTGAATTCGCTGCGCAGCGTGCCCGAGCGGACGGCGAGCGTGTCGAAGTTGAGAGAGTCGTCCATGTTCCGTTCATCCGTTTTCAAGCGCATCGCCGCCATGCGCACCGCACGGCGCGCATGCCGCGATGCGCAGATCAACAAAAAGCCCGCTCATGCGTCGGCATCAGCGGGCTTGGTGTGCGGTACGAACAGCTATCGACTCGGGCCGACGTGGCGCTGCTCGCCGGCCTTCGCTTTAGCTGTTTCGGGTTGCCCCGCGTCCGCAAGCTGAAATCAAATCGACGCAAGGCGCCATCGTATCACGCCTTTTCGGTCATGTGCGCGGGCGCTCACTCGACCGACAGTTGCAGGTTCATCTGCGAGCGCTCGGCGCCTTCGCCGCTCGGATCGCGATCCGCCTGCGACGCGGGCGCGAGGCGCGCGCGCTCGATCGCGTCCAGATACTCGGGCGTGACGTCGCCCGTGATGTAGTCGCCGTCGAAGCACGACGCCTCGAAGCCCTCGAGCGACGGGTTGATGTCGCGCACCGCGCGGCGCAGATCGTCGACGTCCTGGTAGATCAGGTAATCGGCGCCGATGATCTTCGCGACTTCCTCGTCGGTGCGGCCGTGCGCGACGAGCTCGCCGCGCGTCGGCATGTCGATCCCGTAGACGTTCGGGAATTTCACGGGCGGCGCCGCCGAAGCGAAGATCACCGATTTCGCGCCCGCGTCGCGCGCCATCTGCACGATCTCGTGCGAGGTGGTGCCGCGCACGATCGAATCGTCGACGATCAGCACGTGCTTGTCCTTGAACTCGATGCTCATCGCGTTGAGCTTCTGGCGCACCGACTTCTTGCGCACCGCCTGGCCGGGCATGATGAACGTGCGGCCGACGTAACGGTTCTTGAAGAAGCCCTCGCGATACTCGACGCCGAGCTTCGCCGCCACCTGCATCGCAGCCGGCCGCGACGAATCGGGAATCGGCATCACGACGTCGATCGGCACGTTCGGCAGCTCGCGCCTGACCTTCTCGGCGAGATAGTCGCCCATGCGCAGGCGCACGTTGTAGACGGGCACGCCGTCGAGGCACGAATCCGGGCGCGCGAGGTACACGTACTCGAACATGCACGGGTTCAGGCTCGGCTTGTCCGCGCACTGGCGGCTGTGGAACCTGCCGTTCACGTCGATGAAGACCGCCTCGCCCGGCTTCACGTCGCGGACGAATTCGAAGCCGATGCCCTCGACCGCGACCGATTCCGACGCGACGATCCACTCGGTGCCCTGTTCGGTTTCGAGCTTGCCGATGCAAAGCGGGCGGATGCCGAACGGATCGCGGAACGCGAGCAGGCCGTAGCCCGCGATCAGCGACACGATCGCATACGAGCCGCGCGCGCGGCGGTGCACGCCCGCGACCGCCTTGAACAGCGAATCGGGATCGAGCTCGAGGCCCGTCGTCGAGAGCTGCAGCTCGTGCGCGAGCACGTTCAGCAGCACCTCGCTGTCGGAATTCGTGTTGATGTGGCGGCGGTCGATGCGGAACATCTCGTCCTTCAACTGCTGCCAGTTCGTCAGGTTGCCGTTGTGCGCGAGGATGATGCCGAACGGCGCGTTCACGTAGAACGGTTGCGCTTCGGCTTCACTCGACGCGGAGCCCGCCGTCGGGTAACGGACCTGACCGATCCCGGCCGTGCCGGGCAGGCTGCGCATGTTGCGCGTGCGGAACACGTCGCGCACCATGCCGTTCGCCTTGTACATATGGAAATTGCTGCCGTCCGCCGTCGCGATGCCCGCCGCGTCCTGACCGCGATGCTGCAGCAGCAGCAGGCTGTCGTAGACAAGCTGGTTGACCGGGGACTGGGAGATAACGCCTACGATGCCGCACATGGCATGTCCTTCAACGATACAAAAAACGGTTCGGTCGGTGCGCTCGCGCGGATCAGACGTGAATGTACGCAGCGAGCCCGTCGGGCAAGAGCGGCTTGAGCTCGCGCACGCCCTGTTCGGCGAACGGACGCAGCAACGCGTCGCGCCAGAAATCCTGTTTCGGCAGCTCGGTGAGTCCCGCCGCCGCGACGAGCAGCAGCACGAGCAGCACGCCGCGCACGAGGCCAAACATCATGCCGAGCGACCGGTCGACGCCGCCCAGGCCCGTCGCCTGCGCGATCCGCGACAGCAGCGCGTTCGCGACGCCCGCGACGAGCACGACGCCGATGATGATCAACGCGAACGCGACGACCCACTGGGTCAGCGCGCCGCCCGGCCAAGTCGCCGGAATATAGGGCAGCACGACGCCGACGAAACGGCACGCGATCAGAAATGCGGCGATCCAGCCGATCAGGCCGAAGATCTCGCCGACGAATCCCCGCCACGCGCCGCGCAGCGCCGACAAACCGATCACCAGCAGCACGGCATAATCGAAAGCAGTCAGCATCGCCCGTTACTGCGTGAGGCCCGCTTCGCGCACCTTCGCGATCGCGGCGGAAGCGGCCGCGCGATCGGCGAACGGCCCCGCGCGCAACAGTGTAGCCGTACTGCCGTCGGCCTGCTTGCGGTGCTCGACATACGCGGGCACGCCCGCCGCCTTCAGCTTCGTCGCCCAGTTGCGGGCGGCCGCGTCGTCGCGGAACGCGCCGAGCTGCAGCGCGAAGCGCGCGCCGGGCGGCGATGCGGGCGAAGACGCGTCGCCGTCGGCCGATGCGGTCGCGGCCGGCGCGCGCGACGCCGGGACCGCATCCTGCGACGGCTGCGCGGCCGGCTTCTGCGCGGCGGCGGTCTGGGCCTTCCTGGCTTCCTTGGCGCCCGTCTTCGTGTCCGGCTTCACATCCGGCTTCACATCCGATTTGGCGGCCACGGCAGGCGCGGGCGCGGCGGCAGCGGCCGTCTCGGACGCGGGCGGCTCGTCGTGCGCGACGCCCGCCTGGACGTCCGACGCGTCTTCGTCGTTCGCGGCGGCCGCCTGGTGCGACGGGCGATTCGGGATGTCGATCTGGACGTCGTCGGTGACGGGCTTCGGATGCGAATCGAGCACCATCGGCAGCACGATCACCGCGGCGACGACGAGTGCGATCGCGCCGACGAGCCGCCGGCGCGCGCGTTGTTTTTCAGGAAGGGTCGGATCGAGCAGCAGTGCGTCGGTGTCGGGCCGCTCGGTGCGGCGCGAACGGCGTTCCACGCGTTCGGTGCGCACGGCCCGGGCGCCGGACCGCGCCCCGCGCCTTTGCGGCGCGTCGTCCTCTTTCTTGCCGAACGAGAAAATTCCCATGTATGGCTGAACCCGAAGCTACTCGTCAGTCAGTGGTCATGGCGGCGGTCCACGACGGGCATCACGCCCGCTACCGTGTAGAAGCTACCGAAAACCACGATTCTATCATTGTCGGATGCGCTTTTTAGTGCATCGAGGAACGCATCGGCCGGCGCCGCGTGGCGCGTGACGCTGTGCTGCGCGCCGTTCTCGACGCCCGCGCCGCGCAGCACACGCTCGAGCACGTCGGCCGACGCCGCGCGCGGCAGCGGCAGATCGGTCAGATGCCAGTGATCGATCGCGCCCTTCAGCCGCGCGACGATTCCCACGAGATCCTTGTCTGCCATCGCGCCGAACACCGCGTGCGTGTACGGGTAGTAGCCCATCGAATCGAGATTCTGCGCGAGCACCGCGGCCGCGTGCGGATTGTGCGCGACGTCGAGCAGCACGAGCGGCTTGCCGGGCAGCACCTGGAAACGCCCCGGCAGCTCGACGTTCGCGAGCCCGAGCCGGATGTCCTGCGCGGACACGGGCAGCCGCTCGCGCAGCGCCTCGAGCGCGGCGAGCGCCGCCGACGCGTTGAGCAACTGGTTCGCGCCGCGCAGCGCCGGATACGCGAGCGCCGGATAGCGCTTGTCGCGGCCGAGGTACGCCCATTGCTGGCGCTCGCTGCCCGGCTGCGTCGAGAAGCGGAAGTCGCGCCCGACGAGCCACAGATCCGCGCCGATCGCGGCCGCATGGTCGACGAGCGCGTGCGGCGGCGCCGGGTCGCCGCAGATCGCGGGCTTGCCCGGCCGGAAGATGCCCGCCTTCTCGAACGCGATCTTCTCGCGCGTGTCGCCGAGATAGTCGATGTGGTCGACGTCGATGCTCGTCACGATCGCGCAATCGGTATCGATCACGTTGACCGCGTCGAGCCGGCCGCCGAGCCCCACTTCGAGGATCACCGCGTCGAGCCCGCGCGACGCGAACAAGTGCATGATCGCGAGCGTCGTGAACTCGAAGTACGTGAGCGACACCGGCTCCGGCAGGCTCGTGCGCGCCGCCTCGACCGCCTCGAAGTGCGGCAGCAGCGCTTCGTCGTCGACGATCCGGCCGTCGATGCGCGCGCGCTCGTTGAAGCGCAGCAGATGCGGCGACGTGTGGCAGCCGACCTTGTAGCCCGCGCGCGTCAGGATCGTCTCGAGGAATGCACAGGTCGAGCCCTTGCCGTTCGTGCCGCCGACCGTGATCACCGGGCACGCGAATTCGAGCTTCAGCGCGTCCTTGACCCGGCCGATGCGGGTGAGGCCCATGTCGATGCCGACGGGATGCGCGCTTTCGAGGTGCGAGAGCCACGCGTCGAGAGTGGGAAAAGTGCTCATCGAATCCAAGGCGAATCAAAGCGGCGAATCAAAACGGATACGCCAAAAAAACAAACGCGCCGCTCGGCGCAAGCCGAGCGGCGCGCGGTCGTGCGATCACGCGCGCGGCCGTCAAGCCAGCGCGTCGGCCGGCTGGCGCTGCAACAGCGCGAGCAACTGCGCGATTTCGTCGCGCATCTTGCGGCGGTCGACGATCATGTCGATCGCGCCCTTCTGCAGCAGGAACTCCGCGCGCTGGAAGCCTTCCGGCAGCTTCTCGCGCACCGTCTGCTCGATCACGCGCGGGCCGGCGAAGCCGATCAGCGCCTTCGGCTCGGCGATCACGACGTCGCCGAGGAACGCGAAGCTCGCCGACACGCCGCCCATCGTCGGATCGGTCAGCACCGAGATGAACGGCAGCTTCGCCTCGGACAGCTTCGTCAGCATCGCGGTGGTCTTCGCCATCTGCATCAGCGACAGCAGGCTCTCCTGCATCCGCGCGCCGCCCGACGCGGCGAAGCAGATGAACGGCACCTGCTGCTCGAGCGCGTTCTGCGCGCCGCGCACGAAGCGCTCGCCGACGACCGAGCCCATCGAGCCGCCCATGAACGAAAACTCGAAGCACGCGGCGACGACGGGCAGCGTGTGGATCGCGCCGCCCATCACGACCATCGCGTCGGTCTCGCCCGTCTCGTCCATCGCTTCCTTCAGACGGTCCGGATACTTGCGGCTGTCCTTGAACTTCAGCGTATCGACCGGGACGATCTCCTGGCCGATCTCGTAGCGGCCTTCCGGATCGAGCAGCGCGTCGAGGCGCTCGCGCGCGCCGATGCGCATGTGGTGATCGCACTTCGGGCACACGTGCTGATTCGCGTCGACGTCGTTGCGGTACAGCACCGCTTCGCACGACGGGCACTTGACCCACAGGCCCTCGGGAATCCCCTTGCGGCTTTTCGGATCGGTCTGCTTGATCTTCGGCGGCAACAGTTTGTCGAGCCAGCTCATCGTATGGTTTCCTGTTCGGTGACGGACCGGGCGTTGCGCGCCCGGCCCGCGGTCAGCTTGTGTTGACGTGTCGCGCGCGGCTTACGCCGCCGGCTTCGCCGCGCCGTCGATCGCGGCGCGCAACTCGGCGACGAACCCCTGGAGCTCGGCGGCGGCGTTCTCCGGCGCGGCCTGCTCCAGCAACTGGACGAGGCGGCTGCCGATCACGACGGCATCCGCCACCCCGGCCACCGCGCGCGCCGTCGCGGCGTCGCGGATGCCGAAACCGACCCCGACGGGAAGCGGCACGCGCGACTTGATGGCCGGGATTTTACCCGCAATGCTGGAAACATCCAGATTTGCGGCGCCCGTCACCCCTTTGAGCGACACATAGTAGACGTAGCCGCTCGCCACCTGGCCGACGGCGGCGATCCGGTCGTCGGTCGAGGTCGGCGCGAGCAGGAAAATCGGATCGATGCCCGCCGCGCGCATCTTTGCGGCGAAATCGTGCGATTCCTCGGGCGGATAGTCGACGACGAGCACGCCGTCGACGCCCGCGTCGCGCGCGGCCGCCGCGAACGCATCCTCGCCCATCCGCTCGATCGGATTCGCGTAGCCCATCAGCACGACGGGCGTCTTCTGGTCGCGCTCGCGGAAGCGCCTCACGTCGTCGAGCACGCGGTGAAGCGTCACGCCCTTCGCGAGCGCGCGCTCCGATGAGCGCTGGATCACGGGGCCGTCCGCCATCGGATCGGAGAACGGCACGCCGAGCTCGATCACGTCGGCGCCGCCTTCGGCGAGCGCGTGCATCAGTTCGACGGTCCTCGCCGGATCGGGATCGCCCGCGGTGATGAACGGGATCAGCCCCTTGCGGCCTTGGGCGGCGAGTGCGGCAAAAGTGTTCTGAATACGGGACATGACTTTTTCCAAATCGTTTTGCTATCGCGCGTATCGCACTGCTCACGCGTCGGCCGGCGCCGAGATTGCCGCGAGCGACGCGACGCGTTCGCGTGCGATCGCGCAATAGCTTTCGTTGATCTCGTAGCCGACGAAGTCGCGCCGCTGCCGCGCGCAGGCCACCGCGGTCGTGCCGCTGCCCATGAACGGATCGAGCACGCGGCCGCCCGGCGGGCAGCTCGCGAGCACCATCCGCTCGATGATTTCGAGCGGCTTCTGGGTCGGATGATCGACGCGCTCCGCGTGCTGCCGGTGCAGGCGCGAGACCGACCAGACGTCCTTCGGGTTGTAGCCCATCTCCAGCCACTTGCTGCCTTCGAACAGCTTGCGCGAGCGGGCCTTCTTCGTATCGGCGTCGTACGGGATGCGGACCGGATCGAGATCGAAGTAATAGCCCTTCGAAACCGCGAAAAAGCCGATGTTGTCGTGCACCGACGTGAAGCGGCGCGTCGTGCCGCCCATGCTCGGCACGCGCCGGTCCCAGATGATCTCGTTGACCATCGTGAGCTTCGTCTTCAGGAAGCTGAAGATCTCGGGCGCGTACTGCCACGTGCAGAACACGTACATCGAGCCGGTGGGCTTGAGCTTCGGTATCGCGAGCTGGAGCCACTCGCGCGTCCACGCGAGATGCTCGTCGCCCGAGCGCTTGTCCGAGTCGTTGCCGTAGTCCTTGCCGAGCCCGTACGGCGGATCGGCGACGATCAGGTCGATCGACGCGTCCGGCAGGCTCGCGGCGTCGTGCAGGAAATCGCGGTTGTGCAATTCGATGCCGGCGGACAGCGCGCGCGGCGCGACGGCGGCAGGCTGAACCGCTTCCGCGTCGCTCGCGGCGCCGCCGCCCGGCTCTTCGATCAGGTCGCGCATCGGTCGGGGTTCAGAGCACGAGGCCCGATCGCTCGGCGACCGTGTGCATGTCCTTGTCGCCGCGCCCCGACAGGTTGACGAGCAGGATCTTGTCCTTCGGCAGCGTCGGCGCGAGCTTCACGCCGTATGCGATCGCGTGGCTCGATTCGAGCGCCGGGATGATCCCCTCGATCCGGCAGCAATCGTGGAACGCCTTCAGCGCCTCGTCGTCGGTGATGCCGACGTACTGCGCGCGGCCGCTGTCCTTCAGCCACGCGTGCTCGGGGCCCACGCCCGGATAGTCGAGGCCCGCCGACACCGAATGCGTCTCGATGATCTGGCCGTCGCCGTCCTGCAGCAGATACGTGCGGTTGCCGTGCAGCACGCCCGGGCTGCCCGCGATCAGCGAAGCCGCGTGATGGCCGGTGTCGAGCCCGTCGCCCGCCGCCTCGACGCCGATCAGCCGGACGGCCGCGTCGTCGATGTACGGATAGAAGATGCCCATCGCGTTCGAGCCGCCGCCGACGCACGCGATCACCGCATCCGGCTGCCGGCCGGCGAGCTCGGGCATCTGCACCTTGCATTCGTCGCCGATCACGCGCTGGAAGTCGCGCACCATCATCGGGTACGGGTGCGGGCCCGCCACCGTGCCGATGATGTAGAACGTGTTCTCGATGTTCGTGACCCAGTCGCGCATCGCCTCGTTCAGCGCGTCCTTCAGCGTGCGCGAGCCGGATTCGACGGGCACGACGGTCGCGCCGAGCAGCTTCATCCGGTAGACGTTGGCAGCCTGCCGGCGCACGTCTTCCGAGCCCATGTAGACAACGCACTCCATCCCGAAGCGCGCGCAGATCGTCGCGGTCGCGACGCCGTGCTGGCCCGCGCCCGTCTCGGCGATCACGCGCTTCTTGCCCATCCGCTTCGCGAGCAGCGCCTGGCCGATCACGTTGTTGATCTTGTGCGCGCCCGTGTGGTTCAGGTCTTCGCGCTTCAGGTAGATCTGCGCGCCGCCGAGCGTCTCGCTCCAGCGCTGCGCGTGATAGATCGGCGACGGACGGCCGACGAAGTGCTTCAGCTCACGGTCGTACTCGGCGACGAAATCGGGATCGTTCTTGAATTTCTCGTACGCGGCACGCAGCTCGTCGAGCGCGTGAATCAGCGTTTCGGCGACGAACACGCCGCCATATGGGCCGAAATGGCCACGATCATCGGGAAGGTTATACATGACGTCACTCTCGGTTCGACCGCGCGGCGCGCCGGATTCTCGATTCCGGCGCCCGCCGCGCGGACTGGCATCACCCGGCGTCCGCTTCGCGCACTGCGCGCACGAACGCCGCCATGCGGGCGCGATCCTTCACGCCCTTCGCGCCCGGCGCTTCGATGCCGCTCGAGACATCGACCGCGAACGGACGCACCTGACGGATCGCGTCACCGACGTTTTGCGCGTTCAACCCACCACTCAAAACGGCCCGACGCGCGAGCTCTGCTGGGATAAGTGACCAATCGAAGACCTTGCCGCTGCCGCCGTAGTGCTCGACGAGCGTGTCGAACAACAGGCCGCGGGCTGCCGAATAGTGAAGTGCCGATTCTACCAAATCGGCCGGCCGGCTCGCCACGCCCACGCGCAGCGCGCGCAGCCACGGCAGCCGCGCCGCCGCGGCGAGCGATGCGCACTGTTCGGGCGTCTCGTCGCCGTGGAATTGCAGCAGCGTGAGCGGCACTGCGTTCGCGACGCGCGCGATCTCGTCCTCGGTCGGATTGACGAACAGCCCGACGACCGACACGAACGGCGGCACGCGCGCGGCGAGCGCGGCCGCCTGCTCGAGCGTCACCGCACGCGGGCTCTTCGGGTAGAACACGAGGCCGATCGCGTCGGCGCCGAGTTCGGCCGCCCAGTCGACGTCGCCCGCCTTCGACAGCCCGCAGAGCTTGATCCGCGTGCGCGGCGGCGGCGCGTCGCCGCCCGTGTCGCCGTGTGCGCCGGCGGCAGGCGCGTCGGCCGTCGTCGCAACGGCCGGATGGGCCGGATGGGCCGGATGGGTCGTATCGGTCGTCATGGTCGTCCGTCCAGATCGGCCCACACGCTGCTCCACGGCACGCTGCCGAGCTGCGCGGGCGGCACCGCGAATTCGGCCGGATAGCCGACGTGCGCGAGATAGAGCCCTTCGGGCATGAAAGTCGGCGCCGCGCAATCGCGGTCGCGGCTCTCGAGCACGTCGGCGAGCCACGACGCCGGATAGCGGCCGCGCCCCACCGCGACGAGGCAGCCCATCAGGTTGCGCACCATGTGGTGCAGGAATGCATTCGCGCGGAAGCGGAAATGGATGAAATCGCCGTCGGGGCGGATGCCGATCTGGTACAGATGCTTGACGGGCGATTTCGCCTGGCACTCGGACGAGCGGAACGCCGAGAAATCGTGCTCGCCGACGAGGTGGCCGGCCGCTTTGCGCATCGCGTCGACGTCGAGCGGCGTGTGGACCCAGCCCGTGCGCCCCGCGAGCATCGGCGAGCGCACCGGATGCACGTACAGCGCGTAGTAATAGGTGCGCTCGTACGCGGCGAAGCGCGCGTGGAACGTGTCCGGCATCGGCTTCGCCCACTGCACCGCTATCGTCGACGGCAGGAACGCGTTCGTGCCGCGCACCCACGAGAAATCCGCGCGATCGAGGTCGGTATCGAAATGGACGACCTGGCCGAGGCCGTGCACGCCGGTGTCGGTGCGGCCGGCGACCGTCGTGTGCAGCGACGTCTGCGCGAATTCCGCGAGCGCCGCCTCGAGCGAGTCCTGGACGGTCTTGCCGTGCGGCTGCGACTGCCAGCCGCAGAACGCCGCGCCGTCGTACTGAATGCCGAGTGCGATTCTCATCACGACAGATCGGCGAGTTTTGCGAGCATCACGCGCGCTTCGTCGCGCGTGTCGGCGTGATCGGCTTCGATCACTTCGTGCAGCAGCGTGCGCGCGCCGGCCAAGTCACCGAGCTCGACGTATTCGGACGCGAGCTCGAGCTTGTTGCGCGCGATCTTCGCGAGCGCCTCGGGCGTGAACGCCGGCAGCGACGCGCTCGGGCCGGACGGCAACTCGAGGTCGAAATCGAGGTTCAGCGCGCCGAATTGCGCGACGCCGAGCGGCGGCGGGTTCGCCGTCTGCGCGGCCGGCGCATGGCCCGGCTCGGCCGGCGCCGGCGCGGCGAACGATGCGCCGGGCGGCCGCGGGGCCGCGGACGGCGGTTCGATGCGCGGCGTCGCGGCTTCGTGCGGCGCGGTGGCTCGCGGCGGCTGTGGCACATCGCCGGCCGGGAGCGGCGCGGCTTGCGCCTGGCCGTCGTCGCGCCCGGTTTCGCCAGGCCCCGCAGCGTCCCCTTCCGTCTGCCGCGGCGCTACACGGGCGTCGTCGTCAAACGATTCGACCCCGTCAAGGTCCGACGCCCCTGTTGCATCACTACGTGTTTGCGCTCCACGCGGATTTTCCGCGCCAATTGACGGATGGGCGGCGGGTGGGCCGTTAGTTGCACTTTGCGCACCGCGAGAATCGGTCGGCTCGGCATGTTGCAATTGCGCCGTCTGGTCCGCATCGGTCGATGTCGACTCGCGCGGCGGCAACGGCATGTCGAGACTGTCGAGCGCCGCGATCGCGTCGCTCGGAAACGTCTGTCGCCATGCGTGCGGCGCCAGCTTCGCGCCCGTCTGCGGAACGCCGGACGGCTTGTCGCCGGTCGATTCGGGCGCGCGCGGCGCGCCGCCCTGCTCGTCCGGGCCCGGGATCTTCAGCGTCAGCGGCTCGACGGCCGGCGCCTGCGGCTCGCGAGCCGGCGCGGCGTCCTCGTCGGCAGCCGGCGACGGCTCCGGTCCCCTCGGCAAGGGCGCGTGCTGCGCAGCGGCAGCCGTCACGCCTCGCCCGCCCCTGTCGGCCTCGTCGTCCCTATCGTGCCGGTCTTCTTCCTTCGCATCCGGCCCGGCCGGCGCGCCGGCGATCGCGGCAACCGCGTCCGGATCAAGCGCGGGCGCCGGCGTGAACGCGCCCGGCTCGATCGCGTCGGCGGACGCGCCCTTCTTGCGTCGGCGCAGCGCGAAGCCCGCGATCAGCGCGACGACCGCCGCACCGACCGCGATCGCGGCGCCCGTGTTGAACGGCGCCTGCGGCGCTGCTGCGCGCGGCGAAGCGCTCACGGGCGGCGTCGCGGTGGATGCGGACGCGGCGCTCGTCGCCGATCCGGCCGCGGCTTCGGATGCGGCGGCTTCGGCACTCGCCGACGCCGATGTCGGCGCTGACGTCGCGGTACCGGCCGCGGCGCTCGCCTGCGGCTTCTGCGCACTCCCCGCCGCGGGCGCCGGCGCAGGCGCGACGGTCGCGGCAGGCTTGCCGATCCCGTGTTTCTGCAACTCCATCAGCACGCGATTCTTCAGTGCGAGCAACTGCTGCAGGCTCGACGGTCGCGCCTGCGAGGCACCCGTCGCCGCCTGCGCGGCCGAACCCGACAGCCCATGACTCGCGGCCCCGGGCGCGAGCAATGCCTCCGCGCCGGCCGCCGACGCGCCGTTCGCGCCGGCCGGCGCTTGCTGAATCGAGCCGCTCCAGACGTGCGCGCTGCCGACGCCGGACGAAGCCGCAGGCGCCGCCGCTTGAGCCGCAGACGCCACCACTTGAGCGGCCGCCGACGATGCGTGCACCGACGCCGCGCCGGGCGCCGACGCGCCGTTCGCGCCGAAGGCCGAGCCGGCTGCGCCAGAAGCCGCGAACGCCGTCGCGCCGCTTGCCGCCGCGGCATGCGATGCTGCCGGATGCGACGCCGCAGCCGGCGCGGCCGATGCGCCCGCATGCGACGCCGCGCCGGCAATTGCCGAAACCGCCGAAGCCGCCGGCGCGCCACTCGCCGCCGCGCCGCTTGCAGCCGTGCCGGCCGCAGCGCCCGTCGCGTCGAGCGCCGGCACGGTCAATTGCGCGCCGATCTTCAGGCGGCTCGGATCGCGCTTCATGAACGCCTGCGGATTCGCGTCGAAGAGCGCGCGGCCCGCGCGCGCCAGCACGCCGGGATCGTGCGATTGCGTGACGGCAACGGCAATGTCGTTGAGCGACTGCCCCGGCCGCACGGTGATCGTGAGCGGCGCGGCCTGGTCGGCCGCCGCGGCACTCGCCGCATCCGGAGCCGCGTAGGCGGCGCTCGCGCCGGCCAGCGCGAGAACGGCGACCGCGACTGCGCGCCGCGCGGACGGCAGGCCATCGGAGATCGTCGTCGAAGAAAGGAATCGAAGCGTCATCGGCTTGGTTGCCGCGGCATGACGCGGCCTGAGTTCGCGTTTGGATTGAGACAAAATCGGACCGCAAATAAAAAAAGCGTCGCGTGAAACGCGACGCTTTCGGGTTGTGTACGCGTCGTAATCGCGTAGTTTACTTTACTTGTCGAGCAGAATGCGCAGCATCCGGCGCAGCGGCTCGGCCGCGCCCCACAACAATTGATCGCCGACGGTAAATGCCGACAGGTATTCGCCACCCATTGCGAGCTTGCGCAGGCGGCCGACCGGCACCGACAGCGTGCCCGTCACCTTCGCCGGCGACAGATCGCGCATCGACGCGTCGCGCTCGTTCGGCACGACCTTCACCCAGTCGTTCGCCGATGCGAGGATGCCGTTGATCTCGTCGAGCGGCACGTCCTTCGTGAGCTTGATCGTGAGCGCCTGCGAGTGGCAGCGCATCGCGCCGATCCGCACGCACAGGCCATCGACCGGAATCGAGCCCGGCTCGCCCATCGCCGGCTTGCCGAGGATCTTGTTGGTTTCCGCGCCGCCCTTCCATTCTTCCCGCGACATCCCGTTGCCGAGATCCTTGTCGATCCACGGAATCAGCGAGCCCGCGAGCGGCACGCCGAACTGGCTGGTCGGCATCGCGTCGCCGTTCATCGCGGCGAGCACGCGGCGGTCGATGTCGAGGATCGCCGACGCCGGATCGGCGAGCTGCGCCGCCACCGCGCCGTTCAGCGCGCCCATCTGCGCGAGCAGCTCGCGCATGTTCTGCGCGCCCGCGCCCGACGCGGCCTGGTACGTCATCGCCGTCATCCAGTCGACGAGGTTCTCGCGGAACAGGCCGCCGAGCGCCATCAGCATCAGACTGACCGTGCAATTGCCGCCGATGAAGTTCTTCGTGCCCTTGACGAGCGCGTCCTTGATCACGTTCAGGTTCACGGGATCGAGAACGATCACCGCGTCGCCGTTCATCCGCAGCGCCGAAGCCGCGTCGATCCAGTAGCCGTTCCAGCCGGCCGCGCGCAGCTTCGGGAAGACGTCGTTCGTGTAATCGCCGCCCTGGCACGTGATGATCGCGTCGCACTTCTTCAGGTCGTCGATGCTCGTCGCATCCTTGAGCGTGGTCTCGTTTTTCGCGAACGACGGCGCCTTGCCGCCCGCGTTGCTGGTGCTGAAAAACACCGGCTCGATCAGATCGAAATCGCCTTCTTCCTGCATGCGCTGCATCAGCACGCTGCCGACCATGCCGCGCCAACCTACGAGACCTACGTTCATGAGTAACCCTTTGCTGGAGCTTCCCCGCCTTTTCCGTCCCCGGCGCGACCGCGCGGGGAAACAGGCGGGCACGACGGACGACGATCAGATTTTCGTGATCGTTTTCGTGATGATGGTGATTTTGCCGATGACGATGGCGCGCGCACCCGCACGGGCTTGATTGCCGTGGAGTTTCGAGACCGGGGAGATCAGGGAAGTCGCCATCGTTCGAGTCTACACAAACCTGAGGGGCCGCACAACGGCCGGAAAAGCCGGACGGACCCCGTTTTCGCAGCCGCCGCGCCGCCTTGCGGCGGCGAGCCGCGCTCAGGCGCGCGGCCCGCTTGCCGGGCTAGCGGCGCTTACAGCGCCGCGACCACCGCGTCGCCCATCGCCGTCGTGCCGACCTTGTTGCAGCCCGGCGTCGCGATGTCGGACGTCCGGTAGCCCGCCTCGAGCACCGTCCTGACCGCGCGCTCGATCCGGTCCGCCTGCTCCGCGCGGTTCAGCGAGTAGCGCAGCAGCATCGCGGCCGACAGGATCGTCGCGAGCGGGTTCGCGACGCCCTTGCCCGCGATGTCCGGCGCGGAGCCGTGCGACGGCTCGTACAGGCCCTTGTTGTTCCTGTCGAGCGACGCGGACGGCAGCATGCCGATCGAGCCCGTCAGCATCGACGCCTCGTCGGACAGAATGTCGCCGAACATGTTGCCCGTCACGATCACGTCGAACTGCTTCGGCGCCTTCGCGAGCTGCATCGCCGCGTTGTCGACGTACATGTGCGACAGCTCGACGTCCGCGTATTCCTTCGACACGTCGATCATCACGTCGCGCCAGAACTGCGACGTCTCGAGCACGTTCGACTTGTCGACCGACAGCAGCTTCTTCGCGCGTTTGCGCGCCGCCTGGAACGCGACATGGGCGATGCGGCGCACTTCCGGCTCCGAGTAGCGCATCGTGTCGAAGCCTTCGCGCTCGCCCGCGAACGGGCCGTCCGGCGCGGCGCGCACGCCGCGCGGCTGGCCGAAATAGATGTCGCCGTTCAGCTCGCGCACGATCAGGATGTCGAGGCCCGCGACGAGCTCGGGCTTCAGCGGCGACGCATCGACGAGCTGCGGGTAGCAAATCGCCGGGCGGAAGTTCGCGAACAGCCCGAGGTGCTTGCGCAGGCCGAGGATCGCCTGCTCGGGCCGCAGCGCGCGCTCGAGCGAATCGTACTTCCAGTCGCCGACCGAGCCGAACAGGATCGCGTCCGCTTCCTTCGCGAGCTTGAGCGTCGCGTCGGGCAGCGGATGGCCGCTCGCCTCGTAGCCCGCGCCGCCGACGGGCGCTTCTTCCAGTTCGAACGTCTCGTCGAGCGCGTTCAGCACCTTCACCGCTTCGTTGACGATTTCCGGACCGATGCCGTCGCCGGGCAGCACTGCAATCTTCATGCGAAATTCCTGACTAGATGAATGGTGGGATTCGGGCGACGCGAGCGCGCCGCGATGCACGGCCCGCGCGCTCGCGCGAGAAACGCAGGACGTCGGTCAGCCGATCAGCCGGTTGTCGAGCCACGGCTGCTTCGCGAGCCGCTCCACCTCGAACTGGCGGATCTTGTCCGCGTGGCGCAGCGTGAGGCCGATGTCGTCGAAGCCGTTCAGCAGGCAGTACTTGCGGAACGCGGTGATCTCGAACGGATATTCGCGGCCGTCCGGCGCGCGCACGACCTGCGCGTCGAGATCGACCGTCAGTTGGTAGCCGTTGAACGCGACCGTCTCGTTGAACAGGTGATCGACCTGCTGCTCGGTCAGCGCGATCGGCAAGAGCCCGTTCTTGTAGCAGTTGTTGAAGAAGATGTCGGCGAAGCTCGGCGCGACGATCGCGCGGAAGCCGTACTGCTGCAACGCCCACGGCGCATGCTCGCGCGAGCTGCCGCAGCCGAAGTTCTTGCGCGCGAGCAGGATCGACGCGCCCTGGTAGCGCGGCTGGTTCAGCACGAAGTCCGGGTTCAGCGGACGCTTCGAGTTGTCCTGGCCGGGCTCGCCATGATCGAGATAGCGCCACTCGTCGAACGCGTTCGGGCCGAAGCCCGTGCGCTTGATCGACTTCAGGAACTGCTTCGGAATGATCGCGTCGGTATCGACGTTCTCGCGATCGAGCGGCGCCACGACGCCGGTATGCACATTGAATTTTTCCATGATCCGTCAACCAGATTGGAGGCCGGCCGCGAGTGCCGGCGAAATCGAATCCCGAATCGGCGCGCTCGCGCGCGCCGTCAGTCCGCCGCGCGCTTGATCGCGCGGCCGGCGGCGTTGATGTCCTCGCCCACGCCCGCGACCGTGTTGCAGCCGGCGAGGCCGAACACGAAGCCCGCCAGCGCGAACACGGCGGCAATGCGCCGGAAAACCGCTGCGTCCATGCTCACCCCAACTGGCGAATGTCGACGAAGTGGCCTTCGATCGCCGCCGCCGCGGCCATCGCCGGGCTGACGAGATGCGTGCGGCCGCCCTGGCCCTGACGCCCCTCGAAGTTGCGGTTCGACGTCGACGCGCAGCGCTCGCCCGGCTCGAGCCGGTCGGCGTTCATCGCGAGGCACATCGAGCAGCCCGGCTCGCGCCATTCGAAGCCGGCTTCGGTGAACACCTTGTCGAGCCCTTCGCGCTCGGCCTGCGCCTTCACGAGGCCCGAGCCCGGCACGACCATCGCGAGCCGCACGTTCGGCGCGACGCGGCGATTGAGTTTCTTCACGACATACGCGGCCGCGCGGATGTCCTCGATGCGCGCGTTCGTGCACGAGCCGATGAAGATCTTGTCGACCTTGATCGCCTCGATCGGCGTGTTCGGCGCGAGCGCCATGTACGCGAGCGCGCGCTCCATCGCGTCGCGCTTGACCGGGTCCTTCTCGCGCTCGGGATCGGGCACGCGGCCGTCGATCGACGTGACCATCTCCGGCGACGTGCCCCACGTGACCTGCGGGACGATCTCGGCCGCGTTCAGCTCGACGACGCGGTCGAACTGCGCGCCTTCGTCGGACCTGAACGTCTTCCAGTACTCGACCGCCTGATTCCACTCCGCGCCCGTCGGCACGAACGGACGGCCCTTCAGGTAGTCGACCGTCGTGTCGTCGACGGCGACCATGCCGGCGCGCGCGCCCGCCTCGATCGCCATGTTGCAGACCGTCATCCGGCCCTCCATCGTCAGCGCGCGGATCGTCGAGCCGCCGAATTCGATCGCGTAGCCGGTGCCGCCCGCGGTGCCGATCCTGCCGATGATCGCGAGCACGATGTCCTTCGCGGTGCAGCCGCGCGGCAGTTGGCCCTCGACCTTCACGAGCATGTTCTTGCTCTTCTTCTGCAGCAGAGTCTGCGTCGCGAGCACGTGCTCGACTTCCGACGTGCCGATGCCGTGCGCGAGCGCGCCGAACGCGCCGTGCGTCGACGTGTGCGAATCGCCGCACACGATCGTCATGCCGGGCAGCGTCGCGCCCTGCTCGGGGCCGATGATGTGGACGATGCCCTGGCGCACGTCGTTCATCTTGAATTGCGTGATGCCGTATGCGTCGCAGTTCGCGTCGAGCGTGTCGACCTGCAGCTTCGACACCGGATCGGCGATGCCGTGGCTGCGGTCGGTGGTCGGCACGTTGTGGTCGGACACCGCGAGGTTCGCGCTGATCCGCCACACCGGGCGCTGCGCGAGCTTCAGCCCTTCAAACGCCTGCGGGCTCGTGACTTCGTGCAGCAGTTGGCGATCGATATAGAGCAATGCGGTGCCGTCCTCTTCGGTGTGGACGACGTGCGAATTCCACAATTTGTCGTAGAGCGTCTGTGCCATGGGTATGCGGGGTCGTTGTAACGGCGAACAAGCGTTCGGATGCGGTCGATTATGCCACGCGAAGCGCGCACTCTTGTACCAGGAAAACGAAAAAACCCATAAAAAACAGTGAGTTGAATGGTACATCCGATACGGGTATCAGAATTACCCGGCTACCTCCGGACGCGTTCGCGCCGGCAAAACCGCGAACGCCGCGCTCACACCCATTCCTGCGGCTCGTCGTCGCCGTCGGCGAGCGTGAGCCCGTCCGCCGGCAGCGGCAGCGCGGTCCGGTAGCGGACCTGCTTCAGCGCGAAGCTCGAGCGGATGTTCGACACGCCCGGAATCGTCGTCAGTTGATCGAGGATGAAGCGTTCGAGGCTCTTCATGCTCGGCACGACGACGCGCAGCAGGTAATCGGCGTCGCCCGACATCAGATAGCACTCCATCACCTCGGGGCGCTTGTCGATCGCCTCCTCGAAGCGGCGCAGCGCATCCTCCGCCTGCTTCTCGAGGCTCACCTGAATGAACACGTTGATCCGCAGCCCGAGCGGCTCCGGATTCAGCAGCGTCACCTGCTGCTTGATGAGCCCGAGCTTCTCGAGCGCACGGACGCGGTTGAAGCACGGCGTCGGCGACAGGTTCACCGCGCGCGCGAGCTCGGCGTTCGTGATCCGCGCGTTCTGCTGCAGTTGGTTCAGGATGCCGATGTCGATCCGGTCCAGCCGGCGAGAAGGTGCGCTCATCGTGCAAATATTCCGAAAACGGCGATTTTTCAGGAATTTATACGTTACACGGACCCCAAATCCCACGCAAAAGAGATGCACATTCTGCGGCTCGATGGATAACCTTGATGACTGTTGCCGCTGCTGTCTCCACCCGCTGTCGCCACCTCGAACCCGCCCGCCCGGAGCCGCGCATGAACGATTTATCGAACGGAATCCGCCCGGTCCTCGCGACCGCGCGCCGCCACGACGACACCGATCCGCAGGAAACCGCCGAATGGCTGGACGCGCTCGACGGCGTTGTCGCGCACGCGGGCGCGGAGCGCGCGCAGTATCTGCTCGCGCGGCTCGCCGAGCACGCGGCGCGCCGCCGGCTCGCGCCGCCGCACGCGAGCGCGACGCCGTACGTGAACACGATCCCCGTCGACGAAGAGCCGCCGTATCCGGGCGACCCGCAGCTCGAGGAGCGCCTCGCGGCGGTGCTGCGCTGGAACGCGCTCGCGATGGTGGTCCGCGCGAACCGCGCGTATGGCGAGCTCGGCGGCCACATCGCGAGCTACGCGTCGGCCGCCGATCTGTTCGAGGTCGGCTTCAACCACTTCTTCCGCGCGGCGGGCGACGCGTCGGGCGGCGATCTCGTCTATTTCCAGCCGCATTCGTCGCCGGGCGTCTACGCGCGCGCGTACCTCGAAGGCTTCCTGAGCGACGCGCAGCTCGAGCACTACCGGCGCGAGATCGCCGGGCCGGGCCTCTGCTCGTACCCGCACCCGTGGCTGATGCCCGATTTCTGGCAGTTCCCGACGGGCTCGATGGGCATCGGGCCGATCAACGCGATCTACCAGGCGCGCTTCATGCGCTACCTGCAGAACCGCGGCCTGCTGCGCACCGACGGCCGCAAGGTGTGGGGCTTCTTCGGCGACGGCGAGATGGACGAGCCCGAATCGATCGGCGCGCTGTCGCTCGCCGCGCGCGAGGGGCTCGACAATCTCGTGTTCGTGATCAACTGCAACCTGCAGCGCCTCGACGGCCCGGTGCGCGGCAACGGCCGCATCGTCGACGAGCTCGAATCGCAGTTCGCGGGCGCCGGCTGGAACGTGATCAAGGTGCTGTGGGGCTCGGACTGGGATGCCCTCTTCGCGCGCGACGCGACGGGCGCGCTCGCGCGCGCGTTCGCGCAGACGGTCGACGGCCAGTTCCAGACGTTTTCGGCGAACGACGGCGCGTACAACCGCGCGCGCTTCTTCGGCCAGGACGACGCGCTCGCGGCGCTCGTCGCGCATCTGCGCGACGAGGATATCGACCGGCTGCGCCGCGGCGGCCACGACGCGCGCAAGCTGTACGCCGCGTATGACCGCGCCGTCCGGCACGAGGGCCGGCCGACGGTGATTCTCGCGAAGACGATGAAAGGCTTCGGCATGGGCGCGACCGGCCAGGGCCGGATGACGACCCATCAGCAGAAGAAGCTCGACGTCGAGCACCTGCTCGCGTTCCGCGACCGTTTCCGGCTGCCGCTCACGGACGAAGACGTCGCGCAACTGCGTTTCTGCAAGCCCGCGGAAGACAGCCCGGAGATGCGATACCTGCATGCGCGCCGGGCTGCCCTGGGAGGCTGTCTGCCCAGAAGGCGGACCGCGGCGACGACGGCATTGACCGTGCCGTCGCTGCCTTCCTGGGGGCAATTCGCGCTCGACGGCGGCCGCGAGATGTCGACGACGATGGCGATCGTGCGGATGCTCGGCGGCCTGCTGAAGGACGCGACGCTCGGGCCGCGCATCGTGCCCGTCGTCGCCGACGAGGCGCGCACGTTCGGGATGGCGAACCTGTTCCGGCAAGTCGGCATCTATTCGCCGCTCGGCCAGCGCTACGAGCCCGAAGACCTCGGCTCGATGCTCTACTATCGCGAGGACACGCGCGGGCAGATCCTCGAGGAAGGGATCTCGGAAGCGGGCGCGATGTCGTCGTGGATCGCGGCGGCGACGTCGTACAGCGTGCACGACCTGCCGATGCTGCCGTTCTACATCTACTACTCGATGTTCGGCTTCCAGCGGATCGGCGATCTGATCTGGGCCGCGGCCGACCAGCGCGCGCGCGGCTTCCTGATCGGCGCGACGTCGGGCAAGACGACGCTCGGCGGCGAAGGGCTCCAGCACCAGGACGGCACGAGCCATCTCGCGGCGTCGACGGTGCCGAACTGCCGCGCGTGGGACCCGGCGTTCGCGTACGAGGTCGCGGTGATCGTCGACGAAGGGATGCGCGAGATGGTCGAGCGGCAGCGCGACACGCTCTACTACCTGACCGTCACGAACGAGAACTACGCGCAGCCGCCGCTGCCCGCGGACCGGCTCGACGCGGCGCGCGACGGCATCCTGAAGGGCATGTATCCGCTCGATGCGGCCGCGCTGCCCGGCGCGCGCGTGCAGTTGCTCGGCTCGGGCGCGATTCTCGGCGAAGTGCAGGCGGCCGCGCGCCTGCTGCGCAACGACTGGCGGATCGATGCGGCCGTCTGGAGCGTGACGAGCTTCACCGAGCTGCAGCGCGACGGCATCGCGGCCGAGCGCGCGCAGCGCCTGTTCGGCGCCGACGATGCCGACGGAGCGGGCGGGCGCGCGCCGGCGTCCTACGTCGCGTCGGCGCTTGCCGCGACGCAAGGGCCCGTGATCGCCGCAACCGACTACGCGCGCGCGCTGCCCGAGCTGATTCGCGCGTACGTGCCGCGCCGCTACGTGACGCTCGGCACCGACGGCTTCGGCCGCAGCGACACGCGCCAGGCGCTGCGCGCGTTCTTCGAGGTCGATCGCGCATCGATCGCGATCGCGGCGCTGCATGCGCTCGCCGACGATGGGGTCGTCGCGCGCGCGGTCGTGCGCGATGCGATCGCGCGGTACGGCAAGCAGGACGCGCCGCGCACGCCGCCCTGGGAGCTGTGACGACGCGGATTCGGCGCGTGCGGCGTCTCGATGCGCTTCGGCGAGCGAGCGCAGGCACGGATCGCGCAGCCCGCCGACGGCGCCCGCGCTTCACGCACCCAACCCCATCTGCTCCCGCCCCAGCGCGGTCAGATCGTCCGCCAGCGCACGCCCGGCGAAATCCGTCTCGAAGTGATCGGCCGGAAAATCCGGCGGGCTCTCGCCGCGCAGGAAGCTCGGCAATTGCCGCTTCAGATAGGCGTCGTTCTTCACGCAGCCCGGCGCCGACGCGATGTACATCACGTTGCTGTAACCGGTTCCGCGATGCGCATCCTCGACCGCATGCACGACGTCGCCATGCCAGAACACCGCATCGCCCGGCTCCATCGGCGGAATCGGCACGAGCGCCGCGAGCAGCGGCGCATGCCACGCCGGCAGCACCGACAGCGCGCGCCCCGGCTGCGCGCCGCACAGGTCGTCGTCGGGCACGTCGTCCTGCAGCGCGCGCAGCACGATGTAGGCCATCGCGTTCGCGACCGGAATCAGTTGCAGCGTGCCGTCGCCCGGCCCTTGCGGCGTAAGCGCGGTCCAGCCCTGGAACGTGCGGAACATCGAGCAGACGGCGGGCGACGGAATCTCCTCGACGTCCGGCCGGAACGCCGCGTCGAACGGGTCGTACGCACGCCAGTCGCCCGCGAGCACGTGCCGGTACACGCGCCGGAAGTTCGGCCCGAGCCAGCGCTCGACGGAGCCGCCGTCGACGTGCGGCGACAGGCCGAGCGACGACGAACCCGGCGGCCGCCGGCGGATGCGGTCTGCATAGGCCGGCACACGCGCCGGATCGAAGTGCGCCCGCCCTTCGCCTTGCGCGCGCCACAGTCGGTTCAAGAACACGCGCGCCTGCGTGAGCGCGGGCGACTGGCGCGCGGCGATCTGCGGCTTCGACCAGTAGACGCCGTAGATCTGCGGCTTGCTCGACGCGAGCGCGCCGAAATAGCGGTCCTCGGCGCGATGCGCGAGCTTGTCGTCGAGCCGGTTCGACTCGACGTACACGGCGATCTCGTCGTTCCAGTCGCTCGCCTGCCGCGCGTCGAACACGCCGCGGATCACGCACGCGCCGCGCGTCTTGAGCGCGGCGAGCGACGCCGGATCGACGCGGTTCGCGGCAACGTCGGCGAAATGCAGCACGGGGACGGTATCGCGGCCCTGGGCGCGATCGGTAAGGATCGCGTCGGCCTGCCGCGCAATCTCGCCTTCCAGCTCGCGAAACACCTGCGTGCGGTTCGGCAATGCGGCGCGCAGCGTGGCTTTCGTCGTGCGGATCGCCGCCGGCAGGTCGTCGATATGTAACGGCATCGGATGTCTCCTGGATCTGATCTGAATGGGCGCCGCGCAATGCAACGCGGGCATTCAGCGTAGATCGCCCGAACCGTCCGAAGCGATGCCATCCCGCCAACTATCGATACGATGACGCCAAGCGTCCGGCCGGGACCGACAGCCTGCCCGCTCGCCCCGAATCCAGGGCGATCGTCGACGGGGCTGTCCGAACGCCGGCGCGCGCACCCGCCTCAGCGCGGCGACGCGCACAGCTACGCCGGCTCGTGGCAGCATACGCACAGCTTGTTGCCGTCAGGATCGCGAAAATACGCGCCGTAGTAGTTCGGGTGGTAATGCAGCCGCAAGCCCGGCGCGCCTTCGCTCGTGCCGCCCGCCCGCAGCGCGAGCGCGTACACGCGATCGACGGTTGCGCGGTTCGCCGCGAGGAACGCGGTCATCTGGCCGTTGCCGGGCGCGTGCGGCGCGCCATCGAACGGCCGGCCGATCAGGAACAGCGGCCGCGCCGCATCGGCCGGCTTCCAGCCCGTCCAGCCGTGCGGATCGCGAAACTTGAGGTCGAGCTGCAACGCTTCCATCAACGGCGCGTAGAACGCGAAAGCGCGTTCCACGTCGGTTACGCCCATGCAGACATGTGAAAACATTTGCGTGCCTCCTGTGTCGTCGAAACCCGACGATGATGCCACGCGCGCGCCGCGCGCGAGCGAACGGAGGCGGACATGAAGCCGCGCTACGAGCGAGTCGCGATTCCCGACGGCTGCTCGGTGCGCGTCTATCGGCGCCGGCTCGCGCGAATTCCGTTCGAATGGCACCACCACCCGGAATACGAGCTGACGCTCACGCTCAATAGCCGCGGCAAGCGCTTCGTCGGCGATCACGTCGCCGATTACGCGGGCGACGATCTCGTGCTCGTGCCGCCGAACCTGCCGCATACGTGGGCGTCGGACGAGCGCCTCGATCCTGACGAGCCGCTCGTCGCGCTCGTCCTGTGGTTCGACGGCGACTGGGCGCAACGCGTCGCCGACTGCTGCCCGGAATTCGCCGGCCTGCGCACGCTGCTGCGCCGGGCCGCGCCCGGGCTCGCGTTCGCGCCAAACGCCGCCGCCGGCATGCGCGCACGGCTGCCCGCGCTCGTCGATCGTGCGCCGCGCGTGCGGCTCGCGGCCGCGCTCGACGTGCTCGCGTTCCTCGCCGACGCGCCCGCGGCGCCGCTCGCGACGGCCGCCGCCTACCGCGCGGCCTCGGGCGCAGCGCTCGCGCCCGAGGCCGCGCGGCTCGATCGCGTGCTCGATCTGCTCGACCGCCGCTTTCACGAGCCGCTGCGCGTCGCCGAGCTCGCGACGCTCGCGCACCTGTCCGAGCGCTCGCTGCAGCGGCGCTTCGCGCAACACGTCGGCGAGAGCATCGGGCGCTACCTGCAGCGGCTGCGGCTCGCGCACGCGGCGCGGCTGCTCGCGTCGACCGACTGGCCCGTGTCGCTCGTCGCGACGCGCTCCGGCTACGGGAACCTCGCGAATTTCAATCGTCAGTTCCTCGCCGCGCGCCGGATGACGCCGCGCGCGTACCGTCGACTCCTCGCCGAGCACGGCCGCGCGCCCGATGACGCGCCGGCGAATGCAGCCAGCATCGACGCGCGCCCGCCTTCGCTCGACCACGGCCCGCCGCGCACCGGCAAAACCGGCCGCTGAAAAAGAAACACCCCGACGGGCGACCCGTCGGGGTGTTTCATTGCACGTTGCGCACATTGCGCGCGGCAACCCGCCCGCACGCGACGCGCGCCGTCGATCAGCGCTGATCGATCGGCTTCGCCGTGCGCGGCGTTTCGCCGATGAAGAGCTGCCGCGGACGGCCGATCTTCTGCTCGGGATCGGCGATCATCTCGTTCCACTGCGCGATCCAGCCGACCGTGCGCGCCATCGCGAAGATGCACGTGAACATCGACGTCGGGATGCCGAGCGCGCGCTGGACGATGCCCGAGTAGAAATCGACGTTCGGATACAGCTTGCGCGACACGAAGTATTCGTCTTCGAGCGCGATCTTCTCGAGCTGCATCGCGAGCTTGAACAGCGGATCGTCGTGCAGGCCCAGCTCGTTGAGCACTTCGTAGCACGTTTCGCGCATCAGCTTCGCGCGCGGATCGTAGTTCTTGTACACGCGGTGGCCGAAGCCCATCAGCTTCACGCCCGAGTTCTTGTCCTTCACCTGCTTGATGAACTCGGGAATGTTTTCCGGCGTGCCGATCTGCTCGAGCATGTTCAGCGCGGCTTCGTTCGCACCGCCGTGCGCCGGGCCCCACAGACACGCGATGCCGGCCGCGATGCACGCGAACGGGTTCGCACCGGACGAGCCGGCGAGACGGACCGTCGACGTCGACGCGTTCTGCTCGTGATCGGCGTGCAGGATCAGGATGCGGTCGAGCGCGCGGACGAGCACGTCGTTGACCTGGTATTCCTCGCACGGGTTCGCGAACATCATGCGCATGAAGTTCGCGCTGTACGACAGATCGTTGCGCGGATACACGAACGGCTGGCCGATGCTGTACTTGTATGCCATCGCGACGAGCGTCGGCAGCTTCGCGATCATGCGGATCGCCGACACTTCGCGGTGACGCGGATCGTTGATGTCGAGCGAGTCGTGGTAGAACGCGGACAGCGCGCCGACCGCGGCGACGAGAATCGCCATCGGGTGCGCGTCACGGCGAAAGCCGCGGAAGAAGAACTGCATCTGCTCGTGCACCATCGTGTGCTTCGTGACGGTGGCGACGAACTCCTTCTTCTGCGCCGCGTTCGGCAGCTCGCCCTTCAGCAGCAGATAGCAGGATTCGAGGAAGTCCGCGTTTTGAGCGAGATTGTCGATCGGGTAGCCGCGGTACAGCAGTTCGCCCTTGTCGCCGTCGATGTACGTGATCGCCGAATTGCAAGCTGCCGTCGACATGAAACCCGGGTCGTAAGTGAACTTGCCGGTCTGGCCATACAGCTTGCGGATATCGATCACGTCGGGGCCCATCGTACCCTTGTAGATCGGCAGTTCTACGCTCGGCGAGTTATCGCTGAACGATAGCGTGGCTTTAACATCAGACGGGGTCATGACACATCCTCAATCGAAAATAGAAACGGATTCGATAACGGGCACAACGCTCTCAAACGCTGCGCAGCATCTCCAGCAGCCTGGACATGTCCGGGCTGGCAAGGTCGCCTTCTGGTTCCTTGCGCGCGAGCAGCAAGTCCATCAGGTCGTTGTCGCTTAGATCCAGCAAGCGCGACAGTGCGCTCACGTCTGCGTCGCTGAGGTCGTGCTCGTGTCTGGCGAAGAAACGCTCGAAAATCAGATCGTTCTCCAGCAGACCGCGCCGCGCGCGCCAGCGAAGCCGCGCGCGGCGATGCGGGTCGGATTGATGCGACGATTCGCTCATGTCAGACCGCGCGACGAACCATCAATTCCTTGATCTTGCCGATCGCCTTGGTCGGGTTCAGGCCCTTCGGGCACACGTCGACGCAGTTCATGATCGTATGGCAGCGGAACAGACGGTACGGATCGTCGAGGTTGTCGAGGCGCTCGCCCGTCGCGCGATCGCGGCTGTCCGCGATGAAGCGATACGCCTGCAAGAGGCCCGCCGGGCCGACGAACTTGTCCGGATTCCACCAGAAGCTCGGGCACGACGTCGAGCAGCTCGCGCACAGAATGCACTCGTAGAGGCCGTCGAGCTCGTCGCGCTCTTCCGGCGACTGCAGGCGCTCCTTCTCGGGCGGCGGCTCATCGTTGATCAGGTACGGGCGGATCGAGTGGTACTGGTTGAAGAACTGCGTGAAGTCGCAGATCAGGTCGCGCACGACGGGCAGGCCCGGCAGCGGACGCAGCACGATCTTCTGCGGCAGGTCGTTCAGGTTCGTCAGGCAAGCGAGACCGTTCTTGCCGTTGATGTTCATCGCGTCCGAGCCGCACACGCCTTCGCGGCACGAGCGGCGGAACGACAGCGTCTCGTCGACCGACTTCAGCTTGACGAGCGCGTCGAGCAGCATGCGCTCGTGCTGGAGCTCCAGCTCATACGTCTGCATGCGCGGCGCGGCGTCCTTGTCCGGATCGTAGCGGTAGATTTCGAAAATGCGTTTTGCCATTTCAGATTCCTTTGCGCTGGCTTAGAACGTACGCGCCTTCGGCGGCACGGACTCGACCGTCAGCGGCTTCATTTGGACGGGCTTGTAGTCGAGGCGATCGCCTTCGCTGTACCAGAGCGTGTGACGCAGCCAGTTCTCGTCGTCGCGGTGCTCGTAGTCGCTGTGCGCGTGCGCGCCGCGGCTTTCCTTGCGCGCCTCCGCCGACACCATCGTCGCGCGCGCGACCTCGATCAGGTTCGCGAGCTCGAGCGCTTCGACGCGCGCGGTGTTGAACACCTTCGACTTGTCCTTCAGGTGGACGTTGGCGACGCGCTCCTTCAGGCCCGCCATCTGCTCGACGCCTTCCTTGAGCAGCGCGGACGTGCGGAACACGCCGGCGTGCTTCTGCATCGTCGAGCGGATGTCGTTCGCGATGTCCTGCGTGTACTCGCCCGACGTCGACTTCTCGAGCTTCGCGAGGCGCGACAGCGAGAATTCGGCGACGTCGGCCGGCAGCGGCTTGTGCTCCTTCTGGTTCTTCACGTGCTCGACGATGTGGTTGCCGGCCGCGCGGCCGAACACGACGAGGTCGAGCAGCGAGTTCGTGCCGAGGCGGTTCGCGCCGTGCACGGACACGCACGAGCATTCGCCCACCGCGTAGAAGCCGTTGACCGGCTCCTTGTGGTCGCGCGACGTGCCGACCACCTGGCCGTGGATGTTGGTCGGGATGCCGCCCATCTGGTAGTGGATCGTCGGCACGACCGGAATCGGTTCCTTGATGCAGTCGACGTTCGCGAACTTCAGCGCGATTTCGCGGATCGACGGCAGACGCTTCATGATCGTCTCGGCGCCGATGTGCGACAGGTCGAGCAGCACGTGGTCCTTGTTCGGACCCACGCCGCGGCCTTCCTTGATTTCCTGGTCCATCGAGCGCGACACGAAATCGCGCGGCGCGAGATCCTTCAGCGTCGGCGCGTAGCGCTCCATGAAGCGCTCGCCGTTCGCGTTGCGCAGGATGCCGCCTTCGCCGCGCACGCCTTCGGTGATCAGCACGCCCGCGCCCGCGACGCCCGTCGGGTGGAATTGCCAGAATTCCATGTCCTGCAGCGCGATGCCCGAGCGGGCCGCCATGCCGAGGCCGTCGCCCGTGTTGATGAACGCGTTGGTCGACGCCGCGAAGATCCGGCCCGCGCCGCCCGTGGCGAACAGGGTCGTCTTGCCTTCGAGGATGTAGACGTCGCCCGTCTCCATTTCGAGGGCCGTCACGCCGAGCACGTCGCCGTCCGCGTCGCGGATCAGGTCGAGCGCCATCCATTCGACGAAGAACTGCGTCTTCGCCTCGACGTTCTGCTGGTACAGCGTGTGCAGCAGCGCGTGGCCGGTGCGGTCGGCCGCCGCGCACGCGCGCTGGACGGGCTTCTCGCCGTAGTTGGCCGTGTGGCCGCCGAACGGGCGCTGGTAGATCGTGCCGTCCGCGTTGCGGTCGAACGGCATGCCGAAGTGCTCGAGCTCGTATACGACGTTCGGCGCTTCGCGGCACATGAACTCGATCGCGTCCTGGTCGCCGAGCCAGTCGGAGCCCTTGATCGTGTCGTAGAAGTGATAGTGCCAGTTGTCTTCGCTCATGTTGCCGAGCGATGCGCCGATCCCGCCTTGCGCGGCGACCGTGTGCGAACGGGTCGGGAACACCTTCGACAGCACGCAGACGGAGAGGCCCGCGCGCGACAGTTGCAGCGACGCGCGCATCCCCGAGCCGCCCGCGCCGACGATCACCACGTCGAACTTGCGACGCGGCAGGGAAGTTTTGATTGCAGCCATTCTTTTAAACTCTCCAGAGAATCTGCGCAGCGTAGCCCGCGCACGCGAGCAGCCAGACGATCGTCAGCGATTGCAGCAGCAGGCGCACACCGACGGGCTTGATGTAGTCCATCCAGATGTCGCGCACGCCGACCCAGGCGTGATAGAAGAGCGAAAGCAGCGTGACGAAGGTCGCGAGCTTCATCCATTGCGTCGCGAAGATCGACGCCCAACCCTCGTACGAGAAATCGCGCGCGGTGAAGAACCAGACGAGCAGGATGACGGTGTAGATCGCCATCACGGCGGCGGTGACGCGCTGCGCGAGCCAGTCGCGCAGACCATAGTGAGCGCCGACGACGAGGCGCTTCGAGCCGATACGGTTATTCGCTGCCATTTTCTTAGAATGCTCCGAACAGTTTGAGCGCGACGGCGATCGTGAGAAGGGTCGACACCGCGAACACGACGACCGACGTCTTCTGGCCGCGTTCCTTCGACACCGCGTCGTGGTTCATGTCCATCATCAGATGGCGGATGCCGGCGCAGAAGTGGAACAGGAACGCCCACGACAGCGCGAGGACGATCAGCTTGACGATGATGCTGGAGAGGAAGGCCTTGAAGACTTCGAAGCTGAGTTCGGACGTGAGACTCTGATCGAAGAGGTACAGCAGGAAAGGAAGGAACAGGAACAGCAGAGCGCCGCTGACCCGGTGCAGGATCGAAACCCGGGCCGCGAGCGGCATGCGGTACTTGAGCGTGATGTCGCCGAACCCGATGTTCCGGTACTCCGGCCTCGGTTTTCTTACTGTTTCAGACATGCTAGACCCCTACTATGTTGTCACACTAATCCGTGATTTTAGCGCCTTTTTATTTCGCGCTGCAGCGAAAGCTCTGCTCTGGAGCGTTGCAATTCACGGTATAAACGCGCCGCGAAACGTGCTATGCGCATGGGGTGCGCAATTACCTGTCGTTTCGCCTTACCTTGGTTCAGGCTAAGCCTTACCTTGAATCCGAATTTCAGCTCAAATCGTTCTGATAGTAGTACCCGGTTGTGACATACCATCCGCGCCGCACTTCGACGGGACGATCGCCATACGTGTACGACACGCGCTCGACCGACAGGAGCGGGAAGCCGGGCGGCACGCGGAGCACGTCCGCGACGGCGGGCTCGGCCGCGATCGCGCGAATCTTCTCGCTCGCGCGAATCATCCGCGTGCCGAACTCGCTCTCGAACATCGCGTAGAGCGGCCCCTTGTATTCGCTCAGGCGCTCGAATGTGAGCCCGCGGAACATCGCGCCCGGCAGCCAGATTTCGTCGAGCACCGTGTCGGCACCGTCGAACTCGAGCACGCGCCGCACCTGGACGACGGGATCGGCGGGCTTCAGGTCGAGCTGGCGCGCGATCTCGGCGGGGGCGCGCATCCGCCGGCATTCGAGCAGGCGGCTCACGTGCGGATGCTCGGCGCCGTCGTCGGCGAGCAGGCGCAGGAACCGGAATTGCGCGCGCTCCTCGCTGTGGGTCGCGACGAACGTGCCCTTGCCCTGGCGGCGCACGAGCAGGTTGTCGGCCGCGAGTTCGTCGATCGCCTTGCGCACCGTGCCCTGGCTCACCTTGTACCGGCCGGCGAGCTCGACTTCGCTCGGGATGATCTCGCCGGGCTTCCACTCGCCCGCCTCGAGGCTCTGCGTGATGAGCGCCTTGATCTGCCGGTAGAGCGGGCTGAAAGTGGGCGATGGCGCGGCCGCGGCCTCGCCGCCGGGCTGCGTGGAGCCGGCCTGGCCGTTCGGATTGGGTGCGCTCGCCTGATTGGAAGTCATGGCGCGCATTTCATCACGAATCGCGCTTTTTCGTCCAGATTTTTCCCTCGAAAACATCTGTCTTATATAAGACATAAGATACCGTTTGACTTTACCCGTCCCGACTCCTAAACTCCGGGTCGAGCAAGGGTTCGCGGGGCTGCTGCGCGTCCCGGGCCACGTGCCTCTGCCTATCTTCAGGCGTCGTCGCGCAGCATGCCGCGAGTCCTCCGCCCTGCTTTAAAGCAACGCTTCGCGTAACGCGCATAGAATGGCGTTTTCCCTAGCGTCCCACGCTCAATGTCCTGGAGATTTTCAATGGCTAAGCCCGCAAAGCGCGTTGCCGTCACCGGCGCCGCAGGTCAGATCGCTTACTCGCTGCTGTTCCGCATCGCGAACGGCGACCTGCTCGGCAAGGATCAGCCGGTCATCCTGCAACTGCTCGACCTCCCGCAAGCCCAAGCCGCCGTCAAAGGCGTCGTGATGGAGCTGGACGATTGCGCGTTCCCGCTGCTCGCGGGCGTCGTGATCACCGACGACCCGAAGGTCGCGTTCAAGGACGCCGACGTCGCGCTGCTGGTGGGCGCGCGTCCGCGCTCGAAGGGCATGGAGCGCAAGGACCTGCTGTCGGCGAACGCCGAGATCTTCACGGTCCAGGGCGCGGCGCTGAACGAAGTCGCGAGCCGCGACGTGAAGGTGCTGGTGGTCGGCAACCCGGCCAACACGAACGCGTACATCGCGATGAAGTCGGCGCCGGATCTGCCGAAGAAGAACTTCACGGCCATGCTGCGCCTCGACCACAACCGCGCGCTGTCGCAGCTCGCCGCCAAGGCGGGCAAGCCGGTCGCGTCGATCGAGAAGCTCGCCGTGTGGGGCAACCACTCGCCGACGATGTACCCCGACTTCCGCTTCGCGAGCGCCGAAGGCGAATCGCTGCTGAAGCTCATCAACGACGACGAATGGAACCGCAACACGTTCATCCCGACCGTCGGCAAGCGCGGCGCGGCGATCATCGAGGCGCGCGGCCTGTCGTCGGCGGCGTCGGCGGCCAACGCGGCGATCGACCACGTGCGTGACTGGGTGCTCGGCACGAACGGCAAGTGGGTCACGATGGGCATCCCGTCGGACGGCTCGTACGGCATCCCCGAGGACATCATCTACGGCGTGCCGGTCGTCTGCGAAAACGGCGAGTACAAGCGCGTCGAAGGCCTCGAGATCGACGCGTTCTCGCGCGAGAAGATGGACGGCACGCTCGCCGAGCTGCTCGAAGAGCGCGACGGCGTCGCCCACCTGCTGAAGTAATGCGCCTGGCCGGGCCCGCCGCGCCGCGGCGGCCCGGCCGAGCCGGCGCCCGGGCGTCGCGCCCAGCCGCGCCGGCCGCGCGAATCGAGTCGATATCCGATTCGCGCGGGCTTTGCCCCAGGCGCCGCACCCCGGCGCCTCGCAGAGCCCGCCCGAATCCGATTTTCACGCTGGCCCAGCCCCTGAACCGACGCAGAAGAACAGATGTCCTCGCTCACACCCGCAGAAGTGCTGTACGAAGGCGTTGCGCCGCCCGCGATCCTGCCGTGCTGCGATCATTACGCGGGCAGCGAGAAGCTGATGCTCAAATCGCTCGCGCTGCAGGCCGAGCTCGGGCCCGTGTTCGACATCACGCTCGACTGCGAGGACGGCGCGGCCGTCGGCCGCGAAGCCGGGCACGCGGCGCTCGTCGCGGCGCTCGTCGGCGGCGAGGCGAACCGCTTCGGGCGCGTCGGCGCCCGCCTCCACGACATTTCCCACCCTCACTGGCGCGACGACGTGCGCATCATCCTGCGCGCGGCGCGCCCGCCCGCCTATCTGACGCTGCCGAAGGCCGGCGGCGCGGCCGACGCGGCCGAGATGTGCGCGTTCATCGAGGCGTCCCGCATCGAGCTCGGCATCGCGCAGCCGATTCCCGTCGACGTGCTGATCGAAACGCACGGCGCGCTCGCCGACGCCGCGCGGATCGCCGCGCTGCCGAGCGTCGCGACGCTGAGCTTCGGCCTGATGGATTTCGTGTCCGCGCATCACGGCGCGATTCCGGACGACGCGATGCGCTCGCCCGGCCAGTTCGATCACCCGCTCGTGCGCCGCGCGAAGCTCGAGATCGCCGCCGCGTGCCACGCGCACGGCAAGACGCCGTCGCACAACGTGACGACCGAGGTGCGCGACATGCGCGTCGTCGCGAACGACGCGCGCCGCGCCCGCGAGGAATTCGGCTACACGCGGATGTGGAGCATCCATCCGGCGCAGATCCGCGAGATCGTCGCCGCGTTCGCGCCGCGCGCGGACGACATCGCGCGCGCGAGCCGCATCCTGCTCGCCGCGCAGGCGGCCGACTGGGGCCCGACGCGGCATGACGACGCGCTGCACGACCGCGCGAGCTACCGCTACTACTGGTCGGTGCTGCGCCGCGCGCGCGCGACCGGCCAGCCGCTGCCGGCCGAGTCGGCGCCGCTCTTTCGCGATGCCGACGAGCGGGCGGCGGAGCCACGCGAAAAATGAACAGTGCACGGGGCGCAAAAACTGAATGCGACACGCCAAATAGGTGAAAATAGCGGCCGCTGCGCGCTTCCGGGGCGCGTGCAGTTCCAACCCCACCCGGTGGACGAGCTGTGCGTCCGCCCTTGTTAACCGATTAAACGTAAGGTTCTGATTCCATGAAGAAACTGCTGATCGCTACCGCCATCGGCGCTCTGTCCGCCACGATGCTGGCCGCGGCGCCGAGCGCGTTCGCGCAGGATTCGTCGGCCACCGCGAAGAAGGCCACGCCGAAGCGCCCCGCGCCGAAGCGCCACCTGATCCCGCGCAGCAAGAAGGCGCAGGCGCGCGCCGCCGCGAAGACCGATCCGGTGCCGGAAGGCGCGGTCAAGTGGGCGTGCAAGGACGGCCTGTCGTACGATCTGGCCGGCGACATGAAGCGCGACCAGATCGTCACGGTCCACTGGGCCAACAAGAACTACAAGCTGCCTCGCCAGCAGACGACGACGGGCGCGGACGTGTTCTATGACCCGGCGAGCGGCATGAAGCTCGTCGTGATCCCGACGAAGGGCATGCTCTTCAGCGACAAGGACGACAGCCGCCTCGCCGACGAGTGCCAGACGCCCGAAATGGCGGCCGGCAACGCGGTCGCGCCGACCCAGTCGAACGAGCTGAAGCCGTCGAACTGACGTCGATCCCGACAGCAACCATCTTGCATCGGACCGGAGCAAGCGCTGAAGCGCCGACTCCGGTCGACAGGAGCCTGGATGTCCATGTCCGCCCCGATCCCGAACGTCCGGCCAGCGCCGGATTCAGTGCTGGTCGATATCGCCGACTACGTGCTGAACCATCGCATCGACAGTGCGCTCGCGCTCGAAACCGCGCGCCACTGCCTGATCGATACGCTCGGGTGCGGGCTCGAGGCGCTGGCGTATCCCGCCTGCACCAAGCTGCTGGGGCCGATCGTGCCGGGCACGATCGTGCCGCACGGCGCGAAGGTGCCCGGCACGTCGTTCCAGCTCGACCCGGTGCAGGCCGCGTTCGACATCGGCGCGGCGGTCCGCTGGCTCGACTTCAACGACACCTGGCTCGCGGCCGAATGGGGCCATCCGTCCGACAACCTGGGCGGCATCCTCGCGACGGCCGACTGGCTGTCGCGCACCGCCGTCGCGGCCGGCAAGCGGCCGCTCGCGATGAAGGACGTGCTCGTCGCGATGATCCAGGCGCACGAGATCCAGGGCTGCCTCGCGCTCGAGAATTCGTTCAATGCAGTCGGCCTCGACCACGTGCTGCTCGTGAAGGTCGCGTCGACCGCGGCCGTCGGCCGCCTGCTCGGCCTCACGCGCGACGAGCTGATCAACGCGCTGTCGCTTGCGTTCGTCGACGGCCAGGCGCTGCGCACCTATCGCCACGCGCCGAACACCGGCTCGCGCAAGTCGTGGGCGGCGGGCGACGCGACCTCGCGCGCGGTGCGTCTCGCGCTGATCGCGAAGACGGGCGAGATGGGCTATCCGTCCGCGCTGACCGCGAAGACCTGGGGCTTCTACGACGTATCGTTCGGCGGCAGGCCGTTCCGCTTCCAGCGCCCGTATGGCACGTACGTGATGGAGAACGTGCTGTTCAAGATCTCGTATCCGGCCGAGTTCCATGCGCAGACGGCCGTCGAGGCCGCGATGGCGCTGCATGCGCAACTCGCGGCTGCCGGGCGCACCGCCGACGAGATCCGCCGCATCACGGTGCGCACGCACGCGGCGGCGATCCGCATCATCGACAAGCAAGGCCCGCTCGCGAACCCGGCCGACCGCGATCACTGCATCCAGTACATGATCGCCGTGCCGCTCCTGTTCGGCCGCCTCGCGGCCGCCGACTACGAGGACACGGTGGCCGCCGATCCGCGGATCGACGCGCTGCGCGCGAAGATCGCGTGCGTCGAGGACCCGCAGTTCACGAAGGATTATCACGATCCCGCGAAGCGCTCGATCGCGAATGCGCTCACGATCGAGTTCGACGACGGATCGACGCTCGCCGAGGTGGCGGTCGAATACCCGATCGGCCACATGCGGCGGCGCGCCGAAGGGATGGCGCTCCTGATCGACAAGTTCAGGACGAATCTCGCGCGCCGCTTCCCGGCGAAGCAGCAACAAGCGATTCTCGACGTGTCGCTGGACCAGGCAAAGCTCGAGGCGATGCCGGTCGATGAATACGTCGATCTGTATGTGATCTAGCCGTCAAATACAGAGTTCTTTCCTAGCCTTAAACCCAGGAAATCACCATGGCCCACAATCTCCACAAAACACTCAAGGAATTCGACAGCGGTTCCGGCAAAGGCAAGTTCTACTCGCTGCCGAAGCTCGGCAAGGAACTGAAGACGAAGATCGAGCGCCTGCCCGTGTCGATCCGCATCGTGCTCGAGTCCGTGCTGCGCAATTACGACGGCAAGAAGATCACCGAAGAGCACATCGAGCAGCTCGCGAACTGGAAGCCGAATGCGAAGCGCGTCGACGAGATCCCGTTCGTCGTGTCGCGCGTCGTGCTGCAGGACTTCACGGGCGTGCCGCTGCTCGCCGACATCGCGGCCATGCGCGGCGTCGCGAAGCGCGCGGGCAAGAACCCGAAGAAGATCGAGCCGCTCGTGCCGGTCGATCTCGTCGTCGACCACTCGGTGCAGATCGACTACTTCCGCCAGAAGGACGCGCTCGACCTGAACATGAAGCTGGAGTTCCAGCGCAACAACGAGCGCTACCAGTTCATGAAGTGGGGCATGCAGGCGTTCGACACGTTCAAGGTCGTGCCGCCGGGCGTCGGCATCGTCCACCAGGTGAACCTCGAGTACCTCGCGCGCGGCGTCCACAAGAAGAAGGACGACGGCGATACGGTCTACTACCCCGACACGCTCGTCGGCACCGACAGCCACACGACGATGATCAACGGCATCGGCGTGGTCGGCTGGGGCGTGGGCGGCATCGAGGCGGAAGCCGGCATGCTCGGCCAGCCGGTGTACTTCCTCACGCCGGACGTCGTCGGCGTCGAGTTGAAGGGCAAGCTGCGCGAAGGCGTGACGGCCACCGACCTCGTGCTGACGATCACCGAAATGCTGCGCAAGGAAAAGGTCGTCGGCAAGTTCGTCGAATTTTTCGGCGAAGGCACGAAGACGCTCGCGCTGCCGGACCGCGCGACGATCGCGAACATGGCGCCGGAATACGGCGCGACGATGGGCTTCTTCCCGGTCGACGAAAAGACGATCGACTACTTCAAGGGCACGGGCCGCACGAAGGCGGAAATCGCCGCGTTCGAGAACTACTTCAAGGCGCAGGAACTGTTCGGCATCCCGAAGGCCGGCGAAATCGACTACACGAAGACGCTGACGCTCGATCTCGCGACGGTCGCGCCGTCGCTCGCGGGCCCGAAGCGCCCGCAGGACCGCATCGAGATCGGCAACGTGAAGTCGACGTTCACCGATCTGTTCTCGAAGCCCGTCGCGGAAAACGGCTTCGCGAAGAAGGCCGACGATCTGACGGCCGAGTACAAGACGAGCGACGGCATCACCGTGAAGAACGGCGACGTGCTGATCGCCGCGATCACGTCGTGCACGAACACGTCGAACCCGAGCGTGCTGCTGGCCGCCGGCCTGGTCGCGAAGAAGGCCGTCGAAGCGGGCCTCACCGTCGCGCCGCACATCAAAACTTCGTTGGCCCCCGGATCGCGCATCGTCACCGAGTACCTGACGAAGACGGGCCTCCTGCCGTACCTCGCGAAGCTCGGCTTCGAAGTGGCCGCGTATGGCTGCACGACCTGCATCGGCAATGCGGGCGACCTCACGCCGGAACTGAACGAAGCGATCACGAAGAACGACATCGTCGCGGCGGCCGTGCTGTCGGGCAACCGCAACTTCGAGGCGCGCATCCACCCGAACATCCGCGCGAACTTCCTCGCTTCGCCGCCGCTCGTCGTCGCGTACGCGATCGCCGGCAACATCACGAAGGACCTGATGACCGAGCCGGTCGGCCAGGGCAAGGGCGGCCGCGACATCTACCTCGGCGACATCTGGCCGTCGAGCGAAGAAGTCCAGTCGCTGCTCAGGTTCGCGCTGGACCCGGAGAAGTTCGAGAAGAACTACTCGCACCTGACCAAGAAGGGCGACCTCTGGAGCAAGATCGAGGGCGAATCGGGCCAGGTCTACGACTGGCCGAAGTCGACGTACATCGCCGAGCCGCCGTTCTTCGGCAGCGATTTCGCGATGGAGCCGGCCGCGTCGATCGCGACGGTCAAGGGCGCGCGCGCGCTCGGCATCTTCGGCGATTCGGTGACGACCGACCACATCAGCCCGGCGGGCTCGATCAAGGAGGATTCTCCGGCAGGCAAGTGGCTGAAGGAGAACGGCGTGCAGAAGGCCGACTTCAACAGCTACGGCTCGCGCCGCGGCAACCATGACGTGATGATGCGCGGCACGTTCGCGAACGTGCGGATCAAGAACCTGATGATCCCGGCGAAGGCGGACGGCACGCGCGTCGAAGGCGGCCTGACGATCCACCAGCCGAGCGGCGAACAACTGTCGATCTACGACGCGGCGATGAAGTACATCGACGCCGACACGCCGACCGTCGTGTTCGCGGGCGAAGAGTACGGCACGGGCTCGTCGCGCGACTGGGCGGCCAAGGGCACGCAACTGCTCGGCGTGAAGGCCGTGATCGCACGCAGCTTCGAGCGGATCCACCGTTCGAACCTGGTCGGCATGGGCGTGCTGCCGCTGCAGTTCAAGGGCTCGGACAGCATCCAGTCGCTCGGCATCACCGGCGACGAGACGTACGACATCGAAGGCCTCGGCGACGACTTCAAGCCGCAGCAGGACGTCACGCTCGTGATCCATCGCAAGAACGGCGAAACGAAGCGCGTGCCGGTGCTGCTGCGCATCGATACGCCGATCGAAGTCGACTACTACAAGCATGGCGGCATCCTGCCGTTCGTGCTGCGCTCGCTGCTTGCGGCGTAAGCGCACTGTTTTTGCAGGGACCGCGCGATGCAGCGATGCGTGCGCGGTCGATTTGAAGCCCGGCCTGGCCGGGCTTTTTTTCGATTCGTCGCGGAGTTTCGTGGATGGTGCGTGCCCGCCCGAAGCGGCCTGTCACCGCACCGAAGGAAATGTCCGCTTGCCGTGCCCAAGGGGATATGCAAATGGCAACGCGAGACTTCCGTCGTTAGATGGTTCAATGAGGCGCGGCTTCGCTTGGTCCGTCTAAATGGCGCGGCGGAATGTTGCGGGCGTTCGACTGGCAGAAACAGGCGCTAAAGCCAGTAATTCACTCGATACACTCGCCTTCCGGACGCGGTGAGATGCACGCCGCCATCGCGAGCAGCGCCAAAAGCAAAATCGAAGATGCCAGCACCGCTGACCCCGTGCCGCATGCTGCACTGATCAACGATGCCACCAATGCGGAACTGCTGATCTGGAAGAACCCGACGAGTCCGGATGCGGTCGCAGCCTGCCCGTGCGCGCCCGTGACCGCGCCCGATACGGCAAGCGACAGTGACGAGCCGTTTGCGAGACTGACCACGCACATCGGGAGGATCACTGCCGCGACGCTTGTGACGCCGCGCGTCGCGACGACGGCGAACGCCAGTCCGCCCAGCACGAAGCACGCGACGCCGGTGGTGACGATCCGATCGTACGTCCAGCGATCCAGCCATCGCCGGGCCAGCAGGTTGGCCGTTACGATGCTTCCGGTCAGGGGCAGATATAGCCAACCGCTCTGCGCCTCGCGCAAACCGAGGCTCGCGAATATGAAAGGCGATTGCGTCAGGTAGATGAACCAGGCGCAATAGATCGCACAGACAATGACGGTGTAACGTCGAAAGGCTCCGTCGCGGAGAACGTGCGCGAAGCCCGCGAGTGGCGCGCGATGCTTCCTGTCATGCGGCGCGAGCGTTTCCGGCAGCATCGTCATCGCCATCAGTAGTGCGGCGAACGCAAATCCGGCGACGAAGAGAAAGTCGGCGTACCAGCCGAGCGTCGATGCAAGATAGCCGCCGACCGCCGGAGCCAGCGCCGGCGACAGCGATACCAGCGGATAAACGACGGCGTAGACCTTGGCGGACGCCTGCTTGCTGCACGTATCGGCAATCAGCGCCCGACCGATGACGAGGCCCGCCGCGGCTCCGGCGGCCTCCACCATGCGCCACGCGAGGAATGCGCCGAAGTGCGTGGCCGCTGCGCAACCTAGCGAGCCAACGAAGTACAACGCGATGCCGGCGAACAGGACGGGCTTGCGGCCGTGGCGGTCCGAAAGCGGGCCGTAGACGAGTTGCGCGATCGCGAGTACCAGCAGATACACGGAGACCGTTTGTGGCATCCGCCAGTCGGCGACCCCGAATACGGTGGCCATGTGCGGCATCGCGGGCAGATAGACGTCCGATGCGATCAGGCCGAACGCATTGAGCATCGCGATCGTAAAAATGAAAGACATGCGCGGCATGAACTGGGCTCCGTTGCACGCCGTCAGGGGGCATGCGGTTATGGCAGTGGGAGCCGTCATGCTAGAGATTCGAGCTTCGTGTGAAAATGCACGATATCGCATACCATACCTGCAAATTTGCAGACCGATATCCAACATGAACTGGGACGACGTTCGAATCTTTCTGGCCGTGCATCGGTCGGTCACGCTGACTGGGGCCGCGCAGCAACTGGGCATCGATCAGACCACGGTCGGGCGGCGCCTGGGCGGCCTCGAAGGCGCGCTAGGCAGCCGCCTGTTCCTGCGCACCACCGAAGGATTCGTGCTGACCCGCAGCGGCGAGCAGGTGCTGGAAACTGCGAGGGAAATGGAGCGCCTCGCGGTATCGTTCGAGCGCCGCAGCGAAGGCGCCGACGAACGCATAGAAGGGGACGTGCGCGTCACCACGACCGATACGCTGGCCATCGATTTCGTCATTCCGGCAATCGAGCGGCTCCAGACACGACATCCCGGTATCCGGGTGCTTCTGAGCACGACTCCGCGTCTGCTCGATCTGTCGCGCCGCGAGGCGGACATCGCCATCCGCACGGAGCGGCCGGAACTGCAGGGCTTGATCGTGCGGCGGCTCGGAAGCTGGGAGGTCGGGCTTTACGCGTCGCGCAGCTATGTCGCGCGGCGAGGAGAGCCGAGACCAGGCGGCGAATTTTCCGGCCACGATCTTGCGGTCTACCAGCCGGGCGTCACGAAACGTCAGCACGACACGTTCGTCGGCGAGTCGAGAGCGCGGGGACGTGTCGTCGCGGAGCTGGATTCCAGCCTGATGCTCAGTGCGTTCGTGCGGGCCGGTCTCGCACTGGGGGAATTGCCGACGTATATGGCGCAGCGATATCCGGAGCTTGTTCGGATCTGGCCAGCCCGGCGAAGGAGCTCGCCCTATGAGGCGTGGATGGTATTGCACGCTGACCTCGCGCGCACGGCGCGGGTCCGTGTCGTAGTCGACGCGCTTGCCGGGCAATTCAACCTTTGATTAGAGCGCGCATCCAGTCAGCCGACGCTTCGGCGCCTGGAGCGATCACTTTCGCGCATATGCGTTCGTTGACGTCTGACCGTTATGCGCCCGATTTCTGTCGCTCGACGCAGACGCGCCAACGACTCAAACTGGGCGAGCGCCGGCGGTTTGCCCCGCGCGCCCCGGTAATCTTCGATGATCTTTTTTCGATTCGTCGCGGCCGGGATCGGGGGGATCTGTCCGAGGCCATGCCCTGCCCCGAAGCCTGGCTTCGGCGCGAACTGGATTCGTCGAGAGCCGAACGACGATCGGCGCGAGCGCGCGGCCAGCGAAGCGCACCGTGCCGGCATCGCGTTCCTCGATGCGCAAGCCGGATCGCGAGGCACTCGCGAGGCGCCGCGAAAACCAGCCGTTCCGCGGCGTTTGCGCGATCAATAGCGCGCGTCGGCCGGCTTCTTGTCCCTCGGCCAATCCTTGACCTTGCCCGCGAAGTCCGGCCGCGGCTGGTGCGTGAAATATTCGGCGACGTCCACGGATTCCTGATCGGTCAGCCCGCCTTGTCCAAGCGGAAAACGATCGTGGAATGCGATCGGCATATTGCGCTTGACGAATCCTGCGGCCGTATACGTGCGCGCCATGCCCGCGCCGATGTTGAACGATTCGTCGCCCCAGAGCGGCGGGTACACCCACCGGCCTGCGTCATTCCTGACGCCCTCGCCGTTCGAGCCGTGGCACAGCGCGCACTGCGCCGCATAGATCTGCTTGCCGTTGCCGACGTCGGGCACGATCCGCTGGCTGATCCTGCCGACGCCACGGCCCTCGACCTTGTCTCCCGGCTTGTTTTCGCGTCGCATCCAGTCGAAGTAGGCGACCATCGCCTTCATCTGCTCCGAGTCTGGCGGCAGCGGCTTGCCGTTCATCGACCGCAGGAAGCAGCCGTTGATGCGGTCCGCGAGCGTGATCACCCGGCCGGCGCGCGGCGCATAGCCGGGAAAGAACGCGGATACGCCGACGTACGGCGAGCCGCCGGCGACCGTGCCCGCGTTGAGGTGGCAGCTCGCGCAGTTCAATGCATTGCCGACGTTCTTCGGCAGCATCTGGCGCGTGTCGATGTTCAGGCGCGCCCCCAGCGTGAGTTGGCTCGCGTTGGGCTCGGCGAGCATGTCGGCGAGGCGCGGCGTCTTGAACCGCGTGCCGTCTCCCGCGCCCGCGCGCAGTTGCCTGCGCATGCCGCCGACCGTACCGGCGCCGATCGCGCGGGCGTCCGCCCGGCCCCAGCTCTTGCGCGCGAAGTTCAGGATCTCCGCGATCTCCTGATCGCTCAGTTGCGCGAACGCAGGCATGGTCAGCACCCGCGCATGACGCACCGTCTGCGCGGAACGCCAGCCGGTCAGCATGATGTGGACCAGCGTGGACGGGTCCTCCGACTGCAGCGCTGCGTTGCCCGCCAACGGCGGAAAGACGTCCCGCACGCCGGCCCCGTCCGAACGGTGGCAGTCGTTGCAGAACTGCAGGTAGCCCAAGCCGCCTCGCGACGTGTAGAGATCGGCCGGCACCCATGACGACGGAGCGGCGGCCGGCGATCCCGCGGGCGTGATCGCCGGCGCCGCGCCTCGCGGCACCTGCATCGGCTTGTCGTGCCCGGCGGCGGGCAGCGATTCGAGATACGCGCCCACGGCCAGCAGATCGCCGTCGCTCATGTACTGCGTACTGTGCTGGACCACGTCCACCATGTTGCCCGACGCCGTGCCGTAGCGGTTGCGTCCGGTCTTGAGCATCTCGGCCGTGTCCCGCGGCGTCCACAGCGCGCGCAGGCTGAGCGCGCGCCAACCTTCGACGGTCTCGCCGGCGAGGAAATACTGGCCGGCGGAGCCCGCCCCCGACATCGCCTTCTCCTGGAAGCCGAGCCCGCGCGGCGTATGGCAGGCGCCGCAGTGGCCGAGCCCCTGGACGATATAGGCGCCCCGGTTCCATTCGGCGCTCCGGGTCGCGTCGGGCTGGAACGGCGTGTCGTCGAGGAAGGCCCATTTCCACAGCGCGAGGCCCCAGCGCTGGTTGAACGGAAAGCGCAACGCGAGCGCGCGGTTGGCCTGCGGCACCGGCGCCACGCCCTTCATCAGGTACGCATACAACGCCCGCATATCCTCCGGCGACACCTTCGCATACGACGGATAAGGCATCGCCGGGTAGAGATGATGGCCGTCGGCCGCGACGCCCGTGCGCATCGCGCGATCGAATTGCTCGAACGTATAGCGCCCGATGCCGGTCTGCGGGTCGGGCGTGATGTTGGTCGAGTGCAACTCGCCGAATGGCGTCTGCAACGCCAGGCCGCCCGCCAGCGGCTTCGACTTGTCGCCGGTGTGGCACGCAACGCAGTCGCCCAGTCGCGCGATGTAACGTCCGCGCTCCGCCTGCGCGCGCGTCGCGGCGTCGAGATCGGCGGAATAGTCGGCCGGCAGATCGTCGATGATCCGCGGCACGACGGCGTGCGCGGACGCAGCGGATGCCGGCCTCGCAGACGAAATCTGGGCGAAGGCGGCTGCCACGAAAAGCCCCGCGATCGCACATCGTGCGAGCGTGTTACCCCATGACTTCATAGTGGTCCCCGGAAGGCGAGCTTTATTTTGATCGGCGGCATGCGCATGGGACGGACGCGGCGCGCGTGCCGCGCGCGTCGGCGCCGACGCGCGCTTCGCAGCGAGCCCGGCGCATCGCGATGCCTTTGTGGGTCGTCAGTACGGGGTCAGTATGAGGTCATCTTTGCGCTGTGCGCTTGATTCCCGTCAAGCAGGATCAGCCGCGGCGGCATGCCGGCCGGCATGGCCCGCGATCATCGATGGACAGCGCATGCGACGATTCGATTCGGCTTAGCCGTCGGGCGAGCTATCGGTTCCCGCGAGCGGGAATCCGCCTCCACGTCAGCCACACGATCAGCGCGAACAGCACGTACGCGACGGTGAACGCCCACGCAGGCAAGTCGTAGTACAGCAGCCGGCCGACCCAGCGCTGCACGAAGCCCTGCGCACCCGGTGCGCCGGTGCGCAGCCGGTCTTCGAGCACCGTCAGCGGGCAATCGATGCCGAGCACCGCCAACGCGGCGACGACGCCGATCGCGAGCAAATGCGCGAACCGGAACGTCCGGTCGCGCACCCAGCGCCAGCCGAGCGCCGCGCCCGTCCAGATCGCGGCGAGCCCGCCGACGATGAACAGCACGATCAGCGCGTGCACGACGAGTACGATATCGGCGAGCCAGGTCATGAGGTCCCATGCGCGAGCGGCAGCATGCCGCGCGGGCGGCATGCGCATGTCGGCACGCTGCCCGCCGGGATCATTGTATCGATGTCGACGCGTGCGGAACGCGCGCCGCCGCGGCTGCATCGTGGCGGCAGCAAGCGGCCCGGCCGGCCCGGGCGCTTCGTCCGGAGCACCGGGACTCGGTCGTATTGGTTGCGATTAGTTGGTCGTATCGGTCCTGTACCGGCCCTCAGTGCGCCGGCTTGTCGAGCACCGCATACCACGAGCAGACCACGCCCGCCGGCGCGACGCCGCCCTCTCCGTTCGAATGCGGCGCGGTGCGCACGATCGATCCGGCGAGCGCGGGCCGCTGCTTGGTGCCGTTCGGCCAGGCCGGACTCAGGTAGCCGACGCAATCGTAGATCCACTCCTCGCCGCCCACCTTGCCGCGGCCCTGGAACCTCACCGCATTGGGCGAGCCGTAGTCGATGTAGCCGCTCAGCGTCAGTTCCCAGCCATCGCCGTAAATGCGTCCCTTGAAGACGCCCATTGGCGCCGCGATCGGATGGCCGAGCTCGTCGATATCGTCGCGTGTCGCTTCTCGCACGCGCATTCGCACCGTCCGCGCCGCCCGATCACGCGCGACGCGGCTCTTCGGCTGCGTCATCGCGTCATGCGTCGGTCCAAGGGAAAACCCTATAATATCGGCGTCGGCGCGGGTCCTATTCGTTCATCTCCGCCCGACCGACAAGCCACGCGCGGAGGCCCGATCCGCGTCACATTTTGCGCGGCCGTTGCCGCGAATCCATCATGAAGCGAATCGGAGCGTTTTTCATCGCAACCTGGGCGGCCGCCGCAATGCTCTACCTGGGGCGGCATTCGGTGCCGATGATGGCGATGAGCGGCGTCGTCGCGCTCGCCAGCTTCGATCTGCTTCGTCCGTAAAACGGCCACGGCACGCCGCGGGCGACATCTCGACATCTCGGCGGTGCCGGTTCGCCGCCGCGACGCGAACTCTAGAAGAACCTGTCAAAAACGGCGAATGTCGCACGTGCGCGTCACACCCTTTCATTCAGCATCCCAAATCATTTCATCGGCCCGCCTTTTTACTTTCATTTTTCGTTCGCCACTCAAATAGTGAACGGGTGTGTCACTTTTTCTCTGTCAACAGTGACAGCTAACGAAACTGGCAGTTACCCGAGAGAACGGTGCTCGCATACGCTTAGCGCGCTCTCGTCCCCACAAGGGTCAGAGCTTGACAACGTCGCACTCTCTCAAAAGGACACACTCGATGAACAGGACCGCCGATTTTGCACTCCCCCTCTCCCCGCTGTGCAGGCGACTTGCCTGCGTGTGGCCGCTCGCGCTCGCCGCCGGCGTCGCGCACGGCGCGACGGACTGGGTCGATACGCATACCCAAGCTTTCCTGAATCACGCGCAACTCGACACGCTCGCCCGCAGCGCGAACACCGCGTCGCTCGAGCTCGCCTCCGGCGAAGCCGCGCACGTCGTGATCAGCCTGAAGCTGCGCAACGCCGAGCAGTTGAAAGCCGTCGCGCGCAACGTCAACGATCCGCATAGCTCGCAGTACCGGCAGTACATCACGAGCGCGCAGTTCCTGTCGAACTACGCGCCGACCAACGCGCAGGTGAAGCAGGTCGTCGACTATCTGCGCAAGAACGGCTTCGTCGACGTCCGCGTCGCGCCGAACCGCATGCTCGTCTCCGCGCGCGGCACCGCAGGCACGGTCAAGCAGGCGTTCAACACGCCGCTCGTCCACTTCGAGTACGCGGGCCGCTCGGGCTTCGCGAACGCTTCGACGGCGCAAGTGCCGCGCGCGCTCGGCGACATCGTCGGCTCCGTGCTCGGTTTGCAGAACGTCGCGCGCGCGCGGCCGCTGTCGAAGATCGGCGCGATCGCGAAGCCGCAGGCGCTCGCATCCGGCACGGCGACGGGCCACTATCCGTCCGAATTCCCGGCGCTCTACAACGCGACCGGCGTGCCGAACGCGGCGAACGCGACGGTCGGCATCATGACGATCGGCGGCGTGTCGCAAGCGTTGTCGGATCTGCAGCAGTTCACGAGCGCGAACAGCTATCCGGACGTGTCGACGCAGACCGTGCAGACCAACGGTTCCGGCGGCAACTACAGCGACGATCAGGAAGGCCAGGGCGAATGGGATCTCGACAGCCAGTCGATCGTCGGCGCCGCGGGCGGTCAGGTCGGACAACTGATCTTCTACATGGCCGACCTCAACGCGTCGGGCAACACCGGCCTCACGCAGGCGTTCAACCAGGCCGTGTCGGACAACACGGCGAAAGTGATCAACGTATCGCTCGGCTGGTGCGAAACCGACGCGAACGCGGACGGCACGCTTTCCGCCGAAGAGCAGATCTTCACGCAGGCGGTCGCGCAAGGCCAGACGTTCGCGGTGTCGTCGGGCGACGAAGGCGTCTACGAGTGCAACAACCGCGGCTATCCCGATGGTTCGAACTACTCGGTATCGTGGCCCGCGTCTTCGCCGCACGTGCTCGCGATCGGCGGCACGACGCTCTACACGTCATCGTCGGGCGCATTCTCGAACGAAACCGTGTGGAACGAAGGGCTCGACGGCAACGGCAAGCTGTGGGCGACGGGCGGCGGCGTCAGCACGATCCTGCCGAATCCGTCGTGGCAGTCGGGCAGCAACCGCAAGCTGCCCGACGTGTCGTTCGACGCCGCGCAGAGCACGGGCGCGTATATCTACAACTACGGCCAGTTGCAGCAGATCGGCGGCACGAGCCTGTCCGCGCCGATCTTCACCGGTTTCTGGGCACGGATCCTGTCGGCGAACGGCACCGGCCTCGGCTTCCCGGCCGCGCGCTTCTACCATTCGATTCCGACGCATGCATCGCTCGTGCGCTACGACGTCACGTCCGGCAACAACGGTTATTCGGGATACGGCTACAAGGCGTCGACCGGCTGGGACTACCCGACCGGCTGGGGCAGCATCAACATCTCGAACCTGAATCAACTGATCCAGTCGGGCGGCTTCAATTGAGCGGGCGCTCGTAGCGCGATAGCGGCAAGCGGCCGGCGCGGCAGGAGGACGCGCCGCGCGCCGCCAATGCGTCAGCTCACCGCGCGCTTCGCGTTGCGTCCGCGCAGCCATTCTAGCGCGAGCAGCAGACACGTCGAGAACACGATGAGGATCGTCGCGAGCGCGGCGATCGTCGGGCTGATGTTCTCGCGAATGCCGGTGAACATCTGGCGCGGCAGCGTCGTCTGATCGGCGCCCGCGAGGAACAGCGTGACGACCACTTCGTCGAACGACGTCGCGAACGCGAACAGCGCGCCCGACATCACGCCCGGCGCGATCACGGGCAGCGTCACGCGAAAGAACGTCGTCACCGGATTCGCGCCGAGCGACAGGCTCGCGCGCACGAGATTCTGGTTGAAGCCCTGCAGCGTCGCGGCGACCGTCGTCACGACGAACGGCACGCCGAGCGCCGCGTGCGCGCAGATGAGCCCCGCGTACGTGTTCGCGAGGCCGAGCGGCGCGAAGAACAGATACATGCCGACGCCCACCACCACGACGGGCACGATCATCGGCGACAGCAGCACCGCCATCAGCAGCCCCTTGCCGCGAAAATCGGTCTTCGTGAGGCCGATCGCGGCAAGCGTGCCGAGCACGGTCGCGACGAGCGTCGCGGCCGGCGCGACGATGAAGCTGTTCTTCGCGGCCATCCGCCACTCGTCGGACGCGAGCAGGTTCTCGTACCAGCGCATCGAAAAGCCCGGAATCGGATAGACGAGGAACGTGCTCGACGAGAACGACAGCGGCACGATCGCGAGCACGGGCAGGATCAGGTACAGCAGCGTCAGCGCGACGAGGCCGCGCAGCGCGAAATACCATGCGCGCTCGATCCCCGACATGTGCGGCGCGAAAAGCGGCTTCGCCAGCAGTTTCATGTTCGTTTCCCCCGTTGGTTCCGTCTTTGCTCAGCCGAGGCTCGGCTGCGAGCGCGTGAAGCGTCCGTAGATCGCGTACAGCACGAGCGTCGCGGCGAGCAGCAGGCCGCCGAGCGCGCACGCCATTCCCCAGTTGATCGTCACGTTCGTGAAGTACGCGACGTAGTAGCTGACCATCTGATCGTTCGGACCGCCGAGCAATGCGGGCGTGATGTAGTAGCCGATCGCGAGGATGAACACGAGCAGCGCGCCCGCGCCGACGCCCGGATAGGTCTGCGGCACGTACACGCGCCAGAACGCCGCGAACGGATGGCTGCCGAGCGACACCGCCGCGCGCTGATAGCTCGGCGGAATCGACTTCATCACGCTGTAGAGCGGCAGGATCATGAACGGCAGCAGGATGTGCGTCATCGAGATGTACACGCCGACGCGATTGAACAGCAGCGCGAGCGGCTGCGAAATCAGGCCGACGTCGATCAGCGCGCGATTGACGAGCCCTTCGCTTTGCAGCAGCACGATCCACGCGGCGACGCGCACGAGCACCGACGTCCAGAACGGAATCAGCACGAGGATCATCGCGAGATTCGCGCGGCGCTCGGGCAGCGTCGAGATCCAGTACGCGAGCGGGTAGCCGAGCGCGAGCGCCAACAGCGTGACCGTGAAGCCGATCAGCAGCGTGCGGCCGAACACCGCGAGATAGATCGATTGATCGGGATCGGCGGGCACGATGCTGCCGAAACCGTCCTGCTTGTGATCGAGCGCCGCGAGCAGATAGAACGGCGAATAGCGGCCGCTGTTCTTCGCGATCGCCTGCCAGTACGCGGGGTCGCCCCAGCGCGCATCGAGCTCGAGCAGCTTCGCGCGCGTCTGCGCGGGCGCGAGCGGCGCGTTCGCGTCGCCCGTCAGCGGCATCGCGCGCGCGGTCTTCGCGACGAGCGACCGATAGCCGGGAATCTCGGTGTTCAGGCGCCGTGCGAGCGCGCCCATCGCCTCGCCGTCGGCGACCTGCGTGAGGTCGGCGGCGAGCGCCGCGTAAGCGGCATCGGCGGGCGGCGCCTTGCGGTCCCAGTTCGACAGCGCGGCGACGGTGCGCGGCAGCGCAGCCGCGATCTCGGGATTCTGCACGGCGCGCGTGAGCAGCGCGCCGATCGGCACCACGAACACGAGCAGCAGGAATATCGCGAGCGGCGCGACGAGCAGCAGCGCCATCGCACGCATCCTGGCCTCGGCCGCCTTCAGTTCACGCTTGAGCGATGGAGTCGGCGGCGCCGACTGCGTAGCGATCGTCATCGTATTCAACGGTTGTCTCCAGCCGAAACGCCGTTCGGAGGAACGCCGCGCGCGCCGTCATGACGCGCGCGGCCGTTTGCTTCATCGGCTCATGCGGCCGTCACTTCGACGCCCAAGCGGCAAAGCGCTGCTCGAGCTCGTCGCCGTGGTCGGTCCAGAACGTGATGTTCTGCAGCACCGCGTTCTTGCCGTTCGCCGGCGAGTTCGGCAGGTTCGCGAGCGTCTTCGCGTCGAGCGCCTTGATCGCGGCGACGTTCGCGGGGCCGTACGCGATGTGCTGCGCGTAGTCCTGCTGCGGCTTCGACGACAGCGTGTACGCGATGTACTTCTCGGCGAGCGCCTTGTTCGGCGTGCCCTTCGGAATCGCCCAGTAGTCCAGATCGTAAATGCTGCCGTTCCACACCACCTTCAGGTTCTTGCCTTCCTTCTGCGCGGCGCTGATGCGGCCGTTGTAAGCGGTCGACATCACGACGTCGCCCGCGACGAGGAACTGCGGCGGCTGCGCGCCCGCTTCCCACCACTGGATGTTCGACTTCAGCTCGTCGAGCTTCTTGAACGCGCGGTCCTGGCCCGCCTTCGTCGCGAGCACCTTGTAGACGTCCTTCGGCGCGACGCCGTCCGCCATCAGCGCGAACTCGAGGTTGTAGCGCGCGCCCTTGCGCATCCCGCGCTTGCCCGGGAATTTCTTCACGTCCCAGAAATCAGCCCAGCCGGCGGGCGCGCTCTTGAGCTTGTCCGCGTCGTATGCGAGCGCCGTCGACCACACGAAGAAGCCGACGCCGCAGGTTTGCGGCGATTCGGCAATCAGATCGGACTTCTTCGCGATCTTCGCCCAGTCGAGCTTCTCGTACAGGCCTTCGTCGCAGCCGCGGTTCAGGTCGCCCGACTCGACTTCGACGACGTCCCAGTTCACGTGCTTCGCCTCGACCATCGCCTTCACCTTTGCCTGCTCGCCGTTGTATTCGACGGCCGTCACCTTGTTGCCGGTCGTCTTCTCGAACGGCTGGTTGAACGCGGCCTTCTGCGCGTCGCCATTCGCGCCGCCGAAGTTGACGACGGTCAGCTCGGCCGCGCCGGCCGTCGCGCAGAACGCGGCGAGCGACAGCAGCGCAACCGCGCGGCGCGGCGTGTTGAACGTGTGGTGCATGATGTTTCCTCTCGTGACGGATGATGGAGCATGGTGGTTATACGAAGAGCGACGCGCAACGCGCGGCTTCGCGTTCATGCGAAGACCCGCAGATGCTCGGGCTGGAACTCGAGCGAGACCGGCGCGCCGGGCGCGAACGCATCGAGCGCGCCGGTGCCGAGCGGCACCTTGACGAAGCATTCGTCCTGCCCCGGCAACGCGCAGCGCATCCGGACGTGATCGCCGAAGTAGATGAGGCTGCGCGCTTCGCCGAATAGCGCGTTCGCCGCGCCGCCTGCCGCGCCGTTCGCCGCGCGGCCGCCGCCCGGCGCGACGTTCATCCGCTCCGGACGAATGCATGCGATGCCCGACGCGCCCACTTGCGCGTTGCCCGTATTCAGGCCGACGAGACGCGTGCCGTCGTCGAGCCGGAACTCGCAAAACTCGCCGTTCACGCTCGCGACGGTGCCGCACAGCCGGTTGCTGTCGCCGATGAAATTCGCGACGAACTCGTTGCATGGCGATTCGTAGAGCCGGTCGACGGTGTCGAGCTGCTGCACGATGCCCTTGTCGAACACCGCGACGCGATCGGACATCGTCAGCGCCTCGCCCTGATCGTGCGTCACGTAGACGAAGGTCAGGCCGAGCTTTTCGTGCAGCGCCTTCAGTTCGTACTGCATGTGCTCGCGCAACTGCTTGTCGAGCGCGCCGAGCGGCTCGTCCATCAGCACGAGCTTCGGCTCGAACACGAGCGCGCGCGCAAGCGCGATCCGCTGCTGCTGCCCGCCCGACAACTGCGCCGGATAGCGCTTCGCGAAACGCTCCATCTGCACCATCGTCAGCGCGGCGGCGACGCGCGCGTTGCGTTCCGCGGCGGGCAGGCGCCGCACGTTCAGCGGATAGTCGACGTTCTGCTCGACGCTCAGATGAGGAAAGAGCGCGTAGTTCTGGAACACCATGCCGATGTTGCGCTTGTGCGGCGGCACGTTGTTCAGCAGCTCGCCGTCGAGGCGGATCTCGCCTCCCGTCGGGAATTCGAAGCCGGCGAGCATCATCAGGCAGGTGGTCTTGCCCGAGCCGGACGGCCCGAGCAGCGTCAGGAATTCGCCGCGCCGGATGTCCAGATCGAGCGATTTGACGACGAGCGTTTCGCCGTCATAAGTCTTGCGCACGCCGCGAAAGCTGACGATCACATCATCGGTCTTCATCGTCCCGTCCCCTTTTCGTCTTGGCTCGACATTTCGAGATGCGATTCACTATACGGTGCACACGGTTCTACAATAGGGAACCATTTCAATATTTCCGGTAGAACCACTTTGGATACCGTGATCCTCTCCGACTGGCTTGCCACGCGACTCGAGCGGCACTCGGCCGAGCCGATGTACCGGCAACTGCTGCGCCTGATGCAGCAGGCGATCCTGTCGGGGGAGCTCACGCCCGGCACGAAGCTGCCGAGCTCGCGCACGCTCGCCACCGATCTCGCGATCGCGCGCAACACCGTGCTGCATGTGTACGACCAGTTGACGACGGAAGGCTACGTGCTGACGACGACGGGCAGCGGCACCTACGTCGCCGACACGCGCCCCGACGCGGCGGCGATGCGCGCGCAAGCCGGCGCGCTCGCGCATCCGTCAGACGAATCGCGCGACGTGCAGCAGCGCGCGCACGGCGCGCTGTCGACGCGCGGCGCGCAGTTGATCCGGCATGCGGGCGTGTCGCGCCGCCAGTGGGGAGCGTTCATGCCGGGCGTGCCGGACGTGTCCGAGTTTCCGACGCGCACGTGGAGCCGCCTGCAGGCGCGGCTGTGGAAGGAAGCGAATCCGGAACTGCTGACCTATGCGCCGGGCGGCGGCTACCGGCCGCTGCGGCGCGCGCTGTCCGACTACCTGCGCGTCGCGCGCTCGGTCAAATGCTCGCCCGACCAGATCATCATCACGACGGGCATTCATCAATCGATCGACCTGTCGGTGCGCCTGCTCGCCGACGTCGGCGATCGCGCGTGGGTCGAGGAGCCGTGCTACTGGGGCGTGCGCAGCGTGCTGCAGGCGGCGGGGCTCGTGCTCGCGCCCGTGCCCGTCGACCACGAAGGGCTCGCGCCGCGCGCGCAGGACCTGAAGCACCCGCCGCGGCTCGCGCTCGTCACGCCGTCGCATCAATATCCGCTTGGCATGGTGATGAGCCTCGCGCGGCGCCGGATGCTGCTCGAGTATGCGCGGCAGCATCAGTGCTGGATTATCGAAGACGACTACGACAGCGAGTTCCGCTACGGCAGCCGGCCGCTCGCGTCGCTGCAGGGGCTCGACGACGCGGGCCGCGTGATCTACGTCGGCAGCCTTGGCAAGATGCTGTTCCCGAGCCTGCGCCTCGGCTACATGGTCGTGCCCGAACATCTCGTCGAGACGTTCAGGACCGGGCTATCCGAGCTGTATCGCGAAGGACAGTTGATGCAGCAGGCCGTGCTCGCCGAATTCATCATGGACGGCTATCTGACGTCGCACGTGCGCCGGATGCGTGCGCTGTACGGCGAGCGCCGCCAGTTGCTGATCGACGCGATCCATGCGCGCTTCGGCGATGCGCTGCCGGTGATGGGCGACGAGGCGGGCCTGCACCTCGTGCTCGGATTGCCGAACGGCTGCGACGATCGAGCGATCACGCAGACCGCGTTCGACGCGGGCGTGATCGTGCGTCCGCTCACGACGTACTACAACCACGCGGACACCGCACGCGAGGGATTGCTGCTCGGCTACGCGTGCGTGCCGAACGAGCGGATCGCGCCTGCGTTCGACACACTCGCGCAAACGATCGAAGTGCATCTGGATCGCAGTGCGAAGCAGCGTGTCGCGTGACGCGCGTGACGCGCGCCGCTATTGCGGCTGCGCCGCCGCGCCGCCGCGATCGAGCGACGCCGCGCGCAGCGCCTCGCCCGGCTGCGTGAAGTAGCGCTGCCGCAGTTGCGCGATCTGCGTGTCGCGATCCTGCGGCGACAGATTCTGTGCGTCGATCTGCGCGCGCTGCGCCGCATATTCGTCGTACTTCGCGCGCCACGCGTCGTTCGCCTGCTGCATCTTCGCGACGCGTTCCGCGGCTTCCGGCCCGAGCGATTGCGCGAGCTGCGCGCGCATTTCGTCGGGCGACGCACCAGACTTCTGCGATTGCGCGATCCGCGCAATCGCATCGTTCTGCTGCTTTTCGCGCGCCTGCTCGGCACGCTGGTCGAGCGGCAGTTGCTGTTCGAGCGCCGCGAGGCGCGCGGCCCTCTGCGCGTCCGTCAACGAAGCGTCGCGCGCGATCCTCAGCCGCGCGAGATCGTAGCGCTGCCGCTGCTGCTCGGCGCCGAAGAACGGCTCGGCCCAGTCGCCGAGCGTGCGGCTCGCGATCGATGCGCGCTGGTCGAGCGCGAGCTGCAGCGCTGCGAGGTCGAGCTTGTTGCCGGGCGCGCCGCCGTCCGGCAGCTTCGCGAGTTGATCGAGATACGCTCGATAGCGTTTCCAGACGTCGAGCGCCTCGCCCTGCGCGACCGTGCCGTCGAGCTGCGCGGCGAGCTCGCGCGCGACGAGCGCATCGAGCGCCTGCGCGCTCAGCTCGCTCTGCGCGCTCAGGCAATAGTCGAAGAAATCGCGCACGGCCCGCGCCTTCGCGAGATGACCGTGCGCGTCGAGCGGCAGCCGCGGCGCCGACGAGCCGGCCAGCGACGCGGGCAGCCCGCTCGCAGCGGAGCCCACATCGGCGCTCTGCGCCGCGACGGCGGGCGCGGACGCGGCGACGCCCGGCGCTGCGCCCGCCGCGCCGGCATCGCGCTTCGCCGGCGCGCCGACGACATACCAGACCGCGCCGGCCGCAACGACGCCGGCCGCACCGTAAAGCGCGACGCGTCGCGCGAAGCCGCCCTCACCCTTCATCGATCACACGCCCTGCGTCTTCAGCCGGTTCGCATGCGTTCGGATCACCGCGACCGGATCCTCCGCATACGCGCCGCGCACGCCGAGCAACTGGTTGATCTCGTCGAGGTGGTTCCACTTGTAGCTCGTGCTGAGCACCTGGCCATACAGCGAGCTGCAGCGCGACACGAGGCCGTCGTTCGCGCCGGAGCCGCGATTGATCATCACCGTGCCGGAGCCGAGCAGCGCGAGCGTCGACGGATCGAGCGTATTCGCCGGATCGACGACCGGGATCGTGCTCGTATCGGTTGCGCCCGTCACGCCGAGCGCCGACAGCGTCGGCTGGATCGCCGTGCCGCCCCACGAATACAGCAGATGCGTGTTGCCGCCGACCGTCTCCGTCGGCGCGCCCGTCTGGCACGAGCCCGGCGCGCCTAGGCCCACGCTCGGATAGTTCTGGTTGTACGTCGCGGTCTGCGACGTCGTCAGCGTCTTCAGCGCGGCGAGCGCGTCCTGATTCGTGTTGTTGTTGCTGCTCGTCAGGATGCCGAACACATTGACGAACGCGGCGATCACCGTCGACGACAATCCGGTCGGATCGTACGCCAGCACGGTTTGCACGAAGTCCGCGAACTCGGAGCCGCGATGCGGCGTGCCGATCGTCGTCACCGACGCGACGAGCTGCGGCGCGACGGCTGCGACGTAGCGCGACGTCAGCCCGCCCTGGCTATGGCCGATCAGGTTCACCTTCGATGCGCCCGTCGCGGCGAGCACCTGCTGCACGTATGCGAGCAGTTGTTCGCCGCGGCCGTTCGGCCCGTCGTCGCTCTGGAAGCCGGACAGGTTCGCGACGTAGACCTGCGCGCCGTGCGCCTGCAGATCCGCCTGGATGCCGTACCAGTAGTCGAGAACGTTCGCGTATCTGTCGGTGCCGGTCAGGCCGTGCACGAGGATGATCGGATATCGGGTCGCCGCGTAACTGTCGACGACGGTCGTCGCCGCGACGGCGGATTGCGTGCCGGCAAGCGAGAGAAAAGTCCCGATGCTCGCGGCCGGCGCCGCGCTCATCGCGAACGCGGCCGCCGCCGCCACTGCTCTGGATCGCATCGATCTGGCCATGTACGTCTCCTTTTGTTTGAATCGTATCGGATGAGGATATTGTTTCTGTGCGCCTGACTACGTTTTGCACTGCCCGAATACGCAGCCTGCATGCCGGACACAGTTGCACGGCTCAACGGCGCCGCACAGGACGCGACGACGATCTTTGACGATTGAAACGAGCGCCTCCTGCGCCGGCCAAAGGAGTGAAGCATGCCTAACGAAAATTTTCCGTCGGTTAGACACGGCTCTCTAATCGATTGACGCTAGCGGCGAGGCCAAGCGGGTAAGCCGCCCGCATCGCGGATGCTGCACTGCGATGCGGGGGAAAGGAACGGATGGGGGAAGCTTAGAGCTTGGTGCTCAGACGGACCCACGCGGTACGGCCGGGCTCCGTGACGGGCACGTTCGCCGGATAGCCGAAACCGGCGTTGCCGGCGAGGTTCAGGTGCTCCGCATAAGCCTTGTCGAGCACGTTGTCGATGCCGACCGAGATCTGCACCGCCTTGCTCACGTTGTACTGCGCGTGCAGCGACAGCACGCCGAAACCGGCGCTCGGGCCGAAGTCCTTGCCGACGACGTTGCCCTCGTTCAGCGCATAGCGATGCTGCGGCGCAACGACTCGCCACAGCCCGCCCGCCGACCACGGCCCGCGCGTGTACTCGCCCCCAAAGCGCGCTTCGAGCGGCGGCATCTGCGGCAGCGGCGCGCCGCTTTGCACGTTGCGCCCCCACGCATACGCGAGCGACGCATCGAAACGCCACGGCGCGAGCGGGCGCCACGACGCGCCGAGCTCGCCGCCCATGATCTGCGCATTGACGTTCGTCGCCTGCGTCGTCTGCCCCATCGGGCCCGTCGCGTAATCGAACAGGATGAAGTCCTGCACGTAGCCCGCATACGCGGACACCCACGCGTCGAGCTTGTCGCTCTTGTACTGCGCGCCGATGTCGAGCTGCGTCGTCTTCTCGGGCTTGATCGCCGAGAACGCGTTGACCGAGCCGGTCGGGCCGCGCTTCGCGGAGAACAGTTCCCAGTAATCGGGGAAGCGTTGCGCATGACCGATGCCCGCGTACCACGTGACGGGCAGCGACGCGAGATCGCGCTCGTAGCGCACAAAGCCGCTCGGCAGCACGCGCGAGCGAAGATCGTCGAGCGTCGGATTGCGCATGCTCATATTCATGCCGCCCGTCGTCGCGCGCTTGTCGCGCGCGGCCGCATAGTCGATCCGCGCGCCGCCGATCACGTGCGACGCGTCGCTCGCATACCAGGTCAGCTCGCCGAACGCGCCCGCGTTCCACATGTTCGCCTGCGGATTCCACGGCTTGTCGCCGTAGTTCTGCATCCCCATCGCCGAGCGCGAGTCGAGGCGGTTCGACTGCGCGTCGACGCCCGTCACGAGCTGGAACGCGTCGGTGAAGCGCAGCGTTGCCGCGACGCGCGCGCCGAGCGTGCGGCGGCGGACTTCGGAGGCCATGCGCATCGGCATGCTGCTCGTCGGATCGGGCATCCGCAGCGTGTAGTTGTCCATCACGTGATCGGCTTCGTTGTAGAAGACCTGCGCCTCGACGCGGTCGAGCACGTCGCCGATGTGCTTCTTGTCGAACTTCAGGCCGAACGTCTCGCGCCGGAAATGCGCGCCGTCCATTCCGCGGCCCGCGTAGCGCGCGTAGCCGTCGCCCGTGCCCGCCGTCAGCTCGAGCCGCGTGTTGTCGTCGGGCGTCCAGCCGAGCGCCGCATCCGCGTTCCACTTGTCCCATTGCGACGGCACCGTGCGGCCGTTGCCGTCCTCGTAATCCTGCGAATGCGCGTGGTTCGCGGTCACGCGCCCGTAGAAGTCCGGCGTGCCGGCCGTCACGTCGACGTTCTGATCGTTGCGCCCGAACGAGCCGCCGACGACGCTGCCGTCGAAGCGCATGCCCGGCGTCTTGAAGCGCGGCGTCACGCGCTCGAACAGCACCGTGCCCGCCGACGCGCCCGGCCCGTACAGCACGGTCTGCGGCCCCTTGACGACCGTCACCTTGTCGTAGCTCTCGGGCGCGATGTACGACGTCGGCGCGTCCATCCGGCCGGGACATGCGCCGAGCGTCGACATGCCGTTCGCGACGATGTTCAGACGCGAGCCGAACATCCCGCGCAGCACCGGATCGCCATTCGTGCCGCCGCTGCGGATCGACGCGAAGCCGGGAATCGTCTTCAGGTAATCGGCGCCGTCGCTCGCGGGCAACGGCTGGCGCGGCGTTTTCGGATCGGTGACGACGACGAGCGGCGTCGATTCGGGCGCCGCGACGATTTCGATCGTCGGCAGCATCGCGGCTTCCGGCGCGGCGCCGGCTGTCGTGCGGTTCGTCGCGGTGGCCGTCGCGTCGGGCGCAACGCTGCCCATCGCGCCAGGCGCGCCGTGACGGTGCGCGGCATCGTCGGTCTGCGCGGCGGCCGGCGCGAGATGGAACGCACCCGCTGCGAGCGCGGGAACGGTAAGCGTGATCGCGCGCCGCCGACGGCGCGCACGGTCTCCACGCGCGGCGTGCGCGTGACGCAAGAATTTGGATGTCATGAATCGAAACTCGAAAGACGCCCCTCCGCGCGATCGTCGGATCAAACGGATGCGGGGACTGCATGAACGGAAATGAAGTCAGGCGTTCAGGCGTCTGCCGGCGGCGCGCGCGGATAGGCGTGCGTGTAGCGCTCGAGCGGGGGCGCGGCGGCCCCGGAAGGAACGGACGGCGCGACGGCCGCCACGTGCATGGAGAAGAGCGATGGCGCGGCCGCGCCGATCGCCGGGCTGTGCGCGAAGAACGCGCAGTATCCGCATGCGTCGAGATGCAGCGCATGATGCGCCGCGCCGTCGCGCGCCGGGCCGCCGTGCGCGGCGCCCGCCGCAGCCGGCCGTGCGCCGTGCTCGTCGCCGCAGATCACCGCGGCGGAAGACGGCGCGGCGAGCCGCGCGTTTGCCTGCGAGACGAGCGGCGCGACGCTCGCCAACCAGACCGCAAGCATGCCCAGCCAGGCAGTCAGTTTGCGGAATCGGTTGGACATGGTTCGGGATGGCGTAAAGGGAATGTAATGCCGCCCGAATGTTACAGAATGTTGGCTGGCTTGGGTAGCGTGAAACGGTCGCGGGGCCGGTCGTGGTCGCGCGAACCGCGCACGCGCATCGTTGCATCCGCAACGATGCGCGCCGCGGCGGCGAAGCGTGTCAGAACGTCATCCGGCGCAGCGTCGCGTCCCGCTTCACGAAGTGATGCCAGAGCGCGGCGAGTGCGTGCAGGCCGATCACGTAATAGAACACGTTGCCGATCAATTCGTGCGCTTCCTTGATCGTCGAACGCAGCGCCGCGTTCGGACCGAACAGCGTAAACGACCAGTCGATCCCCGCGAGCGTCACCGGCTTGCCGCCGAAGTTCAGCGTCATGATTCCGAGGAGCGGCTGCGCGACGATGAACACGTACAGCGCGAGATGCGCGAGCTTCGCGAACAGCGCGAGCCACGCCGGCTGCGGCAGCTCGCGCGGCGCGCCGCCCGCCAAGCGCCAGACGATCCGCAGCACGGCCAGCGCGAGCACGAGCGTGCCGGCAAGGTAATGGACGTTCGACCAGAACACCCGGCTGTCGGTCCCTTTCGGCCCGCGCACTTCGATCGCGAGGTACGCGAGCGCGACGAGCAGGAAAATCGCCCAATGGAAGAAGACGGCGGGACGGCTGTAGCGCGCCTGGCCGGCGAGGATACGATTCATGATCAGTCTCGTTCGTATTGAAGGGAACCACCGGATCGCGCGCGGCGCCGCACACGACGTTGTCGAATTGTAATGACGCGCGATGCGCGGGCCCTGCGGCTCGATCAAGTTTCCGCATGATCGCGGATCGCGTGCCGGGCGGGCTCGGGTAGAGCCGCATGTCGGCGCGGCAATGCTTGAACTATTCTCGAATCAATATTCGAGCAGTCGGGCACGCATCCGCCACGACGCCCGCTTCACCGCTACACGCAAGGCCCCATCATGCAGAAAGCCGCTTTTGTCGCAGCCTACAGACTGGTCGGCTGCGGACTGATCCTTTCCGCGACCTGTCACAGCATCGCACGCCGATGGAACACGCCGACTTTCCGGCTCGACAACTTCCTCAGCTACTTCACGCAGCTCAGCAGCCTGTATGCGGCCATCGTGCTGCTCGCGGGATTATGGCTTGCGACGAAACCGCCGTCGCGACGATACGAGTCCGCGCGCGGCGCCGTCGTGCTGTACATGGCGATCACGGGCATCGTCTACGAGCTGCTGCTCGCGCATCTGGACACGCTGCATCATGCGACGCCTTATTATACGAACTGGATATTGCATCGGATCATCCCGATCACGGTGTTTCTCGACTGGCTGTACGTCGCGCCGCGCGTGCGGATCGACTGGTCGCAGCTCGCGCGGTGGCTCGCGTTTCCGGTCGCGTATCTCGGCTATACGCTCGTGCGCGGCGCGCTGATCGACTGGTACCCGTACCCGTTCGTCGATCCGCGCGCGCACGGCTATCTGATGGTCGCCGCATACAGCGGCGCGATCGCGGCGGGCAGCCTCGGTTTCGCCGCGCTGATCGTGCTGCTCGGCAACCGCGCCGGCGCGCTCGCGCCGCAGACGGAGCACGCTTGACGACGGCGCCGCGCGCACGCGCGCACGCCGGATGGCCGGGCCCGGTGGCGACACGATCGCGCCGCTCAGCCGCGCATCGCGCGCGGGGGGCGGCGCTGGAAGTCGGTCAGTAGCCGTTGCGCGGCAGCAGGCCGAGCGGATCGACGGCCTTGCCGTTGCGCCGCACTTCGAACTCGAACGTCGAGCGGCCGCTCGCGTCGGTCGCCATCTCCGCGACCGGCTGGCCCGCGCTCACCGCGTCGCCTTCGTTGACGAGCAGCCTGTCGTTGTGGCCGTACGCGGTGATGAGGCCGTTCTCGTGCTTCAGGATCACGAGCGGGCCATAGGCGGCGACGCCCGTTCCCGCGTACACGACGCGGCCGGGCGCGGCGGCGCGCACCGTGCGATCGCCGCCCGCCGAGGTGATCACGATCCCGTGGTTCCTGCCGGCACCGAACGGCGTCGTCACGGTGCCGCGCGCGGGCCACGCGAGCGCCGGCGCGGCCGCTTGCGGCTGCGCGGCGGGTGGCGCAAACGTCGCCGTGCTCGGCGGCGGCGCGACGCGCAGCACCTGGCCGGGCGTCACCATGTCGGTCAGCGCCATGTGGTTCCAGCTCGCGACGTCGAGCGGGCGCTGCCCGAACGCGGACGCGATGCTTGCGAGCGTATCGCCCGAATTCACGCGGTAATAACCGGCCGGCACGCCCGACGACGCGCGCTGCGCCGACTGCGGCGGCACGTGCGTCGGCTGCCAGGAGTCGGTCCACGGCGTCAGCGTGCAACCGCCGGCGAGCGCCGCGCCTGCCGCGACGAGCGCCGTGCGCACCGTCCAGCCGATGCCGGAGCGTTGGACGAACAGAATGCTTCTCAAGCGTACCTCCATCAATTCACTTCGCTGCGGCGGCACGCTCGCCGCCGCCGGGACTTCGTGCGCGATCGGCCCGGCAAGCCCGGCGAACCGCACCCGGCCGGGCCGACGCATCGCGAGCCGCGCCATTCCGATCGGACCTCAAACGCTGCCTTCGGTTTCGACGACGAGAATCCGGGCCTCGCCGAGCGGGCACGCGACATGTTCCGTCCCTGCCGATGCGAAAAAGATGTCGCCTGCCTCCAGGACGGCCGCGTGCTCGACGCCGGCGTCGCGATAGCGCATCTCGACCCGGCCGTCGAGCACGACGAACACCTCTTCGCCATCGTTGACGTGCCATTTGTACGGCTGATCCGTCCAATGCAGGCGGGTCGTGACGCCGCGCATGTTGGCGATGTCGACGGCGCCCCACGCCCGCGGCGCGGTGAAGCTCTTGCTGCGTACGATCTTCATGGACATTCCCGTGGCACCGTGGCGGCCGGCGCGACGATCGCGCGGCACCATGCCGGACGGATAGTAACTCGCCGGACATCGCCGACGTAAGTTGTCGGGGAATCGGCCGATCGGCGAAGGCGCGCGCGACGAGCGCGCTCACCCGCTACGAGCGGCGGTGCAGCGTCCGGAATGCGGTGTTGAATCCCGGTGCGCCATCCGCCGCGCGCCGCTCGCCCGATGCCCGGATCGGAATTGACGGCGGCACACGCGCGACCGCCCTGTTTCGGCGCGCCAAAAAGCTCAGCCCGCGCGTTCCAACGAATGGAACACGCGGGCTGAGAACTGCCATGCGCGGGCCGCGACTCGCCGCGCTCGCGTTCAGCCGCGACGCGCGACGGACAACCGTGCCGCTCAACGACCCTTGTAGACCGGTGCGCCGTCGGCGATGCGCTTCACCTTGTTCGGCGCGCCCGATTCGGCCGCGGCCGCCGGCTGCGCGCCGTAGCCGCTCGTGTCGGCTTGCGCGGCGACGTTTTGCTGACCGTGGATCTTGGCTTCGGCAGCCTGGATTTCCTCGGGGTAGTTCACGCGGTCGGAAGCCGGGTTATAGCCCGCCTGCTCGAGCTGGATGAGCTCGGCCCGGACTTGCGCGCGGGTCACCGGGCCATTCGATTGCTGGGCGAACGAAACGGCCGGAACGGCGAGGGCGGCGGCGACTGCGACGGTAGCGAAAAGCGATTTCATGATCAAACCTCCGTGATTTTTTGCTTCGCCGCAAGCACCATGCGAGCAGCGATTAATCACAGTCTAGTCACGGAGGCACTTAGGGAAAACCATGTATCGACGAAAACACTGTTTCGAGACCGATAACAATCGCCGTTCCATCCCTAGAAAAACCCGACCAATAACGTAGACGATCGCAACAATTACCGATCTCGCGTGTCACTCGGCCCAGTTCGCGTGGAAGCTGCCCGGCTTGTCGGTGCGCTCGAACGTGTGCGCGCCGAAGAAATCGCGCTGCGCCTGCACGAGGTTCGCGGGCAGGCGCGCCGACCGGTAGCTGTCGAAATACGCAACCGCCGACGCGAACGCCGGCACGGGCACGCCCGCCTTCACCGCGGCGATCACGACGTTGCGCAGCGCGGACTGGTAATTCGCCGCGATGTCCTGGAAATACGGGTCGAGCAGCAGATTCGCGAGCGCGGTGTTCTTCGCATACGCATCGGTGATCTTCTGCAGGAAGCGCGCGCGGATGATGCAGCCCGCGCGGAAGATCTTCGCGATCGTGCCGAGATCGAGGTTCCAGCCGTATTCCTTCGATGCTGTATCGAGCTGCGCGAAGCCCTGCGCGTACGAGATCACCTTCGACAGGTACAGCGCGCGGCGCACCGATTCGACGAACGCGGCGCGATCGCCTTCGAGCGGCGCGGGAGACGGCCCGCTCAGCACCTTGCTCGCCGCGACGCGTTGCGCCTTCAGCGACGACAGCACGCGCGCGAACACCGATTCGGTGATGAGCGGCAGCGGCACGCCGAGGTCGAGCGCGTTCTGGCTCGTCCACTTGCCGGTGCCCTTCTGCGCGGCGCGGTCGAGAATCACGTCGACGAGATGCTCGCCCGTTTCGTCGTCCTTCTTGCCGAAGATCTTCGCGGTGATCTCGATCAGGTAGCTGTCGAGCTCGCCCTGGTTCCATTCGGCGTAGACCTCGCCCAACTCGTCGTTCGTCAGGCCCGCGACCTGCTTGAGCACCGCGTAGCTCTCCGCGATCAGTTGCATGTCGCCGTACTCGATCCCGTTATGGACCATCTTCACGTAATGGCCCGCGCCGTCCGGCCCCATGTACGCGACGCACGGCTCGCCGTCCGCCGGCGCCTTCGCGGCGATCTGCTCGAGGATCGGCTCGACGAGATCGTATGCGTCGCGCTGGCCGCCCGGCATGATCGACGGGCCGCGCAGTGCGCCCTCCTCGCCGCCCGACACGCCCGTGCCGATGAAATGCAGGCCCGCCTGCGCGAGTTCCTGGTTGCGGCGGATCGTGTCGGTGAAGTGCGTGTTGCCGCCGTCGATCAGCACGTCGCCCTTGCCGAGCAGCGGCTTGAGCGCCGCGATCGTCGCATCGGTCGCTTCGCCCGCCTTCACCATCAGGAGGATGCGGCGCGGCGTTTCGAGCGACGCGACGAATTCCTCGAGCGTATAGGCCGGCACGAGCTTGCGATCGGGAAATTCGGCGATCAGTTCGTCGGTCTTCTCGCGGCTGCGGTTGTAGACCGACACCGCGTAGCCACGGCTTTCGATATTCAAGGCCAGATTGCGCCCCATCACCGCGAGACCGACCACACCGATTGCTTGTTTGCCCATTGTTCAATTCTCCGGAAAAAACAGGGCGCGACCCACCGGGGTCGCGCGCACAGGCGCAAGGATAAGGGAAACCGCGCGAGCGCGCCGCGAATGAAAGGCGTCCGGAGGCGAATCGGGTGGCGGCTCGGTTTGACGCCTCGCGACGTCTGGCGGTCCCTCGATGCGGCTTCGGCGGCGCTTCGGCGTTGATTCGGGATACTGCCGACGTGTCGTGGTCGAACGGATGGCGGTGTCCATGCTTGCGATCGCGGGCCGTCGCGATTGTTTCGTTCTGCTCGTTCTACGATCCCTACGATCGCGCGTTCGTCTCGTTCAACGAATCCGACGCTCACGCCAGCGCCGCCGCGCCGCGCCCGACGCACACGCGCCTACGCGCGCTTTCGAAACACGACGCTCAGATTGTTCGCCGGCATCTCGACGATCTCGTCGAGCACGAGGCCGGACGCACTGCCGAGTTCGACTACCGCCTCCAGATCGCGCACGCCCCACGCCGGATTGCGGCTGCGCAACTGCGCATCGAACTGCGCGTTCGATTCGGCCGTGTGCGCGCCGCCGCGGCGATACGGCCCGTACAGATACAGCACGCCGCCCTCGGGCAGCACGCGCGCCGCGCCTTCGAAGAGCGCGCACGCGGCCGCCCACGGCGCGATGTGGATCATGTTGATGCAGACGAGCGCATCGGCGGCGGCTAGCGGCCACGGCTTTGCGCACACGTCGAGCGCGAGCGGCGCGCGCAGGTTCGGCAGCGCGGCATCGGCCGCCCACGCGGCAACCGACGCGCGCGCGGCCAACTCCACGTCGGTCGGCTGCCAGACGAGATCGGGCAGCGCAGCCGCGAAGTGGACCGCGTGCTGGCCAGTGCCGCTCGCGATCTCCAGCACGGCGCCGCGCGCGGGCAGCACGCGCTTCAGCACAGCGAGAATCGGCTCGCGGTTGCGTTCGGCGGCGGCCGCCCATTGGCGCGAAGTGGAATCGATCGGCATGACGAAACGAATCAGGATGGACGAGTCAGACGTGAAGCGGGCCGCGCGCGTCGCTCGCCGCAAGCCCGAGACGCGCGGCGAGCGCGGCGAGCGTCCGCCCGCACGACGCCTCGACCTTCAGCGTCAGCAGCGGATCGGCGCGCGTATGCCCGAGATTGATCGCGACGATCGGCTTGCGCTGGTCGCTCGCCCATACGCAGAACCGGTAGCCGGAATACACCATCAGCGACGAGCCGACGACGAGCATCGCATCGGCGTCGTCGAGCGCGCGCGCGGCGGCCGCGACGCGCTCGCGCGGCACGTTCTCGCCGAAGAACACGACGGCCGGCTTCAGCAGCCCGCCGCACGCCGGGCACGCAGGCACGCGAAACGTGTCGAGCGCGCGCCATTCGAGATGCGCGTCGCCGTCGGCGGCGGGCTCCGCCTCGGCAACGAGCAGTGCAGGATTGTCCGCTTCGAGGATGGGCTGGATCGCCGCACGCGCGTGATGCGCGCCGCAATCGAGACACGTGACGCCGCCGATGCCGCCATGCAGTTCGATGACGTCGACGCTGCCCGCGCTCTGATGCAGCCCGTCGACGTTCTGCGTGACGAGCCGCCCGATGCGCGCCGCCGCGCCGAGCCGCGCGAGCGCATGATGCGATGCGTTCGGCTGCGCGCGCCCGACCACGGGCCAGCCGAGCATGCTGCGCGCCCAGTAGCGGCGGCGCGCATGGTCGGAATCGAGAAACTCGCGGTACTGGATCGGCGGCGAGCGCATCCATGCGCCGTTGCGGTCGCGATAGCCGGGAATGCCGGAATCGGTGCTGATGCCCGCGCCCGTGAGCACGAAGAGGCGCGGATGTCGCTCGACGAACGCGTGCAGCGCGTCGAGCGCGCGCGGATCGGCCGACGGCGCGGCGTCCGGCGATGAAAGCGGCTGCGACGAAACAACGGCGGAATCGGTCATGACAATGAGGGCTCGTCCGGCAGGATCAGCCGCTCGGGGACGTGCGCGGCCTGCCTGCGTGCCGCCACATAATACAGAATGCCGGGCACGGCGAGGCCGATGATCCACGAGATGTCGGTGCCGCCCAACTTCGCGACGAGCGGCCCGGTATAGAACTCGGTCGCGATGAACGGCATCTGCACGAGCACGCCGATCGCGTAGATCGATACGCCCGCGATGTTCCAGCGGCCGTAGCGGCCGTCGGGATCGTAGAGCGCGGGCACGTCGTAGCGCTCCTTCGTCACGCAGTAGAAGTCGACCAGATTGATCGCGCTCCACGGCGTGAAGAATGCGAGCAGGAACAGGATGAACGCTGAGAAATCCTTCAGGAATGCGTGACGACCGACGAGTGCGAGCCAGGCGACCGCGGCGACCATCGCGAGCACGTAGGCCATCCGCGCGCGCTGCGTGATCTGCGCGCGGCCCGAGAAGCCGGTGACGATCGTCGCGACCGACATCACGCTGCCGTATGCGTTGAGCGTCGTGATCGTCAGCTTGCCGAACGCGATCGCGAAATAGAGCAGCGCGGCCGTCGCGCCGCTCGCGCCGAGACTCACGATGAACTGCACTTCGTGCCCGGCGAACTGCTTGCCCGCGAGCGCCGCCGCGAACACGCCGAACGCCATCGACGCCTGCGCGCCGAGCACCGAGCCGAGACCGATCGCCCAGAACGTGCGTCGCGCGGACGTCGCGCGCGGCAGATAGCGCGAATAGTCGGCGACGTAGGGCCCGTACGCTATCTGCCACGACGCGGACAGCGAGATCGCGAGCAGGAAGCTCGGCAGCGAGAAATGCCGGATCGCGAGCAGCGCGCCGACATCATGGCCGCCGAGGAGCCGCGCGAACATGTAGACGAACGCGATCACGCCGACGACGCTCGACACGCGGCCGAGCGCGTGAATCGTCCGATACCCGAACACCGCGAGCACGACGACGACCGCGATGAACGCGAAGATGCCGACCGTGTCGGCGACGCCGAGCAGTTGCGCGAGCGCCTGACCGGCGAGCACGGTGCCGCTCGCGGAGAAGCCGACGTACATCAGGCAGACGAGCACGAGCGGAATCACCGCGCCGTAGATGCCGAACTGCACGCGGCTCGAAATCATCTGCGGCAAGCCGAGCCGCGGCCCTTGCGCACCGTGCAGCGCCATCACCGCGCCGCCGAGCAACTGACCGAGCGCGAGTCCGACGAGCGACCAGAACACGTCGCCGCCCAGCACGACTGCGAGCGCGCCGGTGACGATCGCCGTCACCTGAAGGTTCGCGCCGAGCCACAGCGTGAACTGGCTCGACAGCTTGCCGTGACGCTCGTGGTCGGGGATGTGGTCGATCGTGCGGCGTTCGCGCAGCGGGCGGCGTTGGGCATCGGTGACGTTCGGCATGGCGGCGGGTCCCGGAAATGTCTGAGGTTCGGAATGCTCACGGTAGCCGCTCAAAATTGTATAGACAACTCTTTTGGGGATTCGGGTTTGTACCGAGGCGGCAATGTGGTGAATCCCCGCGCACTATCCCGCAAACCACCCCGCGACAAATCCGGACGCGAAGGCTTTGCGAGGCCCGCAACGAAATGGCGGGCCGCACCGCTCTCGATAGGCCGAGACTTCCACCTTCGCCTCCGACTACACCTTCGCCTACCGCTGCGGTTCCAACACCAACTTCTGCCCTAGCGCCCCCGCCGGCGCGTCCACCACGCGCACGAGCTTCATCTGATACTGCGCGCGCGCGTCGAAGCGCGGGCGCGTCGGCCTTGCCGAGATTCTTCGCGCGCGCCTTCTCCATCCGCGACATGAACGCGTTCATCGCCGCCTCCCGCTCCTTGCCCGCGACCACCACCGCATTGACCACCCACGTCCCGTCGCGCCACACGTATTCGTCCGACAGCCGCGGCGGCGGCGTCAGGCCCGCGTCCTCGGGCGTGATGCCCGCCTGCGTGATCTCGGCGGGCGCGCCGGTGCCGATGCGGTACAGGCGCGCGCCGCCGTGCGCATTTCGAAGACAATCTGCCCGACCGTGGCCGACGCGAGCTCGCTCGCGATCCATTGCGTCGTCGCGAAGCGATTCGACCGGTCGCTCGCGTCCGGGTGGCTGCCGAATGCCGGTTTGTCGAAGTACGTTCCTTCCGGCGCGAAATGCACGGTCTGAACGCCGTTGCTCGTCACGCCGAAGTGGCCGTCGGCGATATGGAACAGGCCGGCGTCCGGTGCGCCGTCGTTCGCGAACGTCAGCGACGGGAACGCGGTCGAGCCTTCGGCCAGCACGATGCGCGCGCCCGGATCGAGCTTCAGCTCGCCCTTCAGCGCGCCCTCGCGCCGGACGGCCTTGCCGTCGACGAGGAACGTGCGGTCCGCGAAGACGGGCGAGGCACGCATGCTCAAGATGGCGGGAACGATTATCCTAGCGCACCGGCAGTTCATGCTCGAGCATCATGACGCGCTGATGCAATGCCACCGCCGAACATTCCGGAGCCGGCGCAACGAGGACTTTTACTGCAGAGGAACCATGTACGTCTTGATCTACATCGCGGCCGTCGTCGCAGCGAACCTGAGCGTCGCGCACTTCGGCCCGGCATCCACGCCGATCAACGCCTTCCTGCTGATCGGCCTCGATCTGGCGATCCGTGATCGCCTGCACCTCAACTGGCGGGGGCGCGCGCTGTGGGCACGCATGTTCGCGCTGATCGCAGGCGCGGGCGCCGCAAGCTATTTGCTCAATCCCGCGTCGGGCATAATCGCGGTGGCGTCTCTCGCTGCATTCAGTGCCGCGGCCGTCGCCAGCGCAATCGTGTTCCAGGCTGCCCGCCGTTATCCCGTTCTCGCACGCGCAAACGGCGCCAACATAGCCGGCGCCGCCGTGGATTCGCTCATCTTCCCTCTGATCGCGTTCGGCACGATATTCCCGACAATCGCGTTTCTGCAGTTCCTCGCGAAGGTCGCCGGCGGCGCTGTCTGGTCGTGGCTTGTCTTTCGCAATGTCCGTGTCGCCGGATGCGAAAGCAACTGAAGCGGGAAGGAGTGAGCTGAAGGCGGCACGGCTGCACTGACGCTCAGCTCTGCGCGCGCACAAATAGATCCGCGAATGTCTGCGCCAAGATAGTCGGTTCGACGGATAACAGCAGTGCACATCTCGATTTCGCGCCCTCATCAGGAAGCGGTACGAAGGACACGTCGCTCAAGCCTAACGTCGTCATCCGCTCCGGAACAATCGCCACCCCGTAACCAGCCGCGACCAAATTCAGCATCGACGTTTTGGGAGAAACGATCCGTGAAGCTGTTGGCACGAAACCGCGCTTCATGCAAAGATCGATTACGACACGTGCTAGTGTCCTGTTCCGTTGTTAACTGAAAAATGTTCGCGTAGCATGTTGACGTCAACGGAACGGGAGACGTCAGCATGCCAATGGGACGACCGAAGGCGGAACTGGTGCTGAGCGAAGACGAACGCTCGCAACTGATGTCGATAGCACGTTCTCGTTCGATTTCGGCTGCGCTGGTCGCGCGGGCGCGCATCGTGCTGGCGGCTGCTGACGGCGAATCCAACAGCGCAATCGCACAACGTCCCGGCAAGCCACGCACGATCGACGATGAGCGGCTGGCTCAACTGATTCACAAGACCCTGCACACGAAGCCGGCAGATGGATCCACTCACTGGAGCGTGCGCACGATTGCCGTCGAAACCGCCCTCCGCAAACTCGGCAATCATTCTTCCTCTATCGCGGTGCAGCCCTGCCTCATTAGCCGGCCCTGAACAGTTCTGAAAGATTTATGCAGCGAGGCTGCCAGATCGAAACGGTGTTGTTGAATTTGCAGGGAGCAAGCATATTGATACGTGAATCCTGAAAATCCTGATGATGTATGAGTGGATCCGAAGACGCCAGCACCAGAGGAAGATCGCCGGGCTGCTCTACTCGCGACATGCGTTCGACCTGTCGGACGAAGAGATCATTTGGCTATGGTTAGAGAATCCATACTGGCAAGTGTTCGCCGGCGAGACATACTTGCAAACGAAGCCGCCGATCGATCCTTTGAGCCTGACGCGCTGGCGCAAGCGACTGGGCGAAGCCGGCGTAGAAGAACTGTTGGCCGAGACGACCGAAGCGGCCAAACGTGCAAACGTCATCAAAACTTCGAGCCTGAAGCGGATGATTGTCGATACGGCGGTGATAGAGAAGGCGATTGCGTACTTTCCTCGATTCGCTCGAACTCGCCAAGGAGAAACTCATCCCCCATTAAAGACTCGTTCTTTGTCGGTCCGACTACCTGTCAGATCGAGTCCCGGCTAATACAGATGCAGCGCGTAGCCAAGACCGACCACATCGATGCAACCACCCTCGCCGAGTTCGCTGCCGTACTGGCCCAACGTCCCGACTACGAGCGCTTCGTGCGACCGCTCAGCGATCCCGCGCAGCAGAATCTGGCGGCTCTGGTCACCCGGCGATGCCAGCTTGTGGCCATGCGACTCTCCGAGCGTCAGCGCCTGCGCCTGCGCCTGGCTCGCCCGGTCACACGCCCGAGCATCCAGGCGTTGCTTGATGCCATTTCCTGTCAATCAGAGGTCGGAGACGCATCGCCGGCGGGCGCTCCGGGCCCGTCAACACTTCCATCACTTCCTGCCTGGTGTTAGTCAAAAACACAGCCTTATGCCTACCCGCTAGTTTAAGTGAGAGGCTATATCCGGTGTTTCAGGGGGCTGCTCCGCTTCACATCGATAGTTCTTTTCGCAAATCGGCCGCCGTCTGCATCATCAAACTATAACGGCTAGAAAGATCAGCCGTCGCCCAAGGCTCGCGAAGCCATGCCACGAGGTCCCCTCCATTGACGATTCCTACCTGCAACGGCTGTGTCCTAGCATTGAACGCATTGAGGTTCAGCAGTAGTAGTGCCTGCCCCTGGTTCAACGAAGGTGGCACTGGACCGATACCAACCGCCATCAGATAAACATCGTTCATTTGCTTGAGCAGAAAGGGGTGTTCGTCAATAGTAAGTGTGATCAGGGTAGAATCAGACACTTGAACGCGCATCTCACTGAGCCAACTCTCGACCCAAGTCTGGTAATCAAACATCAATATCTCCTTTCTCCATTCGCCGACCAAACTCACACTCGCCTGTCTGGAATGCGATACGCCTTGGCGTCATCGATAGTTTTCGAAGAAATAGATTCAGATAAAACACTGATTCGCGGTTTGTAATTCGCCGCCAAATTTGACAACGCTTCGTTATACTCTTTACGCGTTGATGCTTTGTTGAGTCGATCCTCAGTTAAATTGAGTAATGCGTGGTTGGCTGCTGTTTGACCATACTTGAAGCGTGCACGATAGATAATGTCCGAGATTGCTCTACGCGATGCGTTGACTGTATCCTGCTTCTCGTTCAGCGCCTGTACCGCACGCAATGTCGGTGAATTTGTCTCCGCGCCGCGAATCGCATCGGTGATGCGTGCGAGCGATTTGGGCTGTTGCGGGTCCAACATTTTCCTCGCCAAATATGTCGCCCTATCAGCATCGCCTTCGGTCAATTCGTCGAGTCGTTGAACGAGCAAAGCCAGCCTATCCGGTGCAAGACGCTCCATCCCGGCAATTGAATTCGAGAGATCGCCAAGCATCTCGTTCGCACGAGTACGAAATCTATGCAGATTCGCAGTCAAGTGTGGATGATCATCGTGTAATGTGTGAAATTCACTATCGGCAAGTGCCAACATAGCGGCATCCGTGGACAGGAATTCCATGGTGATTTTCTGCTGACCGCGTAGAGCAATGTGCTCTTCAACCTTCGACTGTAAGTCGCGCTGCATCGCTCGCTTGTCGTCTATCGACATGCCAAAGTTCAGCGTCCCGCTCATCAATCCCGAGAAGTCGCCACGCTCGTTTTTTAATGGCACTTGCACAATCTGCTCACGCAAATCACCTAAGCCGCGCATTTGCAACGAATTTAATGCTGACATCGGTGCACCGGTCAGCCAGTCCGCGATGACGTCCGATAGGCCGGAAGGCGCGATCGGCTTGTCCGGCACCGCGCTGAACATCAAAATCAATGCATCCGGGTGCGGCAGCGCCCGGCTAGCGGATTCATGATTGACAAGGGCCGGCGCGGGGACATTGAACATGATCCCACCATCCTGATAGCGCGCGGTGCCAAAGGCCGAACTATGCGTCTGTTGCGCAAAAACGAAGGGTAAGGAGCTAGAAATGAGAGCCGCTTTTGCAATATCCATTTCTGGCGTAGTTTCCGCCGAAAAAATCGCGATCTGAGGACGATTCTTCTCCATCATCGTCCCCGTGCAACTCAACTCCTTGATAGCTGGAATATGTGGACTCAACGTATGAAGATCCCCAAACGTCACCGCCCCACCTGCCTCGAGCCGGAAGCGAATTGCTTCGATGGCGGCTTTCTGTTCGCCACATTTTTTCAGCTCAAGACCTGATAAATGTGCCATCACGCTCGCGCGTGATTCTTCGCGGATCAGATTTTCCAGCGCAGGCGCACGTGTTTGTGCATTCATCAAAATCGTGAGCGTGTCTCCTACATTCTTGCCGATCCCTGTTTTCTCGCCGATACGCTTGCTTGTATCGCGCAGAATCTCCTCCGCAACGTGTCTGCCAATCTGGAATGCCGGCGGGCCAGCCCGCTGCCGAAGCAAATCCACAAAATCAACACTATTGGATAGTTTAGTGAAATGTTCGCTGGAAATACCAGATGCAAGTAGGGCGGCAGTAATGGCGCCGGCTGACGATCCCGATATTGACCTAATTTTCGACATGACCCCTTGGGCCTCAAGCGCGACTACCGCGCCGGGATACGCAGCTCCCTTTGCACCTCCACCACTCAATACAAGATTTTTTATTTCCGGATAGTTCAGCGAAATTCGTGCTTTGCCGTCCTGATTTTTTTCCAATGTCAAATTGCGTGGACCCACGTTCTGAGCCAATGGCACGTATGCTGATGCGGACGTGGCAACTCGCCCTGCCTGCACGTTAAACTTCAACCCGATACCGGCGGCTATTTTCGCAGCATCTGCGAGCAAGTTCGACTCGGTATTAATGTGTACGCCAGGCGCGGCACCTGCGATTGGAGATAATGGCTTTGATTCGCGAACCTGGCCAGCCATCAAAATCTGTCTATTGATCGGCATCGACTTACTCCTGTTTCACTGAACAGAGTCAATAATGCTTCCAAATTCGTTTTGATAATTACTGAAATTTCAGTGATTTTTTGTTTCTTTCAATCTCAAACCGATAATTTGGTGGCCGACTGAATCGGCAAACCTAATAGTAGCCGATTCAGCAGAATGTCGACCAAGATCATTCTGTTTCCGCGGACGATCAAGCAACCGGGTGTCGAAGCCGCGGGGTTCCACCATCGACAGAGCGAGTTGTCTATCTCAACCGCGAACAATTCCGCTGATGCAAATACTCGATCACCATCAGAAGAACAATCGTGCAAGTTCGGCTCCCGGATGCTCCGCGCGCATGAACGCCTCGCCGACGAGAAACGTGTTCACGTTCGCGGCGCGCATTGTTTCGACGCTGGTCCTCGACAAGATGCCCGATTCAGTAACGACAATCCGGTCCTGCGGAATCATGTCGAGCATGTCAAGAGTCGTCTGGATCGTCGTCTCAAACGTGCGCAAGTTGCGATTGTTGATGCCGAGAAGTGGCGTCTTCAGCGTCAGCGCCTGCTCCATCTCATGGCTATCGTGCACTTCAACCAGCACTGCAAGCCCGAGCGAGTGCGCATACGCCTCGAGATCCTGCATCTGTGACGTGTCGAGCGCTGCGGTAATCAGCAAGATCGCGTCCGCCCCCATCGCACGAGCTTCGATGATCTGGTACGCGTCAATGATAAAGTCTTTGCGCAACACGGGCAGCGTACAAGCGGAACGCGCCTCCTTGAGATAGCGGACTCCACCTTGGAAAAATTGCTCATCGGTCAGCACGGATAGGCACGCGGCTCCGTGCAACGCATACGAGAGGGCGATGTCGGCTGGCGCAAAATGCTCGCGCAGCACGCCCTTCGACGGACTCGCCTTTTTGATTTCCGCGATGACGGCCGCGTCGCCGGTCGCGTGCTTCGAACGCAACGCCCCAACGAAATCGCGCAAATCACATGTGGAGGTTTCCCGTTTTAGCGCCTCGACTGGCGTACTGCGCATGGCCGCTGCGACTTCTTCGCGCTTGACCGCGATGATTCGTTCGAGAATATCGCTCATTTGAGTTTCTCCACAATTCATAAAACAAGGTTATAGAGACCGCAGGAGCAGATTGCGCACATGATCCGGTCAGGCGATCATGCTGGCGGCAGCGCCGTCTCGAAAGGTGCAATTGGAAGGATATTTATTTGCCACTGTAATGTAATTGTATGTTTCGTTGCATCCGGGTTTTCATGGATGAATGATTCCTCGCATCGGCGATCGGATGCTGATTCGCTGCCAGAGCGCAATCAGGTTTGCCGGAATCTTCGTCGCAATGGTTTTTCAAGGATCGGTCCGACGCTGAGGCCGATCACGACAACCGCCCCGACGCGCCGCTTACCCTGCGCGACCTCGCCGGCCCGTAGCACGGCATGCTGAGCGGCGGCACGCTCGACGCATCGCCGGACAATCTCCCACTTGCATTGAAGGAATGCCTCGCCCATCCGTCAAATCCGCGCGTTGTACCGGATATTCAGTGCATACAAACTGCTTTCAGACGACTATTGTTCTCAGTACACCAAAACGCCGCCGACTACTGACCAGCCCCACGTAAACGTTAATCGATTGGCATTGCCCACGTTGAAGACGAAATGGCATTGAATCGTAGGAATGCAAGAGTGAAGCAGCGTCCGCTTCGATGAACTTTCTTCGTAAACACGCTTGATAACGCAGCGCTTTTCATGTGCACGACGAATTGCTCCCATGAATCGACCACGGCAAATTCCGCATAACCGACAGGTTCGCCAGCGTGCACATTCCGAAAACCTGTCTCGCATTCTCGATCGAGGCTCTGTGTCGCGCATTACATTGCCCGATTCGGCGTCGACTCTTTGCGGGCCATTCCTTCGGGAGCGCGGTCTCGTGAACCAAGGTGTTCGGAACACGACACTGCCTGGCAAGAGCGACCGGTAGCTGAAAGTCCATGAGCGCGGCGCTGGTCGGCACATCTCGCTTTACTCGCACGCTCCACTCCGAAAGCTCACATCTGCGAACCTCTCGGCGCGTCATGGATTACTGCCGAATCGAGTAAATCCATGTTTCCTTGGAGAGGCCGGCTGCCCGCTTTCCATCGGCGGAACCAAAATCCAACTTGCTGGAATCATTTCATGACAGCTCTTTTAGACCGACTTAGATCTATAGAGGATTTTCAGGCGGAACTCCTCTTCCCCGAGCAGAAATTCCTCCTTCGCGTTCACGCGGCTTCCAGCCCGCCCGCGGTCGCGTGGGTCACGAAACACCGTCAATTGCTGCGCGAAGCACTTCTGCGCTATGGCGTCGTGTTGATTCGCGGGCTGGATTGCGACCGGAAAGCATTTGGCTCGATCGCGGAATTGCTCGAGCCGTCCGAATTCGATTACACCGCCGGGAGCGGACCGCATACGTCCGTCGACGCCAATGTCTTCACGATAGACGTACCCGGTTCCATGGCATTGCCGCAGCACAATGAGATGGCCTATAACTTTTACTGGCCGATGCATGTTCTCTTCTTCTGCGAACAACCGCCCGCACCAGGCACGGGCGGAACGACGTCCGTATGCGATTCCCGCCAATTCTTACGCGACATGGCTCCGTCGATCCTGGAGCCGTTCCTGAAATTTGGCATCCGGTATGTACGGAACTTCCCTAAACACATGCCGTACAAGTCGATAGAAGATACTTTTGGAACGAGCGACCGGACCAGAGTAAACGAGATATGCGCGGAGCGGAAGATCGAACCGATCTGGATCAGCGATGACCACCTGCAGATTCTCCAGCATGCCACGGCCGTCAGGCGTCACCCCATCACCCAGGAAGAAAGCTTCTTTAGTTCGGTTTGCGTCTGCCATCCAGCGAGTTGGTGGGATTTGGTCAAGCGGGCGTACCCGAACGCCCCGCCTCCGCGCTCGCAAGATGAAATATGGCAGACGGCCTTATACGGAAACGGCGCTCCAATTCCCGACGATGTAATACGGCATTTGCTTCATGCTTACGAGCAGCGTGAATATCATGTGGAATGGGAAAAATCCGACATTCTCTATATCGACAACATGCGCGCATCGCATGGCCGCCGTGCGTGCATCGGTACGCGCACGATTCTCGGCTCGTTCCGTACTTCCATGACAATGGCGCAGTTGGAGGCGCACAACTCCTGAATGTTTCAGGCACGATCCCGGTTGGATCGTCGATGACTGGATAAATTGCATCGGCGCCATCGCATCCGATTATCGACGACCAAACCGGACAATCATCACTTTGACTAGCTTCACCATCCAGTCAATTTTTCGATGCGAGAAAATCATGAATGAGTTGACCGGAACTTGGTCGCTGGAGGCAAGCGAATTTAGGTTGGCGAATGGTCGAATCATCTACCCGATGGGGCGCAGCCCGATGGGACGCATCATCTATACGGACACCGGGTACATGTCCGTGATCATGATCGCCCGAGGAAGGAAAAATATCGAATTCATTCCAGAGGCATTTTGGAAAAACATATTCAGCATAAAAAAAATGATCGGCATGATTCGATTGATTCGCGCAAATTCCGGAATCCTGAGCTACTCCGGAAAATATTCCATAGAGGGGAAAACCGTCTTGCATCACGTGGATTTGTCCAGTTACCCGGATTTTACCGGAATGAATTTGTTGCGGGATATGAAATGTGACGACGGCAAGCTCGTTCTCGATAATGCAACCGCCTCCGGCTCGAGCCGCCTGGTTTGGATACGTGAAACCTGATCAACGGCCGAGAACGGAGGTTCTGGTAATTCCGGCTATTTTATTGAAACAACTCGACTTGAGCGTTGAGTCGCGCCTGAACGTAAACAATGCGCCAAGCAAGACAGGGAGGCAGAAACGGCACAGTGGCAATTGCAAGGCGCAAGCATATTGACGCGTAAATCGTGCAAATCCAGACAAGGGGCCGATGAGTTCGAAGACGCCTGTACTGAAGGAAGATTTCCTGCGCCGACTTTCGCGTGAACGGCGACTTGCCGCCTCCGCGAGCCCGCGTGGCCAAATTGAGCGACTGCGATCGATCGAGCGTGGCAATGAGCTCGAGCGGTTTGGAACGGGAGGCGGTAGGCAATCTCGTCGCACCATGCGGCAGGACTGCCGCGCTTGACGCATATCGTTGCCCCGTCGAAGAAGGACATGGTCGTGCAGTAGTTCAGGAAGCCGTATCGGCAGATCCTCAAGGGCAAGACGTACTTGCAGACGAGGCCGGCGTTCGATCCGCGGTGTTTGACGCGCAGGCGCAGCAGCCGGGTGAAGCCGACGTTGAGGATGGCCGGCGGAGACGGTCGATGCGGCGAAACGGGCGAACTCCATCAAAAGCGCGAGCTTGAAGCGGGTCGCCGGAAGATCGGTTAAATCACGAACAATGGAGTTCGCAAATGAGAGATATGAGCAAAGTTGAATATGATGCGGCCAAGATCAGACCCTTCAACATAGATCCTCAAGTTGCAGCCATCATCAAAAACCCGGAGCGGCCTGAAGCCTTTCCTCCTTTGGCAAAAGTACCCAAGAGCATCCCCGGAACCAGCGGATTCATTGCAGGAATGAAATCCCTCTTCGCCTATAAGCGCGAAGGGCTACAGTTTTTCGCGAATCAGGCAAATATTCACGGCAAGGTGTTTCGCAATCAGCTCGGCCCGTATTCGATCGTCGGCGTGGTCGATCAGGAGGTCATTTCTCAAATATTAAAAAACGGGGATCGATGTTGGTCGACTGCACTTGCGGTAGAGAGAGTGACGCGAGGGCTCAGTTTCGATATCGACCTGAAGAAGAAGAGCCGCTTGATGTCGTTGGATTTCGATGCTCACCGGCAGGTGCGCACTTTGGTTCAACCTGCTTTCAGCGATCGCGCGCTCGCTAGCTATTTGGCCATCATCCAGCAGGAATTCACTCGGAATATCGAGGCGTGGCCTCGCGATGGAGAAGTGCCGTTCCGAGTGGAGGCCCGTCAAATTTTTTCCCAACTTGCAGCACGCCTTTTCTTCGGCATTGAGGATTCGAGCGAAGCCGCACGTCTCGAAGGAGCCACACGTGATTACTGGAATGCGATTCCCGTCGTGTTGAAGAATCGGCACCTCAACGAACGATGGAGACGTGGTTTGGACGGGGTCGCGACGCTCAGCAGCATCATGTACGACCTGATTCCAAAGCGCCGCGACGAAGGAGGGACGGACCTGTTCAGTCAACTGTGCAAGTCGAGGGAGGATACGGGGGGCCTGGACGACGACCAACTGGTTGATTTGATGCTCAACATTGTCTTCGCCGCGTTCGACACGACGACGATGGGAATCACCAGCATGGCCTATCTGCTTGCCAAGCATCCTCATTGGCAGGAGGTCCTGCGAGCAGAATCCATGCGGCTACCTGAGCAAGCGGCGTTGGCGGACTTCAACGGCATGGAGCGAACCACCCAGGTCTGGAAGGAAACGCTTCGAATGTATCCCGTATCCGCCATCACGCCCCGCGTTTCCCTAGGCGAATGTCAAGTCGGCCCTTACGTCGTTCCCCCTCGAACGCTGGTCTTCAATTTCACCGGCCTGCTTGGTCAGGATTCCGATCTTTGGGATCATCCACAGCGCTTCGACCCCGAGCGATTCTCGCCGGAGCGCGCGGAATACCAACGGCATCGTGGCCAATACCTCCCCTTCGGACACGGCGTTCATACTTGTGTCGGCGCCGCCTTGGCGAATCTTGAGGCGAAAGTATTTTGGAGCATTGTTCTGACTCGGTATAAATTCAGTCTTGCCAAGGATTACGATGCGGTTCATTGCATGAATCCCTTGGGTAGTGTCTCCGGCGAAGTGGCGTTGAAGGTCGAGAGATTGTGATCAGGCATGCTGCCCATACGTCGCGTGGACAAGAGGAGCCTGCGTCGTGCGCGCGCGTACGCAACTCATGTTGCCGGTGGGCTACGTCGAAGGCGTCGCGCATGAGGATGCCCGACACAGCATCACCACGCAGCGCCCCCTCCTGAACGCGCTCGACGGTGCCGTGCCCGCGTTACTATCTTCCCGCCCCGATAATCGGTGCTTTGGCCAGCCAGGTCCGACATGATTCCCGCCCCCAGTCGCGGTCCTTATAAGGGGGTGTTGTCACCGGGCCTGATGGGTGGCTGGTGATCGCTGATAGGGGGTTTGGCCGGGATATCCCGCGCCGTCCGTAACGTGGATGCCGAGACTTGCCACCGTTGTTGCAGGCCAATTCGTTCACTCTGCATAAACTGTGATGCAAGAAGCCCAACAACATATCGCCGTCGATGTCTTCGTCGTCGGTAAAGGCCAGCTCCCGTGGCCCGTTGCCCGCAATGAAGGCGTACTCGTCGCCCGTCTGCCGGGACTGGCCATGCGTCGCATCGCCGATCTGCATGCCGGCGAAGCCAAGACCGACAAGCCGCATAGAGCGGCATGGACTTTGCGCGCCAATCAGCGGAGGGACCCTAGCGGATCGCCTCGCGCACCGAGAAGCGTGCAACGACGGCGGCAAGCTGCTCGAAGTCGTTCCCGAGCAACGTCAAGATCGGGTGCGCACGCGGCGCCGCACCCGGCACCGCATATTTGACGAAAGTGGCTAGCGTGCCCGAAGGGCCGACATCGACGTAATCACACGGTCCGATGGCTTCGAGCCGGGTGATCGCCGCCTCGAAGCGGATGGGATCGCGCACCGCCGCGAGAAAATGCGCGCGGCGCACGGGCTGAGCCATCTCTCCGCTCGCGCAGCAGACCACCGGCAGCCGCCCAGCGCCCACGGCCATTGTATCGAGCACCGCTTCGAGCGGCATTTCAGCCGCGCGCACGAAGCACGAATGAAATGCGAAGGAAACCGGCAGGTACTGATAGGCGATGTCCCGTGCACGCAGGATGCGCTCCACCTCGGATGCGCCGGTCAGGCTCGCGCTCACCACGAAATGCGAGGCAAAATTCAGCGCCGCGAGTTCAGCGTGAGCGCCAAGTCCGGCCTCGTCGAACAGCCGTGGGCCGGCAAGCACCGCGATCATCTTGCCGTGCTCGCAGCTTGCTTCCAGAGCCTGGGCATGACGAATCACGGCGACGAGTGCGTCGCGCGCATCGATGCACCCGGCGACGGCCGCGGCCGCGAAGGTGCCGAGGCTCGTGCCGAGCACTGCATCGGGTTCGACGCCGGCCTCGATCAACGTGCGCGCCAGCGCGTATTCGACCATATAGATTGCAGGATGGCTGAACAGCGTGCGATCGAACACGTCGGTTTGCGCGCGGCTTCGGCAATACAGCGTCGAGACCACGGACGCACCGGCCAGCTCGCGTGCGACGTCGTCGAGCCGATCCATCCATTCACGGAACAGAGGCTGCCGTTCGTAGAGCGGGCGCGCCATCTGGAAAGATTGCGAGCCTTGCCCGGAAAACAGGAAAACAACGCGCGGTCGGGGCATCGGTCTATACCTTTCTTCCGTCCTGAAGGCCGCTCAACGATCGGGATACCGGCGCGCGCGACAGGCGGCCGGCACGTAGTACGAATATTAGACGGCAGTCAGCTCATCGAGATCGAAGTAGCCGTGATAGCCGTTCATGTAGACCGCCGCGCGATGATTGAACAGCAGCACCGCCTCGGTCCGCGTAACGAGGTCGCGATATTCGGGCCGCGTCGAGCTCACGCGCGTGCCGACCGGATGATGACGGTTCCAGTCCGAGACTTTCTCCGCGGCGCTGCGCGAATCCGTCAGCGCGGCGCCCGGGCGCCGTGCAGGCGCGGCCGCTCCCACCATCGCCTCCGCCTCCTTCTCGCCGGTCATCGCCATTACGTCCGCCTCGCCGGCCAGGCCGGCAATCAGATCCGCAGGCGTCTGCTCGCGGATGGTCTGCACGAGACGGGCCAGCACCTCGCCGTAGCCGAGTTCCTCGAATACCGCCGGCTCGCCGCGCCGCTCGGCAACGCCGAGCAGATACTGGACACTGTCACACCAGCGAACCGCGCTGTCGATCTGGCCGGCGAGTCGCACATCGATACCGTCGGGCTCGTAGGGCCGCGCAGTCACGTTGGAGATCACCGGCACGCGCGGCGCCGCGAATCGGAACGATTGCAGGAAGCGCGCAAATTCCTCGCGCGCCGCACGCATGAACGGTGAATGAAACGCGCCACTCGTGGCGAGCGGATAAAAGCGCATGCGCCCTTGGCTGAACAGCGGCCGGGCCTTCGTCATCTCGTCGGCCGCGCCCGAGATCACGATCTGCGAGGGCGTGTTGTAGTTCGCGAGACTCAGTTGCGTCAGTCCGTTCTCGGCGAGCATGCGTTCGATGCTCGCTTGGTCGGCATTGACGATCGCGGCCATCGCGCCGTTTGCGGCGCGCCCCATCAGTTCGCCGCGGTAGCGGACCAGTTTCAGGCCCGTCAGGAAATCGAAGCACCCGGCCGCGAGCAGCGCATTGAATTCGCCGAGGCTATGGCCCATCACGAAGTCGGGATCGCCCCCGCCGTCCTCTACGCGCGCGAAGTACGACAAGGCATTCACGACATAGAGCGCTGGCTGCGTGAAACGCGTGTCCTTCAACTCATCGCGCGGATCGTCGAGACACAGCTCGCGGATCGAGTAACCGAGCACGTCGCTCGCCTGCCGAGCCAGACCGTCGAAGCGATCGAACAGCGCGGCGCCCATGCCCTTCGCCTGCGATCCCTGCCCCGGAAACATGAATATCTTCATCGTCGTCACTCCTGGAAGACATCGGCGCCCGCGTCATGGCGGCTCACGCAGACGGCGGTGTTCACACCGCCGAAACCGATGCTGAGGTTCAGTGCATGCCGGATCGTGTGTGCCACCGGCTCCTGCCGTACCCACCGGAAGCCCGGATCGATCGGGTTGTCGAGATTGCGCGTCGGATGCAGGCGCCCGGCCCGCATCTGCAGCAGCACCGCGGCCAGCTCGACTGCGCCGGCCGCGGTCAGTCCGTGGCCGACGATCGACTTGGTGGCGTTCAGCCACGCGTGATCGAGCCCGCAAGCACGTAGCGCCTGCAATTCGATGACGTCGCCGAGCACCGATCCGGTGCCGTGCGGATTCACGTAGTCGATGTCGCTCGCATCGAGGCCGGCGCACGAGAGCGCGCCACGGATCGCCGCGGCCTCGCCCTCCAGCGATGGATCGGGATTGCGGTTGCCGTCGAGCGCCACGCTCCAGCCCGCGATCCGCGCGTACGGTTCGACGCCGTCACGCGGCCGCGAACCGTCGCGCTCGATCACGAGCGCCGCGCAGGCTTCGCCGTAGACAAAGCCGTTGCGATCGGCGTCGAACGGCCGGCACGCCAGCGCCGGCTGCGTCGCGCAAGGGCCGGCCGCCATCGCGCCGAGCGAGCTGAAACCCTGACATTCCCAGTACGACAGGTCCATCAGCGCGCCGATCGCGATGCAGGCGTCCACGCGCCCCGAGCCCACCGCCTCGATGGCCTGCAGCACCGCCATCTGCCCGCTCGCGGACGCCGAGCCCACGGTCTGCGCAAAACCGCGAATGCCGAATGCCTCGGTGCAGATGCCGCACAGATCGGTATCCATGAACGACATCGCGTAGGTCGGCCGCAGGAACGCGATGCGATCGCGATACGCGTCGTGCAGCAACGCAAGCTCGCGCTGCTGCACATTGCTGCCGCCAATCACGAGGCCGATGCGCTCCGGCGCGACATCGTCGAGGCGCGCATCGCGCCACGCCTCGTCGAGCGTGACGAGCGCCGCCTGCGCCGACAGCGACGCCGTGCGCAACATGCCCCGCGGCATCGACTCCGGGATTGCCAGCGCATCGATCTCCGCACCCGGAAATGCGGTGGCCGGGGTCTCGCCGTGGGGCTGCCATTGCCGGCCGCGCCGGCGCATCGCGTCGAATCGGTGCCGCCCTTCCAGCAACGCGTCGAGGAACGCCGCGCGACCCTGGCCGATCGCGGAGACGACACCGATGCCGCTGACGACGGGAGCGTCAGGCGTTCGCATCGATGATGCCCGCGAGTTCGCCGATGTTCCGCGCATTCGCCATCGCGGCAAGCGGCACGTCAAGCGACAGCGCCTCGAGTGTCATCACGATGATGTCGACGCGGTCGATCGAGTTCGCGCCGAGATCGCGCAGCGAGTCGCCCGGCGCGAATACGTGATCCTCCAGCCCCGGGACGACTTCCCGGGTATGCTTCGCGATCAATTCCAGAATCCGTTGTTGACTCACGGCCCTGCTCTCCTGTCGGTTGATATCCTGTTGCGCGCCGGCACGGCCGGCGCATCATTCGTGCTCCCACGGCAGCTTGCCGGCGTTCACGAAACGCGAAATGCCATGCAGGTTGGCGGCGTCGCGGAAAACCTCGAGATTGGCCGCAATGGCCGGCGCGCGCGCGGCGGCAAGGCTGCCGTCAAGGGACGCCGCATAGCGCTTGTAGCGCGCGATCGCGTCCTTCTTCAGATGCCGAAGCCGCAACAGATGGCGGCGCAGCGAATCGGCGCTGTCGGCCTCGCAAACGTCGACGAGCCCCCATTCGCACGCGCGCGCGGCATCGACGGGCTGAGTCGTCAGCGTCATGTAGTGCGCCTTCGCGATGCCGACGCGACGGATCAGATACGGCAGCACACAGGCCGGCATCAGCCCGAACAGCAGCTCGGACAGGCCGAAGCTCGCTGTACGCGCGGCGAGCACGACATCGCAGGCGGCCGCGAAGCCGACACCGCCCGCGTTCGCCCGGCCCTCGACGTGCGCGATGCTGACGAACGGGCCGGTCGCGAGCCGCCGCCACAGATCATAGAGCGGCGCCGGGTCCGGTGCCGTCGGCGCCTCGTCCGTGGCGCGGCGCGCATCGAGCTGCGCGAAATCGGCGCCGACGCAGAATGCATCGGGCAGGCCCTCGATCACGACGATCCGCGTCGCCGGCTCGCAGCGATCGAGCACGTCGCCCATTTCGTCGACGAGCCGCGCATCGATCGCGTTGCCGGTATCGGGCCGCTCAATCCGCATCCGGCAAATACCGTCGTCGAGCCGGACCCGCAGGTTGTGCCAGGTCCCGCTCAGCTCACCCATTCGTACTCCCGATGGAAGTCGCGAATCGACTTCAGGAACAGCGTCGGCCTGCGATGCACGCCGCGCGCCTGCCGGAGCAGCGTCGCATCGGCGTCGAGATCGCGCGTGCCGAAGCGGATCTCGCGACTGCGCGCGAGCACGGTCTCGTATTCGTCCAGGGTCATGTTGTAGCGCCGGTCGAGATGCTCGCCGATCCCGAGTTCGGCAAGCCGGCGCGCGCCATCCTGCGTCGCGACGCCGCTGAAGAACTCGGAACAGCAACCGGAGCCGTAAGAAAATACGCCGACGCGGCGCGGCTCGCTGAAATCGCCGTGGCGGATCGTGCTCGCGAGCGACAGCGCGGCGGTCGCGCCCATGATGTTGCCGACACGCTGGCAGTAGGCGAGTCCGGGCGCCACGCGTCGCTCGAAATCCGCCTCGATCGCAGGCGGCTTCGCCATCGCGAGCTTGCGCATCATCGTGCGGTGCGCGCCCTTGACCATACCGCCGAACGGTGTGTGGAACGCGAGGTAGGAGAATGTCGCCGCAAAGTCCGCGTCAGCGACGCGCTCGCGATAGTCGAGGAACGCGTTCTCGCAGCAAGTCAGGTAGGACAGCAGCGAAAGGTCCGCATTGCCGGCGTCGGCATCCGCCGCCGGACGGCAGGTGTCCATCACCTCGTAGCCGTAGCAGCCGTTCGCGCCTGCATCGATCTGGAACACGTGCGGCTGGTCGCTGACCAGCATCGCGACGGCGCCGGAGCCGCCGCTCGGTTCGGAGAACGACCAATCCGCCGACAGCGCGTCGCCGCGATCCTCGACCATGAAGCGCGACACGTCGGTCGCCAGCACCAGCGCCTTGCCGCCGGGACGCGTTCGCGACAGCACGAAGTTGATCGCCGTCTCCAGGCCCGCCGTGCCCGAATAGCAGGCCCCCTTGATCTCGAAAATCCGGCAGTGGCGGCCCAACCCGAGCAGGTCGTGACAATACGTGCTCATCGATTTGCTGAAATCGAAGCCCGATTCCGTGCAGGTGATCACCATCCGGATCTGGTCGCGCTCCTGCTGCGTCAGCGCGTCGACGATCGGCTTCGCGGCATTGACCGCGAACGTCACCGGGTCCTCGTACGGCAGCGCAACCGTCTTCTCCTTCATCAGCAGATTCTCGAAACGCCGCATGTCGAGGCCGCGATGACGGGCCAGGGCCGTGACGTCGAGGCGGGCCACGCCCGCGTACAGATTCATTGCTTCGATTCCGACCATGTTCACGTTCTTCTCTCGCCTTCTCTGGGGATTCATCCGGTGCCGTGCCGCCGCGTCACGCGCCCGGCAACGGCTCGCGCTCGATGTGGCGCTGGAGCCGGCTCAACACGTCGCCCGGCCCGACCTCGTGAAATTCGCGATAGCCCCGCGCGAGCAGCCATGAGACCGACTCGTACCACCGCACGGGACTGAACATCTGGTTCACCATTGCCGGCCGATAGTCGCCAGCCGGATAGGCACGCGCCGTCCAGTTCGAGACGACGCGCATCCGCAGCGGCCGCAACCGGATGCCCGACAGGAAATCGGCGAAACGCGCGGCCAGCGCCTTCATGCGCACGGAATGAAACGCGCCGCCGACGTCGAGCGCAATGAAGCTCGCGCCTGCCGCCTCGAACCGTTGCGCGAGCAACGGTTCGGCGAGCTGCTCGCGCGCCCCCGAGATCACGCATTGCAGGCGATGGTTGAGGTTGGCCACCTCGGGTCCCGGCTCATTGTCATGAATTTCGCCGCGGTAATGGTCCAATATTTCCCGGACACGACGCTCATCGATGCCGGACACCGCGGCCATCGCGCCGCCCGGCGCCTCGCTCATCAGGGCGGCGCGCTTTGCGACGATCGCGAGGCCGGTGGCGAAATCGAATGCGCCAGCCGCGAACAGCGCCGCGTATTCGCCGAGGCTGTGTCCGGCGACGACGTCGGGCGAGGCCTCGCCGGCGTCGATCCTGTTCAGATACGACAGGCAACTGACGACATACAGCGCCGGCTGCGTGAAGCGCGTGTCGCCGAGCTCGCGACGCGGATCGTGCGTGCACAGCTCGGCAACGTCGTAGCCGAGCTGCTCGCTCGCACGCGCCGTCAGCGCCGGATATGCGTCGAACAGCTCGCGCCCCATGCCGCGGCGCTGAGCGCCTTGTCCGGGGAACAGAAAGACTTTTCTCATGTGAAGGGCTCGATGGGATGGGTCGGATGCAAGACGCCGCCGCGCGCATCGCGGCGACGCCGGACGGTCAGACCGTCACCTCCAGGTGCTGCCGCAGCCGCGCGTTGAACCAGCCCGCGTGCGTCATCGGCAAGTAGTGGCCGGCTTCGTCGAGCAGCTCGAGCGCGGCGCCGCCGAGCCGCGCGTGCAAGCGCCTTGCCACCTCGGGCGGCACCACGCGGTCGCAGCCGCCCGCGAGCACCAGCACCGGAAACGGCGGATCGGCGAGGCGCGCCTGCGCTGCGGCGTCGGCGGCGAAACCCAGGTAGACGTCGAGGATGCGCGCGTCGTAGCAAGCCTTGATCGCACGCGGGTCGCCCTCGAAATGACGGTCCACCTCGGGCATCACCTGTGTCGAGATCTCGTCGACGAGCACGCGCATCGCGCGGTCGATGCCGTCCCTGCCCGGCGCGTCGAGCGCGTTCACCAGCGTCATCGACGCCACTCGACCGGGATCGGCGCCCGCCATGCATTGCGCGACGAGCCCGCCCAGCGACCAGCCGACGAGATGGACCGGCGCGTCGACGCCGAGCCGGTCGAGCGCCGTCCAGAAGAGCCGCGCGACGCCATCGAGGCCGTCGCCCGTCGCCCGCAGCGCATCGGCGCCGGTGCTCGCCGCATGGTCCGGGTAGTGGCAGACGATCACCGAATGGTCGGCCGCGAACGCGCGCACCTGGTGCAGCCACGCCGTGCCGAGGCAGGCCATCGGCATCAGCAACAACAGCGGCGGCTTTTCGGGCGCGACGTTGTGCAGGATGTCGAGCACGACCTCGTCGTCGAGCGCGAGCAACTCGCGGCCGAATCCGTCGAGCGCGCCGAACGCCATCCGGTAGTAGCGCGCGAACGGATCGTCGGGCGCCGGCGCGGCAGCCGTGCCGGCCAGCTCGTCGCGCCGGGCGCGCTTGCGCAGGCCGGCGCGCAGCGCACCGACATCGCGATGCCGGTAGGCATCGCCCACGCTCAGCGTGACGCCGAGCAGATCGCCGACCTCGCGCACGCGCTGCATCAGCGTGCGCGCATCAGCGTGCGGATCCCCGTTCGCCGCGCCGTCCCCTTCCCGCCCGTCGACCAGAAGATGCCGCACGCGAGCGTCGAGCGCGTCGAGCGCGTCGTCGCCGGCCGCGCGAGCCTCGCTCCGCGTCAGCGCGTGATCAAACGGGTATGACGGCAGATCGGCCAGCGCCACCGCGCGCGTGTCCCAGGCCGCCCGCCAGTCGACCGCGATGCCGTCGAGCCAGAGGCGCAGCGCGTATGCGAGCTTTCCTTTCTCGAGCCATTGCCGTGCGAGCGCCCTCACGTCTTCGTCGCCGTCGAACTCGTGGCGCGCTTCGGCGACGCGCGCCACGCGATAATCCGCGAGCGCCGCCTCCGTCCCCGCCGCTGCGTCACCGAACAGCCGCAGTTGCTGTTGTAGCGCGTCGGACGTTCGCGCCACCACGCCGAAGCGCCAAGCCAGCGCGTCGCGCCCTGTCTGCAAGGTGTACGCGATGTCGCGCAGCGCCGCTGCGCCAGCCTCGCCGGCCGGCACGTGCCGCGCGATATGCGCCGCCAGCGCGCGCGCCTGCGCGCGCAGCGCGGGCTCGCTGTGCGCGGACAGCAGAAAGACGCGGGACGCCGACGCCGGCGCCCCGATCCCATCCTGGCGATCCGGGGCGGCCCGATACTCCAGCAGCACGGCGTGCGCATTCGCGCCACCTGCGCCGAAGCTGCTGACGCCCGCACAGCGCGGCTGGCCGTCACGCGTCGCGGGCCAGGGCTGCGACGCGTCCCCGGCTATCGCCAAGCCGCTGCCGGCGAGATCGACACCGGGATTCGCATCGGGCGACAGCGGATGGCCGGGGATCGTTGCGAGCCGCAACATCAGTGCGGTCTTGATCACGCCGGCCATGCCGCTCGCCGCCCCGAGCGGCCCGAACCGCCGGCCGAGCGAGCCGACCGTGCAGCGCGGGGCATCCGCCGGTACGGCTTGCCCCCCTCTCAACTCGGCGAACGCGTCGCACAGCGCTTCGCGCTCGATCGCATCGGCCAACGCCGTGCCGGCGCCATGCGCCTCGACATGGCCGATCCGGGCCACGTCGACGCCGGCCCGCCGGTATGCTGCGACCAGCAGTTCGCGCTGCGCGTCGACGCTTGGCGCGGCCGGCGACAGCGTGCGTCCGCCGTGGTTCTCCGCGACCGCGGCAATCACCGCGTGAATGCGGTCGCCGTCGCGCAGCGCGTCGTCGATGCGCTTGAGCAGAACCATGCCGATGGCGCCATCGGCGTCATGCGATGCGATCGGACCCACGCCGCCCGCGACGACGAGCGCGCCACGTCGCTGCCGAAGATGCTCGACGCCGCGCGCAAGTGCGGCCAGCGAACTCGAGCAGCCGGTGTCGATGGCGTGGCTTGGGCCGCGGAAATCGAATTCGAACGAGATCCGGTTCGGCAACGCATGCAGCGCGGGCACTGCCGCGGGCAGGCCTGCGTCACCCACTTGCACGTCGTGCTTCGCCGGCGAGGATACGCCGAGGTAGACGGCGGTATCGCTGCCGTGCAGCGCGGCGGGCGCCATCCCCGCGTCCTCGAACACATGCCAGGCGGTTTCGAGCACCGCCACGAGCGGCCGGTCGGCCGGCAACGCCGCCGGATCGGCGCCGAACCAGTTCGACGTCCCGGCGTCGGGCCGCGCCGCCGGGGTAGCGTCGTCGCCTGCCGCGCCGGCCGGATTCGATGCGGCCGCATCGAGCTCGTCCGCCGCGCCGTTCCCCGCGCCGTGCGGCGCGATCAGGCGCTGCCGGAACGCATCGAGCGTCCGCGCACCGGGAAAGCGAACCGCCATGCCGACGATCGCGATCGCCTCGCCATCGCCAGCGGCGCGGCCCGGCGCTCGCGCCGGAGACAGCGCGCAATCGGCCGCCTCGGCGCCTTGCGCAACGGATGGCGCGGCCGTGGCCGGACGCGACGCATCCCGCCGTTCGGCGCGGCACTCCGTGAGCAGGCCGACCGCGAGGTTCGGATACGCGCGCAGCAGCCCGTCCGCCAGTGCGCGGACGGTGCCGTGCTCGAAGAACATGGTCGGCATCGTGTCGATCGCGAAGCGGCGGTTCAGGCGGTTCGACAGCTCCGTGAAGCTGAACGAATCGAGGCCGCACTGCGTGAGATCGTCGTCGATCCCGATTTCGTCCGGATCGATCTTCTGCAACGCGCCGATGAGCTCGCGCAAGCGGCACTGCAATGCCGGCCGCGCGTCATGCGCGTCATGGGCCGCGTCGGCGATGTCGGCGGCCCGGCTCGCGGCCGACGGCGCCGCGTCCTCGCGCAGCGTCACCATCACGAGCCGCTTGAGCCGCATCACCGGTCGGCCGTCGAGATCGGCGACACGGATGTCGCAACTGCGCGTGCGCGCGCCGGCTACGCCCGGCGCCGTGCGGATCGCCACCCGCACCTGGCGCGGAAAGGCCCGGTACAGCAGGCATTCGTCGATTCCGTAGGGCACCGCGAGTCCGTTGGCCGCACCGTCGCGCCCGCACAGATCGACAATCGCGAACAGCAGATCGAACATCGACGCGCCCGCAGTGTCGGCGGCGGCGTCGGCCGGCGTTTCGCAGGCGAGCGTCAGGCGGACGGTGTCGCCATCAGCGTCGCCGTCGACGATCCGCACGCGGTTCGGCAACCGCGGTACATCGCCGGTTTCGCCGGCGAGCGAGCCGCCGAACCGGCGCACGACGCCCGCGAGCCCATGCGGCGCGGCGGCGCCGTGCGCGAGATCGTGCCAGACGTCCGCGCCCGGCGCGGCCGCGACCCAGCCGAGCTCGCACTGCGCATGAGCGCTCGCCGGCTCATCCTCTCCTTCGCCGCTTTCGAGCGTGACGGCCCACGCGTCGTCGCGCGCGACGACATGCAGCACCGCGTCGCGCCCCGGCGCACTGACGAACAGCGGCTTGTGCCACGTGGCGCGGCCGATGCGCAGCACCTCGGCGGAATCATGCGGCAGCGTCTCGGCCACGATCCGCGCCAGGTCGAGCAGCGCAACCGCCGGCAACAGCGCCTGCCCGTCGATCCGGTGAGCACGCAGGTAGCGGTCGTCCGGCGCGAAGCGGCACGGGTAGACGCGCGCGCCGCCGTCGTCGCGCCAGGCCGCCGGCGCACGCATCGGCACCGTCGTCGCCTTGTCCGCGCCGTGGCTCGACGCCGGTGCGACGCTCGCCGCGGTATCCGGCTTCACGCGCCGCGCGCTGTATCCCTCCAGGCTCGCCCAAGCCCGGCCGTCGGCGTCCAGCAGATCGACATCGAGTTTCACGACCGGGCTGCCTGCCGCGCCGGCGCGCCGGCGCAAACGCACCCAGCGCACTTGCCCCGATGGGCCGGGGGCGCGATGGCAACGCAGCCGTTCGAGCGCGAACGGCAATAGCGGCATCGCGGCGCCGTCGGCGGCGCTGCCGCGGGCGGCGTCGAGCGCCGCGAGGCCGAAGCCGATCGACGCCTGCAAGGCGCTGTCGAGCAGGCCCGGCACGAGCAGGTAGCCGGCGGTGCCGGGCGCGTCCGGCTCGAGCGCACGCATGCGCGCCAACACCTCCTCGCCGTCGTGGAACAGCGCGTCGATGCACCGGTGGCTCGGGCCGTAATCGAAACCCAGCTCGGCGAAGCGCCGATACAGCCGCGCCCCGTCGATCTGTGCGCCGCGCGTATAGACGGGCAACTGCTCGACGACGACGGCGGGCGGCGCGGATATCGCGTCGATCCGCTCCCGAACGGCGATGCCTTGGGCATACGGCTGCGCGTCATCGGCGCGAGCGCTGCCGACCGTGAAGCGGAACGCATCGCGACCATCCACGCCGGTCTGGCGGCCCTGCGTCGCAACGGGCTCCATCGTCACTGCGATCCCGGCCATGCCGTCGGCCGCCGCGAGCGGCCGGGTCCAGACAACGTTGTCGAGCCGGTAGCCGATCGCGTGCCGCTCGCATTCCGGCGTCGCGAGCGCGGCTGCGGCCACGAACATTTCGCAGTACGCCGCACCCGGCAGCGTCGGCACGCCCCGCACGCGATGGTCGCGAAAGAACGGCTCATCCCCGGAGAAGGTGCTGACGAAGCGCAGCGAGCGGTCGGCCCCGCTCAGGCCATGCAGCAGCGGATGCAGCGCGGCGAAGGCGCGCGGGCGTGCGCCCGGCGCCGCGCCCGCGCGGATCGCGGCAGCCATCGGCGCCGCCGGGCCGCCGCGCGGGGCGCCCGCGCCGTCGCCGCCGCGCGGCGTGACCCAGTGCCGGGTCGCCGCGAACGGGTAGCTCGGCAGGCTGAGACGCATGGGCCGTGTGTCGCCATAGCAGGCCGCCCAGTCGATCCGCGCGCCGCCGACCCAGCGCGCGGCGATGCGCATCACGTCATCGCACGCCTCGCCGTGCGCCGGACCGACACCGTCGGCGATGCCGGTCAGCAGGCGCGCGTCGCCGCGTCCGTCCTCGAGCCAGGCTTCGAGCCGCGCGAGCGCCGCGCGCAGCGCGTCGGCTGCGGGCGCATCGTCCACCAGCAAGGCAAGCCGGTGATTGAGCGGCTGCCGGCCGGCCTGCAGCGTCCAGGCGATCGACTCGACCCCGGGTTCGCGCTGGCCGTGCAATCGATGACCGCCGTCGCGCAGATAGGCGACAAGCCGCTCGACGCTCTGCCGCAGTTGAACGGCCGTGCGCGCCGACATCACCCACAGTCGCGCGACGGCCGGCCAGCACGCGTCGACGGCAAGCGCGGGCAGCGATTCGCGCACCAGCAGATGCCCGTTCACGCCGCCATAGCCGAAATTGTGCACAGCGGCGACGCGCGGCACGCGGCGTCCGTCGATCTGCTTCGGGCGCCACTCGGCATGCTCGGTCAGCAGCCGGCCCGCAAACGGTTCGTCGTGCCGCCAGTTGAGATGCCGGTGGTGCAGCACGGGCAACAAGCGGTCATGGCTCAGGCAGAGCAGCACCTTGATCAGCGCCGTCACGCCCGACGCCGCGCCGAGATGGCCGATGTGCCCCTTCACGCTGCCGATCGGCAGCGGCTCACCGCCCGCGCGGGCGCCGTACAGCGCGTGATAGACCTCCAGCTCCATGCGGTCGGTCAACTGATCGCCGCTGCCTTGCGCCTCCAGGTAATCGACCTCGGCGGGCGACGCGCCGGCCTGGGCCAGCACGCTCCGGATCAGCGCCTCGTGCGACGGCGCATGCGGCGCCGTCAGGAAACGGCCCTGGCCGCCGTGCGTCACGTCGACGGCGCGGATCACTCCGTGCACCGGATCGCCGTCGCGCAACGCCTGGCGGAGCGGCTTCAGCAGCACGAGCCCGAGCCCTTCGCCGAACAAGTGCCCCGACGCGTCGCGGTCGAACGGCTTGATGTGGTCGCTCGCGGTCAGCATTCCCATCTTGCGGTTCAGCACGAAGAGGCCCGGGCTCAGCAGGATGTTCACGCCGCCCGCGAGCGCCATCTCGGACTCCGCGCTGCGCAGGCTCGCGACCGCCGCCCGGATGGCCGCCATCGAGCTCGAGCACGCCGTATTGAGCGTGACGCTCGGCCCGGTCAGGCCGAAGAAGAACGACACGCGATTGGCCAGCATCGCATGCGCGTTGCCGGTGTTGATGTAGGGGTCGACATCAACATCGGCGTCGGCGATCAGCGATAAATAGTCGTTCTTCTCCGCACCGAAGAACAGTCCGATCCGCCGACCGCGGATCGAATCGGGCGCGATCGCCGCGTTCTCGAACGCCTCCCACGCACATTCGAGCAGCAGCCGTTGCTGCGGGTCCATCAGTTCCGCCTCGCGCGGCGAGATGCGGAAATGCGCGGCGTCGAAGCGGTCGATCGCCGTCAGGAACGCTGCGTGACGACAATCAGTCTTGCCCGGCTCGCCGGCCGCGTAATCCTGCCAGCGCCAGCGGTCCTCCGGAATCGTCGTCACCGCGGTGCGATTCTCGACGAGATTGCGCCAGAAGCCGGCCAGGTCGTTCGCGCCGGGAAAGCGCCCGGCCATGCCGATGATCGCGATCTCCTCGGCCGCGGCCGGCGCGGGATCGGCATGCGGCGGCGCCGACTCGTGCGCGCGATGCGCCCCAGGCGCGGCCGGCGACGGGCGCGCCGCGAGATGCGCGGCCAGCTCGGCGAGTGTCGAGCACGACAGGAACAGATCCGTCGCGAGCGGGCGGGTCGGGAAGTCGCGCGCGATCAGCGTCGCGAATTCGTTGAGGCTAATCGAATCGAAACCGAATTCCGACCACGGCGTTTCGATGCCGATGTCGGCCACGGGCAGCTTCAGGATCGCCGAGGCCTGTGCACGTAAGCCGTCGAGCAGCGTATCGGCCGCCCGCGGCGCCGCGGCGCCGGGCCGTGACGCCCTCGTGTCGCCATCGCCGGCGCGGGCGGCCTGCAGGCGCGCACGCAGCCAGTCGCCCAGCTCGCGCAGCGTCGGATGGTCGAGGAACACGCCGACCTCGAGTGCCAGGCCGGGATAGCGCTGGCCGATCGTGGTCGCGAGTTCCGTCAGCAGGATCGAGTCGAAGCCATAGTTGCTGAACGGCGTGTCGGCGTCGATCGCCTCCGTCTCCATCTTCAGCGTCCGCGCGACCAGCTCGCGCAGACCGTCCTGCAGATCGTCCGCTGCGCCGCGCGCGGCGGGCGTCTGCGGAGGCTGCGGAGGCTGCGGCGTCGAGAGAAACACGCGGTCGATCGCCGCACGCTCGCCCGGCAGCACGACGACCTGCGGCGCCGGACGTTGGAGCAAGGTCAGCAGACTGTCGATGCCCTCGTCCATGCCGAGCGGCGTAAGGCCGCTGTCGGCGGCAAGCCGCTCGAGGCGACGCGGATCGGCATGCATGCCGCCTTCGAGCCAGTACGGCCAGTTGATGCTGAGGTAGCGGCAGCCGCCCGCGGCGTCGGCGGCCGCTTGCCGCAGCCGGCAATATTCGTCCATGAAGCCGTTGCCGCTCGCGTAATCCGCCTGGCCGGCGCTGCCGGCCAACGATGCGATCGACGAAAAGCAAACGAAGTAGCGCACGCCGAGACGAGCCGCGTGGCGGTCGAGCAGTTGCGTGCCGAGCACCTTCGGCGCGAGCACCGAGCGGATGGCGTCGAGCGGCTTCGCGCGCAGCGGCGCATCGTCGATGGCGCCCGCGGCGTGAAAGATCGCGGCGAGCGGCGCGGAACCGCCGAACTCCGCCAGCAGCGCGCGCACCCGGGTCGCATCACTCACGTCGGCGCAGACATAACGGACCGCCGGATGCCGCGCGAGCCAGTCGCGCTGGCGGGCATCGAGCGCGTCGGCCGAGCGGCGCCCGCACAACACGACGCGCAGCGCGAAACGGCTCGTCAGGCGCGCCGCGATCGCAAGACCGAGCGCCCCCGCCCCGCCCGTGATCAGGACCGTCTCGCCGCGCGAGAACGGCTCGGCCGCCGGCGCGACCAGCGCGTCGGTTTTCGCGGCAAGCGCGCGCTCGCAGCGCCGGCCGTCGATCCATCCGATGTCGCGATACTGCCCCGGCGCCAACTCGGCCAGCTCGCGCGCGGCCAATGCGGGCGTTGCGCGACCGAGGTCCGCGTTGGACAGCCAGACGCCGCCGCTCGCGAAGCGCGGGCTTTCGAGCGCGGCGCTCTTGGCGAGCCCGTGCCATGCGGCGCCGATCGGCAACGCATGGCGCAGCGGCGTCAGATGCAGCAGATGACAGCGCGCGATGGGCCTGCCGAGCAGGTCGCGCACCAGCGCAAAGGCCGACAGCACGCACGCCAGATAGCGATCGGGCGCGTGGGCGTCGTGTTCGGCGCGCTCCGGCGCGAGATCGTCGATCAGCAGCACGGCCACGCGCGCGCCATCGCCCACCGCGTCGAGCGCGCGAAACGCCGGTTCCGGCCGCGTCGCGTCGGGCGCCTGCGCATCGGCCTCGATCCGCACGATCCGCGCCCCCGGAAAGGTCGCGGCCAGTTCGTCGCCCCAGGCAGCCGCGACGCACGCCTGGCCGACCAACAGCACCGTGTCGAACGCCTGCGCCGACGCCTCGCGATACGGCCGCGCATGCCAGTGCGGCGTCGCGAAACGCGGCAGGCGCGCCGCATCGACGCCGGTCGCGTCCGGGGCCGCGCCCCCCGCACGACCCGCGTCGTCGGCGCGCAACGCATCGCGCAGACGCGCGAGCAACGCGATCCCGTCAGCCTCGTCGAGCGCGCCGTTGCGCAGCCGATCGAATAACGCCTTGAAGTTGTCGCTCATGTCAGTCGTCCTGTTTCGCCAGGGCGTGCAGCACGCCCTGCATGTCCAGCTCCCCGGCCCTGAGCCGCGCCAACAGCGTCCGGTAGTCGTCCCACTCGGGGCTGCCCGGGCTCGGCGCGCGTTCCGCCGCCGGCTCGCCGCCGGGCGGCGCGGCGCCGTCATCGCGCAGGATGTATTGCCGCTTCCAGTCGAGCGTGATCGCGTCGGCCGCGTGCCGGCCGGCATGGCGGCAGTCGTCCTCGTCGATCTCGCCGCGCGCGAGCAGCTCGCGCAGCGCCGCGTCGCCTAGCCCTGCGAGCAGGCGGTAGCGGACCGTGTCGAGCGCCGCACCGGCACTGCCGCTCGTCAGATTGCGGCGGTTCAGCGCCGCCAGGCGCGCTGCCGCGTTGGGGTCCGCATGCTCGCCGCGCAGCCGATAGATCGGCGGAAACGGCGGCAGATTCACGAGCCGCCAGAACTCGCGGAATTCGCGCGCCGGATCGGGCAACAGGCCGAGCCGCAGCCCGAACACCACGTTCGCGATCGGTCCGTTGATCGCCGCATGGCGCCGGTCGAGACGATAGTCGAGCTCGCTGCCGGCCAGATCCGCACGGCCCGACATCACGCGCGCGTACCAGCGGGCAACCATTTCGGGGAAGAAGAAGGTGCCGGAGTACGCGACGGGCAGCGGGCACGAGGTCGAGACAAGGCTCGGCCGCTCGCGATGGAAGATCCCCATCGCGAAATCGGCGCGCATCGATACGTCCGGCAGGCAATCGAGCCGTTCGTCGATCTGGTAGCCGGTACAGAACACCACGGCGTCAATCTCGACGTAGCGCCCGCTGCGCCGGAAGCGGCAGCCGTGCGCGTCGAACGCCTCGATTTCGTCGATGACGGCCTCCACGCGCCCGCTCGCGACGAGCGAAACGATGCCGTCGTTGATCTGCACGACCGGCTGGCGACGGAAATCGTCGAGATCGGGCAGCAGACCGCTGTCCTGGTACTGGCGGAAATACTCCGGCATCGAATAGCGCACGCGCTCCATCATCTGCGCCGGATCAACGTTCGCGAGCAGGCTCGCGGGCGACTGGAAATCGTTCGGCACGAAGCCCGTCATGCGCGGCATGATGAATTTCGGCCGGCGCATGGTCCAGATCACCTGGCTCGCGCCGCGCGCGGCCTCCTCCGCGATGTCCATGCCGCTGATGCCGTTGCCGACGATCAGCACGCGCTTGCCGTTCAGGCAGCGCTCGTCGACGTATTCGGCGGAATGCAGGATCGTGCCCCGGAAGGTATCGAGGCCGGCGAACTCGGGCCGCCACGGCTTCCAGTACAGCCCCTGGCACAGCGCGACGCCGTCGTAAATGCCGGTATGCGCGACGCCGTCGCGTTCGGTGGTGACGCGCCACTGCTCGCCGTGCGGCTCGACGCGGCGGACTACGGTGCGATAGCGGATCCGCTCCGTCACGCCGAAACATTCGGCGTAGTCGCGCAGATAGCGATGCATGTCGGCGACGCCATGAAAGTGCCCGTCGACCGGCGCGCCGTCGAAGTCCGAGAACGCGCTCGTGTACTTCGACGTCTGGAAGCGCGTCTTGCGGTAAGCGCCCGCGCGCTTGTTCTCCGTGTGCAGCAGCCAGACGCCGCCGAGATCGGCTTGCCGCTCGAACACGTCCGGCCGGTGCCCCTCCTCGAGCAGCGACTTGGCCATCACGAGCCCGGCCGGTCCGGCGCCGATCACGGCGATCCGCTTGCCGAGGCCGCGCGCTGTCGATGCTGTCGATGCTGTCGACGCTGTCGATGCCGTCAATGCAGGCGACGCAATCGATGCGGCCGAATGCGGCGGGTCGATCACCGGCGGCGCGCCGCCGATCCAGTAGCGCGACTTCACGAATGCGTAGCCCGGCAGCGCGATCCGGCGCGGCGACAGGCCGTCGAACGCGCGCGCCTCGCCGCCCGTCTCGCCGCCCGCGACCCAGAGGGCCGCCGCCGCATGCGGATCGCCATCGGCAAGCGCCCGGGCAATGCGCGCCGAGCGGTCGGCCGCCTGCGCGGCCGGCGCCGCGCCTTCGTGGATGCCGGCCCGCGGATCAACGCCGCCGGCGAGCCAGCCATCGAGCCGCTCGATCAGGCCGGCGAGCGACGAAGCGACGATCGCCAGACGATGCCGGAAGGTGGCGCGGCCGATTTGCAGCGTATAGGCCACGTCGACGAGACGGGGCGCCGAAACGGCCGCGTCCTGCGCCACGAGCGCATCGCGCAGCCGCGCGGCGGCGGCCCTCAGCGACTCGGGGCGCCGTGCCGACAACACCACCAACTGCTCGCGCGAGGCCGCGTCGGCGATCGCGGGCGGCGCGGCCGCCGGCGCTTGCTCGACCACCATGTGCGCGTTGGTTCCGCTGAAGCCGAACGAGCTCACACAGGCCATCCGCGGCGCGCCGTCGGCCGTGCGCCACGCCTGCGCCACGCGCGGCACGTGGAACGGCGAGCGCGCGAGATCGATATGCTCGTTGACGGACTCGCAATGGAGCGTCGGCGGAATCGTTCGATGCCGCAGGCTCAGCACCACCTTGAGCAGCCCCGCGATCCCCGCCGCGAGGGCCAGGTGTCCGATGTTGCTCTTGACCGAGCCAATCGCGCAGTAGCCGGTGCCGGCATCGAATTCGCGAAACGCTTCGGTCAGCGCCCGCACCTCGATCGGATCGCCGAGCTTGGTGCCGGTGCCGTGCGCCTCGGCCATCATGATCCGCTTCGGATCGATGCCGAAGCGGCGGTAGACGCCGCTCGCGAGACGCCGCTGCGCGTCGGGATTCGGTGCGGTAATGCCGTTGGTGCGGCCGTCCTGGTTGATGCCCCAGCCGCGGATCACGCCGTGGATCGTGTCGCCGGCGGCAAGCGCTTCGTCGAGCCGGCGCAGCAGCACGGTGCCCACGCCCTCGCCCGGGACAAAGCCGTCCGCGGCGCCGTCGAAAGTGCGGCAGCGGCCGGTCGGCGACAGCATGCCGGCCTTGCTCGACAGGATGTGCAGGGTCGGGCCGGCCATCACGCAGACGCCGCCCGCGATCGCGAGGTCGCAGTTGCCGAGCAGCAGGCTGTTGCATGCCTCGTTGACCGCGACGAGCGCCGAGGAACAGGCGGTATCGATCGCGAGGCACGGGCCGTCGAGATTGAGGAAGTACGGCATGCGCGCCGACAGGATCGAACTCGCGCCGCCCATGAACGACTGGGCGCCCGCCTCGTCGCGCCGGCCAAGATCGGCGTAGTCGCCCGTCGCGCAGCCGACGAACAGGCCCGTGCGCTGCGTGGCGAGACTGAACGGGTTGTAGCCCGCGTGCTCGATCGCGTGCCAGCAGTTCTCCATGAAGACGCGCTGTTGCGGGTCCATATGCTCGGCCTCGCGCGGCGAGATGCCGAAGAATTCGGCGTCGAACGCGTCGGCGTCGTCGAGCAGGCCGATCCAGCGGCTGTAGGTTTTGCCTTTTGCCTGCGGATCGGGGTCGTAGTGGCGGTCGAGCGACCAGCGGTGCGGCGGCACCTCGACGATGCTGTCGCGCCCTTCCACGAGGTTGCGCCAGAACGCGTCAAGATCGGCCGCGCCGGGAAAGCGGCCGGCCATCCCGATGATCGCGATGTCGACGCGCTCGGCCGACGCGGCGCGACGCGGCGCATCCGCGGGCGTCGGCGGCGGCTCGGGTGTCGATCCGACGGCGGGCGGCGCCTGCACGGTCGCGAGTGCCGGCGCCTGCGCAGCGATGCTGGGCGGCGCAGGTTGAAGCGCCGGCCGAGACGCCGGTTCCGATGCCGCTGTCCGCGCGGCGCGATCCGCAGCCGCGTGCGCTGCCGCGTCCGGCCCGGCCGACGCGCCCGCGTCGGATAGATGGGCGCACAGCGCAGCCACGTTCGGATGCTGGTAGAGCTGGGTCGGCGACAGGTCGACGGCAAGCCGCTCATGCAGCTTGCGCGCCCAGGTCACCGCGGTCACCGAGTCGAGCCCCATGTCGACGAAGCTAGCGTGCGCGTCGATGTCCTGCGCGTCGAGCTGCAGCTCGGCTGCAAGCGTCTGCCGCACGATCTCGACAATCGCGATGCCGGCCGCTGCCGCGGGCGTCGGCTCGAGCGTTGGCTGGGGTTTCGGCCCGGGCGCTGGCGCGGCGGCCGGCACGCCATCCGTGGCTTCGCGCAGGTACGCGAGCAGCTTCGCGACGCTCGGATACTGATAGACGTGCGCGGGCGTCAGCTCGATCGACAACGCCCGGCCGAGCGTGCGGGCCCAGGTCACGGCGGTCACCGAGTCGAGGCCGAGATCGACGAAGCCCGCCTCGTCGTCGAGTTCGTCGGCGGATAGCTGGATTTCCGCGGCCAGCGTCGACTTCAGCAAGGCCGCCAGATCGCGCGCGGGCGCGCTCGGCATGTCGGCGGCCGGCGTCGCGCCGACACCGTACGCGCGATCGATCCGCCGCGCCACGTCGGGGTTGTGATGGAACGTCTGTTCGTGCATCGCGAGTTCCTTGCGTATCGCCGCAGGCATGGCCTGCGCGAGCGCCGCAAGCGCTTGCCGCTTGTCGCGGATCAGCTCGTTGCGTGTCCGCTGCGCGGACCATTGCGCAGCAATCCGGCGCGCCCGCGCGAGCACCTCGCCGCGCGGCGCCACCGACAGGCCGGGCAGCCGCTCGCGCAACTCGCGCCCCTTGTAAGGCCGCGCCCCGAGCAGGATTTCCCGGCCCAGGTCGAGGCCGAGCCGCATCGGGAACACGAGCGTGGAGCCCGCGCCCGGCGTGAAGCCATACGACAGGTACGGGCTGTGATAGACGCTCTCCTCGGCGAACAGCACCGCGTCGCAAGCCATCCCCATCGCCCAGCCCGCGCCGATCGCGTGGCCCTGCATCGCCGCGATCACCGGCACCGGGCAGGCGAGCGGCAGCTCGTAGAGACGCGCATCGGTGAATTTCGCGTTGCCCTGCTGGATTGCCTGCAGGCCCTCACGGGTCCCGCCCGTCGCGAAATAGTGGCCGTGGCCCGTCAGGATCAGCACCTTGCACCCGGGTGTCTCGCTCGCCCAAGCGACGACCGCCTCCATCGCGGCAACGAGCGCCGGCGTGAACGCGTTGCGGGTGGCCGGATCAGAGATTCGCGCGACCGCGACGCCGGCATCGTCGAGCGTCAGCTCGACGCACGAATGCGGCAGCGCCACTGGCCGGCCGGAATCGGCCGCGGCGGCGACGTCCGCGAGTTCGGGCTCGTGTGCGCGATCCGCGAGCACCGGCCACGACGACGGCGCGCCGAGCGCGCCCGCCTCCGAGAAGAACGCGCCGCGCCAGTGCGCCTTGAGCAGGCTGGCCGCGCGGCCGCCGCCGGCGACGAGCGCCTGCGTCGCCGCGAGCGCCTCGCCGCCCATCGCCTGCGCGGGCACCGCATGCAGGCCGAGATTCGCCGCCTGCCAGGTCTCGCCCGTGCGCACCGCGCCCGACAGCATCGCGGCGGCGCCGGGCCGCGCGCCGAAGCGCGCGCTCAGCAGTTCTTCGGCCGCACCGGACGGGGGCGTCGCGCAGCCGTAGCGGCTGCCCGAGTCGACGATCAGCAGATCACAGGCGGCGCCGATCAACCAGCCGAGACCGATCGCATCTCCAGGGAGCGCGGCCAGCACGACCGGCGGCGCGCCTCCGATCGCGGCGACGAGCCGGGCGAGCGCGCCGTCGGGCACATCGTCGAGGGCGTGGTGAAATCCGTCGCGCGGGCCGTGCAGCAGCACGGCGTCGACCGGCTCGCCCGACACCGGGCGCTCGAACAGCTCGAACAGCTCGGTGAGCCGCGCCACCAGATCCGCCGCGCTCCAACCGGCGGGCAGATCGACATGGCGCAGCGAGGGATGCGCGTCGTCGCGCCGCGCGATGAGCGGCTCGGCGGCCGGCGCGCGTCGCGCCGTCGAGTCGGGTTGGGGAGAATGCGCAGCCGATCGGGAGCGCGCGGCTTCGGCCGGCGACATCAGCGTGATCCGCGCGTCGGACAGCATGCCGCCCGGCGCGATGAAGCGGCGCGGCGCGGGCAGCCGGATCGCGCCGGCGCAAGACGCGTGCGGCCCGCCCGTCGCGGCGTCGGCGGCTCGCGCGACGGCGTCACCCGCCGCAACATCGAGCGCCAGCGCGGGCGCGAGCGTATCGAGCCAGAAACGCTGCGGCTTGAACGGATAGGTCGGTACGGCGATCGCACGAGCCGGCCGCGCGCACGGCGGAGCCTGCCCGACGCGCCAATCGATGTCGGCGCCGCGCACCCAGGCGCGCGCGCAGGCATCGAGATCGTCCGGCGCAACCGCATCGGCATCGGCGGCGACATCGACATCGACGATACGGCCGCGGTGGAAGCCCTCGACGGGCTCGCCGCGCCGATGCGCGCGCAGCACCTCGAGCAGTTCCGTCGTCGAACGACAGACGACGGCGCAACGTTCCGCCATCGCACTGCGGCCTGTCTGCAGTTCGCGGCATAGCGCCGTGAGCGGGCCGCCGCCATCGGCGAGAAACGCGATCATGCGGTCCAGGTACGCGTCGAGCCTATCCGCGTTGCGGGCGGACAGCACGAACACGGCCGGCGCTGCCCCCTCGTCCGCACCGTTGCGCGCGGCGGCGTCCGCCTCGGCGTCGCGGTACTGCTCGACGATCAGATGCGCGTTCACGCCGCCCGCGCCGAACGACGAAATGCCGGCCCGCAACGGCGCATCCGCGCCGGGCTGCGGCGTCCAGTCGCGCAACATGTCGCACATCACGAAGCCGCTGCCGTCGAGCGCGATCTCCGGATTCAACTCGGCGGCATGCAGCGTCGGCACGAGCTTGCGGTGGCGCAGTTGCAGGACGACCTTCGTCAGCGCGGCGATACCCGCCGCCGCCTCGAGATGCCCGATGTTCGATTTCACCGAGCCAAGCGCGCACTGCACGCCGGCGCCGCGTTCCCCGAATGCCTGCACGAGGCCGCGAAACTCGATCGGATCGCCAAGCGCCGTGCCCGTGCCGTGCGCCTCCAGATAGCCGATCGATGCGGCATCGCAGCCGGCCCGCGCCAGCGTCAGGCGAATCAGCGCCTGCTGCGACGCCGGACTCGGCACCATGTAGCCGTGCGTCTTGCCCGAGTGATTGATGCCGCTCGCGCGAATCACGGCATGGATCGCATCGCCGTCGCGCCGCGCCAGCGCGAGCGGCTTCAGGATCACGGCGCCCACGCCCTCGCCCGGCACGAAACCGTCCGCGCCGGCGCCGAAGCTGCGGCAGCGCCCTTCGGGCGACAGCATGTGGCCCGAGCACAGCGCGACGTAGTTGGCCGGATGCAGGTACAGGTTGACGCCTCCCGCGATCGCGATGTCGCAATCGCCGCGGCGCAGCCGTTCGCAGGCCTCGTGGATCGCAACGAGCGAACTCGAGCACATCGTGTCGATCGCGAGGCTCGGCCCGGTCAGGTCGAGGCAGTACGACACGCGATTCGCGATCGAGCCGAACGAGGTGCGCGGCAGAAAGGCCTTGTTCTGACGCCAGAATTGCGGCCCATACAGCTCGAAACCCGTCTTGGTCGCGCCGACGAACACGCCCGCGCGCGCCCGATGACGCTCGACGAGCGCCTCGCGGCTGTAGCCCGCGTCCTCGAGCGCCTCCCACGCGCATTGCAGGAACAGGCGCTCCTGCGGGTCCATCAGCCAGGCGTCGCGCGGCGCGATCGAGAAGAACTGCGGATCGAAATCCGCGAACCCATCGAGGAAGCCGCCCCACTTGCTGTAGCTGCGTCCGGTGCGCGAAGCCTCGTCCTTGTCGGCGACGTAGAATCCGTCGAGCGACCAGCGCTCGGCCGGAATCTCGTCGATGCAATCGACGCCGCCCGCGAGATTGCGCCAGTATTCTGCGAGGTTCGCGGCCTTCGGATAGCGGCCAGCGATGCCGATGATCGCGATGAGATCCTCGTCGCCAGGGTTCGCGGCGGCGCGCGCCGCATCGCCGCCGATCGCGCGGCGGACGTTGTCGCCGCCCGTTGCGCGAGGCGGCTCGGCCTCCGGCGCGGCGGGCGCATCGGCATGTTCCGGTTCGCCGGCCCAAGCGCGGCTTTGCGCCGGATGCTGCGCGACCAGATGCGCGGCCAGACTCGCGAGCGTCGTGTGTTCGTAGAGCAACGCGCTGCCGATGCCCGGATAGTGTTTGCCGAGCGCCTGCTGGAGATGGATCACGCGGACCGAATCGACACCGTAGTTCTCGAACTGGGCGCGCGGGTCGATGCGCTGCGGCGACAGCTTGCAGAGCCGGCCGAGCAGTTCGCGCAGCCGGTCGGTGACGCGCTCGTCGAGATCGGCGCCGTCGCGCGCCGCGGGCGATGTGCCGCGCCCGGCCGGCACGGCGCTCGCTTCGCCGGCCTGCGCGGCCGCACGCATGCGCGCCGCGTCGCCATGGACCACCAGCAGGTGCTCGCCCGCATGCGCGAGCGCGCATTTCAGCGCACGCATGCCGTCGTCGGCGCCGAGCGGCAACATGCCCGCCTCGCGCAGCAGCCGCGCCGCATGCCCGTCCGGCGCCATGCCGTCGCCGTCCCACCACGGCCAGCCGATCGATATCGTGCGGCCTCGACAGGCGCCCGCCGCGGCGCGGGCCTCGCGCCGCGCCGCGTAGCGGTCAAGGAAAGCGTTGGCCGTCGCATAGTCGCTCTGGCCCGCGTTGCCCATCGCGCCCGACAATGACGAATACAGCACGAAAAAATCGAGCGGCAGATGACGCGTCGCGCGATCGAGATTCACCGTGCCGGCCACCTTGGGCGCGAGCACCTCGCGCAAGGTCTGCGCCGTCTTGCGCGACGCGGCGCCGTCGCGGGCCACGCCGGCCGCGTGGAACACGCCGTGCAGCGCGCCGTGCGCGCGCGCGACGTCGGCCACGAGTTGCTCGCAGGCCGCGCGATCGCTGATGTCGGCTGCGCGGTATTCGACCGCGACGCCTTGCGCGCGCAGCGTGTCGAGCGATGCGCCGGCCGGCGTGCCCGCCAGTTCGGACGCGGCGCGTCGGCCGACCAGAACCAGAGTCGCGGACGGCATTTCACGCGCGAGATGGCGCGCGAGCACGATGCCGAGCGCGCCGCCGCCGCCCGTGATCAGGTAGACCCCGCCTTCGCGCCACGGCGACCCGGCCGGCTCCCTCGCGTCAGTCTCGCGCCACACGCGGCGCGACAGCTCGCCGTCGTGAAAGCGGACCAGTGTGGCGTGCGGATGACGTGCGGCCAGCTCGGCCTGCTCGCGCATCGCGCGCGCTGCGGCATCGGAGATCACCTCGCCGCACAGCACGAGCTGGCCGGCGAAGCCCGGGTATTCGAATGCGAGACTGAGCAGCATCGCTTCCAGCGCGCTCAGCAGTTCGCCGCGCTCGCCCGGCGGCACGAGCAACTGCACGCGCACGGCTGCGCCGGATGCGGCGGCGAGCCGCGCCTGCAGATTGGCGAACACCGCCAGCGCCAGCTCCGTAAACGCCTCGTCGATGGCCTCGGTGTCGGCATGAGCCGCAGCGCCGACGATGTGGCCGCAATCCGCCGGCCAGCACGCCGCGAGCCGTTGCGCCGCGTCGGCGTCCCAACCGCACAGCAACACGTCGGGCTCCGATTCGGCCATGCGCGCGCGCGCGTCGCTTGCCGCCGCGTCCGGCAAGCGTTCCCAGTCCGGCACGCGGTAGCCGAGGCTCGGCGCAGCCGCGATGCCGGCGCCGCCGCTGCGCTCCGGCGCCGCATGCGGCGTATCGACGTCGGGCACCGGCAGCCAGTAGCGCTCGCGCGCGAACGGATAGGTCGGCAGATTGACGCGGCGCGGCCGGCGCCGCCCGACGCCGTCATACAAGCGCGCCCAGTCGAGATCGACGCCCTCGGCCCAGACCGTCAGCAGCTCCGCGTGCTTGCCTTTGGCGAACCAGTTTTCGACGAGCGCGTGGCTGTCCTGGTCCGCGCTGAACAGCGGCAGCAGTCGGCTGCCGCTCGCGCGCGTGCCGGAAAACACGCGGCGCGGGTCAGGCCGGCCGTCGAGATAGCCGTTGAGCAGCGCAAGCAGTTCGTCGCGCGACGTCGCGATGAATGCGACGCGCGCCTCCCACGGCTCGCGCCCGGTCTGCAGCGTATAGGCGATGCTCGCGAGTCCCGCGGGCGGGCGATGCCAGTGACGTGCGCCGCCCGGCGCCCGCGCGCAGTCGGCCAGATAGCGGGCCAACGCGCCGGCCTGCTGCGCCAGTTGCTCGGGCGTGCGTGCCGACAGCGGCACGAGGCAGGCGCCGCCGCCTTCGTCGTCGATGGCATCGTCGCCGGGCCGCGCATAGTCCTGCAGCACGAAATGGGCGTTCGAACCGCCCGCGCCGAACGACGAGACGGCGGCGATCCGGCGCCCCGCCACGCCGGCCCACGGCCGCCGTTCGCGCACCACGGCGAATGGGCTCGCCGCGAAATCGATATGCGGATTCAGCCGTTGCGCGTGCAGCGACGGGAACAGCTCGCCGGCACGCATCTGGCCGATCACCTTGGTGAGCGCGGCCATGCCCGCGGCCGCCTCGCAATGGCCAACGTTCGACTTGACGGAGCCGATCGCGCAGAACTGCGTGTCGGCCGTATCGCGCGAGAAGGCGCCGGCGAGCCCCGCGATCTCGATCGGATCGCCGAGCGAGGTGCCCGTGCCGTGCGCCTCGACGTAGCTGATCGCGCGCGCGTCGACTTGCGCCTGCTTCAGCGCCTGGCGAATCACGTCCTGCTGGCGCTGCGGCTGCGGCACGCTGTAGCCCTGGCTCTTGCCGCCGTGATTGATCGCGCTGCCCCGGATCACCGCGTAGATCGGATCGCCATCGCGCTGCGCATCGGCAAGCCGCTTCACGCAGACCACGCCGACGCCCTCCGACGGCACGTAGCCGTCGCCATCCGCGCCGAAGCTGTGGCAGCGGCCGCGCGGCGATACGAATCGGCCGCGGCTCAGCAGATGGTACTTGTTCGGATGCAGGTTCAGGTTGACGCCACCGACGAGCGCCATGCCGATGCCACCCGAGGCCAGTTCGCCGCAGGCGAGGTGCAGGCACGTCAGCGAACTCGAACACATCGTGTCGATCGCGAGGCTCGGGCCGCGCAGATCGAGCGCGTAGGACACGCGATTGGCGATGCTCGCGTAGCTGCTGCCGACGAGTCGTTCCGGATCGTTGTTCGCGCACTGGATGTATTCGCTATACATCACGCCGACATAGACGCCCGTCTCGCCCGCGCCGGTCCCGATGCCGGCCGCCTCGCGCTCACGCCTCTCACGCGCGAGGCGGCCGCGCGAGTAGCCGGCATCCTCGAGCGCGGCCCACGCATGCTGCAGGAACAGGCGCTCCTGCGGGTCCATGATCTCCGCCTCGCTCGGCGAGATGTTGAAGAACAGCGGATCGAATTCGTCGACGCCGTCGATGAAACCGCCCCACCGGCTCGCGTGCGCACCGGGACGATGGCCGTCGCCGTCGCGGTGAAATGCGCGCCAGTCCCAACGCTCGGCCGGAATCTCGCGGACCGCGTCGACGCCGCCCGCGAGGTTGTCCCAGAACTCGGCGACATCGGCCGATCGCGGGTAGCGTCCGGACAGGCCGATGATCGCGATGTCCGAACGCGCCGCGTCGCCCGGCGTGGTGGCGTCGAAGGCGCGCCGGGCGATCGGCGCTTCAGCCGCCGCTTCGGCCGGCGCTTCAGCCGGCGTTTCGATCAGCCCCTCGACCGCGCGAGGCGCGGCGGTCGGCGCGGTGCGCGAGGCCGCGCCCGGCGCCGCCATTGCGGCCAGCACAGCGAAATGCCGCTCGGCGAAATGTACGGCGAGTTCGTCAATCGACGGGTACTGGAAGAACAGCGTCTTCGGCAGGATACCGAACGTTTTTTCGAGCTCGCGCGTCGCCTTCATCATGTCGACCGAATCGATGCCGTATTGGTCGAGCGGCTGGTCGGTCCGCAACTGTTCGGGCGGCAGCTTCAACTCGCCGGCTACGATCCGCTGAAGCAGCCGCGCGGCGGCGCCGCGCAGGGCCGCCGCATCGGCGCGTGACCGTTCCGGCGCGGGCGCGGCGCCGGCATTCGCGCTGCCGGCCTCGGCGAGCTGCGCATCGGCGGCGCCCGTCAGGCTCCGTTCGAGCCGCCGGCGATCGCCGGCGGCCGCGACCAGTTCGACGCATGGCGCCGCGAGCGCACGGCGCAGCGCTTCGACGCCGAGCGCGGCATCCATCGGCCGCATGCCGGTTGCGCGATGAAGCCGCTCCGCATCCGCCATCGCGGCAGCCATGCCGCCGTCCCAGAGCGGCCAGTGGATGCAGAGCGATCGGCCGCGCGCGCGCCCGGACTCGACCGCCGCGTGCCGCCGTTCCGCATACGCGGCCAGATATGCGTTCGCCGCCGCGTAGTCGCTTTGTCCGACATTGCCGAATACGGCGCTGCCGGACGAAAACAGCACGAAGCAGTCGAGCGGCATATGTCGCGTCACGCGATCGAGGTTCGCGGCGCCGAGCACCTTCGGCCGCATCACGCGTCGCCACGTCTCGTCGGTCTTGTTCACGAGCAGGCCGTCCTCAGCCACGCCGGCCGCATGCAGCACGCCGTGCAACGGGCCGTGCTCGCGCTCGATGCGCGCCACCACCTCGGCAAGCGCGTCGGCATCGGTCACGTCGACACGGTAGCGCGTCACGTGGGCGCCCGCGTCGGCAATCTCGCGCAGACGCGCCTGCTGCCGCGCGTCGAGCGCGTCGGGGTCGCCCCGGCCGAGCAGGAAGAGGCGCGGCGCGGCGACCGATGTCGCAATGTCGTGCGCGAAAGCGAGGCCGAGATGGCCGGCGCCGCCGCTGATCAGGTAACGGCCGCCGTCGCGCCATCCATGCGCGGGCGCATCGGCTGCGAGCGGCGCCCAGCGCCTGGCCTCGCGGCGCGCCGCGTAGCGCACGTAGTCGGCGCTGTCGCGCGCGAGCGCCTCGTCGACGAGCGCGTCGGCGATCTCGCCGACGCCGGCGCGCGCTGCCCACGCGACGCACCGCGTTTCGCACTCGGGATATTCGGCCGCGACGCATTTCAGCATCGCATGCGCGCTGCGCACGAGCGGCGACGCATCGTCGATCGCCACCAGCAATCGTTCGGATAACTGCAACGGCGTTGCGAAGCAGTCCTGCAGACAGTGTTTGAGGCGCAGGCTGGTTTCGATCGGATCGTCGCATTCCGGGGCCGGGCCGCACTCGACGCGGACGATCTCCGGCCGCGCCGATCCGGCCGGCCATCGCGCCTGCAGCGCTGCCGCGAGCGGGTCCGCCGCGCCGGCCTCACCGGGCGCGATGCCTTCGCCGTCCCGGCCGAGATCGCCGACCAGCAGGATCCGGTGCCGCGCCGGTTGCCGCGCGGCGCGCGCGTCGGCCGCGAGCGGCTCGTCGCGCCATTCGGGGCGCGCGAGCAGCAACGCGTCGTCGCGCGAGGCGCGCGCGCGCCGGGTGCGCGAGGTCAGCCCCTTCAGCGCGACGCAAAGCCGGCCGTCCGTGCCGTACAGCGCGACGTCGAGGCGCGTCGTCGCGCCGGCGTCCGCCGCGTGGCGCGTCACGCGCACCCGCATCCGTGGTTCGCAGGCGCGCCAAACGGCGATCTCGTCGACCGCGAACGGCAGGCCCGGTTCGGCGCCGACCGGCTCCGCCAGATAGAAGCCGGCGGCGGCCTGCAGCGCGCCGTCGAGCAGGCTGGGATGCAGCCACATGGCAGGCAGGCTCGCCGCGAGCGGCGCCGGCAGCGCGAGATCGGCGTGCAGTCGGTGCGGCCCGTGCAGCACGATACGTTGCAGCGCGCGCTGCCGCGCGCCGTATTCGAAGCCGCGTGCGGCCAAGAAGCGGTAGCAGGCGTCGGCGTCGTAGACGGGCGCGCCGGATCTCGCGTCGGGCGCATCGGCTTCGGTATCCGCCCCTGTTTCGGCCTCCGTACCGGCATCGACGCCCGGCATCGGTTCCGGCAGGTAGACGCCGGTGCAGTGCACGCTCAAGCCCGCGTCGGCGGCCAGCGCCGCGCGCGGACTCGCGTCGAGACATGGTGCGACCTCGGCAAGCGCGCGCCCGGTCGAGGCGAGCGTGAAGCCGATTCGTCCGCGCGCGTCGGCCAGCAGTTCGACGACGAGCAGCCGGTCCGCATCGTCGCCGTCACCGTCGATCGCGAGCGGCCGTTCGAGGCTCACGTGCGTGAGCGCGAAACCTTCCGCCGACGCGAAGCCCGCATGCCGGAGCGCGGCGCGCACGAATTCGAAGTAGGCGGCGGCCGGCAGCACGCGCACGCCGTCGACCCGATGATCGGCGAGGAAAAATTCGCGTCCGGTCAGCGCGCAGTACAGCAGCGCACGCGCGCCGCCGTTCGCGCGGCGTGCCGCGTCGGCCGGCGGCGCATGCAGCCAGCGCACCGCGCCCGTGTCGTCGACGCAGCCCGAACGCCGGTAATGGCGCAGCAGATCGAGCGCCGCATCGCGCGGCAGGCCGTTGCGCTCCACCTGCCCAAAGATGTCGAGATGATAATTAGCCATGAGATTTCCGTGGGAGGCGCGCGGGCCGGCCCCGAAGGGCCGCCGCGCGGCCGTGTTCAGCGCCCGGATCGGACGGTCTGCCATGCCGTTCGCGAGTCCAGGGTCCGGTCGATCAGCGCGTCGATGACCGACGCGTAGAGATCCTCGTCGAAGGCCTGGGCCTGCCCGCCGTCCGCGCCGTCCGCGCCGCCGCCGTCGCCCGCGAAACGTCCCGTGTCGGGCTCCGCCGGGACGCGCCAGTACGAGGCTCCAGCGAACGGATAGGTCGGAAGATGGACCCGGCGCGGCCGCGCGGCCGCGCCGTCGTACAGACGCGCCCAATCGACCTGCGCGCCGTCGCGCCAGGCGCGCGCGAGCGCGGCCGGATCGTCCCGCTCGAGGAGGCGCCGCGCATCGACGTCGGCCTGCGCCGCGCCGCGCAAGCCGCGCGCACTGGTGTCGGCGCCGGCCGCATCCTCGCGCGCGAGCCAGGCGCGCAACTGGTCGAGCGCCGCCTCGACGCTGTCGGCGACCCAGGCGGCACGCCACGACATCGGCTCACGCCCGGTTTGCAGCGTGAACGCCAGATCGGTGAGCGACACGCCGGCGCCGTCCGTCTCGAGGTGATGCACGAGATCGGCCACCTTCCGATGCAGGCGATCGGCGCTGCGAGCCGACAGCACGAGGATCGCGGGCCCCTTCGCGAGCGGCGCCGGGACGTCGCGGCGCGTGGGTGCCTCGGTCACGATCACGTGCGCATTCGCGCCGCCGGCGCCGAACGACGACACGCCCGCGATGCGCACCGGCCGGCCGCTGCGCGACACGCGCGGCGCCCAGTCGGCGAGCTGCTGCTGCACACGCAACGGTGTGCGGCCGAAATCGATCTCCGGATTGCCCTCGGCCGCATGCAGCGACGGGACCAGTTGGCGATGTCGCAACTGCAACAGCACCTTTGCGACGCCGGCGAAGCCGGCCGCGCTCTCCAGGTGGCCGATGTTCGACTTCACCGAACCGATCGCGCACGATGCGCCCGCGCCGCCCTGCTCGCCGCCGAACACGTCGGTAAGCGCCGCGATCTCGATCGGATCGCCGAGCGCCGTGCCGGTGCCGTGCGCCTCGATGTAGCCGATCTCGGCTGGCGTCACGCCGGCACGTTCCAGCGCGCGGCGCAAAGTGTCCGATTGCCGGACCGGACTCGGCACGGTGTAGCCGAGCGTCTTGCCCCCCGCGTTGATCGCGCTGCCCTTCAACACGCCGTGGATCGCGTCGCCGTCGGCGAGCGCCTTGCGCAGCGGCTTGATCACGAACGCGCCGACGCCTTCGCCGTCGACGAAGCCGTCCGCGCCGGCGCCGAACGCCTTGCAGCGATCGCCGCGCGAGAGCATCGTCATCGCGCACAGCCCCTGGTACTGGACCGGATCGACGATCAGGCTGACCCCGCCGACGATCGCAACGTCGCACGAACCACATTGCAGGCTTTCGAGCGCCGTGTGCAGCGCCGTCAGCGACGACGAGCAGGCGGTATCGATCGCCATGCTCGGCCCGGACAGATCGAAGCAGTACGAAACCCGGTTGGCGATCGACCAGAAGTTCGGCTGCGCGTTGTAGGCGCCGTTCATCGCGCCGACGAACACGCCGACGCTGCCCGCCTCGCTGAGGCCGTGCGGCGTGTAGCCGGCATCCTCGATCGCGCGGTACGCCTCCTCGAGGAACAGGCGTTCCTGCGGATCCATCTTTTCCGCGTCCTTCGGCGAAATCCGGAAAAACAGCGAATCGAAACGGTCGATGCCGTCGAGGAAACCACCCCAGCGCGTATAGATTTTCCCCGCCTTGCCCGGCTCGGGATCGTAGTAGTCCTGCCAGCGCCAGCGCGACGGCGGGACTTCGCCGATGCAGTTCACGCCGTCGCGCAGATTGCGCCAGAATGCCGCGAGGTCGGGCGCGCGCGGAAACCGGCCGCTCATGCCGATGATCGCGACGTCGGTGTCCGCGATGCCGTCGTCCGCGTCCGCCGGGACGGCGGCGCGGCGCTCGCCGGGTTCGGCCGCGGGGCCGGCGGCCGAACCCGCGGCGTGAGCCGGAACCCGAGCGGGTGGCGCGGCGCCCCGCACGTGTCCGAGCAGCTTGTCCCGTTCGGTGCGCAGCAGATGCTCGGTCAGCGCGCGGACCGTCGAGACCCGGAACAGCAGCGGGCTCGTGACGTCGTCGAAATAGCCGCGCAACTGCTTCGTCAATTGCACGACAAGGATCGAGTCGAGTCCGAGCGCCTGGAAATGCTCGTCGGGCGTCAGTTCGTCGGCGTCGAGCTTCAGCGTGTCTGCGACGAGCCGCTGCACGAACGCAAGCGCGGCGTCGAACAGCGCGCCGTCCGACGGCGGCGACGCCGCGTCGTCCGGAGCGTGCGCGCGCGGCGCCGGTTCGCCAAACGCGGCGAGCGCCGGCTGCGTTTCAGACGCAGCCGCATCGCGTGACGCGGCTGCCGGCTGCGTCACGCGCACCACGCCGTCGCTCTCAAACACGATGACCTGCTGCCCCAGCGCATGCTGTTCGCGCGCGGGGAACGCCAGTGCGCGCAGCCCCTCGGCCGCGCCGAGCGAGGCCCAAGTATCGGGCGACAGCGCGGGGCCGCCGGAAATCCGCAGCTCGGGATCGGCGCTGAGCCACCAGCCCGGCAGCAGACCGAACGTGACATGGCCGAGGACGTTCACCTCGCTGACCTCGTTGACGACCGCGATGCCGAAGCGGTGCAGCGTCGCCTTCAGATGGCGCAGGGTGTCGCGCATCGACGCAGTCGCGTGCAGCACATTGGTCGCGAGCACCACGTCGTAGCGATCCTCGCCGATGCCCTGTGCCGCCGGCGCCTGCTCGATGTCGAAGCGCCGCGTCCTCAGGTACGGATGACGCTCGCCATAGCGCGTCTCGCCATGAATCAGGAAGGCCTTCGAGACATCCGTGTAGCCGTACTCGGCGATATTCGCGCGCCACGGTTCGAGCCGGCGCAGCAGGCCGTCCGTCGAGCCGCCCGTGCCCGCGCCGATCTCGAGCAGGCGCAGTTGCACATCCGGCTGCATCCTCACCCGCGCCTCGACGTAGGCGGCAATCACCTCGCTCTGCACCGCGTTGAAATGGTCGGACACCGGGTTGTTCCGGTAGATGCGTTCGACGCGCGACATGCCGCCGTCCGGAAACATCACATCGGTCGCGGCGACGCGGCCGCGCAGGATCTCGCCCAGCGCGCGCAGGCACGATTCGAGCAGTTCAAGCTGCGCGACACAGCCGGGGCTGCGCTCATGCTCGTCGGCGAGCCGGCGCCAGTCCTGCCATAGCGCGTCGAGCGAGTCCTCCGGCGCGCGGCACGACAGCCTGTCGCCGTCGGCGGCCAGATGACCGGCCGCGACGAGCAGCCGATGGCTCTGCGCGAGCCACTTCGCATAGACCTCGGCATGCGGCGGCGCGCAGGCGCGCAGTTGCGCGTCGAAACGGCTTGCCGGGACGCTTGCGCCGCTCGTGGGAGCGAGCGAGGCCTGCTGCAGCGTCGCCAGCATCAGCCGCTCGACGAGCGCGCCGGCGCGGCGCCGGAACGTCAGCGTCTCGCGGCTCAGCGCATCGAGATCGGCCGCAGGCGTCGCGCGCGGCGCGAGCCGCCCGGCCGCGACGGCCGGAATCGTGCGCGGATAGCGGCGAATCACCGTGGCCGGATCGTAATGGCGCGCAGCGATCGGCCGGGCCGTCTTCACGTAAGCGACCTGCACGCCGGGCCGCGCGAGCAGTGCGTCCACCGCGCGCAGACCGTCCTCGGCGCCGATCGAATCGAGACCCGAGGCCAGCGCGCGCTCGCGGTGACGCCCGCCGGCCACGATGCCGACGTCGCCCCAGTAGCCCCAGTTGATCACCTTGACGTCGCAGTCCAGCAGCGTGCCCAGCTTGCGCGCGTAGCCATCGGCAAAGGTGCAGCCGGCCACGTAGTTGCTCTGTCCGGCCGAGCGCGAGAACGCGTTCAGCGACGAGAAGAACAGCACGAAGTCGAGCGGTTCGCGCGCGAACAGCGGGTACAGATTCACGCACGTCTTCAGCTTGGCGTCATAGCCGAGGCGGAATTGCGCCTCGTCCATCTGCGCGAGCGAGCGATCGGCCAGCACGATCGGCGCGTGCACGATGCCGTGCAGCCCGCCGAAACGCTCGACGATCTCGGCGTGAGCGCGCTTCAGCGCAACGGGGTCGGCCGCGTCCACCTGCAAATAGGTGACGCCGCCGCGCCCGAGCGCCGAGAGCGCGCCGAGATGCGCGCGGATCTCGTCGTTCGGCGCGCGCCGGCCGAGCCAGACGATCTGCGCGCCGAAACGCTCGATCATGCGGCGCGACCAGGTGCGGCCCAGCCCGCCCGCACCGCCGATCACCAGATAGACGCCGCCTTCGCGATACGCCGGCTCGGCGCTGCCCTCATCGACGACGCGCGCGAGACGCTGGCGATACCAGCGGCCGTCGCGATGCACGCGCACGTCGCCGTCGGCATCCGCCGTCGCCGCCAGATGCGCGTCCAGCCCGCCGAAGAAACGGCCATCGTCGCCGGCCGGCGCATCGATGTCCCAGTGCCGCACCGTCCAGTGCGGATACTCGTGCGCCACCGCGCCCGCGAGACCGACGATGCCGGCATCGGACACGTCGGTGTGACCGCCGCCAAGCGCGTGCAGGTTGCGCGTGACCACCGTCAGCGCGAGCGGCGCGCTGTCGAATCCGGCGTTGATCAGCGTGCCGAGCAGCCGGAACAGCGGCAGGATGCCGCGCGATTGGCGCGCGACCAGCGCGTCGGGATCGAGGCCCGGATCGTCGCCGCCGGCGCTGATCCAGAGCAGATGCGGCGCGGCCGCCGTCCCCTTACGCGAGCGCAAGACGCGGTGCAATGCGTCTTCCGGGCCGTCGAGGCCGTCGAAGCAGACGACGGCGCGCGTGCCGCCCAGCGCGGCGCGCACCGCGTCGTCACCGCCGAACACCCACAGCTCGCCGGGTCCGGCCGGCCATGCCGCATCGTGCGCCGTCACGGGCAGCGGCTCCCAGACCGGGCTCAGCGTGACCTCGCCGACGGGCAGCAGGCCGTCCGCGCACGCGGCCGCGAGTTCGCGCGGCGCCGGTGCGGGTTGCTTGCGCGTGTGAAGCCCGCGCAGCTCGATCGCGATGCGCCCGTCGGGCAACGCGATATCCATGTCGACGCTCGCTTCGCCGTCGCGGCCCGGACGAATCCACGCCCACAGCCGCGACGCACGCGGCGGCCGCACGATTCGCATTTCGTCGAGCGCGAACGGCAGGCTCGCCTCGCGCGGGCCGCGATCGATCGCGAGACCGATCACGGCCTGCCAGGCGGCGTCGAGCAGCCCGGGATGCAGCCGGAACGCGCCGGCGCCGTCCGCGAGCCCGGCCGGCAGCACCAGTTCGGCCAGCACGTCGTCGCGACCGAGATAAAGCCTTTCGAGCCCGCGATGGCCGGGCCCATACTCGATGCCGACCTCGCGATAGCGCCGGTAGCAGGCCTCGGCCGGCATGCGCGTGCCGTCCCGCTCGCCGCGCATCCGCTCGAGGTCGAGCGCGCGCGCGGGCAGCGGCCCGGTCAGCGCGATCTCGCCCTCGCCGCAGGCGTCGTCGCCGGTGCCGGTGCCGGTGCCGAAGCTGAAGCGCCACGCGCGCGCGGCGCTCCCGGCCGACAGGTTCATCACCACGCCCGGACGCGCCGCGTCCCAAACGAGCGGCCGCGACCAGACGACGTTGCGCAGCACGGCACCGCTTTCACCGTGCTCGCCGGTCTCGCCGGCAGCGAAGCAGGCCGCCGCCAGCGCCATTTCGAGACTCGCGACGCCGGGCAGCAGTCGCTGCCCCCGCACGCGGTGATCGGCCAGGAAAAACTCGTCGCCGCTGAAGGTGGCGGCAAAACGCCGCGCACCCGCCTCGGCCGGCAGTTCGCGGTGCAGCAGCGGATGCAGCGTGGCCGGCGCGGCAACGGCGTCGACACGGGCGGCCCCCTCGGCCGCCGTCGGCTGCGCGTCGGGCAGCCAGTAGGGCTTGCCGGCAAACGGATAGGTCGGCAGGCTGATCCGCCGGCCCTGCGCGGCGAGCGCGCCGCGCCAGGTGTCGATCTCGCCGTGCGCCCACGCATCCAGCTCGCGCGGCACCTCGGCTGCGAAGCCGCCAAGGCTGCGATAGGCAGCGGCAAGTTCGGCCTCGTGACGCGCGGCGCCGGCATGGCCGACGGCGATGCCGTGCGCGGCCAGCGCCGCCGCGTCGCCGCCCGCGCCGGCGCGCGCCAGCTTGCGCCGCACTTCGTCGAGATCGGCTGCGACGAACGCGAGCCGGCACGGATGTGCGTCGCGGCCGCGATCGAGCGTGAACGCGAGATCCTGCAGCGACGGCACGGCGGCCGTCGTCGACGACAGCCAGCCGTGCAGCGCGTGAACGATCGCATCGAGTTCCGCCGGCCGCCGCGCGGACAGCCCGATCGCAACCGGGCCCGGCGCAGACCGTGAGGCACCGCGCGCGGCCGCCGGCAGGTAGGCGTCGGCCGCGTCGAGCACGATGTGCGCGTTCGAGCCGCCCAGCCCGAAGCTGCTGACGCCGGCGCGCCGGCGCGACGCGGGCCAGTCGCGCGTCTCGCGAACCAGCTCGAACGGGCTGCCGGCGAGCTCGAGATACGGATTCGGCTGCTTCAGGTGCGGATTGCCGGGAATCCGGCCGTGCCGGAGCATCAGCACGGTCTTGATGAACGCGGAAATGCCGGCGGCGGCCTCGAGATGACCGATGTTCGCCTTGACCGAGCCGATCGCGCAATGTGGCGCCGCGCAGGGCCGGCCCTCGGCCAATTCGGCGAACGCGCGCACCAGCGCCTTGATCTCGATCGGGTCGCCGAGCGCCGTGCCTGTGCCGTGCGCCTCGATGTAGCCGACGCTGGCGGGATCGATGCCCCCGCGCCGGTAGGTATCGACGATCAGTTCGCGCTGCGCGTCGGGGTTGGGCGCCGACGGCGAGCTCGCGCGCCCGCCGTGGTTCTCGCCGCTCGCGACGATCACGGCGTCGAGATGATCGCCGGCGGCGATCGCCTCGGCCGCGCGCCTGAGCACGACGACGCCGACGCCCTCGCCGCGGCCAAAGCCGTCGGCGCTGCGATCGAACGTCTTGCAGCGCCCGTCCGGGCTCAGCATGCCGGCCGCCGCCGCCGCCTCGGTAACGGCCGGGTTCGCGATCACGTTGACGCCGCCGACGATCGCGATCTCGCAATTGCCGCCGGCAAGGCTCTCGCAGGCGCGGTGGATCGCGACGAGCGAGCTCGAGCACGCGGTGTCGATCACCTCGCTCGGGCCGCGCAAGTCCAATTGGTAGGACACGCGGTTCGCGATCATGAAGTGCGCAAGGCCGAGATGGCCCGCCGATTCGGCGCCGATCCGGCTCAGCCACAGATCGCGGTAGTCGCTCGTCGTCACGCCGACGAACACGCCGACGCGCCGCTTCGCCAGATCGCCGATCCGATAGCCTGCATCCTCGACGGCGCGCCATGCGCATTGCAGGAACTGACGGAACTGCGGGTCCATGAACTCCGCCTCCATCGGCGTCAAGCCGAAAAATTGCGGATCGAAGCGCTCGATATCGTCGACGAAGCCCCCTTCGAGCGGTGCGGCCGCCCCGCTCGACGACGTGGCGCGCAGCCCCGCCACATGACCGATCAAGTCGCGATTGTCGACCAGGTTGCGCCAGAATTCGCCGGGCGTATTCGAGCCGGGGAAGCGGCAGCTCATGCCGATCACGGCGATGTGCTCCCGTGGCGTGGCCGCGCCGGTCCGCGGCCCGGGTTCGACGGATGCCGCCGCTCCGGCGGCCTGCGCCGGGCGTGCCGGGCGAGCGATGAGCGCGGCCAGCGTTTCGGGCGGCAGGTCCGGACGGGCGTGCGCGAGTTGCTCGGCCAGCGCGCGAAGATCTGCGCATTCGTAGAACAGCGTCGGCCGCACATTGATCGACAGCGCATCGCTCAGCATCGCGGCGAGCGCGATGATGTCGAGCGAGGCGAGGCCGAGCCGTTGAACGCTGCTGTCGGCCGCGACGGCCCGCGCGCTGTTGCCGCAACGCTCGGCGACGATCGCCAGCAGCGCGTCGAGTAACGGCGGCTGCGGGTCGGCGTCGGGCTTCGCCGCCCGCACCGAATCGCTCGCCGGCGAGACATCCGCCGCGACTTCGGCTTGCGCCGGCCGGCCGCCGAGATGCGCGGCCAACCGGTCGAACTGCGTCTCGACGAGATGGTCGGCGACCGCGCCGAGCACCGGATATTCGAAGAACAACGTCGGCTGCAGAGTCAAGCCGATCCGCGCGCCGAGATCCTGTGCGAGGCCGATCAGGCTGATCGAGTCGTAGCCGAGATCGAGGAACAGCGCGCCGTCGTCGATCTTGGCGGCGTCGATGGCTTGTTGCGCGGCGACGGTCGCCCTCAGCGCGTCGAGCACGGCCGCACGAAGCTGCGTCGGCTCCGGCGCCGAATCGCGGGTGGAACCGGCGCAAGCTCCGCGGGCCGCGAAATCGACGTCGGCGGGTTCCCGCGCCGCTCGCCCTGCGGCAGTCCCGGCGTCGGCCGCGGCCAAGGCGAAGCGAGCGTCGAGCGCGCGCACGATGCGGTTGCGATCGACGCCCGGCGCGACCAGCAGCACGCTGTCCTCCGGCGTCGCGACCGGGCACGCGTTCAGCACGGCATCGAGCACCGCGAGACCCTGTGCCGTCGTCAGCGCGTCGAGTCCGGTTCGCTCGCGCATCATTGCGCGCCGGGCCGGCGCCATCGCCATGCCGCCGTCGAGCCAGAGCGGCCAGCCGATCGCGAAACTGCGGCCGCGCCGCGTCCCCGCGAGCGCTTCGCGATTGCGGCGCACGGCCAGCCGGCCGAGGTAGGCGTTGGCGACCGCGTAGGCGGCCTGCCCCGGGCTGCCCAGCGCCGACAGCGACGAGAACAGCACGAAGCACTTCAGGTCCAGGTCGCGCGTCGCATGGTCGAGATTCGCGCCGCCGTGCAGCTTCGAGGCAAACACGGCCCCCGCGTCGGCCGCGCTGCTGTGCCGCAGGTAGGCGTCGTCGATCACGCCGGCGGCATGGATCACGGCGTCGAGGCGGCCGTGCTTCGCCATGATCGCGGCCACGGCGCGCTCCACGTCACGCGGGTTCGCGACGTCGACCGCGAGCGTGTCGAGCCGCGCGCGCGCCGCGCCGGCCGTCGCCGTGAACGCCGCCCATCCCGCCGGATCGATACGGCGCCCGCTGATCGTGACGCGCAGCCCGCGCCGCGCCAGATCGTGCGCCACATGTCGCCCGATGCCGCCCATCCCGCCGACGAGCCAGACCACATCGCCCGCTTCGAGCGGACGCACGGCGAGTGCGCCGCCGCCGCGCTCGCCGGCCGCCGCCCGATCCGGCAGCGCGGCCGTCGCAACGCGGCGCGCCTGGCGGCCGCCATCGAGCGCGACGCGCACCTCCGGCTCGTGCGCGTCGACGTGCAGCAGTTCGCCCCGCAAGCGCTCGCGATAGGCGACGGCCGACGCATCGGCAATGCCCGCCGCAGCGTAGCGCACGGTCTTCGCCGCCACGCGGCCGTATTCGAGCGCGGCCGTCGCGGCGAGCGCCTGCAGGCTCGGCATCACGTCATCGTGCGACGCATCGGGAATCAGCATGAGCAGATGCGCGTCGCGCGCACCTGCCGCATCCGCAATCGCGCGAATCGCCTCGAAGGCCTGCCGGTACGCGTCCTCGATGCGGCGGGCGCGCGCCGGACCGTCGTCATCGCCCGCGCCGGCCTCGCACGGCAGCCGGCACAGCCGCGCCGCCGGATCGAGTTCGCGCAGCCAGGCGTGCAGCGCCGCGTCGTGATCCGGCGCAATGAACAACCTGTCGACGTCCGCGCCGGCGCGTGCCGGCGCGGCGGCCGACAGCGGCGCGTCGCACCAGCGTGACGTGCCTGTCGTCACCGGGACGGCGGCGCGCTCAACGGCGCCTGTCGCGTCCGGGCGCTCGCCCGGCAGCCAGGGCCGCACCGAATAGCCGCGCAACGCCGTCGCGATCCGCCCGTCGGCATCGAGCAGATCGATGTCGTAGCGTTCAAGCTTCGCGCCCGTGCCCGACACGCGGCGCACGTGGATATAGCCGGCGTCGGCGGGCCGTGCGTAATCGGTCACGCTGTCGATACCGTACGGCAGACGATGTACGCCGGTCTCGCCGCGCGCCGCGATCCACATCTCGACGGCGCCGAACGCCGCGCTCAGGATCCCCGGATGCCAATGGAACGGCTCGCTGCGCCCGGCCGGCAGCCGGTACGCGGCCAGCGCCTCGTCGACGCCGAGCCGCAGCCACGTCATCACCCGGAACGGCTCGCCGAACGACGAGGCTCCCTCGACGAGCGCGGCCAGCGCGTCATGGTCGAGACGCTCGGTGGCGCGGCGCGCGATCGCGTCGACATCGACGTCGACCGCGGCGAGCGCCGCATCCGGCGCCGGCTCCCAGCGCCCCACGAAGTGCAGGACCTGTTCGCCGCCCTCGCGCGTGCTCGCGACGCGGCAGCGCCGCTCGGCACCCGCATCCACCCACGTCGTGACGGGGGCGGGCCGCGCGCCGTCCGGCAGGTCAGGGACCTGGTACGGCGCAAGCCAGACGAGCTCGCGCAGCACGCCGCCGGGCGCACTCGCGCGCGCATTCACGTAGCGCGCCATTTCGAGGTAGCACGCGGCCGGCAGCACCTTCATGCCGGCGATCCGGTGGCCGTCGAGAAAGAACTCGGTGCCGTCGAATTCGCTGCGATAGCGCGGCTCGGGGCCGTCGGCCGCCGCATGCACGAGCGGGTGCGCCGGCGTCGCGCCGCGGCGGCGCCGCGCCGGCGCCGAGCGGCAGCCGCGCATCGCGAGCAGCAGTCGGCCACCGTCGTCGAACACCTCGATGTCGTGGCGCGTGCCGGCCGCGCCGCGCTCGCCGTCGAGGCCGGGGCGTACCCAGACCCAGCTCGGATCGCGCGGCGCGTCGACGATCGTCAGACTGTCCATCGCGTGCGGCACCGGCAGCGCGTCGGGCTCGGCGCCGAGCACGTTGCCGATGTTGGCCTGCAGGGCGGCATCCGTGATGGTCGGCGACAGCAGGTATCCGTCGTCGATCCCGGCCATGCCCGTGCGGCCGACCTGCGCGAGCAACTGGCCACGGTAGCGGTAGAGCTTCTTCAGGCCACGATGGCTCGGGCCGAATTCGATGCCGAGCGCGGCAAACGCGCGGTAGCAATCGGCCACATCGAGTTCCTCGGCTTGACGGCGGAACGCAGCCGGATCGAGCAGGCACGAAGCGCCGGCATCGTCGGTGCGCGCGATCTCGACCAAGCCGCTGCAATGTGTGAGCGCCGCCGCGGCGCCGTTCGCGCCGTCGGGCCGGCTCTCGATCGCGAAGCGAAAGCGCGACGCCGCGACGCCATCGCGATCGAGGCGAACCTCGACGATGCGCGGACCGGCGCCGAGCGACAACGGCTGCCGCCAGATCACGTCGCGCAGCACGACCTGGTCCGTCGCGGGCGCGTCGGGCGCGGCCTGGCGGACCGACCAGCGCGTCATTTCCCAATAGACGACGGCGGGCAGCCAGGGCTCGCCGTGCACGCGATGGTCGCGCAGGAACGGCTCGCTGCCGTCGAGACGACGCGAGAAACGCCGCGTGACACCGTCCGCCTCGCCCGCCTCGAGCGGCGGCCAGGGATTGCGCGCCGGCGCGGGCATCTCGACCCAGTACGATTCGCACGCGAACGGATAGACGGGCAGGCGCACGCGGCAACAACCGCGGCCCGCCCAGCGCGCCGGATCGAGCCGGCCGCCCGCCACGAAGTGGCAAGCCTGCGCGGCGGGATCGGCTGGCGCGCCTTCGTCGGCGTCGCGCGGCGACAACGACGCGTTGGCGTCGCCGTGGAACACCGGCCCTGAAGACGACGGCGACGCCGGCACGCCGGCACGGCAGTGCGCGATGAAGTCCTCGACGCGGCTCGCGACGCAGGCCCAGCGATAGCGCATCTGCCGCCGCCCGACGGCCAGCGTGAAGGCGATGTCGGAGAGCGACAGGTCGCGTGCGGCCTCGCCGGACAAGAACTCGGCCATCCGCGCCAGTTGCCGGTCGAGCTGTTCGCGCGTCTGCGCCGACAGCACGAGCAGTTCGGGCTCGCCGCGCGCGAGCCGCCGGCCCTCGGCTGCGACGGGCGGCGCCTCGGCGATCACCGCATGCGCATTGGTGCCGCTGAAGCCGAACGAGCTCACGGCCGCCATCCGGCGCCGGCCGGGCTCGACGCTCCACGGACGCAGGCGTGTGTTGACGTAGAAGGGGCTGGCGTCCAGGTCGATCGCCGGATTGCCGGATTCGAAGTTGCACGACGGCGGCAGTTGGCGATGGCGCAGCGCGAGCAGGATCTTCAGCACGCCGGCGATGCCCGCGGCCGTCGTGGTGTGTCCGATGTTGGTCTTCACCGAGCCGAGCGCGCAGAAAGCGCGATCCTGCGTATAGCGGCCGAACGCATTGGCGAGCGCGGTGAATTCGATCGGATCGCCGAGCGGCGTGCCGGTGCCGTGCGCCTCGACCATCTGCAGGCCGCGCGGGTCGATTCCATAGCGGTCGTAGACGCCGGTCTCGAGTTCCTCCTGCGAGCGCGCGCTCGGCGCGGTGATGCCGTTCGTGCTGCCGTCCTGGTTGATGCCCGATGCGACGATCACGCCGTCGATGTGATCGCCGTCCGCGATCGCGTCGGCAAGGCGCTTCAGCACGATCGCGCCGACGCCCTCGCCGGGCACGAAGCCGTCGGCCCGCGCGTCGAACGCATAGCAATTGCCCGTGGTCGACAGCATGCCGGCGCGCTGCGCCTGCTGATAGAAGCCGGCCGTGCACTGCACGAACACTCCGCCGCACAGCGCCATCGATATCTCGCCGTTGCGCAGCGCCATGCATGCCATGTGCAGGGCGACGAGCGAGCTCGAGCAAGCCGTGTCGATCGCGACGGCCGGGCCGTGCAGATCAAGAAAATAGGAAATGCGAGCCGGGATGATGGAGACCGCGTTGCCCCAGTACGACTGGATCGGCGGGCGCGCTCGCGTGTCGCTGTCGGGCGCGCCGGGGCCGGGGAACAGCAACGGATAATCGCCGCCCGAGCAGCCGACATAGACGCCGCATCGCCGCTCGCCGCCCGGCTCGCCCGCATACCCGGCGTCCTCGAGCGCCTTCCACGCCTCCTCCAGGAACACGCGCTGCTGCGGATCCATATAGCGCGCCTCGGTGCCCGAGATCTTGAAGAAGAACGGATCGAACAACGACGGATCGTCGAGAAAGCTGCCCGTCTCACAGCGCGCCTCGCCGCCGCCGAGATCCCAGCGCGTCACGGGCCCGATCAGGCTTGTGCCCGACGCGAGGTGGGACCAGAACGCATCGAGGTCCGGCGAACGCGCAAAGCGCCCGCTCATGCCGATGATCGCGATGTCGTCGTCATGCGTCGCGCGCGCGCCGGCACGCGCGGCCCCGCCCGCTTCGGCCGCGCCGCGCGACGCATCGCCGCGCATCGGCCGGGTCGTCCCATGCGCGCGGCTGCGCGGCGCGGGCTCATCCGGCTCGCCCACGCGAACCACGATCTTGCCGATGTTTTCGCGGTCGGCGAGGCGGCGATAGGCATCGTGCACGTCGCGAAACGCGACCACCTTGGAGATCGTCGGACGGATGATGCCGCGCGCCGTCAGCGAGACGAGTTCGTCCCAGTGCTGCGCGATGCGCTGCGGTGCGCGCGCGCCCATGCGCGCGAGATCGACGCTGTAGAAGGTCTGGTTGTCCGACAGCGACGAGAGGTCGACGCTGCGCGCGCTGCGCAGCGAGGTCATCGCGATCTCGACGTAGCGCCCGCCGGGCGCGAGCGAGTCGAGCCCCTTCTGCAACGCGTTGCCGCCGAGCGTGTTGATCACGACATCGACGCCGCCCGGCGCGAGCCGCGCCAGTTCTTGCGCGAAATCGTGCGTGCGATAGTTGATGGCGTGCGCGACGCCCAGCTCGCGCAGATGACGCAGCTTCGCCTCGCTGCCCGCCGTTGCGTAGATCTGCATGCCGTGGTGCATGGCGAGCTGGACCGCGATCAGCCCGGTGCCGCCCGTCGCGGTCTGGATCAGGATCCGCTCGCCGCGCGCCGGCGCGGCCTTGCGGAACGCATCGATCATCGTGATGCCGACGATCGGCAGCGCGCAGGCCTCCTCGAAGGTCCAGCCCGCGGGCTTCCCGAATGCCTGGCCGGCCGAGCAGACAAGCTGCTCGGCATGGCAGCCTTGGCACAGGCAGACGACCTCGTCGCCGGGCCGCAATGCGGTGACGCCCGCGCCCACCTCGATCACGACGCCGGCCGCCTCGTTGCCGGGCACGAACGGATACGGCGGCATGTTCGGGTAAAGCCCTCGCGCGCAAAGCAGATCCGAGAAATTCAGCGAGAACGCGCGCACGGCGACGCGCACCTCGTCGTGCGCGAGTTCGCGCGGCGCGACCTTGGCGATCGACAGGTCCTCGATCTCGCCGGGGCCGTCGATCGTGACCGCGTGGATCGTGCGCGTGCCGTCGGCCGGCGGCACGCGCGGCAGCGGATCGGGCGCGGCGGCCGGCGCCCTCGCGATCGCGCACGCGGGTGCGACATCGAGCGCCGCCGCGCGGCCGGCGCGCGGCGACGGCTCCATCCCGGCCGGCGCCGCAAGCGCCGCGCCGTGCCGTTCGCACAGATGGGCCGCGAGTCGGCCGACCGTGTTGTGATCGAAGATCACGGTGGTCGCGATGCGCAAGCCGAGCCGCTTGTTGAGCCGGTTCACGAGTTGCACGCCGATGATCGAATCGACGCCTTGGTCCGCGAAGCTGCGATGCGGATCAATCTCGTCCACCCCGGCGCGCACGGCGCTCGCGACCTGCTCCCGCACCATGGCCGTCATGCGCTCCAGTGCGTCGTCGGCCACCGGCGCGGCTTGCCGAGCCGGTGCCGGTGCCGCGAGCGCCACTGGCCCCGCCGGCGCACCCGGCACACTCGGCGCCGCCGCCTGCGTCGCGCCGCTCGCCTCGTTCGTCACGCGATGCTGGCCCGCCAGATGAGCGGCGAGGCGCGCAACCGTGTTGTGGTCGAACAACTCGATCGTGCCGAGCCGAATCCCGAAGTACGCATTGAGCCGGTTGGTCAGTTGGATCGCGAGGATCGAATCGAGCCCGATGTCGGAGAAACTGCGCGCCCGATCGATGCCGTCCGCATCCATTCGCAGCACGTCGGCGAGCAGCGCGGCGAGCGTCGGCTCGAGCGCGCCGCCGTCGCGCGCCACGGCCTCGCCGGCCGCGTCATCGCGCTCCGGAGCCGGGCGGCCCGCCTGCCGGCATTGTGCGACGATCACCTGCTGGCCGAGCGGCAGCGCACTGTCGAGCGGGAAATGCACGTCGTCGAAACCGACGCGCTCGAGCTGGCGCTGCCATTCGGCCGGGAACAGGCCCGGACAACCCGGGATGCGCGCCGGCTCGTCGTCGTAGCGCCACCAGCCCTCCAGCAAGCCGAAGGTCAGGTGCGAGAAGGTGCAGTTCTCGCTCATCTCGTTCAGCACCAGCACCCCGCCGTCGCGCATGAACGCATGCGCGTTGCGCAGCGTGCGGCCGATGTTGCGCGTCGCATGCAGGACGTTGGCCGCGATCACGATGTCGTAGCTGCCGAACTTGTCCGCATGCGGATGGCCATTCGCGGGCGGCGCCTCGATGTCGAGGATCGCGGTCTTGAGGAACGGCGCGGCCGGTGCGTAGGTGTCCTCGGCATAGAACAGGAAGGATTTCGACAGATCCGTGTAGCGGTACTCGTCGATATGCTCGCGCCACGGCAACAGGCCCGGCAGCACCTTGCTGCTGGTGCCGCCCGTGCCCGCGCCGATCTCGAGGATTCGCAGCCGCGCGCCCGGCTCGCGCGCCACGCGGTGGCGCACGTAGTCGGTCACCGTCGCGGCGACGCCCTCGTTGAAGTAGTCGGCGATCGGATGATTGCGGTGCACGTTCTCGACCAGTTGCATCGACGAATCGGGAAACATCACCGTGGTCGCCGCGATCCCGCCGCCGAGGATCGCCGGCAGGCTGCGCAGGCACGTGTCCATCAACTCGATGCCGGCGCGCACGCTCGGATGGGCGCGATAGCGGTCGCGCACCTGCGCCCAGGCCTCGTCGGCATCGTCGAGCGCCTGCGCCGCGACGGCGCCCGATGCGTCGATGAGCGCGTAGCGCAGCAACTGCCGGCAACTTTCCTGGTACCAGCGCTCGTAGGCCGCCGCGAGACGGCTGCCCGACGCGGGCAGCCAGGCGCCGTCGGGCGCGCGCCCGACCGGCAGCGCGTCGAGCGCGCCGAGCGCCTCGCGCACCTTCAGCAGCGCTGCGCGCTCGACGGCCGGATCGCGCAGGCCGTTATGCTCGCGCAGCGCGTCCGCACGCCGTGCGAGCGGGCTCGCGCCATGCCGGAGCCGATGCTGCCGGTAATCGGCCGCGGGGGCGCCGCCGTGCGGCGCATCCGCCGCCGGCGGGGTCGTGGCGACTGCGGCGCCGGAGGCGCGCGGACGGGATTCGACAGCCATTTGCCGCATGTGATTGTCCTGCATGAATTGAGCCAGCCGTTGCATCGCGAGTTCAGGTTCGACCGAGCCGACGCCGGCCGCCGCCATGCGGCGACGATATTCAGGCGTCGCGACGACTCCGACACTCCCCCAGTACCCCCAGTGGACGAGCTTGACCGCGCACCGCCACTCGTCCGCCATTGCCAGCGCGTACGCATCCTGGAAGCTGCAGCCGGCCGCGTAGTTCGACTGGCCCGCGGCGTTCGCGAACGAGATCGTTCCGGAAAAGAACAGCATGAAATCGAGGTCGCAGCCGCCGAACGCGCGCGCGAGATTCACGGAAGTCGCGACCTTGGCGTCGAGCGCGCGCGCGAACTGCGCGTCGCTCATGCTCGCGATGCCGTGATCGTCCAGCACGAGCGCCGAATGGACCACGCCGTGCAGCGCGTCCACGCCGAGCTCCGCGAGGCGGTGCCGCGCGCGGCGCAGCGAGGCGAGATCGGTCGCGTCGGCCTGCAGGTAGATCGGCGCGGGGCCGAACGCGCCGAGGCGCGCGATCTCGTCTTCGATCTCGCGATTGCGCGGCTTGCGCCCCAGCCAGACCACGCGGGCGCGATAACGGCGAATCATGGTTTCGGTCCAGGTGCGGCCGATGCCTCCCGCACCGCCCAGCACCACGTAGTGGCCGCCCTGCCGATACAGCGTCGGGCGCGGCGCGGGCGCGGCCGTCTCGACGAGGCCGCGCGCATGCCAACGGCCGTCGCGCCAGGCGAACACCACCTGCTGGCTCGCGCGCGGCCAGCGCGCCAGCGCGGGCAGCGCGGCGAACGCGCTCACATCGAGCAGGCGCACGCGCCAGTGCCGATATTCGCCGGCAAGGCTCTGCGCCAGTCCGATCACGCCGGCGTGGGCCGGTGCGATCGGCTCATCGTCGCGCACTCGTTGCGTGCGCTCGACAATGAAAGTGCAGTCGAGGTCGGCGTGTTCGAAGCCGTGGCGGATCAGCGCCTGCAACCAGCGAAACGCCGCGATCACGCCGTCGCGCTGCGCGTCGATCAGCGCCGCGTCGTCGACGCGCGCGGCCAGCGCCGGCAGCGCGAACACCAGCGCGGCATCAGCGGGCAAGGCCGCCAGCGCCGTGCCGTCCGGCTCCGCGCGCAGCGGCACGTAACGCGCGAGCCGGCCCGCGAAACACGCGGCAAGCGCCGCGGGCGGCGTTTCGCCGATGCCGAACAGCACGACGGGCGTCGTCGAGACGCCGGCCTCGTCCGCGTCGTCGAGCGGGGTCCAGCCGATCGTCAGCGTGCGAAGCTCGGCGGCTGCCGCGGCATCGGCGGCATCAGTATGATCAGTGTGATCGGCCGTCGCCTCGTGCGCCGTCGCGCCCGGCAGCGCGCGCGTGACGAAATGGCGAATCGCGACCAGCAGCGCGCCGGACGCGCCATGTATGAAGATGTCGTGCCGCGCTTCGCGCGCCATCGAGGCCGTCTCGTGATCTTGCACCCGCACCCACACGTCCGCCTCGAGCGGCGCGAACACGTCGACACGCTCGACGAAGAACGGCAGCTTCTGTTCCGCCAGCGCCGCCCGCGGCCACTTCGCGGGATTCCCGCCGTGGCGCCGGACCAGATCCAGCGCGACGCTCGCCTGCAGCGCGCAATCGAGCAGCGCCGGGTGCAACGGGAAGGCGGCGAGCGAGCCGCACCCCGACTCGGGTAAGCGCACGCGGGCAGTCAGTCCGGCGTCGTTCCATCCGGCCTCGACGAGGCCGAGGTAGGCGGGCCCGTACCGAACGCGTCCTGCCGCGATCCAGCGATACCAGTCCGCCCCGTCGATCCGTTGCTCCGCGAGCGCCTGCCGCAGCATCGCCGGCGCGACGCGCCTGGCGGCATCTTCATCGTCGGCGTCGGCGCGCGTGTCGAGCGCGAGCCCGCCCTCGGCGAACACGATCGGCTCGCCCGTTGCGGCATCGACGCCTGTCAGCGCGAACGGGACGGGCGCACGCCAGTCCTGGCCGGGGGAGCGCGCGGCCAGTTCGACGCAAAGCGGCAGCGTCTCGTCGTCGCACACCACCGGCCGCAGCCAGACGACGCGCTCGATGCGCAGGCAGGCCGCGCCAGGCACCGCGGCGTCGGTCATCGCGGCCGCGCGCAGCAGCTCGAAGGTCATCACGGCTGGCAGCACGCGGCGGCCGTCGACGCGATGCTCGTCGAGGTAATAATCGTCGCGCCGCAGCCGAACATGGACCTGCCGCGCGCCGTTGTCGCCAAGCTGCACGTCGAGCTGCAAACCGGCCGGCGCGCCGGCCGCCGGCCGAGCCGCGGCGGCTGTGCGCGGTGCGGCCGGCACACCGGCCACCGCATAGTGCCGGCGCGCGAACGGGTAGGTCGGCAGATGCACGCGGCGCACCGGCGCGCCGGCATGCAGCGGCGACCAGTCGACGTCGTGGCCCTCGACCCACAGAGCGGCCAGCGCGGCCAAGTCGCGACGCGCGAGGCCTTCGGCAATCGCCGGCGCCGCCGCGTTCGCGGCGTCCGGTTCCGGCGCCGCATCGCCGGGCCGCGAGCACGCGATCGCGGCGGGCAGCGCCGCCGTCGCGCCTTGAGCCGCATCGGCATAACGTTCGAGCAGCGCGCCCGCCTCGCGCGCGTCGGCCGCGATGATCGCGAGCCGGTGCCTCATCGGCTGGCGGCCGAGCTGCAGCGTGGCCGCCACCGCGCCGAACGGCAGATTCGGATGCGCGGCGAGGTACGCCGACAACGTGCGCGCCATGATCGGCAGCAGCCGCGGCACGGCCGCCGACAGCAGCACCAGTTGCGGTTCGGCCGCCGGCGCATCGGCATCGCGCGGCGCGACGGGGAGCTCGGGGCCGGCCTCGAGAATCGCATGAGCGTTGGTGCCCCCGAGGCCGAACGAGCTGAGCGCCGCGCGCGGCGGATGCGCCCCCTCGGGCCACGGCGACGCCTCGCGCTGCACGCGCAAGCACGACGCGGCCCAATCGATCGCCGGATTCGGCGTGACGACGTTGATGGTCGGCGGAATCATGCGATGCTGCAGCGCCAGTGCGACCTTGATACAGCCCGCGAGCCCCGCCGCCGTGTCGAGATGGCCGATGTTCGGCTTCACCGAGCCGATCGCGCAGAATTGCCGCGCCTCGGTTCGCTGCCGGTACGCTTCGTCGATCGCCATCACCTCGACGGGGTCGCCGAGCCGCGTGCCGGTGCCGTGCGCCTCGACATAGGCGATCGACGCGACCTCGACGCCGGCCGCGCGTTCGAGCGCGGCGCGAATCACGCGGCCCTGGCCCTGCACGCTCGGCGCGTAGAAGCCGCTCTTCTGCGAGCCGTCGTTGTTGACGGCGACACTGCGCAGGATCGCGTGGATCGCGTCGCCGTCTTCCACGGCCTGCCGCGCGTTCTTCAGCACGATCACGGCAACGCCCTCGCCCGCCATCATGCCGTCGGCATCGGCGTCGAACGTCCGACAATGGCCGGTGCTCGAGAAATTGAGGCCCGGCTGATAGAGGAAGCCGGCATTGGCGTGCGGAAACAGCGTCGACGCGCCGACGATCGCCTGCCGGCATTCGCCCGCGCGCAGGCTCTTGAACGCGGCGTCGATCGCGACCAGCGACGACGAGCAGTTCGTGCCGATATGCATGCTCGGCCCGGTCAGGCCGAGGTGATAGGAGATCAACGCCGCCGTCGAACCGACCTGCGACATGACGTAGGCCAGATATCGGTCGTTGTGCTCGATGTCGGCGGCGTTGTCCAACAGGCTCTGGTAGCCGCTATTGCCGGTCGAGACGAACACGCCGGTCGCATCGAGCCGCCCCGGCGCATAACCGGCATCCTCGAGCGCTTTCCATGCATGCATCAGCAACTGGCGCGACTGCGGATCGGCGAATTCGGCCAGCTTCGCCGACAGCTTGAAGAAATCGGCGTCGAAGCTCGTCTTGCCGGGAATCGTGAAACGCACCGGCACGTAGTCGGGATGGCTCGCGAGGTCCGGCGCGACGCCCGCCTCGTCGAGCGCGGCGCGCGAAAGCCGTTCCGCGCTCTCGCGGCCGGCCAGCAGATTGGCCCAAAACGCTTGATGGTCCGTCGCGCCCGGAAATTCGCACGAGATGCCGATGATCGCGAGGCTGTCGTCGTAATAGTCGGGCACGACGGGGGACGCATCCGCCTCGTTTGCGGCGGCCGCCGCGCGGCCCGCGCCCTGGCTCGCCACCAGATGGCCCGCGATTTCGCGCACCGTCGCAAAGCGGAACAGGTTCGCGGGCGAGAACGCGCAGTCGAACGCCTGCTCGATCGCGCGCGCGAGCAGCACCACGGACAGCGAATCGCCGCCCGCCTCGAAGAAGCCCTGGTCGAGATGCGCCGGCGCGACGCCGAGCACCTGCCGCCAGAGCTCGCGGACCCGCGCCTCGGTCTCGCTCGCGTCGGCCGCGTCGTGCCCGGCTGACGCGAGCACGATCGGCCTCAGGCTCAATGCGCGCCGATCGAACTTGCCGTTGCCGGTCACCGGCAGTTCCGCGAGCGCGACGAAGAAAGCCGGCACCATGTAGTCAGGCAGCTTTCCGGCGACGAAGGCGCGCAAGTCCCGCGTGCGCGCGTCGTCGTGAGCCCCCGGTTTGCGCGCCACGTAGTAGGCGACGAGATGCCGGGTGCCGTTGGCATGCTCGTGCGCGACGACCACGCTCTGACCGACGTCCGGATGCTGGTTGACGGCGGCCTCGATTTCGCCCAGCTCGATGCGGTAGCCGCGAATCTTCACCTGCGCATCGTTGCGGCCGACGTACTCGAGTTCGCCGCGTGCATTGCGCCGCGCCAAGTCGCCTGTCCTGTAGCAGCGTGCGCCCGCGATCTCGACGAAGCGCTCGCGCGTGAGTTCCGGCCGGTTCAGGTAGCCGCGCGCGACGCCTGCGCCGCCGACGTACATTTCGCCGATGTCGCCATCCGCCACCGGCGCGCGCTGCTCGTCGAGCAGCAGCACGTCGAGGTCGGGAATCGGCCGGCCGATCACCGACGCGCTCGCGCCTGCCACGTCCGCGGCCGTCACCGGCGCGTAGGTGACGTGGACCGTGGTCTCGGTGATGCCATACATGTTGATGAGCGCGGGGCGGCTGTCGCCATGGCGCGCGATCCAGGGCGCGAGTTGTGCGAAATCGAGCTTCTCGCCGCCGAACACCACGTAGCGCAGCGCCAGCGGACGCCGCGGCACGCTGCTCTCGGCCGCACGCACAACCGCGTAGAACGCGGCCGGCGTCTGGTTGAAGACCGTCACCTGCTCGTCGGCCAGCACTTCCAGCAGCCGCGCCGTGTCTTTGCGCTGCGCCGCGTCGAGAATCACGAGACGGCCGCCATACAGCAACGCGCCCCAGATCTCCCAGACCGAGAAATCGAAGGCCGCGGAATGGAACAGCGTCCAGACGTCGTCCTCTCCGAAGCCGAACCAGGGGTCCGTGCGGTCGAACAGGCGCAGCACGTTGCCGTGCTCGATCATCACGCCCTTCGGCTTGCCGGTGGTGCCCGAGGTGTAGATCACGTAGGCGAGATCGTCGCGCCGGACCTCGGGTAGCGCGAGGGCCGGCTCGCGCGCAGCCGACGCGGCAATCGCCGCGCCGTCACGATCGAGCACGATGCGCCGCGCGACGGTGGCGACCGGCGCCTCGCAATCCGAGGTCGTGACGGCAAAGCGCGCGCCGCTGTCCTCGCGGATGATCGCGACGCGCTGCGGCGGCGCACTCGGATCGACCGGAACGTAGGCGGCGCCCGCCTTCAGAATCGCGAGGATCGCCGTGATCAACGCCGGCGACGGCGCCACGCACAACAGCACCAGATCGCCGCGCTGCACGCCGCTTGCCGCGAGATGCCGCGCGAGCGCGTCACTGTCGCGGTCGAGTTCGCCGTAGGCGATGTGGCGGCCCGCGAAGCTCAGCGCGCGCCGCGCGGGGTCGCGCCGGCTGCGCGCCGCGAAACGCGCGCCAAGGCTCGCGCCCGCGCAGGCGGCGGGCTCGCGCGTGGCGTCGCCGTGCGGGACATCGGGCGCGCCTGTCTCGCCGACGTCGCCGCGCGCCGTCAGCGCGCCCACCGGCCGGTCCGGATCCGCGAGCGCCTCGTCCAGCACGGCGACGAACGTCCGTTGCAACGCGCGCGCGGCATCGCCCCCGATCACCGCGCTCTTGTACTTGAGGTTCACTGTCCAGGCGTCGCCGGCTTCGACGGCCTCGCACGTCACCGGATACTCGTCGCGCTGAAAGACATCGTCGGCGAATGCGAGCTCGATGGTGTCGGCGAGCCGCTCCGGCAGCGCGCCGATGTCGATCGCATCGCCGAATTTCTGGTAGGCGAACACGGCCTGGATCGACGGCGGCGCACCGGCATGGCGCGGCAGCGCACGCAGCAGTTCGGCGAACGGATACCAATGGTCGAGCGCGCGATAGACGTAGCGCTGGCAGCCGTCGAGCCATTGCGAGAACGGCTGCGCCGGATCGAGGTCGCAAATCACCGGCACGAGATTCGCGAAATTGCCGATGCTCGACGCGAAACCGCTGCCGGGGCGGCCGAGCGTCGGCAAGCCGAGCGTGAAGCAGCGCTTGCCGCGCCAGGCCGACAGCGCGAGCGCGAAAGCGCCCATCAGCAACGTGGACGGGCTCGACGAGCCGGTCTTGCGAAACGCATGGACGCGCCCGGCCAGCGCGCCATCGATCGCAAACGACAGCCGCTCGGTCGCGAACACGGAGGCATCGGCGGCGGCGGGCGCGGGATCGAGCGCCGCGTCGAGAGGCGGCAGGCCGTTCGGGCATTGCATGCGCCAGTAGGCGAGACTCTTGCGCCCCGCCGCCGAATCGAGATAGTCGGCCTCGTGCTTCACGAAATCGACGAAGCTCGCGCCGTCCGGCGCCGCCGACGGCGCGCACTGCCGCTTCATGGCGCGGTAGTCCTGCCAGATCGTCGAGAGCCAGCGGCTGACCGAAGCGCCGTCGCAAACGATGTGATGCACCGCCAGCAGCACGACGGTTTCGCCCGAGGCCGCGACGTGCAGATGGATCCGATAGATCGGACCGTCGTCGAGCGAGAACGGAACGTCGGCGTCGCGCCGCGCGCGCTCGCGGCAAGCCTCGAGCGTCTCGCCGAGATCGAATTCGCGCCACGCGAGTTCGCGGGCGGAGTCGACGCGCTGCACCAGCTCGCGCCCGTCGGCGACGATGCGCACGTTGAGCAGTTGGTGGCAATTCACGAACCGCTGACAAGCGCGCCGGAACAGCGCGCGATCGAAGCTGGCGCCAACCGTGCAGGCGACGGCCACGTTGTAGAGCGGGTCCGCCGGATACAGCATCTGCCGCGACCAGATGCCCCGCTGATTGCGCGACAGCGGTGCCTCGGCGTCGACCATCAGGTGCCGCTTCAGCCATGTCTCGACGTCGTTCCCCGTCAGCGCGCGCGCCGCACCGCCGCCGCCGGAAGCCGCCAGCCCTTTTGCCTCGCTCATCGATTTGCTCCCGTCACGCTCCCGCTTCATCCCACTCTCCCTTGCCCGGGCCGCGACGCGTGTCGCACGCGCACCGGCCGGGCCACCTTGGCGTTTCGCCCCGCATCATTCGGCGACAGCTCCCATGCCGTCGTGGCCCCCGGACGCGCGCAGCGTGCTGCGTAACTGCGCGATCGACAGGTCGCCGCCCAGGAAGCGTTCGAGCAGGCCCGACGCCTCCCCCTGCGCACCACTCGCCGTATCGCGTCCCGCTTCGCTTGCCGGCGCCATGCGCGCCGCCGGCGCGTGCACGCCACGCCCCAGTTCGTCGAAGCGCGGCGCGAACGACGCGACGAGGCCGGCCACCGGCGCGTCCGGCGCGCGCAGCATCGCGTCGGCCAGCTCAACGATCCGCAGCGGCAGCTTCTGCATCGTCTCGTGCTCGAACAGCGCGCGGCGGTATGCGTGGAAGATGTAGAGACGCCCGTCGATCCGCAGGAACTGGAAGAACAGCGACGCAAGCGGCTGATCGAGGAAATGGATGCGGCGCTGTTCGAGCACCGCATCCATGTAGGTCGAGACGCCGTGCTCGCCGGCGATGCTTACCCTGGCCGTATCGATGTCGGCGCTGTCGAACACGACATCGCCGACCATCGCGCCGCAACCGGCCTCGCCGTCCACTCCGGCGATCCGCAGCAGATCGGCCGCCGGAATGCGCGCGTGCTGAAGCGCGGTCAGCAGGGTTCGGCGCACCGCGTGCAACGTATCGATCACGCTGCGGCCCGGATCGAGCTCGAACGGCACGAAGGCGACGTTCGAGAAATCGCCGAGGCACGCGGCCAATGCCGCGCTGTCGCGCTGGTTGTGGATCACCTGCAGCACCGGGCGATCGTTGCCGAAGAACTCGCGTAGCACGATGGCCAGCACGGCCGCGAACAGTTGCGGATACGAGATGCCATGCGCGCGCCCCAGTTCCGCGATCCGCTCGCCGAGCGCCGGCGGCACCGGCACGATCTGGTTCGCGGCGAGCTCGCGCGACGGCGAGGAGGAGGACATCACGTCCCGGCGGTACGGCAGCCGCATCTCGACGTCGACGCCCGCGAGCGCGTCGCGCCACCAGGCGCGGTGCGCATCCGCGCCGGCGCCGCGCGCGTCGTGCTGGCGCAGCGCATAGAGCCAGTACTGATCGGGCTGCCGCCAGTCGTCGTCGCGTGCGGCCGCCTCGCCGCCCAAAGCGCCGTAGAGCGCCATCAGTTGCGAGAACAGCAGGCCCGGCGTGAACGCATCGGCATGCGCATGATGCGCGACCAGGCCGAGATGGAATGCGCCGTCCGCCTCCGTGAGCCATATCCGGATCGCCGGGCCGCCGTGCTCCTCGAGCAGCGCATGGCTTCGGCTGCTCTGGATGAACTGATGGAAATCCTCGCGGCTGCGCGTCGAGATCGAATCGAACGAGACGCCGACGAGCTCCGATACGCACTGCGCATGGCCGTCGCCGACCGCCACGTAACGCGTGCGCAGCAGGTCCTGCTGCCGCGCGAGCAGGATCAGCGCATGCCGCAGGCGCTCGACATCGACCTCGGCCGCGTACAGGCGGAACACGTGGAACACGTTCCAGGCCGTGTTGCCCATTCGCTCGGTCAGATGCAGGTGGCGCGCCTGTTCCTGCGACAGCGGCGCCCAGAGCTGCCCAGGCGCAAGCGCGCCGAGGCCCGCGGCGAGCGCGTCCGGCTCGAACCGCCGCAGATGCGCGTCGATGCCGACCGAGCGCGCCGCCAGCAACACCGCCTGGTCGGTGTCGCGGAACACCGCGATGCCGGCGTCGAGCAGCTCGGCCAGCACGCGGTCGCGATCCTGCCGCGACGCCGGCGCCGCCGCCTGCTGCGCCAGCGCGACCGCGACGACCTCCTCCGCCGCCCGCAGCGCGGACAGGCGTTCGCCGAACCACGGATACTGCACCGCCGGCAGCGGCGGCGCGTCGGCCCGCGTCACGCCATCGCCCTGTGCGGCCGCGAAGGCGCCAAGCGCTTCGAGATGCGCGTGCAGCACCGCCGGGGTGCGCCGGTCCAGCAGTTCGACAAGCGGAACCTCGACGCCGGTCCGCTCGCGAATCGCCGACAGCAGGCGGAGGCTCATCAGCGAATCGAAACCCATCTCGCTCCAGTTCGCTTCAGCGCTCACTGCGTCCGCGGCCTCGCCGGTGATCGTCGCGACCTGGCGCAGCAGCCAGCGCTGCGTATCTTCGCCGGCCGGCTGCGCAGCCATATCCGGCCCGCTCGCCGGCGCCTCGCGCAGCCAGTGGCGCGTGCGCGCGAACGGATAGCCGGGCAGCGACAGGGGCACGCGATCGGCCGGCGCGAAGCCGCGGCGCGCGTCGAATGCGATGTCCTGCATGTACCAGTGCGCGGCGCGTTCGAGCGGCAGCGGCGCGCGCCCCGCGTCGAACGCCGCCGCCTCGCCGCGCAGCGCCGCGCGGATGTCGTCGTCGTTCGATGCCGCGCCGGCCGGGTTCGTCAGCACCTCGGAATCGCCCGCGTTCGCGACGAAGCGCGCCAGCAGTTGCTCCGCGTGGGCACGATCGCGAGCGATCAGCGCACAGCGATGACGGAAGTGATGGCGCCGCGACAGCAGGTTCGCCGACAGCCGCGCGGGCGACCACGATCTATCGTCCGTGGCTCGCACGTAGGCGAGCAGGTCCCGGCCGCGCTGCCGCAGCGCCTCGGGCGTCGGCGCCGAGAACGCCAGCAACGCCGGCCCTGCGGCCGGCGTCGGAACCGCGGCCGGCGGCGCCTCGGACACGACCAGATGCACGTTGATCCCCGTCGCGCTATACGAGCTGACGCCCGCGCGCCGCGCGGCGCCCGCGCGGCGCGGCCAGGGCCTCGCGTGCGCCGGAATCTCGAACGGTCCGCCGTCGGCGCCCGCGGCGGCTGTCGCGGCATCGACGTTCGCCGTCGGCGGCAGCGTGTCGCGATGCAGCGCCAGGATCACCTTCAGCAGGTGCGCGATGCCCGAGGCGGCGAACGAGTGGCCGACGTTGTTCTCGACGGTGCCGAGCGCGAGCGGAGGATGCCCGACGGCTCGCCCGCCGAACACGGTGCGAAGGCCCTGCAGTTCGACCTTGTCGCCGAGCGGCGAGCCGCTCGCATTGGCCTCGAAGAAATCGAGCGAAGCGGGATCGATGCCGAAGCGCCGGTAGACGGACGTCAAGAGCGCCGCCTGCGAGGCGGCGCTCGGCGCCGCGATGCCCTGGGTGCGGCCGTTGTGGGCGCTGCCCCATGCATCGAGCACGGCGTAGACGCGGTCGCCGTCGCGCACGGCGTCCTGCAGCGGCTTGAGCACCAACGCGCCGACCGCCTCGCCCGGCAGCATGCCGGTTGCGGCGGCACCGAGCGCGGCGCCGCGTTCCGTTTCGCTGAGCAAGCGGTAGTAGTGGCCTGTTTCGATCAGGTTGCGCGTCGAATACACCATCGCGCCGCCCGCGATCGCGATCTCGCACTGGCCGAGCCGCAGGCTGTCGCAGGCTTGTCCCACCGCCAGCAGCGACGACGCGCAACCGGCGTCGATTGCCATCACCGGCCCGTGCAGATTCAGGTGATAAGCGACCCGGCCCGGCAAGGTCGAAGCCGAAACCTGCGGCGCGACGCCGAGCACCGACTGCACGTGCAGATCATAGTCGCCGCCGCTGCCGGCAAACACGCCCCAGTTCGCGCCCGCGAGCCGGTCGGGCACGAGGCCCGCGTCCTCGACGGCGCGCCACGCTTCCTCCAGGAACATCCGTTCGGCCGGTTCCATCATCTGCGCCTCGTTCGGACTCAGATGGAAGAACGCGTGGTCGAACTCGTCGATGCGCTCGAACAGGCAGCCGTGATCCAGCGCGCCATCGCGGGGGGGAAAGCGCCCGGCCGGCACCGCGCCGATCAGGCTCTTTCCCTCGGCCAGCACTCGCCAGAACGCATCGACGTCGCCGGCGCCGGGAAAGCGCGCCGAGATGCCGATCACGGCCACGCGCAACGCGTCGGATGCGGCGCCAGCCAGCGCGTTCGATGCGTTCGATGCGTTCGGCACGTTCGCCGCATTCGAGTCGCCCGGGCCGGCCGTCGCCGCGCCGCCCGCCGCCACGGCGGCGGCGGCCGGCTGCGCAGCCGGCGGCCGCCGCATCGATGCGAGCACCGGCCCGATCACCTCCTCGTCGCCGAGGGTCCGGTTGCAGAGATCGAAGTGATCCTCGCCGCCGACCACCACGGTTCGCACTTGCGGCATCCTCTCGACCCACGCGTCGAGCAGCGGGATCATCGAGCCGTGCACTCGCTGGAGCCTGTGGAGGTAGTTCGGGTTGTAGACCTGATCGGAGGTCGCCCGCGCGGACGCCGTGCGGAACATCAGAATCTCGACTTCGTCCGGCCGCGCGAGCGGCTGCCAGCGGTATTCGCGCATGCAGCGCAGGTTGTTGCGATGCGTGTCCGACATCGAGCGCAGACGCGTGCTCAGGATCTGCGGCGCCTGACGCACGCCGCGCTCGACGATCAGCTCGACCAGCCGCGACTCGAGCCGCTCGGCGTCGCGGGCGCCGTCCTCGTCGAGGCCCAGCTCGGGCGCCGTGATCGTGAGGTCGTCCCATTTGACGAGCCCGTCCTGCTTGCGCTGACGGAACGCGGGATCGAGGTGCAGCATCGCGATCATCAGGAAGTTCGCGTTCGTCAGCCAATTCTGCAGTTCGTCGAGCGCGAAGATGTCCGAATCGCGTTCACACGTGATGAGCGGCGTTTCCAGCATGAATACCGAGCTCACCCGCCGGCCCGCGTTCTGCAGCACGCGCGCGACCTCGTAGGCGACCACGCCGCCCATCGAAGCGCCCATCACGTGATACGGCCCGGCCGGATCGACCGCCTGGATGATCTCGGCGTGGTGGCGCGCCATCTCATACGCGTCGGCGCAGGCCGGCTGCTTGGTCAGGAAGCCGCGCGCCTTGATGCCGACCATGCGGCAGCGCGTGCCGACGGCCGCGGCGAGCTTGCCGAACATCGCGACGTCGCCCGATGCCGGATGCAGGCAGAACAGCAGCGGGCCATCGCCTTCGGTCTGGAGCGGCACCATTTCCTCGTAGGTGCGGCCGTGGCGGCGCAGGTTGTCCAGCAGCGCGGCGTGATCGAGCGGCGGCGGCTGCCGCCCGGCCGCCGGGGCGGCGACCGCATCGGCGGGCATCTCGACCGTGACGGCCGCCGCCATGCCCGGCACCCCGACGCGCGAGCGCCGCTGCGCCGCGACGTGGCCGGCCAGCGCGGCGAGCGTCGGATGATCGAACAGCACCGTTTCCTCGAGTTCGAGGCCGAGCCGCGCGGAAAGCGCCGCGACGAAGCCGACCATCCGGATCGAATCGACGCCGAGCTCGAAGAAGGTCGCGCCGTCGTCGAACCGTTCCGAATCGGGATAGTCCAGGATCGCCCTGACGGCGGCCTTCAACTGCAGCAGGACCGCGCCGTCGTCATCGTGCGAAGCCGCCGCAATGCTCGCGCGATCCGCGCGCGCGGCTGGCGCGGCGGCAAGCGCGCGAGGCGTGGCGGGCGCGGCAACGCCGGTTCCGGGCGGCGCGGCGGATGCGGCTGCGCGACCGTCGGGCCTATTCGACGCCGCGCGCAGACGCGCGACGTGTACGCAAAATTGCGCGACGGTCGGGCAATCGAACAGCACCGTTTCTTCGAGCGGAAGCGCCAAGCGAGCGGCGATCTCGTTCACGAACGACACCATCCGGATCGAGTCGATGCCGAGCTCGAAGAACGTCGCGTCGTCGATCGCCTCGGTCGGTTCGACATGCAGCAGCGCGCGGATCGCGTCCTTCACCTCGGCCACCGTCTCGTCCGGCGCCGCGCAGCCGGGCGCGGACAGTGCGACGGGCGGCGGCGCGGCCGTGTCCGCCGGGGTCGAGGCGGCCTCGATGCCGGCGGCCGTGCGCTCGCCGGCGCGGCGCGCGCGCGGCGTCTCGCGCCAGAACTCGCGCGTATCGAACGGATAGGCGGGCAGCGCGAGCGGCGCGACGCGCATCGTCGCCCACGTATCGCCGTAGGCGGCCGGCCAGTCGACATCGCGCGCGGCCAGCCAGGCCTGCAGTGCCTCGTCGAGCCGGGCGCGCAACGGCGCCGCCGCGCTTGCCGGCGCTTGCGGCGCAGCGGTGCGGGCCGGGGCCGGCGGCTCGCCCGAGGCGAACTCGCGCAGCCAGCCCATCAGTTCGCGGCGGCTCTCGACGAGGCAGCCGGCGCGCACCGTCATCGCCTCGCGGCCCATGTGCAGCGTCCGGGCCACGTCCTCAATGCGCAGTTCGGGATAGGCGGCGAGGTGGTCGTGCAGCTCGGCGGCCATGCGCCGCAGCGCATCCCCGGACCGCGCGGACAGCGCGATCGCGACGACGGCGGCACGTGCGGCCGGCGGTGCGCCGATCACCGGCGCCCGCTCGACCACCATCGCGGCGTAGGTGCCGCCGGCGCCGGCGGCCGTGATCAGGCAGGCCGACGCATCGCCCTGCTCCGGCCACGGCTCATACGCCGTAACGAGCCGCAGCCCGCTGTCGGCCAGCAACGCATGGTCGAGCCGCGCCGGGTCGACCAGGGTCGGCGCGAGCGCGCGATGCCGCAACTGCGCGACGACCTTGCTCAGTTGCGCCATGCCGGCTGCCGCCTCCGGATGGCCGAGGTTCGGCTTGACCGAGCCGATCGCGCACGGCTGCGCGCGCGTGCGGAACACGTTCTTCAGCGCGCCCCATTCGATCGCGTCGCCCATGCTGGAACCGTTCGCGGCCGATTCGACGTAGGCGACGTCGTCGACACGCCGGCCGGCGCGCGCGATGACACGGCGAATCAACGCTTCCTGCTGCGCGAGGCTCGGCGCGGTATAGCCATGCGTGTGCCCGCTGTGGCTGAGGCCCGTCGCGGTGATGACCGCGTCGATCCGGTCGCCGTCGGCGAGCGCCGCGTCGAGCCGCTTCAGCACGACCGCGCCCACCGCCTCGCCGGGAATGAAGCCGTTGCCGCCAAGCGAAAAGCAGTTCACGTCCGCCTCGTTGCTCAACATGCCGAGGCGCTCCAGCACGAGATAGTCGTTCGGATGCAGGTGCAGGTTCACGCCGGCCGCGATCGCGAGTTCGGCTTCGCCTTGCCGCAGGTATTGGCAGGCGTGATGGATCGCCGTCAGCGACGACGTGCACATGGTGTCGAATGCGATGCTCGGCCCGCGCAGGTCGAGGAAGTACGAAACGCGGTTCGCCATGTTCGCGAACGAGGTCGAGGTGACGGCCTCGCGCGCGCCGACGCCGACATCCGCGTGCGCCGCCGCGCCCGACGAGAAATGATTGAAGCCGCTCTTGGTCGCGCCGACGCAGACGGCGACGTTGCGGCCATGCCGCGCCGCGATCCGCTCGCGCGTATAGCCGCTGCTTTCGAGCGCGGCCCAGCACGACATCAGCACCATCCGCTCCTGCGGATCGATCGCGTGGACATCGACGGGCGCGATCTGGAAGAACGCCGGATCGAACTGGGCGAAGTCGTCGAGGAACGCGCCCTTGCGGCCGCGCAGCGCCGGATGGAGATCGCGCCCGGCATCGGCGTGCGGGCCGTGCCAGCGGCGGACCGGCAGTTCGCCGATCTCGCTCGACGCATTCTTCAGGCTCCGCCAGAGCGCGTCGAAAGACGGCGCATTGGGATAGCGCCCGCCGATGCCGATGATCGCGATCGGCATGTCGCGCGCCGCGTCCCCCGGGGCGTGGACGGCCGCGGACGCCGGCTTCGGCGCCGGCGCCGCGTCATGCGCGGCGCGCGCTGGCGCGGCCGGTTGCGCCTCGCCGCACACGGGCACGAAGCGGTCGGCCGGAATTCCCTGGAGGCGGATCTGCTCGGCCAGGTACGCGGCGAGCGCCTCGAGCGTCGGGTATTCGTAGAACAACGTCCTCGGCAGTTGGTGAAAGTTGGCGGCCAACGCCTTGTTCAGCTTCGCGAGCAGGATCGAATCGAGGCCGAGGTCCGCGAGCGGGCGATGTTCGTCGATCGTCGCGGGGTCGAGCTTCGTCGCGTCCGCCAGCACGCGTTTGAGATACGGGTACAGCGCCGCCGGGCTGGGCGCGGCACCGGCGGTTGCGGTCGCCGGCGCGCCGGCGACCGCGTCCGGCTGGCGGCGTGCCGACGCCGCCAGCGTGCGCGCCACCGCCTCGCCGGCGCCCGTCCCGACGAACACCTGTTGCGCGGCGCCGGCGAGCGCCCGATCGAGCGCGCGCATCCCGGCCTCGCTCGCGATCGCGTCGAGGCCGTGATGCTCGCGCAGCAGCGCCGCGAGTTCGGCGTCGAGCGCCATCCCGCCGTCGCGCCAGAGCGGCCAGTTGATCGAAACGCTGTGCCCCGCCCGCTCGCCGGCACGCACGCGCGCGGCGCGGCGGTGCGCGAACGCGTCCATGAACGCGTTGGCCGCCGCGTAGTCGGCTTGGCCGGCATTGCCGAGCACGCCCGAGATCGACGAGAACAGCGCGAAGAACGCGAGCGGCTGGCCGCGCGTCGCGCGGTCGAGGTTCAGCGTGCCGGCCACCTTCGGCGCCAGCACGGCCCGGAAATCGTCTTCGGACTTGTGGATCAGATAGGTGTCGCGGACCATTCCCGCGCAATGCAGTACACCTCGGAGCGGCCCGTGCGTGGCGACGATCGTCGCGACGCAGTCCTCCAGCGCCGGCCCGTCGCAGACGTCGACGCTGCGATAGACGATCCGCATCCCGGCTTCGCGCAGCGCGGCGAGACGATGCCCGCGCGGCGAGCCGGCAAGCGCGGCCTCGTCGCGACGCGCCAGCAGGACGATCGTCGCGCCGCGATCGCGCGCGCCGAGCCATTCGGCGCATTGCAGCGCGAGCGCGCCCGAGCCGCCGGTGATCAGGTAGACGCCCGCGCCGCCTGTGGACGCGGCCGGCCGTGCCGGCGGCGCCAGCGGATGCCAGGCCCGCACGTGCCGCCCGGGGCGGTAGCGGACCGACACGTCGCAGCCTTCGCGCATCTCGTCGTTCAGTATCGCGAACCATGCCGCCGCATCCGGCGCATCGTCGAATTCGATCAATTGCGCCGACAACATGGGATTTTCCTGCATCGCCGATTTCAGCAAGGCCGCGAGGCCCGTCCAGACCTCGTCCCGCGCTCCGGCCGCCGTGACCTGCACGCGAAGCGGCTCGCGCAGGCCGCTGCGGAGCAGTTCGCGCAGCCAGGTCGACAGCGCGGCCGCGCAATCGGCATAAGCATCCTCCCGTGTCCCTGCGGACAACGCGAGGAAATGCATCGACGCGTCGCTCGCCCGGCTCGCTGCGCGCAACGCCTCGCGCGCAGCGGCGTCGAGCCCGCAGAACAGGACGTGGCGCGCGATGACGCTCGGCGCCGGCTCGCGCGCGGCGGGCAGGTCCGCACGGACCCAGACCGGAGCGAACAGCACGGCGTCGCCGGCGGGCATGGCGGCCGGCGCTGCGGCGAGGCCGGGCATGGCCTCGCCGGGTTCGAGCCAGTGCGGACGCCCGTCGAACGGGTAGGTCGGCAGGCTGATCCGCGCCGGCTTGCGCGCCGTGTGGAGCGCCTCCCAGGGAATGCTGAAACCGTGCAGCCACACCTGCGCGATCCGATGGTGTTCGTGCTCGCGCGCCCACTTGCGCAGCAATTCGCGCATGTCCGCCTGCCCGTCGAGGAAGTCGCCGAGCGCGTTGCGCGAGGCCGTGCTGCCGCACATCCAACGCGCATCGGCGGCGGCGCCGCCCTGAAACCGTTCGAGCGCATCGAGCAGCGTGTCGCGGTCGTCAACGAGGAACACGACGCGATGATCGAGATGCTGACGGCCGACCTGCAGCGTGTACGCGAGCGCGCCGAGATCGATCTCGGCCGCGGCGTCGTGCAACAAGCGCTCGCGCAAGCGGCCCGCGAGGCGCGGCAGCAACTCCGGCCGATGCGTGGACAGCGGCACGAGATGGCGGCCCGCGCAGCCCTGCGCGACGCTCGCGGGCCACGCCTGGAGCACCACATGCGCGTTCGATCCGCCCGCGCCGAAATTGCTGATGCAGGCGGCAACAGGCCCCTCGTCCCCCGTCTCGGACCAGTCGGCCAGCGTGCGCTGCACCGCGAAGCCGGCCGCGGCGAAATCGATCGCCGCGTTGTCCTCCGCGGAGGTCGGCGTCGGCACCCAGCGGCGGTGACGGAATTGCAGCAGCACCTTGCTCAGGCTCGCGAGGAACGCGTTCGACTCGCCGTGGCCGACGTTCGCCTTCACGGAGCCGATGCGCCGCTCACCCGTTGCGCCGAGCTCACGAAACGCCCGGCCGAGCGCGCTGACCTCGATCGGATCGCCAAGCGCCGTGCCGGTGCCGTGCGCTTCGACATAGGCGATCCGCGCCGCCGGCACGCGCGCAGCGCGCAGCGCGCCCGCGATCAGGCTCGCCTGCGCATTCGGATTCGGCACGGTGAAGCCGTTGGTCTTGCCGCCGCTGTTGACCGATGAGGCCTTCACGACGGCATGGATGTTGTCGCCGTCGGCGAGCGCGCGCGACAGCGGCTTGAGCAGCACCGCGCCGACGCCCTCGCCGAGCAACGTGCCGTCCGCGTCGCGCCCGAACGGCGTGCAACTGCCGCGGCCGGAAAGCATGCCGGTCTGCGTGTACTGGATCAGGCGGCTCGGATGCAGAATGAGGTTGACGCCGCCGACGATCGCGGCCTCGCAGTCGCCGTGGCGGATCGCCCGGCAGGCCAGGTGAAACGCCGTGCCGGACGACGCGCAGGCCGCATCGATCGACATGCTCGGCCCGCTGAGATCGAAGTGGTACGAGACGCGGTTCGCGATCTGATAGTAGTCGGTATGGCGATACTGTTCCGGTTGCCGCAGCGCATGCAGATTCGCATACATCGCGTAGTCGTTCGACAGCACGCCGACGAACACGCCGGTTGCGCGGTCAAGCGTGTGCCGCGTATAACCGGCATCCTCCAGCAGCCCCCAGACGACCTGCAGGAACAGGCGCTGCTGCGGGTCCATCAGCTCGGCTTCCTTCGGCGTGATGCCGAACAGATCCGCCTCGAAACGCTCGATGCCGTCGAGATAGCCGGCGCGGTCCACGTGGCCGTGCAACGTCGCCGCGACTCCGGGCAGCGCCCGATCGATCAACTGCCGCCGCGCGTCGGGCATCGGCGCAATACGGCTCTCGCCCGCCTGCAGCAATTGCCAGAACGCGTGCATGTCGCTCGCGCCCGGATAGACGCCGTGCAGTCCGATGATCGCGATCTCGTCGCGGGTTTCGTCCGCCTCATGCGCGTCTGGCGCGTCATGTGCATCGTGCCGCTCCGGATGCACCGCCTGGCGCGGCGGCGTCGCGGCCGGCGCCGGCGCGAGCCCGGACGCCGCCGCGCCGTACTCGGAGATCAGCGCGCGCACCACGTCGCGCAGCGTGCGATGCTCGAACAGGAAAGTCGGCGCGAGTCCCGGCACGAGCCGCTCGAGTTCGACGGTCAGGTTCACGATGTCGATCGATTCGAGACCGTATCGTTCGAGCTCCTCGGATTCGGACAGCGTGTCGGGGTCGATTGCCAGCACGCGCGCGTAACGCAGCTTGACTTCACGCAACAACGCCGCCTCACGCTCCGCCCCGCTCGCGATGCGCGTCGAGCCTGCGCTGCGCCGCGCCGCGACACCCGTTTCGGACGCGCGCGCAACGCCCGGCGCGACGTCGGACGTCGAGTCGCCCGACGGGCCAAGCGCGTCGAACGCAGCGTGCAATCGCTGCGCGATGCCCACGTAGTCGGCGCCCTGCGCGCGAGTGTCCGCACTCACGACGAAAGGCGGCGCCGCGGGCGCGTCGTCGGCGCCGGGCCGCGGCGAGTGTTCGAGATAAGCCTGCCGATCGAGCGTCTCGCGCAACGCCTCGCGCTCGAACACGTAACGGCTCGTCTCGCCGAGCGCCGCGGAGTCGACCAAGATCGCGGACGGCGCGAGCTTGTCGAGGAACTGCCGGAACGGCGTGTTTCTGCGAGTCGGCGCGAACGCGACATGTATCTGCGCGACGCCGTGCTGCTGCGCGACCGCGACGAGCCGCTGCATCACGCGATCCTCGACCGTGCGTCCGAGCACGCGGCAACTGAGCAGGAACGCATCGACGTAGAGGCAGGACGGTTCGATCCGGTACGCGACGAGCCCGGTCGTGCCATAGTCGCCGAACCGGTCGACGACGTCGATCGTGAGCAGTCGCCATGCGTCGTCGTGCATCATCGCGACGATCTCGGCCCGGTCGCGCCGGATCGTTGTGTTGTTGAACTGGTTCGTTCGCAGCGTCATCTGCGACGCGCGATCGACGCGCGCCGCCGTGACCGGCTCGATCGCGACATCGAGGTTCAACCCTTCGATGAAGGCGCGGAACGATTCGGCCGACTTGCGGAACCGTTCGCGCTCGGACTGTTCGCGATACATCCGCGTGCGCGCGCCGTCCTCGCGGGTGTGCGCCAACTGGTCGAACACCCAGAGCCGATCCGCCCATTCCGACGGACGGAGCCCGCCTTGCGTCGTGCATACCGTCAGCACCTCGGGCGCGCCGGCGCGGACCTCCGCGCATTCGAGCGGGTTGTCGTCGAAGAACACGAAGCTGCTCATGCCGAGATCGAGCTCCTCGGCGAGCGCGCGCAGGTTCTCGGACTTCGGCAGCCAGTTGATCTTCGCGGCGGCGATGTCCTCGCGCGTCAGCACCATGCCGGGATGCCGGTCGAACACGTCCCAGACGTCCTCCTCCCGGTTCTTGCTGCACAGACACAGGATGAAGCCACGCGCGAGCAGCGCCTTCATCGACTGCTGGAACGCGCGCAGTTCGTCGTCGATCACAAGCTGGCGAACGTCGGCCTCCTCGCCGCACACGCCGCGCCACAGCGTGTTGTCGCAATCGAGCACCACCACCTTCGCGGGCGGCTGCCGCTTGGCGTTCAGCATACGAACGGCGAGCGCCGCAAGGAAGCCGAAATAGCCCTGCACATAGGGAATGTGCGCGATGCGGTTGCGCGACGCATCGTCGATGCGCGTCGCGTCGATCCGGTGCGTCGCGTGGTAGTCGCACGCGAACACGGTGGCGAGGTTCGGCAGTTCGCCGGGCAGCGCGCGCAGCCGCGCATGCACCGCGTCGAGCAGTGCGGCGCCCTGCGCATCGGCCGGGTCGAGGCGCGGATCGGGGCAGACGATCAGCAATTGCCAGGCGCGGCTGCGTTGCGCGAAACCGCGCAGCGCGGCGACGAAATCGTCTGCGACCCGCCGCACGAAATCCGTCTCGTCCGACAGCCGCAGCCCGTCGTCATGCCAGCACGCCTCGCGTTCGTGCAGCCAGTCCGAGACGCGCAGGTACAGCAGATTGACCGCGCCCTCCGCGGTATTGAGCGCGCTATCCGGACTGAGCAGGTCCTGCATCATTCGGTTGTATCCGGTCTGCCGCACCGCATGCTCGCCCGGCAGGCAGGCGAGCCAGGCATCGAATTCGCCGAGCATGGCATCAAGCGTGAAGCTGGCGCTCACCATTAGCGTCGCCGTCGCGCGCGGCGCCGCGTCATCGGTGAAGCGCGCGAGCAGGCGGTGACGCTCGCCGCCCGCCGTCAACGTATTGACGATGCGCATCGCGACCTCATCCGGCGCCTGCGCGTTGAGAATCCGCGTCGGCGTGTTGCTCATCTCGGTCAACAGGTTCGACGGCCGCGCGATCAGCGTCCGGATCGACGGCTGCGCATCGGCGAGCCGCCGCATGCACGCCTCGGTCCGCCGTTTCAGTTCGACGTAGTGCGCATAACCGGCCGGCGCGGTATCGACCATCTCCGACGAAATCGCGACGCCGATGCCCTCGCTCGCCGCGAGCAGATCGGCGAACGCCTCGAGCGGCGCCTCGACGAGCCTCAGGTTGCGCGCAAGATAGTCGTCGCGGCGCGCCGCGGACGACGCTTCGTCCTCCATCCGCAGCGGCGGTTCGCAGGCGTTGCAGACGAGCACGTCCAGGCGAGCGTGCCGCGCGCGCAGCTCGGCGGCCACCGTGTCGAGCCAGGCGCGATCGCCGGCGTCGCCCCGCACCAGCGTAACCGCAAGGCCGTGTGCCTCGAGATCGCCGACGACGGCGCTCGCCTGCGCGGTGCTGCCGAGGTAGTTCAGATAGACGCGGCAGCCGAGCGCGGCGAGGCTGCGCACCAACGCCGCGCCGAGTCCTCGCGAGCCGCCCGTCACGAAGGCGACCTTGCCCGCTAGACGCGTCGCGCCCACGTCGGAGCGCGCCTCGAGATAGTGGGCGACAGGACGGTCGATGAGCGACTTGCGGACGAACGAACGCAGTTCGCCATGCGCGAGCGCCGCATGCGCATCGCGCACCTCCAGGCGCGTGTCGAGCAGCCCGAAGTCGCGATTGAACGACGCCACGGCATGCCGATAGGCCAGCGCGCCGGCGGCGGCGCGACGCCCGAACGTCAGGCGTAGCGCCGAAAACAGCGCTCGCCGGCCGGGCAGCTTCATGCCGGTCAGGAAGCTACACAGCGCGATCGTATCGAGCACGGCCGCACCGAACGCGCGCAGTGCACGCGGATAGCGCGCGCCGAGCCCCGTCGGCCGGTACTCGCCGATTCGCTCGATGCCGGCCGCCAACGCATCGTCGTCGTGGTCGTCGACTTCGGCGGCGTCAACAGCCTCAACGGCGTCAACAGTGTCAACGGCGTCGGCGAGCGCGTCGGCCGGCGCCCACGACACGGCGATCTGCATGAGCGCCACCGCGCCGTCGCACAAGGTGACGGTGTGGCTGTCTTCGTCGTGCGAATCGATCCGGCAGCCGTAGCGCCGTCCGACGAGCATCGGGCCGCGGAAGCTGGCCGACAGGCGCGTCACGCGTACCGGCCCGGCCGGCGCGATCCGCTCGAGCGCGGCCAGCGCCCCGATCGCGCCGTGCACGATGCAGGTGCCGAACGACGACCGCCGTCCGTAGTCCGGATCGACGTGCAGCGGATTGCGGTCGCGGCTGAGGCGAGCGAAGGTCTCGACATCCGCCGGCTCGAACAGCACGTCGAAAGGGACCGGAGCGGCATTTTCCATGGCGGAGTCTTTCACGTGAGATTGACAATCGTCGACGAACGGGCGGGGCAAGCGGCGTCGGCACGGCAGGCGACGCGCCCGCCGTCCAGGAAGAGGAAAAAATTGGAACGGCGAAACGGCGTAACGGCGAAATGGACACGTGACAGCCGATCGGTCATCGGCACACCCTTACGCAGCGACGCCGGCTGGGCGATAAATCGAAAATCGGGGAGCGCGAATCATGAATAACGAAATAAAATTGACACAATTCCATTCTTGAAAATCACTGAATCATCCCGCCTCGACATCGAAAATAAATCGACGCAATCAAATAAACAAAAAAAATCCCTATAAACACGGCAATTAAAATCCGCGAATTCCATCAATGCGTTCGACTTGGCGATGAATCGCGATTCATCATCCTCGTCCGGCCCGCGCATGGATGGCTTTCGCGCCTCGCCGGCAGACTCGACGCCGGTTCGATCGAGCAGCGATCCATATCCGCGGACCGGATCACGCCGGACATCGATTCGCCGAATTCCGTCGAATGCCATTAATGTCTTATTCAGACTTCGCACCCCCAAGATTAAGCAGGATCGCCCACTCCGTCTGCACCTAATTACCGGGACATTTCTCGGATTTCATAATTTCGCACCAATTAACATAAATTCCATGAAACGGAAAAGACTATCATCACCTTCTTCATTGAATGTCCGGAATTTTCATGACAGACAAGGCGGATGCCCGCACATACCATTCAGCTTCAGCCCGGAACAAGCGGCAAATCGTCGGCGCTCGCGTCGAATCGAAACGCAGCGCCTTTCGGACACAGCCGCCGCACGACCATCTGTTCGATGATCCGTCAGGACGCTGCCGCGAGCGCGGCGCCCTGACAACGATCGTCACCATGCCGATCGAGGCTCGCTTGCCGTTGCCGACGAGAGATGGCCAGTACACATCCCGCTCCGGGCGCGCGTTCGCAAGCAGTTACGGAAATGCGGCAGGTTGGCCCACCCGCCGGTCGCGCAGCGGGTCTGCGATCACGCCGCAGGGCCGGGCTTCGGATTCGCCGGACATTCCCATCGGCCGTGCCGACATGGCGCTCGGTCAAAACCGGCCGCCCGTCGCATCGCAAACATTCCCGGAGTCGTTCCCGCGCCCGGCGGAGAACGCAGCCCCGTTCACGCGCACCCCGAGGGTGCCGCCACCGGCGCACAGTCGACCGCTGCCCGCGATCGCGACGCAACCGCTTCCGCCGATGGCCGACAAGGGCGAGCGCGCTTGTTCTGCGACGGAACGCTTCGGTCGAGCCGTTCCCGGATATGGCAGTCGATCCGCGCCCAATCATCACATCCGGCCCCGACACGCCCCATATCGCGCCGGACAGCGTTCGATCGACGCGGCCGCGACCGACGGCTTGAGCGAAAGGTCGAAAGCCAAGCGGCCGTTGACGAACCTGCCGGCCCTCCAACCGGAAAATCCGCCGCACCGCGTTCTCATTAAACCCCGGAAGATGCGCCGACATCCGGTGGCCGAACGACGGCGGCGCCGCAATCAGCGCCTCGATCACTTGTCGCCCTCGCCCGACAGGGAATGGAACTTTTTCGCGCAACGCCGTACAACCATCGCTTCGCCATACGTTCCCGCCCCCTTGATCCGGCACTCGCACGGCTCCTTCATGCCCTGCCGGTTCGTGCGCCGGGCATTCTCCAAGCCGCGCCGGCTCAGTTCTCAATTACAGCGGACGACCGATCGTAGGCCCGACCTCGGCGACTGCCCATTGCCCTGAATGATGTTCAATACCAGTGCGCCTTTACGCATCGCCGCCCATCGACCGATGTCTTCGCCATCTTCGCGCTCATCGCCCCTCCGTCCATTAAGAGACGGTTTCAAAAAGAGTCCAAGGGGCTGTTAACTTTTTCAGCATCCTGTTAACCTTGGCCGTCGTGACAGACGGGCCAAGGAGATGGGTAAGCCAATCATTGATGACGAACTGTGGGCACTGATCGAAGCACTGCTACCTCCGCCAAAGCCGCGCCGCTTCAAGTACCCCGGTCGCAAGCCGGTAGCGGACCGTGCGGCTTTGACGGGCATCCTTTTTGTGCTGAAGACGGGCATTCGTTGGCGCGACTTACCGTCCGAAATGGGATGCGGCTCAGGCGTAAGTTGTTGGCGCAGGCTGCGCGATTGGCAGCAAGCCGGTGTGTGGGATCGACTGCACGCGGTGCTGCTGGCGAAACTGCGAGCAGCCGAGAAGATCGACTTCTCCCGTGTGGTCGTCGACTCATCGTTGATTCGTGCGGTTGGGGCGGGCGAAAAACTGGCCCGAACCCCACCGATCGAGCTCGACCCGGGTCGAAGCACCACATCGCCACCGACGCCAACGGAACGCCGATCGCGGCAATCCTGACCGGCGCCAATCGTAACGACGTCACCCAACTGGTTCCGCTGATCGAGGCCATTGTGCCGATCGGCGGCGTGCGTGGACGGCCTCTGAGCCGTCCTGCCCGCGTCTACGCCGACCGTGGTTACGACCACGACAAATACCGACGCATCCTTCACGAGCGCAACATCCCCACCAGCATCGCGCGGCGCGGTCAGCCGCACGGTAGTGGCCTTGGAAAAGTCCGTTGGGTCGTCGAACGTACTCATGCTTGGCTGCATCATTTCCGCCGTCTACGTATTCGCTTTGAACGTCGCGCCGACATTCACGAAGCGTTCCTCAAACTCGGCTGCTGCCTGATCTGCTGGAATACCCTGCGGCGAGCCCAGCAGTCTTTATGAAACCGTCTCTAAGACGTGATCAGGAAGTCACCGGATCGTTACAGATGTTCCCTCATGAAGCGGCATTTACGGTCCGTCACATGGCTTATTAAGCGACTACGTACATGATGGAAATTTATCGCATTCTCAATATTTATTAAATCACAAAAAATACATGTAAATTTTCTTTACATCCCCTGAACAATGAGATACAAATTTCACAACCCGATATGACTAGATGTGAAAATGTATACTTTCCATGCTTTTTATAAAAATGACAAAAATGTCATGAAATTTCTGTCATTTTTATATCGTCCAATCGATAGCCCGCGGCACGCCTGATATCTCGAGAAATTCAATTCATTGATTCCCGATACGAAGGAATGTGGATGTTAACCCCCCTTTCGAGAGGAGAGGAATAGGCAGCCTGGCGTTATGAAATTCAGCGTAGAGACCGAGTACTTTCCGGTACTCCTCTCGAATGTCGCCTGCAAATATTCAACATACGCGTCCGGCTGATCAATGGCGAAAATACGACCCGTTAGTCGCATACAAATGCTGCACCTTGTGAGCTAAACTTTGCGGAAACGCGAGATGGAACAGCGTGATTTATGAAAAATGAGCACGACCGAGAAAAATATCGCATTTCGGATGCCTTCCCCTTGTGCATTCAATATTCGCTGTCTAACCGGAGCCGTAGTATGCGGGCCACGGCCGAGCATTTGCCCGCGTTCACCTCGATCGACACATTGAACGACATGCCGCTTGCGTATGCCCGGCCACGGGCCGAACAACGCCGGAAGCACACAAAGCGTTTTCTGGAGTATTGCGGATAGGCATGAATGACAGCGAGCGACGCTCGTCATTTCCGTGGTCGCAGACGCGCTGCGACGGCATAGCCTGCTGATGCGTCCGGGAACAGCTCGCGCATTGCCGTTGTCGCGGCCGCGCTCACTTTCGTCTTTGCATCGTGCGCAGATTGTGTGCCGAACCTCGTTTCGGCAACGGATTGGTTGTCGCGGCATCGATGCTCAATTGCGCAGGATCGGCGCCATATGCTGTCGCGCGGCGTATCGAAACAGCGCTTGGGTCCATTGGCCTGGCGCAGTCAGGGCGCTGCGCGTTATCGATGCCTCGTCATATTGCGCCACGACGAGAACGACGAACTCGCGGCGGGTGGTTTCGGTCGGAGCGGTACGCGTGCAGCGGTCATCGACCGGCGGACGCACCATCGCGGCCAGAGGAACTGAGGAAAAACGAGTAGCGAGGCGCGCTATCGTGAACAAACTGGCAGATGGAGGAAACGGGATTGGTCGACATCTTTTGCAAGCTGGGAAAAGTCATATCCAGCATTGGCGCCGAGCGCTTTGCCACTGATCTACATTCGTTGTTTGTCGCATCTATGAACGTAGAAGCCACCAAGATTACTGCATGGTCCACCAATGACATGAAAAGGGAAGTTGTCGACGTGCATCTGTTGGGGGCATTCACGTCACAACATCAAGACCTATGGGCCGATATTCTGAATGTCGATCTGGAAAAAAAGTCGGTTGAGCATCCGCTGTCGAAGAAAGTACTGGCTGCGCGCGATACGCAGTTGATCCACATGAACGTGCTCCAACCGAACCAAGACGAGTTCGGGTTGACATCCTCGCCCTATCACGACCGAGGATTCCAGTGCCACCTGGTGTCATGCAAGACGAACCGCCGCTATGTGATTTCGTTGTGCCGCTCCCCGCAAGCGCGCGACTTTACCATTCAGGAAATGTCGCTTCTGAAAAGCTACGCCGAAACGCTCATGCCGCTCGTCGAGATGCACTCGTCGCATCGACGATGTGCGATGTCGGACCGTCCAGCGAAAATTCCGGGCCATACGGTGTGCTCGACCGGCGTCGAGTCCGTGCGTCAGGGGTTCGAGCATAGGCTCAAGGATGCGGCCATTATGCTGTCCGATCGCGAGATCGAAGTGTGTGTTGGCTTGCTGACCGGCAACACGTTTCGCGAAATGGCAACTGAACTCGGGGTGAAAAGCAGCACTGTCGAGACTTACATCAAACGCGCGGCGGCAAAACTTGGCTTCAAGGGACGACACGGTCTCATAAAGTGGGTGCTCGACGAAGCCTGATCTGGCCGTCGGCGCGCCATCACGCCGGGAGGTGCGGTGGTCGTGGCATCTCGCCCAAAGGCTCCAGCGCTCCGGCCAAGAAGACTCGAAGCGACACGCCCTGCGCGGGCGCGTCGCTCACGGCGCGAAAACCCGCTCTGGCCAAGCCACCTCGCCGGCGCGGCTTCCCTTAGAACTGACGGCCCGCGCCCACTACCGCGCCGAAGTCCGACCGGCTGTTGCCTGAGGCTAGCTCTAGGATTGCCCCCAAATTCCAGTGGATTTCGGTGGAGCGCAGCAGCGCTCAATAGAGGAAAAATTTTCGCCCGCGGCCCGGCTGGGCGGCGAGATAGGCAATACCGATTCCGTCCATTGAAACATGCAATTTCACAGAACCGGCCCCCATCGCCATACTGGCGCTTCCTGATCACACACCGATTCAAGAGGAAGCGCAAATGCCGATCATCAACAGCCAGATCAAACCGTTCAAGGCCACCGCATACCACAACGGCGACTTCGTGCAGGTCAGCGACGAGACCCTGAAGGGCAAGTGGTCCGTCGTCGTGTTCTACCCCGCCGACTTCACGTTCGTGTGCCCGACCGAGCTCGGCGATCTGGCCGACCGCTACGCCGAATTCCAGAAGCTCGGCGTCGAAATCTACGCGGTGTCGACCGACACGCACTTCACGCACAAGGCATGGCACGATACGTCGGACACGATCTCGAAGATCCAGTATCCGATGATCGGCGATCCGACGCTCGCGATCTCGCGCAACTTCGACGTGCTGATCGAAGAGGAAGGCCTCGCGCTGCGCGGCACGTTCGTGATCAACCCGGAAGGCGAGATCAAGCTGTGCGAGATCCACGACAACGGCATCGGCCGCGACGCGGGCGAGCTGCTGCGCAAAGTCCAGGCCGCGCAATACATCGCCGCGCATCCGGGCGAAGTCTGCCCCGCGAAGTGGACGCCGGGCGCCGACACGCTCACGCCGTCGCTCGATCTGATCGGCAAGATCTGAAGCCGCACGGCGGCATCGCCGCCGTGCGCGCCATGCGCCGCCGCGTTTTTCGCGGCCCGCTCCCGGCACCGCCCGCCCCATCGCCGCCTCGCCCGCATACGGCGAGCAAGCCCCTCTTTCGCTACGGAATCCGAATCGTCATGCTGGACGCCAATCTCAAGACTCAGTTGAAATCGTACCTCGAACGGATCACGCGTCCCGTCGAGCTCGTCGCATCGCTCGACGACGGCGGCCAGTCGCGCGAGCTGCGTGCGCTGCTCGACGAGATCGCGTCGCTTTCGCCGCAAGTCTCGATCGTCGAGCGCCGCGACGGGGCGGAGCGCACGCCGTCGTTCTCGGTCGGCGAGCCGGGCAAGGCCGCGGGCATCCGCTTCGCCGGGATGCCGATGGGCCATGAGTTCACGTCGCTCGTGCTCGCGCTGCTGCAGACGGGCGGCCATCCGATCAAGCTCGACGACGCGACGATCGAACAGATCCGCGCGCTCGACGGCGATTACGCGTTCGAGACGTACATCTCGCTCACCTGCCAGAACTGCCCGGAAGTCGTGCAGGCGCTCAACGTGATGGCGCTCGTCAACCCGCGCATCCGCCACGTGATGATCGACGGCGCGCTGTTCCAGGACGAAGTCGAGGCGCGCCGGATCATGGCCGTGCCGACGATCTTCCTGAACGGCGAGACGTTCGGCCAGGGCCGCAGCAGCGTGAAGGAAATCCTCGCGAAGCTCGACCGCGGCGCGAGCCGGCGCGCGGCGCAGGCGCTCGCGGAAAAGCCCGTGTTCGACATGCTGATCGTCGGCGGCGGCCCCGCCGGCGCGGCGGCCGCGATCTACGCGGCGCGCAAGGGCATCTCGACGGGCGTCGTCGCCGAGCGCTTCGGCGGGCAAGTGCTCGACACGATGGCGATCGAGAACTTCGTGTCGGTCAAGGAAACCGAAGGGCCGAAGTTCGCGACCGCGCTCGAGCAGCACGTGAAGCAATACGAAGTCGACGTGATCGACGTGCAGCGCGCCGACCGGCTCGTGCCGGGCCGCATCCACGAAATCCGCCTCGCGAGCGGCGCGGTGCTGAAGGCGAAAGCCGTCGTGCTCGCCACCGGCGCGCGCTGGCGCGAAATCGGCGTGCCCGGCGAGCGCGAGTATCGCAACCGCGGCGTCGCGTACTGCCCGCATTGCGACGGCCCGCTTTTCAAGGGCAAGCGCGTCGCGGTGGTCGGCGGCGGCAACTCGGGCGTCGAGGCCGCGATCGATCTCGCCGGCATCGTGAGCGAAGTGACGCTGATCGAATACGGCGCGCAACTGCGCGCGGACGACGTGCTGCAGCGCAAGCTGCACAGCCTCGCGAACGTGACGGTGCTCACGCGTGCCCGCACGACCGAACTCACGGGCGACGGCGCGCGGCTGAACGGGCTCGTCTACGAGGACATGCGCACCGGCGAAGCGAAGCGCATCGCGCTCGAAGGCGTGTTCGTGCAGATCGGCCTCGTGCCGAACGCCGAATGGCTGAAGGGAACGGTCGAGCTGTCGAAGCACGGCGAGATCGTCGTCGACGCGCGCGGCGCGACGTCGGTGCCCGGCGTGTTCGCCGCCGGCGACGTGACGACCGTGCCGTACAAGCAGATCGTGATCGCGGTCGGCGAAGGCGCGAAGGCATCGCTCGGCGCGTTCGACTATCTGATTCGAAGCGAAGCGGATGCGGCGCAGGCGGCGGATGCCGAAGCCTCGGCGAGCGCCGAGATGATCGCCGTCTGATCCGCCCCAAAACCTTTCAATCGTCTACCGTTGGCCCTCGTCGCGATGTGAAGAGCATCGTGGCGAGGGCATTTTTTTTGATTCTTCACCGGTTCCGCGGAAAAGCGGCGCGGAAATGACGATGAGGGGGCCCGTCACGATGCTCAATGCGTTCGTGTCGCCGAACGCAGCCGATGCGGCGCGCATGCCCGATCGCTGCTGCGTGTACGGCGTTTCGTCGCTTTCGTCGCTCCTGAAGCAGTTGCTCGACGAGGCCGTCGACGTGCCGGCGATGTACGACATCGGCGGACGCGACGGCAAACTGATGGACCTGCTCGTCGCGGAAATGGCGTCGATGCGGCGTCTGTCACTTCACGCGCCACTGCCGAGCGATCCTCGTCTCGCTCGCGCGTGCCGGCGCTTGTTCGATGCGCCGTCGATTGCGATCGGGCTCGACGCGATGGCGGCCGAAGCCGGCATGAGCTGGCGAACCATGACCCGCCTTTTCCGCATGCAGACCGGCGTGAGTTTCGCCGAGTGGCGCGAGCAGGTCTGCCTGCTCGCGGCCATCGAGCGCCTGAGCGAAGGACAGGCCGTGCCCCGCGTCGCGCTGGATCTCGGCTACGCAAGCCCTAGCGCGTTCACGTCCGCGTTCCGTCGCGTTCTCGGTGAAGCGCCGACCCGGCATCTGGAAGTGCGCGCAACCGCATGAACGGGTTGCAACCAAGGCACGCCGACGCGGCGTCGGGCACGGGGCGCGTGCTCACGGCGCGGCGAAGAACAGCCAGACCACGCAAACGAGGCCGACCGTCCACATGAGCGAGCGCAGCGTCGCCCAGTTCAGCAGATAGAGCACGCCATACAGCGCACGCGATGCGACGAAGACGATCGCGAGCTGATCGACGCGCTGCACGTTCGCGCCGTTGTGCCACGCGACGACGAGCGCCGCGGTGAACAGCGCAAGCGCCTCCCACGAATTCTGATGCGCGCCGAACGCGCGCGCTCGCCAGCCTTCGAGCTGCGCGAGATAGCGGCGCGGCTCGCGGTTGTCGTACCGGCTGCCCGACTTCGCGCACATCGTCCAGACGAACGGCATCAATGCGGTGATCAGCAGGCAAGTTTGCGACACGGTCATGCTTCCCCTCCCTTGTGGATTTTGACGAACCGGTTCGCTTGCGAACTGGCTCGATTGTCACGATCGACGCGCGGCGAACGCCGCCGCCGCGCCAGCCGCACTATACGGCATTGCATCGGTGCGGAAGCGGGATCGGCAAGCCGTGCGGGGAGATGACGCCCGAACCGATGTCGAGTACGAAGTCCAGATGTCGCGCGGGCGCGCGCCGCTCAAGCGCGCCGCGCGCCCGCCGGGCCGGCGGGCGGACGGCATCACGCATGCGCAGCGTCGTAGGCGACATAATCGGCGATGCTGAAGAACCGGTATTCGTTCAGCAGATCCGGGCCGGGGAAGCCCTCGGGGTGGATGCGTCCGTGGATCGCGTCGCGCGGGCTCAACCCCGCGAGGCACATCGCGAGCATGAACTCGTCGAACGGCGCCATGAACTGCCGCGACAGGAAATGCATCCCCCAGTTGAACACCGACGGCAACTGCTCGGTCCGCGTCCAGCGGCCCGGCTCGGCCGCCGCGTCGTCGAGCAGGCTCGCGGCCCACGGGCTATGCCCTTCGACGACGAGGAAGCCGTGCTTCGCGTGCGGCTTCCAGCGCGCGACGAAGTCGATCAGGTCGGCGGCCGCGACGTAGCCGGGCACAAGCCCTTCGGCATCGCTGTACGCGACGCGGAACACGCGCCTGATCGCGTCGAGCGGAACCGGCAGCGCCGCATCGTCCGAAACCGTCAGTTGTCCCGGATAGTAACGTTCGGCGACGCTGCGCAGATGCGCGCGATCGACCTGCCGCAAATGGCGCTCGAGAACCGCATCGGCGGCATCGCCGCGGCGCACGCCGAGGCGGCGGTTGTGCACGAGGAACATGAACGTGTGCAGCAGATCGCTCAGGCGCGCCGCACGATGACTGCCGTCCGGGCCCTTCACGGTCAGGCCGCTCGCGGCCACCGCTTCGTCGTAACGATCGGGCTGCGAAATGTCGGCGTCGATCACGCGCACGTGCACGCCCGGCACGCCGCTCAGCGCGGCGAGCGTATCCGCCGCGCGGCTGCGCGCCGATTCGTTGTAGTCCGCGCCGATCACGATGAGCGGATAGTCGGCGAGATGCCGGCCGCGCCGCGTCGATTCGATCACGTACTGCGCGAGCCGCCTGAGCGCGCTGCCGTCGCCGCAGCCCATGTCGGAAATGCCGGCCGGCTGCTGATCGAGCGGCGTCTCGTCGAACAGGCGCCGGATGATCTTCGCCGTGATCTCCTTCGACGCCGGGCCCGAGCCCGCGCCGCTCGACGCATACACGTTCATCACGCGATCGATGTGCCCGTCGCGATCGACGTCGAGCGGATCGGGGTCGCCGAACAGCAATTCGTCGAGCAGCGCATACGAGCGCAGGTACGATGCGGCGAGCCCCGCATACGGCGCGGCGATCGGCCGATGGATGCGTCCCGCCTCGTTGAGCCGCACGCGCGCGCCGTCGGCCTCGATGTCGGCCACGCCCGCGTGGCGCAGCAGCGCCCATGCGGCGTCCAGCGCGACGCGGTCCGCGTGCGGCCACGCGTCGCCGATCGCGACGCCGTCGCGCCGCGCGTCGAACGCCTCGAAGAAGCTCGCCGCGACCTTGCCCTGCTGCGCGCCCTGCTTCTCGAACACCGGCATGTCGAGCGCGACCCACGTCGGGCCGAGCAACAGCCCGTCCATCGCGGTGCGCAGTTGCGCGTCGGCGTGCCGTTCGACATCGTCGCGCGCTTCCGGCAACGGCCATCCGTCGATGCAGACTCGCACGAGCGCCGCGTATTCCGCGCTCTGGCCGGCGTGCTCGCGCCGGCGATGACACAGCGCATGCAGATGCTGCAGCAGCGAAGCCGCATCGGCCAGGCGCGTGAAAAGCGGCCGCTGCGCGTTCACGCACTCGACGACGCGCGCGCCGGCGGGCGTCAACGCATAGCCGGCGTGCTCATCGCCGCTGCCGAGCGTCACCCAGCCGGCGAGGCCGAGCAGGTTCAGCGCGCCCCACAGCAGCCCGAGGTTGCGCGTCGGATCGGCCTTGCGCGTGACCGCGAACGCGCGCATCGCGCGCGGCTCGCCGGCCTTCAGGCCGTCGAACGCGCCCGCGAGCACGAGGCGCGTGAGCGTCGGCACGAGCACGATGCCGTTCGCCCAGTTGCAACTGCGCGTGTAGGCCATCACGCGCTGCGCGTCGTCGCTGCCGATGCGCAGCGTCGCCTCGCGGTCGCCGCGGCGGGTTTCGATCGGCGCGCCGGCGTCGGCGATCTCGACGCGCAGCGGCGTGCCGAGCGGCACGCCGAGCAGCTTGCAACTGTCGTCGGCATGCGAGCGGAGGTAGTTTTCGAGCTGCGCGGTCAGGGTGCCGGCAGACGTGGCAAGTTCACAAAGCGACTGCATGATCGGATGCGCCTCACAAGGAAGAAGAAATGGCGGACGAAGCCGCGTCCGCTTGCGCGGGCGCGTGCTGGCCCATTCGGGCGGCGAGATGCGTCGCCAATGCGTCGATCGACGCGTGATCCCAGACGGCGGACGCATCGACGGTCGTGCGAAACGCGTCGCCGAACGCCATCGTCAGCTCGACCGCGAGGATCGAATCGAGGCCGATGTCGGCGAAGGTCGTCTCGGCCGTCAGCGCGATCCGGCGATTGCGCAGACGCTCGCCGAGCCACGTCAGCAGCCAGCGCTCGACCTCGCGCTTCAGCCCGGGGGCGGCCTGCCCGGCCGACGCGGACGCAGGCTCGGGCGAGACGTCGGCGGCCGGCGGCGGCTCGTCGACGGCGAGCGCCGCGCCGATGCCGGCGGGCTCCGCACGCGTGTCGTAGTCGGCGCGCAGCAGCGGATCGATCCGTTGCGTCGCGCCCGGCACCGTCTGCTCGATCGGACCGATCTCGCGCTCGTCGCGCTGCGCCCACTCGGCGAGCTGCGCGGCGCTCGACAGCACGCGCCGGCGGCCCACCTGGCGCTGCGCCGCCTCGACCGCGAGCTCGTATTGGCTCTGCGCCCAATCGAGCGTCGCGCCGTCGGCGCCGCGCCGCTTCGCGGCCTGCTCGACGGCGGCCAGCAGCAGCGCCCATTGCGCGACGCTGCCGAGCCAGTAGTTGACCCAGTTCGTCGCGTGCGCGGCGCCGCCGAGCGCTTCCGCGTTCGCGAGCCCCTCTTCGAGCAGTTGCTCGCCGAGCCCGCGCAGCTCGGCGGCCAGCGCGCCCGCGCCCGTGCGCTCGCCCAGATAGCCGAGCAGATCGTCGCCGCCGTTCAGCAGACGGCTGCCCAGATGCGCGAGCAGCGTCTCGGTCGGCCCCTCGAAGATGCGCGGCAGCCGCGCATCGCGGAAGATCTGCGGCGCGACATTCGTTTCGATGTAGCCGCGCCCGCCCAGCATCTGCATCAGTTCGTCGGACGTTTGCGACAGGCACTCCGAGCCGAGAATCTTCGCGATCAGCAGGCCGTCTTCGGGCGCGTCGCGCCCCGCGTCGAAATCGGCCGCCAGTTGCTCGATCAGCGCGCTCAGTCCGTCGATCCGATGCCGCAGGTCGCCAAGACGCTGACGGGCGAGCGGATGGTCGAGCAGCAGGCCGGTGCCGATCCGGCGGCGCGCCGCATAGCGATGCATCAACTGCGCGCAGCGCTTCATCGCGCCGACGCAGACCGCGCCGATGCCGAGGCGCGCGAAGTTCATCGTCTGCTGCGCGACCGCCATCCCCTGCCCGGGCGCGCCGAGCCGGCACGCGTCGCTCACGCGCGCGCGATCGAGGTGGAGCGTGTTCTGGATCATCCCGCGCACGCCCATCGTCAGGTCTTCCGCGCCGATCCGCAGGCCGGGCGTGCCCTGCCGGACCGCGAGCCCGACCATGCCGGCGCCGTCCGCCTGCTTCGCGAACACGTTGATCACCCCCGCCCACGCCGACGATCCGCTCCAGCTCTTGCGGCCGCTGACGAGCCAGTGATCGCCGTCGATGCGCTGCGCGGTCGACACGATCGCGCGCGCGTTCGAGCCCGCATCCGGCTCGGTCAGCGCGAACGCGGCGAGCGTGCGCCCCGTCGCGAGCAGCGGCAGCAGCTCGTCGCGCAGCGCGGGCTGCGCGTGCAGCATGATCGGCCGGATGCCGAGCGTATTGTTCAGGCCCACGAAGAATGCGAGCGTCGTGTCGATCGTCGCCAGTTGCGACACCAGCGCCAGCATCTCGCGATGCGTGAGACCGAGGCCGCCGTATTCGCGGTCGATCTGCATGCCGAGGAGCCCCGCGTTGCCGAAGTCGAGCACGATGTGCGGCGGTATGGTCCGGCGCTCGTCGATGGTTCGCGAATCGATTCGCGTGCGCGCGTAGTGGCGCAGCCAGTCCTTGAGCTGCTCGACCTTCGCGGCGTTCGGCGAGGCGGCGCTGCCCGCGGCGGCCGCATCGGTTGCATGGGCTTGCGCGGCCGGCGCGGCGCAAGGCGCCTGCGCGGCCGGCGAAGCCGACGACGCGGACGCGGCGGCGGCGCCCTGCGTGGCTTCGGCCACGCAGTCGTCCGCGTCCCAGCGCGCGAGCACCGTCAGCTCGCCGTCGCGCAACCGCTTGCGGCATTCGCTGCGCCGCACCTTGCCGCTCGATGTCTTCGGCACGCTGCCAGGCGACACCAGCAGCACCGCGCCCGGGCTGATGTCGTGGCGCAGCCAGATCGCCTCGCGCATGCCCTTGAGCAGCGCGTCGAGATCGCCCTTGCGATGCGTGCGCTCGATCTCCGCGACGACGACGAGCCGCTCCTCGTCGCCCGCGTCGACCGTGAACGCCGCGCAGCCGTTCGGCACCAGCTCGGGCCGGCTGCCGATCACCGCGTACTCGATGTCTTCCGAGTAGTAGTTGCGCCCGGCGATGATGATCATGTCCTTCAGGCGGCCGGTGACGTACAGATCGCCGCGATGATGGAAGCCAAGGTCGCCCGTGGCGGCGAAATCCTGCCCGGCCTCGCCGCCGATGCCGCGCTGGAACGCCGCGAGCGTCTGTTCGTACTGCTGCCAGTAGCCGGGCGCGACGCTCGCGCCCGCGACGCAGATCTCGCCGATTTCGTCGTCCGCGCAGCGCTCGTTCGTATTCAGATCGCGCACGACGACCCGCTGCCCGCCGATCGGCACGCCGACGCTGACGAGCACGCGCTCGCCGTCGCGCTCGTCCATCTGCGGCGCGAGGCCCTCGAACTCGCGCCGGATCGCGACCTTCTGCTGCTGCAGCGCCGCCTGGTCGACGCACACCGTGCGAAGCGGCCGCGGCGCGCTGCGCCCCGCGACGAGCAGCGTGCATTCGGCGAGGCCGTAGCACGGCTTGAAGCGCTCCGGATCGAAGCCCGTCGGCGCGAAGCGCTGCGCGAACTCCGCGAGCGTGCCGTAGCGGACCGATTCCGCGCCGCTGTACGCGGTCTTCAGGCAGCTCAGGTCGAGCGTCGCGAGCGCTTCATCGGGCACGCGGCGGCTGCACATCCGGTAGGCGAAGTCGGGCGCGCCCGTCACGTCCGCGCGATGGTCGCTGATCGCGCGCAACCACAGGAACGGATGCTGAATGAAGCGCTCCGGCGCCATCAGCACGCAGCGAAAGCCGCCGAACAGCGACGTCAGGACCCCGCCGATCAACCCCATGTCGTGATACGGCGGCAGCCAACTGACCATCGTGCTCTCGTCGTGATACCCCATCCATTCGCCGATCAGCGAAAGGTTGTGGATCAGGTTGCCGTGCGTGACCATCACGCCCTTCGGCTTGCCGGTCGTGCCCGACGTGTACTGCAGGAACGCGACGTGCGAAGGCGCGACGTCGGCCGGCTCGAGCGTCGCGTCGAGCGGCTTCGCGGCGTCGAGGTCGAGCAGCGCGACGTGCGACGCCGCCGTATCCTCCAGCAGCTTCGCGCAGCGCGTGAAATCGTCGCCGGTGGACAGGATCGCCTTCGCGCCCGCGCTCTCGACGATGCCGACGATGCGGCTCGCGTGCTGCCGGTTGCGCGGCGGATACGCGGGCACGGCGACCGCGCCCGCGTACAGGCAGCCGAGGAAGCCTGCGACGTAGTCGAGCCCCGGCCGGCACAGCATCAGCACGCGCTCGCCGACGCCGACCGACTGCCGTTGCAGCAGCAGCGCGACGCGGCGTGCGGCCAGCTCGAGTTCCGCGAACGTGATCGATTGCTGCTGCTCGTCGTCGGGCTGACCGCTCAGGAACAGATACGCGACTTTCTCGCCTCTCGTCGCCGCGCGCGCGCGCAGCAGCTCGTTGATCGTCTTCGGCAGATTGGTGGTGGTCATGGCGTCATCCGACAGGAAATGAAACCCACGGTCGTGGTGGTTGCGTTCGGCGGCCGGCGCCGACGATCCGACGTGAGCCGGCCGGTGGGGCGTTCGGCGCGGGCGTCGCCCGCGCCGGCGCGGGCGCCTACGCGGCGCGCTGGAACAGGTCGATCATTCGCTCCATGCTCTTCAGATGCAGCGCGCGCGGCACCACTTTCGCGCTGCGCGCCGCGTAGCGCTCGGTCCATTGCCGCGCGAGCGCGCGCGTCGCATTCGTGTCGCCGCGCGCGGCGCGCGCTTCGTCGTTGCGCGCGGCAAGACCGTCGCGCGCATGCCGGACCGCGTGCCGCGCGACGCCGCCGCCGACGACGCCGTAATGGCCGAGCGCGATCCGCGACGCGTGCTGCTGCTCGATCGCGTCGAGCGACCGCCGGTAGGCGGGCAGATCCTGGAACACGAGCGGCAGCCATTGCGTCGGCGCGTGGTATTCGCCGAGGGCGTCCGACACGAACAGCAGATCGAGCTGCGGGCAGTGATAGCCGAGCAGGCATACGCTGTGGCCCGGCAGCGCGATCGCGCGCATCCGCATCCCTTCGCCGATGTCGAGCGCCCTGCCCGGATTGAGCGGATACAGCGGAATGTCCGACAGGTCGGCGAGCTCAGCCTCGGCGACCGGCTCCCACGCGACGGACGCCTGAGCGTCGAGCATCCTGATCGTTCGGCACGCGGACGGGCTCTGCAGCGCGTCGGCCGTATCGGGCGAGCCGACGATGTGCAGCCACGGCATGCGCGGCGCGAGCGTGCCGAGCAGGCTGCAATGGTCGTAGTGCGAATGCGTGATCAGCCAGTAGCGCAGATGCCGGATGCCGCCGTAGTCGCTCAGCAGGGCGTGAAGCTGCCGCCACACGAGCTCGGTCATGCCGCTCAGCCCGCCTTCGACGAGCGTCGCGGCTTCGTCGTTGACGACCACGTACAGCGGCACGTCCGCGGTGCCGACGATGGCGAGCTGCGAGTCGATCCAGCCTGGAGTGCTGTGCTGCATGTCGTTCGGCTCCTTCAACTCCGATAGAGCGCGCACGCCCAGGTCGAGCCCGCGCCGTAGGTCACGAGCAGGTTCAGTTGGCCGGCCGGCATCCGCCCCTGCTCGCGCGCGAGCGCGAGCGCGACCGGAAACGCGGCGCTCGCCATGTTGCCGAGATCCTCGACGGAAATCATGCAGCGCTCGCGCGGCAGGCCGAGTTGCTCGACCACCGCGTCGATGATCCGCAGGTTCGGCTGATGCGGCACGACGAGCCCGATGTCGCCGAGCGCGAGCCGGTGCTTGTCCAGCATCTGCCGGCACGCGCCGACGATGCGGCGCGTCGCGTCCTCGAACATCTCGGCGCCGCGCATCCGGAAGCAGTGGCGGCCCGCCGCGATGTCGTCGGCGTCGATGAAGTTCGGCCGCTTCGCGCCCGGCGCTTCCGTCTGCAGCAGATCGAACTGCGTGCCGTCCGCGCCGAGCGACAGATCGATGAGGCCGCGCGTCGCGTCGGGCTGCGCGCGCAGCACCATCGCGGCCGCGCCGTCGCTCAGCAGGATCGACAGGTTGCGGCCCGCGTTGCTCGTGTCGATCCGCCGCGACAGCGCTTCCGCGCAGATCAGCAGCACGTTGCGATACAGGCCGCTCGCAACGAAGTGCCGCGCGATCTCGAGCCCGTACAGCGCGCCGCTGCATTGCGCGCGGATGTCGAAGCACGGAATCTCGCGCAGCCCGAGCCGCGGCTGCATGTAGCACGCCTGCGACGGATCGTGATGATCGGGCGACAGCGTGTTGACGATCAGCAGATCGATGTCGACGGGTGCAACGCCCGCGTCGGCCATCGCGCGCTCGGCGGCCGGGCACGCGAGATCCGCGAGCTGCCGGCCGGGCGCGAGGTAGCGGCGATGCCGCACGCCGGTGCGCGTGCGGATGAACGCGTCGCTCGTATCGATGACGCGCGCGACTTCGTCGTTGCCGACGATCCGCTCCGGCAGCGCGTGGCCGAGCCCGGCGATCTCCAGGTTATGCCGCATGTTCGCGCTCCGTCGCATCGAGCGTCGAGCCCGCGTCGGTCACGGCCGTCTCGCCCCAGCGCCATAGCTGCGCGCCGAAGCCCCAGCCGGCGCCCGCGCCCGCGATCACCACCTGCGAGCCCGGCTTCACGACGCCGCGGCGAATCGATTCGTAAAGCGCGAGCGGCACCGCGGCCGACACGAGGCACGCGCAATCGGCCAGGCGAATCACGTATTGATCCGGCGCGAGGCCGAGGCGCTGCGCCCACGCGCGCACGAGAATCTCCGACGGCTGATGGAACACCATCGCGTCGATATCGTCCGTGCGCAAGCCGGTCTTGCGCAGCAGACGCTCGACGATGTCGGGAATCGCCTCGGGCATGAAGCGCGCGATCTGCTCCTGCGCCTCGGGCTTCAGCGTGAAATACGCGCCGAAGCGCTCGGCCTGGCGCTCGGCGTCGTCGCGATCCGCTGCGGGCTTCGGGTAGCGCCATTGCATCGTCGCGAGAGCGTAGTGCGTCGCGTCGCTGCGGTAGACGGCGTTCAGCCAGTCGGCGCCGTGCGGATCGTGCGCGTCGGCGACGAGCACGGCCGCCGCCGCGCCGTCGCCGAACGTCGTCGACGATTTGCTCGCGTAATCGACGACCGCCGACATCCGCTCGGACGAGCACACGAGCGCGCGCTTCACGCGCCCCTGCTTGATCAGGTTCGTCGCGAGCTGCATTTGCAGCACGAAGCTCGCGCACTCCATTTCGACGTCGGCATCGAGCGCGCGGCGCGCGCCGAGCCGATCGCGCAGCGCGCGCGACAGCCGCGGCGCGAAACGCCTCGCGCCGTCGGCGGCGGTGACGAACGGCGACGTGATGTTGAACAGCACGAGATCGAGTTCGGCCGCGTCGACGCCCGCGCGCGCGAGCGCCTGGCGCGCGGTGCGCTCGGCCATCGCGAACTCGGATTCGCCCGCGTGCGGATCGATCACGTAGCGCGACTCGATGCCCCAGAACTGCCACCACTCGGACGGGATCGGCTCGACTTCATCGAAGGCGGCATCGTCGTTGCGCAGCAGGCGCGACGGCAGATTGCACGCGAGACTGGCCATGCGAACGTTGTAGGACATCAGACCTCCATTGCGATGCATGCGATGCGGGGCTTGAACGCGTTGAGCGTCAGCGCGGCGACGACCCGCGCGTCGCCGCGCGCGCCCGCGCGGGTCGCGAGCCACGCGGGAAGCTGGAACGCGGCGGGAACGCCGGCGTCGCCATCGATCAAGTCGATCACGTCGGCTTGCGCCCCGCTCGCGAGGCCTGCGTCGCCCGCGAGCCAGCCGCACACCCAGGATTCACGGAACAGTTCGGATACCGGCGCGTCGATCCTGCTTCGCACGTCGCCGACGACCTCGCGCACGGCCGCGTCCGCATTGCGCGGCACGGCGCGAAAGCGCCCCGCCGCCGGATCGAAGCCGCCGTCGAAGCGCGCGACGACGCCCGTCTCGTGCGCATGCCGCGCGGACACGCCGGCCAGCGTCGCGAGGCTCGGCGCGTCGAGATCCGCGTAGCTCGCGTGGTAGCGGTCGCCGCGGCCGGGCGAGAGCACGATCGCGCCCGCGCCGTCCGCATGGCCGCCCGATTCGGCGCCGTCGACGTCGGCGAGCGCCTCGGCCTTCACGACGAGCGCGCGGCGGTAGCCGAGCTGCCGGCAATGGCTCTGCACGAGATCGAGCGCGAGCGTCCAGTCGGCGTCGAGCAGATCGAACACGGCTGCGTTGGCCGCGCGCAGATCGCGCTGCACCGGATGCGCGAGCCGCGGCCCCGCGATGCCCGCCGCGTCCGCCATCCGGTTCGGCGAAACCGACAGGCTGACGATCAGATCGAGCTCCGAAGGCAGGCAGCGCGCTTTCGAAAGCGCCTGCCGCGCCGCCTTGAGCGCATAGTCGTTCGCAAATGCCAGCGCGTGCGCCGCGCCGTCCGGTATTGCAATACCCGCTCCCAGTATTTTCATGTCGCCTCGATGTCGAATGGGTTGGGCGATGCCGTCAGGCCGCCTGTACGTCGTCGGCGGCCGCCTGCCGCAGCTTGAAGCGCTGCAACTTGCCGGCTTCGTTGCGCGGCAGACCGGCCGCGCGATACTCGATGCGCCGCGGATACTTGTACGGCGCGATCCGCGCCTTCACGTGCTGCTGCAACGCCGCCGTCAGCGCGTCTGAGCCGCACACGCCGGGCCGCAGCACGACGTGCGCGCATACGAGCGTGCCGCCGCGCCCATCGGGCGCGCCGACGACGCCGCACTCGAGCACGTCCGCGTGGCTCAGCACCGCCTCCTCCACCTCGGCGGGCGAAATGGTGTAGCCGAGGCTGATGATCAGATCGTCGGCGCGCGACTGATAGAACAGGTAGCCGTCCTCGTCGAGATAGGCGGCGTCGCCCGTCAGGTTCCACCCGTGCCGCACGTAGTCGCGCTGGCGCGCGTCGCTCAGGTAGCGGCAGCCGGTCGGCCCCTGCACCGCGAGACGGCCGACGTGATAGGGCGGCAGGCGCTCGCCGCGCTCGTCGAGGATCGCGAGCCGGTAGCCGGGCACCGCCTTGCCGATCGCGCCTTCCTTCGCCTGCATGTCGTCCGCGGACGCGAAGATGTGCAGCATTTCGGTCGCGCCGATGCCGTCGATGATGCGAATGCCCGTGCGCGCGAGCCACGCGTTGCGCGTCGGCACCGGCAGCGCCTCGCCCGCGCACACGCATTTGCGCAGGCTGGAGATGTCGTGATCGCCGATGTCGTCGAGCATCGCCCGATACGCGGCCGGCGCGGTGAACAGGATGCTCACGCGATGCGCGCCGATCGCGGCGAGCAGCCGCTCCGGCTTCGCCCGCTGCAACAGCACGACGCTCGCGCCGACGCTCAGCGGAAACAGCAGCAGCGCGCCGAGCCCGAACGTGAACGCGAGCGGCGGCGAGCCGCAGAACACGTCGTCGGCGTTCGGCTTCAGCACGTGCTGCGGGAAGCAATGGCAGATCGCCATCACGTCGCGATGGAAATGCACGGTCGCCTTCGGACGCCCGGTCGTGCCCGACGTGAACGCGACGATGCAAGGATCGTCGGCGCGCGCGTCGACCGGGTCGAACGTCGCCGGGTATTCGCGCATCAGCCGCTCGAACGCGGCCGCGTCTTCCTCGTCCGTGCCGTAGCACCGGATGAACCCCACGCCGGGCACCGCCGCCATCGCGGCGCGCAATTCGGCGGACACCGACGCTTCGCAGAGCGCGTGCGAGACCTTCGCCTGCGCGATGACTTTCGACAGCTCGCCCGCGCGCAGCAGCGGCATCGTCGTCACCGCGACGCCGCCCGCCTTGACAACCGCGAACCACGCGGCGGCAAGGAACGGGTGATTGGTTCCGTGCAGCAGCACCCGGTTGCCCGGCACGAGCCCGCCGTCGCGCACGAGCAGGTTCGCGATCCGGTTGCTCAGCTCGAACAGTTCGCGATACGACCACGCGGCGCCACACTCGGTGCGAATCGCGACGCGCTCGCCCCAGCCTCGCCGGGTCACGGCGTCGTCGAGCAGCGCCGCCGCGCAGTTGATGCGCTCCGGATACTGCAGGCCCGGCAACTCGAAGACGAACTCCGGCAGATCGGTCGTTGCAGGCAGATTCGTGCGGCAAAAGTTGTCCATCGTCAGTGCTCGCGAGAGGTTGACTGAGAAACCAGGATGATTCGGCGCAGCGCAAGTCGGACGACGCGCGCCGGAACCGCGATTCGCCGAGAGCGCCCGAATGGGAATGTCGGGCCCGTCTGATTCAGATCGTTACCGCTCCGGAATGCATCGTTTCAATTCATTGAACCATGTCCAATGAATCGGCTTTCATTAAAAACAATTTCCGGCTCATGCTGAGCGCGCAATGTTAAAAACAAATTTCAAAAAAATAAAGCGCTTTCTGAATACCCCGCCATAAACAGTTGGTTATTCAACCCAACTCCATCTGAGCCCCGACCCCTCCGCCTTTCCATGATTTTCTCTGCCCAATCAAAAGGATCGGCAACATCGTTTTATGCGGCATAAATATTTTCAGCCTGATTCTCGCGGACCCCTTGACATTTCAGATATGAAAATAAATCCAGCCATATTTTTAAACCGCCATTTTCAATTTCCCGCATTGAATCGGATTTCGGCCATATGCGACGGCGGCGTGATTCGGACTCTGTTCGGCATGCCGCGATGTATATCGCCGGATCGGCGAGTCGCGCGCGGCAGCGTCACGCCATCCGTCGCCCGGCGTGCACGGTGGCGCAAGCGGGCATGGCCCGTATGGATGCGAGGAATCGAGCGGAAGGAAAGAATGCGGGATTGGAAAGGCTGATGGGCGCGCGCCGCCGGCTTCGTCGCCGGCGCGCGCACGAGCGGACGACCGCTCAACCGCTCAACCGCACGCGCCGATCTCGCCGCACGCGGTGCAGAAATCGCAGCCGTCCTTGCGAATCACTGCGTTCGCGCCGCACGAATTGCATTTGCGGCCGAACATCGTGCGCAACTCGCCGGCGCTGTGCGACGCCGCGGCCGTCTCGTCATCGCTTTCGCCGCTCGCCGCCCCGGTCTCGGCCGCGAGCATTGCGGCAACCGCATGCAAATCCGCGCCGCCGCGCGGCAGTTTCGCGAGCAGCCGCGACGGCACCTGGTTGCCCTCCGCGTCGAGAAAGCCACGGCGATGCAGGATCTGCTGGATCGCATAGCTGAGCGCGGCGACTTCGGAATCGTGCCACAGCGGAATGCGCCGGCCGTCGAGCCGCTGCGTCTCGCCGAGCCGCACCTGCCCGCGGTCCCACGACACCTTGCGCAGATCCTGCAGATTGCGCGCGACGAAGCCGCCGCGCGCGGCGAGCGACAGCGAGCGCATCGTCGCCGTGATCCATTGCTGCGATTCGTCGCGCTGGCCGACCGGAATGAAGAACTCGATCGGCCGCTCGATCGTCACTTCGTCGCCGCCGATGCGCCCCGTCACCTCCATGAACGACACCGCGACATACAGCGACTTCTTGCCGAGCTGCGTCAGGTATTCGACCTTCTCGATCACCGCCGGCAGCTCCCCCTTCGGCCGGTGGTCGATCGCGATGCGCAGCGGATCGAGATCCGCCTCCTCGAGCGTGTCGTCGGGCTCGGACGTGTGGAGCACCGCGCCGAGCGTCTCGTTCGGGCGATACGTCGCGAGCCCCTTCAGCCCGCTCTTCCATGCGTCGAAGTAAAGGCTCTCGAAATCGTCGAACGGATAGTCGGCGGGCACGTTGACCGTCTTCGAGATCGACGTGTCAATGTACGGCTGCACGGCCGCCATCATCGCGAGGTGGTCGTGCGCGGACATCTGCAGCGCGCTGACGAAACAGTCGGGCAGCGCGTCGACGTCGCCGCCCAGCTCGCGATACAGCCGGTACGCGTAATCCTCCACCGCGAACGTCTGCCGGCTGCCGTCCGCCATGATCTTCGTGCGCTGATACGTCCACGAGAACGCGGGCTCGATGCCGTTCGACGCGTTGTCCGCGAACGCAAGGCTCACGGTGCCCGTCGGCGCGATCGACAGCAGATGGCTGTTGCGGATGCCGTCGCGGCGAATCGCCTCCTGAATGTCGTCCGGCAGCCGCGACGCGAACGTGCCTTCCTCCAGATACCGGCTCGCGTCGAAGAGGGCAAACGCGCCGCGCTCGCGCGCGAGCTCGACCGACGCGCGATACGCGGCGTCGCGCATCTCGCGCCCGACGCGCGCGGCGAAATCGCGCCCTTCCTGCGTGTCGTAACGCAGGCCGAGCATCACGAGCGCGTCGCCGAGGCCCGTGAAGCCGATGCCGATCCGCCGCTTCTGCTCCGCTTCGCGGCGCTGCTCCGGCAGCGGCCAGAGCGTCACGTCGAGCACGTCGTCGAGAAAGCGAACCTGCGTGCGCGTGCGCTCGGCGAGCGCGTCCCAGTCGAACGCGCTTGCGCCGCCGTCCAACTGCGCGAACGGATCGCTCACGAAGCGCGTGAGGTTCAGCGGCCCGAGATTGCAGCAGCCATACGCGGGCAGCGGCTGCTCGCCGCACGGATTCGTCGCACGAATCGACTCGATCGCGCGCAGGTTGTTGTCGTCGTTCATCTTCGAGATGAACACGACGCCCGGCTCGGCGACATCGTATGTCGAGCGCATGATCTTGTCCCAGATCGCACGCGCGCGCCTTTCCGCGTAGACCCACATTCCGTCGTCGCGCCGATGCAGATCGCCCGCCGCGCGCAGCGCGGGGGACGGCTCCGCGCGATGCACGAGCTGCCACGGCAGGTCCTGCTCGACCGCGTTCATGAACGCGTCGGTCACCGCGACCGAGATGTTGAAGTTGTTCCAGCGCCCCTTCGAATGCTTCGCCTCGATGAATTCGAGCAGGTCCGGATGATCGCAATCGAGCACCGCCATCTGCGCGCCGCGCCGCGCGCCCGCGCTCTCGACCGTGCGGCACGACGCGTCGAACACATCGATGTAGCTGCACGGCCCGGACGCGCTCGAGCCCGTCGAATGCACGTATGCGCCGCGCGGCCGGATCGCCGAGAAGTTGTAGCCGACCCCGCCGCCGCGCCGCATCGTCTCCGCCGCCTGCAGCAGCGCGACGTAGATGCCGGGCAGCCCGCGCTCGTCGACGCCCTGGATGCAGTCGCCGACCGGCTGCACGAAGCAGTTGATCAGCGTCGCCGCGATCGGGCTGCCCGCCGCACTCATGATCCGGCCCGCGCCGAGCGCGCCGCGCTGCAGATGCTCGACGAAGCGCGCCTCGATCTCGTCGCGCAATTCGGGCGGCTCCGCCTGCGCGATGCCGCGCGCGACGCGACGGTAGATGTCGTCGACCGTCTGCTCGTCGCCCTTCGCATATTTTTCCAGCAGCACGTCGATCGAGAATTGTTGGGGAGCGAGATGGAACTCGGTTGAGATGGTCGCCATGAACAGCCTCTCTACGGCAATGCGCGTGGATGATCGGGCTCGACACTATAGCCGCGGATGTGGCGGCCGAGAGCGGCGCGTCGCCGCATGCGACGACCATACCGCAGCGGCCATTTCGCCGCAATCGGCGGCGCGCGGCGATCACATGAAACTACGGCCGGGTCAATGAAACGGAAGGCCGGTCAGAGAGGGAAGATCGGGCCGGCGGCCCGGCGGGCGCTGCCGCGCAAGGAGCAACCGGACAACCAGGGAAGCAAGATGCTTGCCGCTGCGCAACATGCGTGCGGCGCACGGCCGGAAGGCAATCGCGCGCCGAATTCGGTATCCTCTGTCTCGATCGCTTCGTCAGATCATTCGCGTCGCCCTCGACTCCACGTCGAACACGGCCTATCCGACATCCCCGGTTCCACACTCCGCCATGCAAGGGTTCAAGAGAAAAATCGTCTACGTCACATGCTTCGAGCTGATCGCCATCGCGATCACCACGACCGGATTTTCGCTGCTCACCGGCCAGGCCCCGACGCACGCGAGCATCGCGGCGGTCGCTTCTTCGGCGATCGCGGTGGTCTGGAATCTGGCCTACAACACCGCGTTCGAATGGTGGGAAGCCCGCCAGACCCGGCGGGGCCGTGGCTTGCTGCGCCGCGTCGCGCACGCGGCCGGTTTCGAGGCCGGGCTGGTCGTCATGCTGGTGCCGCTGTTCGCGTGGTGGCTCGACGTTTCGCTGTGGCAGGCGTTCGTGCTGGATCTGGGCCTGATCGCCTTCTTCCTCGCGTACACGTTCGCGTTCAATCTCGCATTCGATCGCCTGTTCGGGCTGCCGGCGTCGGCGCAGCCCGCGCCTTCGGAGGCTTCGTCGGGCTGACGCGGAACCGGCCGCACACGATGGGCGCGCGCCATGCGCGGCCGGCACGACGGTTAATGCGCCGGCGCATCGGCGCTGCGGCACATCAATGCGCCAGACAGCGCGGCCCCTGGAAGCGGTCCGCGATCACGCGTCCCGCCGAGCCGCCACGCCGCGTATTGCTCCGCATCAACCGCTCGCGCTCGTCCAGCGGGCGAGCGCGGCCCGCGCGAGCGCATCGAGCGCGAGCCCGATCGCGCCGATCACGACGATCACCGCCGCGAGTTCCGGATACGCGAGCCGGTCGCGCGTATCGAGCACCAGATAGCCGAGCCCCGCGCTCACGCCGAGCATCTCGGCCGGCACGAGCACGATCCACAGCACGCCGATCGCGAGCCGCATGCCGCCCAGCACCGACGCGGTGATCGCCGGCAGCACGACGTGCCACGCGAGCTCGGCGCGCGTCGCGGCGAGGCTCTCGCCGAGTTCGAGCCAGCGCCGGTCGATCTGCGCAACGCCGGACGCCGTGCTCATCAGGATCGGCCAGAGCGCGGCGAACGCGAGCAAAAAGCAGATCGAGCGCTCGCCGATGCCGAACGACATCACCGCGACCGGCATCCACGACAGCGGCGAGATCATCCGCAGCAACTGGAACGTCGGTGACAGCAGCGCGTCGAGCCATTTCACGCGCCCGATCAGCAGCCCGAGCGGCACGCCGAGCGCGAGCGCGATGCCAAGGCCCGTCGCGACGCGCATGACGCTCACGCGCACGTGCATGCCGAGGCGCTCGTCGCGCAGCAGCGCGGGCACGCTGTCGAGCGCGCGCTCCGGCGCGAACAGCCGGGCGGGCGATTGCGGGCCGGCGAGCCAGTGCGTCGCCGCCCACCAGAGCGCGAGCGCGCCGGCGATGCCCGCGGCCCCGATCGCCGCATCGCGCAGCCCGCGCGCGAGCGATGGGCCGCGGGCATCGGCGGAGACCGCGGCAACCTGCGGCGCCGCGCCGTGCTCGCGATGAGCGAGCGCGCCGCCGCGCGCCGGCGCGCGCCGAATCGATGCGTCAGACAACGATCGTCTCCTCGCGCGTGAACGATTCGGGCAGCCCGAACGCCGCCAGGCCGCCGACGGCCGCGATGCTCTTTCTGACAAACCGCGCATCGACGAGCTCGCTCGCGGCGCGCACCGGATCGAGCCGCTCGAGGAAGCGCGCATCGCCGTCCATTACGGTGCGCTTCAGGCGCCGCACGAGCTCTTCGGTGTAGCTCGGGAACGGATACGGCTGGAAATCGATCCGCTTCTCGCGCCAGTCCGCATGCCGGATCGCGCCGCGCGCGCGGTAATCGGAGTCGAGCGCCGCCGACGGCGCGAGCACGCGCGACAGCGTCTGCACCGGATGCGGCGTGTAATGCTGCGCGCCCTCCTTCGACAGCAGCCGCGCGGTTTCGTCCGGATGCGTGCGCGCCCAGAGCTGCGCCTTCACGATCGCGTCGACGACCTTCTGCGACCACTGCGGCCGCGCGTTCAGATCCTGCTCATGCATGAACACGACGCAACATGCATGGTTCTTCCATACGTCGCCGGTGAAGCGCAGGATCTTGCCGATCTTCATCAGCTCGACCGCCGCGTTGAACGGCTCCGCGACGATGTAGCCCGCGATCTGTCCGGCCGCGAGCGCGGGCGGCATGTCGGCGGGCGCCATCACGACGAGGTTCACTTCGTTCGCCGCTACGTTGCCCGTGCGCTTGAGCGCCGGCGCGAGCCCGTTCTCGCGCAGCAGATGCTGCAGCACGACGTTGTGGATCGAATACCAGAACGGCACCGCGACGGTCTTGCCGCCGAGCCCGCGGACCTCGTCGATCGCGGGCGCGACCGTCAGCGCCGAGCCGTTCACGTGATTCCACGCGACGACCTTCGCCGGCACGCCGCTGCCGTAGCGCGCCCACACCGTCATCGGCGACAGCAGATGCACGACGTTGACCTGCCCGGACAGGAACGCCTCGACGAGCTGCGCCCAGCTTCGCAACAGCCGCGGCTTCTCGGCCGCGACGCCCGCCGCGTCGAAATAGCCGTTGTGATGCGCGACGAGGAGCGGTGCGGCGTCGGTGATCGGCAGATAGCCGATGCGCACCGGCGCGTCGGGCTCCGTCGCCGCGCGCGCCGCGCGTTGCGCAAGCAGCGGCATCGCCGCCGCGCTCGTGAACAGCGCGGCGAGCTTCAGCCATTCGCGGCGGGTGATCGGTACTTCGCACATCGTCGGTTGGTTCCTCGAATGAAAAAAATCAGGCGGCGTAATGCGCATCGCTCGCACGCGCGCGCCCCGCGGCTTCCGGTGCGTCGCGCAGCGCGCGCAACGTGCGGTGGATCTCGGTGCGCAGCGAAGCGACGCGCTCGAGCGCCGCGTCGCGCGGCGCAATCGACCACACGCCCGCGGTCCCGCCGCGCCCGTCGAGCAGCACGATCCGGTCGGCGACGCGCAGCGCTTCGTCGATGTCGTGCGTGACGAGCACGGTCGCCGCGCGCGTGTCGGCGGCGACGCGCAGCAGCAGGTCCTGCATGTCCATGCGTGTCGCGGCGTCGAGCGCGCCGAACGGCTCGTCGAGCAGCAGCACCTGCGGCTGCCGCGCGATCGCGCGCGCGAGCGCGACCCGCTGCGCCATTCCGCCCGACAGTTGCGCCGGAGCGTGGCCGCGCGCGTGCGCGAGCCCGACTTCGTCGATCGCCCACGCGACGCGGCGCGCGCGTTCGTCGCGCGACAGGCGCGGCTGCCGCTTGAAGTCGAGCCCGAATGCGACGTTGCGCTCGACCGACAGCCACGGCAGCAGGCTCGCTTCCTGGAACATCAGCACGACGTGCGGATGCGGCCCGTCGAGAGGGCGGCCCGCGATCTCGACCGAGCCGGACGCGGGCTCGCGCAGACCGGCCAGCACGCGCAACAGGCTCGATTTGCCCGCGCCGCTCGCGCCCAGCACCGCGACCCGCTCGCCCTCGCCCACGGCGAGATCGAAGCGGTCGAGCACGGGCGGCCGCGCCGCGCCGTAGCCGAACGTCAGCGCGCGAGCGTCGAGGCGTGGCGAGCTCATGCGGCGTCTCGCGCCGCGTGTTTCGCGAGCTCGCTCTTCAACTGCACGAGGCTCGGCGTGACGACCGGCACGAACGCGGCCTCGCGCCAGCGGCGCTCGAAGCCGTTGTCCGCGCCGTCGCGCCGCACGTAGGCGCGGCCGCCGCTCGCCTGCAGCTCGAGCTGCACGGCCGTCTGCGCAAGCTCGGCAAGCGCGATCCGGATCTCGAAGAGCCGTGCGCGCTGCGCGCCGAACGCGCCGTCGCGCAGGCCGGCGACGAGCCGCTCGACGTTCGCGTCGAGCGCGTCGCTCGCGGCGGCGATTTCCGCGTCGAGAATGCGTCGCGTGGCGCCCGCCGAGCAGCGCGCCTCGTCGAGCGAGCGGCTCGCGAGCCCGATCGCCATCGCGCATTGCATCGCGAGGAACGCGGGACGCACGGCGGGCAGGAACGCGTGCGCATCGTCGTGGATGCGCCAGCGCGCGTCGAGCGCGACGTCGTCGAAGCGCAGCGCCGCCGTGTTGCTGCCGCGCAGCGCGATCAGATCGAGGTCGCCGCTTCTCGCGACGCCGGGCGCATCGTCGCGCACCGCGAAGATCGACGCGGCGCGCCCTTCGTGCGCGGCCGCGACCGCGACGAGCGTGCCGCCCGGGCGCACGTTCGTCACCCACGGCAGCGCGCCGTTCAGCCGCCATGCTTCGGAAGACGAAGGATCGGGCGTCGCGTCGAGCTGCAGCGATTCGATCCCCTGAAGGTGCTTCATCGCGTTCGACAGGCCGGTCGCGCCCGCCGCTTCGCCGCTCAGCAGCGCCGGCAGCCAGCTCGCGCGCAGCTCGGCATTCGGGCTGCGCAGCAGATATTCGATGAAGGTGCGCTGCGCCCAGCACACGAATGCGGCCGTCAGCGAATGGCGCGCGAGCGCGGCGATCGTCGCGACCGCGTCGACGACGTCGCCCGCCGCGCCGTCGCGCTCGGGCACGCCCGCGCGGAAAGCGCCCGAGGCCGCCAGGCGCGGCATGAGCTGCTGCTTCGTTTCGGTCGATATGTCGAGCGACGCCGCGTGCGCGTCGAGCCATTCGGTCAATGCCGGATCGAGTGCGATCCGGGTCAGGCGGTTTGCGTGCGAGGTTCCCATCGGTAGGCGGCCAGTTCAGGATTCAGTTCGTTCTGCGCGAGGTTGTTCGCGAAATTGCAGAGCGTCGCGAGACTCACGCCGAGCACGACCTCGAGCGCGTTCGCGCGCGTGAAGCCCGCCGCGATAAACGCGTCGAGCTGCGCGTCGCCAACCGCGCCGCGCGTCGCGATCACCGCGCGCGTGAACGTCGCGACGGCCGCGAGGCGCGCATCGGCGGGCGGCTCGCCCGCGCGCAGCGCGTCGACGTCCCGCTGCGGCACGTGCGCCTTCTTCAGCGCGACCGCGGTATGCCCGGCGACGCAAAAGCCGCAGCCGTGCGTCGCGGCAGCCGTGATCTGCACCGCCTCGCGCTCCGCGAGCGCAAGGCCGCTGCGGCCGTTGATCTCGGCGACGGTCAGATACGTTTCGAGCGCCGTGGGCGCATTCGCGAGCGATGCGACGAGGTTCGGCAGGAAGCCGTTGTGGTTCAGCGTCCGGGTCAGATACGGCACGCTCGCTTCGGGCGCGTCGCTCGGCGTGAGAAGAGGAAGGCGGCTCATCTGAGGCTCCTGGTGGAATGCCTCATTGTCCGAAGCGCGCGATCGGCGGGCAATGCGCGAAAGTCTGCGAGTGCTGCGAATTCGTCCACGCATGCGAAGCGGCGAGCTCGGCGGCGAAGCGCTCAATGCAGCGCCGCGTTCGCTCCCGGCGCGCGCGCGACAGCGCCGCCGCGCAGCGTGGCATCGGCCTGCCCGCGCCGGTACGCGCCCGGCTGCAGGCCGACGATCCGCTTGAACGCATGCGCGAACGCCGATTCCGACTGATAGCCGACCCATTGCGCGACGCGCGCGATCGCCTCGCCCTGCCGCAGCATCTCGGCCGCGATCCTCATCCGGATCAGCGTGACGAATTGCGCGGGCGGCTGCCCGCATGCGTCGACGAAGCGCTTGTAGAACGCCGCGCGCGACATGTGCGCGAACGCCGCCATCGCATCGGTCGTCCACGGCTCGCCGGGCCGATCGATGACGGCCGCGATCAGGCTCGCGAAATCGGCGCGGCGCATCAGCGGCGCAAGGCCGCTCGCGAGCGAATCGTCGTCCACCGCGTCGCGCACCGCGTAGAAGAACAGCAGCTCGGTCAAACGCGCGATCAACGGCGACGGCTCGTCGAACGAGCCGGGCTTCGCGGCCTCCGCGCGAATCAGGCCGACGATCGCGTGGATCTGCCCGGCCGCCGCGCTGCCGCGCCGCACGACGAGGCAATCGGGCAGATACGACGCGATCCAGTCGCTCGCGCCGCTGCGGAACGCGAGAAAGCCGCACGCGAGGCCGACCGCACCCGGCACGCCGGGCTCGAAGCGTTGCATCGCCGAAGGCGTCGCGCGCGCGGCGTCGCGCGCGCGGGCGGGCGGCGCCGGCTCGGAAGTCAGCGCGTGCGGAACGTCGCGCATCAGGAATATCGCGTCGCCTTCGGCGAGCGGCACGCTCGCGCGGCCGTCGCCGAAATGCAGCCAGCAGCGGCCGTCCAGCACGACGTGGAAGCTCGCCTTCGCGCGCCCGGCCGTCGACGCGCGCCAGCCGTCGCCGCAATATTGGCCGACGTGGAAGATCGAGCTGACGGGCTCGAGGCTCGACAGCAGCCAGTGAATGATCTTGTCCGTATGCGAGCGCATGCGCGGCGTCCCCGGTCGTGTCGTGTTGGTCGAATGCGATGGTAATCGCATTACGGTAACGGCTTCGCGACGGCAGACGAACCAACGTTTCGTTGGACGCTTATGAGCGATGGAAATAAACGGGGCGCGGCGGGCGTCGAACGGACCGTTCGATGCCCGCCGCGCGAGGGCGCTTCGGTTCGTCGTATGACGCTTCGCCATCCACGCCTGCGCTACACGCTCACGCTCAGAAGTCGAAGCCCGGACCGCCCGCGCCCGGCACGCCCGCCGGCGGGGCGGGCGGCGCGTCCTTCGGCGCTTCGTGAACCGTCGCATCGGTCGTCAGCAGCAGGCCCGCGATCGACGCCGCGTTCTGCAGCGCGGTGCGCGTGACCTTCGTCGGATCGAGCACGCCCGATTCGACGAGGTCGCCGTATTCGCCCGTCGCCGCGTTGTAGCCGTAGTTGCCCTTGCCGGCCGCGACCGTCGCGACGACGACGCTCGCCTCCTCGCCCGCGTTCGCGACGATCTGGCGCAGCGGCTCCTCGAGCGCGCGCAACACGATGCTGATGCCCGCCTTCTGATCGGCATTCGCGCCCGCGAGCTCCGCGATCGCCTGCTTCACGCGAATCAGCGCGACGCCGCCGCCCGGCACGATGCCTTCCTCGACAGCCGCGCGCGTCGCGTGCAGCGCGTCGTCCACGCGGTCCTTCTTCTCCTTGACCTCGACTTCGGTCGCGCCGCCGACCTTGATCACCGCGACGCCGCCCGCGAGCTTCGCGACGCGCTCCTGCAGCTTCTCGCGATCGTAGTCGGACGTCGCATCGGCGATCTGCGCGCGGATCTGCTTCACGCGCGCCTCGATGTTCGCCTTGTCGCCCGCGCCGTCGATCAGCGTCGTGCTCTCCTTGCCGACCTCGATGCGCTTCGCGCGGCCGAGCTCCTGCAGCGTCGCCTTTTCGAGCGTGAGGCCCGTTTCCTCGGCGATCACCTGGCCGCCCGCAAGGATCGCGATGTCCTCGAGCAGCGCCTTGCGGCGGTCGCCGAAGCCCGGCGCCTTGACCGCGACGGTCTTCAGGATGCCGCGGATGTTGTTGACGACGAGCGTCGCGAGCGCTTCGCCCTCGACGTCCTCCGCGATGATGAGAAGCGGCCGGCCCGCCTTCGCGACCTGCTCGAGCACCGGCAGCAGATCGCGAATGTTCGAGATCTTCTTGTCGTGCAGCAGGATGAACGGCTCGTCGAGCACCGCGAGCTGGCGGTCGGGATTGTTGATGAAGTACGGCGACAGGTAGCCGCGATCGAACTGCAGCCCTTCGACCACGTCGAGCTCGTCGGCAAGCGACTTGCCGTCCTCGACGGTGATCACGCCTTCCTTGCCGACGCGGTCGATCGCCTCGGCGATCCGCTGGCCGATCGATTCCTCGCCGTTCGCCGAGATCGTCGCGACCTGCGCGATCTCCCTGCTCGTCGTCGTCGGCTTGCTGATCTTCTTCAGCTCGTCGACCGCGGCGGCCACCGCCTTGTCGATGCCGCGCTTCAGATCGAGCGGATTCAGGCCCGCGGCGACGTACTTCTGTCCTTCGCGCACGATCGCCTGCGCGAGCACGGTCGCGGTCGTCGTGCCGTCGCCCGCCGCGTCGCTCGTCTTCGACGCGACCTCCTTCACGAGTTGCGCGCCGATGTTCTGCACTTTGTCCGCAAGCTCGATTTCCTTCGCGACCGACACGCCGTCCTTCGTGACGACGGGCGAGCCGAAGCTGCGCTCGAGCACGACATTGCGGCCTTTCGGGCCGAGCGTGACCTTCACTGCGTTCGCGAGCAGATTGACGCCTTCGACGAGCTTCGTGCGCGCGCCGTCGTGAAAAATGATTTCTTTCGCTGCCATGATTCGGCGCTCCTTATCGGATCGGTATCGGATCAGGAATGAACGACTGCGACGATGTCTTCCTCGCGCAGCACCAGCAGTTCGTTGCCGTCGACCTTCACGGACTGCCCGGCGTACTTGCCGAACAGCACGCGCTCGCCGACCTTCACGTCGGGCTCGACGCGCTTGCCGTCGGCGTCGCGCCGGCCGGGGCCGACCGCGACGATCTCGCCCTGATCGGGCTTTTCGGCCGCGCTGTCGGGAATCACGATGCCGGATGCGGTCTTGGTTTCCTGATCGAGTCGCTTGACGATGACGCGATCGTGTAGCGGACGTAGGCTCATGCTCACGTTTCCTTATCGAAGTCGTTGGCACTCGGGCTCGGTGAGTGCCAATCAGGTGTCGAGTATAGAAACGCGCGCCCAAACGCTCCAATAACGGATTCGCACAAACTTATCGGGGAAAACGCATTAGCCGCGGCGTCGGGTTCGGCCGGTCCGCCGCCGGCGCGGCCCTCGCCGCGCGTGCGCAAGCAAGGGCCCGCCGACACGGCCCGTCAGCGCGCGCCCACCTTGCGCTGCCGCCACAGGCACAGCAGATCGCACGCGACATGCGCGGCCGCGATCGCGGTGATCTCGCTGTGGTCGTAAGCCGGCGCGACCTCGACGACATCCGCGCCGATCAGGTTCACGCCGCCGAGACCGCGCACGATCGCGAGCGCCTGCGCGGACGACAGCCCGCCCGCGACCGGCGTGCCCGTGCCCGGCGCGAACGCGGGATCGAGGCAGTCGATGTCGAACGTCAGATACGCGGGCCCGCCGCCGACGATCGACGCGATGCGCCCGGCCGTCGCGCGCGGCCCGTGCTCGTGCACCCACGCGGCGTCGAGCACGTCGATGCCGAGATAGTCGTCGTTCCACGTGCGGATGCCGATCTGCACCGACGTCCGCGGATCGATCAGCCCCTCGTCGACCGCCTTGTAGAACATCGTGCCGTGATTGAGGCTGTCCGGCGCGTCGTCGGCCCATGTGTCGCAATGCGCATCGAAATGAATCAGCGACAGCGGCTTGCCGACCTTCCGCGCATGCGCGATCAGCAGCGGATACGTGATGTAGTGATCGCCGCCCAACGTCAGCATCTTCGCGCCCGATTGCAGGATCGTCCGCGCGTGCTCGACGATCGCGGGCTTGATCGAGAGCGGATTGTGCGCGTCGAACCAGCAGTCGCCGTAGTCGATCACCGCGAGATCGTCGAACGGATCGAATCCCCAGGGATACGGATGCAGTTCGGCAAGCTGCACGCTCGCCGCGCGCACCGCGGCGGGGCCCAGGCGCGCGCCGGAGCGGAACGTCGTCGCGAGGTCGAGCGGCACGCCGGACACGACGACGTCGATGCCGCCGAGATCGCGCGTGTAGTTGCGTCGCATGAACGACAGCACGCCCGCGTAAGTGTTTTCGATCGAGGAACCGTAGACGGATGGACGGCGGATCGCGCCGTCGCCGTGGAGCGTTTCATTCATGGAATGACCCGATGGAGGGACCGGCCCGCTCGCGATGCGGCTCCCGAAAAAGAGGCGGGCAGGCCGGCGGCCGGATTCATTGGGAACGCGGCGACGCGTTGCGCGCGCGCCGCCGCGCTGGCTTGCGAATCCTTTAGCGCAGCCGCACGAGCGTCGACTTCAGCTCGGTGTACTTCTCCAGTGCGTGCAACGACTTGTCGCGGCCGTTGCCCGATTGCTTGTAGCCGCCGAACGGGAAGTTCATGTCGCCCCCTTCGTCGTAGCAGTTGACCCAGACGGTGCCCGCGCGCAGCCGGCGCGCGACGTCGTGCGCGGTCGTCAGGTTCGCGGTCCACACGGCCGCGCCGAGCCCGTATTCGCTGTCGTTCGCGATCCTCACCGCTTCGTCGACCGAATCGAATGTGATCACCGACAGCACCGGCCCGAAGATTTCCTCGCGCGCGATCTTCGTGTCGGGCCCCGTGTCGAACACGGTCGGCTCGATGTAGAAGCCGCCGCTCGCTTCGTTCACGCGCGCGCCGCCGAGCAACAGCTTCGCTTCGGCGCGGCCCGTCTCGATATAGCCGAGCACGCGCTCGAGCTGGATCGCGTCGACGATCGCGCCCATCGATACGTCCGGATCGAGCGGATTGCCGGGCTTGTATGCGCGCGCCGCGGCGACGAGCTTTGCGAGAAACGCGTCCTTGATGTCGCGATGCACGAGCAGGCGCGAGCCCGCCGTGCACATCTCGCCCATGTTGTAGAAGATCGCGCCCGCCGCCGCCTTCGCCGCGCGGTCGAGATCCGGGCAGTCGGGCAGCACGATGTTCGGCGATTTCCCGCCGAGCTCCAGCCACACGCGCTTCAGGTTCGATTGCCCCGCATACTGCATGATCAGCTTGCCGACGCCCGTCGAGCCCGTGAACGCGAGACAGTCGACGTCGCGATGCAGCGCGAGCAGCTTGCCAGGCTCGCCGCCGCCCGGCACGACGTTGAACACGCCGGCCGGAATCCCCGCCTCGTGCGCGAGCTGCGCGACCCTGATCGCCGTGAGCGGCGATTTCTCCGACGGCTTGAGCACGACGCTGTTGCCCGCGGCGAGCGCCGGCCCGAACTTCCACGATGCCATCAGGATCGGGAAATTCCACGGCACGACCGCGGCGACCACGCCGAGCGGCTCGCGCGTGACAAGGCCGACGAGATGATGATCGGCCGGCACCACTTCGCCGCCGACCTTGTCGATCGCCTCCGCGAACCACTCGACGCAGTACGCGGCGCCCGGCACGTCGACCGTCGTCGTGTCGCCGATCGGCTTGCCCGCATCGAGCGTCTCGAGCAGCGACAACTCGTCGAGATGCGCGCGCATCAGCGCCGCCCAGCGCAGCAGGATCGCCTTGCGCTCGCGCGGGTTCAGCCCCGCCCACGCCTGTTCGTCGAACGCGCGCCGGGCGGCGGCCACCGCCGCGTCGACGTCGGCCGCGCCGCAGTCGGCGACCTTCGCGAGCACGCGGCCGTCGATCGGGCTCACGCAATCGAACGTCTTGCCGCCGTGCGCGCCGCGATACGCGCCGTCGATGAATGCGCGCCCCTCGATCGCGAGCGTCGCGGCCTTGTCCTGCCAATAAGCCAAAGTGGTCTTGTCCATCGGAATAGCCTCATGGAGTGGGATTCGCCGCGCGTCGTGACGTCTGGGCCATGCGTGACATAGCGGCGCTGCGTGCCCGCGGCGCGGTCGGCGGCGAATCGCGTTGGCGCGTCGTCAGAAGGTGGGCGGCGAATTCGCCGACACGACCTCGCAGACCTGTTCCGCGCTGGGATTGCGAAAACGGTGCGGCAAGCGGCTCTCGAAGTAATAGCTGTCTCCGGGGTCGAGCAGCCACGTCGTGCCGTCGACGGTCAGCTCGATCTGCCCCGATACGACCACGCCGCCCTCGTGCCCCGCATGCGTGAGCATTTCCGGCCCGGTGTCGGCAAGCGGCCGATAGACCTCGCGCATGATGCACATGTTGCGGTCCTTGACGCCCGAGCCCGCCAGATAGAAGCCGATCGTCTCGTTGCCGAGATTCGGCATCCCGGCGCGCCGCGAGACGACGGAGCGATTCTCGCCGACCTCGAACGTGAAGAACTCCGCGAGGCTCATCGGAATGCACTCGAGCAATTTCTTCAGCGATCCTACAGAAGGACTGACGCGGTTCTGCTCGATCAGCGAGATGGTGCCGTTCGTGACGCCCGCGCGCTTCGCGAGCTCGCGTTGCGACAGGCCGTACTTCATGCGCACGTGGCGCAGACGAGTGGCGACTTCAGTGGACATCGATAGGGATTCCGACACGATTGTTGAGCGTCGACGACCGACGATTGCGTGGCACGAGTGTCGAATATTCTAATCACTTTCAGCCGTTTTCTGCCCGGGAAAACCCTGCAAGGCGTTCGAAATATTGCACGCCGCCGCACGCTTCCGTTTACGCAGGATAAAAGCCCCTCACCGGGAAAAACGCATCGCTTCGTATTTTTGAAAAATATTTGACGCCGTTTTTGGCTCGTATATGCTGATCCACAGGTCGGCGTCATGTCATCGTCATGTTGCGGTGCATTTCAGACGGTATCCGAAATTTACATCGCGTTGACGATCCTGCCGCCGGACCGATGCCCCGATTGATTAAACGCCGGATGCGTTCGATGAACCGGGGTGTTCAAAACTTTCAACGTCACCAGTCGAGTGTAATCGTGAGAGTCCGTGGCCCTCTGGTAAGGTGGGATCGAAGACATGCGGCGAGCATCCCGCATGACGTCGCCCTCTCCGACGGCAGCAGCGGCGCGCTTGTTCCTCGCCTGCTTCCGTCCGTATTCACCATCCTGTCCCGTCGCTCCGTGCGACGTCACAACGCCGTCTCCGCACGCGGCTACATCGCCGTGCACATCGACGAAGTCGCCTCGCTGCTGCCGTAGCGCCTCTCCTCCTGACGCTGTTCGCTCCGAACGCCAGCGCTGACGCCTGACCGGCGCAGCGGCCTGCCGCATCGTCGCGCGCGCGCTCGACCATCCCCGCTGCGCCGCGCGTTCGTGTTCGAGCAAGCGGAATCATTTTTCATCGCGCGCATGGCGATTGCCGGCTTGCGGCCGCCGCTCGCCCATCGCGCACACGCCTCATCGGCTTCACGCACTGCGCGACGCCGACGGGCCCGCTCACGCCTGCCGTATTGCGATTTTCGATGCGCGATTCGCAATCCGGGCATTCATCGAAACGTGAAACTCATGCAAAGCAAACCATTGGTCGGTATCACTGCGGATAAAAAAATGATGGGCGCGCATCCATCGCATATGGTCGTCGAGAAATACATCGCGGCCGTCGTCGACGGCGCCGATGCGCTCGCGATGCTCGTGCCGGCGCTCGGCGCGCGGCAGGCGGCGCGAGACGTGCTCGCCGCCGTCGACGGGCTGCTGTTGACCGGCAGCTACTCGAACGTGGAGCCGCATCGCTACGGCGGCGATCCGAGCGCGCCCGGCACGCTGCACGATCCCGCGCGCGACGAGACGACGCTGCCGCTCGTGCGCGCGGCGATCGACGCCGGCGTGCCGGTGCTCGCGATCTGCCGCGGCTTCCAGGAGTTGAACGTCGTGTTCGGCGGCACGCTGCATCAGCAAGTGCATGCGGTGGACGGATTCGACGATCACCGCGAGGACAAGGGCGACACGCTCGACGCGCAGTACGCGCCGGCGCACGCGATCCGCCTCGCGGCGGACGGGCTGTTGCAACGTCTGCTCGGCGGCGCGACGCACGCTCACGTGAATTCGCTGCACGGCCAGGGCATCGCGCAATTGGGCGCGGGCCTCGCGATCGAAGCGGTCGCGCCCGACGGGCTGATCGAAGCGGTTCGTGCGCCGCACGCGCGCGCGTTCGCGCTCGGCGTGCAATGGCATCCGGAGTGGAAGCACGCGGACGATCCGCTTTCCACCGCGATCTTCCGCGCATTCGGCGATGCATGCCGCGAACGGATGCGCGCCCGCATGCAGCACGACGCCCGGCCGCCGGCGCACGCGATCGACGCGTGACCCGACCCACTACAACGAGAACGATCATGCAAGACATCGACGAATTCCTGAAGAAGCACCGGATCACCGAAATCGAAGCGATCATCCCTGACATGGCGGGCATCGCGCGCGGCAAGATCATTCCGCGCAGCAAGTTCGAAACGGGCGAATCGATGCGCCTGCCGCAGGCGGTGATGATCCAGACCGTCACCGGCGACTACCCGGAGGACGGCAGCCTGACGGGCGTCACCGATCCCGACATGGTCTGCCTGCCCGACGCGTCGACGATCCGCCTGATTCCGTGGGCGATCGATCCGACCGCGCAGGTGATCCACGATTGCGTGCATTTCGACGGCACGCCCGTCGAAATCTCGCCGCGCCGCGTGCTGCGCCGCGTGCTCGAGCTTTACAAGGCGAAAGGCTGGAGACCCGTGATCGCACCGGAGCTCGAGTTCTATCTGGTCGACATGAACAAGGACCCGGACATCCCGCTCGCGCCGCCCATCGGCCGCACCGGGCGGCCGGAGACCGGGCGCCAGTCGTATTCGATCGAAGCCGTCAACGAGTTCGATCCGCTCTTCGAGGACATCTACGAATACTGCGAAGTGCAGGATCTCGAGGTCGACACGCTGATTCACGAAGTCGGCGCCGCGCAGATGGAGATCAACTTCCTGCACGGCGATCCGCTGAACCTCGCCGATCGCGTGTTCCTGTTCAAGCGCACCGTGCGCGAGGCGGCGCTGCGGCACCACATGTACGCGACGTTCATGGCGAAGCCGATGGAGAACGAGCCGGGCTCGGCGATGCACGTGCATCAGAGCATCGTCGACGAGCAGACCGGGCGCAACCTGTTCACCGCGGACGACGGCAGCCCGACCGACATGTTCTACGCGTACATCGCCGGCCTGCAGAAGTACACGCCCGCGCTGATGCCGATCTTCGCGCCGTACATCAACTCGTATCGGCGGCTCTCGCGCTTCATGGCCGCGCCGATCAACGTGCAGTGGGGCTACGACAACCGCACGGTCGGCTTCCGGATTCCGCATTCGGCGCCCGCCGCGCGGCGGATCGAGAACCGGATTCCGGGCGTCGACTGCAATCCGTATCTCGCGATCGCGGGCACGCTCGCGGCGGGCTACCTCGGCATGACGCGGCGCCTCGTGCCGACCGAGCCGCTCGTGAGCGACGGCTACAGCCTGCCGTATCAGCTACCGCGCAATCTCGAGGAGGGGCTCACGCTGATGGCCGCGTGCGAGCCGCTTGCCGAGATCCTCGGCGAGAAGTTCGTGAAAGCCTATCTCGCGTTGAAGGAAACCGAATACGAAGCGTTCTTCCGCGTGATCAGCTCGTGGGAACGCAAGCATCTGCTGCTGCACGTCTGAACGCGCACGCAGCCCATCCATCCAGGAGGAAACGATGAGCTACCGACTGAACAACGAATCCGCATGGGTCCAACCCGCCGCGCCCGCCGCCAGCGCGCACGCGCACGAGCGCCGCACGAGCGCCGAATACCGCGCGCTCGACGCCGCGCACCACATTCACCCGTTCTCGGACATGGGCTCGCTCAATCGCGCGGGCAGCCGCGTGATCGTGAGGGCCGAAGGCGTCTATCTGTGGGATTCCGACGGCAACAGGATCATCGACGGCATGGCCGGCCTCTGGTGCGTGAACGTCGGCTACGGCCGCGACGAACTGATCGAGGCCGGCAGCCGCCAGTTGCGCGAGCTGCCGTTCTACAACACGTTCTTCAAGACCACGCATCCGCCCGTCATCGAGCTGTCCGCGCTGCTCGCGGAAATCGCGCCGCCGGCGTTCAACCGCTTCTTCTATTGCAACAGCGGCTCCGAGGGCAACGACACGGTGCTGCGCATCGCGCATCAGTACTGGCGCACGCAGAACCGCCCGCAGAAGAAGTTCGTGATCTCGCGCAGCAACGGCTATCACGGCTCGACGATCGCGGGCGCGACGCTCGGCGGCATGAGCTACATGCACGAGCAGATGCCGTCGAAGGTCGAGCACGTCGTCCACATCGATCAGCCTTATTACTTCGGCGAAGCGGGCGAGGGACAGACGCCCGAGGCGTTCGGGCTCGAACGCGCGCGGCAGCTCGAAGCGAAGATCCTCGAGCTCGGCGCGGAGAACGTCGCGGCGTTCATCGGCGAGCCGTTCCAGGGCGCGGGCGGCGTGATCTTCCCGCCGTCGACGTACTGGCCCGAGATCGAGCGGATCTGCCGCCAGTACGACGTGCTGCTCATCGCGGACGAAGTGATCGGCGGCTTCGGGCGCACCGGCGAATGGTTCGCGCATCGGCACTTCGGCTTCGAGCCGGATCTGATGACGCTCGCCAAGGGCCTGACGAGCGGCTACGTGCCGATGGGGGCCGTCGCGCTGTCGGACCGGATCGCCGACGCGCTGATCGCGCACGGCGAGTTCAACCACGGGATGACGTACTCGGGGCATCCGGTCGCGGCGGCGGTGGCCGTCGCGAATCTGAAGGTGCTGCGCGACGAACGGATCGTCGAGCGCGTGAAGACCGATACCGGCCCCTACTTCCAGCAGTTGCTGCGCGAGACGTTCGCGAACCATCCGATCGTCGGCGAGATCGCGGGCGCGGGGCTCGTCGCGGGCATCCAGCTCGCGCGCGAGCCGGGCGCGCGCAAGCGCTTCGAGAACGGCGGCGAAGTCGGCACGATCTGCCGCGACTACTGCTTCAACGGCAACCTGATCATGCGCGCGACGGGCGACCGGATGCTGCTGTCGCCGCCGCTCGTGGTCTCGAAGCCCGAAATCGACGAGATCGTGTCGAAAGCGAAGAAAGCGATCGACGCGACCGCGCAGCAACTGGGCCTTTCCTAACGGCATTGCCAATCGGGCGGGTGGCGCGCGGGCGCCGCGCGCCCACCTTCATCATCAGGGGAACAACATGAGTGTGAGCCATCTTCGTCATGCGGTCGCGCGCGCTGCGCTCGTCGCGCTCGCCGGCGCGTCGGCGCTGGCCGCACCGGCCGCGCAAGCGGTCGGCGCCGAGCTGAACGTCTACAACTGGTCAGACTACATCGCGAAGGACACGATCCCGAACTTCGAGAAGCAATCGGGCATCCACGTCAAATACGACAACTACGACAGCGACGACACGCTGCAGGCGAAGCTGCTCGCGGGCAGCTCCGGCTACGACATCGTCGTGCCGACGTCGAACTACATGGCCAAGCAGATTCAGGCGGGCGTCTACCAGAAGCTCGACAAATCGAAGCTGCCGAACCTGTCGAACCTCGATCCGACGCTGATGAAGATGATCGCCGACGCAGATCCGGGCAACCAGTACGGCGTGCCGTGGGCGTTCGGCACCGACGGCGTCGGCTACAACGTGCAGGCGGTGAAGAAGGCGCTCGGCGAGAACGCGCCCGTCGACAGTTGGGCGCTCGTGCTCGATCCGGCGAACGTGTCGAAGCTCAAGGGCTGCGGCGTGTCGTTCCTCGATCAGGCGGTCGACGTGTTCGCCGCGACGCTGCAATACATGGGCAGGAATCCGAACAGCACGAACCCGGCCGACTACCAGGCGGCGTTCGACGTGCTGAAGAAAGTCCGCCCGTACATCACGCAGTTCAACTCGTCCGGCTACATCAACGATCTCGCGAACAACGACGTGTGCGTCGCGCTCGGCTGGTCGGGCGACGTCGGCATCGCGCATCGGCGCTCGGCCGAAGCGAAGCGCCCGTACGACATCAAGTTCTCGAATCCGAAGGAAGGCGGCCTGCTGTGGTTCGACGTGATGGTGATCCCGAAGGATGCGCCGCACGCGGAAGCCGCACTGAAATGGATCAACTACATCGAGGACCCGAAGGTCAACGCGGCAATCACGAACGAAGTGTTCTATCCGACCGCGAACCGCGCGGCGCGCCAGTTCGTCGCACCCGCCGTCGCGCAGGACCCGACCGTCTACCCGCCCGAAGACGTGCTGAAGAAGATGACGCTGATGCGGCCGATGCCCGCCGACATCCTGCGGCTCGAAAACCGTCTGTGGGCGCAACTGAAGACGGGGCACTGATCACGAGCGATTCCGGCGCGCGGCAATCGCTCGATTGCCGCGCGCCCCAAGCAAGCAATCCGGCGGCGGCGCGTTCGGCCTGAAGTTCAGCCCGAAACGCCCGGCGCCTCGATTCCCGGTCGCAGTCCCCCCGCGATTCGCCTTGTGCGCGTCGCGCGGGAGCGCTCATGCCTGCGATCCCCAAACGAAGGATGGCTACTTCATGAAATCGACGCCTTCAATCGACACCGCGCAACTGGCGCGTCCCCCGGTCGCCACGCCGGCCGGAACGAACGAGTTCGTCCGCATCGAGAATGTCGTGAAAAAATTCGGAGACAGCACCGCCGTCGACAACGTCAATCTGTCGATCGCGAAAAACGAGCTGTTCGCGCTGCTCGGCAGCTCCGGCTGCGGCAAGTCCACGCTGCTGCGGATGCTCGCCGGGCTCGAGACGGCCACGTCCGGGCGCATCTTCGTCGACGGCGAGGATCTCGCGGCGCTGCCGCCGTATCGGCGGCCCGTCAACATGATGTTCCAGTCGTACGCGCTCTTCCCGCACATGAGCGTCGAGTCGAACGTCGCGTTCGGCCTGAAGCAGGAAGGCACGCCGAAGCAGGAGATCCGAGAGCGCGTCGCCGACGCGCTGAACCTCGTGCAGATGGGCCGCTACGCGCAGCGCAAGCCGCATCAACTCTCGGGCGGCCAGCAGCAGCGCGTCGCGCTCGCGCGCTCGCTCGTCAAGCGGCCGAAGCTGCTGCTGCTCGACGAGCCGATGTCCGCGCTCGACAAGAAGATCCGCCAGAAGACGCAGCTCGAGCTCGTCAACATCATCGAGAAGGTCGACGTGACCTGCGTGATGGTCACGCACGATCAGGAAGAGGCGATGACGATGGCAAGCCGCCTCGCGGTGATGAGCGAAGGCCGGATCGTGCAGATCGGCACGCCGAGCCAGGTCTACGAATTCCCGAACAGCCGCTTCTCGGCCGAATTCATCGGCTCGACGAACCTGTTCGAGGGCGTCGTCGTCGAGGACGAGCCCGATCACATCTTCGTCGAAAGCGAGGATCTCGAAGCGCGGATGTACGTGAGCCACGGCGTCACGGGCCCGCTCGGGATGCCGGTCGGCATCTCGGTGCGGCCGGAGCGCGTGCGCGTGTCGCGCGAGAAGCCGGCCGAGCCGCACAACTGGGCGCGCGGCGTCGTCACCGACGTCGCGTACATGGGCAGCTATTCGCTGTACCACGTGCGCCTGCCGAGCGGCAAGACGGTCATGTCCAATCTTTCCAGCTCGCACCTGATGCAGGACGGTGCGCCCGCGTACAACGACGACGTGTTCGTCTCCTGGTCGCCCGCAAGCGGCGTGGTGCTCACGCAATGAGAACGTCTCCCTCCTCCTCCCTCGCGGCGGCTACGCCCGCCGCCCGCGGCGCGGCGCCCGTGCGCGCGCGCGTCGCGCGCCTCGCGGCGCGCTTCACGCCGTCTGGCCGCGGCGTCGCGATCGGCGTGCCGTTCCTGTGGCTCGCGCTGTTCTTCGCATTGCCGTTCGTGCTCGTGCTGAAGATCAGCTTCGCCGATCAGGTGATGGGCATCCCGCCGTACACGGCGCTGATGAGCGTCAAGGACGGCGCGGTGCAATTCGCGCTGCAGCTCGGCCATTACGCGTTCCTGCTGCAGGACAGCCTCTATGTCGCGACCTATGTCAGCTCACTGAAGATGGCCGCGGTCTCGACGCTCCTGTGCCTGCTGATCGGCTATCCGATGGCGTACTACATCGCGCGCTCCGCGCCCGCGACGCGCAACCTGCTGATGATGGGCGTGATGCTGCCGTTCTGGACGTCGTTCCTGATCCGCGTCTACGCATGGATCGGCATCCTGAAGGACGATGGCCTGCTGAATCACGCGCTGATCGCGATCGGCCTGATCCACTCGCCGCTGCGCCTCTATCACACCGATGCGGGCGTCTACATCGGGATGGTCTATTCGTACCTGCCGTTCATGGTGATGCCGCTCTACGCGCACCTCGTGAAGATGGACCTCACGCTGCTCGAGGCCGCCTACGACCTCGGCGCGAAGCCCTGGGTCGCGTTCACGCGGATCACGCTGCCGCTGTCGAAGAACGGAATCATCGCGGGCAGCCTGCTCGTGTTCATTCCCGCCGTCGGCGAATACGTGATCCCGGAGCTGCTCGGCGGCGCCGACACGCTGATGATCGGCCGCGTGATGTGGGACGAGTTCTTCAACAACATGGACTGGCCGATGGCCTCCGCGGTGACGGTCGCGATGGTGCTGCTGCTCCTCGTGCCGATGGCCGTGTTCCAGTACTACCAGGTGAAGGAGCTGGAGGACGCGAAATGATCAAGCCCAACAAGCCGCTTTCCGCCGGCGTGCTGACGCTCGGCTTCCTGTTCCTCTACATCCCGATCGTGAGCCTCGTCGTCTATTCGTTTAACGAATCGAAGCTCGTCACGGTCTGGTCCGGCTTCTCGCTGAAGTGGTACGCGGCGCTCCGGCAGGACGACGAGCTGCTGACGAGCGCGTGGCTATCGCTGAAGATCGGCCTGTTGACCGCGTTCGCCTCCGTGTTCATCGGCACGTGGGCGGGCTTCGTGCTCGCGCGCTTCGGACGCTTTCGCGGCTTCACGCTGTATACCGGGATGATCAACGCGCCGCTCGTGATTCCCGAAGTGATCCAGGGGATCTCGCTGTTGCTGCTGTTCGTCGCGCTCGAGCAGATGCTCGGCTGGCCCAGGGGGCGCGGGATGGTGACGATCTGGATCGGTCACGTGATGCTGTGCGTGTCGTACGTCGCGATCATCGTGCAGTCGCGCGTCAAGGAGCTGAACAAGTCGCTCGAAGAAGCGGCGCTCGATCTCGGCGCGACGCCGCTCAAGGTGTTCTTCGTGATCACGCTGCCGCTGATCTCGCAGGCGCTGCTGTCCGGCTGGCTGCTGTCGTTCACGCTGTCGATCGACGATCTCGTGCTGTCCGCGTTCCTGTCCGGCCCAGGCTCGACGACGCTGCCGCTCGTCGTGTTCTCGCGCGTGCGTCTCGGCCTGAATCCCGAAATGAACGCGCTCGCGACGCTCTTCATCACCGCGGTAACGATCGGCGTGATCGTCGTCAACCAGATGATGCTGAGCCGCGAGCGCCGACGCGCGCGCGACATGCGCCAGGCGTTCGCGCAGCCCGCGCCGTCCGACTCGCCCGAATCCGACGCGGCCGGCGGCGCGCCGCGCGCGCCGCAAACCGCGGCGACGCGCAAATCGCTCGGCACGGCCTGACGACGCCCCGCTCGCCCGAACGCGCATCGAATCGAAGTCCCTCGCAATACGACACCCAGGAGAATCGCATGAAGAAGAAGTTAATCTGTCTGCTCGTGGCCGGGTCGCTGCCCGGCTTCGCGGGCGCCGCGTCGACGAGTGCGCAGATCAAGGCGCTGCAGGCGCAGTTGAACGCGCTGCAGGCGCAGATGAAGGAGCTGCGCGCCGCGCTCGCTTCGCAGCACGGCGCGACGGGCGGCGGCGCCGCTGCGGGCACGGGGGCGGCAACCGCGGCGGCCGCCGCGGCGCCCGTCGACGAATCGTCGCCGGACTACGGCCGCGCGCCTGCGACGCTGACGAACGACGACGTCACGCAGATGAAGCAGCAGATCGCGAATCAGCAACTGAAGGTCGATTCGCTGACCGACGCGGCGAACACCGGGCCGATCGCGGGCCTCTCGGTGACGGGCTACATCGATCCGACCTACGTGTTCAACCGCGCGGCGGGCACGTCGTCGTTCCTGTTCGCGAACCACGAGAGCAACTACAACTACTTCAACAGCACATTCGGCGACCTCTACCTCGACATCAAGAAGACGTTCGGCGTCGGCCCGATGGCGCCGTCGGCCGAGATCACGCTGATGCCGAATCGCGGCAACGGCATCACGCTCCTGCAGAACTCGCGCGGCAACATCGGCAACAACATCCTCAACACCGCCGTCGTCAACGTGCCGCTCAGCGCGACCACGACGCTCGTCGCGGGCCTCATGCCGAGCTTCGGCGGCTACGAGGTGCAGCAGTCGAACCAGATGCTCACGCTCACGCACAACCTGCTGTACGACTTCTCCGATCCGGGCAGCTACATCGGCGTCGGCGCGAACTACACGAAGGGCAACTGGGCGTGGAAGTTCCTGCTCGGCAACGAGCAGTACCGCACGTACGGCTCGGTCACGCAGACGGGCACGAATGCGCTCGGCGACCCGATCACGACGAGCAACAAGGTGCCGACGTTCACCGCGCGCGTCGACTACACGTGGTCGAGCGCGCTCGATCTCGGCGGCTCGTTCAACATCGGGCGGCAGACGCTCGGCAGCGCGACGACGCAGTCGGGCGCGGTCGTCTACGGTCCGGGCGGCCAGTCGTCGAGCCCGTACGGCACGTTCTTCTTCGCCGAAGCGGATGCGACATACACGCTCGCCGACATTCAGTACAACGCGGAAATCGACTACGGCCAGCAGCAGCACGCCGCGTTCAACGGCGGCCGCGCGCAGTGGTACGGCTTGTCGCTGCTCGCGCACCGCAAGTTCAACGTGCCGGTGCTCGGCCGGATGGGCGCGACGCTGCGCTACGACTTCCTCGCGAACAGCAAGAACGGGGGCGGCGGCGGCGGGGTCGCGCTCAACGGCAACGGGATGGATACCGCAGACGGCTTCGGCATCGATGCGGACTGCCTCGCGACATCGAAGGCGAACGGCGGCCTCGGCTTCGAGTGCAAGGGCGCGAACCGGCAGGACGTCGCGCTCGACCTGCTGTTCTACCCGACGCAGCAGATCACCGTGAAGGTCGAATACCGGCACGACTGGGCGAACAACAAGGTGTTCCTGCGGAACGACGGCTCGTACAGCAAGTCCAACGATCTGCTTGCGACGCAGTTCATCTACTCGTTCTGACGTCAATGGCGCGACGCGCGTGCGTTTGCGCCACAACCTTTCTCTGAAGCATCACGCGCCGCGACTGCACGACGTCGCGACGCGTGCATGCCGAACGACTTTCGCGTTTTGCCCATGATCGACACCTTCGCCCGCCGCGCCGACGCGCTCGCCCGCCGCTCATACTACGAAGCCACCATCCGCCGCCCGGCCGACGACCCGGTGCTCGACGATGCGCTCGACGTCGACGTCTGCGTGATCGGCGCCGGATTCGCCGGCCTGTCGACTGCGCTCGACTGCCGCGCGCGCGGCCTGTCGGTCGCCGTGCTCGACGCATACCGGCCTGGCTGGGGCGCGTCCGGCCGCAACGGCGGGCAGTTGATCGCGGGCTTCGCGAAGGACGGCGAAATCGAGCGCCAGCTCGGCATCGAAGGCGCGCGCGAAGCATGGGCGCTGTCGCTCGAGGCGCTCGCGCTCGTCGACGAGCGCATCGCGCGCTACGGCATCGACTGCGACCTCACGCGCGGCTATCTGACCGTCGCGACGCATCCGCGCCGCGTGCCGGAGCTGCGGCAGTGGATGGATAGCGCGACGTCGCGCTGGGGACATCCGTCGCTCGAATGGCTCGATGCGCACGCGGTTCGCGCGCGCATCGCGTCGCCGCGCTATGTCGCCGGCGTCCACGATCCGCTGTCCGGGCATCTGCATCCGCTCAAATACTGCATCGGTCTCGCCGACGCGGCGCGGCGCGAAGGTGCGCGGCTGTTCTCGCACACGCCCGCACTCGAAGTCGCGCGCGGCGCGCGGCCCGTCGTGCGCACGCCGTCGGGCGAGGTGCGCTGCCGCTACGTCGTCGCGTGCTGCAACGCGGGCCCGGGCGGCGTGCTGCCCGCCGCGGCGGCCGCGCGCATCGCGCCCGTCGCGTCGTACATCGTCGCGACCGAGGCGCTCGGCGCCGACCGCGCGAACGCGCTGATCTCCCGGCGCGACGCGGTCTGCGACAACAACTTCTTTCTCGATTACTTCCGGCTGTCCGCCGACCACCGGATGCTGTTCGGCGGCCGCGCGAGCTCGGCGGGCGCGTCGCCCGACGCGCTCGTCGGCGCGATACGCAGCCGGATGATCGGCGCGTTCCCGCAGCTCGCCGACGTGCGCATCGAATTCGCATGGGGCGGCTTCGTCGACGTGACCCGCAACCGCGCGCCGGATTTCGGCGCGATCGATCCGAACTACTTCTATCTCCAGGGCTTCAGCGGCCACGGCGTCGCGCTGACCGGCATCGCGGGCCGCATCGTCGCGCACGCGATCGCGGGCGACGCGCGCGCGTTCGATCTGTTCGCGCGGCTGCGACACCGACGCTTTCCCGGCGGCCCCGCGTGGCGGCAGCCCGCGCTCGCGCTCGGCATGCTGTATCACCGCGCGCGCGAGCTGCTGTTCTGAACGCGCGGGCTCGCCCGCGAGCGCGGCACCGCCGGCCCACCCACCAACCCATCGATCCATACGCCATGCTCGAGTTCATCAACCAACCGCACGCCCCGTCGTACTACGCGGCGACCGTCAACGACACCACCCGTCATCCGCCGCTGGAAGGCACGATCGACGCCGACGTCTGCGTGATCGGCGCGGGCCTGACCGGCGTGTCGGCCGCGCTCAATCTCGCCGAGCGCGGCCATTCGGTCGCGGTCGTCGAGGCGTCGAAGGTCGGATGGGCGGCGAGCGGGCGCAACGGTGGCCAGTTGATCGGCGGCTTCGCATGCGGAATCGACGCCTTCGAGCCGTATCTGAACGCCGACGAAATCCGGCTGATCTGGGACATGGGGCTCGAGACGCTGTCGATCGTCAAGGAAAGGATTGCGAAGCATGCGATCGACTGCGCGCTGATGCCCGGCTATCTGACCGCCGCGAACAAGCCGCGCGACGTCGATGCGCTGCGCCGCTCGCGCGACGAAGCGGCGCGCCGCTTCGGCTACAAGCGCTTGCGCTACGTCGAGCGCGACGCGCTCGCGCAATACGTGCAGTCGAGCCGCTATCTCGGCGGGCTCTTCGATCCGGACAGCGGCCATCTGCATCCGCTCAACTACACGCTCGGGCTCGCGCGCGCGGCCGTCGAAAGCGGCGCGCGCATCTACGAGGACAGCGCCGTCACGCGCATCGCGAACGAAGCCGGCGGGCACGTCGTGTCGACCGCGCGCGGCGCGGTCCGCGCGAAATTCGTCGTGCTCGCATGCAACGCGTTTCTCGGTGCGCTCGCACCCGCGCTGTCGCGCAAGATCATGCCGGTCGGCACCTACGTGATCGCGACCGAGCCGCTCGGCGAAGCGCGCGCGCACGCGTTGATGCCCGCGCAGGCCGCGATCTGCGACAGCCGCTTCGCGCTCGACTACTTCCGCCCCACGCCCGATACACGCCTGCTATGGGGCGGCAAGGTCAGCTATTCGACGCTCGAGCCGCGCGACCTCGCCGACGCGATGCGCCGCGACATGCTGAAGACCTTCCCGCAGCTCGCCGACGCGAAGGTCGACCATGCGTGGGGCGGCTTCGTCGACATCACGATGAACCGTGCGCCGCACTTCGGCCGGCTGTCGCCGACCGTCTATTTCGCGCAGGGCTTCTCCGGGCACGGCGTGAACACGACGGGGCTCGCGGGCAAGCTGATTGCCGAGGCGATCGACGGACAGGCCGCGCGCTTCGACGTGTTCGGCAAGATCCGCCATCGCGATTTTCCGGGCGGCGCGGCGCTCAGGATGCCGGCGCTCGTGCTCGCGATGGCGTGGTACCGGTTGCGCGATCTGCTGTGACGATGCGGGGCGCGCCGGCGTTCGGGAAACCTGACGAATGCCGCGGCCGATGACGTTGCGCGGCGATCGCGCGCCGTCATCCGGCGCTCAGAACGTTTCCCAGTCCGCGTTCGCATCCGCCGCCACCGTCGCGCGCGAAGCCGATGCGGCTGGCGCCGGCGCTGCGGCAACGGCGGCGGACGCGGCCGGCTTCGCGACGTCGAGCGTGCGCGCCGCGTGCGCGGCCCGTGCCGCCGGCGTCTTCGCCGCCGCGCGCGCCGGCGGCGCGGCCCGATGCGGCGGTGTCACCGGCTCCGCCGGCGAGCCGGCCGCGAGGCCATCGAGCCGGAAGAACGCGACCGCCTGCTTCAGCTCGCGCCCCTGCTCCTCGAGCGAATGCGAAGCGGCCGCCGCCTCCTCGACGAGCGCGGCGTTCTGCTGCGTGACTTCGTCCATCTGCGTGATCGCGAGATTGACCTGTTCGATGCCGCGGCTCTGCTCGGCCGACGCCGCCGCGATCTCGCCCATGATGTCGGTCACGCGCGCCACCGCCTGCGTGACCTCGGTCATCGTCCTGCCCGCTTCGCCGGCGAGCGTGGAGCCGTCGCGAATCTTCTGCACCGATGCGCTGATGAGCTCCTTGATCTCCTTCGCCGCGCTCGACGAACGCTGCGCGAGCCCGCGCACCTCGCCCGCGACGACCGCGAAGCCGCGGCCCTGCTCGCCCGCGCGCGCCGCCTCGACGGCCGCGTTCAGCGCGAGGATGTTGGTCTGGAACGCGATGCCTTCGATGATGCCGATGATTTCCGCGATCTTCGACGAACGCTCGCTGATATCGCTCATCGTATCGACGACCTGGCCGACGACCGTGCTGCCGCGCAGCGCGACGTCCGATGCATTCGACGCGAGCCCGCTCGCCTGCTGGGCGTTTTCCGCGTTCTGCCGGACGGTCGACGTGAGCTCTTCCATGCTCGACGCGGTCTCCTGCAGCGACGCCGCCTGCTCCTCGGTCCGCGACGACAGATCGAGGTTGCCGGCCGCGATCTGCCCGGACGCGGTCGCCACCGCGTCGCTGCCCATCCGCACGCGCTCGACGATGCCCTTCAGGCTGTCGTTCATGTCTCCGAGCGCCTTCAGCAACTGCCCCGTCTCGTCCTTCGACGTCGCGTCGATGTGCGCCGTCAGGTCGCCGTCGGCCACGGTGCGCGCGAACTTCACCGCGTCGCCCATCGGCTTCGTGATCGAACGCGAGATCAGCACGCCGAGCCATAGCACGACCGCGAGCACGACGGCGGCCGCCGACGCCTCGAGCGTCACCGCGCGATCGATGATGTCCTTCGCTTCGTTCGATCCCGCCTGTCCGAGATCGACATTGAACGCGCGGTGCGCGGCGAGCGCCGTGTTCACCTGCTGCGCGAGTTCGGTCATCCGCGTGCCCATCAGCTCGCCCGCTTCCTGTTTCTTGCCGTCGCGCGACAGCGCGAGCACGTTGTCGCGCATCGTGTCGAACTGGCTCATCAGCGCGCGATCCGCCGCGAGCAATTCCTTGTCCTTGTCGTTGGATAGCAGCGCGTCGTACTTCGAGAACTGGTTGTCCACATTGCGCCGCTCCTGCGCGATCTTCTGTTCGAGATCCCTGGTTTGATCGGCGTTTGTCGAGAACGCGTGCTGATTCACGAGCAGCAGCATCGAATCGAAAGCGCGCTGCGCATCGTCGAGCACGACGAAGCTCGGCACGGTGTTGACCGTCGAATAGCTGGCGGCCGTGTAGACGCGGCGGCTTTCGTAGATGCCGAAGCCGGTGATGGCGCACAGCGCGGTGAGCGCGGCAAGGATCAGCACGATCAGCCGGGCGCCGATCTTCATGTCGTAGAAGAGTTTCATGATGCAGACGCAGGTAACAGTGGGGAGGTGAACGGCTCGGTTGACGACATCGCGAAGGCGCGTTCGATGACGCGAGCCAATCGTATGAAAATTGATCGTGCTCCCGTCATGCATCTGTATGGTTGGAACGCACGCTTCGCATTGCCATCCGTCACCGTTAGCCCGGTATACGGCACGCATGGGCGTCGTCTGAAGTGCTGTTCGACAGATCGATTGCCGATCGATGATCGATGACAACGTGCATGCCGCAATCGCGGTTTCGTCTGCTGTTTGTCTGCTGTCTGTCTGCTGTTTTCCGGCTTTCAGAGCGCGCCCGGCAGCGCGCTCGACGCGAGCACCGCAGCCGCCGCAACCACGCCGAGCAACACGAGCGATTCGATTCGCAACACGGCGCCGAAGCGCCGCAATGGTCGGATGAATGCATCCGCATTCGTCGATGGCGGCTTGAACGCCGCGAGCCGCAGCGCGCGAATCAACCGGCGGCTGACTTGCGACTGCCGTGGCGGCGCGCTCAGGCCGCCCCGCGCGCGTTCTTCTTCGTGCGGCGCGCGCCGCCGTCATCAGTGCCGCGCACGGCCGTCCGCTTGGCCTGCGCACGCTTGGCCGGACCGCCCGCGGACGACGCCGCACCGCCCCCCATCGTCTGCGCGAGCAGCGGCCGCAACTGCGCGAGCGTGCGCGTGTTGAGCACCTGCTCCTTCGTCAGCCAGCCGCGCCGCGCCTGATCGACGCCGATCCCGAGATGGCCCAGATCCTCGCGACGGTGCGCATCCGAATCGATCGACACGAGCACGCCGGCCTCGGCCGCTTGCCGGCACCAGACGTCGGCGAGATCCAGCCGTTGCGGCTGCGCGTTCAGCTCCAGATGGCAGCCGCGTGCGCGCGCATGCTCGATCACGCGGGCGAGATCGATGTCGTATGCGTCGCGCTCGCCGAGCAGCCGCCCCGACGGATGCGCGAGGATCGTGAAATACGGATGGTCCATCGCGCGCAGCACGCGCGCGGTCTGCGCGGCGCGCGACAGATCGAAATGGCTGTGAACCGCGCCGACCACGAGATCGAGCCGCGCGAGCACGCCGTCGGGCAGATCGAGGCGGCCGTCCTCGAGGATGTCGACCTCGATCCCCTTCAGGAGCACGATGCCGTCGAGCGTTTCGTTCAACCGGTCGATCTCGTCGATTTGTCTGGCGAGACGGTCCGCGTCGAGACCGTGCGCGACGCCGAGCCGGCGCGAATGATCGGTGATCGCCAGATAGTCGAGGCCGCGCTTGCGCGCCTCGAGCGCCATGTCGTGCAGGCTGTCGCGCCCGTCGGTCGCGTTCGTGTGCGCATGCAGGTCGCCGCGCAAATGCTTGCGCTCGACGAGCGTCGGCAGCCGGCCCTCGCGCGCGGCTTCGATCTCGCCCTGGTTCTCGCGCAGTTCGGGCGGCACCCAGGCGAGGCCGATCGATGCGTAGACCGATTCCTCGGTCGCGCCGGCGATGCGCCGCTCGCCGTTGAACACGCCGTATTCGTTGATCTTCAGGTCGCGTGCCTGCGCGATGCGCCGCATCGCGATGTTGTGCGCCTTCGATCCGGTGAAGTAGACGAGCGCCGCGCCGAGCGACACCGGCGACACGACGCGCAGATCGACCTGAATGCCGCAGCGAAGCACGATGCTCGAGCGCGTGTCGCCGCTCGCGAGCACGCGCGCGACTTCGTCGTACGCGACGAAGCGCGCCGACACCTTCGCCGGATCGCTCGACGTAACGACGATGTCGAGATCGCCGACGGTCTCGCGCCGCCTGCGGAAGCTGCCGGCCGCGACCGCCTCGGACACGCACGGCGTCTCGCGCAGATAGGTGAGGAGCGGCGTCAGGTATTGCGTCGCGAACGACAGCAGGAACCGCTGCGACTTGCGCCGCAGCCGCGCGCCGATCGCCTCCGCGATGTGCGCCTCGGTTTTCTCGCCGAAGCCGGGCAGCCCGCGGATCTTGCCGTTCTCGGCCGCGTCCTTCAATTGCTCGAGCGTCTCGACATGCAGCGCGTCGTGCAGCGCGCGCACGCGCTTCGCGCCGAGCCCAGGCACGCCGAGCAGTTCGACGATCGCGGGCGAAAGCGCCCGGCGCAGTTGCTGCTGCAGCTCGCAGGTGCCGGTCGTCGCGATCTCGCGCAGCTTGTTGGCGAGATCGGAGCCGATCGTCGGGATGTCGTCGAGGCTCCTGCCGTCGGCGATCATCGCGCCGATGTCGCGGCCGAGCCCGCCGACCGTGCGCGACGCGTTGCGGTACGCGCGCACGCGAAACGGATTGGCGCCCTGTATCTCGAGCAAGTCGGCGATCTCCGCGAAGACCGCCGCGAAATCGGCATTGTGGATCGGCATGGTCGACCTCCCGTCACATGGACGGCGGCGCGGACCGGCGCGATGCGCGGCCGCGCGTGCATCGCGCGCTTTCATCTTGGGCCGTGCGCGGACGCCGGCGGCCGCGCACGCCGGCTCCCGGCATCGCGCTGCGCTCGCTCGACGCCCGGCACGACAAGCCCAGCATAGGCCGCGCGCGGCACCCGCCATTGCGTTGGATCAATCGGCATCGTCTCGCATATTTCGTGCGCGCGCAGCCGACGCGCGCATCGGAAACAGGACCGGGAAAACGGTGCGGGAATCCCGGCTGCCGGGCGGGATCGATTCCAGAACGAAGTGCGCCAGGGGCGCGGCGCGCTTCGTCGCGCGACCTTCCCGCGGCGTGAATTTCCTCATCCGACAGGAATGCAAAACGATCGTTTCAAATTAAATAATTTGGATGAGGAATATTCCCTATGTCACTGTAATTGCTACCGTAATAGGCCGTTACTATAATCGTTCCAAAGCCGGCATCCAAAAACAGGGGCGCCATGAAAGCGACACCGTTTTCCTCGTTGAAAGCGATGTGTGGATTCGTACTTCGTATGTCGAAACGAACGGTGTTGCCGATCGTCCTCGCATCCGTACTCGCCGTTCCGTCGTTCGGCGCGCAGGCGAAATCGCCCGTGTCGAAGCGGCATCCCGCGGCTGCCGCTTCGATTCGCACCGCCAGTTTTCATCCGCAGCCGGGCCACGCGTCGCTCGCGCGGCACGCGCTCGCCACGCACCACATGAGGGCCGGCCGCTACCGGCTGGCGGGCGGCATGCGCCGCGTGGCGTTCTCGCCGCGCGCGCCGCTCGGCGGCCGCGCGTTCGAGCCGCGCGACATGCCGCGACTGTTCGGACTCCGGTCGAACATCGTCTACATGGTCGACCAGCACACGGGCGAAGCGCTGTTCGACCGGAATTCGCAGTCGGTCGCGCCGATCGCGTCGGTGACGAAGCTGATGACCGCGATGGTCGTGCTCGATTCGAAGGCGCCGCTCGACGAGCCGATCGAAGTGACCGACGACGATCGCGATCAGGACAAGTTCACGGGCTCGCGCCTCGCGATCGGCTCGACGCTCACTCGCGACGACATGCTCCACATCGCGCTGATGGCGTCCGAGAATCGCGCCGCGGCGGCACTGTCGCGCTACTATCCGGGCGGCCGCGACGCATTCGTCGACGCGATGAACCAGAAGGCGCGATCGCTCGGCATGGTCGACACGCATTTCGAGAATCCGACCGGGCTGTCGAAACACAATGTGTCGACCGCACGCGATCTCGTGAAGATGGTCGAGGCCGCTTACCAGTACCCGTTGATCCGCCAGTATTCGACCGATCTGAAATACGACGTCGACACGGGCCTGCGCACGCTCTACTACCACAGCACGAACATCCTGCTGCGCGACGATGACTGGAACATCGGCGTGCAGAAGACGGGCTATATCAAGGAGTCCGGCATTTGCCTCGTGATGCAGACGACGATCGACGGGCGCGATGTCGTGATGGTGCTGCTCGATTCGGCCGGGCGGCATTCCGACTTCTTCGACGCCGCGCGGCTGCGCACGATGCTGACGTCGGGCGGCGCGCACGTGACGGAAGCGAATTCGGCGGCAAGCGGCAATTGACGCGACGCGCGCGGCCGGCCGTGTCCGCCGCCCGCGCGTCTTACGCGCTTTCGGCGGGCGCGTCGAAGCTCGCGCGGAATTGCGCGGCGAACTCGTCGACCCGATCGGCCGGCAGAGAGTTGACGCCCGCCGCGCGCTTGCGTCCGCCGCCCGTTTCGAAGCGTCGGCAGAAATCGTCCGCCCCGATCGTGCCGCTCTCCGGCACGCGCACGCTGACGACGTAGCTGCCGTCCGTCCTCGGACTCAGAATCGCCAGCGCGCACGCCGGATGCTCGCGCACGAGCTCGTTCGCAAGCACGCCGGTCACGCGGCGCGCCCAGCGCTCGGCGGGCAGCACGAGCATGATCGCGCGCGACGCGGCCACCGCCGGGCGCACCGCGCGCGCGCAGCGCAGGTCGGCGTCATAGCCGTCGCTCAGCACGCGCAGCACGTCGGTGCTGTCGATGAAGTCGAGCGGCTCCGCGAACGGCTGCATCATCTCCGCCAATGCGGCGGGATCGAAATGCAGATCGTCGACGTGCTCGCCGTACGCGTTGTAGTTCAGGCACAAACCGAGCCGCGCGTATCGCTCGAGCGCCGCCGGCGCGATGCGATGCGCGCGCGCGAGCGTCTCGCCGAGCCGCGGCAGCGCGTCGCCGAACGCCGCGACGATCGCCCAGCGCGCGTGGCGTCCGTTCAGGTAGCGATCGACGATCGCGCTCGTGCAGACGTCGGCGGCGGTGTCGATGTACGCGTGAAAATTCGGATGGTCGGGCAACGCGCCCGCGAAGTGATGGTCGAAGTAGCGCAACCGCGCGCCCGCCGCGAGCAGCCGCCCGACGTCCGCGCGGTTCTGATCGTGCGATACGTCGAGGACCGTGACCTCGTCGCCGGCGGCGGCCGACACGCGGCCCAGCAATCGGATGTCCCGCTTGACGCCCGTCACCAGCGTGCCGCCCGGCCCTTCGGCAAGGCGCAACTGCTGCAATGCGCACAGGCCGTCGGCGTCGCCGTTGAACGCGAAGATCCTCGCGGGCGACGTGCGCGCGGCGACGCCGCCCGCGGCGGCGGCCGCGGCTTCGTCGATTGTCGCTTGCGGGCCGCGATGCGCGCGGCGGGCGATGCCGGAAGTCAACATGGGTCTCCTGAAGGCGGGCGAGCGGCTCGCGAGGCGTTTCGCCGGAATGCGGCGTGGCGTCGGTCGTCGGTCGTCGGTCGTGAGTCAACCGTTCAGCATGTTCGACGTTCTGCATTCGTCATTCGACGCACCACGATTGTATCGCTTCGCCGTCGATCGACCGAGTCGACCGCACCGACATGCGCGCCGCCCTTCGCTCACGCGGCCGTCGCCGAAGCGGCCAGATACGGCACGACATGCGCCATCGCCCGCGACACGTAAGCCTCCTTCTCGCCGACGGGCGCGACGTAATGCAACGCGCGCTCCGCCGCTTCCCGCCCGTCGAGACGCGCAATGACCCACGCAGCCAGGTAATGCGACGCGAGGCAGCCGCCCGCCGTCGCGACGTTGCCGTTCGCGAAGAACGGCCGGTTCAGCACGTCGACGCCGGCCTCCTGCACCCACGGCTTCGTCGTGAGATCGGTGCACGCCGGCACGCCGTCGAGCAGCCCGAGCTTCGCGAGCACGAGCGTGCCCGAGCACTGCGCGCCCAGCAACTGCCGGGCCGGATCGAGCCGCAGTTGCGCGAGCAGCGCGGCGTCGGCCACGACTTCGCGCGTGCGCGTGCCGCTGCCGATGAGCACCGCGTCGGCGTCGTTCGCGTTGCGCAGCGACGCCTGCGCGTCGATCGCGACGCCGTTCATCGAGCGCACGCGCGGCGTCGGGCTCGCGATCGACACTCGCCAGCCCGGCTTCTTCACGCAGTTGAGAATGCCGACCGCGATCAGCGAATCAAGCTCGTTGAAGCCTTCGAAAGTCAGAATGGCGATATGCATGGCGTCGTCTCCGTCGCGGGTCGATTGCAACGACGCATCGTATGTCCGAGAATCGATACAATCAAATAATTGTCATGGATACATCGGCATGGCCCACGCCCGCTACAAACGCCTCGTCGACACGCTCGCCGCCGACATCCGCTCGGGCCGCCTGCCGCCCGGCACGCGTCTGCCGACGCATCGCAAGCTCGCGGCCGCCGAGGGCCTCGCGCTCGTCACCGCGACGCGCGTCTATGCGGAGCTCGAGGCGATGGGGCTCGTGAGCGGCGAGACCGGCCGCGGCACGTTCGTCCGGGAAACCGCGCTGCCGCGCGGGCTCGGCATCGACCAGCACGCGAGCGCCGCCGGCGTCGTCGATCTCGCCTTCAACTATCCGTCGCTGCCCGAGCAGGCCGAACTGCTGCGCGGTGCGCTGCGGCAGCTTGCGTCGTCGGGCGACCTCGACGCGCTGCTGCGCTATCAGCCGCACGGCGGACGATGGCACGAGCGCACGTCGGTCGCCCGCCATCTCGCGTGCCGCGGGCTGCCGGTCGACGCGCCGCGCGTGGCGATCGTCAATGGCGCGCAGCACGGGCTCGCCGTGGCCGCGATGGCGCTGCTGCAGCCCGGCGACGTCGTCGCCGTCGACGCGCTCACTTATCCGGGCTTCAAGGTCGTCGCCGATGCGCAGCGTCTCGAGCTCGCGCCGGTTCCGGCGTCCGGCCAGGGCCCCGACCTCGACGCGCTCGAGCGCCTCTGCGAAACGCGGCGCGTGCGCGCGGTGTACGCAATGCCGACGCTGCACAATCCGCTCGGCTGGGTGATGAGCGCGCGCCGCCGGCGCCGGCTCGTCGCGATCGCTCGCCGCCACGGGCTGCTGATCATCGAGGACGGCGCGTATGCATTCCTCGCCGACGATCCGCCCGCGCCGATCGCCGCGCTCGCGCCGGAGGCGACCGTCTACGTGTCCGGGCTGTCGAAGAACGTCGCGACCGGGCTGCGCGTCGGCTTCGTCGCGGCGCCCGAGCAATGGATGCCGGCGATCGAGCGCGCGATCCGGGGCACGACATGGAACACGCCCGGCGTGATGACGGCGATCGCATGCGGCTGGCTCGACGACGGGACGGTCGCGCGCCTCGAGGCGGACAAGCGCCGCGACGCGGCGGCGCGGCAGGCGATCGCGACCGGCGCGTTCGCGGGGCTGCGCTGCGTCCGCCATCCGGCGTCGTATTTCGTGTGGCTGCCGCTCGCCGACGATGCGCGGGCCGACCGCGTCGCGATGGCGCTGATGCGCGAGCGGGTGGCGGTGTCGACCGCCGAGCCGTTCGCGACGTCCGCGCACGTGCCGCACGCGATCCGCGTCGCGCTCGGGTCCGTCGATCCGCAAACGCTGCGCGATGCGCTGCGCAAGGTCAGGCGGGCGATCGACGCGTATTCGTATTAGGACGCGTGCCGGCCTGCGCGCGCGATTCCCCGGCTGGCGTCGGAGCAGAAATCAAACCGTCCGGCCGTTACCGGTCTTGCGACCGATGATCGAAGGCCGATTGACCGCCCTACCAGAACTCATAGTCGACAAAACACTTTCCGCGCACAACCATACATGGACGAGGCGAACATACGTACCCCGCCGCCTCCTTTCATTCGCGCGCCGGCCGCACGCCGCACCCTCTCGCCCCATCCGGCGGCATTCGCGAAATAGCGCATTCGATTCCCCCAGCGAACAAGAGGAATTCACGATGAGCACCGACATCACCTATACCGAATCAGCCATTTCGTCATCCCCGTCCACGTTCAGCGCCAATTTCGCTTATGACTCGGACTGGCGGCCGGCGGACAACACGATCAATACGAGCCTCATCTTCAAACACAATTTGAAATGCATCCCGTATCCGGTCTGCCTGTTCTTCTCGCCCGATCAGGAAAAGGTTTACCCCCTGATCTGGAGCTACTATGGACCGACTTCCGGAAACCCCGCGTCGATCAGGATCGACGAGACGAAGGTCACGCTTTCGATCAGCAGCGGAATCCCGTTGCACGGTTTTTTCGAGCCTCAGACGGGCGGCTGGACCTACTGGCGATCCGGATTTTTCAGAGTCGCCATTCCGAGCCAGTCTCGCTGAAGCATCTGATTCGTTTCGAATCGGCCGTCGGAGGATCGACAGACGGCCAACTGCCGACGAGGACGTCGAGCGCAGCGCGCGGCGCGCGCCTCTACAGCGCGGCTTCGGCGTCCTGCTCGCCGGCCCCGCGAGCCGACAGCGGCTCGCCGATCGCATAGAAGTGGCCGCCCGCGACATGATGCAGGCTTCGCCACGCGGGATCGGCCTGTTCGAATTGCCAATGCCCGTCCTTGAACGCGCGCGTATCGGACCATGCGGCGGCAACCTCGCCGATGAACAGGTCGTGCGCCTGCTGGTTGTGCGGCTCCGGCACGAGCGTGCACGCGAGCCACGCCGAGCAGCCCGCGACGAACGGCGCGTCGTGGCCGTCGATCGAAAAGAGCCGCACGCCGGCGCGCCGCAGCTTGTCCGGCTGACTCGACAGGCTATGGCTGCCGACTTCCTGCGTGAGCTGCAATTGCGCGGCCGTCGGCACCTGGACGACGAAGCGTCCGCTGCGCTCGATCAATTCGCGCGTCTTCGTCGCCTTGTCGAGCACCACCGTCAGCTTCGGCGGCGAGAAATCCAGCGCACACGCCCACGCCGCCGCCATCACGTTGTCCACGCCGTCGTGGCGGGCGGATACGAGCACCGTCGGGCCATGATTGATGAGCCGGTAAGCTTTCTTCAGCTCGACCGCTGCGATATGACTGTCCATTCAGACTCCGTAGAAAGCATTGCCATTGAGGGAGCGGCGCGAATCGCGAGCGAGCCCGATGCGCCGGCATGCGAACCCGCGCGCGGCGATCAGGTCAGCCGATCGGACGTGACGAGATGCGCGCCCGGCGCCGGATTCAGCGCCGCGTTTAGCAACGCGCGGGCGATCGTCGGCGCCGGATTGAGCCGCCAGCCGCGCGGCAGCAGCGGCCCGAACAGCGTCAATGCAAGCACGGCGGCTCGCTCGCCGGCGCGGAATTCGTCCCGATGCCCGCCGATCAGGCCCGGCCGCACCGCGGTAAACGATGCGAACCCGAGGGCCGCCAGATCCCGCTCCAGTTCGCCCTTCACGCGGTTGTAGAAAAAGCGCGACGACGGGTCCGCGCCGAGCGCCGAATTGAGCACGTATGTCGGCGTGCCGTGCCGCCGGGCGATGCGCGCAACCGCGAGCGGATAGTCGTGATCGACTAACCGGAACGCGGGCCTGGAGCCGGCCGCGCGCATCGTCGTGCCGAGCGTGCAGATCGCCGCGTCGGCGCGCCACCACGGCGCGTCTTCGGGCAGACGATCGAAATCGACGCGCGGCGCATGCAGCTTCGGATGCGCGGGCAGCGCGCGGCGCGCGAGCGCCGTCACGCCATCGACGCGCGGATCGGCGAGCGCCAGGTCCAGCACGTGACGGCCAACGAGCCCCGTCGATCCGACGAGCAGCAGTTTCATCGTGAATCCCTCAGTGCGTATCGCGCATCGGCGGCGGCGGCCTCGCCGCCGCTCATCGCAAATGCGCGCGGTTTCGTTGATCGGATCGTCGATCGCGTACCGGCGGGACAGCCAGGCTGTCACTCCGGGTCCACGCGTCCGTTGCAGCCCAGACGGTCGACGCCTGGCGGGCAGGATACGGGATATTCGACCGTGGGCGGCGATTCGGATCGGACAGCGGACGCCGGCCGTTCGGCGACGGCCGCCACATCGGCCGCCGCGCCCACTCGGGCCGTATCGGTCCCGGCCGGCGCGGTCGTCCGGCGCGGTTTCGACGCGACGTGCCTTTTCGGGCGATGCGGACGCGGCGGCTTGACCGTCGTCGTCTGCGACGCGGCGACAGCGGTTGCGTTCGGCGGGACAGCGCGCGTGTCGCTTCGCCAGACGAACGCAGCCGCGCTCAACAGTACGAAGACGCCCAACGGCAGGCGGCGCGCCCGCTCGCCGCGGGCGGGCCGCACCGCCGTGGCGACGGAAGGCAGCCCGGGACGTGCGGCTGCGTTCGAGTTGCGCGCGGCGTGCGCATCGCTTGTGGCCGCGGGCGACCAAACGGCAGGCGCGGGCGCAGCGCGTCGAACGACGCCGCGCCGAGCCGGCGCGACGTCTGCCGGCAGCGCGCGAGGCAGCCCTTCGTCCGTCCGGACGGTCGACGGCACGACGACCGGCTGGGACGGGTTCGGCGGGGCGGAGGCGTCGAACGGCGCAGGCGCAGCCGCTCCAGACGGCTCGAATGTTCTGGGCGATTCGGCCGCAAACGGCGGCCGCCCTGCCATCGACCGCGCCGGTCCGGCTACCGCCAGTTGCAGCGTCGAGCGATCCAGATTCAGCGTGCCGGCGAGCAGGCGCAGCCAATCGAGCGGCCACGGCTCGCCCGCGCGGGCGGCCAGCAGTTCGCCGAGACGCTCGATTCCGCGAATCGCGACCCACTCGTGATCCATCTCGTCGAACATCGAGCCGGGCGCGATGCCGGCCTCGAACAGCACGGCCGCGTTGGGATAGGGAATCCACCTGCCGGACATCTCGACGCCCAGCCGTTTCCGCACCGCATACTTGTTCTTCAGCGCCTGGTCCCAGCCGTTCCGCTCGCGCCGAAGCGAGCCGTCCGGCGAGACGCTCGACCATGAGCCGTTGACGAATCCGATGACGGGCACGCGAAAACCCTTGACCTCGAGCAGCAGCGTCGTCGATTCGGTGCCGACGAGAAAATCGATCTGGCATCGGCCGATCGTGAAGTTCGAGAGCACGACGGCAGGCAGACCGCGCGCGTCCAGATGCTCGAAAAGCGCGATCAGCACGCGCTTTTCCGAATCGGGCTCGATTTCGGCGCCGCAGTAGAGTTCGATGCTCGACATGAAGGGCAGCGGCGAGCCTGCCGACCCGCCAACTTTCATATGACGATTCGGATTCTATCGCTTCGCCGGTGAACATCCGCCGCGTGCCCGCGTTACGCCCACTCGGCGGTGACTTCGATCGGCCGCAGATCGAACAGCAGCACCTCCGCCTGCTTGCCGTTCGCGATCTGCAACGCTGCTTCGTCGCGAATCCGCGCGCCGTCGCCCTCGCGCAGTTCGACGCCGTTGACCGTCACCGATCCGCGCACGACGTGCACATATGCGAAGCGCCGCGGCGGCAGTTCGAACCGCTCGCTCGCGTCGCCGTCGAAGAGGCCCGCGTAGACCCGCGCGTCCTGCCGGATCTTCAGCGAGCCGTCCTGCCCCTCCGGCGACACGATGAGGCGCAGCCGCCCGCGCTTTTCGTCGTCGCTCACGCTCGCCTGCTGATATCCAGATCTGCAGGAAATGCACCGGTTCGTCCGCGGAATGGTTGAACTCGCTATGCGCGATGCCCTTGCCCGCGCTCTCGCGGGGCTCGGCGTCGCGCTGCTGCCGCACTTCATCGTCGCGGCCGCGCTGGACGCGGGCCGGCTCGTGACCGTGCTCGAACCGTTCGCGCAGGCTCCGCTGCCCGTCAACGCCGTGTATCCGCAGCACCGGCAGGACATGGCGGCGTGCCGGGCGGCCGACCGTCCGTCGACGACGATTCGGCGCAATGCGTCGTCTCCGCCTGCCGATGTGCGTGCGCGATTGCGCGATCTCTCGAATTCCGGTGCCCGAAATTATTCGAAAAATTGAATCGAAGATCAGAAACACCAATATGCAATCCACTCCTCGCCTTCCCACTATTTAAGAAGCCGGATTCGCTTTCATACATCAATTCCAATCGCCATTGCGATTTTCGGCCGGCAACGCATCGTGCCCTCTCCCGTGTTTAGTACACGACAAGTAAAAACAATATCGACAATTGCATTCAATAAAATCGACAAGTAATATCGAATGCACTTGTAAGGCATTGACAAGAAATGCCGCGCAAGCAGCGGCGGCCTGGCCGCCATGTTTCCATGTTGAATAACTCGTGCTCACAACACCTGGAGAATTGACATGCAGGAAAATCAGCAAATCGATTTGCTCGCCTGGATGCAGGAAGATACGCATGCTGAAGCCGTCGACATGATGGTCGAGGATGCGGTGGTGCCGTTCGGCACCGCGCTCTGGCCGGTCTAAGCAGGCCATTCGATCTGACGGAAGGGCGCGCGCCCTTCCGTCGCTTCCGGAGACACGCATGCTGAACCTGCACCGCGCACTCGGCTTTCATCCCGCACTGCGCGACAAGCTCGCGCGCTCGGATACGGCGAATCTGCTGGTCGGATACGACGCAAGCAACCGCGATATCGCATTGCAAGCGTTTTCCGCACTGCCCGAATCGCTCGACGCAACCACGCTCTGCCTCGAAAGCACGCCGCCCGCCGACATCATCGCGGCGATCGACCGCTCCGATCTGTTCGTCCTGCTATACGACTCGTCGTGCCTGCCGACGCCGTTGCCGAGCGGCCCGCCGTTCCTTTCGGCAATCCGGCCCGCAATCGTCGAGCACTGGGGCAAGTCGGTGCTGTTCAAGGATTACGGCCCGCATCTCGACGAAGCCTTCTCGGAATCGCTCGACGACATCGCCGCGCGCAACGGCCGGCTGATCGACGCCGCCGCGCGCGCGTCGCAGGTCCGCTTCATCGACGAGGCCGGCAACCTGCTGACGGGCTCGCTCAAGCCGGATCAGAAATGGACGAGCGTCGACGGCATGGGCAACCTCGACGTCGTGCCTGGCGAGATCGCGACGCACGTCACCGATCTGCACGGCTCGATCGTGTTCAGCGGGACGTTTCTCAGCACCATTCCGTTCGCCGTCAAATACAAGGTCGCCGAGCGGCTTGCGACGCTGCGCATCGAGAACAGCACGATCGCCGGCTTCGACAGCGATCATCCTGGCTTTCGCCACGATTTCGCGTCGTATCTGGAACGGCACGCGAACCATCGCAAGATCGAGGAGTTCGGCATCGGCACGAACCTCGGAATCAAGGGGCTGTACGGCCGCAACGCCGGCTTCGAGGAGCGGCATCCGGGCCTGCATCTCGGTCTCGGCGGCGGCGAACAGGGCAGCCATCACCTCGATCTGATCTTCGCCAACGGAACGCTGGCGTTCGACGACAGGATCGTGTTCGATCGCGCATTCGCGGTGTGATGCCGTCGTGCGGCGCGAGGCGCGAGCGCAGATCGTGTCCGAGATTTTCATCGCGGATCAGCGGGCGGGAATGCCGCTCGGGCGTCTTCCCGGGCGCAACCCGCGTCGGCCGCCTCGGTTCGAGCCACGCAGGCCTCCCACGGTCAACGGAACCGGCACATGGACCGGTTCAAGTGTCGAGCATCCAATTTGAACCGCGTCCGCTTTGGGAACCGCGTCGCATGCCGAAATAAGGAATCAGGCGTCTTCCTTGAAGATATCCTGGAGTTGCGTGCGCAGCCGTGAAAATTCTTTGGGATTTTGCGTCTTCAGTTGCAGGAGCCTGGCATTTATTTCCTCGGCGATCGACTCTGATTCTTCCTTTTTGATTTGCTCGATCTCGCCCTGTATGCGCTTGAGGTATTTCACGGACTCTTTCGCTTCCGCCGACATCGTTCCTTGATTCCTGGCGATGTCCAGCAGCACCTCGGTGATCAGCCCGAGTTGGCGCCCATACGAGGCAACCTGGAATGCTTTCCGCTCGACCCGTCCATTGCCCGCGCCTGGATCGATGGTGTCGAACAAATCAGGCTGAATCGTCTGGTCGACGGCGCCGCTCAATGGAAAATAAAAATTCGGAGCCCAAAGCCATATCCACGGATACATATGGTTCCCCTTTTCGATAGCATTTGAATACATCTGTCTCAAGAAACTGCCGATGGAAACTTGTATTCGACACCCCGCAGGTTGTGGCGACGTCGGACGTCTCGATCCGAACGACGTTCAGATGACGGACCGTTCACGTTTGGACATGGATACGAGATGGTCGGCCCGGCTGTTGCACGAATATTCGACTTCGCGCCTTGCAAATTTCAGGGAGACGCGCCCGGTGGCGAAGAATCGTCGCGGCCTGACTTCCTTCTTCATGCGGCTCTTTTCCCATTATCGGGCACGCCGTCAATGGTGATAGGGTATTTCTGCAACGCGGCGGAGGATTCAAAGCGCTTCTTATGCCTATGCACTACGTCCTATAGTGCCACGCGCAGCGGCAATCCCATCTTCATGCGGTCGCCGGGAATCGTCCAGACCTTACGGCGCAGATCGAACTCTTCCGGCCGGGCCATCAGCATCTCGTTCGTGCGCACGCACGTGAGAATCAACAGATGCAGCATGCGCGCGGATCGCGCATCACGCACTTCGGGCTTTCGGATGAACTCCGACAGTTCGCCCCACGGCAGCGCCGGATGGTGCTTCACTTTCTTTCGCTTGTTCTGCTTCGGTAGGAGTTTGTCGAGGTGGCCGCGCCAGCGAGCGGGGTTCTCACCTTCGCGCCGTCCATACGCCTTCTCGGCGTCGAGAATTGATTCGATGCGACCGCGCACGCGGAAACCCCCGTTTGATGGTTGGATTGTGCGAGTTGAAGCGGGAGGTGGCAAGAAAAGAAAAACCCCCGAAACCCTGCTGTTGCAAGGCTTCGAGGGTGTGTCGCAGAATCCCGGAAGATCCCGCTTAATAGCCTACTGGCGGAGAGAGGGGGATTCGAACCCCCGATAGGCTTTCACCTATACACGCTTTCCAGGCGTGCGACTTAAACCACTCATCCATCTCTCCGGGAAGACGGCAAGTATAGCAAACTCCGGAACCAAGCCGCCAGTCCCAGCGAAAACCGCCCGTCACGGATGCCGGATATAGTCGACGAGCGCGTTCGTATACGCATCCGGCCGCCGATCCAGCAGGCTCACGACGATCGCCATCGCAAACCCGGCCGGCACGCCGAACACGCCGGAGCTGATCGGCTCGATGCCGAGCCAGTTCGGCCCCGCGAAGCCCGTGATCTGCGTGAAGAACGGATACGTCGACACGATGTAGTACACGCACACGCCAAGCCCCGTCACCATCCCGGCCACCGCGCCACGCGTCGTCGTGCGCTTCCAGAACACGCCAAGCACGAGCACCGGAAAGAAGCTCGACGCGGCGAGCGAGAACGCCGCCCCGACCAGGAACAAAATCTTTCCCGTATTCAGCGACGCGACATACGACGCAAACAGCGCAACGCCAAGCAGCAGCACCTTCGAGATCGTCACGCGCCGCTGGCTCGACGCGTCGGGCGCGACCATGTGGTAGTAGACGTCGTGCGACAGCGCATTCGCGATCGTCAATAACAGTCCGTCCGCCGTCGACAGCGCCGCGGCAAGCGCGCCCGCCGCGATCAGCCCCGACACGACATACGGCAGTCCCGCGATCTCCGGCGCCGCAAGCACGACGATGTCGGGCTGCATCTGGATCTCCGACCAATGGATCATGCCGTCGCGCAACTGATCGACGACGCTGATGAGCCCCGGCTCGAATCGGTGCCATTGCGTAATCCATGCAGGCAGATCGGCGAACGGCCGCCCCACCAGATTCGTCAGGATCTCGTGCTTGATCAGCACCGCGAGCACCGGCACCGTCAAATAGAACAGCGCGATGAAAAACAGCGTCCAGCCGACCGAGCGCCGCGCGGACGCCACCGACGTCGTCGTGTTGTAGCGCGTCAGAATGTGCGGCAGGCTCGCCGTGCCGAGCGACAGGCACAGCAGCAGCGCCAGGAAGTTTCGTTCGCGCGGGCGGCGGTCGTCGTCGCTCGCGGCCGGAAACGGCTCGTGCATCGGCACCGGGTCCGCCGCGCGCGCGAGCAGATCGTCGCGCGCCTGCTCCCACACGACCCGCGCCGCCGCCGGATCGCGCGGAAACTCGGCGAGCTCGCGCTCGCGCAGGTTGATCTCGCGCAGCGGCCCGTTGTGCCGGCGCAGCGCGGCAACGTCTTCCACGAGCCGCGCGCGCGCATCTTCGTAAGACGCCGGCAGCCGATCGAGCTGCGCCTGGATCTCGGCCGCCTGCCTGCGATACGCGTCGCGCACCTGCCGTTCCTGCGGCGCGTCGCGTATCTCCGTCTCGAGCGTTTCGACACGCGACATCAGATGGCCGTAATTGAATTGCGGCACGGGCCCGAGGCCGTTCTTCATCGCGATCAGCGAAACGGGCAGCAGGAACGCGATGATCAGGATGATGTACTGCGCGACCTGCGTCCACGTGACCGCGCGCATCCCGCCGAGGAACGAGCAGACAAGTATCCCCGCGAGGCCGCAGAAGATGCCGATCGAGAAATCGACGCCGATGAAGCGCGTCGCGATGAGGCCGATGCCCTGTATCTGCGCGACCAGGTAGACGAACGAGCACAGGATCGCGGCAATCGCCGCGAGCGCCCTGACGAGCGTGCTCGAAAAGCGCGTGCCCAGGAAATCGGGAATCGTGTAGCGCGCGAGCTTGCGCACATACGGCGCGAGCAGGAACGCGACGAGGCAGAAGCCGCCCGTCCAGCCCATCAGGTACGCGAGCGCGTCGTAGCCGGTCGCGTACAGCGAGCCCGCGAGACCGATGAACGAGGCAGCGGACAGCCAGTCGGCGGCGGTCGCCATGCCGTTGAACGCGGACGGCACGCGCCGCCCGGCCACGTAGTATTCGACGAGATCCGAGGTCCGCGACAGCAGCCCGATCACCGCGTAGACCGCGATCGGCACGAACAGGAACACATAGCCGATCCACACGCCCGGCCCGGTCGCGCGCTCGATCCGCCACAGCAGCAGCACGAACGCGGCGAAGCCGATCGTGTACAGCGCATACGCGCGAACCAGCCGATTCGTCAGCATGCGTCGGCGTCCGTCGAAATGGCTTCGTTGCGCTTCGCTTCGTCCGCATACGCGTCGTAGTCGCGCCGCAGAATCCGGTCGGCGCGCTGCATCAGCACGATGTAGACGCCGATCAGCGCGAGATAGACGAGGATCGCGCCCTGCGCGCCGACGTAGAACGGCAGGCTGAAGCCGGCGAAGCGCAGATGCGCGAGCGCCGGCGCGAACAGCGGCACGACGAACGACACGGCGAAGCCGATCGTCATCAGCACGGCGATCAGCGCGACGTTGAAACGCCAGTAGCGCGCATGCGCGCGCGCGAGCGGCACCGGCACGAACGGCGGTTCGGCGGGATGCGACGGCGTGGGCGAAGAGGTACCGGAAGAAGCGGCCATGCGCTTGTGTAACAAAAAGCCCCTGCGCAGGCAATCGGGATTGCCGCGCAGGGGCTCGGGCGGCGCGCATTCGGCAGCGCGCCGCGCGCCGTCACGCTCAGCGCACTTCGGCGAGCTGTTCGAGGATCGCGGGGTTCTCGAGCGTCGACGTGTCCTGCGTGATCGCCTCGCCCTTCGCGAGCGAGCGCAGCAGGCGCCGCATGATCTTGCCCGAACGCGTCTTCGGCAGGTTGTCGCCGAAGCGGATGTCCTTCGGCTTCGCGATCGGCCCGATCTCCTTGCCGACCCAGTCGCGCAGCGCCTTCGCGAGCGCCGCCGCCTCTTCGCCTTCCGGCCGCGTGCGCTTCAACACGACGAACGCGACGACCGCCTCTCCCGTCGTGTCGTCCGGCCGGCCGACCACGGCCGCCTCCGCGACGAGTTCGTGCGACACGAGCGCCGATTCGATCTCCATCGTGCCGAGCCGGTGTCCGGACACGTTCAGCACGTCGTCGATGCGGCCCATGATCGTGAAGTAGCCGGTTTCCTTGTCGCGCACGGTGCCGTCGCCCGCCAGATAGAGGCGGCCGCCGAGCTCTTCCGGGTAATAGCTCTTCTTGAAGCGGTCCGGGTCGCCCCAGATCGTGCGCGCCATCGCCGGCCACGGACGCTTGACGACGAGAATGCCGCCCTGCCCGTTCGGCACGTCCTGGCCCGTCTCGTCGACGACGGCGGCCATGATGCCCGGCAGCGGCAGCGTGCACGAGCCCGGCACGGTCGGCGTCGCGCCGGGCAGCGGCGTGATCATGTGGCCGCCCGTCTCGGTCTGCCACCACGTGTCGACGATCGGGCAGCGCCCGCCGCCGACGTGCTTGTGATACCACATCCACGCTTCCGGATTGATCGGCTCGCCGACCGTGCCGATGATCCGCAGGCTCGACAGATCGTAGCTCTTCGGGTGCACGTGGTCGTCGGCCTCGGCCGCCTTGATCAGCGAGCGGATCGCGGTCGGCGCGGTGTAGAACACGGATACCTTGTGGTCGCCGATCATCTTCCAGAAGCGGCCCGCGTTCGGATAGGTCGGCACGCCCTCGAACACGACCTGCGTCGCGCCGACGGCGAGCGGCCCGTACGTGATGTACGAGTGGCCCGTGACCCAGCCGATGTCGGCCGTGCACCAGAACACGTCGGTCGGCTTCCAGTCGAACGTCCACTTCATCGTCTGCGCGCCCCACAGCAGATAGCCCGCCGTGCTGTGCTGGACGCCCTTCGGCTTGCCGGTCGAGCCGGACGTGTACAGGATGAAGAGCGGATGCTCGGCGCCGACCCACTCGGGCTCGCACGCGTCGGACTCGTTCGCGACGATCTCGTGCATCCAGACGTCGCGGCCCGCGTGCCAGCCGACGTTGCCGCCCGTGCGGCGATAGACGACGACGGTCTTCACCGCGTCGCAGCCGCCCATCGCGAGCGCCTCGTCGGCGATGTTCTTGAGCGGCAGCGCCTTGCCGCCGCGCATCTGCTCGTCGGCCGTGATGAGCGCGGTCGCGCCGACGTCGACAATGCGCTCGTGCAGCGACTTCGACGAGAAGCCGCCGAACACGACCGAGTGCGTCGCGCCGATCCGCGCGCACGCCTGCATCGCGACGATGCCTTCGACCGACATCGGAATGTAGATGACAACGCGGTCGCCGCGGCCGACGCCGCGCCTCTTCAGCGCGTTCGCGAAACGCGACACGCGCGCGAGCAGATCGGCGTAGGTGACGCGCGTGACGGTGCCGTCGTCGGCCTCGAAGATCACCGCGACGCGCTCGCCGAGGCCGGCGGCGACGTGGCGGTCGAGGCAGTTGTACGACGCGTTCAGCTCGCCGTCCTCGAACCACGTGTAGAACGGCGCATTCGTCTCGTCGAGCACCTTGCCGAACGGCTTGTGCCATTCGAGCGTCTCGCGCGCGAGACGCGCCCAGAATCCTTCGTAATCGCGCTCAGCCTCTTCGGCGAGCGCCCGATAAGCCGCCATGCCGGAAATGGCTGCCGCCTTCTCCACGGCGGCGGGCGGCGCGAACTGGCGGCGTTCGTGCAGAACCGATTCAATCGCAGACATCGACTACCCCTTGGTGAACATGGAACCCACTACGTGCCGGCGCGATCGGGCGCGCCGTGTCTGATTGGCGCGCGACGCGCCTGTCTCCCACCCTGCGCGCCGCATGCGGCTCATGTGACGCGCGATGCTGCACCGCACCACGCCGGACGGCCGCGGCAAAACGATGCAGACGTTTCACGATAAGCGCCGGAACTTACCCGTCACTTACGCGGCGAGCGGTCCGACGCGGCTTTACGCTGGCTTTCGTGCGACCCTACAATGCTAACCAACTCGTCGCCCGGATTCCAGCTTGAATCGCTACGCCTCCTTTCTCATCGCGTCGATGTTGCTCGTCGGCAGCAACGTCGGCATCGGCAAATCGATCGTCGCCTTCGTTCCCGTCACCCTCCTCGCCACGCTGCGCTTCGTCATCGCGAACGCGGTGCTCTGGCCGCTCTTCAGCCCCGTCAAGATGCGCACCGTCAAGCGCGGCGAATGGCTGAACCTGTTCCTGCAGGCGTTCTTCGGCACGTTCATGTTCACGCTGCTGATGCTCAACGGCGTGCAGCGCACGAGCGCCGTCGCGGCGGGCGTCATCACAAGCACGATCCCGGCCGTCGTCGCGCTGTTCGCATGGATCTTCCTGAGCGAGAAACCGAACAGGCGTGCGCTCGTGTCGATCGCGCTCGCGATCGCCGGCGTCGTGACGATCAATGTCGCGAACGGCACCGCGAGCGAAGGCGGCGCGCACGCGGGCTCGCTCGCCGGCAATCTGCTGATGCTCGGCGCGGTCTGCTGCGAGTCGATCTACGTGATCCTGTCGCGGCGCCTCACGCAGACGCTCGCGCCGATCGACATCTGCGCGTACACCCACCTGTTCGGCCTGCTGCTGATGCTGCCGCTCGGCGCGGGCGCGCTCTGGCATTTCGACTACGCGAGCGTGCCGGCGGGCGTCTGGACGCTCGTCGTCTGGTACGGCCTGTCCGCGAGCATCTTCTCGTTCTGGCTGTGGATGAAGGGCATCCGTCACGTGCCGGGCAGCCTCGCCGGCGTGTTCAGCGCGGTGCTGCCGATCTCGGCCGCGATCTACGGCATCCTGTTCCTCGGCGAACGGCCGACGCTCGCGCACGGCATCGCGCTCGCGTGCGTCGTGACGGGCATCGTGCTCGCGAGCCTGCGCGTGCGGCGCTCGCCGCCCGTCTCACCCTGAACTCGCCCTGAACGCACGTCGCCCGCGCACGGTCGGCACCGCCGGCCTCGATGCGCGGCCTCGATGCCGCGCCGCTGCAAGCGGCCCGACCGACGCGTTACAATAACGCGCTTTTTTTCAAAAACGCTCCATATCCCCGCATCCCCGCTTCGCCCGACCATGTCCGCCGCCCCGACCGATCTGCGCGCCGCCCGCCCGGCCCGCCGCAAGATGCGCCCGCTGCCCGCCGTCATCTTCATGAGCCGCTGGCTGCAAGTCCCCCTTTATCTGGGCCTGATCGTCGCGCAGGCGATCTACGTGTTCCTGTTCCTGAAGGAAGTCTGGCATCTGCTGTCGCACGCGGCGAGCCTCGACGAAACGAGCGTCATGCTCGCCGTGCTCGGCCTCATCGATGTGGTGATGATCTCGAACCTGCTCATCATGGTGATCGTCGGCGGCTATGAAACGTTCGTGTCGCGCCTGGGCGTCGAGGGCCATCCGGACGAGCCGGAATGGCTCGACCACGTGAACGCGGGCGTGCTGAAGGTGAAGCTGTCGATGGCGCTCATCAGCATCTCGTCGATCCACCTGCTGAAGACGTTCATCAATCCGGACCAGCACACGGTGCACGCGATCATGTGGCAGGTGCTGATCCATGTCGCGTTCCTCGTGTCGGCGATCGTGATGGCGTGGGTCGACCGCCTGACGACGCACACGCACCCCGAGCATTTCCACGAAGCGCCGACGCACCCGTCGGCGCCGCGCGAGCCGGCGCAACAGTCGGCCTGAGTCGATTCCCATACCCACAGTCCTCACAGAGCCTCAGCCATGACCGTCATCAAGCAGGAAGACCTGATCCAGAGCATCGCGGATTCGCTGCAGTACATCAGCTACTACCATCCGCTCGACTACATCCAGGCGCTCGGCCGCGCATACGAGCTCGAACAGAGCCCGGCCGCGAAGGACGCGATCGCGCAGATCCTGACGAACAGCCGCATGTGCGCGGAGGGCAAGCGCCCGATCTGCCAGGACACGGGGATCGTCACGATCTTCGTGAAGGTCGGCATGGACGTGCGCTGGGCAAGTGAAAACGGCGGCGCGACGATGAGCGTCACCGACATGATCAACGAAGGCGTGCGCCGCGGCTACACGCATCCGGACAACGTGCTGCGCGCATCGATCGTCAACCCGCCCGAAGGCGCGCGCAAGAACACGAAGGACAACACGCCGGCCGTGATCCACTACGAGATCGTGCCGGGCGACAAAGTCGACGTGCAGGTCGCGGCAAAGGGCGGCGGCTCGGAGAACAAGTCGAAGTTCGTGATGCTGAACCCGTCGGATTCGATCGTCGACTGGGTGCTGAAGACCGTGCCGACGATGGGCGCGGGCTGGTGCCCGCCGGGGATGCTCGGCATCGGCATCGGCGGCACCGCCGAGAAGGCGATGCTGATGGCGAAGGAATCGCTGATGGAGTCGATCGACATCCAGGAGATCATCGCGCGCGGCCCGAAGGACTGGGTCGAAGAACTGCGCGTCGAGCTGCACGAGAAGGTCAACGCGCTCGGCATCGGCGCGCAGGGTCTCGGCGGCCTCGCAACCGTGCTCGACGTGAAGATCATGGCCGCGCCGACGCACGCGGCGTCGAAGCCCGTCGCGATGATCCCGAACTGCGCGGCCACGCGCCACGCGCACTTCGTGCTCGACGGCTCGGGGCAGGCGTCGCTCGAAGCGCCGTCGCTCGACGCATGGCCGAAGGTCCACTGGGAGCCGAACACCGAAACGAGCAAGCGCATCGACCTGAATACGCTGACGCCGGAAGAAGTCGCGTCGTGGAAGCCGGGCCAGACGCTGCTGTTGTCGGGCAAGATGCTCACCGGCCGCGACGCCGCGCACAAGCGCATCGCCGACATGCTCGCCAAGGGCGAGAAGCTGCCCGTCGACTTCACGAACCGCGTGATCTACTACGTCGGCCCGGTCGATCCGGTGCGCGACGAAGTGGTGGGCCCGGCAGGCCCGACGACGGCGACGCGCATGGACAAGTTCACCGAGACGATGCTCGCGCAAACGGGCCTCATCTCGATGGTCGGCAAGGCCGAGCGCGGCCCCGTCGCGATCGACGCGATCAAGAAGCACAAGGCCGCGTATCTGATGGCGGTCGGCGGCGCCGCGTACCTCGTGTCGAAGGCGATCCGCGGCGCGAAGGTGCTCGCGTTCGAAGACCTCGGCATGGAAGCGATCTACGAGTTCGACGTGCAGGACATGCCGGTGACGGTCGCGGTCGATTCGCAGGGCACGTCGGTCCATCAGACGGGGCCGAAGGAGTGGCAGGCGAAGATCGGCAAGATTCCGGTCGCGAGCGCGTAAATAGGAATGATTTTCAGGCCGGATTTCAATCCGGCCTTTTTGATGCGGCGGGTCCGTTCCGTCTTTCGGACATCGAACGGATTCGCCCTTGGCTTTTCAGGAACGAGCGTTTATCGTTCAGGGACTCAAGCCCCACACATCACAAGGAACGAACATGCAAGGCGACAAGAAAGTCATCGAATATCTGAACGCCCAGTTGAAAAACGAACTGACCGCAATCAATCAATATTTCCTGCATGCGCGGATGTACAAGCACTGGGGGCTCGAGAAACTCGGCAAGCACGAATACGACGAATCGATCGGCGAAATGAAGCACGCGGACTGGCTGATCGAACGCGTGTTCGTGCTCGACGGCCTGCCGAACCTGCAGGATCTGCACAAGCTGCTCGTCGGCGAGGAAACCGAGGAGATCCTGAAATGCGATCTGAAGCTCGAGCAGGTCTCGCAGGCCACGTGCAAGGAAGCCATCGCTTATTGCGAATCGGTGCGTGATTACGTGTCACGCGAAATCTTCGAGAAGATCCTCGACGATACCGAAGAGCACATCGACTGGCTCGAAACGCAAATCGATCTGATCGGCAAGGTCGGCATTCAGAACTATCAGCAGTCGATGATGGGCTCGCCGGAGTAATTCCCTCTCGTCGATATTTCATTCGGTTCACGCTCGATCGCCCGCATGACGACGCCGCACACGTCCGATTCCCGCGTATCGCCCGCCCGCACGCCGATCGGCATCTTCGATTCGGGGCTCGGCGGCCTGTCGGTGTTGCGCGCGGTGCGCGAGCAACTGCCCGGCGAGGCGATCGTCTATGTCGCCGATTCGCGCCATGCGCCATATGGCCCGCGCGACGACGCGTTCATCATCGAGCGCACGCTCGCGATCGGCGAATGGCTCGTCGCGCAGGGCGCGAAGGCGCTCGTCGTCGCGTGCAACACGGCCACCGCGCAATCGATCGCCGTCGTGCGCGAACGTCTGCCGATCCCGCTCGTCGGCGTCGAGCCCGGCATCAAGCCGGCGGCGCTGCATTCGAAGACGCGCGTCGCCGGCGTGCTCGCGACGCAGGCGACGCTGCGCAGCGCACGCTTCGAAGCGCTGATCGCGCGCTACGCGGCCGACTGCCGTTTCATCCGCCAGGCGGGGCACGGCCTCGTCGAGGCGATCGAGCGCGGCGACACCGGCTCGCCCGAGTTGCGTGCGCTGCTCGCGGGCTATCTCGAGCCGATGCTCGAAGCAGGCGCCGATACGCTCGTGCTCGGCTGCACGCACTACCCGTTCCTCGACGCGGCGATCCGCGACGTGACGTCGAACCGCCTTCATCTGATCGACACGGGCGATGCGATCGCCCGACAGCTCGCGCGCATCCTCGACGAGCGCGGGCTGCGCGCGCCCGCCTCGTCCCGGCCGGCGCCGCTGCCGCGCCTCTGCTCGACGAGCGACGGCCGGCATTTGCAGACGCTCGCCGCGACGCTGCTCGGGCTCGACGTGCCGGTCGAATCCGTCACCATTTCGTCTCCCAGCACGGCCGCGTCGGCCGCCGATCCGTCGTAGCCTCACCGCTGCGGCCTTCCCCGGAAACCCTTCCAAGCACCTGGTTTTGTTACAAAAAACCCGGAGCCGCGCTTGCCAACCCGTACAAATATAATGATAATAATTCGCATTAACGTTAGCTATCGCGCTCCATCATGATCGTCTGCGTATGCAAGTCCGTTTCCGATCGGAAGATTCGCGCATCCTTTGAGGAAGGCGCGGACACCTTCGAAGAACTCCAGTTCGAACTCGGGGTCGCCACCTGCTGCGGCAAGTGCGAGGAAACCGTGCGCGGGATCATGGCGGAACAGGGCGTTTGTGCGAGCCGCTGCGGTGTCGAGCACCCCGCGGCCGTGCCAGTCCCCATCATGTTCTACGAACGCAAGGCGGCTTGACCGGCGTGCCAGGATTGCACGCGGCGCCGCGCGCCGCGCTCTCGTTTTACCAGCCCGTCAGCAAGCCTGCCCGCGCGAGCCAACGGCCTACCTGTAAAGGAGCCCGTAATGGAATTGCTGATCGGATTCGTGACTACCGTGTGCATCTCTTTGCTGATTTTCCGCAAGTGATGCAACACTTCGCGGCGCTCGTCACGCGCGCCGCCGTGCTACGAAGCTAACATGCAGGTTTCGAATTCCTTGCCGGCCGCATCCGCGCCGGCCTTTTCCCGTATGAATCCCCGCGTCGTCACCGCTGCCGCGACGGTTCTCGCCGGACACGCGCTCCTGCTCACCGGCGCGCTGCTGATGCGCAACGACGTGCCGCATCGTCCGCTCGAATCGAAGACGATCACCGCCGAGTTGCTGAGCGCGCCCGTCGCGCAGCCGGTCGGCATCCAGTCGGCGCCGGCGCCCACGCCGCCGAAGCCCGTCCCGAAGGTCAAGCCGAAGCCGGCGCCCGTCCCCCGGCCCGTCGCGAAGCCGAGCCCGACGCCGCTGCCCGTCACGCACGAGCCTGCGCCGAATGCGATCACCGCGCCGGAACCCGCACCGCCCGCGCCTGCCGCGCCCGCCGAGACGAGCGCGAAAGCCGTGCCGCCCGCGGGCGCGCCGGCGAACCGCCCGACGATGGAGATCGTCGCGCCGAAGGAAGGCGCGCACCTGACCTGCCAGATCGCGAAGGCCGCCTATCCGTCGATGTCGAAGCGGCGCGGCGAGACGGGTGTCGTGAAGGTCCGCTTCGTCGTCGGCCTGACGGGCAGGATCGAAAGCGCTCAGGTCGTCCAGAGCAGCGGCTTCCCGCGCCTCGACGACGCGGCGCTCGACGCGATCCGCTCGTCGCCGTGCCAGCCATATCTGCAGAACGGACAGCCGATGCGCGCCGCCTACACGCAGCCTTATGACTTCACTCTGACCGACTAATCTCAGCAACACCGAAAGAAACAACAAGGAAAGGAAATGCAAAGCTACGGAATCGCGCACGTGTGGGCGCAAGGTGACTTCGTGACACGCTCCATCGCGGTCGCGCTGCTCGTGATGTCGGTCCTGTCGTGGATGGTGATCGTCATCAAGGGCTGGAACGTGATTCGCCTGAAGCGCCTGTCGAAAGACGCCGAACAGTCGTTCTGGCATTCGGACGATTTCGACGAAGGCGTGAAGAAGCTCGGCCGCGCATCGTCGTCGGCGCAGGACAACCCGTTCCTCGCGCTCGCGCTGTCCGGCAAGGAAGCCTCCGATCATCACCATCAGACGCAGCCGCACCTGCACGACCGGATGGACGTGTCCGACTGGGTCACGCGTTGCCTGAAGGACACGATGGACGAAGGCATCGCGCGGATGCAGGGCGGCCTCGCGATCCTCGCGTCGATCGGCAGCACCGCGCCGTTCGTCGGTCTGTTCGGCACCGTGTGGGGCATCTATCATGCGCTGCTCGTGATCGGCGCGACGGGCCAGACGTCGATCGACCAGGTCGCCGGCCCCGTCGGCGAATCGCTGATCATGACCGCGTTCGGCCTGTTCGTCGCGATTCCCGCCGTGCTCGGCTACAACGCGCTCACGCGCGCGAACAAGAGCATCATGAGCCGCCTGCGCCGCTTCGCGCACGGCCTGCATGCGTACTTCGTGACGGGCGCGCGCCTCGCGTCGTCGGCGCAGCGCGACGGGCTGCGGCTCGCCGCGCGCGCGAACTGAGCGGAGGCTTGCGATGGCAATGAACCCCAGCTTCGGCGACGAGGACGACGACGGCCTGATGAACGAGATCAACATGACGCCGCTCGTCGACGTCATGCTCGTACTCCTGATCATTTTCCTCGTCACGATCCCGGCGATGCACCATGCGGTGAAGATCGATCTGCCGCGCGCGAGCAGCCAGCCGGTCGAGGTGAAGCCGAAGACGATCGACGTCGCGATCGAAAGCGACGGCACGGTTCTGTGGGACGACCAGCCGGTGAGCGCGACCGATCTTCAGTCGCGCATCGCGCAAGCCGCGCAGACGAACCCGCAGCCGGAACTGCATCTGCGCGCGGACCGCAAGGTCGCCTATGAACGCGTCGCGGAAGTGATGTCGGCCGCGCAGGCAGGCGGCCTGACGAAGCTCGGCTTCGTGACCGAGCCGAAGTCGAACGCGAAGTAAGCGCAGCGCATCTCGCGTGCGATAAACGCACGCGGCCCCCAAAGTAAAAGGCCTCCATCGCCAGATGAAGGCCTTTTTTCATGCGCGCACGGGCGCCTTCGGGCGGCGGGCCCGGCGGCCTGACTGCTGCGCGTCGAGCAACGCGATGCGACATGCCGTGGTCTGCACGGACTTGCGCGGTCTGCCCTATCTGGCTCGCAACATATGCGGCCACCTTGTTTCGCTCGGCACCTTCCCTCACGAAATCGGGATTCCAATATAGGCCGGGGCGAGCACGCATTCAAGCGGCTGCCGATTGAAACTACCGATTGCGTGACTCGCGTCAAATGACAAAACCGATGCGCGCGCGATCTTCCGATTCCGTCAGAGCGAAATCCTCGTCTCCGCGTCCTTCGTGCCGCGCTCCGGACAGCCCGGGTCCTTGTAGTTTTCGTTGTCGAGCTTCTCGACGAGGTAATCGACGAACGCGCGCACGGCGGGCGGCATCCCCTGCCGCGACACGAACACCGCATAGAGCTGCGGCACAGGCAGCGTCCATCCCGGCATCACCGGCGACAGTTGTCCCGCGCGCAACGCGTTACCGTACATCGATTCCGGCAGCGCGGCGATTCCGACCCCGTCGAGCACCGCTTCGCGAATCGTCATCAGATCCGCCGTCACAAGGCGCGGCTCGTGCTCGTGCGCGTGGCGCGTGCCGTCCGGCGCGATCAGGTTGAACACGTGCCGCCCGTCTCCGGACGGCGTATCGAGCGTGTCGAATCCCGCCAGATCGTCGGGCACGAGGGGCGGCGCATTCTGCTGCAGCAGGCTCGGCGCGCCGACGAGCATCTGCTCGGTGCGCCACAGCGGCCGCACGACGATGTTCGCATTCTGCGGCGGCTCGGATCGCACGCGCAGCGCGACGTCGATCGAGTCTTCGAACAGGTCGATCACGCGATTCGTCACGCGAATCTGCACGCGCACTTCAGGATAGCGGCGCAGGAATTCCGGCAGCAGGCGCGACAGCATTGTCTGCGACACCGTGACGGGCACGCTCACGCGCACTGTGCCGCGCGGCGACGAGCGCAGTTGCTGCACCGCGTTCATCGCGGCCTGCGCCTCCGACAACATCGCCTGGCAATGCTGATAGAAGAGCTGGCCGGCCTCGGTCAACGCGAGCTTGCGGGTCGAGCGCTGCAACAGGCGCACGCCGAGCGTCGCCTCGAGCTCGGTCAGCCGCCGCGAAAGGCGCGACTTCGAGATGCCGAGCACGCGTTCCGCGGCCGAGAAGCCGCCGTGCTCGACCACCTGAGAGAAGTACATCAAGTCGTTCAGGTTATGTGCATCGATAGTCATTTCATCGTTCCAATTCCACAACGATCCATTGCGAATCGAGCGGATTTAATCGGCAATTCGCTCAATATAATAGCCTTACGTTGCAAAAATAACGTTATTTCCCATCACTCCGAGAGCTTTTCCATGACTATCGCCCGCTCGATCCAGCGTACCTACCCGGCGCTCCGCACGACGGAAGGCGGCGGCTTCGTGGTTCACCGCCCGTTTCCGACCCGCCTGCTGACGGATTTCGATCCGTTCCTGTTGCTCGACGAAATGGGGCCCGTCGATTACGCGCCGGGCGATGCGAAGGGTGCGCCCGATCATCCGCACCGCGGCTTCGAAACCGTTACTTACGTGCTGGAAGGCTGGTTTCGCCATCGCGATTCGGCGGGACATGCGGGCGCGCTCGGTCCGGGCGACGTCCAGTGGATGACGGCGGGCGCGGGCGTCGTCCACAGCGAAATGCCCGACCCCGAATTCGCGCGCCGGGGTGGCTGCGCGCACGCGTTCCAGCTCTGGGTGAACCTTCCGCGCCGCGACAAGATGATCGCGCCGCGCTATCAGGACATTCCGGCCGCGCGCATTCCGACCGCCAAATCGCCCGACGGCCGCGCGATCGTGCGGGTGATCGCCGGCGAGGCGTTCGGCGCATGTGCGACGATCGAGACGCGCACCCCGATGCTCTACCAGCACTTCACGCTGTCGCCCGGCGCAATCGTCGAGCAGCCGGTGCCGCCCGGCTTTCGCGTATTCGCCTATCCGATCGAGGGCAGCGGATTCTACGGAGCGGACGGAACGGAGGTCGACGCGCGCCATGTCGTCGTGTACGCGGAAGACGGCGACACCGCCGTATTCGCCGCGGGCGATGCGCCGCTCGACTTGCTGCTGATCGGCGGCGCGCCGCTCAACGAGCCGATCGTGCGCTACGGCCCGTTCGTGATGAACACCGAGGACGAGATCCGCGCGGCGGTCGCCGATTACCAGAGGGGCCGGATGGGCCGCATTTCCGCATAGACGGCGGCCGCCCCCATTGGCCGAACGGCAGAGGGCCGAAGCTCCGCCGCCGCGGCGGATTTGCGTCACAATATCTTCTCGCGCCCGGCATGGGCCGCACTACAGAAGGAATCCGCCGCTTTGAACTTCGAACATCTGATCCAGATTAACGCCGCCGACAACCCGTCCCTGCCGACGCTGACTCGCGCGCAGCTGTGGGAAGGCCTCGTGCTGCGCGCCGAGCAGCCGCAGTTGTTCGTGATCGGCCTAGACAACTGCATCGTTCACGCGCGCACGGAAACGACGCTCGAGCGCGAACTGCACTATGGCAACGCGACGGTACGCGATCGCGTGACGTTCACGCCGAACGAGCAGGTCCGCTACGACATCCATGCGGCCGACGGCGAGATCGGCGGGTCGCTGACGATGACGATCGAAGAACGTGACGATCAGCAGTTGTTCCTGCGCTTCGAGTATCGGACGACGCTGCCTGTCAGCAACGACAGCGAGGACGCACGCCAGACGCAGGGGATCGTGAGGGAAGCCTACCGCGCATCCGACATCGACACCGTTCGCCTGATTCGCGAGTACGCGCAGGGCCGCAAGGACCCGGACCCGCTGCACTGACGATCCCTGGCGGCGGTGCATCCGTCGCCCTCTTTGTCTCCGCCTATCGGCAATCAGTTTTCGATCGATAAAGATACATTGTAAATGGGAATGGTTATCATTTAGTATTCATTCCATCGAATCGCCACTCACCGATCGCCTGAATGACCGAACTTATGCGCTCTACTACGCTCACGTTGCGCCGCACCGGCGGTACCGCACCCAGCAGCCGTTCCAAGGCAGCAGCGGTGACGACGCCGGCCGAATCGGCAAAGGCCATCGCGAAGCCTGCCGCCGCCGCAAGCGCGAGCGCCGGGCAGCGCGTAGTGAGCAGCGACGCGTTGCTGCAAGGCCAGAGCCACGTGAGCATCGCGCATAACGGCGAAACCTATCAGTTGCGGGCCACGCGCCTCGGCAAGCTGATCCTGACGAAGTAACGAACCGAGTATTGTGGGGACCACCTCTCCGAGAGGTGTTAGGCATTAGCCAGCCACAACGGCTTGCACGCGAGTCTAGACCCCTTCGTGCAAACATATTCAAGCAGCCGTTGCAGCAAGCCAAGCCGCTTTTTTTGGGTTCTCACTGCGTGAAAGAGAAAAGCGACGCGTCACCGGACGCGTCGCTTTTTTGTTTGATGGATGGGCGGAGACGGTCAATCGCGAAACGCACGAACAGCGGCTCGTCGATCGTCTCGACGCCGAGACAGGCGAGCGACGCAATGTGCCGCACCGTGCCGATCAGCCTGCGTCGGTCAACGCGGCGATTCCCGCGCGGGCGACGGCCGCATCCTGCTCGGACTTCACGCCGGATACGCCGATCGCCCCGACCGTCTCGCCTTCAACGGCGATCGGCACGCCGCCCTCGACAAGGCCGACGAGCGGCACGCTCAGGAACGACACGCGCCCTTGCAGCACGATGTCTTCGTAGACCTTGCTCTCGCGACGGCCAAGCGCGGCCGTGCGGCCCTTGCCGATCGCCATCTCGACGGTACTCGGCGCGGCGCCGTCCATCCGGTGCAGATGCAGCAGATGCGCGCCGTCGTCGAAGATCGCGACCGTCACGGACCACTGGTTCGCGGCCGCGAACGACTCGGCGGCGGCGGCCATCTTCTTCACGTCGTCGCTCGTCAGAACGGATTTGGTTCTCATCTCGACACTCCTTCGCGATGCGCGTCCATCGACGGCTGCATCATACCGCTCGAAGCGCGTCAGAATCCCCAGAACATCAGCCACCACGCACTATCGACCACCGCGAGCGCGGCGCCGAACCAGAGCATCGCGACGAGCCGCCGCGGCAAGCCCGCATAGCGGCCGGTGACCTGCCAGGCAAGCCACGCGCTCCACAGATTCGCGCCGACGAGAATCGCGATGCGAACATCCGACGCCCAGCCGAGCGGCACATGCTCGGCGCGCAACAGCGAAAGCGTCGTCGCCGACAAGCCGAGAAACACGCCCGCGCCGGCGAGCGGAATCAGCGCCTGCGCCAGATGATGGAGCCGCACGCGCTCGAAGCGGCCGAGCATTGCGGCGGCGCCGGCGAGCAGCACGGCGAGCGCCGTGCCGTAAGCGAGCCCCGTGCCGGCGATGTACGCGATGACGAGCGAGCCGTCGAGCCACGAGAACACATCGTTGTGCTCGGGGTAGTGCGTGAAGATGAACCAGGGCGCGTTCGTATCGAGCGGCCACATGATGTCGTGATCGATCAGCCAGCCCGCGAGCGCCTGCTTGATCTGCACGAACCACGGGCTCACCGTCCAGTGGAACGCGCCGATCGCGACGCCGAGCAGGCCGTAGAGGATGAGCGCGGTGTCCCAGCCGCTCGCCTGCGTGTCACCGAGCGCGACCACTTCCTCGGACGGCGAGCGCGTCGTCAATTCGATCGCGCCGCGGTGGCCGCTGCATCGGCCGCACATGTGGCACGCCGCCGCGCCCTTCATGTTGCGAAGCGGCACGAGCGGCGCGCAGTTGATCGGAATCACGCGGTGGCCGTCCTCGCCCTTCTTGTACGAACGGCGCCATGCGCCCTCGTCGACCTTGTAGCGCAGCGGCGAAAGACGCGCGAGCAGCGAGAAGACGCCGTTCACCGGGCACAGATAGCGGCACCATACGCGCTTCTCGCGTCCGTACAGAAAGCCGATCACGATCGCGGCGAGCGTCGAGCCGCCGAGCACGAGCAACACGGCGCGCGGATACTGATAGACGCTGACCATCTGCCCGTAGATCGTCGTCAGGCCGAACGCGACGAACGGCCAGCCGCCCCAGCGCATCCAGCGCGGAATCGCGCGGCCGCGGCCGAACTTGCTCGCGAATTCGCTCAATGCGCCCTCTGGACACAGCACGCCGCACCAGACGCGGCCGAGCATCACCATCGACAGCAGCACGAACGGCCACCAGATGCCCCAGAACACGAACTGCGCGGCGAGCGTCAGGTTGCTCCACAGGTGCGCGGTATCGTCGGGCAGCGGCATGAACGCCGGCACGAGGATGAGGAGCGCATAGACGAGCACCACGGCCCACTGGATGCCGCGGATCAGCGCGCCGTGGCGCTGCATCCAGTGCCCGGCTTGCGCGACGAAGCTCGTGCGGCGACGGCCGACGACTGCGCTCATGCGGGCCGCCCCGCAGTCGCCGCCGGGCGGCGCGCGGCGCGCTTGATCAGTAGGTAGACAAGCGCCCAGTAGGCCGCGTACGCCACGAGATTCGTGAGCGACGGATGCGCGCGATAGCCCGTCAGCGTCGACACGAGCGAGCCGAACGTGCTCGAATCGTCGAGGATCGCCGACGTATCCCACAATTGCGCGATGCCGAGCGGCAGGATTTCCTTGTCGATCAGCTTGTCGACGCCCGTCTGGAACAGGCCTGCGCCGAGGAACAGCAGCATGATTTCAGTGACGCGGAAAAAGTGCCGCCACGAGAAGTACTTGCCGCCGAGTTGCAGTACGTAGAACGTCAGGAACGCGAGACCGAGGCCGATCAGCACGGCGAGCATCTGGCCGCCGTCGACGTGCCCGGACTGGCCGAAGCCGAGCCCGTAGAGGAAAATAACCGTCTCGCTGCCCTCGCGCGCGATCGCGAGCGCGACGAGCACTGCGACGCCCCACCAGTTCGCGTCCTGCGTGCTCTTCTGCAGCGATTGCTCCATGTCGCGCTTGAGCGTGCGCCCGTGGCGCTTCATCCATAGCACCATCTGCACGATCAGCACACACGCGATCAGCACCATCGCGGTCTGAAAGTAGTCCTGCGCGTCGCCCGACAGCACTTCGGTGAAGCCGACGAGCGCGGCGCCAAGGCCCACCGCCATCAGCAGGCCGACGCCAACGCCCGCCCACAGATAAGGCAAGCCGCGGCGCGCATCGTCGTCGCCGTTCTTCAGCCATGCATAGAGGATGCCGACGACGAGCAACGCCTCGACGCTCTCCCGCCAGACGATGAACAAGATCTGACCCATTTGTTTTTACCTCCCGGCGCCCGCCGCGCGGCACGTGCCGCGCGTCAAACGCGAAAACCGTTACTTCGCGACGATGACGCCTTGCGCCTGCTGGTGAAAATCGTCGAAAAACTTGTACTCGCCCGGCGACAGCGGCGCGATCACGACGAACGATTCGCCGCCCGGCGCGAGCACCTTCTCCTTGCGAAGCTGCACGCTCTCGAACTCGACGGCGCCCTTGCCCGTGTTGCGAATCTGAATCTTGATGCGCTGGCCGGCCGGCACTTCGATGCGCGCCGGATTGAGCTTGCCGTCAGCCATCTCGAGCTTGAAGGTCGGCAGATCGGCCGCGTGCGCTGCGCCCGCGATGAAAATCGCGGCGGCGAATGCGAATGCTCTGGGGAATGTCATCGTATTTCTCTAAAAAGACAGCGCGCTCATCGCGCGCTGTCCGTTTGCTGCTCGCGCGATCAGTACCCGCCCTTCTTGCCGATTCCGGCGAACGGGAAATCGTATTCGAGCGTGATCGGCTTGAACCACGCGCCGACGCCGGTTTCCTTGTCGACGTGGCGGCCGAACGCCATGTGACCCGTCTGCATCGGCGGCTTCACGACGAGCGTCAGGTGATACTTGCCGGGGCCGTTGAGCTTCACGTTGTCGCCGTAGTGCGGACCGTCGCTCGCGACCATGCCCATCAGATCGCCTTCCGACTTCCACTTCGCGTCGCCCTGCTTCGTCAGCTTGTATGCGACTTGCAGATACGGCATCCAGTCGCCTTCGGCGAAGCCCGTCGGGTTGTTCTTGACCGCATGGATATCGGCTTCGAGGTGGATGTCCGAATCCGACGCCTTGCGCATCATGCCTTCCGGGTCCATCGTGATCGGCTGCAGGTACACCGCGCCAATCTCCATCCCGCCTTGAATCTGGTGCTTGCCGATCGGGTATTCGGCCGCCGTCGCCGACAGCGCAGCGCACGCGGCCGCCAACGCGACGCCGCTGCGGACAAAGGAAGAACGCAACATTGACACTCCTGTTTTTATCTCGTGTTACACGTCCCGCCCGCGCGGACCCGGAACCCGGGGGTGAGACAAAAAAAGCGATGAAGAACGCTAATGCGAACTATTCTCAATACAGGCGCAAGTGTAGCACCGAACGCCCTCCAAAACAAATGGAGATGCCGCTAAATCCCTGATCCGACAAGGCTTACAGCGAGATTAACGAATGCGGCGGGGCGCCGCGGAACCCTCATTCGACCCCGCTCAGATGATCGCCCACATTCGCGCCGAATACCCGTTCGCGCAGCAGCGCGAGCTGGTCGCGCGTCTGCGCGGCTTTCTCGAACTCGAGATTTTTCGCGTAATCGGCCATCTGCTTCTCGAGCCGCTTGATTTCCTTCGCGATCTGCTTCTCGGACATGTCTTCGAATTTCGCGCGCTGCTGCGCCTCCTTCAGTTCGGCGCGCGCTTCGTCGGCGTTGTAGACGCCGTCGATGATGTCCTTGATCCGCTTCACGACGCCGCGCGGCGTGATGCCCATCTCCTCGTTGTACGCGATCTGCTTCGCGCGCCGCCGCTCGGTCTCGTCGATCGCGCGGCGCATCGAATCGGTGATCCGGTCCGCGTACAGGAGCGCCTTGCCGTTCACGTTGCGCGCCGCGCGTCCGATCGTCTGGATCAGCGAGCGCTCGGCGCGCAGGAAGCCTTCCTTGTCCGCGTCGAGGATCGCGACGAGCGACACCTCCGGAATGTCGAGCCCTTCGCGCAGCAGGTTGATCCCGACCAGCACGTCGAACGTGCCGAGCCGCAGGTCGCGAATGATTTCGACGCGCTCGACGGTGTCGATATCGCTATGCAGATAGCGGACCTTGACGCCATGATCCGCGAGGAATTCGGTCAGTTGCTCGGCCATGCGCTTCGTCAGCACGGTGATCAGCACGCGCTCGTCGGCCTTCACGCGCTCGGTGATCTCGGACAGCACGTCGTCGACCTGCGTGCTCGCCGGCCGCACCTCGATCTCGGGGTCGACGAGCCCCGTCGGCCGCACGACCTGCTCGGCGGTCTGGCCGGACACGCGCCGCTCGTAATCGGCGGGCGTCGCCGATACGAACACCACCTGGCGCATCTTGCGCTCGAACTCGGGGAACTTGAGCGGCCGGTTGTCGAGCGCCGACGGCAGCCGGAACCCGTAATCGACGAGGTTCTCCTTGCGCGCGCGGTCGCCGTTGTACATCCCGTTCAACTGGCCGATCAGCACGTGCGATTCGTCGAGCAGCATCAGCGCGTCGGACGGCAGATAGTCGACGAGGGTCGGCGGCGGCTCGCCCGGCGCCGCGCCGGAGAAGTGTCGCGAATAGTTCTCGATGCCCTTGCAGAAGCCGAGCTCCTGCAGCATCTCCAAGTCGAACCGGGTGCGCTGCTCGAGGCGCTGCGCCTCGACGAGCTTGCCGTCGCGGTGGAAGAACTCGAGGCGATCGCGCAGCTCGTCCTTGATCGTCTCGACCGCGCGCATCACGGTCTCGCGCGGCGTCACGTAGTGCGACGACGGATAGACGGTGAAGCGCGGAATCTTCTGCCGCACGCGCCCCGTCAGCGGATCGAACAGGTGCAGCGAATCGACCTCGTCGTCGAACAGCTCGACGCGCACCGCCATCTCCGCGTGCTCGGCCGGGAAGATGTCGATCGTGTCGCCGCGCACGCGGAACGTGCCGCGCTGGAAGTCCTGCTCGTTGCGCGTGTACTGCATCGCGATCAGCCGCGCGATCACCTCGCGCTGGCCGATCCTGTCGCCCGTGCGCAGCGTGAGGATCATCTGGTGGTATTCGGACGGGTTGCCGATACCGTAGATCGCCGACACCGTCGCGACGATCACGACGTCGCGCCGCTCCATCAGGCTCTTCGTCGCCGACAGCCGCATCTGCTCGATGTGCTCGTTGATCGACGAATCCTTCTCGATGAAGAGGTCGCGCTGCGGCACATACGCTTCCGGCTGGTAATAGTCGTAGTACGACACGAAGTACTCGACCGCGTTACGCGGGAAGAACTCGCGGAACTCCGCATAGAGCTGCGCGGCGAGCGTCTTGTTCGGCGCGAACACGATCGCCGGGCGGCCGAGCCGCGCAATCGTGTTCGCCATCGTGTAGGTCTTGCCCGAGCCCGTCACGCCGAGCAGCGTCTGGAACGACAGGCCGTCCTCGACGCCTTCGACGAGCGTCGCGATCGCGGTGGGCTGGTCGCCCGACGGCGGATAAGGCTGATATAGCTGGAACGGGGATCCGTCGAACGTCACGAATTTCGATTCGTCGAGATCATCGCGGGTGTCGGAATGATGTTCGGACATGTGGATGCGGGAGGCGGCGGGCCGAAACGGAGCAAAAGATCATTCTAGCGCTTCGACGTCCGGCCGGCTCCGCATCGCCGTGCTCGGGATTTGGCGGCCGGACGCGCAAAAACCGCGCGCGCGGCCGAGACATTAGCCGAATGGAGACGTCGAATTCGTTACAATGGCAAGCTGCCGCGTTTCGCTTTCGCTTTCGCGCCGGACTGCCGAGCGTTGCCCGACGATCGCCGGCCCGCATCGACGCCCGAAGCTGACCCTCTTTTCACAACTGCTGCGAATCAATTATGTCGCTCTTCTCCGCTGTCGAACTTGCCCCCCGCGACCCTATCCTGGGCCTGAACGAAGCCTTCAACGCCGACACTCGCCCGACCAAGGTGAATCTGGGCGTCGGCGTCTACACCAACGAGGACGGCAAGATTCCGCTGCTGCGTGCGGTGCGCGACGCGGAAAAGGCGCGGGTCGAAGCCGGCCTGCCGCGCGGCTATCTGCCGATCGACGGGATTGCCGCCTATGACGCGTCGGTGCAGAAGCTGCTGCTCGGCGACGATTCGCCGCTGATCGCGGCCGGCCGCGTCGTGACGGCGCAGGCGCTCGGCGGCACGGGCGCACTGAAGATCGGCGCAGACTTCCTGCACACGCTGAATCCGAAGGCAAAAGTCGCGATCAGCGATCCGAGCTGGGAAAACCACCGTGCGCTGTTCGACATGGCAGGTTTCGAAGTCGTCGCGTACCCGTACTACGACGCGATGACGAACGGCGTCAACTTCGACGGCATGCTGGCCGCGCTCAACGGTTACGAGCCGGGCACGATCGTCGTGCTGCACGCCTGCTGCCACAACCCGACGGGCGTCGACCTGAACGACGCGCAATGGGCGCAGGTGGTCGAGGTCGTGAAGGCGCGCCAGCTCGTGCCGTTCCTCGACATCGCCTATCAGGGCTTCGGCGAGAGCATCGAGGCCGATGCGGCCGCGGTGCGCCTCTTCGCGGCGGCGGATCTGAACGTGTTCGTGTCGTCGTCGTTCTCGAAGTCGTTCTCGCTGTACGGCGAGCGCGTCGGCGCGCTGTCGATCATCACCAACAGCAAGGACGAAGCCGCACGCGTGCTGTCGCAGTTGAAGCGCGTGATCCGCACGAACTACTCGAACCCGCCGACGCACGGCGGCGCGATCGTCGCCGCGGTGCTCGCTTCGCCGGAACTGCGCGCTTCGTGGGTGCAGGAACTGGGCGAAATGCGCGATCGCATCCGCGCGATGCGCAATGGCCTCGTCGAGCGCCTGAAGGCGGCCGGCGTCGAGCGCGACTTCAGCTTCATCAACGCGCAACGCGGGATGTTCTCGTACTCGGGCCTGACGTCGGCGCAAGTCGACCGTCTGCGCGAAGAGTTCGGCATCTATGCGGTGAGCACCGGCAGGATCTGCGTCGCGGCGCTCAACACGCGCAACATCGACGTCGTCGCAAACGCGATCGCCGTGGTGCTGAAGTAAAGCGGGCGCCGCCGCTACGGAAACGAGAAACGCGCTCCCGGCGGAGCGCGTTTCTTTATGTCCCAGGTCACACGGGACTCCGCCCGGGACTCACGCGCGGCCGCGGGCAGCCGAACGGCTGAAACAACGCAAAATGGCCGTGCCATGCCGCACTTCGACGCTTGCTCATTCAAGCCACCGCTTACTGCATGAACCAGCCGTGGCTGACGACGAACGACTGGCCGGTCAGCGCCGCGCTCGGGAACGCCGACAGGAACAGCACCGTCTTCGCGACGTCCTCGACCGTCGTGAACACGCCGTCCACCGTCTGGCCGAGCATCACCTTCTTCACCACGTCCTCTTCGCTGATCCCCAGCTCCTTCGCCTGCTCCGGAATCTGCTTGTCGACGAGCGGCGTGCGCACGAAGCCCGGACACACGACATGCGAGCGCACGTTGTGCTTCGCGCCTTCCTTCGCCAGCACGCGCGCGAGGCCCAGCAGCCCGTGCTTGGCCGTCACGTACGCCGACTTCAGCGGCGACGCCTCGTGCGAGTGCACCGAGCCCATGTAGATCACCACGCCGCCGCGATCGTCCTTGTACATGTGCTTGAGCGCGGCCTTCGTCGTCAGGAACGCGCCGTCGACGTGGATCGCCTGCATCTTCTTCCAGTCGGCGAACGCGTAGTTCTCGATCGGATTGACGATCTGGATGCCCGCGTTCGACACGAGGATGTCGACCGAGCCGAACGTCTCGGCCACCTTGTCGATGCCTGCGTTGACCGCGCCCTCGTTGGTCACGTCCATCGCGACGCCGATCGCCTGGCCGCCCGCCTGCCTGATCTGCCCGGCCACCGCGTTCGCGCCGTCCTGATTCAGGTCGGCGATCGCCACCGCCGCGCCCGCGCGCGCGAGCTCCAGCGCGATTTCCTTGCCGATGCCGCTTGCTGCGCCCGTCACGACGGCCGCCTTCCCGTTCAAGTTCGAAGTCATTCCCCAAGTCTCCGTCAGTCAAGTCAATGAAAGCATCGCGTCCGGCATCGATCCAGTCTGCCGGATAGCATAGGCCGAATGGCGCGGCTGTCGCCGCGCGGCCGACACCGCTATTGTGCATGAACGGGACCGCGCATCGCGGTCAAACGAGCTAAGCTTGTGGTCGGTCACGCTCGATCGGAGGCGTTATGAACTACCGAAGGCTGGGACGTTCCGAATTGCAGGTCAGCGAGCTGTCGATCGGTTCATGGGTCACCTACGGCAACCAGGTCGACCGCCGTACGGCGCGAGAATCGCTGGCTGCCGCGCGCGACGCCGGCGTCAATTTCTTCGACAACGCCGAAGTGTATGCGGGCGGCAAATCAGAGGAAATCATGGGGCATGCGCTGAAGTCCCTCGGCTGGCCGCGCATCAGTTACGTGGTGTCGACGAAGTTTTTCTGGGGGCTCGCAGAAGCGCCGAATCAGTACCACACCCTCAACCGCAAATACTTGCTGAACGCGATCGACGCGTCGCTGCAGCGCCTTCAGCTCGACTACGTCGACCTCGTGTTCTGCCACCGTCCCGATCCCAATACGCCGATCGAGGAAACCGTATGGGCGATGAGCGACATCATCGCGCGCGGCAAGGCACTCTATTGGGGTACGTCCGAATGGAGTGCCGACGAGATTCGCGCCGCATACGAAATTGCTGAACGGCATCATCTGCGCAAGCCGACAATGGAGCAGCCGCAATACAACCTGTTCCATCGCAAGCGAGTCAAGCTGGAATACAGGCGTCTCTATGAAGACTTCGGCATGGGGCTCACGACCTGGAGCCCGCTCGCTTCGGGGCTGCTGACAGGAAAATACCGGCATGGCGTTCCCGCCGGAAGCCGAGCCGAAATTCACGGCTACGACTGGCTGCGCGAGCAATTGACAGACCCGGCGAGGAACAGCGTCGTGGAAGCGCTCGGCGAGATTGCGAACGACCTCGGTTGCACCGTCGGCCAGCTCGCCCTTGCGTGGGTGCTGAAAAACCCTCGCGTCAGCACGGTGATCACCGGCGCATCGCGCGTCGAGCAGATCGTCGAGAACATGCGCGCGCTCGACGTGGCGGCAAAGATCACGCCGGACGCGAAGCAGCGAATCGAGCAGATCGTTGGCGATGCGTATCAATAGCCGAACGGCAGGCCGTGTTGCATACTCGCGTACAATACGCGACCGCATCGGCCGGCCACATCCGCGAGCCAGTATCACCGCATGATCTGCACGCCCGGCGCTTGGCCGATTTTCACGTATCGCTCCGTATTTCTCTCGCCATGCTCAGCTATCGTCACGGCTTTCACGCCGGCAATCACGCGGACGTCCTCAAACACGCCGTCGTCGTGCAGTTGCTGCGTTATTTGAACAAGAAAGACAAGTCGTATTGGTACATTGATACGCACGCTGGCGCAGGCGTCTATTCGCTGTTCGATGGCTATGCGGCGAAAACCGGCGAATTCAGCACGGGGATCGAAAAAATTTGGGACGCGACGGATCTGCCCGAGGCGCTGTCCGACTATGTCGACGAAGTGCGCGCGCTGAACAGCGACGGCGAGTTGCGCTACTACCCGGGCTCGCCCTATCTCGCATGGCGGCTGATGCGCGAACAGGACCGGATGCGCTTGTTCGAGTTGCACAGTACCGAAATCGACGTGCTGCGTCACAATTTCCGTGACGCTGGACGCCGCGCGATGATCTACGCCGGCGACGGATTCGAAGGCATCAAGGCATTGCTGCCGCCGCCGCCGCGGCGTGCGCTCGTGCTGGTCGATCCGTCATACGAGGACAAGCGCGATTACGCGAAGACGATCGCTTGCGTCGAGGAAAGCCTGAAGCGATTTGCAACGGGGTGCTATGCGATCTGGTATCCGCAGGTAAGCCGCCCGGAATCGCAGAAATTCCCCGATCACCTGAAGCAGTTGCAGCCGAACAACTGGCTGCATCTGAGCTTGACGGTAAGCCGGCCGCCATCGGACAGCTTTGGGCTTTTCGGCAGCGGGATGTTCATTCTGAACCCGCCATATACGCTGGTCGATACGATGAAGGAAACGCTGCCGTATCTCGTCGAAGTGCTCGGCCAGGACGGCGGCGCGAAATTCGCGATCGAGCATCGCGCCAACTAACCGGAACGCCGCTTATTGACGCGGCTGGGGCGCCTTGAGCGGAACGGCCGAGTTCGGCACTTCGATATACGGGATGACGACCAACGGCGCAGTCGAACCGGGTGGCAGTTCAGTCATCGGGGCGGGTTGCGTCGGCGCGACGATTGGCGCACGCGATAATGGCGCGTTTTGCAGCACTATGCCGCTCTTGCCGTCGTGAATTCCGCTTTGGGTATCCAGGATCAGCGGTGCACGCGTGCTGTCCGATCCGGCGACCGCGGCTGTCGCGATACCGAACAATGCAGCGCAGTTCGTCGCATAGCAAAAGAAGCGATTGACGACTCTCATCCGGCCCCCGTTTCAGACGATGTTGATTGTATGTTGATAGACGGTGATCTCTGGCGCACGACATTTTCAGCTTACAAAAAGACAAAGCCCCGTCAATACGGGGCCTTTCCTTTGCTTGCGCATCGAGCGCGTGGTGCGGCGTCTTGCCGCGCCGAGTTACAGCGAGTAGCCGTTGGTTTCCAGCGAGCGAATACGCTGTTCGAGCTGAACGATGTCGCTCGACGATGCCAGATAGGCTTCACGGCGGTTGCGTTCTGCAGCCTCAAACCAGTTGCTCAGCTTTTCGATGATGTAGGCAAACATGTTGGCTCTCCAAGGAAGGTTGAGATCCCCTGGTGAATCGATGTCAGGGATATCCCGTATAGGGTTAACCCGATTATAGCGGGATTGCACCAACTTGCCAGTGAAATGCTCGAATGCGATGCATGCCAGTTTGGAATAGCTCAAACAATCCCAGCTTAAGCGCCTGATTTTTTGGATATTTCCTCGGCTTGCGACGGCAAGACTCTACCCTTGCATGCACTACCTTGGATCACAACAAGGATCCGCCAAGCGCTCCAAAATGGGGCAGTCTGGACGATCGTCCCCGTTGCAATGGGCTGCAAGGTTCGCGAGCGTATTCCGCATGTCCGTAAGCTCGGCGATCCGGCCATCGAGCTCGGCCACGTGCGCGAGCGCGATCGCTTTGACTTCGGCGCTTGCCCTTGAGCGATCCTGCCAGAGTGCGAGCAGTCTCCTGATGTCGTCGACAAGAAATCCGAGCCGCCGCGCCTGCCGAATGAAGCGAAGCAAATGGATCTCCTCGTCTTGGTAGACGCGATATCCAGAATCGGTCCGCTTCGCGGGATTGAGAAGCCCCACGCTCTCGTAGTAGCGAATCATTTTCGCGCTGACACCCGAAGCCTTTGCGGCCCTCCCGATATTCACGACGTGCTCCAGACAGGATCGAAGAATCAGATGTTAGCGCGTTCTTCCGATTCTTCTCTTGGATGACTGGGGGATGCGCCCGTGCGTTGTTTTTTGTTGAGGCTGGGGGTAAAAGGCGAAACCCCCGCCTGTGAGGGGCGGGGGTTTCAAGAGGAGGAGCCTGACGATTACCTACTTTCACACGGGGATCCGCACTATCATCGGCGTGGAGTCGTTTCACGGTCCTGTTCGGGATGGGAAGGGGTGGGACCGACTCGCTATGGTCATCAGGCAAAGAGGGTTGTTGCGTTGCTTCGCAGCGCAACCAATCTTGGAAGAAGCAGTAATCTTGGGTTGTGAGGTTGCATCTCACACATACGCGGTACTTCAACCGCTGTACGTCGAGTGCCTTGCACTCGACGCTCGATATCCGTAAGCGCTGAAGCGCTAACGGCTATCGAGACAGACTTGTTATAGGATCAAGCCTTACGGGCAATTAGTATCGGTTAGCTGAACGCATTACTGCGCTTACACACCCGACCTATCAACGTCCTGGTCTCGAACGACCCTTCAAGGGGATCAAGTCCCCGGGGAAGTCTCATCTTAAGGCGAGTTTCCCGCTTAGATGCTTTCAGCGGTTATCTCTTCCGAACATAGCTACCCGGCGATGCGACTGGCGTCACAACCGGTACACCAGAGGTTCGTCCACTCCGGTCCTCTCGTACTAGGAGCAGCCCCCTTCAAACTTCCAACGCCCACGGCAGATAGGGACCAAACTGTCTCACGACGTTTTAAACCCAGCTCACGTACCTCTTTAAATGGCGAACAGCCATACCCTTGGGACCGGCTACAGCCCCAGGATGAGATGAGCCGACATCGAGGTGCCAAACACCGCCGTCGATATGAACTCTTGGGCGGTATCAGCCTGTTATCCCCAGAGTACCTTTTATCCGTTGAGCGATGGCCCTTCCATACAGAACCACCGGATCACTATGACCTGCTTTCGCACCTGCTCGACTTGTCGGTCTCGCAGTTAAGCACGCTTATGCCATTGCACTATCAGCACGATTTCCGACCGTACCTAGCGTACCTTCGTACTCCTCCGTTACGCTTTGGGAGGAGACCGCCCCAGTCAAACTGCCTACCATGCACTGTCCCCGACCCGGATCACGGGCCAAGGTTAGAACCTCAAACAAACCAGGGTGGTATTTCAAGGACGGCTCCACCGAAACTAGCGTTCCGGTTTCATAGCCTCCCACCTATCCTACACAGATCGGTTCAAAGTCCAATGCAAAGCTACAGTAAAGGTTCATGGGGTCTTTCCGTCTAGCCGCGGGTAGATTGCATCATCACAAACACTTCAACTTCGCTGAGTCTCGGGAGGAGACAGTGTGGCCATCGTTACGCCATTCGTGCAGGTCGGAACTTACCCGACAAGGAATTTCGCTACCTTAGGACCGTTATAGTTACGGCCGCCGTTTACCGGGACTTCAATCAAGAGCTTGCACCCCATCATTTAATCTTCCGGCACCGGGCAGGCGTCACACCCTATACGTCCACTTTCGTGTTTGCAGAGTGCTGTGTTTTTATTAAACAGTCGCAGCCACCAGTTTATTGCAACCCCTTCACCCTCTGCGCGCAGGCGCATCAAGCTACCAGGGCGTACCTTATCCCGAAGTTACGGTACCAATTTGCCGAGTTCCTTCTCCCGAGTTCTCTCAAGCGCCTTAGAATACTCATCTCGCCCACCTGTGTCGGTTTGCGGTACGGTCATCGTTAGACTGAAGCTTAGAGGCTTTTCTTGGAACCACTTCCAATTGCTTCGCTCCCGAAGGAGCTCGCGCCACACCCTTGAATCCTGCGCCCGGATTTGCCTAAGCGCCTTCTCCAATGCAGCGACCGGGACTTCCAACACCCGGACAACCTTCCGCGATCCGTCCCCCCATCGCATCTAACGACGGTGCAGGAATATTGACCTGCTTCCCATCAGCTACGCATTTCTGCCTCGCCTTAGGGGCCGACTCACCCTACGCCGATGAACGTTGCGTAGGAAACCTTGGGCTTACGGCGAGGGGGCCTTTCACCCCCTTTATCGCTACTCATGTCAGCATTCGCACTTCCGATACCTCCAGCACACCTTACAGTGCACCTTCGCAGGCTTACGGAACGCTCTCCTACCATGCGTGCAAGCACGCATCCGCAGCTTCGGTATATGGCTTAGCCCCGTTACATCTTCCGCGCAGGACGACTCGATCAGTGAGCTATTACGCTTTCTTTAAAGGGTGGCTGCTTCTAAGCCAACCTCCTGACTGTTTTAGCCTTCCCACTTCGTTTCCCACTTAGCCATATTTGGGGACCTTAGCTGGCGGTCTGGGTTGTTTCCCTCTTGACACCGGACGTTAGCACCCGATGTCTGTCTCCCGTGATTGCACTCTTCGGTATTCGGAGTTTGCTATGGCGGGGTAATCTGCAATAGACCCCCCAACCATGACAGTGCTCTACCCCCGAAGGTGAGACACGAGGCACTACCTAAATAGTTTTCGGAGAGAACCAGCTATTTCCAGGTTTGTTTAGCCTTTCACCCCTATCCACAGCTCATCCCCTAACTTTTCAACGTTAGTGGGTTCGGACCTCCAGTACGTGTTACCGCACCTTCATCCTGGCCATGGATAGATCACCTGGTTTCGGGTCTACGCCCAGCAACTGAACGCCCTATTCGGACTCGCTTTCGCTACGCCTGCCCTATTCGGTTAAGCTTGCTACTGAACGTAAGTCGCTGACCCATTATACAAAAGGTACGCCGTCACCCCCGAAGAGGCTCCGACTGTTTGTATGCATGCGGTTTCAGGATCTATTTCACTCCCCTCCCGGGGTTCTTTTCGCCTTTCCCTCACGGTACTGGTTCACTATCGGTCGATCACGAGTATTTAGCCTTGGAGGATGGTCCCCCCATCTTCAGACAGGATTTCACGTGTCCCGCCCTACTTGTCGTACACCTAGTTCTTTCATACTGTTTTCGCCTACAGGGCTATCACCTGCTATGGCCGCACTTTCCAGAGCGTTCGGCTAACAATACAAATAAAGAGTACAGGCTCTTCCCATTTCGCTCGCCACTACTTTGGGAATCTCGGTTGATTTCTTTTCCTGCGGTTACTTAGATGTTTCAGTTCACCGCGTTCGCCTCACATGACCTATGTATTCAGTCATGGATACTCCAAAAGGAGTGGGTTTCCCCATTCGGACATCTACGGATCAAAGCTCGTTTGCCAGCTCCCCGTAGCTTTTCGCAGGCTACCGCGTCCTTCATCGCCTGTGATCGCCAAGGCATCCACCACATGCACTTGTTCGCTTGACCCTATAACGAGTCTGTCTCATGTCGGCCATCGTTAGCGCTTTAGCACTTACGATGGCCCCATCCCCGAATGGGGATGACAGCCGCTACAGGTTGAGTTCTCGCGTTGTGCCGTATTCCAATTTGATGTCGACCAGTGTTAGCGCTTTAGCGCTTACTCTGGTCCCACTCCCGTAGGGAGCCGAACATGAAGTTCGAATCATCTTGAGATACATCGATACAATCACAACCCGGATAACTTCCACGTCCATCTCAAAGACGCTTCCGCTATCCAAATTACTTACTTCTTCCAGATTGTTAAAGAACGACAGCCGATACAGTTGCCTGCATCACTCTGACTGGCTCAATCGCCAAGGACAAAGATTCGACTCAAGTCGAACGCTTGCCATTGAAGATTGTGGTGGAGGCAGACGGGATCGAACCGACGACCCCCTGCTTGCAAAGCAGGTGCTCTCCCAGCTGAGCTATGCCCCCCGTACAGAGACACTCAGGTTCCCTTCTCGCCAGACAATTGGTGGGTCTGGTTGGATTCGAACCAACGACCCCCGCCTTATCAAGACGGTGCTCTAACCGACTGAGCTACAGACCCCTGAGTCTGTCCTGATTTACAGCCGATAAGCGTGAGCGCTCAACTTCGCGGATTTAAGCTCGAGAAAGGAGGTGATCCAGCCGCACCTTCCGATACGGCTACCTTGTTACGACTTCACCCCAGTCATGAATCCTACCGTGGTGACCGTCCTCCTTGCGGTTAGACTAGCCACTTCTGGTAAAACCCACTCCCATGGTGTGACGGGCGGTGTGTACAAGACCCGGGAACGTATTCACCGCGGCATGCTGATCCGCGATTACTAGCGATTCCAGCTTCATGCACTCGAGTTGCAGAGTGCAATCCGGACTACGATCGGTTTTCTGGGATTGGCTCCCCCTCGCGGGTTGGCGACCCTCTGTTCCGACCATTGTATGACGTGTGAAGCCCTACCCATAAGGGCCATGAGGACTTGACGTCATCCCCACCTTCCTCCGGTTTGTCACCGGCAGTCTCCTTAGAGTGCTCTTGCGTAGCAACTAAGGACAAGGGTTGCGCTCGTTGCGGGACTTAACCCAACATCTCACGACACGAGCTGACGACAGCCATGCAGCACCTGTGCGCCGGTTCTCTTTCGAGCACTCCCGCCTCTCAGCAGGATTCCGACCATGTCAAGGGTAGGTAAGGTTTTTCGCGTTGCATCGAATTAATCCACATCATCCACCGCTTGTGCGGGTCCCCGTCAATTCCTTTGAGTTTTAATCTTGCGACCGTACTCCCCAGGCGGTCAACTTCACGCGTTAGCTACGTTACTAAGGAAATGAATCCCCAACAACTAGTTGACATCGTTTAGGGCGTGGACTACCAGGGTATCTAATCCTGTTTGCTCCCCACGCTTTCGTGCATGAGCGTCAGTATTGGCCCAGGGGGCTGCCTTCGCCATCGGTATTCCTCCACATCTCTACGCATTTCACTGCTACACGTGGAATTCTACCCCCCTCTGCCATACTCTAGCCCGCCAGTCACCAATGCAGTTCCCAGGTTGAGCCCGGGGATTTCACATCGGTCTTAGCGAACCGCCTGCGCACGCTTTACGCCCAGTAATTCCGATTAACGCTCGCACCCTACGTATTACCGCGGCTGCTGGCACGTAGTTAGCCGGTGCTTATTCTTCCGGTACCGTCATCCACCCCGGTTATTCGCCAGAATGATTTCTTTCCGGACAAAAGTGCTTTACAACCCGAAGGCCTTCTTCACACACGCGGCATTGCTGGATCAGGCTTGCGCCCATTGTCCAAAATTCCCCACTGCTGCCTCCCGTAGGAGTCTGGGCCGTGTCTCAGTCCCAGTGTGGCTGGTCGTCCTCTCAGACCAGCTACTGATCGTCGCCTTGGTAGGCCTTTACCCCACCAACTAGCTAATCAGCCATCGGCCAACCCTATAGCGCGAGGCCCGAAGGTCCCCCGCTTTCATCCTCAGATCGTATGCGGTATTAATCCGGCTTTCGCCGGGCTATCCCCCACTACAGGACATGTTCCGATGTATTACTCACCCGTTCGCCACTCGCCGCCAGACCGAAGTCCGCGCTGCCGTTCGACTTGCATGTGTAAGGCATGCCGCCAGCGTTCAATCTGAGCCAGGATCAAACTCTTCAGTTCAATGCCCGTTACTGTTTTCGGTTGTTTCCAACCGGTCGCTCACTCAAAGCTGACAGGTCGTGAATTGCTTCACAAACCTGACTTACTTTAGTGTGAGACTCTTGATACTTTTGCTCGCGATCCGAAGATCGTCCGCCACATCAAGCGCCCACACTTATCGGCTGTTCATTGTTAAAGAGCATATCTGCGAGAAGATTTCACTACTTGCCACCGTCTTCTCAGCAGCGCTGCGTTGTCAGCAGCAGAGAAATGAGATTATGATCACTTATTCGCAGCGCGTCAACAACTTTTTTACCTCCGCGCCACCGAAACCTCGTCATCGCCGTCTCGCGCTCCCGTTCGTCCTCGCGGTCGACCGTACTGCCCGAGCTCAAGACTTCCCACTCCCCCCTTCGCGCCGCGTTCGCCGCAGCGCGAAAGAGGCGTGATTCTATGCACATCCCCTCCCTCGCGCAAGCTCTTTTTGAGGGTCCCGTTATAGATATGGATGCGGGAGTCGGTCGTTACTTCATGACGCCATGACGCGCGCGACCGCGCGCATGTAGTGACCCAGATCCGGCGTCGGCTTGCCGGCCACCTTCGCGAGATCGTCCCAGCGCCGCACGCGGATCGCGTCCGGCGCATAAGGACGCTTCAGAAACGCCTCGGCTTCCGCATCCGAGAAGACGCCACCCTGCAGATGCAAGCTGCGCACCGAGTCCGCGGACAGGCGCGCGTAATACGACGCGTCGATCGCGCACAGGCAGCGCTTCGCGTCGACGTGCAGCCGGATCGGCTCCAGCACCGCGTCGGAAAACAGCGGCCGCAGGAACGGCAGCACGTAATACTGATGCAGGTCGTCGATGCCGTGCGCGGTCGGCGTCTCGCCCTGGCGGTTCAGCAGGTGGCCCAGATCGTGCAGCAGCGCCGCCGCGATCAGCGCGTCGCCCGCGCCCGCCTCTTCGGCGAGCTGCGCGCTCTGCAGCGCATGCTCGCGCTGCGTCACCGGCTCGCCGCTGTAGGCAATGTCGCCGTGGCGGTCGAACAGCATGCGAATGTCATCGAGGGTCAGCGCCATTTCGTTACGCCCACGGTAAAGAGAACATCTTCAGATTCGTGAAGCTCTTCATCGCTTCCTGCACTCCTTCCTTGTATCCCAGACCCGAATCCTTGATGCCGCCGAACGGCGTCAGTTCGAGCCGGTAGCCCGGCACCTCCCACACGTTCACCGTGCCGACGTTCAGTTCGTTGACGAAACGCACGATCGCATCCGCGCGATCCGTGCACACGCCCGACGACAGGCCGAATGCGGTGCCGTTGCTGATCCGGATCGCGTCGTCGATCGTGTCGAACGCGATGATCGGCGACACGGGCCCGAACGTCTCCTCGCGCACGAGCGTCATCGACGCGTCGACGCGGTCGAGCACCGTCGGCGCATACAGCGCGCCGCGCCGCGCGTTGCCCGTCAGCAGGCGCGCGCCGTGCGACACCGCTTCGTCGACGCGCGCCTCGAACAGCGCGGCGGCAGCCTCGTCGATCACCGTCCCCATCCGGTTCGCCGGGTCGAACGGATCGCCGTATGTCCACGCGCGGGTCTGCTCGACGAGCAGTTCCGTGAAGCGCGGCGCGACGCGCTTCTGCACGAGGATGCGCTTCACCGCCGTGCAGCGCTGCCCCGAATTCTTGTACGAGCCCTGCGCGGCGAGCGTCGCCGCGCGTTCGAGGTCGGCGTCGTCGAGCACGATCAGCGGATCGTTGCCGCCCAGCTCGAGCACGATGCGCCGGTAGCCCGCCTTCGCCGCGATATATTTGCCGATCGCGACGCCGCCCGTGAACGTGATCAGCGTCGCGCTCGGGTGCGTCAGCAGTTCGTCGGCGATTTCGCGCGGATCGCCCGTCAGCACCTGCAGCATCGGCTCGGGCAAGCCCGCTTCGTACAGCACGTCGGCGAGATACAGCGCCGACAGCGGCACCTTTTCCGACGGCTTCACGATCACGCGGTTGTTCGTCGCGATCGCGGGCGCGATCTTGTGCGCGACCTGGTTCATCGGATGATTGAACGGCGTGATCGCGACGATCACGCCGTCGAGCGGCTGCCGCTGCGAGAACACGCGGCGCGACGTGCCGTGCGGCGTCAGATCGCACGAGTAGCTCTGCGCGTCGTCGCGCAGCGCCTCGATCGACGCGAACTTGAACACGTCCGCGACGCGGCCGATCTCGTAGCGCGAGTCCTGTTTCGACAGGCCCGATTCGAGCGAGATCAGCGTCGACGCCTCTTCCGCGCATGCGATCAGGCGCGCGGCCGCGCGCTCGAGGATCTGCGAGCGCTCGTAGCGCGACAGCGCCGGCCGGTACGCGGCCGCATAGTCGAACGCGCGGCGCACGTCGTCGACCGTCGCGAGCGGCACCGTGCCGACGCGCCGCCTCGAGTACGGGTCGAATACGTCGAGCGTGCGCGCGCGCGTCGCCCGCTCGCCGCGCCAGCGCAACGTCTCGCGGCGGTACGCGGGGTGATCGCGAAGCTCGCGCGTCGTCATGGCGCGGGCCGGTTCAGCGCGAGGTCGAACAGATCGAAGTTGCGCAGCCGGCGGCCCGGCTCGATGCCCTCGATCCGGCGATTGAACAGGAGCGGCACGCGCTGCTCGGACAGGCCGCCGTGCGAGCGCAGCGGCACCGTCAGCCCCGACAGGTCGTGCTCGCGCGCGCGCGTGCCGAGCGCGACGTCGCGCCGGCCCACGACGACGACGTCGCCGATCCGGTCGGCCGGCAGCTCGAAGCGCTCGGCCGCCGTCGCGTTGTCGAGCGCGAGCTCGATGCCGTCGAACTCGCGCAGCCGGCCGATCACCGCGCCCGCGTCGACGCCGTGAGCGACGTAGATCGTCGCGAACGAGCCGAGCGCGCCGTGATGGACGACGTAAGGATCGGTGATCGGCAGGATCACGCGCGCGCGGCGCGGCCCGAGCCACGCGTCGAGCGCGTCCTGCAGGTAGACGACGTTCGGCTCGCCCGTGCGCGGATCGTGCTTCGCGTTCATCCCGTGATCCGCGGTCAGGCCGATCACCCAGCCGAGCGCGTCGAGCGCCGCGAGGTAGCGGTCCATCATCGCGTAGAACGCGTTCGCGCCGTCGCTGCCCGGCGCGCACTTGTGCTGCACGTAATCGGTCGTCGACAGGTACATCAGGTCCGCGCGCCGGTTCCGCGCGAGCCGCACGCCCGCCGCGAGCACGAATTCCGACAGCGCCGCGCTGTAGACGTCGGGCGACGGCAGGCCGACGAAGTCGAGCACGTCGGCGATGCCGTTCTCGCCGAGGTTCGCCTGGTTCGCCTTCTCCGCCGAGAAGCACACGCCGCGCATCCGCCAGCCGAGCAGCCGGCGCAGCTTGTCCTTCGCCGTCACGACGGCGACCTTCGCGCCCGCGTCCGCCGCGGCCGCAAGCAGCGTGCCCGCGCGCAGGTACGCGGGATCGTTCATCATCACCGCGGCGCCCGCGCCGCCCTGCGCGTCCGGATCCCAGAAGAAGTTCCCGCAGATGCCGTGCACCGAAGGCGGCGCGCCGCACACGATCGACAGGTTGTTCGGGTTCGTGAACGACGGGATCACGCAGTCGGCGTCGAACGCCGAGCCCTCGCGCAGCATCCGCGCGATGAACGGCGCGACGCCCGCGTTCGCGGCCTCTTCGAGGTAATCGCATTCGCAGCCGTCGACGCAGACGGCGACGGTCGGCTCGGCCGGCATCCGGTAGACGCGGCCGTTGACTTCGATGTGTCGCTTCATGGCGTTTCGCCCCTCGGGCCTTTCGTTCATGTTACGCGCGAACGGCGCGCCGCCGCGCCGCTCATCGTGCCGGCCGCGGCGCGCGCGCCGCGATCGCGACGAGCGCGGCGAGCGACGCGCCGAGCAGCAGCAGCGACAGCGCCGACGCGGGCAGGTAGTAGCCGCGCTCGACGTCGCCGATCACGACGATCGGCACGGTCGCGAAGCCCGGCGGATAGACGGTCAGCGTCGCGCCGAGCTCGCCGAGCGACAGCGCGAAGCCGAGCGCCAGGCTCGCGCGGATCGCCGGCACGAGCTGCGGCAGCAGCACGCGGCGCAGCACCATCGCGGGCGGCGCGCCGAGGCTCGCCGCCGCCTCGCGCAGCACGGTCAGCTCGGGACGCAGCGCGGCGGCCGCGCACCGGTAGCAGAACGGCAGCACGAGCGCGAGCTGCACGAGCACGACGATCGCGGGCGAGCTCGACAGGTCGACGGGCTTCGCGTGATACGCGATCAGCACCGCGAGCCCGAGCACGACGCTCGGCACGCCGTTCGGCAGCATCACGAGCGCATCGACGAGCGCGCCGACGCCGCGCCGCGCGCGGCCTTCGAGCGCGAGCGCCAGCGCGATGCCGAGCGCCGTGCCGAGCGCGGCGACGCCGAGCCCGATCTCGAGGCTCGCGGCGAGCGCGTCGAACTCGGGCCGACCGAGGCGCTCGAACCAGCGCAGGCTGTAGCCGGCCGGCAGGATCGTGCCCGACCAGTGCTCGGCGACGCTCGACAGCGCGACGACCACGACGGGCAGCACGAACAGCCAGCAGCAGGCGACGGCCGCGAGCGCGACGAGCGCGCGAGCCGCGACGCGCGACGCCGCATCGGTCCAGCGCAGCTCGCGGCGCGGCACCGCCGCGGCGCGCGTCGGGAAATCAGCGGACATCGCGCCCTCCTTCGCTCGCGCGCCGGCTCATCCGCCGGTACAGCGCATAGAGCGTGAGCGACATCGCGAGCATCACGACCGCGCCCGCGGCCGCGGCCGGCAGATCGATGTCGACGGTCGCGCTGCTGTAGATCGCCACCGGCAGCGTGACGAGCCGCGCGCTGCCGAGCACGAGCAGGATGCCGAATTCGTTCAGCGTCAGCAGGAAGCACAGGATCACGCCCGCCGCGATGCCCGGCCACGCGAGCGGCAGTACGACGCGCCGCGCGCGCATCCAGCCGTTCGCGCCGAGGCTGGAGGCGGCTTCGACGAGCCGCGGATCGAGCGTCGCGAACGACGCGAGCGTCGGCCGCACGACGAACGGCGTGTAGAACACCGTCTGCGCGAGGATCACGCCGCCCGTGCCGAACAGGAAATCGAGCGGCGGCGCGTCGAGGCCGAAGACGCGTTGCAGCGCGATGCTGACCGAGCCTTGCGAGCCGTACAGGAAGATCAGCGTGAACGCGACGAGAAACGACGGGAACGCGACGTATAGCTCGAGGAAGCGCGTGACGAGCGACGCGCCCGGAAACGGCCGGAAGAACAGCAGCGCGGCGAGCAGCACGCCGACGACCGACGCGGTGCCCGCGCTCGTGAACAGCACCCACAGCGTCGTGCCGAGCACATCGCGGACGTCGTGGCTCGCGAAAAAGGTTCGGTACGCGGCGAGCGTCGGGCCGTGATCGCCGAGCACGCTCAGCAGCACGAGCCGCGCGAGCGGATACAGCACGAGCGGGCCGAGCACGACGGCCGCGAGCGCGACGATGCGCACGGTCGCGCGCCGCTCGCGGCGCCGCGCGGCGGCGTCGTGCGCGGCGGCCGACGCGCGGATGCGGGCGTGCGCCGCGGGATCGGCGGCGAGCGCCGCCCGCGGCTCAAGGTGAGATAAGGACGACATCGTCCGCCTCGCAATCGAGCGATACGCGCGCGCCGCGCTCGGGCGCCGGGCCGCGGCCGCGCTGCATCGCGACGAGCACCGGCTCGTCGCACGCCGCGTCGAGCATTACGGTCAGCGACAGCGCCGCGCCGTGCCATTCGACCGACGCGATCGTGCCGTGCAGCCGCCCTTCGCCGAGCGGCCGCACGGCGAGCCGTTCCGGCCGCACGCACGCGACCTTGTCGCGCACGTCGTGGCGCGGATCGCCGAACGCAAACACGACGTTCGGCGGCAGCAGGTTCGCCGCGCCCAGGTATCGCGCGACGAAGCCGTCGGCGGGCGCGTCGTACAACTGCTGCGGCGTGCCGAGCTGCGCGACGCGGCCGTCGCGCATCAGGAGCGCGCGGTCGGCGAGCACGAGCGCGTCGTCGCGATCGTGCGTCACGCAGACGACGGTCAGGTTCGGCAGCCGCTCGTGCAGCGCCTTCAGCTCGCTGCGCACCGACGCGCGCAGGTTCACGTCGAGCGCGGACAGCGGCTCGTCGAGCAGCAGCACGTCCGGCTCGATCACGAGCGCGCGCGCGAGCGCGACGCGCTGCTGCATCCCGCCCGACAGTTGCGCGGGCAGATGATGGCCGGCGTCGCCGAGCTGCACGAGCTTGAGCGCATCGGCGACGCGACGCGCGATGTCCGCGGACGACATGCGCCGCGCGCGCAGCCCGAACGCGACGTTCTCGAATACGGTCAGGTGCGGGAACAGCGCGTAGTTCTGGAACAGCAATCCGAGATTGCGCTTGTGCGGCGGCGCGTGCGTCAGGTCGCGGCCGGCGACGGCGAGCGTGCCCGCCAGGCCGTCCGCCTTCACGAAGCCGGCGATGAAGCGCAGCAACGTCGTCTTGCCGCAGCCGCTCTTGCCGAGCACGGCGAGCAGTTCGCCCGCGCCGATGTCGAGCGACAGATCGTCGAGCACCGTGCGCGCGCCGTAGCGCACGCTCAGGTGCTCGATGCGCACGCCGCCGGGCGCGCCCGCGCGCGGCGCCGCGTGCGGGCGCGCAGCATCGAACGCGCCGGAATGGGTGAGACTTGCGGTATCCACCAGGTTTCGTCCTTCGACGCGTCATCGCGTCGGCTTGCCGCGGCCGCGGCGTCCGCTCATTTCGGCTTGACGACTTCGGTCTGCTTGCCCGAATCGCCGATCACTTCCTTCTTCCAGCGCTCGGTCCACACGGGCTTCTTCGCCATCACCGCGTTCCAGTCGACCGGGATCAGCTTCACGCCGGCGATCGCGCGCTTCACCGCCTCGCCGTTCCTGCCCGCGAGCGGCACGTCGGTGCGGCCCGGGATGCCGAACATGTCGGGCACCTTCGCCTGCACGTCGGTCGACATCAGGTAGTCGATCAGCTTCTTGCCCGCGTCCTGGTTCGGGCTGCCCTTGATGAGGCCGATCGCGTAAGGCAACTGGAACGTCGTCGGCGGCTCGCCTTCCTTCGCGGCGACGAAGATCGGCTTGATCGACAGGCCGCCGTGCTCGGCGTCGTCGAGATCCATCTGCAGGTCGCCGTTCGCGACCGCGATCTCGTTGCGCGACAGCAGCACGTTCAGGTAGCCCGTGCCCTTCGTGTGGAACTTCACGCCGCGCTCGAGCTTCGCGAGATAGTCGAACGCCTTGTCCTCGCCCATCAGCGCGCTCGTCAGGATGATGACGGCCATTCCGTCGCCCGCCGTCGCCGGGTTCGAGTACGCGAGCTTGCCGCTGTAGTCGGGATGCAGCAGATCGGCGAACGTCTTCGGCTGGCTCTTCACGACCGACGGGTTGATCGCGAACGAGAAGTAGTTGTTGACGAACGTCGCCCATGAGCCGTCTTCCGCCTTCGCGATCGCCGGCACGTTCTTGTAGTTGACGCTGCGGTACGGCTGCAAGAGGCCCAACTGGCCCGCCTGCTGGATGAACGGCGGCAGCGTGACGATCACGTCGGCCTTGGGCGAGCCCTTCTCGACGTTCGCGCGGTTCACCACTTCGCCGCTGCCCGCCGTCACGATGTTCACCTTCACGCCTTCCTGCTTCTCGAACGCGGGCAGCACGTCGCGGTACAGGTTCTCGAGGCCGTCCGCCGTGTACAGCACGACGGCTGCCGCCTGCGCGTGCGTCGCCGCGCCTTGCAACAGCGCGGCTGCGCCGGCGGCGAGCGCGAAGCGGCGCCAGGCGCCGCCGCGCGGGAAATTCGAATACGTCATGTCGCTTCTCCGTAGGGTGGAACCACGAACGGCCGAACGGCGCGCAAACCTCGTCCGCACGGGCCGCGCCGCCGGCCCGCCGCGGCCGGACGCTCCGGTCTTTCGCGGCACCCGAAGCATCACAGCGTTCGATGACAGCTCCGTGACGATCGATCTGATTTCCAAAAAACGACACATTTCGCCACCATCTTCCACATTCTCCAACGACCCGATTTCGACCTTTTCCGGAGTGATGAAGCCATGCCAGAACGTGATCCCATCCTGCTGACGCCCGGCCCGCTGACGACGTCGCGCATCACACGCGACGCGATGCTGCGCGACTGGGGCTCGTGGGACGCCGCTTTCAACCGGCTGACGAAGAGCGTCTGTGCGGATCTCGTGCGGATCGCGGACGGCGGCGACGCATACGTCTGCGTGCCGCTGCAAGGCAGCGGCACGTTCGCCGTCGAGGCGGCGCTCGGCACGCTCGTGCCGCGCGACGGCTGCGTGCTCGTGCCGGACAACGGCGCGTATTGCGCGCGGATCGCGAGGATTCTGCGCCGGCTCGGCATCGCGCACGTCGAGCTGCGGTTCGCCGAAGACGAGCCGGCGAGCGCGCAAGCGATCGGCGCGGCGCTCGCGCGCGACGCGCGCATCACGCACGTCGCGCTCGTGCATCTGGAGACGAGCGCCGGCCTGCTGAACCCGCTCGACGACATCGCCGCCGTCTGCCGCGCGCGCGGCAAGGCGCTGATCGTCGATGCGATGAGTTCGTTCGGCGCGCTGCCGATCGCGCTCGCGGGCAGCGGCATCGATGCGCTGGTCTCGGCGAGCGGCAAGTGTCTGGAAGGGGTGCCCGGCATGGGCTTCGTGATCGTGCGGCGCGCGCTGCTCGAGGCGGCCGAGGGGCGCTCGCCGTCGGTCGCGCTCGATCTGCACGACCAGTACGCGTACATGCGGCGCACGTCGCAATGGCGCTTCACGCCGCCGACGCACGTGCTCGCCGCGCTGCGCGCCGCACTCGACCAGTTCTTCGACGAAGGCGGCCAGCCGGCGCGCGGCGCGCGCTATGCGCAGAACTGCGCGACGCTCGTCGAGGGCATGCGCGCGCTCGGCTTCGAGCCGTTTCTCGACGCGCGCGCGCAGGCGCCCGTCATCGTCACGTTCCACGCGCCCGCCGATCCCGCGTATGCGTTCGCCGCGCTCTACGCGGCCGTGCGCGACGCGGGCTACGTGCTGTATCCGGGCAAGCTGACGACGGCCGACACGTTTCGCGTCGGCTGCATCGGCGCGCTCGGTGCGCCCGAGATGCGCGGCGCGGTGGCGGCGATCGGCGGCGCGCTGAAGTCGCTCGGGATCGCGATGCGGTGACGCGCTCCCGCCGTCGTGCGCGACGCCAAAAAAAACGGCGCGCTTGCCGCTACAGCTCGATCCGCTTGATGTCGCCGACGACGAAGATGTACGACAGCGCGCCGATCAGCGCGACGACGCCGATGAACGCGAGCGCGCCGACGAACGATCCGGTCGCCGCGACGATGAAGCCGACGACGAGCGGCGTGACGATGCCCGCGAGGTTCGCGGCGAGGTTGAAGATGCCGCCCGTCGCGCCGAGGAGGCCCTCGGGCGCGATGTCGGACACGAGCGTCCAGCCGAGCGCGGCCATTCCCTGCGCGAAGAACGCGACCGACATGATCGCGATCACCGCCTCGTTGCTCCGCACGTAGTTCGCGAACACGATCGTCGACGCGAGCAACAGGCCCGCGATGATCGGCAGCTTGCGCGCGACATTCGCCGATTTCCCGCGGCGCAGCAGCCAGTCGGAGAAGAGCCCGCCGAACATCACGCCGACCGACGCGGCGATGAACGGCATCACCGCGAAGAAGCCGATCTTGAGCCAGCCCATGTGGCGCTCGGTCGCGAGGTAGGTCGGGAACCACGTGAGGAAGAACACGAGCGTCGAGTTGCCGGCGAACTGGCCGAGGCAGATGCCCGCGAGCTGGCGCTTCTTCAGCAACCGGCCGGCGATGCGCCAGTTGAACGTCGCGCGCGAGCCGCCGCCCGCCGCCGACTGCACGAGCCCGCCGCCTTCCTCGATGTACGCGAGCTCGGCCGCGTTCGCGCGCGGATGGTCCTTCGGCTCGTGATAGAACTTCCACCAGACGAAGCCGAACACAATGCCGACGCCGCCCACGACCCAGAAGAGCGAGCGCCAGCCGAACGCGCCCATCAGCGCGAACAGCGCGGGGCTCAGGAACGCGAGGCCGATGTATTCGCCGACGGTATAGGTGCCCGTCGCCATCGCGCGCTCCTTCTGCGGAAACCACGTCGCGACGACGCGGCTGTTGGTCGGAAAGCACGGCGCCTCGGAAAGGCCGAGCCCGAGCCGGCACGCGAGGAGCGGCGCGACGCCGTGCACGAAGCCCTGCAGCAGCGTGAACAGCGACCACAGCGTCATCGACCAGTAATAGGTGATCCTGCTGCCGAAGCGGTCGAGCAGCAGGCCGCCCGGCACCTGCGCGAGCACGTAGGTCCACGAGAACGCGGAGAACATCACGCCCATCGCCGCCGCGCCGATGCCGAGCTCTTTCGTGAGCCCCGGCGCCGCGACGCCGAGCACCGTGCGATCGAGATAATTGATCATCGTCCCGATCGCGAGCAGCGCGAGAATCCGGTAACGCGCATTCGAGCGCGGCTGTGCGGCGCCCGCCGCGCGGGCAGGCGCGACGGCCGCGTTCGGCACGGCGTCGGTGTTGATCGGCTGGGGCATCGATGTCTCCTGTTGTATCTGTCTGTCTTTTCCGTCTGTGTCGGGGAATTCAGCGCGCGACGAGCGCCTGGAAGTGCCCGAACATCCGTTCGGCGTCCGGCGGGCGGCCGGTGAAGATCTCGAACGCGTCGGCCGCCTGGTACACCGCCATGCCGCCGCCCGGCAGCGTGCGGCAGCCGAGCGCGCGCGCGGTGCGGATCAGCTCGGTCTCGAGCGGGAAATAAACGATGTCGGCCACCCAGAGATCGCTTCGCAGCAGTTCCGCCGGCAGCGGCAGGCCCGGGTGCCCGAGCATGCCGGTCGGCGTCGCGTGAATGAGGCCGTTCGCGTTCGCGAGCGCGTCGGCGAGCGGGCCGCCCGCGCTCAGCCGCGCGTGCGGGAAGCGCGCCTGAAGTTGATCGGCGAGCGAGCGCGCGCGCGTCGGGTCGACGTCGAAGAGCGCGAGTTCCGCCGCGCCCATCGTCAGCGCCGCATGCGCGACGGCCGCGCCCGCGCCGCCCGCGCCCAGTTGCACGACGCGTTCGAGCGGCGCGCCCGGCAGCCCGCGCGCGAACGCCTTCGCAAAGCCCGACCAGTCGGTGTTGTGTCCGATCCGCCGGCCGTCGAGCAAGCGCACCGTGTTGACCGCGCCGAGCGCGGCCGCGTCCGGCGACAGCTCGTCCAGATGCTCGATCACGCGCTGCTTGCACGGATGCGTGATGTTCAGGCCGTCGAAGCCCATCCGCTCGGCGGCCGCGAGCAGCTCGGGCAGCGCGTCGGCCGCGAGCCGCAGCGCGTCGAGATCGATGCGCCGGTACACGTAGTTCAAGCCCTGGCGGCGCCCCTCCTCCTCGTGCATCGCGGGCGACAGCGAACCGCCGATCCCGGCGCCGATCAGGCCGATCAGAAACGAACGTCCGCTCATCGCGCACCCTCCTCGCGGATCAGCGTCGCGATCCGTTGCAGCGCGAGCACGTAGCCTTCGGTGCCGCAGCCGCAGATCACGCCATCGGCGACCGCCGACACGAACGAATGGTGACGGAACGCCTCGCGCCGGTGGACGTTCGAGATGTGCACTTCGATGATCGGCTTGCCGAGCGCGGCGAGCGCATCGGCGATCGCGACCGACGTGTGCGTGTACGCAGCCGGATTGATCACGACACCCTCGACGCGCTCGCGCGCTTCATGCAGCCAGTCGATCAATTGATGCTCGGCGTTCGACTGGCGAAACTCGAGCGCGAGGCCGAGCGCGTGCGCGGCGTCCGCGCAGCGGCGCTCGACGTCCTGCAGCGTTTCCGAGCCGTAGATGTGCGGCTCGCGCTTGCCCAGCAGGTTCAGGTTCGGCCCGTTCAGGACCAGCACCTTCGGCTTGCTCATGTATGACACTCCGGTGAAAAACGGGTACGCATCCGTAGACGAACGCGCCCGCGTCGTCAAGATTCGGCGCCAGTGTGCGCTTGCGCCCGCGCAATGTCTTTCCGGGTTTTCTATAATTTGTACCATCCAGTTAGTTCGTATACTCTGCGACTCGCGCCTTTCCGACCCTCGACGGCGCGCGGCCGGCGATGCGGCTCGCCTCCTCCGACGGCGCACCGCGTCCGGCCGCGAGCCGTCCTTCATCAGCAGGACATCCACCATGCAGCGTTCGATCGCCACCGTGTCGCTATCGGGCACGCTCGTCGAGAAGCTCAGCGCGATCCGCGCCGCCGGCTTCGACGGCGTCGAGATCTTCGAGAACGACTTGCTGTACTTCGACGGCTCGCCCGCCGACGTGCGCGCAATCGCCGCCGATCTCGGCCTCGACATCGTGCTGTTCCAGCCGTTTCGCGACTTCGAGGGCGTGCCGCCCGAGCGTCTCGCGCGCAATCTCGAGCGCGCGAGGCGCAAGTTCGAGCTGATGCACGAGCTCGGCGCGGACCGCATTCTCGTGTGCAGCAACGTGTCGCCGGACGCGATCGGCGACGACGCGCTGCTCGTCGACCAGTTGGGCGCGCTCGCGCGCGCCGCGCAGGAAGCGGGCGTCGTCGTCGCGTACGAGGCGCTTGCGTGGGGTCGGAACGTGAAGACCTACGGGCACGCGTGGCGGCTCGTCGACGCGGTCGACCATCCTCATCTCGGGCTCGCGCTCGACAGCTTCCACACGCTGTCGCTCGACGATTCGCCGGACGGCATCGCGCGCATTCCCGGCCACCGGATCGCGTTCGTGCAGATCGCCGACGCGCCGAAGCTCGCGATGGACGTGCTCGAATGGAGCCGGCATTACCGGTCGTTTCCGGGCCAGGGCGACTTCGACCTCGCGGGGTTCACCGCGCGCGTGATCGAATCGGGCTACGCAGGGCCGCTGTCGCTCGAAATCTTCAACGACGGCTTTCGCGCCGCGCCGACCGCGCTGACGGCCGCGGACGGCTATCGGTCGCTGCTGTATCTCGAGGAGACGACGCGCGAGCGGCTCGCGCGCGATGTGCGGCAGGCGCGGCAAGCGCAGCGGACGCCGCGCGACCTGCCGGCGGCACGCGAGGCGCGCGAGGCCAGCGAAGCGCGCGCCGCGAGCGCGCCGCGCGCGCATATCGCGCCGACGCTCTCACAGCCGCCCTCGCAGCCGCTCTTCGCGCCGCCGCCCGCGCCCGCGCACATCGGCTTTCAGTTCATCGAATTCGCAGTCGACGCGGCCGCCGCCGACAACGTCGCCGGCTGGCTCGGCAAGCTGCGCTTCAGGCGCGCGGGCCGCCATCGCTCGAAGGACGTGACGCTGTATCAGCACGGCGCGGCGTCGATCGTGCTGAACGCCGAGCGCGACTCGTTCGCCGACGCGTTCTTCCAGGCGCACGGCCTGTCGCTGTGCGCGTCGGCGTTTCGCGTCGACGACGCGCGCCTCGCGTTCGAGCGCGCGGCGGGCTACGGCTACGCGCCGTTCTCGGGCCGCGTCGGCCCGAACGAGCGCGTGCTGCAAAGCGTGCGCGCGCCCGACGGCAGCCTGAACTACTTCGTCGACGAGACGCCCGGCGCGCCGACGCTGTACGAATCGGATTTCGTGCTGACCGACATCGACGGGCCGAGCGAAGTCGGCCCGCTCGTCGGCATCGATCACGTGTGCCTCGCGCTGCCCGCCGACGCGCTCGATACGTGGGTGCTGTTCTTCAGGACCGCATTCGGCTTCGAGGCCGAGCGCAACTGGCTCGTGCCCGATCCGTATGGGCTCGTGCGCAGCCGCGCGGTGCGCAGCCCGGACGGCTCGGTGCGCATCGCGCTCAATGCGTCGGTGGACCGGCATACGGCCGTCGTCCGGTCGCTCGAGCGCTATCGCGGCACGGGGCTCAATCACGTTGCGTTCCGCACGAACGACATCGGCGCGGCGATCGCCGAATTCGCCGCCGACGGCGTGCCGTTCCTGCGGATTCCACGCAATTACTACGACGATCTCGCCGCGCGCTACGCGCTGCCCGACGAGACAATCGACACGCTGAGCCGCCATCACCTGCTGTACGACCGCGACGACGCGGGCGGCGAGTTCCTGCACGCGTACACCGAGCTCGTCGACGGCCGCTTCTCGTTCGAGATCGTCGAGCGGCGCGGCGGCTACGACGGATACGGCGCGGCGAACGCGGCCGTGCGGCTCGCGGCGCAGGCCCAGGCGCAGCGCGGGACATGAGCGGGCCGCCCGCCGGCACGTCAATGCGGCAGCGCCGGAATCATCCAGCTCAGCACGTGCTGCTGCAGGAACACGAGCACGCCGAGCAGCAGCGTCAGGAACACGCTGTGCCAGAACGTCCGCGCGAACACGACGCCTTCCTGCCCTTTCAGGTCCGTCGTCGACACGCCCGTGGCGATGTTCTGCGGCGAGATCATCTTGCCCATCACGCCGCCCGACGAGTTCGTCGCGGCCATCAGCACCGGATCGAAGCCGAGCTGCCGCGCGGCGACGACCTGCAGGTTGCCGAAGAGCGCATTGCCCGACGTGTCGCTGCCGGACAGGAACACCGCGATCCAGCCGAGCGTCGCCGACACGAGCGGGAACAGCGCGCCCGTCGACGCGACGCCCATCCCGAGCGTGTAGCTCATCCCCGAGTAGTTGAGCAGGTACGCGAGCCCGACGATCATCATCACCGTGACGATCGCGATGCGCGTCTGCCGCCATGTCTGCGCGACGCAGCCCGAGAAGCTCGTGAAATCGGTGCGCGTCCAGACGGCCGTGACGACCGCCGACAGCAGGATCGCGGTGCCGGTGCCGAGCGGCTGGAAATCCCAGATCGCCGCATACGACTTGTGATAGAGCGTCACGTAGACCGCGTCGTGCAGGCCGGGCCACTTGATCTTCACGTCGCCGATCGCGGCGACGCCCGCGTGCACCCAGAAGATCACGATCACCGACACGACGAGCCACGGCAGCCAGCCGCCGTAGCCGACGCGCCCGTGCGCGGCGGCGGCGCCGGCGGCCGCCGCGCCGCGCGGGATCGCGAACTGCGGATCGGGCTGCGGCTTCCAGATCTTCAGGAAGCCGATCGTGACGATCAGCGACGTGAGCGATGACAGCACGTCGGTCAGTTGATAGCTGATGAAGTTCGACGTGACGAACTGCGCGAGCGCGAAGCTGCCGCCCGACACGAAGAGCGCCGGCCACAGCCGGCCGATCGAGCGCGGGCCGCCGTAGATGCCGACGACGTAGAACGGCAGCAGCAGCGCGAAGAACGGCAACTGGCGGCCGACCATCGCGCCGAGCGTTTCCGGATGCAGCGACGTCACCGCGCCGAGCACGGTGATCGGCACGCCGAGCGCGCCGAACGCGACGGGCGCGGTGTTGAAGATCAGCGTGAACGTGAGCGCCTCGAGCGCCGGGAAGCCGAGCGCGATCAGAAGCGCGCTCGTGATCGCGACCGGCGTGCCGAATCCGGAGATGCCTTCGAGCAGACAGCCGAACGAGAATGCGACGACGAGCAGCACAAGGCGGCGATCGTCGGGCAGATGATCGAGCATCCATTGGCGAAACTGATCGAAGCGGCCCGATTTCACCGCGACGTTGTAGAGAAGCAGCGCGTTGAACACGATCCACATGACGGGGATCAGCGCGAGCGCCATGCCGGCGCCGACCGCATTCAGCGCGAGACCGGCGGGCATCCCCCAGACGGCGACCGCGACGACGCCGCCCGTCAGCAGGCCCCCGAGCGACGCCTGCCACGCGGGGCGCCGCAGCAGCCCGAGCATCGCGAGCGCGACGGCGATCGGCAGCACGGCGACGGCGAACGACAGTGCGAGCGAATGGCCGACGGGGGTGAGCGGCTGGGCGAACGCCGTTCCCGCCGGCAGTGCGAATGAAGGGTTCATGTTGTCTCCTTTTCCCCTCGGAACGATTGTCGTGTCGATTTTGTGTTCGGCTTGCATCGCGCGCCGGCGTCAGAGCGCGGCGTCGCCCGCGTTCGGGCGCTGCTTGAACGCGAGCCGGTATCGGTGCAGCAGCGGCTCGGTATAGCCGCTCGGCTGCGCCGCGCCTTCCAGCACGAGCGCGCGCGCCGCGCCAAAAGCATGCGAATTCGCCGGATCGGGCGCCATCGGACTCGTCGGTCAGGGTTTCATAGAGCTTAGTCGTCCGGCAGCCGAGCCGAAACGCGCGTTTTCATGGCTCTCGCGGGCGGTCCGCACGTGCGGCGTCGCGACATTGCCGTGCAATGTCTCGCGCATCGGCCCAATGTCGTCGGACCCCGATGTCGCCCTTGCCCGACGAGGCCGTTACATGCCGTAAACCTTTCGTCGAGCCCGCCGCCCGCCGCTTTAAGAATCGTTTAAGACTCGCCCGGCACCATCCGTTGCCAGTACCGTTTCAGGAGGTTTGCGATGAGCGCCGTCGACACGTCTGCCGCGGTTCGCCCGGCCGCCCCCCCGACCAAGCCGAAAACCATGCTGCGTCGCCTGCTCAGCCATCACGAGATCGCGACGCTGCTGATCCTGCTGCACGCGCCGATCGGCGCGAACGCGAAGCCGGAGTTGCCCGCGTTGCAGGAAGCCGGTCTCGTCGAGATGATCCGCTCCGACATGGACGCGGCGCCGTCCTTTCGTCTGACGGAAGACGGCAACGCCGTGCTCAAGGGCCTCGGCTATCGGTAACGTCAGGAATCGATCGTCCGCGGCAGCGCGGCAGCCGGACTTCGCCCGCCTGCCGGCTGACGTTCCGACATGACCGGCCCGACGGGCCGGTTCGTTTTTGTCCGCATGGATTTCGAGTGACGCGCCCAGGCGGCCGCTTCCGCGTCAAGCCCCCCGCCCCTCCTGCAGCATCATCCGGTACTCGGTCGGCGTCACGCCGACGGTCGCCTTGAACTGCCGCGTGAACGCGCTGTGATCGGTATAGCCGCACAGCGCGGCGACGTCCGTCACCTTGTCGTGCGTGACGAGCAGCGCGGTCGCCGCGTCGAGCCGCGCCTTCAGCAGCATCTGCCGCGGCGTCAGGTGAAACACCTTGTGAAAGTAGCGTTCGAGCTGCGCCACCGACATCCCCGCCATCCCGGCGAGATGCTTCAGGTTCAGCGGCTGCACGTAGTGCGCGTGGATGTAGCGGACGACGTCCGCGATGCGGCTGTACGCCGGGTGCGAACTCTCGTGCGCGCGCAGGTCGCGCGACAACCCGGCGATCCCGACGATCCTCCCCTGCGCGTTGCGCAGCGGTTCCTTGCACGTCAGGCACCAGCCTGGCTGGCGCCCCGAATACAGGTGCAGCTCCAACTGATCGGTCAGTTGCCGGCCGCCCGCGATGATCGCCAGATCCTGCTCGACGTAGCTGCGGCCGAAGCGGCGCGGAAAGACTTCATCCGCGGCCTTGCCGTACAGGTCGCGCTTGTCCTTGTAGCCGCAGCGCTGCGCGAGCGCGCGGTTCACGAGCGCGTAGCGCGCGTGCGCGTCCTTCACGAAGAACGCGACGTCGGGCAGCGCGTCGAACACCGGCTCCAACTGCGCGAAGTGCGCGAGCATCGCGGCGAAGCCGTCGTCGTCGCCGCCGTTCTGCGCGGCGAGTTGCGCCGCAGCGCAAGCCGGCGCGGACGGCGAAGCCGATGCGCCGTCCACGGGCGCCGCCGTGGAGACGGCCGATGCGGCGGACAACTTCTCGGGCGGCACGGCAAGCAAAGTCATCATACGGATCTCGCGCGTCGTAACACGGTTGGCGTCGATTATAGGAGCGCGTCGTCGGGTGCGGCGAGCAGCGTGTCGATTCGCGCGGGCGAGAACGGCGGGCGCGGCGGCGCGTCGTCCCAGCCGAAATACGCGTGCGCGGCCGCGCCGCAGACGCGCCCCTGGCACGCGCCCATCCCGCAGCGCGTGAGCAGCTTCGCGTCGCGCGCCGACGCGTGCGCGCGCACCGCGCCGATCGTCACGTCCTCGCAGCGGCACAGCAGCGTATCGTCGGGCGGCAGCGCGCGGGCCGCGTCGCGCAGCGCGAACGTACCGGCCGCGCGCGCCGCGAAGCGCCGCCACGCCGCACGGCGCCGCAGCAGCGCGGCCACGCGCGCGCGGCCGTGCTGCGCGGCATCCGCGCCGACCGCCGCGAGCCCGGCGAGCTCACCTTCGATGCGCGCGAGTTCGACGCCGCCGACGCCCGTGCATTCGCCCGCCGCATGCACGTGCTCGACCGAGGTGCGCTGCGCGTCGTCGATCGCGATCGCGCGGTCGCGCACCGTGCAGCCGAGCGCCAGCGCGAGCGTCAGGTTCGGCACGAGGCCGAAGCCGCACGCGAGACGTTCGCAATCGAGCGTCTCGCGCGCGCCGTCCCGCTCGATCGTGACCGCGCGCACGCGCGCGTCGCCGTGCGCTACGCGCACGACCGCCCCCGTCAGGTAGCGCGTGCCGACGAAGCCGCACGTGAGCCGCGCCGCCTGCGCGAGCTTCGACGGCGTTGCCGCGAGCGACAGCGCGAAGCGCGCGAGCGCCGCGAGGGGTGCCTGCTCGACGACCGCGACGACGCGCGCGCCCGCCGCGCGCGCGGTGGCGAGCGACGCGATCAGGAGCGGCCCGCTGCCCGCGATCACGACGCGCTCGCCGCGCACCGGCGCGCCGCCCTTCACGAGCGCCTGCAGCCCGCCCGCCCCTGTCACGCCGGGCAGCGTCCAGCCGGGAAACGGCAGCAGCAGCTCGCGCGCGCCGCAGCACAGAATCAGCTTCCGGTAGCGGAGCGCGAGCGCGCGCTGTTCGTCCTCGACGAGCAGCATGCCGGGCCGCGGCGCGGCGACGACGCGCGTCGCCGCCAGATGGCGCACGTTCGGCTGCCGCAGCACGTCGAAGCTCGCGCGCGCGGCCGCGCCCGGCGCGGCGTTCGGCCCCTGCCGCCAGATTTGCCCGCCCGCGCGCGGGTTGTCGTCGACGATCGCGACCGTGCGGCCGCTCTCCGCCGCCGCGCGCGCGGCGGCGAGCCCTGCCGGCCCCGCGCCGACGATCGCGACGTCGACCGTCAAAACCTCGTTCGTCATCGCGTGCGCTCCACCTGCATGCCTTCGCGGCAGAGCGTCTGGCACGCGAGCCTGCGCCGCCCGTCGACCGTCACCCGGCACTCGTGGCAAATGCCCATCCCGCAAAACGGCGCGCGCGCGGCGCCGGTGCACGACGCGCGCGTCGTGTCGTCGCCGGTGAGCGCGAGCGCGGCCGCGACAGTCATCCCGTCGGCTATGTCGAGCGGGCGGCGATCCAGATAAATGATCATTGAAGCTCTCCGGCCACGGCCGATTTCGATGTCGACAGGAAACGCCCCGGCAGATACGGCCCGGCGTCGATCGCCGCGCGCTCGCCGAACATCAGCGCGGCGAGCACGCGCGCGCTGCCGGGCGCGGTCGTCACGCCGAGCCCCTCGTGCCCGACCGCGAGCCACAGGCCGCGCCGCGACGGATGCTCGCCCAGCAGCGGCAGGCCGTCGGGGCTCGCCGCGCGAAAGCCCGTCCACGCGCGAATGCCGTTCAGGCCGGCGAGCGCGGGCAGATAGCCGAGCGCGCGCCGCAGCATCCGCGCGAGCACGGGCGCCTCGACGCGCGGGTCCTCGGTGTCGAACTGCCGCGACGAGCCGATCAGCAGTTGCCCGGTCGGCCGCGGCTGCACGTTGAACGCGACCGACGTGCCGTCGCTCGCATGCGCGCTCGCCGCATAGCCGAGCTCGACGAGCTGGTGCGACACCCGCGCCGGATAGCGGTCGGTGATCAGCAGATGGCCCTTCTTCGGCCGCAGCGGCAGCCCGGGCAAGAGCGCGCGCGCGGCGACGCCGTTCGCGACGACGACGGCGTCCGCGCGCAGCACGCCGCCGCTTTCGAGCGCGACACTCGCGCCGTCGACCGCCACCGCCCTCGCGCGCCGCAGCGCGACGCCCGGCAGCCGCTCCAGCAGCCAGCGCGCGGCGACGGGCGCGTACAGGATGCCGTCGCCCGGTATCTTCAGCGCGCCGCCGAGATCCGCGCGCAGCATCGGCTCGAGCGCGGCGAGCGCCGCGCGGTCGATCAGCGCGCCCGCGACGCCGCGCTCGGCGAGCGCCGCCTGCTTCGCGCGCGCGAGGTCCATCTCGTGCGCGTCGGCCGCGAGCCACAGCGTGCCGCAGTTGCGATACGCGCAGCCTTCCGGCATCGCGTCGCGCAGCGCGCTCCACAGCCCGATCGAGTAATGCGTGAGCGCGAGCTCGGCCGCGTTGTCGTCCATCGCGACCAGGTGGCCCATGCCCGCGCCCGTCGCGCCGCCGCTGCCGTCGTCGACGACGACGACGCGCAGCCCGCGCTGCGCGAACTCGTGCGCGCACGCGGCGCCGACGATGCCCGCGCCGATCACGATGACGTCGGTCTTCGCATCGATCACGACGCGATGCCCCAGCCGAACGAATCGTCGTCCTCGATCAGGAGCGTCGCCTCGGCGCTCAGATGCGCGCTGCCGCGGATCGTCGGCACGATGCCGCCTTCGGCCGGCGCGTAGCTCGCCGTGAACGTGCTGCCGATCACGCTCGCCTGCCGCCACACGGCGCCCGCCGCGAGCTTGCCGTCGGCCGCGAGACACGCGAGCTTCGCGCTCGTGCCGGTGCCGCACGGCGAGCGGTCGTATGCGTGACCCGGGCACAGCACGAAGCTGCGGCTGTCGTGCTCGGGATCGTCGGCGAAGAGCTCGATGTGGTCGATTCGAGCGCCGTCGCGGCCCGTCACGCCCGCGCGCTCGAGCCCCGCACGCACGGCCGACGCGTACGCGGTCAGCGCCGCCACGTTCTCGCCCGCGACGCGCTGGCCGTGGTCGCTCACGAGGAAGAACCAGTTGCCGCCCCACGCGACGTCGCCCGTCACCGCGCCGTGCCCCGGCACGTCGACGACGACGTCCTTCGCGTGCCGGTACGCGAGCACGTTGCGCACGCTCACCGACAGATCGTCGTGCAGCGTCGCCTCGACATCGCCCACCGGCGTCTCGATCCGGTGCACGCCGGGCGCGATGCGGCCCATGTGGTGCAGCGTGCGCACGAGCCCGATCGTGCCGTGCCCGCACATGCCGAGATAGCCCGCGTTGTTGAAGAAGATCACGCCCGCCGCCGCGCCGGCCGAAACCGGCTCGCACAACAGCGCGCCGACGAGCACGTCGCTGCCGCGCGGCTCGAGGATGCATGCCGTGCGATAGCGGTCGTGATCGCGCGCGAGCGCGGCGAGGCGCTCGGCCATCGGCCCGCCGCCGAGCGGCGGGAAGCCGGACACGACGACGCGCGTGGGTTCGCCGCCCGTGTGCGAATCGATGATGTGGATGTGCTTCATGTCGCGTCGATCCAAGGTGGAAATGCGCATAGCTTCCCTTGTCGCGCAGCGCGCCGCTTGTGGGTTTTCGATGATGCGCGCGACGAAATCGGCACAGCCCGGCGCGCGCGGCGGCGGATCGCGCCCCGATTGTGCCGATTTCATCTTTTCACGGTTGGAAAAGGCTCAAGCCTCGCGGCTTTCCGACGGCGATACTGAATCACGCACCGACGCCCCCCGTCGGCCACCTCATTCGAACGTAGGAGATACTCAGTGAGCCGTAACGCCATTCAATGGAGCGGGGTCTTCCCCGCCGTCAGCACCCAGTTCAAGCCGGACTTCTCCCTCGATGTCGACGCGACGCACCGCGTCGTGAAGAACCTGGTGAACGACGGCGTGTCGGGCCTCGTCGTCTGCGGCACGGTCGGCGAGAACACGTCGCTGTCCACGTCGGAAAAGCTCCAGGTGATCGAGGCCGCGCGCGACGCGGCGGGCGGCAAGGTGCCGGTGATCGCCGGCATCGCCGAGTTCACGACCGGGTTCGCGCGCAACACGGTGCGCGAGGCGCAGCGCGCGGGCGTGGACGGCGTGATGGTGATGCCCGCGCTCGTCTACTCGGCGAAGCCGCACGAGACGGCCGCGCACTTTCGCGCGGTCGCGACGGGCACCGATCTGCCGGTGATGGTCTACAACAATCCGCCGATCTACAAGAACGACGTGACGCCCGACGTGCTGATCGCGCTGCAGGACTGCGAGAACATCGTCTGCTTCAAGGATTCGTCGGGCGACACGCGCCGCTTCATCGACCTGCGCAACGCGGTCGGCGATCGCTTCGTGCTGTTCGCGGGCCTCGACGACGTCGTCGTCGAGAGCATCGCGGTCGGCGCGCAGGGCTGGGTGTCGGGGATGTCGAACGCGTTCCCGAAGGAAGGCGAGACGCTGTTCCGCCTCGCGAAGCAGAAGCGCTTCGACGAAGCGCTCGCGCTGTATCGCTGGTTCATGCCGCTCTTGCACCTCGACGCGCGCCCGGACCTCGTCCAGTGCATCAAGCTGTGCGAAGAGCTCGTCGGCCGCGGCAGCGCGCTCACGCGCCCGCCGCGCCTCGCGCTGCAAGGCGACACGCTGGCGCAGGTGAAGGCGATCGTCGCGAAGGCGCTCGAAACGCGCCCGGCGCTGCCGGACGTCGGCCTCTGAGCGACGCGGCCGCGGCGGCGCGCGTCGCCGGGTATGCGGCCGCAGTCGCGAACCACGCGCGCGCCGCCGGCTCCCCGTCCGATGCGCGGCGGCCGCGCCGCGCGCGAAACCGTGACGACGCCACGCCCGCACGGTCCTGCGCGATCCCGCATGCTGCAGCCAGGCCCTCGAAGCCGACCTGACCGGCACGGACTTCAACCGCGCGAGCCGCCGCGCCTCGCCCTGCAGCCGATCGAACAAATCCACCAATCACGGAGACAAAACCCATGCCCGCCCAAGGCAATGCCCAGCGATCCGTGCCGCTCGCGCGGCCCGCGCCCACCGACGCCGGACCCGGCAAGTTCAAGAAACAACTGTCGCTCACCGACCTGACCTTCATCGGCCTCGGCGCGATCTTCGGCTCGGGGTGGCTGTTCGCCGCGAGCCACGTGTCGACGATCGCGGGTCCGGCCGGCATCTTCTCGTGGCTGCTCGGCGGCTTCGCGGTGCTGCTGCTCGGCATCGTCTACTGCGAGCTCGGCGCGGCGCTGCCGCGCGCGGGCGGCGTCGTCCGCTATCCGGTGTTCTCGCACGGCCCGCTGCTCGGCTATCTGATGGGCGCGATCACGCTGATCGCGTTCTCGAGCCTGATCGCGATCGAGGTCGTCGCCGCGCGCCAGTATGCGGCCGCGTGGTTTCCGGGCCTGACCGCCGCGGGCTCGGGCAATCCGACGACGCTCGGCTGGCTCGTGCAGGCGGCCCTCCTCTGTTTCTTCTTCTACCTGAACTATTCGAGCGTGAAGACGTTCGCGAAGGCGAACAACGTGATCAGCGTGTTCAAGTTCGTCGTGCCGCTGTCGGTGATCGTCGTGCTGTTCGCGTTCTTCAAGCCCGCGAACCTGACGATGCACGGCTTCGCGCCGTTCGGCATGCCCGGCGTCGAGATGGCCGTGTCGGCGGGCGGCATCATCTTCGCGTATCTCGGCCTCACGCCGATCGTGTCGGTCGCGAGCGAGGTGCGCGATCCGCAGCGCACGATCCCGATCGCGCTGATCCTGTCGATCGTGCTGTCCACGCTGATCTACGTGCTGCTGCAGCTCGCGTTCCTCGGCAGCATTCCGGGCGCGATGCTCGCGGGCGGCTGGCACGACATCAGCAAGGCCTTCTCGCTGCCGTACCGCGACATCGCGCTCGCGCTCGGCGTCGGCTGGCTCGCGTACATGGTCGTCGCCGACGCGATGATCTCGCCCTCCGGCTGCGGCAACATCTACATGAACGCGACGCCGCGCGTCGTCTACGGCTGGGCGAAGACGGGCACGTTCTTCAAGGTGTTCACGCGCGTCGACAAGGCGTCCGGCATCCCGCGCGCGGGGCTGTGGCTCACGTTCGCGCTCGCGATCTTCTGGACACTGCCGTTTCCGTCGTGGGAGGCGCTCATCAATACCGTATCGGCCGCGCTCGTGCTGAGCTACGCGGTCGCGCCCGTGTCGGTGGCCGCGCTGCGCCGCACCGCGCCCGGCCTGCCGCGGCCGTTTCGCGCGAGCGCGTTCGCGATCACCGGCCCCGCTTCGTTCGTGATCGCCGCGCTGATCGTCTACTGGTCCGGCTGGAGCACCGTGTCGTGGCTGCTCGGGCTGCAGATCGCGATGTTCGCCGTCTATCTCGCGTGCCGCCGCTGGGTGCCCACCGCGCATCTGAGCCTCGCCGAGCAGGTGCGCTCGTCCGCGTGGCTGATCGCGTTCTACGCGCTGATGATCGTCGCGTCGTATTTCGGCGGCTTCGGCGGCACCGGGCAGCTCGCGCATCCGTACGACACGCTCGTCGTCGCGGCCATCGCGCTCGTCATCTACTACTGGGGCACGCATACCGGCGTGCCGCCCGCGAAGCTGCAGCTCGACGACGACGAGAACTGACGCGCGGGCCGGGCGCCTCCCTTTTTTCATCGGCCGGGCCGGCAACGCCCGGCCCGCACTTTTTCGAGGAGAATCATGCGACTCACAGGCCAGCTTTTGATCGGTCAATCCGCGGTGCCAGGGCAGAACGGCTCGTTTCGCGCGATCGAGGCCGCGACCGGCGCGTCGCTCGAACCCGCGTTCGGCGGCGCGAGCCCGCGCGATCTGGAAACCGCGTGCGCGCTCGCCGACGATGCGTTCGACGCGTATCGGGAAACGGCGCCCGGCGCGCGCGCCGCGTTTCTCGATGCGATCGGCCGGCACATCGGCGCGCTCGGCGACGCGCTGATCGAGCGCTGCGCGGCCGAATCGGGGCTGCCGCGCGCGCGGATCGAAGGCGAGCGCGCGCGCACCGTCGCGCAGCTCGGGCTGTTCGCGGCCATCGTGCGCGACGGCGGGTTCATCGACGCGCGCATCGACCCCGCGCGCGCGGACCGCAAGCCGCTGCCGCGCGTCGACCTGCGGCTGCGCAACGTCGCGATCGGACCCGTCGCCGTGTTCGGCGCGTCGAATTTTCCGCTCGCGTTCTCGGTCGCGGGCGGCGACACCGCGTCCGCGCTCGCGGCCGGGTGCCCGGTGATCGTCAAGGCGCATTGCGCGCATCCCGGCACGTCCGAGCTCGTCGGCCGTGCGATCCAGGCGGCCGTGCGCGAGTGCGGGCTGCCGGCCGGCGTGTTCTCGCTGTTGTTCGACGCGTCGCGCGAGATCGGCCAGGCGCTCGTCGCCGATCCGCGGATCAAGGCGGTCGGCTTCACGGGCTCGCGGCGCGGCGGCGTCGCGCTGATGCACATCGCGGCCGCGCGGCCCGAGCCGATTCCCGTCTACGCGGAGATGAGTTCGATCAACCCGGTGCTGCTCATGCCCGGCGCGCTCGCCGCGCGGCATGACGCGATCGCGCAGCAGTTCGTCGCGTCGCTCACGCTCGGCGCGGGCCAGTTCTGCACGAATCCGGGGCTGATTCTCGCCATCGACGGCCCGGCGCTGCGCGCGTTCGAGAAGGCCGCGGCGGCCGCGATCGGCGCCGCCGCCGCGCAGACGATGCTCACGCCGCCCATCCACGCGAGCTACTGCGAAGGCGTTGCGCGGCTCGCATCGCACGGCGCGGTCGAGCGGCTCGGCGAAGGTCCCTCGGGCGGGCGCCACCAGGCGCGCGCCGCGCTGTTCGCGACGACTGCCGACGCGTTCGTGTCGCGCGCCGAACTGCGCGACGAAGTGTTCGGCCCGGCGTCGCTCGTCGTGCGCTGCGCGGATGCCGACGCGCTGCACCGCGTGCTGAAGTCGCTCGAAGGCCAGTTGACGATCGCCGCGCATCTCGGCGACGGCGACGCGCCGCTGTTCGCCGCGCTGCGCCCGACGCTCGAGCGCCGCGCCGGCCGCATCCTCGTGAACGGCTTCGGCACGGGCGTCGAGGTCGGCCACGCGATGGTGCACGGCGGGCCGTTCCCGGCGACCTCGGACACGCGCACGACGTCGGTCGGCGCGCGCGCGATCGAGCGCTTCCTGCGGCCCGTGTCGTATCAGGACGTGCCTGATGCGCTGCTGCCCGACGCGCTTCGCGACGGCAACCCGCTGCGCGTGCCGCAACGCATCGACGGCGCGCTCGCGCCGCGGGAGGCCCGCGATGACTGATCCGCAAGCGCTCGCGCGCCCGGACGTCGTCCTGTCGCTCGACGACGTGCGCTCGCTCGCGCTGCGCGTGCTCGCGCGCCACGGGCTGTCCGACGCGCACGCGCGCGCGATCGCGAACGTGATCACGCAGGGCCAGCGCGACGAATGCCATTCGCACGGCGTCTACCGGCTGCTCGTCTGCGCGCGCTCGCTGCGCCTCGGCAAGGTCGATCCGCACGCGGCGCCGACGCTGCGCCGGCTATCGTCGTCGATCGTCGCGGTCGATGCGCATCGCGGCTTCTCGCTGCTCGCGTTCGAGACCGGGCTGCCGGTGCTCATCGAGATGGCGCGGCAGCACGGCATCGCCGCGATGGCGATCAACCGCTGCTATCACTTCTCCGCGCTGTGGCCGGAGGTCGAGGCGATCGCCGCGCACGGCCTCGCCGGCCTCGCGATGAATCCGAGCCATAGCTGGGTCGCGCCGGAAGGCGGCGCGCAGCCGGTGTTCGGCACGAACCCGCTCGCGTTCGCGTGGCCGCGCCCGGGCGGCACGCCGTTCGTGTTCGATTTCGCGACGAGCGCGATCGCGCGCGGCGACATCGAGCTGCACGCGAAAGAGGGCAGGCCGATTCCGCCGCACTGGGCGATCGACGCGAACGGCGCGCCGACCACCGATCCGAAGGCCGCGCTGCAAGGCGCGATGCGCACGTTCGGCGCTCACAAGGGCTCGGCGCTCGCGGCGATGATCGAGCTCCTCGCCGGCGCGCTGATCGGCGACCTGACGAGCACCGAATCGCTCGCGTTCGACGAAGGCGCCGGCGCGACGCCGTGCCACGGCGAGCTCGTGATCGCGCTCGATCCGAAGGTGTTTCTCGGCGACGCGCTCGACGCCGGCCTCGCGCGCGGCGAGCGGATGCTCGGCGCGATCGTCGCGCAGGGCGCGCGGCTGCCGTCGCAGCGGCGCTTCGACGCCCGCGCGCGCAGCGTTGCGAACGGCGTGCGAATCCCGGCCCGGCTCTACGACGAGATCGTCGCGCTGCTCGACTGACGCGCCGGCCGCGTCGCCCGTAGCGGCTCGCGCCGCCGCAGCCGCCCGCCCGCGCCGCCGCGCAAGCGGGCGGCGCCCCCCGCACATGGTTTTCCGCCCGCCGGCAATTGCCGATTTCCACGATGCCGGCGCGGCCGTCGGCGATTCGTCAGTCCTGTAGAATCGCCGGCATCGCGTCACGTTCGTCTTCCGCACGGCTCCCATCCGGCCGCCGCGCGGGCCGTGTCCCGTGCGCCATCCCGCGCGTTGCACCGTCTGTTCGACGACGAGGCCCGCCGCCCGGCTCCGTTTTCCGCGCGGTACACAACCATTCGAACCAAGATCGCCCTGACCATGCCTGCTTCCGAACTGAGCGCCGCCTCGAACGCCGCGCCTCGCGCCCTGACGGGCCGCGACTACAAGACCCTGGGCCTCGCCGCGTTGGGCGGCGCGCTGGAGTTCTACGACTTCATCATCTTCGTGTTCTTCGCGCCCGCGCTCGGCCAGTTGTTCTTTCCGCACGACATCCCCGACTGGCTGCGCCAGTTGCAGACGTTCGGCATCTTCGCGGCCGGCTATCTCGCGCGGCCGCTCGGCGGCATCGTGATGGCGCACTTCGGCGACCTCGTCGGCCGCAAGCGGATGTTCACGCTGAGCGTGCTGCTGATGTCGGTGCCGACGCTCCTGATGGGCCTGCTGCCCACCTATGACAGCGTCGGCATCCTCGCGCCCGTCATGCTGCTGCTGTTCCGCGTGCTGCAAGGCGCGGCGGTGGGCGGCGAAGTGCCGGGCGCGTGGGTGTTCGTGTCCGAGCACGTGCCGCCGCAGCGCATCGGCTATGCGTGCGGCACGCTGACGGCGGGCCTCACGATCGGCATCCTGCTCGGCTCGCTCGTCGCGACGGCCGTCAACAGCCGTTTCTCGACGGCCGAGGTCGCCGCGTTCGGATGGCGCATCCCGTTCCTGCTCGGCGGCGCGTTCGGCCTCGTCTCCGTCTACCTGCGCCGCTGGCTGCACGAGACGCCCGTGTTCGCCGAGATGAAGGCGCGCAAGGCGCTCGCGGCCGAGATCCCGCTGAAGGCGGTGATCCGCGACCACGGCTGCACGGTGATCGTGTCGATGCTGATCACGTGGATGCTGTCGGCGGCGATCGTCGTCGTGATCCTGATGACGCCGACGCTGCTGCAAAAGCAGTTCCATATCGCACCCGCGACCGCGCTGTTCGCGAACAGCGTCGCGACGCTCTGCCTGACGGCCGGCTGCATCACCGCCGGCTCGCTCGCGGACCGCTTCGGCGGGAAAGCGGTGCTGTCGATCGGCGGCGTCACGCTCGCCGCGTGCTATTACGCGATGTACACGCAGATCGCCGTCGACACGGCGCGCCTCGTGCCGCTCTACGGGCTCGCGGGCTTCGCCGTCGGCACGATCGGCGCGGTGCCGTCCGTGCTGGTGAAGAGCTTTCCGGCCGTCGTGCGCTTCTCGGGCATCTCGTTCTCGTACAACATCGCGTACGCGGTATTCGGCGGGCTCACGCCGGTGATCGTGTCGCTGCTGATGAAATCGAATTCGCTCGCGCCGGCGCACTATGTCGCCGCGATCTGCGTGCTCGGCGCGGTCGCGATGCTGTTTTCGAAGGACGCCGAATAACGTCGGCCGCGCGGGCGGCTCAACGCCGCCCGCGCCGCATTCGACATTTCAGAAGACTCCGCAACGTCGCTGTCCCGCACCGCACTACGATGCGCGCATGGACACGCACATTCCCCACCCCGCCCTTTCCCGCGCCGCGCTCGTGCGGATCGTATCGACCGTGAGCGCGGGCTTCGTGATCACGCAGCTCGACGTGACGATCGTCAACGTCGCGCTCGCGCGGGTCGGCATCGATCTGAATGCGAGCGTCGCGGGCCTGCAATGGATCGTCGACGCATACACGCTTGCGGTCGCCGGCCTGATGCTGTCGGCCGGCGCGCTCGGCGACCGCTTCGGCGCGCGACGCCTGTTCGCGGCCGGGCTCGCGCTGTTCGCGCTCGCGTCGTTCGTCTGCGGCGTCGCCGCGAACGCGACGACGCTCGTCGCGGCGCGCGCGCTGCAAGGATTCGCGGCGGCCGCGATGCTGCCGAATTCGCTCGCGCTGCTCAACCACGCATGCGCGCACGATCCGCGGCTACGGGCGCGCGCGGTCGGCTGGTGGACCGCGTCGGGCGCGATCTCGATCGCGGCGGGCCCGGTGCTCGGCGGCGCGCTGATCGCGCAGTTCGGCTGGCGCAGCATCTTCTTCGTCAATCTGCCGCTGTGCGCGGCGGGCCTCGTCGCGACGTTCCTGTGGATCGGCAAGGACGAACGGCGCGCAGCGGCCGCATCCGGTCATGGCGGCGCGCGCGGCATCGACCTGCCTGGCCAGTGCCTCGCCGTCGCCGCGCTGACGCTCTTCACCGGCGCGGTCATCGACTGGCGTCCGGCGCTCGTCGCCATCGCGCTCGCGGCCGCCGCCGCGTTCGTGTTCGTCGAATCGCGCAGCGCGCATCCGATGATGCCGCTCGCGCTGTTCAGGCGGCGCACGTTCAGCGTCGCCGTGCTGTTCGGCGTCTGCATGAATCTGTCGTACTACGGAATCATCTTCGTGCTGAGCCTGTATTTGCAGCGTGTGCGCCACGACACGCCGCTCGAGGCGGGGCTCGCGTTCCTGCCGCTCACGGGCGGCTTCCTGCTGTCGAACGTCGCGAGCGGCTGGGCGACCGCGCATTACGGCCCGCGCGGGCCGATGATCGTCGGCGCGCTGATCGGCGCGACCGGGTTCGCGCTGCTGAGCGCCGTGCGCGCGGACACGCCGGTCGCGGCGCTCGTCGTGCCGTTCCTGCTGATTCCGGGCGGCATGGGGCTCGCGGTGCCCGCGATGACGACGGCGGTGCTCGCATCGGTCGAGCGCGCGCGCGCCGCCACCGCGTCCGCCGTGCTCAACGCCGCGCGGCAGGCGGGCGGCGCGATCGGCGTCGCCGCGTTCGGCGCGCTCGCGAGCGGCGCGCTGCCGGCGGAAATCGTGTCGGGATTGCATGCGTCGGCGCACGTGTCGGCCGCGCTCTTCGTGATCGCCGCGGCGATGGCGGCCGCCGTGCGCGGCACGCCGCATCCGGCGGCGTCGGGCAAGCCAGCGAACGCGAACGCGCGCTGAGCGACGCGCGCTCGCCGAATGCGGCCGACGCATGGCGGCGCATCGAGCGAAGCGCCGCCATGCGCGAGCCCCGCTGATCGCTCAGCGCAGCGACCCGTAAGACGACGACGGCCGCCGCGCGCCGTCGATGCTGGCGCCGCCCGCGCCCGTCACGTACAACAGCAGGAAGCCGCCCGCGATCGCGACGTTCTTCCAGAAATGCACGACCATGTCGCGCTGCAAGGCCGAATTGGTCGCGTCCCAGAAATTGTGTCCGAACAGCGCGGCCGCGAGCGTGTAGATCGCGAGCACGAGCGCGAGCGGCCTCACCTTGTAGCCGACGACGAGCAGCACGCCGCCGAGCGTTTCGAGCGCGACGACCGCGGGCGCCGCGACCTGCGCGAACGGCACGCCGAGCCCCTTCAGATAGCCGACGAACTCGCCGTAGCCCATCAGCTTCATCGCGCCGCCCCAGAGGAACAGCACGGCGAGCAGGAGCCGTGCGAGAAAAATGACGCCGGAATCGACGGAACGCGTCATGCGTGACCTCCTGTGATCAATCGACGAACGCCGCGCCGGGCGCGGCGTATCTCGTAAATCCGCCAGAATAGGAGGTCTCGTCCGTCGTTCCAAGCAAAAGGTTGTAGCAAATCTTTACACGGCAGTCCGTACGAAACGGCGCAAGCGAACAGACGCGGCGCATGCACGCGCCCCGCTCGCCGCCCGCATGCGCCGGCGTGAACGAAACAGCGCTCACTATCACGATCGACGGCGAACGCGCGGATGCGTTCGCCGCCCGCGCATTCAGTGCGCGATCATCCCCGTCAGCCAGTACGCCTGCACGCAGGTCATCACGCCGACGATCAGCGCGAAGAACAGGCTGTGCCGCAGCGTGAAGCGGAACAGGTCCGCCTCGTGGCCGACGAGGCCGACGGCCGCGCACGCGACCGCGATCGACTGCGGCGAGATCATCTTGCCCGCGACGCCGCCCGTCGTGTTCGCCGCGACGAGCAGCGTGCCCGGCACGCCGATCTGCTGCGCGGTGGTCGCCTGCAGCGAGCAGAACAGCGCGTTCGACGACGTGTCCGAGCCCGTCAGGAACACGCCGATCCAGCCGAGCAGCGGCGAGAAGAATGGAAACGCCGCGCCCGTGCCCGCGAGCAGCAGCGCGAGCGTCGTCGACATTCCCGAATAGTTCTCGACGAACGCGAACGCGAGCACGAGGCCGATCGACAGCACCGGGCGCTTCAGGTCCTTCAGCACCTCGAAGAACGTGCGCACGCCGGTGCGCGCCGGAACGTTCAGGATTGCCATCGATACGATCGCCGACAGCAGGATCGCGGTGCCCGTCGCCGCGAGCAGATCCCAGTTGAATACCGCGGGCACGGGCGTCGGATGCGCGACGACGGGCGCCATCTTCTGCGTGAGTTTGTCGAGATGCGGAACGTGGAATGACAGCGTCGTGAACGCGAGCGCGCCGCCCTTCGCGAACAGCGCCTTGAACGGCTTCATGCTCCAGATCGTCACCATCACGGTCAGCACGACGAACGGCGACCACGCGCGCGCGATCTGCGCGAACGAATACGGCGAAGGCTGCCGGCCGCCCGTCGCGCGCGCGCCGCCCAGGCCGCCCGGCATGCCGCCGAGCGCGAGCGCGCCGCCGCCCGCCGGCACGACTGCTGCCGCGCGCGCGGCCTCGCGCGCGCGCTTCGGCTGCCACACCTTCAGGAACGACGCGAGCGCGACGAGGCTCGCGAGCGCCGACGTCACGTCGGGCAGCTCGGGCCCGATGTAGTTCGACGTGAAGAATTGCACAAACGCGAAGCTGCCGCCCGCGACGAGCGCGGCGGGCCACGTCTCGCGCACGCCCTTCACGCCGTCCATCACGAACACGAGCCAGAACGGCAGGAAGAACGACAGGAACGGCAACTGGCGTCCCGCCATCGCGCCGACCGCCATCGGATCGAGGCCCGACACCTGGCCCGCGACGATCACCGGAATCCCGAGCGCGCCGAACGCGACGGGCGCGGTATCCGCGATCAGGCACAGGCCCGCCGCGTAGAGCGGATTGAAGCCGAGGCCGACGAGCAGCGCGGACGTGATCGCGACCGGCGCGCCGAAGCCCGCCGCGCCTTCGAGAAACGCGCCGAATGAGAAGCCGATCAACAGCATCTGCAACCGCTGATCGTCGGTCAGCGACACGATCGAGCTGCGGATGATGTCGAACTGGCCGCTCTTCACCACGATCTTGTAGAGGAACACCGCGGTAACGATGATCCACGCGATCGGCCACAGGCCGTACGCGAAGCCGTAGGCCGCCGACGCGAGCGCGCGCTCGGCGGGCATCCCGTAGACGGCGATCGCGACGACGAGCGAGAGCGCAAGCGTGAGCGCGCCCGCGACGTGCCCCTTGAGCCGCAGCACCGCGAGCGACACGAAGAACAGAATGATCGGCGCGCCGGCGGCGAGCGCCGACCAGCCGACGCCGCCAAGCGGCAGATAGACCTGGTTCCAAACCTGCACGTGTGTCTCCTTCCGTGAATGAACCTGAATGGGCGACGGCCTCGCGGGCCGTTCGTATCGGCGCGCCGGTCGGTGCCGGCGCTTTGGTTTCGGTGCGGCACGCGTCGTTCGTCGTCGCGCACCGCATGCTGCTGACTGCGGTTCCTTGTCCGTGCCGGGAGGGGCGATGCCGGCGAATTGCCGGGCCCACGACGCACGGCTTCGCCCATTAATCGGCTCGCCGCGCTCGGCCTGCGCCGCGCGGCGATCGACACACCGCTGCGTCGAACCCGGCCGCGCGCCGCGCACATCCGGCGCGGACCGGCGCAGATCATTACGCGTCGTCGCAAATCAGCACGAGCACGCGCTTCGGGCCATGCACGCCGACCTGCACGGTCTGCTCGACGTCGGCGGTGCGCGACGGGCCCGTGATCACGTTGACCGCGCGCGGCAGCGTCGCGACCGTCGCGCGCACGCGCGCCCACGCATCCTCCATCGTCGCGACGATCGCGCTGCGATTCACGAGCACGACGTGCGTCGCGGCGACGAAGTTCAGCGACGTCGGCGTCGCGCTCGACGACAGGCACACGACGCTGCCCGTCTCCGCGATCGCCGCGAACGACGGCGTGACGCTGACGAGCCCATCGCGGCGCAGATCGACGCCGGGCAGCGCGCAATGCGCGCGCCACGGCAATGCGTCGAGCGCCGCGGCCACGACGAGCGGCGCATCGGCGAGCCCCGCGTCGCGCAGGTATGCATCGACGGCGGCGGGTGCGTCAGCGGCCGTCGCGACGTGCACGCACGTCGCGGACACCTGCTGCGCCTTCGCGACGAAGCGCGCGACGAGATCGACGCCGCCGAGCGAGATCACCGGATCGCGCGCGGCGGCCGATGCGGAAAAAGACGCCGCGTTCGAATCGAGCGCCCCACGCGCATCCGGCGCGGGAGACTGCGCGGCGAGCGGCGCGCGCTCGCTGCCGAGCGCCGCGCGGATACGGCCGAGAATGTCGTCGCGCGCGCTCATCGGCCGCCCTCCCGACGCGGATTCGCGCGCGTCGCGTCCCACGTCTCGAAGAACGTGCGCGGCGGCGGTTTCGGCAATTCGCGCGAATCGGTCCAGCCGGACGCGAACGGCACGCGCGCGATGCTGCCGCGCTTGCCGCCGAGCGCGCGCAGCACGCGCGCGCCGGCGCGCGTGAGCCAGTGATAGAGCGCCGGCCGCCGCGCGACCGCGCCGAACGCGCGCAGCAGAAAACGCGTGCCGGGCGCGGTGAGCCGCGCGTCGAACTGCATCCCGCGCAGTTTCTTCAGCAGCGTCGGCAGCGGAATCTTCACCGGGCAGACCTCTGCGCAACGCCCGTTCAGCGTGCACGCGTTCGGCAGATCGGTGTCGTGCTCGATGCCTTGCAAGAGCGGTGTGAGGACGGCGCCCATCGGCCCCGGATAGACCCAGCCATACGCATGCCCGCCGACCGCGCCGTACACCGGGCAATGGTTCATGCACGCGCCGCAGCGGATGCAGCGCAGCATGTCGCGAAATTCGCCCGCGAGCATCCGCGTGCGGCCGTTGTCGACGAGCACGACGTGGTATTCCTGCGGCCCGTCGAGATCGTCGCCGCGCTTCGGGCCCGTGCTGAACGTCGTGTACGACGTGATCTCCTGCCCCGTCGCGCTGCGGCCGAGCAGGCGCACAAACAGCGCGACGTCGTCGAGCGTCGGCACGACGCGCTCGATGCCCGCCGTCACGATGTGCACGCGCGCGAGCGTCGACGTCAGATCGCCGTTGCCCTCGTTCGTGCAGATCACGTTCGAGCCCGTCTCGGCGACGAGAAAGTTCGCGCCGGTGATGCCGACGTCCGCGACGAAGAACTTCTCGCGCAACACCTGGCGCGCCTCGCCGACAACGTCCGCGACGCTCTCGCGCGGCCCGTCGTACTGCGCGGGCGAATGGTGCCCGGCGAACAGTTCGGTAACCTGACCGATCGTCTTGTGCAGCGCCGGGAACACGATGTGACTCGGCCCTTCGTGCGCGAGCTGCACGATGTATTCGCCGAGATCGGTCTCGACGACTTCCATCCCCGCGCCCTCGAGCGCGGCGGGCAGGCCGATCTCCTCGCCGACCATCGACTTGCCGCGCGTGATCGTCTTCGCGTTCGCGTCGCGGCAGATCTTCAGCACGATCTCGCGCGCCTGCGCCGCGTCGCCCGCCCAGTGGACGACGCCGCCCGCGCGCGTGACGGCCGCCTCGTAGCGTTCGAGATACGTATCGAGATTCGCGAGCACGTGGTCCTTCACGGCCTTCGCGCGCTCGCGCAGCATCTCGAATTCGGGCAAAAGCGACACGACGCGCCGCCGCTTCTCGATCCAGCCCTCGCCGAGCATGCCGAGCGCCTCCTGAAGCTGCGCGTCGTGCAGCGCGGCGCTCGCGCGCGCCTTGAACGTCGCCGTCGCGGCCAAGGGTTGCGCGCTCATTCGCCCTCCCCGCAGATCGGCTCGACGTTCATGCCGGTCAGCACTTCGGCGACGTGATAGACGCGCACCGGGCTCCCCTCGCGCTTGAGCCGCCCGCCGATGTTCATCAGGCAGCCGAGATCGCCGCCCGCGAGCACGGTCGCGCCGCTCGCGGCGACGTTCGCGGTCTTGTCGGACACGATCTTCGTCGAGATCTCCGGATACTTCACGCAGAACGTACCGCCGAAGCCGCAGCAGACTTCGGCGTCCTTCATTTCCTTCAGCGCGACGCCCTCGACGCGCGCGAGCAGCGCGCGCGGCTGCGCCTGGATGCCGAGGCCGCGCAGGCCCGAGCAGGTGTCGTGATAGGCGAGCGTGCAATCCGGCACCGCGGCGCGCTCGGGGCCCGCCCAGCCGAGCACGTCGACGAGAAAGCTCGTCAGCTCGTGCGCGCGCGCGGCGAGCCGCTCGGCGCGCGGCTTCCATCCGGGATCGTTCGCGAGCAGGTCCGGATAGTCGTGGCGCAGCGTGCGGATGCACGAGCCGGACGGCGCGACGACGTAGTCGTAGCGCTCGAATACTTCGATCGTGCGGCGCGCGATGCCGCGCGCGTCGTCGAAATCGCCGCTGTTCAGCGCCGGCTGGCCGCAGCAGGTCTGCGCGCGCGGCGCGTCGACCGTGCAGCCGGCTGATTCGAGCAATTGCACGGCCGCGAGCGCGGCGCTCGGCCGGAAGAGATTCGCGAGGCACGTGACGAACAGGCCGACGCGCGGCGTCTCGCGGGTGCCGACGGAAGCGCCGGCGGTCTGCGGGGATGAGTCCATGTGTTTGATCCGGCCGCTCGCCGCGGCCGCTGCTTGGCTTGAACGGATGACATCGACGAACGGGCGTCGAAGAGAACCCGCGCGCAAACGCGCGGAACCGCTTTCGATGCCCTATACTTTGGTCAAGTTGGTCTGACCACGCTGGCCAAGATAGTGAGATGGCGGCCGGCTGTCAATGCCGGCGCGATCAGGGAAAACGCCGATCAGCAACCCGCCGATTGCGCCGAAACCCGCGCCGGCATGGGCCCGGAAGGTCGCCGGCGCCCCGCCGGGTATAATTCCGCGCGGCCTGTCACACGCCCGGCACGCCCCGGCGCGGGTCGGCCGACGCGCACGAACGGCCGGCCGCGCAAGCCGGCGCCGCGCCACCCAACCGTCCAGAAGGCCCGTGCATGACGTTTCAGCCAGTCGAGTCCTATACCCGCGTGCGCCTGTCCGACGTGGTGTCCGACCAGATCAAGTCGCTCATCTCGGCGGGCAAGCTGCTGCCCGGCCAGAAGCTGCCGACCGAGCGCGAGCTCGCCGCGCAACTGAGCGTGTCGCGCCCGTCGCTGCGCGAGGCGCTCGTGCGGCTCGAGGCGGACGGCTTCATCGGCTCGGTCGGGCGGGGCGGCTTCGTCGTCGCGGACATCACGGCGCCCGTCGTGTCCAATCCGCTCGCCGATCTGCTGTTGCAGGACCCCGCGGCGAGCCACGACGTGCTCGAGCTGCGCCACGGCCTCGAAACGATCTCGACCGCGTATGCGGCCGAGCGCGCGACGCCCGGCGATCTCGCGAAGATCAAGGACGCGTTCGACACGCTCGCGGGCCATTCGCTGAAGCACGAGCCGGGCCGGCTCGCCGAAGTCGACGCGAACTTCCACCTCGCGATCGCCGATGCGACGCACAACGTCGCGCTAATCCACGTGATGCACGGCATCCACGGGCTGCTGCAGGAATCGATGCACAAGTCGCACCGGCTCGTGAACCACGCGGACGCGATGGAGCGCGCGCTCCTCGAGCAGCACACCGAGATCTACGAGGCGATCGCCGCGAAGGACCCCGAGCGCGCGCGCGCGGCGGCGGAGCGGCACCTGCGCTACGTGCGCGCGCTGTACGAGCAGGCGGCATGACACGCGGGCGCGCCGCGGCGGCCGCGGGCGATGCTAAATTGGGGCTTTTCGACGAGGAGCCCGCATGCCGACGCCGGAGCATCCCTGGAATTCGCTGGAGATCGTCAAGCTCGCCGCCGAAGTGCTCACGCCGGTTTCCGTCGCCGCGTTCGGCTGGCTCGTCAGCCATCGGCTCAAGCAGCTCGAGCTCGTCCAGTGGACGAACCAGAAGCTGATCGAAAAGCGGCTCGCGCTCTACGACACGATCGCGCCGCTCCTCAACCGCCTGCTGTGCTTCTACACGTGGGTCGGCCCGTGGAAGGACATCTCGCCCGACGACGTGATCCGCGCGAAGCGCGAGCTCGACCAGACGATCCACGTCTACCGCCACCTGTTCGACGACGACGTGTACCGCGCATACCAGTCGTATCTCGACGCGCTGTTCGACACGCATTCCGGCGCGGGCCGGGACGCGCGGATCAAGTCGACGATCGCGGGCCCCGACGGCGACCGCATCGGCCACGGCACGTATCGATGGAATCCCGCGTGGTCCGGGCGCTTCACGAACGCGAACGTCGCGTCGCGCGACGAAGTGAGGGCGCGCTATCAACGGATCATGGACGGGCTGCGCCTATCGCTGGGCGTCGCGCATTAGGCATGCATTAGTCGTGCGTTAGTCGCTCGGCCGGCCGCCGGCCGTTCGCGCCGGCATCCGGTCGCGCCGCCGCACCGCCCGTCGGCACGAAAACCGCCAATCGCCACGAACCGCACATCGGCGTGTCACATATCGCGTGTCTGATTCGGGATACTGATTTCTGGTTGACTTCGTTCTTCGTTGATCTCACGGCCCGCATGCGGCGCCGGCGCGCGAGCGCCGCGCCGTCCGGGCCGGACCGGCACCGACATGAAAGCACGGCCGATGCTCGAATATGCGCTGCACCCGGTCGAGGATCGACTGGTCCACGTCGACGAACTCTGTCGCGCGGACCCCGTCCCGCGCGGGTGGGCGCGCTGTCCGCTCTGTCTGGAAGCGCTGTACGTCGTGCAGTTGCGCGACCGCTCGCACGCGCGCCGCTTCGTCCATCTCGCGGGCGAGTTCGCGCGCTGCCCGCTCGTCAACGACGCGCTGCCGAACCCGCTCGCCGTGCACCTCGGCCCGCCGCTCGACGAGCACGGCCGGCGAGCCCGCGCAACCTTCTTCCAGCACTGGCAGCGGCACCTGCACACGATCCGGCAGACGGCGGCCGCGTTCGGGATCGCGCGCTTCATGCGCGCGATCGAGCTCGCGGACGTGCTGAAGCTGTGGGCGTGGCCGACGCTCGCGCAACGCGACATCCCGTACATCCTGCTCGTGCTGACGGAATTCATCGCCGCGCCGCGCGGCGAGCGCAAGCAGGCCGCGTGGTCGCGCTTCTGGTTCGACGCGTCGGTGCAGCAGGTCGACGATCTGCGCAAGCCGCGCGGCGTGCTGCCGCGCCTGTTCCGGCTGCGCTACCGGCTGCCGAGGATGTCCAAGTTTCCGAACGCGCGGCACCTGATCGACTGCCAGCCGGTGCTGATGGACGACATCGGCCCGAGCGATGCGGCGATCGGCACGCCGCGCGCCGACATCGCCGCGTTCGAGGCGTTCGCCGCGCGCTTCGCGCGGCGGCCGATCGAATGACGGCGCGAAAGACGGCATCGAAAACGAAAACGAAGCGGACGGCCGCGCGCGCCGCGAACCGGCGACGCGCGCGGCCGCGTCACGTATAGAGCGACGCGTCGGGCAGCGTGCCCGTCAGCGCATAGCGGCCGACGTCGCGCAGCCGGTAGTCGAGCGGATCGTGCAGCGTGTGCGTGCGCGCGTTGCGCCAGAAGCGGTCGAGCGCGAGCGGCGCGGCCGTCGCGCGCGCGCCGCACGCGTCGAACAGCGCCTCGCTGACGTCGAGCGCCGCGCGCTGCGCGACGATCTTCGCCTCCGAAATCGCGAGCGCGACTTCCGCGCGCGCATCGGCCGTCAACGCGTCCTGCTCCGTCCATGCGCGCTGCAACGCCCGCGCCGCGCGATCCGCGAGCGCCTCGGCGCTCACCGTCTGCACGCGCATGTCGCCGAAGCGCTGCAGCGTGTACGGATCGTCCGCCGCGCGCTCCACGCCCGAGTGCACCCACGGCCGCCCCGCGCGCTGCACGTAGTCGCGCGCCTCGGCGAGCGCGCCCTCCGCGATGCCGACGAACAGATTCGTCAACACGAGCTGCGACACGAGCGTGCGCAGCGTCGCGCGCGGCGTCGGCGGCGCTTCCGACCGATGCAGCACCTCGTCGGGCTCGACGCGCACGCCGTCGAACGCCACGCTGCCGCTGTCGGTCTGCCGCTGGCCGATCGGGTCCCAGTCGTCGCGCACCGTGATCCCTTCGCGCTGCGTCGGCACGACGGCGAACACCGGCTTGCCCGTGTCCGGATCGTGCGCGGACACCGTCATCCGCTGCGAGCCGCGCGTGCCCGAGCAGAAACCCTTGACGCCGTCGAGCCGGTAGCCGCCGTCGCCCGTCGCGCGCGCGACGAGCCGCGCGTCGAGCGGATTCACCGCGTTGCCCCACCACCAGTCATGCTCGACCGTGCCGCGCAGATAGCGCTCGCGCTGCGCGGCGCTGCCCCACACGTCGACGCTGACGATCTGCAGGCACTGAAAGCCGAGCAGATGCGCGAGCGCGCTGTCGACGCGCGCGAGCGCGCGGATCGTGTGGTAGATCACGGGCCAGCCCGCTTCCTGGCCGCCGAATTCGCGCGGCACCGCGAGCGTCAGCAAGCCGGCATCGGCGATCCACCGCTTCTCGCGCGACGCATGGCCGCCCGCGCGATCGCGTTCCGCCGCGCTCGCGCGCAGCGCCGCGATCAGCTCGGCGAGCGTGCGCGGCGGCGTCCGGTCGGCTTCGACCGTCATTTCAACCAGGACTCGTGGATCGTTCATACGGAAGCTTCCCAGGTGGCGGGCATGTCGGTCGATGCGGCGGCGGCCCGCGATGTCACGCGTGCGCACGCGCCGCACCGCCGTTTGTGGTCGATCGCCCGATTAGCGGTGTGGTGTGCGTCGAATACTAGCGCCGGGCACCTGTAATCAATGTACAGATATGTGTCCGGGCAGTGTCGCGGCGGCCGTCGGCAAGGATTTCCTGCATTTCTTACGAAAGGCGGTTCGTTCGGATACCTGCCTGTCGACGCGGTGGCGGCGTCTCGGCGCATGCGCAGGCCGCGCTCACGCGCGCTTCGCGAGCCGCCGCACGACGCGGTCGCCGGTGAACTGCACGACGGTGACGAGCGCGATCAGGATCACGATCACCGTCGCCATCACCGTCGAATCGAAACGCTGGTAGCCGTAGCGTATCGCGAGATCGCCGAGCCCGCCCGCGCCGACCGCGCCCGCCATCGCTGTCGAGCCGATCAGCGCGACGACCGTGATCGTGAAGCCGCCGACGATCCCCGGCAGCGCCTCCGGCAACAGCACGTGCCAGACGATGTGACGCCGCTTGGCGCCCATCGCCTGCGCGGCCTCGACGAGCCCCTTGTCGACCTCGCGCAGGCTCACCTCGGCAATGCGCGCGAAGAACGGAATCGCCGCGATCGACAGCGGCACGATCGCGGCCCACACGCCGATCGTCGTGCCGATCACGAAGCGCGTGAACGGCAGCAGCGCAACGAGCAGGATGATGAACGGCGTCGAGCGGAACGCATTGACGATCGCGCCGAGCGCCGCGTTCACGCCGCGCCGCTCGTAGATGCCGCCCGGCGCGGTCGTGACGAGCACGAGCGCGAGCGGCACGCCGACGAGCGCGGCAACGAGCGCCGACGCGCCGACCATCCACAGCGTGTCGCGGATCGCGTCCGCGAGTTCGGGAAACCACAGTTCAGACATAGCCGAGCACCTCCACATGATTCGCATGCCGGCGCGCGGCGGCGAGCGCAGCCGCGATCCTGTCCGGGCCGGCCGCGCCGCGCGCGGCGAGCGACGCGGCGATCACGAGCCGCCCCTGCACGCGCCCCTGGATCCTGTCGAGCCCGCCGTGCACGAAATGCACCGCGTCGCCGACGTTGCGCGCGAGCGCGCTCGTCAGTGCGCCGAGATCCGGCTCGCCGCCGTCCGCGCCCGTGTAGCGGACGGCGAGCAGCAGTCGCGCGCCGCACGGCAGCGGGACGGCGCCGTCGAGCGGCCGCACGCGCGTCGCGAGATCGGCCGGCAGATCATGGACGAGCGTGCGCAACAGCGCGCGCGTCGCGCCATGCCTCGGATCGCCGAACACGCGCCATACCGGCCCCGTCTCGACCACCTCGCCATGCTCGACGACGGCCACCGTATCGCACACCGCGCGGATCACTTCCATCTCGTGCGTGATCAGCACGATCGTGAGCCCGAGCCGCCGATTGATGTCGGCGAGCAACGCGAGGATCGACTGCGACGTCTGCGGATCGAGCGCGGATGTCGCTTCGTCGCACAACAGCAGATCCGGATCGTGGACGAGCGCGCGCGCGATGCCGACGCGCTGCTTCTGCCCGCCCGACAGGCTCGCCGGATACGCGTCGCGTTTCGCGGCCAGGCCGACGAGATCGAGCAGCGCGTCGACCTTGCGCGCACGCTCGGCCTTCGGCACGCCGGCGATCTTCAGCGGCAGCCCGATGTTGTCGGCGACGGTCTTCGCGGACAGCAGGTTGAAATGCTGGAACACCATGCCGATCCGGCGCCGCAGCGCGACGAGCCCGCGCTCGTCGAGCGCGCCGACGTCGACGCCGTTCACGCGCACCGCGCCCGACGTCGGCCGCTCGAGCCCGTTGACGAGCCGCAACAGCGTCGACTTGCCCGCGCCGCTGCGACCGATCACGCCGAACACGCCGCCGCGCGCGATGTCGAGCGACACTTCGCGCAGCGCGGCCGACGGGCCGCGCGGACCGTCGAACACCTTGCTCGCCAGCTCGAACGACACCGCCGCGCCCATCGCCGAAGCGGCGGCCGCCGCGTCGCGCGCAGCGGGCGCGGTCTCGCGCGGCGCGGTGGCCGAGCGTTCGATGAAACTGGGGGAATCGAGTAGCTGCACCATCGCGTCGCCTCGTCGCTTCGTCACACTTTCCCGGTTTCGCTCGCACGGTCGAACCGGTGCCGAGCGCCCGCATGCCAGCCGGGCAGCCGCCCGTCTGCGCCGAACAGCTTCGCGCGCAGCGTCGGCGCGCAATCGTAGTCCTCCTTGTAGAGGCCGCGGTTCTGCAACTCCGGCACGATCCGGTCGACGAAATCGACGAACGATTCGGGCATCACCGTGCGCGTCACGTTGAAGCCGTCGACGCCCGTTTCGTCGACCCACGCGGCGAGCTCGTCCGCGACTTGCGACGGCGAGCCGACGACCGGGTGATAGCGGCCGCCGATCGACATCTGGTCGAGAACGCGCCGCACGGTCCACGCGCCCGACGTGCTCTTCTTCGAGATCGCGTCGACGGCCGACTGGATCGAATCGGTCTTCACGTGCGCGATCGGCTCGTCGAGGCCGAAGCGCGAGAAATCGATGCCGGTCGAGCTCGCGAAGTGCGCGAGCCCCGCTTCCGGGTTCGCATGGCGCCGGTATTCGTCGAACTTCTCGCGCGCCGCCCGCTCGTTCTCGTCCGTGACGACCGTGATGCCCGCGAAGATCCTGATCGACGCCGGATCGCGGCCGATCCGCGCGGCGGCCGCGCGAATGTCGGCCACCGCCAGGCGCGCGGCGGCCTTGCTCTGGCCGTTCACGAACACGCATTCGGCGTGCTTCGCGGCGAACTCGACGCCGCGCGCCGACGATCCGGCCTGATACAGCACCGGCGTGCGCTGCGGCGAAGGCTCGCTCAGATGAATCGCGTCGATCGAGTAATACGGGCCGTCGTGGCGCACGCGGCGCACCTTGTCGGGCCGCGCGAACACGCGCGCATCGCGGTCGCGGATCACCGCGTCGTCGTCCCAGCTCCGTTCCCACAGCTTGTAGACGACGTCCATGTAGTCGTCCGCGCGCGCGTAGCGGTCGTCGTGCTCGATCTGCTTCGCGAGGCCCATGCCGCGCGCGGCGCTGTCGAGGTAGCCGGTCACGATGTTCCAGCCGACGCGGCCTTTCGTCAGGTGATCGAGCGTCGACATCCGTCGCGCGAACAGATACGGCGGCTCGTACGTGAGGTTCGCGGTCACGCCGAAGCCGAGATGCCGCGTCACCTGCGCCATCGCCGGCACAAGCAGCAGCGGATCGTTGACGGGCACCTGCACCGATTCGCGCAGCGCGACATCGGGGCCGCCGCCGTACACGTCGTAGACGCCGACGATGTCGGCGAGAAAGATCCCGTCGAACTTGCCGCGCTCGAGCGTGCGCGCGAGATCGGCCCAGTAGTCGAGATCGGTGTACTGCGCGGAGCGGTCGCGCGGATGCGTCCACAAGCCATGATTGATATGGCCGACGCAATTCATGTTGAACGCGTTCAGCAGGATCTTTTTCTTCGCCATCGCGCGCGCCTCCTGCCTCACCAGGCGACCGCGTACAGCGAGCCGAACGCGTTGTCGAGCGCCTTCCTGACCGCCGGCGAATGCTGATAGATCGCAATGAACCGGCGGATGCGCGGATCGTTCACCCGCTCCGGCCGCACGACCCATTGCAGCGCGAACAGCTTGTTCTCGAGCCCGTCGAACAGCAGCGCGCCGTTCGGGTCGGCCGTGCCGGCGAGCTTGATGAAGCTCGGATAGCCTTGCGCGAGATCGACGTCGTCGAGCGAGCGCGCGAGTTGCGACGCCTCGAGCGGCAGGATCTTCAGATGCTTCGGATTCGACACGATGTCGCGCGTCGTCGCGCGGTAATCGGCGCCCGGCTTCAGCTTGATCAAGCCCGCGCGCTGCAGCAGCAACAGACCGCGCCCGCCGTTGACGGGATCGTTCGCGATCGCGACCGTCGCGCCGTCCTTCAGTTGATCGAAGCTTTTGACCTTCTTCGAATAGAGGCCGATCTTCATGATCGTGCCCGGCGCGATCGCGACGAAATCATAGTGTCCCTGCTTCTTCGCGTTCTCGAGGAACGGGATGTGCTGAAAATAATTGACGTCGATGTCCTTGTTCGCGAGGGCCGCGTTCGGCGTGTTCCAGTCGGTGAACTCGATGATCTTCACGTCGAGGCCCTGCGCCTTCGCCTCCTTCGCGGCCACCTTCAGCGCGTCGATCTGCGGGCTCGTCGCGATGCCGACCTTCAGCGGCCCGGAATCGGCATGCGCGAGCGGCGCGGCGAGCGCGGCGCTCGCGAGTGCGGCGGCCGCAACGCGCGAAGCGCGCCTGACGACGCGCGCGAGAAAAAGGCGAGACGACATAGGAGGGACTCTCTTCAGGATGCCGGAACGAACACGGCCGGCGGGCGGGCGAAGCCGCCTGCGCTTGCGCGACGGCGCGGCTGCTTCGTTTCGAAATGAACTGCGATCGATGATAGGGCTGGCCGGCAGGGGTGGTCTACGAAGCGATTTCGCAAAGTAAATCGCGCGGGGCGATATAGCGCGGAGCGCGCTGCGCAGCGACTGGATGGCGCAACTGCGCGATGCCGCGCGCATGCGCTCAGCGGGCGCGCGCTCAGATCAAGCCGCGCGCCGATGCCATGACGACCGCCTGCGCCCGGTTGTTCGCGCCGATCTTGCGCGCGGCGTTCGACAGATGGAACACGACCGTGCGCTCCGAAATGCCGAGAATCTTCGAGATTTCCCAGGCCGTCTTGCCGCGCCCCGCCCATTGCAGCGATTCGCGCTCGCGCGCGGTCAGGTCGCACGAGCCCTGCCGTCTCAGCCGGCAGTCGAGCAGTTCCTGCATCGCCGCGTGCACGAAGCCCGCAAGCAGTTGCGACAGGCTCAGCAGCCGCAGTATGTCGCTCGCGTCGTGCTCGAAGGGATCGTCGGTTGCCATGCTGAGCATGCTGATCGCGCCGCTGCGATCATGAACGGGGCAACTGAGCCCGTAGACGAGGCCGTACGACTTCGCTTCGTCGCGCATGAGCTTCGCGCGGCCAGTCGCGAGCTCGCCGCGCGCGTGCTCGACCAGATCGACAGCGGCGACTTCTCCGCGTATCTGAAGGCGCATGCGGCGAACGCTACGCATCGCTCGACGAAGCGCGCCGCGCGGCGCTGAAGCGCCCGCACAACGTCGCGCATGCGCACGTACGCGCGGCGTTCCGGTTCCCGACCGAGGCCGCGGGCGGGCTCTACGAGGCGCCGCCCGCAGCCGCCGACGCCGAGCCGGAGGCCTCGCGATGAGCGCCGGGCGTCTCTACGTCGGCGCGACGTTCAACGCATCGCCGCTCGACCCGCTGCTGCGCGCGCGGGGCTTCGGCGACGTCGCGTTCACGCGCTACAACCAGTTGCTGCAAGCGCTGCTCGCGCCCGATCCGCAGCACGTGGACGATGCAACGCTGCTGCTCGTGCGGCTCGCCGATTTCGTGCGGCACGAAGCAAGCGACCGCACGCAATCGCCAGACGCGCTCGCCGCGCTGCTCGCGCAACGCGCGCAGGCGTGGCTCGACGCGCTCGCGTCGTTCGCCGCCGGCCGCGCGACGCCGCCGCGCGTCGTCGTGCTGCCGTCGCCCGCGCTCGACGCGCGCGGCGCGGCGCTCGCCCGCTTCTTCGAGCGCCTGCAACTGCGCATCGCAAGCATCCCGTTCGACGACAAAATCGCGCTCGCGAAAAGCGCACGCCTGAGCCACACGGCCGCGACGTTCCATCTGAGCGGTCGCCCGCTTCTCGAAGCCGATCTGCTCGACACGACTTCGCGCGACGCGGCGGGGCTCGCGCTGACCGTCGCCGACCGCTTCGGCCAATACGGCTGCAGCGGCTTCGCGCTCGTGCGCGTCGATGCCGGGCTGCCCGTCCTCGCCGATTTCGTGCTGAGCTGCACGGTGCTCGGCAAGCAGGTCGAGCACGGCGTGCTGCTCGCGCTCGCTCAGGCGGCACAACGCGCCGCGTTGCCGGCCGTCGCGCTCGACTACGCACGCAACGACGCCAACCAGCCGGCCGTCGACTTCGTCGACGCGATCGCCGCGCAGGCGGGCGTCGCCATCGACCGAAGCGGCCCGCGCGCGCGGCTGCGCATCGCGCCGTCCGCGCTCGCCGAGGCCGTGCTCGCGTGTGCGAAAGCGCCGCAAGCGCTCGCGGCGGCCGCACAGGCGCTCGATCTGTGGAGCAAGGACGTGAGCCTGCCGCCCGTCGAGCCCGGCGACTTCGTCGCGCTGCTGAACGCGGGCGGCTATGCGTCGTCGATGAGCTCGAACCACTGCCTGCGTGGGCAGTTCCGCGAGCTCGCGCTGTTCGGCGCCGCGCCGCACTGATCCCAACATCAACGACAAGGAGCCCCCAGCGTGTCCTCGCTTTCACGACAATTGAGCGCTCTCGGCAGCCGGATCTTCACGGGCGCGCCGTTCGGCCCCGGCGTGTCGATGCAGAATCTCGCCGAATGGTCGTCGCTCGCGCATGTCCAGTTGCTCGGCAGGGTCGCCGCCGAACTCGGCGTCGACATCGACATCGAAGAAGCCTATCGGCTCGACAGCTTCGAGCGGCTGCTGCAGTACATCGAGCGCCAGCGCTGGCCGGGCGGCGGCGCGCCGGCCGCATCCGCAACGTCGAGCGCGGCGAGCAGGCGGGCGTCGTCGTCGTGCTCGAGGCGATCGGCCGGTTCGATCTCGCGGCGCTCGCGCCGGAAATCGGCCGCGAAGCGTGGGACACGTGCCAGTTGACGCTGAGCGGCGTGATCCGCGTGAAGAAAGGCGAGATTCATACGACATCGAGCGGCAAGATCCAGCGCGCGACCTGCGCGAAGATGCTCGCGGACGGCGCGTTCACGATCGAGGACGCGTATCTGCACGACGCCGCGCAAGCGTGGCTCGCGCCGGTGGTCGAACGGTGCGAGAGAGCCTGCCGCGAGCCGTCGGGGGACGCTCGGGCGGTTGCCTGAGCGTGCGGGGTGGCTTGGTGCGACGCGCCGTCGGGCGAACGACGCACGGACGTCGGCACGGCAAATCATGCCGCACTTTATGCCGCACACCGCACCGCCAATCGCAGCCGAGCCTCACCCGCCTCCTCGCATCGCGCGCCCTGCCGGGTTATAGTCTGGCGGGGCGCACGCCACGCGAACGCACGCTGCGCGCGCACGGTGCGTCGCATCCATCCCGGTCCCGCGCCGATTTTCGACATCAATCCGCACGGGCGGCCCGCCGGGCCGCTTTGCATCCGATGCGCTCAAACACCGATCGATGGCTTCGTTGATTCTCGTTCTCGCCTGCCTCCTCGCGGGCGCCGCGCTCGCGCGGAGCAAGCGCCTGCCGGACAACTTCCCGGCCAGCCTCAATTACTTCGTGATCCAGATTTCATTGCCCGCGCTCGTGCTGCAGCACCTGCACAAGATTGCGTTCGCCGCGGACGTGCTGTGGCTGTTCGCGACGCCCGCGATCGTGTTCGCGGCGACGGCCGCGCTCGCGCTCGCCGCCGGCGCGCTGCTGCGTCTCGACAAGGCGACGGTCGGCTGCCTCATGCTCGTCTGCGGCACGAGCAACACGTCGATCGTCGGCGTGCCGGTCGTGCAGGCGCTGATCGGGAGCGCCGCGGTCGGCCACGCGCTCGTCGTCGACCAGGCGAACTTCATCGTGATGTGCACGGTGGGCCTCGTCGCCGCCGACGTGTACGCGGGCAGCGCGACGAGCTGGCGCGGCGTCGCGCGGCAGCTTGCCGGCTACCGGCCGATTCAGGCGATGGCGCTTGCGCTGCTGCTGCGGCCGGTGCCATTTCCGACCGTCGTCGAGGACGTGCTGGCCGCGCTCGGCGCAACCCTCACGCCGATCGCGATGATCTCGGTGGGCGCGAGCTTCAGCGTGCGCCACGCGCGCGACGCCGCGCGCAATTTTCTGGTCGGAATCGGCTTCAAGCTGCTCGTCGTGCCGGCGATCGTGCTCGCGTGCGGGCTCTACGTGTTCTCGCAGCGGGGCGTGCCGCTCACCGTCGCGCTCGTGCAGGCGACGATGCCGCCGATGATCATCGCGGGGCTCATCGCGATCGACAAGAAACTCGATCCGCCGCTCGCGGGCGCGCTGATGACGCTGGGCGTGCCGGCGTCGATCGCCGCCGCGTGGCTATGGCGCGGCGTGCTGCCTTATTGAAGAACGGCACGAAACGGCCGTTTTATTTGTTTCGCAACACGAACTATTTCTACGCGCCGCAACCGGAGCGAAGGATGCATCGCCTCGTCGATCGAACGCCCAAACACGAACGCCCAAATGCGCGGCGCGCCGGCGCTCGCGCAACCGTCATGCGTTGTCGGGCAACAGGCGATGCATTTCATGGAACACCATGTCGGCGCGCGCTGCGATCGTCAGCGGCACGCCGAACGTGGCGAAGCCAAGCGATTCGTAGAAGCCGCGCGCCGAATCGCGCGCGGTGCACCAGACGACCTTTCCGTTCTGCCGCTGCGCGTGCTCGATGCACGCATGCATCAGCCGCGTGCCGACGCCCTGCCCCTGCATGAACGGCTCGACGGCCACGCCGCGCAGCCGCCATGCGCCGTCCGCCGGGAAATCGCGGAACGGCTGCCGGCAGATCGTCGCGACGGCGACAATCCCGTCCGACGTCCGGGCCGCGAGATGAAGCGTCGCGTCGTGGTCGTCGCACGGAAAGCGGCTTGCATTCTCGTCCCCATCCAGCAGGATTCGGGCCCGGAGCGGCAACACGGACGCAACCGGGACGGTCACGATGGAATACGACTGTTGATCGACGCACATCGGCTGTTTACGAAAAAATTGATTGACTCATTCTAAATCCGTGAAAGATTTCGATCGCGAAAAAATATTTGTTGTTCGCCCCCGCCAATACGGTTAATCTAAATAAATGCTGCTCGCGTCATTAAATTCAAGCAAGCAATCTGCGATCACAGATAATGGAGAAAATCTCGTCCGATACGGGAAGCGCCTATGACGAGATCCGCTCGCGGATCTTCGACGGCCGGTTGTCGCCCGGGCAGAAAATCTCTCACCGGGGCCTCGCGCACGAACTGGGCGTCGGGCAGATGCCGGTGCGCAGCGCGCTGCAATTGCTCGCGTCGGAAGGGCTCGTCAACATCGTCGACAAGAGCGGCACCTTCGTCAACGAGCCGACGCGCGACGATCTGCGCGAAATCTACGAGTTGCGGCTCGCGCTCGAAAGCACCGCCGCGTATCTCGCGGCGCGCGGCGGCGCAACGGACCGCCTGTCGCGCTCGCACACGCAGATGCGCAGGCTCGTCGACGAAAACATCGCCGACATCATGACCGAGCAGAAAATCGGCTGGGTCTTTCATGACGAAATATTCAAGGCGGCGCGCAACGACCGGCTATTTACGACATACAAGCTGCTGCGCGCGCAAACGCACGCGCTGAATGAACTGCCGCGCAGCGATTTCGCGACGGTCAGGCGCGGCACGCTCGAACATTTGGAGATTTACGCGGCCATCGACGCACGGGACGCGGAAACGGCGCGACGCCGGATGTGGAATCACGTGATCGACGGTACTCCGGACAGAATCCGGTTAATTCGAGCTCAATATGACACTGGCCAATAAAAAAATCCCGTTGCCGCTACAGATGATCCTCGGCCTCGCGCTCGGCGTGGTTTTCGGCCTGCTCGCGCCCGCCGCGAGCCGCGACCTGGCCTTCATTTCGACGCTGTTCGGCCACGCGATCAAGATGGTCGTGCTGCCGCTGATCCTGCTGTCGGTTACGCTCGGTGCATTCCGCGCGGGCACGCAGCGCGGCCGGCTCGGCAAGACGGCCGCGTTCAGCCTCGTGTTCTTCGTGCTGATGACGGTGATCGCCGCGTCGCTCGGCCTCGCGCTCAACTGGCTGTTCAGGCCCGGCATCGGCGCGAGCCACGCGCAAACGGCCGCGATGCCGGCGAATCTCGCAAGCGGCATCGACTGGATGAAGTTCCTGACCGACATGATCCCGTCGAACATCGTCGGCGCGCTCGCGGCCGGCAATTCGCTGCCGGTGCTCGTGTTTGGCGTGCTGCTCGGCTGCGCGCTCGCTGCGGTCGAGGACCGCGCGGCGCCGTTCGTCGCCGTCTGCGAATCGATGCTCGCCGCGTTCTTCAAGATGACCGAGTGGGTCGTGTCGCTGTCTCCCATTGCGATCTTTGCTGCGATTGCAGTATTGCTGTCGTCGAAGGGGCTTGCCGCAATGACGCCGCTCGCGAAGCTGCTCGGCATTGCGTATCTCGGCATGGCGGTCCTCGCCGCGTGGCTCACGCTGATCGTCAAGCTCGCCGGCCAATCGCCGCGCGCGGTCGTGCGCAAGGTGAGCGAGCCGCTGATCCTCGGCTTCACGACGCGCTCGTCCGAAATCACGTTCCCCGTGCATCTGAAGAAGCTCACGGAGATGGGCGTGCCGTCGTCGGTTGCGTCGACCGTGCTGCCGCTGTCGTACATCTTCAATCGCGAAGGCGCGGTGCTCTATACGGTGCTCGCGGTCTGCTATCTCGCCGACGCCTATCAGCTCGCGTGGAGCTGGCCGCTGATGATCACGATCGCAGTCCTGACGATCATCACGATCGACGGCGCCGCGAACGTGCCGTCGGGCGCGGTCGTCGCGATCACGGTGATCCTCGCCGCGATCGGGCTGCCTGCCGATGCGGTGCTGCTGATTCTCGGCGTCGACGCGTTCTTCGACATGGGCCGCACCGCGCTGAACGTCTACGCGAGCACTGTCGCGACGACGCTCGCAAGCCGCGTGTCCGGCGTCGCGCCCGAAGTCGCGGATGCCGTGACGGCGCACGCGTCGCGCGTTTGACGTGCGTTTGACAACAGTTTTTTGCAGGAAGATTTTTTTGCGAGCGTGACGCTCGGCGGTTCGGGAGGTGCGGCACGCCGTGCGTGCAGAAGCACGCACGGCGTGCCGCCTCGCATGACACCGCTCGCGCGATTGTAGTTCCGTCTGCGAGTATTTCTGGCCCTCGGATGCAGGCGGTTACGCAGTCCCTGTCGCCCTACGCTGGGACTGCGCTTTTTATTGTCGACCAGCAGCGCAACGAGACGGTGGTGCCCCGTCTCATGCGCCGCTGCCAAGTGTAAGTCGAGGCCGCTGCGCGCGAAACAAAAATCGCGCGATAGCATGTACTCCAGGCCGATTCCGGCACGCATGCCGCCTGCGCGCCGCCGATGCGAAGCGGCGGCCGCGTGCCCCGCGCATCCATCGCGAATGCCGCCCGTCACGCGACGGGCGCTGCATGCTTGCGCCCGTCGCGTCCGCGCGGCTCTCAGGCTCTCAGGCTCCGATTCTCCCATTCCCCGGCTCTCGAACGTCCTCGCGCTAGCGCACGCGATTCCGCCGACACTCGGGGCTCGCTCGCGTACGCCGTCGGCATGCCCGAAGGCACGCCGCATGCTCAACGCGCCGCGACGTCCTGCTTGCGCGGATCGCGCGAGCCGAGCGCCACATCGCTGCCCCAGCCGCCGCCGAGCGCCCGAATCAGGTTGACCGTCGACACCGCCTGCGTGCCCGTCAACTGGTTCGATTGCAATTGCGATTCGAGCACCGAGCGCTCGCTGTCGATCACGTCGAGATAGCTGACCGCGCCTTCCTGATACTGCGTGCGCGACAGCGTCGCCGCGCGCCGCGACGCGTTGACCGCGTCGCTCTGCGCACGGATCTGATCGTCGAGCAGACGCAGATCGGCGAGGTTGTCCTCGACTTCGCGGAACGCGACGAGCACCTGCTGCCGATAGTTCGCGACTTCCTCGTCATACTTCGCGCGCGCCTGCGCGACGCCCGCGCTGCGGCGCCCGCCGTCGAAGATCGGCAGCGTGAGCGCCGTGCCCGCGAACGGCCCGAGCAGGAACGTGCGGCTCGACCACAGGAACAGATTGCCGAGCGTCGCTGCTTCATAGCCAAACGAACCCGTGATGTCGAGCTTCGGGAAGTACGCGGACTTCGCCAGGCCGACGCGCGCGTTCGCGGCCATCATCGCGCGCTCGGCCGCCGCGATGTCCGGCCGCCGTTCGAGCAATGCCGACGGCAGCCCCGCCGGCACGCGCACCGCGACCGGCACGATCGGCCTCTCCTTGAACGCGAAATCCGCGGGCGCCTTGCCAAGCAGGATCGCCAGCGCATGCTCGGACGCGGCGCGCCGCCGCGCGACGCCGACCGCATCCGCCTGCGCGGTCGCGAGTTCGTTCTTCGCGCGCGACACGTCGAGCTCGCTGATGTCGCCTTCGCTGAAGCGGCGCTGCACGAGCTTCAGCGCTTCCCCGCGCAACTCGACGGTGCGGCGGTACAGATCCTGGTCCGAATCAAGCCGGCGCAGCTCGAAGTAGTTCTGCGCGACGTCCGCCTGCAAGGCGAGCTGCACCGAGCGGAACAGCGCCTGGCTCTGCGCTTCGTCCGCGCGCGACGCTTCGACGTTGCGGCCGACGCGCCCGAACAGGTCCGCCTCGTATGACACGGTGCCCTGAGCGCGCCAGAGCGTCGCCGTGGTCGGGCCGCTGCCCTGGGGCTGAAACTGCGACGCGGACGACAGGCCCTCGCGCGTCGGCCCGAAGCCCGCGCCCACTTGCGGGAACCACTGCGAGCGCGCGGCGCGGGTCGCCGCGCGCGCCTGCTCGACGCGCGCCGCCGCGGCCTTCAGGTTCTGGTTCGCGGCGAGCGCCTGTTCCTCGAGCGCGTCGAGCGCGGGGTCGCCGAATACCCGCCACCATTCGCCGCGATGCGCTTCGTCGGCGGGCTCGGCCGCCTTCCAGGTGCCGGCCTGCTCGCCCGGCGAGAGCGCCGGCGCTTCCTTGAACGCGGCGGGCGTCGCGACGTCCGGCCGCTTGTAGTCGGGCCCGACCGCGCACGCGGCGAGCAGCGCGACGAGCAGCCCGCTCGCCGCCGCGATCTTCGCGACGCGCGCGATGCGTTCGTTGATGTTGGTCTCGTTCATCTTTCTATCCTCAAGCGTCCGGAGCCGGCACGCCGTAGCCCGCCGAATCCTTCTGCGCGACGTGAATCTTGCCGCCCGCGAGCGTGCGCAGCACCACATAGAACACCGGCGTCAGCATCAGGCCGAACAGCGTCACGCCCAGCATCCCGAAGAACACCGCGACGCCCATCGCATGCCGCATCTCCGCGCCCGCGCCGGTCGACAGCACGAGCGGCACGACGCCCATGATGAACGCGATCGACGTCATCAGGATCGGGCGCAGCCGCAGCCGGCTCGCCTCGACGGCCGCCTCGAACGGCGTCTTGCCGTCATGCTCGAGCTCGCGCGCGAACTCGACGATCAGGATCGCGTTCTTCGCGGACAGCCCCACCAGCACCATCAGGCCGATCTGCGTGAAGATGTTGTTGTCGCCCTGCGTGAGCCACACGCCCGTGAGCGCCGACAGGATGCTCATCGGCACGATCAGGATCACCGCGAGCGGCAGCGTCAGGCTTTCGTATAGCGCGGCGAGCACGAGGAACACGAGCAGCACGCTGATCGGAAACACCCAGAACGCCGAATCGCCCGCGAGGATCTGCTGGTACGTGAGGTCGGTCCACTCGAACTTCACGCCGCGCGGCAGCGTCTGCGCCGCGATCCGCTCGACGGCCGCCTGCGCCTGGCCCGACGAGTAGCCGGGCGCGGGCCCGCCGTTCACGTCGGCCGCCGTGTACGCGTTGTAGCGCACGACCATCTCGGGGCCGAACGTCGGCGACACCGTGACGAGCGACGACAACGGCACCATCTCGCCCGCCGCGTTGCGCGTCTTCAACTGCAGGATGTCGTCCGCGCGCTGGCGGAACGGCGCATCCGCCTGCACGCGCACCTGGTACACGCGGCCGAAGCGGTTGAAGTCGTTCACGTACAGCGAGCCGAGATAGATCTGCATCGTGTCGAACACGTCGGTCACGTTCACGCCGAGCTGCTTCGCCTTCACGCGGTCGAGATCGACGTTCAACTGAGGCACGTTGATCTGGTAGCTCGTGAACAGCGGCCCGAGCTCGGGCGCCTGCTGCGCGCGCTTGATGAAGTCGTTCGTCGCGTCCGCGAGCCGCGCGTAGCCAACCGCGCCGCGATCCTCGATCTGCATCTTGAAGCCGCCCAGCGTGCCCAGGCCGAGCACGGGCGGCGGCGGGAACACCGCGACGAACGAATCCTTGATCGCCGCGTACTGCTGGTTCAGCGCGCCCGCGATCGCGCCCGCCGACAATGCCTTGCCGTGACGCTGATCGAACGGCTTCAACGTGACGAACACGATGCCCGCGCTCGAGCTGTTCGTGAATCCGTTCACCGACAGCCCCGGGAACGCGACCGCGCTCTCGACGCCCGGCTGCTTCAGCGCGATCGCGCCCATGTCGCGGATCACCTTCTCGGTGCGGTCGAGCGACGCGCCGTTCGGCAGTTGCGCGAACGCGATCAGATACTCCTTGTCCTGCGCGGGCACGAAGCCGCCCGGCACGATCCGTGACACCATCACGGTCGCGCCGACGAGCACGAGATACACGCCGAGCATCACCGCCTTTCTCGACAGCACGCCGCGCACGCCGCGCCCATAGTTCTCCGCGCCGCGGTGGAACACCTTGTTGAAGCCGCGGAAGAATCCGCCGAGCACGCGATTCATCGCGCGCGTGAGCCAATCTTCCTTGTCGCCGTGGCCCTTGAGCAGGATCGCGGACAGCGCGGGCGACAGCGTCAGCGAGTTGAACGCCGAGATCACCGTCGAGATCGCGATCGTCATCGCGAACTGCTTGTAGAACTGGCCCGTCAAGCCCGACATGAACGCGAGCGGCACGAACACGGCGACGAGCGTGAGCGCGATCGCGATGATCGGCCCGCTCACTTCCTGCATCGCCTTGTAGGTGGCGGCCTGCGCGGTGAGTCCGTTCTCGATGTTCCGCTCGACGTTCTCGACGACGACGATCGCATCGTCGACGACGATCCCGATCGCGAGCACCATCCCGAACAGCGACAGCGCATTGATCGAATAGCCGAACAGCAGCAGCAGCGAGAACGTGCCGACGATCGACACCGGCACCGCGATCAGCGGAATGATCGATGCGCGCCACGTCTGCAGGAACACGATCACGACGATCACGACGAGCGCGATCGCCTCGAGCAGCGTGTGCACGACTGCCTTGATCGACGAGCGCACGAACTGCGTCGGGTCATAGACGATCTTGTAGTCGACGCCCGCCGGGAAGTCCTGCTTGAGCTCGGCCATCGTCTTGCGCACTTCGTCGGAGATCGCGAGCGAGTTCGCGCCCGGCGACTGGTTGATCGCCATCGCGACGGCCGGCTTGTTGTCGAGCAGCGAGCGCAGCCCGTACTCGGACGCGTCGAGCTCGATCCGCGCGATGTCGCGCAGGTGCGTGACGCCGCCGTCCGGCGCGGTCTTCACGACGATGTCGCCGAACTCGTCTTCGTTCTGCAAGCGCCCGCGCGCGTTCACCGAGAGCTGCAGCGGCGTGCCCGGCAGCGTCGGCGACGCGCCGATCACGCCGGCGGCGACCTGCACGTTCTGCTCGCGGATCGCGCGCACGACGTCGTCGGCCGTCAGGTTGCGCTGCGCGACCTTCTGCGGATCGAGCCACACGCGCATCGCGTAGTCGCCCGCGCCCCAGAGCTGCACCTGGCCGACGCCCTGGATGCGCGACAGGCGATCCTTCACGTTGATGAGCGCGTAGTTGCGCAGATACGTCATGTCGTAGCTGTCGTTCGGCGAGATCAGGTGCACGACCATCGTCAGCGTCGGCGAGCTCTTGACCGTCGTGATCCCGAGCCGCTGCACGTCTTCCGGCAGGCGCGGCAGCGCCTGGTTCACGCGGTTCTGCACGAGCTGCGTGGCCTTGTCCGGATCGGTGCCGAGCTTGAACGTGACGGTGATCGTCATGTTGCCGTCGCTGTTCGCCTGCGACTGCATGTACAGCATGTCCTCGACGCCGTTGATCTGCTCCTCGAGCGGCGACGCGACCGTCTCGGCGATCACCTTCGGGTTCGCGCCAGGGTACTGCGCCTTGACGATCACGGACGGCGGCACGACTTCCGGATACTCGGAAATCGGCAGCAGGAACATCGCGATCATCCCGGCGAGCAGGATGATGACCGACAGCACCCCTGCGAAGATCGGTCGATCGATGAAGAATTTCGATATGTTCATGGAAGGCTCTATCTGATTGGGCGCGCTGGCGCGGCGGGCGCTCCGAGGAAGCGTCCGGGCGTCACGCGCGCGCGTTGCCTTGAGCGGCCTGCGCACGCTGCACGCCGCCCGCGACAGGCGTCGCGGCGGCAGCGTCGTCGCCGCCCGTCATCGGCACGAGATGCGGCTTCACCTGCTCGCCCGGCCGCACGCGCTGCGTGCCGTTCACGACGATCCGGTCGCCCGCCGCCAGGCCGCCCGCGATCACGCGCTGGTTGCCGTGCTGCGCGCCGAGCTGCACTTCGCGATACGACACGCGGCCCTGCTGGTCGACGACGAACACGAACTTCTTGTCCTGGTCGGTGTTGATCGCCGCGTCGTCGATGAGGAGCGCCGGATGCGGCGCGCTGCCGCCCACCTTCACGCGCGCGTAGAGGCCGGGGACGAGCGCGCCGTCCTGATTGTCGAAGCGCGCGCGCACGCGGATCGTGCCGGACGACGTGTCGAGCCGGTTGTCGACCGAATCGATCACGCCCTGCCGCGAGTAGCCGCTCTCGTTCGCGAGGCCGAGCTCGACGGGCACCTTGCGGCCGTCCTTCGCGCCGCCGATGTATTGCAGGTAGGTCTGCTCGTCCGCGTCGAACGACGCGTAGATCGGCGACACCGACACGAGCGTCGTGAGCGGCGCGGCCGACGCGCCCGCCGACACGACGTTGCCGAGCGTGATCTCCGCGCGCGACACGCGGCCCGACACGGGCGCCGTGATCCGCGTGTAGCCGAGGTTGATCCGCGCGGTCTCGAGCGCGGCGTCGGCCGCCTTCAGGTTCGCCGACGCCTCGCGCGCGGCGTTCTGCTTCTCGTCGTAGTCGCGCTTGGCGATCGCGTTGTCGCCGATCAGGCGCTGCGCGCGCTGCCAGTCGCTCTGCGCGTAGCCGTTGCGGGCCTGCGCGGCGGCGAGCTGCGCGGCCGCGCGATCGACTTCGGCCTGATACGGACGCGGATCGATCACGAACAGCACGTCGCCCTTCTTCACGAGCGCGCCGTCCTTGAAGTTCACCGACACGATCGTGCCGGACACGAGCGGACGCACGTCGACCTTCTCGACCGCCTCGAGGCGTCCCGAGTAGGACTGCCAGTCGGTGATCGTCTTCGACAGCACGGTCGCGACGTCGACCTCCGGCAGCGGCGCCGCCGATTTCTCCGGCGCGCTCGCGTTCACGCGGATCGCGCCGAACGTGCCGAGGCCCGCGATGACGACGACCGCGAGCGCCGCGGCCGCGATCCGCGAACGGGAAGTACGCAAGATAGCCATGAAAAAACCCCCAAGTTGTCGGTTGTTCTGGATTCGGATGAAAACGGCTTCAGCCCGGAAAACCCGCGCTGAAGCGGAACTGGAAGAATCGCGCCACCTCTTCGAGCGCGCTCGCGTGGTCGGCGAGCGCCGCGTGCGACACGTCCCGGTAGCGGACCACCTGCGTCGGCACGCCCGCGTCGATCAGGCAGCTCGCGTATTTCTCGGCCTCGACATGCAGCACGTCGTTCTGCGCGGTGGCGACGAGCGTCGGCGGCAGCCCCGCGAGGCGCACCGATTCGAGCGGCGCCGCGTATGGATGCATTCGCTGCGACGGCTGCGGCAGGTATGCGCGGTAGCACGCGGCGCACTCCTGCGCGGTCGTGTCGGACGACACGAGACGCGCCGCGTCGGCGAGCCGCGTGAGACTCGGGTCGAGCATCGGGCCGATCAGCGCCTGCGCGGCAATGCGGATCTCGCCGCGATCGCGCGCGATGAACGCGAGGCAGTTCGCGAGCTGGCCGCCTGCGTCGTGCCCCGCCACGCCGATCTTGCGCGGATTGCCGCCGAACGCGCGCGCGCGCGCCTCGGCCCAGCGCGCCGCGCAGTACGCGTCTTCCGGCGCGGCCGGAAACGGGTGCCGCGGCGCGAGCGAATAATCGACCGACACGACGAGCGCCGGCACGTGCTCGGCGAGATGGCGCGCGGCGCGATCGGCGTCGTCGAGTGCGCCGCGCACGAAGCCGCCGCCGTGGAAATAAAGCACGACCGGCAGCGAGGACTTGTCGGGGCGCCGATACAGACGCAGCGCGATGTCCTGCGCGTAGCCGCCGATCACGACGTCCGACACCGCGAGCGCCGGCCGCACGCGTGCGCTTTCGGCGCTCGTGCCCGTGATTTGGCGGCGGAAATCGAATGCATCCATGACGTGTATTGCGCAGCGTCGCGCGTCCATTGCGAGATGGATCGCATTCTGGGTCCGGCAGACATCGGGATAAATGCCTATAATCCGGCAACACAATTCACGTCCTCTGAACAATCATCGGCTGCGTCGCCTTCATCGGTGTCGCGGCCTGCATCTGTTCGGGGTGCAAATATCGCGGAGGTAGAGTAATGGACCGGCTGCAGGCCATGCAGGTGTTTACGCGCGTCGTCGATACGAACAGCTTTACCAAAGCGGCCGAGACGCTCGGGCTGCCGCGCGCGTCGGTGACGACGATCATCCAGAATCTAGAGGCTTTCCTCGGCGTGCGGCTGATGCACCGGACGACGCGCCGGCTGTCGCTCACGCCCGACGGCGCCGCGTACTACGAGCGCTGCGTGCGGATTCTCGCGGACGTCGAGGAAACCGAGGCGAGCTTCCAGGTCAACAACCGAAAGCCGCACGGCAAGCTGCGGGTCGACATGCCGGGCTCGATCGGACGCCTGATCGTGATCCCTTCTCTGTGCGAATTCCATTCGCGCTACCCGGATATCGACCTGCAGATCGGCCTGACGGACCGGCCGGTCGATCTGCTGCAGGAAGGCGTCGACTGCGTGATCCGCGTCGGCGCGCTGCAGGATTCGTCACTCGTCGCGCGCCGGGTCGGGCTGTTCGAGGGCACGACGGTCGCGTCGCCCGCGTATCTCGAGAAGTACGGCGAGCCGCAGACGATCGAGGCGCTCGCGCAGCACAAGGCCGTCAACTACTTCTCGAGCCGCACCGGGCGCACGATCGACTGGGCGTTCCTGATCGACGGCAAGGAAGTCGAGGTGAAGATGAACGGCCTCGTGTCGGTCAACGACGCGGATGCATACGTGACTTGCGGGATCGAAGGCTTCGGGCTGATCCAGCCGCCGCTCTTCATGGTGCTGCCGCACCTGCGCAACGGCACGCTGAAAGAGGTGCTGCCGGGCCACAAGCCGCTGCCGATGCCGATTTCGGTCGTCTATCCGCACAGCCGGCATCTGTCGCCGAAGGTGCGCGTGTTCGTCGACTGGGTCGCCGAGATCTTCGAGCGCTGCCCGCTGCTGAGCGGCCGCAAGGGGCTCGATGCGGCGTGCAGCAAGCGCACGTTCGAGGAAGCCGAGCGCGCGCCGTCGCTCGACACGCCGGTGTTGAACGAGTGGGTGGCTTGAGCGGCGAGTCGCGTGGGCGAATGCGCGCGCCGGCACCGCGCGCGCTCGTCAATTCATCATATGTTTGCGTGGCCGGCAAACAGCTTGCAAGAAGTGCGTCCAATTGAAAGCGCGCCGATCGGCCGTCATCACCCATCGAACGCCTCACCGCTTCGCGTGAATGATCCGCGGCGCGGCTATCCGATCGAAACGCACGCGCGATACGGCACGTCGTCGCATGCCGTCGCGTACTCAAAAAACCCTTGCCGACGTCACGGACTCCGATTGTTCCATCCTCGCGACAATTCAATTCGCGGCATCGCCATTTATCGCCGCGGCGCACGCTTCTAAAGTACAGCCTGTCGCGCACCGCTTCCACGTGCGCATCGAATCGACAGGAGGTCACATCATGAAACGCAGCAGTCTTCTCGCCGCCGCCTTCGCGCTCGCCGTTGCCGCGCCGGCATTCGCGGACGGCGGGATCGGCCCTGCGGGCAGCTACGGCGACACGTCGTGGCACGGTCACGGCACCCGCACGCGCGCCGAAGTCCGCGCGGAACTCGAACAGGCGCAACGCGACGGCACGCTCGCCGCGCTGCGCAAGTCGATGTCGTACGCGCCGCCCGGCGCCGAGCTTGTCGCGCAACGCCCGTACCGCCCGGACCCCGACGCGAACCAGCTCGCGGGCGCGGGCCGGTAAACGCGACGCGCCGCGCATCGCAACCGATGCGCGGCGCGTCGTCCTGCATGCAGCCGCTTCATTCGTCAGCGTGAGATCACGATCATGAACAGCCCGATTCCATCACAGCTCGATCACTGGGACGACAGCACGCCCGTCTGGAAACCGTTCCGCTCGAGCTCGCCGTCGCGCTGACCGGCGCTGATGGCGCGCGTCGCGCGCGCCGCATTCGTCAGCGGCGCGGCACGCCGTCCTTCCATTCGCTCCAGTGCGTGACGATGTCCTGCACGAGCGGATTGCCGGCGCGATACAGGTTCTCGGTCGCGAGCGGGAAGCCGCCCTGGTCCGCGTAGTTCAGCAGATTGTCGGCGCTCGTCTGGCCTTGATACGGGCGATCGAAGTCCGAGCCGGTGCGCAGCACCGCGACGCGGCTCAGGTCGACGCGGTTCACGCCCGCCGCGCGCTTGAGCGCTTCGAACGTCGCGTTGTCTTCCTGCGCGGTCATGCAGTACGTGCCCTTGTTGTCGGTGAGGATTTTCGTCCACTGGCGCGCGCGCTCGCCGAGCAGCGTGCCGGAAAACCACGTGTTGCCCGACGACGTGTCGCAGCGGGTCACGACGGGCGGCTGGTTCGCGGGCGCGTAGTTGAACTTCGCCCGCGCGGCCTGCGCCTGCGCGCTGTCGGCGAGCTGCACGTTGCGCGACAGCGCATACGCGGCGTCCGCGAGCTTGCCGTTCAACTGGAACACTTCGGTGCGGTAGTCGAGCGGCGGCTTGTCGTTCGGGCTCCTCGTGTTGATGCCGAGATAGCCGCCGTTCCAGCTCGCGGGAATCTCGCGCGCGTCGAGTTCCCATTGCAGGCCGAAATCGACGAGGTACTTCGCCCACGCGGCGGTGCCGAGCGTGCCGCGCGCCGGATCGACGCCCGCGATGCCCGAGATCAGGAAGTACGTCTGCCGCAGATCGAAGCGGCGCGAGAACGTGAGCGCCATGATCGTCGACGCGGCGTTCGCATAGCCCATGCCCGTCGTGACGACGCACACGTCCTGCCTGTTGCAATGCACGTCCGGGTAGTCGGGCGACAGGCCGGGCACCGCGACGCTCTTCCACGGGCCGAGACGATCGAGCCACGCCTGGCCCTCCGGGCCGAACATCGAGATGATCATCACCTTCACCGGGCGGCCCTGGGCACCGGCTTCGGCGAATGCGTCGCCGTTGTTCTGCGCGACGGACGGCGCCGTCGCGCACGCGGCAAGCGAAAACACGGCGGCGGAAAGTATCGAGCGAGTCAGCATTAGCGTTCCTTATTAAAAATGAGTTCGATGAGAACGGCATTCGAGACTGCGCGAGCAGTATAAAGGAGGTCAATATCCGGACGTGAGCGAAAGCGGCGGCGTATCCGGATACGGCAGCGGCAACGGTCTTGTCGCCACCGCGAGCCGATGCGGGCGGCGAAAGCCGGCCGCCTCGCGCCCGTCCTGAGCGCGTGGCCGCTCGCGCCGTCGCCGATGCATCTCGTCTACGCGCAGGACCGTCGCCGACGGCCAAGCTGCGCAGCGCGATCGATTTCCTGCTGGCGAAATTCGGCGAACGCGACAAACGCTGACGCGCGCGCGTCAGCTCACGTCGACGCGCGCCGGCCCGTCGGCCATTTCGCCGATCACCGCTGCGCGATCGAAGCCGTCGCCGGCGAAGCAGGCGAGCACCTCGTCGACCGCGTCGGGCGCGCACGCGACGAGCAGCCCGCCCGATGTCTGCGGGTCGGTCAGCAGCGCCTGCGCGACGGCGGGCAGGCCGTCGCCCAGGCGCACGTCGTGACCATACGCGGCCCAGTTGCGGCCGGACGCGCCGGTGAACACGCCGTCGGCCGCGAACGCCTCGACGCCCGCGAGCCACGGCAGCGCGCCGTAGCGCACGCGCGCGGTCAGCCCCGCGCCGCGCGCAAGCTCGAGGGTGTGGCCGAGCAGGCCGAAGCCCGTCACGTCGGTCAGCGCATGCACGCCCGGCAGCGCGGCGAGCGCCGTGCCCGGCCGATTGAGCTTCGTTGTCGTCGCGATCATCTGCGCGTAGCCTTGCGCGTCGAGCCGGTCCTTCTTCAGCGCGGCGGACAGCACGCCGACGCCGAGCGGCTTGCCGAGCACGAGCACGTCGCCCGCGCGCGCGGCCGCGTTGCGCTTCACGCGCGCCGGATGGACGACGCCAAGCGCCGCGAGCCCGTAGATCGGCTCGACCGAATCGATCGAATGGCCGCCCGCCACCGGGATGCCCGCGTCCGCGCACACCGCCTCGCCGCCGCGCAGCACCGCGGCGATCGTCTCGTGCGGCAGCACGTTGATCGGCATGCCGACGAGCGCGAGCGCGAGGATCGGCTTGCCGCCCATCGCGTAGACGTCGGACAGCGCGTTCGTCGCGGCGATGCGGCCGAAGTCGAACGGATCGTCGACGATCGGCATGAAGAAATCGGTGGTCGCGACGATCGCCTGCTCGTCGTTCAGGCGGTAGACGGCCGCGTCGTCGGACGTCTCGGTGCCTACGAGCAGATCGGGAAAGAGCGCGGGCGGCGCATTGCGCCTGAGCAGCTCCGACAGCACGCCGGGCGCGATCTTGCAGCCGCAGCCGCCGCCGTGCGACAGGCTCGTGAGGCGCGGCGGCGCCGCGTCGGTTTGCTTGGTCTCGGTCATCACCAAATCCGATAAAAGACAGAACGCTCTATTATCGACAATCCGGCGCGCAATTGCGCGCGAGCCGGCCGTGCGCCCGCCGCGCGCCCGCTGTGCTCATTTTCCGGGCGACACACGGCGCGGCATGCGACATGAGACAAGACGCGCGCCCCGCGCGAGCCGACGCGAAATCGCAAACGCGACGATAATCGTGCGCTTCGCCATCCCGGCCCGCCGCTGTCGGCCGCCTGCACACGCGTCGATGGATCAACTGTTCGTCCTGCTCGTCCTGTTCTCCGCGCTGCTGCACGCGGTATGGAACGCGCTCCTGCACGTGAGCGAAGACCGCGTCGCGCAGCTCGGCACGATGTCGGTGCCGTATCTGCTCGCCGGCGCGGCGCTCGCGCTCGCGCTGCCGCTGCCGCCCGCCGTCGCGTGGCCGTACATCGCGGCGTCGGCGCTCCTCGAGCTCGGCTATTGCGTCGCGCTGCTGCGCGCGTACCGCAGCGGCGAGTTCAGCCAGATCTATCCGATCGCGCGCGGCCTGTCGCCGCTCGTCGTCTGCGCGCTGGCGCTCGTCGTGCTCGGCGAAAAGCCGACGCCGTTCGCGCTCGCCGGCATCGCGTTCGTGTCGCTCGGCATCGTGTCGCTTGCGTTCAAGCGCGGCTTGCGCTTTTCCGGCGAAAGCGTGCCGTACGCGATCGTCACAGGCCTCTTCATCGCCGCGTACTCGGTCGTCGACGGCCGCGGCGTGCGGCTCGCCGGCAACCCGCTCGCATACGTCGCATGGGTGTACCTGCTGTGGAACGTGCCGCAGTTCGCGCTGATCTGCCGGCTGCGCGGCGGCGTGCGCGCGCTCGCCGGCTCGCGCGCCGCCGTGTCGCGCGGGCTCGTCGCCGGCACGCTGTCGCTTGCCGCGTATGCGATCGCGATCGTCGCGTACCGGCACCTGCCGGTGGCGACCGTGTCCGCGCTGCGCGAGACGAGCTCGATCTTCGCGGTCGCGATCGGCTGGCTCGCGCTGCGCGAGCGGCCCAACGCGCGGCGGCTCGCCGCGTGCGCGCTCGTCGTCGCGGGCGCGATGCTGATCCGGATCTGACGCAAACGCCGGCTTTGCGCGGAATCGGCCGGTTCGCGGGTTCGGCCGGCGCGGGGTTTGCCGACGCGGCGCGTGCAACGCGCGCCGCCCCCGCCGGCCCCCGCCGCCCCGCTACGCGCTTGCGTCAAGCCGCCGCCGTCGCCGCCGCGCGCCCGAACACCACGTCGTCGATCGCCTGCGACAGCGTGTCGAACGCGCGCGCGATCTCGTCCTCCGGCACGCACGCGTAGCCAAGCAGCAGCCCCGACGCCGCGCGCGTCGCATCCGCGTAATAGCCGGACAGCGCGCGCACGACGATGTCCCGCTCGAGCGCCGCGCGCGTGACCGCGCGGTCGTCGGCGCCGTCCGGCAGCCGCATCACGAGATGCAGCCCGGCATCGCCGCCGACGGCCGGCAGCGCGTTGCCGTAGCGGCGCGCGAGCGCGTCGAGCAGCGTCTGCCGGCGCTGCCCGTACAGCGTGCGCATCTTGCGGATGTGCGACACGAAATGCCCTTCCGCGATGAACTCGGCGAGCACCGCCTGCTGCAACAGTTGCCCCTCGCGGTACAGCTCGGCGCTCGCGGTCGCGAAGCTTTCGGCGAGCGGCTCCGGCGCGACCAGATAGCCGACCCGCAGCCCCGGAAACAGCGTCTTGCTGAAGCTGCCGACGTAGATCACCTGCCCGGCCGTGTCGAGCCCCTGCAGCGACGCGAGCGGCCGGCTGCCGTAGCGGAACTCGCTGTCGTAGTCGTCTTCGATGATCCACGCGCCATGCTGGCGCGCGTATTCGAGCAGCATCCGCCGGCGCGCGAGGCTCATCACCATCCCGAGCGGATACTGATGCGACGGCGTGACGAGCATCAGCTTCGGCGGCGCCGCGAAATCGGCGGCTGCGGGCGCGATCCCTTCCTCGTCGACGGGAATCGGCCGCGTCGTCAGGCCCGACACGTGCATCACGCTGCGCACGCCCCAATAGCACGGGTCTTCGGTCCAGATCACGTCGCCCGGATCGGTCAGCAGGCGCACCGCGAGATCGATCGACTGATGAATGCCCGTCGTCACGATGATCTGCCCGGGCGCGCAGCGCACCGAGCGCGACGTGCGCAGATAATCGGCGAGCGCCTCGCGCAGCGGCGCGAGGCCGCCGCCCGGCGCATAGGTCAGCAGCTCGGGGCGCAGCCGCCGCCAGTACTTGTTGTGCAGCCGCGTCCACACACGCGCCGGAAAGCGCGACACGTCGGGCACGCCCGGCATGAACGCGCCGCCCTGCCGCTTCGACACGCCCGCGCCGCCGACGAGGCGCGCGCCGCGCGCGGACAGCGAACGGGGCGCGAAGCCGGCCTCGGAAGCAGGGTCGGATTCCACGCCGGCCGCCGCCCCGGCGGTCGACGCCGCCACGCCGCGCGCACCCGGCGGCGATTCGGCCGGCGCGCCGACGATTTCGTCCGGCGCGCTGTCCGCGACGAACGTGCCGCGCCCCGTCGCCGAGCTCACGTAGCCTTCGAGCGCGAGCTGCTCGTAGACCTGCGTGACGGTGTTGCGCGCGATCCCGAGCTCCGCCGCGAGCAGCCGCGACGACGGCACGCGCGCGCCCGCCGGCAGTTCGCGGGTCAGGATCGCCTGCTGCAGCAGCCGGTGCAATTGCCGGTAGATCGGCTGCGCGCCGCCGCCGCGCACGATCCGCTGCGCCAGCCAGTCCGACAGCACGCTCACCCGCATAATTGGCTCCTACATATTTATTAAAATGGCTCTGATTTTCAGAGCCAAGTTTGATTATAGTCGTTTCAACGCGCACGCCGGACGACGTGCCCGCCAGCGGCCGTCGCCGCCGGCGCATCCGAACCCCGAGGAGAGACGACTGTGAACAATGCCGATCTGCACGCCCGCAAGAACGCCGCGACGCCGCGTGGCGTCGGCGTGATGTGCGATTTCTACGCCGCGCGCGCCGAGAACGCCGAGCTGTGGGACGTCGAGGGCCGCCGCTTCATCGATTTCGCGGCCGGCATCGCGGTCCTGAACACGGGCCATCGCCATCCGAAGATCGTGAAGGCGATCGCCGGGCAGCTCGAGCAGTTCACGCACACCGCCTATCAGATCGTGCCTTACGCGTCGTACGTCGAGCTCGCCGAGAAGATCAACGCGCGCGCGCCGATCGCGCAGCCGAAGAAGACCGCGTTCTTCACGACGGGCGCGGAAGCCGTCGAGAACGCGGTGAAGATCGCGCGCGCCTACACCGGCCGGCCGGGCGTGATCGCGTTCGCGGGCGGCTTCCACGGCCGCACGATGATGGGCATGGCGCTCACGGGCAAGGTCGCGCCGTACAAGATCGGCTTCGGCCCGTTCCCGGGCGACGTGTTCCACGCGCCGTATCCGAACGCGCTGCGCGGCGTGTCGAGCGCCGATTCGATCGCCGCCGTCGAGACGCTGTTCAAGGCCGACATCGATCCGAAGCGCGTCGCCGCGATTATCTTCGAGCCGGTGCAGGGCGAAGGCGGCTTCAACCCGGCGCCCGCCGAGTTCGTCTGCGCGCTGCGCAAGCTGTGCGACGCGCACGGCATCCTCCTCATCGCCGACGAAGTGCAGACGGGCTTTGCGCGCACGGGCAAGCTGTTCGCGATGGAGCACTACGACGCGCGCGCCGATCTGATGACGATCGCGAAGAGCCTCGCGGGCGGGATGCCGCTGTCGGGCGTCGTCGGCCGCGCGGACGTGATGGACGCGGCCGCGCCGGGCGGCCTGGGCGGCACGTACGCGGGCAATCCGCTCGCCGTCGCCGCCGCGCACGCGGTGCTCGACGTGATCGACGAGGAGAAGCTCGCCGAGCGCGCGAACGCGCTCGGCGACAAGCTCAAGGCGAAGCTCGCGGCATTGCGCGCCGACGTGCCGCAGATCGCCGACGTGCGCGGCCCGGGCGCGATGGTCGCCGCGGAATTCGTCGATCCGGACACGCGCGCGTCCGACGCCGCGTTCACGAAGCGCGTGCAGACGCTCGCGCTCGAACGCGGGCTGCTGCTGCTCATCTGCGGCGTCGACGCGAACGTGATACGGTTCCTCTTTCCTCTCACCATCCAGGATGCCGTGTTCGACGAAGCGCTCGGCATTCTCGAGAGCGTGCTGAAGGAAGCGGTGGGCGTGCCCGCCTGAGTCTTTCGCCGCCCGCGCGCGTCGCGGCCCCCGCCGCGTCGCGCGCGGGCGGCGCCAATCGTTTCCGGATACGGTCGACACACGATGACTACCACTCACGAAACCCTTGCACTGAAAGATCCCGCGCTGCTGCGCGAGCGCGCGTTCGTCGCGGGCGAATGGCAGGGCGCCGACGGCGGCGCGACGTTCGAGGTCCGCAACCCGGCAACGGGCGCGCTGATCGGCACGGCGCCCGCGATGGGCGCGGCCGAGACGCGCCGCGCGATCGACGCGGCGAACGCCGCGTGGCCCGCATGGCGCAAGAAGACCGCGAAGGAGCGCGCGGCGATCCTGCGCAAATGGCACGATCTGATGGTCGCGCACGCGGACGACCTCGCGCTGATCCTGACGACCGAGCAAGGCAAGCCGCTCGCCGAGGCGAAGGGCGAGATCGGCTACGCGGCGTCGTTCCTCGAATGGTTCGCCGAGGAAGGCAAGCGCGTGTACGGCGACACGATCCCGTCGCCCGCCGCCGACAAGCGGATCGTCGTGACGAAGGAGCCCGTGGGCGTGTGCGCGGCGATCACGCCGTGGAACTTCCCGGCGGCGATGATCACCCGCAAGGTCGGCCCGGCGCTCGCGGCCGGCTGCCCGATCGTCGTGAAGCCGGCCGAGGCGACGCCGTTCTCCGCGCTCGCGATGGCGGTGCTCGCCGAGCGCGCGGGCGTGCCGGCCGGCGTGTTCAGCGTCGTCACGGGCGACCCGAAGGCGATCGGCGGCGAGCTCACGTCGAACCCGGTCGTGCGCAAGCTGTCGTTCACCGGCTCGACGGCGGTCGGCCGCCTGCTGATGGCGCAATGCGCGGCGACGGTCAAGAAGGTGTCGCTCGAGCTCGGCGGCAACGCGCCGTTCATCGTGTTCGACGACGCGGATCTCGACGCGGCGGTCGAGGGCGCGATCGCGTCGAAGTACCGCAACAGCGGGCAGACCTGCGTGTGCACGAACCGCTTCTACGTGCACGAGAAGGTCTACGACGCGTTCGCCGGGAAGCTGACCGCCGCCGTCGCGAAGCTGAAGGTCGGGCTCGGCACCGAAGCGGGCGTCGTGCAGGGGCCGCTCATCAACGGCGCGGCGGTGCAGAAGGTCGAATCGCACATCGCCGACGCGCTCGACAAGGGCGCGCGCGTGACGACGGGCGGCAAGCGCCACGCGCTCGGCCACGGCTTCTTCGAGCCGACCGTGCTGACGGGCGTCACGCCCGACATGAAGGTCGCGAAGGAAGAGACGTTCGGCCCGCTCGCGCCGCTGTTCAGGTTCTCGACCGACGAAGAAGCGATCCGCTACGCGAACGACACCGAGTTCGGCCTCGCCGCGTACTTCTACAGCCGCGACATCGGCCGCGTCTGGCGCATCGCCGAGGCGCTCGAATACGGGATGGTCGGCATCAACGCCGGGATCATTTCGAACGAGGTCGCGCCGTTCGGCGGCGTCAAGCAGTCGGGGCTCGGCCGCGAGGGCTCGCACTACGGGATCGACGATTACGTCGTGATCAAGTACATGTGCGTTGCTGTGTAACGTGTGACGTGTGATGCGTCGCGCGCGCCGCACAGGCGGCGCGACCGTCCGAAACGCCGCCGGCGCTTCGCGCGCCGGCAGGCACGGGAATCGGCGACACATACGCGTCGCCCGATGCGTCAGCGAAACACACCCACCGCGTCGACGAGCAGCGACGCCTGCTGCCGCAGGCTCTCCGACGCCGCCGCGCTCTGTTCGACGAGCGCCGCGTTCTGCTGCGTGATGTTGTCGAGATGGACGACCGCGTCGTCGACCTGCGTGACGCCCGCGCGCTGCTCGGTCGTCGACGCGCTGATCTCGGCGATCAGATCGGATACGCGCTTCACCTGCGACACGATCTCGTCCATCGTCCTGCCCGCATAGTCGACGGTCTGCGCGCCGGATTCGACCCGCTCGACGCTCGCGCCGATCAGCGTCTTGATCTCCTTCGCCGCATTCGCGCTGCGCTGCGCGAGCGCGCGCACCTCGCCCGCGACCACCGCGAAGCCGCGCCCCTGCTCGCCCGCGCGCGCCGCCTCGACGGCCGCGTTCAGCGCAAGGATATTGGTCTGGAACGCGATGCCGTCGATCACACCGATGATCTCCGCGATCCGGTGCGAGCTCTCGGTGATCTCGCCCATCGTGCTCACCACCTCGCGCACCGCCCGCCCGCCGCGCTCCGCCGCGTGGCTCGCCGATTCGGACAGTTGGTTCGCCTGCGTCGCGGTCTCGGCGTTGCTCGACACGGTCGCCGTCATCTGCGCCATCGACGCGGCCGTCTGCTGGACGCTCGCCGCCGCCTGCTCGGTGCGCGCGCTCAGATCGTGGTTGCCCTGCGCGATCTCGTTGATCGCGCGCTGCACGGTCAGCACCTGCTCGCTCACGTCCTCGATCAGCCAGCGGAACATCAGCCCGAGCTGGTTGATCGTGCGCAGCGTCATCCCGATCTCGTCGACGCGGTTCATGTTGACGCCCTCGCGGCTCGCCCCCGTCGCGACGTCGAGCGCCTGTTGGCGCAGCGTGCGCAGCGGACGCGCGATCTGCGCGTCGAGCCACCATGCGGCGAGCGCCGCGCCGCCGAGCGTCGCGCCCGCGAGCTGCGCGAGCGGCGCGCCCGTCATGCCGGCCGCCCACGCGGCGCCGACGATCGCCGGCGTCAGCGCGACGATCGGCAGATGGATGCGCGCGCGCACCGACATCGTCTGCAGCAGCGAACACACGCGCAGCAGCCCGGCGCGCACGACCAGGCCCTTGTGGAAGCGCCGGCTGCCCGCGCGACCCTCGCGGAAATCGCGATAGAGCGCGTCGGCGGCGGCGATCTCGGCGCGTGCGGGCTTCGTGCGCACGGACATGTAGCCTTGCGTCTGTCCGCCGCGAATCACGGGCACCGCATTCGCGCGCACCCAGTAGTGATCGCCGTTCATGCGGCGGTTCTTGACGAGCGCGGTCCACGGCTCGCCGCGCTTCAACGTCGCCCACATGTCGGCGAACGCGTCGCGCGGCATGTCGGGATGGCGGACGACGTTGTGCGGCGCGCCGACGAGCTCGTCGCTCGAGAAGCCGCTGATGTGCACGAACGTCGCGTTCGCATACGCGATGCGGCCGTGCGGATCGGTCGTCGACATCAGCGTCGCGTCGTCGGGAAAATCGAACTCGTGGCGGGTGACAGGTTGGTTGTTACGCATGAGCGCTCCGAATATGGGATCTGCGTCCTTTAACTGCTTTCATCGGCCGAATGAATCAATCGAATTGCTTTCGATGAGCCTGTACTCTTTATTTCGGCATAAATTCAAAAAAATTGACCTCGTCCCGGGAAAGCCCGACACGGCAACTTTGGTATTGACATGCGTCAACCAATGCGCCCGGAAGCGCCGCCTTCATGGTGCGCGGCCGGCCCGGCCGGCATTGCCGCATCCGGACTGCTGCTCCCGGTCATTCGGTTCTTTCCGATCGGAATCGAACAATTTCGCATGAATTATTTCATGACTATTGTCGGTCAAATATTCAGGAATTGAAAATGATATTCACCGGCGAAAATACTCCCTCTTTGAAATGGATGCGAAATGTGTCTGATTCAGTTATCCCGACATTTCCGCAAGACGCGAATTCATCTTTTGCGCCAACGAGTTAAGCGAGTGTGGGAGCGGCGCGGTGTAAAGGGGACGACGGTGCGCATCGCAGGACGATGCGAAGGGACGGGAGGAACCGGCTCGGCGACGAAGGAGCGGGCACGCAGCGCAATCGCCCGCCGAAGCCGGAAATCGGGATAGGGGCGAACACAAACGGCCCGGCTCTTTCGAGCACGGGCCGCCTGAGGGAAGCCGCCGCGCGACGCGCGGCGGCGCGCATCACACGCGTTCGATCGCGATCGCGATGCCTTGCCCGACGCCGATGCACATCGTGCAGAGCGCGAAGCGGCCGCCCGTGCGATGCAGTTGATACGTCGCGGTCGTCACGAGCCGCGCGCCCGACGCGCCGAGCGGATGCCCGAGCGCGATCGCGCCGCCGTTCGGATTCACGCGCGGATCGTCGTCCGCGACGCCCAGCAGCCGCAGCACCGCCAGCCCTTGCGAGGCGAACGCCTCGTTCAGCTCGATCACGTCGAACTGCGCGAGCGTCATCCCGAGCCGCGCGAGCAGCTTCTGCGTCGCCGGCGCCGGGCCGATCCCCATCACCCGCGGCTCGACGCCCGCCGTCGCGATCCCCAGCACGCGCGCGCGCGGCGCGAGGCCGTGACGCCGCGCGGCCGCCTCGCTCGCGACGAGCAGCGCGCATGCGCCGTCGTTCACGCCCGACGCGTTGCCCGCCGTCACCGTGCCGTCCGCCCGCACGACGCCCTTGAGCTTCGCGAGCGCGTCGAGCGTCGTCTCGCGCGGATGCTCGTCGCGCGCCACGACGAGCGGCTCGCCCTTCTTCTGCGCGATCGTCACCGGCACGATCTCCTGCGCGAGCGTGCCGTCGGCCTGCGCGCGCGCCGCCTTCTGCTGGCTGCGCAGCGCGAACGCGTCCTGGTCGGCGCGGCTCACGCGGTAGTCGGCCGCGACGTGCTCGGCCGTCTCCGGCATCGAATCGACGCCGTACTGCTGTTTCATCAGCGGATTGACGAAGCGCCAGCCGATCGTCGTATCGAAGATCTCGGCCTGCCGCGAGAACGCGCTCGTCGCCTTGCCCATGACGAACGGCGCGCGGCTCATGCTCTCGACGCCGCCCGCGATCATCAGGTCCGCCTCGCCCGCCTTGATCGCGCGCGCGGCGATGCCGATCGCGTCCATCCCGGAGCCGCAGAGGCGGTTGACCGTCGCGCCGGGCACGGCGTGGGGCAGGCCGGCGAGCAGCAGCGACATGCGCGCGACGTTGCGGTTGTCCTCGCCGGCCTGGTTCGCGCAGCCGTAGACGACATCGTCGACGGCGGCCCAGTCGACGTCGCGGTTGCGCTCGACGAGCGCCTTGAGCGGCACCGCGCCGAGATCGTCGGCCCGCACCGGGGCCAGCGCGCCGCCGTAGCGGCCGATGGGCGTGCGGATTGCGTCACACAGGAATGCTTCGGTCATGTCGTCTCCGGTCGGTCTGATCCCGCGAGCCGGCTCGGCATCGCCGCCTCCGCTCGCCTTGAATTCACGCGATGAAAGTTCGATATATGAACATAAGATCGTTAATCGAACGTTTTCCGTGCGATCATAGGGAGTGCATGGCCTCCCGTCAAGCGTCGGGCCTATGCGGGGCGCGGGTTGGCGCAACCCGACCCCATGCGCTAATCTTCTCCGCTGCACATCATTCCCACCCGCCATGAGCACAGAATTTCAGGCCAAACCCGGCGACTCCTATGTCCAGTCGTTCGCGCGCGGACTCGCGGTGATTCGCGCGTTCGACGCGGAGCACCCCGAGCAGACGCTCACCGAGGTCGCGTCCGCGACCGGCCTGACCCGCGCGGGCGCGCGGCGCATCCTGCTGACGCTGCAGACGCTCGGCTACGTCGAGGCCGACGGCCGCCTGTTCCGGCTCACGCCGAAGATCCTCGATCTCGGGTTCGCGTATCTGACGTCGATGCCGTTCTGGAATCTCGCGGAGCCGGTGATGGAGCAGTTGTCCGAGCGCATTCACGAAAGCTGCTCGGCGGCCGTGCTCGACCGCACCGAAATCGTATACGTGCTGCGCGTGCCGACGCACAAGATCATGACGATCAATCTGTCGATCGGCAGCCGGCTGCCCGCGTACTGCACGTCGATGGGCCGCGTGCTGCTGTCGTCGCTCGACGACGCCGCGCTCGACGACACGCTCGCGCAAAGCACGCTGCGCGCGTACACGCCGCGCACGCTCACCGATCCCGTCGCGCTGAAGGACGAAATCGCGCACGTGCGCAGCCAGGGCTGGGCGATCGTCGATCAGGAACTGGAAGCGGGGTTGATTTCGTTGTCGGCGCCGATCCGCAACCGGCGCGGGCAGGTGATCGCCGCGATGAACATCAGCGGCAACGCGCAGCGGCACACCGCGAAGCAGATGGTGAAGGCGTTCCTCGATCCGCTGCTGGAAGCGTCGCAGACCGTGTCGCAACTCGTCGCGCGACGCGGCTGACACAAGCGCGCTTGGGAGCCGCCCCGCCCCCAAGCGCGCACTCTCCACTTCATCTTCGGCCAGAACGGCTCAGCGGCGCTTGCACGGCCCTATCTTTGTTTTGCTTATCAAGCAGCGCCGCTCGCCGATCGAATCCTGTCCGAATGGTCAGGTTATAGCGCATTAGCGCCGTGAATTCAATGAATTAAAAAAAGCTGTCGCAAATCCGCCGCCGGACGCCCGCCGGCAGGCCGCGACGCGTCCGCTGGACGCCGCGGCGTCTACAATGTCGGCCTCCGGTTGCCGCCGACACGAGCGCACGCCATGCCACACGACGATCCGACGACGCCCCCCGACGCGCCCGCGCCGCGCGCCCGGACGAAAGCGGCGCGCGCGCCGAGCCGCGCGCGCAAGGCGCACATCCGCGAGCTGAACGAGGCGCACCTGCTCGCGTGCGCGGAAGCGGTGTTCGCCGAGTGCGGCTTCGAGGGCGCGAGCACCGCGCGGATCGCCGAGCGCGCCGGGCTGCCGAAGGCGAACCTGCACTATTACTTTCCGACGAAGCTCGCGCTGTACCGGCGCGTGCTCGACGACCTGCTCGAGGACTGGCATGCCGCCGCCGACAGCTTCGACGTCTGCGACGATCCGGTCGCCGCGCTCGGCGGCTACGTGCGCGCGAAGATGGCTCTGTCGCGCGAGCGGCCGCTCGGCTCGAAGGTGTGGGCGAACGAGATCATCAGCGGCGCGACGCACATGCAGGACCTGCTGCTCGAGCGCGTGAAGCCGTGGATGGATACGCGGATCGCGTTGATCGAGCGCTGGATCGCGCGCGGGCTGATCGAGCCGGTCGAGCCGAAGACGCTGCTCTACATGATCTGGGCGACGACCCAGCATTACGCGGACTTCGATGCGCAGATCGTCGCGCTGTCCGGCAAGCGCGCGCTTGCGGCGAAGGCGTTCGACGCGACGACCGACGAAGTCGTGCGGCTGATCCTGCGCGCTTGCGGCGCGCGGTCGCCGGGTGCGCGGGAGCGGGGATAGGGCGGCGCGGCAGGTAGCGAGGGTCGGGATTCTGGATTCGGGATTCGGCCTCAGCTCCAATTCCAGCCTCGGCTCCGGCCCCATGCTTCAGACTTCGGGCGTTACCTTTACGCCATGCCCAATATGCTCCGCCCCCCGGCCCCCCAAGCGCACCTCGAAGTTCGGGGCCGAGCGTCGAGATTCGTCGGCTCCGTCGATCGGCCGTCTTCTTTTCCCATTTTCCGCGTCGCGTCCCGCCTCTGACGAAGGCGCGCCGCGAATTGCTCGCGCGCCGCCCCGCCGTCCGCCCCGCCGGCCTCAATCGCCCGCTTCCGCCGCCGTCTCGCACAGCATCCCGACCGCGACGAGCGACACGATCACGCACGCGGCCACATACGCGGCCGGCGCAAGCTTGCTGCCCGTCACGCGCACGAGCCACGTCGCGGCGAGTTGCGCGGTGCCGCCGAACAGCGTCACCGCGAGCGCGTAGGCGATCGAGATGCCCGTGGCGCGCACGCGGCGCGGAAACGACTCGCACATCAGCGCGAACTCGGACGCGGAGCCCATCGAGTAGAACAGCAGCATCAGCGCGGTGAGCGGCATCACGACCGCGAGCGACGGATAACGGTTCATCAGCGCGAATGCCGGAAACAGCAGCGCGACGAGCACGCCGCGCCCGACGAAGATCGGCAGGCGCCGGCTGCCGATCCGGTCGGACAGCCAGCCGAACAGCAGGCACGTGACGAGCATCACGCAGCCGGACGCGACGCCGACGAACATCGACAGCATCATCGGCAGGCCGAGCGTGTGGATCGCGTAGGTCGGCATGTAGAACGTCAGGATGTACGTCGACACGGTGCCGCCCGTCACCGTGAGCGTCAGCAGCAGCACCGTGCGGCCGTGCTGCGCGAACAACTCGCGCAGCGCGCCGCCATCGATCCCGTGGTGGCCGGCACCCGGCGCGTCGTCGGCGAGGCGGCGGCGCAGATACATGCCGACGGGCGCGATCAGCATCGGCGTTCGCCGGTCCGTCCAGCTTCGATCGGCTTCGATCGGCCGACGGCGGGCGTGCGTTGCCGACGCGCGCGGCGCATCGTAAGCTGCGATCGCAACCGGCCCGCGAGCGGTCAACCGGCATCCACCATTCGTCGCTCATGCCCTCCCCGTGCCCGTCTCGCATCGCGCCAGATATCGCTCGACGAGCCGCGCCCAGAACGCCGCGCCCGTCACGAGATTGCGATCGTTGAAGTCGTATTTCGGGTTGTGCACCATGCAGCCGTCCTCGCCCGCGCCGTTGCCGAGCCGCACGAACGAGCCCGGCCGCCGCTGCAGCATGAACGCGAAATCCTCGCTGCCCATCAGGATGTCGGCCTGCTCGACGACGTTGCGCTCGCCGACCAGTTCCTTCGCGACCTGCGCGGCGAAATCGGTTTCGGCATCCGAATTGACGACGACCGGATAGCCTTCGATGTACTCGACGCTCGCGCTCGCGCCGTAGCTCGCCGCCTGCGCGTCGACGAGCTCGGCGATGCGGCGCCTGAGCAGCGCGCGCACCGCGGGATCGAACGAGCGCACCGACAGTTCGAGCCGCGCGCGGCTCGGAATGACGTTGTTCGCGGTGCCGGCGTGCAGCGAGCCGACCGTGACGACGGCGGGCTGCGCGGGATCGACGTTGCGCGCGACGATCGTCTGCAGCGCCAGCACGATGCTCGCCGCGACGACCACGGGATCGACCGCCAGATGCGGCCGCGCCGCGTGGCCGCCCACGCCGTGGACGTCGATCACCGCCTTGTCGCCCGCCGACATGAACGCCCCGCGCCGCGTGAGGAACACGCCCGGCTCGACGCCCGGATGGTTGTGCATCCCGAATACCGCGTCGCAAGGGAAGCGCTCGAAGAGGCCGTCGTCGATCATCCGCTTCGCGCCGCTGTCGACGCCGTGCTCCTCGGCCGGCTGGAAATACAGATGGACGGTGCCGGAGAAGTTGCGCGTCTGCGCGAGCCGCCGCGCGGCGCCGAGCAGCATCGTCGTGTGGCCGTCGTGGCCGCACGCGTGCATCTTGCCGGGCACGGCGCTCGCGTACGGCAGCCCGGTCGCCTCGGCGATCGGCAGCGCGTCCATGTCCGCGCGCACGCCGATGCTGCGCGCGCCGTCGCCCGCGCGCAGCGTGCCGACGACGCCCGTCGCGCCGACGCCGCGCGTCACCTGCCAGCCCCACGCCTCGAGCTTGCCGGCGACGAGCGCGGCCGTCTCGACCTCCTCGTACGCGAGTTCCGGATGACGGTGGATGCGATGGCGGATCTCGCGCAGTTCGTCGGCGAGCGGGGCGAGGTCGTCGACCTCGGTAAAGCGGGCGTCGTTCATCGAAAGGCTCCGTGACGGCGGCGTCCGGGCAATCGGACGCGCGGAAACGGGTCACTATAGCAACGCCATAACGGTTCAATAAGATGCCGTTTTTTTCACCGCGATAAACTGCGGTTATCACCCCGCCTTCGCCGTCATGAAGCTCCAGCATCTGCAGGTGTTCGTCTCCGCCGCCCATCACAAGAGCCTGCGCGCCGCCGCGCGCGAGCTCGGCGACATGCGCCGCACCGTCGAGGCGGTCGAGCAAGCGCGCGGCGAGCTGTCCGGGCGCAGTCCGGGCGCATCGCGATCGGCACGATGCCGTCGATCGCGCTCACCGCGCTGCCGCGCGCGGTGATGAAGTTCCGCGCGATGATGCCGCGCGTGAGCCTATCGCTCGAGGAAATGACAGTGCCCGACGCGCTCGCGCGGCTGCGCAACGGCGAGCTCGACCTGGCCGCGATCCACCACATCCCCGCGCTTGAGCGCGACTTCGCGCAACTGCCGCTGTGCTCGACGCAATTCGTCGTCGCGATGCGCGAGGGCCATCCGCTCGCGGGCGCTCGGCGGCTCGCCGAGTTGCTCGACGCCGAATGGATCGTCACGGCCGGCGCCGATCACTTCCCGCACAGCGTGAAGATGTCGATGTTCAACGCGCACGGGCTGCCGCTGCCGCAGCGGCGGCTGCGCGCGCTGTCGTCGTTCGCGGTGACGCTCGGCCTCGTCGCGCGCTCGGACGTGATCGGCTGCTTCACGAAGCCGCTCGCGGCGATGGTCGCGCCGCTCGGCATCCGCGCCGCGCGCCTCGACGACATGCTGCCGAGCTACGCCCTGTCGATCCTGTCGCGCCGAGACCTGCTGCCGACACCCGCCGTCACGCAGTTCATCGCCTGCCTGCGGCAGGCGGCCGACGAAACGTTGACGTAGATCATTCCCCAGCCGGCAACGGCACGCCGCGCCGCACAAGCCGCCGCGGCGCTCGCCCGATCGCTATCGGGGCTTCCACTAAGCAGCCTCCGGCTATTTTGTCTTGGTAATCTTGGCGCACCGTTCGTCCCGCACCGGACGAGGGCACCAGTCAGCCCGGCCGCAGCCGCGCCGGGCCGAAGCGCACCGCGGCACGACCGCGCGCAACCATCGAACTACACAAGGAATGACAGTGAAAAAAATCTTGGCGGCTTTGACCGTGGCCCTGCTGGCGGTGTCGGCAGGCGGCGTGCAGGCGAAGGATTGGTCGACGATCCGCTTCGGCGTCGACGCGAGCTATCCGCCTTTCGAATCGAAAGGCCCAGACGGCAAGGTGGTCGGCTTCGACGTCGATCTCGGCAACGAGATCTGCAAGCGTGTGAAAGCAAAGTGCGTGTGGATCGAGAACGACTTCGACGGCATGATCCCGGCGCTGAAGGCGCGCAAGTTCGACGGCGTGCTGTCGTCGATGTCGATGACGCCGCAGCGTGAAGAGCAGATCGCGTTCTCGTCGAAGCTGTTCAACACGCCGACGCGCCTCGTCACGAAGAAGGGCGCGAACCTGATGCCGACGGCCGAGTCGCTCCAGGGCAAGACGGTCGGCGTCGAGCAGGGCACGATCCAGGAAACCTACGCGAAGGTCCACTGGGCGCCGAAGGGCGTGAAGGTGCAGCCGTACCAGAATCAGGACCAGGTCTACGCCGACCTGATCGCGGGCCGCCTCGACGCGGCGCTGCAGGACGCGGTGCAGGCCGACATCGGCTTCCTGAAGACGCCGCGCGGCAAGGATTACGCGTTCGCCGGCACGGACCTCGACGATCCGAAGACGCTCGGCGAAGGCGCGGGCATCGGCCTGCGCAAGGAAGACACCGACCTGAAGGCGAAGATCGACAAGGCGATCGCCGACATGCGCAAGGACGGCACGTACGACAAGATCGCAAAGAAGTACTTCGACTTCGACGTTTACGGCAAGTAAGCCGGCGCGCGGGCGGCGCGCCAATGCGGCGCGCCGCGGTCGCGGCGGGAACGGGCTTCGCTTCGCGGCGAAGCCCGTTTTTTTCATGCGATTGCCGCCCCCGGCCGGCCAAGCCGCTACGCAGCCTCCATCAACGCGCGCATGAACGCCTCGAAACCCGGCAGCACGCGCAGGTTGCCATAACCGCTGATGTGATCGCCGTCGAAAAACAGCGGCCGCGCGCCGTCATACGCGGAGCACGTCCTCTCGCCGCACAGAAGCGGCAGCGGATCCCATACACGAACGTCCGGCACGTGCGCCGCGATCCGCGCGTATGCCGCCAGCACGGGCGCCCGCAGCGCGTCGATCTCGCCGCGGCTGATGAGCGGGCCGCGCGCGCAGATCGCATTGCGCCGATTGAACCAGTCCGAGCAGCGGTACGGCACCGTCCGGAACACGGGCGGCGGCGCTTCCAGCACGATCCGCGCGCCTCTTCGCTCGATGTCCCCCAACACGGCAATCGCATCGGCAATCGCCCGTTCGCGCGCTTGCGCCGCCTCGCGGCCGAACGACAGCCGGTGCGCGTCGTCGTCGCCGACGAACGCCCATTGCGTGACGAGCCGTGGCAGCCGAAGCGACGGAAGAAACACGACGTCTCCCGGCTCGAGTCTCGACAGCATGTCGTTCTGCGCCGCGTCGCCGTACCGGCGGCACCCGGGATCGCCGCGCTCGCGCCACGGCTGAAGGCTGACGAACGGGCAGCCCGCGTTGTTGTACGAATAGACCGTGATGCCCGTGCGCACGACGAACTGCTTGAACATGCCCGCATACGCCATCGCGTGCGAATCGCCTATCACGAACAGGCGATGCCTGCTTTCCGGCGGCCGGCCGCAATGCTTGCGCGTGTAGATCCATAGCTTGCCGCCGCTCACGTCGCGCTCGTCGACGTCGGCGACGCATCCCGGATACGCGGCGTTCGTATCGATGCCGTACGGATACCAGTCGAGCCGATGCCGCGCGACCGTGCTGAGCGAGAGCTGCGGCTGCGCGACGGCCAGCATCGACGAGAACGCCGCGCCCGCCGCCATCGCGCCCGCTCCCCACGCGAGCACGGCGAAGCGAGGCGCGCGGCGCGCCGCCGCGCCGCGCCGCAACGGCGTCTCGACGAAACGGTACGACGCGCTCGCCAGCGCGAACGCCATGAGCAGCGCGCTCGCCTTGCTGCCTGCCGAATCGAGCCCGGCCGTCCAGCGGAACACGACGAAGACCGGCCAATGCCACAGATAGAGCGAATACGACATCCTGCCGACGAACCGCAGCGCGCGGTGCTCGAGCACCGCGGCGATCGGGCCCGCACGCGCGCGCCCGTGCAGCAGGCCGAGCAGCCCGAGCGTGCCGGCGACGGGCACGATCGCGCCGGGAAACGGATAAAGCGCCGGCTTCGATGCGACGCATCCGGCCAGCACCGCAATCGCCGACGCCCACAGGCCCGCTCCGATCCCGAAAGCCGCCGCCGCGCGCGCCGCCGGCTTGCCCGGCGAGCGGCCGAAGCGCGCGACGCACTGATACAGCAGCACGCCCGCCGCGAGTTCCCAGAAGCGCCCGAAGATCAGGTAGAACGCTTGCGCGTGCTTCGCGGGGCCTGTCCAGACGCTCCACGCCAGCGACGCGCAAAGCCCCGCCGCGAACAGCGCGGTCGACACGTATCGGCGCTTCCCGCCCGCGAGCCACGTCCGGAACAGCAGCGGGAACAGCAGATAGAACTGCTCCTCGACGCCGAGCGACCATGTATGCGTGTACGGATTGAATTCGGCCTTCGGCGAAAAATAATCGCCGCCCGGCGCGCCGAGGATCACGTTGCTCAAGCCGAAGAACGCGAGCAGCCCGGTCGTCCGGTTCCGGTCGCTCAGGTAGGACGCCGGAATGAAGAGCGTCGAGATCAGCGCGGTCGCGAGCAGGACCGCGACGAGCGCGGGCAGGATCCGCCGCATGCGCCGCGCGTAGAAAAACAAAAGAAATTGCCCGAACGACATCGACCCGCGGTCCGCAACCGACGCGCTCACGACGAAACCGGAAATCACGAAAAAAATGTCGACGCCGGAAAACCCGCCTGGCAGCCAGCGCGCGTCCAGGTGATACAGCATGACGGACAGCACCGCCCACGCGCGCAGACCGTCGATGTACGGCAGATAGGCGGTTTTTCCGCGCGCGACGGGCTCGCCGGCCCGGCTGCCCGGCCACTGCAATTCGCTCACTGACATAGGATCGATCCTCGGCCGAGCCTGAGCCGCCGCGGTTCGCGCGGCGAAAAAAATCGACGCCCCACACGTGCTGCGGCAAACAGTGTATCGATTAAAAAATCGTCATAATTTTGATCCGGCGCGTGCGCCGACTTCGACGCAAGTCATTGATCGAGCAGAAAAACCGCAATCGGCCGGCACAAGCTTGGTGCAGCCGCGACGATCCACGTACAATCGTTCATTCACCGACATCGAACGACGCCGCGGCGGCTGCGCCGCTGCCTCCCATCATGCAAACGCAGACCCATCCGCTGATCTCGCCGGCCGTCGGCACGGCGCGCCACATCACGAGTTTTCATTACGGCCCGCGCAGCGGGAAGAAGGTGTACATCCAGGCGTCGCTGCACGCGGACGAACTGCCCGGCATGCTCGTCGCGACGCTGTTGCGCCGCAAGCTCGCGGTGCTCGAGGCGGCGGGCAGGCTGCGCGACGAGATCGTCGTCGTGCCGGTCGCGAACCCGATCGGCCTCGCGCAGCACGTGTTCGGCGATCATCTCGGCCGCTTCGAGCTCGGCTCGATGCAGAACTTCAACCGCAATTTCCATGACCTCGCCGCGCTCGTGATCCCGCGCATCGAAGGGCACCTCACGCACGACGCAAGCGCGAACCTCGCCGCCGTGCGACGCGCGATGGGCGAGGCGCTCGCCGAGCAGAAGCCGCGCACCGAGCTCGAATCGCAGCGGCTCGCGCTGCAGCGTCTGTCGTACGACGCCGACATCGTGCTCGACCTGCACTGCGACTGCGACGCGGTGATGCACATCTACACGAATCCGGACCTGTGGGAAAACGTCGAGCCGCTGTCGCGCTATCTGGGCGCGAAGGCGTCGCTGCTCGCGCTGAACTCGGTCGGCAATCCGTTCGACGAGATCCACAGCTTCTGCTGGTCCGAGTTGCGCAGCCGCTTTGGCGAGCGCCATCCGATCCCGAACGGCACGATCTCGGTGACGGTCGAGCTGCGCAGCGAGCGCGACGTGTCGTACGAGCTCGCCGAGCACGACGCGCAGGCGATTGTCGAATACCTGACGCTGCGCGGCGCGATCGATGGCACGCCCGCGCCGCAGCCGCCGCTCGAATTCGCGGCAACACCGCTCGCGGGCACCGATCCGCTCGTCGCGCCGGTGTCGGGCGTGATCGTGTTCCGCACGCCGGTGGGTGTGTGGATCGAGGCGGGCCAGGACGTGGCTGACATCGTCGATCCGCTGACCGATCGCGTCGTCACGCTGAAGAGCAGCGTGTCCGGCGTGCTGTACGCGCGGCAGATCGCGCGTTTCGCGACGGCCGGGATGGAAGTCGCGCGGATCGCCGGCGCGACGCCGATCCGCACCGGGTCGCTGCTGTCGGCCTGAACGGACCAGTCGGCGTCCGTCGCAAAGCAGTGGCGATCCGCGGCGGGTCCTGGCGGATCGCAGCGGATCGCGATGGATCGTGGCCGCACGCGGCAAGCCGCGGCCGGATGCCGCGGTGAGCGATCGCCCACCCGCACGCGCCGCCGCGTCTTCGGACGCGCGCAGCGCGCCGTCCGCCCCTGTCGGCCTGTTCGTCAGAACGCCGGAATGATCGCGCCGTTGAATTTCGTTTCGATGAATTTGCGCACGTCGTCCGATTCGTACGCGGCGACGAGCTTCTTCACCCACGGCTTGTCCTTGTCCTGCGCGCGCACGGCGATCAGGTTCGCATACGGGCCCTTCAGATCCTCGATCGCGATCGCGTCCTTCACCGGCGACAACCCCGCCTTCACCGCGTAGTCGGTATTGATCGACGCCGCGTCGAGGTCCGGCAGCGCGCGCGGCAGTTGCGCGGCGTCGAGCTCGACGAGCTTGATCTTCTTCGGATTCTCGGCGACGTCGAGCGGCGTCGCGTTCACGCCGTTCGCGCCGGCGCCCGGCTTCAGCTTGACGATGCCGTACTTCTGCAGCAGCAGGAGCGCGCGATTGCCGTTCGACGGATCGTTCTGGATCCCGACTTTCGCGCCGACGGGCAGATCCTTCAGCGACTTGAGCTTCTTCGAATAGAACCCCATCGGCGACGTGTACGTCAGCCCAACGTTCACGATCCGGTAGCCGCGCTGCCTGATCTGGCTGTCGAGGAACGGCTGGTGCTGGAAGCCGTTCGCGTCGAGGTCGCCCGCGTCGAGCGCCGCGTTCGGCTGCACGTAATCGTTGAATTCGATCACCTTGATCGCGAGCCCGTCGCGCGCGGCGACCTTCGTGACTTCCGCCCAGATCTGCGCGTCGGGGCCGCTCATCGTGCCGATCTTCAGCGCCGGGCCGCCCGCATGCGCGAGCGTCGCGGCGATCGCCAGCACTGCGCCGCCGGCCGCCCGGCGGATGATCGAAGCAAATCGTTGCATCGCTTGTCCTCGCATCCCGTCATGTGGAAAGCGCGCATCGTCGCATGTGGCGCCGAACGGACAAACCAAGCAATTTTCATACATATATTCCTGCGCCCGGTCAATCAACCAGCGAAATCGGCATAACGCGGCCGGCGCAAATCGCCATCATCACGTGTGGCGTGGGCGCGACACACTGTGAACATGACAGCAATTGTCATATTCATTAAGCGCCCCGTCGATACAGTGCGCTTCCGTTCCCCTTCCAAACGCCTTAAAGAGCGCCGCGGAACCGCAAACATTCTTACTGCTCGGAGATTTGCCTTGAACAAGAAACTGTTGACCACCGCTATCCTCGCCGCAACCGCGAGCGCGGCACACGCACAAAGCAGCGTGACGCTGTACGGCCTCATCGACGCCGGCGTCAGCTACGTGAACCACAGCAAGAGCGCAGGCGGCAGCAGCAAGCTCTTCAAGTACGACGACGGCATCGCCCAGGGCAGCCGTTGGGGCCTGCGCGGCGCCGAAGACCTCGGCGGCGGCCTGAAGGCGATCTTCGTGCTCGAAAACGGCTTCAACAGCGGCAACGGCACGATCGGCCAGGGCGGCGCGATCTTCGGCCGCCAGGCCTATGTCGGCCTGTCGCACAAGGACGCCGGCACGCTGACGTTCGGCCGCCAGTACTCGTTCACGACCGACATCCTCGGCTCGAACTACTCGACGGGCGGCAATACGGTCGCGGGCAACTACGCGTACCACGTGAACGACATCGACCAGTTGACGTCGAGCCGCATCAACAATGCGGTGAAGTTCCAGAGCGCGAACTACGCGGGCTTCACGTTCGGCGCGTTGTACGGCTTCTCGAACTCGACGTCGTTCGCGGGCGCGCCGGCGACGACGAACGGCACGACGACGACGCCCGGCTCGTCGCGCGCATACAGCTTCGGCCTGAACTACGCGAACGGCCCGATCGGCCTGGGCGCCGCGTACACCGACATCCGCTATCCGGGCCAGGCGACGCCTGCGTTCACGACCAACATCGCGAACCTGACGATCAGCAACGTGCGCGACCTGCGCAGCTTCGGCGTCGGCGGCCGCTACATCTGGGGCCCGGCAACCCTCTGGGCGCTGTGGACGAACACGCGCCTCGAGCCGGTCACGGGCGGCAGCACGACGTACAACGCATACGAAGCGGGCGGCAAGTACGCGTTCACGCCGGCGCTGTCGGCCGGCGTCGGCTACACGTACTCGCGCGTGTCGGGTGCGAACTCGGGCCACTGGAACCAGGTCAACGGCGCGCTCGACTACGCGCTCAGCAAGCGCACGGACGTGTACCTGCTCGCGATCTACCAGGAAGCGTCGGGCAACAACCTGCAAGCGCAGATCGGCTCGAGCACGAGCTACTTCAACACGTCGGGCACGGGTTCGAAGAACCAGTTCGCCGCACGCGTCGGTATCCGCCACAAGTTCTGAGCATTCGCTCGACAACTCGCGGCACACTACGGCAAAAACGCCCCGCCTCGCGCGGGGCGTTTTTTTTGCCGCTTTTAAGTTTCGCTTAATTCTGGGTTGAGAGGATGCTCACACCCCCCCTGTTGGCCGCCTGAGCATCGGCGGCTTTTTTTTATCCGGATTGCGGCGGCGAAGACCGTCCAACGCAAGACAGGATCGGAGGAAACGATGGTCGAAGATACCGTTTTCAGCAGCCTGCGCACGTTACTCACGCACGAGCACGCGTTCCCGGTGCAAAGCTGCCGCGTGTCGATCGCGATGCAGCGCCCGTGGGGGCGCCCATACCGGCTCGTCGAATGGACGATGCACCTCGATGCGCCCGCGCGTCGGCGCATCGTGCCGGCCGAGAGCACCGAGGCGGAAATCGCCGAGGCGGTCGCGTCGCACGTGCCCGGCCGCCTGTACGAAGGCGGCACCGCGCTGTACTGACCGCGCGCAGGCGTTCGCCGCGCCCGCGGCGCGCAAGCCGTACCATAACGACGCGCGATGCGGCAAGACGCGATTCGGCCCGATCGCGCGAAGAGCCGGCCGACGATCATTGCTGTCGCTTTTTTCGCTTTATTACCGTTTATTTCCCGGCCGCCTGCCGCGCCGTTCGTCTTCGGTCTCGATCCGTGCGTCGCCGGGTCCCGTTCATACGTCGGTCAAATCTGCTACGCTGCGCGTTTTCGATTCACACCCTTTTTGATGGAAAACGCCTTCAACGAACGCGGCGTCACGGTCACGCGCAACAGCCTGTCCGCCGCAGGGCAAATTTTCGCACTGCGCGAGATCCGCGGCGTCGAGGTTCGCACCGTCAGGAAGAACAAGATCGTGCCGTGCGCGATCTCGCTGACCGGCGCCGCCGCCGCGGCCGCGGGCGGCACGTTCGGTTCGGGCGCGCTGCTCGTCGCGGGCGTGATGCTCGTTGTCGTCGGCTATCTTGCATGGACGACGCAGGACGTCACGCACCGGCTGATCGTCGACATGCCGGACGGCAAGCACGAGGCGCTCATGAGCGTCGACCGCGATTTCGTCGAGCGCGTCGTGCACACGGTGAACGCCGCACGCGCGGCAACCGCGGCAGCTTGACGCACCCTCCCGCCCTCTTTCACGATTCGCGCCGCGCCCTCGCACGCGTGTTCGTCGAGCCGGCCGCCCGAGAACGCCGCGTCGCATGCGCTGCACCGCGCACTCGGCTTCGGCGAGACCGAGCGGATCGTGTTCTTCCGCAAGACGCTCGTGCGCTGACGCAGCGGCCTGCCCGTTTTCAGGTCAACCGCGCGCCGATCGAGCTCGCGATGCTGCACAGAATCAGGCAGCACGACGCCGCACCCGCATCGAGCGTGCCGACCGACCGCTCACCGAGCCTCGACGCGCGCCCGATCCTCGCCTGCAGCCAGCGCGTCGATTCCTTGCCGCGCTCGGCGGCCGCGCTCATCGCGGCGAGCGCGTGCCGGAAATCGTCGCCCGCGCGCAGCGCCTCGTGAAACGCGGCATTGGCGGGCGCGAGCGTGTCGATCAGCGTCTTGTCGCCGACCTTCGCATCGCTGATCGCCTGCACGCCGGCCAACCCCGCGGACAACGCTTGCCCGAACAGCGCCGCGTCGAGCGTGTCGCGCCCCTTGAGCGCCGCGGCGAAATCCAGGAAGAAGCTGCCGTAAAGCGGTCCCATCGATCCGCCGATCCCGTCCATCAGCGACGTCGACAACACGTCGAGCGCATCCGGCAGGCTCGTCGCGCCGCGCGCGTCGAGCCGCGCGCCACACTGGCCGAAGCCCTTGCTCATGTTGATGCCGTGATCGCCGTCGCCGATCGCCGCATCGATTTCGGACAGGTGATCGCGATTGCGCTGGATCACGTCGACGAGTTCGCGCACGACGAAACCCGCGCCGGCGAGCGGCAGGCGCTGAACGGTGGCGGTATTCATGCGCGTTCTCCCACGGTGAGGCCGATGCTGCTGCACGGCGCGGCGAACAGTTGCTTCAGCTCGTCGTCGAGCCGGGTGATCGTCAGCGTGACGCCCATCATCTCGAGCGACGTGAACAGATTGCCGACGAGGCGAAAACCGATCTTCAGCCCCGCCGCCGCGAGCCGTTCCGCTACTTCGGCGTACAGAATGTATTGCTCCATCAGCGGCGTCGCGCCGAGCCCCGACACGAGCACCGCCACCTCCTCGCCGCGTTCGAGCGGGAAATCCGGCAGCACGATGTCTAGCATCATCGCGGCCATGTCCTTCGCGCTCACCGTGCGCATCACGCGCACGCCGTGCTCGCCGTGATGACCGATGCCGACTTCCATCTCGCCGTCGGCGATGTGGAAGTTCGCCTTGCCGTTCGCCGGAATCGTGCACGCGGACAGGCCGATGCCGACCGAGCGCGTGTTGTCGATCGCCTTCTTCGCGCTCGCGACCACGGCGTCGAGATCGCCGCCCGCCGCCGCCCTCGCGCCGCCCGCCTTCCACATCAGGATCTCGCCCGCGACGCCGCGCCGCTTCGCGCGCTCGTCGCGCGGCGCCGACGCGACGTCGTCGTTCGCGACGACGGTCTTCACGTCGATGCCCTGCGCGGCCGCCATCCTGACCGCCATCTTCACGTTCATGTTGTCGCCCGCGTAGTTGCCGTACAGGCATGCGACGCCCGCGCCGCGATCGGCGCGCCGGAACGCGTCGAGAAAGCTCTTCGCGGTCGGCGACGAGAAGATCTCGCCGACCGCCACCGCATCGACGAGCCCCGGCCCCGCGTAGCCGAGAAACGCGGGCTCGTGCCCCGAGCCGCCGCCCGTGACGACGCCGACCTTGCCCGGCACCGGCTTCGCAACGCCGATCACGCGCGGGTTGTCGGCGTCGAGCGAGAGCGCCGGATGCGCGGCGACGATCCCTCGCAGCATGTCCTCGACGACATAGTCGGGATGATTGATGACACGATTCATGCAGTTAACCTCGCGGATCCAGGACGACCTTCAACGATTGCTCGCCGCGCTCCATCACCGCGAACGCGTCGGCGAAGCGCGACAGCGGGAACGTGTGCGTGACGATGCCGCGCACGTCGATCTTGCGCGACGCGATGAACTCGATCGCGCGCGGGTACATGTACGGGCCGAGATGCGAGCCGAGCACGTCGAGCTCCTTGCGGTCGCCGATGATCGACCAGTCGACGCTCGCGTCGTCGTTGAACACGCTGAACTCGACGAAGCGGCCGAGCTTGCGCAGCATCGCGAGCCCCTGGCCGACCGCGCGATGGTGGCCGGTCGCCTCGATGTAGATGTCGCAGCCGTAGCCTTCGGTGATCGCGCGGATCTTCTCGATCACGTTCTCCTCGCCCGGATTCCATACTTCGTCCGCGCCCATCCTGAGCGCGAGCGCCGCGCGCTCCGGCTTCATGTCGAGCACGATCAGCTTCTTCGGATGGCGCAGCCGCACCGCGCCGATGATGCCGAGCCCGAGCGTGCCCGCGCCCGCGACGACGACCACGTCGTCGAAGCCGACGTCCGCGCGATCGGCCGCGTGCAGCGAGCACGACAGCGGCTCGATCAGGATCGCCTCGTCGGTCGGGATCGAATCGGGCACGCGGTGCACGATCGCCTCCTTCGTGAAGATCATGTACTCGGCCATCGCGCCGTGCACGTTGTTCTGGAATCCGTACAGATCGTGCTTCTGGCACATCCAGTACTGGCCGTGCCCGCAGAAGCGGCAGCCCCAGCACGGCACGATCTGCTCGGAGATCACGCGCTCGCCCACCTTCACGCCGCGCCGCTCGGCGAGCGGCCCGAGCGCGACGACGCGGCACACGAACTCGTGGCCGGGAATCATCGGCGGCTTCACGTAGCGCGGCTGCACCGCGTCGCCCCAGAACGACGGCGCGCCGCGGAACGTCTTGATGTCGCCCATGCAGATGCCGACGCGCTCCACTTCGGTCAGGATCTCGTCCGGCCCCGGCTTCGGCACCGGCACCTGTTCGAGGCGGTAGTCCTGCGGGCCGTGGCAGACCACGGCGCGCATCGTGGCGGGCAGCGCGGGCGCATCGCTGCGCTCGGCCGCGCGTTGCGGCGGCGCTTCGGCTATCTGTGACATCCAACGTCTCCTGAGTATTGGTCGATCGGTTCCGGAGTTCCGGCAATGACGGCGGCCGCCGCGCGGCCCGCCGCCGCTTCAGCGCACCGTGTAGCCGCCGTCGATGACGACGTTCTCGCCCGTCATCATCGCGGCCGCGTCGCTCAGCAGATAGAGCACGAGCGCGGCGATCTCGCCCGGCTGCGCGAAGCGACCGGCCGGGATCTCGCGCTTCGCGCGCTCGCCGGCTTCGCCCGCCCACGCCTGCTTGCCGAGCTCGGTCTCGACGATCGTCGGCGACACCGCGTTCACGGTGATCCCGTGCGGCGCCCATTCGAGCGCGAGCACCTTCGTCATCCCGACGATCGCGGCCTTGCTCGCGCAATACGCGGCATGCCGGTCGAGGCCGACGACGCTCGCCTGCGACGCGAGATTGACGATCCGCCCGCCGCGGCCGCCCGCGATCATCTGCCGCGCGACCGCCTGCGCGACGAAGAACGACGCCTTCACGTTGATCGCCATCGTCGCGTCCCACGCGGCCTCGCCGACGTCGAGCGCCTTGTCGAGCAGCGCGACGCCCGCGCTGTTGACGAGCATGTCGACGCCGCCGAAGCGCGACGCGACAAGCTCGACCGCCGCCTGCGCGGCCGAGCAATCGCGCAAGTCGAGCGACATGCCGCTATGGCGCGCGGCGCCGCCTTCGAGCGTCGCCGCGATCCGCATCGTCTCGGGATGCCGATCGACGAGCGCGACGCTCGCGCCGCGCTGCGCGAGCAATTGCGCGCACGCGTGCCCGATGCCCGCCGCGCCGCCCGTCACGAGCGCGACGCGCCCCGTCAGATCGAACGCCCTGTCCCAGAGATTCGTCATGGCCGCCGCCCTCAACCGCCCGTGACCTGCTTGTACAACTGATCGGCGTTCGCCGGCGTGACGGGCACCCACGGCAGGATGTAGCGCTTCGCGGTGCCGCCGTCCCACTTCAGATCCTTCGCGTAGCGCTGCCAGATCACCGACTGCGGCTTGTAGCTCGCGCCGACGAGCTGCCGCAGCACCAGATCGAGCGCGCCTTGCGACTGCGCCTGCGCGTCCTGCAGGAACGTCGTGATCTCGCCGCGCTTCGCGGCCTGGATCGCGTCGGGCATCCCGTCGATCGACGTGATCGGAATGTCCTTCGGCGTGAGCCCGCGATTCTTGATCGCCTGCAGCGCGCCGAGCGCCATGTCGTCGTTCTGCGCGATCACGCCATTGATCTGCTTCGGATGCGCGTTGAGCCAGTCTTCCATCAGGTTCATCGCTTCCGCGCGCGACCAGTTCGCGGTCTTCTTCTCGATCACCTTGATGCCCGGATATTTCGCGAGCACCTCCATCTCGCCCTTCTCGCGATCGATCTGCGCGGACTGGCCGATCGGCCCCTGGATGATCACGACGCTGCCCTTGCCGCCGATCCGCTTCGCGAGCGCTTCGGCCTGCAGGCGGCCGCCCTCGACGTCGTCGTTGCCGATGTACGGCACCTTCGGCGTCGCTAGCATCGTGTTCGATGCGATGAGCGGCGTGTCCGACGCCCCCGCGCGCGTCGCCACGCCGATTCCCGCCTTCGTGTCGATCGGCACGAACAGGATGCCGCTGTACTGCTGCGTGAGCATCGTCTCGATCTGGTTGTTCTGCGTGAGCGCGTCGTAGTTGCCGTCGAACACCGTGAGCTGCACGGCGCCGCTCTTCACCGCGGGATGCGCCTTGATCTCGCGCACCCAGTTCTGCATGAACTGGCCTTTCATCCCGTAGACCGCCGCGCCGACGCGATAGGGTCCGCTCGCCGCGTGCACCGCGCCCCCCGCCGCCATGATCGCGAGCGTCGCGCCGAGCGCCGCGGCCGCCGCGATGCGGCCGAACCAGGTCTTTCGTGTTTGCATTGTCGTCTCCTCCGGGTAGGAATGCGCTGCGTCAGCGCTGCTGTTTGCGGGCCACGTCGATGAGCACGGCCAGCACGATGATGAGTCCCTTGGCGATCTGCTGGTAATACGACGACACGCCGAGCAGATTCAGCCCGTTGTTGATCACGCCGATCAACAACGCGCCGAACAGCGTGCCGACGACGCCGCCCTGTCCGCCCGACAGGCTCGTGCCGCCGATCACGACGGCCGCGATCGCATCGAGCTCGTATGACACGCCCGCCTGCGGCAGCGCGGACGTCGTGCGCGCGGCGAGGATCATCCCCGCGAGGCCGGCGAGCGCGCCCGACACGACGTACACCGAGAACACGACCTTGCGCACGCCGATGCCGGACGTCCGCGCGCTCTTCTCGTTGCCGCCGACCGCATACAGATAGCGGCCGTACGTCGTGTAGCGCAGCACCCACCAGCACGCGAGCGCGACCGCCGCGAAGATCAGCACCGGCATGCCGAGCGGGCCGAGCTTGCCGATGCCGAGCGACAGATAATCGTCGGGCAGGTTCGCGACGGGGCTGCCGTCGTTGACGATGTACGTGACGCCGCGCGCGACGCTCAGCATGCCGAGCGTCGCGACGAACGGCGGCACATTGAAGCGCGCGATCGTCACGCCGTTGATCGCGCCGAGCGCCGCGCCGCATGCGATGCCGACCGCGAGCGACGCCGCGAGCCCGTGCCCCGCCGCGCCGGCGAGACCGCTCACGATGCCGGCGAGCGCGAGCACCGAGCCGACCGACAGGTCGATGCCTTTCGTCAGGATCACGTATGTCATGCCGATCGCGAGAATGCCGTTGATCGACGTCTGCCGCAGGATGTCGCTCCAGTTGCGCCACGTGAGGAAGTACGGGCTCGCGAACGCGAGCACGACGCACAGTGCGACGAAGATGATCGGGATGCCGAAGCGGCTCGCGAGCTCCGCGACGTTGACGCGCCTGGGCGCCGCGCCGAGACGGGACAGGGTCTGAGTGTTCATGGTCTTGTTCATGAGGCGAGATGGAGCAGGGATTCCTGAGTGGCGCCGTCGCCCGGGCGGACGGCGGCGACGCGGCCGCCCTTGAACACGGCGATCCGGTCGCTCAGATACAGCAGCTCGGGCGCCTCCGACGACACGACGATCACCGCGCCGCCGTCGCGCGCGAACGCGTCGAGGAGCCGATAGATCTCCTGTTTCGCGCCTTCGTCGATACCGCGCGTCGGCTCGTCGCAGAGCAGCAGCATGGGCTCGGTCGACAGGCATTTCGCGAGCACGACCTTCTGCTGGTTGCCGCCGCTCATCGCCGATACGGGCATGCGCAGCGAAGCGGCCTTGATCCGCAGCCGCTCGACCATCGATTGCGCGAGCCGCCGCACGAGCGAGCGCCGGATCACGCCGCCGCGCGACAGGCGACGGTACGCGGCCATCGCGATGTTCTCCTGCACGCTGCCGGACAGCACGAGGCCCGAATCCTTGCGGTCCTCGGTGACGAGCGCGATGCCCGCGCGGATCGACCGCGCTGGCTCGCCGTGCGGCAGCGGCTTGCCGTCGAGCGTCGCGGCGCCCGCGTCGGGCCGCGTCAGGCCGTACACGCAATTGAGGAATTCGCTGCGGCCCGAGCCCATCAGCCCGTAGATGCCGAGGATCTCGCCGCGCCGCACGTCGAGGCTCACGTCTTCGAACTCGCCCGCGCGCGCGAGGCCCGCGACCTTCAGGCACGGCTCGCCGTGCGCGGGCCGGCGCGCCTTGTCGACGACGGGCATCTCGCGGCCGACGATCGCCCGCACGAGATGCGCGCGATCGATGTCGGCGAGGCGGCCGCTCTCGACGTACGCGCCGTCGCGAAACACCGTGTAGTCGTCGGCGATGTCGAACAGCTCGCTCAGCCGATGCGACACGTAGATGATCCCGGTGCCGTGCGCGGTGACGTTGCGGATCGCGGCGAACAGCGTCTCGGTCTCGCGCTCGCCGATCGCGGACGTCGGCTCGTCCATGATCATCACCTGGCAATCGTGGCTGAACGCTTTCGCGATCTCGACGAGCTGCGTCTGCGCGAGGCTCAGCCGCCACATCGGCGCGCCCGCGTCGATCGCGAAGCCGAGGCGGTCGAGCAGATCCTGCGCGCGGCGCTTCAGCGTGCGGAAATCGACGACGACGCGCGCGCGGGTCGGCTCGCGCCCGAGATACAGGTTCTCGGCGACCGTCATCCCCGGCACCGGCGACAGCTCCTGCGTGATGATCGCCATCCGGCTCGCGAGCGCTTCGGCGGGCGACGCGAAATCGACGTCGCGGCCGTTCAGCCGGATCGTGCCCTCGTCGCGGCGCAGGAGCCCCATCAGGATGTTCAGGAACGTGGATTTTCCGGTGCCGTTGCCGCCGCACAGCGCATGCACGCGCCCGGCCGCGAGGCTCAGGCGTCCGTCGCGCAACGCGCTCACGCCGTTGAACCGCTTCGCTACCTGGCTTGCTTCGAGCAGAACAGGAGTCACTGTCGTATCCCGGATGACGAATGAACTTTTGCTCATTCACGATGATTTGATACAGCGTGATCGCATGGTAATCATCGGTTTTTTCGAGTGTCAATTACTGGTAAACGCTAATCACAACCACAAATCACGTTCTATTCGTTTGATTTTCAAGAAAATTATCGATTCGACGTACCGTGTGATCAAAATTTCGCCCTTTGCCAAATGTTCAGACAGGTCGTTATAATTGCTCAACCCTGTGCATTTGCGCATTCACCCTGCCCTCCGGAGGTCCACCATGAAAGTGGCGATCGGCTGCGACGAAGCGGCCTACGCGCTCAAGGAGTCGATCAAGCGGCACCTGCGCGCGGCGCATCCCGAAGTCGAGCTGACCGACTTCGGCACGCACAGCGCGGACGAGGCGGTGCTGTACCCCGACATCGCGATCGAAGTCGCGCAGCGCGTCGCTACGGGCGAGTTTGCCCGTGCGATCCTGCTGTGCGGCACGGGCATCGGCGTCGCGATCTCCGCGAACAAGGTGCCGGGCATCCGCGCGGCGCAGTGCCACGACACCTACTCGGCCGAGCGCGCGCGGCGCAGCAACGACGCGCAGATCATCACGATGGGCGCGCGCGTGATCGGCACCGAGCTCGCGAACAGCATCGTCGACGCGTGGCTTAGGGCAGAATTCGACGGCGGCCGCTCGCAGCCGAAGGTGCAGCGGATCGCCGACTACGAACGCCGGGCGGACCTCACCCAGGCCGGCCCGAACGACGCGCACTGCGGTTCATGACGCCGCGCGGCGCGCCGCTCCACTCGATAACGACATGACGAACGAAGAACTCACGCAACTCGCGAAGTGCTATTACGTCGACGGGTTGACGCAGGAAGAACTCGCGCAGAAGTTCGCGATCTCGCGCCCGAAGGTGGGCCGGCTGCTCAAGCGCGCGATCGAGGAGGGCATCGTCGAGATTCGCGTGCGCCATCATCCGCGCGCGGTGCAGGATCTCGAACAGGAACTCGTCAAGCGCTTCGGCATCCAGCGCGCGATCATCTCGGTCGATCACAAGGATCAGGACAGCCAGCGCGAGCTGCTCGCGGGGCTCGTCGCGAGCTATCTCGACCGCGTGCTCGCGGACGGCACGATCGTCGCGGTCGGCATGGGCCGCAACGTGAGCGCGGTGTCGCGGCATGCGGTATCGACGACGCAGCGCAACTGCTCGTTCGTCTCCGCGATCGGCGGCTCGTATCGCGGCGGCGAGACGATGAACGCCGACCACATCTGCCGGCGCCTCGCCGCGCGCTTCGGCGGCGAGAGCGAGACGCTGTACGCGCCCGCGCTCGTCAATGATCCGCAGCTCTTCACCGCGCTGCTCGAGAACGACGTCGTGCGCCAGTCGCTCGACAAGGCGCGCCGCGCATCGATCGCGCTCGTCGGCATCGGCGACATCCTCGAGGACAGCAACATGGTCCGCATGGGCTGGTTCACGCCCGAGGAGATGGCGGAGGCGAAGCGCGCGGGCGCCGTCGGCGACATCATGGGCTACGACTTCATCGACATCCACGGCCGCCCGGCGACGACGATGCTGCGCGGCCGCGTGATCGGGCTCACGCTCGAAGACCTGAAGCGGATTCCGAACGTGATCGCGACCGCGAGCGAGCCGACGAAGGCGACGGGCATTCTCGGCGCGCTGCGCGCCGGCGTGATCAACACGCTCGCGACGACGCAGTCGATCGCGCAGACGGTGCTGAGCCTCGCGCAGGCGACCGAGACGGCGACCGCGGAATAACGCGCGTTTCACGCGCCGGCCGCCTGCGCGAAGCGGCCGGCGCTCGCGCGCAGCGCGCGTCAGAACGTGTGGCGCACGCCGATGCGCACGAGCGTCTGCGTATCGCCCGCCGACGAGATGCCGTTGCCGACGTCGCCGACCGACGCCGTCGCCGCGACGACGTTTCCGTACGCGTCGAGCGTCTTGCCGCTCGCCTTCTGATAGCCGACGAGACCATACAGCGCGGTGCGCTTCGACAGGTAGTAGTACGACGCGAAGTTCACCTGATGGTATTTCGGCGCGGACTGGCCGTCGATCGAGCTGCCGCGCGTGAAATCGTAGCCCGCCGCGACGCGCAGCTCGGGCGTCGCCTGCCACGACACGGTGCCGCCGATCGAGTTGTACGTCGCGGTGCCGTTGAACGTCGAGAACGCGCCGGATTTGTACTGCGTGTTGCTGTACGACAGGCCGAGCGTCACCGCGCCGATCTGATAGGTGCTCGCCGCCGCGACGATCTGCATGCTCTTCGCCGATGCGAAGCCTTCGTTGATCGACGAAGCGAACGTGCCGTCGTACGAGCCCGTCCACGCGCCGCCGTTCGCGCCATACGCGTTCGTCGCATACAGGTACGCGGCGCCGAGCGAGAACGGCCCGTTCACGTACTGGCCGCCGACGCTCCACGTGCTCTGGTTCTTCACGCTGCCCGCCTGATTGCCGAAGCCGTACAGCGCGCCGAACGTGAGGCCGCCGAACTTCGGGCTCACGTACTTGATCGAATTGTTCTCGCGCGCCTGGTTGTCGATGTTGTCGAGGTCGCCCGGATGCGCGCCCATGCCGGTCAGGAACGTGCCCGCGCTGATCGTGCCGACGAAGTCGACGATCGGATCGTACTGGCGGCCCATCGTGAGCGTCCCGTAGCGTTCGCTCGACAGCCCCATCCACGCCTGCCGGCCGAACATCCGCCCGCCCTGCCCCGCCTGTCCGGTGCCGATGTTGAAGCCGTTCTCGAGCTGGAACACGGCTGCGAGGCCGCCGCCCAGATCCTCCTTGCCCTTCAGCCCCCAGCGGCTGCCCGACCAGGTGCCGCTCGCGAAGCTGTAGCTCGACTCATTCCGGTAGCTGACGGGCGAGCCGAGCGCCCCCTTGCTCTGCGCGACGCGCTGGTCGCTCGTATAGCCGAGCCCCGCGTCGACGATCCCGTAGAGCGTCACCGTGCCTTGCGCATGCGCGCCGGCGCACACGCTCCCCGTCACCAGCAATGCTGCTGCCGCCTTTTTCATGAATAGGATTCCTTCCAAATAGAATCAAACGAATGAAGCGCCTTCATTCCCCCAAACCCCGATGCGGCTACGCCGAATCGGCGAGCCACTGCGCGACGCGCGCGAGCAGCGGATCGAGCGCGTCGAAGTTCTCGACGCCCGCCACCTGCGGCGCATCGCAAATCGTGAAGACCGGCTTGCCCCACTGCAGGCCGAGCGCGATCTCGGACAGCGTGCCGAGCCCGCCGCCGACCGCGATCAGGCACAGCGACGCGCGCGCGATCAGCGCGTTGCGCGTGATGCCGAGCCCCGTCGGCAGCGCGATGCTCAGATGCGGATTCGCGCCGTTGGCGTCGTCCTCGGGCAACAGGCCGATCGCAAGCCCGTTTGCGCGCCGCGCGCCGAGCGCCGCCGCCTCCATCACGCCGCCCTTGCCGCCGCCGACGATCGCGAGCCCCGTCGCGGCGAGCGCGTGCGCGATCGCCTCGGCGATGCGCAACTGCTCGCCGGTCGCGTCGCGCGGCCCGATCAGGCCGACCGGCATCAGATGGCGGCGCGGCCCCCGCTGGCGCAGCGCGACGCGCGCGAGCGCGTCGTCCGCATCCGGCTTGCGTTCAGTGATGTCGTCGCCCAACGTATTCCCCCATCGCGAGCACGCATGTGCACAGCGCCGTCAACACGATCGACAGCACGGCGGCCTGCGAAAAATCGGTCTGCCCGTCGGACAGCTTCAGGTACATCAGCAGCGGCAGGATGTTGATCTGCGTGCCGGCGAGCGCGAGCGCGGTGCCGTACGTGCCGAGCGCGATCGCCGTGACGAGGCACCACGCGGCCATGACCGACGGCCACAGCTCGCGCCACGCGACGTCGAGCCACGCGCGCCACGGCTTCGCGCCGAGCGACATCGCCGCTTCGAGCGGCCTGCGGTCGAGATTCGCGAATGCCGGAAACAGCATCAGCGCGACGCGCGGAATCAGGTAGTACGCATATGCGACGACGAGGCCGAACGTCGTGTAGATCATGCCGCCAACCTTCGCCGCATCCGCGCCGAAGCCGGCGAGCAGCGTCGTGACGAAGCCCGCGCGGCCGAACGTCAGGATGAAGCCATACGCGATCACGAGCCCGGAAAACGCAAGCGGCACGCCGAGCAGTGCGAGCGACCAGCGGCGCCGCGCGGGCGTCTGATCGGCAAGCGCCAGCGCGAGCGGCACGCCGACGCACGTCGACAGCGTGCCCGTGCCGACCGCGAGCGCGAGCGAGCGGCCGATCGCGTCGCCGACGAGCGGGTCGCGCAGCACGGCGGCGAACGCGCGGCCGCCTTCCGCGAACGCCGCGCTCACGAGCGCGGCGAGCGGCAGCACGAAGAAAAGCGCAAGCAGCCCGCCCGCCGGCGCCGCGCCGAAGCGGCGCAACAGGCCGCGTTCGAGAGACGATCGTTGCACGTCGCGCTCCTTACTGGCCAAGCGCCGCCTGCGACCACAGCCTGTCGACTTCGGCCTTGCGCGCGGCGGCCTTCGCGACGTCGAGCGGGCGCACCTGCGGCGCGTTCGGCATCTTCGCCGCGACGTCGGGCGCGAGCGCGACGCCCGGCACCGCGGGCCGCACGTAGCCGCGCGCGAACAGCGCCTGGCCGGCGTCGCTCATCACGAAGTTCAACCATAGCTGCGCGGCAGCGGGATTCGGCCCGTTCTTCACGAGGCTCATCGCATACGGCGCGGACACGCTGCCGTCCTGCGGAATCACGACGTCGACGGCGTCGCCCATGCCGTCCGCGTACTTCGCCTTCAGGCCGTCGTTCTCGTAGCCGATCAGGATCGGGATCTCGCCCTTGACGAACTTCGCATACGGCGTCGTGCCCTCGACGCGCAGCACGTTGCCCGCATTCTTCAGTTTTCCGAAGAACTCCGCGCCGGGCTTCGGATTGTCGACGCCGCCGCCGAGCGCGGACGCCGCCGCGAACACGACCACCTGCCCCTGCCCGGTCGAGCGCGGATCGAGATAGACGACCGCGTTCTTGTACTCGCGCTTGAGCAGATCGGACCAGCGTTGCGGCACGTTCTTCACGAGCTTGCGGTTGACGAGGAACGCGACGTTCAGCGAATGCACGGTGAACCAGCGGCCGTCGGCTTCGCGAAACACGGGTGGGAGCTTGTCGAAGTTGATCGGCTTGAACGGCGCGACGACGTCCTTGCCCGCCGCGTCGAGCGCCGATGCCGCGAAATAGTACGCGGTGTCCGCCTGCGGACGGCGGCGCGACTTGTCGAGCGCGACGACCGTCGCCGCCGAGCCGATGTCGTTGTACGTGAGCTCGATCTTCGGATAGCGCTTGCGGAACTCCGCGAACAGCGCCTTCCAGTTCGCCCATTCGGGGCCGGTGTCGAACGACACGACGAGCCCCTCGTCGGCGGCCTTCGCATAGAGCGTGTCTTCGCCCGCATAGAGCGGCGCGGCGGACGCGCCGTTCGCGGCGAGCGTCGCGCACATGCCGAACGCGAGCGCGGCGCGGCGCAGCGCCGTCAGAAATGATCGACTTGCAGACATCGTGAATCTCCGTTGAACGAAACAATCATTGCGCGCTGCCCTACGCGGGCAGCACGAGCAGATGGCGCGGCTCGATCGCGACGCCGCGCGCGGCGAGCACGCGGCCCTCGCACAGCAGCGGATGCGCCGCGCCATGCGGCACGAAGTCGTAGCGATGCGTCGCGCCGAAGTAGCGGACTTCGCCCAGCGCGCCTTCAATGCGGTTCACGCGCTGAGCGGGCGGATCGGGCTCCACGTGCTCGGGGCGCACCAGCACGGCGACTTCCGCGCCCGGCTGATGCGCGCCCGTGTCCGCGCACAGCGTCGCGAAGCGCACGTCGACCGTACCGCTCGATTGCACGCGGCCGCGCAGGATCGTCGAATGGCCGATGAAGCGCGCGACTTGCGCGGATACCGGCCGCTCGTACAGGCTGCGCGGCGTGCCCACTTGCAGCACGCGCCCGCCGTCGACGATCGCGACGCGATCCGCCATGCTGAGCGCCTCATCCTGATCGTGCGTGACGAAGAGCGTCGTCGCGCGGCACGCGCGCTGCAGCGCGCGGATCTCGTCGCGCAATTGATGCCGGATGCCCGCGTCGAGCGCGGCGAGCGGCTCGTCGAGCAGCAGCAGCGCCGGCTCGATCACGAGCGCGCGGGCAAGCGCCACGCGCTGCTGCTGGCCGCCCGACAGTTGCGTCGTGCTGCGCGCCGCATGCGCGGCGAGGCCGACGCGCTCGAGCATCTCGAGCGCGCGCCGCCGGCGCTCGGCGGCCGCGACGCCGCGCATGCGCAGCCCGTACGCGACGTTGTCGGCGACGGACAGATGCGGAAACAATGCGTACTGCTGAAACACCATGCCGACCTCGCGCCGCCACACCGGCACGCCCGCCATGTCGGCGCCGCCGATCGCGATGCGCCCGGCGTAGCCGTCGAGGAGGCCCGCGCTCAGCCGCAGCAGCGTCGATTTGCCGGAACCGCTGCGGCCGATCACGGCGAGCAGCTCGCCCGGCTGCGCGCGCAGCGTGACGGCGTCGACGCCGTGCGCCGCGCCGGGGTATCTGAAACTGACGTTGTCGAATTCGAGGCTCATGGCTTCACTTCAGTCGTTGCACGGTGTGGATCGACGCGAGCGTCGCGAATACGGCGAGCAGCAGCAGCACGACGGTCGCCGCGCAGGCAATGCCGGACGCGCCGTAGAACGCCTGCAGCAGCACGACGGGGAAATTGCGGTAGCGAAAGCCGGCAATCAGGTTCGATACCTGGAACTCGCCGATCGACAGCGCCGCGACCATCACGAGCCCGGAAAAGAGGCTCTGCCGCAAGTTCGGCAGCACGATCGTGAAAAACTGCCGCAGCGGCGGCGCGCCGAGCGTCGCCGCACAGGCTTCGAGCTTCGCGAGATCGAGGTGGCGCAGATCGCTCAACAGTGTCTGCAGCAGATACGGCAGCGTCAGCACCGCATGCGCGGCGATCATCAGCGGCAGCGTGCCGAGCCACGGCAGCGCGTCTGAGCCGAAGACCACGATGTAGCCGAAGCCGAGCGTGAGCGCCGGCACGCCGACCGGCATCAGCATCACGACGCGCGCGGCCATGCCGCGGCCGCGAAGCGCGCGATGATGCAGCGCATACGCGAGCGGCACGCCGACCACCGTGTCGAGCGCGCAGCACGCGAGCGCGACGACGAAACTCACGCCGAACGCGCGCCGGAAGCTCGGATCGGCGGCAAGTTCGGCGAACCAGCGCCACGTGAAGCCGACGGGCAGCAGCGTGTTCGTCCAGCTCTGCCCGACCGATCCGATCAGCAGCAGCACGATCGGCATCAGCAGATACAGCGCGAACAGCGCGACGACGCCGTTGACGACGATGGCGCCGAACGACGGGCGGCGCTTGCTGCGACGAAACGGAATACCGCCGGCAAGCTCGGCGGTGGTGGATGGACGCATGGCGGCACTCACGGGCGACGAAAGGAAGCGTCACGCGAAACGCCCGCCGGGGCAGGCGTTGCGCGGATCGCGACGACGGCCGCCAGTGTGGGCGCGCGACATGGCATCGTCATGAAAAAAACGTACAAACTCCGCATCGCTCTTTGCATCGACGGAATACTTCGCGATGAAGCATCTGTATCCGAACGTCGCCGAGCTGCATGCATTCGCCAGTTCTGCGAAACATCTGAATTTTTCGTACGCGGCGCGCGAGCTCGGCCTCACGCCAAGCGCGGTCAGCCGGCAGATCGCGAGCCTCGAGGCGCTGCTCGGCGTGAGGCTGTTCGTGCGCGAAGGCCGCAATCTCGCGCTCACGCGCGCGGGGCGGGTCTATCAGGCGCGCGTCGCGGGGCCGCTGCGCGAGATCGGCAATGCATCGCTCGAATTGCTGAGTGCGCGCGAGGACAGCGATCTGCTGACGATCGCGAGCGTGCCGACCTTCACGACGAAATGGCTCGTGCCGCGCCTGCCGCGCTTTCTCGAAACCGCGCCCGACCTCACGCTGAGCTTCCGGCGCCACCTCGCGCCGGGCGACCCGTTCCCGCTCGGGCTCGATGCAGCGATCCGCTACGGCGACGGCCGCTGGGAAGGCGTCCAGTGCGACTATCTCGACGGCCGCACGTTCGTGCCCGTGTGCGCGCCCGAATTCGCCGAGCGCCACGCGCTGCGCGAACCCGCGGACATCGCCGCCGCGCCGCGTCTCTTGCACGAGCAGGCCGAATGCGCGTGGCTCGCGTGGGCGGACCGGCATCGCGTCACGCAGATGAACGCGCTCGCCGGCCCGCGCTTCGAGCAATACTCGGTGCTGATCCAGGCGGCGCAGGCGGGGCTCGGGATCGCGCTCATTCCCGCGTTCCTGATTCGCGCGCCGCTCGCGGCCGGCACGCTCGTGCAGCCGCTCGACGCGCCCGTCGACGTCGACGAGCAGGGCCATTACCTGTGCTACGCGCCCGAGCGGCTGCAGACGAGCGCGTCGCTGCGGCTGCTGCGCGAATGGATCCTCGGCGAGTGCGCACACGCATGACGGGCATGGCGCGCATCGCGCCGCTTCGTCCGCGCCGCGGCCAGACGCCCGCGCTTCGCGACGCGGCGAAACCGCGCGCCGCTCGGCCGCTCGGCTTTTGCGCGCGGTGGACCTAGTATGAAGAGACGGGCGGCCCGCGATCCCACGGCGCCGCTGCGCTCTCTTCGACGGAGGTCGGCATGAACGTCCAGGCGCTGTCCGGCGTGCTTCACGCTCAGGAGTTGCTGTTCGTCTCGTTGATTCGCGTGCTTCCGCTCGAAACGCGCCAGGCGCTCGCCGACGAATTCGACCGGCAGATCCAGCTCGCGGAGACGTCGCGCCTCGAGGCCCCGCACGACCGGGAAGCGCACGACGCGTTTCTCGCGCACGTGCGCAAGCTGCTGATTCGGCTCGAATCGATGGCGTGACGCATGCCCGCGCGGGCGGATCGCGCGGCGGCGGTGCAACGCGGCGGGCTGCGAGCGGCGCGATATTCGCCGCGACGGCGACGCCGTGCGCGCGTCCCCGTCCTGACAATGCTCGACCGCTGGCTGACATCGCCCAGCCTCGCGCGCGCTGGCCTTAATCTCGCGGGCCCCTCTCGCCGAAGGCGCCGGTCGCGCCAGACCGTTAGTTGCGAACAATACGGCGCACGACGACGCTCGACATCGCCTTCAGCCGGGCAGCCTCACGACGCCCCCGTCACTCGCCGCCCCTCCGCCCAGTCGGCAACGCCATTTTTGTCGATTGAATTGCGAATGATTCTCAATTACACTTCCTGTTCGTTTTCACGAACTTTTCCTTTCAACCTGCCCGCGCCATAAAGGCGCGCGGGCGCCAGCCAGGTGCACGCGTCACCCAGCCAGCCTCCGGGCTCAAACGTCACTGGGAGACCACACCGTGCATCAACCTCTGTTGGCGCGGCGGCCGCTTCGCGCCGCGCTGTTCGGGGCCTTCGGCCTCTACGCCGCGGCCGCGCGCGCCGCGGGCGCCGCTTCCGAACCCGCAGCCGCCGCGCCGCCGCTCGCCGCGTCCGCGCCGCAAGTGCGGCACGCAACGACCGCCGCCACGCGCGCCGACGCGCACGCGCTCGACCCGATCACCGTCACCGCGACGCGCACCGCATCGGCCGCAAGCCGCACTGCGGCGAGCGTATCGGTGATCACCGATTCGGACCTCGAAGAACAGCAGGCCGACAACATCAAGGACGCGCTGCGCTACGAGCCGGGCGTCACCGTGCGCCGCACCGCGTACCGGCCGGCGAACGCCGCGCTCGGCGGCGGCCGAGACGGCGATTCGAGCATCAACATCCGCGGCCTGGAAGGCAACCGCGTGCTGCTGATGGAAGACGGCATCCGGCTGCCGAGCGCGTTCTCGTTCGGTCCGCTCGAGGCCGGCCGCGGCGATTACGCCGATCTCGACACGCTCGAGCGCATCGAGATCCTGCGCGGCCCGGCGTCGACGCTGTACGGCAGCGACGGTCTGACAGGCGCCGTCAACTTCATCACGAAAAATCCGTCCGATCTGCTGTCAATCTATCGGAAGAAGACCTATTTCTCGTTCCGGCCGAGCTACGACTCGGTCGACCGCAGCGTCGGCGCGGCCGTGGCGGCGGCGGGCGGCAACGACCGCGTGCAGGGGATGCTGATCGCATCCGGCCGCCGCGGCCACGAGGCCGACACGCACGGCGACGACAATTCCGCGAGCACGAAGCGCACGACCGCGAATCCTCAGGACGTCTACACGGAATCGCTGCTCGGCAAGCTGACGATCACGCCGACGTCGCGCGACACGTTCAAGCTCACCGCCGAGACGGTGCGGCGCCGAATCGACACGAACGTGCTGTCGGCGATCAATCCGCCGACGACGCTCGGCCTCGCCGCGAACGACAGGCTCGAGCGCAACCGCTTCAGCGTCGACTACGATTTCCACGACGCCGCCGCGCGCGGGTTCCAGACCGCGCACGTGCAGCTCTACTATCAGGAGTCGAAGCAGGATCAGGACGCGTTCGAGACGCGCGGCGGCGGCCTGCAATCGCGCTCGCGCTCGAACCACTACAGCGAGCGCGCGTTCGGCGGCTCCGCGTTCGCCGAGAGCGGCTTCGCGACCGGGCCGCTCGCGCACAAGCTGCTGTACGGCGTCGACGGCAGCCTCGATCGCATCGAGAGCCTGCGCGACGGCACCATCGCGAGCCCCGGCGAATCGTTCCCGAACAAGGCGTTTCCGGATACCGACTACACGCTGCTCGGCGCGTTCGTGCAGGACCAGATCGGCTTCGGCAAGCTGCTCGTCACGCCGGGCCTGCGCTTCGACGCGTATCGGCTAAGCCCGGCTGCAGGCGATCCGCTCTTCACCGGCAAGACGGTCAGCTCGAGCGATCACGAGCTGTCGCCGCGCGTCGCGGTGCTCTACGAAGTGGCGCCCGCGCTAATTCCATACGCGCAGTACGCGCACGGCTTTCGCACGCCGACGCCCGACCAGGTCAACAACAGCTTCTCGAATCCGATCTATGGCTATACATCGATCGGCAATCCGAACCTGAAGCCCGAGACGAGCGACACGCTCGAAGCGGGCCTGCGCGGCACGCTCGGAACGGGCTACGGGCCGCTGCGCTACAGCGTCGCCGCGTTCGCCGGCCGCTATCGGAACTTCATCTCGCAGCGCACGATCGGCGGCAGCGGCCGGCCGAACGATCCGCTCGTGTTCCAGTACGTGAACTTCGCGAACGCGCGCATCCACGGCTTCGAAGGGCGCGCCGAGTGGGTGATGCCGAACGGCTTCACGCTGAAGAGCGCGATGGCGTTCACGAAGGGCACGACGCAGGACAACGGCGCGGCGAGCGAGCCGCTCGACACGGTCAATCCGTTCTCCGCCGTGTTCGGCGTGCGCTACGAGCCGGGCGAGCGCTGGTTCGCGCAGGCCGACGTGCTGTTCCAGGCGGGCAAGCGCGGCCGCGACGTGTCGTCGGCCGCGTGCCAGAACAAGACGTGCTACACGCCGCCGTCGTCGCTCGTCGTCGACCTGCGCGGCGGCTATCGGTTCAACAAGCACGTGAGCGCCTACCTGGGCATTCACAACCTGTTCGACCGCAAGTACTGGAACTGGTCGGACGTGCGCGGCATCGCCGCCAATTCGAACGTGCTCGACGCATACACCGCCCCGGGCCGCAGCGTCGCGCTCAGCATGAAGGTGGATTTCTGATGCGGCCCGCACGCTTTTTATCCAACCGGTTCGTCCGGCCATCGAGGATCTCCGACATGATGAACACCGCCGCTCCCGCCTCTTCGTCCACCCGCGCGCTCGCGCCCGGCGAACTGCGCGACGCGTTCCTGCATCTGAAAGAAACCCGCAAGCTGCGCAACCGCGACGTCGCGCAACTGCTCGGCGTGAGCGAAGGCGAGGCGCTCGCCGCATTCGCGGGCGAGCGCGTCGTGCGGCTCGAGCCGAGCTTCGTCGAGCTGTTCGAGGAGACGCCGCGCCTCGCCGGCGTGATGGCGCTCACGCGCAACGCGGCCGCCGTGCACGAGAAGGACGGCGCGTTCGATCAGATGAGCCACGACGGCCCGGTCGGCCTCGCGCTCGGCGCGATCGACCTGCGGATCTTCTATCGCAACTGGGCGGCGGGCTTCGCCGTCCACGAGCCGACCGCGCACGGCGTGATGAAGAGCCTGCAGTTCTTCGACGCGCAAGGCGATGCGGTGCACAAGGTCTACCTGCGCAAGCACAGCGATCACGATGCATTCGACGCGTTCGTGTCACGCTGGCGGATGCCCGCGCAATCGCCGACGTTCGCGGTCGAGCCCGCGCCGCGCGCGTGCGCCGAGCGGCCCGACGGCGACGTCGACGCCGCGGGCCTGCGCGCCGCATGGGACGCGATGACGGACACGCACCAGTTCCACGGCGTCGTGCGCCGCTTCGGCGTGTCGCGCACGCAGGCACTGCGGCTCGCCGGCGCGGCGCGCGCGCATCGCGTCGCGACCGACGCGGCGCGGCGCGTGCTGGAGCGCGCCGCGCAGACGCGGCTGCCGATCATGGTGTTCGTCGGCAACCGCGGCATGATCCAGATCCACACCGGCACCGTGACGAACATCCGCCGCATGGGCGCGTGGATCAACGTGCTCGACAAGGATTTCAACCTTCATCTGCGCGAGGATCTCGTCGCGTCCGCATGGGCCGTGAGGAAGCCGACGAGCGACGGCGTCGTCACGTCGGTCGAGCTGTTCGACGCGGCGGGCGACAACATCGCGATGCTGTTCGGCGCGCGCAAGCCGGGGCAGCCGGAACTCGCGGGTTGGCGCGAGCTGGTCGGCGCGCTGCCGAAAATCGATGCGACAGATGGGGCGGATACGGCGGACGCGGCAGACGCGGCCTGCGCGCCCGGCGCGCCCGGCTCAGCCGCCGCCGAGGCCGCGCGATGAGCAAGCCGCCGCGCATCGATGCACGCCGGCGCGCGTGGCTCGCGGGCACGGGCGCGCTCGTGTTCGCGGCCGCGCATCCGGGCGCGTTCGCGCGCGCGCCGGCGAGCGCGCCGCCGAAGCGCGTCGTCGCGATCGGCGGGGCGCTCGCCGAGACGATCTACGCGCTCGGCGGCGCGCGAACCGCACGCTACGAACTCGTCGGCACCGATACCACGTGCACGTATCCGGAGGCCGCGCGCCGGCTGCCGAAGGTCGGCTATCAACGCGCGCTGTCGGCGGAAGGATTGCTGTCGCTGCGGCCCGATCTCGTGCTCGCGTCGGCGGAAGCCGGCCCGTTGGCCGCGCTGTCGCAGCTCACGCGCGCGGGCGTCGCCGTCACGACGTTCGACGAGGCGCACGACGTCGAATCGGTGCGCCGCAAGATTCGCGGCGTCGCCGATGCGCTGTCGCTGCAGGCCACGGGCGACATGCTGCTCGCCCGCTTCGATCGCGACTGGCTCGCGACGCGCGCGGCAGTGGACGCCGCGCCGCCGCACACGCCGCAGCGCACGCCCGCGCGCGTGCTGTTCGTGCTGAACCACACCGGCAACCAGGCGCTCGCCGCCGGCCAACAGACGGCCGCCGACGCGATGATCCGCTATGCGGGCGCGCACAACGCGATGCAGGGATTCGATCACTACAAGCCGCTGACCGCCGAGGCGCTCGTCGCGGCGGCGCCCGACGTCGTGCTGATCTCGGACGAAGGGCTGCGGGCGGCCGGCGGACGCGATGCGCTGCTCGCCGCGCCCGGCTTCGACGCGACGCCGGCCGCGCGCGCGCGGCGCGTCGTGTCGCTCGATGCGCTGTTTCTGCTCGGCTTCGGGCCGCGTCTGCCGCAGGCGGTCGCCGCGTTGCAGCGGCGCTTGAACAGCGTGCTCGCATGAACGCGCGGCTTCGACGGCGTTTCATCCAGCGCGTCGCGGCACGCCGCACCGCACATCGCACATTGGCGATCGTTCGGGTTCCTGAAGTTGTCCTGGCTGCACGCGCTCATTCGGCCAGCGCCAACGCGCATGACATCGCGCGCCGCGCCGCGACGCTTGCCGCCCGGCTCGCGCCGCTTGTCGGCGGCCACCGTGCACGCGCGTCGGCCGTCTCGCCGCCCATCCCGTTCGATTCCTCACGATGAGCCTCGCCGCCCGTTCCCCTTCGGTCGACCCGACGCCCGCCGAGCGCCGTCCGGCGCTCGCCTCGTCGGCCATCGCCGCGCTGCGCCGGCGGCGCGCACGATGGACGCTCGCCGCGCTCGCCGCCACGCTCGCCGCCGCGTCGATCGCCGCGCTCTGCCTCGGCGCGTACCGGCTCTCGCCCGCGCAACTGCTCGACGCGCTCGCCGCGACCGACGCACAGCTCGCGGGCGACGCCGCGCTGCGCCAGGCGCGCGCGGTGCTCGTCGACATCCGCGTGCCGCGCGTCGCGCTCGCGCTCCTCGTCGGCGCCGGCTTCGGCGCGGCCGGCGCGGCAATGCAGGGGCTCTTTCGCAATCCGCTCGCCGATCCGGGCCTGATCGGCGTATCGAGCGGCGCGGCGCTCGGCGCGTCGGCGCTGATCGTGCTCGGCCCGTTCGTCGCGGCGCCGGTCGTGCTCGGCCTGCTGCCCGTCGCCGCGTTCGCCGGCGCGCTCGCGGTCGCGGCGATCGTCTACCGGCTCGCGGTCGCGCGCGGCCGGCTCGCGCTGCCGCTGCTGCTGCTCGCCGGCATCGCGATCAACGCGCTCGCCGGCGCGGCGATCGGCCTCCTCACGTACATCGCCGACGATGTGCAACTGCGCTCGCTGACGTTCTGGAGCCTCGGCAGCGTCGGCGGCGCGCAATGGCGCACGATCGCCGCCGTCGCGCCGTTCGCGCTCGCCGGCGGCGCGCTGCTCGCGCGCGAGCGGCACGCGCTGAACGCGCTGCAGCTCGGCGAAATCGAAGCGATGCATCTCGGCGTGCCGGTGTCGCGCGTGAAGCGGCGCGTGCTCGTCGGAGCCGCGATGTGCGTCGGCGCGCTCGTGTCGTGCACCGGCGCGATCGGCTTCATCGGGCTCGTCGCGCCGCATTGCGTGCGGCTCGCGGCCGGCCCCGATCAGCGGATCGTGATGCCGGGCGCGGCACTTTTCGGCGCGCTGCTCGCGGTGGCCGCCGATCTCGCCGCGCGAACGCTCGCCGCGCCGGCCGAGATTCCGCTCGGCATCCTCACCGCGCTGATCGGCGCGCCGTTCTTTCTCGCGCTGCTAAGGAAGCGGCGCGGCGCGTTGGGAGCATGACGTTGCGCACGCAACCAGATCGTCCGCGCGCGTCAAGCATCCTGCCGCGTCAAGACATTCGCCGCCCCAATTCCAAACGGGAACGCGCGCAGCCTTTCTCGACCCGCCGCGCCGCCGCGCGAACCGACATCCGACCGAACGCCATGCTGACTGCCGAACACCTTCACGTCGCGCGCGACGGCCGCGTCGTCCTCGACGATCTGTCGATCCGGATCGCGCCCGGCTGCGTCACCGCATTGCTCGGCCGCAACGGCGCGGGCAAGAGCACGCTGCTCGGCGCGCTCGCGGGCGACCTGCCGGCCGGCGGCCGCGCGCGCGGCGCGACGGTGCGCGGCGACGTCTCGCTGAACGGCGAGCCGCTTCACGCGATCGACGCGACGCGCCTCGCGCGGCTGCGCGCGGTGCTGCCGCAGGCCTCGCGGCCCGCGTTCGCGTTCGGCGCGCGCGACATCGTGCTGCTCGGCCGCTACCCGCACGCGCGCCTCGCGGGCGCACTCGCGCGCGAGGACGGCGAGATTGCGTCGCAGGCGCTCGCGCTCGCCGGCGCATCGACACTCGACACGCGCGACGTGACGACGCTGTCGGGCGGCGAGCTCGCCCGCGTGCAGTTCGCGCGCGTGCTCGCGCAGCTCTGGCCGTCGGCGGACGCGGCACGCGCGCCGCGCTACCTGCTGCTCGACGAACCCACCGCCGCGCTCGACCTCGCGCACCAGCATCAATTGCTCGACACGGTTCGGCGCCTGTCGCGCGACTGGCGCCTCGGCGTGCTGACGATCGTCCACGATCCGAATCTCGCCGCGCGCCATGCGGATCGCATCGCGATGCTCGCGGGCGGCGCGATCGTCGCCGACGGCGCGCCCGCCGACGTGCTGCGCCCCGCGCTGATCGAACGTTGCTACGGCTTTCGCGTGCGGCTCGTCGATGCGGGCGACGGCGCCGCGCCCGTCATCGTGCCCGCCTGAGCGGCCAATGAGCGGCCAATGAGCGGCCAATGAGCGACTACAGCGCGCGCGGCGGCGGCGTCAGCCGGCGTCGGCCGTGTGAAACGCCTTCAACCGCCAGCCGCGCCGCACGGCGAGCATCCGGAGCGAGAATCCCGCGGCCAGCGCGGCGACGGTCGCGAAACCTTCCGCGGCGCCGACCGCCTTCATGCCGACATACAGCCCGCCCGTCAGCAGCGCGACGCTCGCGTACAGCTCCCTGCGCAGCACGAGCGGCATCTCGTTGCAGAGCAGATCGCGCAGCATCCCGCCGCAGACGCCGGTGATCGCGCCGGCGAGCACGATCACGACCGGGCTGCCGTTTACGGTCGCCGCGACGTCGCAGCCGATGATCGAGAACGCCGCGAGCCCGAGCGCGTCGACGGCCGTGAACAGCGACTTCAGCCGCGCGACGTGCGTCGCCGTCATCGACGCGAACGTCGCCGCCGCGAGCGTCAGCAGCAGGTATTCGGGGTGCGCGACCCAGGTCAGCGGATAGCGGCCGAGCAGCACGTCGCGCACGGTGCCGCCGCCCAGCGCGGTCACCGCGCCGACGAGCGCGAGACCGAACCGGTCCATCCCGCGCCGCATGCCCATCAGCGCGCCCGACATCGCTTCGGCGACGATCGCGATCAGGTAGAGCGTATGCATGTGCGCCTGCCCTCAGTCTTCGGTGCGGAACAGTTCGAGCACGCGCGCGCGCTCGGCCGCGTCGACGGCGGGCGGCGTCGGCACGCGCGCCGCGCCGGTCGCGCTGGCCGGCGCGTCGCCGTCCGCCGCTCCCCGCCGCGCCGCGTCGCACGCGAACGGGCTGCGCACGAATGGCGGCAGCGACGGCGAGCACTTGCCGCCGCCCGCATATTCGGCGTAGATGAAATCGCCGTCGACGAGCGCGACGTCCGCGGGCGGCGTGCGCTCGATCGCGCCGCGGCCGTCGATCGCGGTCTTCATGTAGTCGACCCACACGGGCAGCGCGGCCGACGCGCCCGTCGCGCGGCCGAGGCTGCGCGGCGTGTCGTAGCCCATCCAGACGACCGACACGACGCCGGACGAATAGCCGGCGAACCACACGTCCTTCGAGCCGTTCGACGTGCCGGTCTTGCCGGCCGCGTCGGCGCGCTTGAGCGCGACCGCGCGGCGCGCGGTGCCATGCGCGACGACGTCGCGCAGCATGCTGTCCATCACGAACGCGTTGCGCTCCGAGATGGCGCGCACGCCGGCCGGCGGCCGCGCGTCGAACAGCACGCCGCCCTGCCGCTGCCGGACCGATTCGATCAGGCGCGGCTCCATGCGCACGCCGCCGTTCGCGAACACGCCGTAGGCGGTCGCGACCTGCAGCGGCGTCGCCGAGCCCGCGCCGAGCGCGAGCGGCAGCGACGCGGGATTGCGCAGCGGCTCGAAGCCGAAGCGCGCCGCGTGCTGCTGGACGAAATCCGGCTGCGCGACCTGCATCAGGCTCACCGCGACGAGGTTCTTCGAGCGCATCAGCCCGCGCCGCACCGGAATGAAGCCTTCGTAGTGATTGCCGAAATTGCGCGGCCGCCACGGGTTCGCGCCCGTCTCGTCGCGCGACAGCGTGCGCTGCGTGTCGTCGATCAGCACGCCGGGAAACATCCCTTTCTCCAGCGCGGCCGAATAGACGAACGGCTTGAAGCTCGAGCCCGGCTGCCGATACGCCTGCAGCGCGTGGTCGAACACGTTGTGCGAGAAATCCGCGCCGCCCGAGAGCGCGAGGATGTCGCCCGTCGCCGCGTCGACCGACACGAGCGCGCCTTCGAGCGCGTCCTTCGCGTCCTTCGCGTCGCGCCTGCCGCCAAGCTTGAGCCCGCGCGCGAGCGCCGCGTCGGCTGCGCGCTGGTCGCGCATCGCGATCGTCGTCGTCACGTCGAGGCCGAGCGTGTACGCGTCGTCGTGGAAGCGCTCGACCATCATCCGGCGCGCACGCTCGGCGACGTACGGCGCGGCAAGGATGCCGGGCGGCGGCGTGGTCGCGAGCGCGACCGGCGCGTCGACGGCCTGCCGGTATGCGGCTTCGTCGAGATACCCGAGCGCGCGCATGCGGCCGAGCACGTAGTCGCGGCGCGTCGTCGCGCGCGCCGGATTGACGACCGGATTGAACGCGGACGGCGCCTTCGGCAGGCCGGCGAGCACGGCCGCCTCGCCGGGCGTGAGCGCATCGAGCGGCTTGCCGAAGTAGACCGACGCGGCGGCCGCGAACCCGTACGCGCGCTCGCCGAGGTAGATCTCGTTCATGTACAGCTCGAGCAGCTTGTCCTTGCTGTACGCGCGCTCGAGCTTGTACGACATCAGGATCTCGGCGAGCTTGCGGCTCAGCACCTTGTCGCGCGTCAGAAAGAAGTTGCGCGCGACCTGCATCGTGATCGTGCTGCCGCCCTGCCCCGGCTGGCCGGTGACGACGTTCGCGACCGTCGCGCGCGCGAGCCCGCCGATATCGACCGCGCCGTGCGCATAGAACTGCGCGTCCTCGGCCGCGAGCAGCGCGTGCCGCACGAGCGGCGGGATGCGTTCGAGCGGCACGAACTCGCGGCGCTCGACGCCGTATTCGGCGAGCAATTCGCCGTCGCGAGAGAAGATCCGCAGCGGCAGCGCCGGCCGGTAGACGGCGAGCGGCTCGACGGAAGGCAGCTCCGTCCAGATGCGATGCAGCGTCCACGCGCCGACCGCGCCGCCGGCGATCGCCGCGCCGAGCACGAGGCCCGCGAGCGTGCGGAAATAGCGGCGGCGGCGCTTCGGTGCAGGCCCTCGAGGCGGCGTCGGCGGGGTTTGCCGCGACGGGTTCGGCGTGTGATCGGTCATGTCGAAATCCTTCCTTTGCAGATGCGGCGTGCGGCGCCGCGCGGATGTTGCAGCGCACGATGCGCACGCGCGCATTGTCCGGGGAGGATTCCGATGTCGGTACAATATTTAGCTTAAATTGATTACACTAAATTTTATTTAGGATGCCGGTTCAGCCGGCGCAAAGCGAGCGACAGATGACGATCGATCCGAAACAGGCGGCGGCGCTCGTCGCCGTCGCCGATACCGGCAGCTTCGAGCAGGCGGCGGCGCGGCTGCACGTGACCGCGTCGGCCGTCACGCAGCGCGTGCGCGCGCTGGAAGCGAACCTCGGTGCGCCGCTCTTGCTGCGCACGCGGCCGTGCCGGCCGACGCCCGCCGGCCAGCGCGTGCTGCAGCATCTGCGCCGCATGGCGCTGTTGCAGGCGGATCTGCAGGCCGAGCTCGAAGCCGAACGCGGCTCGACGATCGCGGTCGCGATCGCGCTCAACTCGGACAGCCTCGGCTCGTGGTTCCTGCCGGCGCTGACCTCGGTGCTCGCCGGCGAGCGGGTGCTGTTCGAGCTGATCGTCGAGGATCAGGAGCACACGTTCGCGCTGCTCGAAAGCGGGATGGCGATCGGCTGCGTGACGACGCAGAGCAAGCCGATGCGCGGCTGCTTCTCGACGCCGCTCGGCACGATGCGCTACCGGCTGATCGCCGCGGAGGAATTCGCCGCGCGCTGGTTCCCGCAGGGCTTGACGCGCGAGAGCGCGCGCGACGCGCCCGTCGTCGCGCACGGCCGGCGCGACACGCTGCAATCGTCGTTTCTGCGCGACAAGCTCGGCCTGCCGGACGGCGCGTTTCCGTGCCACTACGTGCCGGGCACGCACGCGCACTTCGCCGCCGTGCGGCACGGGCTGGGCTATGCGATGGTGCCCGAGCTGCTGCTCGGCACGGCGCCGCTCGCCGGGCAGCGGCTCGTCGATCTCGCGCCCGCGCATTCGACCGACGTGTCGCTGTACTGGCACGCGTGGACCGTGCAGTCGCCGAAGATGGAATCGCTGTCGTCGCGGGTCGTCGAGGCCGCGCAGCAACTGCTCGCGCCGCTGCCGCGCGGCGCCGCGAAGGCGGCCGCGCGGCCCGCGGCGGCGGCCGTCAGGCGCGCGAGCGCGCGAAGTACGCGCTGATCGCCGCGACGGCCGTGTCGATGTCCTCACGCGACACGTCGCAATGCGTGACGAAGCGCGACGCATACAGCATCTGCGTGAGGATGCCGCGCTCGTTGAGCCACGCCTCGAGCGGCGCGCAATCGGCTTCGGGAATCTGCGCGAACACCATGTTTGTCGCCTGCGACAGCACCTTCACCGGCTCGATCCGCGCGAGCCCTTGCGCGAGGCGCTCGGCGTTCGCGTGATCGTCGGCGAGGCGCTCGACGTTGTGATCGAGCGCGTACAGGCACGCGGCCGCGAGCACGCCCGCCTGGCGCATGCCGCCGCCCAGCACCTTGCGCCAGCGGTGCGCGCGGTCGATCAGCGCGCGGCTGCCGACGAGCACCGAGCCGACCGGCGCGCCGAGCCCCTTTGAGAAGCAGATCGAGATCGAATCGAACGGCGCGCACAGCTCGGCGAGCGTGCGGCCCGACGCGACGGCCGCGTTGCACGCGCGCGCGCCGTCGAGATGGGTGGCGAGCCCGCGGCTGCGCGCGAGCGCGACCGCCTCGTCGACGTAGCCCGCCGGCAGCACCTTGCCGCCGATCGTGTTCTCGAGCGCGAGGAGGCGCGAGCGGGCGAAGTGATCGTCGATCGGCTTGATCGCTGCCGCGATCTTCTCGAGCGGCAGCGTGCCGTCCGGGGCGTTCTCGATCGGCTGCGGCTGGATGCTGCCGAGCACCGCCGCGCCGCCGCCCTCGTACTTGTACGTGTGCGCGGCCTGGCCGACGATGTATTCGTCGCCGCGTCCGCAATGCGACATCAGCGCCGCGAGGTTGCTCTGCGTGCCGCTCGGAAAGAACAGCGCCGCCTCCTTGCCCGCGCGCTCGGCGACCACGGCCTGCAGGCGCGCGACGGTGGGGTCGTCGCCCCATACGTCGTCGCCCACTTCGGCGGCCGTCATCGCGGCCAGCATCGGCGCGCTCGGGCGCGTCACGGTATCGCTGCGTAAATCGATCATCTGGGGTCCCGTGGGAGTCTAGTCGAAGAAGGAACATCCGCCGTGCGGCGAAGCGGAGTGTTCGAGTGTACGAAATTGCGCGTCGCGCCGCCGGGCGCGGCTGAAGCGGCCGCGCTCGCGCCGCGCGGACGCCTTCGCCGCAGCGCGGTCAATTGACGCAGGCGCGTCAACCCGCCGCGCCCGCGACTATCACACAAAATCGCTTCAAACTTGATACCAATCAACGATTTAAGTCGACAAAGCGCTTGCCAGCGCTGGACATCTGCGACGAGTTGGCGCATTTCGCACCGCAACACCGAGCGCGATACTCCGTTCCGACTCTAGAGCCGCGGCCTTGCGCGCGCGGCGCAGGGGCCGCCGGCAGCCCCGCCGGCGGGTGTCGTCAGCTTCGGTCTACTCGCATGGAAACCGCTTTTTCGGCCCTCGATCTGGCCCGCGTGCAGTTCGCATTCACAGTCTCCTTCCATATCGTCTTTCCCGCACTGAGCATCGGGCTCTCGAGCTTCGTCGCCGTGCTCGAATACCGCTGGCTCAAGACCGGCAAGGCGTACTACAAAAGCCTCTGCCTGTTCTGGTCGAAGATCTTCGCGGTCGCGTTCGGCATGGGCGTCGTGTCCGGCGTCGTGATGGCGTATCAGTTCGGCACGAACTGGTCCGGCTTCTCGAGCTTCGCCGGCTCCGTCACCGGCCCGCTGCTGATGTACGAGGTGATGACCGCGTTCTTCCTCGAAGCGGGCTTCCTCGGCATCATGCTGTTCGGCTGGAACCGCGTGAGCCCGCGCGCGCACTTCGGCGCGACGCTGATGGTCGCGATCGGCACGCTGATCTCGACGTTCTGGATTCTCGCGTCGAACAGTTGGATGCAGACGCCGCAGGGCTTCGAGATCGTCGACGGCCAGGTCGTGCCGACCGACTGGTTCGCGATCATCTTCAACCCGTCGTTCCCGTACCGGCTCGCGCACATGGCGATCGCCGCGTTCGTCGTCGCCGCGCTCGTCGTGGCCGCGACGGCCGCGTGGCACCTGCTGAAGGGCCGCCGCGACAGGGCCGTGAAGAAGATGTTCTCGATGTCGCTGTGGCTCTTGCTCGTGCTCGCGCCGCTGCAAGCGGTGATCGGCGACCAGCACGGCATCAACACGCTGCGCCATCAGCCCGCGAAGCTCGCCGCGATCGAGGGCCTGTGGGAAACCGAGCAAGGCGGCACCGCGCTGAACCTGTTCGGCATCCCCGACATGAAGGCGGAAACCACGCGCTACGCGGTGTCGATTCCGCATCTCGGCAGCCTGATCCTCACGCATAGCTGGGACGGCGAGATTCGCGGGCTGAAGTCATTCCCGCCCGAAGACCGGCCGAATTCGACCGTCGTGTTCTGGAGCTTCCGGATCATGGTCGGGCTCGGCTTCGCGATGATCGGCCTCGCCGCGCTCGCGTGGCTGCTGCGCCGGCGCGGCCGCCTCTATGAAGCGAAGTGGTTCCAGAAGTTCGCGCTCGCGATGGGCCCGACGGGTTTCATCTCGCTGCTCGCCGGCTGGGTGACGACCGAAGTGGGCCGCCAGCCGTGGGTCGTCTACGGCGTGATGCGCACGTCGCACGCGGTGTCGCCGCTGTCGACGCAGCAGGTCAGCGTATCGCTGATGACGTTCGTCGTCGTGTACTTCCTCGTGTTCGGCACGGGCGTCTACTACCTGCTGAAGCTGATGAGAAAGGGCCCCGCGCTGCCGGGCGACACGCCCGACGATGCGCACGACGCGCGGCCCGGGCACACCGCCCGCCGCCCGCTGTCGGCCGCGAACCAGTTGATCGACGCCGCGTGAAGCCGGCGCGCCAACAAGCCAAGCGAGGTTAGCAAATGGATGTCACCGTAATCTGGGCCGCGATCATCGCACTCGGCCTGTTCATGTATGTCGTGCTCGACGGCTTCGATCTGGGCATCGGCATCGTGTTTCCGTTCTTCCCCGCCGAACACGAGCGGGATCTGATGATGAACACCGTCGCGCCCGTGTGGGACGGCAACGAGACGTGGCTCGTGCTCGGCGGCGCGGCGCTCTTCGCGGTGTTCCCGATCGTCTATTCGATCGTGCTCTCCGCGCTCTATCTGCCGCTCGTGTTCATGCTCGTGTGCCTGATCTTCCGCGGCGTGTCGTTCGAGATCCGCACGAAGGCGCGCCGCACAAAGCACCTGTGGGATCTCGCGTTCATCGGCGGCTCGACGGGCGCGACGTTCTTCCAGGGCGTCGCGCTCGGCGCGTTCCTGCAAGGCATCCCGGTCGACGGCGGCCGCTTCGCGGGCGACGCGTTCGGCTGGCTCACGCCGTTCAGCCTGCTCACGGGCCTGGGGCTCGTCGCGACCTATGCGCTGCTCGGCTGCTGCTGGCTCGTCGCGAAGACGGAGGGCGACCTGCAACGGCGGCTGCATCGCGTCGTGTGGCCGCTCACCGTGGTGCTGCTCGGCTTCATCGCGGTGGTGAGCCTGTGGACGCCGCTGCAGGACACGAGCATCGCGCAGCGCTGGTTCGCGACGGGGCTGTTCTGGCGGCTGCTGCCAGTGCCGTTCCTCGTCGCCGCGTGCGCGGTGCTGATGCGCCGCGCGGTGCGCGAGCGCCACGACACGACGCCGTTCGCGCTCGCGCTCGCGCTGGTGTTCCTCGGCTACGTCGGGCTGCTCGTGAGCCTGTGGCCATATGCGATTCCGCAAGGCATGACGCTGTGGGAAGCCGCGGCGCCGCGTTCGAGCCAGACGTTCACGCTGATCGGCGCGGCCGTCATCATCCCGATCATCCTCGCGTACACGACGATGGGCTATTGGGTGTTCCGTGGAAAGGTGCGCCATGAAGACCAGCATTACGACCACCACTGAGCCGCGCGCCGTCGCGCGCGGCACGCGGCTGCCGGGCTGGATGTGGTTCGGGCTGCTGTGGATGGGCGGCGTCGCGGGCGCGGTGACGCTCGGTTATGCGTTCAAGCTGTTCATGTATGCGACGCTGTTTGCGGTGAAGTAGGCGCGGGGCGGGACGGAGCGGCGGCATGTGCTCGACACGCGCGCCGCCAGCCGCAAGCTCAGGAACGCCGGCCGAGCGCCTCTTCGATCTTCTTGTCGGTCTTGTACTGGCTGAGCGCGTACACCGACCAGATCGCGGCAGGCAACCAGCCGATCAGCGTGATTTGAAGAATCAGGCAGATGATGCCCGCGAACGGGCGGCCGATCGTGAAAAACTGCAGCCAAGGCAGCAGCAAGGCGAGCAGAAGACGCATCGTGATTTCCTCTTGGTCGGATTGCCGATGATCGAAATTGATCGGCGGGTAGATGGTGACGCGGCGCCGGATTTCAAGTCCGGCGCCGCCGGCCTGCGCTCGGGACCACCCGCGATCGTTATAGCAGATCGTGGCCTCATGCTGCGGTCTCGTAAAGCAGGCCGTATTCCCCCCTCGTTCGTTTTATTCGCGCGAAACCAGGTTCTCCCAAATGCATGCCGGCGATCAAAAGCCCCTCCGAGCTGACCATGTCCAGAAGCCGCGATCGCGTGGTAGCTGCCTGGGACGAGTCTTGATCGAATGCAATCGATACGTCCGGCCGTTTAATCTGGATGTGAGGAAAATGAACGATATCCCCCCAGACAAGAAGGCCCTGATCACCGGATTCGAGGACATATCCAGTGTGTCCATCCGTGTGTCCCGGTAGCGGCATTGCCCTGATACCGGGCAACACTTCTCCTTCATCGAAAGTACGGAGCCTGTCGCTGTAGCCGTCGAACACTTGACGCGCTATCAGGAAGTTACCGCGGGCCCGCTCGCTGGCACGACTCAGATTTCCATCATCCTGCCAAAATTTGATCTCTCGTTGATGAGCAACCAGTTCCGCATTCGGAAAGGCAACTTGTCCGGCCGTATTCACCAGCCCCCCGACATGGTCGGGATGGGCGTGTGTGAGCAGGATTGTGTCGATCGTGGATGGTTCGATGCCAGCAAGCAATAAATTGGTCTTCAGGCGGCCGCCCCATTGCTTGATGCCCCCAGCCCCAGCGTCGATGAGAATCGTGTGGCCCGCTCCGCGCACCACGTAGCAGTTGATATGCACAGCGGAAGGCTCCTTCTGCCCTGCGTCACTCTGCATTCTGGAAGCCTCGGACGTGTCGATATTCGAGAGGAAGTCGAGGCTGGCGGTGAGGTAGCCATCGCTGATTGCGGTAATCGTGAAATCCCCAGCCTGCTGGCTTGGAAAGGTAACGGTGGACACGATTCTTCTCCAGACCTGCTAATTTCGGGCGTGAATGCTCGACGCGGCGTAACCAAAACAACGGATGCGCGCCGCAAGACCCGTGCGGCGAACGATGGCGTTCTCCAGGGCTTCCATGAACTGGTTCATGACCGGGGGCGTGCGAAACGACTCAAGGCGATATTGGACTTCCGCGAAAACGGGATGCCCATGTCCGTGCCGAACATCCACATAGATGACGTGAACGTTCTTGAGTTCTGCTTTAAGGACATTCGTACAGAGTTTGACGCAGTCGCTGGAAAGCCCGACCAGGCTCTCATCAGACGGCATGTGTTCCGCATGAATATGGAAAGTCACGTTTGGCATCGCTGACCTGTTTTTTCCTGCTCTGTCGAAAGGGTGCGGGAGCTTGTCAGTTGTTCCGCCATCGGCGAGTAAAGGTAAAGGTCTTCCGAGATGTTCTCGACAAGCTGAGCGTTGCTCCGGGGCAGTACTGCGAGCCAACGGCGCTCCGGAAACTTTGCCAGCGCAACGGCTTGCATGGCCAACGGCTTTAGGCCCATCCGGATCAGGGGATCGGGGCCGCTCGCACAAAGCACGAGGAGTTCGTCTGCATTGACCGCCGGCGCGAGGCCGATATCGCTGTAGAGATTTCGGCGCCAGTCGGTGATGTGTTGCTGCCACCTCGCGAAATTGCCGCCGCCTTTCTGGCGATATTCCTCCCCGGTCAGGACGTCGAGACCGTCAATCGTGTGGGCGGCCAGGTAGACGGGGCAACCATCGCTTATCGATCTGAAGCGCTGCGACGTGTGAAAGCCCGTAACCGAGACGAGGGCGGGCAGCTTTTCAAGGCTATAGAAGTCGTTCCATTCGGCTTCGCTGTTGGGGTCGGCGAAGCTGCATTCCACGGTATAGATCATCAGATTGTCCTTCGTGACAGATGAGCATCCTGCTGCGAACGCTGCATGTTCATTGCAGTAACGTAATGGTAATCTGATATTTCCAGCGTAAATATCGACATAAAGTCAGCCTTCAGTGATGTTTTCTCAAGCTGGCGTCGAATACATCCTGATCGGCGAGACTCCAATGCGACGCAAAATTCCAAGCAACTCCGCCCTCCTGGCCTTTGAGGCCGCGGCTCGACACGGAAGCTTCGCCCGCGCCGCGGAGGAACTGGCGCGGACCGAGGGCGCCGTCAGTCGTCAGATAGGCCGGTTGGAGGCGTTTTTGGGTGTTGCGTTGTTCGAGCGCGTTGGAAATCGGGTACGGCTTGCACCCAACGGCACGCGATACGCGGTGCAGGTGCGTGAGATTCTGGATCGGCTGGAACGGGACAGCCTATATTTGATGGGGCAGCCCGTCGAGGGCGCGAGCATTGATATCGCCGCAATTCCGACCTTCGCCACCCGTTGGCTTATCCCCCGACTGAAGCATTTTCAAAATCGGCACCCGAACATTACCGTGCATATCGCCGAACGTATGGAACCCTTCCTGCTTGCCGGTAGCGGTTTCGACGCGGCAATTCATTTTGAGCATCCCGCATGGGCGGGTATGCATCTACATCACCTGCTGGAGGAGGTGCTTGTGCCCGTCTGCAGTCCGGCGCTCCTCAAGGACGCCGATGCGAACACGTCGCTGGATGCGCTGCCACGCCTTCACAGGCGACAAAATCCGGACGCCTGGCAGATTTATGCACAAGCGTCCGGCATCGTGCTTGCCAATTCGGCGGTTGGCCCACGGTACGATCTCCATTCCATGCTGATAGAGGCGGCGCTAGCCGGCTTGGGTGTTGCATTGGTGCCGCGTCTTTACGTCGGGACAGAGCTTGAACAAGGCCGTTTGGTCGCGCCCTGGCCAGACGGCAAAGCGATTACCAAGAACTTCTGCCTCGTTCTTCCCGAGCCGATCGCATTGAGTGAGGGGCCACTACAGGCATTTGCGAAATGGATTCTTGGCGAAGCCCGAGGCTTGACGCCTTAAAGCAGCGTCTGACGCTCGTCACAAGACAGCCATCCCTCATCTGCCCGCGCACAAAAAACCTTCGGGCAGTGCAATGGCTGCTCGCCTTCAACCAGCCCGAATCGCTGAACGTGTGGCCGATTCTCGCCGCGGACGGCGAGCCCTACCGCATCGCCCCGGCCGTGTGGCCGTCGAGCGGCGAGACGCCCAGGCAGCTCGCGCTCGATGGCGCGGGCATCGCCTGCCTGTCGGATTTCATGACCGGGCAGGATCGCGCATCGGGGCGCCTCGTGCAGATCCTCGCGCGCCACACGCAGGACATGCGGGGCGACGTCACGCCGCGAGCCGCGCCTCGACGTCCGCGATCAGGCGCTCGAGCCACGCGCGCAGCGCGCCGTTCGACATCGCGAGCGGCAACGAATACGCGATGATCCAGTAGACGTCGCCTCGCCGCACCTTCGACGCGCGCGCCGGATCGAGCCACGCGTCGTTCGACGCGAGCAGCGCGAGCGTCCGCAGGCCGATCGCGATCGGCCAGAAACAGGCGAGCCGCAAGCGCGGCGCGCGGCGCGGAATCGCGAACGTGTAGTCGATGCCCGCGCGGAAATGCGCGAGCGTCGTGCGCACGAGCGCATGCATCAGCGGCCGCGCGCGCAGCGATGCGTCCGGGCGCAGCAGGTCGTCCGCGCGCAGCCCGTATTCGTCCAGCATCGCCTGCGGCAGATAGCAGCGGCCGATCCGCAGATCCTTCCCGCAGTCGCGCAGCACGTTGGTCATCTGCAGCGCCTTGCCGAAACGGATGCCGCGCTCGGCCATCGTGTCCTCGCGCTCGGTCAGCAGGCCGGGCAGATGCGCGCACGTCATCGTCGTCCAGAACTCGCCGACGCAGCCGGCGACGAGGTACGTGTAGCGATCGAGCTCCGGCCATTCGCGCAGCGCGGCGAGCCGGCCCGACGATTCGTCGGGGAACGTGCGCAGATCGAATTCCATCCCTTCGGTGAGCGTCGTCACGACGCCGCGCACCGCGCCGCGATCGGCCACGCCCAGTTGCGACAGCACCGCGAGCGCGGGGCCGAGCGATTCGAGCAGCGTTTTCTCGTCCGATTGCGTCTGCTGCCCCGCGACTTCGCCCGCGATCCGCGCGAGCGCGTCCGGATCGGGCGCGCCGTTGACCTGCGCGCGCAGCGACAGCAGCAGTTCGAGCCGCTGCGCGGGCGGGATCAGCGACGTGTCGGCGATCGTGTCGGCCGCGCGCGCGAGCAGGTACGCGAGGCCGATCGGGTCGCGCATGCCTTCGGGAAGCACGCGCAGCGTCAGATAGAAGGAGCGCGAGACGCCCTTCAGCAGAGGGCCCAGCAGAAAGGCCCGGGTGGGATTGCCCATGGATCGGATCAGGTCGGTCATACGAGTGGCTGCCGCATTGTATCGGCAAACGCGCGCGGGCCGCCCGGCAATGCGTACAATCGCATCCTTTCCTGCAAAAGGTGACCGCGATGGCGATGAAGAAAACCGATCTCGAAAAGAACAAGGCGTTGAAGCTGACGCACGCGATGAAGCAGACGACGTCCGCGCGCTTCGGCAAGGGCGCCGAAGAAGCCGCAGCCGATCGCCGCGAGCGGCGCAAGCTCGAGCAGGCGCAGGGTCTCGTGCCGTTCGCGTGCAAGCTCAACATCGAGCTCGTCGCGCGCCTGAACGAACGGGCGGCCGCGCATCCGGACGGGATGACCGGATTGCTGACCGAGCTGTTGCAGCGCGGCCTCGACGAAACCGCGAAGTAACCGGCGGGCGCGCCACACGGCACGCGCGGCACGCACGACACGCACGGCGACGTTGCGCAGGGCCGCCGCCGAATTTTTCGGCCTATGCTGAAGACGGCGTTGCCGCGAAACCCCTCGCGCCGAATCTTCGAATACAGGAGTGCCGTGATGAATCTCCCCGTCCTGCGCGTCGCCCGGCCGACCAACGACATCGACACACTCGTGCGCTTCTATACGCAGGCGCTCGGCTTTGACGTCGTCGCCCGCTTCGAGCATCACGAAGGCTTCGACGGCGCGATCGTCGGCCGCGCCGGCTATCCGTGGCAAATCGAATTCACGCATCAGCACGGCGTGACGGTCGCGCGCGCGCCGAGCCCCGAGCATCTGCTCGTTTTCTATCTTCCCGAGCGCCCCGTGTGGGCTGAGGCAGTCGAACGGATGCTCGCGCATGGCGCCACGCCGTGCCGCTCGGTGAATCCGTACTGGGATCGCAAAGGCGTGACGTTCGAAGATCCGGACGGCTATCGAATCGTCCTGCAGAACGCGCAGCCGGGCTGAGCGCTCGCGCGCGATCGCCAATCGCGTCCGCGCGCCGATACAAATTCTCACAACTTCACCGCGCCTCTCGTCGCGCACGCGTCGCGCGCCGCGGCTCGCATCGACAGACAAACGAAAGCGGCACGTCACGACACATTCGCAATCCGCGTGCAGATTGCGGCTCCGGGTGGGACACAGCCGTACTAACGATGAGGTCAACGATGAAAAGCAACAGTAAGCAGTTCGAAATCGGCGCATGGCTCGGCGCGTGCGCGCTCGCATTCGCGAGCGTAGCTTCGGCCGCCACCGTGCAGGATCGGGATCACGACAGCCGCCTCGCCGATGCGAAGCGCGTGCTGCTGGTCAGCATCGACGGTCTGCACGAGCAGGACGTCGCGCGCTGCATCGGCGCGAACACGTGCCCGAATCTCGCGCTGCTCGCGAAGTCGGGCGTCACGTACACGAACGCGCACACGCCGGGCCTGTCGGATTCGTTTCCGAGCCTGGCCGCGCTCCTGACGGGCGGCTCGCCGAAGAGCGCGGGCCTCTTCTACGACGTGTCCTACGACCGCACGCTGTACGCGCCGTCTGATACGACGTGCTCGGGCAAGCAAGGCTGGAACGTCGTGTTCGACGAAACGACCGGCATCGACGCGCAGAACGGCGGCGCGCTCACGCATCTCGACGGCGGCGGCGCGTTCAATCCGCAGGCGATCCCGCACGCGCGCGTGAACGGCCAGTGCGTGAGCGTCTATCCGCACAACTACGTGAAGACGAACACGGTGTTCGAAGTCGTCAAGGAGCACATCCGCGGCTCGCGCACCGCGTGGGCGGACAAGCACGCATGGGGCTACGACTGGGTGAACGGCCCGTCGGGCAAGGGCGTCGACGATCTCGCGCGCACCGAGATCAACTCGATCGACCCGGCGACGAGCACCAACTACACCGACATCTATACGCATACCGAAAAGTTCGACGACTACCACGTGCAGGCGATCGTCAACCAGATCGACGGCAAGAACTCGACGGGCAACGCGGCCGCGCCCGTGCCGACCGTGTTCGGCACGAACTTCCAGACGCTGTCCGTCGCGCAGAAGGCGACGGTGGCATCGGGCGGCGGCTATCTCGACGCGAGCTTCACGCCGGGGCCGGAAGTCGCGAACGCGATCGCGTACGTCGACGGCGCGCTCGGCCGCATCGTCGCCGAGCTCAAGCAGCGCGGGCTGTACGACTCGACGGTCGTGATCGTCACCGCGAAGCACGGCCAGTCGCCGACCGATCACACGAAGCTCGTGAAGCACGGCGACACGCTGACTGCGCTCCTCGAAGCGAACAACTTCCTCGACCCGAACGGCAACTTCGGCCAGAACAACACCACGTCGGGCAACCTGAACGACGGCACGGGCCTCGTCGGCACGGGCTTCGTGCAGACCGACGACGTCGGCCTCGTCTGGCTGCGCGACCAGAGCCAATTGAGCGCGGTCGTCGCGAAGCTGAAGGCGAACCTCGGCTGCAACGCGCCGGGGATCTGCGCGGACGGCCCGCAGGCATACATCCTGTATGGCCCGAGCGTCGCCGCGCGCTTCGGCAATCCGGCGCTCGGCCGCACGCCGGACATCGTCGTGCAGCCGAACCCGGGCGTGATCTACACGTCGAGCAAGAAGAAGGATGAAGAGCATGGCGGCAACGCGCCGGACGACAGCCACCTCGGCCTCGTCGTGTCGTACGCGGGCTTCCGCCAGGGCCGCACGATCGACGCGCCGGTGCTGACGACGCAGGTCGCGCCGACGATCCTGCGCTCGCTCGGGCTCGAGCCGCGCCTGCTGCACGCGGTCGCGCTCGAAGGCACGCGCGTGCTGCCGGGCCTCGGCCTCGACCGCTGAACGAGCGCCGCGAGGCGCGCGACGCCTCGCTATCCCTCTCCCGCTCAAAGCCCGCGCCACAGGCGGCCCGCGAAGCCGCGCGCGGCAACGAAAGTGTGTGAAGTCGTCGGCGATCGTGCGAAAGTGCACACGGACGGGCGCCGCCCCATCGTTGCCGCCCGGCGCGGCGTCTATCGCGCCGCAGCATTTTTTTTCGGGTTGGCGTCCGACTATTGTCATGCGATAACGGGATCGTCCTTATCCGGAGCATCACGATGGCCACGCTGGAAGCCTTCCGCTGCGTGCTCGACGACGCGCGCACGCCCGAGATCATCCGTCATCACATCATCGATGCGCTGCAATACGCGCTGCGCAATTACGGTCAGGTGTTCACTGCGAAGGAAGTCGAGTGGCTGACCGCGTGGGACGACCCGCGCATCCCGCTCGCCGCGCGCAAGGAGCTCGACAAGCGCGATCCGGTCGCCGCCGCGCGCTGACGGCGCACGGCGTCACTTCAGGCCGAAGTCGACGCGCGTCGTCGCCCCCTTGTCCTCGATGCCCTTCGCGTCGAGCTTCGGCGCGACGATGAACATCCGGCTCGGGTCGACCTTGCCCTCCAGATACTGGCGCACCGCCTGCGCGCGCGCCTGCGCGAGCGCGCGCAGGCTCGAGTCGTCCACGCTCGCGTGATCGGCGAGCGCCTTCCTCATGTCGTCGTCGGGCAGCGTCTTCGTCAGGCCGATCATGTTGCGCGGCTTCTTGAAATCGGCCGCCTTGTACGCCTTCGTCAGGTACTTCGTGTACTCGGCGGGATCGACCTTCACCGTCACCGGGTCAACGCTCTCGCCCTGGCCGACCACGTCCTTCAGCTTCTGCTGCCGCACGAGCCGCTCGACGTACGCGTCGCGCAGCCCCGGCAGGTCCTTGTCCGGATCGACGCGGCCGATCAGGTCGAGGCGGATCGACGGCTTTTCCGCGAGCATCTTCGAGATCGTGTCGAGCTTCTTCTGCGACGCATCGGACAGGTTCGCGCGGCCCGGATCGAACTCGACGTAGCCGAGCTCCTCGCCGCTGCCGCCGAACGCGTGCGCGAGCAGCGTGAACGGCGAGGTGACCGCCTTCGCGATCAGGTTCAGCACCGCGCGCCAGATCAGCCCGCCGATGCTGAACTCCGGATTCGACAATGATCCGGACACCGGAATGTTCACGTCGATCTCGCCGCGCGAGTTCTTCAGCAGCGCGATCGCGAGCCGCACCGGCAGCTTCGTCGCGGTGTCGTTGTCGACGTGCTCGCCGAACGTCAGTTGATCGATGAAGATGTGGTTGTTCGCGGTCAGCAGATCGTTGTCGAGCTTGTAATTCAGATCGACGTTCAGCTTGCCCTTCGTGATCGGATAGCCCGCGTACTTCGCCGAATACGGCGTCAGGTTCGTGAGCTCGATGTCGTGCGCGGTCGCGGTCAGGTCGAGCGACGGCTTCCCGATCAGCGGATTCACCGTCCCCTTGATCGTGATCGGGCCGTTCCCGGCGAGGTTCGCGTTGACGTCGACGGGCGCGGGCGTCGTCGAATCGGTGCCGAACGCGCCGACCGTGCCGTTGATCGCGACGAGGTTCGCCGTGTAGTTCGGCTTGATGAAGTTGTCGGTGTACGTGACGCGGCCGCTTTGCAGCAGCAACTGGCCGAAGTGCAGCCGCACCGGGTGCTGCGGCGGCGCGGCCGCGCGCACGACCGCGCCGCCCGACGCGGGCGATGCCGCGGCCGACGCGAGCACGGGCGCCGACGCGGCGCTCGCCGCCTTCGCCTGCGGCGTGAGCGGTATCGGCTCCTTGCCGCTCGCGTCGCGCGTGAGCGACTGCGCGGGGCCGCTTTCCTTCGCGACGACCTCGCGCAGGTTCAGCTTGCCTTGCGCGTCGAGCAGCACGCGGCCGTAGAAGTTCGAGAACGTCACGCGCGACGCGTCGACGTCGGTGCCGCGCACGTCGTCGTAGTTCGCCTTCAGGTTCGAGAGCGCGAGCGAGCGCCAGCCGGCGAACGGATCGGACGTCGCCTTGTCGAGCATCCGCACGTCGACGAGCGCCGCGTCGCCGCGATACGACGCCTTCATCGACTGCCTCGTCCGCTCGACGCTCAGATCGCCCTTCGCATTCAGCAGCGCGCTCGCGACCGTCGCGTTCAGCATGCTGCCGAAGTACGGCTCGAACGCGGCCGCGTCGAGCCGGTTGCCGTTCAGCTTCAGGCCGACCTTCAGCGGCGAGCCCGTCACGTTGCCCGACAGGTCGAGCGAGCCCTTGCGGTTCAGCGTCGCCGTCAGCTTGACGGGCAACGGTTTCGACAGGTCCTCGCTGATCTGCCTGACGTTCAGCGCGAGCGGCGCGATCGCGAGCTTCACGGGGTGCGGCGTCGAGCGGTCGGTGAAATTCGCCTTCGCGTCCTTCACGTTCAGCTCGTCGATCCTGTAGCGCCATGCGGGCGCGGCCGCCTTCGTCGACGCGGCCGGCTTCGCGCCCGCTGCCTTGCCGCCTTCGCCCGCAAGCGACGCGAGGTCGATCTGGCCGTTCTGCAGCCGCGCGACGTCGAGCGCGAGGCCCGTCGCGTCGACGCTCGCGATCTCGGCGGTGCGCGCGGCGAAATCGATCTTCGTCACCTTCACGCGCGCGTCGGGCAGCGCGACGGCCGGCGTCTTCGCGTTCGGCAGCGCGATCCTCAGCGATTTCAGGCCGAGCTCGCTGTCGCTCACCTGCGCGTCGAGCGGCGTTTTCGACCAGTCCGCCTTCGCTTTGACCGACGTGCTGAGCGCGCCGTCGAGCACGCGCGCGGACGTCGCGCCCGCGAGATACGGCTGCACGACGGGCAGCGCGAGCGCGTCGACGACGAGCAACGTGTCCGCCTGCCGCGCGGCGAGGCTGAACGCGCCCTCGGCCTTCAGCGAGCCGCCGCTCGCGACGTCGGTCGCGAGCGTGTAGCGCGCGGGCGTCTTGCCTGCGAGCGTGAAGTCGGCGAGCGTCGTCGCGACGTGCCTGAGCGAGATCGCGGCGGGCGTCGCGAGCGACGCGTCGTTCAGGTTCAGCGTGCCGTCGTTGATCGCGAAGCGCTTGATCGTCAGATCGAGCGGCTGCGCCTTCCCGGCGGCGGCGCTCGCGGCGGCGGCGCGCGACGCAGCCGGCGCGCCGTTCGCGCCGCCCGCGAGCTTCATCACGTTCAGCACGCCCGCCTTGTCGCGCGCGAGCGATACGACCGGCTGGTCGATCCGGATGTCGTCGAAATGCAGCACGTTGCGCAGCGGCTCGAGCTGCGCGGCCGCCACGTGCACCGCGTGCGCGGCGAAGAGCGGCTCGTTCGCGCGGCTCGTCACCTGCGCGTCGTTCAGGTCGACGGTGCCCGATACGCGCAGCGAAGGCGTGTCGCCCGCCATCGCGAATTTCACGTCGAGATCGCTCGACAGCCTGCCCGCGCGCACGTCGACGGGCAGCTTCGTCGGCGCATACGACAGCAGGCGCGGCATGTCGAGCCCGTCGAACTTCAGGTTGATCGACGATTCGCGCGACTGCGCGAACGGCTTCGTCTTGCCGTCGATCGCGATCGGGCTGCCGTCGAGGCGCGCGCGCAGCTTCGGCTCGACGAAGATGTCGGTCTTCGACGGCAGCGTCGCGATGAACGGAATGCCGACCGTCCATTGGTCGACCACGTGCTTCGCGTTCAGCAGCCGGTCGTCGAACTCGATGCGGCCGTCGTTGATCTGGATGTTCGACACTGAGAAGCGCACAGGCTTCGGCGACGGCTGCGGCGACGGCTTCGAGAACTTGTCGACCAGATCGGTGAAGTTCAAGCGCTGCGCATCGTAGCGGACGATCCGAAAGCGCGGCTGATCGAGCCGCACCTCGTCGACGATCGGCGCGAAGCGCGCGAGCGACGTCCACGACGCGCGCACGACGAGCTTGCCGATGTCGACGAACCCGCCCTGCCCGCCGCGCTCGCCGACATGCACGCCGTCGGCCTCGAGCCGCAGCGTGTAGGGATTGAACGCGATGCGCGCGATCGTCGCGGGGCGGTCGAGCTGCTCGCTCAACTGCTGCTCGGCGACGTGCCGGATCAACGGCGGCGCGGCGAAAAAGCCGAGCAGCCCGAACACCACGAGGAAGATCAGCACGCCGATGCCGGTGCGCTTCGCGCGGCGCGACCGGGCGGCTGCGCCGAGCTGTTGCAAGGTCGATTGGACGGTTTCTTTGTTGAATGCCATTACGGAACTGAATCGCCGTCGAAACGGCAGCGAGGAAATCGGGACGGGAGCGTCCGGCTTTCGTCAGTATAGGCGCTGCGCCGCGCGCGGCGCAGCAAGGCGGCAGCGGCGGCGCGCGCCGTGCCCGGCCGCGTGGCCGGGCGGCGCGCGCGCACGGTCACTTGCGGACCACGGCGGGCGGCTGCCAGTTGCCGTCGGCGGCTTGCCGCTTCGGCGCGTAGAGCCGCAGCGCGAGCTCGAAGTCGGCGCGCGGCGCGGGCAGCCAGTTCGACGCGTAGCCCTTGCCGGGCGGCGTCGCGGACACGACGATCTCGAGCGAGCCGTCGCGGCTGCGGTGCAGCCGGTCGCGCTCGCCGATCGAGCGGCGCGCGCGGCCGAGCTCGGGCACCGCGCCGTCCGGCGTGTACGGCGCGAGCGACCAGAACGCGCGCGCGGGCGGCAGCGCGTTCGGCGCAAAGCGGATCACGTAGCGGTACGCGCCGTTCAGCGGCCGGCCCGCGCTGTCGGTCTTCACGACGGCGACGGCCTCGTCGTCGCGCGTTCCCGCGCCGAATTGCGTCGACGCCGCGTATGCCCGCAATGCGTAGTCCTGCCCGTAGTTGCCGACGCTGTCGCCGAGCCAGCTCCAGCCGTTCGCGGTGAGCGCGTTCGGCGGCAGCGCGGCGAGCCGCTCGCGCGCCTCGGCCGCGCCGTTCTCGGCGCCGATCAGCTTGTCGCCCTTCCATTGCACCGGCGCGCCCGCCGTCACGCCGATGTCGGCGAGGATTTCCTGCGCGTGCGCGTCGGCAGCGGGCGGCGGGTTGTCCAGCAACGCGCGCGCGACGCGCGAGAAGAACGCGGGCGGATCGAGCGCCGCGACCTGCGCGACGGGTGCGGCGGCGCCCGATGCGGGCCCGGCCGCCCCCGCGCCCGCACGCGCGGCGGGCGACGCGCCGCGGGCGTCGCCCGTGTAGACGGACAGCGGCTCGACGCGGATCGCGCGCTGCAGCTTCTTCGCGGCGGCGAGGTCGCGCCCGCCGCTCGTCTGGACCCGCACGTCGAGCCACACGTTGCGCGCGGGCACGTCGACGCGCGTGAGCCCGTCCGGCAGCGAGCCTTCCCAGCCCGCGCCGACGAACGCAAGCGCGCGCGCGCGGCTCGCGCCCGAACGCGGATTCGCCGACGGGCCGCTCGACCACAGCACGTTGGTCCACATGTCGAGCGCGCGGGCGTCGAGATAGCGGCCGCGCCCGTCGGGCAGCACGACGACGACCGGCTCGTCGGCGACGTCGAGCCACGCGGTCGAATCGAGCATGTCGCCGCTCGCTAGCGGCGGGTTCGCGGTGCCCGGCGCAGGCAGCGCCTGCGCATGGCGCAGCGTGTTGACGGGCGTGCCGTCGGCCGTCGCGGCTTCCTTCGCGACGTCCATCAGCACGAGCGGGTAGGCATAGATATAGGAATCGGCGACCTCGCTGCGCATCCAGCCCGTCTTGCGCTGGATCGCCTCGGGCGTCGACGTGCAGGCCGCGAGCAGCGCCAGCGCGGCAAGCGACGCGCAAGCGCGCCGCAGAGAAACAGTGGGTTCTCGTCGGTTTGTTGTCATTGGGTGGCCACGGCGAACGCGCGGCCTGGCCGCGCGTGTTGATCGGCGGCCGGCGCGTAGGGCGCGGTGTTTTCCTCGTAGCGTGCGTGCCGGCCGGCTGTTGCTTGATCAGCTCTTTGTTTTTTGATCGGCAGTATCGTACTCTCGTCGCCCCGGCAAAAACAACGCCTGATCGCGAGATAGGGGCGATTCGGGCGGCGCGGCGCACGGGCGCGCGGCGGTGCGTGGTCAATATTTGGGATCGGGGGCGACGGTGGAGGATGGGCGACGCGTGCGCGGTGACGCCCTGCTTGTCGAGCCGGCCGGCGGGTCGATCGAACGTGCGTGGCGCGCACGGCGCGTCGCGCCGGCGCGCAATCGGGCCGCCGGCCCCACCGGCGGCCCGCTACCCGCGCTGCTCGACGAGCCGGCCTTGTTCGAGCGCGAAGCGCCGCACGACCTTGATCGTCGGCGCCTGCGCGAACGGCGCGCCTTCCGGGCGATCCAGATATTCGACGACGACGACGATCGCGCCGGGCGACGCCGCGCGCTCGATCGACACCGAGACGGGCTTCACCCGATCGCCGAGCAGCACGGCCGGCGCGCCGCCGCCCGGCTGCGCGGTCGCGACGTACAGGAACCGGCCGCTGCCGCCCGGATCGTCGCTCAGCAGGACGGCCTCGACCGGATGGCCGGCGATCGTCGCCGGGGCGCTCCGCGCGACGAGCGTCGTCACGCGCTTCATCGCCGATCCCGGCGCGGCCGAGCGCACCGATTCGCCGTTCGTCAGCTTGATCGGCTCGCCTTCGATCGCGTACGTCGCGTCGGCCGCGCCGGGCGACGCCGCACTCCCGCCCGTCATCCGCAGCGCGAGCCGCTCGGCGGCGACGCCGCGCAGCGCGGCGATCCGCGCGGCGTACGCTGCCGTCAGGCAATCGATCCGCGCGCCGCACGCGTCGCGCACGCGCTGCCGCCAATTCTGCTGCTCGTCGCGCAGCGCGTCGCGGAACTCGCGGTACGCCATGCCTTCGTCGGCCGGCCGCGCGTTCTGCAGCATCTCGTAGTACGTGGCCATTCGAACGTCCTGCTCGCCGAGCGCGGGCGTCCGGCAGATCGCGCGCTCGGCGGCGCTCGCGGCGCGCGCGCAGTCGAAGCTCGCGGCGCGCGCGAACGGCGCGCCGAACGCCAACGCGGCGCCAAGCGCCGCGGCCGTCAGTCGTTTCGTGTTCGTCGACATGATTCCTCCTTGCGGTGCTTCGAGTAAACGATTCGGCGAACGTTCATGTGACGCGCAGAGGAGAAGGGGCTGGCGGAGATGACTGCGCCCGCCGCCGATGCGCGACCAAACGCCGCGGCCCCGCGCAAGCCCGAAGGACCACGCCGATCGCCCGAACGCCCCGCGGACGCCGTGCGCGGCGGCCCCGCCACGATCGCCCCGCTCCGCCCGCCTCCGGCATCCGGCATCGGCTCCCGATCTCGCGCTTGACCTTCCCATCATGGGAAAGTTGATACTTCGGATCATTGGCGGCATCGCCCGCCACATCGAATCGGATTGCAGATGACAAAACTGTTCGCTCCCGCCGCCCCGGTCACGACGACGCTGCTCGTCGAAGGCATGCACTGCGGCGGCTGTACGTCGCGGGTCGAGCAGGCGCTCGCCCGGGTGCCGGGCGTAACCGGCGCGGCGGTGGATCTCGACGCAGGCACGGCGACTGTCGACGCGGCGTCCGCGGTCGACGCGGCCCGCCTCATCGACGCGCTCGACGCGGCCGGATACCGCGCGACGGTCGCGCCGGCGCCCGTCGCGCGCCTGCACGCGGATGCACGGCGCGAAGACGAAGATGACGACGCCGTCGCGCCGCGCACGGCGACCGTCACGCTGGCCCTCGGCGGAATGACCTGCGGCGGCTGCGCGCGGCGCGTCGAGCAGGCGCTCGCGAACGTGCCCGGCGTGACGGGTGCGAAGGTGGATCTCGCGACGACGAGCGCGGAGGCGGACGTCGCGCGCGACGTCGATCCGCAGACGCTCGTCGCGGCCGTCGAGCGCGCCGGGTATCGAGCGAACGTAGTGCGAGACGCGCGCGCCGACGCCGCGCCGACGCCGGCCGCATGCCCGCTCGACGGCGCGGGGCGCTCACAAGCGTCGCCCGCTGCTTTCGCGGTCGACGAATCGACCGTTGCGTCCCCGGAGCGCGCCGTGGCGACGAAGACGTCCGAACTGGATATCGACGGCATGACCTGCGCATCGTGCGCCGGCCGCGTCGAAAAGGCGCTGTCGCAAATCCCCGGCGTCGCCCGCGCGACGGTCAACCTCGCCACCGAAAAGGCAACCGTCGATGCCGACGCGCACGTCGAAGCCGCGCAGTTGATCGAGGCGGTGAAGCGAGCGGGCTACCGCGCGTCACCGATCGTCGCGGCTTCCGCCCCCGCGGCCACGGCATCCCACGCGACCGTGGCCGCGCCCGCCCCCCGCCCCGCATCGCCGAGCGCCGACGACCGCAAGCGCGCCGAAGCGCGCCGCGAGCGCGCGCTCGTGATCGCGTCCGCCGCGCTGACCGCGCCGCTCGCGCTGCCGATGTTCGCCGCACCGTTCGGCGTCGACGCCGCGCTGCCCGCGTGGCTGCAGCTCGTGCTCGCGTCGATCGTGCAGTTCGGCTTCGGCGCGCGCTTCTACCGCGCCGCGTGGCATGCGCTGAAGGCCCGCGCCGGCAACATGGACCTGCTCGTCGCGCTCGGCACGTCGGCCGCGTACGGGCTGAGCATCTGGCTGATGCTGCGCGACCCCGGCCAGGCCGCGCACCTGTACTTCGAGGCGTCCGCCGTGATCGTCACGCTCGTGCGCTTCGGCAAGTGGCTCGAAGCGCGCGCGAAGCGGCAGACCACCGACGCGATCCGCGCGCTCAACGCGCTGCGCCCCGATCGCGCGCGCATCGTCGAGCACGGCGTCGAGCGCGACGTGCCGCTCGCGCAGGTGCGCGTCGGCACCGTCGTGCGCGTGCTGCCGGGCGAGCGCGTGCCCGTCGACGGCCGGATCGAGGCGGGCGTCACGCATGTCGACGAATCGCTGATCACGGGCGAGAGCCTGCCCGTTGCGAAGGAGCCGGGCGAGCGCGTGACCGCCGGCTCGATCAACGGCGAAGGCGCGCTCACTGTCGCGACGACCGCGGTCGGCGCCGAGACGACGCTCGCGCGCATCATCCGCCTCGTCGAATCCGCGCAGGCCGGGAAAGCGCCGATCCAGCGCCTCGTCGACCGCGTGAGCGCCATGTTCGTGCCCGCGATCGTCGCGATCGCGTTCGTCACGTTCGCCGGCTGGCTCGCGGCCGGCGCGGGCGTCGAGACGGCGATCCTCAACACGGTCGCGGTGCTCGTGATCGCGTGCCCGTGCGCGCTCGGCCTCGCGACGCCCGCCGCGATCATGGCGGGCACGGGCGTGGCCGCGCGGCGCGGCGTGCTGATCAAGGACGCGCAGGCGCTCGAGCTCGCGCAGCGCACGCGCATCGTCGCCTTCGACAAGACCGGCACGCTGACGGAAGGCAAGCCGACCGTCACCGCATTCGACGCGATCGGCATCCCGCACGCCGACGCGCTCGCGCTCGCCGCCGCCGTCCAGCGCGACAGCGCGCATCCGCTCGCGCGCGCGGTCGTCGCCGCGTTCGACGCCGACGCCGACGCGCACCGCTCGCGCCTCGCCGACGCGCGCGCCGACACGTCGCGCGCGGTCGCGGGCCGCGGCGTCGAGGCGCGCGTCGACGCGCGCCTCCTCGCGCTCGGCAGCACGCGCTGGCGCGACGAGCTCGGCATCGCCGTGCCCGACGACGTCGCGCGCCGCGCGGCGGCGCTCGAAGCGGCGGGCAACACGGTGTCGTGGCTGATGCGCGCCGACGCGCCGCGCGCGGCGCTCGCACTCGTCGCGTTCGGCGACACGGTGAAGCCGCACGCGCGGCGAGCGATCGAGCGGCTCGCCGCGCGCGGCGTCAGGAGCGCGCTCGTCACGGGCGACAACCGCGGCAGCGCGGCGGCCGTCGCCGCGTCGCTCGGCATCGACGAAGTGCACGCGCAGGTGCTGCCGGACGACAAGGCGCGCGTCGTCGCGCAGATGAAGCGGACGGCGGGCGACGGCGCGGTCGCGATGGTCGGCGACGGCATCAACGACGCGCCCGCGCTCGCCGCCGCCGACGTCGGCATCGCGATGGCGACGGGCACCGACGTCGCGATGCACACGGCGGGCATCACGCTGATGCGCGGCGATCCGGCGCTCGTCGCGGACGCGATCGACATCTCGCGCCGCACGTACCGGAAGATCCAGCAGAACCTCTTCTGGGCGTTCGTCTACAACCTGGTCGGGATTCCGCTCGCGGCGCTCGGCTGGCTGAACCCGATGATCGCGGGCGCGGCGATGGCGTTCTCGAGCGTGAGCGTCGTGACGAACGCGCTGTTGCTGCGGCGCTGGAAAGGCGACGCGCGCTGAATGAACAAAGCGCGGACATGCGCGAACTGCGCGGCGCGCTTGGGGCATGCATCGCGCGCTGCTCGCGACGGCGACGGGCGACAAATTGCGACACGGCCGCGAGCGCGGCTACGCTAGACTTCACGCATCGACGAATACGACGGCGTGCCGACACGCGCCGCCCCTCAAGCCGCATGATCGCATTCATTGCCCACCGCATCGCCCGGCGCGCGCCGGCGCCCGCGACGATTTCCCGTTCGCGCCGCGCCGGCCGCCCTCTGCTCGCCGCACTGGCCGTCGCGCTGATCGGCCTTCCACAAGCGCACGCCGAAATCCGCTGCGGCTGGCTGCAGAATCCGACGCCCGGCAACTGGTGGCTCGACGACCGCACCGGCTCGTGGACGCTCAGCGCGATGGGCGGCCCCGAAGCCGAAGGGATGGACCTGATTCCCGACATGGCGGGCAGGCAATACGTCGAAACCAACGGCTCGCACGGCTATGCATGCGCGTGCCTCACAGTGGTCACCGACAAGCAGGAACGGCGGATCGTGAAGGTGCAGAAGGCGAAGCAGTTGCCGCTTTCGCGGTGCCGGCGCGACAAGCGGCTCAAGGAGCCGGCGTAATCGGAAGCCCGAACCGGGATCAGAGCGATTCGATCGACTTGACGAACGTCGTCGTCGCGGCGGTGAAGCCCAGCTCGCGATACAGCACGAGCGCGGCCGCGTTGTGATTGAACACCGACAAGCCGATCTCGCTCACGTGGAGCTGCCGCGCGTCGTCCTCGAGCGCCTGCAGCACGCGCGTCGCCCAGCCCTGGCGGCGAAAGGCGGGCTCGATTTCGAGATCGTAGATGAAGAGCGACCGATGCGGCCCTTCGGTGACGACGCCGTACCACAGGTGGCCGAGCACGACGCCGTCGGCGGATTCGCTCAGCGTCAGCAGCACCTGGTCGTCGGTGAGGAGCCCGTCGGGCAGCAGCGTGTCGATGCACGCGAGCGCGCGTTCGTCGGCTTCGTCGGGCGCGCTCTGGCCGGATTCGATCAGGTCCCGCGCGTAGCCACGCGCCGCGCGCTCGCGGTATTCGCGGAATTCCGTCTGGGTCATAGGGCGCATCTGCAACATGCCGCACCTGTTCGAAGAAGCGGGTCTATCAGTCAGTGTAGCGGGCGATGCGGGGTTGCGCGAACGGAATTCGCTTCGCCGTTGGCGGGTGGGTCAGACGCTGATTGTTCGCCTGCCGCGACGGCCTTCGCCATCGCGATCGGCCTGCCGGCGCCGCTATCAACGGCGGATCAGGCCGATCTGCGAGACATGCGACTTGCGCACCCGCTCCGCCTCGGCGTGGCGGGCCTTGTACGAATAGTCGGCGTCGAGCGGCAGATGCGGCGACGTGAAAAGGTCTTCGATCTTTTGAAGCAGCGCGAAGATGAGGCTCATTTGCGACTCCTGTCAGCTAACGTCAAGGGTTTTCCCTTAGATGAGATTCTAGGTGTTTTCCCTAGGAACATCTAGTGCGTCGCAGCAAAAATCTCGCAAATCGCCCTTTCCCGCCGCGAATGGAGGCCGGCCCGTTGCGACCTCGCAACGCGCGCGCGGCATCGCGCCGCGGTGGTTCGTTGCATCCCTCTTTCAATCAGCGCCCGCGGCGCGGGGCATGCGCCCGCTTGACCGGCGGCGCGGCGCTCGACAGGCGGCTCGTCAGGCGGTCGACCTGCGCGCCGAGCTCGTCCTGGCGCTGCGACAGCATCTCGATCGTCGCGTCGTGGGTCACCTGTGCGGCGACGAGCCTGTCGATGCGTTGCTGCATCGCAGCAAATCGATCGCGCTGCGCCGACATTTGCACCGCCTGGACGACCAGCGCGACGATCGCGACGAGCAGAGCCACCGCGAGCGCGAGCAGCAGGCGGTTCACGCGGCGCATCTCCGCATCGGCCGCCCGGCGCAGGTCGATCGTTTCCGATTGGAGCGCGCGGACCCGGTCGGCGAGCGGGCGCAGGTGCGCGTCGAGATCGGATGAGACGGCGAGCGCAGCCGACGGCACGGGCGACGTGGGCGATACGGACGGAGACGGCGTTGACGGTGCGTGCGGCATGGACGCCGCAGTGGGCGCAGATGACACAGACGACATGGACGATGCAACCGGGACGGCAGACAGGGGCGGCGCGTCGACGCTGTCCACGGCGCCGACGCGGCTGCCGGAGGTGCCGGAACGATCGGCGCGGCCAGCCGCGCGGCCGTTCGATGCGGCCGGCTTTGAGTTGCCGCTCGTGTCGGGCGCCTTCCGGGATTTCGACGCCGCCGGCGCATCGACCGCGACGCCGCCCGCCGTTTCCCCTCCAGCCACCTCGCCTTCGGGAGCCTCGCGTTCGGCCGCCCGCTTGGTGCTGTCCGCGCGACGCGCGGACGAGCGGCGCGAACGAGGCGGCCGGGCAGCCGTCGCGTCGGCCGCAGTGGACTTCGTCGCCGCCGGCCCGGATGCGTCGGCCGCGGACACGTCGCGCTGCCCGGCGTCCGCGTCGGCCGCCGCGGGCTCGCCGGAACGCGTCGCGGCGCCCGCGCCTTCGTTCGCCGCACCCGCCGCATCGGCAGCGGCGCGCCCGCCGGCGTCGCGTTGCACATCCCGCGTATCCGCTGCCGGCGCTTCTACGAATCCGCTCAGCAGATCCGCCTGTTCGCCCGCCGGGTCGGCCCCGCGCGCCGTCGCAAGCGCGCCGCCGCCGCCCTGCGGCCGATCGAAACCGTCGAGCCCGCGCTGTTGCGCGCGCGCCGCATCTCGTTCGGCATCGTCGACGGCCACGCCGGCGGCCGCTTCGTCCGTCCGCGCGCTGTCTCCGGCCGCGACGCCGAACAGATCGAGCGTGTGCTCGTCGCGGAGCGCGTCGCTCGCGGTGGCGTCGCGGCCGGGCCGGGCCGCCGCGCGCGACTGCGCGGGGCCGCTCGCCGCAGCGGCGCGCGGCCGCCGCCGAGTCGTGGACGAACGGGAAGAACGGGAACGTGGGGATGCTGCGGAATCGGTCATGGATCGTTCAGCGGCGCGCCGCACGCGCGCCGGACTCGGCTTCGAACAATTTCAGGAAGGCGGCATTGTCTCATGCCCGCCGCGCGAGCCCGCGCGTCAATCGTCCGGCAAGCCGCTCGTCTGCTCGGTGAAGCCCTTCACGCCCGGCAACTGCCGCAAGCGCGCGCAAATGCTCTCGTATTCGACGTCCGACACGCGGCCAAGCGCGATCGTCACTTCGTCGCTGTCCGCCGCATCCTCGCTCTGCTGGACGATGAAGCGCTTGACGCGCGCGCTGTCGACGCCGAGCGCCGCGTGCAGCGAATCGAACGTCAGCGTGCCGCGCTCGACCAGCAGCACGAGATGGCGGCGCTGGCGCACGGTCAGGTAGCGCCGCTCGAGCGGCTTGATGCCCGCGAGGATCAAGAGAATGATGACCGTCGCCGCGATCGCCGCCGCGTACAGCCCGCCGCCCACCGCGAGCCCGACTGCCGCGACCGACCAGAGGCTCGCGGCCGTCGTCAGCCCGCGGACGATCTCGCCGCGCAGCAGGATCGATCCCGCGCCGAGAAAGCCGATCCCCGACACCACCTGCGCCGCCATCCGCGACGGATCGAGGTCGATGTGCGCCTGGCCGAGCACGTCGGCAAAGCCGAACGCCGACACGATCATGATGAGCGCCGAGCCGACGCACACGAGCATGTGCGTGCGCAGCCCGGCCGCCCATGACAGGCGCTCGCGCTCGATGCCGATCACGCTGCCGAGCGCCGCCGCGAGAATCAGCCGCATGATGAGTTCGACGTTGTTCAGCATCCATGCTCTCCCAGGTTCGACGGCGGCGGGCCGCATGCTTTATCCTTGCCGCTCGGCCCGCGCGCGCGGTGCCGCGTTCTTCCACTGTCAACCGCGTCGTCATCCGTCATGTCCGCACTCGTCTCCGTTTCCGACCAGGCCGCCCGATTGCGCCGCCACTTCGCGCAAATCGTCTTGCCGCTCTGGCGCGGACCCGGCTTCAACCCGGCGCTGCAACTGCCGTTCGAGGCCGTCGCGCCGGATACGCACGCGCCGCTGCCCGTCACCCGCTATCGCGCAATGGCGTGCGCGCGCCAGTTGTTCGTGTTCTCGCAGGCGGGCGACGCCCAGCACGCGCACACGCTCTTTGCCGCATTGTGCCGCCACTTTCGCGATCCTCGCCACGACGGCTGGTTCTACAGCGTCGATGCGCAGGGCGCGCCGCTCGACCGCACGAAGGATCTGTATACGCACGCGTTCGTCGTGTTCGCGTGCGCCGAGTATTTCGCGGCGTCCGGCAATCGCGACGCGCGCGACGTCGCGCAACGCACGGCGGCGCTGATCGTCGAGCGCTTCGCGCCGCAACCGGGCAGCGCGCTCCTCGACTCCGCGCGCAGCGACGACTTCGCCGCGACGGCGGGCGGCCCGCTGCAGAATCCGCTGATGCACCTGACCGAAGGCTGGCTCGCCGCGAGCCGCGCGTTCGGCGAGACCGCGTTCGACGACGCGCTGCTGCGCACCGCGCAGGCGGTCGAGCGCACGTTCGTCGATCCGCATACCGGCTGCGTCGCGGAGCTGCCGCTCGGCTGCGCCGACAATCGCTTCGAGCCCGGCCATCAGTTCGAGTGGTTCTATCTCGTCAGCGCGGCGGGCGCGCGGCTCGCGTCGACCGGCCTGCCCGACGCGCTCGCGCGCGCGTACGCGTTCGCGCAACGGCACGGCGTCGATCCGGACACGGGCGGCGTCTGCGCGGCGACCGACGCGCGCGGCGCATGCCTGGACGGCACGCAGCGGATCTGGGCGCAGACCGAATATCTGCGCGCGCTCGCGACGCACGGCGGCGAGCCGGACGCGCTCGCCCGTCAGATCGCGCGCTTTGCCGAGCGGTTCCTGCATCCGCGCGGCTGGTACGAATGCAGGACCGCGCAGGGCGGCGTGTCGCGCGCGGACATGCCGTCGACGACGCCGTATCACCTCGCGACCGCATACGCGTCGTTGCCTGCGGGAGCGTGACGCGCCGCGCGCGAGGCGCGTGACGTGCGTCGACTGACATCGCCGCCGGAGCACATGCAACCGCGCGCGCCCCTGCGCTAAAGCGCCGCCTGCCGCACGTACCGCACGAACGCGCGCACCGCGGGCGCCTTCTCGTGCTTGCGATACGCGATCGCCACTTCCGACGGAATCGGCTTGCCTTCGATCGGCCGGTACGCGACGCCCGGCAGCGACACGCAGCCGACGAGCGACTGCGGCACGATCGCGGCGGCTCCGCTGACCGACACGTGCGCGAGCACCGCGACGAGCGCGCCCGGCCGCGCGTCGACGACCGGCTCGAAACGCCCGCGGCGCGCCACCTCCAGCGTGCCGAGCGCCTGCTCGGGCACGACGAAGCGCTCGCCCGCGAGCGCGGCCGGCCGGATCGACGCGCGCGCCGCGAGCGGCGAATGCTCGTGCACCGCGACGACGAACACGTCGCGGTGCACTGTGTGCGTCGACACGCCGTCCGGCAGCGGCAGCGGCGGGCGCACGTATGCGACGTCGAGCGTGCCAGCGTCGAGCTGCGCGGCGACATCGCCCATCGGCACTTCGCGCACGTCGACGCCGATGCGCGGATGCGCGTCGCGAAACGCGCCGACCGTGCGTTGCAGCACGCCCGCATACGCGGCCGACGACACGTACCCGACCTCGATCCGCCCGATTTCGCCGCGCTCGGCAAGCGCCGCCAGCTCGCGGCCGCGCGCGAGATGCGCGAGCGCCGCCTGCGCTTCGCCGAGGTAGACCGCACCCGCCGCGCTCAGCGCGACCGAGCGCCGCGTGCGATGAAAGAGCCGCACGCCGAGAAGCCGCTCCGCATCCTGGATGAGCCGCGTCAGCGCGGGCGGCGCGACGTCGAGCTCGTCCGCCGCGCGGGCGAAGTGCAGATGCCGCGCGACGCAGAGAAACGCCCGGACGTGGCGCAGTTCGAGGCGATCCATTTATTGCTCCCGCTTATTGCTTCCGCTTATTGCTTCATCAAGCAATAAAGATGGATTTCTGTAGCAATGACACACAACAACCGCTGAGCCTAACATGCCGCTCTCCCCTTCGCATCATGGTGTCCGGCATGCACGACGCGCCCTCCCGCCCCGCTCCGATCGAGCCCCTCCGTCACGCTTGCGGCTCGCCCGCCGCCTCCGCGTCTGCCCCCGCCCCCGCATCCGCGCCCGGCTCCGCGGCGCTCGCGCACGCCCGCCGCAGCACCGCGTGGCGCGCGCTCGCCACCGCGTCCGCGGCCTGCTCGCTGATCGTGCTCGACACGAACGTCGTCGCGGTGTCGCTGCCGTCGATCGCCCGCACGTTCCACGCGAGCTTCGCGGACATCGAATGGGTCGTGAGCGCGTACATGACCGCGTTCGCCGCCTGTCTGCTGCCGGCGGGCGGCCTCGCCGACCGCGCGGGCCGCAGGCGCGTGCTGCTCGCCGGGCTCGCGGTGTTCTTCATCGCGTCGCTCGGCTGCGGGCTCGCGCCGTCGGCCGCGTTGCTCAACGTCGCGCGCGCGGTCAAGGGCGTCGGCGCCGCGATGCTGCTGACGTCGGCGCTCGCCGTGATCGCGAACCGCTTCCCCGACGGCCGCGACCGCGCGCGCGCGTGGGCGATCTGGGGCATGTGCATGGGCATCGCGACGACGGTCGCGCCGCTCGTCGGCGGCGCGATCGCGCAATGGATCGGATGGCGCTGGATCTTCCTGCTGAACCTGCCGGTGTGTGTCGCACTCGCCGCGGCCGTTTGCGCGACGATCGACGAATCGCGCGATCCGCACGTGAAGCGCATCGACGCGCCGGGCAGCGTGCTGTTCGGCTCGGCGCTCGCGCTCGGCATCTGGGCGCTGATCGACGCGCCGTCGCGCGGCTGGACCGCGCCCGGCACGCTCGCGCGCTTCGCGGCGAGCGCGGCGCTCGTCGCGGCGTTCGTCGCCGCCGAGCGCTGGCAGCGGCGTCCGGTGATCGATCTCGCGCTGTTTCGCGAGCCGCGCTTCGTCGGCGCGCTGCTTGCGATGTTCGGCTACGCGGCGTGCGCGCAGGTGATGATGACGTTCCTGCCGCTCTATCTGCAGATCGGCTTCGGGATGTCGGCAATCGGCGCGGGGCTCGGCATGCTGCCGTTCGCGCTCGCGATGATCGTCGGGCCGTCGCTCGGCGCGGCGCTGTCGGCGCGCGCGCCGGCCGCGACCGTGCTCGGCGGCGGGCTCGCGCTGATCGGCATCGGCAATGTCGCGACCGCCGCGCTCGCGGGCGCGTCGCATTACGGGCCCGTCGCGCTCGGCATGCTGATCACCGGCTGCGGCGCGGGCATCCTCAACGGCGACACGCAAAAGGCGATCATGGCGTGCGTGCGGCCGGAGCGGACCGGGATGGCGTCCGGGATCAGCACGACGACGCGTTTTTCCGCAATCGTGATGTCGGTCGGCGTGCTCGGCGCGGTGCTCGCCGCGCGGACCCACGCGGCGCTCGCCGCGCGCGTCGCGCACGCGCCGGAGCTGCTCGGCGCGCTCGACGCGCACTTCATGTCGAGCCTGCTCGCGGGCGATCTCGCGCAGGCGGTACGCGGCCTGCCGCCGCGCACGGGCGCGGCGCTCGCGCGAATCGCGCCCGCGGGCTTCGCGAGCGGCTTCGCGGTCGCGCTGGGCGTGAGCGGCGCGTTCGCGCTCGCGGCGGCCGTCGTGGTGCGGCTGCTCGTCGGCGCGAAGCCGGGGCGGGCCGCATGAGCGCGCCCCCGATGCGAGACGGGCAGCGCGGACGACGATGCGCGATCCGTCCCGCCCGCCCCGCGCACCCGATGCATGCGCGACTATGCGCCCGCGAGCTGCGGCGCGCCCGCGCCGGCGAGCGCCGCGCCGCCGGCGGGCCGGCGCTCGCGCGCGTCGCCGAGCTCGAACACCGAGACCGACTGCTGCAACTGCTCGGTTTGCTCGTTGAGCGAGCCGGCCGCCGCCGCGACTTCCTCGACGAGCGCCGCGTTCTGCTGCGTCAGTTGCTCCATCTGCGTGACCGCCTGGTTGACCTGCTCGATCCCCGCGCTCTGCTCGATCGACGCGGCCGTGATCTCGGCCATCGTCTGCGCGACCCGCTCGATCGACGCGGACACCGAGCGCATCGCCTCGCCCGCGCGCTCGACGAGCTCGGAGCCGCCGTCGATCTGCGTGACCGATTCCTCGATCAGCAGCTTGATCTCCTTGGCCGACTGCGCGCTGCGCTGCGCGAGCGCGCGCACCTCGCCCGCGACCACCGCGAAGCCGCGCCCCTCCTCGCCCGCGCGCGCCGCCTCGACGGCCGCGTTCAGCGCGAGGATGTTGGTCTGGAATGCGATCCCGTCGATCACCGCGATGATCTCCGCGATCCGGCCCGAGCTGCGCGCGATGCCGTGCATCTTGTCGATCACGTCGTCGACGATCGCGCCGCCGTTCTTCGTCGTTCGCAGCGCGTCGTCGGCGAGCGCGCTCGCCGCGCGCGCACTGTCGCTGTTCTGCCGCACGGTGGCGGTCAGCTCCTCCATGCTCGCCGCCGTTTGCTCGAGCGACGCGGCCTGGCTCGACGTGCGCGCGGACAGGTCCGCGTTGCCGCTCGCGATCTCGGCCGCGCCGAGGTGGATCGCGTTCGACGCGTTGCGCACGACGCGCACGGTGCCCGCGACGCTCGCCTGCATCTCGGCGAGCCCGCGCAGCAGCCGCTCGATTTCGTGGATGCCGTGCGGCGCCACCCTCCCGTCGAGGCGGCCTTGCGCGATCTGCTCGAAATGCACGCCCGTCTGCGCGAGCGGCGCGACCACCGCGCGCCGCGCGACGGCGTAGATCCCCGCGATGCACGCGAACATCAGCACGAGCAGCACCGCGCCGACCGTCTCGAACCAGCGCATCCCGGTGTCGATCATGCCGAGCGCGTGCTCGCTCGTGCGGCTGCTGAATTCGGAGAACGTGCGCAACTCGCCGAGATACGCGTCCTGGATCTGCTGCGTCGGCTGATCGAGAAACGCCTGCATGTTGTTGGATTCGAGGAACTGCACGAGATCGACGAGCGCCGCGTGGTACTTGCGGTAGCGCTCGGTGAGCGCCGCCGCGCGCTCGGTGTTCTCGGCGCTGATCGTCGGCGCGGCCGTGAAGGCGGCGAACGCGCGATCGGCGAGCGCGAGCTGGTCGCGCACGTGCTGGAGCGTCTCGGTGGGCATCGGATCGCCCTTCACCATCCGCGTGCTGGCGCGCGACAGGTTGGTGCGAGCGTCGAGCATGTGCTGGGTCGCGACGGTCGTCGCGTCGACCTGCTTGATCGCGACGTTGGACAGATCGTCGATATTGCTGCGCGACGCGGACAGCGACCAGAAGCCGAGCCCCTCGACCGCGATCAGAAACAGGCAGAACACGACGAGCACGCCGAGCAGGCCGGATGCGAGCTTGATTTTGCTGAACATGAAATTCCGTTAGAGCCAAGAAAAGATGCTGCCTTGGCGTTAGCGGCATTTCGGCGGCGGACTTGAGCGATCACCTACGCGGCGCGGGGGCTCTCTGGTCGCCCGGCGTCCGGCCTCGCGAGCGTCACGCGCCGTCGAACGTCGACGCCGACAGGCCGAGCAGACGCTCCAGGTCGTTCATCAGCGCGTGCCGGCGCCGCGTGTCCTGCTCGTGGGCGCGCGCCGCCGCGTCGATGTCGCTGCCGCAATGCGGACAGGTATGCTCGCTCGCATGCACGTAGCCGTCGCAGTTGCGGCACAGCTTCATTCTCGACGGCACGCGCCCGACGTCCGGCGAGCGCTTGCCCTTGTTCTTCCAGGCGAGCTCGATCACCTGCCCCGAGCGGACGATGCTCGACACCGGCTCGCCATCGGCGATGCGCTCGGTCACGAGATCGAAGCGGCCCACCGCGAACGACGCCGGGCCCGCGTCCTGCACCTTCTCGATCCGCTCGCGCAGCCCCTGCTTCTGCAGCTCGAGCACGCGATAGTGGCAGTACGGATTGTTGCCCGGCTTGCCGAGCAGCGAATGCGAGGTCCACGTGCAGCCGCCGCGGCACACGTCCGCGTAGTAGCAGGTGCGGCAGAAGCCCCACAGATCGTCGACCGAGCGCAGCCGGCCGAAATGGATGCCCTCGCTCGTGCGCCAGATGTCCTCGAGCGACATGTCGCGCACGTTGCCGCCGGAGAAGCCGACCGTCGCGAGCGACGGGCAGCCCTTCACCGTGCCGTCCGCTTCGAGCGCGATCACGGTCTGGCCGGCCGCGCAGCCGGTCCAGTGCACGCGCTCGTCGCCGAAGCCGCGCCAGAGGTGCTCGTACGGCCCGTAATAGCCGATGTTGTTGCCGACCGTCATCAGCAGCCCGCGGCTCACGCCGTCCGTATACAGCTTCGCGAGGAGCGGCATCAGCTCGGCCAGCCGGTACGGCTGCAGCAGCACCTCGTCGTTGTCGACCGCGTTGCCCATCGCGACCGTCAACTGGATCTGCCAGTGCGTCGCGCCGAGTTCGATGATCGTGTCCATCAGCGCGGGCAGGTCCGCCATCGTCTGCGCGCCGATCTGCGTGTTGACGCTCACCGCGAGGCCCGCGTCGCGCGCGCGGCGCAGCGTGTCGAGCGCGCGCTCGAACGCGCCCGGCACGTTGCGCACCTTGTCGTGCAGCGGCGCGAGCCCGTCGAGCGACACGCCGACGCCGTTCAGGCCCGCGTCGACCGCTTCCGCCAGGCGCTTCGGCGTCAGATTGCGGCCGCCCGTCTGGATCGCGCAATACATGCCGTGCGAGCGGATCGCGCGGATCAGTTGCGTCCAGTCCTTGCGCAGATATGCCTCGCCGCCGATCAGCGACACTTCGCGCGTGCCGAGCCGCGCGAGCGCCTCGATCACTTCGAGGCATTCGGCCGTGCTCAGCTCGTTGGTCCGCCGGCGCCCCGCCCGCGAACCGCAATGCAGGCACTTGAGATCGCAGGCGAGCGTGATTTCCCAAACGGCATGAACCGGGACGAAGCGTTGATAGTCGCTGTCGATCAGGTAGCGGGCCGGGCGCGCGTCCGTTGTGCTCATGTCGATGTCTCCTTGTGGGACGGTGGCGGCCGCACGCGCGGACGGGCCCGCGCGTGCGGCAAGCGGCGCGGGCGCGCTCAGCGGCGCGCTTCGAGCCGCGCGATTTCCGCTTCGAGCGTCTCGAGCTCGGCGGCGATCGCGTCGTGATCGGCGAGCTGCTGCTCGGCCTGCTGCGCGATCGCCTTCATCCGGCTCAGGTCGCCGGACGCCCTCGCTTCCTGCAGGCCGACGCCGTACATCGGCACCACGTGCTCGTGCGGCGGATCGAGCGGGATCAGCGAGTTGTCCTTCGACACGATCGCGTGCTCGATCGAATGCCAGCGGCCTTCGTAGAAGTAGCGGTAGTTCGCCGTGCCCGATTGCCAGTCGTCGTTCAGCAGCCCATTGAGCTCCAGGATCACGACCTGCGGCGCGATGGGGCCGGTCGGGCTGCCCGTGAGGGTGAGCGCGATCGACGGCGGCGCCAGGGGATCGATCCTCACTTGATGGAACTGTCCGACGACGCGCGCGCGGAAATGCGGCGGCGGATAGATCGGCTGGGTGATGCGGGCGAAGCCCGAAACGGTCTTCTCCACAGCATTGACGAGCAGATACAGCCAGAGGACGGGCGCGCCGAGATTGGGCGTCGCGACGCGAAGTTGAACGGGAAAGAGGCCGGTAGTAGCCATGACGTTTGCTCCACGAAGATGAACGAATGATGTCGATGCAAGGCCGTGCCGCTCACTGCCGGCTTTCGAGCCTGGCGATTTCCGTCTTCAGCGCGGCCAGCGCGGCCGCGATGTCGTCGTGGCTGTCCAGTTGCTGCCGCGCATAGGTGGCGAGCGTCTTCATGTGCGCGAGATCGCCGGACGCCGCCGCATACTGGATCGTCACTCCGTACAACGGCACCGGCCCGTACGCGGTCCGCGGCGATCCGCCGATGACGGGCCCCGGCTCGAGCGGCACGAGTTCGGGGTCGGCCTTGACCGGCACGTTCTCGACTTCGTGCCAGGTGCCGTTCGAGTAGTAGCGGTACGACGCGATGCCCGTCTTGCCGTCGCCCTTCAGCAGCAGATCGCCGTAGAACGTGATCATCGAATTCGAGTGCGGCCCGCCCTGGTTGCCCTGCAGCGCGATCTGCACGATCGCGCCGCTGCCGTCGCGGCGCGGCGGCGGGCCGAGCCGGAACACGTAGGTGCCCCAGACATCGGCATGGAAGTTCAGCGGCGGGCTCACGGCCTGCGAGATCGCCGCGGCGCCGACGACGCTGTGTTCGGCCGTGTCGACCACCAGATTGAGCACGAGCTGCGGCGCGCCGGGCAGCCCGGTGCCGACGAAGTAGCGAACCGCAAAAAGACCGACGCGAAGATCTTCGGACATGTGAGTCTCCTTGATGCGAGTGGTTGAACGACGACGACACGCTGAAACGCCTCCGCGGCGACACGGCGAGCCGAGGCGGCTGACGCGCGGCTACTTGCTCCGTTCGAGCCTGGCGATCTCGATTTCGAGGAGCTCGAGCGCGGTGGCGAGATTGCCTTGCTGGCCGAGCAGCGCCTGTGCCTGCGTGCGCAGCGACTTCATCTGCGCGAGATCGCCGTCCGCGATCGCCTGATGGATCGCGACGCCGTAAGGCGTGACCGGATGACCGTGTGCTTGACTCATGTTTTCCTCGCTGAAAATGGACGATGGCCGACAGCCCCGCGATCTCTCCTGCAGCGGCGAAGTGCCTCCGGCTGTCGTATGTGCGCAGGATCGGGAAATTCGTCGATGAATGACGCGTTCGCCGCCGCGCGGCGACACGGTGTCTCGTGACGTGCTGCTCGCAGCCCGTGATTTGCCATTCGTTATCCTTCTGAACCGGCGCGTCGTCGGTCCACGGCGGTAACGCGGTTGTCCCCGTGCGCCCGCCGGCGCGGCGGGGCGCTTTCATGTCGTCGATTGGTCTGCGTACTAAGGTTAGTTCGCCTGCGCGCTTTCGCTATCTACCAGAATTGGTAGTGGCCCGCCGGGCGCATGACCGGCGCGTGGCGCGTGGCGCGTCGCCGCGAGCGGGCGCCGGCACGACGAATTTCCTTGCGTATCGCCCGCCCCCTTCCTAGAGTGGAGCGCAAAGAGCCGGATTGCATCGGCGGCGCGCGCGCCGCGCCGCATTGTTCAACGTATCAATTCACTCGATAGCGAAGGAACGTCGATGACCGACATCGTGGACCACGCGCGCGGCGCCCTGCGCGCGCAACCCTTCAGCATGCTGCTCGGCACCGAGCTCGTGCACATCGGCGGCGACGAGGCGTCGCTGCGCCTGCCGATCCGCGACGAGCTCAGGCAGCAGTACGGCTTCGTCCACGGCGGCGTCATCAGCTATCTCGCGGACAACGCGCTGACGTTCGCGGGCGCGCTCGCGCTCGGGCCGCGCGTCGTCACGGGGGAATACAAGATCAATTACCTGCGCCCGGCCGTCGTCGGCACGCTGATCGCGCGCGCGAAGCTGATTTATGCGGGGCGGAATCAGGCGACCTGCCAGTGCCACGTGTTCGTGATCGACGGCGACCACGAGCGGCTCGTCGCGGTCGCGCAGGGAACGATCAACCGGGTCGGCGACGGGCGCGAGCCGGGCGCGGCCGAAGAGAAGGCATAGGGCGCGGCGGCGCGCCGCGCCCGGCTCGGGGTGGGCGCGCAACGGCAAAGCCGCCGAACGCCCGAACGCCGCCGCCCCCCGAGCCCCGCCGCGTCAGAACGCGTCGCCCGGCACGCGCACCCAGCCCTCCATCAGCACGCGCGCGCTGCGGCTCATGATCGCCTTCGTGACGGCCCACTCGCCGCCGTCCTGCTTCGCTTCGGCGCCGACGCGCAGCGTGCCCGACGGATGGCCGAAGCGCACCGCGTGGCGCGCGCCGCCGCCCGCCGCGAGGTTCACGAGCGTGCCCGGAATCGCGGCCGCGGCGCCGATCGCGACAGCCGCCGTGCCCATCATCGCGTGATGCAGCTTGCCCATCGACAGCGCGCGCACGAGCAGATCGACGTCGGCGGCCGCGACGCGCTTGCCGCTCGACGCGATGTAGTCGGCCGGCTTCGCGACGAACGCCACCTTCGGCGTGTGCTGGCGCGTCGCGATCTCGTCGAGCGACGCGATGAGGCCCATGCGCAACGCGCCGTGCGCGCGGATCGTCTCGAACATCGCGAGCGCCTTCGCGTCCGAATTGATCGCGTCCTGCAGCTCGGTGCCGGCGTAGCCGATCGCCCCGGCGTCGACGAAGATCGTCGGAATGCCCGCGTTGATCATCGTCGCCTTCAGCGTGCCGACGCCGGGCACGTCGAGATCGTCGACGAGATTGCCCGTCGGGAACATCGCGCCGCCCGCGCCTTCCTCGTCGGCCGCCGGGTCCATGAATTCGAGCTGCACTTCGGCGGCCGGGAACGTGACGCCGTCGAGCTCGAAGTCGCCCGTCTCCTGCACCGCGCCGTTCGTGACCGGCACGTGCGCGACGATCGTCTTGCCGATGTTCGCCTGCCAGATCCGCACGGTCGCGACGCCGTTCTCCGGCACGCGCGCCGGGTCGATCAGGCCGCCCGCGATCGCGAACGGGCCGACCGCCGCCGACAGGTTGCCGCAGTTGCCGCTCCAGTCGACGAACGGCTTGTCGATCGACACCTGGCCGAACAGGTAATCGACATCGTGATCGGGCCGCGCGCTCTTCGCGACGATCACCGTCTTGCTCGTGCTCGAGCTCGCGCCGCCCATCCCGTCGATCTGCTTGCCGTACGGGTCCGGGCTGCCGATCACGCGCGAGAGCAGCGCGTCGCGCGCGGCGCCCGGCTGCCGCGCGGCTTCGGGCAGATCCTGCAGCCGGAAGAACACGCCCTTGCTGGTGCCGCCGCGCAGGTAGGTCGCGGGAATCTTGATTTGGGGTACGTGGGCCATGATTCGTGAGGTCCTGTGTCGAGCGGAGCGAGTGCTTCAGCACCGGCTCCGATCCCATGCAAAGCAAGTGAAAGCAAGTGATTCGGGCCCGTTCGCCCGATGAAGCGCGTCACCGCGCCGTCACGCCGCCTTCGACGATTCGAGGAAATCCTGCGCGAAGCGCTGCAGCACGCCGCCCGCGTCGTAGATCGACACTTCCTCGGCCGTGTCGAGCCGGCACGTGACGGGCACCTCCACGCGCTCGCCGCTCTTGCGGCGGATCACGAGCGTGAGCTCCGCGCGCGGCGTGCGCCCGCCGATCACGTCGAACGTCTCGGTGCCGTCGATCGCAAGCGTCGTGCGGTTCGTGCCCGGCTTGAACTCGAGCGGCAGCACGCCCATGCCGATCAGGTTCGTGCGGTGGATCCGCTCGAAGCCCTCCGCGACGATCGCCTCGACGCCCGCGAGCCGCACGCCCTTCGCCGCCCAGTCGCGCGACGAGCCCTGGCCGTAATCCGCGCCCGCGATCACGACGAGCGGCTGCTTGCGGTTCATGTAGGTCTCGATCGCCTCCCACATCCGCATCACGCTGCCGTCCGGCTCGACGCGCGCGAGCGAGCCCTTCTTCACTTCGCCGTCGACGACCGCCATCTCGTTGACGAGCGTCGGGTTCGCGAACGTCGCGCGCTGCGCGGTCAGGTGGTCTCCGCGGTGCGTCGCGTACGAGTTGAAGTCCTCTTCCGGCAGGCCCATCTTCGCGAGGTATTCGCCCGCCGCGCTCGTCGGCAGGATCGCGTTCGACGGCGACAGGTGGTCGGTCGTGATGTTGTCGCCGAGCACGGCGAGCGCACGCATGCCCGCGAGCGTGCGCTCGCCCGCGAGCGCGCCCTCCCAGTACGGCGGACGGCGGATGTACGTGCTCTGCGGCCGCCAGTCGTAGAGGGGCGCCGCGCGCTCGCCGGCGTCGGCCGCGCGCGCGAACATCGGCTCGTAGACGGCGCGGAACTGCCCGGGCTTCACGCTCGAGGCGACGATCGCGTCGATCTCCTCGTCGGTCGGCCAGATGTCCTTCAGCGTGACGGGCTGGCCGTTCGCGTCGTGGCCGAGCGCGTCCTTCTCGATGTCGAAGCGGATCGTGCCCGCGATCGCGTACGCGACGACGAGCGGCGGCGACGCGAGGAACGCCTGCTTCGCATACGGATGGATGCGGCCGTCGAAGTTGCGGTTGCCGGACAGCAAGGCGGTGGCGTACAGGTCGCGCTCGACGATCTCCTGCTGGATCTTGGGATCGAGCGCGCCGGACATCCCGTTGCAGGTCGTGCACGCGAACGCGACGATGCCGAAGCCGAGCTTCTCCAGCTCCGGCAGCAGGTTCGCTTCCTTCAGATACAGCTCGACCGCCTTCGAGCCGGGCGCGAGCGAGCTCTTCACCCACGGCTTGCGCACGAGGCCGCGCGCGTTCGCGTTGCGCGCGAGCAAGGCCGCGGCGATCACGTTGCGCGGGTTGCTCGTGTTCGTGCAGCTCGTGATCGCGGCGATGATCACCGCGCCGTCGGGCATCTCGCCCGGCTTCTCTTCCCACCGGCCCGCGATCCCGCGCGCGGCGAGCTCGGACGTCGGCAGCCGCTTGTGCGGATTCGACGGGCCGGCCATGTTGCGCACGACGCTCGACAGATCGAACGTCAGCGTGCGCTCGTATTGCGCGTTCGCGAGGCTGTCTGCCCACAGGCCCGCCGCCTTCGCGTAGGTTTCGACGAGCTTCACCTGCTCGTCGCTGCGCCCCGTCAGGCGCAGGTAATCGATCGTCTGCCCGTCGATGAAGAACATCGCGGCCGTCGCGCCGTATTCGGGCGCCATGTTCGAGATCGTCGCGCGATCGCCGAGCGTGAGGCTCTTCGCGCCCTCGCCGCGGAATTCGAGATACGCGCCGACCACTTTCTCGCGGCGCAGGAATTCGGTCAGCGCGAGCACGACGTCGGTCGCGGTGATGCCGGGCTGGCGCTTGCCGGTCAGCTCGACGCCGACGATGTCCGGCAGCCGCATCCACGACGCGCGGCCGAGCATCACGTTCTCCGCCTCCAGGCCGCCCACGCCGATCGCGATCACGCCGAGCGCGTCGACGTGCGGCGTGTGGCTGTCGGTGCCGACGCAGGTGTCCGGGTACGCCACGCCGTCCTGCGCCTGGATCACGGGCGACATCTTCTCCAGGTTGATCTGGTGCATGATGCCGTTGCCGGGCGGAATCACGTCGACGTTCTCGAACGCCTTCTTCGTCCACTCGATGAAGTGGAAGCGATCCTCGTTGCGGCGATCCTCGATCGCGCGGTTCTTCGCGAACGCGTCCGGATCGAAGCCGCCGCACTCGACGGCGAGCGAGTGATCGACGATCAGTTGCACCGGCACGACCGGATTCACCTTCGCCGGATCGCCGCCGCGTTCCGCGATCGCGTCGCGCAGGCCCGCGAGATCGACGAGCGCGGTCTGGCCGAGGATGTCGTGGCAGACGACGCGCGCCGGGAACCACGGGAAATCGCGCTCGCGCTTGCGCTCGACGAGCTGTTTCAGCGAATCGGCGAGGATCGCCGGGTCGCAGCGGCGCACGAGGTTCTCGGCGAGCACGCGCGACGTGTACGGCAAGGTGTCGTACGCGCCCGGGCGGATCGCGTCGACGGCGGCGCGCGCGTCGAAGTAATCGAGCGGCGTGCCGGGCAGGGGTTTGCGGTTGGCAGTGTTCATTGCGTGGGGACAGACTGGGTAACGATCGTCGCGAAACGGCCGGGCGTCGCGCCCGGCCGCCGGATGCCGCCGATCAGCGCTTCTCGATCGGCACGAACTTCAGGTCTTCCGGGCCGGTGTAGTTCGCGCTCGGGCGGATGATCTTGTTGTCGACCCGCTGCTCGATGATGTGCGCGCTCCAGCCGGACGTGCGCGCGATCACGAAGAGCGGCGTGAACATCGCGGTCGGCACGCCCATCATGTGATACGACACCGCGCTGAACCAGTCGAGGTTCGGGAACATCTTCTTGATCGCCCACATCACCGATTCGAGCCGCTCGGCGATGCTGAAGAGCTTCAGGTCGCCCGCTTCCTTCGACAGCTTGCGCGCGACCTCCTTGATCACCTTGTTGCGCGGATCGGAGATCGTGTAGACCGGGTGGCCGAAGCCGATCACGACTTCCTTGTTCTCGACGCGGCGGCGGATGTCGACTTCCGCCTCGTCGGGCGTGCGGTAGCGGTTCTGGATCTCGTATGCGACTTCGTTCGCGCCGCCGTGCTTCGGCCCGCGCAGCGCGCCGATCGCGCCCGTGATCGACGAGTACATGTCCGAGCCCGTGCCGGCGATCACGCGGCCCGTGAATGTCGACGCGTTGAACTCGTGCTCCGCGTACAGGATCAGCGACGTATGCATCGCGTCGACCCACGATTTCGACGGCGTCTTGCCGTGCAGCAGGTGCAGGAAGTGACCGCCGATCGAGTCGTCGTCGGTTTCCGTCTCGATGCGGCGGCCGTTGTGCGAGTAGTGATACCAGTACAGCAGCATCGAGCCGAGCGACGCCATCAGCCGGTCCGCGATGTCGCGCGCGCCCGGCAGGTTGTGGTCGTCCTTCTCGGGCAGCACGGTGCCGAGCACCGATACGCCGGTGCGCATCACGTCCATCGGATGCGCGGACGCCGGAATCCATTCGAGCGCCGCCTTCACGTTCGCGGGCAGGCCGCGCATCGCGCGCAGCTTCGCCTTGTACGCGGCCAGTTCCGTCACGTTCGGCAGCGTCTCGTGCACGAGCAGGTGCGCGATCTCCTCGAATTCGCTCGATCCGGCGATATCGAGAATGTCATAGCCGCGATAATGCAGATCGTTGCCGGTCTTGCCGACCGTGCACAGCGCGGTGTTGCCCGCCGCGACGCCCGACAGCGCGACCGACTTCTTCGGCTTGAAACCGCTCGCGGCGCCCGTTGCTGCTGCTTCCTTCGTCTCGCTCATCCTTATACTCTCCTGGGTTCGAATCCTTGAATCCGTGCTTCGGTGCTTCCGTGCATCAGTTCCGGCCTTGGCTGAAAAGCTGGTCAAGCTTCTCTTCGTATGCGTAGTAGCCGAGATACTCGTACAACTCCGCGCGCGTCTGCATCGTCTGCACCGCGGCCTTTTGCGTGCCGTCGCGGCGCACCGTCTCGTAGAAGTGCAGCGCGGCCTTGTTCATCGCGCGATACGCGCCGCAGCAGTAGAGCGCGATGTCGACGTTCGCGCCCTTCAGCTCGTCGAGCGTGAAGAGCGGCGTCGAGCCGAACTCGGTCAGGTTCGCGAGGATCGGCACCTTCACCGCTTCCTTGAAGCGGCGGTAGTCGTCGAGCGTCTTCATCGCCTCGGGGAAGATCATGTCCGCGCCCGCCTCGACGTACGCGATCGCGCGCTCGATCGCCGAATCGATGCCCTCGGCCGCCGCCGCGTCGGTGCGCGCCATGATCACGAAGGTCTCGTCGGTGCGCGCGTCGACGGCCGCCTTGATCCGGTCGACCATCTCGCCCGTCGGCACGCATTCCTTGCCCGGACGGTGGCCGCAGCGCTTCTGCCCGACCTGGTCCTCGAGGTGCACGGCGCCGACGCCCGCCTTGATGAACGAGCGGATCGTGCGCGCGATGTTGAACGCGCCGCCCCAGCCGGTATCGATGTCGACGAGGAGCGGCAGGTTCGTCGCGTTCGTGATCCGGTTCGCGTCGACGAGCACGTCGTCCATCGTGCTAATGCCGAGATCGGGAATGCCGAGCGAGTTCGCGGCGACACCGCCGCCCGACAGATAGACCGCCTTGAAGCCGACCGCTTCGGCCATCTTCGCGGCGTACGCGGTGATCGCGCCGACCACCTGCAGCGGCTGCTCGGCCGCGACCGCCGCGCGGAATTTCGCGCCGGCGCTGATCAGTTGTGGGTTGCCCATCGACTCCTCCTGAAAGATGCCGATAAACAGCAAGGTCCGGGCCAGGCGCGCCGCCGGCCGCTAACCCGCTGATTCTGCGCGCTTTCCGGATTCGGCGCACTGATCAGACGATTTCAATTTCGAAATCCGGATTCCAGAATTGAAATTCATGCGCGATAATGCGCCGCATCGCTTCTCTTCGTTCGGGCGCGGCGCGCGCCGCGCCCTTCATCCATCCAGCATGAGCACCCTACCCGAAACCGGCGTGCGGCCGCGCGTCTGGGCGGTCGGCATCAGCCGGCTGCGCGCGCTCTTTCGCGACATCGCCGACGAATACGAAGAGCGCGCCGACCTGCGGATCGTCGCGCGCGGCTACGAGGAAGCGATCACCGCGCTCGCGACGGCGGGCGGCGAGCGCCCCGACGCGATCGTCGCCGCCGGCTCGAACGGCACCTATCTGAAGGCGCGCGTGCGCGTGCCCGTCGTGCTCGTCAATCCGACCGGCTTCGACGTGATGCACGCGCTCGCCCGCGCGCGGCGCGACGCGAGCCGGATCGCGCTCGTCAGCTACGGCGAGACGCCGCCCGAGGTGCGCAGCTTCGCGGCCGCATATGGGCTCGACATCGTGTTCGCGTCGTACCAGAGCGCGCAGGAGGCGGAAACGCGCGTGCTCGAAATGCGCGAGCGCGGCATCGAGACCGTCGTCGGGCCGGGGCTCGTCACCGATCTCGCGGCGAACGCCGGGATGGGCGCGGTGTTCGTCTATTCGCACGCGTCGGTGCGCGCGGCCGTCAACACGGCGCTCGAAGTCGCGCACGCGACGCACGCGGAAGCGCTGCGCCGCGAGCGGCTCGACAACCTGCTGCAGCATCTGCGCGACGGCGTCGTCGCGCTCGACCGCGAGGGCCGCGTCGAGGCGATCAACGAGCGGCTCGCGCTCGCGCTCGGCGTGTCGCCGTCGGCCGCCGTCGGCCGCGCGCTGCACGATCTGACGCCCGAGTTGCGCACGCTGCGCGCGGCCGACGGCGACACGCTCGCGACCGTGCGCGGCGTGCGCTATGTCGTCCATCGCGGGCCGCTCGCCGCGAGCGGCGGCGCGCCCGGCAGCGTGCTGACGTTCCAGGAATCGCGCGCGGTGGAGCGGCTCGACCGCACGCTGCGCTCGCATCAGCACGCGCAGCAGTTCACCGCGCGCTACCGGCTCGACGACGTCGTCGGCGCGACGCCCGCGATCGCGCACGCGCGCGAGCTCGCGCGGCGCTACGCGAAATCGGACGCGACCGTGCTGATCCTGGGCGAGAGCGGCACCGGCAAGGAGATGATCGCGCAAAGCCTGCATGCGCTGTCCGCGCGCCGCAAGTATCCGTTCGTCGCGGTGAACTGCGGCGCGTTTCCGGAATCGCTGCTCGAGAGCGAGCTGTTCGGCTACGAGGAAGGCGCGTTCACCGGCGCGCGGCGCGGCGGCAAGGCGGGGCTCTTCGAGGCCGCGCACCGCGGCACGCTGTTTCTCGACGAGATCGGCGAGATGCCGCCGTCGCTGCAAAGCCGGCTGCTGCGCGTGCTGCAGGAGCGCGAGGTCGTGCGCGTCGGCTCGACCGAGCCGGTTCCGGTCGACATCCGCGTCGTCGCGGCGACGCACCGGCCGCTCTTCGCGGCCGTCGAGGCGGGCACGTTTCGCGCGGATCTCTATTACCGGCTGAACATCCTGAACATCGGGCTGCCGCCGCTGCGCGAGCGCGCGGCCGACATTCCCGCGCTCGCCGCGACGCTGCTCGCGCAGGCCGCGCGCCGCGAGCCGCGGCTCGCCGAGCGGCTGCGCGACGCGAATGACGCGGCGCGCGCGCTCGATGCCGCGAACGCCGCGCTGATCCGCTATCGATGGCCCGGCAACGTGCGCGAGTTGCAGAACGTGATCGAGCGGATCGCGGTGGAGCTCGCCGACGCAAACGAGCGCGGCAGCGCGGCCGTGAGCGTCGACACGCTGCGCGCGATCGCGCCCGAGGTGCTCGCGCTCGATGCGTTCGCGGCGGGCGGCGATGGCGGACGCGGCGGCGGCGCGAATGGCGGCCATGCCGACGGCGACGCCGATGCGCGGCGCCCGACGCTCGTGCAGCGCCGCCGGCGCGCGGAAGCCGACGAGATCCGCGCCGTGCTCGACGCATGCGGCGGCGATCGCGATCGCACATGCGCGATGCTCGGCATCAGCAAGACGACGCTGTGGCGCAAGCTCGCGGCGAGCGAAGGGAGCGCGCGGGGCGGCCGGCGCGGTAGTGGTGGTAGCGGTGGCAATGGCGGCAATGACGGAGGCGGTGATGCCTAGGGTCTGTTGACATACGGAACGCACATGCGCTGCCACGAGAACAGCCGCTCGCCGCGTCGTCATTCGCCGTTCGCGGCACGCGAAACACGCACGAAACACGCACGACGCCGACGCGCGACACCGCGCATCCGGATCGCGCGACGAAGCTCGCTTGCGCCCTCGTCCCCATCCGTGATTGATGTCAACACCGCGGCCATTCATCTGATTTAAGGAACAGCGAAGCGCGCCGATAACCAGCCATCGCCGAGATGGCGACACCGCCTTCCCCCGCCATTCCAGAGATCAGATGAAGCTTCGCCGCAAAATCCCCCTTGCCTTCGCGGCAGCACTCGTCCTCACGTCCGCCGGCGCTTTCTACGGCATTCACGCACTCAACCGCTCGCTCGACACATACGGCACGACGGTCCAGCAGAACGTCGCGAACGAGCGGATGGTGTCCGCGATGCTCGCCGCGTTCAAGCTGCAGGTGCAGGAATGGAAGGACACGCTGCTGCGCGGCAAGGACCCGGCGAAACTCGACAAGTACTGGCGCGCGTTCCAGCAGCGCGAGCGGACCGTCGACGCGCTCGCCGCCGAGCTGAAATCGAAGCTGCCGGACGGCGAGAGCCACAGGCTGATCGAGCAGTTCGCGTCGGCGCACGCGGAAATGGGGCAAGGCTATCGTAAGGGATTCGAAGTATTCAAGGCATCAGGGTTCGATCCGTCCGCGAGCGACCAGGCCGTCGCGGGCGTCGATCGCGCGCCCGCCGAGCTGCTTGAAAAGGCCGCGCAGGACATCGCCGCCGACAGCGCGCGCGTGTCGGCCGACGCCGCGAGCGACGCCGTGCGCGCAACGACGATCAGCATCGTCGCGACGCTCGTCGTGTTCACGCTCGCGCTCGCCGGAGGCGTCTGGTTCAGCGGCACCGTCACGCGGCCGCTGTCGCGCGCGCTCGCATGCGTGCGGCGGGTTGCGACGGGCGATCTGTCGACGCCGATCGACGCGCGCGGCGACGACGAAATCGCCGAGCTGCTCGCCGCGCTGAAGGACATGCAGGCGAGCCTGTCGCACGTCGTGCGCGACGTGCGACACAACGCGGACGGCGTCGCCACCGCGAGCGCGCAGATCGCGTCGGGCAATCTCGATCTGTCGTCGCGCACCGAGGAACAGGCGGCGTCGCTCGAGGAAACGGCGGCCAGCATGGACGAGCTCACGTCTACCGTGCGCCGCAACGCCGAGCATGCGCAGCACGCGTGCGCGGTTGCCGCCGACGCATCGACGACAGCCACGCGCGGCGGCGACGTGATGCGCCAGGTCGTCGACACGATGCGCGGCATCGCGGACAGCTCGGGCAAGGTCGCCGAGATCATCGCGGTGATCGACGGCATCGCGTTCCAGACCAACATCCTGGCATTGAACGCGGCCGTCGAGGCGGCGCGCGCGGGCGAGCAGGGGCGCGGCTTCGCGGTCGTCGCGGGCGAGGTGCGCACGCTCGCGCAACGCAGCGCGACGGCGGCGCGCGAAATCAAGACGCTGATCGAGCAGTCGACCGAGCGCGTCGGCGCGGGCTCCGCGCTCGTCGACGATGCGGGGCGGATCATCGGCGAGATCGTCGATTCGGTGCGGCAGGTGACGGGCATCGTCGGCGAGATCGCGTCGGCGTCGAACGAGCAGAGCATCGGCATCGAGCAGGTCAATCACGCGGTCGCGCAAATGGACAACGTGACGCAGCAAAACGCGGCGCTCGTCGAAGAGGCGTCCGCGGCGGCGCACGCGCTCGCCGAACAGGCACACGCGCTGCACGGCGCGGTGGCGGTGTTCACGCTGCAGGGCGAACGCGGCGGCGACAGTTAAACCAACGGCGACAGCGGCGGCCTACATGCACGGCTTGCTCGCGACGAAGTGAAACCACGCTTCGTCGCCGAGATTCTGGTCGCGCCGCACAGGCTCGCCGGTCGATCCGCCGAACGCCGCGCGCAACTTCAGGCCGACGTCGGCGAGCTGACGCTGCTGGGTCGCGAAATCGGTGTACATGATGAGTATCCCGAACTTGTGCGCGGCGCACACACGCATCGCATAGCCGTCGAACGCGCGATTGAAACGCGAATGGCGGAAATAATTGAACGCGCCGATCGGCAGCGAATACGCGATCCTCGCCGCGTCGAGCGCGATCGCGAGCGGGTTCGCCGAGCGCCGCGGCAGGCGGGCGAGCCGCGACAGTCCTTCGCGATAGCCGGGCCCCGCGAGATTGTGCGTCGAGAACAGCGCGAAGCCGCCCGGCCTCAGCACGCGCGCGAACTCCTTCAGGATCGCGATCCGGCCATCGTGATCGACCGCGTCGATGCCGTTGTAGCTGAACACGACGAGCGAGAAGCTCTCGTCGGCGAACGCCGACATGTCGCGCGCGTCCATTCGCTGGACGCGCGTGCCCGGATGATTGCGCCGGCAGATCTCGACGAGCTCGGGCGTATAGTCGACGGCGGTATAGTCGGCGCTGATCGTCTTCAATAGCGGCACGGTGCGCCCGCCGCCGACGCCGACGTCGAGAATCGGCTCGTCGCGCACGCGCTCGGCGATCCACGCGATCGCCGCCGCCTCGCCCGGATCGGTCCAGCCGGATGCGCGCCCGTATCCGCGCAGCGCGCTGCGGCTGCGCCAGACGGCTTGATTGATGCGGTCCTGCACGAAACCTGCGTTCACGATTCCCTCTCTTCGCCGATGGCCCCGGCGAATCGCCGCACTTCGTTGAACTCGCTTCGAGTATCGTCATGCGCACGCACGCGCCTCTGTTCTGCGGCTTACATTCGGCAGGATTTCGAACGAATGTTCGAAGCGGCGCGCGCACCGCTGCGCGGCGGCGACGTGCGCCGAGGTTCGCGCGGGACGGCGGATCAGCGCCCGCGCGCGAAGCGGTCGGTCGCCGCGATCAGCGCGCGCAGGATGCCCGGCTCGTCGTACGCGTGGCCCGCGTCGGGCACGATCTCGAGCGACGCGCGCGGCCACGCCTTCGCAAGCTCCCACGCGGTGCGCGCGGGCGTCGCGACGTCGTAGCGCCCCTGAACGATCACGCCCGGAATGTCCGCGAGACGATGCGCGTCGCGCAGCAACTGCCCGTCTTCCATGAAGCCTTGATGAACGAAGTAGTGGTTTTCGATGCGGGCGAACGCAAGCGCGTAATGCGCGTCGCCGAAATGCGCCTCGTGCGCGGCATTCGGCAGCAGCGTGATCGTCCGGCCTTCCCAGACGCTCCATGCGTGCGCGGCTTCGCGCTTCGCCGCTTCGTCGTCGCCCGTCAGCCGGCGGCGATACGCGGCGATCAGGTCCGCGCGCTCGGCGGGCGGAATGGGCGCGATGAAATCCTCCCACAGGTCCGGAAACAGCCACGACGCGCCTTCCTGGTAATACCAGAGCAGCTCGGAGCGGCGCACCGTGAAGATGCCGCGCACGACGAGCTCGGTCACGCGCGCCGGATGCGCCTCGCCATACGCGAGCGCGAGCGCGCTGCCCCACGAGCCGCCGAACACGAGCCAGCGCTCGACGCCGAGCATCTCGCGCAGCCGCTCGATGTCGTCGACGAGATGCCACGTCGTGTTGTTCTCGAGGCTCGCGTGCGGCGTCGAGCGGCCGCAGCCGCGCTGGTCGAACAGCAGCACGTTGTAGCGCGCGGGGTCGAAGAGGCGGCGGTGATCGGCGCTGCAGCCGCCGCCCGGGCCGCCGTGCAGGAAGACGGCCGGCTTGCCGTCGGGGTTGCCGCACTGCTCCCAATACACGCGATGGCCATCGCCGGTGTCGAGGAAGCCGTGTGCGTAGGGTTCGATCGGTGGATACAAGGGGCGCTCCGGATAAATGGAAGAAAGCGACGCTTCATTATGCCGAGTCGCCGGAAAAACGGTGCGCGCGCCTGCTTCGGACACGACCAGCCGTCATGCGTCCACGTTCGTGCCAGCCGTCGCGACGGCGCGACTTCGACGCAGCGTCGCGGAGATACACTCCGCGCTCAGGCGCGACGAGCATTCGTCGACGTGCCGGTCGATCGTTTCCGGTCAGTTGCATTACCGCACCTAAAACAGGCATCGAAACGATGCTCGCGCAGGAAATCACGCGACGCCTGAAAGTGCCGCTCGCCGGGCAGCGCGCGTATGGCGAGCGCCTGCGGCAGATACTCGGCGCGAACGGTCTCGGCGAACTGGCTCGTGAATACGTCGTGCTCGTCGATCGCGCCCGTAACGGGCAGGCAGCGTTCATCTACTTCCGCACGACGCGGAACAACGCATGGCGGATGATCGGCGCGTCGCCCGCCGCGACCGGGCTGCCCGGCCAGTACGGCCATTTCGTGACGCCGAGTACAAAGCGCGCGCCGCTGGCGGCGACTCGCAGCCGGGCACGCGCGCATGCCGCCACGCCGAATCGCGGCAATCGGATCGCACGCGATTTCGCCCGAACGAACGAAGCCGCGTGCATGTCAAGCGCCCCTGCCCTGGTCAGCGGCTTGGCGCCACCGCGCCATCCGTCGTCGCCGGCAATAGCGCAAGACGATCGCCCGGCCCGGCGCCGAACCCGTCGAACGCCGCCTTCGCCCGATACTGCGCCTCCCACATCGCCCGATAGCGTCCATCGATCGCGATCAGCTCGTCATGCCGCCCCTGCTGCACGAGCCGCCCGCCGTCGATCACGAGAATCCGGTCCGCGCCGACGATCGTCGACAGGCGATGCGCGATCACGACGACGGTCTTGTCCCGCACGAGCGCATCGATCGCACGCTGCACCGCCAGTTCGCTTTCGACATCGAGCGCTGCGGTCGGCTCGTCGAGAATCACGATCGGCGCGTCCTTCAGCAATGCGCGCGCGATCGAGATGCGCTGGCGTTCGCCGCCCGACAGCCTGCCGCCGATCTCGCCGAGCCGCGTCTGCCAGCGCTGCGGCAGGCGTTCGATGAATTCGTGGCACTGCGCGGCGCGCGCCGCGGCTTCGACTTCCTCATCGGTCGCGTCCGGCCGCGCCATGCGGATGTTCGCGAGCACTGTGTCGTCGAACAGATAGACGTCCTGAAACACGACTGAAATCAACGCATTCAGCGCCGTTTCCGGAATCTGCCGGATGTCGACGCCGCCGATCTCGATCGAGCCGCGCTGCGGATCGGCATGACGCAGCAGCAAGCGCGCGATCGTCGACTTGCCTGAACCCGACGGACCGACGAGCGCCGTCATCCCGTTCGCCGGCAGCGTCGCGCTGAAGCCGCCGAGCGCATCGCCCGTCGCGCGCGCGTAACGGAACGACACGTCGTCGAAACGCAGCTCGAAGCGGGTCGGCACGCACGGCGGCTGCCGCGCCGGCAGCGGCTCGATCGCAAGCAGCGCTTCGATGCGTTCCAGCGCGGCTTCGATCATCTCGATAACCGCCGTATAGCCGATCAACGTCGCCATCGGCTCGGAGAAACGCACGACGATCACCATCACGGCCGCGACGGCCGACAGTTCGAGCGTGCCCATCACCACCCACGTGACGGCCGCCGCGACGACGAGTTGCAGGCCGAGCTCGACGACGCTCGCGACAATGAGATTCGGCTTCGCGCTCCTGCGATGCGCGGCCGTCTGCATATCGAGCAGTTTCGCGCAGCCGTCGGCGAGCGTCGACGCTTTCGACGCGTCGCTGCACGCCGCGCGCAGCACCGGCAGCCCTTGCGTGAATTCGACGATGTCGGCGTTCAATCGACTGTGCGCGTCCGCGAGCGCGCGCATCCCGCGCCCGAGCGCCGGCCGGCGCCAGCGGTAAAGCGGCACGATCGCGGGGAACACGAGCAGCAGGATCAGGCCCATGCGCCAGTCGACGAACAGCGTGGCGAGCGCGACGACGCAAGGCGTAATGGTCGCGAGCGCGATCATGTTGACGATCGCGAGCGTGTAGTTGAGGTTCTCGTCGACGCTGCCGAGCAGCAGCGCGTTCATCTCGCCCGAGCGCTTGTCCTGCAGCAGGTCGAGCGGCATGTGGCGCAGTTGCTCGCCGAGCCGCATGCGCAGCGCGTGCGTCGTGTACGCCATTCGCCCGTTGTATTCGAAGCCTTGCGCGCGCCAGCGCGCGCATGTCGCGAACGCCGCGATCAGCGTCATCGCGCTCAGCCAGCCGAGCGCCGACGCGGTCGGCCGCTTGTCGACGATCGCGGCGATCAACGGAAACAGGCAGGCAAGCGCGAGTCCCTGCGCGGCCGCGGCGATGCACAGGCCGACGATGCTCGCGCGCAGCGCGCCTGCATTCGGGCCCGCGACGCTCGTCAGTCGTCGATACGTCAGGCGCCACGATGCGGGGCGCCGGGTTTCGGTCGATTCGTGTTTCATCGCGTGCGCTCCATTTCGATGCCGGTCCGATTCTCTTGCGCGCCGCCGCGCAGCGCCCAGCGCTGCGCGCGTTCATGGCTGTCCCACAGCCGCGCGTAAACGCCTCGCATCGACAACAGCGCGTCGTGGCGGCCCGCTTCGACGAGCGCGCCCCGATCGAACACGAGAATCTGATCGGCATGACGAATCGTCGACAGGCGATGCGCGACCATGATCACCGTCTTGCCGCGCATCAGCGCGGACAGCGCGCGCATCAGCTCTGCCTCGTTTTCCGGATCGGAAAACGCGGTCGCCTCGTCGAGCACGAGGATCGGACGGTTCTGCAGGATCGCGCGCGCGATCGTGATGCGCTGCCGCTGCCCGCCCGACAGGAATGCGCCGCGCTCGCCCGCGAGCGTGTCGTACCCGTTCGGCAAGCACATGATGAAGTCGTGCGCCTGCGCGGCCTTCGCTGCCGCGATCACGTCGTCCATCGTGCGGTTCGGCGAGCCGACGCGGATGTTGTTCGCGATCGTGTCGGCGAACAGGAACGTGTCCTGGAACACGAACGCGAGCTGCGACATCAGCACGTCGGCCGTCATGTCGCGCACGTCGACGCCGCCGACGAGCACGCGCCCCGCATCGACGTCCCAGAAGCGCGGAATCAGCCGCGCGACGGTCGTCTTGCCCGCGCCCGACGGGCCGACGAGCGCGGTCGTCGAGCCCTGCGGGACGTGGAAGCTCACGTTGCGCAGCACGCGCGCGTCACCGTTGCCGTTGCCGTCTCCTTCATCGTCATGGCCGGCATGGCGGCGGGCGGGCACGGTTCCCGGCTTCGCATCCGCGGGCGCGCCATAGCCGAAGCCGACATTCTCGAACGTCACGCTCGCATCGGCCGGCGCGCGCCCATCGACGGGCATCGGCAGCGTCGGCAGCGCCATCGTCTGCTGAATCCGCGCGACGCTCAGCTTCGCCTTGTCGACCATGTGATTGAGCATCATCATCGGCATCATCGCTTCCGCCATCCCGGTGCCGACGAGCAGCACCGCGATCCACGCGCCGAAATCCGATGCATCGCGCGCGATCAGCCACGCGCCGAGCCACAGCAGCACGAGCAGCGTCGGCAGCGGATTGAGCATCGCGAACGAGAAACGCGCGGAGAAACCCGCCTGCCGATACCAGCGCGTCAGCACGTCGAGATATGCGTCGAGCGCATGCTGAAAGCGGCCGAACGTCGAATAGCCGGCGTCGAACGTGCGCACGACAGGCATCGCCTGCACGAACTCGATGACGGCCGCGCTCACGCGCTCGCGCGCGTCGTTGTACAGCCGGCTCATCTCGACGGCGTTGCGCATCGCGAGCGTCAGCACGCCGAATCCGATCGCCATCACCGCGGCCGCGCCGGCGGCGAGCCGCCAGTCGAGCCACAGCAGCACGACGAGCGTGCACGCCGGCCCGACGAACGCGCGTGCATAGAGCGGCGTGCTGTCGGCGACGAAAATGTGGAGCGCCTTCACGTCGTCGTGGATGACCTTCGACAGCGCGCCCGCACCGGCCTGCTGCAGCGTGCCGAGCGACACGCGCGTCAGGCGGTCCGCCAGATCGCTGCGCAGGATCTTTTCGAGGCGGAATGCCGCGTAGTGCGATTGGCTGAACGCGCCCAGCCGCAGAAAATAGCTGCCGGCGAGGCACAGGACGGCGCCCGCGACCGGCCACGCCGGCCAGACATGCGGCCGCTCGACGAGCTGCCGGACCGTCCATGCGAGCGACAGCAGGAATGCGACGTTCAGCAGCGTCGCGAGCGACGAGACGGCCATCGCGAAACGGATTTGCGCACGCACCGGGCGCATGATGCTCCACGGGCTTGGGCGGGCATCCGCGCGTCTTCGGCGGTCTGAATGGACGGCTTCGGTCGGTGGTTCGGACATGGCGATTCCTCGTGAGCCCGGCAGCGGGCGGAGCTAAATGGGATCGATGCGGCGCGCCCACGTGCGCGCGCGACGATTTGCAACGGCATGGAACGACGCACGCGGCCTGCGCCGACGAAACACACTACGCGCGGCATGCAGCCGCGCTCATCGCCTGCGACGCGGCGAGCCATGCGGCCGGCCGCGTCGCGCACGGTCAATAATCGAACGCAACCGTCACGCCGACCGTGCGTCCGAGTCCGACCTGCGCGAGATTGCCTGTCGGCGCACGGAACGCATACGTGCGGTAGTCGCGGTTCGTCAGGTTCTGCGCATAGAGCGTAAGCTCGACGTCGCGGCGCGGACGCCAGCCGAGCGACGCGTCGACCAGCGCATAGCCGCCCTGGCGCAGTTTGTTCGCGACGTCGAAGTACTGCGCGCCGAGCCAGCGCACCGCGACACGCGGCCGCACCGTGCCGACCATCGTCGGCACTTCGCCGCCGACGTTCAGCGTGAAGCCGTAGCGAGGCGCGAACGGAACGTCGTTGCCCGAGCACGTGGCACAGCCGAACGGATCGGTGTAGCTGCGGAACGTCGCGTGATTGACGAAGCCGTCGAGCCCGGCCGTCCAGCCTCGCGCGATACCCCATTCGACGCCGAACTCGACGCCCGTCGAGCGCGTGTCGCCAACGTTGCGCAGCGACTGATAACCGAGCGAATCGCTGCTGTAGAGCTGGGCATTGCGGATGTCGATCCGATAGAGCGCGACGCTGCCGCGCAGTGACCGCCCGTCATAGCGCGCGCCGAGCTCATAGCTGACCGCACGCTCCGGACCATAGGCCTGCGCATCCGCGAGGCTCGACGGCGCGAGATTGAAGCCGCCCGGCTTATAGCCTTGCGACACGTTCGCATAGACGCGCCACGCCGGATCGATCTGATAGCCGGCGGACACTTTGCCGAGAATCCGGTTGCCGGCCGTGCCGCTCACGCCGGCGAAAGGCGCATACGTCGACGCGGACGCCATCGCGGTGCCGGCGAACTGCGTCCACGCCTGATCGCGCGACGCCCGCAGGCCGGCCGACAGATCGAGCGCGTCCGTCACGTGCCAGGTGACGTCGCCGTACGCGGCGAGCGACTTGCTTTCGTTGCTCGATGCGGTCGTCGACAGATTGACGACCGACGGAATCACCATGTCGTTGACGTACGTGCGCGACTGATGCACGTCCTGCCGATAGAGGCCGAACACCGCGTCCCAGCGCCGGCCGGGCGCGTGCGTCGCGAGCCGCAGTTCCTGGACGTTCTGCCGCCAGTCCTCCGGCTGCTGCGAGAAATACTGGAGAAACGGAAAGCGCCGCTCGATGTCGACCGTCTGCCAGGCGGAAATCGCGGACAGACGCCACTGGCCGAAATCGTAGCGCCCGGACAGCGCATAGCTGTTCCCGCAGCGGCGCATATACGACTCCGCATATTGCGCGGGCAGCCGCGGATCGATGTCCGCGGTGCGGCTGCCGATGTCGTCGAAGGGCACATAGATGTCCTGCGTCGCCTTCGCGCAATCGCGCCCGACCGACACGTTCACTTCCCACGGCGCGCCGGACGGCGCGAGGCGCAGCTTCGCGCTGCCGGCGAACGAGCGTGATCCGCCCTGATGATTCGCGCCGCTGGCCGGATTGCGCAAATCGCCGGGCGCGTCGACGTGCGCGAGCGACACCGCGCCGTACAGCAGGTCCTTGACGAGCGGCCCCGCGACCTCCGCCTGCTCGACGTTGCCGCCGCGGCTCGAGACGCCCGCCCGCAGATGCACGCGCGGCGTGTTGTCGGGCGGCAGCGTGACGATGTTCAGCACGCCGCCTTCCGCGCTCTTGCCGTACAGCGTGCCTTGCGGCCCCTTGAGCAACTCGACGCGATCGACGCTGAGGAGCGTCTGCGACGAAAACGTCGGCAATTGCGGCACGCCGTCGACATACACGGTCAACGCCGGGTTGTAGAAATCCTGCGCGGACGAGATGCCGCGCAGGCCGATCATCGGAAACAGCATCGAGCCGCCGCTCGTGATCTGCACGCCGGGCAGCACCCGCGCGAGATCGAGTGTGTTCGCGACCTGCGCATCGTCGAGCGCCGGCTGTTCGACGACGACCGCCGCGCCGTTGAGCGTCGCGAGCGGCTGATCGCGTTTGCTCGCGGTGACGGTCACGGCGGACAGTTCGCCGGCCGCCGTCACGCCGGACGCCGCGCCGGCCCCGGCCCCGGCCGGACCGCTGCCCGACTGCTTCGCCGACGGCGTGCCGGCGGCGCTTGCATGAGCGACGCTCGACAAAGGAATGAGAGAAATCGCGACTGCCATCGCAAAGGCGTTCGACGCCGGGAGCCTGCCCCGCCAGGCTCGCTGATACCGCATCACACACACTCCTTGTTGATCTCGAAGGACGGCCGGGCGGACTCATCGTGCAATCGTGCGTCACGAAGAAATCCTGTCTCGCCGTGGGCGCGCGCCACGGCGAGACGAGACCGTCACGCGCCCGAAGGGCGCGAGAAGCCGCCGAGACAGACTGACTCTCCGGAACGAGCAGATTGTCTCGACGGCGGCGACTGGAATTGCAATAATGATAACAATTCGCATTTACACTTCTACCCCGATCGGGTCGACTTCCACCCCAATCGGTATGCCGCGCGGAGACGACCACCGATGCCTTCTTCCAGTTCTACGCTTGCGAAACCCGAAGTCGCGATATCGACGCTGCTCGCCAGTCCGACGCCGCCCGCCGAGTCCGCGCCCGATTGCCGACTGCTCAGAGTCGCGCTGCAAGACGGCATCGATGTGCTCGTCTGGCAAGGCGCGCTGCGGCAGCCGATCTCGATGAATATCCGCGACGACTGGGGCCGCGTTCATTTCTGCTGCGCGCTGCAAGGTCGCTCGCGCTTCTCGATCGACGCCGGCAGCAGCGAAACCGAGCACGTGCTGTCAGCGGGCACGGGATGCATCAGCTACACGCCGGATTGCAGCGGCCGCGCAATGCATTCGGGCCAGATCGAAAGCGTGACTGTGTCGATCCGGCCGGATCTCGTGCGCGAGCTCGCACCCGAGCTCGACGCGGCGCTCGAGCGCAAGCTCGATTCGGGGCGCTGCTGCGCGCCGTGCCGGTGCGACGCGGAGATGCGCGCGACCGCGCAATCGTTGAGCCACGCGCTGCAGGACAGGCATCGGTGCGCGCACGGCCGCGCAGGCCGCCCGTCGATGTGGCTGCTCGGACAGAGCCTCGCGCTCGCGAGCCTCGTGATCGAGGCGCATGGCGACGCCGCGCCGCATGCGTGGCCGCTGCCGGCGGCGGAGCGGCAGAAGCTGCTGCGCGCGCGGGATCTTCTGCTCGCGGATCTGAGCCGCGCGCCGACGATCGCGATGCTCGCGAAGGAAACGGGGCTCAGCGTGCTCAAGCTCAAGCGCGGGTTCCGGCGGCTGTTCGATCACAGCGTCTACGGGCTCTTCCAGCAGGAGCGAATGCACGAAGCGCGCCGCCGGCTGTCGAGCGCGGACACGCCGGTGATGACCGTCGCCGCCGACATGGGATACGCGAACGCGAGCCACTTCACCGCGGCGTTCCAGAAGCAGTTCGGCGTCAATCCCTCGGCGTTCAAGCAGCGCCGCTGACGATCGGTTCCGCGGCGTTCGGGCTTTTCGCGACGCAGTCCTTCGCGACGTTCTCTTTCGCGGCGCGGCCCGTCCGCGCCCGCACGCGCTTTTCGCCGCCCTTGCCCGCCTTGCCCGCCTTGCCCGCCCGGCGCGGATGCATCGCCAGCCGTGCCGGGCGAGTTCCATTGGGGCGGCGGCAAGATACCGATGCGAGCGGAAATAAATCCGTTTCGGGTAGAGCTTCTAAACAATAATGCTTATCGTTCACAGTCATAAGAGACACCGCAAATCGAGGCAGCGCGCGTCGCACAGCGCCGTTGCACTCGGGGCAGGCAGATGACGGATCGCAGATCCGTCAACGGTTCTTTCAGGCAACCGCGAATCGATTGCGCGTCTTGCCCGAAAACCGTCCGACACGTCGTCTGTCCCGAGTCTTCTCGCTTGCGTGGCGTTACCGACGAGGGACTCATGAACGACTTCATCGACACCCGCTCCTGGCCGCTCGTGTACCTGCACATGCCTGCGCAGGTTCCCGATACGGAAGCGGACGCGCGGCTCGCGCAGTTCAAGGCGCTGTACACGCGCGCCGAGCCGTTCGTGCTGCTGATGGACGGCGAGGAATTGCCGCGTCATTCGCCGCGCTTCGTATCCGCCTACGTTCAATGGTGTCGCGACAACGTCGCGCAGCAGCGGCTTTGCGCCGGCGCGATCCGCATCGAGGCGGACCTCGCGCGGCGGCGCGCCTACGAAGAGAAAGCCCGTGCGTGGGATCGCGCCGAGCACGCGCCCTATCCGTTCCGCGTCGCCGCGACGCACATCGAAGCGCGCGCGCAGGCGCAAGCCTGGCTCGAGCAGCGCAGCGGCCGCGCACGCACGTCGGCCGCGACGCGCGGCACGCGCCGAAGTCCTTAGCGACGCGCGCGGGAACGCCGCGCCCATCGAACCGGCACGCGGCGTCGCGCATCGCACACGCCGCAGCCGCTGCCGCCGTCGCGCCGCGTCGCGTGCGCATGCCGCCGCCACTCATCCGACGACCGACGACTGCACGAAGCATCGCGCCATCGCCCGCAAACGGGCGGCGGCGTATGCGTCGACGGGGTGTCTTTGCGTTCAGGGTTTCGCATCACAACCGACTCGGGATCTTCATTCATGTCCGACCTTCATACGAGCCTCGCCCCCGATCCAGCCGTCGAAGCCGGTTGCATCGCGCTCGACGGCGCATCGCTGCGCGGCGAGCTTGCCGCCGATCTGTCCGTCGACCCCGAACAACTGGACGCCGACGCCAACCTGCTGCAACTGGGCCTCGACTCGATGCGCCTGATGGCGTGGCTGAACCGGCTGCGCGCGCGCGGCCACACGCTGACGCTGCGCGAGCTGTACCGCGAGCCGACGCTCGCCGGCTGGCTCGCGCTGATGCGGCGCAGCCCCGCGCGCGTCGCCGAGCGGCCCGCCGCGCCGCAGGCATGGCCGACGATGCGCGACGGCGAACCGTTCGCGCTCACGCCCGTCCAGCACGCGTATCTCGTCGGCCGCGCCGCGCAGCAGCCGCTCGGCGGCGTCGGCTGCCATCTGTATCAGGAGTTCGACGGCGCGGGGCTCACGCCGGACAGGCTGGAATCCGCCGTCCGCGCGCTGATCGCCCGCCATCCGATGCTGAGCGTCGCATTCCGCGCGGACGGCCGCCAGCAATGGCGTGCGGGTTCGAGCTGGCCCGGCGTCGCCGTGCACGATTTGCGCGCCTGCGGCGATGCGGAACGCGAGCACGCGCTCGCCGCATTGCGCGAACGCCTCGGCCATCGCGTGCTCGACGTCGAGCACGGCGAGACGTTCGACTTCCAGTTGTCGCTGCTTCCCGGCGGGCGGCACCGCCTGCACGTCGACCTCGATCTGCTCGTGCTCGACGCGGCGAGCTTCACGCTGGTGTTCGACGAGCTCGCGGCGCTCGCCAGCGGCCGCGCGTTGCCGGACATCGGCAGCGGTTACGACTTTCGCAGCTACGTCGCGCATCTGCAGCACGACAGCGCGGCCGCGCGCGAAGCGGCGCAGCGTTACTGGCGCGCGAAGCTGCCCGAACTGCCGGCCGCGCCGCGTCTGCCGCTCGCCCAGGAGCCCGAGCGCGTCGCGCCGGTTCGCTTCAGCCGCCGCCGCGCGGCGCTCGGCGAGGCCGACTGGCGCGCGTTCAAGGCGCAGGCGAGCGCGTGCGGCGTCACGCCGACGATGGCGCTCGCGACGTGCTTCGGCGCGGTGCTCGCGCGCTGGAGCGGCGAGCCGCGCCTGCTGCTGAACCTGACGCTGTTCGATCGACAGCCGCTCGATCCGGCCGTCGAGCGGATGATCGCCGATTTCACGAACATCCTGCTGATCGATCTCGCCGCCGAAGGCGCGCCGTTCGACTCGCTCGCGCGCGCGAACCAGGCGACGTTCGCCGACGCATACGAGCATCGCCACTGGTCGGGCGTCGAGCTGCTGCGCGAGCTGCGCAAGGAACAGCGTCATCCGCACGGCGCGCCCGTCGTGTTCACGAGCAATCTCGGCCGCCCGCTGTACGGCCGCGACACCGCCGCCGCGCTCGGCGAACCCGGGTGGGGCATCTCGCAAACGCCGCAAGTATGGATCGACCATCTCGCGTTCGAACACGGCGCGTCGGCATGGCTGCAGTGGGACAGCGTCGACGCGCTCTTTCCGGCGAGCCTCGTCGATGCGCTGTTCGATGCGTACGTCGCGCTCGTGCGGCATCTCGTGCGTGACGCCAGCGCCTGGCGCAAGCCGCTGCCCGATCCGATGCCCGACGCGCAGCGCGCGGTCCGCGCGCGCGTCAACGACACCGCGCGGCCGGTGCCGGACGGTTGCCTGCACGACGGCTTCTTCCACGCGGCCGGGCGCGCGCCCGACGCCGTCGCGCTGATCCATCGCGACGCGCGAATCAGCTACGCGACGCTCGCCGAACAGGCGCGCCGCTGCGCGGGCGCGCTCGCGGCGTGCGGCGTGGGAGCGGGCGATACGGTCGCCGTCAGCATGTCGAAGGGCATCGGGCAGATCGTCGCGGTGCTCGGCGTGTTGCACGCGGGCGCGGTCTACGTTCCCGTGCCGCTCGACCAGCCGGAAGAACGCCGCCGCAAGATCTACGACGACGCTCGCGTGAAGCGGGTGCTCGTCTGCCGCGACGATCCGGCGGCGATCGCGGCGCCGGACGATCCGGCGCGCTATCTCGCGTGGCAGGACGCCGTCGCGGCCGACGCGCTGCGCGATCCCGTCGCGGTCGATCCGCGCACGCCGGCGTACGTGATCTACACGTCCGGCTCGACCGGCACGCCGAAGGGCGTCGTGATCTCGCATCGCGGCGCGCTCAACACATGCGCGGAACTGAACCGGCGCTACCGCGTCGGCGCGGGCGATCGCGTGCTCGCACTGTCCGCGCTGCACTTCGATCTGTCGGTCTACGACATCTTCGGCGTGCTCGCGGCGGGCGGCGCGCTCGTGCTGGTCGACGAAGCGCAGCGGCGCGATCCGGCCGTCTGGTGCGAACTGCTCGACCGCCATCGCGTGACCGTATGGAACAGCGTGCCCGCGCTGTTCGACATGCTCGTCACGTACGCCGAAGGCTTGGGGCTGCGCGCGCCGTCGAACCTGCGCGTCGCGATGTTGTCCGGCGACTGGATCGGTCTGGATCTGCCTGCGCGCTACCGTGCGTTTCGCGCGGACGGCGAGCTCGTCGCCATGGGCGGCGCGACCGAGGCGTCGATCTGGTCGAACGCCTACGACGTCGGCGACGTGCCGCCGCCCTGGCGCTCGATCCCTTATGGCTATCCGCTCGCGAACCAGCGCTATCGCGTCGTCGACGAGCAGGGCCGCGATTGCCCGGACTGGGTGCCGGGCGAGCTGTGGATCGGCGGCGAAGGCGTCGCGCTCGGCTACTTCAACGACGCCGAACGCACCGCGCGGCAATTCGTCGACGACGCGAGCGGCCGCTGGTATCGGACGGGCGATCACGGCTGCTACTGGCCCGACGGCACACTGGAATTTCTCGGCCGGCGCGACAAGCAGGTGAAGATCGGCGGCTACCGGATCGAGCTCGGCGAGATCGACGCGGCGCTCAATCGCATCGACGGCGTCAAGACCGGCATCGCGCTCGCGGTCGGCGAACGCGACAAATCGCTTGCGGCGTTCGTCGTGCCGTCAGGCGACGCGCTGTTCGACGAACGGCGGGCGGGTCCGGCATGGCCGTCCGACTTTCGCGCGCTGTTCGCGCCCGCGGGCGATTGCGGCTCCGCTCGGGAAGCCGATCCGGACGCGGATGCGGATGCGGACACACACGCAGGCCGCGCCATCGACGCCATCGGCAACGCGAGCGCAAGCGCGGACGCCAGCCGCGACGCCGACACCGACACCGTCGCCGACGCGAAGTCCGACGTGGCCATCGAACATCTCGTCGCCGATTTCCTGCACGACCATCTGCAACGCGAAGGCGTGACCTTCGACGCGCCGCTCGACGTCGACACGGCGCTCGCGCGCTATCGCGCGCAGCCGGCGTGGCGTGCGCTGTTCGCGCGCTGGCTCGCGCTGCTGGCCGCGCACGGCCGCCTCGCCGAACGGGACGGCGCGTATCGCCGCGGCCCGCGCTACGACCACGCGCGCCGCCGGCCGCGCGCCGACGACCCGCTCTTCACGACCGCCGACGCGCTGCTCACTCACCACGACGCGCTCGGCGCGATCCTGCGCGGGCTGCGCCCGGCGCACACGCTGCTCGACCATCCGTTCTGGTCGCCGGAATCGCTGCTGCTGCGCAGCGATGGCGCCGGGAAAGCGATCGATGCGCTCGCCACCGCGGTCGCGGCGCTATCCCGCTCGCTGGGGCGGCCCGCACGGCTCGTCGAGATCGGCGCGCGCAGCGGCCTGTTCGGCGAAGCGCTGCTGCGCCGCCTCGACGCGCAACGGCTGGCCTACACGGCCGTCGACGCGTCGCAGGACATGGTGCTGCGCGCGCAGGCGCGCCTCGCCGCGTTCCCGCATGCGCAAGCGCGGCGCGCGGACCCCGCGTCGCTGAACGATCTCGCGCACGGCGCCGACGTGGTCTGGGCCAACAACGCGCTGCACCGCCTCGGCGATGCGGCGCTCGACGAACTCGCCGGGCTGGCCGCGCCGTCGGCGCTCGTCTACGTGACCGAGCTGCGCGATGCATCGGCGCTCGCGCTCGTCAGCGCCGACCTGCTCGCGGGCGGCGCCGCCGCGCAGCACAGCCTGCGCCGCGCGGAGGACTGGCGACGCGCATTCGACGATCGCGCGCTCGCGTGCGAGCAGTCGGACGACGTCGGCGCGCACCGGCGCTTCGTGCTGCGCGCGCCCGCCATCGTGCGCACGCCCGATCCGCGAAAGCTGAGCGCGGCGCTCGCAGCGCATCTGCCGTCCTACATGCTGCCGCAGCGCCTCTATTTCATCGACGCCCTGCCGCTCACCGCGAACGGCAAGATCGACCACAAGGCGCTGCTGGCCCGCTGCGCGCCCGCCGCCGCTGTCGCCGATGCCGACGCCGACGCCGCGCGGCAAGCGCCGCAGGGCGACGCCGAAACGGCCGTCGCCGCGCTGTGGCAACGCTTGCTGCAAGTCGACGCGGTGCATCGGCACAGCCACTTCCTGCAGCTCGGCGGCGACAGCCTGCTCGCGACGCGCCTGATCGGCGAACTTGATCGGGCAGGCTACACGGCGCGGCTCGGCGATCTGTTCGACTACCCGACGCTCGCCGCCTTCGCCGCGACGCTGCGCCCGCGCATCGAGCCGGCAACTGACGCGCTGCGGCCCGACGCCGCGTCGCGCTTCCAGCCGTTCCCGCTCACCGACGTCCAGCAGGCGTATCTCGTCGGCCGCCAGGCCGGCTTCGCGCTGGGCGGCGTCGGCTCGCACTTCTTCGTCGAATTCGAAGTCGAGCGGCTCGACGTCGTGCGTTTCGAAGCGGCGTGGAACCGCCTGATCGCGCGCCACGACATGCTGCGCGCGGTCGTCCGCGACGGCCGGCAGCAGGTGCTCGCCGAAGCGCCGCCGTTCGCGTTGACGCGCCATCGCGTCACGAGCCTCGACGGTCCCGACGCCGCCGCGCTGCGCGAGCGGCTCGCGCATCAGGTCCTCGATCCCGCGCGCTGGCCCGTGTTCGACGTGCAAGCAGCCGAGGACGGCGGCGAGCGCAGCCGGCTCTACGTGTGTCTCGACAATCTGATGCTCGACGGTCTCAGCATGCAGATCCTGCTCGCCGAACTCGAGCAACTGTATGTCGCGCCCGAACGCGCGCTGCCGCCGCTCGACATCGGCTTTCGCGATTACGTGATGCACGTCGCTGGCCGGCGCGCCAGCGAAGCGTCGCTCGCCTACTGGCAGCGCCGGCTCGACGGCCTGCCCTCCGCGCCGCAACTGCCGCTTCGCCGCACGCCCGCGGAAATCGGGACGCCGCGCTTCGTGCGGCTGTCGGCGCGCCTGTCGCGCGCGCAATGGCACGCGCTGAAGGCGAGCGCCGGCGCGGCGAGCTTGACGCCGTCGGCCCTGCTGCTCGCCGCGTATTCGGCCGTGCTGTCCGCGTGGAGCGCGCAGCGCGAGCTGTGCGTGAACCTCACGCTGTTCGATCGGCAGCCGGTGCATCCGCAGATCGAGCAGGTGCTCGGCGACTTCACGTCGCTGCTGTTGCTCGCGTGGCAGCCCGCGAACGACTGGCTCGGGAGCGCGCAGCGGCTGCAGCAGCGGCTGTGGCAAGACCTCGCGCACCGCGACGTGTCGGCGCTCTGGGTGATGCGCCAGCTCGCGCAGCGGCACGGCCGGGCCGCCGCCGAGATGCCGGTCGTGTTCACGAGCGCGCTCGGCTTCGATCACGACCGCTTCCTCGCCCATGCGTCGTGGCTCGAACCGCGCTCGGGCATCTCGCAGACGCCGCAGGTATGGCTCGATCACCAGGTCTACGAATCGGAAGGCGAGCTGCGCTTCAACTGGGATGCGGTCGAAGCGCTGTTCGAGCCCGACCGGTTGCGCGCGATGTTCGACCAGTACGTCGCGCTGCTGCAGCGGCTCGCGACCGACGCATCGGCGTGGCGGCTGCCGCTCGACGTCCTCGTGCCGCGTGTCGGCCAGGCCGGCGCGCGGTCGATGCACGGCGAGCGCGCCGCCGGCTCCGCCGCCGCCGCGCCCGCGGCGCCGATCACCGCGCTTCGCGACGACGCGCCGGTCGACGCCGCGCTCGTCGGCCGGCTGCGCCAGCATTTCGAACAGACGCTCGGCCTGCCGATCGCCGCGCGACAGAGCTTCTTCGAAGCCGGCGCGTCGTCGCTCGAACTCGTCCAATGGCACGTCAAGCTTCGGCACGCGGGCTACGCGTCGCTCGCGGTGACGGATCTCTTCACGCATGCGTCGCCGCACGCGCTCGCCGCGCATCTCGGCGGCGCGCACGCGCCGGCCCAGGCCGACGACGCGAACCGGCGCGCGCTCCTCGACCAACGCAGAGCGAAGCTGCAGCGCCGGCGAGGAGCCGCCGCATGAAGCGCTATCTGCCGTACTGGTCGTACTACGCGCACCAGGGCATGGTCAGCGCGCTGACGATGCAGGGCGTCGTCGGCTACTTCCGGCACGCGGGCGCCGACCTCGCCCAGTTGAGCTGGCTGTCGCTCGCGATGCTGCCCTGGGTCGGCAAATTCCTGTGGGCGCCGTGGTGCGAGCGTCACGCGCTGCCGCTACGCGGCAACCGCTATCAGGGCAGTCTCGCGCTGCTGCAACTCGGCATGGCGGCCCTCATCGCGTGCATCGGCTTGCTGCCGCCTGCGCACGCGGCGGGCGCGATCGTCGTGTCGCTGATGCTGCTGTCGCTGCTGTCCGCGAGCCACGGCATCTACGCGAACGGCATCGCGATCTGCACGACCGACGCCCGCAGCCGCCCGTTCGCGAACGTCGCGCAAGTCGGCGGCAGCTATCTGGGGATTCCGCTCGGTTCGTTCCTGTTCCTCGCGATCGCCGAGCACGCCGGCTGGCGCTGCGGCTTCGCGGGCATCGCCGCGCTGTCGCTGCTGCTGCTGATTCCGTCGCTGCTGATCCGCCAGCCGATGCTGGCCGCGCCCGTCGGCTCGGCGCGCCCGCGCCTGCACTGGCGCGATCTGCGCGGGATCGGGCCCGCGCTCGCGCTGACCGCGATCTACCTCGTCGCGATGCGCGGGCTGATGGCGCTGCAGACCGTGCTGCTCGTCGATGCGGGGCTCGGCCTGAGCGCGCTCGGCGAAGTCGTCACGATCTACAGCACGGTCGCGAGCGGCGCCGGCATCGCGCTCGGCGGCTGGGCCATGCGCCGTTTCGGCGCGTGGCGGTGCGTGCTGCCCGTCATGCTGTCGTTCCCGCTGCTCGCGGGCGTGCTCGCCATCGGCTATCCCCGCTTCGGCATACGCGAATGGACGCTCGCATTCGGCTTCGTCAACGTCGCGGCGGCGATCGGCTTCGTCACGCTCTACAACGTGCTGATGGGACTTACCCGCCCTCACCAGCCGGCATCCGACTACGCGCTGTTCCAGTCGACCGACATGGCCGTCGCCATGCTGATGTCGATGGCCGTCCTGCGCGTCAGCCACGCCGTCGGCTATCGCCCGGTGCTCGCGTTGCTCGCCGCGCTCGCCGTCGCGAGCCTGTGGCCCGCGATCCGGCTGTGCCGCCGGCTCGCGCAGCCGGCCGCACCCGCGCCTTCGCCCGCCGCCAACGAACCTTCTCTCGAAACCAGTCATGGATAAAGCCACCTCGTCCGCTCGCCCGGCCGCGGATCTCGACGCGCTGCTCGCGACGCATTACCCGAACGGCGAGCCGATCGCCGTGATCGGCCACGCGTGCCGCTTTCCGGAAGCGGATGACAGCGACGCGTTCTGGCGCAACCTGCTCGCCGGCGCTGAATGCAGCCGCCGCTTCACGCGGCAGGCGTTGCTCGACGCGGGCCTCGACGCCGCGACGATCGACGCGCCGAACTTCGTCAACGTCGGCGCCGTCGTGCGCGACGCCGACGCGTTCGATGCCGCGCTGTTCGGCTATTCCCGTCAGGAAGCCGAATCGATCGACCCGCAGCAGCGCCTCTTCCTGCAGATCGTCTGGCACGCGCTCGAGCACGCGGGCTACGCGCCGCGCGACGTCCCGCACCGCACCGGCGTGTTCGGGTCCGCGCGCATCAGCACGTATCCGGGCAGGGAGCCGCTGCGGATCGCCGAAGTCGCGCAGGTCAAGGGCCTGCAGTCGCTGATGGGCAACGACAAGGACTATGTCGCGACGCGCGTCGCGTACAAGCTGAACCTGCGCGGACCGGCGCTCGCCGTGCAGACCGCGTGCTCGAGCTCGCTCGTCGCCGCGCACCTGGCTTGCGAAAGCCTGCGCGCCGGCGAATGCGACATGGCCGTCGCGGGCGGCGTGGCCGTATCGTTTCCGCAGCACGCGGGCTATCTGCATCAGCCGGGCATGATCTTCTCGCCGGACGGCCGCTGCCGGCCGTTCGACGCCGACGCGCAAGGCACGTTCGCCGGCAACGGCGTCGGCGCGGTCGTGCTGCGTCGGCTCGGCGACGCGCTGCGCGACGGCGACCCCGTCGTCGCGGTGCTGCTCGGCAGCGCGATCAACAACGACGGCGACCGCAAGGTCGGCTACACCGCGCCGTCGGCGGCCGGACAGCGCGACGCGATCCGCGACGCGCTGATGCTCGCGGGCGTCGACAGCACGCAGATCGGCCTCGTCGAGGCGCACGGCACCGGCACGCCGCTCGGCGATCCGGTCGAGCTCGAAGCGCTGCGCGGCGTCTTTCATCGGGCGGGCGAAGGACCGCGCTGCGCGCTCGGCTCGGTCAAGAGCAACATCGGGCATCTCGATACGGCGGCCGGCATCGCGAGCCTCCTGAAAGCCGTGCTCGCCGTCGAGCGGCGCGCGATTCCGCCGAGCCTGCACTTCCGCAAGCCGAATCCGGCGCTCGGCCTCGACGACAGCCCGTTTTACGTGCCCACCGAAGCGCAGCCCTGGGACGACGCATCGCGCGTCGCGGGCGTGTCGTCGTTCGGCATCGGCGGCACGAACTGCCATGTGGTCGTCGCGTCGCTGCCGGACGCGTTGCGCGCGGCGGTCGGCGGCGACGACCGTGCGCAGCCGGACGCGGGCGCGGCGCTGCTGCTGAGCGCGGCGAGCGAGCCCGCGCTGCAACGCCTCGCGCGCGGCTACGCGGACGCGCTGCGGCATGCGGGCGCGCGCGACTTGCTCCATACCGCGCTGCGCGGACGGCAGCTCGACCTGCCGCACCGGCTCGCGGTGCCGTTCTGCGAAGAAACCGTCGCGGCGCTCGACGCGTTCGCGCTGGGCGAAGACGATGCGCTCGTCCATCGCGGCAGCGGCGAAGCCGGGCAAATGGTCTGGCTTTTCACGGGCCAGGGCTCGCACTGGCCCGGCATGGGACAGGCGCTCTATCGGCAATCGCCCGCGTTCGCCGCGTGTCTCGACCGCTGCTTCGCGGCCTGCGACGGCGAGCTCGACGTCCCGCTGCGCGACGCGATGTCCGGCGAGCGCGGCGATCTGCTCGAACGGATGGACTACGCGCAACCCGCGATCGTCGCATTCGAGCTCGCGATGGCCGCGCACTGGCGCGCACTCGGTCTCGAGCCGCAGATCGTGATCGGTCATTCGGTCGGCGAATACGCGGCCGCGGTCGTCGCCGGACACTACGAGATCGAGCAGGCGATGCCGCTCGTCCGGCTGCGCGGCGCGCTGATGCAGCGCTGCGCGGAGGGCGCGATGCTCGCCGCATTCGCGTGCGCCGACGAATTGCTGCCGCTCGCCAGGCAAGCCGGCGTCGACGTCGCCGCGCATAACGGCGAGCGTCATCTCGTATTCTCCGGCCGTCGCGATGCAGTCGACGCGCTCGCCGCCGCGCTCGCCGCGAAAGACATCCGCCACGCGCGGCTCACGGTCCCGGGCGCCGCACATTCGGCGCTGCTCGATCCGGTGCTCGACACGTTCGAACGCGCGGCTGCGCAACTGCATGCGGCGCCCGGCCGCGTGCAGCTCGTGTCGACGCTGCTCGGCGGGCCGATCGACGCCGATGGGCTCAACGCGCACGGCTATTGGCGCCGGCACATGCGCGAACCGGTCCGTTACGCCGACGCGGTCCGTCACGCGATCGCACAGGGCGCGGGCGTGTTTCTCGAACTCGGGCCCGATGCGCAACTGACGGGGATCGGCCTGCGCGAGTCGCCTCAACGCGCGCGCTGGATCGCGAGCGCGCGCCGACAACAGCCCGCGCTCGCGCAAACGCGGCAAGCGACGCTCGAACTCTATGCGGCGGGCGTCGCGCTGCCGTGGGCGAACGTGCTGCCTTCGTCCGGCCGCAAGCTGCACGCGCCGCGCTATCCGTTCGATGCCGAACGCTATTGGCGCGATGCGCAGCCGGCAGCCGTCACACTGCCCGCGGCGCACGGCGGCGATGTCGACCCGGCGCTCGCCGAAGGCCGGCGGGTCGCGGCCGCAGCCGCCGCATCGCTCGATCTGCCGCGCCTGCAACGGCTCTACGACTGTGTCACGCAGTTGCATGCGATCTACGTCGATCGGCTCGTGCGCCGCTGCATCGGCGAGCGCTTCGACGAGGGCGCGACCGCGCTCGACATCCTGCGCGCGGGCCGTCTGCTGCCGCGCCATCGCCAGTTGCTCGTGCGGCTCCTGAATGCGTGCGTCGAAGACGGCTACTACCGCCGCGACAACGACCGCTACGCGCCCGCGCTCGCGGCGCCCCACGCGGAACGCGACGCGCTGCTGCAGATCCTGCGCGACTGCTGCGAAGGCTTCGACGTGATCACCGACACCGTCGCGCGCGCGGGAGACAGCCTGCACGCGATGATGAGCGGCGACATCGAGCCGGTCGCGGTGATCTTCCCGGACAGCGCGTCGAGCGGCGTCGAAGTGCTGTATCAGGAATTCAGCTTCGGGCGCTATTTCAACCAGATCGCCGCGGGCGTCGTCGCGGGGCTCGTCCGCGAGCGGCAGACGAACCGTCGCCGGCACCGCCCATTCCGGATTCTCGAAGTCGGCGGCGGCACCGGCGGCACGACCGCGTGGCTGCTGCCGGAACTCGACGGCGAGCCGAACGTCCGCTACGACTTCACCGACATCTCACCGATTTTCACGCGGCGCGCCGAGCAGAAATTCGCCGCTCACGAAGGCGTCGACTATCGCGTGTTCGATCTGCAAAAAGACGCGCATGCGCAAGGCTTCGAAGCGGGCGCATACGACCTGATCGTCGCGGCCAACGTGATCCATGCGACGCAGCACGTCGGCCGCGCGCTCGCGAACCTCGCGCCGCTGCTGAAGCCGGGCGGCCGTCTGCTGATGCGCGAGATCACGCGGCCGATGCGCCTCTTCGATTTCGTATTCGGCCCGCTCGTGCTGCCGCTGCACGACGAGGACGCGCGCGGCGGCGAGCTGTTCCTGTCGACCGCGCGCTGGAAGGAACAATGCGTCGCGGCGGGCTTCGAGCGCATCGACTGGCTGCCGGACGACGGCGCGCCGACGTCGGGCATCAGCGAGCACATCGTGCTCGCGACCGCGCCGGGCCGCTCGGCGGGCGTCGCGCCGTGGCTCGCCGACGACGCCGATCCGCTGCTCGGTCAGCCGCTCACCGACGACGGCGTGTATCTCGCCGACTGGTCCGATTGCGCGGGCCGGCGCGAGGCATGGCAGCAACGGCTCGCGCGGGGCGGCGCGGAACTGGCGGGCCGCCACGGCGGCGGCCAGGCGGCTCCGACGATTCGCGCGCCCGAGCGCGCGCCGGCGTGGCTGACGCTCGTGCGCCTGCGCTGGTGCGCCAGTCCGTTCGGCGCGGCGCGGATCGCGCTCGACGCGCGCGACGAATCCGGCGCATGGCGGCCGCTCGACGCCGACTCCCCCGAAGACGGCCTGCCCGCGCCGCTGCCTGCGCGCGATACGCATTACGGCTGGCAGTGGCGGCCCGTGTCCGATGCGTCGCCAGATGCGAACGGCATCGCGTTGCACGCCGCGTCGGCGCCGTTCGCCGACTCGCTGCGCGACGCGGGCATGCCGATCGCGCCGCACGCGGATCGCCGATTGTTCATCCTCGATCCGGATGAGAAGCCGCTACAGGCGATCGCGCCGGCATTGCTCGACGCGCTGTCCGAAGCAAGCCGCGCGCCGCTCGTCGTCGTGACCCGCGGCGCATGGAAGGTCCACGCCGACGATCTCGTCGACCCCGCGCATCGCGCCGCGTGGGGGCTGCTGCGCGTCGCGGCCGCCGAACGGCCGGACCGCATGCTCGCCGCGATCGACCTGCATCCGGCCGCCGCGTGGCGCGATCTGCTGCCGGCGCTCGATGCGCTCGGCAGCGGCGCTCGCTGGCTCGCGGTCCGCGACGGCCGCGCGCATGCGCCATCGCTCGCGGCGGAACCCTACGTCGCGCCCGCGCTGCCCGCCGGCGCGCTCGCCGGCGAACGCTGGCACGTCGTCACCGGCGCGTTCGGCGGCCTCGGCCGGCTGAGCGTGCGCTGGCTCGCGCGCCACGGCGCGCGCCGCATCGCGCTCGTCGCGCCTCGCGCGCATGACGACTGGTCTGCGTTCCAGCATGAAGTCGAAGCGCTCCATGCATGCAAATTGCGCTGGGTGCGCTGCGACATCGCCGAACCCGCGCAGTTGACGGCGGCGCTGCACGCGCTGCACGCGGATGGCGGCGTCGCGGGCGCGATCCATGCGGCCGGCATCCTCGACGATGCGCCGCTCGCCACGCTCGACGCCGAACGCATCGCGCCCGTGCTCGCGGTGAAGGCCGACGCGGCGCGCGTGCTGCGCGACTGGCTCCGCGCGCACGACGCGCGCTATCTGCTTTTCTATTCGTCGGCGGCCGCCGCGCTCGGCGCGCCGGGACAAGGCGCGCACGCGTTCGCGAGCGCCTATCTCGACGGGCTCGCCGAAGCGCGCGCAAGCGGCGAGACGCCGGCGGTGATCTCCATCGCGTGGGGCGCATGGGGCGAAGCCGGACGCGCGGCCGAGCCCGCATTGCAACACAAGCTCGCGGAGAGCGGGATGGGCGTGCTGTCGAGCGCGGAAGGCCTGTGGCATCTGGAACAGGCCGTGATGCGCGGCGCGCCATACCGGCTCGCGATGCGCGTGCTGCGCGAGCGGCTCGACGCCGGCCGCCGCGCGCTGTTCGACGCCGGCGCCGATACGCCATCCGCGCGGCTCGCGCGCTCGCCGACGGCGGCCTCCCGCGCCGCTTCGGCGGCGGCCGCCGCTGCGGCGCCCGCCGCCGCGCGCCCCGATCCGCGCGATGCCGATGCCGTCCGCCAATGGTTGACGGCGCGCATCGCCGCGCAACTGAAGCTCGACGATCTCGCTCAACTCACGCCGAAACGCGATCTGCTGAAGCTCGGCCTCGATTCGCTGCTGTTCCTCGAATTGCGGAGCGCGGTCGAATCGCAGCTCGGCGTCAAGCTCGACGCCGAGCGCGCGTATCGCGACATGACGGTCGCCGGAATCGGCCGGCTGATCGTCGAATCCGCGCCCGCCGACGCCAGCGCGCCCGCTTCGGATGCCGGCGCGCTCATCCACGATCCCGCGAACCGCTTCGAGCCGTTCCCGTTGACGCCGATCCAGCACGCGTACTGGCTCGGCCGCACCGATCTGATCGCGTACGGCGGCGTGGCGTGTCACGTGCTGTTCGAATGGGACATGCGGCGCGACACGTTCGACCTCGCACGCTTCGAGGCCGCCTGGAACGCGCTCGTCGCGCGTCACGACATGCTGCGGATGATCGTCGATTCGGACGGCCGCCAGCGCATCCTGCGCGACGTGCCCGTCTACCGGCCGCAGCGGCGCGACCTGAAGCGCCTCGCCGCCGACGAGCAGGCGCGCGCGCTCGAACACACCCGCGACGAACTGTCGTACCGCGTGCTGCCCGCCGACCGCTGGCCGCTGTTCGAGCTCGTCGTGACCGAGCTCGACGATGCGCGCTACCGGCTCCACATGAACCTCGACCTGCTGCTGTTCGACGTGCAGAGCTTCAAGGTGATGATGGACGACCTCGCGCGCGCCTATCGCGGCGCGGCGCTCGAACCGCTGCAGATCACGTTCCGCGACTACGTGCTCGCCGATCAGGCGCGCCGCGACGCGCCCGACTGGCAGGCATCGTGGCGCTACTGGCAACGCACGCTCCCTCAGTTGCCGCCCGCGCCCCTGCTGCCGCTCGAACCCGAACGCGCCGACCGCGCGCGGCCCCGCTTCACCACATATCAGGCGCGCCTCGAACGCGCGGACTGGGACAAGCTAAAACGCGAATGGCAGCGCTGGGGCGCGACGCCGTCGGCCGCACTGCTCGCGCTCTTCGCGCACACGCTCGAACGCTGGAGCCGGCATCCGGATTTCACGCTGAACCTGACGTTCTTCAACCGGCGTCCCGATCATCCGCAGGTCTCCCAACTGATCGGCGATTTCACGTCGGTGCTGCTGATCGACTTCGCGCTGAACGGCGCGCCGACGCTGCGCGACACGATCGAGCGCACGCAGGAGCGGCTCTGGCAGCGCCTCGCGCACAGCCAGGTCAACGGCGTCGAGCTGATGCGCGAGCTGTCGCGCGGCCGCGCGCATGACCCTCGCCGGCCGCTGATGCCGGTCGTGTTCACGAGCATGCTGGGGATGTCGCTCGACGGCCTGAGCATCGATCAGGCGATGACGAGCCTGTTCGGCGAGCCGGTCCACGTGTTCACTCAGACGCCGCAGGTCTGGCTCGATCATCAGGTGATGGAAGTCGACGGCGATCTCGTGTTCAGTTGGTACTGCATGGACGACGTGCTCGCGCACGGCGCCGCGCAGGCGATGTTCGACGATTATCGATGCCTGCTGCGCGGAATCGCCGCGCAACCGGAACGGATGACGCAGCCTGGGCTCGCGAAACTGCGCGACGACGGCGCATGGGTGGATTTCGCGCGTCGCCGCTGGCCGCTGCATGCCGGCGATGCGGGCATGGATCTGCGCGACATCGAAGACCTGCTGCGCGCGCAGGACGGCGTATCCGACGCCGCCGCGACGCTCGCCGAAGACGGTCGCACGCTCGACATCGTCGTGTCGGCCGCCGGCGCGCAGGTCGCGCCGCCGCCCGAGATCGACGCGCCGCTGACCCTGACGTCTGCGCCGCCGATGCTCGACGCGTCGCAGCTCGCGGAAATCGATGCGACTTGGCACTGGCTCGAGGCGCGCGCGCTGCGCGGCATCGCCCGGACGCTGCATCGCCACGGCCTGTTCGCGCAGGCCGGGCAACGCCACGATCTCGACGAAGTGCAGTCGCGCCTGCGCGCGCGGCCGCAGTATCGCCGGCTCGCGCGGCAATGGCTGCTCGCGCTGGCCGAGCGCGGCTGGCTGCGCCGCGAAGGCGACGCGTTCGTCGGCGAACGGGCGCTCGATACGGTTCCCGACCCGGCCGAGGCGCTACCGCAAGCCGGCTGGAGCCGCACGCTCGGCGCCTATCTGGATACGTGCATCGCGCGTCACGATGCGCTGTTCGACGGCACGCAAGCGCCGCTCGCGCTGCTGTTCGACGACGACGATGCGATCACCCGCGCGCTGTACAGCGACAATCCAGCGATCGACTGCCTGAATCGCGGCGCCGCGCAGATCGCGCGCGCGCTCGGCGAGCGTTCGGGCGGGCTGCGCGTGCTCGAAGTCGGCGCCGGCACCGCCGCGACGACGCGCCACCTCGTGCCGGCGCTCGACGGCCGGCTGCACAGCTACCGCTTCACCGACGTGTCGACGCTGTTCCTCGACGCCGCCCGCGAGCGCTTCGCCGGCCACGCGCAGCTCGACTACGCGCGCTTCGACATCAACGCGCCGGTCGATTTCGATGCGCATCCGGAAGCAGGCTACGACATCGTCGTCGCGGTCAACGTGCTGCACGACGCGAGCGACGTCGTGCGGTCGCTGCGCCGCCTCGGGCAATTGCTGAGACCGGGCGGCCGCCTGTTGATGATCGAGGCGACCGAGCGCGACAGCGCGTTGCAGATGGCGAGCATCGGCTTCATCGAAGGCCTGAACGGCTACGACGATTTCCGCACGGCCGACGACAAGCCGATGCTCGATCTGCCGACGTGGCGCGACGCGCTCGGGCAGGCGGGCTTTTCGGTCGAACTCGCATGGCCGGAGCAGGAATGCAGCCCGCTGCGTCAGCACCTGGTGCTCGCACGCGCGACGCATGTCGGCCGGCTCGATCTCGGGGCGCTCGAACGCGGCCTGCGCGCGCGCTGCGGCGACGCGCTGCCGCCGGTGCGCATCCGGCAATGCGAACGCATCGATCGACATGCGGACCGCCACGCGGCGCGACGCGACGAAGCGAACGAAGGTGCGCCGAGCCGCGCGGCTCGCGCGTCGCACACGTCGACCGCGCCTGTCGCGCCCGTCGCGCCGCCGCGCGATCCGCAAGCGCAAGCCGCGCTCGAACGCAGCGTCGGCGCGGTGTGGCAGGCGCTGCTGAAGTGCCCTATCCATCGCGACAGCGATTTCTTCCAATCCGGCGGCGACAGTCTGATCGCGACGCGAATGATCGCGCAGCTCAATCGCGACGGCATGCGCGGCGCGAGTCTGCAGGCGCTCTTCGCCGAACCGACGCTCGGCGCGTTCTGCGCGACGCTGAACGCGCCGCCCGCGTCCGAAGCGGCCGTGGCAGCCGATGCGGGCGGCTGCCTGGTGGCGCTCGCCGAAGGGCGCGATCCGGCGCGCGTGTTCATGTTCCACGCGTCCGACGGCGAGCTCGCCGCGTACATGCCGCTCGCGCGGCATCTGGACTGCCGCGTTCACGGCTTGCGCGCGACGGACGCGACGCTGCCCGACGATCTCGGCGCGCTCGCCGATCGCTACGTGCAAGCCATCCGCGCATCGCAGCCGCACGGGCCGTATACGTTGATCGGGTGGTCCTATGGCGCGTCCGTCGCCGCCGAGGCCGCGCGCTTGCTGCACGAGCGCGGCGAAACGGTCGAACTCGCGCTGCTCGATCCCGTCTGCCGCGCCGATTTCGATCACGACGATCGCACGTCGCTGCTGCGTCTGCTCGCACAAGGACGCGCCGTCGTGCCGCTGCCCGACGACCTCGAACAGCTCGACGCCGACGAACAGACTGCGTGCTTCGTGCGCGCCGCGCAAACGGCCGGGCTGCTGCCGGAGCGCATGAGCGCCGCCGATGCGCAGCGCTGGCTGACGCGCGTCGGCGACCTGCTCGGCCTGCTCGCGCGCCACCACGCGCCCGCCCCCCTGCCGATCCGCTGCCTGTGGATCGCCGCCGCGCACCGCCCGCCCCGCTGGCGACCGGCCGAACTCGACTGGCAAGGCTGGGACATGCACGCGGAACGCCACACGCTCGACGCAGACCACTGGACGCTCGTGATGGACGACGCACGAGCACAGAACGTCGCCGCCCTGTTCCGGCAGTGGCGCGACAACCCTCGCCGCCCGCAGGAGAAAGTCGCATGAAACCTCTCAACGCGCGCAACAGGCGCGTGCTCGTCGCCGGCGCAAAATTCGGCGAAATCTATCTGAATGCGTTCCTCGCGCCGCAGCCGGGGCTCGAGCTCGCGGGACTCCTCGCGAACGGCAGCCCGCGCGCGCGGCAACTGGCTCACGCGTTCGGCATTCCGCTCTACACGTCGATCGACGACGTGCCCGGCGACATCGACATCGCATGCGTGGTCGTCCGCTCGACGGTCGTCGGCGGCGCCGGCACGTCGCTCGCGCAGGCATTTCTCGAACGCGGCGCGCACGTCGTGCAGGAGCATCCGCTGCATCCGGACGACGTCGCCCGCCTGCAGCAGCTCGCCGCGCAACGCGAGCGCGCCTGTTGGGTCAACAGCTTCTATGCGCACACGCCGGCCGGCCGCTGCTGGATCGATCGCGCTCGGCGCGTGCGGCGCGCGCTCGGCGGCGAGCACGCGCACTTCGCGCATCTCGCGACGAGCCGACAGTTGCTCTACTCATCGCTCGATCTGCTGCTGCAGGCGAGCGGCGCCGTCGACGCGACGGTCGACGCCGCGGACGACGACGATCCCGCGTTCCACGCGCTGCGAATCGGCCTGCCCGGCTGCCGCGCGACGCTGCGTCTGCAGACCTATCTCGATCCCGACGATCCCGATCTGCACAGCCTCGCGATGCATCAGCTCACGCTCGGCTGGCCTTCCGGCTATCTGTCGCTCGACGCGAGCTACGGCCCGGTCGTCTGGACCGCCGCGCTATACGACCCGCAGCATCGCGACGGCAATCGCAGCGCGTACCGGACGACGGGCGCCGAAAGCGCGCACCTCGGCCGGCCGCCCGCGCTGCCGCTGCATCCCGCGCCGGCAAGCTGGCGCGACGCGCTCGAAGTCGACGGCCCCGCGGGCGTCGCGCACGTGCTGCACGCGCTGCGCCGGCATCTCGACGGCGCGGCGGCGCCCGCCGCGTTCGATCCCGCCTATCAGCTCGCGCTCGCCCGCGTCTGGCAAAAGACATTGCAATGCGCGGGCCCCGCGCGCGAGCGCCGCGTCGCGCCGCCGCCGGCGATCGACCCGCGCATGCTCGTCGACGCCGCGCCCGACGAACAGGTGGCGGCATGAACGAGCGTCGGATGCTGCGCCCGTGGATCATGTCGCCGGAGCCGGCTGCGTGGCGGCTCGTCATGTGCCCGTTCGCGGGCGGCAGCAGCAGCGCATTCCGCGATTGGCGCAACGTCGACGACTTCGGCATCGACGTCTCGCTCGCGATCTATCCGGGCCGCGACCACCGGATGCGCGAGCCGGGCGCGGACGACATCGGCCGGCTCGCCGATCAGCTCGCCGACGAGCTGGTCGATGCGAAGGCGTCGCCCGGCAAGCTGATCCTCGCCGGGCACAGCATGGGCGCGCAAGTGGCGTTCGAGACCTGCGAGCGTCTCGAGCGGCGCGGCGCGCCGCCGTTCGCGCTCGTGCTGTCCGGCTGCCACGCGCCGCACCTGCAGGGGCGGCGCCTGCTCAGCCATCTCGACGACCGCGCGTTCGTCGATCAGCTCGTCGAGATCGGCGGCAGCGACGCAACGCTGCTGTCAGATCCGTCGCTGCTCGCGATCTTCCTGCCGATGCTGCGCGCCGACTTCCGGATCACCGAGGCCTATCGCCGCATGCCGCGCGCCGACCGGCGCCGCATCGACACGCCGACGCTGCTCGTCCACGGCAGCCGCGACACCGAAGCGTCGCGCGAAGAAGTCGCCGCGTGGCGCGACTGGCTGCGTCGCGCGGACGAACCGATCGCGATGCCCGGCGACCACTTCTACGTGACCCGCAGACCGCGCGCCTTTCTGCAACAGATCCTGCGCCGGCTCGAGTCGACCTCCGCGTGTGTGTGACCCTCAGAGAAGCTCATGGAAACTCTTCTTCATCCGAATCCGAACGAAACGGCCAACGCCGTGGCCGCCGAACCCGACATCTCGTCCGCCGCGCTGCCGCTCGGCGAACATCTGCGCCGCTGGGCGGCCGACCACGCGACGCGCACCGCGCTCGTCGCCGGCGGCGAACGCGTGCCTTTCGTCGCGCTCGATCACCGGGTCGATCGGCTCGCAGCCGCACTGCACGAGCTGGGCCTGCGCCCCGGCGACCGGGCGATGGTGCAGTTGCCGAACGGCATCGCGTTCGTCACCGTCTGCTTCGCGCTGTTCCGTCTCGGCGTGGTGCCCGTACTCGCGATGCCGACCCAACGCTCGCACGACATCGACGCGCTCTGCCGCATCGCCGAGCCCAGCGCTTATTTCATCGCGGACGGAACGGCCGGCTTCGACGCCCGATCGCTCGCCGCCGACATGCTCGACGCGCATCCGTCGCTGCGCTGGATCGTCGTCGACGGCGAGCCCGGCCGTCGCGACAATGACGACGATGCCGACGAGCGCGTCGTGCCGCTCGCGTCGCTCGACGCGCCGCCGCGCGCACTGACGCCGCCCGCGCCGAACGACGTCGCGCTGCTGCTCCTGTCGGGCGGCACGACCGGCACGCCGAAGCTGATTCCGCGCACGCACGCGGACTACGCGTACAACTTCAGCGCGTCGGCCGCACTCTGCGGGCTCGACGATACGAGCGTCTATCTGGCGGTGCTGCCCGCCGCGCACAACTTCACGCTCGCATGTCCCGGCATACTCGGCATGCTCGCGAGCGGCGGCACAGTCGTGTTGTCCGACACGGCGAGCTGCGACGAAGCGATGCCGCTGATCGCACGCGAGCGGGTCACGCACGTCGCGCTCGTGCCGCCGCTCGCGCAGCTCTGGGCGCAAGCGCGCGAATGGGAACGCAGCGATCTGTCGAGCCTGCGGCTCGTCCAGGTCGGCGGCGCGCGGCTGGACCCGGCGCTCGCGCGCCGCCTGCCCGACGTGCTCGGCTGCCGTCTGCAGCAGGTATTCGGGATGGCTGAAGGACTGCTGTGCTACACGCGGCTCGACGATCCGCCCGACACGATCGCGCATACGCAGGGGCGGCCGCTGTCGCCGCGCGACGAAGTCCGCATCGTCGATGCGCACGGCCGCGACGTCGCCGCCGGCGACGTCGGCGAGCTGCTGACTCGCGGGCCGTACACGATCCGAGGCTACTACCGCGCGCCGGAGCACAACGCGCGCAGCTTCACGGGCGACGGCTACTACCGCACGGGCGATCTCGTGCGCCGCGACGCGGCCGGCAATCTGATCGTCGAAGGGCGCATCAAAGAGCAGATCAATCGCGGCGGCGAAAAGATCTCCGCAGCGGAAATCGAGCTGCTGATCGACGCGTTGCCGGACGTGCAGGACTCGGCCGTCGTCGCGGTTCCCGACGCGCTGCTCGGCGAACGCATCTGCGCATTCGTGCGGCCGCAACGCAACACGCTCGATGCGTCGACACTCAAGCAGGCGCTGCGCGCACGCGGGCTCAGCGAATTCAAGCTGCCGGATCAGATCGAAATCGCCGCGCATTGGCCGTTGACGTCGGTCGGCAAGATCGACAAGCAACGCTTGATCGCGATCGCCAAGGCGCGCGACGCCGCCCCGGCGCGACACTACGTCGAACGCCGCCTGAGCGTGCGAAGCGAACCGCTCGATCTGGCGTCGCGCATCATGTGCGCATTGCCGAGCCGGCACTGCACGCTCTACGAGCGCGGCGGCGAGTGGAGCATCGGCATCGATTCGGCGCTGAGCGTGATCGTCGAGCCGGACGGAACGGTGCGACGCAGCGACGGCGCAAGCTGGCGCGACGCACAGCCGTGCGACGCGATCGCACACGCGCTCGCGGACGTGCGGATCGACGCTTGGCGCGCATACGGGCGCGCCCATTTCGAGTTTTCTCATCTGACGTACGGCATCGACGGCGCGCGCGGCGACGAGCCGTTGCTGCGGCTCGCGATTCCGCAAAGCGAGATTCGCGTAGCGAGCGGCCGCGCGCTGATCCGCAGCCTGGACCCCGGCGCGCTCGCGACGCTCGCCGAATTGGTCGACGCGCAGGACGCCGCGCAGCAGACCGAGCCCGGCGCGCGTCTCGAAACAATCGACGGCGAACGCGACGCGCACGCGTACAAGGAGCAGGTCGCATCCGCGGTGCGCGAAATGCAGGCCGACGCGTACCAGAAAGTGATCCTGTCGCGCGCGGTCGAGGTTCCTGCGTCGCTCGACACGGTGTCGAGCTACGTCGCGGGCCGGCGGACGAACACGCCGGCGCGCTCGTTCCTGCTCCGCGACGGCGATTTCGAAGCATACGGCTTCAGCCCCGAAACGGTGGTCGAAGTGAGCGCCGACGGCTTCGTCAGCACGCAGCCGCTCGCCGGCACGCGCGCATTGACGGGCGACGACGCCGAAGACGCGCGTTTGCGGCGCGAACTGCTGCGGGATGCGAAGGAAATCGCCGAACACGCGGTGTCGGTGCAACTGGCGATGGACGAAATGTCGTCGATCTGCGACGCCGATTCGCTCGGCGTCAGCGAATTCATGAACGTCTATCGGCGCGGCACCGTCCAGCATCTTGCATCGCGCGTGCGCGGGCGGCTCGCGGCGGGCCGCCACGCATGGCATGCGTTCGAAAAGCTGTTTCCCGCCGTCACCGCTTCGGGCATTCCGAAACGCGAGGCGCTCGACAGCATTCGACGCCACGAGCAGCGCTTGCGCGGCTTGTACAGCGGCTGCGTATTCGTCGTCGACAGCGAAGGCGCGATGGATGCCGCGCTCGTGCTGCGCTCCGTGTATCGGGACGGCGAACGCTGCTGGCTGCAAGCCGGTGCGGGGCTCGTTCCGCTGTCGACGCCCGATCGCGAATGGACGGAGACTTGCGAAAAGCTCGCTTCGGTCGCGCGTCATTTGCAGGGGCGGGCGGGCGGCTAGGCGCGGAAGCCGCGGGGCGGGGCGGCGTAGCATGGCGTGGCGGAAGCATCCATGAAGCCGCGCCGGCCATTCGACGCGCCCCATCACATCGCCCCTCGACACGCGCTAGAATGGCCGCTCCGGTTCCCTCCCCCGACCGCCCGCCATGCCCGTCACCGGCCTCGATCACTACAACCTCCGCGCGCCTCGTCCGCTCCTCGACACGCTGCGCGATTTCTACGTGAACGCGGTCGGCTTGCGGCCCGGCGATCGCCCGCCGTTCCGGAGCCACGGCTATTGGCTGTATGCCGGCGCGCGAGCGGTGCTGCATCTGTCGGAAGCCGGGCCCGGCGAATCGCGTGCGCCGAATGTCACGAACACGTTCGACCATGTCGCGTTCTCCTGCAGCGATCTGCCGGGAACGATTGCCCGTCTGCAGCAATTCGGCATCCGATACACGAGCGCCGACGTGCCGTTGACGCGTCAGCATCAATTGTTCTTCGACGACCCGGCGGGAAACGGCGTCGAATTGAATTTCATGGCGGACGCCGACGGCTAACCGCCCATCGTCCGCACGCCTCCGCGCACCGCCCCGGCACTTGTCTTGTCCGCGAATAAGCTTGTCACCAAACAAGCTAAAAGCGCGCGACCGCGACTCCTATAATCGGCCGACACCTTGACACAAGCAGACCGATCGGAGACCCATCATGACCGAACCCGCATCCGCCGACTGGCGCCTCGAAACCCTCGCCGTGCACGGCGGCTATCGCCCCGACCCGACGACGCGCGCCGCCGCGGTGCCGATCTATCAGACGGTCGCGTTCGCGTTCGACGACACGCAGCACGGCGCGGACCTGTTCGATCTGAAAGTCCAGGGCAACATCTATTCGCGGATCATGAATCCGACCAACGACGTGCTCGAGCAGCGCGTCGCGGCGCTCGAAGGCGGCGTCGGCGCGCTGGCGCTCGCATCGGGCCAGGCGGGGGTCACCTATTCGATCCTGACGATCGCCGAGGCGGGCGACAACATCGTGTCATCGAGCACGCTGTACGGCGGCACCTACAACCTCTTCGCGCATACGCTGCCGCAGTACGGAATCACGACGCGCTTCGCCGATCCGCGCAACCCGGCGGCATTCGAAGCGCTGATCGATTCGCGCACGAAGGCGATCTTCGCGGAATCGGTCGGCAATCCGCTCGGCAACATCACCGACATCGCCGCGCTCGCCGACGTCGCGCATCGCCACGGCCTGCCGCTCATCGTCGACAACACGGTGCCGACGCCTTACCTGCTGCGTCCGTTCGAGCACGGCGCGGACATCGTCGTCCATTCGCTGACGAAGTATCTCGGCGGGCACGGCACGAGCCTGGGCGGCGCGATCGTCGATTCGGGCAAGTTCCCGTGGGCGAAGCACGCCGACCGCTTCAGGCGGCTGAACGAGCCGGACGTCAGCTATCACGGCGTCGTCTACACCGAAGCGTTCGGCGACGCCGCGTATATCGGCCGCGCGCGCGTCGTCCCGCTGCGCAACACCGGCGCGGCGCTCTCGCCGTTCAACGCGTTCCAGATCCTGCAAGGCATCGAGACGCTCGCGCTGCGCATCGACCGCATCAGCGAGAACACGCTGAGGATCGCGCAGCATCTCGCGGGGCACGAGAAGGTCGAATGGGTCGATTATTCCGGCTTGCCGAATCATCCGGATCACGCGCTCGTCGACCGCTATCTGTCGGGCCGCGCGCCGGGCATCCTCACGTTCGGCGTGAAGGGCGGGCGCGCGGGCGGCGCTGCGTTCCAGGATGCGCTGAAGCTCTTCACGCGGCTCGTCAACATCGGCGACGCGAAGTCGCTCGCGACGCATCCCGCTTCGACGACGCATCGTCAGCTATCGCCGGAAGAGCTCGCGAAGGCGGGCGTGAAGGAAGAGACGGTGCGGCTGTCGATCGGCATCGAGCACATCGACGATCTGCTCGCCGATCTCGATCAGGCGCTGGCGAAGGCGTGAACGACATCTTGATCGAACGCCCACGCGTTCGATCAAGACGCGCGACACAACGCGCGCAACAGCGACGATCGACGCCTCGTCGCACACACTCCGTCCGCCACGCGAAGCAGCGAACGAGGCCGTGCAACGCGAACCGCTGCCGGCACATCGGCTGCCGCACGCCGGCCGCGCCGCCACGTCACGCCGCCGCGCGCGTCGTCTGCCGCTGCTCGCCCAGGCCCGCCACCCCGCAGCGCACCGTCTGCCCCGGCTTCAGATAGACGGGCGACGGCTTCACGCCCATCCCGACGCCGGGCGGCGTGCCGGTCGAAATCACGTCGCCGGGCTGCAGGCTCATGCAACGCGACAGATACGCGATCAACTGCGCGACGGTGAACACCATCGTGCGCGTATTGCCGTTCTGATAGCGCCGGCCGTCCACGTCGAGCCACAGGTCGAGCGCCTGCGGATCGGCGATTTCGTCGCGCGTGACGAGCCACGGGCCGATCGGCCCGAACGTGTCGAAGCCCTTGCCCTTGTCCCACTGGCCGCCGCGTTCGATCTGCCATTCGCGCTCGGACACGTCGTTGACGACGCAATAGCCGGCGACGTGCGACAGCGCGTCGGCCTCGTCGACGTTCTTGCACGCGCGGCCGATCACGACGCCCAGCTCGACTTCCCAGTCGGTCTTCACCGATCCGCGCGGAATCTCGATGCCGTCGTGCGGGCCGCTCACCGCGCTCGTCCACTTGCCGAACACGACGGGCTCGGCCGGCACCGCGAGACCCGCCTCCGCCGCGTGGTCCGCGTAGTTCAGGCCGATGCAGACGAACTTGCCGATCCGGCCGACGCACGCGCCGGTCCGCGGCTCGCCCGCGACGAGCGGCAGCGACGCGGGATCGACGGCGGCGAGCCGCGCGAGGCTCGCGTCCGACAGCGCGTCGCCCGCGACGTCGTTGATCAGCGACGACAGATCGCGGATGCGGCCGGCCGCGTCGAGCAACCCGGGCTTTTCGTGGCCCACGGGGCCGTAACGAAGCAGTTTCATGACAGGCGACCTCTTCAGTTCAGGACAGACGAGCCTCCGCCGCACTCGATCGAGCCGGCGCGACGGCGCCGGGAGCGGGCCCGTTGCGCAATTTGTACCATCCGCCGCGCGCGATGAGACGCTGCGTCGCGGATAACGACTATTGGAGCAGACGCTGGCGACGCGCGGGTTCGCCGGCACTTGCCGCCGCCGCGCCGGGACTCGCCGAGGTCCATCAGCGCATGCCTCCCGCGCGTCACCGCGCGCGTCCGCGCAACGACGTCCGTGACAAACGCCCGCTTCCAGCCGCGCGAGCGCACCGGCCTGCTCGATCACGCCGGTTTTTCCCGACCGCTCCGACGCATACTTTGACCGCATCGATACGCAGTCGACCGCTTTCTATTCAACAATTGTCGACAAAATTGGCATTGATTTCGCATTCGTTGATTATCATTGCTATTGGAGCAGTGACTTAATTTACATACGAACCGACGATCCATCGGCGCACTCGGCGCAACCGCGAAACACGCGCCGCCCAGGGCGTTCGACGCATCGTGTCCCAGACAATCGATCCACCGATGAAATCCAGGAAAGACCTGCTCGCCGGCGCCGCGCAAGAACCGCAGGATTGCGAAGAAGTCGGGCGCTATCGCGCGCCCGCGCTCGACAAGGGGCTCGATATCCTTGAGCTCCTCGCCGAGCAGAAGGAAGGCCTCACGCGCACCGAGATCACGAAGGAGCTCGGCCGCAATGCGAGCGAGATCTACCGGATGCTGGAGCGGCTCGTCGCGCGCCAATACGTGATCCGCTCGCCGGGCGGCGACCGCTACACGCTGAGCCTGAAGCTCTACTCGCTCGCCCACCGCCATCCGCCGCTCAAGCGGCTGATCGCCGAGGCGCTGCCGCCGATGCAGCGCTTCGCCGACGCGGCCGAGCAATCGTGCCACCTGTGCGTGTACGACCGGGGCAACCTGCTCGTGATCGCGCAGGTCGACGGGCCGGGCCCGTGGGGCATCTCGGTGCGGCTCGGTTCGCGCGTCGGGCTCGTCGACACCGCGTCGGGCCCCGTGTTGCTCGCGTTCCAGACGCCCGAGCAACGCACGCAGATGCTCGCCGAGCATACGAAGGTGGAGGGCGAAATCGCGCTCGACATGCACGAGCTCGACGCGCTGCTGCGCGAGATCCGCACGACCGGCTGGCTCAGGCGGGAAAGCCGCCAGGCATTCGGCGTCACCGACATCGCGTATCCGGTTCTCGGGCCGTCCGGCCACGCGATCGCCGCACTCACGTGCCCGTACGTCCGCCGGATCGACGCGCACGTCGCGCCGCGCGTCGACGACGTCGACGCGCAACTGCGCGCGACGGCCAGACATCTTTCGATGCTGAAGGAGGCGGCCGCGTAACGTTCCCGATCCGACCGAAGCAATGACGCGCGCCGCACGTCGCGGCGTGCTGCACAAGGAGACAGGCCAATGACGTCGCATCGAAAAACCTACGTCCGGCCCGCGAGCGTGCGGGCAGTCGCGAATGCCGTGAACGGCGGACGAGCGCGCGCGCTCGAGCACGCCGAGGCGGCGCTCGAGCGCCTCGCGCTCGCCGAACCGCTCGCGGCAATGACGCACGTCGCGCCGGAGATCGCGCGCCAGGCCGCCGCCCGCATCGACGCGCAGATCGCGAGCGGCCGCAGGCTGCCGCTCGCGGGCGTGCCGTTCGTCATCAAGGACAACCTCTTCACAGCCGACATGCCGACGTACGCGGCGAGCCCCGCGCTGCTCGGCTTCAGCGCGACGCGCAATGCGACGGCCGTCCAGCAGTTGCTCGACGCGGGCGCCGTGCCGCTAGGCAAGGCGAACATGCACGAGCTCGCGTTCGGCATCACGAGCGCGAACGGCCACTTCGGCGCGGTCCGCAATCCGCACGACCCGGCGCGAATCGCGGGCGGCTCGAGCGGCGGCACGGCATGCGCGGTCGCGGCGGGCATTCCGTTCGGTCTCGGCACCGACACGGGCGGCTCGGTGCGGATCCCGGCCGCGTTCTGCGGCGTCGCCGGCCTGCGGCCGACGCCGCGCCGCTACTCGACGGAAGGCGTGCTCGCGCTATCGCCGACGCGCGATACAGTCGGCCCCATCGCGCACTGCATCGACGATCTGCTGCTGCTCGACGCCGTGCTGACGGGCGATGCCACCGAGCCCGCGCCGGTCGCGCTCGCCGGATTGCGGATCGGCGTGCCGGATGCGCCCTACTTCGATGGACTCGATCCGGCCGTCGCGGAGCTGACCGAGCGCGCGCTCGCCGCGCTGACGGACGCGGGCGCGCGGCTGATCCCGCTCGCCGCCCGCGCGCTGCACGAAGCGGACGAAGCTTGCGGCTTCCCGATCGGCGGGTTCGAGGCGCTCGCATACTGGCAGCGCTTCAGCGCAGAGCGGCTCGCTCTGCCGTTCGCGGAGTTCGTCGCCCGGCTCGGCAGCGACGATGTACGACACATTTTCCGCATGCTGATCGACGCGCCGCCATCGAGCGATGTGTATGCGGCCGCGATGGACGTGCTGCAAAGCAGCGTGCGCTGGTACGACCAGGCGTTCCATCGAACAGGCGTCGATTGCATCGCTCTGCCGACCGTTCAATGCGAAGCGCCGCTCGTCGCCGACAGCGGGCACGATCTTCCTTCCGACGCCGCCTACGCGCTGTTCGCGCGCGTGATCCGTCAGACCGGGCCGGCGACGCTCGGCGGCGTGCCGTCGGTATCGATTCCGGCGGGAGTGTCGAAGCACACCGGCGTGCCCGTGGGCTTGATGCTCGAAGGGCCGGCGGGCAACGACCGACGCCTGCTCGCGATCGCGCGCGAGGTCGAGCAACTGCTCGCGCATGCGCCGTGACGCGCGCGGGCGCTCGCCCGGCACTTGTCCGGCGCGTGCTGTGTGCCGAATCGGCTGCGCGCGCGGCGCTACGCTAAAATAGCGCCCCCTTCAAAACACCGCCTGCCGTCTTCGCCGATGGCGGGCGCCTCATGGATGTCATGGCCAAACTTCTGACCGATCTCGAATTCCAACGTTTCTCCGAACTTCAGCAGAAGCAGGCAAGCTTCACGATCACGCCTGAAGAGGCCGACGAGTTGCGCGACATCGTCGCGCGCGCGCAGAAGAAGCGCGACGATCGCGCATCCGCGATGCGGGCGATCGAAGCGTACATCGCGCAATTCGACATCACGCCCGACGAGCTCTTCTCTCCCGAGCAGATCGGCGAAGCCGCGCGCACGTACGGCCTGATCGCGGCGGGCAAGAAGGAGCGCTCGCTGCCGCCTTCCCTGACGTTCAACGGCAAGCCGTACCAATGGACGAAGACGCTGCCGGACGAAGTGCGGCTGCCGCTCTTCGACGCGTTCAAGGCGGGCGAATCGATCAAGCGCTTCATTGCGATGCCGAAGGACACCGCGCGCTGCGCGCTGACGGTGGCGCGTCTCGAACGCGAGACGGGCGCGGTCTACGCGGACACGCTGCTCGACGAGCTCGCGATCTCGCGCAAGCATGTGGACGAGGCTGCGGTGAAGCTCGCTGCGTGATTCGGTTCGCGGGGCGGATTCGGGTTCGGGGCGGTGAGGCGGTGTATTGTCAGGTCGGCGGATCGGCTGGCACATGTTTGCAGGTGCCAGCCGATGCGTCGACACCCCGATGCGATCGGCGACAAGCCACGCGCGCTGCGTTTCGTTCCGCCCGGCCGCCTCCCGAAGACGCTCACCTTCGCCCGAATTCGTTTCCCGTAAAACCTCACCGTCCGGAATTGGCGGTGATGGCACCGATGGCGGCGATGATCGTCAGGATGTCAAAACCGTTGCCAGCAGTCAGCGATGTTGACGCCTTCAACGCATTCCGCAATCTCCGAAGCGCCGGCGACACACCGCGCATCGGATTTCGAATTGCCCGCCCCATCGCCCCCGCACCACGGCGACTGCCAGCCCCTTGCGCCGATCACACGCGTCCGACGCCCGATGCCGCGGCGGCGTCTCATGGCTGCAACTTCAACCTGAACGCGACCACCCCCGGTTCCTCGGTCGACGACACCATGAAACCACTGTCTTTCGCGAGCGAGATCATCGCCGCATTCTCACGCAGCGCCTCGCCGACCATCCACGCCGTTCCGCGCGAGCGCGCGTATTCGATGATGCGCGTCATCAGCATTCGCCCAAGCCCCTTGCCCTTTTGATCGGGCCGCACCGCGATCGCGAACTCCGTCGCTTCGTTGTCCGGATCGGTCACTGCCCGCACCGCGCCGAGCGTATGCGCGCGGCCGCCGGCATCGTCGAGCGTCGCGATCAGCGCCATCTCGCGGTCGTAATCGATTTGCGTCATCCGCGCGATCTGCGAATGGTCGAAGTTGCGTATCGCCCCGAAGAAACGCATCCGTAAATCGTCCGGTGTCATCGCGCTCAGCAACTCGCGATGCGCGGCCTCGTCCTCGGGGCGAATCGGACGCACCGTGATGCGCTCTCCACGCCAGTCGAGCTTCTGCTCGAGATAGCGCGGATATGGAACGATCGCGAGCCGGCTGCGCCCCGTCGCGAGCCCGATGCGCGGCCCGAACGCGACGACGCGCGCGGGACGCACGCGCAGCACGAGCGACATCTCGACGATTTCGCGCACCTCGCACACCGCCTGCGAAAGCGCGGTCAGTGCGTGCAGCAGCGGCTCGGGCGGCGCGCGGCGCGCATACGGCGACCGCGCGACGACCGCGCGCGCGAGCACGGTATTGAAAGGCGGCAGCCCGTAGACGACGAACGGCGCGGAAACGCCGTCCGCCGGCGGCACCGAATAGCGGAATACCGGCCCGAAGTTCTGGTCGTCGTACATCCCGACCGTGATGTCGACGATCGTATCGCCGACGTCGACGTCCGCATCGGTTGCGCGCTCGATGCCGAAGCCGGCCAGCCATTCGAGCGCCGCCTCGCCTTCGAACGCGTCGCGCCCCTGCGCGAGCGCTGCGCGCGCCGCGTGCTGCGCAGCCGAGATCGACGCCGGCGGTTGCGGCGGCGTGCCCTCCGGCGTCTGCATCAACAGCTCTCGGCCCAATTGATAATCGACGAGGCGCGCATGCGCGCGCGCGAGACGCTGCGGCGTCGTATATACGGGGATGCCGTGCTCGTGCAATGCGTCGCGCGTCGCGGCATCGACGCCGCCGAAGAAGCACGCGAGCATGCCGCGACGCGCGAACTTGCGCGATTCGATCAGCACGCGCGCAACGTCGCCGACAGGCGCGCTATGCGACGTCGCATGAACCACGAACACGGCGCCTGTCGGCGGATGCTGCGCGAGCGCCTTCAGCGCCGCGCCGAAATATTCGGGACGCGCGTCGTCGCCGAGCAGCAACGGATTGCCGGCGACGATTCCCGCGGGCAGCGCGCCACCGACCTCGTCGACGGCCGCCTGCGGCCATTGCGCAAGCGTCTCTCCCGCCGCCGCGAGCGCATCGACGGCCAGCTTCGCGACACCCCTGTCGCTCGTCACGAGCGTCGCCGCGCCGCTCGCCGCGGCTGTCCGACCGACGCCGAGCGTCTCGATCTCGTCGAGGAGATCGTCGAGCGCGTCGACGCGCACCATCCCCGCGCGCTGAAACGCGGCCGTATAGAGCAGATCGCCCGAATCGCCGCGCCCTGCGCGCAACGCAAGCACCGGCTTGTTGCGCGCCGCCGCGCGCGCGGCCGACATGAACTTGCGCGCAGACTTCACCGTGTCGAGCTCGAGCAGGATCGCACGCGTCGCGGCATCGCTCGCGAGGTAGTCGAGCACGTCGGCCGCGTCGACGTCCGCTTCGCCGCCGAGCGCGACCGCATGAGAAAAGCCGAGCCCGCGCGCATGCGCCCATCCGAGCACCGCGTTCGTCAGCGCATTCGATTGCGACACCCACGCGACGCCGCCCGCCTTGACGATGCATGCCGGCGCGCCGAAATGCGCGTTCAGCGCGGGCGACACGACGCCCAGGCTGCCCGGCCCGACGATGCGCAACAGATACGGCTTCGCCGCGGCGAGCGCCCGTTCGAGCGCGACCTGATCGGCGCTCGAACGGGCTTCGCCGACGATGATCGCCGCGCGAACGCCCAGGCCGCCCAGCTTGCGCACGATGCCGGGCCACGTCGCGGGCGGCGTGCACACGAGTGCGACCGACGGCGCGCTCGGCACCTGGTCGACATATGGGTAAACCTTGTGGCCGTTCAGTTCGCCGTACTTCGGGTTGACGGGCCAGATCGCCCCGCCGAACCGGCCGTCGAGCACGCACGCCCAAACCATCGCGCCGACGCTGCCCGGGCGCGGCGAAGCGCCGACGACGGCAACGGATGTCGGATGGAACAACGCATCGAGATTGCGAACGGTCACGGCGACTCCGCTAAAAGGATTGAGCGACGGCGATCGAAGCGCGGCCCTGCCGGACCGAGCCCGAGTGCCCATAGGATAGGCGAAGCGTCGAGCGCCGCCTATATGCCGTTCGGCCGAATCGCCGAGTCGCGCAAGCATCGGCATCATCGATGCAAACACTTCGCCGCCACCGAGCAAGGCGCTTCCCGAGGCCGGTTGCGGCACCCGCTTCCGGAAACGGCTCGCGCATCGCTATCAAGTCCCGCGGATCGGAATGTCTCGCTGCGCAACATTCAAAGCCCGATTCATCCGTTTTGAAACGACCGCCTCGAAAATTCGATCCATCCGGATCAAACGTCGGCAACGCCGGGCCGACAAATTTGATGCATTGCCGAATAGCGGACAATCGCCGCGCAATCAATCGAACGGCGCGGCCCGCCATTCGATTGGGATCGGATTCAACGTTCAATTCCACCGCGCGGTCGCGGTCAAATACGAAGACAACGGAGCCGCCTGTCGCGCGCGTCGAGCGAACCTGCGATCGCGGTCGCGCGACGACGCGCCGCTTGCGATCCGCCTACAGCCGCGCTTTACGACGAATGCAAAATGCGCGAGCCGGCATTGCAAGTGGCCGGGAAACGCTTTTCCGGCAGACAACGGTCGTTTTTCATTCGTGCCGGCTGCCGTGCGGCTCGTTTCGATTGCCGCTCGAATGAGAAGGCCATCCCGGAAATGTCGCCTACGCGGCCTCCCGCCGTCCAAATGCGTTGTCCATTTCCGCCTGCCGATTGGCGAATCAGAACAGACGAATGGCGTTGTCTCGCCTTATCGGCATGTCGCCGCTTCTCCCGTGCTGCGGTTGAAACGCGCGCCGTCGCCCGGATCGAATGCGAAACGGCATGCCGAAAGCGCCGGTATGACACTCGCTTCGCACCGTCAAAGGTGAGCGTTTCCGGGAGTCAAGGTGAGGATGTTCGGGATTGGATATTGAGCCGCGGCGAAATCGCAAAGCGAAACCGACAAAACCGCAAACGGCATCCCGGATGTACGAGGCGGCGTGAAACATCTTTATCGATTCGACAAGTTCGAATCGACGATCAAATCACGCAATATCCGGCTAAACACATGGGTTTCATCGCCGAATCGACACGTAACCCTCTGCGTCGCGAAATCTCATGGGCGCCGTGAAACACCGTGGAGCAAACAATCCGGTGGCCGAAAACAAAACGGTGCGAATGGCAGACTTGCCGCTCGCACCGTCGTTCAAGGCGCCAAAGGTGAGGCTTTTCGGGATCAGTCCTTGATCAGGAAGCGGTTGCGGTTCTTGCCGAGCCACGCCGGCGCGCGGCCGCGGCCGCTCCAGGTCTCGCCCGTTTTCGGATTGAGGTACTTCGGCGGCAGCACGCGCTTCGGCTTCGCCGCCGCCTTGATGCTTCTGAACCCCAGCTCTTCCGGCGTGATGTCGTATTCCTCGATCTTCGCCTTGATGTCGGCAATGGCGTCCGCGATCGCTTTTTCGCGTTCCTTGTCGATTTTCTGCTGAAGTTTTTCGAGCTGTGCGGTCAGTTGCCTATAGGTCGCCATATGGATGAAGCTCCGTCTCGTTATTTATAGATGGAAGTATATGAATCAATTCAGGATCAATCGAACATTTTTCGCATTGCTTTCATATCCCGCAAGCGATGCTCAGAAGCCATTTCCAGCCTTGCATGCAAAGAGAAGGTTTCGCACGCCGTTATCGACCGATTGCCTGATCGTATCGAAATCGCCGCCGCAAATGCCGCGCGCATTCTGAATGCAGGTGTCCCAAGCACCGCCTTCCGGACACTGGACCATCGTGGTCGCGCGTCCGTCCGACGTAAACAGCGGTGCGCTTCCCCCGCAGCCAGAAAGCCCCGCTATTAAAGCAATCAAAAATCCCGTCCGCAAGAACGCGCCGCATTGCCCCGGCGCTGGCGCACCCGTCTGTTTCATAAATCTGCCTATCGCTCCGCTTTCTTCTTGGACGACGCGAGTATATGCCAACGCACGCCGCAAAGGGTCAATCGGGCGCAACGAGTGTCTTGTAGGGCGCACGCCCGTGCGGATCGTCGGTAAGCCGAATGAATACTTGCTCGACGTCCGGCAGCGCCTCGAGCCGTCGCCGCAGCGCGTCGCGATCGAACGATGCGCTCGCGCATCCTTCGGCATAAACGAAGCGGCGCTGAATCGTGATCCAGATGCTCGTGCCGGCCAATGCCTGACCGCTGTCGGCAAATCGCTTTTTCAGCTCTTCGGCAATCGGCTTGTCATATAAATAGGAATTCGGTTTGCTGCAGCGATGCGCGAGCCAGCAAGTCGTTCCTCGCTCGACGCGGTAATGCGCGTCATCCTCCATTTGCGCGCGCGTCATCAACGGACCAAGCGGCATCGGACATTCGGCAATCGAATTCGACAATGCAAAAAAAGGATCGTCGTACCAATTGCGTCGCTCGATCAAGGCGGGCGATGCAGACGACACCGGCGACGCGGGCAATATAGGCAATACGGGCAATACCGGCGACACAACCGACGCCGCATCCTGCGCAAACGCATGCGCGGCGACGGCGAACGCCACGCACGATACGGCGGACCCGATGCGCTTCATCGCGAGCCTCCTGCGAATGCGCCCGCTCATGCGCGAGCATCGATACGTTCGCTGCGAATGCGTCCCGCGCGTCGCCCGTTACGTATCGATGCCGAGCGACGCGAGCTTCTTGTAGAACGTCGCGCGCCCGATGCCGATGCGCGCGGCCGCTTCCGTCACCTTGCCGTTGGATGCGGCGAGCGCGTCGCTCAGGAACTGGCGCTCCCATGCGGCGAACGCGTCCGCATAGGACGAAGCCGTCGCGCGCGAGTCAGGCACGGCCGTCGGCGCCGCGACCGCGACCGCGACCAAGCCGGCACCACCCGCACTACCCGCACCAACTGCACCGCCCGCCCCCGCCCCAACGCCGGCACCCGCCCCCGCGCCGCGCGCCGGGCCGATGAACGGCGCAAGCGCGCGCGCATCGATCAACGCGCGATCGGACAGCATCAGCGCCCGCTCGAGCGTGTTGCGCAGTTCGCGCACGTTGCCGGGCCACGGATACGCGCACAGCAGGCGCAGCGCGTCGTCGGTCAGTTCGCAGTGCTCGGCAAGTCCGTGCTGCGCGGCGAGTTCCTCGAGCATCGTATAGACGAGCGCCTCGATGTCCGATGCGCGCTCGCGCAGCGGCGGCGCATGGATCGTCAGCACGTTCAGCCGGTAATAGAGATCCGCGCGAAAGCGTCCTTCGGCGACGAGCGCCGGCAGCTCGGCCGATGTCGCCGCGATGATCCGCACGTTCGCGCGCACGATCCGGTTAGAGCCGACGGGCTCGAACTCCTTGTCCTGCAGCACGCGCAGCAGCTTGCCCTGCAGCGGCAGCGGCATGTCGCCGATTTCGTCGAGAAAGAGCGTGCCGCCGTCGGCCAGCTCGAACTTGCCCACGCGCCCCTTGCGATCCGCGCCCGTGTACGCGCCCGGTGCCGCGCCGAAGAACTCGGTTTCGAGCAGCGCATCGGGAATCGCCGCGACGTTGACGGTCACGAGCGGCTTCAGCGCGCGCGCGGACGCCGCATGGATCGCATGCGCGAGCAATTCCTTGCCGGTACCCGTCTCGCCGAGCAGCAGCACGGGCGAATCGACCTGCGCGGCGCGCCGCCCCTGCCGCTTCGTCTCGAGGCTCACCGCGCTCGTGCCGACGAAGCTCGCGAACGTGTATTTCGCCCGCCGCGCCTGCGCAAGCGAGCGCTGCGTCGCGATCAGCTCCTGCTGAACCTGAATGTAGCGGGAAAAGAGCGGCGTCAGCGTCTTCAGTTCGTCGAACAGCGCGAAACCGATCGCGCCGACGGTTTCGCCCGCGTCGTCCGTCAGCGGCAGGCGCGTGACGACGAGCGGCTCGCGGCCCGTCTCCATGATGTCGAGCAGGATCGGGCGGCCGGTCGCGACCACCTCGCGCATCAGGCTGTGCGGAATCACGGCTTCGCAATCGCGGCCGATCGCCTGCTGCGGATCGGCGAACCCGAAGCGCGCCGCATAGCGCTGGTTGATCCAGACGACGCGCGCATCCTTGTCGACGATCAGCGTGCCGACGCTCGAATGCTCGAAGGTCTTGAACAGGGACTCCGCCGCGCGCCGCAGCACGTCGCCGTAATCGGCGGGCAGCCGGACCCAGCCGCCCGAAATCGGTGCATTCGTCTCCACTTTTTCTTTCTTGTCCACAAGGCGAGACGGATTATCTCATGTGCGAGACATCCGGCAAATGCCCATCATAAAAGGCCCGATCCCGAATCGGCGAGCATCGCGCGCGGCTTTCGTCTACACAAAGAGACGTTTTCTGTAGAATCGGACGCAGCCGGCGCGCCCATCGCCGCGCGCTGCCTTTCACGTGGCCGGCCGCGCCCGGCCGCACTGCGGATGGCACGAATCCTGCGGCAACGCGTGCCGCAGCGTCGCGCCGTCCACCCGGCGCGCCCGAGCGCACAACAACCAAGATTTAGGAGACTCTCTTGTCATTCGTGATCGTCCTCGCCGCGCTGGCGTTCCTGATGTTCGCCGCCTACCGCGGCTACAGCGTGATCCTGTTCGCGCCCGTCGCCGCGCTCGGCGCGGTGCTGCTGACCGACCCCGCCGCCGTCGCCCCCGTCTTCTCCGGCATCTTCATGGAAAAGATGGTCGGCTTCGTGAAGCTCTACTTCCCGGTGTTCCTGCTCGGCGCCGTGTTCGGCAAGGTGATCGAGCTGTCCGGCTTCTCCGAGGCGATCGTGGCCGCCGCGATCCGCTACATCGGCCGATCGCGCGCGAATGCAGTGATCGTCGCGGTGTGCGCGCTGCTCACCTATGGCGGCGTGTCGCTGTTCGTCGTCGTGTTCGCCGTCTATCCGTTCGCGGCCGAGCTCTATCGTCAGAGCAACATTCCGAAGCGCCTGATGCCGGGCGCGATCGCGCTCGGCGCGTTCTCGTTCACGATGGATTCGCTGCCGGGCACGCCGCAGATCCAGAACATCATCCCGACGACGTTCTTCAAGACCACCGCGTGGGCCGCGCCCGCGCTCGGCACGATCGGGTCGGTCTTCATCATCGTCGTCGGCCTGTCGTATCTCGAATGGCGTCGCCGCTCGGCGCTCGCGCGCGGCGAAGGCTACGGCACGTCGCTCGTCAACGAGCCGGAGCGCGTCGAGACGAAGTCGCTGCCGAATCCGCTCCTCGCGGTGTCGCCGCTCGTGCTCGTCGGCGTCGCGAACTTCGCGCTGACGAAACTGATTCCAGTGTGGTACGGCGGCGCGTCCTACACGGTGCCGCCCGACGTGCTGCCGGGCGTCCACACGCCGGTCACGACGCCGATCAAGACGGTCGTCGCGATCTGGTCGGTCGAGGCGGCGCTGCTGCTCGGCATCCTGCTCGTCGTCATCACCGCGTTCAAGCGCGTGCACGAGCGTTTTGCGACCGGCACCAAGGCCGCCGTCGGCGGCGCGCTGCTCGCCGCGATGAACACCGCGTCCGAATACGGCTTCGGCGGCGTGATCGCCGCGCTGCCGGGCTTCATCGTCGTGGGCGACGCGCTGAAGAACATTCCGAATCCGCTCGTCAACGCGGCGGTGTCGGTCAGCTCGCTCGCAGGGATCACGGGCTCCGCGTCGGGCGGGATGAGCATCGCGCTCGCGGCGATGTCCGATCTCTTCATCAAGGGCGCGCAGGCCGCGCAGATTCCGATGGACGTGCTGCACCGGGTCGTCGCGATGGCGAGCGGCGGCATGGACACGCTGCCGCACAACGGTGCGGTGATCACGCTGCTCGCGGTGACGGGCCTCACGCACCGCGAATCGTACCGGGACATCTTCGCCGTGACCGTCATCAAGACGCTCGCCGTGTTCTTCGTGATCGCCGTCTATTATCTGACGGGACTCGTCTGATCCGGCGGCGGGCACGACACGCCCGTCTCGCGGCGGGCCGATCGCATCTTCACTCATACTTTTCGCCGTGACGCGCCGCCACAACATGCGGGTTTGCGCGAACGCCGAACGGCTGCCGCGCAACGCGCGGCGACGCTTCGGCAGGCCGCCCGCCCGCGCCGCTCGAACGCCTCGCGAAATTCTCATTGCTGCCGTCCGGTTCGGTTAAACTGCATTGAAGCAGTCCGCAAAGCAACATTTCCTACTTCACGACACGAGGACACGTTCAATGCGCACGACCGGTTCTTCCGGGGCCATGACCCTGCTGACCGAATTCGATCCGGCCGACGGCCGCGAGCTTCGCTCGCTGCGTCTTGCGGCCACCGAAGACGGTAAAAGCGTACTGCTCATCGAAGTCGACGAACGCAAGCCCGGCATCCATCGGGAAGTACGCTACGAAATCACCCCCGCCGAGTTGATCGCCGCGATTCGTTCGCACGGCGCGGAACTGCCCGGCGAAACGCACGGCACCATCCCGCTCGCCCGCACCACGACGCACTGATCCCGCCACGGTGAGGCCGCGCCCGCTCGCGCCCTCACCGTCCTCGCCGCGCGTCCATCCGCGGCGTGATCCCCTTTCCGAAAATAGCCGATAATCGGCGCATCCACGCGCTCCATGCCGCGCGCTTTTCGCGGCGACCGTCCATTGTTTCGTCATGCTTCATGATCTCGTCGCCCGCTTCGGGCCGCTCATCGTGTTCGTCAACGTGCTCGCCGCCGCGATCGGCCTGCCTGTGCCGGCGATGCCGACGCTCGTGCTGTTCGGCGCGATGGCGACGCTGCATCCGGATGCGCTCGGCGCGCAGCTCGCGCCCGTGCTCGCACTCGCGGTGCTCGCGGCGCTGATCGGCGACACCGTGTGGTACGTCGCCGGCCGGCATTTCGGCGGCCGCGCGCTGAAAACCTTATGCAAGCTTTCGCTGTCGCGCGATAGCTGCGTGAAGAAGACCGAGCGCTTCTTCGGCCGCTGGGGCGTGCGCGTGCTCACGGTCGCGCGCTTCATTCCGGGGCTGTCGCTGATCTCGGTGCCGATGGCGGGCGCGCTCGGCACGCGCTACCGAACGTTCGTCGGCTACGACGGGCTCGGCGCGCTGCTGTGGGCGGGCTGCGGCGTTGCGATCGGATTCGCGTTCGCGAAACAGATCGACTGGCTGTTCACGGGCGCGAACCAGCTCGGCCGCGCGGTGCTCGTCGTGATCGTCGCGCTGCTCGCGCTCTATACGGCCGTGCGCTGGATGCGCCGGCGCGCGCTGATTCGCCAGCTCGCGAACGCGCGAATCGACGTCGACGAGCTCGACCGGCTGCTGCGAACCGATCCCGCGCCCGTCGTCTTCGATGCGCGCTCGCCCGAGCACCGCAAGTTCGATCCGTACGCGATCCCCGGCGCGCAATTCGCCGACGAACGCGATCTGCGCGACATCGTCGCGCGCTATCCGGCCACGCAGAAATTCGTGATCTATTGCTCGTGCCCGAACGAGGTGTCGGCGGCGCTGATGGCGCAGCGCCTCAAGCAGGCGGGCTTCGCCGATGCGCTCGCGCTGCGCGGCGGCCTCGACGCATGGCGCGACGCGGGCCGGCGATTGGCCGAGCTCGATCCGCAGCCGATGGGCGAAGCGCCGGCGCTCGCGTCGGCGCCGAAGACCGCCTGATTCGTCCGATCGAACGGCGGCGCGCGCGAACGCGAACGCCGCGCGCCGCGCACACCAACACCGACGTCGGACGGCGGCAGCCGAATCCTCGCCGCCGCCCGATTCGCTTCGGCATCCTCAGAACACCTTCACGGGGACGTTCACGACCAGCCGGTATTCCTGATTGGTGCTGTCCGAGTAGTGCGCCGAGCCGACGTGCCACATCGCGATGAACGTGATCTTCGTATCCTTGAGCTTGCCGCTCTGGATCGTGTACGACGGAATGAAGCCGAACTCGTGGTGACGGCCCTGCACCGGCGCGCCGTCCTTCCAGTAGATGCTCGAGCGCGTCGGATCGAGCGCCGCGCTCGCGGAGCCGTCCGCGCCCCAGCCCGTCACGCCCCACACCATCGCCTTGAAGCCGGGCAGCCCCGCCTCCTTGCCGTAGAACGTGTAGCGCAGTTGCAGCGATTTTTCGTGCGGCGCGTTGTAGTCGACGTCCATCGAATCGACGAGGAAGATGCCGTTCGTTTCATTCAGGTAATCGAAGAACTGGTCGCCGAGCACCTGCTGATAGCCGAGCAGCAGTTCGTGCGGGCCGTGCTGCGCGGCGAGCGACAGGCTGTATGCGTTGTTGTCGATCTTGCCTTGGCGCGCGTCGCCCGTATCGTGCGTCGAATAGAAGTTGCCGAAGCCCGTCCACTTGATCGCCTGCGGCGAACCGTAGCTCTGCTTGACCGAACCGTAGTACTGGCGCCAGACGTCGTCGGCCTGGCCCGCGTAGAACGACGCCGAGCCCGTCGACGAATAATCCCACGTGCCGCCAACGTACGTGAAGCGATCGACGCGCGTGCCGCCGTATTGCGTCGTCAGGTTCGTCAGCGTCGTATGACCGCGCGCGTTGGTCTTCGTGAAGCTGCCCGCTTCGAGCATCACGTTCTTGAATTCGTTGCTGACGATCGTCGCGCCGAGGAACGTCGGCGGCAGCGCGCGGTTGTCGTGCTGCTCCATGAACGGATTGTCGACCGCCTGCAGACCGTACTTGATCACCGTGTTCGAGATGCGCGCCTTCACGTCATAGATGCCGGGAAACGCCCACGCGAGCTGGTTCGAGCCGCCGCCGCCCTTCGCGATGTGCACCATGTTGCCGCCGCCCGCGCCGCCGTCGAGCTTCAGCGCCGCATAGATCGACGCATCCACGCCGAAGCCGATCAGCCCGCCCGTGTAGCCGGACTCGAAGTTCGCCATCACGCCCTGAATCCAGGCATGGCGATGCGGTCCGCCCTTCGAATCGAGCACGTCCGCGTAGTTGCGCAACAGCACGTCGAAATGGCTGTCGGCAATGAAGCCGTTCGATTTCGCCTGGCTCGACACCGGCTCCGGCGGCATGACCGCCTGCGTGGCGTCGGCGTTGATGATGGCGTTCGGCGTCGTCGCCTGCTGCACGAGCATCGCGGCGGATGGCGCCTGAGCCGGCGCGGCAGACGCCGCATCGTCCGCGCGCGCGGCGCCCGAAATCGACACGCCGGTGAGCATCGGCAGTCCCCACGCGAGCACGACTGCCCGCGCGACCCTCTTCATCGATCGATGTTGTGTCATTGCGCTTCTCTTTTTATGTTGACTACCCACTCGCCGGCCGCGCATCGCGGCCGGCGATACCCCGACGCGCCGCCGTGACGACGCGCCTTCCCACGGCGCGAAAATATTTCGCGCCGTCCACACCCCTGTTGGCTTGTTGTGTCTTTGTCGGTCCTGCTCAGCCCGGCGCGCCGCCCGTGCCCGCCCGGATGCACGCGACGCGCGCGGCCGTCGCCCCACGCACTTCGGGCTGCGGCACCTCGCGCGCGCACGCATCGATCGCATCCGGGCAGCGCGTGCGAAACGCGCAGCCCGACGGCGGATCGAGCGGCGAAGGCATCTCGCATGCGAGCAACAACGGGCGCCGCGCACGCTCGCGCGCGGGCTCCGGCGTCGGCGCGGCGGCGAGCAGCGCGCGCGTGTACGGATGCTGCGGCGCGCCGTACACGTCGCGGCGCGTGCCGAACTCCATCACGCGGCCGAGATACATCACGAGCACGCGCTGGCTGATCGCCTTGACGACGGCGAGATCGTGCGCGACGAACAGGTAGGACAGCGAAAGCTCGCGCTGCAGATCGCGCAGCAGATTGACGATCTGCGCCTGAATCGACACGTCGAGCGCGGACACGGGCTCGTCGCAGATCACGAGATGCGGCTCGCCGATCAACGCGCGCGCGATGCCTACGCGCTGGCACTGCCCGCCGGAAAATTCGTGCGGATAACGAAGCAGGTGGTGGGCGTTCAAGCCGACGCGCTCGAGCATCGTCAACACGCGGCGGCGCACTTCGTCGCGGCCGATGCCCGGCTGATGCGTGACGAGCGGCTCGGCGACGACCTGCTCGATCGTCATGCGCGGATCGAGCGACGCGAGCGGATCCTGAAAGATCATCTGCATTTCGCGGCGAATCTTGCGCGCGTCGCGGCGCACGCCGCTCACGATCGGCGCGCCGCGCCACTGCACGGTGCCCGCCGTCACCGGCGCGAGGCCGATCAGCGCGCGCGCGAGCGTCGACTTGCCGCAGCCCGATTCGCCGACGAGCCCGACGGTCTCGCCGCGCTTCACGTCGAACGACACGCCGTCTACCGCGCGCAGCGTGCCCTTCGGCGACCACGGATAGCCGCCGAGCGGCACGCGGAAATACACCTTGAGATCGTGCACCGACAGCAGCGCATCGGTGCGCGATGACGCATCGACGCTTCGCGCCTCGACGCCAGAGGCAACGCCTGCGCCCGGCGCGCCCGGCGATGCCGATACGAATGACGATGTGGAAGAAATGAGATCGGTCGCGGCGCTCATCGCAGCCCTCCCGTGATTTCCGCAATGGGCCGATGACACGCGCGCACGGCGCCCGCGTCCGAATAGGGAATCAGATCGGGGCGCTCGGCGCCGCATCGATCCGATGCGTGAGAACAGCGCTTCGCGAACGCGCAGCCGAGCAGCCCTTGGCCGGGCAGCGGCGGATTGCCGGGAATCGCGACGAGCGGCACGTCGTCGGGCGCGTCGAGGCGCGGCAGCGCGTTCAGCAGGCCGATCGTGTACGGGTGCGACGGCGCGGAGAAGATCGCGTCGGCGCTCGCGTATTCGACCGTGCGGCCCGCGTACATCACCATCACGTCGTCGGCGAGCCCCGCGACGACGCCCATGTCGTGCGTGATCAGCACGATCGACGTGCCGCGCTCGCGGTTCAACTCGCGCAGCAGCTCGATGATCTGCGCCTGCACGGTGACGTCGAGCGCGGTCGTCGGCTCGTCGGCGATCAGGACCTCCGGCTCGAGCAGCAGCGCCATCGCGATCATCACGCGCTGCCGCATGCCGCCCGAGAACTCGTGCGGATACATCCGGACCCGGCGCGCGGCGTCAGGAATCCTGACCGATTCGAGCGCCTCGATCGCACGCCTGACCGCGTCCTTGCGCGACATCTTCCGATGGAGCTGCAGGCTCTCGGTCATCTGCCGCTCGATCGTCAGGAACGGATTGAGCGACGTCATCGGGTCCTGGAAGATCATCCCGATCCGGTTGCCGCGCACCTCGTTCAACTGCCGCATGCTCATCCGCAGCAGGTTCTCGCCGTCGAACAGCGCCTCGCCGGACGTCGCCCCGTTTCCCGCGAGCAGGCCGAGCAGCGCCATCACCGTCTGGCTCTTGCCGGAGCCCGATTCGCCGACGATGCCGAGCGTTCTGCCCGCTTCGAGCGAGAACGACACGCCCGACACAGCGTCGATCGGCTCGCCTTCCCTGCGCGTGAAGCGCACGCCGAGATTCTTGACTTCGAGCAGCGCCATCTCAGCGGTCCTTCGGATCGAGTGCGTCGCGCAAGCCATCGCCGACGAAGTTCACGCAATAGAGCGTCACGCACAGCATCACGGCGGGCGCGAGCAGCAGCCACGGCATCGCCTCGAGCTTCTGCGCGCCGTCCTGGATCAGCACGCCCCAGCTCGTCATCGGCTCCTGCACGCCGAGCCCGAGAAACGACAGCACCGATTCGGTCAGCACGATCGCCGGCACGCTGACGGTCGCGTAGACCACCACGACGCCGAGCAGATTCGGCACGATGTGGCGCCGCACGATCGCGGCCGGCGCGACGCCGATCGCGCGCGCCGCGTCGACGAACTCGCGCGTGCGCAGCGAAAGCGTCTGGCCGCGCACGACGCGCGCCATGTCGAGCCACGAGAACGCGCTGATCGTCAGCACGACGAGGATGAACGAGCGGCCGAACAGCGTCATCATCAGGATCGCGATCAGCAGATACGGAATCGCATACATCATGTCGACGACCCGCATCATCGCCGCGTCGACACGGCCGCCGGCAAAGCCCGCGACCGCGCCCCACGCGACGCCGAAGAGGCCCGACACGAACGTACCGAGCAGGCCGACCTCAAGCGACACGCGCCCGCCGATCAGCGTGCGCACGAGCAGATCGCGGCCGAGCTCGTCGGTGCCGAACCAATGCGCGTTCGCGGTGGTCGGCGCGAGACTGATCGACGACCAGTCGCTCGCGGCCGGATCGTTGGGCAACAGCAGCGGGCCGGCGAAGCACGCGAGCGCGATCAGCACGAGCACCGCAAGGCTCGCGAGCGCCGCGCGGTTGCGCACGAAGCGGCGCGCGGCGAGCTCGAGCGGCGTGCGCGAGCGCGGCGGCGCGGCGGCCGGCTCCGGCAGCTCGATCGAAGAGGTAACAGGCGTCATCGCGTCGCCCTCTCAATAGCGGATGCGCGGATCGAGCCACGCGTACGCGAGGTCGACCAGCAGGTTGAACAGCACCGCGCAGACGGTCGTCAGCACGACGAGGCCGAGCACGAGCGTGTAGTCGCGATTGATCGCGCCGTTGACGACGAGCTGGCCCAGGCCCGGCAGCGCGAACACCGATTCCGTCACGACGGCCGCGGTGATGGACGAGATGCAGACCGTGCCGAACAGCGACACGACGGGCATCAGCGCGGGCTTGAGCGCGTGGCGCAGCACGATCGTGTGACCAGGCAGCCCCTTCGCGCGCGCGGTGCGGATGTAGTTGCTCGACAGCGTCTCGATCATCGAGCCGCGCATCACGCGCGCGAGCAGCGATACGTTGATCAGCGTGAGCAGCGTGACGGGCAGCACGCGGTAGCGCCAGCCGCCGTCGCCCCAGCCGCCGGCGGGCAGCCAGCCGGCGCCCTCGGACGTCTTCAGCGCGATCGCGAAGATCAGCACGAGCACCGGGCCGAGCACGAACGGCGGAATCACGTTGCCGAAGTTGCCGATCAGCATCACGAAGCGATCGACGAAACTGTCGCGCCGCACCGCGGCGATCGTGCCGAGCAGCACGCCGAGCGCGATCGACAGCGGAATCGACACGCCGCCGACGCCGAGGCTCACCGGAAACGCCTTGCGCACCAGATCGTTGACGGACCAGTCCGTATAACGGAACGAAGGGCCGAGATCGCCGTGCAGCAGCGAGCCGAGATACAGCAGGTACTGCTTCCACAGCGGCTCGTCGAGGTGGTACTTCGCGTTCAGGTTCGCGAGCGTCGCGGCGGAGAGCTGCTTCTCGCTGTCGAACGGCCCGCCGGGCGTGAAATGCAGCAGCAGGTAACAGACGGTGACGACGGCGAGGATCGTCGGCACCGCCCACAGCGTGCGTCGCAATGCGTAGGCCAGCATGATCGGCTCCGCTCCAGTCAGTGCTTGGTCAGGTACATGTCCTGCGAGGCGCGCATGTCGATGTAGTTCGTCAGCGTGTAGCCGCCGACGTACGACTTCACGAGGCGGTCCGCCGAATACTGGAAAAGCGGCACCATCGGATAGTCGTTCATCGCGAGATCGTGCGCCTGCGTGAGCAACGCCGCGCGCGCGCCGTCGTCGAGCTTCTGGTTCGCCTCGGCGACGATCGCATCGACCTTCGGGTTGCAGTAGCCGACCGTGTTCTGCGAGCTGCCGCAGCGGATCAGGTCGAAGAACGTCATCGCGTCGTTGTAGTCGGCGAACCAGCCGTCGCGCGCGACCTGCACCTTGCCGTCGTGGCGCTGCTTCATCAGCACCTTGAACTCGACGTTCTCGAGCTTCGCCGTCACGCCGAGCTTCGTGCGCCATTCGGACGCCGCGAACAGCGCGACCTTCTTGTGCAGATCGTTCGTGTTGTAGGTCAGCGTGAACGTGAGCGGATTCGCGTCGCTATAGCCCGCCTGCTTCAGCAGGTTCTTCGCGTAGTCGATGCGCCTGGCCATCGGCCACGACGCCCAGTCCGGCGTGAACGGCCGCTGCACGCCCTTCACGCCCTTCGGCATCAGCCCATACATCGGCACTTCGCCCGCCTGCGTGATCTTCGACGTGAGAATCTCGCGGTCGAGCACCATCGCGAGCGCTTCGCGCACGCGCTTTTCCTTCAGCGCCGGATCGCTGTTCTTCAGGTAGTAGTAATACGTCGCTAGCTGCAGCCCCGGCCGCAGCTCCTTGCCGAACTGCTTGCTGACCTGGCCGAAGCCGCCCGCGGGAATCGAATACGTATAGTCGATCTGGCCCGCCTGGTACATCCGCAGCGCGGTCTCGTCGTTCTCGATCGGCAGGTACGTCACCTTGCGGACCACGACGTTGCGCGCGTTCCAGTACTTGTCGCTCTTCGCCATCACGATCCGGTTGTTCGGCTGCCAGTCGACGAGCGTGTACGGGCCGTTGCTCACGATGTTCTTCGGGCGCGTCCACGCATCGCCGAACTTCGCGACCGTGTCCTTGTTGACGGGCGCGAGCGGCGCCATCGCGGTGAGCTCGGGGAAGTACGACACCGGCACCTCGGTCGTCACCTCGATCGTGTACGGATCGACCGCGCGAATACCGAGATTGCCCGGCGGCTGCTTGCCCGCGATGATCGCCGACGCGTTCTTCACGAACTCGACGAGGATCGTGTATTTCGAGCCCGTCTTCGGATCGGCCAGACGCTGCCACGAATACACGAAATCCGCGGCCGTCACGGACTGCCCGTTGCTCCACTTCGCGTCGCGGCGCAGCTTGAAGATCCACGTATCCGGCGCCTTGTGCTCCCACGCTTGCGCGACGCCCGGCACCACCGCCCCGCTCGCGTCGATGCGCGCGAGCCCCTCGAACAGATCGAGGCCGATCGTGTTGCCGGTCCACGATTCGATGTGCGCGGGATCGAGCGATTCGACCTCGGCGGGCACCTGCCGCGTCAGGTCCTGCTGATCGGCAAGAGCGACATTCGAGGGAACGGTGACGGCCGAAGCGGATTGCGCGGTCGTCAGGGCGAGCGCGGCCAGCACGGCCGCGAAGGCATGCGTGTGTTTCATCGTGTGCGATTGATAGCAGTAGCGGGTAGCGGAATGGCACGCGCGGCACGAGGCCGTGCGCGGCGCGAAGAACGCTTAGGGCTGAGGAGAAACGGGGGGCCCCTGGTGCCTGTATTTCATGTTAGTCATCCTTACGTTCCTTTCGGCAGGCACCCCATCCAGCACATGAAGGAATGCCCCGCCCTAGAACAATCTCGGCGTTCCCACCCAGACCACCACCGATTCGATCTTCGCGGTGTTGACCCAGCTATGCGGAACCGTCGACTGGTAGTGCGCGCTGTCGCCGGCATGCAGCGCGAACGACTTGCCTTCCAGCGTCAACGACACCTCACCCTCGATCACGTACAGGAATTCCTCGCCTGCATGCGTCGTGACCTCGGAGCGCTTCTGTCCCGGCGGCATCCGCACGAGAATCGCCTCGAGCTGACGCCCTTCCGGCACGTTCGTCAGCCGCGCGAACAGGTTCGCCGAGTCGGCGAAGCTGAAAAAGCGCAACTGTTCGCCGCGGCAGACCGAACGCTCTTCGCTCGGCGTCTCGACGAAGTACTGCACCGTAACGCCCAGCGCGTGCGCGATGCCGGCCAGCGACGTGATGGACGGCGACGCGAGCCCGCGTTCGACCTGCGACAAAAACGGCTTGGAAATACCCGCGGCGGTCGCTGTTTCGTCAAGCGTGCGCTTCAGCCTCTGCCGCAACGCCCGAATCTTGCTCCCGAGCGCCACGCCCGCATTGGCTGGCCGCGTGTTTTCAGTGGAAGGAACCATAGCAGGCCGAAATCTGATCGTCAAAAAATGTTTGATGGAAAATAACGAAGTTTGATAGATATGACTTACTCTTCGTCGTCCCGAACTACGCCGCCGCCCTGACGCGGACACAGCGAACGGCGGCGGCAAGATCGGGACGGCACGCTATCTTGCCAGACTCGCCGCCTTCACAGGCAAGCTGCACGCGGGTTTGCGCGTGTTGCGACAGATCACGGCAACCGGCTTTCAATCAGCCCACGACCATGAGCAGCAAAGAAGACAGCCCTCTTTTTCGGGGATTACCCTGAGTGACGAAGAACAGACACGCCGCGCGAATCGCGGCCGCCTCGCTGGCCGCGACGATCTCGCGGCCCGCCCGTTTTTCACCGGCGACGTCGCACGGCCCATCCGCCGCGCGCCGCGCCTCGCCTTGCGCCCCGACCCGGGCGCTTGCCCGCTTGACGACATGACAACCACTTGCACTTTCCAGCGCGCCGCACGCGCATGCTTCGCCACCTCGCCACCTCCACCGCGCAATCCACGGGCAGGCGCCGATCCGCCGGGCCCCGCACGCCGCCACGCCGCGGCCGGCGTCTCGCCCGCTATCCGTCGCGCCGTCGCGCGCGGCGTTTCGTCTGTTCAATCCAGAGGTGCACAATGAATACTCACGTCTCCCAGACCCGCTCGTTCACGACGGTCTTCATGATCGAAATGTGGGAGCGTTTCGGCTACTACGGGATGGCGGCCCTGCTCGTCCTGTTCATGGTCGACAAGCTCGGCTTCACCGACGGCCAGGCGAACCTCACCTGGGGCGCGTTCACCGCGCTCGTCTACGCGTCGCCGTCGATCGGCGGCTGGATCGGCGACAAGGTGCTCGGCGCGCGCCGCTCGATGGTCATCGGCGCCGTCGTGCTGTGCGCAGGCTACCTGATGCTTGCGATTCCGAACGATCATCTCGCGTTCATGTACGCATCGCTCGGCGTGATCGTCGTCGGCAACGGGCTCTTCAAGTCGAATGCCGCGAATCTCGTGCGCCGCATCTACGAAGGCGACGACGCGCGCATCGACAGCGCGTTCACGATCTACTACATGGCGGTCAACATCGGCTCCACCGCGTCGATGCTCGCCACGCCGTGGATCAAGGATCACTGGGGCTGGCATGCCGCGTTCGCCGTCTGCTGCGCGGGGATGGCGCTCGGCATCCTCAACTTCGTGCTGATGCATCGCACGCTCGCGCACATCGGCTCGCAGCCCGATGCGCAACCCGTTCACTGGCGCCGCCTCGCGGCGGTCGCGGCGGGCGGCGTCGCGCTCGGCCTCGTGACGATGTACGTGCTCGGGCACAAGCGGCTCGCGGTCGCGAGCGTGTGGGTTGCCGCGTTCGCGATCCTCGCGATCTTCGCGTACATGATCGCGAAATCGAACCGCTCCGAGCGCTCGGGCCTCATCGCCGCGCTGCTCCTGATCGCGCAGGTGATTCTGTTCTTCATCTTCTACGTGCAGATGCAGACGTCGCTCACGCTGTTCGCGCTGCGCAACGTCGATCCGCGCTTCATGCTGTTCGGCACGACGCTCTTCACGTGGAGCCCCGCGCAGTTCCAGGCGCTCAACCCGATCTGGATCATGCTGCTGAGCCCCGTGCTCGTCGCGATCTACGACGGCCTCGGCAAGCGCGGCCGCGATCTGCCCGTCGCCGGCAAATACGCGCTCGGCTTCGGCGTCGTCGCGCTCGGCTACCTCGCGTTCGCGATCAGCGGGCACTTCGCGGTCGACGGCCGCGTGTCGTCGTGGTTCATGGTCGCGGGCTACGGCTTCTACTCGCTCGGCGAGCTGCTCGTGAGCGGCCTCGGCCTCGCGATGATCGCGCGCTACGTGCCGGCGCGGATGGGCGGCTTCATGATGGGCGCGTACTTCGTCGCGACGGGCGTATCTCAATATCTCGGCAGCGTCGTCGCGAACTTCGCGCAGATGCCGTCGAACGATCTGCCCGCAACCGCGTCGCTGCCGCTTTACATCGAGCTGTTCACGGGCCTCGGCTGGCTCGCGGCGGCCGGCACGGCGATCGGCCTGCTGATGCTGCCGCTGATGAACAGGCTCTCGCGCGAGCATCACCGCTGCGAAGCGCAGCGTCGCGGGGCGCAGGCCGCCGCCGCGCACTAGTGAAATCCCTCGACATGTAACTTGCGCGCCACATTCTCCCTACGGTTCGCCCGCAAGCGTCCTACACTGAAACCAATTCGCCGGCACGGGCGACATCGGCAGGGAGAGTGCGATGAAAAGCAAGACGACGAGGCTTTGGCGGATGCTGTCGGACATCCGACGCGCGCAGCGGTGCGCGGCGCTGCGCGCGGCGGCTGCGGCGGCCGACGTCGACGCGCTCCTGACGGAGCGCGACGACGATCCCCGCGACGCGGACGAGGCAGCGCAGGACGACGCGTCGAGCGCGAAGCGCGCGAGGACCGACCTGCGCCATTGATGGCGCCACACCGTGCGCGCAGGCCATGCGCGCGCGGCTTCTTCGTCAGCCCGGCAACAGCATCAGCGTGTCGCCGGCGCCCCGCTCGCCCGTCGCATCGGACGGATGTCCGACCGCCTTCCCGCCGATCACCATGTTGCTCGATCCGCCGCCGTCGAGATTGACGGCCGACATCGCGCCGAGCCACGCCATCACCGCCGCCGTTTCCGGAATGCTCGTGCCGACGCTCAGCGCGGGCAGCCGGCCGTCGATCTCGACGAGCAGGATCGTGCCGCCGGCCGCGACGCCGACCGCGGTGCGCCCGTTGCGCGCGACGTACCAGCCGTTGTACCAGTTGCCGTTCGCTGTGCCGCCTTCGCCCGCTTCGACGCCGCCCACCGTCGGCGCGAAACCTTCCTGCGCGGCGCTTTGCGCGAGATTCGGCACGGACAGCGTCGGCCCCGCCTCGACGAGCGACGTGCCCGACGCGAGCGCGAGATCCGCGCCGTCGGCCGACAGCCGACGCGATACCGCGAGGCGCGTGCCCGCCGTCGCGTGCGCCTGCAGCCACGCGGCGCTCGCGCCGAGCGTCGCGTGGCCGGCGACGACGGCGCCGTTCGCATCGACCGCGAGCTCGTATCTCGCGCCCTGGTAGCCCGCGTCGACGAGTGTGTTCGACGCGCCGCCGCGCAGGTACAGCGAGTCATACATCACGAGGTCGTCATGGTTCGTGCACACCGTGTCCTGCGCCGGCGCGCTCGTCGGCGTGCGCGCCTGCACGCCGCAATTGACGACCGTGCCGAGGATCGGCCGGTTCAGCGTCTGGACCGCGATCGCGCTGCCTTGCGCGTCGGTCAGCGTGATCGTCGTCGCGAGATTGCGCACGACCGCCGCGCACGAGCAGCAGGCCGGGGCGCTTGCCGATCGCCGCCGCGACGAGCCGCCCGTCGGCCACCGTCGCGCCGACAGGCGAGCGCGGCGGCAGCGCCGCGCCGCTCAACCCACCGCGCTCGCCTCTTCGAGCACGCCGCGCTGCTGGATCGCGTCGACGACATCCGTGATGCAGTTGCGCAGCCAGTCGTGCGCGACGCTGTTGTCGTAGCGCCGGTGCCAGTACAGCGACCACGTCACCGGCTCGAGATCGAGCGGCAGTTCGCGAATCGCGAGGCGCGAGTCGCCGAGGCTCAGCGCGTGCCGCTCGGACATGATGACGGCGAGCGGCAGCGCGTCGAGCATGCTCGGCACGACGAGCCAGTGCGGCACGTTGAACGCGATGCGGCGCGTGAAGCGCATCTCCGCGAGCATGGTATCGATCAGGCTGCTGTCGACGGGATTGATCGATACGTTGAGAAAGTCGAGCGCCGCGAAGCGCTCGAGCGTGAGCGGCCTGTTCGCATCCGGATGGCGGCGGCTCAGCACGCAGACGAGCCGGTCCTGAAACAGCACGTGCGACGAAATCGAGCCCGGATGATCGAGCCCCGCGCAGACCGCCATGTCGAGCCGGCCGGAATCGAGCGCCTCGATGGTCTTGTCCGCATTCAGGTGCATCACGTTCATCCGGATGTGCGGAGCCGTCCCCCGAATATTGCGCAGCAGCGGCGGCAACAGCAGCAATTCGGTCAGGTCCGACATTCGGAGCGTAAAACGGCGATCTGACGTAAATGAATCGAATTGATTTTCCGGAACAAATAATTCTTCGATCTGTTGCAAGATCTGACGAATCGGGCAAGCGAGCGCTTTCGCCCGGGGCGTCAGCTCCATGCCGAGCGGCGTGCGCACCAGGATCTCGTCCTTGAACACGTAGCGCAGCCGCCCGAGCGCGTTGCTGACGGCCGGCTGCGTCAAGCCGACCCTTTGTCCGGCGCGGGTCACCTGCCGCTCCGCGAGCAGCGCATCCAGTATGACGAGCAGATTCAGGTCGATCGAACGTAGATTCATGATTGCGCCATTCCTTTTCCGAAATTGGCCGCCAAATGATCAGCCTTCGGAATTTTCGAAATACAAATAAAAATTGAATTTAGTAATTCGACGAAAAAGAATAGCCCAATTATTTAAATACCTCGCCTCAATTAGAATAAGAGCACGGTTTCCGTTACGGGCCGGAAAGGATCGTCATTTTTGTAAGCATCCCGGATTCGCAAGCGGCGGCGCGCAAAAAAACGCGCGGCGGCCGAAGCCGCCGCGCGTTCTCTCTCGGGTCGTCGCGATTCAGACGGTCGCGACCGGATTGACAGGAGAGCCGACCAGCCCGCGAATGTGCAGCGGCGGCGCCGTCAGCAGAAACCGGCTGCGCCCTGCCGTACGCAACCACTCCGCCAGCGGCGTCAGCCTCCACAGCTCGCCCAGGTGAATCCCCAGCTTGAACAGGCACAGCTCATGCAACGGCATCAGCGCGCCGGGGACCTCCCGCGACTTCAACACCCCGGGCCGCTCTTCCACCGCGTGATTGTCCGCCGCCAGCACCGACAGCCCGCTCTCGTCCACCCACTTCAGCAGCCGCCCGTCCTCTCCGTCCAGCACGCAACACCCCGTCAACGCTCCCGCCTCCTCCCCCAGCAACCTCTCCGCGAACCCCGTGTGCACGCACACCATGTCCCCGCGCTCCACCTCCACACGGTCCGCCTCCAGCACCCGCATCAGCGCGTCGTAGCCCACCTTGCGCCGCCCGTCTCCGTAGTGGTGCCGCAGATCGATCAGCACTCCGCGTCCCTGTACCCCCGTCTGCGCCATCACCTCGATCCCCAGCGCATGCGCGCCGCCCTCGCTGTCCCCTTCCTTCGGCACCACCACGTGCTCCCCCAACCGGTAGCCGTTGTAGAACACCACCTCCGCATGCCCATCATCGTCCGCGTCGAACACCCCGCCCACGTGCGACAGCGCATCCCACTGCGTCGAGTACTGCGAGTGCACGCAGAACGCGTCGTCGCACACCACGTCCGTCGCGTTGCGCGCCGATTCGTCCGCCCTATACCCAAAGTACGGACGCCCCCCCCAGTTGCGCCGCCATCACCCGCGGCGGCTGCCGCCGCGCGTTCAGCCCTCCACCCCGCGGCACGTCCAGCGGCAGGCTCAGCGAGAACACCTTCCCCACCTTCACCTCCAACAGCCCCTCCAGCACCTTCCCCTCCGTCAGCCAGTTCAGCCGCCCCTTCTGGTCCTCATCTCCAAATTCACCCCAGTTCGACCCAGCCGGGCGCCGTTTCCATCTTCGTTCAGTCAAGCGAGCCTCCCGTATCGGTCGACGACGCGCCGGCCGAGCCGGTCGTCAATTCCACGAGCGGCGCGAGCGACCCGCCGTCGACGAGCGCCGACACCGCATCGCGCAGCGCGAGCGCCAACGGCATGCCGAGCGTCGCGCCCGCGGCCAGCATGAACTTCGCCGTCAGCTCCTGCTCGGTCAGCGGCCGCGCATTGGTGCCCTTGCTCGATTCGATGCGCGCCTCGAGCGCATGCCCGTTCACGGTCGTCACGCGCATCACCGCCGGCAGCCCCGCCGGAAAGCGCGCATCGCACCACGGATCGGCGACGCAGCGCACCTTCGCGGCGAGCGCGCGCCGCGCGGGATCGTGCACGTGCGCATCGTCGAAGTCGTCGAACCAGACGCCGAGCCCGCCGCCGCCGAGCAGTGCGGCCGCGACCGTGTACGGCCCCGAGAACGCGGCCGCATAGCCGTTCGGCGGTCGCATCTTGATTTCGGCGGGCTCGCCGATCGTGCGCAGCGTCGGGCCCGCGACGCTCAGCTCGATCGACGCCACCTCGTCCGCGTGCAAGCCCCCGGCCTTCAGTTGCAGCGCGGCGTCGATGCCCGGGTGCGTGAAGTGGTTGCACGGATACGGCTTGAAGATGATCTGGCTCGTCTCCCATTCGTCGCCGAGATGGCTCAACACTTCGTTCGGCTCGGCGAGATCGCCGCACCACGCATGGAAGAAGCCGAACCGGCCTTCGAGCGCGGTCGGCGGCGCGGTGACGCCCGCCGCCGCGAATTCCGCCGCGCTCACGCCCGCGTGCGCGGCCCAGCCGCAGTGAACGCGCTTGACCGAGCCGCCCGTGCGGTTCGCTTCGAGCAGGCCGGCGCCCATGCTCGCGGCGATGCCGAGCGCCGACGCGATCCCCGCCGCATCGAGCCCGTACAGCATCGCCGCGGCCGCCGCGGCGCCGAGCGTGCCGCAGATCGAGGTCGCGTGCTGGCCGCGATCGAAGAACACCGAATTGCCGAGCCGCTCGTTGTACGCGGCGACGCCGAGCCGGATGCAGATCTCGGTGCCGACCGTGATCGCGTCGAGAAGCGCCGCGCCCGAAGCGTTCGTCGCCTCGGCGACGGCGAGCGCCGCGGGAATCACCGACGCGCTCGGATGCAGCACCGACAGCATGTGCGAATCGTCGAAGTCCATCGCGTGCGCGAGCGTGCCGTTGACGAGCGCGGCGCCCGCCGCAGGCAGCCTGTCCCGCGCGCCGACGACGCCCGCCGGGCCGCGTGCCGCCCAGCCGCGCGCGACGCGCAGCACCGCCTGCGCGACGGACTCGCGATGCGCGATCAGGCTGTTGCCGAGCAGGTCGAGCACGCGCGCGGCGGCCTCTTCGCGCAGTTGCCGGTCGAGCCCGTCGATGCGAACCGCGGCCGCGAAGCGGCCGAGCGCGCCGACGATGCCGTCGGCGGGCGGCGTGGCGACGGGCGCGGCGCGGCGCGCAGCCACCCGTGTGATGGTCAGATCGGCTTCGTTCATGACAGGGCTCCGTTCGAACGCAGGTTGCCCGCGAGCGCGAGCGTGACGCGCGCATTCGCGATCAGCGGCGGCGCGACGACGCGCCCGTCGGGCAGCACGAACACCGACGACGCGGACGACGCGCCGGCGGCCGCGTCGACCGCGTCGAGAATCCGCTCGGCCGCCTCGATCTCGTCGGCGGACGGCGTGAACACCTCGTTGATCACCGGCACCTGCGACGGATGGATCGCGAAGCGGCCGACAAAGCCCATCGACTTCGCGCGCAGCGTCGATTCGCGCAGCCCGTCGAGATCGGTCAGCGTGTGATAGACGGTCTGAATCGGCCCGGCGAGCCCCGCCGCACGCGCCGCGACGACGCAACGCGCGCGGCACACTTCGAGCGTGAAGTTGTCGACTCCGATCTGCAGATCCGCGCGCAGATCGCTCTCGCCGAGCCCGATCCGCTCGAGCCGCGGCGAAGCGGTCGCGAGCTGATATGCGGTTTCGACGCCGTACGCGGATTCGATCAGGATCTGGATGCCGGCCGCGCTGCCGAGTGCGTCGAGCCACGCGGCCACTTCGCGGATCTCCCGCGGCTCGTCGCACTTCGGCAGGCGCAGCGCGGACAGCGCGGGCAGCGCGATCGCCGCGACGTCGTCGCGGCACCACGGGCTCGAATACGGATTGACCCGCACGTAGGTCGGCTTCGCCGGCCCCGCCGCGAGAATCTTCGCCGCGGCCTCGCGCGCGGCGGCCTTGTGGGTGGCCGGCACCGCGTCCTCGAGGTCGAGGACGATCGCATCGGCGTCGCTCGCATAGGCCTTGTCGACGACAGCCGCCTTGTGCGCCGGCACGTACAGGTAACTGCGGTGATTCGCGCTTCTCGTCATAGTGCACCTCGTTGGGTCAAATCGGCGAGTTCGCCGGCATCGATGCCGAGCGCGCCGAACACTTCGTCGTTGTGCGCGCCGCGCCGCGGCCCGCCCCAGCGGATCGCGCCCGGCGTGTCGGACAGCCTGAACGGCACGTTGTGCGTGCGGAACGCACCGAGCTCCTCGTCGCGCACCGTCACGATCGAGCCGAGCGCCGCGTACTGCGGATCGCGCAGCACGTCGGTCACGTCGTAGATCGGCGCGATCGCGGCCTCGGCGCGCTCGAACTCCGCGATCGCCTCATCGCGCGTGCGTTGCGCGATCCAGCCGCCCACCGCCGCATCGAGCTCGTCCGCGTGGCGCGCGCGCCCCGCGCCCGTCGCGAACCACGGCTCGTCGACGAGATCCGCGCGTCCGACGAGCCGCATCACGCGTTCCGCGATGCTCTGCGCGGACGTCGACAGCGCAACCCACTTGCCGTCCGAACTCCGGTACACGCCGCGCGGCGAATTGTTCGACGAGCGGTTGCCGGTGCGCGGCGGCACGACGCCCGTCTGGTCGTAGCTCGCGATCTGCGCGCCGAGCGCGGCGAGCATCGTCTCGATGATCGCGAGATCGACGACCTGGCCGCGCCCGGTGCGCTCGCGCGCCTTGAGCGCCGTGAGCGTCGCGAACGCGGCGTTCAGGCCCGCGATCGTGTCGGCGAGCGGAAACGACGGCAACAGCGGCGCGCCGCCCGCCTCGCCCGTGACCGACGCGAGCCCGCTCATCGCCTCGGCGAGCGTGCCGAAGCCCGGCCGGCTCGCATACGGGCCGAACTGCCCGAAGCCCGTCACGCGCACGAGCACGAGGCGCGGATTGACCGCCGACAGCACGTCGTAGCCGAGCCCCCAGCGCTCGAGCGTGCCGGGCCGGAAGTTCTCGATGATGACGTCCGCCGTCGCCGCGAGCTCGCGGAACAGCCGCTGACCGTCGGCATGGCCGAGATTGAGCGTCACCGAGCGCTTGTTGCGCGCGATCACCTTCCACCAGAGCGGCACGTCGTCGCGCCGCGCGCCGTACTTGCGGGCGGGGTCGCCCGCCGGATGCTCGACCTTGATCACGTCGGCGCCGTAATCGGCGAGCATCGTCGCCGCGAGCGGGCCGGCGAACAGCGTCGCCGCGTCGATCACGCGGATGCCGTCGAGCGGCGGCGCATCGTGCGCGCGCGTTCGCGTCTCGGCTTGCCGCTCATCGATGTCCACGTTCGTCATCGTGTTCTCCAATCGGCTCGTCGGCCGGAGCGCGTCGCACGATCCGGCCCGTTCATTTGGATGACTAATCGTCGGCCGGCGCGCTTCGCCCCGGACGGCGCCGTCCCGTCAGACGGGATTGACCCGATACAGCGGGAAATACGTCTTGATCTTCCCGTTGACGTAGTCGGAGGCGAGCGCCGGCACGTCGTCGAAATCGTAGATCTCGGTCGGCTCCGGCCCGACCCAGTCCGTCGATTCCTGGAAGTCGCGAATCGCCTCGCTGTCGTCGTATCGCCACGCGTGCGTGTGAATGTGCAGCCGGCGATTGATGCACTCGGTCGCGCGCAGGTTCCAGAGCCGCATGCCGGTCTTCCAGCCGACCGTCGCGACGATCCCGGTGCGGCCGATCACGCGCATCGTCGCGCGATAGAGCGCGCCGCCCAGATTGTCGAGGAAGATCGCGACGCCGCGTCCGCCGCTCAGCTCGCCGATGATCTCGGCGAACGCGCTCTCCGACGCGCGGTAGTTCGCCTGATAGTCCGGATCGCCGCGGTAGCGCTCCTCGTCGTACGCGAGATGCGGGAAACCGCGCCGGTCGACAGGCGTGATGCCGAGCTTCTCGATGTCGGCAAGGCGCTTGTCGCCGCTCGCCGTCATCGCGACGCGAAAGCCCTCGCGCTTCGCCAGTTGCAGCTCCGCGAGCGTCGTGCCGCCGCCCCAGCCGAACACCAGATAGTCGGCGGGATCGACGTCCGGCAGTTGCGCGCGCCAGCACTTCGACGCGACCTTCCAGTTGTCCCACGCGGTGAAGTAGCGGCCGTAGGTCGCCCATTGCAGCAGCGAATGGCGGCTGTCCTTCGGCACGGGCACGAGATTGTCCGCGCGGATCTTCGTGCGGCGCGCCATCACGCCGATCGTCCCCGGCGCGTCGTATGCGTAGACGAGCTCCGCGAAGCCGTTTTGATCGCGCTTGCCGAACGGCATCACCATGCAGATCTCGCCGATCTCCGGGCGCTTCGCGCCGCGACCGCGATCGACGACGCGCACGAGCGCGCCGTTGCCGAGCACGATCTTCTCTTCGCCGCGCTGGCGGCAGATGTCGACCGGATTGCGCGACAGCGCGTGGTCGAGATTCGCCTCCCACGAGCCGTACAGCGGCTCGACGAGCGCTTCGTCATCCTCAAGACCGGCGAACTGGAACGTCTCCCGGCGCAGCTCGCCGGGCACCGGCGCGTGCTTCTTCGTCTGTTCGGGGCCGGCATACAGCACCCATGCTTCAGTCGTGATCATCACTAGTCCTCGATGGATGGCAAACGTTGGGGAATGCGCGTTGCGCGGGCTGGCCGCTTCAGCGCGCCTGCTGCGTCTCCAGTGCCGCCTCGACGTCGGACGCCGTCGCGACTTGCCCGAGCTTCGGGAAGATCTGCGTGAGTGCGAAGGTCTGCGCGTCGGTCGACCAGGTGCTGACCGCGTCGCTGACGATGACGACGTTGTAGTTGTTTTCGTAAGCCTGGCGTGCGGTCGACTCGACGCCGATGTTCGTCGCGATGCCGGTCAGCACGATGTCGGTGATCCCGCGGCGGCGTAGCTGCACGTCGAGATCGGTGCCCGTGAACGCGCCCCACTGATGCTTCGTGACGACGACGTCGAGCGGCTGCACGCCGAGCGCCGGCGCGAACGCACTCCATTCGGGATCGAGGTTCGGCGGCGAAGGCGGCACGCCGGTCTTCACCTTCAGCGCGACGGCGCCGTCCGGCTGATAGCTCGTGTGCACGAAGATCACCGGCAGCTTGCGCGCGCGGAACGCGCTCGCAAGCTCGGCCGTCTTCGCAACCACGTCGCCGCCCGATTGGGGCACCACGGGCAGCGAAACGATGCCGTTCTGCAGGTCGATCGCCACGAGGGCAACGGTCGGATTGAGCGTAGGAATGGACATGTCAATCGGTCTCACTTCTGTTGGGGAATGGGTTGAGAGGCCGCGTCGATGTGCGGGCTCGACGCCGCGTTGAACAGCAGCAGCGCGCTGACGGCGAGCAGCGCGAGCGCGAGCGCGTGCAGCCCGCGATCGCTCGCCGCACGGCCGAACGCGATGCCCACGAGCGCGAACGACAAGCCGCCGCCGACGTACTGCGCGGTCCGGTAGAGTCCCGCCGCCGCACCGATCCGCTCGCCCGGCGCGCTCCGGTAGAGCGTCGCCTGGTTGCCGAGATTGTTGAATCCGTTCGGAATCCCGAACACGATCGACAGCGGGACGATCACCCATACCGGCATGTCGGCCGACATCAGCGCCATCACGCCGCAGCCGACGCACAGCATCGCGGAGCCGAACACCAGCACCGGGCGCGATCCGCGGCGATGCGTGAGCCTCGTCGCGACGAGCGTCGTGATCGTGCCGAACGCCGAGATCGGCAGCATCACGAGGCCGGCGTCGCGCGCGGCAAGGCCCTTGACGTCCTGCAGCCACATCGGCAGCGAATAGAAGATCGCGTAAAACACCATGTACGTGCCGATGCAGCGCAGATACGTCGCGACGAGCGGGCGATTGCCGGCGAGCATCCGGACGTCGACGAGCGGCTCGGCGACGCGGCGCTCGTGGCCGACGAGCAGCGCGCCGAACGCAATGCATGCGCCGAGCAGCAGCCAGTCGGGCGCATCGAACGCGGTTTGCAGGAACGACAGCAGGCTCGCGAGCATCGCAACGAACAGCGCGGCGCCGAGCCAGTCCTGCTCGCGCAGCGTCGCACGGCGTTGCCCCGCGCGCGGAGCGTCGGCCGGCAGCCACGTCATGCCGAGCACGAACGCGACGACGACGAGCGGCACGTTGACCCAGAACACGCCGCGCCAGCCGGCGTACTGCACGAGCAGGCCGCCGAGCGGCGGGCCGAATGCGACGGCCACCTGCGCGGCGATCGAGATCGCGCCGAGGCTGCTCGTCGGCGTCGCGCCCTGCGCATGGCGCTGCGACCACGCGCGGATCATCGCGATGCCAGCCGGGTACGCGGCCGACGTGCCGATCCCGAGCATCACGCGCGCCGCGACGAGCCAGCCAAGCGACGGCGCCCACGGCGCCAGCGCGGCGGCGGCCAGCACGATCGCGAGCCCGGCGAGGAAGATCCGCTTCGCGCCGAAGCTGTCCGCAAGCCGGCCCATCATCGGCTGCCCGACCGCGGTCGCGAGATAGAGCCCTGACACGAGCCACATGACGTCGACATCGCCGCCGCCGGAAAACGCGCGCCGGATGTCGACGAGCGCGACCGCGATCATCGACGAATTCAGCGCGTTGAGCAGCGTGCCGAGCACAATCGGCAGCACGAGCGTGCGCGGCAGCGAGAGTCCGCTCTTGCCAGGCGCGCCGCCGTGCGCATCGGTCAGGGTATCGCTTCGGTCCAGCTTCATGGTGGCTTCGCGTGGCGCCGCTTCGGACGCAATCGGAGTTGAACGTGGCGTTCACGATAGCGATTCGCACGCACCATTTGAAATGGATTGTTGCGATGCACACATTCATGCGGGGAATGCGCGCCCCGCGCCGGACCAGCGCCGCGCGCGGTTTAGTGCGTTTCCGGAACAGGCTTTCCGGGCTGCGCTGGCGCGCTGCAGCAGTGCATGCAGGCAACGAACGCGCGGCATGGACGCGCGTGATGAGGGGGCGTTCCGATCCCGAAACGCATGCCAAAAACGAAACAGGCGTGCGCAGGCATTACGCGAACGCTTCATCTATCGATCGCTGTGTCTCGCGTTTGCGCGCACTGCTCATGCATCGTTTTCGTGCATGACGATCGACGAACCCACCGAAGGAAACCGGTGCGATGCCGCGCAACGAACGGACCGCGGCCCCGCTTCGCGAGGCGTCGTCGCCGTGCCGTGTTGTGTTGTGCCGTGTCGCACACCGATGTGTTGCACATCGAGGTGCGACGGAGCCATTCGCCAGCCGGGCCAGCGCATCAACCGATCGTCTGCCGCGCATCGCCCGACGCCGCGCGGCGCTCGCCGCTCGCGGCGCGCCCGTCCGCGTGGCCGACGATGTCCTCGAGCGAGCGGTTGTTCGTCCGCGGCCCGAACGCGCCGATCGACAGCATCACGATCGCCATGCTCGCGCCGATCAGCACGAACACCGACGACACGCCGGCATGCTCGATCAGCAGCGCGACGAGAAAGCTGCTCGCGATGCCGGTGAGCCGCCCGATCGAATGGACGAAGCCGAGCGCGCGGCTGCGGATCCCGGTCGGGAACACCTCGGACTGGTATGCGGTCGCATTGCTCGCAAGCACCGTGTTGCACAGCGTGACGAGCACGCCGAACGCGATTACCGCGGCGGGATGCGCGGACATCGCAAAACCCGTGCCGAACAGCGCGACGCCGAACGCGCTCGCGACGATCAGCCATTTGCGCTCGATCCGGTCCGCAAGCACGGCGGCGGCGAACGGCGAGACCGGATACGCGAATGCGATCACGAACGCATACCAGAGGCTCTTCGTCACCGACGCGCCCTGCGCGGCGAGCAGCGTCGGCAGCCATTGGCTGAAGCCGAAGAAGCCGATGCTCAGGAATGCGTTGAACACGATCAGCATCGCCGTGCGGCCGCGATTGTCGGCGTCCCACATCGATGCGCGGCGCGACGATGCAATCGCGTGGCGCGGCACGTCGACGGGCGACAGCGGCCGGCCGGCCTCGCGCTCGACGGACGCTTCGAGCCGGCTCAGGATCGCATCGGCCTGCGCGGCGCGGCCGCGCTCCGCGAGCCAGCGCGGCGACTCGGGCAAGCGCGACTGCAGCCACCAGACGACGGCCGCGCCGCTGCCGCCGAGCAGCACGACCCAGCGCCAGCCGGAGATGCCGAGCGGCGCGTGCGGCACCCATAGCCACGACACGAACGCGAGCACCGGCATCGCGAGATAGCCGATCGCGAAGCACACGGCGAACGCGCGGCCGCGCACGGCTTTCGGCACGAGCTCCGACAGGAACGCGCCGATCGTGATCAGCTCCGCGCCGACCCCGCAACTCGCGACGAAGCGGCATACGAGCACGCCGAGCGCGGTCGACTGCACGCACATCGCGACGCTCGCGGCCGTGTAGAGCAGCAGCGAGCCCGTGAAGAGCGCGCGGCGGCCGAAGCGGTCGGCGAGCCGCGACACGAACATCTCGCCGACGAACAGGCCGGCGAACGTCACCGCGCCGAGCGCGCCCTGATCCGATATGCCGAACGCGCCGCGCGCGCCCGCATGAAAAATGCCGTCCCGTATCATGCCGGCGGGCAGGTAAGTCATCTGGAACAGGTCGTACACCTCGAAGAAGCCGCCGATGCTCAGCACCCAGACGAGCTTCCAGATCGTCGCGGTTGCGGGCAGGCGATCGATGCGCGCCGCGAGCGACGCAGCTTGAACGTCCGACATGGCGTCTCCTCCATGATCCGGCGTCGCCGAGCGCGCCGGGTTATTCGAAATCGAATGGGAATACTGACGATTCAGGCCGATGCCGCGAATTCAGACGGTCGCGACCGGATTGACAGGAGAGCCGACCAGCCCGCGAATGTGCAGCGGCGGCGCCGTCAGCAGAAACCGGCTGCGCCCTGCCATACGCAACCACTCCGCCAGCGGCGTCAGCCTCCACAACTCGCCCAGGTGAATCCCCAGCTTGAACAGGCACAGCTCATGCAACGGCATCAGCGCGCCGGGGCTCTCCCGCGACTTCAACACCCCGGGCCGCTCTTCCACCGCGTGATTGTCCGCCGCCAGCACCGACAGCCCGCTCTCGTCCACCCACTTCAGCAGCCGCCCGTCCTCCCCGTCCAGCACGCAACACCCCGTCAACGCTCCCGCCTCCTCCCCCAGCAACCTCTCCGCGAACCCCGTGTGCACGCACACCATGTCCCCGCGCTCCACCTCCACACGGTCCGCCTCCAGCACCCGCATCAGCGCGTCGTAGCCCACCTTGCGCCGCCCGTCTCCGTAGTGGTGCCGCAGATCGATCAGCACTCCACGTCCCTGTACCCCCGTCTGCGCCATCACCTCGATCCCCAGCGCATGCGCGCCGCCCTCGCTGTCCCCTTCCTTCGGCACCACCACGTGCTCCCCCAACCGGTAGCCGTTGTAGAACACCACCTCCGCATGCCCATCATCGTCCGCGTCGAACACCCCGCCCACGTGCGACAGCGCATCCCACTGCGTCGAGTACTGCGAGTGCACGCAGAACGCGTCGTCGCACACCACGTCCGTCGCGTTGCGCGCCGATTCGTCCGCCCTATACCCAAAGTACGGACGCCCCCCCAGTTGCGCCGCCATCACCCGCGGCGGCTGCCGCCGCGCGTTCAGCCCTCCACCCCGCGGCACGTCCAGCGGCAGGCTCAGCGAAAACACCTTCCCCACCTTCACCTCCAACAGCCCCTCCAGCACCTTCCCCTCCGTCAGCCAGTTCAGCCGACCCTTCTGGTCCTCATCTCCAAATTCACCCCAGTTCGACCCAGCCGGGCGCCGTTTCCATCTTCGTTCCATCGATGCGTCTCCTTGATCGTGCCGCATCGCGCCGCGTACGCGGCACGATGCGCGGCAAGCGGCCTCATTCCGGCCGAATCACGCCGTTCCGGGCCAGCCGCGCGTACTCGTGCGCGCCGAGCAACGGCAACAGAATCTCGCGGTTGTGCTCGCCGAGCTTCGGCGCGGCCCGCCTGAAACCGCCCGGCGTGCCGGACAGGCGCGGCACGACACCGTGCATCGGCAAGCTGCCGACGTCGTCGTCGGGCAACTCGACGATTGCCTCGCGCTCGATCACGTAGCGATCCTGAACGATCTGCGCGATGTCGAGGATCGGCCCGACCGTCACGCCGGCCTTCTCGAAAAACGCGAGGTTGTCGGCGAGATCGCGCGCTGCGACGAACGCGCCGACGATCGCGTCGAGCTCGCCCGCGTGCTGCACGCGCTGCACGTTCGTCGCGTAGCGCGGATCATCGATCAGGTCCGCGCGGCCGATCGCGCGAAACAGCCGCTCCGCCATGCCTTGCGTCGAGCTCGACAGGCACAGCCACTTGTCGTCGCGCGTGCGGTACGCGTTGCGCGGCGCGGTGTTCGACGAGCGGCTGCCGGTGCGCTCCTTCACGCGCCCCGTCAGCACGTAGTTCGCGGCGGCCGGCCCGAGAATCGAGAACAGCGGCTCGAACAGCGACACGTCGATCACCTGCCCCCGCGCGCCGTCGCGGCACGCGTGCAGCGCGACCAGCACCGCGATCGCGCCAGACAGCCCGGCCGTCATGTCGCCGAGGAACATCGGCGGCAGCACCGGCTCGCGATCCGCGAAGCCGTTGATCGACGCGAAGCCCGCGTATCCTTCGGCCAACGTGCCGAAGCCCGGCTTGTGCCGGTACGGGCCCGTCTGCCCCCAGCCGGAAATGCGCGCGATCACGAGCGACGGACGCAGCGCCAGCAGCACGTCCGGCCCGAGCCCCATCTGCTCGAGAACGCCCGGCTTGAAGCTCTCGACGAACACGTCGGCATCGCGCACGAGCCGCTTCACGATGTCGATGCCATCGGCCGAGCGCAGATCGACGCACACGCTGCGCTTGTTGCGCCCGTACACTTTCCAGTTCGTGCTGACGCCGCCCGCGCCGACCGCGCGCAGCGTGTCGCCGCGCTCGTTCTCCACCTTCACGACGTCGGCGCCGAAATCCGCGAGCTGCAGGCTCAGCATGTTGCCCGCCATCAGCCTCGACAGATCGACGACGCGCACGCCCGCAAGCGGGCCGCGCGCGTCGGCGTCGAAGCGCTTCGCGTGAATCGGCCCCGTGTCCGCGCGGCGGCGCGGCGACGCGCGTTCCTCGGCCTGCGTTTGTCGAACATCCATCGTTGCCCCCGATTCGAATCCGGTCCGTCACCGGCCGACGCCCGGCCGCATGCCGGCCGCCGCCGTTCTCATGTCATTCGTGCGCCGCGCCGAACAGATCGACGACCTGCGCGACGCCCGCCGCCGATGGCAGATCGCCGCCGAGCACATGCGTGAGCGCGTTCGCGGCGGCCTGCACGCGCGGCAGATAATCGGCCTGCACCTTCTTGTTGAAGCGAAAGCGCGGCACGCCGAGCGACAGCGCGCCGATCAGCGAGCGACCGACGCCGAACACCGGGCACGCGATCGCCGCGCTGTCCGGATCGCGCTCGCCGAGCGACACCGCATAGCCCTGCGCGGCCGTCTTGTCGAAGCCGCCGCCGCGCGCGCCGGAAAACGCGAGCAGCACGCGCCCCGCCGCGCCCACGTCGAGCGGATAGCGATCGCCCTCGCGCAGATAGGTCCGCACCGCGCGCCGCGGATGGATGCGGAACAGGCACACGCGCTGGTCGCCCTCGCGCACGTAGAACGCGGTCGTTTCGCCCGTCTCCGCGCCTAGCGCGTCGAGCACGGGCACGACGTGCTCGCGCAACTGGAACGACTCGCGATACATCATCCCGAGCTGGAACACCGCGGGCCCGAGCACGTAGCGGCCGTCGTTGAGCCGCTTGATGAAGCGAAACCGTTCGAGCGACTCGAACATCCGCAGCAGCGTGCTCATGTTGACGCCCGACGCTTCGCTGACCTGAGCGAGCGTCAGGCCGCCCGGCGCTTCGCCGAACGCGACGAGCGCCGCGAGCGCCCGATTGACCGCGGCCACGCCGCCATCCGTCTGATTCGTCATGTCTGCCTCGTCGTCACGGCCTTTCCGGTCAGCGGGTCGGCCGCAATCAAATTTTTGAAAGTCACTTTCATTATACAAACGAACGTCTGAAAAACAACGGATCAGGTTTCAGAAACACGTCGATGTTTACCCGATACTCATGATTATCAGGGTTAACGACAGACTTGACGTTACGCCACAATCGACAAAAATGAAAGTGACTTTCATTTTTTAGAACAGACATGAAAACATCGAACGAGCCGGTCTGGCGCTCGCTGCTCTACGTTCCCGCGCACGTGCCGCGCTTCGTCGCGAAGGCGGCCGACTGCGACGCCGACGCATTGATCCTCGATCTCGAAGACAGCGTGCCGCCCGAATGGAAGACGCCCGCGCGCGACGGTCTCGCCGATACGGTGGGCGGCCTCGCCGCCGCCGGGCGCGAGGTGCTCGTGCGCGTGAACGGACCGCTCGAACCGCTCGTCGCGGACCTGCGCGCGGCGCTGGCGGCGGGCGTGCACGGCGTCGTGCTGCCGAAGGTGCGCGGCGCGTCGCATGTCGAGGCGATCGACGAACTGCTCGACACGCTCGAAGCCGAGCACGGCATCGCCGCGGGCCACACGCGGATCGTCGCGATCATCGAAACCCCCGGCGCATTCCAGGCGATGGAGCGGATCGCGCGCGCGTCGCCGCGCATCGCCGCGATGATGCTCGGCGGCGGCGATTTCGCGCTGCACTGCGGCGCCGAGGCGCGCGCGGACGTGCTGCGCGTGCCGAAGCAACTGCTCGTGATCGCCGCGCGCGCGGCGGGCATTCAGCCGCTCGGGCTCGTTGGCGGGCTCGACGAAATTCGCGACCTCGACATGTTCGAGCGGCTCGCGCGCGAATCGGCGGACCTCGGCTACGCCGGCGCGACCTGCATCCATCCTGCGCAAGTCGACGTGCTCAATCGCGCGTTTCGCCCGTCCGACGCCGCGGTCCGCGCCGCGCGCGAGGTCGTCGCCGCTTACGACGACGCGCGCGCGAACGGCCGCGGCGCGCTGCGCGTCGGCAACCGGATGGTCGACGCGCCGGGCGTCGCGCACGCGCGCAACGTGCTCGCGCGCGCCGACGCGATCGCGCGCCGCCCGCGACGAAGCGCGGCAGCGTGACGCGCGCCGCCATCCGATACGCGCCCGCGGCCAACGCACACGCCCGGTCCGGAGCGATGACCGGGCGGCGTCGCATCGCCGCGCGCACGACAGACCGTGTTCGATGCCGACCTGCCGGCCACCGGCAATCGCCGCCTCGACCGCGACGATGCAGGCGGCTGCGGCGGCCATGACCACGGCGAAGGCACCGGTCGCAAGCCGAAGTAGCAGCGACAGCAGCAAGCACGACGAAGAACGATCCCAAAGAAAGAAAAAGCGGAAACATAGGTGGAGACAACGATGGATAAACGACTGTCCGCGCTGTGCGGACTGGGCCTCGTCTCGGCCGGCGCATGCGCGCAAACGAGCGTGACGCTTTACGGCGTCGCCGACGCGTACATCGAGTACGCGACGAACCAGGCGAGTGCGAAAGGCGAGCCCGCCGCGCTCGCGCGGATGGGCTCGGGCGGCAAGAGTGGCTCGCGCTGGGGCATCAAGGGCGCCGAGGCGCTCGGCGGCGGCTGGCGCGCCGCGTTCCGGCTCGAGAGCGGCATCAACCTGAACAACGGCACCGGCACGGGCGCGGGCGGCTTCGACCGTTCCGCGTGGGTCGCACTCGAGCATCCGCGCTGGGGCACGCTGCGCTTCGGCCGCCAGTACACGACGCTGTTCGACATCATGGAGCACTACTCGCCGACGGGCGCGTATTCGACGCTGTACGAACCGGATGGTGCGATCATCGGCATCAACTTCCGCGAGAACAACGTCGTCAAATATCTCGCGACGGTCGGCCCGATGACGTTCGAGGCGCACTACGCGTTCAGCAACGAGCCGGGCGCATTCCAGGCGAGCGCCGCGCACGGCGCGGGCTTCGATTACACGGGCGGCGCGCTGTCGTTCGCGTTCGCGTACGACGACGTGCACACGCCGCAAGCCGGCAGCTTCGCGCATTTCCGCCGCTACGCGGCCGCCGCGATGCTGACCTTCGAGGCGACGCAACTGATCGCGGGCGTCGCGCATGGGCAAGGCGGCGTCGCGACGCCGGCGGTCGTCACGCGCTACACGTTCTGGTGGATCGGCGTGCGTCAGGCGATCACGCCGGTCGTTCAACTGATCGGCGCGCTGTACGCGGAGCGCGTGCGCGCGCAAAACCCGGCGCGCACGCCGACGGCGCAGCATGCATCGGGCACGCCGCAACAGGCGACGCTGCAGCTCAACTACTTCGCATCGAAAACGACGACGCTGTACGCGGCGGCCGGCTACGCGCGCCACGCGGCGCTCGACTTCGACGATTACAACTACGGCTTCCTCCACTACTCGCTTGCCGGCGGCCGCTCCGGCAGCGCGGGCGTCGCCGTCGGCGTGCGCAAGCTGTTCTGAGCCGCGCGCCTCGATCCCTTCACCACAGGAGCCACGCCACCATGAATCGACGCCATTTCCTCGCCGCCGCAGCCGGCCTGCCGCTTGCCGCGACGCTCGCACCGCTTCGCGCGCGCGCACAACCGAACGCAGCGCCGGCGCCCACGCTCGCGCGGCAGCTCGCCGAATACGCGGCGGGATTGCGCTATGAGGATCTCGACTCGGCGACGATCGACACCGTCAAGTCGCATCTGATCGACGCGCTCGGCTGCACGCTCGCCGCGCTCGACGAGCCGCCCGTGCGCATCGCGCGCGACGCGGCGCGCAGCATCGGCGGCGGACCGTCGACGATCATCGGGACTGCCGAGCGAACGAGCCCCGATCTCGCGACGTTCGCGACGGGCACCGCGCTGCGCTATTTCGACTTCAACGACGCATACGCGGGCCGCGAAATCGGCCATCCGAGCGACAACATCGCCGCGTGCGTCGCGGTGGCCGAGGCGCAGCACGCGAGCGGCCGCGACCTGATCCTGTCGATCGCGCTCGCGTACGAGATCGCGTGCCGGCTGATGGACGCGGCCGCGATCAGCCCGCGCGGCTGGGACCACACGTGCTACTCGCTGCCCGCCGCCGCGCTCGCGGCGGGCAAGCTGATGCGCATGCCGGTCGACTCGCTCACGCAGGCCGTGAACCTGTCGCTCAACAGCCATCTCGCGCTGAACCAGACGCGCGTGCAGGAACTGTCGAACTGGAAAGCGCTTGCCGACGCGGACGCCGCGCGCAACGCGGTGTTCTCGACGCTGCTCGCGCGCGCGGGGCTCACCGGGCCGTCGCCGATCTTCGAGGGCGAGGCGGGTTTCTTCCGGCAGGTGTCGGGGCCGTTCGAGCTCGACACGAGCCGTTTCGGCGGACGCGGCGAACCGTTCAGGATCGCGCGCTGCTTCGTCAAGTACTACCCGGCGCAAGGCTTTACGCAGACCGCGATTCCGGCCGCGATCGACGTCGCGTCGCAAGCGGGCGACCTGAGCCGGATTCGCCGCATCGACGTGCACACGACACGCGTCGGCTACGTGACGGCCGGCAGCGAGCCGGAGAAATGGAAGCCGTCGACGCGCGAAACCGCCGACCACAGTCTGCCGTACGTCGTCGCGCGCGCGATGCTCGACGGCGATATCCGGACCACGAGCTTCTCGGACGCCGCGCTGCGCGATCCGGCGCTGCGCGCGCTGATCGCGAAGATCCGCGTCGAGGAAGATCCGGCGCTGACGGCAGGCTACCCGGCGCGCGCGGCGAATCGCGTGACCGCGCATTGCCGCGACGGCGCGGTCTATGCGCAGCAGATCGACGATCTGCCAGGCTCGCCGACACGGCCGATGCGTCGTGAGGATTTCGAAGCGAAATTCGTGAAGAACGGCGGCGCGCGCCTGAGCGCACAGCGGATGCGCACGGCGCTCGACCGGCTGTGGCGGCTCGACGAACTGCAGGACGTCGCGACGCTGCCGCCGCTCTTCGCCGCAGGATGAGCGACGCGCGCGAGGCGGGCGACGAACGCGCGCGGAGCGGCCCTCTGGCGCGTCACGTTCGCCCGCTTCACGCGGCGACGCTCCTGCGCCAGCGCTGGAACAGCAGACCGGAGCGCGCGACGGTCAGCATCAGCGCGAGCGCGCAGGCGTCCGCGGCAAGGCCGACGCCGAGCTGCGGCATGCGCGCGCTGCCGTGCATGCCGTGCAGCACCGAATCGAGCGTCAGCGAGATCGCCGCGCCGACGACAAAGCACAGCATCCCGCGCTGCCCGACCGCGACGACGGGCTGCGCCGCTCGCGCGATCCTCGCAATCCAGCCGTACCGAACAAGTTCGGCCATCAGCCATGCGAACGCGACGAAATTCATCACGCGCGGCCATGCGAGATGGCGCTTGAGCTCGCCCTCCGGCAGCGGCAGCCCGGAGAACAGCTTGTAGTACGCGCATGCGAGCACGATCGCTAGCGCGACGGCGGTGATCGCCGCGCCGCCCGGCCGTGTCGCGACGTCGCGGTGCAGCGGCCAGCAGCGCATGAGCGCACCGAGCACGAACATCAGTTGCCACGCAAACGGATTGAAGCTCCAGCGAAACGAATCGGTGTCGATGAGTTGCGCCGCGAGCCACGGCGCGCAGCTCCACAGCAGCACGCTGCCGAACAGCAGCCACCACGGCCTGGCGCGCGCGAGCGGCACGATCGCGGGCGTCGCGAGCGCGAACAGCACGTACATCGGCAGCACCGCCGCGAGATACGGCTGCCGCTTGAACGTCAGCAGTTCGACGAGCCCGGTGAGCGGCGACGCGAGCAGCACGCTGATGTCGTCGAGCGCCATGTTCGGCGCGTCGATGCCGTAGTGATCGAGCACGGCCGACACGACAAGCATCAGCGTCGACGTCGCGAGAAACGCGCGGTAGATCTGCGCCGCGCGGCGCACGAAGCGCCGCCGCGCCGCGCCCGCGCCGTGACGCGCGCTGACGGCGAGAAACGCGCTCGCGGTCGCGAAGCCGCCGAGGAACACGAACACCTCGGCCGCGTCGCACAGCGCGAACGCGTGCAGCGTCACGCGCGACAGCACGCTCGCGCCGATGTGATCGACGACGATCGTCAGCAACACCAGGCCACGAAAGAAATCGACCTCGATCGAGCGGCCGGCCGGCGCGGGCGATGACATCGCGGAACCGCTCATCGCGCAGCCGGGCCGATGCGTGCGGCGAACGCCGGGCGCCCGACGGGAAACAGGGAAATCAGGATCGCGAACCGTTTGGCCGCGACGGAACGCGAATGCCGGCGGAATGCGCGGCAATGCGCCGACGTGAAGGAGCAGCGCCCCTGCGACGTGAAGACATGACCGTTCATGGGCGGGCCCGTGGGCGAAAGAGGAAGCGAAGGAAATCGTCTTAAAAATTCTAATCGCCGCTCAGGGTATGCCCTAAGTAACAAAATGCAACGAAATCTTTAGGCGGATTACAGCGCGCGTCGCGGGCCACCGATATGCGCGGGCATGCGGCGTGCTTGTCGCGGCCGGAGGCAATTCACGCGGGGAGAATCGGTCGACAACCGACCGCGCCCGCCTACCTCCGCGCGATCAGGAAGCCGTGCCACGCGGTCAGCGCGACGGCCGCCCAGATCGGCGCATACGTCGCGAGCTGCTGCCACGACAGCGCCTCGCCGAGCACGAGCACGGCGACCGCGACGAGCAGCACCGGCTCGACGTAGCCGAGAATCCCGAAGAGCGCCATCGGCAGCATGCGGCTCGCCTTCAGATGGCTCGCGAGCGCGAGCGTGCTGATCGCGCCGAGGCCCGGCAGCAGCATCGTCCACAACAGCGGCCGGCCGGCGACGCTCGTGCCGCCCGTCGCGAGCGTCGCGGCCGCAATGGGCAGCAGCACGAGCATCTCGACCGAGAACAGCGCGAGCGAATCCGCGTTCACGCGGCGTCGCAGCACGAAGTAAGGCGGATAGCCGAGCGCGACGACGAGCGTCGGCCACGCGAACGCGCGCGTCGCCCAGATCTCGTGCGCGACGCCCGCCGCCGCGCACGCGAGCGCAAGCCATTGCAGCCCGCTCAAGCGTTCGTGGTAATGGAAGCGCCCGACGAGCACCATCGTCAGCGGCAGCAGAAAGTAGCCGAGCGACACCTCGAGCATCCGGCCGTGCAGCGGCGCCCACAGGAACAGCCAGAGCTGCAGGCCGAGCAGCCCCGCGCTCGCGGCGAGCGACAGCGCGAACCGCCGGTTCGCGAGCGCGTGCGCGAGCAGCTCGCGCAACGCGGGCCAGCGGCCGCGCAGCACGACGACCGCGATCGCGCCGGGCGCGGTCCACACGATCCGCCATGCGAAGATGTCGAGGCCCGTCAGCGGCGCGAGCAGCTTCGCGTACGCGGACAACAGTGCGAACAGCGCCGACGCCGCGACCGACAGCGCGATCCCGCGCCCCGCCTGCGGATAATCGGCCGCAGCGCTCAATGCTGCTGGAAGCGCTCGAAGCGCTTGTCGGTCTGGCGCTCCTCGAACGTCACTTCGGTCACGTGCGCGGCGCTCGGGCCGTGACGCAGCCACGCGAGCATCCGGTCGATCTGCGGCGCGGGGCCCTGCAGCATCGCCTCGACCGAGCCGTCGTCGAGATTCGCGACCCAGCCGCGCAGCTTCAGCGCATGCGCCTCGCGCACGGTCGCGTGCCGGAAGCCCACGCCCTGCACCACGCCGCGCACCCGCACGTAATAGGTTTCGATCCGCTCGTCCAGATCGTCGCCGCTCATCGCATCCCCCGTGTCGTCCAGTCGATCCAAGCCCGGCATTGTAGTCGCGCGGCGCGAACGATGCTCGACGAAACCGCGCGCCGCGCATCCGGGGCGACCACGTACAATCTCGCACGACGTACAACACGCCGCGCCGCACGGCCGCGCGGCCATGAGGACCATGACTGACACACAACGCGATCTCGTTCTGGTGACCGGCGCATCCGGTTTTGTCGGCTCCGCCGTCGCGCGCGCCGCGCGGCGGCAAGGCTACCGGGTGCGCGTGCTCGTGCGGCCGGCCAGCCCGCGCACGAACGTCGCGGATCTCGACGCCGAGATCGCGACGGGCGACATGCGCGACGAGGCGTCGATGCGCGCCGCGCTGCGCGGCGTGCGCTACCTGCTGCACGTCGCCGCCGACTACCGGCTGTGGGCGCCCGATCCGCTCGAGATCGAGCGCGCGAATCTCGAAGGCGCGGTCGCGACGATGCGCGCGGCGCTCGCCGAGGGCGTCGAGCGGATCGTCTACACGAGCAGCGTCGCGACACTGAAGGTGACGCCGTCGGGCGCCTCGGCCGACGAATCGTCGCCGCTCACGGCCGAGCAGGCGATCGGCGTGTACAAGCGCAGCAAGGTGCTCGCCGAGCGCGCGGTCGAGCGGATGATCGCCGACGACAGGCTGCCCGCGGTGATCGTCAATCCGTCGACGCCGATCGGCCCGCGCGACGTGAAGCCGACGCCGACCGGCCGGATCATCGTCGAAGCCGCGCTCGGCAAGATTCCGGCGTTCGTCGACACGGGGCTGAACCTCGTGCACGTCGACGACGTCGCGCTTGGCCACCTGCTCGCGCTCGAGCGCGGGCGGATCGGCGAGCGCTACATCCTCGGCGGCGAGAACCTGCCGCTGCAGACGATGCTCGCGGACATCGCGCAATTGACGGGCCGCAAGCCGCCGACGATCGCGCTGCCGCGCTGGCCGCTGTATCCGATCGCGCTCGGCGCGGAGGCGGTGGCGAAGCTGACGAAGCACGAGCCGTTCGTGACGGTCGACGGGCTCAGGATGTCGAAGAACAAGATGTATTTCACGTCGGCGAAGGCCGAGCGCGAGCTCGGCTATCGCGCGCGGCCGTACCGCGAAGGCATTCGCGACGCGCTCGACTGGTTCCGGCAGGCGGGATACCTGCGCTGAGAACCAGACGCCGGGCGCGCGCGCGGGCCGCACCGAACCGGCCCGGCCGCGCGTGCCGATGCTTCGCCGATCGTCGCGCGCCGCATCGCAAGCATTTTGTTACATGCGACGTTCGAACCTGCGTGAGGCCTGCGGGTAAAATCGCGGGTCTTACGTAGAGAATGCACGCATGAACCTGAACGATCAGATCGATACGCTCGACAGCCGCTTCGATCAGCTCATCCACACGGTGCGCGAAGTCGCGAGCGCCGCCCAGGAAGCCGCCGCAACCGCCATCGCAGACAAGGCCGCCGCGCAGACTGCCGTCGAAGAAGCCGCCGCGAAGCATGCGCAAGCCGCCGAAATGTCCGTCGAGCAAGCGACGCTCGAAGCCCTCGCCGCTCAGGCGGCCGCCGACAAGGAAGCCGCCGACGCGCTCGCCAGGCAGGCCGTCGCCGTCCAGGCGGCGGCCGAGGCGGCCGCCGCGCAAGCGGTCACCGACAAGACCGCGGCCGAAGCGCTTGCGATGCAGGCGGCGGCGGATCGCGCCGCGGCGGAACGGGCCGCGGCGCAAGCGGCGGCGGACAAATCGGCCGCCGACGCGCTGGCTGCTCGGGCCGCAACCGATCGCGAGGCGGCGGAGCAGGCGTCGGCCGAGCGCGGCGCGGCGGATGCCGCAGCAGCGCAAGCGGCCGACGACAAGGCCGCGGCCGAAGCGCTCGCCGCGCGAGCCGCGGCCGATCGCGCCGCCGCCGAGCAGGCCGCGGCTCGGGCAGCGGCCGACAAGGAAGCGGCCGAGTCGCTGCTCAATCAGGCCACGACCGAACGCTCGGCCGCCGAGACCGCCGCCGCGCGCGCGGCGAGCTACAAGGCGACGGCGGAATCGCTCGCGTCGCAATCCGAGCGAAACCGGACGATGGCCGAGCCCGCCGCGCCGATTGCGGCGACACAAACCGCGAACGGCACGCTTTCGCTGCACGTCGCACGGCCGTCGCAGGACGAGATCACGCTCGCGCTCGGCGAGCATTCGGTGTCACTGCCGCCGCCGCAGCTCAGCCAGTTGATCGAGGAACTGGCGCACGTGCGCGCATCGATGACGATCGAGCAGCCGAGCGGACTGCCGAACGGCTGGCGCTTCGTGACGACGCGCAATCCGCTGATGGCGGTCCAGAAGCAGGCGAACGGCGACCGCCTGCTGGTCGCGCGGCACAGCGGCTACGGCTGGGTACCGTTCACGTTCTCGCCGGATGTCGTGATCCAGTTGTACATGCTGCTCACGCAGAAGTGACGCGGCGGCGCGCAGTGTCCGACGCGGCCCTCGTGGCCGGCGACGGCACCGCGCCGCCGATTCGAAAGGGAAGTGCCCGGCAGGGAAATCGACGGGTGCGCCGCCCGCCCCCCGTCGCCGGCCGCCCTGTTGTCCCGCGAGCGCCAGCGCTCGCCCGCCCCGCCAGCCGGCCGATGCTCAACGATCCTGCACCGGCGCCTGCACGCGCGCCTTCCACTGTCCGCCCTTGCCGCGCCAGTAGCGCACGGCCGACGCGACCGTCGCACCGACGTAGAACAGCGCGACGAGCGGCAGCGCCGGCGCCCACCACGGCGAGCGGCGGTAGTAGCCGAGCATCGGCGCATACGCGGTGCACATCGACGCCCACGCAAGCCACGCCGGCCACGCGCGCGCGCCGTACGCGAGCGCCGCCGCGGGCGGCACCAGATAGATGATCGTCATCCCGACGAGCGTGCCGAGCAGCAGCACCGGCGAATACCGGAGCTGCGTGAACGCGGTGCGCGCGATCATGTTCCAGATGTCGCGCCAGCTATCGTACGGCCGCAAGGACACGCTGCGATCGGCAAGATCCAGCCGGATCGGGTGACGGCCGGCGCCTCGGTGCTTGATCTGCGCGGCGAGGCTGCAATCGTCGATCAGCGCGCCGCGGATCGATTCGATGCCGCCCGCCTCCTCGAGCGCGTCGCGGCGCACGAGCATGCAGCCGCCCGCCGCGCCCGCCGTCCGGTTGCGCGGATCGTTGACCCACGAGAACGGGTAGAGCTTCGCGAAGAAGAACACGAACGCCGGAATCAGCGCCTTTTCCCAGAACGAATCGCAGCGCAGCCGCACCATCAGCGATACGAGGTCGCGCCGCTCGGCCTGCGCGCGCGCGACGAGCTGCGCAACCGCGTCCTCCGGATGGCCGATGTCGGCGTCCGTCAGCAGCAGGTAGTCAGCGGGCAGCCCGAGCGAGCGCACCGCGGCGATCCCCTGCGACTGCGCCCACACCTTGCCCGACCAGCCGGCGGGCAGCGGCTGCGCGGCGAGCACGGTCAGCCGGTCGGCGCGGCCGACGGCCGCCGCGGCCGCGCGCGCGGCCGCGGCGGTGCCGTCGGTGCTGTGGTCGTCGACGACGATCAGGTGGAACGCGCCTTCGTACGCCTGGCCAACCAGCGACTGGACGGCCTCGCCGATCACGTCGGCCTCGTTGCGGGCGGGCACGACGGCTGCGACGGCCGGCCAGCCGGCAGCGGCGGCCGCGCCACGCGCGTCGGGCGGCAGCCGCCGCGCGGGGCGCGCGCGCCAGAAGCCGCCGCGCCCGAACAGCAGCACCAGCCAGATCGCGAGCGACAGGCACGACAGCAGAAACACGACGATGAGCGTCATGCGCGGTCCTCCGCCCGCACGCCACGGCGGCCCGGCGCGCCGTCCGGACGGGCGGCCGCGCGCGCCGCCGCGCCCGTTTCGTTACGATCGACTTCCATGCGAATCAGCCCCTTCTTCAATGCATTCCGGCGTCAGCGAGCCGAAAGGTTCGGTGAAAACCGCCTAGTTTACTGGGTTTGACGCGCGCAGGCGCCGGACCTCCGGGGTTGCTCCAATTGCCACAACGTCAGGAACGGTAAAGCACGCAAAGGCCGATAGGGTTAAAATGCGCGACTACTTCGGGGTGCCGGGCCCGTTCCTGCATTCATAACATCCAAGTTGGGGCGATCGGCCCGGTCTGCCGGCCGCTCGCACCCCGCGTCAGTCGTCGGAGTTCGCCCAAATATGCGAGTCATCCTTGCCCAGCCTCGCGGCTTTTGTGCGGGGGTTGTCCGCGCGATCGAGATCGTCGAGCGCGCGCTGCAACAGCATGGCGCGCCGGTCTATGTACGTCACGAGATCGTCCATAATCGGCACGTCGTTGAAAACCTGAGAAATAAAGGGGCGCGATTCGTTGAGGAACTCGACGAAGTGCCGCACGGCGCCGTGGCCATCTTCAGCGCGCACGGCGTCGCCCAGACCGTCGAGAAGGATGCCGAGGCCCGCGGCCTCGACGTCCTTGACGCGACCTGCCCGCTCGTCACGAAGGTGCACGTGCAGGGGCGCCAGTACGTCGCGGCCGACCGCCGGCTGATCCTGATCGGCCACGCCGGCCATCCGGAAGTCGAAGGCACGATCGGCCAGATTCCGGCCGAGGTGATCCTCGTGCAGAGCGAGGCCGAGGTCGACACGCTGACGCTGCCGGCCGACACGCCCGTCGCGTACGTCACGCAGACGACGCTGTCGGTGGACGACACGCGCGGCATCATCGAGGCGCTGCACCGCCGGTTCACCGACATCGTCGGCCCGGACACGCGCGACATCTGCTACGCGACGCAGAACCGCCAGGCGGCGGTGCGCGAGCTGAGCGAACAGGTCGACGTGCTGCTCGTCGTCGGCGCGACGAACAGCTCGAACTCGAACCGGCTGCGCGAAATCGGCACCGAAAGCGGCGTGCCGAGCTATCTCGTCGCGGACGGCTCGGAAATCCGCGCCGAATGGTTCGCGAGCGCGCGCGCGGTGGGCCTCACGGCCGGCGCGTCGGCGCCCGAGGAAATGGTCGAGGATGTGATCGCCGCGCTGCGCGCGCTCGGCCCGGTCGAGGTCGCGACGATGTCGGGACGCGAGGAAAAAGTCGAATTCAAGCTGCCGGCGAAGCTCATGCAAGCTGTCGCCCGCGAAGTTTAAGGAGGACGTCTCTTGTCTATTCCGCTGCTCCAACAAGTGCGCGTCGGCGCATACATCGTGCGCCAGCACCTGTCCGGCAACAAGCGCTATCCGCTCGCGCTGATGCTCGAGCCCCTCTTCCGCTGCAACCTCGCCTGCAACGGCTGCGGCAAGATCGATTATCCGGACCCGATCCTGAACCAGCGCCTGTCCGTCGACGAATGCCTGCAGGCCGTCGACGAATGCGGCGCGCCCGTCGTGTCGATCGCGGGCGGCGAGCCGCTCCTGCACAAGGAAATGCCGGACATCGTCAAGGGCATCATGAAGCGCAAGAAGTTCGTCTATCTGTGCACGAACGCGCTGCTGATGGAAAAGAAGATGGACGACTACGAGCCGAGCCCGTACTTCGTCTGGTCGGTCCACCTCGACGGCGACAAGGACGCGCACGACCACTCCGTGTCGCAGGAAGGCGTGTACGACAAGGCGGTCGCGGCGATCAAGGAAGCGAAGCGCCGCGGCTTCCGCGTGAACATCAACTGCACGCTGTTCAACGACGCGATCCCCGAGCGCGTCGCGAAATTCTTCGATACGCTCGGGCCGATCGGCGTGGACGGCATCACCGTGTCGCCGGGCTATGCGTACGAGCGCGCGCCGGACCAGCAGCACTTCCTGAACCGCGACAAGACGAAGAACCTGTTCCGCGAGGTGTTCAAGCGCGGCGAAGGCGGCAAGCGCTGGTCGTTCAGCCAGTCGTCGCTGTTCCTCGATTTCCTGGCCGGCAACCAGACGTACAAGTGCACGCCGTGGGGCAACCCGGCGCGCACGGTGTTCGGCTGGCAGAAGCCGTGCTACCTGGTCGGCGAAGGCTACGTGAAGACCTTCAAGGAACTGATGGAATCGACCGACTGGGACAAGTACGGCGTCGGCAATTACGAGAAGTGCGCGGACTGCATGGTCCACTGCGGCTTCGAGGCCACCGCCGTGATGGATACGATCGCGCATCCGCTGAAGGCGCTGAAGGTGTCGATGAGCGGCATCCGGACCGAAGGCGCGTTCGCGCCGGACATTCCGATCGACAACCAGCGTCCGGCCGAGTACGTGTTCTCGCGCCACGTCGAGATCAAGCTCGAAGAAATCCAGCGCGCGGGCAAGGGCAAGCTGCAGAAGTCGCCGAAGCCGGCCGCGACGGCCTGACGATCGCCGCGACACGGAACGCGCTCGCGTTCTCCGTCGTCGACCAAGGCGCCCCGGACGATGTTCGGGGCGCCTTTTGTTTTTGTTCGGGCGCATGGCTCGCGTGGAGCGACACGCGACGGCGATCGGGCAACGGCGAGCCGCCCGGCACGCTTTCCCGCGCCGGGTTACGATGCCCGCTGAGCCGGCGCCGAGACGATGCGCCGCCGCCGATAACGCTGCGCGCCGCGCCGGATGCCGCGACGCCGCCGCCGACATTCCGGGAACCGCCATGACATCATCCGACGTCGCCGCCATCACCGGCTGGCATGCCCACGTCTATTTCGACGCATCGAGCCGCGACGCGGCGTGGGCCCTTCGCGAAACCGTCGAACGCCGCTTCGGCGCGGCCGTGCAGCTCGGCCGCTTCCACGAGCGCCTCGTCGGCCCGCATCCGGCGTGGTCGTATCAGATCGCGTTCGGGCCGGCGCAATTCGCCGAAGTCGTGCCGTGGCTCACGCTGCATCACCGCGAGCTCGACGTGTTCCTGCATCCGAACACGGGAGACGAGCTGCGCGATCATCGCGACGCCGCGGTCTGGATCGGCCGCTCGCATGCGTTGAATCTCGATGCGCTGAAGTCTTAAAACGCGGAAGAGCCGACACGGCGCGCGCCGTCGCATGCCGGAATCGGCAAGCGAAACCGCCGACGCGTACATCCAGCGTTGCGCGCCGCGCAATCATCGAGTGCGTCTGGGTTGACACTGGACGGCGGACGCTCGCACTACCATTGCGCCGCATGCACGTCATGACACGGAGAAGTCGATGGCACCCGATCTGAATCTGCTGATTGCGCTCGACGCGCTGCTCGAAGAAGGCAGCGTCGTCGGCGCCGCGCGCCGCATGAACCTCAGCCCGCCCGCGATGAGCCGCACGCTCGCGCGCATTCGCGAGACGGTCGGCGATCCGATCTTCGTCCAGGCCGGCCGCAAGATGGTGCCGACGCCGCGCGCGCTCGCGCTGCGCGGCGTCGTGCGCGAGACGGTCGAGCGCGCGTCGCAACTGCTCGCGCCGAGCGCCGAGGTCGATCTGCGCACGCTCGACAAGCAGTTCAGCGTGCGCGCGAACGACATCTTCGTCGGCATGCACAGCAGCCGGCTGCTCGAGGAGATGGCGCGCGGGATGCCGCGCGCGATGGTGCGCTTCATGCCCGAAGAGGACGACGTCGACGACGACGCGCTGCGCAGCGGCCGCATCGACCTGTTCATCAGCGCATCGCGCCGCCTCGGTCCGGAGATCCGCGTGCAGCCGCTCTTCACGACGAAGTTCGTCGGGCTCGCGCGCAACGATCATCCGATCTTCGACGACGACATCACGCCCGAACGCTTTGCGCACTGGCCGCATATCGGCGTGTCGCGGCGCGGCAAGTCGTCCGGGCCGATCGACACCGCGCTCGCCGAGCGCAGCCTCGAACGGCACGTGCTGCTGGTCCTGCCGACGCCGTATGCGGCCGTGTTCGCGCTGCAGGAGTCGGACCTGCTGCTGCCGCTGCCCGAGCATCTCGCGCTCGGCGCGGTGCAGGCGGGGCTCGGCGTGCGCACGTTCGAGCTGCCGGTGTCGCTCGAAACGGTGCTGATCACGCAGGCGTGGCATCCGCGCTTCCAGAGCGATCCCGCGCACCAGTGGCTGCGCCGGGTCGTGCGCGGCCTGTGCGCCGGCCCGTCGGCATTGCAGCTCGCGCACGCATGACGCGCGCGTGACGCGTAAGCCCCACGCTCACCAATGCCCCCACGCCCGATGCCCTCGTTCGGATCGACCAACTCGAACGAATATGCGAAGCTTTCGTCGACGTTCCGCGATCCCGCTTCATCCCGCACAAGGAGCCAGACTTGGAGATTCGCCACGGAGTCAACCTGGCGCGCGCCCGCGCGCTCGCCGCACGCGAACGCGACGCGTTCGAACGGGCGATGCCGAAATCGCGCGCGCTCTCGGCCGAAGCGGCGCAGCATCTGCTGTTCGGCGTGCCGCTGCACTGGATGCGCGACTGGTCGACGCCGTTCTCGCTGTACGTCGATCACGCGCGCGGCGCGCATTTCACCGACGTCGACGGCCATCGCTACGTCGATTTCTGTCTCGGCGACACGGGCGCGATGTTCGGCCATGCACCCGAGCCCGTCGCGCGCGCGCTCGCCGAGCAGGCGACGCGCGGCTACACGACGATGCTGCCAAGCGCGGACGCCGCGTGGGTCGGCGCCGAACTCGCGCGCCGCTTCGGGCTGCCGTACTGGCAGTTCGCGCTGAGCGCAAGCGACGCGAACCGCTTCGTGCTGCGCTGGGCGCGCGCGGCGACGGGCCGCAAGCACATCGTCGTGTTCAACGGCTGCTACCACGGCACCGTCGACGACGTGTTCGTCGATCTCGTCGACGGCCGGCCGGTGCAGCGCGACAGCCTGCTCGGCCAGGCGCACGATCTGCTCGCGTACACGCGCGTCGTCGAATTCAACGATCTCGCCGCGCTCGAAGCCGCGCTGAAGGACGGTGACGTCGCATGCGTGCTCGCCGAGCCGGCGCTGACGAACATCGGCATGGTGCTGCCCGATCCCGACTTCTGGCGCGAAGCGCGCGCGCTGACGCGCCGTCACGGCACGCTGCTCGCGATCGACGAAACCCATACGATCAGCAGCGGCCCCGGCGGCTACGCGAGCGCGCACGGGCTCGACGCGGATCTGCTCGTCCTCGGCAAGCCGATCGGCGGCGGCGTGCCGTGCGCGGTGTACGGCTTCAGCGCGTCGTTCGCCGAGCGCGCGCAGCATGCGAAGACGAGCGCGCCGCCCGGCCATTCCGGCATCGGCACGACGCTGACCGCGAACATGCTCGCGATGCGCGCGATCCGCGCGACGCTCGCCGACGTGATGACGGCCGCCGCGTATGCGCACATGTTCGATCTCGCGGCGCGGCTCGCGGCCGGGCTCGAGCAGGCGATCGCGCGGCGCGGGCTGCCGTGGTGCGTGACGCGAATCGGCGCGCGCACCGAATTCCAGTTCGCACCGACGCCGCCGCGCAACGGCACGATCGCCGGCATGCAGCTCGACGGCGAGCTCGAGCACATCGTGCATCTGTATCTGCTGAACCGCGGCGTGCTGATCACGCCGTTTCACAACATGATGCTCGTATGCCCGGAAACGACCGCGGAAGACGTCGATCGGCTGGTGGCCGCGTTCGATGCATGCATCGGCGAGATGCTCGACACCGGGCCAATTATCTCACCCGAGTTAATTAAAACCTGACAACCGGATATTCCGTGCAAGGCAATGCGAAATCAAACGCCAGCTCAAACAATAAATAAGGCGCCCCAAAATCGCCCCACTCAACCTTTCATTGCCAAGCCAAATTTATCTTTATAAAGCTAATAATAGCCTGAATGGTTGTCCGCGTTGGCGATGTGCCGCCGCACAATGCGGCCATGCCGACGCTCGAAGAAAAAACGGCGTTCGCAGAACGCCTGAAATTCGCCCTGCAGCGCAGTCCGGAGAAAATCGCCGGTGCGACCGCTCTCGCGCTGCACTTCAATCTGCGGCATCGCGGCGAACATCCGATTTCACCGCAGACCGCGCATAAATGGCTGACGGGCCGCACGGTCCCGACGCCCGACAAGCTGCGCACGCTCGCCGACTGGCTGCGCGTCGATCTGCACTGGCTCCATTACGGCCCGCCGCCCGGCGCGCCCGGCGGCAAAACGCAAGCGCCGCTGCGACGCGACGAGCAATATGCACCGACGCAGGAGACGATCGAGCTGGCGTCGAAAATCGAGGCGCTTTCGCCGCATCATCGTTATCTGATGCAGGAATTGATCGAGCATTTCTACGGCGATCCGTCGAAGCGGCGCTGAGCCGCGGCGGGCATGAAAAAAGCGTCACGGCTCGCACCGTGACGCTTTTTCCTGTTACGACAATCACGAAAGCGCCGCCGCCCGCGAACTACGCAATCAGCAGCACTTTCCCGCGCCCGAGCCGTATCGCGCGTTCTGCCGCTCGCGGAAGAACTCCTCGTAGGTCATCACCGGACGATCGGGATGCGTCGCGCGCATGTGCGCGACATAGCCGTCGTAGTCGGGCAGGCCGACCATCAGCCGCAACGCCTGCCCCAGATACCGGCCCGCGGTGCGCAATTCGCCGCCGAGATCGGAGAACATCGCGGCCTCCTCTAGCGTCCGCTGCCGAGCGCCTGCGCGGCCGGCATCGCCTCGTACGGCGTCTCGCGCGACGTCGGCTGCACGGCGCGCCGCGCGCGCGCGACCGCGATCACGCCGTACACCGCAATGCTCGCGACGACCAGAATGAACAGCGCCGACAGCGCCGCGTCCACGTAGTCGTTGAAGATGATCCGCTGCATCTGCGCGAGCGACTTCGCGGGCGCGAGCACCTTGCCGTCGGCGGCCGCCGCCTGCAGCTTCGCCGCGTGCGCGAGGAAGCTGACCTTCGGATTCGAATCGAACACCTTCTGCCAGCCGGCCGTCAGCGTGCAGATCAGCAGCCACGCAGTCGGCACGATCGTCACCCATGCATAACGCTCGCGCTTCATCTTGAACAGCACGACGGTGCCGAGCACCAGCGCGATCGCCGCGAGCATCTGGTTCGAGATGCCGAACAGCGGCCACAGCGTGTTGATGCCGCCGAGCGGATCGACCACGCCCTGATACAGGAAGTAGCCCCACGCGGCCACGCACAGCGCGGTGGCGATCAGGTTCGCCGGCAGCGATTCGGTGCGCTTGAGCGCCGGGTGGAACGTGCCGAGCAAGTCCTGCAGCATGAAGCGGCCCGCGCGCGTGCCCGCGTCGACGGCCGTCAGGATGAACAGCGCCTCGAACAGGATCGCGAAGTGATACCAGAACGCCATCATCGCCTCGCCGCCAATCACCTGGTGCAGGATCTGCGCCATGCCGACCGCGAGCGTCGGCGCGCCGCCGGCGCGCGCGATGATCGTCGTCTCGCCGACCGCCTTGGCCGTCTGCGTGAGCATGTCGGGCGTCAGCATGAAGCCCCACTGCGTGACGGTGTTCGCGACCGCTTCCGGCGTCGTGCCGAGCACGGCGGCCGGCGCGTTCATCGCGAAATAGACGCCCGGCTCGATCACGCACGCGGCGACAAGCGCCATGATCGCGACGAACGATTCCATCAGCATTGCGCCGTAGCCGATGAAGCGCGCGTTGGTCTCGTTGTCGAGCAGCTTCGGCGTCGTGCCCGACGAGATCAGCGAATGGAAGCCCGACACCGCGCCGCACGCGATCGTGATGAACAGGAACGGAAACAGGTTGCCCGACCAGACCGGGCCCGTGCCGTCGATGAACTTCGTGAGCGCCGGCATCTTCAGCTCCGGCGCGACGATCAGGATGCCGATCGCGAGCCCGACGATCGTGCCGATCTTCAGGAACGTCGACAGGTAGTCGCGCGGCGCGAGCAGCAGCCACACCGGCAGCACCGACGCGACGAAGCCGTAGCCGATCAGGATCCACGTGAGCTGCGTGCCGCTGAACGTGAACCACGCGGCGAGCGTCGGCGAATCGTGCACGTGCTGGCCGTACGCGATCGACGCCATCAGCAGCACGAAGCCGATGATCGACACTTCGCCGATCCGGCCCGGCCGGATGTAGCGCGTGTAGACGCCCATCAGGAGCGCGATCGGAATCGTCGCGGCAACGGTGAACGTGCCCCACGGCGAGTTCGTCAGCGCCTTCACGACGATCAGCGCGAGCACCGCGAGAATGATCACCATGATCAAGAACGCGCCGAACAGCGCGATCACGCCGGGCACCGTACCGAGCTCCATCTTGACGAGATCGCCGAGCGAGCGGCCGTCGCGGCGCGTCGAGATGAACAGCACGATGAAGTCCTGCACCGCGCCCGCGAACACGACGCCCGCGAGAATCCACAGCATCCCGGGCGTGTAGCCCATCTGCGCGGCGAGCACCGGGCCGACGAGCGGCCCCGCGCCGGCGATCGCGGCGAAGTGATGGCCGAACAGCACGTACTTGTTGGTCGGTACGTAATCGAGACCGTCGTTGTACTTGACGGCGGGCGTCATCCGCAGGCCGTCGAGCTGCACGACCTTGCTCGCGATGAAGCGGCTGTAGAAGCGGTACGCAATCAAATACACGCAAACGGCGGCGATCACGATCCATAGCGCGCTGACCCGCTCGCCGTGCGCGAGCGCGATCGTGCCGAACGCGAATGCGCCGAGCAGCGCGACGGCGATCCAGATCAAATAACCGGAAGCCCGATTCATGGCGTCTCCTGTCTATTTTTTTGGAAATATGCGCGGCGGGCGGCCGCGCGCAACGACGGCAAGCGTCACGCTCCGTCGGGACGTAGCGATGGGGCCTTATTGTTCGCCTTCGACGCAAACCCAACAAGCGCATAACTACGTACAGCGGCTACGTGGCATTGCGTAGGGGTTTGCGAGGGGTGAGCGCCGTTCGATCCCTCGGAATATAGAACCGAACGGCGAGAAAGAAAACCACGTGCGCGCCACGCCCGCCGCGCTCGCCGGGCGCGGCGCGGACCCGGACCGAGTGTGAGCGAATCCGCCCAGACCGAGATCCATCAGGCCGATGCCCGCCAGCGTGGTGCCGATCAGCCGGTGGCGCCGGGCATTGATGAGATGCGACATGATGAGCCCTCCTTCAGGATTGTCAGAAAACGCTGCGCCGTCGATGACGGGCCGGATGCGGCGCCTCGCCCCGGTCGACGATCGATTCGCGAGCCGACGCATGGCCGCGTCGCATCTGCAAAAAGCAGGCACGAGCCGGACCGGCCGGCGGACGTCGGTCACGCCGGCGGCTTGCCATCGAATGGGAATTGAAACGGACTAACGGGGCTGACGCATCGCCGCGCGAATCGACCCGAAGGTCGGTCCGTTCGGCCGAACGCGGATGTCGGGATCGAGGCGCGCCCACGCGAGATCCGCGGGATCAGCGGCCATCGGCCCCGGCGATTTCGCGATGAGGATCGCGCCGGCGATCGCTTCGAAGTCCGCACGAAAATGCACCGAGCTCTTGCTCACGACGATCTTCGTCCGCTCGGGCTCGATGCCCGCGACGCGAAACTGATTGCGCTCGAGCGTCTGCATCTTGTTCGTGCTCACCGCGATCCGGACGCCGTCGATCCGCAGGCGCGCGACCGGGCCGAGATCGCCGCGCGCGCCGTTGAACATCGGGCCGTCGAATCGAAAGCGTCCGTCGGACAGGTGCTCGACTTCGAATTCGGCCTCGAGCGGCGTATCGCCCCGCACGCGCGAGCGGCCGCCCAGACGCAGGCCGATGCGCGCGCCGACGCCCGCCCGGTGCGCGGCGGCCGCGGCGTCGGGGTCCCAGATCACGCCCACCGCCGCATCGTCCGCGCCGTTGCGAAGCAGCGCGCGCACCATGCCCATCGTATCGGCGTCGCCGCCTGCGCCGGGATTGTCCTGCGTGTCGGCGATGACGACGGGCTTCGTCGACGTGCGGCTCAGGCGAATCGCCTCGGCGGCCGCGGCGTCGGGCGTGAGGAACGGCACGCTCCAGCGCGCCTCTTCGCCGACGAGTTTCGCGAACAGCGCATCGGCCGCGCGCTCGGCGACGTCGACATCGAACGCGTGCGCCCACACGGCCGGCCCGCACTCCGGAAAATCGGCGGCCGGGAAGCCCGGCGCGAACGACATCGATACGACGCCGTCCCGTTCGAGCTGCGCGAGCAGCCGATACGCGCCGCTCGCTGGCTCTGCACGCGTGCACATGGCGTTGATCGGAATCAGGAACGGCAACCGGCGCATCGCGCAATGCAACGGCCGGCCCGCGGACACGAGCCGCTCAAGCACTTGCGCGGCGCGCTCGCCGGTTTCCGCCATGTCGACGTGCGGATAGGTGCGGTAGGCGACGAGCGCGCTCGCATGCGCGGCCATCCGCGCGGTGACGTTCGCGTGCAGATCGACCGACACGACGATCGGCATCCGGCCACCGACGATCCGCCGCATGCGCGCGAGCAGTTCGCCTTCGCCGTCGTCGAACTGCTCGGTGACCATCGCGCCGTGCAAGTCGAGATAGATCGCGTCGAAGCCGCCTGCTTCGGCCGCGTCGACAATCTCGCCGCCGATCCGCTCGAACGCGTCGCTCATTACATGCGCGGACGGACACGCGCCCGCCCAGACGACCGGCAGCAGCGCATGCCCGTTCGCCTGCGCGGCCTTGATGAAGCCGCCGATCGGCACGTTGACGTCGCGCAGCGACAGCACGCTGGCGCCGCGCGTGAGCGGCGGAAAACCTTCGCCGCGAACGAAGCTCTGATACGACGCGCGCGTCGGCGCGAACGTGTTGGTCTCGTGCTGAAAGCCTGCAATCAGAATGTTCATGTCGCTTTCCTGTATGGCGGACGGCATCTCGGGCTGGCGTCGATCGGACGGCACGCGGTGTCGAATGCATGTTGGCAGCGCGCTGCGCTGCAAGCAAGAGCAACCAAGTTCACATAGCGTTACCCCTTGAACAACAGCGAGCCAAGCCGGGAGTTCCTCGATGCGAGAAATCAACCCTCAGCGCCTTCGGTATTTCCACGAAACCCTGACGCACGTCACCATCCGCAGCGCCCGACCACATCAACACGTCACCACCCGTCATCACGCGTCAGATCCGGCTGCTCGAGGAAGAGCTCGGCGCCGCGCGCACATCAGGCTGGCGTACAATCCGCCGCCGCATCCACTGCTCGCGTATCGTGCGAGTTCGCCGCAGCCGGTCGTGCTGCTGTTGCGCCGCGATCACCCGCTCGCGCTGATGCCGCCTACGTTTGGCATCGGCCACGTGGTGGAGATGCTGGAATTGGCCGAGAACATCGAGATCCGGCCGACGATGACGACGAATTTGCTGACGGCGCTCGAGCGCATCGTCGCGGCGAAGACCTTCATCACGCTGATCGGTGAATCCGCCGCCTATCTGCAGATTGCGGCCGGCGAGTCGACGACGGTGCCGATCGTGCACCCGATATTCGAGGGGGCGCACGCGCGGCTGATCGCGAAGTCGGGGCGGCCGTTGGCGCTGGCGCCGGTGGAGTTGGTCGGGTGGATCAAGATGTGGTTGGCGGTGTTTTCAGCGGCGGGCGGCAACGATGGAAAAGGAAAGGGCGGCACGGCAAGCGGTGAAGGTTTCATCCGGCGCTTGATTGAGCAAAGACCGTCGATCGCCGCTCGCTTGCGTTGCGCGGAAAAACGACCAAGCTCACGAATCTCGATCCAATCGAAATTCCTCACGTGGTTTATTGACCATCCATTTCGGCACCCGCCCTCGGCCACTCCACGTTTCCCCCGTCATCGGGTTTCGGTACTTCGGCGGGAGCGGCCCACGCCGCTTGTCAGGCGAACGCAGCCTCGTCCAAGTCGGAAAAATTTGCTCCGGCCGGATTTCATATCTCAGGACCGCTTCACGAATATCCAACAGAACCTTTGATATTTCACGCTGCTTCGCTGCTTCGGCTTCCCTATTGAGTGCGTCAAGCTGAGCCTTCAGTTCTTCATAGGTCGTCACAATGACTCTCCAATTTACTGGCGTACCCGCACAGGCACCGATCGGGGCGCGACAGCCGAACGGGTGTATTGGTTGGTTGTGCCGTCCAACACTGGGAGGAATAAAAAGGCGATCGTCGATATCGACGATCGCAAACCGCCTGCTCCGAGGCAGATCGGAGGGCAGCAGGCGGTGGCCGATACACGCCAAGTGGTCAGATGTCGCCTGAGCCCCGTCCGGAAGTGCAGCGAATCTCGTGTAACGGGATAGCCGAATTCTCCACTGGACGATGGTCGAAGCCGGGCGTTGAACGGCGTCTGCGCATCGAACGGAGGTCCTCGGTTTTCTCATGTTCCGGTGGAAATTTCGCAATCGCGCGCTGGCGCGTGTACGTCGAATTCGAGGCACGCAAACTTGATCGCGCTGCAACGAAAACAACCGTCGCGACCGCGAACGGACAGGTGTGCCAACGTTCCCGTAAAATACGGTCAGCCATGGTAGTCTCTCAATGTGTGCACCTAAGTTAGGCGGCGGGCGATGTTCGCAGCATTACCCGCCGCCGCTTCTCTTCAAACCGCTGTAAGTTGTAAATAACGCTGCACGTAGCAAATTACAACTGCGCACAGCAACGCCACCCACCCGAGGCAGAACAAGGCAAGCGGGACGCAAGAGCGGGGCTCGCGCCAGAAGGCCATCACGTTACAAACTGCACGGCGCCAAGAAACGCTGGATATCTCTTTGCGTCGATGTCGATCCGACGGCGAACCGTAACGTGCCGCGCAGAAGCCACATCGAAGGGGAATAAAAAGCGCTCCGACCAACATCAGTTGAACCGAAGCGAAACGCCAGCATCCGAGGGCCGATAACAACGCACTGGCAAAGAAGGGAGGGAATGTCGGGATAGCTGCGGGCAAAGTCCCCGCGGGGCAGAACGCCTGCGCGTTTACCTTGGTCGCACGACGAGACCAATGCGCTACAATGGATGTAGCCATTCCGGTTTTCCTCACAGTTGCTGCGTAATGGTCAGGTTGATGCTGGTGCTCCAACACCAGCGTCAACCGCTCATCGCTTGATGCGGTTTTTGCGTGCCATCGAGGATCGTCATCCGGATAACCCACTTCCCCGGTCGTCCTTGAGCAAATCGAACAGGTAGTTGTCAGCACCAGTCAAAGCAACAGCCGATTCCCTAAAAAAGTGAAGAACATAGATCCCTCAGCCGTTAGCATGGGCCGTATTTTCCACATGCCAACGGTGGAAAGGGGGGGAATCGATGCGAATTTACGCTAATGACGCATCAAAACGACCGTCAGGGAATCAAAACGAACATCTTGATTTCAGAAAGTACCTATTGAGCGCGTTCTTCGATAACTGTGCGTCGCAACTGGGACCGACCGTCGCGGCTCGCCTCCACCAAAGCATGCTTGATGTGCCGAGCGAACGTTAGCGCGTTCGGCCCATCGCCATGCAAACAGATGGTTTGAATCGGGAACTCAATCCAAACGCCATCATTGCTCTTCACCCCGCCCTTCGACACCATCTCTGCCGCACGGCGAGCTGCTTCGGCAGCGTCTTCGATCATGGCGCCCGACGCCGCTCGAGGAAGGAGCTTTCCGTCGGACGCATACCCCCTGTCGGCAAATACCTCGTCGTATGCGGTAAGGCCATACTCACGGGCCACACTCACGAGTTGGCCACCAGCCAAACCGAACAGCGCCAGCGAAGAATCGAAGTCGCGCACGGCTTCGACGATCGCAACAGCGACGGCCCGCTTACGTTCAGCGTCGTTGTACAACGCGCCGTGCGGTTTCACGTGAGTAAGGCGACCGCGAAGCGCGCGCGTGATCCCGCTCACCGCCCCGACCTGGTACTGCACGCCCGCATATATCTCTTCCGGCGGCAGGTTCATTGACCTTCTGCCGAAGTTTTCCCGATCTGGGTAACTGGGATGAGCCCCTACCGCTATACCGCCCCGAAGCGCCGACGCGATGACTTCCCGCATCGTTACGGCATCGCCGGCGTGCCAGCCACAGGCCACGTTGATCGACGTTGCGTACTCGAGCAATGCAATGTCATTGCCGCAGCCTTCCCCAAGATCAACATTTAGGTCAATCGTGTGCATCCGATGAACCTCCTTCGCTGAGAGCTTCGCAGTGCTGTCCAACACGCACCAGGGCATCACCCACGAAAATATTCTTGACTTCGCACGCCTTGTCGCCGACGCGGAAGGCTATCGTTTTGTGCGCATCAACAAGATCGTCAGCGTTCCGCTGCGCGACTGCAAGTGCAAAGGAATAGATCGCCGTCAGTGCGGCTACGGCAATAAAGTGCTTAGCCAGTTTCACCGAGAAGCCTCCGTTTGGACATCCAATGTGCACGTGCCGCAACCTGACGCAGAGCACGCTCGAAAACGCTCCAATATGCCGATTGCCTCCGAGTCCTTAGTAACAGCCTTTCTGAAGCCGCCTGTTGCTGTTCGGACAACAGCATCGAGGAGCGATGCCGGGGCGGGGTCGTGAACAGCGACGCCGAGAGTTGCCATCATCTCGTAGTTACGCCGCACTCGATCAGGGAGTCTCGCCCACGCGCGTCGTTCTGTTTCCCACCCAGCAGCAAAAATCACCGAGCGTTGACTGGCCGACAAACCGTCGAGAAAATGTCTGCTCGCCACCAGAAAGGACACGGGATATGCGTAACGTAATGCCGTGAAGTTCGGCAGGTCTGATGCGTATGCACGCCCTGCCGCCCCATCACCTGAGGACATCACTGCGTCGACGCCTCCGGTCTTGATTTGTGCAAGCGCCTCCTGGATCGGTAGCGATACCACATGTGCGCCTAGCGCCTCGAGGACCAGTTTTGATGACTCGTCATAGGTCCGAACACGCATGCCGACAAAGTCTTTTGGCGAACTAATCTCGCTTCTTGACCAAATCCCAGTTGGTGGCCAAGGGATTACCGCGAGCAGCACAAACCCATAATGAGACAGCGCCGCGCGGTACGCCGGTCGTGCGATGCGCGAAATGGCACACGCCTCCTCGACCGACTTTACCGTATATGGTGAAGTTGACAGCGCCAGGATTGTTTCGCGAGTTGCCCAATCACCGGAAAATTCGACTCGAAAGGGTAAGTCTGTTGAATCCGGAGATCGCGACGACACAGTCTTCTCGTTGAAGCGAGGAAGCGCTACAGCGGCAACATTATTCGCTTGATTCAACAAACTGGCGAAATCTTCAGCGGCGCGGCCCGATACAGTATCAGCAGGATATGCCGTTGCGATCACCCACTCGGACGACAACGCGATTAGTTCGTTAGCGTATGAACGTGCATGGGCAACCGCTACCCACAGCAGCAGCCCAAAACCCATTGCCCTCGTCAGTTTGTTTGTTTTCCCTATCAGCATACCGGCCACTCCGCGTTACGTGCGACCGCAACGTCACGGGATCTAGCCTAACGCGCTCCATGTGGTAACGGACATATTACTGTTTTTCATTATGGCAATTCGATTAATGTCAATCAACGAGGCCAGCCTCTGCGGCCATACGTGCGCACGCACGGATGTCGTCACGCCCCATCTTCACCTTTATCGACTTATAGTGACGGTAGATTTGCCGTTGCGTAAGAGCGAGATCAGCCGCGGCGTGTGTCGCGTCACCGCCTCGTCGGATCCACTGGAGAATGATCTTCTCTGCATCGCTCAACTGAAATTGCGCAGCAGCAGCGCGCTTGTAGCGGATCGTCGGCCAATCAAGGAGTTCCTCTGCCAGTCCCCGAAGCTCGCGCTGATGGCGCCAGATCTCCGTCTCTCCGTATGGTGCAGACTTGCTGGAGCTGACGTGTAGCAGACCATGGAGCTTGCCGCGCTCGGAACTGCGAGTCGCTGGCAGAAAGACGTTGCTTCTCAGCCCATATAGGACTGCTTCACGCGCGAACCATGCGCCATTGGAACTACCGAAGGATTCGAAGCCGCAAGTTGGCATCACGTTGTTGCGCGCATACACCAACACCGGATCCGTTTCAACGCGCCGCTCATAGGCAAGCAACCAACTTGGCGGACATGCGGCCAACATCACGTGCGTGTCGTAGATGGCTCCATGGAGGCCGCACGTATCAGCCGAAGACAGCCAATGGAAAATTGCATAGTCGCCGCCGTGCTCGATACATACCGAACGCATCAACGCGAGAACGTCAAGTTCAGTGCAACAGTCGGCTATGCTGACGAAAGGCCGCACGCCATGGCTTGCGTTGGCCCGCGTCTCTACAGCCTGGACAATGGTGCGATAGCGCGGTGCCAGGACTTCGTTATACGGATCGTTCTCGAGGAACTCGGTTAAGCGAACGGCATCTGTTGCATCGATCATCTGTACCGTGATACTGCCGTCTAGCCGAGTGTGGATGCGATGCAGGAGAACGCCGCTACTGCCACAATCGACGAGTTTGAGCTCGATAGAACCGTCCCGAACAAACAACTTCGTGTAGTTCTCGATCCGCTCGCCAGTATCAACAAAGATCCTCTGGAGTTCACGAATCATGACCTCGTGACTCCATGGGGTTGTCGGCGAAATCGTTGAATACCGCCGCCGGATATAACTTGCCGTAGGCCAATACATTAGAGAAGCTACGGAGGAAGTCGCACTGCTGCTGGCTATCAAGTCCCGAGACTTGGATCCGCAATGAAAGTTCGGAGCAGGTCGTCATAATACCGAGCAGCATCGACTCGGCAACTTTGTCCTGAGATGCGGCGCTCAGAAACCGTGAACCGATTTCGACACCAGTAAGGGGCAACAAACGGACGATTGAGATCGACCAATCGTCGCCGGTGATCCCGGCCGCGAAGATCTCCGCTCCCTGGGAGTGAAGCCGGCGAAGCGACTCTACAGTTCGTTGGTGACCTATGAGCTCACCAGCATTGAGAATACCGAGACGGATGTTCCTTCGCCTAATCCCTCTCGTCTCCTCAAGGTGTTCGATAAAATTATCTAAATCGCCTTGCAACGCTACAGCCGCAGGGATGGCCGAATAAATAGGAACACACGCACTATCCTGTCGGGAGTACGCTTCGGCTAGCTGATATGTCCCGAGGCGGAACGACAGGTCAGTGCGATTGGCCAGGCCATGCAGTTCGCTCATGGTGCGCACGTCGTCTGACGCGCGCTCCCATACCAGTGAGCCACACCAGGCGCTCAACCGGCCAGTGGATATATCGACGATTGGTTCATAATGGAGCCTGATCTCACGCCGTTCCATCGCCAGGAGTAGCGCACGGAAATCATCGTCGTCACGGTCCAACTGATGCGCCATCGCTTCGCTGTAGATCCGGACTTCGCTTTCTCCGGACGAGGCCGCCGCACGTTTCGCATCCGACATTGCTCGATTTGCGTTGCGCCACAATTCCGAGCCCGCGGCCACGGACCGTTCGAGGGTAGCAATGCCGATGGCGACCTTCATCAGGTAGGCGTGGCCTCGCAAGCCAAATGCTCTCTCAAACGCTTCAACGACTATTCGAGCGACGCCAAGCGCCCTCGCCAAAGCATCCTTATCGTCGACAAGCAAACTGAACTCGTCTCCGCCCACTCGAGCTACACGAACGTCAGTCGCGGCGATACCTCGAAGCCGATCGGCCACCAACCTCAAAAGGGCATCGCCTGCGTCCTGCCCCAGCAGATCATTGACGCGGCCGAACTCGCGTAAGTCGAGCGTCAACAATGCTAGCGAATTCGCAGCGACGGGAACGCGAGAGCAATGTGTGTCGATCGCGGCACGCAGACTTCGCCGATTTTCCAGATCGGTAAGTGGATCGGTCGATGCCAGCTTTCGCATTTCCTCTTCCGCAAGGATGAGCTTTCTTGCATGGCGCAGCGCCAGCACCGTTGCGCCCAAGAGGATGCCTAGCACGGCGAGCGCGAACACAACATACACGTAAAGGTGTGCGCGAAATGGCGCCATCGCTTCAGCCTTTGACAGCGCGACAGCCGCAACAACGGGATAGCCGTCGACGGGCGCACGCGCAAAGATCCGTGTTGAACGGTCGATGGGATCCACCAGTTCCCCGCTCGACGTGCCCGAGGCTTCCAAGTATGCATTCAGGCCCGGCCCTGTCGCCGTTGCTTGGACATTCAGCTCGGCGCGAGATAGCAGTACGCCATCGTTAAGAAATGCCAGAAGCGCGCCATGCTCACCAACGCTTGCCCTGCTTAGAAAACCGGCTGATAAAAACTCTGGACGTTCGGATGTCACGACCACGCCCGCAAACTTGCCAGCGCGGCCTACCAGCCGCCGAGTAAATTGGATCGTCACATAGCCGGAAACGCGCCCTTTTACGGGCGCACCAATGAAGAATCCGGTCGCGGAATTGTTTTTGTGAAATATAAAATGCGGCCTGTCATTCAAATAAATAGAATTATTTATTTTGTGTGGCCACGTCTGCAGGACCAAGCCATCGGCGCCAACAATCGTAATCTGCGCCGCCGAATCAAAGGTCAATGCAGAACCATCAATCAGGGAACGCAAGTGGAACGTCTCGGGCGATCGATCGTATTCGTAACGAATGACCCCAGTTAACGCATCTGTAGTCGCGAAAACCTTAGCCAAGTGGACAGCATATGACTTTGCGATTACTTGTGCGGTTCGATAGGCCGACGCATAGGTATTCCGCCACTCGTTGGCAGCGGCCAGGAGAATCGAAACGCTAGTGAGGACGCATAGGAGCGCCCCGACGGTTAGGATTCTGTGTCGTGTCGAAATGTACCGGCGCGCGAATGCATCTGGCGCACCAGTGCCCGGAACTTGCCCTCGGTTCATTTTGTGTATTTTTCGAGATGAACGTTTGCCCGTCGTGTCGCCGTCTCTAAATCACGACCCGCACGCATCTTTTACCGCTATTGCATAGCACAATTTGTGTGACATGCTGCCATGCATAATGACGGCCTGGCAAGCGTCGCAGCATTTTTTACAACTTTACGTGATGCCCGACGTATTGGCCGATTCGAGCAGGTAGCCATGAGAAACAGCGAGTCCTACTGAATCGAATTCTCATTTGGCTTTACAAGCGGCGCGCGAGTTCGGGTACGGCCGGGGCGCTCGATTGCTGATTACGCAGGCCGATCGACAAGGAATTCATCGCGCGGCAGGCCAGACATCCATTTTGGTGTTCGCCCCCGACCGCTCCACGTTTCCCCCGTCATCGGGTTTCGATATTTCGGTGGAAGCGGGCCACGTCGCTTGTCGGGCAAGCGCAGCCTCGTCCACGTCGAAAAAATCTGCTCCGGCCGGATTTCATATCTCAGGATCGCTTCACGAATATCCAACAGAACCTCCGATAATTCGCGCTGCCTTGCAGCTTCCGCTTCTTTGTTGAGGGCGCGGAGTTGTGCCTTCAGTTCCCCATAGGTTGCCACAATGACTCTCCAATGTACTGGCGTTTCGGCGCACGCACTGATTGGGCTACGTGACTGCCGAATGGGTGTGCTGGCGGGTTGCGCCGCCCAACACTGGGAGGAATAAAAAGGTGATCGTCGATATCGACGATCGCGAAACCACCTGCTCCGAGGCAAATCGGAGGGCAGAAGGCGGTGGCCGATTCGACCTAAGCTGTCAGATATCGCCTACGCCGCGCGCGGGAACACGGTGAAATCGATGTCGCGAGATAACCGGATTCGATCTTTGGCGAAGGCGGAAGCGCGGCAGACGCATGACGTCTGCGCATCGAACGGTCGTCGGATATCGCACTTTCTAACGAGGATAACGTGATCGCGCAATGGCGCGCGCACGCCGGACTCGAGGCACGTGATCTTCGCTGCGTCGCTGTGATAACGATCGCCGCCGTCGCGAACGGACAGGTGTGCCAAAGTTGCCGTAAAATGCGGTCAGCCATGGTGGTCTCTCAATGTGTACACCTAGGTCAGGCTGTGGGCGATGTTCGCAGCATCGCCCACAGCCGCTTCGTTTCAATACCCTAGGATCGACGGCCCTTTCCTAGACAACAGAGCGTGCCTTCATAACCCTAATGTTTTCCTTCCTTCGGCTGCTCGCCGATTTTGAACTCGTTGGGTCCCGCAGCGAGTCAGCGATTTCCCTTCAACTTCAACCAGACCTTGTTGCGCAACTGAATCGCAGCGGGCGAACACATCTTGTACGGCTTGAGCCGTACTTTGTACTGCTCCGGCGTCTTGGCCGCTGGGTTGCTCAACAGCGCTGCATCAACATAGCGGTCGGAGCCAATGATCTCGTTGCTGTACCGGACCGCATTCGTCACCAGCGCGATGTTTTCCGGCCGCATCATCCAATTGAGGAACTTGTAGGCTGAATCGACATTGCGAGCCTTTGTCGGAATGAGCAGACTATCCATGAACAGCCTCACGCCTTCCTTCGGATAGACGAACTTGATCGATGGTAGGCGGTCCTGCGCACGCACTGCCGCCCCGTTCCAGACCTGCTGAACGGTGATTTGCCGCGATGCGAGACGATCGACCGTGCCATCGTTGCTGTACGTTTTCACGAATGGCTTTTGCTTTTGCAGAACGTCGAGCACCCGTTTTGCATCTGCTGGATTCTCGGTGCATTCATCTTGGCCCAGGTACCAGCTCGCGGCCATGTACAGTTCCTCTTCGACGTCCAAATCGCCAATCTGGCCGCGCAATGCTTCGGGCGGTTCGAAGAAGGACTTCCAACTATCATCGAGTCGTCCGCCTGGAACGCGAGCGCTGTCGTAAGCGAAGCCCGTCAGCACGACCGTAAATGGAATGGCGTAGTCGCGCTCGGGATCGAAGGCCGGATGTCGGTATTCCGGCTTGATGTTCGCCATGTTCGGCAGCTTGCTCTTGTCGAGCTTGAGCAGCAGGCCGGACTTCACGAGCACGGGGACGTAGTAATCGCCGGCGATCACGACATCGTAGCCCCCTCCCCCAGCCTGTAACTTTTGCGTCAGCGCCGCATCACTCGCGTAGGTGTCGAGCGTCGTCTCGATGCCGGTTTCTGCCTGAAACTTCTTGAGCAGCGAGACAGGCATGATGACAGGCCAGCTTCCGACATGAAGCTCAGCGCCCGTCGCGGTCCCAACAACAGCAAGTAGCATTGCCCCAATAATTTTTTTCATACGGCTCTCATTGTTTGAATGTCCGGGTGATACGTTTCAACGCGAGCGCCCATGGATCTACTCGCGCGACGCGCGCCAAGAGCCCAGACCGTCAGCAACTGAGTAGCCGACAGCGCAACGACCGCGACCGAGACGGCACTGACCTTCGGCGTAATTCCGATCTTCAGCGAACTGAAGATGTACATCGGCAACGTGGTCATCCCGGCGCCCGCCAGAAAGTAGCTAGTGACGTAGTCGTTCATTGAGGCGACGAATGCGAGCAGCCCGCCAGCGACAATGCCGGGCAAAGCCAAAGGCAATGTAATTTGTCGGAATGCAGCCCATGGCGGCGCCGAAAGATCGGCAGCAGCCTCGAGCAACGTGCGGTCGATTGTCTTCAACCGTGCGTTGATTGGCAGATACGCAAGCGGGATGCAAAACACCACGTGTGCGAATAGGACCGCAACGAAACCGACATCGAGCGCAAACATCGAAAACAGCATCATCGTTGCGATAGCGAGCACCACCTCCGGAATCGCCAGCGGCAGCGCGATCACCAGCGCACGCAGATCGATTGCTCGGCGCTCAGCGCGTGACCACGCCGCGACGGCTGCGCTCGTAGCCAGCCCGGTCGAAAGGACCATGGATCCGAGAGCAAGAACCAGCGAATTCCGTACCGCCCGAATCAGTGTCGGGTCCGACCAAGCCTCGACGTAACCCCACGTGCTCCACCCTTTCCACACGAGAGCGGAAGGCCCATCGTTGAAACTCATCCACCCGACGACCAACAACGGCAGATAGAGGAACATCAACACAGCAATCGCGATCCCTGCCGTCAGCGGAAACCGACGTAACTCAGGCGAATTCATGTCCGAGTTCCCGATGTTGGAGGATGGACTTGAGGCGCAGCGCGAGCATGGCCAGGAGAACGGCGGCGAGTAGTGCGAACGACATCGCCGCTCCCAGGGGCCAATCGCGCCCGCCAGCGAACTGAAAGTCGATCAGGTTGCCGACCATGAACGCATGATTGCCGCCGAGCAACCCTGGAATCGCGTAAGCCCCGAGCGCCGGGACAAAAACAAGCCCAACACCTGCCATGATGCCCGGCCAGCAGACGGGCACAATCACTTGCAATAGGGCGGCCACTCTGTGAGCGCCGAGGTCATACGCCGCCTCGACCAATCGCCAGTCAAACTCGTCAAGCGCGGCGAAGATTGGCAGAACCATGAACGGAGTGAATGCATAGACGAGACCGATTAGCGTCGCGAGATCGGTGTACAAAAGGCCGAGCGGACCGCGCAGCAGGCCCAAATAGCTCAAAGCTTGCGCCACCAATCCGTTGTCCGCCATGACGATAATCCATCCAGCCATCTGCACGACAACGCAAGTCCAGAACGGGATTGTCACCAGCACCAGCAGCGTGGCTCTCCACTTCGGCGTGCGCGTTGCGATGAACAACGCAGTGGGAAATCCTACGAGCAAGCACCCGACGGTCGCGTATACCGCCATCATCATGGAACGAACGAAGATGCTGATATGACCTTGCTGGAGCACGAGCGCCCCATCCCAATCGCGATCGAACACCACCCGTTCGTACGCTCGGAGTGTGAACTCTCCCCACGCCACCCCACCAAACTCCAGGGGCGCATTGATCGATACAACGGCTAGCACGATCAGCGGGAGAACGACGCCCAACGTCATGACGAGCACTGGTGGCTCGAAAATCACTCGCCACGATTTAAACAAATCTAGCATAAAGACTCTAAAAACCACCAATTACCTCAAATCGGTTAGCTCGCAGGGACGAGGGTCTGACAAATTGGTCGCCATATTCTATAGAGCGGACGAGAACCCATTGCGCCAATCTGTTACCTCCACGCGCCAAAATTGTTACCGTCACTCAACCCCGGTGCCAATTTACTTAGTTGTTTCGATTGTTGCAACGCTCAAGTGCCGATTATTGATTGAAAAATATGAGTACCAAAACGGCGATATATATAATTATTTTCATCGTAATGCACTTACAATGAAAAGTTGTGCGCTGATAGCGTGGTTCGTATTGGGGCGGTAAGCCGCACCATTATCATGCACGTCGTGCGCTCCCCGACTCAGAGAGCACTATTGTTTGCATCCGGAGTGCAGATATGAAGCTCAATTCGACGAGAATCGGGGCCAGGCTCCGATATGTGTAACAATCGGGCCGCTGGCACGCGCTCGATGAGCAGACATCAGCGCGTTTCACCATACAAAATAGAGAGACGACAACGAATATGATCAAGGCCGAGCGTTTAGAATACCGTCCCATGAGAGAAGGTGACATCGGTGCATTTTATGACGTGCGCTTCTCGGTAAACGAGAATAGGATCCATCCGCACCAGATCCATTTGCTGAACCGCAGCCTACTGATCGAGAAGATTCGGCAAGGCGGAGGTTGGATCTGTGAGTGTGGTGACGAAGCGGCTGGGATATGTCTGCCCGTCATTACCGATACACCATTCATTTCTGCTCTGTTCGTCAAACCGACCTTTCACGACATGGGTGTGGGGCGCGAGCTGCTCGAACGCGCGATGAAATGGTTGAAAGATAAAGGAGTGGAGCAGGTCACCTTGGTCACCGATCCAGGCTCCCGAGCCGACGGCTTCTACCAGCATCTCGGATGGAAGCGCGGTGAGTTGGACGAGTACGGCTGCCAGGTCGTCTTTTCGAAATCGCTGAAAGAATAAGCTATCCGAGGATGTTGGATGAAGCCAGCAGCCATGGCAGTCAATCGCACTGCGGCGCAGCGCCCTGCGCCGCTTCATACTATTTTTATTACGCTTGAGGTGATGAAGCGTATAGGACTATCTAAAGAAACCCTGCTAGTTGGCACCGGAATTGCGCCTTCGGACATCGAGCGCCCAAACGCAATGGTAACGCATGCGCAAGAGATGGTCCTATTTGCAAATGCTCTGAAGGCAACAGGAAATTCCGCGATCGGACTTCATATTGGCAATGAAATACCGGTGACGGCTTACGGGCTTCGAGCCCATGCAATGCTTGTAAGCCCTACATTGGGTGACGCGATGCGCCTGGCATTTGAGCATCCGTTACTAGGCATTAGTTATTTTCGGATGAGGCTATCCGTCGACGGCGACACCGCTCGAATTATAGTAGGCGGCTACACCTACCGATCTGACCTGCTTGTTGTAAACACTGATATGTGCTTCACTGCGGTTCGTCGTCAAATGATTGATTTGATAGGAAAATCTCCCAATTTCACGCGTATCGGCCTTATTTTCTCAAGACCTTCTCATGCGGATAGTTATTCCGAATATTTTCCATGCCATGCAATATTCGATTCAGATGAGAATTTTCTAGAATTTGACGCTTCAATTTTAAATACAAAATTACCCCTCGCTCACCCCATTGAATATGAGATTGCGAAGAAAGCCTGTGCGAAACGGGAATTTGAATTGGCGCATTGGATGCCGACCGACCTCGTGGGACAATTGCTCTGCCTGATGTATGAAAATCCGACCTGTCAGGATATTGTCGAGTTCGCCGAGCAGCTTGGTATGTCATTGCGCAGTTTGCAGCGCAGGCTTAAAGATATGGGGACATCGTTTAGTGCTTTGCAAGACCTCGTTCGCCAGGATATCGCATCTAAATACCTATCTGAAAAACGTTATACGGCCAAAGAGATAGCTACCCGCCTCGGATACAAAAATGCCTCTGCATTTAGTCGAGCGATGAAGCGTTGGTCGAAGCTTACTGTCGACTGATCCTGATTCGCTGCGATTTGCTAAAGGCAATCATCTTACCGCGGCATCGTACACTGCCACAGCGGCGAGCATATTCTTGACGAGCTTGCTCCGAAACCGGTCCGGTAACTTTCAGTCCGTAATCGACAAAGCGTTCCTCAATTGGGGCTTTGGTCAGCCAGGCCCGGCATGATTCCCGCCCCCAGTCGCGGTCATGATCCACGGGGTGTGTCACCGGGTCTGGTGGGTGGCTGGTGATCGCTGATAGGGATTTGGCCGGGATATCCCGACGCCGTCCGTAACGTGGATGCCGAGACTTGCCACCGTTGTTGCAGGCCAATCCGTTCACTCTGCACAAACTGCGATGCAAGACACACAACAACGTGACGCCGTCGATGTCTTCGTCGGCGTCGATGTCGGTAAAGGCCAGCATCACGCCGTTGCACTCGATCGGAACGGCAAGCGCCTGTACAACAAGGCGCTGCCCAACGACGAGGCCAAGCTGCGTGCCCTCATCGCCGAACTCAAGACGCACGGCCGACTTCTATTCGTCGTCGACCAACCGTCCACCATCGGTGCGCTTCCTGTAGCCGTTGCCCGCGCTGAAGGTGTACTCGTCGCCTATCTGCCGGGACTGGCCATGCGCCGCATCGCCGACCGGCATGCCGGCGAAGCCAAGACCGATGCTCGCGATGCCGCGATCATTGCTGAAGCCGCTCGCTCGATGCCGTACACGCTGCGCTCGCTTCGATTGGCCGACGAGCAGCTCGCCGAGCTCACCATGCTATGCGGCTTCGACGATGATCTCGCCGCCCAGGTCACTCAAACCAGCAACCGCATTCGCGGCCTGCTCACCCAGATCCACCCGGCGCTCAGGCTCGTCTATCCGAGGCGAACATCCATCCAGACGCGGCAACAAGGTGCTCAAGCGCGCCTTGTTCCTATCCGCCTTCGCGGCCTTGCGAGGCCCCGTCTCGCGAGCCTATTACACGCGCAAGGTCCAGCAGGGCAAGCGCCACAACCAAGCGCTCATCGCGCTGGCACGGCGACGCTGTGACGTCCTGTTCGTCATGCTGCGCGACGGCACCATTTACCAACCCAAGTCAGCACCTACCGCTTGACAAAACTCATAGGCCCCCCCTCGATAAGCCGGCAGGCCGCCAAGGCTCAGTTCGCGATCCGGTTCAAAGGCCGCTTCGAGATTTTGAACCAGCGGCCGCCATCTGCCCGGCGGCCTCGTCAGCCTTGTCTTCTTGTCATCGATGTCAATGCCGTATTCTCCGAACATTCTCTTTGACGACACACGACCGGCTGTCGCGATTTGCTCGCGGATGAAATCCATCGTGCTTCGCCTGGAAGCCATGCGCGTTCTCAGCCCCCATCTCGGAACACAATTCCACGAGCGTCCCATCCGGACATCGAACATATGCGACCGTCTGCCCCCGCGGCTTGAGCACGGGCTCCTTGATCGACACCGCCCCGGCACTCAACGCTCGCAAGTACGCCTCGGGCACGGAATCAGCAATCAGCACGATCTCGACACCCAACGGCATAGCCGAGACATCGGCAGCAACATCACCGTCGTGCAGATTCGCGCGGCCGAGGCCATGCGTCGCAAAGGCAAGCGTCGTTTGCCCCGTTCGATAATTGAATCCGGTCGGGCCATCCCTTCGGCTAAGCATCGTCATGACCGGTTCGATGTGGCGAACGCATCGATTCGCGAAATACGTGCAACGCAAGGCTTCCGCTCGAATACCATGACGACTGTGGACGCGCCGCTGCGCCTCGTACCGTCCTGCGCGATCGATTATCGACGTGCAAGCAGTACACAAGCCTCACCCATGCTTCGAATTAGAAAACGGAATTGAACGAAAGCAATTCGGCGACGGACATGGCGAAAGCAACACGGCAAACCGCTTCACACGTCCGCCGCCCGCCCGTCCCGGCAATCCCGAAGCCCCGGCATCACGCAGCATCCGAACCCAAAGGACCCGCCCATGCCAACCCCGACGCCCCGCATTCCCCGCTCCCCCCAACCCGTGCGCGCCGCGACAGCCGCCTTCATCGGCACCACCGTCGAGTTCTACGACTACTACACGTACGCCACCGCCGCCGCGCTCGTGCTCGGCGACGTATTCTTCCCGAGCAGCGACCATTCCGTCAGCACGATGGCATCGTTCGCGACATTCTTCGTCGGCTTTGTCGCGCGCCCGCTGAGCGGCGCCGTGTTCGGCCATCTCGGCGACCGGATCGGCCGCAAGAAAATGCTCGTCCTGACGATGTTCCTGATGGGCATCGCGACGACCGGCATCGGCCTGTTGCCCGGCCACGCGACACTCGGCGTCTGGGCGCCCCTCCTGCTCGTGCTGCTGCGCATCCTCCAGGGCATCGCCGTCGGCGGCGAATGGGGCGGCGCCGTGCTGATGGCGAGCGAGCACGCGAGCGCCGCGCGCAGGACGTTCTTCGCATCGTTTCCGCAGATGGGCAGCCCGGCCGGGCTGATCCTGTCGCTGCTCGCATTCCGCTGCGTCACGTCGCTCGATCATGACAGCTTCATCGCATGGGGCTGGCGCCTGCCGTTTCTCGCAAGCTTCGTGCTGTTGCTGATCGGCGTCGCAGTCCGGCTCGGCGTCAACGAGTCGCCGGAGTTCGAGCGCGTGCGCGACAGCCACGCGGTCGCCCGGTTTCCGGTCGCCGAGGCGCTGCGCACCGCGTGGTATCCGATCGTGCTCGCCGCGGCCGCGACGACGATCGGCTCCGCCGGCTTCTTCTTCACGAACACGTTCATGATCTCCTACGTAACGACGTATCTCGGGATGTCGAAATCGTTCATCCTCGATTGCCTGTTCGTCGTCACGATCATCCAGCTACTGTCGCAGCCCGTCTCGGCGCTGCTTGCGCAACGCTTCGGCGAAACGCGTTTCCTGACCTGCGCGGCGCTGCTGTCGATGCTGACGCCGTATCCGATGTTCGTCCTCGTGCGCACGCACGATCCCGCCGCGATCGTCGCGGGCATCGCGTTCGCGGTCGTCACGCTGTCCGCCGTCTACGCGGTGATTGCCGGCTTCATGACGTCCGCGTTCCCGACGCGCATCCGCTATTCGGGCATCTCGATCGCCTACCAGCTATGCGCGCTCGTCGCGGGCGGCACCACGCCGCTCGTCGGCACGATGATCGCGCAGCGCTATCGGGGCGAATGGCTGCCGCTCGCGCTGTTCTTCTCACTGCTGTCGTTCGTGTCGCTCGTCGGCATCGTCGGGCTCGGGCGGTATCGCCGGAATCCGGGCACGGCCGGGCCGCACGCATGGGCGGCGAATTCGTGAGCCCGCGCGCCGCGCGAAACTCGCCAACGCGCCGTGCCGGATTGGACCGGACCGGACCGAAGCGGCATGGGCCGCGATCCGCGGGGGACGGCTCGGCTTCATGTCCGGCGAATATTCGTCTGATGAAATGCAGGACCGCCGATATCCGGCTCGTTCGAGATCACGGGATCGCGCGATCGCGCGATCGCGCCGCTCATCGCCGCATCGCGCGCTGCCACAAGGAAATCGGTCGATTAGAATCGCCGGATGAACCCCTCCGATCTCCGCGACCTTCGCCTCCCGTCCCTCGACGGCCTGCTCGCCTTCGTCGCCGCCGCGCGCCACGGCACGTTCGAGCGCGCGGCCGAAGAGCTGTGCGTGACGGGGAGCGCGGTCGCGAAACGCGTCGCCGCACTCGAACAGTTGCTCGGCGTGCAGTTGCTCGTGCGCAGCGGCAAGGCGCTGGCGCTGACCGCGGCCGGCAACGAATACCTGCATCAGGTGCACGCGCCGCTGCATCTGCTCGCCGCAGTGCCGTTGCACCGGCGCGACGCCGGCAGGACGGAACGGCTGCGGATCTGCGCGCCGCCGACGTTCGCGCGGCAGATCATGGTTCCGCGCCTCGACGCGTTCACGCTCGCCCATCCCGGCGTGGAGCTCGAGGTCATGCTCGCGAGCCCCTTTCCCGACGCGCCGCCGACGGGCGCCGATCTGTGGATTCGCGGCGGCGGCCCGATCGTGTCGGGCGCGACGGTGCTGATGGTCGATGCGCTGACGCCGCTCGCCGCGCCGTCGCTCGTCGAACGCTTCGCGCCGTTGCGCGAGCTCGCGGACCTCGCGGCGCTGCCGCTCTTGTGCACGCCGCTCGAACCGTGGACGTCGTGGTTCCGCGTCGCCGGCCTCGACTGGCCGGAGCCCGCGAACGGACCGAAACTGATGGATCTCGGGCTGCTGCTCGAAGCGGCGGTCAGCGGTCAGGGCGTCGCGCTCGGCAGCCCCGCGCTCGCGCGCCACTGGCTCGCGACGGGCGCGCTCGTGCCGCTGTTTCCGCATATCGTGCGGCCGGCGGCGCCGTATTACCTGATGCCGCACGCGTCGCGCGCCGCCGCCGACGCGTTCGCCGCTTGGCTCGCCGGCGTCTGCGAGCGCGCGGTGCACGACGGCGCGGAATTTCTTTCGCGCCGCGCCTGAAGATATTTCCGGGCGCTCGGCCAGCCACGGCGGTAGCATCGTCGCCACCTTCCGGAGTCGCCCATGTCCGTCCCGATCACCTGCATCGAAGATCTTCGCGTTCTCGCGAAAAAACGCATCCCGCGGATGTTCTACGACTATGTCGATACGGGCTCCTACACGGAATCGACGTATCGCGCGAACGAAGCGGACTTCCAGAAGATCAAGCTGCGCCAGCGGGTCGGCGTCGACATCTCGGATCGCAACCTGCGCACGACGATGGCGGGACAGGACGTCGCGATGCCGGTCGCGCTCGCGCCGACGGGCCTCGTCGGCATGATGCGCGCCGACGGCGAGATCCTCGCCGCGCGCGCCGCGCGGCGCTTCGGCGTGCCGTTCACGCTGTCGACGATGAGCATCTGCTCGATCGAGGACATCGTGGCGCACGCGAGCGGCCCGTTCTGGTTCCAGCTCTACATGATGCGCGACCGCGCGTTCATCGAGCGGCTGATCGGGCGCGCGAGCGCGGCGGGCTGCCCCGCGCTCGTGCTGACGATGGATTTGCAGGTGGCCGGCCAGCGGCACAAGGACGTGAAGAACGGCCTCTCGACGCCGCCGCGCATCACGCTGCCGAACCTGCTCGACATGATGCGCAAGCCGCGCTGGTGCATCGGCATGGCACGCACGCGCCGCCGCCATTTCGGCAACATCGTCGGGCACGTGAAGGGCGTGACCGACATGTCGTCGCTCGATTCGTGGACCCGCGAGCAGTTCGATCCGGCGATCGGCTGGCGCGACGTCGAATGGGTCCGGCAGCGGTGGAGCGGCAAGCTGATCGTCAAGGGCGTGCTCGATCCGGACGATGCGGTCCGCGCGGCCGATGCGGGCGCGGACGCGATCGTCGTGTCGAACCACGGCGGCCGTCAACTGGACGGCGCGATGTCGTCGGTCGAGGCGCTGCCGGCCATCGTCGAGGCGGCCGGCAAGCGCGTCGAAGTGTGGCTCGACGGCGGCGTGCGAACGGGCCAGGACGTGCTGAAGGCGGTTGCGCTCGGCGCGCGCGGCACGATGATCGGCCGCGCGTTCCTCTACGGCGTCGCCGCGCTCGGCGAGGAAGGCGCGCTGCGCAGCCTCGAGCTCATCGCGCGCGAGCTCGATACGACGATGGCGCTGTGCGGCTGCACCGACATTCGATCCGCGAATGCCGGCATGCTCGCGCGGCGGCTCTGATTCGATCCGCTTCCGCGCGGACGCTCGCACGTTTCAGGCAGCGCCGCACGCCCGCTGTGCGCGACGGCGTTGCGGCATCGCCGCCGCGCGCCGCGCATTACGCGATATGCGCGGCAAACCCCGACCGATCCGGCGCGACGTCGTCCCGCAGCGTGAGCTGCGGAATCTCGTAATCGCCGGCATTCTGCGGACGAAACGATATCGGCGCGGTCTTCCACAGATCGTCGAGGCGCTGCCCGAGCGAATCGCAGATCGCCGCGAAGCGCGCTTCGTCGATGCGGCTCGTCCGATGCACGAGGAACGGCGGCAGCACGTCGAAGCCGGGGTAATACAGGATGCCGTGATGGATCGGGTACAGCACGTCGCCGATCGGCCCGTTGATCCCGCGCGGCCCGTAATGCGATTCCCAGCCGCCCGTCGTCACGATCAGCATTGCGCGCTTGCCCTTCATCGAGCCCTCGCCGTACCGATCGCCCCAGTGCGTGTCCGAGTGCTCGCCGACGCCGTAGGCGAAGCCGAACGCGTACACGCGCTCGACCCAGCCCTTCAGGATCGCCGGCATCGAGAACCACCACAGCGGAAACTGCAGGACGAGCGCATCGGCCCAGCGCAGCTTGTCCTGCTCGCGCGCGATGTCGGCCGCCTGCGTGCCGTTCTCGAACGCATGCTTCGAGTCGAGCGACGGGTCGAAGCGCGCATCGGGCTGGCGCCCGGTGTTGTCGTCGGCGTCGAGCGCGGCCTTCCACTGCATCGCGTACAGATCGGACACCTGAACCGTGTGTCCGGCGTCCTTGAGGCGCTTGACCGCGAAGTTCCTGAGCGATCCGTTCAGCGATTTCGGTTCGGGATGGGCATAGACCAGCAAGACGTTCATGTCGGCACTCGCGATTGTCTGGAGCAGTGACCGCAGGATAGCGGCCGCTCAGGTATATTGGAAATTGATTTCTGATATTCCAGGTATTGCGATGAACAATCTCAAGCGGCTGGATCTCAACCTGCTGATCACGCTCGACGCGCTGCTGTCGGAGCACAACGTGACGCGCGCGGCCGAGCGGCTGAACCTGTCGCAGCCGTCGGTCAGCATCCATCTCGCGAAGCTGAGAGACATCTTCGGCGATCCGTTGCTGCTGCCCGGGCCGCGCGGCATGCGGCCCACCGCGCGCGCCGACGAATTGCGCGAGCCGCTGCGCCGCGCGCTCGAAGCGCTCGGGCGCGCGGTGTCGCCGGGCGCGCCGTTCGATCCCGCCGCGGCCGTTCACACGTGGCGCGTCGCCGCGTCCGACTACAGCGAATCGACGGTCGTGCTGCCCGCGTTGGCCGGCTTGCGCGCGGCCGCGCCCGGCACGCGGCTCGCCGTCGTCGAGACGGTGCCGTCGCGCATCGCGAAGCAGGCCGAGCAAGGCGACATCGACCTCGCGTTCCACATCACCGAATGCGCGCCCGGCAATCTGCGCCACCGCGCGCTCTTCACCGAGCGATACGTGCTCGTCGGGCGCGCCGGCCATCCGCGGCTGAAGCGACGGCCGACGCTCGCGCAGTTCTGCAGGCTCGATCACGTGATCGTGTCGCCGGACGGCGGCGGCTTTCAGGGGATCACCGATCATGCGCTCGCGAAGGTCGGCCTCGCGCGGCGCGTCGTGCTGTCCGTGCCGCACTTTCTGTTCATGATGTCGGCCGTCGCAAACAGCGATCTCGTCGCGATGATGCCGTCGCGGCTCGTTCGCGACAGCCGCGCGCTACAAGTCGTCGAGCCGCCGATCGACGTGCCCGGCTTCCAGATGGCGATGCTCTGGCACGAACGCTCGCATCGCGATCCCGCGCATCAGTGGCTGCGCGAGCATGTCGCGGCTTCGGTGTGACGCGCTTCGGTTTCGCGCGCACGCGTTCGCCGCCGCTATTGCGCGAGTTGCAGATCCGCGATCGCCGCCGCGAGAAAGCGCGCGGCCTCTCCGCCCGTGACGACGCGATGATCGAACGTGAGGCTGAGCGGCAGCATGCGATGCACGGCCGGCGCGCCGGCCACCGCGACGACCGCGTCGTGCACGCGCCCCGCGCCGAGAATCGCGACGGTCGGCGGCACGACGACGGGCGCCGCGTACTTGCCGGCGATCATCCCGAAGTTCGACAGCGTGATCGTGTTGCCGCGCAGCTCGTCGGGCGGAATCCTGCGCGCGCGGATGTCGGCGCGCATCCGGTCGAGCCCGTGGCGCAGGTCGGCGGCGTCGCGATGCGCGACGTCGCGCAGCACCGGCACGAAGAGGCCGTCCGGCAGATCGACCGCGATGCCCACGTCGATCTTCGCGACAACGTGCCGGCGCCCCGCCTGCCCGTCGAACCATGCGTTGAGCCCCGGCTCCGCGCGGCAGCCGGCGACGAGCGCGCGGATGAGGCGCATCGTCACGTCCGTGCCCGCGGGCCACGCGTGGATGTCGGCGTCGTCGATCACGGTCGCCGCGGCCACCTCGCTCTGCGCGCGCGCCATGTTCTGCGCCATCGCGCGCCGCACGCCGCGCAGCACCTCGGGCGGCCCGAGCTCGGCCAGCACCTTCGCGACGCGCTGCACGTCCGCCGCGGTGATCACGCCGTCCGCGCCGGACGGCGTCACCATCGCCAGATCGACGTCGAGCTTGCGCGCGAGCGCGCGCACCGCCGGGATCGCCTTGACCGCGCCCGCGCCGCGCCCGCCGGCTCCCGCGCCGAGCGCCGTGGGCGGCTCCTGCACGACGTGCTCGCCAACCGTCATGTGGCCGACGACCGTCCCCGCATCCGCCTCGTCGGCGTCGCCTTCGAACGCGGCGAGCGGCGCGCCGAGATGAACGATGTCGCCCGGCTGCCCGAACAGCTTCGCGACGCGGCCGGATTGCGGCGACGGAATCTCGACGATCGCCTTCGCGGTTTCGACGGACACGAGCGGCCGGTCCGCGTCGATCGTGTCGCCCGCCTTGACGTGCCATTCGACGATCTCCGCTTCCTGCAGGCCTTCGCCGAGATCGGGCAATTTGAAGATCTTCATGTCGTTACGCTGCCTCCAGCGTTTTCCTGACCGCATCGACGATCCGCGCGACGCTCGGCACGTACTGGCTTTCGAGCCTGAAGAGGGGCACGACGACGTCGTAGCCCGTCACGCGCTGCACGGGCGCGAGCAGCGAATAGAGACAACGCTCGGCGACGAGCGCGGCGATCTCAGCGCCGAAGCCCGCGGTGCGCGGCGCCTCGTGAACGATCACGCAGCGCCCCGTCTTCGATACCGATGCGACGATCGTGTCGGCGTCGAGCGGCTTGAGCGTCGCGACGTCGATCACTTCGGCCATCACGCCCTCCTGCGCGAGCTGATCGGCGGCCGCCTGCGCGTCCTGCAGCGCGGCGCCCCAACTGACGAGCGTGACGTCGGCGCCGTCGCGCAGCGTGAAGCACGTATCGAGCGGCAGCGCTTCGCCGTTGTCCTCGACGGGCTGCCTGAACAGCCGATACAGCCGCGACGGCTCGAAGAACATCACCGGGTCCGGATCGCGTATCGCCGCGAGCAGCAGCCCGTAGGCGCGCGCGGGCGTCGACGGAATCACGACGCGCAGGCCCGGGATGTGCGCGAACATCGCCTCGGGGCTCTCCGAATGATGCTCGGGCGCGTGAATGCCGGCGCCGCACGGCGCGCGGATCACGAGCGGGCACGACAACCGGCCGCGCGTGCGATGGCGCAGCCGCGACGCATGATTGAGCACATGATCGATCGCCGGATAGACGAAGCCTGTGAACTGGATCTCGGCGACGGGCTTGAGCCCCATCGCCGCCATGCCGATCGCGGCGCCCGCGATCGCCGTTTCCGCGAGCGGCGTGTCGATCACGCGCTGCGCGCCGAAGCGCGCCTGCAAATCGACGGTCGCGCGAAACACGCCGCCGTTCACGCCGATGTCCTCGCCGAGCAGCACGACGGACGGATCGTGCGCGAGCTCGTACGCGAGCGCCAGATTCACGGCTTCGACCAGATTCAGGTCAGCCATGATGATTCTCCGCGGCCGGCGCAAACGCGAGCGCCGTCGCCAACTGTTCCTGCATCGCGTGCGGCAGGCTCGCGTACAGATGATCGAACATCGCCGACGCGGCCGGCTGCGGCACCGCGAGATAGGCGCGCACCGCTTCCTCGACCTGCGCGTAGCACGCCTTGCCGAACGCTTCGTCCTGCGCGTCGTCCCATACGTTGCGACGCATCAGATGCTTGCGCAGCCGCAGCAGCGGCTCGAACGCCCATTGCTTGCCGAGCGCGTCGGCATCGCGATAGCGCGTCGCGTCGTCCGCCGTCGTGTGATCGCCGAGCCGGTAGCTGAGCGCCTCGACGAGCGCCGGGCCGCCGCCGCGCCGCGCGTTTTCGATCGCTTCGCCAACGGCCTGCCGCACGGCGACGATATCGTTGCCGTCGATCTGCCGCCCTTCGATGCCGGCGGCGATCGCCTTTTGCGCGAGCGTGCGCGCGGCGGTCTGCCGCGCGCGCGGCATCGAGATCGCCCACTGGTTGTTGTTGACGACGATGATGAGCGGCACGCGCCACGCGCCCGCGAGGTTCATCGCTTCGTAGAAATCGCCCTTCGACGTGCCGCCGTCGCCGAGCACGGCCACGGCGACGCGCGCTTCGCCGCGCAGCGCGAACGCATACGCGGCGCCCGCCGCATGGCACACCTGCGTGGCGATCGGCACGCAATTCGGAAAATCCAGCCGCGCGGCCGTGAAATCGCTGCCGCGCTCGTCGCCGCCCCAATACAGCAGGCTTTCCGTCATCGTCACGCCGCGCAGGAATTGCGCGGCGTGATCGCGATACGACGGAAACAGCACGTCGTCGGCGCGCATCGCACTCGCGACGCCCACGCCGATCGCCTCTTGCCCGATCGACGACGCGAACGTGCCGATCTTGCCGGTGCGCTGCAGCGCGACCGCTTTCGTGTCGAACGCGCGCGTGAGCACCATCGCGCGGTAGAGCGGCAGCAGCGCGGCCGCGTCCTGCGCGAACGCGGGCAGCGGCTGGACCGGCTCGCCGTCCGGGCCGAGGTATTGCGTGTAATCGATATCGAAGCTGGCGACCGTGGTCATCGCGGGTCTCCCTGTTTTTCTGGATGCCGAACCATCGATCGAACACCGCGCCATGTCCACCGGCTGGCCGGCTCGCTCGTTGCTTTTCCGCGCCGCCGGATGCGTTCGCGTCAATGCGATCGGCATCGTCTTGTGCGTAACTGGATTTTAGGCAATGGGATCGGCGGCAAAGGCAGGGGTTTGCACGCGGGTCGGCGGCGGGATCGGCAGGCGCGCGCTCGCGCCGAATCGGATGAAGTGACCGGCGAAGCAGTCAACCGGAAAAATTGACCCGCCGCGCCGCGACATTCATGATGCGGTGCGGCAGGTCGATCAGCAACACAACATGGGCCGATTGCTGCATTTTCTTGAGATCGGAAAAGGCAGGACGTCGAATGGCCTTTCCGACTTAAAAGTTAGACGATTCCGCGCGAAACGTCTGTTAATTTTGGTCAGATCGGCGCGGAAAATCCGCCGCGCTTTTTTCCGGCGGATTCACGATCGCCGCACGCCGAAGACGGCGCTTTCCGCGCTTTCACGCAAACGCTGCCCGCGCGCATCTCAATCACAGATTCAGCACGATCGTCTGGCTCGGCGAGCTGCCCGAGCCGGTCGTATTGTCGTTGTTCTGCTGCGTCGGATCGGTCATCCGTGTGACCGGCATGCCGGCAACCAGCGTTTTCGGCGCGCCCTGGGGGTTGCGCGAGTTTCCGGACACGGTTTGCGACGCGACGCCGCCCATCGATCCGCCGCTGTCGCCGCTCGACGAGGGGATGATCGTCGCGACGTTGTGAACCGGCCCGCCGCCCACGAAGATATGGCTGACGTTCGGAATCGCGTTCGCGCGCGACGCGCGGTTCGGATAGGGGACGGGCACGCCCGGCGGCGTCAGGTTGACGCTCGTCGCCATGTTCATGCCTCCTGCACTCGAATTCACCATCACCATGAACGTCTTCCTCCTAACCCAGATGAATCTGCGCGGCGTCGATCTTCGACAGCTTCTCTGCCGTGAGCAGCGTGTGCTTCGCATGCAGACGCATGCTTTCGGTCGCGGCGTGATCGATATGCGACGCGCGAAGATGCTCGACGGTTTCCACCGAGCGAAAACTGCTTCGGCACGATTGCGCGACGTGATCCATTACCGTCTCCAGCAGCCGGCCGATCAGACGGACCTTGCCGAGCCGGCCGTCGAGCGCCGCGCTCGTCAGCGTCGTCTCGTCGGAAGACAGCGACGCCTGTTGCGCCGACATCGTCAGCCGTTGCGTCTCGATCGACACTTGCTCGCGGCTCGCGACGCGAAGCGCATCGCCGCTCTTCAGGCATACGTCCCGCGTGGCATCCAGCACGAGGTCGCCGTCGACGCGCAGATGCACGCCGTGCGCATTCGGCCGCTCCAGAATCGCCGTCACGTAGACGCATCGGCTGTCCGCGCCGGACACGACGACGCGATCGCCGATCCGCGGCTCGACAAGACAGCTAAACGCGCGCCGGCAACGCATCTTCGCGCCGCCGCATGCGACCACATACACGCCGTCCGGCAGCGCGCCGACCACGGTGCCCGCCTTGTCCCGCGCGGACGACTGGCCGTGGATATCCGCTTCCGCTTCGATTGTGCTCATCTTCTTTCCTTCTATTTCGAATGACTGAATAACAACGCGGCGATGCGCCCGGCGCCGCGTCCGCACCGCGCTCAATGGTCCTCACGCCGCCCTTGCTCATCCCTTTGCCGCGACCACGCCTGCGCCGCCGACAATTCCGGATCGCACGCGACGGCGCCCGGATGATCGCGCCATGCGATGTCGGGCGCCGTCGCGCCATGAAACGCCGTCCGCGCGAAGCCGGCTTCGTCGAACACGGCCTCGGTCAGATCCGCGTACGAAAAATCCACTCCCTCGAGGTTCGTCCGCGAAAAGCGCGCGCCCGTGCACGTTGCGCGCTGAAACACCGCCCCGTCCAGCGCCGAGCCGGTGAAATCGGCGCGCCGCGCATCGGCCTGAACCCAGATGCTGCCGCGCAGCGCAGCGCGGCGGCACATCGCGCCGGCGGCGTCGGCTTCGAAGAAAACGGTATCCGGCGCATCGGCGTCATCCAGTCGCGCCCCCGCCAGCCTGGAGCGCTGAAAATTGCAGCAGGCAAGGCTCGCGCCGGTGAAATCGACATCGCGAAGATCCGCGCCGACGAACTGGCAGCGATGCATCCGTTGGCCGCGCAAACGCTGGCCGGCCAAATTCGCTTCGGCAAAAACGGCGTCGTCGAACGTCGCATCGGCGAGAACAGCCGACGTCAGATCGAGCTGATAGAAGACCGCCTTGCGCACGACCGCCCGCGTGAAGTCGGCGCGCGCGAGCCGCGTGTCGCTGAACACCGAGGATTCGATCCGCGCGCCATCGAACCGGCACTCGCCGATGTCGCTCTTCACGCAATGGAAACCGCTCGCGCGCGCACCGGAAAAATTCGCGCCGGCCGCGTGAGTCGAATGCATCATGCACTCGTGAAGTTCGCTTTCCGAAAGATCGACGCGTTCGAGCCGGCACTTGTCGAACGTGCATCGCGACAAGTCCGCATGCCGCATGTCGACATCGCGAAACAGGCATTCGCTGAAAACGGCTTCGCCGAGCCGCACGCGCTGCATCGAGACGCCGATGAACCGGACGCGCTCGAATACGCCGCCCGACCAGTCGTGCCCGTCGAGGCGGGTCGACTCGATCGCGACGTCGCGGATCGCGTGGCCGCGACGAATCTCGTCGAGCAACTGCGCCGCGCGCGTGCTCATGTGCGCACCTGCGCCAGCGGAAACCGCACCGCCCGGCCGAGGTAGGCGTCTTCCCAGCGCGTCTCGGCATCGGCCAGGATCTGCGAGAGGTTCGCGCGAAACAGGTTGGCCCGCCGCAGATCCGCGCCGTCCAGCGTCGCGCCGCGCAGATAGGCGGCGATCAGATCGGTGTCCCGAAGATCGGCTCGCGTGAAATCGGCGCGCACGAAATGACTGCCCTGCGCTTTCGCGCCGCGGAAATCGGCTGCACGCAGGCACGCGTCGGTGAAATCGCAACTGCCGATGCGCGCGCCGCGAAAGCTCGCTTCGCCGAGCCGCGCTTCGCGAAAATTGACTTCCGTCAGCGTCGCGAACGAGAAATCGGCACGCCCGATGTCGCAGTGCGCGACGAAACACGCCTTGCTCATGCTCGCGCGATCGAAGCGAAGCTGGCCGCTCGCCTGTGCGCCGACGATCCCGAATCCGTCGATGCTCGCCGACGAGAACCGCACGTCGGCAAGCGGGCAGTTCATCAGCAGCATCTTCCGGATCGTCGCATCCGAGAAGCTCACGCTGTCGAACGATTGCTCGATGAAGATCAGATCGCGCAGCACGGCGTGACCGAAATCGACGGCATCGAAGCGGCACGCGTCGAAGCGCGTGTTCGCCAGCAAGCCGCCGTTGAAGCGGCAGTCTCGCAAGTGCACGCGCTCGAAAATGCCGTCGCTCGAATCGGCGCCGGAGAAGTCCGTCTGCTCGCAGTCCGCGAGCGAAAGATTGGCCGCCGTCAGGTCCGCGTCGACGAGCTTCGTCCGTGCCAGGTTGGCGCGCACGAGCACCGCGCGCGACAACACCGCGCCCGTCAGATCGGCGCCGCTCAGATCGGCGTTTTCGAGCATCGCGCCGGCCAGCCGCGCGCCGCGCAAGTCCATTCCGGAGAGATCCGCGCCCGTCAGATCGACGCCTTCCAGCGATCGCCCCGCGGCGGCGGCGGCCGCGACGAATTCGCGGCGCGATTGCGCGGCCGCGCCGTTCAGCCGGGCCGGCGCGTCCTGATGTTGCGCGGACCGCCGGTATAGCTCGCGAAGACGTTCGTCCGCATCGCGCTGGATTTGCCGGATGCCGGGCGGATCGGACGAAGCGCCCGCATGCCGTGTGCCATCCTCTTCGACGGGCGCCGTGCGGGCCGGCGGACCGCGCCGCCGCCCGGCCGAAAACACTTCGCTGGTCGCCAGTTCGTGCCGCATGGCCTCCAGCGCGGCGCGCTTCTCGTCGGCAAGCGCCTCCTGACGCTCGACGAACTCGGCCAGTCGGCCGGGGCTCGGCGTCTGCGCTTGCGGGGCGTCCGGAAAGACGCTCAGCCGCTCCCGAAGCTGCCGTTGCCTCACGCTCTGCGGCATCGCATCGGCCATCGCCGGAACATCGGGCTGCAGAGCGTGCTCGGGCAACAGATCCTGATCGCGCAGCGCGTACAGCGCCGCCTTGTCGTGCCGCGTGCGCCACTCGATCACCTGCCGATACCAATCGAGCGGCCTCGCGTGCCCGCTCGCATCCGCGCCGAACAGCACCGTTTGCACGTCGCTCGCATCGAACGCGCGGACGACCGTGACGCCGTGATAGATCAGCAGCACGCGCTCGCGATGCGGAACGAACCAGGCGGTCGTCAATCGCATCGGAATTTCCTCGGGCATGTCGCTGCCGTTGCGGACCACGAACGATCTCGCCCGCAGCGCGGGCAGGCTGCCGGCGAGCCGCGCGCGCTCCGGGTGCAGGTGCGTCAGCGCATAGGTCGCGCCGTCCGGGAATTCCACTCGCCCGGGCAGTTGCTGATCGCTCGGCGCGATGTTGAAGTAGCGCGGATCGAGCGTGCGCGGGAAACCCGGGCAATCCTCTTCCCGCCATTGCTGATCGAGCTCGCCGTACAGGGCCGCGCGCTCGGGCCACGTCGCGTCGATCGGACAAAAGCCGGCGGGCGTGGGTCGCTCGTCCGGGAAGCGCATCGGACTGTGCGCGTATTCGATGTTCGGCAGATCGCGCGGCGCGCCCTCCCGCGCGTGCGCGCCGCGGCCTCGCGGGTTGTCCGCGCAATCCGCGCCGCCGTAGGCGCGATCCCAATCGATCGGCAGCCGCTCGAAAGGCTGCGGCGCGGTGATGCGCGCGCCGGCCCATTGCCTGTCGCCAGATACGCGCAGCCGCTTCTCGACGCCGGCGATGCGAATCCCCACTTCGCACGCGCCGGCGTCCGAATCGTTCGCATACCTTCCATACGCGTATCCGGACACGAGAAATTCCGGGCACGCCTTCGGCAACGCCATGTCGAGCGTGTAGCCGCGCAGCTCGTCGCCGGCCAGACGCCAGAGCTCCGCTTCGGCCAGCAGTTTCGGCGTGTCGCCGAGCGTCGCGACCATCAGCGCGGCGACGCCGAGATGCTCTTGGCCGTGCATCCGGTAAACGCGGGTCAGCGGGCTGATTGCAAGTGGTTTGACGATTTTCATGGGGTGCGGTGGCGTTCGCGCGCGTGCGCGTTCACATCGAGATCTTGATGCCCTTGATGAATTCGCATTCCTGCGTCTTGTTGGCGATCTGCACGACCGTTTCGGCTGCGCTGAATCCGGTCGTCGTCACGCTCGCGCCGTTCGTTGCGACATAGAGCCCCGTCGTGTTGATGCTCGCACCGGTTTCAGAAGTGCTGATTCCCGTGAGACTGGTCGCCGTGCCTTTCAGCGAGACGCTGTTCACGTCTTTCGACGACGCCGTTCCGTTGACCTCCGAATGCGCATTCCCGCTCGTGACCGTGACGGTGTCTCCAACGTGCACGCCTTTCGCATCGCCGAACACGACCGACGTCGAAGCCCCCTGCACGGTGCTCACCGATGCGGTCGTGAACGGGTCCGTGAGCACCGCGACGATCTGCTGCAACGCCATCGCCACGTTCGCCGCGAGCGCCTGAAACCCGCCCGCGCGCTGCATCTGGCGCTGCTGCTTCAATTGCTGATAAGGCTGCCGCTGTTGCTGCCGCTGTTGCGGCAGCGGGCGCTCGCGGGCGGCCGCCTGCCGCTCCGTCGAAGCCGGGCTCGCCGCGCCGCCCGTGCGCAGCAGATCGATCAACCGATCCAGCGGCGATCGCGTCGACATCACCGGCATCAGGTCCACGCCGACGAGCGTCAGATGCTTGCGTCCGACGGTGGTCGTCGCGTCCCGCTCGACCGACACATCGTAATTGCGCTCCGCGTGCAGCTTGACCTGCTCCGCGCCCGCCTTGTCCTCGAAGCGCAGCATGTTCGCGTTCTCGCCGCTGCCGGCCGGCGAGCGCGTCATGAAGCCGCTTTGCGTCGCGTTCTCCGGCAACCGCCACGGCGGCATGTGCAGCGCGTTATACACCTGCCCCGTCACGAGCGGCCGATCCGGATCGCCGTGCTCGAAATCGACGATCACTTCCGAGCCCACGCGCGGAACGTTGACGCCGCCGTAGTTGTTGCCCGACCACGCATACGAAACGCGCACCCAGCACGACGAATTCTGGTCGTCGACGGGCGAGCGGTCCCAATGGAACTTCAGCTTCACGCGGCCGTACTGGTCCGTCCAGATGTCCTGCCCGCGCGGGCCGGTCACGATCGCCGTCTGCGGCCCGCGCGTGCGCGGCTTGCGCACCGTGCGCGCCGGCCGGAACGCGGTGGTCGCCGGCTGCGCGACGAACGACGTATTGATCCGGTATTCGTCGGGGCCCGACGCGCCGCCCGTCTCCGTCGCCGTGAACGTCGCGCCGAGCACCAGATACTCGCGGTTCGCGCTCGCGTGCGGACAGCCTTCGAGCGAGAACGTCGTGCCGCACACGATGTCGCGCACATTGCCGCCGCCCGATGCGCGCTCGCCCCGTGCGCGCACTTCCTCCATCCGCACGCGCACGAAGTGCTCGCCGTGCTCGCGGTCCGTGTAGTCGCCGGGCCACTCGTAACGTTCAAGCTCGTTATGCGCGGTGTCCCGCGGCAGCGCGTTCTCGACGCCGAGGTCCGCGTTCGGCTTCTCGAAATCGAAATCGTCCGTCGTCCAGCGGCCCGGCTGGATGCGCTCCTCGGTGCCGAACGTGTCGATGTATTCGGCGTCGATCTTGTGTCCGGGCGGGTAATAGCGCAGCGTGCGGTACGCAACGCTCTCCACCGGCTTGTGCGCGCCCAGATGATCGACAAGCACCATCCGGTGCACCTTGTTCGAATGCTCGAAGAACCAGTAGATGCCGTGCTCCTGCATCAGCCGCTGGATGAACGCGAAATCGGTCTCGCCGTATTGCACCTGGTAGCCGAGCTTCGGATACCGGCCGCTCAGGCGCTTGTCGTACGAGTACGAATACGCGTTCAGCACTTCGTCGACGATCTCGTCGACGCTCCGGTTCTGGAAGATCCGGTAGTCCGATCGCTGGTCGGCCAGATAGATCCACGGCCGCATCGTGAGCCGGTAGCGGCACTGCCGGTTCAACTGGCCCTCGAAGCGCGCGCCGGTCACGATGCCGCTGATCTCGCGCCTGCCCTGGCCGATGTTGGCCGCGCCCGCCATGCCCGGCATGCCGGGCACGAACGAGCCCATGCCTTCGAGCCGGACGGTCACGGTCAGCGCCTTGCCGATCATCGCCTTCAGATCGAGATTCGCGGCCCGCTCGCCGGTGAGCATCGGGTCCGGCGGCGTCAGGCAATCGAGCGTGTACGAATAGATCTCCGACAGCGTCTCGTTGCCGCGGATCGCGCTCAGTTCGAGCGCGGGTTCGCCGGCGGGCGACATCGGCACGGCGGGGCCGCTCACCGACACGGTACGGGCGGCGGAAAAATTCGGCATGGCTGATCTCTCCACAAACGGTATGAACCGATGAATCGTTCCGGCCGCGCGCTTCGCGCACCGGCTGCGCTCACGCTTCGTCCGCGCTCCATAGCGCAAGCAGCTCGGCGGGGATCGCCTGTACCACGTCCGCATAGCGCTTGCCGACGAAATGCTCCGCACGCCTGAGCAGTATCGGAATCGGGCTGCTCGGCTCGTGCTGCTCGAACCACTGGCGCGCCTGCCGGATCAGCTCGCGCGCGGCGTAACGATCCGCCGGCGCCGCGGCGGCGGCGCGCGCGACAGGCGCCGCGGTCGGCTCCGCCGCCGCGCGTTCGCGCTGCGCCGCCGGCGGTTCGTCCGCGTGCATGGCCGCCGCTTCGTTCGCCGGCGACACGTCGGCCTCGGCCGGCGCGATCGGCGCGGCGGCCGTGCGATCGGCGCTCGCGCCCGCGATCTGGCGAAGCAGCGCTTCGAGCGCCGACAGGTCGGGTGCGTAATCGCCGAGATGTTCGCCGCTCCACGCATCGATCGCGGCCAGCCCCGCGAGCGCATCGGCGAAGCCCGCCAGGACCGCCGGCTGCTGCGCGTGCAGATCGTCGAGCTGACGCACGACCGATTCCGGCGCGAGCGCATCGCCGGGCCGCGGTTGCGCGAACGCGCGCTCCACGTCGCGCACCTGCAGGCGCGTCGCGGTCGACCGGGTCAGCGCGATCTCGCGCACGTCCGCCATCAGCCCGTCGGCATCGGTGAGCGCCTGCAGCGCATTGCGCCGGATCTCCAGCGCCGCGTCGCGATCCGCATCGACGTCGGGTTGCGGGTGAATCGCATCGGGAAACGCGCCGAGCCACGCGGCGAGCAATCCGACGCCTTCCGCGAGCCCCGCCGCGCCGGCCAGCCGGGTCCGGCTCCGGGCGAACAGCACCGCGAGGCGCATGTCCTTGCTGCGCATCATCAGCCGCCGGCAATCGCGCTCGACGTCGCTCCAGTTCACCGGCTCCGGCGAACCGACGAAATCCCCGTACTGCGCCTCGGCGCGAGGCGCGGCCTTCGCCGACAGCACGACGAACTCGGGATCGTATTCAAGGTCCGCGCCGCACGGCGCCGCCGGATCGACGGGCGCCATCCAGTCGTCGGGCTTCGGCGTGCGCGCGGCGGCCGCCTTGCCGGCCGGTTTTCTGCTGCTGGTCATCGTTCACCTCGCATGCCGCGCGATCGGGCGGGCCGGGCCGCGCCGCGCGCGAACCGGTCCGCATACTGCTCGGGCTCGAAGCGCATGCCCGTCACTGGCTCGCCGGACGGCGAGCGGCCGAGCCAGCCGGACCAGCCGAGCTGATGCGGGCCGCCCATCACGGCGGGCGGCGCGCCGTTCGGCTTGATCCGCAGTTCGAGCTCCCATTCGAACTCGTAGCCGACGAACGCCCGCACCCATTCGACGAGGCGCGGCAAATCCTCGCCCTGCGGCGTGAAGCGCAGGTAGGCGTCGATGTCGAGCGGCCCGAACACGAGCCGGAACTTGTGTTGCCGGTCCGGCACCAGCTCGCCGAGCATCGCGCCTTCGGCCATCGTCGACGCATCGCCCGGCTTGCCGAGATGGCTGTGCTCGAGCGGATCGACGGCAATCCAGTGAAATACGTTTTCCTCGAGCGTCACCGGCACGCCGAAGTAACGCTCGAGCGTCATCCGCAGGCCGTCCGCGTTGCGCGCCTCGCGCACCAGGTGCGGCGATGCGGCGAGCCGCGCATGCGCGGGCAGCGGCCGCGCGCCGATCTCGTCGACGTCCTGGCCGGTGAGGCTCGCGACGTAGAACGAAAACCGTTCGTCATCCGGACGATCGAGGCCGGCCGCCGCCTGCGCCGACGCCCACGCGCGATACAGCAGCGTCAGATAGCGGTGATGGAAGATGTCGAGAAAATTGCCGAGCGTCGGATCGCGCCGGCTCTCCTCGCGGTCGCGCGCGATCTCGGTCACGTGGATCGGCAGCGGCCCGTTCGGCCCCAGCATCCCGAGCCCGAAGAGCCGCACCTTGAGGCGCCCGTTCGCGTCGCCGACGCTCGCGATCTCGCGCGGCGCGAATGCGAGGCTCGGCTGCTGGCCGAGACGAAACGGCTCCGCCTGCGGGCGCCGCGCCTTGCCGATCGGATCGATGCGCGCGTCCGCGCCGATGCATCGCAGCAGCGTCAGGAAGCCGTAGCGCCACGGCTCAGCGCGCAGCCGTTCGAGCATCCGCGGCGACAGCGCCGCGTCGCGGACGACATTCTCCGTCCTGTCGTGCGCCATCACGCGCCTCCCCGCGCGCCCATGCGCACCGGCCAGCGCGCGACGCGCCCGCGCTGGATCGAGTTCAGCTCGGTCTGCGTGAAGACGTTGATCGACACGTGCCGCGCCAGATAGTGCTCGAGCACGAGCCCGAACAGATACGGGCTCACGCCGGAGAATCCCGTTTCGTCGACGGTCAGCGCGCATTCGACGCCGCGCCCGAACATGAGCGGGCCCGCGCCGGGCAGCTTGCGCGTGACGGGCCGCGTCTTCACGCCGACGAGGCTTTCGACCTGCCGCCGGTTGTCGGCCTCGTCGCCCGCGAGGAACAGCCGCAGCAGGCCGCGCAAGCCCTGCCCGCCCGCGCGATGGTCGAGCTCGTCGAGCGGAAGGTAGTTGAAGTTCAACTGGCGAATCAGCCGCCACGCGATCTCGCGCTCCGCATACGGCGCCTTCGGCGCGGACGGCGCGCGGATCAGGCCGACGCTGTCGATCGGCGCGGATTCGACCACCGTCAGATCGCGCACGCCGTCGCGCGGCACGAGGCTCGGCAAGTCGCGGTTCGTCAACAGCGCGTCGACCGACAGGTAGCGGATGTCCTCGCTGTAAGGCGCCTCGTTCTGGTCGACGAGCGACACGAACATCTCCGTGCCGACATACGGCGTGCGCGTGCCGTAGCGGCGCGCGGAATCCGACACGAGCCGGCGCTCGCGCCGCGTCGAGAAATAGCGTCCATAGTTGCTCTCGTCGTCGTTCAGCGTCTGGTACAGCGGCCGGAATTCGAGTTCGGCGGACGTCGCGGCGACCTGCCCGTACATCGCCTCGACGGAAAACACTTCGTAGTCGAGCGGCGCGAGGCGGGCCGGCACCAGATGGAACTCGGTCTGTCCCGTCGACAATTCGATCCGGTCCGTGTGGCGCGCAAACAGGTTGATCACCGGCGTGCAGAACAGCGCGAAGCGCGACGCGTCGACGACGTCCGCGAGCCGCTCGGGCGACTGGTCGAGCAGCACGACGATCTCGGCCTCCTGGCCGGCGATGCGCCGCAGCCCTTCTTCGAGCCCCGTCAGCGCGACGAAATGGAAGCGCTCCGGGCACGCGAAGTATTCGTGCAGCAGGTTGTGCCCATGAAACTTCGACCACGTGAGCGGCAGCAGCCCCTCGTCGACGCCGAGCCCTTCGTGAGCGAGCGCGCCGACGGTGACGGCCGCAAGCGGCCGGCCCGGCGCAGCGAACTCGCCGGGCGCGGCCGTGAGCGTCGCGACGCCGGCCACGTGCAGCAGCTCGAACAGGTGCGACGCGACTTGCGGGTCGCCCGCGAGATACAGCGGTAGCCGGTCGAGGCCCTTCAGATCGGCGATGCGCACGTTGCCGGTCGTGCGCAGCCGCAGGCGCAGCGCGCCGCGCACCTGCACGTTGGCCGGCACGTAGCGGTCGAGCGCCGGGATATCGGGCGGAATGCCCGTCAGCCGCGCGTCGGCGATCTCGAGCGGATAGAGCGTCACGTCCTGGCCGCTGCGGAACTGGCACGCAGTCTTCTCGCCGGCCGGCACGCGCGCCGTGAACGCGGTGCCGCGCGCGACGCGAAAGCCCTCCGCGAGATTGCCCTCGGTGCGGCTCGGGTACAGGCGCGCGACTGCCATCGACGGCGTCGGCGCGACGTAGTTCGGGTACAGCACTTCGAGCAGGCGGCCCGTGAAGCGCGGGAATTCCGCGTCGAGCTTGATCTGCATGCGCGCGGCCATGAAGCAGAACGATTCGATCAGCCGCTCGACGTACGGATCGGCCACTTCGCCCGCCTGCATCCCGAGGCGCCGCGCGATCTTCGGGTGCGCGTGCGCGAACTCGGCGGCGAGCTCGCGCATGTAGATCAGTTCCTGGTTGTAGTAGTCGAGCAGTTGCGGTTCCACCGTGTCCCCCCGTTTTTCCGGCCCGCGCGTCAGCTCGCGCGCATGCCGGTGACGTTGACCTGGCTCGTTTCGAGATCGAGCGCGCTCTGCACCATGAATTCGATCGGATAGGGATCCATACGAATCATGCCGCGCACCTCGAACGACAGCACGTTCGAGCGCTCGCCCGCGTCGACGCCCTTCGACGGCGCGACGACGAGCGTCCCGGCGATCAGCCGCGGCTCGAAATCGAGAATCACGCGGCGGACGATCCGTTCGATCTCGGCCCATTTGCACGACGCGAGGAACGCGCCGGCAAGCGGCGGCATGCCGAAGTTGACGGTCGACGCGGCGGCGGCCGGGTAGCGCTCGCGGTCGATGCGCTCGTCGATGCTCGTCGTATTGAGCAGGAACGCGAGATCCCGCTGGACGATGCCGCGCATCTGCATGCGCGTGACCGCGTATTCGCCGGGCGCTTCGGTCTGGCGTTGCGGCGCGTCGTCGCGCAGGCGGTCGATCAACGTCGGCAGCAGATGCGTGTTCGCGCGGCGCGGCGCCGCGACGCCTTCGCCGCGCACAGGCGCATCGTGGCCGCCGCGTGGCGCGGCCGGGCGCTTGTCATGCTCGTCCATCGGAATCCTCCCCGCCGCGCGCGCGATGCGCCGCGGCGCCTGTCGCTCCGCCCATTGCCTCGCCCGCGGGTGCGCGCTCGCCGAATGCGCACGCGTCCAGCTCGATCAGATCGAGCAGCGTGCCGGGGCGCGCGAGCCGCCATCCGGCCGGGTCCGAAAGCGGCAGCCAACGATAATGCCCGGCGGTCACGACTTCGCAGACCGGCCCGAATCGCGAATCGCTGTCGGCGGTCCAGTCGAACGGCGCATGCGGCGCGCGCCCCACGACGAGCGGCCTGTCCTGCAGCCGGCCTGTCGCGCGTGCGCCGGACGAATCGGGAGAGATCGGCGTCGTCATCGTGCGTCGTGCTCCGGGGTCGCGACGGGCGCCGGCAGCGGACTGTCGATCGCGAGCGTCTGATGCTCGCGCCGCGCGAGCGCGGGCGGCAAGCCGGCCGGCCTGCGCGCCGACGCGACGTGGTATTCGGCCGGCGCGAAGAGCCGCAGCACCTCCGGAACCGGCTCCGCGTCCGCCGGATCGGGCGTCTCGCCCGGCCCGAGCTGGCCGAAGACGTCGTCCAGCACGCGCGCCTGGGTCAGCAGCGCATCGATCGAATCCGCGCCTTCGACCGGCCGGTGCAGGTCACTCGGCGGCTGCGCCTCGCGCGTGCGCTCGATCGCGATGCGGGCCGCGTCGTCGCTCGCGAGCGACGCCCGCGGATCGTCGAGCACGCGGCAATACTGCTCGTACAGCGCGTGCAACAGGTCCCGGGCCTGGGCCGGACCGCCCGGAGTCGGCACGCCAGCGGACGTATCGTCCTGCCGCACACCGAGCGCTTCGGTGGCGATCGCGGCGCCGATCAGGCCGAAAACCGCGTCGCCGTCATCCGTGGCGTCATGCCGGCCGGCTTCCGGCGCGCACGCCGGCCGCGCTTCGGCGATTCGCGCGCCCGTATTGCAGTCCGTATTGCAGTCCGTATTGCGGCCCGTGCCGCAATCGGCGGAAAACGGTGCGGCATCGCGCGGCGGCGGCGCGTCCGCGCGCCCGGAATCCGCCCTGCCGAGGCGAAACAATTTAAAAGTACGCATGACGAATCCGATTAGCCAAAATGATTATCAAGCCCACCCCCCGGAATATTCCCGGACCCACTATCTCATTAAAGCAGATTCAACGCACCCCGCCTTATCTCATAAATCCCAATATCGGATTCGCGCGCATTATTCAGCTCCACCGGCTTGCGGGCCGGTTTATTTACGGGCCCGACGCTGTTTTCATTGGACGTCTCGCGGCGCACGGCGAATGCGCGAAAACAGTGTGCGCCTGGAGAAATACGGCTGTCCATCACCGCCAATACGGTCTTTGCAATTTTTAACAGTTTGACGATTCGCCGGATAGAACAGTTTGTCTTTCTATTTTTAGGCGAGAGATCGCCTTACCATTTATGGTAGTTGACCGAAGCCACATCGCCTCAAAATAATTCAATCGACCAAAGTCAATTCAATAAGACCAAACAGGCGCAATTGAACGGATCGAATTTCGCCAATTGCCGCGCTGGATAAATTGATTGATGCTCGTCGTTTATCAGGAAAACGGCGACGCAGACAAAAAAGGATCTGTACATGGCGATCTCGCGTCAGGCGCTGTTCGGAAAACTCGGGGGCACGCTCTTCAGGGCAATCGAATCGGCTACGGTTTTCTGCAAGCTGCGCGGCAATCCGTATGTCGAGCTGGTTCACTGGCTGCAGCAACTGCTGCTGCAGGCCGACTCTGACCTCCACCGGATCGTGAGGCATGCCGGCATCGACCGCGACACGCTCGATCGCGACATCGCGCGCGCGCTCGCCGCGCTGCCGGCCGGGGCAAGCTCGATCAGCGATTTCTCCCATCACGTCGAGACCGCGATCGAGCGCGCGTGGGTGCTCGCGACGCTGCGCTTCGGCGACCGGCGCATCCGCGGCGCGTGGCTCGTCGCCGCGCTCGTCGATACGCCGGAACTGCGGCGCGTGCTGCTCTCCATTTCGCCGACGTTCTCGAGGATTCCTCAGGACGAGCTCGACGACGTGCTGCCCGCGTGGACGGACGGCTCCCCGGAAGCGGCGGACGCGCCGTACGACAACAGCGGTTTCTCGCCCGCGTCGCCGGGCGACGCGTCCGGTGCGGCGCGCGCCGAGTCGAAGGGCTCGCCGCTCGAGCAGTACTGCGCGGATCTGACCGCGCGTGCGCGCGGCGGCGACATCGATCCCGTCGTCGGGCGGGAGCTTGAAATCCGCACGATGATCGACGTGCTGTTGCGGCGCCGACAGAACAATCCGCTGCTCACGGGCGAGGCGGGCGTGGGCAAGACGGCGGTCGTCGAGGGCCTCGCGCTCGCGATCGCGAGCGGCGACGTGCCGCCGAAGCTCGCCGACGTGCGCCTGATGAGCGTCGACGTCGGCGCGCTGCTGGCCGGCGCGAGCATGAAAGGCGAATTCGAATCGCGGCTGAAAGGCGTGCTCGAGGCCGCCGCGAAATCCGGCGCGCCCGTCATCCTGTTCGTCGACGAGATTCACACGCTGATCGGCGCGGGCGGACAAGCCGGCACGGGCGATGCGGCGAACCTGCTCAAGCCCGCGCTCGCGCGCGGCGCGATCCGCACGATCGGCGCGACGACGTGGGCCGAGTACAAGCGGCACATCGAAAAGGACCCCGCGTTGACCCGCCGCTTCCAGGTGTTGCAGGTGCCGGAGCCGGAGGAGCCGGCCGCGGTCCACATGGTGCGCGGCGTCGCGCGGACGTTCTCGCAGCACCACCGCGTGACGGTTCGCGACGAAGCGATCCGCGCCGCCGTCGCGCTGTCGCATCGCTACATTCCGTCGCGCCATCTGCCGGACAAGGCGATCAGCCTCCTCGACACCGCGTGCGCGCGCGTCGCGCTGTCACAGCATGCGGCGCCCCGTGAACTGCAGCACGTGCGCCAGCGCTTGCTCGCCGCGCGCGCCGAGCACGATCTGCTCGTACAGGAAGCGCGCATCGGCCTCGACGCCGGGCAGTCGCTCGCGGCCGCGCGCGAGCGCATCGAGGCGCTCGTGGCCGAAGAAGCGGCCGTCGACGCGCGCTGGAAAGCGCAAGCCGACGCGGCGCGCGCGCTGCTCGCCGCGCGCGAGGCCGCGCTCGCCGGCGACGGCGAAACGCGCGCCGCGTCCGCCCCCGCGCTGCGCGAGCTCGAACGCGCGCTCGCAACGTCCCAGGGCGACGCGCCGCTCGTGTTCCCGGAAGTCAACGAGGCGATCGTCGCGGAGATCGTCGCCGACTGGACCGGCATTCCGGTCGGCCGCATGGTGACAGACGAAATCGCCGCCGTGCACGCGCTGCCCGCGACGCTCGAAGCGCGCGTGATCGGCCAGCCCGACGCGCTGCGCCAGATCGGCGAGCGCGTGCAGACCGCGCGCGCGGGCCTCGCCGATCCGAAGAAGCCGCTCGGCGTGTTCCTGCTCGCGGGCCCGTCGGGCGTCGGCAAGACCGAGACGGCGCTCGCGCTCGCCGAGGCGCTGTACGGCGGCGAGCAGAACCTGATCACGATCAACATGAGCGAGTATCAGGAAGCTCATACCGTGTCCGGCCTGAAAGGCGCGCCGCCCGGCTATGTCGGCTACGGCGAGGGCGGCGTGCTGACCGAGGCCGTGCGGCGGCGGCCGTACAGCGTCGTGCTGCTCGACGAGATCGAGAAGGCGCATCGCGACGTGCACGAGCTCTTCTTCCAGGTCTTCGACAAGGGCTACATGGAAGACGGCGACGGCCGCTACATCGATTTCCGCAACACGACGATCCTGCTCACGAGCAACGCCGGCGCGGAGCTGACCGCGAGCCTGTGCGCCGACGCATCGCTCGCGCCCGACGCCGCCGCGCTGCGCGACGCGCTCGCGCCCGAACTGCTGAAGGTCTTTCCGGCCGCGTTCCTCGGGCGCGTGAGCGTCGTTCCGTACCGGCCGCTCGAACCGCGCGCGCTCGCGCGCATCGTGCGCCTGCATCTGAATCGCGTCGTCGCGCGCATGGCCGACCAGCACCGGATCGCGCTCGCATACGACGACGCCGTCGTCGACTACGTCGTCGGGCGCTGCCTCGTGCAGGAAACCGGCGCGCGGCTGCTGATCGGATTCATCGAGCAGCACGTGCTGCCGCGCCTGTCCGCGCTGTGGCTCGACGCGATTTCGTCGAAAGCGGCGCTCGCGCGCATCGACATCGGCGTGGCCGATCCGGCCGCGCCGGCACCGCAGGCGCTCGTCTTCCGGCCCGGCGACGCGAACCGCGCGGCGGCGCCGGACGCGCCGCTTACCGTCGTGCAGGCCGGCTAGCCCTGCCGTTTCCTCTCTCTCATGGAGTCTCGCATGTCCGCATCCAGCAGCTCTCAAAAATTCATCGCGCGCAATCGCGCGCCCCGCGTGCAGATCGAGTACGACGTCGAAGTCTACGGCTCGGAAAAGAAGGTCGAACTGCCGTTCGTGATGGGCGTGCTCGCCGACCTGTCGGGCAAGCCGGTCGCGCCGCTGCCCGCCGTCGCCGATCGGCGCTTCCTCGACATCGACATCGACAACTTCGACGAGCGGATGAAGGCGATCAAGCCGCGCGTCGCAGTCGCGGTCGACAACACGCTGTCGGGCGACGGGCAACTGATGGTCGACATGACGTTCGAAAGCATCGAGGACTTCTCTCCCGCCGCGATCGCGCGGATGGTCGGGCCGCTGCGCCAGTTGCTCGAGGCGCGCACGCAGCTCGCGAACCTGCAGACCTACATGGACGGCAAGTCGGGCGCCGAGACGCTCGTCAACCGGTTGCTGCAGGACCCGGCGCTGCTCCAGTCGCTCGCGGCCGCGCCGAAGCCGCAGCTCGCTGGCGGCTCCGACGCGCAGGACACGCACGACGCGCACGACGCGCACGACGCGAAGGACGCGGCGGGCCGCGACAGCGACGCGGCCTGACCGGCCGCCCCACACCATACCGGGGAACGAACCATGAAAAAACAGCAAGCCCAGACGGCCGTCGCCGACGCCCAGCCGCAAGCGGATTCGGATTTCGCGCAACTGCTCGCGCAGGAGTTCAAGCCGAAGACCGAGCAGGCGCGCGAAGCGGTCGAATACGCGGTGCGCACGCTCGCCGAGCAGGCGCTCGCGCAATCGGCGACGATCAGCGACGACGCATACAAGAGCATCGCCGCGATCATCGCGCAGATCGATCACAAGCTGTCCGAACAGATCAACCTGATCCTCCATCACGAGGATTTCCAGAAGCTCGAATCGGCGTGGCGCGGGCTGCATCACCTGGTGTCGAACACCGAGACCGACGAGCGCCTGAAGATCCGCTTCATGGACATCTCGAAGGAAGAGCTGCGCCGCACGTTGCGGCGCTACAAGGGGCAGTCGTGGGACCAGAGCCCGCTCTTCAAGCAGATCTACGAAGAGGAGTACGGGCAGCTCGGCGGCGAGCCGTACGGCTGCCTCGTCGCCGATTACTACTTCGACCACACGCCGCCCGACGTCGATCTCCTCGGCTCGATCTCGAAGGTGGCCGCATCCGCGCACACGCCGTTCATCTCGGGCGCGTCGCCTTCGGTGCTGCAGATGGAATCGTGGCAGGAGCTCGCGAACCCGCGCGACCTGACGAAGATCTTCACGCAGAACCTCGAATACGCGTCGTGGAACTCGCTGCGCAACATGGACGACGCGCGCTACATCGGCCTCGCGATGCCGCGCTTCCTCGCGCGCCTGCCGTACGGCGTGCTGACGAATCCCGTCGACGAGTTCGACTTCGAGGAAGACACGAACGGCGCCGACCATCGCCGCTACGCATGGACGAACGCCGCATACGCGATGGGCGTGAACATCAACCGGTCGTTCCGGCTCTATGGCTGGTGCTCGCTGATCCGCGGCGTCGAATCGGGCGGCACGGTCGAGAACCTGCCGTGCCACACGTTCCCGACCGACGACGGCGGCGTCGACATCAAGTGCCCGACCGAGATCGCGATCTCCGACCGGCGCGAGGCGGAGCTGTCGAAAAACGGCTTCATCCCGCTCGTGCATCGCAAGAACACGGATCACGCGACGTTCATCGGCGCGCAGTCGCTGCACAAGCCGGCCGAATACGACGATTCCGACGCCACCGCGAACGCGAACCTGTCGGCGCGCCTGCCGTATCTGTTCGCATGCTCGCGCTTCGCGCACTACCTGAAGTGCATCGTGCGCGACAAGGTGGGCGCGTTCAAGGAGCGCGAGGACATGCAGCGCTGGCTGAACGAATGGATCATGAACTACGTCGACGCGGACCCGGCGAACTCGTCGCAGGACACGAAGGCGCGCCGGCCGCTCGCCGCCGCCGAGGTGGTGGTCGAGCAAGCGCAGGGCAACCCCGGCTACTACCAGGCGAAATTCTTCCTGCGCCCGCACTTCCAGCTCGAGGGCCTGACCGTGTCGCTGCGACTCGTCGCGAAGCTGCCGTCGATCAAGGAAGCCGCCTGACGCATCGCCGGGCGGGCGTCCTCGGCTGGCCGGCATCGCGCCTTCGTCGCGCGCGGCGCGCCGCGCGGGGCCGGCTGTTTTTGTCATCCACGCAATCCACGTAAGAGAGCAATGAAATGGCGCAGGACATTTTTCTGAAGATCGACGGCATCAACGGCGAATCCCTCGACGACAGTCACAAGGACGAGATCGAAGTCCTGAACTGGAACTGGGAAATCCAGCAGGAATCGACGATGCACACGGGCAGCGGCGGCGGCGCCGGCAAGGCGAGCGTCAAGGATCTCGCGTTCGAGCATGCGATCGACCGCGCGAGCCCCAACCTGATGAAGTACGCGCTGACCGGCAAGCACGTCGACCAGGCGGTGCTCGTGATGCGCAAGGCGGGCGGCAATCCGCTCGAATACCTGAAGCTCACGATGAGCGACGTGATCGTCACGCGCGTGAGGCCGTCGGGCAGCCGCGACGATACCGAGCGCAGCCGCGAGACGGTGTCGCTGTCGTTCGCGAAGGTGAAGCAGGAGTACGTCGTGCAGAACGCGCAGGGCGGCAGCGGCGGCGCCGTCACGACGAGCTTCGACATCAAGGGCAACAAGGAAGCCTGAGCGGCGGCGGCGCGGGCCCGGCGGCGGTTGTCGACGCCCGCCGGGCCCGCGCCGCCCGCGACCGATTCCCCTCTCACAGCAAACGCGTGCCTCGAATGCGTCCGACCACCATCGCTACCGCCCTCGCGTTCGCGCTCGCGTGCGCCGCGTGCGCGAGCGGCGCGGCCAGGCCGAAGGAGCCGGTGCGGCTCGACCTCGCCGTGAACGCCGCGCTCACGGTCAATCCGGACGACCGGAGCCGGCCGGCCCCGATCGTCGTGAGCGTCTACGAGCTGAAGACCGACGGCGCGTTCAACGCCGCCGATTTCTTCACGCTGCAGGACAAGGACAAGACCGTGCTCGCCGACGATCTGCTCGCGCGCGAGCGCTTCCAGTTGCGCCCGGGCGAGCGCCGGACGATCCGGCGCAACGCCGATCCGGAGGCGGGCGCGCTCGGCGTCGTCGCCGCGTACCGCGACCTGCCGAATTCGGTGTGGCGCGCGGTCTATCCGCTGCCGGCCGCGCGGGATGCCGCGTGGTATCGCTTCTCGTCGCCGAAGCTGAAGCTGACCATCGACCTCGACACGCACGCGATCAGGATCACCGAAACGGGAAAATGACATGCACGGCGGAACGAAACCATGAGCTGGCATAACAAGGTCGTCTGGAGCGAGGGGCTCTTCATGCGCCCGCAGTTGTTCCAGCAGCAGGAGCGCTACCTCGAGCACTACGCGCACAAGCGCGCGGCGCCGCTGTCGCCGTTCTTCTTCGGCTTCAGCCACTTCAGCCTCGACAGCGAGGCGCCGGCGCTCGGCAAGATCATCGTGAAATCGGCGAGCGGCGTGTTCGCCGACGGCACGCCGTTCGACGCGCCGGGCAGCACGCCGCCGCCCGCGCCGCTCACGATCCGGCCCGAGCACCTGGACCAGGTGATCCATCTCGCGGTGCCGATCCGCGTGCCGAACGGCGAGGAGACCGCATTCGGCCACGCGGCCGAATCGCTCGCGCGCTACGCCGTGTTCGAAACCGATCTGCGCGACACGAACTCGATCGGGCAAGGGCCGAAGACCGTCCAGTTGTCGAACCTGCGCCTGCGGCTGATTCCGGAAAAGGAACTGACGGATGCGTGGATCGGGCTCGCGCTCACGCGCGTGAAGACGATCCGCGCGGACGCGAGCATCGAGCTCGACGACACGCTGATTCCGCCCGTGGTCGGCTACGGCGCGAGCGACACGCTCGCGAGCTGGCTCGCGAAGATCCACGATCTCACGCGCCTGCGCGCGAACGCGCTCGCCGAGCGCCTGACGGGCGCGGACGGCCGGGCGGGCACGACGGCCGAAGTGTCCGACTACCTGCTGCTGCAAACGCTCAATCGCTACGAGCCGCTGCTGCAACACCTGCAGCGCGTGCCGACGACGTCGCCCGCCGATCTGTACGCGCTCCTCATCGGCATGGCGGGCGAGCTGTCGACCTACGTGCGCACCGACACACGCCGGCCGCTCGATACGCATCCGCCGTATCAGCACGTCGCGCCGCACCTGTGCCTGAAGCCCGTCGTCGACGATGCGCACCGGCTGCTCAACGCCGTGCTCGTGCGCAGCGCGCAGAGCATCGCGCTCGCCGATCAGGGGCACGGGATGCTCAATGCGGTCGTCGATCCGGTCGACATGCAGGGCTTCACCGCGGTCGTGCTCGCGGTGCACGCGCAGATGCCGCCCGATCTGTTGCAGCAGCAGTTCGCCGCGCAGGCGAAGGCGGGGCCGTCCGAGCGGCTGCCGGACCTCGTGCGCAGCCATCTGTCGGGCATCGCGCTGCAGGCGCTGCCGGTGCCGCCCCGGCAGATTCCGTTCAACGCCGGCTACGTCTACTACGAGCTCGCGCGAAGCGGACCGCTGTGGGACGAAGTGGCGCGGCACGGCGGGCTCGCGTTGCACATCGCCGGCGAATTTCCGTCGCTGAAGCTGGAGCTGTGGGGCATTCGCGGATAGCGGCGACTGCGGGGAGCGGCCGGGCCGTGCGCGCCGGCCGCCATGACGAATCCAACCAGAGTGGGGCATACCAGTGACCTCGGAAGCCGTGCATCATCCGGGCGTATCGGGTCCGCAACCGGGTCCGCAGCCGGGTCCGCAACCGTCCGATCCCGCCGCGGCCACGTTCGCGCGGCGCGATCCGCCGCCGCTGCCGGCCGGCGAGCCGCCCGCCGCCCGCCTCGCCGCGATCAGGCTCGCCCGCAATCCGCTGCTCGAAGCGGCGCGCCCGCTGCTGCGGGCGCTCGCCGACATGCCCGACCGGCTCGATCGCGACGACATCCCGCAACTGCGCCTGCTGCTCGAACAGGAAGTGCGCCTGTTCCAGCGGCTCTGCGAGCAGGCGAACATCCGGCGCGACCACATGCTCGGCGCGCGCTACTGCCTGTGCACCGCGCTCGACGAGGCGGCGATGCAGACGTCGTGGGCGAAATCGGCGGGCGGCAATCTCGGCACGTGGATCAGCGAGGGGCTCGCGACGTCGTTCCACGAGGATCGCCAGGGCGGCGACAAGGTCTACCTGCTGATCGGCCGGCTGATGAATTCGCCGCACGAGCACGTCGATCTGCTCGAAGTCATCTATCGCATCCTGAGCCTCGGCTTCGAGGGCCGCTACCGTTACGAAGCCGACGGCCAGCGCAAGCACGAGACCGTGCGCCAGCGGCTCTACAACGAGATCGCGTCGCAACGCGGGCCGGTGTCGGTCGCGCTGTCGCCGCACTGGCAGCCGGGCCCCCGGAGCAGGAGCGCGCCGTTGCGCGATTTCCCCGCGTGGATCACCGCCGTCGTGCTGTCGCTGATCGCATTCGGCCTGTTCGGCTACTTCAAGTACGCGCTGTCGATGCGCAGCGCCGACGTGCAGCAGCGGATCGCCGCGATCGCGCGGATGACGCCGCCCGCCGCGCCGGCCGAGCTGCGCCTGAAGGCGCTGCTCGCCGACGAGATCGCGGCGGGCACGGTCAGTGTCGACGAGGACGCGCGCCACAGCTCGGTGACGTTCCGCGGCGACGCGATGTTTCCGCCGGGCGCGGCCGGCGTGAACGCGACGATCGGGCCGCTCGTCAAGAAGATCGCGGCCGAGATCGCGAAAGTGCCGGGCAAGGTGATCGTGCTCGGCTACACCGACAACCAGCCGATCAGGAGCCGTCAATTCGCGTCGAACGAGGCGCTGTCCGAAGAACGCGCGACGCAGGTCATGCAGATGCTCCAGAGCGCGGGCGTGCCCGCGAGCCGCCTCGAGGCGCTAGGCAAGGGCGACGCGAACCCGATCGGCGACAACCGGACCCCGCAGGGCCGCGCGCTGAACCGCCGCGTCGAAATCACGGTCGCGCGCTGATCCGCGGCCCGCTCACTCGGAACCCCGACATGAACAAGTTCCTGTCCTTTCTGGTGTCGCGACCGTTCCTCGCGTTCGTCGCGCTGCTCGTCGTCGCGCTCGTCATCTGGTTCGCCGGCCCGTTCGTCGCGTTCGGCGGGCTCACGCCGCTCGCGGGCGCGGGCATGCGCGTCCTCGCGATCGTGCTGCTGCTGGCGGGCGTGCTGCTGTGGCTCGCGGGCTGGCCGACGAGCGTGGTGTTCGTCGCACTGCTGTGCGTGCTGATCTGGCATGCGTCGCCGCTGCTCGCGTTCGGCCGCGCGACGCCGTTCGCGCCGGAATCGGTCCGGGCGATCGCGATCGCGGTCGTGCTCGCGGCGTTCGCGCTGCACCTCGCATTCCGGCTGCTGCGGAAGATGCGCACGGACCCGGACTTTCTGAAGAACCTGCTCGAGTTCGGCAGCAAGCAGCACGAATCGCCCGCGGCCAGCCGGCTGATCGCGGTCAACGCGGCGATCGCCGGCGCGATCGCGCGCCTGAAGGGCATGCGCACCGGCGCGCGGGGGCTCGACCGCCTGTTGCGCGGCAAGCGCTATCTGTACGAACTGCCGTGGTACGTCACGCTCGGCTCGCAGGCGTCGGGCAAGACGAGCGCGCTCGTCAACGCCGGGCTGTCGTTTCCGGTCGCGGCGCAGATGCAGCGGGCGGCGGCCGGGCTGCCGGATCACGGCGGCTCCGTCGACTGGTGGCTGACCAACGATGCGGTGCTGATCGACACGGCCGGGCATTACACGCGTCACGGCACGTCGACGCAGGCCGTGCCGCAATCGCCCGCCGCCGCGATGGCGACGGCGCCGAACCTCGCGTTCGTCGACGAACGGCAAGCACAATGGCGGCAGACCGTCGATCAGGCCGAATGGCTCGGCTTTCTTCGGATGCTGCGCAAGCACCGCCCCCGCGAGCCGATCAACGGCGCGCTGCTCGCCGTCGACGTCGCCGCGCTGACGAGCGCCGACGAAAACGCGCGCCATGCCGAAGCCGCCGCGCTGCGCGCGCGGCTCGCCGAACTGCGCGCGGAGCTGGGCGTGCGCTTTCCCGTCTATCTGCTCGTCACGAAGATGGACCGGCTGCCGGGCTTCGCCGAGTACTTCAGCTCGCTGACCACCGAGGGCCGCGCGCAGACGTGGGGCTTCACGCTGCCATACGGCAAGGAGACCATCGCCGACGAAGGCATCCATGCGCGCTGCGCCGACGAGCTGGGCGAGCTGGCCGCGCGGCTCGCGGCGGGCGTCAACACGCGCCTGCAGGAAGAGCACGACACGCAAAGACGCCGCCGGCTCGCCGCGTTGGCGGAGGAATTTCTCGTGCTGACGCGCCCGCTCGGCGAACTGATCGATTGCGTCTTCGTCGATTCGCGCTACGACGACACGCAGCACCACGCGACGCTGCGCGGCGTGTACTTCACGAGCGCCGCGCAGACGGGCGGCGAAATCGTCGCCGAAACGCGCACCGTCGCGCAGCGCCTCGCCGCCGCGACGGGCCGCGCGCCGGCCGCGGCCGCGCGCGCGGCGCAGCAGGAAACCAGCCAGAGCTTCTTCCTGCACGATCTGCTGACGAAGATCGTCATTCCGGACGCGCGTCTCGTCCAGCCGAATCTCCGGTGGGAGTATCGCTCGCGCACGCTCGGCCTCGCCGGTCACGCGCTCGCGCTGCTGCTGTTCGCGTGGGCCGCGATCGGCCTGCGCGTCAGCATGGGCAACAACGGCGATTATCTCGACGCGGTCGCGCGCAAGACGACGGCGCTCGCGTCCCAGGTCGGCCAGTTGTACAGGACGCCGAAGCCCGAGGCCGTGCCCGACGTGCTGACGCAAGCGCGCGCTCTGCCCGCGTACCCAGGGCTCGACCTGTCCGCGCCGGACGGCGGCTGGCGGTTCGGCTTGTACACGCCGCCCGGCATCGTCGCCGAAAGCCAGCGCACATACAGCGCGCTCGAGGACAACCTGCTGCTGCCGCAGATCGTGAGACGCATCGAGGCGGTGCTGTCGCAGGCGATCGCCGATCGCGATCCGAAGGCCGCGTATGACGCGCTGCGCGTCTACCTGATGCTGTACGACAAGGCCCGCTTCGACGCCGCGCAGGTCGAGGCGTGGGTTCTCGACGACTGGGCGCGGACCGACAGCGCCGCGGTCTTCGGCGGCCGCGCGTCGATGATCGCGCACGTCGGGCAGTTGTTCTCCGGCGAGCGCGTCGTGCAATCCCCGCTGATCCGCAACGACGCGCTGATCCGGCAGGCGCGCGCGTTTCTGGACGGCAGCAACGCGACCGAGCGGCTCTACGAGCGCGCGAAGGCGGCGATGGAGAAAGAAGCGCCCGACGAGTTCACGCTGATCCGGGCCGTCGGCCCGCAGGCCGGCACGGTGTTCACGCGCGCGAGCGGCGCGCCGCTCGCGCGCGGCGTGCCCGGCCTCTTCACGTTCGACGGCTACCGGCGCGTGTTCGACAAGCGTCTCGCCGAATTCGTGCAGGCCGCGCGCGAAGACGACGCATGGGTGATGGGCCGCGCCTATCTCGGCGGCGCTCAAAAAAAAACGGCTGAGATCGCGAATGCGATCGCGCTCGCCGACGATCCGCTGACCGAAGCGATCCGCCGGCAATACCTGATGGAATACGCGCAGCAATGGGACGCGTTTCTCGGCGACATCCGGACGATCGGCGGCACGAGCCTCGCGTTCGACCTCGTGGTGCTGCGCAGCTTCGCGGCGCCGGATTCGCCGCTCGATCGGCTCGCGCGCGCGGCGGTTCGCGAGACGACGCTCGCGCAGCCCGTCGCGAGCGCCGACCGCTCGTTCCTGCAAAAGGCGTCCGACCAGTTGAGCCAGAAAGCGGACAAGGTGCTCGGCGTGCGCGCGGAGGAACGCGTCGAGCGCGAGCTCGTCGACAACCGCTTCGCGGGCCTGCGCGAAATGGTGACGGGCCGTGCGGACACGCAGACGGGCACGCCGCCGCCGGCCGCGCCGGCGGGCAAGAGCGGGCTCGAGGCGGTCGCGAACCTGCTGAACGACTATTACACGGCGCTGACCGTCGCGGACGACGCGCTGACGAACAACAGCATGCCGCCCGCGAACGACACCGCGGCGAAGCTGAAGATGGCGGCGCAGACGATGCCCGCGCCGTTTCGCGCGGTGCTGACCGAGCTCGCCGCGCAGGGCTCGCGCGAAGTGAACCGCAGCATCGGCCAGTTGCTGTCGCGACAGTTGCAGGCGACGGTGGGCGACGTGTGCCGCCTCGCGATCGAGGGCAACTATCCGTTCGCGGCCGACAGCAGGCGCGACGTCGGCATCGAGGATTTCACGCGCGTGTTCGCGCAGGGCGGCGTGATCGACGACTTCTTCGCGAAGACGCTCGCGCCGTTCGTCGACACATCGACGCGGCCGTGGCGCTACAAGACGCTGCCCGGCGCGACCGAGCCGGTGCAGGGCCCCGATCTCGAACCGTTCCAGCACGCGAAGGCGATCCGCGAAGTGTTTTTCGGCGCGCCCGGCCAGAAGCAGATGGCGTGGAAGGCCGACATCCGGATTCCCGAGCTGGACCCGACGATCACGGGCCTCGCGATCGACATCGACGGACAGACGACGCTCTATCAGCACGGCCCCGTCGCACCGTTCACGGTGAGCTGGCCGGGGCCGCGCGGCGGCGTTCACGCGGAGCTCACCGCGAGCCCGCGGATTCGGCCCGACACGTCGACGGTGTCGACGGACGGCCCGTGGGCGCTGCTGCGCCTGTTGCAGAAGGGGCGCGTGGCCGAAACGGCGACGCCCGGCCGCACGCGCGTCACGCTCGACTTCGACGGCCGCAAGGCGGTGCTCGACATCGCGAGCACCGGCAGCGTCGCGAATCCGCTGACGAGCGACGTGCTGAAGACGTTCCGGTGCCCGGGCGCGATGCCGATGTTCAATCTCGCGGACACCGGCGCGCCGCCCGGACTGCCGCCGGCGAGCCCGCCCGCGCCGCCCGCCGCGGACGCCGCGCATCATGGGCAACAGGCGCGGGCGACACAGGCGGTTCGCTCGCGCGCGCTGTGAACGTTGCGAACGTCGTGCCGCAGCAAGTGTCGCCTCGGCGTGAGGCGCAGGCGTAAGCGGCATCGACGGCGCGCGGCGAAGCGACTCGCACGGCAAGCGCCGCGGCCGCTTCAGTCGAGCCAGTCGCGATAGCAGCGCCAGCCCTCGTAGCCGCCCGAACGGCTGCGCTGCACATACTCGTAGAGCGCGCTGGATCGCGACGGCTCGGCGTCGTCCGGCTGATCCTTTCCGACCGTGACGAGCGTGACGGTGGCGATCAGCGTGCCTTTCGGCTCCTCGGCGATCGACGGCATGACGTCGACGTAAGAACACGTTTCGCGCGCGCGCTTCAAGGTTTTCTCGAATCGCTTTTCAAAGTGATCGAGCAGTTCTTGCCGAAGCCGATTCATCGTGTATTCGTTGCGCATGCGGTCCCTCGTTTCTTCGAGTCATGTCGTGTGGAACGGGTTATCGGCACGGATCGCCGCGCCTTTAGCGACGCGGCGATCCGGCGTCACGATGTTCGATTAATAGATCGGCCCATGATCAAAGGCGTTCCACTGACGTCACGTGCGGCGCATCGGCGCTTCGTCCGCGACAGGGCGAGCGCCGCCCGGAATTTCGAACCGAGGTGGGGATAAGAAATTTGAATCACCTGCGCGCTTTCATGGCGATTGGTTTCTTCGTCAATGAAATGAAGGGTGCCGTAATGTTTTTATCATATTTACTAAACGATGCGAAACAGCGTGCAACACGGCGTTCTTATTTCAAATGTCCGCGCGGCGATGCGCGCGGACGCCATCACGGCCGCCAGCGATAGACGACGACGCTCGATCCGTTGTAGTTGTCCTTCGTGACCACGTATTCGCCGGTCGATCGCAGATACGCCCTGAGGCCGTACATCGAATCGACGTCGTTGCCGACGTCCATCATGCCGGTGTTCGAGTTGGTCAGCGTGGTGACGAGCTGGCCGGTGTTGAGATCGAATACGTCGATATTCGGCACCGTGTGCACGTAGCCGACGAACAGATAGTTGCCGGCCGCCGCGATCGACTTCGGATTGGGGCTCGCGAGCGTGATGACCGGATTCGGCTGCGCGACGTTGCCCGCGTTCCAGCCGTGATACACCTCGATCCGCCCGTTCATCGCGGTCCAGTCCCAGCTCCCCGCGATGCCCTGCGCGAGGATCATCGTATCGCTGTCCGACAGGTAGAGAATGCGCGTGGTCGGCTGGACGCTCGCCGGCGTCGGGATCGACACGGGCGCGCCCCACGACGGCTTGCCGTTCGCATCGAAGCCCGTCAGCGGGTAGTGCGAGATCGCGTTCGTCCCGTTGAGGCCCGCCCACACGTCACCCTTGTTGTCGATCGAGAAACCCGCCGTCACCTGCAGCGACGTATTGAACCCCTTACCCGGCAGCGACGCGTCGGGAATCGCGATGTAGCCGCTCGCCGCGTTGAAGTGATAGAAGTTGAAGTTGCCTGGGTTCTGCCCCGACGCGACGAGTATCTTGTTGCCGCCGACGCTGACGAGCTGGCCGAAATGCTGGCCGCGCTGATAGTCGTTCATGTCGAGACGCGGGTCGGACGGATACGTGAACGGATCGACCGTGTTCGCGATGAAGGTGCCGCCCGCCGTGCCCGAGTAAATGTTCATTCCGCTGTAGAACAGCGTGCCGTCTGTCGTCGGATCAGGCGCCGCGATCGCCTCGAAGTTCAGCGCCTGCAGCTTCCACAGCGAATTGCCGAGCGCGCCGTATGCGTGAATGTCGGTCGCGCCGTTGCGGCCGAGATCCCAGCCGCCGCCCCACGGATTGTTGAGCACGTACAGCGTGCCGGCCGAATCCTTGCCGATGCCGACCACGCGCGTGAAGCGCCTGTCGCCGACCTGGCCCCTGATGCCCGTCGTCATGTCGAGGTAGCCGCCCTGCACGCCGAACGTGCCGACCTGCGTCGGCGCGCCCGCGATCGCGTAGAGCTTGATGTTCATGTCGGGCCCCTGATCGCCGACCATCAACTGCCGCTTCGACGCGTCGTAATACAGCGAAGCCGGCCGCGACGCCGTCGGCATCTGGATCGTGTTCAGCAGCGCGCCGGCCGGGCCGAATTCGACGATCTTCGCCGCATTCTTCTGCGCGACCCACAGGTTTCCGGCATCGTCGAGCGCGAGCGCGCCGGGGTTCGTGATGCCGATGTCGCGTTGCCAGACGCCGTCGGTCGTGAATACGCGCACGCGATTGCCGAAGTAGTCGCTCGCATAGAGCAGCGTGCCCGCGGTCGCGAGGCCGGTGATCACGTCGGCCCGGCTGACCGCGTTCCACACGCTGACCGGAATCGTGAGGTCGCGCTGCAGCGTCGCCCGGTTGTAGCGCCCCACCGTGCCGCTGCCCTGCGGGGTGCTGTACTGCATCGCCGCGAAGACCGACGTTGCGTTGCCGGTGATCGCACCGCCCTGAAACTCCGCGTGCGTGCCGATCGAGCCGAGGGTCTTGCCGTTCTGGTAGATCGCGACGCCGCCCGCGTTTTCGTCCCAGAAGGACGCCGTATAGATCACGCCTTCGGGCGAGACCCACATCGACCGCGCGTTGTTGCCGACGTGCGATGCGATGGTGCCATAGGTGTTCGCGATCCAGTCCGTCGTGTATTGCGCGTGCGCTGCGTGCGCGGCCAGCCCGACGAACGCGGCGGCGAACACGGCACGGATTCGTTTCTTGACCATGAATCATGCTCTCCCGATCTGCCCCGTCGAAACTATAAGTCGCCGGGTATGACATAGGTGAGTACGACGAACGAATCGTCGCAGCCCTCGTTGATTGGTCGCCCGCCACTGCCGCCGCGCTGCGTTTGTTTCGCGCCGAAGCCATTCACTCGTCAGGCCGGCTGCCGACGCATTCGGCATTCAATTCCCGGCTGAATTGCTGTGCGAATGCCTGCGTAATCGGCTCCATCGGGCGTGAGTTTCGAAGACGGCTTCGAAAAATCCGGCGAAAGCGCGCCGCCATTCGACGGTTTGCATCGCCGGGCCGGCGGATTCGCCGAATCGTTTTCACTTCGCATTCGGCATGTCATCGACGATTCGGAGTCAAGGCTAGCATGCAATCGTGTCATGAAGAAATTCGTCAGAAATTGCCCGGGCTTTAATCGCAGACGGGCGACCTCGCCAAAAAACGGATTGCGTGAACGGGACGTTTGCGCCAAGCCGGCGCCGACGTTACGATACCGGCTCGTCCGATCGTCGCGCCGCGCGCCGGCCCGCGGGCGGACAAACGCCGCTCGAATCCGTCACCGACTCATGCCGCATCGCGCACCCCGTTCCCTTCATTTTTCGCATCGACATGGCCACTTCCCCTTCTCCACTGCCCGCCGTTCGCGCGATCGTCACCGGCCACACGCGCGGGCTCGGCGCCGCGCTCGCCGCGCAACTGCTGCAGCGGGACATCGCGGTGCTCGGTCTGTCGCGCAGCCGCCATCCGTCGCTCGGCGCGCAGGCGCGCGGCAGGCTCGTCGAGGCCGAGCTGGATCTGTCGGACCCGGCGCGCGTTCAGGCCTGGCTCGGCGGCGATGCGCTCGGCGAATTCGTCTCCGGCGCGAGCCGCGTGCTGCTGTTCAACAACGCGGGAACCGTCGAGCCGATCGGCCCGCTCGACACGCAGGACGCGGCGGCGATCGCGCGCGCGGTCGGCCTGAACGTCGCGACGCCGCTGATGCTCGCGAGCGCGATCGCGAAGATCGCGCCGGAAACGGCCGAGCGCCGCATCGCCCACGTCTCGAGCGGCGCGGCGCGCAACGCGTATGCGGGCTGGAGCGTCTACTGCGCGACCAAGGCCGCGCTCGATCATCATGCGCGGGCGGTCGCGCTGGACGCGAATCGCGCGCTGCGGATCTGCAGCGTCGCGCCGGGCGTCGTGGACACCGGCATGCAGGCGACGATCCGCGCGACGAGCGGCGACCGGTTTCCGTCGCGCGAGCGGTTCGAGCAACTGAAGTCGAGCGGCGCGCTGACAACGCCTGACGACGCCGCGCGCCAATTGATCGACTATGTGCTGAGCGACGATTTCGGCACGACGCCGACCGCCGACATCCGCAACCTGGGGTGACGCCGGAGCGGCCGCCTTCCCTGCCGAACAGGATTGCGAACGGCCGCGACACGCGGTAGTGTCCAACGCACGAAGATCCGCCTCGCCCCCGTCATGCGCCTGCGCCACATCGAAGTCTTCCATGCGATCATGCGCACCGGCTCGCTATCGAAAGCCGCGCAGTTGCTGTGCGTATCGCAGCCCGCCGTCAGCAAGGTGCTCGCGCACGCCGAGCAGAACCTCGGCATCCGTCTCTTCAACCGCGCGCACGGCCGCCTGCTGCCGACGCGCGAAGCCGAGCTGCTGTTCGGCGAGACGCAGAAACTCCAGTCGAGCCTCGACCGCATCCGCACGCTCGCGCGCAATCTGGCGCTGCAGCCCGAGGGCCATCTGCGCGTCGGCTGCCTGCCGAGTCTCGGCCTGAGCCTGATCCCGCAGGCCGTGAAGGCGTTCCGCGGCGATTACCCGCGCGTCGCGCTGAAGATCCAGACCTTGCACACCGACGCGCTGCTGAACGCGTTGCTCACGCGCGATCTCGACGTCGCCGTCGCGATCGATCCGCCGACGCGGCCCGGCATCACGTCGACCGAGCTCGGCCGCACGGCCGTCGTCAGCGTCGGCCCGCCCGACGACGACGCGCAGGACGCACCGCTGTCGCTGCACGAATTCATGGAAGGCGAATCGATCGGCATCGGCACCGAAGACCCGCTCGGCGACGCGATCGGCAATGCGCTCGAAGCGTTCGGCGAAGATCGCGTGACGATGGTCGAGGCGCATACGTGGTACGTCGCGCGGGCGCTCGCCGCGCGCGGCGTCGGCCGCGTGCTGCTCGACGAGCTGACGGCGCGCGCGCCCGGCGAGCCGGTCGCGATCCGGCCGATCGAGCCGGCGCTGTCGGTCGGCGTGTTCGCGCTGTGGCGCGACGGCGGCCTCGACTCGCACGCGGGCGCGACGTTCATCGACGCGCTGCGCGCGCCGTTCGGCGCGCGCCGACGCTCTTAACCCAGGGTTATGGGGCCGCACATCTGCTCATTTGCCCAAACCATTTCGGCCGGCAAGACTGAACCGCATCGACAACCCTTCAAGGACTGCCGGCATTCATGCGGATCTGCGTATTGGGCGCGGGCGTCGTCGGCCTGACGACCGCCTACTATCTCGCGCGCGAAGGCCACGACGTGACGGTGCTGGAAGCGCGCCCGGACGCCGTGCTCGACGCCAGTTTCGCGAACGGCGGTCAGTTGAGCTACAGCTATGTCGCGCCGCTCGCCGATCCCGCGGTGCTGGGCAAGCTGCCCGCGTGGCTCGCGAAGCCCGATTCGGCGCTGCGCTTCGTGCCGCGGCTCGATGCCGATCAATGGCTGTGGTGCGCCGCGTTTCTCGCCGCATGCCGCACCGCCCGCGCGCGGCAAACCGCCGCCGAAATGCTCGAGCTCGGCGCGCTCAGCCGCGCGGCGCTGCACGCGCTCGTCGAGCAGGAAGCGCTCGACTTCGACTATGCGCGCAACGGCAAGCTCGTCGTCTACCGCAACCGGCAGGAATTCGACCGCGCGCGCCGCGCGATGGACCATCTGATCGCGGCCGGCGCGCGGCAGCACGCGCTCGACGCGGCCGCGTGCGTCGCGCTGGAGCCCGCGCTCGCGCCCTCTGCCGGCCTGCTCGCGGGCGGCATTCATACGCCGTCCGAAGAAGTCGGCGACTGCCGCCGGTTCGGCGTCGGCCTCGCCCGCGTGCTGCGCGAGCGGCTCCACGTCACGATCCACTACGAAACGCCGGTCGACGCGCTGCGCACCGAAGGCGCGACGATCGTCGCGGCGCGCACCGCACGCGGCGACATCGGCGCCGACGCGTTCGTCCTGTCCGCGGGCAACGGCAGCGCGCCGATGCTGCGCCGGCTCGGCATGCGGCTGCCGATCTATCCACTGACGGGCTACAGCCTGACGCTGCCCGGGCGGCACGATGCGATGCCGCGCGTGAGCGTGACGGACCTGCATCGCAAGATCGTCTATGCGCCGCTCGGCGCGCGCTTGCGGATCGCGGGCATGGTCGAGATCGCCGGCCTTCGTTCGTCCGGCGCCGCGCGCCGGCTCGCGTTGCTCGCGCGGCAGGCGCAGGAGATCTTTCCGCACGCGGGCGACTATGCGCACGGCGAAACGTGGTGCGGGCATCGCCCCGCGACGCCCGACGGCAAGCCTTTGATCGGCGCGACGCCGTTGCGGAATCTGTGGCTCAACACCGGCCACGGCGCGCTCGGCTTCACGCTCGCCTGCGGCAGCGCGCGCGTGCTGGCCGACCTGATCGCGGGCCGCAAGCCCGCACTGGACACTCGCGCGTATGCGCTGCATCGTTGAGCCCGATGCGCGCGTTGCACGACCCGATTTGCCCCCCACTATCCGTACCGTCAGGAGACCTCGATGATGAAACCCCTTCGCCCGTTGCTCTCGATCGCCATCGGCTGCGCGCTCGCCGCCGCCGCGCACGCGGACGACGCCAGCCCGACGCTGAAGAAAATTCGCGATACGGGCGTCGTCACGCTCGGCGTGCGCGAATCGTCCGTTCCGTTCTCGTACTACGATCAGCAGCAACAGACGATCGGCTACTCGCAGGAGATCGCGCTGAAGATCGTCGATGAAATCAAGAAGGAGCTGAAACGGCCGAACCTGACGGTCCGCGAGATTCCGATCACGTCGCAGAACCGCATTCCGCTCGTGCAGAACGGCACCGTCGATCTGGAGTGCGGCTCGACCACGCACACGAAGGAACGCGCGAACCAGGTGTCGTTCTCGAACAGCATCTTTCAATACGGAATGCGCCTGATCGTGAAGAAATCGTCCGGCGTGAAGGACTTCCCCGATCTTGCCGGCAAGACCGTCGCGACGACGGCCGGCACGACCGAGGAACGGCTGCTGAGGCAATGGAACGCCGAGAAAGGCATGTCGATGCAGATCATCAGCGCGAAGGATCACGCCGATGCGTTCCTGAACGTCAAGAACGGCCGCGCGGTGGCGTTCTTCATGGACGAGCCGCTGCTGTACGGCGCGAAGGCGAAGGAGGCGAATCCGGGCGACTACGCGATCACGGGAAATTCTCCGGTATCCGAAGCGTATGGCTGCATGCTGCGCAAGGACGACCCCGGCTTCAAGCAGCTCGCGGATCGCGTGATCGCGCGGATGCAGCGCTCGGGCGAGGCCGAGGCGCTGTACGTGAAGTGGTTCAACCGGCCGATTCCGCCGAAGGGCGTCAATCTCGACTATCCGTTGTCGGCGGACATGAGGAAGTTGTTCGCGAATCCGAACGACAAGGCGCTCGATTGAGCGGGCGGGCGATCGTGCCCGCGAACGCGGGATGACCTCGATCGGGCCCGCCTCGCCGATCAGTGGCGGTGATGATGCTTGCCGTGATGCTTGCCGCCGCGATAGCCGCGATCGTAGTCGTCGTTGTAAGAGTTCGAGCGCGAGATGTTGCCGCCGAGCGCAGCGCCCGCGCCGCCGCCGACGGCCGCGCCGATCAGGCCGCCGCTGCGGCCGCCCATCGCGTTGCCGGCCGCGGTGCCCGCGCCGCCGCCGAGCGCGCCGCCGATGATCGCGCCCGTGCGCTCGCGGCGATTCGACGTGACCGCGCCGCCCGCGCCGCCGCCGACCGCCCCGCCGATCACAGCCCCCGTGCTGCCGCCCACGGCGCCGCCGACCGCCGCGCCGGCCACGCCGCCGAGCGCGCCGCCGAGCGCGTTGTTCATGTCGCCGGCGACGGCCGGCAGCGACGCCGCAGCGGCCAGCGCCGCGACAGCCATGATCTGGATGAGTTTCTTCGACATAGTTGACAGGTCTTGTTTCGTTTTGGATTTGAAGCAGCGCCGAGTATACCGGGGCGACGAAAGGCATCTGTTGCCTTTCGGCACGAAGCTGGTAAGAGATGTAACAAAGTGATCGGGCCGCGTTGCGGCGGCGTGGGCGCGGTGACGGGCGGGCGCCGTCGCCTTTCGCGTCCGCTTCCGCGCCAACCCGACCCGCGCGTTCGTTCGAACGCTCGTCAACCGCCGGTCTGAACGCAGTCGTCGATCACCGCGACGCGCGCCCGCTGCGACGCGTGCCCGGCTGCGCCGCCCCCGGCGAACGGATGCACGGGCGAATCGGTCTCGCGCCACGCATGGCGTTTCAGCAGTTCCCAATAGCCGCCGCGAATCACGAAGCCGCCGCATTTCCGCGCGTAAGCGCCGCGCCGCATCCGATATGCGCGCGGCAGGTGATACCACGGCAGCTTCGGCAGATCGTGATGCACGAGGTGATAGTTGTTGTTCAGGTACAGCATGCGCATTGCGAGGCCCGCCTCGTTGATCGCGATGCGCGCCTTCGGATGCTCGGCCGCGCGATGCTCGTACAACGAACGAATCATCGCGAGCGACTGCGCGGGCCACGTGATCGCGAGCAGGTAATACCACCACGGCACGCCGATCGACCATTGCAGCCACGCGAGCAATGCGGCAACCGACGCGACGTGCGCGGCCCACATCGGCGCATGGCGCCAGTCGCCGCGGCACCACGCGCGCAGCGCGTCCGCGCCCATCGCGGCGACGCTCGCGGGCGGCCCGACGACGAGCCGCCCGACGAAGCTCTTGCGCGCGCGCCACAGCGCGCGCCGCCAGCGCGGCAGCCGCGCCCATTGCGCGAGCGGCACGTAATTGCTTTCGGGATCGATGCCCGGCGCAGTCAGATCTTCGTCGCGATGATGTTCGAGATGCATGTCGCGATACAGCGTGTACGGATACCAGACCGCGAGCGGAGGATAGCCGAGCAGCTTGTTCACGCACGCGGAACGCGTCGGATGGCCGTGCAGCAGCTCGTGCTGCAACGACATGTGCCACGCGCACAGCGCGATCAGCAGCGGCGTCGCGGCCGCGAGCGGCAGTTGCCCGGCGCGCACGCCCAGCAGCACGCCAAGCCAGCCGCCGTAGATCACGAAGATCAGCAGCCAGGTCGGCCACTCGGTGCGCGCGGCGAAGCGATCGCCGAGCGCCTCGATCTCGCGCGCATGATCTACATCGAAATATTCGGCCATGTTCCGGTGGTGACGGCGGCCGAACGTCGACAAGCGCGCGGACGACAACGACGTCTCCCGCGGCACGCACAGCCCAAGCGTGCACCGTAACCAGTCGCCGCGGCCGGACCAACCAATGGATTCGCATTTGCTTATGCGTCGCGGCGAGCGTTCGATGTGGCGAAATCGCAAAAGGCGGCGCGGCGAATCGGTTCCGCCGGGCGCGACCGGGGCGGCGATGCGTTTGCGGCGCCCGGCAAGCGGCGGGCGAGCCGCGCGCGTGATGTCCGGAAATCCGTAGAATGGCCGCATGACTCGATGGCTCGCCGGATTGCCGATGTACAACGTGACGCCGCGGCACGCCGCGCTGTGGCAATCGCTGCTGCGCGACGCGCTGCGCGCGTTCGCGCGCGCGGGCGGCCCGGCCGGCGTCGCGCTGCTCGGCGAGCCGTCGGGCGCGCCTTTCGGCGAGTTGCTGCCGCTGTGGCGCCGCGACGATCTGCTGCTGTCACAAACGTGCGGCTATCCGTACCGGATGCTCGGCGTCGGCGATGCGGTCCATCTGATCGCGACGCCCGTCTTCGACGCGCCCGGCTGCGACGGGCCGCGCTATCGAAGCATGCTCGTCGTGTCGGCCGATGCGCACGCGCGCGGCGCGACGACGCTCGCCGCGTGCCGTGGCCTGCGCGCCGCCTGCAACGGCGACGATTCGCACAGCGGAATGAACGCGTTACGTCATGCGGTCGCGCCGCATGCGCGCGGCGGGCGCTTCTTCTCGGCGGTCGTGCGTACCGGCTCGCATCTGGATGCACTGCGCGCGCTCGACGCGGGCGGCGCGGATCTCGCCGCGATCGATTGCGTCACGCTCGCCTACGTGCGCGATGCGCTGCCCGGATTGCTGCGGCGCGTGCGGACCATCGGCGCGACGGCGGCCGCGCCGGGCCTGCCGTTCGTCGCATCGCGCGCGCTTGCCGACGAACACGCCGCCGCGCTGCGCGATGCGCTCGATGCGGCTGCCGCGATCGATGCCGAACGCGCGCGCGTGCTGCGGCTGCGCGGCTTTGCGCGACTCGCGCCCGATGCCTATGCGCAGATCGAACGATTCGAGCGCGAGGCGGCCGCGCTCGGTTATCCGGTGCTTGCGTGACATGTAACGTGCGACGTGCAATGCCCGGCGCGCGCTGCCGATCAACACGGTGAACATGACCGTGATCGCCCGCGCCGTGGCCGCGTGACGCACAGCCGCTGCGCGTCAACGCAGCCCATGCCGGCGCGCCGCGTCGCGCATGCAATCGACGAGCATCGCCGCAGCCGGCGTGAGCGGGCTGTCGCGGCGCGTCACCACCTGCACGGACACGGCCGGCAGCGCCTCGCGTATCGGCAGCACGGCGATGTGATCGCGCGACCATTCGACGCCGAGCAGTTGCTCGGGCATCGACGCAATCAGATCGGAGCCCTGAATGAGACAGTGCGCGATCGCGTAGCTCGGGCACTCGACGACGCGCGCCGGCGCCGGCAGGCCGTGCTCGGCGAAACAGTTGAACATCAACTGCGTCGAGCTTTCGGGCGACGGATTCATCAGCCAGTCGGCATCGACGAGATCGGCGAGCGACGTCGCAGATGCGAGCGGATGACCCTTGCGCGCGACGATCACGTGCCGGCTCGCATACAGCGCCGAGTGATCGAACTCCGCGGCAAGCAGCTCCGGCACCACCACCGACACGGCGAAATCGAGTGACCCGTCATGCAGCTTCGGCAACGCGACGCCGGGAAATCCTTCGACGATGCTCACGCGCGCGCGCGGAAACCGCCGGCGAAACGCACGAAATGCGTCCGGCAGGATCGTCACCGCGGCGGCCGGCGTGATCGCGGCGGCGACGGCGCCCGTCGTCGCGCCCTGCGCCTGCTCGATATCGTCACGCGCGCGCTGCATCTCGGCAACGATCAGGCTCGCGCGCACCTGGAGCTGCTGGCCGAAGCCGGTGAGCTGCACGCCGCGCGCGGTGCGCACGACAAGCGACACGCCGAGCGCGAGCTCGAGCTCCTTCACGGCCTTCGTCAATGCGGCGGGCGACACGTTCAGCCGGCGCGCCGCCGCGCGGATGCTGCCTTCGTCGGCCACGGCGACGAACGCTTTCAACTGATGATATTTCATGGGAAAACGCGCGGTTCGAAGAAGCCGCTCATCGGCTGCGCCCCAGCGGATCAGGGTGTTCCCTAGAGGCAACCTGCGGTGAGCACCAACGCAATTTATCAGCTTATGGTGCGCAAAAAAAATTCATATGCTTCGTCGACCTGTCCGCGCACGCGCGCCCCCACGCTCCACGAGGAAACAACATGCATTCCGACCCGTCCGAGAATCCCGTCATCGCCGGCATCGCCGCGATCGCGCCCGAGCTGATCGACGTGCGCCGCCGGATCCACGCGCACCCCGAGCTCGCGTTCGAGGAGACGCTCACGAGCGATCTCGTCGCCGAGCTGCTCGCCGGTTGGGGCTACGACGTGCATCGCGGGCTCGGCAAGACGGGCGTCGTCGGCGTGCTGCGCGAGGGGCAAGGCGCGCGCACGCTCGGCCTGCGCGCGGACATGGACGCGCTGCCGATCGCCGAGGCGACGGGCCTGCCGTATGCGAGCCGCCACGCGAACAAGATGCATGCGTGCGGACACGACGGGCATACCGCGATGCTGCTCTGCGCGGCACGCCACCTGGCCGCGACGCGCCGGTTCTCCGGCACGCTGAACCTCATCTTCCAGCCTGCGGAAGAGAACTTCGGCGGCGCCAAGGCGATGATGGATGACGGCCTGTTCGAGCGCTTTGCCTGCGATGCGATCTTCGCGATCCACAACATGCCCGGGCGCGCGGCGGGCGACATGGCGTTCCGCGCGGGCGCCGCGATGGCGTCGTCCGATCGCGTGACGATCACGCTGCGCGGTGTCGGCGGCCACGGCGCGATGCCGCATTTCGCGCGCGACCCGATGTCGGCGGCGGGCAGCATCATCGTCGCGCTGCAGACGATCGTCGCGCGCGAAATCGACGCGCAGCAGGCGGCCGTGATCACCGTCGGCAGCGTGCAGGCCGGGGAGACGTTCAACGTCATTCCGGAGACCGTCGTGATGAAGCTGTCGGTGCGCGCGCTGAACCCCGACGTGCGCGCGCTGCTCGCGCGCCGCATCGAAGCGCTCGCGAAAGGCCAGGCGGAGAGCTTCGGCGTCTCGGCGGACGTTCAGTATGACTACGGTTATCCGGTGCTCGTCAATCACGCCGAGCCGACCGCTTTCGCGACCGACGTCGCGCGCCGGATGCTAGGCGCGGCGCGCGTCGACGCGGAAGCCGCGCCGCTGATGGGCAGCGAGGATTTCGCATACATGCTCGAGGCGCGCCCCGGCTGCTATGCGTTCATCGGCAACGGCGTCGGCAGCAAGGGCGGCTGCATGGTCCACAACCCCGGCTACGACTTCAACGACGACATCCTCGCGATCGGCGCGAGCTACTGGGTGCGGCTCGCCGAAGCCTGGCTCGCCGCCTGATGCTTTATTGCCGCGCCGTCTCGCGCTCCTCGGGGGTCACATGGAAACGTCCGCTCTCAATTTCGCCGGCGCGCCGGCCGATGCACGCGCCGCCGCGAAGAAGCGGCGTCTGATCGCCGCGGCCGCTGTCGGCAACGCGCTCGAGTTCTACGATTTCACGGTCTACAGCTTCTTCGCGATCCTGATCGGCAAGCTGTTCTTCCCGGTGCACTCGTCGTTCGGACAACTGATGCTCGCGGTCGCGAGCTTCGGCGTGGGGTTCGTCACGCGGCCGCTCGGCGGGCTCGTGATCGGCATCTACGCGGATCGCGCCGGACGCAAGCGCGCGATGATCGCCACGCTGCTCATCATGGCGCTCGGCACCGTGACGATCGCGGCTGCGCCGACCTACGCGCAGATCGGCATCGCGGCGCCTCTGCTGCTCGTGGCCGCGCGATTGCTGCAGGGATTCGCATCCGGCGGCGAAGTCGGTGCGTCCACCACGCTGCTGATCGAGCAGGCGCCGCAGGCGCAACGCGGCTTCTATGCCTCGTTCCAGTTCTCGAGCCAGGGGCTCGCGGCGCTCGCCGGCGCGCTCACGGGCGTGCTGCTGACGTCGACGCTCAGCGCCGCGCAGCTCGAAAGTTGGGGCTGGCGCGTGCCGTTCATCATCGGCACGCTGTTCGTGCCGCTCGGCTACTGGCTGCGGCGCACGATCGACGAAGCGCCGGCGGCCGCATCCGCATCGCAAGGGGACGCTGCGCCGCTGCCGCTCGCCGACGTGCTGCGCCATCACGGCCGGGCCGTATTCGCCGGCCTCGGCATCACGATCGGCGGCACGTCGATTCACTACATCATCGTGTTCTACATGGCGATCTACGGTGTACAGGTGCTGCATCTGCCGGGCTGGCTATCGATGTCGGCGGGTTGCCTCGCCGGCGCGATCCTCGCGGTCGTCACGCCGATCGGCGGCCATCTGTCGGATCGCTACGGTCGCAACCGGATCGTCTGGTGGACGCGCATCGCACTGATGCTCGCGATCTATCCGGCGTTCATCGCGCTGAACCGCTGGCCCGGCGCGGCCTCGCTGCTGTCGATCATCGCGGCGCTCGCGACCGTGCATGCGATCAACATCGGCGCGACGGGCGCGATGCTCGGCGAACTGTTCCCGCGTGCGGTGCGCGCGACGGGCGGCGCGCTCGTCTACAGCGTCGGCGTCGCGATCTTCGGCGGGTTCGCGCAATTCTTCGTCACATGGCTGATCGCCGCAACGGGCAACGCGAACGCGCCCGCGTGGTACGCGATCGGCTGCGGCGCGCTGACGCTGATCGCGCTGGGCTCGATGAACGACAAGGCGGGCAAGCCGCTCGACTGACGTCGCGAGCCTTCGCGCGCGTCCATCGTAACCGTTTCCCCCATCGGCAAACATCGGCCAATCCGGAACGCACTCTTCCATCACGGGCGACTCACGCAACAAATACGGCTAATTACACTGCGCCCGTCGCGTCGCCGCAGACGCCGGGCGCAACCCGGGCCTCCAGCGCGCGCATCTGATCGGCAATGGGAAGATTCGGGAGATCGACATGAACAAGCGCTGGGGGATCGTCGCGCCGGCCGTCGTGCTGGCCGCGGCCGCGCACGCACAGAGCAGCGTGATGCTGTACGGCAAGATCGAGGACGGCATCAACTACACGAGCAACGCGCGCGGCCACGGCACGGTGCAATTGCAAAGCGGCTACGACTACGGCAGCCGCTGGGGGCTGAAGGGCACCGAGGATCTGGGCGGCGGATACAAGGCGATCTTCCAGTTCGAGAACGGCTTCGACGTCAACAACGGCAGGCTGGGCCAGGGCAATCGCGAATTCGGCCGGCAGGCGTTCGTCGGCATCGCGTCCGAGCGCTACGGCACGCTGACGTTCGGCCGCCAATACGATCCGAGCGTCGACATGTTCTCGCCGCTCACCGCGAACGGCAACTGGACGGGCTACCTGTTCGCGCACCCATACGACAACGACAACACCGATTACTCGTTCCGCGTGAACAACGCGGTCAAGTACGTCTCGCCGACGTGGTACGGCTTCACCGCCGAAGGCATGTACGCGTTCAGCAATCAGGCGGGCGGCTTCGCGAACAATCGCCTCTACAGCGCGGCGCTGCAATACCAGCACGGCGGCCTGACAGTCGGCGCGTCGTACGTGAAGATGAACAACGCGCGCAGTGCGGATTCGGCGGGCGCCGTCACGGGCGACAACACGTTCGACGCGTCGTCGCAGCAGAACATCGGCATCGGCGCGACCTACGAATTCTCGAAGGCGCTGATCGGCTTCGCGTATTCGCACGTCGACGTCTACGATCCGACCGCGAACGCGTATTTCACCGGCACGACGCAACCCGCGGGCGAGCGCTGGAAATCGTGGAAGTTCGACAACTTCGAGATCAACGGCCTCTATCATGTGACGCCCGCGTTCTACGTCGGCGCTGCGTACACGTATACGCAGGCGCGTGTCGATTCGACGGTCGGCGCGTTCGATCCGAAGTGGCATCAGCTCAGCATGAAGCTCAACTACGATCTGTCGAAGCGCTCGTCGGTGTTCGTCGAAGGCGTCTACCAGCACGCGATGAACGCGCACACGGGCACCGATTTCGACTATGCGTACATCCCGGGCGCGGCCGACATCGCGTCGGGGCCGAACCAGTACGCCGTGCGGCTCACGCTGCTGCATCAGTTCTGACGGGCGTGGCCGCGAACGTGTGGCGTCGCCCCTTCGCGCAGCTTCATGCGACGTCGTGTGGCGTCATGCGGCGTCGTGCACTCGATGCCGCCATCTTGCGCCTGCGACAAAAGTCGCATATCCGACATCGGGATTTTTCGTCGGACGATCGATACTCGGAGAAAAAGATGAACAAGACGACGATTCGTTTGGCCATTGCGAGCGTGCTGTTCGGCGCAAGCGTCGCGGCTCACGGGCAGGCCGCCGGGCAACCGCTGACGCGCGAGCAAGTGCGGCAGGATCGGGCGCGCTCGGCGCGCCGGCGGTCATCGACCGCGCGACCTACGCGCATCATTGACCTCGGCGCGCACATTGCCTGCGCGCCCCGCGTAACGAGCGCGCCACCGACGCTTCAGCGTTGATGGTCGCTCGCGTTCACTCGGCGATTCGTTCGGCATCCTTCCCGACAACATCCGCGAGACATCCGCATCGCGCACGACGGCGCGATGCGTGACACATCGCCCGCTCCCGCCGATCCGCCTCGCACCTGCTCCCGCGGATGTAGTATCAATACATAGTCGACTACAAAACATTGAAAATATTGACTCTTTCGACTTCGCGTGAGATACAGCGGGTGTTGTTTTGCTACAAGAACGATAACGAACACACTCATAACGGAGACGAAAAAATGTCGGCAAAGCACTTCGGATTCAAACAGGCGATGCTGGTTTGCAGTCTGGCCGCGCTCGCGGGCGCGGCGCTCCCGCCGGCGAATGCTTCGGCTGCCGAAGCATTTGGCTCGCCCGGCGCGACGCCCGTGCGCGGCCCCTCGGCCAAGTCGTTCCTCGGCACGGCGGTCGGCGGCGCGTCACGGGTCTACTTCACCGGCTATCGCGGCATTCTGTCCGAGGTCTACTATCCGGTTCTCGACACGCCGGAGTCCGTCGACCTGCAGTTCCTCGTCGGCGATGCCGGCAAGACCTTCGTCGACGAAGAAAAGCTGCAGGCCTACTCGGCCGCGCAAACGGACGCGCGCACGATGAGCTGGCAGGTGACGACCAGCAACAGTTCGCATAACTGGCAAATCCGCAAGACCGTCTTCGCCGATCCGAACTACAACGCGATCGTGCAGCGCGTCACGTTCACCGCGCTCAACGGCCACAAGGTCGGCGACTTCAATCTCTACATGCTGTCGAAGCCGTACCTCGACAACGCCGGCGGCAACAACACCGCGCAAACGGTGTCCGGCAGCGGCGGCACCGCGCTCGTCGCGAATCACAACAGCCGCTATTCGGCGCTCGTCGCGAGCCGCCCGTGGAAAGTGGTCAACGGCGCCGGCATGACGTCGAACGGCTTCGTCGGGCAGAGCGACGGCTGGACCGACCTGCTCGGCGGCACCGCCGACAAGACGATGGACTGGACGTTCTCGTCCGCGACCAACGGCAACGTCGCGCAGATGGGCTGGATCGATCTCGGCGATCCGGGCGCGACGAGCGTGTCGTTCGACGTCGTGCTCGGCTTCGGCGGCACGCAGGATCAGGCGCTCGGCAACGCGAACACGGTGCTCGGCAGCGATCTCGCCGGCGAGCAGCAGCAGTACGACACCGCGTGGCACACCTACGCGGCGGGCCTGTCGTCGCAGAACGGCGCGGCGGACGACGGCTACTATCTGGCCGCGATGACGCTCAAGACGATGCAGGACAAGAGCAACGGCGCGATGATCGCCGGCATCGGCACGCCGTGGGGCGAAACGCAGGGCGATTCGAACGCGGGCGGCTATCACCTCGTATGGCCGCGCGACCTGTTCAAGTTCGCGAACGCGCTGACGACGGCCGGCGACACGTCGAGCGCGACGAGCGTCGTCAACTATCTGTTCAACACGCTGCAGCAAACGACGGACTGCGGCACCGCCGAATACAACGCATCCGGCTGCGCGCAGGGCTACAGCCGCATCGGGCGCTTCCCGCAGAACGCGTGGGTGAACGGCTGGCCGTACTGGCAAGGCACGCAGATGGACGAGCAGGCGATGCCGATCATCCTCGCGTGGCGCCTCGGCCCGAGCGTGTTCAATCCGTTGTGGCCGAAGATCAAGCTCACCGCCGACTACATCGTCAACACCGGCCCGTGGACGTACCAGGAGCGCTGGGAAGAGAACGCCGGCTATTCGCCGTCGACGATCGCCGCCGAGATCGCGGGCCTCGTCACGGCGGCCGACATCGCCGCGCAAAACGGCGACACGGCGAGCGCCGCGCGCTACCTCGCCGCGGCCGACTACTGGCAGGAGAACGTCGCGGCGTGGACGTACACGTCGAGCGGCACGTTCGGCAGCGGCAGCTACTACATCCGGATCAATCCGGCGGGCCGCGCGGGCGCCGGCACCGATCGCGCGAGCTTCGCGCCCACCGCGGGCCCGGACACGCCGCAGACGCTGACCGTGAAGAACGGCGGCGGCAGCCACGATGCGCGGCGCGTCGTCGACGGCGGCTTCTTCGAGCTCGTCCGGATGGGCGTCAAGCGCGCGACCGATCCGACGATCGTCAACACGATCTCGGTCTACGACAGCGTGCTCGGCCAGACGCTGAGCATCGCGAACGCGCCGGCGCTGTCGCCGAACGCGTGGTTCCGCTACAACTTCGACGGCTACGGCGAGCACAACGACGGCAGCGACTTCGACGGCACCGGCGCCGGCCGACTGTGGCCGATCTTCACCGCCGAGCGCGGGATGGTGGAGATCGCGCGCCAGGGCAGCGGCAACGCGGGCAGCGCGTACTTCTCGACGCTCAAGCAACTGACGACGCCCGAGGGCTTCGTGCCGGAGCAGGTATGGTCGAATTCGACGACGCTGCCCGACGGCTGGGCAGTGACGACGCCCGCCGGCTACGCGCCGGGGCAGCCGACCAAATCGATGGCGCCGCTCAACTGGGCGATGGGCGAGTACATCAGCCTGCTCGCGTCGATCCAGGCGGGGCGCATCGCCGACGTGCCGTCGGTGGTCTGCGCGCGCTACAGCAACTGCGTCGCGCCGCTGCAGAGCGGGCAGGTGTCGGTGGCGGTCAACGTGAACGCGAGCACGCAGCTCGGCCAGCAGATGTACGTGACGGGCAACGTCGCCGCGCTCGGCAACTGGAACACCGATCTCGGCATTCCGGTCGACCCGGCCCGTTACCCGGTGTGGAGCAACACCGTCAACATGCCGGCCGGTCAGGCGATCCAGTACAAGTACTATCGGAAAAACGCGGACGGCAGCGTGACGTGGGAGAACTGGTCGGGCAACCGAGCGCTTCAGACGCCCGCGAGCGGCACGTTGACGCTGAACGATCAGGTGAACTGGTGATGACGTCGCGCACGCGCCGGATCGTGCTCGTTTCGGGCGCGCTGCTGGGCGTGGCGGCGGCGGGCTGGCGCGCAGGACTGCTGTCGAACCGGCATCCGCCGCCCGCCGCAACGCCGGCGCCCGTGCCTGCGCCCGCCGCGCCCGCGGCCGATCGCGCGCGGACAGCGCCGCCCACGCCCGCGCCCGCCCCGCCGAGCCGGCCGCTCGTCAAGGCGCTGCCGCCCATGAAGGTCAAGCCGGGCGGAACGAGCTGGAATCCGGAACCGGCGGCGAAGCCCCCGCCTGTCGAAGCGCAGCGCGGCGGCCCCGACATCGCCGGCGCGCAGCCGCTGCGGCCGCCGCCGTCGGCTTCGCCGTGAATGCCGGAGGCAACGCGCTCGCTCCCGTTCTCACGCGTGCCGCACACGCCCTTCGGCACACGAACAAGGATCGTGGCTTCCCGTGCTCGGCCACGACTCCGCTCGATGCCCTCCGCGCTCTTCCGTTTCGGATGACGAAGCAGCCGGCGCACCGCCGGCATGACGCCCGTTCGCGCAAGCCAAGCGCCGCCGGATCGCTCGACGGCCGCATACAGCGCGAACATCTTCTGCAACGCATGCACCACTGAAAGCTGTTTGTCATTCGCCCGCCGCCATTTCCTTACATCAAGCCGTCGTTCCTCGGGAATCCCCTAGGCAGACACATCGCGCGTCGCGCAGTTAAATAAATCAACTTGATTTATTTAACCTCCGGCGCCCCGTGCCGGCTGGAGGAGGAGACATCATGAGGAGTCCGCACATCGGCCAGGGCAGCAACTCGGCCAACGTGCGCCGCTACAACGAGCGCCTTCTGCTGAAGACGCTCAGGCGCGCGGGCAGTGCGTCGAAGGCCGATCTCGCGCGGCTCGCCAATCTGACGGGCACCGCGGTCGGCAGCATCATCGCGTCGCTCGCCGAAGCGAAGCTCATCGAATTCGCCGGCCGCCGCGCCGAGGGCCAGCGCGGCCAGCCCGCTTCGCTGATCCGGCTCGACCCGCGCGGCGCGTTCGGCATCGGCGTGCGGCTCGACCGGATGCGCATCGAGACGGCGCTCGTCAACTTCGCCGGCGACGTGATCGGCCGCCGCTCGCACGACACGCTGCTGCCGCCGCCCGCCGTCGTGCTCGACATCGTCCGGGAAGACGTCGCCGCGATGCAGCGGCTGCTTCCCGCGCACGAGCGCGCGCGGCTCACGGGCGTCGGCGTCGCGCAGCCGTACAACCTCGGCAGTTGGCTGCGCGAGATCGACCTGCCCGCCGACGCGTTCGGCACATGGGCCGAAGTCGATTTCGCGCGCGAGCTCGATCGCGCGATCGAGCTGCCCGTCTTCAGCGAAAACGACGGCAACGCCGCCGCGATCGCCGAGCTGTTCTACGGCTGCGGCCGGCAGCGCGACGATTTCGTCTACCTGTTCCTCGGGCCCGCGATCGGCGGCGGCATCGCGGTGGACGGCGACTGCCTGCGCGGCGTCACCGGCAACGCGGGCGACTTCGCGATGATGCCGGTGCCGCCGAGCCGCCTGCCTTCGGCGCCGAAGCCGCGCGGCGCATGGGACATCCTGATCACGCGCGCATCGCTGAACGGGCTCGTCCGGCATCTGCGCCACTGCGGCGAAACAGTCGAGACCCGCGCGGATCTCGAAGCGTGCGTCGCGCGCGGCGCGAAGGCCGTCGGCGAATGGATCGACGATTGCGTCGACGCGCTCGCGCCCGCGCTGCGCGCGACGCTCGCCGTGCTCGATTCGCCCGTCGTCGTGCTCGACGCCGATACCGACGCGGGCCTCATCGACACGCTGATCGCGCGCCTGCACGCCGCGCTCGCGGCGCTCGCGCCCGAAGCGCGCGGCACGCCCGTGCTCGTGCGCGGCTCATTCGGCCCGGACGCCGGCGCGATCGGCGCCGCGACGCTGCCGATGTTCTTCAACTTCTCGCCGCGCGCCGGCATTCTCCGCGGCGCCGGCGTGGATTCTCAGGAGGTCAGATATGCCGCGTTCTGATCCGTCACGGCCGCTGCTCGAAATGCGCGGCATCAGCAAGACGTTCCCGGCCGTGCGCGCGCTCGCCGGCGTGAGCCTCACCGCCCATCCGGGCGAAATCCATTCGCTGATGGGCGAGAACGGCGCCGGCAAGTCGACGCTCATCAAGATCCTGTCGGGCGCGTATCAGGCCGATCCCGGCGGCGAGATCCGGATCGACGGCGCGCCCGTCGCGATCGACGGCCCGCTCGCCGCGCGCGACGCCGGCATCGCGGTGATCTATCAGGAGCTGTGCCTCGCGCCGAACCTGACCGTCGCGGAGAACATCTACGTCGGCCGCGAGCTGCGCCGCGGCAACGGCCGCTGGAGCACGATCGACCGCGCCGCGATGGCGCGCGGCTGTCAGGACGTGCTCGAGCGGCTCGGCGCGGATTTCGGGCCGAACACGCTCGTCGGCACGCTGTCGATCGCCGAGCAGCAGCTCGTCGAGATCGCGCGCGCCGTCCACACGAAGGCGCGCATCCTCGTGATGGACGAGCCGACGACGCCGCTTTCGTCGCGCGAGACCGAGAACCTGTTCCGGCTGATCCGGCAGTTGCGCGCCGAGGGGCTCGCGATCATCTACATCAGCCACCGGATGGCGGAGATCTATGAGCTGTCCGACCGCGTGTCGGTGCTGCGCGACGGCGCGTACGTCGGCACGCTCGATCGCGATTCGCTGTCGGCCGAGCGGCTCGTCGGCATGATGGTCGGCCGCGATATTTCGGGCTTCTACAAGAAAGCGCACGCGCCATACGATCCGGGCAACCTGCTGCTGTCGGTGCGCGACGTCGCGGACGGCCGCCGCGTGCGCGGCTGCAGCCTCGATCTGCACGCGGGCGAAGTGCTCGGCATCGCGGGCCTCGTCGGCGCGGGCCGCACCGAGCTCGCGCGGCTCATCTTCGGCGCCGAGCCGCGCGTGCGCGGCGAAGTGACGCTCGGCGGCAAGGCGTTCGATGCGCATTCGCCGCGCGACGCGATCGACGCCGGGCTCGTGTATCTGACCGAGGACCGCAAGCGCCAGGGCCTGTTCCTCGACATGAGCGTGCGCGACAACATCAACATCTCGGTGTGCGGGCGCGACGCGCGGCTCGGCGCGCTCGATCTCGCACGCGGCGCGCAGCGCGCGCGCGACGCGATCGCCGCGCTGTCGATTCGCGTGCCGCACGCAAACGTTCACGTCGGCGCGCTGTCGGGCGGCAACCAGCAGAAGGTGCTGCTGTCGCGCCTGCTCGAGACGAAGCCGCGCGTGCTGATCCTCGACGAGCCGACGCGCGGCGTCGACATCGGCGCGAAATCAGAGATCTACCGGATCATCAACGATCTCGCGCGCGCCGGCGTCGGCGTGATCGTGATCTCGAGCGAGCTGCCGGAGATCATCGGCGTGGCCGACCGCGTGCTCGTGATGCGCGAAGGCCGGATCGCCGGCGAGCTCGGCGGACACACGGGCGAGCCGATCACGCAGGAAGCGATCATCGCGCTCGCCACCGGCTCCCGCACCGAGGCCGCGGCCGCGCACTGAGCGGCCGCCGCCGTCCTGTCATTTCACCTTCGGGTTATCGCCATGAACCAACAGATGAAGCAAAGCGAGATCGCTTCCGCGCCGCCGGGCGCGGCGCAACACCGCGCGACACCGCGCGCCGCCGACCGCCGCGCACGGATGCAGGCGCTGATGCGCACGGCCGGCATGCTGCCCGTTCTCGTGCTTTTGTGCGTCGGCTTCGGCTTCATGACCGACGGTTTCTTCACGCTGCAGAACCTGTCGATCGTCACGCAGCAGGCGTCGATCAACATCGTGCTCGCCGCCGGCATGACGTTCGTGATCCTGACGGGCGGCATCGATCTGTCGGTGGGCTCGGTGCTCGCGGCCGCCGCGGTCGCGTCGCTGCTCGCGTCGAACATTCCCGGCTGGGGCTGGCTCGGCATCCCGGCCGCGCTCGCGGTCGGGCTCGTGTTCGGCGTCGTCAACGGCGGGCTGATCTCGTTCCTGCGCCTGCCGCCCTTCATCGTCACGCTCGGCGCGCTGACCGCCGTGCGCGGCATCGCGCGCCTGATGGGCAACGACACCACGATCTTCAACCCGCAACTGCCATTCGCGTTCATCGGCAACGGCTCGATCCTCGGCGTGCCGTGGCTCGTCGTGATCGCGCTCGCCGTCGTCGCGCTCTCGTGGTTCATCCTGCGCCGCACGGTGCTCGGCATGCGGATCTATTCGGTCGGCGGCAACCCGGAGGCCGCGCGGCTGTCCGGCATCAACGTGCGCGGCATCGAGCTGTTCGTCTACGCAACGTCGGGCCTGCTCGCCGGCCTCGGCGCGCTGATGTCCGCCGCGCGGCTGTATGCGGCGAACGGACTGCAGCTCGGCCAGTCGTACGAGCTCGACGCGATCGCCGCGGTGATTCTCGGCGGCACAAGCTTCGTCGGCGGCGTCGGCTCGATCGTCGGCACGCTGATCGGCGCGCTGATCATCGCGGTGCTGTCGAACGGGCTCGTGCTGCTCGGCGTGTCCGACATCTGGCAATACATCATCAAGGGGCTCGTGATCATCGGCGCGGTCGCGCTCGACCGCTACCGCCAGCACGAATCGGCCCGCACCTGACATCATCAGCCGCCATGCGGCGCGCGCGCAGGTCCTCGCGCGCGCCCTCCATCCCGGACCATACGGAGACAACGACATGTTGGAGATCAAGCACAAGCTCGTTCAGACCGCCGCCGCGTGCGCGCTCACGTTCGCCGCATGCGCGGCGCATGCGGCCGACAAGCCGCTCAAGTCGATCGGCATCACCGTCGGCTCGCTCGGCAATCCGTACTTCGTGACCGTCGTGAAAGGCGCGCAAGCGCAGGCGAAAGAAATCAATCCGAACGCGAAAGTCACCGCGGTTTCCGCCGATTACGACCTGAACAAGCAGTTCACGCAGATCGACAACTTCATCTCGGCTCACGTCGACATGATCCTGCTGAACGCCGCCGATCCGAAGGCGATCGAGCCCGCCGTGCGCAAGGCGCAGGCGGCGGGCATCGCGGTGATCGCGGTCGACGTCGCGGCTTCCGGCGCGGACGCCACCGTGCAGACGAACAACGTGAAGGCGGGCGAGCTCGCGTGCGACTACCTCGCGAAGAAGCTCAACGGCAAGGGCAACGTGATCATCGAGAACGGCCCGCAGGTGTCGGCCGTCCTCGATCGCGTGAACGGCTGCAAGGCGGTGCTCGCGAAGAATCCGGGCCTCAAGCTGCTGTCGGGCGACCAGGACGGCAAGGGCTCGCGCGAAGGCGGGATGAACGCGATGCAGGGCTACCTGACGCGCTTCCCGAAGGTCGACGGGCTCTTCGCGATCAACGATCCGCAGGCGATCGGCAGCGACCTCGCCGCGAAGCAGTTGCATCGCACCGGCATCGTGATCACGTCGGTCGACGGCGCGCCCGACATCGAGATCGCGCTGAAGAGCGATACGCAGGTGCAGGCATCGTCGAGCCAGGACCCGTTCGCGATGGCGAAGAAGGCTGTGTCGGTCGGCTACGAAATCATGAACGGGCACAAGCCCGGGAACGCGATGATCCTGCTCGAGCCGACGCTCGTCACGCGCGACAACGTGAAGAGCTACAAGGGCTGGAGCTCGCATTGACGCGCGGCGGCCGCTCGCGCGGGGCGACGCGCGCGCCGACCGCGCATGCCTGAACGGCGCGCCGCCGCTGCGATTACGGCCGGCGCGTTCGCCGCCGCCCTATGCGGGCGGATGCAAATCCTGAAGCAGCGTCGGCACCAGCTCCGACACGGTCGGATGAATGTGCATCGCGCGGCTGATCGTCGTGTACGGCGCCTTCGCGTACATCACGTCGAGCAGCGAATGCACGACTTCGTCGCCCGTCACGCCGAGGATCGACGCGCCGAGAATCGCGCGGCTGTCCGCATCGACGATCACCTTCATGAAGCCCAGGCTCTCGCCTTTCTCCACCGCGCGCCCGACGCGCGTCATCGGGCGCGTGCCGACCAGCAGCCTGCGCCCCGAGCGCGCGGCCTCGGCCTGCGTGAGCCCGATGCGCGCGAGCGGCGGATCGATGAACATCGCGTAGGCCGGAATGCGGTCCGAGACCTTGCGCGGATCGTTGTCGAGCAGGTTCGCCGCGACGATCTCGTAATCGTTGTACGACGTATGCGTGAACGCGCCGCGGCCGTTGCAGTCGCCCATTGCCCAGATGCCCGCCACGTTCGTGCGCAACTGCTCGTCCACCCGGATATAGCCGCGCGCATCGGTTTCGACGCCCGCCTTCTCCAGCCCGAGATCGTCGGTATTCGGCACGCGCCCGACGGCGAGCAGCAGGTGCGAGCCCGTCACCTCACGCGCGCCGGCCGCGCAATCGAGGCTGACGGTCAACCCGCCGCCGTCGCGCCGCACGCTCAGGCAATCGGCGTCGAGCCGAACGTCGACGCCCTCGCCTTCCAGAATCTCGCGCACCGCCCGCGACACGTCCTCGTCCTCGCGCCCGATCAGCCGCGGGCCTTTCTCGACGATCGTCACGCGCGAGCCGAAGCGCCGGTACATCTGGCCGAACTCGAGCCCCACGTAGCTGCCGCCGAGAATGATCAGATGCCCGGGCAGGAAATCGACGTCCATCATCGTCGAGTTGGTCAGGTGCGGCACCTGATCGAGGCCCGGGATCGGCGGAATCAGCGCGCGGCCGCCGACGTCGATGAAGATCCGCCCGGCTTCGAGCAACGCGTCGCCGACGCGCACCGTGCGCGCGCTCTCGAAGCGCGCGTGCCCATGGTAGACCGTGCCGTTCTCGAGGCCGCGGACCCACTGCTCGACGCCGTGGCTCGAGCGCCCGGCAACCTGATCCTTGCGCGCCTTCACCTTCTTCATGTCGACCGTGACCGGCCCGCCGAGCGTCACGCCGTATTCGCCGGCCCGCCGCGCGAGATGCGCGGCGTAGGCGCTCGCGATCAACGTCTTCGTCGGAATGCAGCCCGTGTTCACGCAGGTGCCGCCGAAGCGCGCGCGCTCGACGACGGCCACTTTCATGCCCGCGGCGGACAGCCGGGCCGCGAGCGGGGGACCGGATTGACCGGTGCCGATGATGATCGCATCGAAACGTCGAGTCATGGCGCTCTCCTTCGTTGCGGCGGCGTGAAAATGCATTTGGCCGGCAATCCGCGTGCCTTCGGCTACGCATTCCGGAACGGCAATGGGTATGGTACGCGCGGCCGGCACGGAACGAATTGACAACATTACGCGCCCCTGTCGCCGCGAACGTGCTGGCGCGAACGGACGCAACCATCGGAACAATTCGTTTCGCGCCACGCCGCCGTCGCGCCGGCTCCGCGCGCATGACGGCGCATCCCGGAATGAACTAAAGTGAATCAACGTCGCGAAGGGGCGCGTATCGATACGCGATCCATTCGCACGGGACGCGTCACGGGTCCGCTTTCCACGCTACGATTCGCCGCCCACCGGAGGGCGGCGTCGGCTTTCGCGTTCGGGAGGTCCAATGGATGGTTTTCTCATTCAGCGCCCGTCTCGTCTGCAGACGCTTGGGGCCGGAGCATTCGCGCTGCTGACGCTGGGCGCGCTCGTCGCCACCGCGCCGAACGCGAATCTGAGGCTGCCGACGATCGAGCCGTTCCTGCCGATGTGCGCGTTGACCGTGTTCAGCACGTCGATCATCGCGGCCTTCCTGCTCGGCGCGCAGTTCACCGTCATGCGTCGCCCGGTTCTCGGCACGCTGGCCGGCGCGTATGCGTTCATCGCGACCACGGTCGCGCTGCAACTGCTCGCGTTTCCGGGCGTTTTTGCGCCGACCGGCCTGATCGGCGCCCGGCGTTACAGCGCGGCATGGATATGGATGTTCTGGCACGGCGGCTTCCCGCTGTTCGTCGTGCTCGCGATGCTGACGCGATACCGGCTCGCGAAGCGGCTCGACGACACCCGTCACGTCGGCCTCTGGCTGGCGGCATTGGCGGGCGTGCCGGTCGCAACCGGCATCGTGCTCGGGTCCGTCGCACTGTCCGTCGATCTGCCCGAGCCGTTCGACCCGTCGCTCGACAACGCGTTGCTCGCCGCCAATCCGGCTGCGATCGTCGTCTCGACGATCAATCTCGGCGCGTTCGCGGCCGCGCTGCTCGTCGGCCGAATGAGGACGATGCTCGACGTCTGGCTCATTGTCGTCCTGCTCGCCTCTTTCGCCGATACCAGCCTGAATCTGCTGAGCACGACGCGCTTCAGCGCCGGCTGGTACGTCGCGCGTCTGTTCAGCATGTTCACGCCGGGCATCCTCGTATGCGTGCTCGTCTGGGAAGTGACGATGCTGTACCGGCGGCTCTTCGACGCGCATACGTCGCTCGTGCGAACCGCCTCGCACGACGCGCTGACGATGGTGTACAACCGCCGCTATTTCAACGAGCAGTTCGAACACGCCTTTCACTACGCGCGCCGGCACCACTTGCCGATCGCACTCGTGATGGTCGACGTCGATCATTTCAAGCAGTACAACGACACGTTCGGCCACCTGCAAGGGGACACGTGCCTCGCCGCCGTCGCGGCCGCGCTGTCCAGCGTGGCGAGCCGCGCGACCGATTTCGTCGCGCGCTACGGCGGCGAGGAATTCGCCGTCGTGCTGCCCGGGACGGACGAACGCGGCGCGGCGGCGATCGCCGAACAGGCGCGGCAGTCCGTCGAGCGGCTGCGCATCGCGGCCGATACAACGCCCGGCTACGTGACGGTGAGCGCCGGCTACGCGGCGAGCAGCGGCAATCCGTTCGAAACGCCCGGCGCGCTGGTCGCGGCCGCCGACGCGGGGCTGTATCGCGCGAAGATGCTGGGGCGCAACGTCAGCGCGGCGCCTCATCTCGACATGCAGAATGCGGCAATGCGCGACTGAGGTTCGGGACGCGAGCCGCCCGCTACCTTACGACGCAAAACCGCCGTGCGCCGGCCGCGACGCATTCGGCGAAGCCGCGCGGGCGGCTTCGCCACCGAATCGCGGTCACGCCGTCACGGCTTGACGCCCTCGATCACGCTCAGCGCGCCTTGCGTCGGATGAACGGCCGTCATCGACAGCCCGGCCGCCGCATAGAGCCGCCCGTACCCTTCGGCCGTGCGCCCGTGCCCGCCGGAACTCATGATCAGCATTTCGAGATCGTGCAGCTTCGCGAAATGCGGCTCGCCCGGCGGCGTGAGCACCGCCTCGACGAGCAGGAGCTTGCCGCCCGGGCGCATCGCCTCCGCGCAGTTCGCCATGATCCGCGTCGCCTGCTCGTCGTCCCAGTCGCAGATCACGTGCTTCATCACGAACACGTCGCCGTGCGCGTCGATCGATTTGCTCGCGTCGCCCGCGACGACCTTCACCCGCCCGGTCAGCCCGTGTTTCGCGAAAAGCTGCCGCGCGCCTTCGCACGCGTGCGGCAGCTCGAAGAGCACGCCGTTCGCATTCGGGTTCGCGTGCAGCAGCGTCGCGAGCAGAAAGCCGTGGCCGCCGCCCACGTCGACGATCGTGCGCGCTTGCGAAAAATCATAGGCGCGCGCCACCGCCGGCGATTCCAGCTCGCTGATGCTCGTCATCGCATCGTTGACGATCGTCGCGATCTCCGGATGCGCATCGATGTACGCGAAGCCCGGCCCGCCCACGACATGCTCGAACGCGCTGCGTCCGGTCTTGACGCTGTACATCAGTTGCCCCCATGCCCGCCATCCCGCGTCCATTCCCGCGAGCCGCACGAAGCCGCGCATCGAGCCCGGCGCGTCGCGCCGCAGCGCGTCGCCGAGCGGGCTGTTGCGAAACCGCCGGCCCTCTTCCTCGACGAACACGCCGAGACTGCCGAGCGCGCGCAGCATGCGGTAAAGCGCCTCGGGATGGGTGTCCGTCGCGGCGGCCAGTTCGTCCGCCGTGCGTTCCCGCTCCGCCAGCAGGTCGGCAATGCCGAGCTCGGCGGCGACATAGAGCGCCTGCGCGTGCCACTTGCCGGTGACCATCTGCAGTATCGCGATATGCGGCGGCTGTCCCGCCTGCACTTCCGTCATGAGTTTTCTCCTTTCGAGTGATCGATCGAAATGCGAATGCGCAAGAGCGCGTATGAATGCGGCATGTCGGCGGCGGCCCGCGCCGCGCGAGCCGGTACGGTCAGGCCGCGATCAGCTTGATCATCTCGGCCGTGTCGAAGTGATCCTCGAACATGACCGCCCGGCCGTTCTCGAACCGCCACACGTGCACGAACCTCAGCGTCGCGCTGCGCCCGTTGGCCGCGGTGACGCGGCGCGAGCCGAGCACGACGATCCGCTCGCCGGACTCGATGAACTCCTCAGGCTCGATCCGCATCTCGGCGATGTGCGTCGGCACGTGCCTGATGAACGCGATCACTTCGTCGTGGCCGCGCTTCGTTCCGCCGAGCCCGTATGGGCTCATGCCGTCCGGATGGGTCCAGCGCACGTCCGGCGCGAGCGCCGCGAGCACGCCGGGCAGGTCGCGACGGTGGAAGGCCTCGTATGACTCGCGCACGGTCTGCATGTTGATCGACATTGCAAATAGCTCCTGTCTCGCGCGTCAGCGCTGCTCGGCCGGCAGCGTCTTCACCGCGCCGGGGAAGTGAGCTTCGATGGTCCGGCGCACGCCTTCCTTCCAGTGCACCGTGCAATCGCCGATCAGCGCGCGCCGCTTCGTGTTGTCGAACGCATAGGTTTCGCGCGTCACGTCGCTGCGCTCGAAACGCGCATCGACGCCCGTGATGTCCGCCACGTATTGCAGGCAATCCTGAATGCCGACGGCCTCGTCGCCGCCCCAGTTCAGCACGAGCGCGGGCGAGCTCGCCGCCTCCCACAGCAGCGGCACCTGGCGGACGAGATCGTCGGTGTGGATCAGCGACGCCCAGTTCTGGCCTTCGCGCGGCACCGGCACCGGCTTGCCGGCGAGCAGTTGCCGGTACAGCAGCACCGGCACGCCGCCGTGGCCGTATGGGCCGTACGCGACGTTCAAGCGTGCGATCACGGTCGGCAGGCCGAGCGTGGCCGAGAACGCACGCACGACGCCCTCGCACGAGATCTTCACGATCGGATAGGCGGGCAGCCAGTGCGCGACGCCGTTCAGCGGGTCCGTCTCCGCATACGGATGATCGAGCGCCTGCCGCGCGTACAGGCTGCCGCTCGATACATAGATGAACGATTCCGCGTGGCGGCAATGCGTCATCAGGCGCCCGGTGGCGACCGTGTTGATCTCGATCGCCTTGTCGAAATCGCCGTCCTCGCCGCGCCTCACCGCCGCGTGCAGCACGTGCGTGAAGTCGTCGGGCAGGCCGTCGAGCGTGTCGCGCTCCATGTCCCACCGCCACGTGTTCACGCCCTTCGCGCGCAACGCGTCCTCCACGCTCGCATCGCCGAACCGGCCGATCGCCCACACCTCGTCCCGCGCCGCCAGCGCTTCGGCGACGGGCCGCGCCACCTGGCCGGTCGCGCCCGTGATCAGAACCTTGCGCTTCGCGTGCCGCCGTTTCGCGTCACCGCGCGCTTCGTTGACAGACACTGCCATGAGCCTCTTCTCCTTGTTCATCGTGATGTCGGACATCGGTCATTTGCCGCCGAGCGCGCGATCGAGCTCGGCCCGCAGCACCGCCTGGAACGTCGCGACGTGCGCGGGCCCCATCAGCGTGTAGTGCTCGCCCGCCACGTCGATGTAGCGATTCGGCGCGCGCGTGAACTCGTCCCACCGGCGCAGTTCGTTGTTCAGCCAGTCGTCCTTCGTGCCGCGCAGCGGGATCGCGTAGAAAATCGACATCGCCTGCACGCTGCCCGACGGCACGTACGAACGCCCGAGCGTCAGCAGCGATTGCGCGAGCCCCGCCCATGCGCGGAATTTCGGCAGATCGAGATCGAGCTCGGCGAGCCGCCCGGGCGGCGCGTGGTCGATCAGGTACGCGAGCGGGTCCTGCGCCGGCATCGCGGCGCGCAACTGCGGCGGCAGCGTCAGCGACTGCTGCTTGTCGATCAGCGACAGGAAGAACGCGAGGTTGACCGCGCCTTCCACCTCGTCGAGCTCGTCCATCCGGTACTTGATGTGCGGCGGCAGATTGAAGCTGCCGACGAAATCCACGCGCTCGCCCTGCGATTCGAGCACCTTCGCGATCTCGAACGCGACCGCGCCGCCGTATGAATAGCCGGCCACCGCGTAAGGTCCGTGCGGCTGCCGCTTGCGGATCGCGTCGACATACGTGTTCACCATCTCGTCGAAGCTGGAGAAATACGTCTCCCCTTCGTTGAAGCCGCGCGCGCGCAGCGCGTAGAACGGGCGCTCGTTGACGAAATACTTCGCGAGATTGACGAACACGAGCACTTCGCCGACGCCGGGGTGCACGCAGAAGAGCGGCGTCTTGCCGCCCGTGAGCTGCAGCGGCACGACGGGGTCGTAATCGCCCGCTGTCACGCGCTCGCCCGACGCGAGGCGCGCGGCCAGCGCGCGCACGGTCGGATTCTGGAGAATCGTCACGATCGGCAGGTCGACGACGCCGAGCCGCTGCTCGACGTGGCGCTTGAGCTTCAGGATGTCGAGCGACGTGCCGCCGAGATCGAAGAAGCTCGCGGTCGCGCTGATCGCGTCGGGCGCGACCTGGAACATCTCCGCGAAGATCGCGGCGACCGCGGCCTCGGTGTCGCCCTCGGGCGCGGCGTAGCCGCCCATCTGCCGGTTCGCGAGATCGGCGACCAATGCCTTGCAGCCGTCGTAGCCGCCCGCTTCGAGCCGCTTGCGCATGATCGTGCGCTGGGTCTTGCCGAGGCTCGTCTTCGGAAACTCGTCTTCCGGCAACGGCAGGATCAACGCGGGCCGGAAGCCCCACAGCAGGATCGTGCTGTTGCGGATCGCGATGATGACGCGATACAGCGCGTCCTCGTCGTCGAGCGGGAACGACGGCGTGAACGTCACGACGAGCTGCTCGGATTCGTCGCCGGCGCTGCGCGTCGGGAACGCCGCGACGAACGAGCGCTTGACGCCGTCGAGCGCTTCGAGCGTCGTCTCCAGCTCGTGGCTGAAGTAGTTGACGCCGTTGACGATGATGCTGTCCTTGCTGCGGCCGACGAGCCACAGCCGGCCGCGCTCGATGCGCCCGAGATCGCCCGTGCGAAACCAGCCGTCGCTCGTGAACGCCGCGCGCGTCGCCTCGGCGTTGTTGTAATAGCACTGGAAGATCATCGGGCCGCGCACCTGGAACTCGCCCGCTTCGCCGTCCGGCAGCACGTTGTTGCGGTCGTCCGCGATGCGCATCTGCAGCCCGGCCACCGGCAGGCCGAGCGACGCGAACTCGCGGCCCGCGTCGCCGTGCGGAAATTCGCGCGAATACACGGAGCCCGCGCACGTCTCGGTCATCCCGAACGCGGGCCACAGCGCGTCGCGCGCGAGGCCGCACGGCGCGAGAAGATCGAGGAAGCGCTGCCCGGTCGCGACGACGATCGCCTCGCCGCCCGACACGGCGTGCCGCAGCGACGAGAGATCCACCGAGCGGCGCCACGCCGCGAGCGCCTCGTCGCCCATCGCTTCGAGCGCGGCGTTCAGTTGCCCGAACAGGAAGTTCGGCGAGAAGGTCATCGTGACGCGATAGCGGCTGATGAGCCGCAGGAAGCGCAGCGGATCGGTCAGGATCGCCGCGGATTCGACATGGAGCTGCACGGCGCCCACGCAGAGCGGCAGCAGGTGGGCTTCGAGCAGCGCGGCGACGTGATCGAACGAGATCCAGTTGAGCGTGACGTCCGCGCCGGCGAGCTGCTGCCGGTCGTTCTTGCCCGCCATCGACGCGAGCAGGTTGCCGTGCGTGAGCACGACCGCCTTCGAATTGCCGGTGGAGCCCGACGTGAGCACGAAGACGGCCGGGTCCGACGGTTGCGCGGCATGAACCGATTCGTCGGGCGCGCCGGCGCGCAGCGCGTTCAGGTTGACGGCGAACGCGCCGCCCGGCAGATCGCTCTTCAGCGCTTCGGTGGTGACGAGCAGCGGATGGTCGAGCAGCGTGTCGACGTGCGCGAGATGCTTTGCCCAACGCTCGGGATCGTTGCGGATCGGCACGAGCGGACACGGCACGAATCCGCCGAGCGCGCACGCCCAGAACGCCGGGATGAAATCGTTCGCGTGCTCGAGCAGCAGCGCGACCTTCATGCCGGACCGGTAGCCGCGCGAGCGCAGGCCGCCCAGGATGCGGCGCGCCTCATCGAGCAGTTCGGGATACGTGACGAAAGCGCCCCCCTTTTCCTCGGATTGCGCGGCGATGAAACGCACGCCCGTATGCGGATGCAGCCGTGCGGCCCGCAACAGCAGGTCGACGATGTTGTGCGGCGAAGTGGCGCGCGATTCGTGTTCGGAAACGCGCGGCAAATCGAGAGTGGATGTCGTCATGGTGCAGGTACTCCATGCTGGTGGTGCAAGTGGTGAACGAACGTCCGGGCGCGTCCGCGCGGACGCGTCGATTGACGATTGCGGGTGAATCCCTACCTGACTGGCCGCCGATCCTCGCGAAGACGGACCGGCAGCCGATTGACACTCGACTGCGTGAGACGAACCGGCCGCTTGCCCGGCAAATAGCGGAATTGTTCGATCGAATCCCGACAACGGGCGCCGATGCGATCCGAAATGCCCGATTTCACCCCGAATCGCACACGGCGATGAACGGGATTTCGAAATAATCCACCGGCTGCATGGATGAAAAACGCCGAATGATTCGATTGTTTTCCGTGCGCCAATGATCGATGCGATTCATCGGCCGCATGCAAACGACTTGGCCCCGGCAACCGACGGGACGCCGCACGGAAATCGGCCGATCAACGGCGTTCCGGCGCCAGCGGCCCGCCGGTACCGGTTCGAGCGACAAGCATTGAAGCGAAACGGGAAACGGTCGGCGTTTCAATGAAACGCCGCGAGTTGCGACGGCGATATCCCTGTACCAGTCGGGATGATTGAAGCGAAACGCAGTCTACGACAAAACGCGTGAAGTTTAAACGCGATTCGCAAGAATGTATTCGTACAAAAGCGCGGCATTTTTATTAAATATAATTCCGGGCAAATCAATTCATCCCGCCATTCACGCCACCGAAATCATGCGATTTTATTTGGCGACTTATATCCCGATCGAACGACATATTATCGACATTTATCGAGCCTGACATTTCGAACTGGATATCCGTATTTTTTACGTACATTTCCAAAATCGATCGGGCGGGGCGAGCGGATCGGGCGCGGCGGCGATCAGCTCGCCGAACGTCGGTCGTCAGCGACGGCGTCGTCCTCGCCGCCGTCGCGGCTGCCCGCCATCGTCTGCAGCGCGATATAGAGCCAGAGCCGATCGTCGATCGCGCCGAGATCGAGGCCCGTCGCGTCGCGGATCTGCTGCAGCCGGTAGTCGAGCGTGTTGCGGTGAATGCCGAGCGCTTGCGCCGTCGCGCTCGGGTGGCCGTCGTTCGCGTACCAGGCCCTCAGCGTGTCGAGCAGCGCGCCGGAGCGCCGCTCGCGCGCGAGCAGGCGCGTGAGCGGCAGCCGCAACTGCCGTGCCTGCCAGCCTTGCGACAGCGCCGACAGCAGAACGGGCAGCACGAAGTCGTAGTACGAATAGGCGGCCTTTTGCGGCGTGCGCGCCGCGCCGACGCGAAGCGTCGCGAGCGCGCACTGATACGAGCGCTCGAAGCCGTCGATGCCGTCGAGCGCGATGCCGAGCGCGAGCGAGAACGGCTGCGTCGCGACCTTGCGCAACGTGCCCTCCAGCGCGGCGAGCCGCTTGCCGGCGTGCGTCGCGAGCACGCTGTCGCGCACCGCGCGCGCGTCGATCGCATCGAACATCACGAGCTCCCGATACGACGTCTGCGCGCTCAGCAACTGCGGCCACTCGTCGGCCAGTTGCGACCGCATCGCCTCGATCTGGCCGACGCCCGCTTCCGGGTCCGCGTCGACGCCGCTCAGGCGGCACACGATCGCCGCATGCGCGAGCCGCACGTCGATGCCGAGCCGGTCGGCCCACGCTTCCAGCTCGGCGGCCGCGGCCGTGCGCCTCAGAAGCTGAAGCACGAACTCTTCCCGATGGCGCGCGTTGCGGCGCAATTCGACGGTCAACTGCTCGCGCTCGAGGATCAATTCCGCGGTGACGCGCAGCAGCTCGCCGAAGCCGCGCACCGCGTCCGGCTCGCCGGTGACGCCGATCACGCCGCACACCTTGCCGCGCACGCTCAGCGGCAGGTTGATGCCGGGCCGCGCGCCGCTCAGGTTCGCGGCCATCGCGTCGTCGATCTCGACCGCGCGCGCCCGGGCGAGCGCGAGCTGCGCGCCCGCGTGGATCTCGCCGACGCGCGCCGCGTCGCTGCTCGCGAGGATCAGGCCGTGCGCGTCCATCACGTTCACGTCGAACGGCATCACTTCGACAGTGCGTGCGACGATTTCAGTCGCGAGACGGGCATCGATCATCATGGCGGTCAGGTCGAATGGCAGGAACGGCGGCGAGCGGGCCGTGGAGCGGGCTGCAAGGCAGACAGCGAAGCAGGCTGCGGGCCATCGTGCGGCCCGACGCCTATTGTCGCGTCATTTCGGTCGGCCAGACGATGCGCATCAGGTTCGTCGAGCCGGGATGGCCGAACGGCACGCCCGCGGCGACGACGATCGGGCGTTCGTCGGTGGCGAATCCTTCCGCGTGCGCGGCTTCGATCGCGATCTCGACGATGTTCTCGATGCCGGCCGCCTCGACCGCCACGCGCGAGCGCACGCCCCATGCGAGCGTGAGCCGCCGCGCGATGTCCGCGCGCGGCGTGAGGCTCAGGATCGCCGTGCGCGGCCGCAGGCGCGACAGGCGTATCGCCGTGGCGCCCGACGCCGTGTACGTGACCGCGACGCCGAGCCGCAGCGTATCCGAAACCACTTCGATCGCCGCGCCGATCGCGTCGGTCGCGTTCGGCGCGTGCGCGGTGACGATCGCCTTCATCAGTTGCGGCTGGATCGGGTCCGCCTCGGTCGTCGCGATGATCTTGCGCATGAAGTCGACCGCCTCGACCGGATACTGGCCCGACGCCGATTCCGCGGACAGCATCACCGCGTCGGCGCCGTCGTAGACGGCCGCGGCGACGTCGGACGCCTCCGCGCGCGTCGGCGTGGGCGCGAGCGTCATCGATTCGAGCATCTGCGTCGCGACGATCACCGGCTTGCCCGCCGCGCGCGCGAGCCGAATGATCTGCTTCTGCACGCTCGGCACGTCCTCGAGCGACATCTCCACGCCGAGATCGCCGCGCGCGACCATCACCGCATCGGCGGCGTCGACGATGTCGACGATGTTCGCCACCGCCTGCGGCTTCTCGATCTTCGCGACGATCGCCGCGCGCGCGCCGATCAGCGCGCGCGCGTCGCGCACGTCCTGCGCGGTCTGCACGAACGACAGCGCGACCCAGTCGACGCCGAGCGACAGCCCGAATTCCAGATCGTCGCGATCCTTCCCGGACAGCGCCGGAATCGCGAGCGGCGCGTCGGGCACGCTCACGCCCTTGCGGTCGGACACGATCCCGTCGAGCAGCGCGGTCGTCTCGATGCGCGCCGCCGACACCGCGTCGACGCGAAACCGCAGCTTGCCGTCGTCGACGAGCAGCAGATGGCCGGGGCGCGCGGCGGCGAAGATCTCCGGATGCGGCAGCGACACGCGCCGCGCGTCGCCGGGCGCGGGGTCCAGGTCGAACACGAACGGCTGGCCCTTCGCGATCTGCGCACGTCCGCCCGCGAACTGCCCGACCCGCAGCTTCGGGCCCTGCAGATCGAGCAGGATGCCGATCGGGTGCCCGATGCGCGCCTCGATCGCGCGCACGGCCGCGTGGCGCGCCGCGTGATCGGCGTGCTCGCCGTGGCTGAAGTTCAGGCGGAACACGTCGGCGCCCGCGCGCGCGAGCGCTTCGATCGTGGTTTCCGTCGAGCTCGACGGGCCGAGCGTCGCGACGATCTTCGTCGAACGGCAGCGCTCGCGGCCGGTGTGGCTTTCGTTTCGCATGTCCGGTTCCAGTGCAGGAAATGAGTCGGATGGTTCGGGAGGATCGCGCCGCCCGCTGCCGGGCGGCCCGGGATGAATGCGTGGCGAGTGCGCTACGCGACGCGCGGCGGCGACGCGTGACAGCCGAGCTCCCGGCCGATGCGAATCGCCGCCGCGACGTTGCGCGCCGCGAAGCGCACGTTCGTTGCCGCGTCGCGCAGCGCCTCGTCGATCGTACACGCGCGCCGGACGGACGCGAAGACCGCGTCGAAGCCGTGCGCGTACAGCGCGTCGGCCTGTTTCGTCACCGCGCCGCCGATCGCGACGACGGGCACCCCGCATTCGGCCGCGATCCGCGCAACGCCGATGGGAGCCTTGCCGCGCAGCGTCTGGCCGTCGATGCAGCCTTCGCCCGTCACGACGAGGCTCGCGCCGCGAATCGCGTCGCGCAGCCGCAGCGCGTCGGTGACGATCTCGACGCCCGGGCGCAGCGTCGCGTTCAGGAACGCGGACATCGCCGCACCGAGGCCGCCCGCCGCGCCGCCGCCCGGCAGCCGCGCGACGTCCGGGCCCACGTCGCGCGCGACGATCGCCGCGAAATGCGCGAGATGCCGGTCGAGATCCGCGACCATTTCCGGCGTCGCGCCCTTCTGCGGGCCGAACACCGCCGACGCGCCGTTCGGCCCGACGAGCGGATTGTCGACGTCGCACGCGACTTCGAACGTGCAATCGGCAAGCCGGCCGTCGAGGCCCGCCGCGTCGATGCGCGCGAGCCGCGCGAGCGATGCGCCGCCCGGGCCGAGCGGCCGGCCGCCGGCGTCCGCGAGGTGCACGCCGAGCGCCTGCAGCATGCCCGCGCCGCCGTCGTTCGTCGCGCTGCCGCCGAGGCCGACGATGAAGCGCCGCGCGCCCGCGTCGAGCGCCGCGCGGATCAGCTCGCCCGTGCCCCGGCTCGACGTGACGCGCGGATCGCGCGATTCGGGCGACACGAGATGCAGGCCGCTCGCCTCGGCCATCTCGATCACGGCGGTGCCGTCGGGCAGGACCCCGAACGCGGCGTGCGTCGGCCGGCCGAGCGGATCGGCGACGCTCGCGCTGCGGCGCTCGCCGCCCGCGGCCGCGACGAGCGCGTCGACCGTGCCTTCGCCGCCGTCGGCGATCGGCAGGCACCGGTAATCGGCGTCGGCGAACACCTCGCGGAATCCGGCCTCGATCTGCCGCGCCGTTTCGACCGCGGTCAGGCTTTCCTTGAACGAATCGGGAGCAATCACGATCTTCATCAGCGAACCTCTTCGGTGACGCGCGCGGCTCGCGCGCTCAGCATGCAAAGACGAAACGCGCGGCGTGGCCCGCGTCAGCGGCCGGCGCGCCGCGCGTGCGTGCGCATCACGAGCACGATGCCGACGACCATCGTGCTCGACAGGATGTAGAGCGCGAGATCGGTGCGCTGCGTCGCGTCCTTGATCCAGCCGACGATGTAGGGGCTCACGAAGCCGGCAACCTGCCCGAGCGAGTTGATCAGCGCGACGCCGCCCGCCGCGGCCGTACCCGTCAGCACGAGCGTCGGCAGCGGCCAGAACATCGCGAGCGCGGTGAGCGCGCCGGCCGTCGCGAGCACGAGGCCGATCATCGCGGGCACGATCGCGTTGCCCGATTGCGCGGCCATCAGCAGCCCCGCGACGCCGACCGCCATCGGCACGCTCAGATGCCAGCGGCGCTCCTGCCGCGCATCGGCCGATTTGCCGACGGCGATCATCGCGACGCACGCGAACAGGTACGGGATCGCGCTCAGCCAGCCGATCGCGCCGCTACCGCCGACGCCGAGCGAGCGGATGATCGACGGCAGCCAGAAGTTGATCGCGTACACGCCCATCTGGATGCTGAAATAGACGACGCCGAATTTCCACACGGAGGCGTTCAGCAGGATGTCGCGCAACGTGTGCGGCCGGCCGGACGATGCGAGGGCGGCGTCGGCGGCCGTCGTCGCGATCGCGCGGGTGAGCGCGGCCTTCTCGTCGCCCGACAGCCAGCGCGCGTCGTCGATCCGGTCCTCGAGAAACACGAACACCGCGGCGCCGAGCACGATCGTCGGCGCGCCCTGCAACAGGAACAGCCACTGCCAGCCGGCGAGCCCGCCTTGGCCCGCCGAGAAGTGATCGAGCATCCAGCCCGACAGCGGGCCGCCAATCACGCCGGAGATCGGGATCGCCGACATGAAGAGCGCGATCGCGCGGCCGCGGTGCTCGGCGCTGAACCATTGCGTCAGATACAGCACCATGCCCGGGAAGAACCCGGCTTCCGCGATGCCGGTGAAGAAGCGCAGCGTATAGAACGACGCCGGCGTCTTCACGAGCAGCAGCGCCGACGACAGCGCGCCCCACACGATCATGATGATCGCGATCCACGCGCGCGCGCCGACGCGCCGCAACACCAGATTGCTCGGCACGCCCGCGAGCACGTAGCCGACGAAGAAGATGCCAGCGCCGAGACCGTAGACGGTCTCGCTCATGTTCAGGTCGCCCAGCATCTGCAGCTTCGCGAAGCCGACGTTCACGCGGTCGAGGTAGTTGAACAGGTAGCAGACGAAGATCAACGGGATCAGCCGCAACGTGACCTTGCGATAGCCGTCGTTCAGCGGTTCCGATGCGGGCCGTGCCGCAGCGGACGAGAGAGGGTTCATGCGCGTCTCCGGATCGTTTGTATCGTGTGATGCGTATGGTAGGCACGTCGCCCCAGGGATTCATCGGGCGAATGCATGGCTGCGAAGCATGCCTGACGTTATATATTAGGCAAACGCCCAATCCGGCGAACGTTCCCGAGCGGCCGAACCACGGCGACCGCGCTCGTCGACCGAATCGGCGGCCGCACGCCGCACGCGCGCGCCCCGGCGCTACAATCCCGCAGCGGCATGTCGACAGATAGAGCAGATAGAGAACCCGTTTTGACGGAATTCGAAGAGGGCTTCATTCTCACCCGCCACTGGCGGGACACGGCGCAGGGCACCGAGGTCGAGTTCTGGCTGGCGACCGCGCGCGGTGCGCGCCGGGTCCGCCTGCGCGCGCAGGAATCGGTCGCGTTCATCCCTGCCGAGCAGCAGGAGCAGGCCGAGCGCGCGCTTCAGGGCGTTCAGGGCGCCCCGGACGCCGTGCTGCGCCCGCTTGCGCTGCGCGATTTCCGCCGACGCCCGGTCGTCGGACTCTATTGCCGCCGATACCGCCGCCTCGCCGCGCTGAAGAAGCGCCTGAGCCAGGCGGGCGTCGACGTCTACGAAGCCGACGTCCTGCCGCCGGAGCGCTACATGATGGAGCGCTTCATCACCGCGCCCGTCCGGTTTCGCGGCGCGCCCGACGGCGACGGCAATGGCGATGACAATGGCGCGCTGCGCGACGGCGAACTGAAACCCGGCGGCGACTATCGTCCGGCGCTGCGCTGCGTGTCGCTCGACATCGAGACGAGCGCGCAGGGCGAGCTCTATTCGATCGCGCTCGAGGGATGCGGCGAGCGGCAGGTCTTCATGCTCGGGCCGGCGAACGGCGACGCGCGCGACGTCGATTTCCGGCTCGACTACTGCGACAGCCGGCCGGCGCTGATCGAGCGGCTGAACGACTGGCTCGCGCGGCACGATCCGGACGCGATCATCGGCTGGAACCTCGTGCAGTTCGACTTGCGCGTACTGCAGGCGCACGCCGTGCAGTACCGCGTGCCGTTGCGGCTCGGCCGCGGCGGCGGCGTGCTCGACTGGCGCGCGCACGGCCAGCAGCCCGACCATTTCTTCGCGGCGGCGGCCGGGCGGCTCGTGATCGACGGCATCGACGCGCTGAAATCCGCGACGTGGACCTTTCCGTCGTTCAGCCTCGAATACGTCGCGCAGGCGCTGCTCGGCGAAGGCAAGGCGATCGACAATCCGTACCAGCGCATGGACGAAATCCAGCGCCGTTTCGATTGCGACAAGCCCGCGCTCGCGCGCTACAACCTGAAGGACTGCGAGCTCGTCACGCGCATTTTCGAGAAGGCGGACCTGCTGCCGTTCATGCTCGAGCGCGCGGCCGTCACCGGGCTGCCGGCCGACCGCATCGGCGGCTCGGTCGCCGCGTTCACGCATCTGTACATGCCGAGGATGCACCGGCTCGGCTACGTCGCGCCGAACCTCGGCGACGTGACCGGCGACACGAGTCCCGGCGGCTTCGTGATGGATTCGCGGCCCGGCCTCTACGATTCGGTGCTCGTGCTCGATTACAAGAGCCTGTATCCGTCGATCATCCGCAGCTTCCTGATCGATCCCGTCGGGCTCATCGAAGGCGCCGCCCATCCCGAAGACGCCGAATCGGTGCCCGGCTTTCTCGGCGCGCGCTTCTCGCGCAGCCGCCATTGCCTGCCGGACATCGTGCGCCGCGTCTGGGAAGGCCGCGAGCTCGCGAAGCGCCAGCGCAATCAGCCGCTGTCGCAGGCGCTGAAGATCATCATGAACGCGTTCTACGGCGTGCTCGGCTCGTCCGGATGCCGGTTCTTCGATCCGCGGCTCGCGTCGTCGATCACGATGCGCGGCCACGAGATCATGCACAAGACGCGCGAGCTGATCGAGGCGCAAGGCTACGACGTGATCTACGGCGACACCGATTCGACGTTCGTCTGGCTCAAGCGCGCGCACGCCGGCGACGAAGCGGACCGCATCGGCCGCGCGCTCGTCGGGCACGTCAACGGCTGGTGGCGCGCGCACCTGGCGGAGCGCTTCGGGCTCGACAGCGCGCTCGAGCTCCAGTACGAGCGGCACTACCATCGCTTCCTGATGCCGACCGTGCGCGGCGCGGAGGAAGGCAGCAAGAAACGCTACGCGGGCCTCGTCATCGCGGCGGATGGCGGCGAGGACGTCGTGTTCAAGGGCCTCGAAACCGTGCGGACCGACTGGACGCCGCTCGCGCAGCAGTTCCAGCGGGAGCTGTACCGGCTCGTCTTCAAGCGCGAGCCGTATCGCGCTTTCATCCGCGAATACGTGCGCCGCACGCTCGCCGGCGAATTCGACGGGCAACTCGTCTACCGCAAGCGGCTGCGCCGGCCGCTTCGCGATTACGAGCGCAACGTGCCGCCGCACGTGCGCGCCGCGCGCGTCGCCGACGCGTTCAACCGCGAACAGGGGCGCCCGCTCCAGTACCAGCGCGGCGGATGGATCAGCTACGTGATGACGACGGCCGGCCCCGAGCCGCTCGAGACGCTTCGCATGCCGATCGATTACGCGTTCTACGTGAGCCGGCAGCTTCAGCCCGTCGCCGACGCGATTCTTCCGTTCGTGCGCGACGATTTCGAGTCGGTGATCTCCGGGCAGGGGCAGTTGTTCTAGGGTCTGTCTATTTACATACGGATCGCACACATCGGGCCGCGCGCGAATCCGTGCCCCGGAATCACGAGAACGAGGCAAGCACACAATGAGCGAAACGACGGCCGACGCGGCGGACCTCGATGCCGTCGCGCATCCCATACCGACCGGCTGATGCCGCTGGCTGTTCGCGACGAATCACAAGGACATCGGCACGCTGTATCTGCTGTTCTCGGTCATCAATCTGATGATCGGCGGCGTGATGGCGCTGATGATTCGCGCGGATGAACAACTCCAGCTTCTGGCTGCTGCCGGTGTCGAGCGCGCTGCTGATCGGCTCGTTCTTCGTGCCGGGCGGCGCGCCGGCCGCCGGCTGGACGATGTACGCGCCGCTCTCGACGCAGATGGGCCCCGCATGGACCTGTCGATCTTCGCGATTCACATCGCCGGCGCGTCGTCGATCATGGATCAGATCGCGACGATCGGCGCATTCGCGTTCGGACTGATGCAGGCGTACTTCCTGTTCCGGGTCGCGCTGCCGACGTACATGGGCAAGACGCGGCGGTATGCGCGTGCGAACGCGAATCGCCAGGTGTGGATGCTGCGGCGGAATTGCGCGTTGTCGCCGCGCCAGTCGTTGCTGTCGATGGGCGTGCTGGCCGCGCTCATGCCGGCGATCGCGACGCCGTTCGCGATCGGCGAAGCCGTCGCCATCGGCGGGTGCTTCTTGATGTATGCGCGGCACGCCGTCGATTACGACTGCGTCGTGCTGACCGGGCGGCGCCTCGAAGTGATTCGATGCGACGGCGCGAAGCTCCGGCGATACGACTGGATTCCGCGCTGGGCGACGGTGGCGTTCGAGAGCGGACGCAATCCCGGGATACGGATACGGCATGGCGGCGATGCGGCGTCCATCGGGCGGCATGTCACGCTGGCGCAACGGCGGTATGTCGTCACGGAGGCGAATCGGGCGCTCACAGCGGATGCGCGGCGCCCGCCTGTTGCAGCAGCGACACGGCGGCGGCATCGGGCATGCCGTTGGCGTCGATCGCGCCCGCGTTCGCGAGCGCGCCGAGGTCGCCGTCGACACCCGGCTGTCCGACAAAAAACGGCGTCGTCAAAAACGCCGGCGTCGCGAACGTGACCGCATAGCGCTGCTGGAGGTTCGCGACGACGGCCGTTTGCGCGGCCAGCACATCGGTCTGATTCTCCAGCGTCTGCTGGAAGCGCGAATTGTTCGGCAGATCGCCGACCAAGCGGGCCGCGCTCGTGCCAAGCTGCGCAGCGAGGTAGACGAGCATCAGCTCGGTCTCGGGCGTCGTATTGAACGTGCCGCCGGCGTATGCCAGCGAATGCAGGCTCGCGCCGCCGGAGGTCACGGTGATGACACAGGGGAGTGTGGCGTCGAACGTGACGCCATAGTGGCCGCCGCCGTCGGACAGCGTCGCGGCCGAGCCCTGTGCGCAGTCGACGTTGACCGTCGCGCTGGCGAGCGCCCGGCCGGTGGCGGCGGTGCCGGACAGCGTGACGGTCTGCACGCCGCCATCGTTGAAGCAACCGTCGAAACCGAAGCATGCCTCGCCGCCGCACCCATGAAGCGACGCCAGCGAAGCGATGCAAAGTGCGCCCAGCGCCGGGCGAATGAAGTGTGCGTTGTGAATATTCATGTCCGCTTCGGTCGCTAGCAGGAGGAAAAATCGGCTGGTTTCGCACCAAGGTGCAGACGCTACAGCCCATTCTAGGCTCCGGATCGAGAAAACGCTCGCCGCACCGCCCCCAAGTCGTGATCGTAGTCTGCTCTCGCGCCAACGCGACGGATTTGCATTCCGTCGACAAGATTCCCGGACCGCCGCTTGCCGACGTTGAAGAAACGCCCGTCCCATCGCCCGGTCCGGGTTCGCTTGTTGCAAGATCGACGGATACGTCACGCGTCGCGGCGGCGAGCCGGGCAACGCCCCGTGTAATCGCGCCCTTTTTCGACTACAGTAAAACCGCTGGCCTCGACGACGGCCACGACGCAACCATGCCTTTGCCAAGCCCACGGAGCCATGATGACCCCTCCACAAGCCTATGCCGCCGACGCGCCCACGCGCGCGGAAGTCGATGCGCTCGCCGGCGCGACCGTCATCGAATTCGGCGCCAACTGGTGCGGCATCTGCGCGGGCGCCCAGTCCGCAATTCGCGACGCGTTTTCCGCGCACGCCGAGGTTCGACACCTGAAAATCGAAGACGGCCCCGGCCGGCCGCTCGGCCGCTCGTTCGGGATCAAGCTCTGGCCGACGCTGGTGTTCCTGCGCGACGGAGCCGAAGTGGCGCGCGTCGTCCGCCCGACCGATGCCGAGCAGATCGAATCCATCGGCTTCGCCGCGCTGGTATGAACCCGCTGGTATGAACCCTCTACGCCCATCGCCATGCAACAGTCGATTCAACACATCACCGTCGAGGCGCGCGGATGCGGTCTCGTCGAGTTCACGCCGCAAGTGCGCGCGTTCGTCGAATTGCAGTCGATCAGCACGGGCCTGCTCACCGTGTTCTGCCGGCACACGTCCGCTTCGCTGCTGATCCAGGAGAACGCGGACCCATCGGTGCAGCGCGACCTCGAGCGATATTTCGCGGCCCTCGCGCCCGAGGACGATACGCGCTACGAGCACGACACCGAAGGCGCCGACGACATGCCGGCGCATCTGCGCACGGCGCTCACGCAGGTGCAGCTATCGATTCCCGTCGAGCATGGGCGCATGGTGCTCGGCGCGTGGCAGGGCATCTATCTGTTCGAGCATCGGCGCGCGCCGCATCGGCGTGATGTGGTGCTGCATCTGATCGGCGAGTGAACGTGCGGCGTGTCCGTTGCGCACGGTGTCGCACGCGGTTGTCATGCCGCGAGCGCTGACGATGCGCGGCCGGATACGGCACGGGGCGAACGCGGATCGGGACGTCGCGTCGCGATATCGCAATAGCGCATTGACCGTCGCCCCCGCGCGATGCGGCACGTGTTGGCCGACGCCGGACTGGCGATCGCCCGGGGCGGTGAACGATGCGCCGCCGATCCATACCGAATCGGCGTCTCGTCCGCGAATCGACGGACGCGCACTCCCCCGGCGCGCCGGGCAGACGCAATCGACAGACAGCGCGTCTGCCCGAGCCGCCGCGGTGTCCACTCAGAACCGGTCGCCCATCCCCATCGCCGGATCGCTGACGGAATGCTCGCCGGTTTCCACCCGGCCGGCAAAGCGGCGCGCGTAGCCGGCGTCGGCGTCGCAGGTCACGACGAAGTCGTACCAGTTGCCGCTGTCGTCCAGCTTCCAGTGGTGCTTGCGCCCGGCGCCACCCTTGACCTTGAAGGTCCACGGGCCATCGTTGCGGTACGCCTTCGCGCGCACGGTAAACACGCACTCGCGCGCCCCTTCGTTGCGCAACAGCAATTGCACGTTGCCGTGCTTCCTGTCGTACTCCACCCGCACTTCGGGCGCGGGAGCGCCGCCCGCGCGCAAGCGGTTCAGGTCGCCGGTGAAGTGGCGGTGAAAGCCGTTGGGCCCGAGCACCCACAGGTCGTACTTGCCCGCGTTGTCGGTCATGGCGGCCCACACGTCATCGAGCTGCCTGCCGGCCTCGACCGTGTAGCGGCGCGGCAGGCGGCCCAGATTCAGCTTGTCGTAGACGTGGAACACGGCCGCGGCCTGCCCCGTGTTGGCGAATACGAGGCGCAGCGTGCCGTCGAGCGTCCCGGCGACGGCATTGACGTGCAGCTCGTACGGCAATGCGCGCGAAGGCCGCGTGCCCGCCGCCTGGCGCGGCAACTGGCCGTTCGCGGGCGGCACGATCTGCGGCATCTGCTGCTGCGCGGCGCGCAGCGCATCGGCCTGGGCCTGGGTCTTGCGGCCGGCGAGCGTGGGCAGCGGCTCGTCGTTCGGTTGCACGAAGTTGAAGGCGCTCGTCAGATCGCCGCATACCGCGCGGCGGAACGCGGAGATGTTGGGCTCGCGCACGCCGAAGCGCGCCTCGATGAAGCGCAGGGTCGACGTGTGGTCGAATACCTGCGAGTTGACCCAGCCGCCGCGGCTCCACGGCGAGATCACGTACATCGGCACGCGCACGCCGGGGCCATACACGCGAGCGTCGGGCTGCGGCTGGCTCTTGGTGCCCGGCGGCTTCGGGTGGGTGAAGCGCTCGAACGCGATGTCGGCGTCGGACAGCGTGGTCTTGCCGGCCGGCGTGCCGTCCGGGTTCAGCGACGGCGCCGACGGCGAAGGCACGTGGTCGAAGTAGCCGTCGTTCTCGTCGAAGTTCACGAGCAGCACGGTCTTGCTCCAGACGTCGGGCATCGCGGTGAGCGCATCGAGCGTCTCCTGGATGTACCACGCGCCCTGCACCGGGCTCGACGGGCCGGGGTGCTCGGAATACGCGGCCGGCGCCACCACCCACGACACCTGCGGCAGCTTGCCGTTGCGGACGTCTTCCTTGAAAGCGCCGAGAAAACCGCCGTCGGGCATCGTGTTGGCGATGCCCTTGTACAGCGGGTTGCGCACGTCGTCGCTCGCCGGATCATACGCGGGCGAAACCACCTTGTCGCTGTTGCTCACCGGCTTGCCCGACGCCTCGTTCGCGCGCCGGTATTGCTTGAAGCCGGCGAGCGAGTTGTCGGTGAAGTTGTCGGGCATGTTCTGGTAGACCTTCCAGCTCACGCCGGCTTCCTGCAGGCGCTCGGGATAGGTCTTCCACTCGTAGCCGAGCGTGGAAGGACCGATGTCGTCCCATTCGTTCACCACCGAGGCCACGCCCGCGCCGGTCGGGCCGTTGGTGCCGGTCCACATGAACAGGCGGTTGGAGTTGGTGCCCGCGTGCATCGAGCAGTGGTAGGCGTCGCAGATCGTGAACGCATTCGCGAGCGCGAACTGGAACGGCAGCTCGCTCTCCCGGAAGTAACCCATCGATGCCGTGTTCTTGTAGCGCGGCCACTGGTACATGCGCCCGCCGTCCCACGCATTCTGGCCGTCGTCCCACGAGTGCGGCGTGCCGCTCACGCGCTGCGCATTGCCCTTGCTGCCGTCCAGGTGGTACGGCAATACCGGCGCGCCCGCCGCGTTGCGCTGCTGCCAGACCGTCGGCGCGTTGGGCAGCGGAATGCCGAAGCGGTCGCCGAAGCCGCGCACGCCGCGCAGCGTGCCGAAGTAGTTGTCGAACGAGCGGTTTTCCTGCATCAGGATGACGATGTGCTCGACATCCCGAATGGTGCCGGTCCGGTTGTTGGCGGGAATGGCGAGCGCGCGGCGAATGCTGGGCGGGAACGCGGCCAGCGTGGCGGCCGCGATGCCGGTGGATGCGGCGCCTTGCAGAAATCTGCGGCGAGAGTTCATGTTCCGGAGTCCTTGTTCTGAATTGACCGAGCGATGAACCGGCGATGCACGCGCGCGCCGGACGCGCATGCGACGCGCGCCGGTGACGCCGGACATCGAGCCCCTCCTCGGCATGGGAATTCCCAAGCGGACTGTAAGGTTCGAGCGTGACGTCAGCGTGATGCGGAGATGACGATGGCGGGTATCGGAATTCGGGCCGTCGCGCGCGTCGTCGCGGAAAACCCTGCCGACCGGATGATTGATCTGCCTCAGTGCGCCAGAACGACCAACAATGAAACTGGCTGAAAAACGTCTGGCGAAGCTCCCATGAGAGTCTTTCCTCTTGATCCGCGCGGCGCGTCGCGCGCCGCGGGAGGCGGTCATGGCTAGCCGCGCCGCCATTGCGATCCTGTGCCTGCTGGTCTGGCTGCCGGGCCACGCGGCGACGGTCGCGATTACTGTCGTCGATGCCGCGAGCGGTCGCCCGCTTGCGGGCGCGACCGCCTACGCATCGGGCACGGCCCGAATCACCGCGGCGGACGGCAAGCTCGCCGTGCCGGCCGCGGCCGGCGGAGCCGCCACGGCGATGAGCGTGACAGCGCCCGGCTACGCACGCGCGGAAACCACATTGCGCGACGGGGACGCGGCGCGCATCGTGCGCATGATGCCGCTGCGTCCCAAGGCGGTTTATCTGTCCGCGTTCGGCGTTGCGAACCGGGCGCTGCGCGACGCCGTCCTCGCGCTGCCCGGCAAGACCGCGATCAATGCGCTCGTGATCGACGTGAAAGGAGATGACGGAGCGACGCCGTATCGCAGCGCGGCGCGCGAATCGATCGGCGCGGCAGCCGTTCGGCGCGACGCAGCGCCGCGCGCGATCGATCTATCTGCGCTGGTGCGCGCGCTGCACGCGCGCGGCCTTTATCTGATCGCACGGATCGTCGTGTTCAAGGACGATCCGCTCGCGGCCGCGCACCCGGATTGGGCGGTGCGCGATGCCGCCGGCGCGGTCTGGCGCGATCGGGAGCGCCAGCGCTGGATCGATCCGACCGTGCGCGGAGCCTGGGAGCACCACTACGATCTCGCGGAAGAAGCGGCCCGCATGGGCTTCGACGAAATCCAGTTCGACTACTTGCGCTTCCCGGACGCGAACGGCCTGCGGTTCGGCGAGCCCAACACCGAATCGAACCGCGTCGCGGCGATCACCGGCTTTCTGATGGGTGCGCGGGCGCGACTGCGGCCGTACAACGTCTATCTGTCGGTCGACATCTTCGGCTATGTCTGCTGGAATTCAAACGATACGCGCATCGGCCAGCGGCTCGAGACGCTCGGGCGCACGGTCGACTACATTTCGCCGATGCTGTATCCGTCCGGCTTCGCGTGGGGCGTGCCGGGCGTCAGGAAGCCGACCGAGCGGCCCGGCGAGATCGTCCGCCGCTCGCTGGCGAAAGCCATGCGCCGCACCGGGCTTGCCGGCGTGCGCTTCCGGCCGTGGCTACAGGCTTTTCGCGACTACGCGTTCGATCGCCGCACATTCGGCGCCGACGAGATTCGCGTGCAAATCGACGCCGCCGAAGCGGCGGGCACGGACGGATGGATGGTATGGAATCCGCACAATCGCTACGATTCCGCTGCGTTGCCGCATTGAGCGGCGCGCTGATGCTGGCGTCGCCGGTGTCGGCGCCGCCGGGCGCGCATGCCGACGCGGGCCGCCACCCCGCGCCGCAATCGGCGGCCGTCGCGATCGGCGCCGCGATCGACGCGGAGATCGCCGACGGCCACATTACGGGCGCGGTCGTCGTGACGGGCGACGCCGGCGGCGTGCGCGAGCGCGTGGCTCGCGGCTGGCGCATGACGGGGCCGGCCGCCGAAGCGATGACGGCCGACACCGTGTTCGATCTCGCCTCGCTGACGAAAGTCGTCGCGACCGCCACGGCGGTCATGCAGCTTGCGGAGCAAGGCCGGCTCGCGCTGGATGCGCCGGCCGCACGCTACTGGCCCGCTTTCGCCGCGCAGGGCAAGGCCGGCGTGACGGTCCGGCAGTTGCTCGCGCACACGTCCGGCTTGCCCGCCGGCGTGACGTCGACGCGGGCGCTGCGCAGCCGGGCGGCGGTGCTCGCCGATGTCGCGCGAATGTCGCCCGTGGCGCCGCCGGGAACGCGCGTGATCTACAGCGACGTCAACTACGTGGCGCTTGGCGAGATCGTCGAGCGCGTGACCGGTCGGCCGCTCGATGCATGGTGCGCGAAGCATGTCTTCGCGCCGCTTCGCATGGCGACCGCGACGTTCCGGCCCCGCGCCGCGGCGATCTCGCGCGTCGCGCCGACCGCCGTTCGCGACGGCCGCCTGCTCAGGGGCCGCGTGCACGACCCGATCGCCGCGGCAATGACGGGCGTCGCCGGCAATGCCGGCCTGTTCGCCAGCGCCGACGATCTCGCACGCTTCGCACGGATGCTGCTGAACGGCGGCGCGATCGGCGCGGCGCGCGTGCTGAGCCGCGCGAGCGTGGCCGCGCTCGAGACGCCGGCCACGCTCGACGCCGAAGGCGATGCGCGCACGGCCGGCTGGGAACTGCAGCCGCCGCTCGCCGCGAATCGCTATCGGCTGCCGCCGGTCGGTCTGCTGCGGCACCTCGGCTATACGGGCACCGGTCTCTGGATCGATCTCGTCACGCATCGCTTCGTGATCGTCCTGACGAGCCGCCTCTATCCGGACGAACGCGGCAACGCGGCGCCGCTGCGCGAACAGGTGCTCGGCATCGTCGCGAGCCGCTCGCCACCCGTATCCGCCGAACGGATCGCCGAGGAAGCGCCCGCGATGGCGGAGGCGCTCGCGCGGGCGGCGCGAGCGCCGGCCTCGGCCGGGCCCGTGCTGGCCGGCATCGACGTGCTCGAGTCGAACGGCTTTGCAGCCGTGGCCGGCAAGCGAATCGGACTCGTGACGAACCGCAGCGGATTCGACCGGCTCGGCCGGCGCACGATCGATCTGCTCGCGCACGCGCCCGGCGCCCGGCTCGTCGCGATCTTCGCGCCCGAGCACGGGCTCGGGACCGACGTCGACTCGCCGTTCGGCGATGCGACCGACGCGGATACGCACGTCGTCGTCCACAGCCTGTATGGCAACCGGCGACGAATCGCGCCCGCGATGTTGTCGAACGTCGACGTGCTCGTGTTCGACATCCAGGACGCCGGCGTGCGCTTCTTCACGTATCTCGCGACGCTGGGTTACGTGCTCGAGGCGGCGGCGGCCGCGCACGTTCCCGTGGTCGTGCTCGACCGGCCGGACCCGCTTGGCGCCGACGTCGCCGGGGGGCCGGTGTCGGACGCCGACACCGGATCGTTCACGAACTATTACCCGTTGCCGCTCGCGCCCGGGATGACGATCGGCGAGCTCGCGAAGCTGTTCGACGATCGGCTTCGCATCGGCGCCGATCTCGTCGTGGTGCCGATGGAAAATTACCGGCGCACGATGCGCTACGGCGATACCGGGCTCGGCTGGGTGCCGCCGTCGCCGAATCTGCGCGATGCCGCTGCGCTGTCTCTGTATCCGGACGTCGGCATCGTCGAAGGTGCGGACATCAGCGTCGGACGGGGCACCGCGACGCCGTTCCGCGTGGTCGGCGCGCCGTGGATCGATGGCCGCGCGCTCGCTGACGACCTCGGCGCGATGCATTTGAACGCGACGTTCGCGCCGGCCCGGTTCGTGCCGACGGAAGGGCCGTACCGCGGCGCGCTCTGCGAAGGCGTGCGGATCGAGCGGCTGCCGGGAACGGTGCGGCCCGGCAGCGTGGGGCTTGCGCTCGCGCTCGCACTGCATCGGCGCTATCCGGACCGGTTCCGGATCGATGCGATCCGTGCGTCGGTCGGCTCGCGCAAGGTGGCCGACATGTTGGCCGACGGGCGTCCGCTCGACGAGATCGAGCAGGTCGTCGACGCGCAGAACGCGGCGTTCGCGCATGAGCGGGCCGCGTATCTGCTGTATTGACGCGCGCGTTCACGGCGGAGGGCCGCGCGGCGGCGCGTGCGTGCGGAGCCGATTCGCCGCCCCATTTTGAGCGTTGACCTTCGTCAAGAATCGCAACCGGTGCCGGCCGAGAATGAACGCTCCATTGACGAGAAGGAGGTGCGACATGAGCGAAACCACCAAGCTGCCGGTCAAGAAGCCGCGGGAAAGCACAGAGCGTTCGTTGACCGCGCCGTTCTGGCACCCGATCGAGACGCTGCGGCGCGAGATCGATCGCCTGCTCGACGATTTCGATCACGGCGTGCGCGTGTCGTCGATGCGACGGGCGATCTTCGACATCGAGCCGTTCTGGCGCCGCGAACGAGAGTGGGCGGCCGAGCCCGCCGTCGACTTCGTCGAAACCGACACGTCCTACGAAATCACCGCGGAATTACCGGGGCTGAGCGAGAAGGATATCGAGGTCAAGCTCTCGAACGGCGGCCTGTCGATTCACGGCGAAAAACACGAAGAGAAAGAAGAAAAGCGCAAGGGCTATTACGTTCACGAGCGTCGCTTCGGCGCTTTCGAGCGGTACTTCCGAGTGCCGGACGGCGTCGACCGCGACAGGATCGACGCGTCGTTCGACAAGGGCGTGCTGAAGGTCACGCTGCCGAAGACGCCCGAAGCGTCCAAGGCCGAGAAAAAGATCGAGATCAAGGCCGGCTGACGCTCCGCGGCTGCCCGGCGGCCACCGCACGCGCCGCGGCGCGGCCGTGAACATTGGCGCGCGTCGGCGACCCCGACATCGTTCGAGGTCGCTCGACGATATTTTGGGATGCAGACCGTGACTCCCGGTCGATGCAAAATGCTTCGCCGCGGGCGGCCCGCGACGCCGCGCAACGCGCAGCGCGCAGCGCCTGCGGCCGGGCGGCGGCGGCTCAGAACACAACCTGCAGCACGACGTCGAATGCGAGCACGAGCGCCGAGCAGATGATGCCGAACGTCAGGTTCGAGAGCCGGTGCTCGACGTCCGGATGCCGGCCGACCCACGCGGTGATGAAGAACAGCCCGTCGAGCACGACTTGCAGCGCGAACACGATCAGCATCAGCGTGAATTCGTAGCCCGCCTGGGACAGTTCGTTGAAATGCCAGCCGTGCCGGCTGACCCAGTATCCGACGCGGTACGCTTCGTAGCCCGCGAGAAGCAGCGGGAACAGATAGGAGACGAAGTAAGTCGGCACCGTTGCATGCCGGAGTTCGGGAAAGAAGTGATGTCCGGTCCGCACAATAGCCTCCGATCCGTGCATGCGCGCATCGCGCCGATGCCGCTCACGATTTCAGCGTATGCATTCGAACACGCCGGCGATTGATGTGCGTCAATCCGCCGTCACGGCCGGGCATGCGCGGCGCGCATCGGGCCGGTTTGCCGCGCGGCCCGCCGGCCGATCCGCGTTCGTTCGGGCTGCTGCGCAACGATTCAGTCCAGCATCTCGTCCGCGTGCATGTAGGCGAGACCGAGCGCGCGCGCGACCGCTTCGTGCGTGACTCGGCCGTCGCAGACGTTCAGCCCCGAGCGCAGATACGGATCGTCGGCGAGCGCGCGCTTCCAGCCCTTGTTCGCGAGCGCGATCGCATGGCGGATCGTCGCATTGCCGAGCGCGAACGTCGACGTGCGCGCGACCGCGCCGGGCATGTTCGCGACGCAGTAGTGAACCACGCCGTCGACGACGTAGGTCGGCTGCGCGTGCGTCGTAGGATGCGACGTCTCGAAGCAGCCGCCCTGATCGATCGCGACGTCGACGACGACCGCGCCGGCGCGCATCTTCGACACCATCTCGCGCGTGACGAGCCGCGGCGCGGACGCGCCCGGTACGAGCACCGCGCCGATCACCACGTCCGCGTTGCGCACCGCGTCGTCGATCGCATGCGCGTTCGAATGGAGCGTCGCGATCCGGTTGCCGAAGATCAGGTCGAGCTGGCGCAGGCGATCGACGCTGGTGTCGAGCACGGTCACGCGCGCGCCGAGGCCGACCGCCATCTGCAGCGCGCAGGTGCCGACGACGCCCGCGCCGAGCACGACGACGTGCGCGGCCGGCACGCCGGGCACGCCCGCCATCAGGAGGCCCATTCCGCCACCGGGACTTTCGAGATGCGCTGCGGCAACCTGAATCGACATGCGGCCGGCCACCTCGCTCATCGGCGCGAGCAGCGGCAGGCCGCCGCCGGGAGCGGTGACGGTTTCGTAGGCGATGCAGACCGCGCGCGACTTGACGAGCGCCGCCGCCTGCTCGGGATCGGGCGCGAGATGCAGGTACGTGAACAGGATCTGCCCGCGCCGCAGCATCGCGCATTCGGCCGGCTGCGGCTCCTTGACCTTGATGATCATGTCGGCGCGCGCGTACACGTCGGCCGGGTCGTCGGCGAGCGTCGCGCCGGCCGCCGCGTAATCCTCGTCCCGCAGGCCGATCGCCGCGCCCGCGCTGCGCTGCACCAGCACCTGATGGCCGTGCAGTGCAAGTTCGCGCGCACCCGCCGGCGTCAGGCCGACGCGATATTCGTAGACCTTGATCTCCTTCGGCACGCCAATCAGCATGATTTGTCTCCTCGGGTTTTGGTGCAGAGTCTACTCGCATGCTCGCCGCTCCACCCAACCGGGCGGCCGCGATGCGCTTGCTCCCTCCCCCTGCCGGCGTCCGAAGCGTGACGCACGTGATCGGCTACGCGCGGAAGCGTTGCTCCTCGACCTGCTGCAGCTTGCTGACTTCCGCAATTCCGCCGAACAGCGCCGCAAGATACTCGACGATGTCGTCGAGCGTGACGATTCCGGTCAGCCGGCCTGCGTCGTCGACGACCGGCAGCCTGCGAATGCCTGAACGACGCATCTCCTCGAGTGCGACGGCAATTTCGTCGGTCTCCGATACGACGATCAGACCCCGCGACATGATCTGGCCGGCAGTCACATGGCCCGGATCTTCGCCGCGCGCCATCACTTCGATGACGAGATCCCGGTCGGTGACAAGGCCGATCGGCACGGCGTCGCCATCGCGGTATTCGATCACGACGATATCACCGACATGAACGTGGCGCATGCGCTCTGCCAATTCGAGCGCGCTGCAATCGACCGTGCAGAATTCGACGGGCTGGGTGCTGATTCTTCCGATATGCATGGTTGTCTCTCCTGTGCCAATGGCCGCGCACGGCGAAGCGCGTCGCGCGACGTATCGTGCGATCAGGTTAGGAGCCGCCACTCGGCGGGGATTGACGTACGTCAACGCATCGCGCGCGGCGAACGCGGGCGCAATCGACGCGACGCGCTGCGAGCCGAATGCCGCTGCCTCGGCCCGCGTCGGCGCTTCCGCGCGGACTTGATGTCCGTCAAATCATCCTCGCGGCTTTGTTCCTAGATTCGAAACGTCAGGCGCTGTGCGGCACGTCGGGCGCGCCGCGGCTCGCCCGCCTGGCCGCGCGCAGCCCACTCGGCGAGCGTTCCGCCCCGACGCATGTGTCGGCCCGCGGCGCGCCATCCGGAGCAAGCAATGACGACCCCCGCCCGCCCTCGCCGCCCGGCGACCGGCGACGCATCCGCGCAACGCTTCCTCAATCCGTACCGGCACGGCTTCGTCCGGATCGCCATCGCCATACCGCCCGTGCGCGTCGCGGACCCGGCCTTCAATGCGGCGCGCACGATCGACGCGATGCGCGACGCGGCGCGCGAACGCGCACTGGTCGTCGTCTGTCCGGAACTCGGCCTGTCCGCCTATACCTGCGACGACCTCTTCCAGCAGCAGGCGCTGCTCGACGCCGGCCTTGCGGCGCTGGACGACGTGGTCGCCGCGTCGAACGATCTCGCGGCGGTCGCCATCGTCGGCGTGCCGCTGCGAATCGGCGCCACGCTCTACAACTGCGCGGCGGTCGTCCATCGGGGGCGAATCTGCGGAATCGTGCCGAAGACCTATCTCGCGAACTACCGCGAGTTCTACGAGGCGCGGCAATTCGCGTCGGGGGACGCGCTCGCGCAGGAAACCGTCGATCTGCCGATGCAAGCCGGGATTCCATGCGGAAGCCGCCTGCTGTTCCAGGCCCGCGCGCAGCCGCTGCTGACGTTCCATGTCGAGATCTGCGAGGATTTGTGGGTGCCGATTCCGCCGTCGTCGTATGCCGCCCTCGCCGGCGCAACGGTGCTGTTCAACCTGTCCGCCTCGAACGCCACTGTCGCGAAAGCGCAATACCGGCGCGCCCTCGTCGGCAACCAGTCGGCCCGTTGCCTGGCCGCGTACGCATACAGTTGCGCGGGCGCGGGCGAATCGACGACCGATCTCGCATGGGACGGCCACGGCATGCTGTTCGAGAACGGCGTGCTGCTTGCGCAGGCGCGCCGCTTCGCGCCGACGCCGCAGCTCCTGTTCGCCGATGTCGACGTCGAGCGTCTCGCCAGCGAACGGATGCGGCAGACGAGCTTCGCGCACGCCGCGCTGCGGCACCAGAGCGCGTGCGCGGCATTCCGGACGATTCCGATCGACGTCGCCGTCGATTCCGATGGCGTGTTGCCGCTCGCGAGGGTATGCGAGCGATTTCCCTATGTCCCGTCCGATCCGGCCCTGCGCCACGAACGCTGCGAGGAAATCAGCGCGATTCAGGTGCAGGGGCTCGTGACGCGGATGAAGGCGGCCGGCGTCGAGCGTCTGGTGATCGGCGTATCGGGCGGGCTCGATTCGACTCTTGCGCTGCTCACGTGCGTGCGCGCGGCGGATGCGCTTCGTCTGCCGCGGGATCACGTGCTCGCGTGCACGCTGCCGGGCTTCGCGACGAGCGCGCGCACGGCGGGGCAGGCCGCCCGCCTGATCGCCGCGCTCGGCTGCCGGCACATCGGCATCGACATCCGGCCCGCCTGCACGCGGATGCTCCGCGATCTCGACCACCCGTTCTCGCGCGGCGAGGCGTGCTACGACGTGACCTTCGAAAACGTGCAGGCCGGCATGCGCACCGATTACCTGTTCCGCCTCGCGAACCGGCATGGGGCGCTCGTCGTCGGCACGGGCGATCTGAGCGAGCTCGCGCTCGGCTGGTGCACGTATGGCGTCGGCGACCAGATGTCCCATTACGCCGTCAACGCGAGCATTCCGAAAACGCTCGTTCGCTACCTCGTGCGCTGGGCGGCCGAGCAGGGCCCGTTTGCGGGCGCAGCAAGCCCGGTGCTGCACGACGTGCTCACGACGGCGATCAGCCCCGAACTGATTCCGGGCGACGCCCATGCCGAACCGGCGCAGCAATCGGAAACCGCCGTCGGTCCGTTCGAGTTGCAGGACTTCAATCTCTATTACCTGCTGCGGCTGGGCTATCGGCCGTCGAAAGTCGCGTATCTCGCCTGGCATGCATGGCATGACGCAACGCACGGCCGCTGGCCCGACGTGCCGGACGGCCAGCGGCATGCCTATTCGATCGGCGAGATCAAGCACTGGCTCGAAATCTTCGTCACGCGCTTCTTCGAGGACATGCAGTTCAAGCGCAGTTGCCTGCCGAACGGCCCGAAGGTCGGCTCCGGCGGTTCGCTGTCGCCGCGCGGCGACTACCGCGCGCCGAGCGACGCGAGTGCGCGCGCCTGGCTCGCCGACCTCGCGACGGTGCCGGAGACCATCGATGACGACCGCTCCGCCCCCGCGTCGCGCTGAAGCGGACGCCGCCGCCTCCGCCATGACCGCGCCGGCGTGTCTTGCCCGTCGCCGCCGCGGCGACGGCTCCTGAATCGAGGATCTCCCACCATGCCATACAGCCCCTTCAGCCTCTTTGCCTTCGCGACGAGCCGCTCGTTCGGCGAGCGGCTCGCGGCCCATCTCGGCGTCACGCTCACGGCGCACGAAGAGCGCGCGTTCGAGGACGGCGAACACAAGACGCGCCCGCTCGTCAGCGTGCGCGGACACGACGTCTATGTCGTGCAGTCGCTGTACGGAGAAGCGGGAAGCTCCGTCAACGACAAACTGTGCCGGCTGCTCCTGTTCATCGGCGCGCTCAAGGACGCCTCCGCCGCGCGCGTCTGCGCGGTCGTGCCGTACCTGTGCTACTCCCGCAAGGACCGACGATCGCAGCCGCGCGATCCGGTCTCCACGCGCTACGTGGCGGCCATGCTCGAAGCCGTCGGCGTCGATCGCATCGTCACGATCGACGTGCACAACGTCGCCGCATACCAGAATGCGTTTCGCTGCCCGACCGAACACCTCGAAGCCAACGGGCTGCTGGTCGACTGGTTCGCCGGGCAGGCGGGCGAGCTGCCCATCGTGGTCGTGTCACCGGATGCCGGCGGCGTGCGCCGCGCGGAAGATTTTCGGGCGAGGCTCGCCACGCGGCTCGGCCGCCCCGTCGACGCGGCCTTCGCGGGCAAGCTGCGCAGCAGCGGCGTCGTGACCGCCAAGCCGCTCGTCGGCGACGTCGCGGGCCGCTGCGCGGTCATCGTCGACGATCTGATCGGCTCCGGCACGACGCTCGCCCACACCGCCGCCGACTGCCGGGCATTGGGCGCGCAGTCTGTCTATGCGGTCGCGACGCACGGGATGTTCTTCGACCGCGCCGCCGAACTGCTCGGCGGCGACGCGCTCACCGCGCTTGCCGTCACCGACTCGGTGCCGCCGTGGCGCGTGCCGCCCGGCGTGCTCAGAGACAAGCTCACCGTGCTCGACAGCGCCCCGCTGTTCGCGGAGGCGATCGCGCGCATCCATCGCGGCGGCTCGCTCACGGACCTGCTGCGGCGCTGATGCGCGCCGCCGTCCACAGGCGCTCGCAGCAACCGGCGTGCCGCTGCGCGAGCGCGACGTATGCGCGCGCGCGATCGCGCCAGACCGGGGTCGCCCGGAACGCCTTCTCGCGCAGATGCCAGGCGGCCAGTCGCGCGCGCGTCATCGCGCGGCAGCTCTGATAGAAATGCACGAGCGCGTCGTCGACGGCGTCGCCGCTCGCCGCGCGATATTCGTCCAATAGCGCGCGCGCGAAGTCGGGCGCGCCGAGTCGCTCGCATTCGAGTGCGAGAAAGCCGATCTCGTCGGCCATATCCTGCGTGCGCAGCCGCCTGGAGAATTCCAGGCAATCGATGATCGCGATCTGCGCGTCGATGCAGACGTGCTCGGGCCGCAGATCGCCATGCCCTTCCACGATGCGCCCCTGCCGGACGCGCGCGTCGAAGCGGGCGGCCTCGGCGTCCAGCAGCGCACGCTGCAATACGCAAACCGCCCGAACGACCTCGACAGGCTGCTCGAACATCGGCCGGCGCAACGCACGTTCGTTGCAGTCGATCGTTCGGCGCAAGCCGTCGCGGTACAGATCGGCGCCGCCTCGCGCGGGGGCAAGCGAGCGGTAGAACGCGCTCAATCGCTCCGCGACGCGACGCGCGTCTGCCCGCGTCGCGGTCCCGTGCAGCAGCGCCCGGTCGAGCATCCGTTCAGCAGGCAGGCGCTTCATCTCGACGAGCCAGTCGACGATCTCGCCCGCGCCATTCGGCCTCAAGCGGCCGTCCGAATCGATCGTGAGCGGCACCGCATCGAGATAGACGTCCGCCGCAAGCCGGCGATTCAATCGGACTTCCTCGTGGCAGAAACGCGCGCGCGCGGCGAGCGAGCGAAAATCGAGCTGCGACGCCCGCACCGGCTTTTTGAGTTTCCACGCATGGCGATCGGTGAGGAATACCCAGGACATGTGCGTTTCGATCGCCGTCACCGCATGCGCGCCGTCCGGCCAGGTAGCGGGCTCCCGCAGCCGGGCGACTTTCTCCATCAGCGAGGCGACGGGCGACCGCCCACGATCCGCATCGATCATGCAAGCCTCTGATCCGAGTACGCGATTCGCACCGCTCAGATCGCGCATTGAGCGTGGGTGGCGCGGCGAGGCGCACGCGTCCCCGACGGCCGCGCACCGGCTCGCCGCGCGACGTTTCGATGCCGATGCGCCGCCATCGACACGGCCAGCATAGATTTCGGCGCGGCGGCAATGTTGCGCGAGATCAAGCGCGGGCGCGTTGCCGCGGCGCTCGGCCGCCGCTTTCACGGACGCAACGCACGATCAGGGCTTCCAGCGATAAACGGTGATGCTGTTGCCCTTGACGTTGTTCTTCGTGACCACGTATTCGCCCGTCGATCGGAGGTATGCCCTGACGCCGTACATCGAATCGACGGCGCTGCTGGCGTCGACGGTGGCGGTGCTGGTGTTGACCAGCGTGGCGTCGAGCTTGCCCGTGGCGAGGTTGAAGGCGTCGATGTCCGGCCTCGCCGGCCCGCCGCTGCTGAACCAGTAGCCGACGAACAGGTGATTGCCGGCCGCATCGATCGACTTGGCGCCCGCGCTGGCGAGATTGATCACCGGATCGGGCGCGGTGGTGTTGCCCGCGCGCCAGCCGTGATACACCTCGATCCGCGTGCCGATCGACGTCCAGTCCGCGCTCCCCGCGATGCCCTGCGCGAGAATCATGGTGTCGCTGTCCGCGAGGTAGACGATGCGCGTCAGCGGCTGGACGCTCGCGGGAATGCGGACCGGAATGCCGGCTCCCCATGCCGGCTTGCCGCTCGCGTCGAAACCGGTCAGCGGGTAATGGTAGATCGAGCCGGTCTTGTCCAGCCCCGCCCACACGCCGCCCTTGCTGTCGATGCAGAATCCGCCCGTGACCCGCTGGGTCGTATTGAACGCGGGGCCGGGAATCGATGCGTCCGGAATGGCGACGTAGCCATTCGCGTTGTCGAAATGGAAAAAGTAGAAGATCGGCGGATTCTGGCCGGACGCCACGAGAATCCGGTTCGCGCCAACGGCGACGAGTTGCCCGAAATGCTCGTCGCGCTGCGTATCGTTCATGTCGATGCGCGGGTCCGACGGGTAGGAGAACGGATCGACGGTGTTCGCGACGAAGGCGCCGCCGGCGCTGCCGGCATGGATGTTGGTGCCGCCGTAGAACAGCGCGCCGTCCGTGGCCGGGTCCGGCGCGGCGACGCCCTCGAAGTTGAGGGACTGAAGCGTCCACTGCAGGTTGCCGGCGCTGTCGTACGCATGAATGTCGGTGCCGCCGTTGCGGCCGAGGTCCCAACTGCCGCCCCACGGGTTGTTGAGCACATAGAGATTGCCGGCGGTGTCCTTGCCGATGCCGGCGACGCGGGTGAAGCGCTTCGCGCCCACCTGGCCCTTGATGCCCGTCGTGGCGTCGAGATAGCCGCCCCGAATGCCGAACGTGCCGGCGAGCGCCGGCGTGCCCGAGACGTCGTAGCGCTTGATGTTCATGTCCGGGCCCTCGTCCCCGACCATCAGTTGCCCCGACGACGCATCGAAATCGAGCGCGGACGGCTGCGATCCGACGGGCATCCGGATGGTGTTCAGCAACGCGCCGGCCGGGCTGAACTCGACGATCGCGCCCGCACTCTTGCGTGCGACCCAGACGTTGCCTGCGCGATCCACGGCGAGCGCGCCCGGGCCCGAGACGCCGATGTCCCGCTGCCAGACGCCGCCCGTCGTGAAGATCCGGACGCGATTGCCGTAGAAGTCGCTCGCATAGAGGAGCGAGCCCGCGGTGGCGAGCCCGGTGACGACGTCGACCCGAGGCTGGTTGTTCGACGCGCTGACCTGAATGAAAAGATCGCGAGCCCGGGTGGCGCGGTTGTAGCGCCCGACCGCGCCGCTTCCATGCGACTTGTCGTACTGAAGCGCGACGAAGATCGACGTCGCGTTGCCCGTGATCGCGCCGCCCTGAAACTCGGCGTGCGAGCCGATCGAGCCGAGGCTCTTGCCGTTCTGATAGATCGCGACGCCGCCCTCGTATTCGTCCCACATCGAGGACGTGTAGATGACGCCTTCGGGCGCGACCCACATCGAACGCGCGGTGTTGCCCACGTGGGCCGCGAGGGTGCCGTAGGTGTTCGCCAGCCAGTCGGTGGTGTTTTGCGCGTGACAGGCCGGTGCAATCGCGGCGATCGCTGCCGCGACGAGCGCAGCATGCATTCGTCTTGTTTCGACCATGACTGATGCCCTCCTGAATGTGGCAATCATTCACGTGAATGGTCGGCCAGCCGGATTTCTCGACATCCGTGATCGGTGATTGATGAAATCTTCCTCGGTATCGCTGGCGCAGTCTGCAGTCTGTATTGCGTCCGGTGTACCGTCAACGTGCGCGTGACGAACGCGTTGCTGCCGGGGGGGGTGGCATTGGCATTGGCATTGGCGCGCCCTCATCCGGAATCGCACTACAATCCGACATTCGTTCCGACGACAGCGTCCCGCACCATGCCCTTCCTTCGAATCTCGATCCTCACCGCGCTGGCCGCGGCCATCTGCGCGGCCGCGCATGCGCAGACAGTCGACGACACGCCTGCGGCCGCCCCGGCATGCGCAATCGCGATCGTCACGGGCGTCGGCGGCGCCGCGCCGAATCTGCGCGAATATCTCGCCGCGCGCGAGCGCGATCGCTACCGCTATCTCGCGGACCATCCGCTCGACTGCCGCGTGTCCGAAGACGGCCGCGCATCCGGCTGCGCCGGCCTCGCGTATCTGCGCCGCGAGCGCGTCAGCGTGTACGACGACGGCGACGACACGATGCTGGACGTCGTCGCGCGCATCGACCTCGATCACGGCACGTATCCGGCGATCATCTCGGTGCTGAAGCGCGACGTGCGGTGCGAGCAGTAAGCGCCGCAATCCGATCGAGCGTCCGTGCTGTCAGGGCGACGAGTGCACGGCTGCGCCCGCGTTCATTCGACATACGCCGCGAGATTGGCCAGCGATGAGTTCATGCCGGTTTCATGATCCGCTCGATCGATGCCGGGCGGAACGTTCTTGGCCGTCACGGTAACGATCGTGCCGCCCTCCGCCGCCCTCAGACTCCATGTCATCGTCATCGTTCCGGCAAAGGCCGGATCGGCGGCGGCGAACTCGAAAGCCTGAACGATACGTTCCTGCGGCACGAGGTCGACAAATCGACCCGCCACGACGTCAGTATTCGCGGTCGATTTGCCGGAAGCCGTAGCGAAGGCAAGCGTCATCTGAAATCGCCCGCCCGTCCACGGCTCGAAAGCCTGGACCTGCGCGGTCGCGCCCTGCGGCGGCAACCATGTCGACACGGCGTCGCACCTCACGAACGCATCATAGATCGTTTGGCGCGACGCCTTGATCAGCCTTGCCGCCGTGTCGCGGCGGCCTGTCAAACGGGTCATGGTTCTGCTCCATCCTTTTGCGCCGGCCTGTACGGCCGGATCGGATTCGATCATGAGCCGCCCCGTCCGCGCTCGGCAACACGATCGGACCGATCCGGTCATGCGGCTGCCGCCAGGCTCCCGTGCGGATCGATCACGAATTTCTTCGGCACGCCAGCATCGAATTCCGCATATCCGTCCGGCGCCTGGTCCAACTCGATGACTGCCACATCCACGAGCACCGGCAAAGGCCGGCCCCGGACACGGCAGATCCATGCCGGCATCGTTTTATAATGCAACCATGGCATGCTGGAATGCCAATGCGATTTTGCAACAATCCTGCGTCCGCCCATCACCGGGGGCGCAACGGCCGATCCCGCGCCATCACGGACTCGACGTGCGCGGCCGTCTGCTTTTTGGGAATCAAATGGGCAAGCGAACTAGTCACAAGGAAAGCGGCTGCGGCGTCGCGCGTCCGCTCGACGCGATCGGCGACAACTGGTCGTTGCTGATCGTGCGCGACGCATTCGACGGTCTGCGGCGGTTCGGCGAGTTTCAGGAAAGCCTCGGGCTCGCGAAGAACATCCTCGCGGCCCGGCTGCGCAGCCTCGTCGAGCACGGCATCTTCATCACCGTGCCGGCGTCGGACGGCAGCGTCCATCACGAATACGAGCTGACCGAAAAGGGGCGCGCGCTGTTTCCCTTGCTCGTCGCGCTGAGGCAATGGGGTGAAGACTATTGCTTCCCCGGGAGTGCCGCGCGCGTGCGCCTCGTCGATCGGCAAACGGGCCGGCCGGTCAAGCGCGTCGAAGTGTACGCTCAGGACGGCAACCTGTTGCAGCCTGAGGACACCGTCGTGCGTGTCGTCAAACCTCGCGCGGCAACTCGCGCGGCAACCAAGTCGAAAACGACGGGTTCCCGTTAAGCCGATACTCGCGACTTGGCGGCCGTAACCGCCTGCGCCCGCTCCGCCGAAGCGGCGCTCACGATCTCGCAACGCCGGCAAATTGGCGTCGCTTCATCCCGCTCCCGTCGCCCGCCTCAGCGGGCCGCATTCGGCGAACGCCGAGCGCGGCTGCCCTGCCGCACGAAAACACCACGCCGCGCGCTCGTACACGAATCCTCCATGCGCTCTTTTCTGGGCGGCTCGCGGTCAATCGCCCATTAGGTTGCAATATGAAACCACGAATGCTATAAAGCGGCATTGTCGGCCTCATCGGTTCGGAAAAAAGGAACATACGATGCAATCGCAACGTGGAACGACATGCGCCTACGGCGCGACGCACAGCCGACCGGGCTCGCCGCCGCCACAAGCAAGGCGGCACACCTGAATCAGGCAATCCGAGCCGATGCGGCCGGGCGTTCGCGTCTTGCCTTCGTCAAATCGATGCATTCCTCAATATCATCGCCATGAAATTGATCGGCACCTACTTCTCGCCGTTCGCACGTCGTGTCGGCGTTGCGCTCAACGTTCTCGACATCGGTTTCGAGCACGATCCGTTGAACGGCTATACCGAGGCCGCGCGCGCCGACTTGCTGAATCCGGTCGGCAAAGTGCCGGTGCTCGAACTCGACGACGGCACCCGCCTGATCGACAGCGGCGCGATTCTCGACTTTCTCGACGAGCGAGTCGGCCCCGAGCGCGCACTCGCCCCGCGCTTCGGCGCGCCGCGTCAAGCGATGCTTCAACTCGCGGCAATCGCGACGACGATTTACGAGAAAACCACCGCGCGCTACGCGGAAGAGCACCGGGCGGACAACGGTACGCAGGCCGATCTGATCGACCGCTATCGCACGCAAACGCTCAACGGCTTCACCGCGCTCGACGAAGTCGTTCGCTCGGGCGGCCCGATCCGCTCGACCGCGCTGAATCTGGCGACGATCACCGCCGTTGTTGCGTACGACTATGCGCAAGCAACCCATCCGGATCTCGATTTGGGCTCGCATGCGCGTGCGCTCTCCGCCGTCGCCGCGTCCGTCGCGGACCATCCCGCATTCGCCCGCACTCGCCCGTAGAACGCCGCGATCGAAATGAAAAAACGTCGACGCCGCGCAAAAGCGAGCGCCGCCATATCGCCGCATTTCGACAGGACACCACACCATGACTGACCGAATCTGCTTGATCACCGGAGTGGGCAGCGCGACCGGCTCGTCGATCGCCCGCCGGTTCGCCCGCGACGGCTACCGGGTCGCGATGCTCGCGCGCAACCGCGAACGTCTGCTCGACTTCGAGCGCACGATCGAAGGCAGTCGCGCATTCGTCTGCGACGTCGGCGATCTCGACGCACTTGCAACGACAGTCGAAGCCGTGCGCAACGAGTTCGGCCGGCCGTCGGTCGTCGTCCATAACGCCGTGTCCGAAACGTTCGCGACGTTCCTCGAAGCGGACCCCGCACGGCTCGAGCGCAACTTTCGCGTGAACACGACGGCGCTGCTGCATCTTGCCCGCGCGTGCGCGCCGGGCATGATCGAAGCGGGAGGCGGCGCGATCATCGTGACGGGCAACACGGCTTCGCTGCGCGGCAAGCCGAACTATGCGCTGTTCGCGCCCACCAAGGCCGCGCAGCGGATTCTCGCCGAAGCGCTCGCGCGCGAACTCGGCCCGCAACGCGTGCATGTCGGTTATGTGATCATCGACGCGGCGATAGACGCGCCCTGGCTCGGTGAAGACGGCCGCACGCGGCCTGCGTGGGTCGAACCGCCGAAAGGCTGGCCATTCGCGCGCGACGAGTACTTCGCGCACCCCGACGCGATTGCCGACGAGGTCTTTCACATCGCGCATCAACACCCGTCGACCTGGTCGTTCGATCACGTGATTCGCCCGTTCGCAGAGAAGTGGTGAACGCGGGCCCTCGACCAGGGTCTGTTTCCATACGAAACGCACATGCGTTGCCACGAGAACGGCCGCTCGCGAGGCGCGCGCCGCTGCATTGCGCGATCACGCCCGGAAGAAGCGGCATCGCCGCAACCGCGCGTTCAATCGCCGGCGGCGGGCAAATAGACGACCGTGTTCGTCGCACTCAGCGGGCCGCCATCGTGCCGCAGCAACTCCAGCCGGCGAATCGGCCGCTCGCTGCCTCGTTCGATCAGCATCGCGTAGCGCTCGCCTTCCGCATACAAATAAGTCTCCGCCCACTGATGCAGCGTGACGATGACCGGAAACAGCCCTTCACCGAGCTTCGTCGGCGCGTACTCGAGATGAGCCGACCCGTCCGACGCCTGCTTCGCCTCCAGCACGCCTTTTGCCATCAACGTCCGCAACCGGTCATTCAGGATGTTGCTTGCAATGCCGAGATGACGTTGCAATGCACCGAACCGCCGGACGCCTTCGAGCACCGCGCGAACGATCAATAGCGACCAGCGATCGCCTATCACGTCCACCGCGCGCGCGACGGGGCAAATCGCCTGAATTTCCACGCAGTTTCGCTTGATCATTGGAATCTCCCTTGTTCGGTATCGAGCCTTTCCCGGAAGGTGCTCGGCATGCGCGCCGATGCATCGGCCGGTCCGAATTCGTCACATTACCCGGACTTTCACGATCAAATTAATGCTTCCAAATCCGCTTGTCCATACGCGCGACTGGCCGGCGTGACGTCGACTCGCCGGGCAACCGAACGAGGCGCCTCATTGGGCGAATCAGCCCGCCCAATTCCCAGCGCAAACGCGCCTTTGTGCGCGAACTCCCCAACAAACCAGCAACCAATATTCGCTCATAAATTATTCTCAAAATATAAGTTGCAATCTGCAACCTTAAGAAAAATAATCCGGTCTCACAGACGCAATCAACCATAACCAATAAGAATTTTCTGATTCAGTCCTTATTTCGATCTCCATTTTTATTCGATCGGATCACCAGCCTCATCAATCTGAAATTTCATTGTCTTCATATTTTGAATTCAGGCATTCAAATTAACCTGACCTCACATCGCGTCAAAGTTCGATCATGCCTACCGTCAAACTTCTTCCGCAAAACATCGAGGTTCAACTGCCGTCCGGAAGCTCGCTGACCGAGCTGGAGTTCGAGCTGCACGGGCAGGAGTCGATCCCGTTCGGCTGCCGTGCGGGCGCATGCGGCGCGTGCGTCATAGAGGTTCTGGAAGGGCTCGATCAGCTCGGCAAGCGCTCGACGGGCGAAAGCGCCTTTCTCGACACCTTGGGCTATGCGGGCGACGCATTCAGATTGGCGTGTCAATGTCGCGTCAACGGAGCGGTCGCGATTCGCGTCGCAGCGCCTCACACCTGATACCGCGAATCGCCGCACCGGATTCACCTCGTATTTTCCTCAACCAAACAAGGAAATCATCATGGTTAACCGCGTAAAAAATACCGGACTCGGAAATCGGGTTCCTTTCTTGAGCTCCCATGATTCCGACGAATTGCGCAAGCAAATCGACGCGCTCATCGATACGCAAATCGAGAACTGGTATGAAACGGTTCCGTATGCCGCGCATCTGGAAGGCAAGAAGGTCGATTCCGAATACTACAAGCGCCATTTGATCGAGACCGCATGGAGAATCCGCTTGCTGCGCGTGTCCGAATCGAAGGCGCTGGCGGAAATCGCGAAGCAAAGCCCGGAAGCCGCGCAGATCTGGGCGAACTACGAGCGCGAAGAGATGTTGCACGACGAGCTGTTCATTCAGGATCTCGCGCGAGCGGGCGTGAGCCGCGATCAGTTTCTCGCGACCGAGCCGTATCTGTCGACGAAGCTGCTGACGGGCTACTTCTCGTACCTGCTCGACCACGAAGGTCCGCTCGGCGTGGTCGCCTATTCGTACCTCGTCGAATACGTGAACGTGAAGCTCGAGCCGCGCAAGATCAAGGCGCTGAAGGAATCCGTCGGCGAAACCAACATTACCGGCCAGGTCGCGCACTCGCACACCGACATCAACGACGACCATCCGGGCGAAGTGTGGCAGGCGATCCGCCACCTGCTGCGCAGCGATGACGACATCGATGCGTTCAAGCGCTACTTGGGTGAGCATCAGTCCGTGCTCGCGCTGTACTTCAAGGAGCTTTACGAAGACAAGATCCAGGCGCCGCTGAAAGCGGCCGCCTGACGACGGGAGGACAGGCGATGGCATCCACAGGTGTCCTGATCTTGAGCCACTGCGGCTTCTCGTTCGCGGAGGATCTGATCGCCGCAATCCACGCACGCGGCCTGCAAGCGTACGTCCTGAGCTCCAAGCCCCTGCCGGAACACGGCGACGCGCGTCTGCAGGCGTTGCGGGACAAGGCGGAAGCGGTGCTGTCGGCCGATTCGCACGTGCTCGCGGAAAACGACGTCCTGCATGCCATCGCCGCCCTGCGCGAATCGAATGCCGCCGTCATCGCGTGCGTCAGCGTGTGGGAAGGCTATCGCGCTCTCATGGCGCTCGCGAACGCGAGCCTCGACGTGAGCGACGTGCCGGCCAAACGCATCGCTGCGCTGCGCGACAAGCATTTCGTGCGCAACGCACTGCAACGGGCGGAACTGTCCCGCAGCGGCGCGCGCCTGCTGACACCCGAATCGCTCGACGTGCTGAAACGCGACGGGCGGGCGTACTTCGTGAAGCCCGCACGCGGCATCGCGTCCTACGGCGCGTTCCGGCTGACCGCCGATACGACGTGGTCGACGCTCGCCGACATCGCGACGCGCGCGCGCGACGACACGGTTTATGCATCCGCGCTCGGCGACGACATCGCGTTCATCGCCGAGGATTACGTCGCCGGCATCGAGTTCAGCTTCGAGGCGCTGACCGTGAACGGCGAAACGTTCGTCGTGGCGATCCACGAGAAATGCCAGTTGACCGAGGCGAACGGCACCGTACTCGAAGACAGTTGCACGAGTCCGCCCGTCTCGATTTCCGCGGCCGGCATCGCCGCGGGAATCGACTGGCTGCGCGCCGTGCTCGCCCACTTCTCGCTCGACTGGGGTTGCTTTCACGTCGAAGCCCGCTTCGACGGCGACCGGTGGGATCTCATCGAGATCAATCCGCGGATCGGCGGCAGCCTGATTTCACCGAGCGTCGGCGCGCTGAACGAAGAGGCGAACCTGCTCGAACTATGGCTCGATCTGCTGCTCGCGCAGACGAAGGAACGCGCGAATCCATCGTTCCGCGACACGCTCGCGCGCCTCGCCTATACGGCGAACGGCACGCCCCCCACGGCGAACGCGACGTTTTTCCGGGTGTATTTCGCCGCACCCGGCCACATCGACCGCATCGAAATCCGGCCGCTCAGCCGGCCGCCCGCGCTCACGCACATTCTGCTGAAGGCAGGCGACGTCGTCGAGCAAGCGTCAAGGGAAGTGTTTCTCGGCCAACTGCTGTGGCACATGACGCGGGATGCGCAGAAAGCCGAGCTGCCCGCGCTCCTTGCCGAGTCGGCCAACGCGATCGATGTGCACTACCACTCATCATCCATCGCATTGGAGGCATAAATCGTGAATGCCCAATCGTCGTTGCTGCTGATCGTCGATTACAACCTCTCGCGGATATCCGACGTCGAGCACATCGCCGCTTACGCACGCCTGCGCCACGGCGCGCAAACGCTGCTGATCCGCGCGCAGCCGACCGAACGCGACGCGCGGATCTGTGACTACGTGCTCGATCTCGACCCGCTCGCCGAAGATTTCGCCGACACCGCGCTGCAACGCCTGGCGCCGTGGCGCGCGCGGCTGCGGGCCGGCATGGTGTTCTCCGACAACGCGGTGCAAAGCGGCGCCGCGCTGCTCGAGCGGCTCGGCCTGCCGGTCGATTCCGCGCCGCTCGCCGCGAGTGCGTTCAGCAAGCGCGCCTATCGCGTCGCCGAGGCCCGCGCGCGCGAACTGCTCGAAGCCCAGCATCTGTTCGTTCCTGACAGCGCCGACGTGAAAGACGTCGCCGATCTGCGCGAATTCGCCGCATCGCATCCGGAGGGCTTCGTCGTCAAGCCGTCGTGCGAAGGCAACAATCGCGGCGTCGTGGTGGTCAAGCCGGGTGACGATCTGGATGCCGCGTTCGCGGCCGTCGCGCCCTATCTTTCTCGCGGCGCGATTTGCGAGACCCTGATTCCGTTCGCCCGGGAATTCTCGTTCGACGGCGTGGGCGCAACGGAATTCATCACGGAGAAGATCAGCGCCGAAGGCCGCTATCCGGTCGAAATCGCGCAGGTAGTGCCCGCCGCGCTCACGCCCGCCGAGCGCCGCACGCTCACGCGGAGCGGACGGCTCGCGAACGTGCTGGTCGGGCAACGCGACGGCCCGTTCCACAACGAGATCAAGCTCGACGACGACGGCCGGCTCGCCGCCGTCGTCGAACCGAACCGCCGCCCGGCCGGCATGAAGATATGGACGATCGCCGCGGAAGTCTACGGCGTCGACTTCTACGCGCTTTGGGTCGACGCCGCGTTCGGCGTGCCGCGCGAGCCGAGCCTGGCGACGTCTGGCCGGCAAGCGGCGACCGTGATGCTCGGCGCGCCGGCCGACCGCGTCTTCACACCGCCCGACATCGAAACCGGCATCGCATGGTTCGAGCAGGCGCTCGACAGCGCAGCGCGCAAAACCAACACGGGAGCGCTGCGGCGGCTGGCGTTCGATTGGCTTTCCGAACGGTCGCGCGCCATCCCGGCCGTGCCGCGCGACAACGCGGACTTCGTCGCGCAGGCATGCTTCGCGACCGACGACGATGCGGCCGACATGCGCGCGCTCGTCGCCGCCGTGCGCGATGCGTGGCTCGCGCAACTCGCGCGGGCGCCGATCGGCGCCGGCGAAGCGGCAGCGCGGCGCGGCGCCGCTCTCGCGGCCTGAACGGAGCCCGAACCATGAATCTGCTCATCCTGCATCGCGTGCCCTATCCGCGCATCGAATATGCGCGCGGCATCGATCATGACGCCCACTTCGTCACGTACTTCGGCACGCGCGCGCTGCTCGACACGCTGCCGCCCGGCCTGCGCCACGAAGTCGTGGAGCGCCCCGGCCACGCCGGCACGTTCGACGAAGCGCGCGCGTGGCTGCAGCGCGAAGACCGTCGCTTCGACCGGATCATCGCGATGTCCGAATACGACCTGCTCGATGCGGCGCGCCTGCGCGAATGGCTCGGCGTGCCGGGCGCGACCGTCGGCGACGTCACGCTCGTGCGAGACAAGGTCGAAATGAAGGAGGCGGTACGGCGCGCCGGCCTGCGCGTGCCGCGCTTCGCTTCGGTCGCCGAGCTCCTGCGCGCGCCCGCCGCGTTGCCGTGGCGCGGCCGCACCGTGCTCAAGCCGATCAGCGGCGCGTCGAGCGAGGACGTCGTCATCTTCGATTCGCCCGCCGACATCGCCCAGGCGATCGCCGGCCGCCGCTCGGGCGTCGCGCGGCTCGACGGCGAAGTCCAGGCGATCGACGCCTACGAGCTCGAAGAATTCGTCGAAGGCGCGATCGTGCACTTCGACGGCCTCGTCGCGAACGGCGACGTGCTGACGCTGACCGCGAGCCGCTACATCGGCACCTGCCTCGGCTTCGCGCAGGGCGAGCCGCTCGGCTCGTACCACTTCCCGGTGTCGGACGACGCGGCCGCGTGGGTGCGCGCCACGCTCGCCGCCGTCGGCATCCGCCAAGGCAGCTTCCATCTGGAGGCGATCGAAAATCGCGCGGAGACGGTCTTCCTCGAAGTCGGCAATCGCGTCGGCGGCGCGGACGTCGTCGCGACATTCGAGCATGCAACGGGCGTCCACCTGCCGTCGGAGGAGCTGCGCGTGATGCTGGACGGCCGGCCGTCGCGCCCGCTGCCGCCGACGCAAACCCATCCGCACTGGCACGGGTGGTTCGTCTTCCCGGGTCACAAGCGCGAGGCCGACACGCATCGCGGCATCGCCGGAATCGACGCGTTTCGCGACGATCCTTCGCTCGTTCACTGGGCGGAGCTCGCGCCCGGCACGCCGCTGCCTCGCCGGATCACGTACTCGGCCCATGAGGCACCGCTCGCCGGCATCGTCGCCAGGCCGGACTGGCGGGACACGCGGGACTGGATCGACGCGCTCTTCGCCGCCGCCCGCAACGCCGAGCAACTGGCGCGCGCCGCGTAGCCGGATCGCAAAGGCCCGCCTCCATCTCAACCATCAGGAATTCATCGTGACCACACAACAGATCATCCCCGACACGCTCGATTGCAACACGCTCGCCGGCCAGCAGGCGCTCAATTCGTTCTATCTGAGGGAGCTCGCGCCGCCGAGCGCGCCCGAAACGGTTCCGCTGCCGGAAGACTACGCCCGCATCCTGGGGCTCGAAACGGCATGGAGCAACTATGAAGCATCCCGAATCGAACTCGGCGACGTGCCGGCCGACGCGGAGCAGTTCGAGGAATGGTACGTCGAGCTGCGCAACGCGCATCGCAAGGCGGTCGCGCCGTTCTTCGATTTTCTCGCCGAACAGGCGTCGCTGCCGCAGCTATCGCTGTTCGTCAGCCTCGAAGCGCAGGTGGACGGCCGCTTCGACGACATCATCGCGCTCTCGCAGCTCGGCATGGACGGCGACATGAAACTCGCGCTCGCCGAGAACTACTGGGACGAGATGGGTCTCGGCGATCTCGACGAGATGCACACGCGCGTGTTCACGCGCGCCGCGCCGTTCTTCAAGGCGCAGCTCGGCGCTCTCGATCTCGACCGGGACATCCCCGTCGCGGCGCTCAAGAACGGCAATCTGCTGCTGATGTATGCGCTGCGCCGCCAGCACGTCGGGCGCCTGCTCGGCGCGCTGACGCTGCTCGAGCAAACGGTCCCGTACCGCTTCACGCGGATGCTGAAAGGCATGCACCGCCACAACGTGCCGAAAGAGTTTCGCTACTACCACGATCTGCACGTGCCCGTCGACGCGAACCACGGCAAGCAGTTGGTCGCGCGGGTGCTGCTGCCACTCGCCCGCAAGAGCCCGCGCGTCATTCGCGATCTCTGCGAAGGCTGCCTGGTCCGCTTCCAGATCGAGCAGGAGTATTACGCGGGCGCGCGCGACGTGATGGATCGCCGCCTGCACTGAGCGTTCCGACGCGCAACCGGTTCGTCCCGTCGCCAACGACGACGCCATTCCAACCTTCGACTTCATCATGCATCCAACTCTCGCCTCCGATCTCGCCGACATCGATTCACATCTCGAACGCACGCTGCGCCACGCGACGTCGGCGCTCGCCGCGCTCGACACGCGTCCCGCCGCGCTCGCGCCGCCCCCCGCCAATCCGCAGCCGCTGCGCGACGACGGCATCGGGCTCGACGGCGCGCTCGCGGAGTTCGCGAAACGCTGGGCGCCCGGTTTCTCGGGCAGCCCGGGGCCGCGCTATCTCGGCTTCGTCACGGGCGGGGCAACGCCCGCGTCGCTCGCGGGCGATTGGCTCACGAGCGTCTACGACCAGAATCCGACCGCCGGCATCGACAGCGCCGCGCCAGATCTGGAGCGCGAGACCGTCGGCCAGTTGCGCGAGCTCTTCGGGTTGAGCGACGCGCAGCAAGGCGTTTTCGTGACGGGCGCAACGATGTCGAATCTCGTGGGCCTCGCACTGGGCCGCGAATGGCTCGGCGAGCGCAAGCGCGTCAACGTCTCCGAACAAGGGCTCGCCGCGCTCGGCGACGTGCGCGTGCTGTCGGCCGTGCCCCATTCGAGCATCTACAAGGCGCTGTCGGTGCTCGGCATCGGGCGCCGCGCGGTACGGAAGATCGCGACGCAACCCGGACGCGAATCGGTCGACGTCGCCGCGCTCGAAGCCGCGCTCGCCGCGCTGAACGGCGAGCCGGCGATCGTCGTCGCCAGCGCGGGCACGGTCAACACCGTCGATTTCGACGACCTGCGCGCAATCCACGCGCTGAAGGCGCGTTATCCGTTCTGGCTGCACGTCGACGCCGCGTTCGGCGCATTCGTCGCGCTCGTGCCTGAGTATGCCGCGCTCGTCGACGGGCTCGACGCCGCCGATTCGATCTGCATCGATCTGCACAAGTGGCTCAACGTGCCGTACGACGCGGCCGTCCAGTTCACCCGGCGCCGCGACCTGCAGGTACGCATATTCCAGAACAGCTCGGCTTATCTCGGCGTGCCGACCGACAACCCCGACTTCGTCCATCTGACGCCGGAGAACTCGCGCCGGCTGCGCGCGCTGGCGACATGGTTCGCGCTCGCCGCTTACGGGCGCGCGGGGCATGCGGAAATCGTCGCGCGCAACATCCGGCTCGCTCAGGCGCTCGGCGAACGGCTCGCGCAGACGCCGGGCCTGCGGCTCCTCGCGCCGACGCGCGTCAACGTCGTGTGCTTCACGCTGGCCGAGCGGCCCGACGAGGCGCGCGTGAACGCGTACGTGCGCGCGATACGGGATCTCGGCGACGTGTTCGTCACGAGCACCGTCTACGACGGCACGTGGGGCTTGCGCGTCGCCTTCACGAACTGGCGCACCGTCGACGACGACATCGAACGCATCGCTTCGTCGTTACGCGACGCGCTGAACGCGCTGCACTGACCATTTCCCGCCCCGAGAGGCCGAACGGCCGTCGTGACCGTTCGGCCGGGCAACCGTACCCCCCACCACACACGTCTTACAAAAGGAATCGAACATGTCGAATGAACCCCTGAGCGCCGGGCAAACCGTGCTGACCCGCGACAATGCCGCGCCAGTCGGCGACAACCGAAACTCGCAGACGGCCGGACCGACCGGACCCGATACGCTGCAGGACGTGCAGCTCGTTCAGAAGCTGCAGCGCTTCAATCGCGAACGGATTCCGGAGCGCGTCGTGCATGCGCGCGGCACCGGCGTCCACGGCCATTTCGTCGCGACGGCCGACATCTCGCACCTGACGCGCGCCGCCGTGTTTGCTCCCGGCAAGCGCACGCCGGCGTTCGTGCGCTTCTCCACGGTGATCCATCCGGCCGGCTCGCCCGAAACGCTGCGCGATCCTCGCGGTTTCGCGACCAAGTTCTACACGGACGAGGGGAACTGGGATCTGGTGGGGCTGAATCTGCCGGTGTTCTTCATTCGCGACGCGATCAAGTTTCCGGACATCGTTCACAGCTTCAAGCCGTCGCCCGTTCGCAACGTTCAGGATCCCGAACGCATATTCGACTTCCTGTCGCACGTTCCCGAGGTGACGCACATCCTGACCCGCCTGTACACGGATCTCGGCATTCCGGCGAGCTACCGGAAAATGGACGGCTACAGCGTGCACGCATACAAGTTCGTCGATGCGCAGGGACGCTATGCGTACGTCAAGTTTCGCTGGAAGAGCCTGCAAGGCGTCGCGACGCTCGACATCGATCAAGCGGCCGACATCCAGGGCAAGGATTTCAACAATCTGACCAACGATCTGTACCGGGCGATTGCCGCGGGCGAGTTCCCCCAATGGGATCTGTACATCCAGGTGCTGCAGCCCAGCGAGCTGAACCGCTTCTATTTCGATCCGCTCGACGCGACGAAGATCTGGCCCGACGTGCCCGAACAGAAGATCGGCACGCTCACGCTGGACCGCGTTCCCGACAATTTCTTCGAGGCGACGGAACAGGTCGCGCTGTCGCCCGCGAACCTCGTGCCCGGCATCGAGCCGTCGGAGGATCGGCTGCTGCAAGGGCGCATCTTCGCGTATTCGGACACGCAACTCTATCGGCTCGGCGCGAATCATTCGCAGTTTCCGGTCAACCGGCCGATCGCGCCGGTCGTCAATTACAACCAGAACGGCGCCGGCGATTACGGCGCGCGCAGCGGAGAAGTCAATTACGAGCCGAGTCACTTCAGCGACGTGCATGCCGATCCGCAGTATCGCTACAGCCAATTGCCGCTGACCGGAACGACGCGGCAAGAACCGATCCGCAAGCGACAGGACTTCCAGCAGGCGGGCGACTTCTATCGATCGCTGTCCGATACGGACAAGGCCCATCTCGTCAGGAATCTGTCAGGCGACTTGCGCCAGGTCACGAACGAGCGCAATCGCTATACGATCCTGAGCTTTCTCTATCGAGCCGATCCGGCCTACGGCACGTCTGTCGCCCAGGCGCTCGGCGACGACGCGGCCCGCGTGAAGGCCGAAGCCGCGCATCTCGAAGACTGAGCGCCGCCATGTCGGCGTAAACGCGGCGGCCTCGCGCATCGGCGCGCCGCGTCACTCGCCGCCCCCTCTTTCTCACGCCGCCTTCGACAACTCCGAGGCTTCGACGCCGAGATTCCCTCATGCCCTTGTGGTTGCACATAAAAACCATACATGCTACAAAGCACGTAGTTTCAATTTAAAACCATGCGTGTCTTCCGGCATGCCATTCGTTCATAGGAGAAGTTCGTGACGTACTACCGCACCCAGATCGTCGACGGCATCAAGATCTTCTACCGCGAAGCAGGCGACAGAAAGAATCCGACGCTTCTGCTCCTGCACGGTTTCCCCGCATCTTCGTTCATGTACCGCGATCTCATCGAACAGTTGAAGGACCGCTTTCATCTGATCGCCCCGGACTATCCTGGCTTCGGATACAGCGACGCGCCGTCCGTCGGGGCGTTCACGTACACGTTCGACCGCCTCGCCGACGTGATCGATGCATTCACGGCTCAGCTCGGCATCGAGCGCTACGGGCTGTATCTGCAGGATTTCGGCGGCCCCGTGGGCTTCCGTCTCGCAAGCCGGCATCCGGACAAAGTCACGTTTCTCGTCATTCAGAACGCGAATGCGTATGAGGAAGGGCTGCCCGACGATTTCTGGGCGCCCGCGCGCGCGCTCTGGAACGATCCTTCGCCCGAGAACTTCGACAAGATCCGCAACGCGGCGATCTCCGACGAAGCGCTCGAATGGAACTACACCCACGGCGTCGCCGACGTCGAGCGCGTGAATCCGGACAACTGGGTGCTGCAGCGCGCGCTGCTCGCGCGGCCGGGCAACAAGGAGATCATGCTCGCGCTGCTGTACGACTACCGGACCAATCTCGATCGCTATCCGGAATGGCATGCGTACTTCGAGGCCCATCAGCCGCCGACGCTCATCGTATGGGGCAAGCACGACGTGGTGTTCCCGGAAAGCGGCGCCCATCCGTATCGTCGGCATCTGAAGCAGCTCGACTTCCATCTGCTGGAAACCGGCCACTTCGCGCTCGAAGATCAATCCGCGGAAATCGCCGCGCACATCAAGCGGTTTGCGGAAAACGCCGTATCCGCATGAAGCCGATGCGCGCGCGCATCGCGCTTGCACGCCCCCTTTTTCGAACGGAGCCACCGATGCCCCCCGACACCGATACCCTACGCGCTTCCCCCGGCGAGTTCGACGCCGGCTACGCCGCGAGCCAGACGACCTTCGACGCGCCCACGCTCTCCCGCGCCGTCGCGCTGCTGTTCGCACTCGCCTGCGGCCTCGCGGTCGCCAACGTCTATTACTCTCAGCCGCTGCTCGACACGATGGCGCACGAGTTCGGCATCAGCCCCGCGACCATCGGCCTCGTCGTCACCGTCACGCAGATCGGCTACGGCTTCGGCCTGCTGCTCATCGTGCCGCTCGGCGATCTGCTCAATCGAAGGCGGCTGATCGTCGGACAGTCGCTGCTGTCGGTCCTCGCGCTGGTCGCGGTCGGCGTGTCGCCGACGAGCGCCATCCTGTTGATCGGCATGGCCGCCGTCGGCCTGCTCGCCGTCGTCACGCAGGTGCTCGTCGCGTACGCCGCGTTTCTCGCGCGCCCGAGCGAGCAAGGGCAAATCGTCGGCGTGGTGACGAGCGGCATCATCATCGGCATCCTGCTCGCGCGAACGGTGTCGGGCACGCTGTCCGACCTGTTCGGCTGGCGGTCCGTCTATTTCGTGTCGGCCGCCGCGACGCTCGCGATCGCCGCGTTGCTGTACCGCGCGCTGCCGGACCGGCACGAGGCCCGCTCGCACGTGCCCTACCCGCGCCTGATCGGCTCGGTGTTCACGCTGTTCGTCGAAGAGCCCGTGCTGCGCGTGCGCGCGACGATCGCGCTGCTCGTGTTCTCGGCGATCACAGTGCTCTGGACGCCGATGGTGCTGCCGCTCAGCGCGCCGCCGTTTTCGCTGTCGCATACGCAAGTCGGCCTGTTCGGTCTGGCGGGCGCCGTCGGCGCACTGGGCGCCGCCCGCGCGGGTCGACTGGCGGATCGAGGTTTCGCGCAGCGCACGACGGGCTACGCGCTGCTGCTGATGCTCGTTTCGTGGCTTCCCGTTGCGCTGCTCGACCGTTCGCTGTGGGCACTCGTCGTCGGCGTGGTGACGATCGACTTCGCGCTGCAATCCGTACACGTGGCGAATCAGAGCCTGATCTACCGGGTTCGGCCGGACGCGCGCAGCCGCCTGACCGCCGGCTACATGATCTGCTATTCTATCGGCTGCGCGAGCGGCTCCATCGGCTCGACGCTCGTCTACGCGCGATACGGATGGCTGGGCGTGTGCACCGCGGGCGCGCTCATCAGCGCGGCGGCACTCGTCTTCTGGGCGGCGACCCGGCATCTGACGCCGGAAACGCGGCCGGAAGCCGGATGATTCGCGACGGCCGGCGCGGCCGTCCAATCCGGCGCTTAGAACTCGCGCCGTTCACCGCACTGCCGTTCAACGACGATACCGAGGTCTGCTGGAAGCCCGCGTCGACCGACGCGGGCCCTTGCGCATAAGTCAGTGCCACGCCATACGTGCTGTCGAACCCCATTGCGCCGGCGTGATTGCCGAAGCCGTAGATCGCGTCGATGCCGAGGCCGTTATACGAGAACGTGTACTTGACCGAGTTCCGCACGGTCAGGAAGTTGCCGATGCCGTTGTACATCCAGCTATCCTGCCAGTAGTCGCCGACGGTCATCGGATCGAAGATGTCGCCCAGGGTGTCGTACAGCGGCGCGTATTGGTTGCCGAAGGTCAGCGAGCCATACCGGTTGCTCGACAGGCCGACATACGCTTGCCGGCTGAACAGCGTGTTCTGCACGTGCAGTTTCCCGTCGCCGAGTTCGAAGCCGTTCTCGAAGCGGAAGATCGCCGACAGGCCGCCGCCCAGATCTTCGCTGCCGCGCAGGCCCCATCGGCTGTGCGTTTGCGGACCGACCGTCATCCCGATCAGAAGCGCCTTGCTCAACCGACTCCCGCCTCACCGCTTCGCACAGGCTCGCCCCGGTCCGCGCCCGTTCGCGCCAGCACCGGTTCGAGCGCGCGCCCCGTATGGCTCGCGCTCACCTGCGCGAGCCCTTCCGGATGCGCGGCCGCCACGATCGCGCCGCCGCCCGCGCCGCCCTCCGGGCCGAGGTCGATGATCCAGTCCGCTTCAGCGATCACGTCGAGGTCGTGCTCGATCACGACGACACTGTGCCCCGCGTCCACGAGCCGGTGCAGCACGCGGATCAGCTTCGCGACGTCCGCCATGTGCAGGCCCACGGTCGGTTCGTCGAGCACGTATAGCGTGTGCGGCGCTTTCTGGCCGCGCCGCGTGATGTCGTCGCGCACCTTGCTGAGCTCGGTGACGAGCTTGATGCGCTGCGCCTCGCCGCCGGACAAGGTCGGCGACGGCTGGCCTAGCGTCAGATAACCGAGGCCGACGTCCTTCATCAGTTGCAGCGGGTGCGCGATGTTCGAGATCGGCGCGAAGAACTCCACCGCTTCGTCGATCTCCATCGTCAGCACGTCGCCGATGTTCCGGCCGCGCCACGTCACCGCGAGCGTCTCCGGGTTGAAGCGTTGCCCGTGGCACACGTCGCACGGCACCTTCACGTCGGGCAGGAAGCTCATGCCGATCGTGCGCACGCCTTGCCCTTCGCACGCAGGGCAACGCCCTTCGCCGGTGTTGAACGAGAAACGCGACGCCGTGTAGCCGCGCGCACGGGCCTCCAGCGTGTCCGCGAACAGCTTGCGGATCGTGTCCCACACGCCGATGTAGGTCGCCGGGCATGAGCGCGGCGTCTTGCCGATCGGCGTCTGATCGACTTCGAGCACGCGGTCGATATGCTCCCAGCCGCTGATCGATTCGCAGCCCTGCCACGCATGCGTGACGTTCAGCGACGGCCGTGGCGCGCTGCGCGCCAGCACGCTCGTGCGGCGATTCCCCGCCTGCGGCGCTTCCTGCTGCGCGGCCTTGCGCGCGCGCCGCGTCGCGGGCGACGACAGCACCGAGCGGCCCACCGCGTCGAGCAGGTTGGTCATCAGCACATCGCGCGCGAGCGTCGATTTGCCCGAGCCGCTCACGCCCGTCACCGCGACGAGCCGCGCGAGCGGAATGCCGACCGTGACGTCGCGCAGGTTATGCAGCCTTGCGCCGTGCACCGTCAGCCAGGTCTGCGGCACCGCTGGCCCGTTCTTCTTGCCAGGCGGATTCACGCCGCGGCGCGTCTGCAGCGGATGCGTCATCGGTTGGGCGAGCAGGCGCCCCGTCACCGACTCGGACTGCGCGGACAGATCCGCCACCCCGCCCTGCGCGACCAGCGTGCCGCCGCGCTTGCCGGCGCCCGGGCCGATGTCGATGATGTGATCGGCGCGGCGAATCGTGTCTTCGTCGTGCTCGACGACGACGAGCGTATTGCCCTTGTCGCCGAGCTTGCGCAGCGCGTTCAGCAGGATCTGGTTATCGCGCGGATGCAGGCCGATCGTCGGCTCGTCGAGCACGTAGCAGACACCCTGCAGGTTGCTGCCCAGTTGCGCCGCAAGCCGGATGCGTTGCGCTTCGCCGCCCGACAGGCTCGGCGCCGCGCGATCGAGGCTCAGGTAGCCGAGCCCGACTTCCTCGAGAAACGCGAGGCGGCTGCCGATTTCGCCGACGATGTCGCGCGCGATCTGCGCGTCCCGCCCCGCGAGCCGCAGGCCGTCGATCCAGCGGCGCGTATCCGATACGGTCCATTGCGCGACGTCGACGATCGAATGGCCGTCGAAGGTCACCGCGCGCGCGGACGGATTCAGACGCGTGCCGCCGCAATCCGGGCACGGCGCGTCGCCGACGCCCTCCGGTTCCTGCTCGTCGGAGGGCAGCGTCTGCTCGCGGCCGCGGCCGTCTTCGGCAAGCACCGTGTCGTCGTACGCCGCGCGCTGCTCGCGCGTGAGCGCGAGGCCGGTGCCCACGCAGGCCGTGCACCAGCCATGCTTGCTGTTGTACGAGAACATCCGCGGGTCCAGCTCCGGGTAGCTCGTGCCGCACACCGGGCACGCGCGCTTCACCGACAGCACCTTGACCGCGCCGACGCGAGCGGTGGAAAGACGGTTGGCCATCGCGTGATGCAGGCCGTCGAGCGGCGCGAGCAGATGCATCACGCCCTTGCCGAGCTCGAGCGCCTCGTTCAGACGCTGTCTCAGCTCGGCCTCGTTGTCCGGCGACACGACGAGGTCGGCCACCGGCAGCTCGATCGTATGCTCGCGGAAGCGGTCGATCTTCGGCCACGGGTCCACCGTCACGAATTCGCCGTCGACGCGCAGATGCGTGTTGCCGCGCGCCTTCGCCCACTTCGCGAGATCCGTATACACGCCCTTGCGGTTGACGACGAGCGGCGCGAGCAGCCCGACGTGCTCGCCGCGGTGATCGCGCAGCAACTGCGCGGCGATCGATTCGACGGTTTGCGACGTCACCGGCGTGCCGTCATGGATGCAATGCTGAAGGCCGAGCTTCACGTACAGCAGCCGCAGGAAGTGCCACACTTCGGACGTCGTCGCGACCGTGCTCTTGCGGCCGCCGCGCGACAGCCGCTGCTCGATCGCCACCGTCGGCGGAATGCCGTACACCGCATCGACTTCCGGTCGCCCCGCCGGCTGCACGATCGAGCGCGCGTACGCGTTCAGCGATTCGAGGTAGCGGCGCTGGCCTTCGTGAAAGAGGATGTCGAATGCGAGCGTCGACTTGCCGGAGCCGGACACGCCAGTCACCACGTTGAACTTGCCGTGCGGAATGTCGACGTCGAGCGCCTTCAGGTTGTGTTCGCGCGCGTTGACGATCCGCACGACGTCCTCGCCTTCGATCGCCCGCCGCGCCCGCGCCGCGTTCAACACGGCCTGCAACGGCACGCCCTGCCCGGCGGGCTCGGCCTGCGCCCCCGGCGCGCGGTCGTAGTGCAACAGCGCCGCGCCGGTATGCGAGCCGGCGCAGGCTTTCACTTCGTCGGGCGTGCCCGCGCATAGCACGAGGCCGCCGCCGTCGCCGCCTTCAGGGCCGAGGTCGATCAGCCAGTCGGCCGCGCGGATCACGTCGAGATTGTGCTCGATCACGATCAGCGAATGGCCTGCCGCAAGCAGCTTGCCGAACGCCTGCATCAGCTTCGCGATGTCGTCGAAGTGCAGCCCCGTGGTCGGCTCGTCGAACATGAAAAGACGCGCGGTGCGCGCCTGTCTCGCGTCAGTCCGGCGCACGCCGCCGGTTTTCGCGGATTCGGCGAGAAAGCCCGCCAGTTTCAGGCGCTGCGCTTCGCCGCCCGACAGCGTCGGCACCGGCTGGCCGAGCTTCACGTACTCGAGCCCGACGTCGACGATCGGCTGCAGCACGCGCAACACCTCGGCGTCGGCGGCGAAGCACGCCGCGGCCTCGCTGACGGTGAGATCGAGCACGTCGGCAACGCTGAGCGCGCGGCCGCCGCGCTCGATCCGCACTTCGAGAATCTCGGCCCGGTAGCGCCGGCCGTCGCAGTCCGGGCAGCGCAGGTAGACGTCGCTCAGGAACTGCATCTCGATGTGCTCGAAGCCGGAGCCGCCGCACGTCGGGCAGCGGCCGTCGCCCGAGTTGAAGCTGAACGTGCCCGCGCCGTAGCCGCGTTGCAGCGCGAGCGGCGCCTTCGCGAACAGCTTGCGGATCTCGTCGAACGCGCCGACATAGCTCGCCGGATTCGAGCGCGTGGTCTTGCCGATCGGCGACTGGTCGACGAACACGACATCGCTCACCTGCTCCGCGCCCGCGAGGCGGCGGTACGCGCCCGGCGACTCGGTGGCCTTGCCGAAGTGCCGCGCCATCGCCGGATAGAGCACGTCCTGCAACAGCGTCGATTTGCCGGAACCCGACACGCCGGTCAAGCAAACGAGCCGCCGCAACGGAATCTCGACCGTCACGTCGCGCAGATTGTGCTCGCTCGCGCCCTCGAGCACGATGCGCGGCGTGTGCGCGTCCACGGGCCGGCGCGACCAGTGCGACGCGTGCGCGACGTGCTTGCGGCCGCCGAGATACTCGCCCGTCAGCGTCTGGGCCGAGCGGATGTCGCCGGGCGTGCCGTCGTAGACGATCGTGCCGCCGCGCTCACCCGGGCCGGGGCCCATGTCGATCAGCCGGTCGGCCGCGAGCATCACCGACGGATCGTGTTCGACGACGACGAGCGTATTGCCCGCGTCGCGCAGGCGCTGCATCGCCTCGACGATCCGGTTCAGGTCGCGCGGATGCAGCCCGATGCTCGGCTCGTCGAGCACGAAGAGCGTCTTCGTGAGCGACGTGCCGAGCGCCGTCGTCAGGTTGATCCGCTGCACCTCGCCGCCCGACAGCGTGCGGCTCTGCCGGTCGAGCGTCAGATAGCCGAGCCCCACGTCGCACAGATACTTCAGCCGCGTGCGCACCTCGGCGAGCAGCAGCTTCAGCGCATCGTCGAGCAGCGCGCTCGGCAGGCTGATGTCGTCGAAGAAGCGGCGAATGCGCTCGATCGGCAGCAGCATCAGGTCGTGCACCGTCAGGCCCGGCAGCGCTTCGAGCTGCGCGCGGGTCCAGTCGACGCCGCGCGGCATGAAGCGATCGGCGCTCGCGAGCACCGCGTCGGCGTTCGCCTTCGTGCCGAGCCGCCACAGCAGCGCTTCCGTCTTCAGGCGCGCGCCGCCGCACACCTCGCAAGGCGTGTAGCTGCGGTATTTCGACAGCAGCACGCGGATATGCATCTTGTACGCTTTCGATTCGAGGTAGCCGAAGAAGCGCTTCACGCCGTACCACTGGCTCTGCCACTTGCCGTTCCAGTCCGGCGAGCCGGTGACGACCCAGTCCCGCTCTTCGTCCGACAGCTCGGCCCACGGCGTATCGCGCCGGATGCCCGCCTGCGCCGCATGGCGCATCAGGTCGTCCTGGCATTCCTTCCAGGCGGGCGTCTGCATCGGCTTGATCGCGCCGCCGCGCAGCGTCTTGCGCGCGTCGGGAATCACGAGGCCGAGATCGACGCCGATCACGCGGCCAAAGCCGCGGCAGGTTTCGCACGCGCCGTACGCCGAGTTGAAGGAGAACAGCGCCGCCTGCGGATCCGCGTAGCGCAGATCGCTGTCGGGGTCATGGAGCCCGGTGGAGTATCGCCATACCTGAGACTGTGCGGCCGTGTCGCTCGCGTTCTCCGGCACCTGCGCGAGCACGTAGACGCTCACCCGCCCGCCGCCGCGCTTCAACGACGCTTCGATCGCCTCGATCGCGCGCGCCTTGTCGACCTGACGCAGACGAAAGCGGTCGGCCACCACGTCGAGCACCTTGCGCGGCCCGGTGGGCGACGCGATTTCGCGCCGCGCCTGCACCCGCGTATAGCCGCTCGCCGACAGCCACTGCTCGACTTCCTCGTCGCTCGCGGTTTCCGGCAACTCGACGGCGAACGTGACCGCGAGCCGCGGATCGTGATCCGCCGTGCGCGCGAAGAGGTCCGCATAGATCGTCTCAGGCGTGTCGTGCCGCACCGGCCGCGCGGTCTTGCGGTCGAACAGTTCCGCCGCGCGCGCGTACAGGAGCTTCAGGTGATCGTTGAGCTCGGTCATCGTGCCGACGGTCGAGCGCGAACTGCGGACCGGATTGGTCTGGTCGATCGCGATCGCGGGCGGCACGCCGTCGACGCGGTCCACCTGCGGCCGGTCCATCCGATCGAGAAACTGCCGCGCATACGCGCTGAACGTCTCGACGTAGCGCCGCTGGCCCTCCGCGTACAGGGTGTCGAACACGAGACTCGACTTGCCGGAGCCCGACGGGCCGGTGACGACCGTCATTTCGCCGGTGCGCAGATCGAGATCGATATGCTTGAGATTGTGCTGACGTGCTCCGCGAATGCGGATCAGATTGCTGGATGACAATTTGTCTGCCCGTCTGAATGAGTTAGCCAGAGTTCGCGGCGCCGAAAGGCTGCGGGAGGCTCGCAGGCCCGGCGCACGCATTGCTGCGCGGGCACCGGTGCGGCTCGATTTCGACGAGTACTATACTGGATATTTATACAGCTTTCCATGACTATCTCAGACCGATGCCGTGCGGAACGGGCGGCCGCCTTGGGGCGGCGCCTGGCGGCAACGGGCGCACGACGCACATATGAATGCAGGCATGGACCATCCCGGGCAGCACGGCGAGATCGACCGGCACGCCGGCTTGCCGCAATCGCTGCGCATACGCTTGGCGCTTCGTCGCGCAACGGATCGTATTCGCACGCCGGCAACGTGACTGGCGGCAACCCCTCGCGCGAAGCCGCCCGTAGCGGCGACACGCAAGGCGAGCCGCCCTCGGCCTGATCGGCCAGGTACATATCGAAGCAATACCGCATGACCTCCTGCGCGAGGTAGTAGCCTTGCTCATAAGTCCGATAGGACTCCGTGTTCATCGACGCATCCAGCGGCGGGTACAGCAACAACTGATGCGCGATCGGCGGACCGCCCTGCTCCCGGGCGACCAGGCAGGCCGCCGCCGCGAGGTTCCCTCCCGCGCTGTCGCCGCCGACGTCGATGCGCGCAGGGTCGAGCTCCAGCAGCGTGGCAATGTTGGCGTCGATCGGCGCATGTTCAGCGGCGCCGTTCCAGGAAGGGCAACAGATGCCCGATAAAGGCGTCGGGCGCCTCTTCCATGATGAAGTGACCACAATCGGGTACGACCGCGCCCTGCAAATCCGTGGCGTTATCGCGCATGGTGACCAGCGGCGCGTCGCAGGTGGCATGTTCGGCGCCGATGGCGAGCACCGGCATCGTCAGCTTGCGCTTCGCACGCTCCCGATTCTGGCGGACCGTCTCCGGAATGGCACGGTAATAGGAAAAACCGCCGCGCAAACCACCCGGAGCCGCATAGGCGTCGACATAAACATCGACAGCCACACAATCGCGCCGGAACGACCAGCGGTTGAACATGAACTCCAGATAGGCGCGTTCACGCCCGGCAATCAGCGTCTCGGGCAAGTCGGCGAGCTGATTGAACATGAAATGCCAGAGGAAGATGTTTTCTTCCGGCGGGACGAAGATCGGCGGCGCGGGGGCCAGCCCGGGAATCACCGCCTCGGTGAGCGCGAGCGCCGTCACCGCCTCGGGTCGATCGCTGGCCAACGCATAGGCCACCCACATGCCGACGTCGTGACCCGCCACCTGGTAGACGTCGAAGCCGAGCAGCGTCATCACGCGATGCAAGGTGGCGGCCGTGTGACCGGTGTCATAGCCGACATGCGGCCGGTCGGAATAGCCGGTGCCTGGCGGATCGACAGCAACAGCCATGAAGCCATGCGCTGCGAGCGCCTGCATGACATGGCGCCACGCGTACCAGGTCTGCGGCCACCCTGGAATCAGCAGGACAGGGGTACCGGCGCCGGCGATCACACAATGCACGCGCTGACCATCGATGCGCACATATTGGTGGGTGAAGCCTTGGGAGTTGGCCGATGGCGGCGGAAGTTGAGCGGACATATCGATTTTCCGTAGCAATGCGGGAAGCGGCTCACGCCATGCCGAGCATGGCGTGGATTTGTCGTGGATTGACCGCGGCGCCGGCGAAGTCGTCGAAGATGCGCTCCGTCACGCGGATGATGTGGTCATTGATGAACGCGACGCCTTCGCGCGCGCCGTCCTCCTGGTCCTTGAGACAGCATTCCCACTCCAGGGTGGCCCAGCCCGTGTAGTCGTATTGCGCGAACTTGGAGAAGATCGCCTTGAAGTCGACCTGACCGTCGCCGAGCGAGCGGAAACGGCCGGCACGCTCCAGCCATGAACTGTAGCCGCCGTAGATGCCTTGCCGGCCCGAGGGAAGAAATTCGGCATCCTTCACATGGAACATGCGGATGTGCTCGCGGTAGATGTCGATGTAGGCCAGATAGTCCAACTGCTGCAACACGAAATGACTGGGATCGAACAGGATCTTGCAGCGCGCGTGCTGACCAACCAGCGCATGGAAGCGTTCGAAGGTGATGCCGTCATGCAGGTCCTCGCTCGGGTGGATCTCGTAACAGAGGTTGACGCCGTTTTCATCGCAGACATCGAGAATCGGCCGCCAGCGCCGCGCCAGCTCGTCGAAGGCCGTCTCGATCAGGCCCGCGGGCCGCTGGGGAAAGGGAAACAGGTAGGGCCACGCAAACGAGCCCGAGAAGGTGCCCATGTCGGTCAGCCCCAGGCGGCGTGAGGCCCGTGCCGCCAGCTTGAGTCGGTCCAGGGCCCATGCCGTGCGCGCGATCGGATTGCCGCGCACGGCCTCGGGGGCGAAGTTGTCGCACATCGCGTCGTACGCCGGATGCACCGCGACCAGTTGCCCGAAGATGTGCGTGGTCAACTCGCTGATCTCCAGGCCATGCTCGGCCAGGGAGCCCTTCACTTCGTCGCAATAATCCTGACTGTCCGCAGCGGTCTCCACGTCGAACAGACGCCCGTCCCAGGCGGGAATCTGCAACGCCTTGAAGCCAACGCCGGCGGCCCATTGCGCGATGTCCGGCAAGCTGTCGAACGGGGTGGCATCGTCGGCGAACTGCGCGAGATGAAGGCTGGGGCCCTTGAGGGTACGCATGCGAAGCTCCAATTGTTTGTTGATTGACAAAGAATAGAATGAGGGAACATCGCATGTCAACACGACGCGCGATAAAATCGACGCAACGATGTATCGACGGATGAGAGAGGCGATGGCGGGACGACCGAGAGAATTTGATCGCGACATGGCCCTGAAACGGGCCATGCTCGCGTTCTGGCGACGCGGCTATGAAGGCACGTCGATGTCTGACCTGGTCGAAGTCATGGGCATCGCGTCAGCACGCATCTATGCCGCCTTTGGCAGCAAGGAGGCGCTGTTCCACGAAGCCGTGACGCTCTACGAGCAAGGCGACGGCGGTTTCGCCGACCGCGCCCTCAGCGAGGAAACCGATGTCCGCGCGGCCATCGAACGGATGCTGCGCGACGCCATAGCCACCTATACCAAGCGCGGCCATCCCCACGGCTGCATGGTGGTATCCGCCGCCACCAACTGCGCGGCCGAAAACGAAGGTGTCGTGGAATGGCTGGCGGCACATCGGCGTGCACGCACGCAATCGATCGCCGAGCGCCTGCGGCTCGCAACCGAACAAGGGCAGCTCGCGCCGGGAACCGACATCAAGGCGTTGGCCGATTTCTATGCGACCCAGTTGCATGGCATCTCCGTTCAGTCCCGCGATGGGGTATCGAAGGAGCGCCTGCTGGCGTCCATCGGTCCGGCCATGATGCCGCTCGCGATGGCTTTGCGTGACATGGCGTGACCTATCATGCCGAACGGCCGCAATGAAACGCCGGGCAGGACATTCAATGAACGGTTCCCACATGGGTTGCATCGGCATCGCGTGTCGGCAAACGATATCGGAAATGCAAGCGCTCCAGCTCAATTCGGCCATCCATCCGGTTGACGTCACAAGTCTTCTGCCCATGCGGCAAACGGACGAATCAGCAAGGATTGCCAAGCTTTCCCCCTATCCTGGGCATTCACTCGCCAAGCCGTCACAAGCGATACGGCGCCGCCGACGGGCGCGTGCGTAACCGTCGCCGCTGCGACCTAAATTGATAGTTATGCTCGGTAAGTTCGTGCCGATCAGCACCATTTCGATCTGAAGATCGTTGAAAGCAGCCAAAGCTGCCGAGCTTTGCTGCAAGCCGATTCCTGGATCGACCACACTGCAACCGCAGTTGGCACCCAAAGTACCCATACCCGATACCGCGCGCAAGAGAGCCTACTCCCTGCCTTCCGATTCCCGCGTCGCACGGTGAGCGATCGGGGGCGGTCGGAATAAACACGATGGCCTGTCCGTTTACTAACGGCTCTTCCGCGTTCGGAGCGCAATCATGAAACAGGTTCATGCGGCGCTCGGCGCTGCATTGGCGGCTATCGTGCTGGCGAGCGTCGTGGCGTGCGGCGGTTCCACACACGCCAGGCAATACCAGGTCAGCGCCCTGGTCTCCGACGGTGCGCTTCCGGCTGCTCACGTGGATGTCAACCTGAAGAATCCTTGGGGCATTGCCTTCAATCCCCAGGGCTTTGTATGGGTTGCGGATAACGGCTCGCAGCATGCGACCCTCTATGATGGCAACGGCGTGCCGCAGTCTCTCGTTGTGACCATTCCCCCCGGCGCCAGCGGCGACCCCGATCCGACCGGCATTGTGTTCAATGGCACGACCGACTTCATGGTGACCCAGGGCGCCAAGTCGGGACCCGCAGCCTTCATTTTCGTGGGAGAGGGCGGGACCATAGCCGCATGGTCGCCCGCAATCAATCCGACATCGGCGGTCACGGTGTTCGACAGCCGTGGCGCCGCCGTCTACAAGGGGCTGGCGATGGCCAGCAATAATGGGGCGAATTTCCTGTACGCGACGGATTTCCACAATAACCGGATCGACGTATTCGATCGGACCTTCACGAAGGTCACGCCGGCCGGCGCGTTTCAAGACCCCTCGTTGCCAGCAGGATTCGCGCCGTTCGGAATCCAGGCGATCGGCTCGAAACTTTTCGTCGCTTACGCGAAGCAGGACGCGGCAGCGCATGATGACGTTGCTGGCGCAGGCTTCGGCTTGATCGACGTGTTCAGCCCGTCGGGCCAATTCATTCAGCGCTTCACCACCGGCGGGCCGCTGAACGCGCCGTGGGGCATGGCGCGGGCGCCTGCGAATTTTGGTCGCTTCGGCAATGCCATTCTGGTCGGCAACTTCGGCGACGGCATGATCCACGCGTTCGAGGCGGCTTCTGGAATGTTACTTGGGACCCTGCAGCACGCCGATGGCAGTGCGATCGTCGAGCCGGGGCTGTGGGGCATCGCATTCGGCAACGGGCTCAACAGCCAACCCACCGATACACTGTTCTTCGCCGCCGGACCCAATGACGAAGCCGACGGCCTTTATGGCCGCATCGACGTGGAACCGTGATCGCAATCGCCGGGACGGCATGGTGTGACGTAATACCGACGCTCGACAAGAACCCGCCAAACCGTCCGCCGCCGCCCTATCCCGTACCGGCAACCATCCCACAAACTGTATCGGTACTGTACCGATTCAGTGCACTACACTCGCTTCGTCATCCTTGCATTGATTCCGCAGACGAAGAGAGCATCACCATGGACTATTTCACCGTCAGCGCGCTGCCCGCCGGCATGCTGTTCGCGCTCGTCACCTCGATCACGCCCGGCCCGAACAACACGATGCTGCTCGCGTCCGGCGTCAACTTCGGCTTTCGTCGCACGCTGCCGCACATGTTCGGCATCAGTTCGGGCGTCGCGATCCTGATGCTGTCGGTCGGCTTCGGCCTCGGCGAAGCGTTCAAGCGGATCCCGATTCTTTACACGCTGCTCGAAACCGCAAGCGTCGTTTATCTGCTGTATCTCGCGTGGCGCATCGGCACGTCGGGCGAAGTGCGCGCTCACAACGGCAAATCGCGTCCGATGACGTTCGTCGAAGCGATCGCATTCCAATGGGTCAATCCGAAAGCGTGGATGATGGTGCTGACCGCCGCAACGACGATCCAGCTCTCCGCCGACTACGGCCGCAACGCCGTCTGGATGGCGCTCGTGTTCGTCTTCGTCGGCCTGCCGTGCATCAGTGTCTGGGCGGCGTTCGGTCAGGGGCTGCGCGGTTTTCTGTCCAATCCGCGATGGCTGCGCGCGTTCAATATCACGATGGCCGCGTTGCTCGTTCTGTCGCTTTATCCGCTGTTCGCGAAGGTCGCCGGCCACTGAAACGCTTCGCCCCGTTGTGATCCGATCCGGTAAAGCGTACGCTTTCCTTCCGGACATCGGTTCGCCGCATCGCGGACCCGTCCCGGCCGGGAGAACGCAGATGAAGCCACTGCTGAAAGCAGGCGATCGGATCGAAGGCCTGCATTGGGTTGCCGAGTACCGCCATCGCGCACATCTGATTCGCGTGCTGCGCGAGCGTGCCGAAGTGGGCACTTACGGCGCACCGTCCGCGCTGTTCGGCGACGAGGAGGAGATGGGCGCGTCGACGCCTGCCGATCACCGCGGCCGAGAAGCCGCATTGCGCGCGTATCTGCGCCACTTCGCGAAGGTCCACGACGCCGAGGAATGACGGGGCGCGAACGCGTCGCCCCGTCGATCGTCGCAATGGCTCGCCCCCATCATGCCAATCACGCCGCTCGCGTTGGCGCGCTCGGCTCCCCGTCGCGCAGCACAGCCGCGCGCTTGACCATCAGCGCACCCGCCGCAATCAGCGCCGGCACCGCGAGCATCGAAAAAATCGTGTCGAATCCGAGTTGCGCCTGCAGCAGCAAGCCTCCCGAAAACGCTCCCAGAATTCCGCCAAAGCGCCCGACGCCGAGCATCCACGCGACGCCCGTCGCGCGCCCGCTCGTCGGATAGAACGCCGCCGCGAGCGCCGGCAGCGACGATTGCGCACCATTCATGCAAACGCCCGCGACGAACACGACAGCCGCGAGCAGCGCGAGGTGCCCGGCCTGCAATCCGATCATCCACACGAACAACGCCGTCAGCGCATACGTGACCGCAATCACTCGATGCGGCTCGAAGCGGTCCATCAGCCAGCCGCACGCGATCGCGCCGATGCCGCCGCCGAGCGGGAACAGCGCGGTGACGAGCGCCGCATCGCGCACCGTGAAGCCCGTGTCGCGAATCAGCGTCGGCAGCCAGCTCGTCATCAGGTAGTAGACGAGCAGCCCCATGAAGTAAGTGAGCCACAGCATCGCGGTGCCGGCGCGATAGCGCGGCGACAACACGACGGCCGCACCCGAGCGCCGCTGCTCGCCGTGGTCGTCGGACAGCACGAAGCGCACGCCGTCGAACGGCGCATCGGGCGCGATCCTCCGCAGCACCGCCGCGATCCGCTCGTGCGGCGCGCCGCGCAGCACCATGAAACGGATCGACTCGGGTAGCGCGACCAGCAATGCGCCGAGCACGAGCGGCGCGACGCCGCCGACGATAAAGACGCTGCGCCATCCGTGATCGGGAATCAGCGCAGCGGCGACGAGGCCGCCCGCCGACGAGCCGAGCGTGAAGCCGCAGAACATCGTGTTGACGAGGAACGAGCGTTTCGCGTGCGGCGCGTACTCGGCCATCAGCGTCGTCGCGTTCGGCATCGCGGCGCCAAGGCCGAGCCCCGTCAACAACCGCAGCACCGCGAGTTCCGTCACCGACTGCGTGAAAGCGCAGCCGATGCTGAAGAGTCCGAACAGCACGACCGAGCCCACCAGCACGCGCTTGCGGCCGATCCTGTCGGCGAGCGGGCCTGCCGTCAGCGCGCCGAGCGCGAGGCCGACGAGCGCCGCGCTCATCACCGGCCCGAGCGCGGCTTTCGTCGCGTGCCATTCCTGGCCGAGCGCAGGCGCAACGAAGCCGATCGCAGCGGTATCGAAGCCGTCCGCCGCGACGATCAGAAAACACAGGATCAAAATCAGCCACTGATAAGGCGAAAAGCGCCGTTCGTCGATGAACTGCTGCACATCGAGCTGGCGCGCGAGGTCGGTCATTGCTGTCTCCGTTGGGGTTATCGTCGACGCGTTCGCGTCCTGCGCCGATACGATGCCGGCGCGTGTCGTCACGCACGGGCGGCGGCCGTTGTTCGGCGCGCCGTCCGTGCGGTGTGTCGCTTCGTGTTGCGTGCTTCTCGTGCTTCTCGTGCTTCTCGGGTCGTTCGTATCGAGCGAGGTCAGGCTGCGCTGTCTTCTTCGCCGAAGATGCGCTGCGCGAGGTGGAATGCAGAATTCGCCGCGGGCACGCCGCAGTAGATCGCGGTCTGCAGCAGCACTTCCTTGATCTCGTCGCGCGTCACGCCGTTGTTCTTCGCTGCCCGCAGATGCAGCGCAAGTTCCTCGCCGCGGTTGAGCGCGACCATCATCGCGATCGTCAGCAGGCTGCGCGTGTGGCGCGGCAGGCCGTCGCGCGTCCAGATCTCACCCCACGCATAGCGCGTGATCAGATTCTGGAATTCGTCGGTCAGCTCGGTGCGGTTCGCGAGCGAGCGGTCGACGTGCGCATCGCCGAGCACCGCGCGGCGCACGTTCATGCCCGCTTCGTAACGTTGATCGTCGTTCATCTCGATGCGCTCGCGTCAGGCCGTCAGGAAATCGATCAGCGTGCGATTGAAGCCGCCCGCACATTCGATGTTCGAGATGTGCGCGCAGTCGAATTCGACATGCTTCGCGCCCGCGACCGACGCGGCGAGCGCGCGCCCCTGGTCCGGCGGCGTCGAAAGGTCGTGCGCGCCCGTCACGACGAGCGTCGGCACCGCGATGCCCTTTACTTCATCGCGCAGATCGGCGGCATTCAGCGCGTCGCAGTTCGCCGCGTAGCCGTCCTTGTCCGTGTGATTGAACGTATCGCGGATCACGTCGATGAGGCGCGGCTCATGCTCGAAGAATGCGGCCGTGAACCAGCGCGGCAGCACCGCGTCGGCGAGCGCCGCCATCCCTTCGGTGCGCGCCTTCTGCGCGCGCGGCCCCCATATTTCCGGCGAGCCGATTCTGGCCGACGTGTTCGACAGCACCACGCGATCGATGCGCCCCGCATGGCGCGCGGCGAGCGCCGCGCCCGTCAGGCCGCCCATCGAGATACCGCAGAAATGCGCGCGTGCGATTCCGACGTGATCGAGGAGGCCGATCACGTCGCCCGCCAGTTGCGCGATCGTGTACGAGCCCGCCGGCGCGTCCGAATGGCCGTGACCGCGCGTGTCGTAGCGCAGCAGATTGAAGTGCGCGGTCAGCGGGCCGATCTGCGGTGCCCACATCGACAGGTCCGCGCCGAGCGAGTTCGAGAACACGAGCCACGGCGCGTCGGCGCGCGCCGCGCGATCGATCCGGTAATGCAGTCGCACTCCATCGACTGAAGCGAAAGGCATGGGAATCCCTCCTTAATGGCGGCTCGCGTGGAGCGCGAGCACGGCGTCGACATAGGCGTGCGCCTCGCCGACGTAATGAGCGGGGTCGAGCAACTGCCGCAGCGCATCCGGCGCGAGGTGCGCGGCGACGTCAGGGTCCGCGGCCAGCACGTCGTGCAGTGAGCGGCCGCTGCGCACGGCTTCCTTCGATGCGCGCTCGACGAGATGATGCGCGTCGAGCCGGCCGATCTTCTCGCCGAGCGCGAGCATCACCGCCTCGCCGAGCACGAGGCCGTGCGTCGCGTCGAGATTTTCGGCCAAACGCGCGACGTCGACAGTGAGGCCATCGACGATCTGCGCGATCTGCGCGAGCGCGCCGCCCGCGAGCCGCGCGAGTTCGGGCAGCGCATCCCACTCGGCTTGCCAGCCGCCGAGCGCGCGCTCGTGCTCCTGAACCATGCCGGCGAGCACGGTCGACACGAGCCCCGGCGCGCGCACGGCCGCGGTCAGCACGGCCGCGCAGCCGACCGGATTGCGCTTGTGCGGCATCGTCGACGAGCCGCCCTTGCCCGCCGCGGCAGGCTCCGCGAGTTCGCCGATCTCCGTCTGCATCGACAGCGAAATGTCTCGCGCGATCTTGCCGAGCGTGCCGATCAGCATCCCGAAGCAAGCGGCGGTCTCGGCGATCCGGTCGCGCTGCGTGTGCCACGGCACGGCCGGCAGCGCGAGCTGCAGATCGTCCGCGAGCGCGCGCGCCACCGCGGACGCCGCGTCGCGCAGGCTCGCGAGCGTGCCCGCCGCGCCGCCGAACTGCAACGCGAGCGCGCGCTCGCGCAATGCTGCGACACGCTCGCGATGACGGAGCAGCGCGTCGAGCCATTGCGCGAACTTCAATCCGAGCGTGATCGGCAGCGCCTGCTGCAACCACGTGCGGCCGATCATCGGCGTCGCGCGGTGCGCGGCCGCGAGCGCCGCAAGCGTCGCGCACGTGTCGCGCAGCAGCGGATCGAGCCAGTCGAACGTGTCGCGAAGTTGCAGCACGGTCGCCGTATCGATGATGTCCTGGCTCGTCGCGCCCCAGTGCACGTACTTCGCCGCTTCGACGTCGCGCGCCTTCACGTGCGCGGTCAGTTGCCTGACGAGCGGAATCGCGAGGTTGCCGCCGAACGCCGCTTCGCGCATCAGCGCTTGCGCGTCGAGTGCGCCGGCCGTGCATGCGGCCTCGATCGGCTGCACCGCGCTCGCCGGAATCACGCCGTTCGCGGCGAGCGCGCGCGCGAGCGCCGCTTCAACGTCGAGCATCCGTTGCAACGTCGCATGCGGCGACCAGATCCGGTTGAGCGGTTCGCTTCCGCAAACGAGAGCGGTCAGGCGGGCACTGTCTTCGAGCATGGAGTCGATCGAAAAAAACGAATTGCGCTTATTGTCCACCGAAGCGCCGGACGTTGCGCGATCGGCCGTTCAGCCAATCGCGGCCAATCCGCGCCAATCGCGCCGGGCCGCCGAGCGAAGCGAGCGGCGCCGCGCCACATCACGCCGCAGCCTTCTGCGTCGCGTCGACGAGCGGCACGCCCGTGAGCTTCTGCAGCGCGTCGAACGAGAGGTCGGCGAAAATCTCGCGCACGGCGAGGCCGTCGCGCGTCACGTCGAGCACCGCGAGATCGGTGTAGATGCGGTCGACGCAGCGCACGCCCGTCACCGGGTACGAGCATTCGGCGACGATCTTGCTCTCGCCCTGCTTCGTCAGGTGCTCCATCATCACGAACACCTGCTTCGCGCCGATCGCGAGATCCATCGCGCCGCCCACCGCGGGAATCGCGTCGGGCGCGCCCGTGTGCCAGTTCGCGAGGTCGCCTTGCGCGGACACCTGGAATGCGCCGAGCACGCAATAGTCGAGATGGCCGCCGCGCATCATCGCGAACGAATCCGCGTGATGGAAGTACGCGCCGCCCGTGAGCAGCGTCACGTGCTGCTTGCCGGCGTTGATCAGCTCGTCGTCCTCTTCACCCGGCGCGGGGGCGGGGCCCATGCCGAGCAGGCCGTTCTCGCTGTGCAGGAAGATTTCCTTGCTCGGATCGAGATGGTTCGCGACGAGCGTCGGCACGCCGATGCCGAGGTTCACGTATGCGCCTTCGGGAATGTCTTGCGCGACGCGCTTCGCCATGTCGTCGCGGGTCAGTCGTTTCATCGTGTTCTCCTCGGGGATTCAGGCGGCGCGCTCGGCGGCCAGCTCGGCCGCATGCGCGGCCTGCGGCACTTCGACGATGCGCTGCACGAAGATGCCGGGCGTCACGATGTGCTCGGGATTCAGCGCGCCGAGCGGCACGACTTCCGACACCTGCACGATCGACGTCTTCGCGGCCATCGCCATCACCGGCCCGAAGTTGCGCGCGGTCTTTCGATAGACGAGGTTGCCCCAGCGGTCGCCCTGGTGCGCCTTCACGAGCGCGAAATCCGCGTGGATCGGCGTCTCGAACACGTAGTGCTTGCCGTCGATCACGCGCGTTTCCTTGCCTTCGGCGAGCTTCGTGCCGTAGCCCGTCGGCGAGAAGAAGCCGCCGATGCCGGCGCCCGCCGCGCGAATCCGCTCGGCGAGATTGCCTTGCGGCACCAGCTCGAGCTCGATTTCGCCCGCGCGATACAGCGCGTCGAACACCTGCGAATCGGCCTGACGCGGGAACGAACAGATGATCCTGCGCACGCGCTTCGCCTTCAGCAGCGCGGCGAGGCCCGTCTCGCCGTTGCCGGCGTTGTTGTTGACGATCGTCAGGTCGCGCGCGCCCTGCGCGATCAGCGCGTCGATCAGTTCGGCGGGCATCCCGGCCGTGCCGAAGCCGCCGATCATGATCGTCGCGCCGTCGTGGACATCGGCCACCGCCGACTGGAGGGAATCGAAAATCTTGTTGACCATGTCTCTTCCTATGCGAATCCGCGCGCACGCGCCCGTCGCGGCACGCGTTCGCGCGAGAAACTGCGCGCTTCGCCAGACGATCCGATTTGTTCTAATTACGAACTCAGATTCGATTAGCGAACGGTTTGCCGATCATAGAGGCGCGTGCGCACGATTGTCAAGGCAACGCCAGCCGGCCCCGTGTCCGCGGTTGCGGCGCGACACGCTCACGCTGCGGCGACCTCGTCGAACGATGACGCGATGCCCGCCGCATCGTCGAACGGCAAGCCGACGTAGTTCTCCGCGAGAGACTGCGCGGCCGCGCGCGAACGCGTCACGTACTTGAGCTCGGCGCGCTTCAGCCGATTGACGAACGGCGAATCGTCGACCGACGGATGCAGCATATTCGTCATCCAATACGAAAAATGCTCGGCGCGCCATATCCGTTCCAGACAGGTTGACGAGTAGGCATCGAGCAGATCGTCTTGCCCGTCGCGGTAGCGCGTGCCCAGCGCGCGCGAGAGCGCCCGAACGTCGGCGACCGCGAGATTCATCCCCTTCGCGCCCGTCGGCGGCACGATGTGCGCGGCATCGCCCGCGAGAAACAGCCGGCCGTACTGCATCGTCTCCGACACGAAGCTGCGCATCGGCGTCACGCTCTTCTGCGTGATGCGGCCTTCGTTCGGCGTCCAGCCGCCTTCGTTTTCGAAACGCGTGCGCAGCTCTTCCCAGATCCGCGCATCCGGCCATTCGGCCAGGTTCTCGTCGGGCCGGCATTGCAGGTACAGTCGAGTGACGGTCGGCGAGCGCATCGAGAACAGCGCGAAGCCGCGCGCGTGGTGCGCATAGACGAGCTCGTCGAGCGACGGCGCCGCATCGGCAAGGATGCCGAGCCACGCGTACGGATACACGCGCTCGAACGTGCGCAGCCGTTCGGCCGGGATCGTCTGGCGCGCGACGCCGTGAAAGCCGTCGCAGCCGGCGATGTAGTCGCAATCGATCCGGTCGGTGCGGCCGTCCGCGTGCGTGAACGTCACCGAAGGCCGATCGGTTGCGACGCCGTGCAGCGCGACGTCGCGCACGTCGAAATGGATCGGCTGGCCGTTTTCGAGCGCGGCCGCGATCAGGTCGCGCACGACTTCGTGCTGGCTGTACACGGTGATCGCTCTGCCGGGCGTCAACACACCGAAGTCGATCCGGTGGCGGCGGCCGTCGAACAGCAGTTCGATGCCGCGATGAACGAGCCCCTCGCGCCGCATCCGCGCGCCCAGGCCCGCTTCGTTCAGCGTGTCGACGGTGCCCTGCTCGAGCACGCCGGCGCGAATCCGGTTCTCGCAGTATTCGCGCGAGCGCGCTTCGAGCACGACGGCGTCGATGCCTTGCAGACGGAGCAGATGGGAAAGCAGCAGGCCGGACGGGCCGGCGCCGATGATCGCGACTTGCGCGCGCATTGTTCGTCTCCTGTGTCGATCGGCGTTGGCGCTTTGGCGCTTATGTCGGCCGGAGTCGATGCTTCTGTCCGCACTGACTCCGGCCCCGCGCTTCGCACTCCGGTCGCATGCAATATGAACATTGATTCGAATAGCGAACAGATTGTCAGCGCTATCCCGACTATTCAGCAATGCAATTTAGGAGATAAGTTCTATATGGATATTCAATAGTAGTGATGCGATGCCTGATCTCGATCTGAACCTGATTCCTTATCTGGTCGCGCTCAACGAGACGCGCAACGTGAGCCGCGCGGGCGAGTTGCTAGGCGTGAGCCAGCCGCGCGTGAGCGCCGCGCTCGGGCGGCTGCGCGAGCACTTCGGCGATCCGCTGTTCGTGCGGACCTCGCGCGGCATGGAGCCGACGCCTCGCGCGCTCGCACTGATTCCGGCCGCGCGCGACGCGCTCGCGAGCATCGAGCGCGGCCTCGGCGCGCCGCACGACTTCGATCCGGCGAAGAGCGCGCGCACGTTCTCGATCGCGTTGTCCGACGTCGGCGAGATCGTGTTCCTGCCGAGGCTGCTGCAGGCGTTCGCGGAACGCGCGCCGCACGCGAACCTGCGCTCGGCATCGCTGTCGCACGCGCAAGTCGCGCACGCGCTCGAGGACGGCGGCATCGATCTCGCGGTCGGCTACTTTCCGGATCTCGGCGGCACGAACTTCTTTCAGCAGCGGCTCTTCACGCACCGCTTCATCTGCCTGCTGCGGCGCGGCCACCCGCTCGCCGAGCGGCCGCTCACGCTCGAGCGGTTCCTCGCGTGCGGCCACGCGGTCGTGCGCGCGGAAGGCCGCAGCCAGGAAGTGCTCGAGCAGTATCTGGCGAAGCGGCGGCTCGCGCGCCGGGCGGTGCTCGAGACGCCGCATTTCATGAGCCTGCCGTTCATCCTGAGCCGCACCGATCTGATCGCGACCGTCCCGCACGCGATCGGCTATGCGTATGCAACCGAGCACGCATCGATCACGCTCGTCGAGCCGCCGCTGCCGTTGCCGCGCTTCGACCTGAAGCAGCATTGGCATCGCAAGTTCCACAACGATCCGAGCATCGCATGGCTGCGCGGCGTCGTCGCCGGGCTGTTCAACGATGCGCTCGACGAATGGCCGAAGTGACGGCGAGCGGCAACCGCAAGCGGCGCGTGCGGCTACGCTCGCCCGTCGTTTGCAAACGCGAACCGCAGCGCACGCTCGCAGCGAAAGCATGAAACAATGATCGACCGGCCGCAGCATCAGCGGTCTTCATGGAGTTCAGAGCATATGGCTAAAGGAAAGACCGCGAGCAAGGCGGCAGGCAAGCGGGCCGCCCGTGAGGCGGCCCGCACGAGCGCGCCGGCGAACCGGCCGAGCCGCGACGAAGCCGAAGCGGCCGTTCGCGTGCTGCTGCGCTGGGCGGGCGACGATCCGGAACGCGAAGGTCTCGTCGACACGCCGGCGCGCGTCGTCCGCGCATACGAAGAATTCTTCGTCGGCTACGCGCTCGAGCCGCGCGACATTCTTGCGCGCACGTTCAGCGAGGTCGACGGCTACGACGAGATGATCGTGCTGAAGGATATCCGCTTCGAAAGCTATTGCGAGCATCATATGGTGCCGATCATCGGCCGCGCGCACGTCGCGTATCTGCCGAATCATCGCGTCGTCGGCATCTCGAAGCTCGCGCGTCTCGTCGATGCGTTCGCGAAGCGCCTGCAGATCCAGGAAAAGATGACGGTGCAGATCGCCGACACGCTGTTCGATGTGCTGCAGCCGAAAGGCGTCGGCGTGATTCTCGAGGCCGCGCACCAGTGCATCTCGACGCGCGGCATCCACAAGCCCGGCGTCGAGATGGTGACGTCGCGGATGCTCGGCACGTTCCGCTCCGATCCGACGACGCGCCGCGAATTCCTGTCGATCGTCGCGAACCCTTCCTCGGTCAACCTGACGAATACGTAAATGCAGCCGAGCATGAAACCAGCCACCCCGCCCGTCGTGCTCGTGACGGGCGCCGCGCGGCGCGCGGGCCGGGCGTTCGCGTTGCGCTTCGCCGCGCGCGGCTATCGCGTAGCGGTGCACTACGACCGCTCGGCCGACGCCGCGCAGGCGGTCGTGCGCGAGATCGAATCGTCGGGCGGCGAAGCCGTCGCGCTGCAGGCGGACCTCGCGCACGCGGAGGCGATCACGCAGCTCGTCGATGCGGTCTACGCGCGCTTCGGCCGTCTCGACGTGCTCGTGAACAACGCGTCCGTGTTCTGGCAGGACCATCTGCCGAGCTTCGATCTCGCCGCATTCGACAACGCGTGGGCGATCAACTGCCGCGCACCGGTCCTGCTGACGCGCGCGTACTACGAGCGTGCGAAGGCGGCGCTCGCGCAGGGCGTCGTGATCAACGTCGTCGATCAGAAGATCAAGGAAAACTTCCATCGCGACCACTTCAGCTACACGGTCGCGAAAGCGGCGCTCGGCAATCTCACGCAGATGCTCGCGCTGTCGGCGAGCCCGGTGCTGCGCGTGAACGCGGTGTTTCCTGGATTGATGCTGCCGAGCGACGATCAGACGCCCGCCGATTTCGAGCACGCGAGCCGCGCATCGACGCCGCTTGCGCGGATCGCCGGACCGAACGACGTCGCGGACGCGATCCTGCTGTTGACGGGGCCTGCGTACAACGGCGCCGATTTCGTCGTCGACGCGGGACAGAATCTGATCCGCGTCGATCAGGACGTGCTGTACAAGCACCGGTCGCCGGCCGGCAAGCATTGATTCGGTGCGACGGCGGCAAGCGGCAACCGCGCCGCCCGCTCAGTCCTTCTCGGCCTGATCCTTGTCGCTCTCGCGAATCTTCCCCTGCGCGACGCTGCTGCCGGGCGGCACGCTGTGCGTGAGCCACACGTTGCCGCCGATCACCGAGCCCTTGCCGATCGTCACGCGGCCGAGGATCGTCGCGCCCGCATAGATGACCACATCGTCCTCGACGACCGGATGCCGCGCGTTGCCCTTGACGAGCATCCCGTCGCCGTCGGCGGGAAAGCTCTTCGCGCCGAGCGTGACCGCCTGATAGACGCGCACGCGCTCGCCGATGATCGCGGTCTCGCCAATCACGACGCCCGTGCCGTGGTCGATGAAGAAGCTCGAGCCGATTTGCGCGCCCGGATGGATGTCGATGCCCGTCGCCGAGTGCGCGATCTCGTTGATGAAGCGCGCGAGCAGCGGCACGCCGAGCCGATACAGCGCATGGGCAAGCCGGTGGTGCATCATCGCGAGCACGCCCGGATAGCAGAGCAGGATTTCGGTGATGTGCTGCGCGGCCGGATCGCCGGTGTATGCGGCCTGGATGTCGCTGACGAGAAGCGCGCGGATGCGGGGCAACTGCGTGCCGAACTCGCGCGCGATCTCGAACGCGCGTTCGTCGAGCACGGCAAGCGGCGTCTCCGCGTGCTCGGGCAGGAACCGCAGCGCGCGGCGAATCTGCTCGGCGAGCAGGCGCAGCGTGCTTTCGAGCGTATGGCCGACGTAGTAGTCGACGGTCTCGTCGGTCAGATCGGGCGCGCCGTAATGCGTCGGGAACATCGACGCGCGCAAGCCCGACACGATCGTGCAGATCGCATCGCGCGACGGCAACTCGCGAATGCCTCGCGGATGGCGCGTGCGGTGCAGCTTCTCGCGCGATTCACGCAGGTCGGCGACGATCTGTTCGAGGCCCCAGTTTCGGGCGGATTTCGACATAGGCAAAAACGCACGGCCGCGCTTGCGCATACGGCCGCCTGATAAAAGTGACGGGTTCCGCAAGATTACCGCGTTTTTGCCGTGTCAGCGGAGTGCGCGTCGCCGCGCCGTCCTAAATGGTGAGACTGCTCGCGTCGATCCATCGGACGGCCCAATCGCGCGCATGCGCGATCGCCGCGTCTTCGTCGTTGAAATGCAGATCGGAGGGAAAGAAGCGATTCGCAACCAGTTCGCCGTCGCTCGATCGCGAGATGACGACGTAGGGCTGGAAGGAGCCGTCGCTCGCGCGCGCCGGCGCGCAGTTCAACAGATACCCGCGATGCGTGAATGCAGTAGTCGTAGAGTGCATAAGTCCGCCCACCTTAAGTCCCCTTTACCTTCTTCTTCGCTACCCGTCCGTTAAGGATGCCGCGGCGCCCGATGCGGGTGGAAGCGGGTGCGCCGAATGTCGCGCACCGCTTGTCGGAAAAGAATCATACTCTGTAGGAAACGCGTCTTCTAGCTGAAATAATTATTTGGAAAGCGCGACGCGCGGTGCGGCAGCGGCGCTCGCACGCGCATCCTTTTCCGTGTTGCCCGGAACGGCTCTTCGAAGGTCCGGGCGTCGCGCCGCCGGGATGACAGCGATGAATCCGTTCGAACGCAAGACGCCCGCCGATGGCGGCCGCGCGCATCCGCGCAGCGCCGAGCTGTACAACGACGCGACGCACGACAGCACCGTCGACACCGATGGCAAGAACCGCGAAGCCGCCCGCATCGCGAGCGGCGGGCCGATTTCTCCTGACCAGATCACGACGAGCAACGCGTCGCTCGACAATGCGATGCCCGAGACGCCCGACGGCTTCGCCGGCTTCGACAGCCGGCCCGGCGGCAATCGTCCGCAGTTCGCGCTGCGGGCGGGCTACACGGTCGTCGACAAAGGGTTCGACGCCGCCGCGTCACGCGATGCGCGCGCGGACGACGAGTTCCCGTCGTCTTATCATCCGCCGCGCCGGCCGGGGCGCATCGTCGAGCTCGCGCCGGTTTCGCGTTGAAGCCGATGTCGATGCCGATGTGATGGCGGCTTGACGTCGTCGGCACGCGCGTACCGACGCGGCGGCGGTTCGTGCCGCGAGCGATCGTTATCGCCGCACAGTCTCCGCACGGCAGCTCGGCCGCGTTTGCAGTCGCCCATCAAGACGTTCGTGCGCCTACGTGTCTGACCCGGCCAAGCGTTTGATTCGGGCGTTTGAATACGCAAGCCGCGCGATCGTCGCGCGGCTCGCCGCGGCATCGATGCAACGCCATCGGTCCTCACGCCGCATGCGAAATCGGTACCGGTACCAACGTCGATATCCGTCGACGTCGATACGCACTCGCGCTCACCCGCCCGACACCCCTTGCACGTTCACGTACAGCGAATACAAGCCATGACTCGCCGCCATGAACAGCCGGTTCCTGTGCCGCCCGCCGAAGCAGACGTTCGCGCAACGCTCGGGCAGCGCGATGTGCCCGAGCGCAACGCCTTCGGGCGTGAATACGCGCACGCCGTCGAGCTCGTCGGTGCCCATTCCCCAGCCGCACCACAAGTTGCCGTTCACGTCGATTCGAAAGCCATCCGGCGTGCCCTGCCCCGCGTCGATCAGCACGCGTTCGTTGCGTAGCGTCTTGCCGTCGGCCGCGACGTCGTACGCCCGGATCGTGCGCGGCCGCCCCTTCGATTCGACGACATAGAGCACCGATTCGTCCGGCGAAAACGCGAGACCGTTCGGCCCGAGCACGCCGTCAACGGCGACTTCGGCCGCGCCCGTATGCGGGTCGATCCGATAGACGCGCTCCGGCACTTCGGACTCCTGCTTCTCGCCTTCGTAAAAGCTCTGGATGCCGAAATCCGGATCGCTGAACCAGATCGAGCCGTCGGACTTCACGATCACGTCGTTCGGCGAATTGAAGCGCTTGCCCGCGCAACGCTCGGCGAGCACGGTGATCGATCCGTCGTATTCGGTGCGCGTGACGCGGCGCGTCAGGTGCTCGCATGTGACGAGCCGCCCTGTGCGATCGCGCGTGTTGCCGTTCGCGTTATTCGACGGCTGGCGAAACACGCCGACCATGCCGCTCTGCTCGTCCCAACGCAGCATCCGATTGTTCGGAATGTCGCTCCACAGCAAATAGCGGCCGTCGCCGAACCACACCGGCCCTTCGGACCAGCGCGCACCTTGAAACAGACATTCAACGGATGCCGACGCCAGCCGCAGCGCGCCGAAGCGCGGATCGAGCACGCGCACCGCGGGGTCGGGATAACGTCGCGAGCCGATCTCGTTCATCGCGCTCACGCCTGGCCGAGCCGGCCGTCGCGCAGGCGCCAGAGGCCGAGCGGATTCGCGTCGGCGAGCGCGTCGGGCAGCAGCGCCGCGGGCAGGTCCTGATAGCAGACGGGCCGCAGGAAGCGCTCGATCGCCAGCGCGCCGACCGACGTGCTGCGCGAATCCGACGTCGCCGGAAACGGCCCGCCGTGCACCATCGCGTGCGCGACCTCGACGCCCGTCGGATAGCCGTTCGCGACGATGCGGCCCGCGCGGCGCTCGAGCGTCGGCAGCAGTTTGCGCGCCAGATCGACATCGTCGTCTTCGAGATGCAGCGTCGCGCTCAGTTGCCCTTCGACGTGCTCGGCAAGCGCGATCATCTCGCCGATGTCGCGGCACGCGACGACGAGCGACGTCGGCCCGAAGATCTCGGCTTCGAGCTGCGGGTCCTGGACGAATTGCGTCTGCGTCGTCGTGAAAAGCGTGGGCAACGCGGCGTTCCGCGCGTCGCTGCGCGCGCCTTGCGCGACCTCGCTGACGCCGGCCGCCGCACGACGCGCCGCGACCGCGCTCTCGTACGACGACGCGATGCCCGACGTCAGCATCGTCTGCGCGCCCTTTTGCGCGAGCGCCTGCGCGGCCGCATCGACGAACGCCTTCAGGTCGGGCCCTTCGAGCGCGACGACGAGCCCCGGGTTCGTGCAGAACTGCCCGACGCCGAGCGTCAACGATTCGACGAAGCCTTGCGCGATCTTCGCGCCGCGCGCGCGCAACGCGCCTGGCAACACGAAGAACGGATTGATGCTGCTCATTTCCGCGAAGACCGGAATCGGCTCGCGCCGCCGCGCGGCGACGCCCATCAGCGCGATGCCGCCCGCGCGCGAGCCGGTGAAGCCGACCGCCTGGATCGCCGGATGCGCGACAAGCGCCTCGCCGATCGCGTTGCCTGCGCCGACGACGAGCGAGAACACGCCTTCGTGCAGTCCGCAATCGGCAACCGCCTGCCGGATCGCGCGTCCGACGAGTTCCGACGTGCCGAGATGCGCGGGATGCGCCTTCGCGACGACCGGGCAGCCGGCCGCGAACGCCGACGCGGTATCGCCGCCCGCCACCGAGAACGCGAGTGGAAAGTTGCTCGCGCCGAACACCGCGACGGGGCCGACCGGAATTTTCTGCAAGCGCAGATCGGCGCGCGGGATCGGCTTGCGCTCGGGTAGTGCGGAATCGAGCGTCGCATTCAGCCAGCGGCCGTCGCGCACGACCGACGCGAACAGCCTGAGCTGGCCGACCGTGCGCGCACGCTCGCCTTCGAGGCGGGTGACGGGCAACGCCGATTCCGCGTGCGCGCGCTCGATCAATCGATCGCCAAGCCCTACGATGCGCTCGGCCACCGCCTCGAGAAAACGCGCGCGCGTCTCGAGCGGCGTCTGGCGAAACGAATCGAACGCGGCGTTCGCGAGGCGGCACGCGCGGTCGACATCGCCCGCGCCGCCCGCGCCGAACGCCGGCTCGAGCTCGATACCTCGCGCCGGATCGCAAGCGCGCATCGTGCCTTCGGTGCCGCGCACCGCGGCCGAGCCAATCAACATCTCCCCAGTGATCTGCATGCTTCCTCCGGATTGGAAAGTTTGCCGCGGGCGGCGCGCGCGGGCCGCTGCGGGAGCCGCCGGCCGACGATTCAGGACGTTCAGGACGATCGGGCGGCTCGATGCGCCGCGCCGATCCGGCACACGTGAATCGCATTATCGTGCCAGACGAGGCGGCGCGCTGCTCGGCCGACTGGCGAACGACCGGCGAACGGACGTGCACGCGAACGCCCGTGGCAAGCAACAGTGCGATGTGTCGGCTCGCTTCTTTGTCGCGATGAGAAGAGGATGCGGCAGGCCCTTGAGGATCGACGTCTCGATGCGTTCGAACCGCCGCGCGACACGAGCGCCGGCAACGGATCGCGGCCCCGCGCGCGTTTGGCGATCATCGCTTTCGAAAAAGCGGTCACGCTCACCAACACGGGTTGTTCCGTCCCACCCTGCGCCCCGTACTCGGCATCGCAAACTTGTAAGGCAGCTCCTGCCGATCGAGATAGGCCTGGATCGTCGGCCATTGCACGTCTGCGAACAGCATTTCGCAGACGTGCGGCACATCGGGCGAAGCGCCGCCAACGCCGATCAGGTCCGGCAGCGAATACCGGTTGGCGTCCTCGGTCAGCACCTCGAGCGCAACATACGGCATATGTCTCCTCCTTCTCCGGTCGAGCGAAACGGACCCGCGGAGCGCAGCGGGCGCCCCCGCCCGATGTGCTTCGAACCAGCGCCGGCCCGCGCCGGCCGGTAGGCAAGCTGGTCAAGTCTATTACGGCATCGCGGCGCGCGGCGTCGATCGACCCAGCCGGCATGCCGGTCGCGCGCGAAAAATCGACGGCGCCGGATCGAATCCGGAAAAATGCGGCGCCGCGTTTACTCCGCCGCGTCAGTTCGCCGCACCTCGGTCAGTAATCGTTTACTTTGTAAAAAGACGTCGTCAAACTCGACCGGCCGAACGGCCGATCTTTTCTCAACTGCACCACGGAGACATCATGTATCAGCGCATTCTTGTCGCAGTCGACGGCAGCGAAACGGCACGCCACGCATTCGACGCGGCGCTCGACATCGCCAGGACGAGCGGCGCGGAACTGCAGCCCTTCTACGTCGTGGAAAACGCCGCGATCTATTACAACGTGCCCGGCTACGATCCGTCGATCCTGCGCACGCAGCTCCTCCAGCAGGGCAACGAGCTCGCGAAGGAATTCGCGGAGAAAATGCAGGCGGCCGGCGTGCGAGGCGCGCTGAAGGTCGGCGAGGCGACGTCGCTCGCCGACGTGCCGTCGCTCATCGTCGAAGGCGCGAAAGCGTTCGGCGCGGATCTGCTCGTGCTCGGCACGCACGGCCGGCGCGGTTTCAAACGGCTCGTGCTCGGCAGCGTCGCCGAACAGTGCGTGCGCCATTCGGCGCTGCCCGTGCTGTTGATCCCGGCCGCCGCGCACCCGGAAGATCGGGAAAGCTGACCAAACGCAATGGCTGCGATGTTTCGCCGCAACCGCGCGTTGCGGCCGAACAAGGAAATCGCACGGGGAGTCGCGGCGTTTTGTCGCTAAACAGGCTTAGTCCACGATGGGACAATGGCTTTACCGATTCAACCTCAGAGCCATCCATCATGCTTACGCCCGTCGCCCGACCTGCCGCCGCCGCGGCTCCCGTCCATGCCTCCAGCACGTGGGCGCCGCGTCAGGCCGCGCACTGCTCGACGTGCGCGATGCGTCATCTCTGCATGCCTCAGGGGCTCGCGCCGGAGGCGCTCGCGCGCCTCGAATCCGTGATCTGCACCGCCCGCCCGGTCCGCCGCGGCGAAACGCTGTTCCGCGAGGGCGACACGTTCGACAGCCTGTACGCGGTGCGCTCAGGATCGCTGAAGACCATCGCGACGCGCCACGACGGCCGCGAGCAGGTCACCGGCCTGCATCTCGCGGGCGAGGCGCTCGGCCTCGACGGCATCTGCGACGACGCGCATCCGCGCACCGCGGTCGCGCTCGAAGACAGCTCGGTCTGCGTGATTCCGTACAGCGCGCTGAAAACGCTGTGCTCGGAAGCGGGCACGATGCAGTTGCGGATGCACAAGCTGATGAGCGAGCAGATCGTCCGCGAGACGTCGCAGACGATGGTGCTCGGCTCGCTGAACGCCGAGGAGCGCGTCGCGGCGTTCCTGCTCGACGTGTCGTCGCGTTACATGAAGCGCGGCTATTCGCCGAACGAATTCAACCTGCGGATGACGCGTGAGGACATCGGCAGCTATCTCGGCATGACGCTCGAGACGGTCAGCCGCACGCTGTCGAAATTCCACAAGCGCGGCCTGATCGAGATGCACGGCCGGATGGTCCGCATCGTCGATTTCGACGGCCTGCACCGGCTGTAACCGGGCACGAAGCGTCCGCCCTTTCCCTTCGCCGAATCCACTGATCAATCGAGATACTGCGCGGCGCTCGCCTTGAGCGCCGCGCTGAACTCGTCCAGCCAGCCGATCGACAATCGCCAGCTCTGCCAATAGAGCTCGACGTCGATGCTCCTTCCGTCCGACAAATCGACGAGCTCGCCCGCGGCGATCTGGCGCTCGACCATCCGCTCCGGACACATGCCCCAGCCGAGCCCCGCCTCGCACGCGCGCAGATAGCCCGCGACGTGCGGAATCCAGTGCTGCGGCGGATCGAGATCGACGCGCGTCACGCGCCGGATGAAGCGCGCCTGCAGGCTGTCCTTCGGATTGAACATCACGCATGGCGCGCGCCGCAGCGCGTCGCGGTTGACGCCGTTGCCGAAATAGCGCGCGTGGAACGCGGGCGAGCATACCGCGTGATAGCGCATCCGGCCGAGACGCGTCGAGCGGCAGCCCTGGATCGGCTCCGCGAGCGCCGTCACCGCGCCCTGCACGCTGCCGTCGCGAATCCGCTCCGCGGTGTAGTCCTGATCGTCGATCACGAGATCGAGCAACGTGCCGCTTTCCGCGCAGAACGGGCCGACCGCGTCGACGAACCAGGTCGCGACGCTGTCGTCGTTGACGGCGACGCGCAGCGTCGGCCACGCCCCCGCTTCCGCGCCCGCAAACGCGGGCATATGCCCGGACAGCTCGGCCTCCAGCATGCGCACCCGCTCGGTGTGGCGGCACAGCAGCGCGCCCGACGTCGTCGCGACGCACGGCTGCCCGCGCTTCACGAGCACGCTGCCCACCCGCTCCTCCAGCAGCTTCACGCGCTGCGACACCGCCGAAGGCGACACGTTGAGCGCTTTTGCCGCCCGTTCGAACGAGCCGTGACGGATCACTTCGGCAAGCGCATCGAGCAACGCGTAGTCGAGCATCAGTTTTCCTTAATCAGGATTAGATGATTTAGCTTTTCTGATTCAAGCGATCATCGCAGACTAGCGCCTCCCGCTCCGTTAGTCCACCGCCCGAAGCCACAACGAACATGAACTGGATCGCTTTCTCTCACGGCGCGATGCTGTGCGCATCGCTCATCGTCACCATCGGCGCGCAGAACGCGTTCATCCTCCGGCAGGGGATCATGCGCTCGCACGTCGGCAAGATCGTGCTGCTCTGCACGCTGTCGGACATGCTGCTGATCGGCGCGGGCGTCGGCGGCGCGTCGGTGCTCGTCGAGCGCTATCCGACTTTCGTTCACGCGGTGCTGTATGTCGGCCTCGCGTATCTCGCGTGGTTCGGCCTGAGCGCGCTGCGCCGCGCATTCAAGCCCGGACACGAGACGCTCGACGCGACGGGCGGGGCTGTCGCGCCGCCCGCGCAGCGCGCCTGGACGATCGTGCTGATGACGCTCGCATTCACGTGGCTCAACCCGCACGTTTATCTGGACACGTTCCTGCTGATCGGCACGGCCGGCGCGCGCGAGCCGGAAGGCGCACGCAGCGCGTTCGCGATCGGCGCGATGGCCGTCAGCGCGGTGTGGTTCGTCGCGCTCGGATACGGCGCGCGATTGCTCGCGCCGTGGTTCAAGCGCGCGCTCGCGTGGCGCGTGCTCGACGGCGCGATCGGCAGCATGGTGCTGTTCCTCGCGGCGGTGCAGTTGCGGTGACGTGAAAGATCCGGTTTGCCGCGCTCGCGCGCTGAGAAAGCACGGGGCGCAGCGCGCGTGCGACGAGACGCGCGATCGCGAGCGCATCGCGAATCCCGAAGCACGCCGTTGACAACACGCTCTGCGCCCGGCCCGGCGTTCACGGCCGCGACGCGACGACGGGCCGACCGCGCAAGTGCTTCGCGCCGCATCCGGCGCGGGCGCATTCGGCGGGCGGCAACGGCCCCGCTCCTACAGCCCCACCAGGTGAACGAAGCGTGTCGTCGCCGTCCGGTCTTCGATCACGTGCAGAGGCCGGCAGCCGGCAGCTCGATAAACGGCCAACCACGCGTCGGAATCGGGCGGCGGCACGCCCTGCCCCGATATGAGCTGCACATAGTCGTGCAGCAGCGTCTCGCGGTGCATCGTTCGAAAGCCGTGGCCGAGGCGACCGTAGTAGTCCGATATCACGAGCATGCGCCCGGGCAACAGGCGCCGCATGCGCCTAAGCCACGTTTCCACCCGCGATGTGCCGCCGCGGAACATCTCGTTGACGAACTGGCTCGCGACGACGTTCTGCACGCGCGCCACCACGCGCGGCGGGATCGACGCCCCCGGATTCCTGCCGTCGCCATGGAACACCTTCACGCGCGTGGCGAGCCCCGCTTGCCGCGCTCGAACCCGAGCCGCCCTGCACATCGAGGGATTGCGATCCAATCCCCAGCCGACGAATTCGCAATCGCCCGCTGCCAACTCGCGCAGCAGCGCGCCGGCGCCACATCCCAGATCCAGCACGTGATTGAGACGCAATTGGCTGACGATCGCGGCCAGCGCCCCTCCGCCGGCCTCGCTCGCGTCGAAGGCGCGCGCGTGCGCGACGAGGTCGATCATGGAGCCGGCCAGCGCCGGCCTCCGGAGCAGCGTCGCCAGCCGTGAAGCGTTATCGGCGTAAGCGCCGGCATACAGGTTCAGCAGGAAACGCGCCTGCGCCGTGTAGTGCTCGGAAATCGTGAATCCGCGGTCCGTCTTGCAGACCAGATTCGTTCTCGATGCCGCGTATTCGAGGACGCCTCGCAACAACTCGGGATCGAGATCGTGGCCGTCGCTCAGCGTTTGCGCCGTCACCGGTTCCTTCATCGCGTCCAGAACGCCGAGCACTTGCAGCGCGGCCACGGCATGCGCCAGTTGAAGGCCCTCTGCGAGATCCAGCGCGGACCAGCGTTCGAGTTTCCGGCGCACCATGGACGAAATGGAGTCAACGGGCCGAGACCAGGATGCCCCTGCGCAGCAGCGGCTCGAAGATCGAAGCGTCTATGCCGTCATTGCTGGTGACATCCGCCAGCCATTGCGCAACGGCGCGGCACGAACGGGGCGATCTGAACAGATCGAGAATCGTCGCGATGCCGGACTCCACCCAATAGCCAGTGGCGGCTTCGCCGTGACCTTGAACGATATAGGTTCCGAGCCCGCCGACATCCGCGTCGCCGAGCATCGGCGAAGCTTCGTTCGATCGCCGGATGCGGTCGACCAATACTTCGCAATTGTGAATGTCCTCCAGCAGGCCGACGTTTTCGGCCAGTATGCAAGGCTGGTCCGCCTCATAAGGCCCTTCGGCGACGACGTCCGCCGGAGCGCGCGCCGCATACAGCCGCAACGCATAACGGAAAAGCGAATGCAGGTGATGGCCGCCGCCGAATCGCGCGGCGACGAAGGCTTCCAGCCCCGCCGCATCCGGAGCCGCGCCGGGCGACGTTTCGTTGGCGAAGTGCCGCCACTCCGATATCAGCCGGCTCAGCCGCCCACCGAATTCCCGCAATGCGTATGCGAAGATGACCGGCCCGACCCGGCGCAGCAAATCCGCCGCCTCGACCACAAAGATGCATTCCGCACGCGGCAGCGCGGCGGGGTAGTAATAGTAGGTTTGGAATATCTCGGGATGGTCGAGCACCTCGCGCTCGTCCGACGAACTCAGCAGGCGCGTGTTGTAAGGCCCGCCATAGCCGTCGTAGGCGATTTCCGCCCCGCGCTCGTCGAACAGCGGCGTGCCGGGCTCCGGCGCGAGCATGTGCAATTGCGTGAGGCAGGACGGCCGTCGAGCGCAGCGCCCGATCATGTCCAGCGTGTCGTCCCGGTCTTGCCCGGTTTCCTGGGGATATCCGGTAATGAACGAAGCAGTCGTCTCGATTCCTAACGAGTCCGCCGCCGCCAGAATGGGCTCGACCCGTTGCAAGTCCAGTCGCTTCTGGCAGATTTTCTGCATGCGCGCGGAGCCTGTCTCCACGCCGAAATAAAGATTCACGCAGCCCGCGTCGGCCATCTTCTTCAACAATGCTTCGTCGACGCAGTCGATCCGCGCCGACGCGCGCCACCGATAGCCGCGCCCGGCGACCGCCTCGCAAAACTCCATCACCTTGTGGCGGTTCACGGTGAACATGTCGTGGTCGAGCTTGAAGTCCGACACGCGATAACGCCGGTGAAGGATGTCCAGTTCGCGAACCAGGCGCTCGGCCGATTTGATGCGGAAGCTGCGTTGAAAGAAGCCGGCTGTCGAACAAAATGTGCACGCGAACGGACACCCGCGGCCGGCCTCGATACGCAGCATCGAGAGGCCCAATTCGGCGATCGGATAATGGTCGTACGACGCGATCGGCAGCAAGTCCAGGTTCTCGACCTTGGGCTTGCCGTCGGTGAATCGCAACAGCGAACCGCGGCCCGTGGCGCGCCAGCTCAAACCGGGGATCACGTCGAATGTCCGTCGCTCGAGGCAATCGAGCACGGCGGGGAGGATTTCATCCGCTTCGTAGCGGACGATGACGTCGAACTGCGGGAATCGCTCGAGGATCTGCCGGTGCAGCATCGTCGCGTGCGGCCCGCCGAGCAAAACGGGCAAGTCGGGCTCGCGCCGCTTCAGCAGCGCCGCGACATTGAGGGCAAACAGGAAACTGCAGCCGAGCGCCGTGAAGCCGACCACGTCCGGACGCTCGGCGAGCACGGCGTCGCTCGCCCGCTCGTAAAGCGTTGCATCGTAAGCCAGCGTGCCGTCCCTGATCAGTCGCTTCGGATCGTAGATCTGCACGCGATGGCCATCGGCTTCGGCGACCGCGGCCAGCGCGAGCAGCCCGAGATGCGGATGCACGTCGAGATAGGCGAGCGAGCCCTCTTCCGGCATGACGAGATTGTCGACGAGCAGCAATTTCATGCCGTGACGCTTCCGGGCGGCCTCTCGAATCGCACGAGCCCGATTCCGGCCAGTTGGTCGAGCGACCTCAAGAACTGCGGCAGCAGACGACGATCGCCGAGCAGCCGATCGCAGATGTCGGCGGCGGATCGTCTGCCGTCGATCGCTTCGATTGCGAAGTAGCCCAGCGCATCGACCCGCAGAAACCGGATTTCGCCCGTTTCGGCGGAGCGCCAATAGCAGCAGTACGTGTCGGCGGCGGGCACCGTGTCGAGCGCCGGCACCTTCCGGCGCAACACCGCCGCCAGGCGCTCCGGATCGCAATGCATCACGTGCTGGGCGACGGCGCCGTTGAGCATCGGGATGCTGCCGCCCGTCGCGCGTGCCCGATAACGAATGACGAGGCCAGCGGCGGGAAGCGGTGCGGCGCTTTCTTGCCGCAGGCACGAAAGCGCATATTCGTGGCGAAGGATGTCCCACAGCAGAGCGTGATTTCGTTGCGCGGGATCCAGCCATCTGTCAAGAAACGCAATCAGATCGCGCGCGCGCTCCCGCGGCGTGGCGGCGAATGCATGGCCGCTTTGCGCGCAGTTCGACGCATACGCGGCGAATACCTCGATCTCGAGGCCGGTTACGCTCAGCAGTCTGAAACTCAGCGGAAAATCCCCGCGCAGGCCGTTGTGACGCACCTTCAGGCTCAACCCGACGAAATTTTCCAATACGCGCAAATCGAGCTGGTCCGGCTCGATTCCCGCAGTGCGCAACAGATCCGGCCGCTGCCGCCAACGCGCGATGAGCTGCGGGTTGCTGGCGCTGGCGGCGATCAGGGCGTGTATTTGCCTTGCGTTCATGCGAGCCCCATCAACTCGCGTGCGCGCTCGATATGGGCCGTCAGGACGGACAGCGGGAAGTATGGCGACCAGTTGTATTCGAAGGTCAGCGCTCGCGGCCGCGTCACGGCGAGCAGGCGCTCGAGAAGTTCGAACAGGATCGGCGACGCCGGCAGCGAGTGGTCGTCCCAGGCCGTGCCGGACTGCACGCTCATGCCGGACAGGTGGACTTCGACCACGCGCTCCAGCGGAAGCCGGGCGAATTCCCGATGCACATCGGCGCCCGTGTTGTGAGCCGTGATCAGAAAGTGGCTCAGGTCGAGGAGCAAACCGGCGTCGCACCGTTGCGCGATCGCACGAATGAAGTCCGCCATTCCCATCGTGCTGCCCGGTATGGGAAAGTATTGAGGCGAATTTTCCACGATCAGCGGAACCGGAAAATGCGGACGAAGCGCAGCGAGATTGTCGACGACGCGCCGCACCGTCTCGTCGCTCAACTGAGGGCACAACGTATACGACAACGACGTGGGCTCGCCGGCCCCACCCAGCTCTTCGCCAATGGGATCGGCCGAGATGTACGCGAGATGTTCGCCTATCCAAGGCGTGCCGGTTTGCACGGCCGTGCGTTCGATTGCGTCGACAGTCGAAGTGTCCGGCGGCACGAATCCCGCAATGGACAAGCTGGCGCAGTGCAGAACGAACGGAATGGTTTGCTGAAGCTCGGCGACCGCCGGCGAGAATCGCAATTGCTCGAACGGCACTTCGATGTAATCGACGAGATGCGCATTCCGTGCGGCGAATTCCGCCATTCCGGGCCCATACGCCAGACCGATCCGAGGCATCGAAGCGTCGCGATCGAAAGCTTTCATAGGCTTCCCGCGCCTTTGAGGTCGAACTGCCGAAGCTCGGGGTTTGTCGCCCGCTATTGCGTGACCGCGCGCCAGACGCATGACGTTCGGCAACGCGGCTTCCCTCCGAAATCAGTCGTACAGGTAGCCCTCGCCCATGCGGCCGCCGGCGAGATCCACCTTGCTCACCGTGATGGTCAGCTTGCCGTTTTCAAGGCATTTCTGGATGGCCTTGATCTTTCTCGCATCCACCGGCATTTCCAGGGTCATCTTGGGCAGCTTCCCTTCGATGGAAACAGAAACGCCCTTTGTTTTTTTGGGTTTCGTAGCCATGATTGTTCCTGTGTTGTAGGCGGAACGCGCCGCTTAGCGTGTGAGCGCGGAATAACCCTTGGAAAGCGCGATGCGGATCAATGACTGGAAAAAATCCCGATGGGCATGCATGCCGATTTGCTTCTGATTAAAGGACGCGCCCTAGTAAATGTCAAGAAAGCCCCGGCGCGAAATGGAACAGGTCGGTTGCCGGCCCGCGCCATTTCGGCGATGGCGTGTCACGGCGTTCATCGGCGGGATGCGCGATGAGCGTCGGATCACCGGTCGGCATCAGCATGATATGAATGCGCCAGTCGATGGACTGTTCGCCATCCAAAACGAAATCGAAGCGCAACAGCAGTGTCGAGAGCACTTCGCGAATCAGCAATAGCGCGAGATTTCGCCCCGCGCAGAAGTGACCGCCGGCGCCGAACGGAAAATACTCGTACGGAGACGGCCTGGCCGTCTCCCACCGGGACGGCGAGAATGCGAGCGGGTCCGGAAACGGCCCGGCTTCGCGATGCGCGAGGAACGGACACACGACGATCTCGCAATGCGCCGGAAGCGCGACGCCCTGCAGCGATACCGCGCGCGTCGTCGCGCGGACCATCAACGCGTTGGGTGTCAGGAGCCGGAGCGTCTCGTTGACGACGTTCTCGAGCAATGGCGCGCCGCCCGGCGATGTCGGCGACGATGCGCGGCCGGCGATCTCCGCGCGCAGGGCGCGTCTCAGGCCGGGCAACTGCGACAGAACGAGCAGCAGCCATGTCAGCGATATCGCGACGGGCTCGGTGCTCGACACGAACATGACGTTGGCATGGCCGACTATCTCGTCCTCGGAAAGCGCGGGCGAACCCGGCAGGCCAGCCGTTGCCAGACGTCGCAGCAGCCCCGCCCGATCGTCGGCGGGACCATTCCGATACCGTCTGATACGCTCCCGCAACGTGCGATTGAGTTGCTGCCCGACGCCGATCAGCTCGGCCCGGTATACATGAGGATCGCGCGCGTTCAGCGAAGACGCCTCGCGCCTCAAAGTAAAATAAGCGCTTAATAGAAAAGCCAGTTCGGCATCCTCTTCATGGCACTGCGGCCCAAGAAAGACATGCGACGCCATCTCCGAGGTCAGCTCGCGCATCCGGCTGACCACGGCAATCCGGCCGTCTTCCTTCAGCCTTTCGCCCAGCCGATCCAACGCCGCTCGTATCCCGTTTCGATGCGCGTCGAACTGCTCGCGGTTGATCGTTCCCGTCAGGAGGCGCTTGTGCCGGCCATGCTCCGGCTCGCGCATGCTGTGCAAGCCGCGATTGAGGTTGACGAGATTTTTCGGCAACGCCAACTTCGCCGCCGCGGACATCGGCAGCGCGAAATCGTCTATCTCGGTCAATATCTGTCGAAGCCGATGCTCGCCGAATACCGCTATCACGCCGCTGCAATCGCTCGCGCGGGAGAAAATCGGGCCGCGCTCTCGCATGACGACGACATCGCCGTGCTGCGAGCGAGCTCGTGCGAGAAACGCGAGCGGCTCCGCAAAAAGCGACTCGGTGCTGCCGACTCGTGGAAGCGACGAAGGTAGACCATTCATTTGCGAGCAGTATCCGTGAGCGACTCGTGCCGATCCTGGCTACGCCGGCTGATCGCTACAGCGCATGGCGTCATCACAGTATCACGCCTGATGGCGTCTACGTTGCCGCATCGCGCAGCGGCGGCTCCCGCGTCGAGCTGAAAATTCCGTGGCGCCGCTGTTGATGCACGCGGAGTACGCTTCGGCCCCGCCGACTGTCGACGCATGCCGCTCGCCCGTCCTTCCATCAGAGAACACCCCTTGAAACGCGAGTACGAATGGCAGATCGGGCTGCGCGATACATGCGCCGGCAAGCGCGCGACAGGCAACGGCTTCGTTTCGTTCATCGCCGCGGTGTCGATGGCGGGCATCGCGCCCGGCGTGGCTGCGCTGATCATCCTGCTGTCCGTCATGAACGGGTTCAGGAGCGAAGGGCGCGACCGCATGCTGTCGGTGCTCGCGCACATCGAGATCTTCTCGCCGACGGGAACGATGCCGGACTGGATGCGAACCGCCGATGAATCGCTGCGCAATCCGTCGGTCAAGCGCGGCGCCGTACGCCGAGGCCCAGGCGCTGCTCATGCACGGCGGCAAGGTGACGGGCGTGGTACTCGGCTGCGCGCTCGACATTCGGTTCGTGACGCCTTCCGCTTATTGGCGCAGCGCGAGGGTTCGAGCCGGCGGAGGCGCTGCGGTATGAGTGATGGCGAGGGGTGCGGGTTGAGTGCATTCCATTACACACAAGTCGGCGTGAGCGGCTTGTAAACTTGCGCGGCTTGCCGTTTACTCTTGCTTTTTGCGCGATGCACGAATGGCAGAAGCAACGGGGAGCTGGGCGGCAATGGAATTCAAGGGTATCGATCTGGGCGACAAGCGGCTGAACCGGCGGGCGATCCTGCTGGCCGAAAGCTGTCGGGGAATCCGATGGCGAGCCTTCCGCAGGCGTGTGGCGGCTGGGCCGAGACGGCTGCGGCTTATCGGTTTTTCGCGCAGGACAAGCTGGACTGGATCGGCGTGATGGAACCACATTGGCAGTGCTCGGCTGAGCGGATGCGGGCATGCGACGTGGTGCTGTGCCTGGATGATACGACGGAGTTGAACTTCGACGGGCAGGACATCGCCGGACTGGGGCCATTGTCGTATGAAGCCCAGCGCGGCATGTACGTTCACGCGACCTACGCGGTCACGCCGCAGCGTGAACCGTTGGGCGTGTTGAATGCCTGGATGTGGGCGCGTGAGCGCAAGGGCGCCGATGGTGTGCGTGGCGGCGAGAGGGAAAGCACACGCTGAATTGAAGGATACGAACGCGTGGCGGAGCAGGCGGCGGATCTGCCCGGCACGCGGTTGGTGTACGTTGCGGACCGGGAGTCGGACATCATCGCGCTGATGCGCCGAGCGCACGATCTCGGCTGTCCGGCGGACTGGCTGATTCGCCCAGCACAATCGCGCGTTGCCCGAGGATCAAAAACTCTGGGATCACGCCACGCAAGCTTAGCCGCTCGGTGAAATTCGTTTCACGTTGCCTGGTCGCCAGCGACAGAAGGCGCAGGAAGTTCATCAGCAAATATGGAGTCGACGGGTCGATCTGCCCGATGCCCAGGGCGGTGTGGTGTCGATCAGTTGCCTGGTCGCGCGCGAGATAGACACGCCGAGCGGCGTGACGCCGATCGAATGGCGCTTGCTGAGCAATTGCGACGTGCCCGGATCTGGCCGAGGCTGCGCGGCTGATCGATTGGTATCGCTCCCGCTGGGAGGTGAAAACCTTCTTTCATGAGTTGAAGAAGGGTTGCCGAGTCGAGGCGCTGCAACTGAGCGCGATCGAGCGCATCGAGCGGGCACTGGCGGTGTTCATGGTGGTGGCGTGGCGCATTGCTCGTCTCATGCGCTTAGGCCGCACTTGCCCGGACCTTGATGCCGGACTGCTGTTTGAGCCCGATGAATGGAAGGCCGCCTTCATCCTCAACAAGAAGACCTCGCCCGATAAACCACCGCAACTGAATGAAGTGGTACGGCTCGGCGGCTTCCTCGCGCACAAAGGCGATGGCGAGCCTGGCGTCAAAACCATCTGGCTAGGCATGCAGCGAATCGTGGACTTCGTTGCCGGCATCAGATATATGCGCGAGGTTGAGCACCGGACTTGTGTGTAATGGAATGGAGTTGCCCTCCGCGAGTCGTCCTGCGGCAGAGTCAGAATCTTCAGCGCATCAACGCCAAAATAACGGGAAATTACTGGCGGGCTAGAACGGCGATCGCTCCAATCTTTCATTGGCCTGCCTCCGACGCAATATATGAAGATTTTTGGCGAGCCATTTTGACATAAGCCGCAATTACCAAAAACGCCACAGATATAATCGCGCCATCATATATAAATACCTGGTGTATTTTTAGATGATTCAGAAGATATGCACCAGCAAATGGCACCACCAGGTTGATGAACGACTGTACGGCTTGCCGGATCGAGCTCGCCTGCCCGATTGCAAATCCAAAGTGATGGCTGAGATAGATATTGGATGCAATCGCAAAATTGGACCCGCAGAAGCCAGTCGTGAAGAATGCGAAAGACAGAATATAGGTACTCAACGGTGCTGGGTGCTGTATCGCGACACCGATAATCATGAAGGTCATTGCCGACGCGATGCCGGGGACAACGACGCGCTGAACGCTCGCGCCCGAGCCCAAGGCAGCTTTCTTGCTGGCCAGCAACATTCCACCCACGATCCCCCCCGCTCCTGCTGATGAAACCAACAGACCCAGCATGTCCTTGCCGTATCCCAACGATTTCAGAATGAGGGGCATCTGATTGTTGACGATCTGGCCTAGCGCAGAATATAACGCGACGCAGATTAGCAAAGGCAACATCGCATTAATCGGTAATTCGATGGGCGACGCGGACGTCAACTTTTCCAATGATTTTCCTGAGTCAATCGATTGGTTTGTGATGGAAGGATTGACTGCCAATGCAAAGAAAGCCGCCCCAATTAAACTTAGTGCAATGGAACCGAATAGAACAGATCTTTCCCCTAAAATCTGACTGGCTACCGTGCCGACAATGGGCGCAAAAATTTTTGCAAAATTGTTCGTCACGTTCAACAGTGAAAATCGCCTCTTTAGAATATCCTCTGTCGATACGCGTTTTACGAGAGAATTGACGGCAGGCACAACAAATGAGCTTGCGAAGGACCGCAACAGAACAATCACCAGGAAGGCCCAATAGTTTCGCGTGAAAATAATAATGAATGTAGCCACGATCCTCGCAATAAGGCTGACGATGAGAACCGTCCTTGGACTGTAAGCATCGCACATCCTGCCGATTCTCTTTGCAAGCACTATTCTGGGAACCAACATCGCCGTACTGAGTGCAGCCATATCGTACGTCGACGCCTGAAACTGATAAGCCGTCAGCGTGAGAATTGCTAGAAAATCAACCCATGATCCGAAATTGGCAAATACGTCACCCAGTAAAACTGGAAGAAAAGATTTATTCTGCACTTAGCACTCCGTGTTTCAAGAGCTCTTTGACGAGAATAATTTTCGACTTCGTGTCGAGGGCGCCAGGAACCTGCGCGATGTCACAGGCGGCGTCGAGCGATATGAGTTCTTCCAGATCCTGCTTAACGAATCCAGGAAGTTCCAAGTAAGATGGTTGCTTCTGCAAATTAAGGGCGGCACTCGTCGAATCAGATAAAGACAGTCTTATTCCATTCTCACTCTCGACGATTTCAACCAGCTTGCACGGATTACGTCGAACGAGCGATGTCGCGGAAATGTCCTGCGCGAAACTGTAATTGGTAAACGCCTGATCATTGACACGTGGGCGAACTGAATTTTCCGAGCGAATGTAATGAGCCCAAGCTTTGCCGGCCGATACTTTTTTCAGTTCCGTCGCGGCACGTTCGATGGCCTCGTTGAGCAGGATCTCGCAGTAGGGTTCGGACTGGAACAGCGGCGCAGGCAGGGCCGGTTCCTTGAGCGACAAACTGTCGACGATGTATTTGATCACATCCGTTGCGGTCCACGGCGTCAATCCAATACTTACGTATAGCGACATGGCGCCGTCACATTGCGTTCGATGAGGCGTCCCGGCTGGCAAATACAGCACATCACCGGGCTCCAGAACGAACTGCTCGGCAGGCTGTGAAATCTCCTTCGCAGTGAGCTTCCGTGCCACTGAGGCACGCGGGTTGGTCGCGATTCTTGGATAGGTCGACCATATCTTAGTGCCGGAAAGCTGAACAGCAAAGACAGACTCCGAATCAAAATGCGGCGAGAATCCACTGGTGTTTGGCGGGGTAAGGAATATTTTCGCGACAGTTTCACCACCGAATGTTTCCTCCATACTTCTGCGCAGGGAACCAAACAGCGGAATTCTCCATTCAAGCTCGCTGAGCTTGAACGTTGCGCCCTTGTGGAATTTATTTGCGATTAACTGCTTTTGCCCTCCACCATTATTTTCATTGAACGCAGGAATATCTATCAGTGATCCGTCTTTCGCACCCTGCACGAATTCATGCAAATTTCCCTCGTGAGAATTCAAGTAATCATCCAAATCCCTCACTCTCCATTACAGATAAGATTTGCTCACCTCCCGGAGCTTGACGTATTGTTTATTCAAATTGATGTCTTCAGCATTGAGAGTCATTTCCGCTCCTTTGATAAATCAAGAAACCAATGAGCCACCATCGAATGATGGCAGCCCATTCAAATTAGCACGATCAGCATTATTTTCAAAATTTCGGAGTTAGAAATTTTGCTCTATGAGATTTCGTATGGGCACAGCAAGGAAAATGAATTATTTAGCCTTTGTTCTTCGTCACTCCAATCACAAAATGCTACCCCAACCTCAATAAATCTGTTATTGCATATTTACCTGAAGAGATTTACAGCTTGAGAATTATTATTGATCGCGATTGAATCTGTTCCGCTTCATGAACGGGCTCAGTTCAATTAATAATTTCAAGTTACGCAAAATTGTCATTATCAGCGGGCGAACAGGGCAAGCTCAATTTTCAGATATGACTTCCACTGTCAACCAAGCGCTGACAACGGGATCAGGAAGACGGGCAAGTCAATCGTCGACAACGGATTGTGGAAACTAATCGAGCCGCTTCTACCGCCGACCAAGCCCCGTCGCTTCAGGTATCGAGATCGCAAGCCGCGCTCACGAGCATCCTGCTCGTGCCGAAGACGGGTATTCGCCGGCGCGATCTTCCTGCGGAAATGGATCTGGCTCGGGTGTGAGCAGCTTGCAGCGGCTGGCGTGCGGGACGCCTTGCACGCATTGCGACTGATCAAACTACACGCAGCAAGGCAGATCGACTTCTCGCGCGTGGTCTCCGGCTCCTCGTCGATTCGTGCGGTTGGAGCGGGCGAAGAACCGGCCCGAACCCCACCGACGCCAACGGTGCACCAGTCGCGGCAATCCTCCTGACGGCCCCCTAGCCACACAATCACGTCACGCAACTGATTCCCTTGATCGAAGCGATCATGCCGATCAAGCGTCCATGGCCGACCGCTGAGCCGGCCCAAATGCGTCTATGCGGATCGCGGCTACGATCATGACAAGTATCGGCGAGTCCTCGGATACGTCGACAATCAACTGCGCCCCTCTCATCCATCCCTTTTAAATCCCGTTGACTTTATATCTTTCGATATATATCTTTCGACATATCCAAAGTCACCCAGGAGGTGACAATGCACCACGCTCATCGGTTTTCCCGCCGCGAATGCGGCATACACGACTCGGTTCACCCCAGCCCGCTCGAGATGTTCCGCCATATGTTCGGCGGCCATCGCCGCGGCGGCGGCCGGCACGGTTTCGGCCCATTCGGCGGCTTCGGCGGCGGCCCCGGGGGTTTCGGCGGCTTCGGCGGAGACGACGCGATGCCGCGCGGCCGCCAATTCAGCGCTGACGACCTGCAGTTGCTGCTGCTCGCGCTGCTCGCCGAGCAGCCGAGCCACGGCTACGAGCTGATCAAGGCGCTCGACACGCGCTCGAGCGGCTTCTACGCGCCGAGCCCCGGCATGGTGTACCCGGCGCTCACCTATCTGGAGGAGCTCGGCTACGTAACGGTGCAGGCCGAAGGCAACCGCAAGCGCTACGCGCTCGCCGACGCGGGCCGCGCGCATCTCGACGCGCAGCGCGAGCGCGTCGAGATGCTGTTCGCGAAGCTTGCGCATCTCGGTCGCAAGATGGATTTCATGCGTCGCGCGTTCGCCGGCGAAGCGCCTGCCGCGCCCGACGACGACACGCGCGGCTGGCTGCCGGAATTCGTCGAAGCGCGGATGGCGCTCAAGCAGGCGCTTTTTCGCAAGAGCGGCGCCAGCGCCGACGAGCAACGCCGCATCGCGGCCATTCTGCGGCGCGCCGTCGCCGACATCGAAGGCCGCACGGAGGGCTGAATCGCGCCGCATCCGGTTTATCAAGGAGAACCGATCGATATGATGACCCAACCGACTACCGAGCGCGCGGTCGTACGCGTGCGCCATACGCTGAAATTCCGCCTGCTGCAGGTCAAGCGCGTCGTCGACGTGACACCCCACCTGAAGCGCGTGACGCTGACAGGAAACGAGCTCGACGATTTCGAATCGGCGTCGTTCGACGATCACGTGAAAGTCTTCTTCCCGCCGCCCGGCGAAGACGCGCCCGCACGCCCCGAATTCGGCCCGGACGGCATCGTGTTTCCCGAAGACAAGCCGCGGCCAATCGCCCGCGATTTCACGCCGCGCCGCTACGATCGCGCCGCGCGCGAGCTCGATCTCGATTTCGTGCTGCGCCATCCGGGGCCGGCGTCGCAGTGGGCCGTGCGGGCACGCGTCGGGCAGACGCTCGGCATCGGCGGGCCGCGCGGTTCGTTCGTGATCCCGAAGGATTTCGACTGGCATCTGTTGATCGGCGACGACACCGCGCTGCCCGCCGTCGCGCGACGGCTCGAGGAATTGCCGGCCGGCACGCGCGTCGCGGCCGTGCTCGAGGTGGCCGATCCGTCGGCGCAGATCGAGTTCGAAACCGACGCGAATCTGTATGTCGTCTGGCGTCATCGCGGCGATGCGGCGAACGGCGAGCGCGGCGCGAGCCAGCTCGTCGACGCGCTGCGCGAACTGCCGCTGCCGGCGGGCGACGGCTACGTGTGGGCCGCAGGCGAAGCAGCCGCGATGCGCGGCGTGCGCGAGCATCTGTGCCGCGAGCGCGGCGTCGCGAAATCGCGGATTCGCGCGTCCGCTTACTGGAAGCACGGCGCGGTCGCGGTGCACGAATCGCTCGAAGACTGATGCGGCAAGCGAGCCGAGCGCGCGGCGCGCGTTCGGCTCGCATCGGCGGGCGGCAGGCTGGGCGCATGAGCGTTGCGCCGGCGAACGGCGGGTGGCGAACGGCAAATCACGTTGCGCGTCTTCGATGCCACGCTGCGCATCGACGAAGCCGTTTCATTCGTTTTTCCGCCGTTTTCCCGTAGATAAACGCCGCAGCAGCATCCGTCGACGCGCACGCGTTCACATTCCGTCGATCCGCCTGCATCGCACGAGCCGCCTCGCGCGCGTCTCCACACGAACGGAGTTGCATCCGCAACGCCCGTGTCCTATACCTGTGTCGACGGCACGCGGCCGGTTCGGCGAAGCCGTCGCGGCACGCATCGGCGTCATTCACGGGACAACGGAGCCCGCGCCGCCGTGACCGGATATCGAAAACGCAGCGACGCGCGTCGTGCTTTTTCCGCGTCGAACGAGAACGAGACCGCGCGACTTCGCGCGTCGCCACCCGGAACGCGACCATGACTCGCCGCCACACTCACGCAGGCATCCCGAGAACGCTCAGAATCGTCGGCTATTGCGGGCTCGGCGCAATCGCGCTCGCGCTGTTCGTCGCGATGTGCGCGATCCTGAAGGACAGCGCGCTCGATCGCGAAGCCGCGCGTCAGTTGCAGAACGGGAACGTCGAATTGCACGGCGGCGCGGACGCCGAGCCGGGCTCGACGAACGACGCCGCGCAGACGAGAACGCCCGGTTAGTTCGGATTCCCGCCGATTCCCGTCGATCGCCGTCAGTCGATGCGGATCGGCCGCTCGCGCAATCGCGTGAACGCGATCGCATGCACCGATTCGCCGATCCGGTCGAGCAGCGCCGTCACCGGGCGGCCGTACAGATGCGCGGCGAGCGCGCCGGCGGTGCCGACGAGCGCGCCGCCCACGATGTCGAGCGGCCAGTGCACGCCCACGTACACGCGCCCCCACCCGATCGCCGTCGCGATGACGGCGAGCGCGACGCCCGCCGGGCGCGTCGCGCGCGCGATCAGCAGGCCCACCGCGACGCTGCAGACGAACGTCGTGTGATCGCTCGGAAACGAGCCGTCCGGCGCGTGCGGAATCAGTTGCGCGCCGACGCCGAGCACGAACGGCCGCGGCGAATACCAGAAATGGCCGATCACCTGCGCGAGCGCGAGCGCGATGCACGCGCCGACGCCCGCTTCGATCGCCTGGCGGCGCGTCGGGCGCGCGCCCATCACCCAGGTCAGCAACAGCAGCGCGGGCACCGCGTAGACAAGCCAATCGGCGGCGAACACGCCAAAGCGTGCGGCGGCGAGATGCGGGGAGGGACCCGCATTGAGCGCGGAAAAGACGGCGAGATTGAAGTTTTGCATGGGACTGAAACGGTAGCGAATCGAACGATGCCGGGTCACCGGTCCGCACGATGCTAGGACGCGCACGCTTAAGACAGGCTTAACCCGAAGCGCCGCGAGATCGAGAGGGAAATCGACAATTTCAACAACGCGACGCTTCGAGAACAGTCACGCCCCAAAAGTTCAATTGCGCGCGCCGCATGTCACCGCATCCGGTTTTCGGCCTGCGTTCACCCTCGTTTCACGGGTCCCGCAAATACTCACCGAAGCTCCCGAAAAGCCTCACCTTTGCGACTCGGCGCGGCAGCGATTTGTCTCCCATTACCCGCCGATGCGCGTTCGTTACCGCCTCGGCAACATTGTCAATATTTGTCATTTCGTTGCCGCGAATTCCGCAATAATCTTTTCCAGTTGCGGCATCGCACAATCGATTCCTGGAAGCATACGATATCGGCACCCCGACCACGAAGCGATCAACAAGGAGTCCGCATGAAGCCAAGCCAAGTCCGATCGAAAGCATTCGCGATGCCGCTCACGAGCCCGGCATTCCCGATGGGCCCTTATCGTTTCGTCAACCGGGAATTCCTGATCATCACGTATCGCACCGACATGGACCGCCTGCGCGAAATCGTGCCGGAACCGCTCGAGGTCAAGGAGCCGCTCGTCCATTACGAATTCATCCGCATGCCCGATTCGACGGGCTTCGGCGATTACACCGAGAGCGGGCAGGTGATCCCCGTCGAATACAAGGGCCAGCCGGGCGGCTATACGCTCGCGATGTATCTGAACGATCACCCGCCGATCGCGGGCGGCCGCGAATTGTGGGGATTCCCGAAGAAACTCGCGCAGCCGACGCTGGAAACGCACATCGACACGTTGCTCGGCACGCTCGACTACGGCCCCGTGCGCGTCGCGACGGGCACGATGGGCTACAAGCACCGGGAGCTCGATCTCGAAGAGCAGGCGAAGCGCCTCGGCGGCGCGAACTTCCTGCTGAAGATCATTCCGCACGTCGACGGCTCGGCGCGCGTGTGCGAGCTCGTGCGTTACTACCTGCAGGACATCAGCATGAAAGGCGCGTGGACGGGCCCCGCGTCGCTGCAACTCGCGCCGCATGCGCTCGCGCCCGTCGCCGATCTGCCGGTGCTCGAAATCGTCGAAGCGCGGCACCTGCTCGCCGATTTGACACTCGGCCTCGGCGAAGTCGTCTACGATTACCTCGCGCAGTAACGCGAGCCTCTTCGTTCCCTATCACTTTCTCGACAGGAATTCGATCATGAGCAATCTGAATGGCAAGACCGCCGTCGTGACGGGCGCAGCAAGCGGCATCGGCAAGGAAATCGCGCTGGAGCTCGCGCGCGCGGGCGCGGCGGTGGCGATCGCCGACCTGAATCAGGACGGCGCGAACGCGGTGGCCGGGCAGATCAAGCAGGCGGGCGGCCAGGCGATCGGCGTCGCGATGGACGTGACCAACGAGGACGCGGTCAACGCCGGCATCGACAAGGTGGCCGAGACGTTCGGCTCGGTCGACATCCTCGTGTCGAACGCGGGCATCCAGATCGTCAATCCGATCGAGAACTACGCGTTCGCCGACTGGAAGAAGATGCAGGCGATCCACGTCGACGGCGCGTTCCTGACGACGAAGGCCGCGCTCAAGCACATGTACAAGGACGATCGCGGCGGCGTGGTGATCTACATGGGCTCGGTGCACTCGCACGAGGCATCGCCGCTGAAGTCGGCGTACGTGACGGCCAAGCACGGGCTGCTGGGCCTCGCGCGCGTGCTGGCGAAGGAAGGCGCGAAGCACAACGTGCGCTCGCATGTCGTGTGTCCGGGCTTCGTGCGCACGCCGCTCGTCGACAAGCAGATTCCGGAGCAGGCGAAGGAGCTGGGGATCAGCGAAGAGGACGTGGTGAAGAAGGTGATGCTCGGCCAGACGGTGGACGGCGTGTTCACGACGGTCGAGGACGTCGCGAAGACGGTGCTGTTCCTGTCGGCGTTCCCGAGCGCGGCGCTGACCGGCCAGTCGTTCGTCGTCAGCCACGGCTGGTTCATGCAATGAAGCCGCGCGCCCGCACCGAGAAGCAGGCGGTCGATCCGGCGGACCTGCACAACGAAGCAGGCGCGCCGCACGCGCTCGAGCATGCGCCCACGCCGTTCCACGATCTGCCATACGAAACGATCGCGCTCGTGCTGCAAGGCGGCGGCGCGCTCGGCGCATATCAGGCGGGCGTGTTCGAGGGGCTGCACGAAGCGGGCATTCCGCTCGACTGGATCGCCGGCATCTCGATCGGCGCGCTGAACACCGCGCTGATCGCCGGCAATCCGCCCGAGCGGCGCGTCGAGCGGCTGCGCGAGTTCTGGAACACGATCTGCCAGCCCGCGTTCTTTCCCGCGCTGCCGGCGATGTTCGAGGCCGCGCTCTTCAACAGCCACGAATACGTGCGCACGTTCTTCACCGCGAGCCAGGCGGCGAGCGCGGTCGTGCAGGGACAGCGCGGCTTCTTCGTGCCGCGCTTCCCGCCGCCGCTGCCGGGCTCGGCGCATCCGCCGGAGAAGGTCAGCTATTACGACACGTCCGCGCTGCGCGCGACGCTGCTCAAGCTGTGCGACTTCGAGCGGATCAATTCGGGCGAGACGCGCGTGTCGGTCGGCGCGGTGAACGTCGGCACGGGCAACTTCATCTACTTCGACAACACGAAGACGACGCTGCGTCCCGAGCACTTCATGGCGTCGGGTGCGCTGCCGCCGGCGTTTCCGCCCGTCGAGATCGACGGCGAGTTCTACTGGGACGGCGGCATCGTGTCGAACACGCCGCTGATGGAGGTGCTGCGCGCGTCGCCGCGCCGCGACACGCTCGCGTTCCAGGTCGACCTGTGGAGCGCGCGCGGGCCGTTGCCCGAATCGATGAACGAAGTGACGGAGCGCACGAAGGACGTTCAGTATTCGAGCCGCACGCGCTTCGTTACCGATACGCTGCAGCGCGAGCAGCGCTTTCGCAACGTGCTGCGCCGCGTGCTCGATCAGGTGCCCGAAGCGATCCGCGAGAGCGATCCGTGGTGCCAGCAGGCCGAGACGCTGTCGTGCAGCAAGCGCTACAACGTCCAGCATCTGATCTATCAGCAGAAGGCTTACGAGCAGCACTACAAGGACTATCAGTTCGGCGCGTCGACGATGCGCGATCACTGGACCGCGGGCCTCGCGGACATCCGCAAGACGCTCGCGGTGAAGAACGGGCTCGCGCTGCCGGACAACGACGCAGGCTTCGTCACGCACGACATTCACCGGATTCGGTAAAGCTCGCCGCTCGCGGCCGGCGCGCGCCGGCCGTGCGTTTCGTTTCGACATTTCCCGTTTTGCCATTTCCCGCTTCGCCATGCCGATATTCGTCGTTCTGTTCGCGTTCGTCGCATTGATCTGGGGCGCCGTCCATACGTTTCACGCGATCGCCGCGCGCTTCGGCGACGCCGTTGCGATCGGCGCCGCCGCCGTCGCGGCCGGCGCGACCGCGGCGGTGATCGCGCGCTGGGTCCGGCGGCGGCGCGACGTCGCGCCGAACGCGCGCGAAGACGGCTGGACGCACGTGCTGCAACGCGCATGGGGCGACCTGCGCGTCTCGGCGACGAAGGGGCTGCTGTGGCTGTCGCAGGACGGCGCCGACGGCCGCTACACGCTCACGGATCTGAGCGGCTGCCGCGCGCAGGCGCTCGATGGCCGCTGGTATCTCGTCGTTGCCGTGCGCGACGAGCGCCGCGCCGAGTGGACGCTGCCGATGGACGGCAAGCGCGACGCGCTGCGCTGGGAGCGCGTGCTGACGCTCGCGAAGCGACAGCGCCTGTGAGTGCGGCGAATGCCGCCGGTATCGCCGCAGGCTCGATCCGGCCGCGCGCCCGGTTTCATGGACGATCGGCGAGCCGCCGGCGGGGTCCGGACGGGTTCCGGACACCTTCGCGGCAGCTCCCGAAAAATCTCACCTTTGGGTGGAAAACGTGTCGACGCGGGCGGCCGGCGCGTTCGCGGAGCGAGCGTCGACGGTTGTTTCTTCAAGCCGCCGGACCGGACGGCGGCAGCATGCGCGGCCGCGCCGCCGTCGTTCGTCAGATCGTCACGCGCCCTTCGAGGTAGAGCAAGCGCCGTCGTGGCGGGCTTGGCGGCGTCACCAGACGCGCGGCACGAGCCGCCAGCGCACGCGCTCGCAGTACGCGCGATAGCCGTCGAGATGCGCGCTCAGGTAGCGTTCCTCGTCGACGAGCCGCGCGACGACGCCTGCAGCGAGCACCGCGGCGAACGGCCAGGCCCATGTCGATTGAGCGGCGATCGGGCTCCCGAAAAATATCACCATTGCGCCGGAATACATCGGGTGGCGGACGAGACGATACGGGCCGGACGAGATCACTGTCTGATCGCGCGTCACCTCGACGATGCTCGACGCGAAGCGATTCGCGCGCAGCACCGCAAAGCAGATCGCGAAGCCCGCGATCACGAGTGCATTGCCGAGCGCGACCGAGCGCCAGTCGACCGGCGTGTGCGCGACGCGCCATTCGGCGCCCATCGCGACGACGAGCCCGACGCTCGCCACGCTCACGACGCCGACGATGATCTTCTGGCTGAGCTCGCGCTCCGCTCGCACGCCGACGCGCATCCGGCTCTCGACGAGCGCCGGATCGTGCTTGAGGAAATGGAGCGCGAGCCAGGTCGTCGCGCCGGAGAACACGAGCCAGTAGATCCAGCCCTGCCAGTAACGCAGCGAGCCCGCCGACGCGAAGATCAGCACGGCGAGCGCCGCGACGAAACGCGCTTGCGCGCCGAGCACGCGCTTCGACAACGAGTCCATTGCGGGTTCCTCCGGGATGGGCAGTTAGTTGCAGATACACTCACCAAACGATTATCCGCCGTTCGCGCGCTCGTTCAGGTGCGCGAACGCGTCCGCGAGAAAATCGACGCACACGCGCACCTTCGCCGACGCCGCGAGCCGCGCCGGATACACGGCCCACACGTTCGCCGGCTGGAGCGCGTCCGGCAGCACGCGCTTGAGCTTGCCGCTCGCAAGCAGCGGCCCCGCCTCCCAGATCGAGCGCAGCACGATCCCGCGCCCGGCGAGCGCCCACTGCACGGCGACCTCGCCGTGATTCGTCGACAGCGCGCCACCAACCTTCACTGTCGCCGTCTCGCCGCGCACCGTGAGCCGCCATACGCCGAACGGATGATCGCGCTCCTTGATCGCGAGGCACTGATGAGCGGCGAGATCCGCGAGCTGGCGCGGCGTGCCGTGTCGCGCGAGATAGCCGGGCGACGCGCACAGCACCCGGTAGTTCGTCGCGAGCCGCTTCGCGATCAGGTGATCGGCAATTTCGTCGCCGATCCGGATGTCGAGATCGAAGCCTTCGCCCGCCACGTCGACGAGCCGGTCGAACAGATCGAGCCGCACGTTCAGTTGCGGATAGCGTTCGTTGAAATCGAGCAGCGCGGGCGCGAGCACGTGCCGGCCGAAGCCGAAGCTGCTCGAAATTCGCAGCGTGCCGCGCGGCACGCTGCGAGTGGTCGACACGTCTTCGACGAGATGGTCGACGTCGTCGAGGATCTTCTCGGTCCATGCATAGACGCGCTCGCCCGCTTCCGTCACCGCGACGCGGCGCGTCGAGCGATGCAGGAGCCGCGTGCCGAGCTGCTTTTCGAGCAGCGCGACGCGCTTGCTGACGTACGCGGGCGACACCGCGAGCTGCTCGGCGGCCGCGCTGAAGCTCGCGAGCCGCACGACGACGCTGAACACGCGCAGGTCATCGAGGTTCGGGGAATTGTTCACGGCGCGTGGAAAGTCGATTAACCGAATGGCCGATTTTAATCCTTCCAGAAATAAATAGAATGCATGGATCGACGATCGCGCAAGCCCCGCGCGATCGCCTCCTTGATGCCGCGCGCGCCCGGCTCGGCCGATGCGCGCGGCAGGACACGAGATGAGGAAGCCAGCATGAGCGACAAGGTGTACAAGATCGCCGTCATCCCCGGCGACGGGATCGGCGTGGAAGTGATGCCCGAAGGGCTGCGCGCGCTCGACGCGGTGAGCCGCCGCTTCGGCCTGCGCTTCGAATACGAACCGATCGAATGGGCAAGCTGCGACTACTACGCGAAGCACGGTCAGATGATGCCGGACGACTGGAAGACGCAACTTTCCGGCATGGACGCGCTGCTGTTCGGCGCGGTGGGCTGGCCCGAGACGGTGCCCGATCACGTTTCGCTGTGGGGATCGCTGATCAAATTCCGGCGCGAGTTCGATCAATACGTGAACCTGCGTCCCGCGCGCCTGTTCGACGGCGTGCCGTGCCCGCTCGCCGGCCGCCAGGCGGGCGACATCGATTTCATGATCGTGCGCGAGAACACCGAGGGCGAATACTCGGCCGTCGGCGGCGCGATGTTCGAGGGCACCGATCGCGAGTTCGTCGTCCAGCAGGCGGTGTTCACGCGGCACGGCACCGAACGCGTGATGAAGTTCGCGTTCGAGCTCGCGCAGCGCCGCGCGAAGCAGCTCACCGTCGCGACGAAGAGCAACGGCATCGCGATCAGCATGCCGTGGTGGGACGCGCGCGCCGCCGAGATGGCCGCGCGCTATCCGGACGTCGCGTGGGACAAGCAGCACATCGACATCCTGTGCGCGCGCTTCGTGATGCAGCCGGAGCGCTTCGACGTCGTCGTCGCGTCGAACCTGTTCGGCGACATCCTGTCCGAGCTCGGCCCCGCATGCACCGGTACGATCGGCATCGCGCCGTCGGCGAACCTGAACCCGGAGCGCCGGTTTCCGTCGCTGTTCGAGCCGGTGCACGGCTCCGCGCCGGACATCGCGGGCAAGCACGTGGCGAACCCGATCGCGATGATCTGGTCGGCCGCGATGATGGTCGATTTCCTCGGCGAGGGCGCGGGCCCCGCCCGTGAGGCGCATGATGCGATCGTCGCCGCGATCGAGCACGTGCTGAAGCACGGCCCGCGCACGCGCGACATGGGCGGCCAGGCATCGACGAGCGAAGTGGGCGACGCGATCGTCGCGCACCTGCTCGGCTGATCGGCTGCTCGGCTGATCGCTGATCGACCGCGTTCGACGTGATCGCCGAAGCCGCCGACAACAGCGACGACGACGCGCTTCCGACGTAAAGGCGCGCGGCATTTTCCCCGACTCCCGAAAAAGCTCACCATGACCGAATCGGCTCCCGTATTTCCTCACTATTCGATCGAGGTCGACTTTCCGGACCTCGATGCGCATCGCATCGGCAACGCCGGCGTCGATTACGTGCATCGCTTCGATTCGGGCGTGTCCGGCCCGCACGTGATGATCAACGCGCTCACGCACGGCAACGAAGTGTGCGGCGCGATCGTCGTCGATGCGTTGCTGTCGCGTGTGAACGCCCGCCGTGCTCGACGATCTGTCGAAGCACTCGGTCGAACTCGATCGTGCGCGCGCGATCCGGCCGTTCGTCGACGAGGCTGACTGGCTGCTCGATCTGCATTCGATGCACGAGCGCAGCGCGCCGCTGATCGTCGCGGGCCCGCTCGACAAGGGCACGGCGCTCGCGCTGCAGATCGGTGCGCCGGCAACCGTGATGCGCGGCGAAACAGCGCTTCGCCGTTGCAGGCGGCGCGATGCTTTATGCAACCCGCCGCCGATCAGAGCCCGAGATCCGACAGGCCCGGATGGTCATCGGGCCGGCGGCCGAGCGGCCAGTGGAACAGGCGATCCGCTTCGCGGATCGGCATGTCGTTGATGCATGCATGGCGATGCGCCATCAGGCCGTTTTCGTCGAATGCCCAGTTTTCGTTGCCGTATGAGCGGAACCAGTTGCCCGCGTCGTCGTGCCACTCGTACGCGAAGCGCACCGCGATCCGGTTGCCGGTGAACGCCCACAATTCCTTGATCAGCCGATAATCGAGCTCGCGCGTCCACTTGCGGCGCAGCAGCGCGACGATCTCCGCGCGGCCCGTCGCGAATTCCGCGCGATTGCGCCATTTGCTCTGCGGCGTGTAGGCGAGCGAAACGCGCTCGGGGTCGCGCGTGTTCCAGCCATCTTCAGCAGCCCGAACTTTTTGAATCGCGGTTTCGCGCGTGAACGGCGGAACAGGCGGGCGGATTTCGGTTGAATCGGACATCGTGCTCTCCAGATTGAGGGCGTGAAAAGACCCGCCCGGCTCGCCGAGCGCGGCGGGCAGGCGGGGGTGCTGCGATTCGATCGAATGAAAAGGCGGAGCTTTAGCCGGACCGGCTCGGCAGCGTCGCGTCGAGCAGCAGTTCGGCCACCGCACGCGCGTCGCGCGCGGCCGACGCGTCGCCGCTCACGAGCGCGACGCCGATCGCACCGTCGATCAGCACGAGCCACTGGCGCGCGAGCCGTGCGATATGGCGGCGATCCGCGCCCGTTTCCGCCGCATGCGCATCGAGCTGCTCGCGCACGAACACGAGCAAGCGTTCCTTGTGTTCGCGCGCGACGACGCGAATCGGATCGTCCGGATGCTCGATCTCGCCCGCCGCGTTCAGGAACGCGCAGCCGTGGAAATCCGGCTGCTCGAACCATTCGCGCAGCACGTCGAACATCCCGACGAGCCGCGCGCGCGGCGTCTTGCCGCGCTTTGCCGTCGCTTCGACGAACCACGCCATCCAGCGCGCATCGCGGCGCTCGAGCGCGGCGGCGACGAGCGCCTCCTTCGATTCGAAGTGCGTATAGAAGCTCTTGCGCGCGGCGCCCGACAGCTTGACGATCGCGTCGACGCCCGTCGCATGGATGCCGCCCGCGTAGATCAGCGTTTCGGCCGCGTCGAGCAAGCGTTCGCGCGCGCTGGCGGCAGGGATTGGTTCAGGTTTCGTATCCATGCGTTTACGGTAGAACGATCATTCTCCTTTGTCAACCTCGAAACGATGCGATATCGTTTTCGCACGCATTCGGCAAAAAGGGGCTCGGATGAAACCGGCGAGATGGGCGAGACAATTCGCGTGCGCGATCGCGCTCGCAGGCGTGACGGCAAGCTGCACGCCGCTTCGGGTCGTCACGCACAGCGTGTCGACGACGGAAGCCGCCGTTCCGGCCGGCCGCTACACGCTCGATCCGCACCACTGGAGCATCGTGTTCGACGTCGACCACTTCAAGTATTCGCGCTTCACGATGCGCTTCGATCGCGCGAGCGCGCAACTCGATTGGCGCGCCGGCGGGCTCGCCGGCAGCGGCGTGACGGCGTCGATCGACGCAGCGAGCGTCGACACCAATGTGCCGCTGCTGGACAAGCTCGTCGCGGGCGCCGATGCGCTCGACGCCGCCCGCAACCCTCAAATTCGTTTCGACGGCACGCGCTTCGCGCGCACGGGCGCGACGCAGGGCACGCTGACCGGCAACCTGACGATCCGCGGCGCGACGCACCCCGTCACGCTCGCCGTCACGTTCAATGGCTACGGCCGCAATCCGTTGACGAGGCAGGACACGCTCGGCTTCTCCGCGCGCGGCACGTTCAGCCGCGCGCAATTCGGCGTGACGAGCTGGTATCCGGCCGTTGGCGACGAGGTGCGCGTGCGCATCGAGGCGGAGTTCGTCAAGGAAGGCGAAGCGCCCGCGCCATGACGCATCGATGACGCACGTTGCCGCTCGAAGGAACGCGCGACGTTCGTCATGGCTTCGCGCATCGCCGCCTCCAGCCTCTATCGCCGCGCCGCATTTTTTACGACATTTTTTCTTGAAAGGCGCGCTCGCGACTCCCTACACTTCGGGCAACCATCGAGGTTTCGGAGGCGTCACATGCCGCAACAACGAGCGAAAACCGAACGAGCGATGCACTTCGCATGCGCGACGCATGCGGACGGCCGCGTCGTGCTTCGACGTTTCGATCCTGCGCACGACTCGTACAACGAGCTGACCGCGCTGCTGCATCGCGCGTTCGCCCGGCTCGGCCGGATGGGACTCAATTGTCCCTGCGTCGATCAACCGGCCGCCGTCACGCATCAACGCGCGCTCGCGGGCGAATGCTTCGTCGCCGTCTGCAATGGCCACCTCGTCGCGACGATGACGCTTCACGCGCGCGATCTCGCGTCGCCATGCGAACTCTATCGCCGCGGCAACGTCGCGACGTTGCGCCAGTTCGGCGTCGATCCCGTCTGGCAAGGGCGCGGCATCGGCCGGTCGATGCTCGATTTCGCCGCGCATTGGGCTGCCGCGCGCGGCTACCGGCGTCTTGCGCTCGACACGCCGCAGCCGGCCGCGCATCTCGTCGCGTTCTACACGCGCCAAGGATTTCGGCTCGTCGACGTCATGCACTTTTCCGGCAAAGGCTATGACAGCGCGATCCTCAGCAAGCCGGCGGCGGTATCGCGGTCGTCCGCATGGAAGGCGCGCGAACTGCCGCTGACGCCGATGCCGATGCCGATGCCAGCGCCATACGATCGCGCCGCATGAAATACGACGACGACGCACGCCGGCGCGACCGCTCGTGCGACTCGGGCGATCGGCGCGCGTACAAGCCGGCCCACGTGAAGGCGGCGATGCGCATGCGCGGTCTCGTCAAGGTCGTGTGCATCACGATCGCGGTGAGCCAGGCACTGACCGCGGCATTCGCGGGCCTCGCCCATATCGCCGGCCACGACGTGGAGGCGGGGCCGCTGCTGCTCTTCAACTTCGTCACGTGCACGCTCGTCAGCTACTGGCTGCAATCCGACGCGCAGCGCGCATATCTCGACGCGCGGTCGAGCGGCCGTCTGCGCAGCGCGCCGAATGACGGCGCGCCGCTCGACGTTCCGGCCGATTGCCCGAGACGTTGGCTAGTGATCCTGAACATCGAATTGAATCCGCATCTGCTCGACAGCGTGCAATGACGCAAGCCTGCCTCACGCGGAATCGCTTGAAGTCGAAATATTGACGCGTTGTTTACGCTCGTCGCGCGACTCTTTCGATCGGTTTGACATCCGCTGCGCTGTAATGAAGACATGAAGAACCAGCGGCCGAAGCGGGAGAATCGATGGACAGGCACGCCTATCTGCAGCTCGCTCTTTTCGTCGTCGTGCTGACGCTGCTCGTCAAGCCGCTCGGACAATACATCGCGCGCATCGCAAACGGCGATCCGCCGTGGCCGATGCGAATGCTGCGGCCCGTCGAGAGATGGACGTATCGCGCGGCGGGCGTCGATCCCGAGCAGGCAATGAGCTGGAAAACCTATGCGATCGCGCTGTTGTCGTTCAGCGTCGTCGGCACGATCGCACTCTACGCGTTGCAGCGCGTTCAGCACGTGCTGCCGCTCAATCCGCAGGCCCTTCCTGCCGTCAGCGCCGATTCGGCGTTCAACACGGCCGTCAGCTTCGCCACCAATACGAGCTGGCAAGGCTACGCAGGCGAAACGACGCTCAGCTATCTGACCCAGATGGGCGGCATCGCCGTGCAGAGCTTCTTGTCGGCCGCCGCCGGCATCGCCGTGCTGCTCGCGCTGATCCGCGCGCTCGCCGCGCGCGGCGCGGGCTCCGTCGGCAATCTGTGGGCCGACCTCACGCGCGCGACGCTCTATGTGCTGATTCCGCTGTCCGCGCTGTTCGCCGCCGCGTTCATCGCGCAAGGCACGATCCAGAACTTCTCCGGGTATCGCACCGTCCAGACGATCCAAAGCACCGTCCGGCGGCAAGCCGCGCCCGACGCAAGCGGCGCGCCGCTGCTCGATGCCGCGGGCCGTCCCGCCGTGCGCGCGATTGCGGGCCGCGAGCAGCTTCTGCCGATGGGGCCCGTCGCATCGCAGGAAGCGATCAAACTGCTGAGCGGCGACGGCGGCGGCTTCTTCAACGCGAACTCCGCGCATCCGTTCGAGAATCCGACGCCGTTCAGCAATTTCCTGCAAATGCTCGCGCTTCTGCTGCTGCCGGCCGCGCTGTGCCACACGTTCGGCGCGATGGTGGGCGACACGCGGCAAGGCTGGGCGATCTATGCGGCAATGCTCGCGATGTTCGTCGCACTCGCGCTCGTGACGATGCGCGCCGAGCAAGCGGGCAGCGCGACGCTCGCGTCGCCGGGCATCGACGCGCGCGCGTCTGCGTCGATGCCCGGCGGCAACATGGAAGGGAAAGAGACGCGCTTCGGGATCGTCTCGTCGGCGCTCTACGCGACGATCGCGACGGCGAGCGGCGACGGCGCGGTCGACGCGATGCACGATTCGCTGACGCCGATCGGCGGGCTCGTGCCGATGGCGCTGATGCAGACGGGCGAAGTCGTGTTCGGCGGCCCCGGCTCGGGGCTCTTCGGCATGCTGATGCACGCGATGCTCGCGGCGTTCGTCGCGGGACTGATGATCGGCCGCGCGCCCGAGTATCTCGGCAAGAAAATCGATCCGCACGACATGAAGCTCGTCGCGATCGCGCTCCTCGCGACGCCTTGCATCGCGCTCGTCGGCACGGCCGCGTCGGTGCTGCTGCCGGCCGGCGTCGCCGGCATCGCGAACCCCGGCGCGCACGGCTTCAGCGAGATCCTGTATGCGTTCACGTCGGCGGCGAACAACAACGGCAGCGCATTCGCGGGCCTCGCGGCGAATACCCGTTATTACAACGCGATGCTCGGCGCGGCGATGTGGTTCGGCCGCTTCGCGACGATCGTGCCGGTGCTCGCGCTCGCCGGCTCGCTCGCGCTGAAGGTGCGACGCGCGGCCGGCCCCGGCGCGCTGCCGACGCACGGCCCGCTCTTCGTCGTCCTGCTGATCGGAACGGTCGTGCTGATGACGTTGCTGACGTATCTACCGGCATTGGCGCTCGGGCCGATCGTCGAGCAGGTGACGATGGCGGGCGCTGCGCGTTGAGTCACGCGCCGGCCCAGTCGAGAATCACCTTGCCGCTTTCGCCCGACAGCATCGCCGCGAAGCCCTGCTCGTAGTCGTCGACCGGGAAGCGGTGCGTGATGATCGGCGACAGATCGAGCCCGCTTTGCAGCATCGCGACCATCTTGTACCAAGTCTCGAACATCTCGCGCCCATAGATGCCCTTGATCTCGAGGCCCTTGAAGATCACCTGGTTCCAGTCGATCGCGGTCTGCGCGGGCGGAATGCCGAGCAGCGCGACCTTGCCGCCGTGATTCATCGATTCGAGCAGCGACGTGAACGCGCTCGGCACGCCGGACATCTCGAGCCCGACGTCGAAGCCCTCCGTCATGTGCAGATCGGCCATCACGTCGCGCAGCGATTCGCGCGACACGTTCACCGCGCGCGTCGCGCCCATCTTGCGCGCGAGGTCGAGGCGATAGTCGTTGATGTCGGTGATGACGACGTTGCGCGCGCCGACGTGCTTCGCGATCGCCACCGCCATCACGCCGATCGGCCCCGCGCCCGTGATCAGCACGTCCTCGCCGACGAGGTTGAACGACAGCGCGGTATGCGTCGCGTTGCCGAACGGATCGAAGATCGCGGCGAGATCGTCGGAGATCTCGGGCGGAATCTTGAACGCGTTGAACGCGGGTATCGCCAGATACTCGGCGAACGCACCTTCGCGATTCACGCCGACGCCCACCGTGTTGCGGCACAGGTGGCGCCGCCCCGCGCGACAGTTGCGACAGAAGCCGCATGTAATGTGGCCTTCGCCGGACACGCGATCGCCGATCGAGAAGCCGCGCACTTCCTGGCCCATTTCGACGATCTCGCCGACGTATTCGTGGCCGACGTGCATCGGCACCGGAATCGTCTTCTGCGCCCAGTCGTCCCACTTCCAGATATGGATGTCGGTGCCGCAGATCGCGGTGCGGCGGATCTTGATGAGGACGTCGTTGTGGCCGACCTCGGGCTTCTTCACGCGCGTGAGCGTGAGGCCCGGCCCGCGTTCGAGCTTCGCAAGCGCTTTCATCGCGAGCCTCCGTCAAATGACGCCGAGCGTCTTGCCGACGCGCACGAACGCGTCGACCGCGCGATCGATCTGCTCGGGCGTATGCGCGGCGCTCATCTGCGTGCGAATGCGCGCGCGGCCGCGCGGCACGACCGGATACGAGAAGCCGATCACATACACGCCTTCGGCAAGAAGTGCATCGGCCATCTTCGACGCGACCTGCGCATCGCCGAGCATCACCGGAATGATCGGATGCTCGCCCGGCACGAGCGTGAAGCCCGCCGCGCTCATCTTCTCGCGGAAGTGCGCGCCGTTCGCGCGCACGCGCTCGCGCAGCCGCGCGCCTTCGTCGCTCGCGAGCAGCTCGAGCACGTTCAGCGACGCGGCCGCGATGCTCGGCGTCAGCGTGTTCGAGAACAGATACGGGCGCGAGCGCTGCCGCAGCAGCTCGACGATCTCGCGCCGCGCGGCGACGTAGCCGCCCGACGCGCCGCCCAGCGCCTTGCCGAGCGTGCCCGTGACAATGTCGACGCGGCCCTCGACGCCGCAATATTCGGGCGTGCCGCGCCCGTGCTCGCCGATGAAGCCGACCGCGTGCGAATCGTCGACCATCACGAGCGCGCCGTAACGGTCGGCCAGATCGCATACGCCCTTCAGGTTCGCGATGATGCCGTCCATCGAGAACACGCCGTCGGTCGCGATCAGCTTGAAGCGCGCGCCCGCCGCGTCGGCCTCGCGCAGCTTCGCTTCGAGATCGGCGAGGTCGTTGTTCTTGTAGCGCAAGCGCTTCGCCTTCGACAGGCGAACGCCGTCGATGATGCTTGCGTGATTCAGCTCGTCGCTGATGATCGCGTCGTTTTCGTCGAGCAGCGTCTCGAACAGGCCGCCGTTCGCGTCGAAGCAGCTCGAATACAGGATGCAGTCGTCGGTTTGCAGGAACGCGGACAGCGCGGCCTCGAGCCGCTTGTGCACGGTCTGCGTGCCGCAGATGAAGCGCACCGACGCCATCCCGAACCCGTCCTGCTCGAGCGCCGCCTGCGCGGCTTTGATGAGGCGCGGATCGTCCGCGAGCCCCAGATAGTTGTTCGCGCAGAAATTCAGCACGTGCGCGCCGCCGGCCAGCCGGATGTCGGCCGCCTGCGGGCTGGCGATCTCGCGCTCGGTCTTGTAGAAACCGTCCGCGCGAATCTGGTCGAGGGTGCCGCGTAGATGGGCAAGATAGGCATCACGCATCGCAATAAGCTCCTGACATGGGCTGCAAGGCTCGGCGCTCGTCCGCGCTCGTGGCGGCGGCAAAGCGGCTTGCTACTGTTATAGTCGGCCGTCTGATCCAGCGTATTTTTCCTGTATTTCGAACTAAAATTCGAAATACCGAACAACTCTAAGCGAACGGAATTCAAATGGCAAGCTCTTCCGGCGCGCGGCGCACGGCCGCGCCCGCTCCCGCCGCCCGCGGCGCGACGCCGCCGCGGGTCGGCGAGCAGATCCAGCGCCTGCGCAACGAGCGCAAGCTCACGCTCGACGATCTGTCGCGCGCGGCCGGCGTGTCGAAATCGATGCTGTCGGAGATCGAGCGCGACAAGGCGAATCCGACGATCGCCGTCGCGTGGCGGCTCACGAACGCGCTCGGCATCAGCCTCGACGAGCTGTTCGCGCAGCCGAAGGCGCCCGAGACGATCCGCGTCGACGGCCCGCACGACATTCCGACGCTCGCCGGCCACGACGCGCAATACCAGTTACGCGTGTGGGGACCGATCGAACTCGCGGGCAAGTTCGAATGGTACGAGCTGACGCTGCCGGCGAACGGCGCGCTCGTGTCGAATCCGCACGAGCCCGGCACCCGCGAGCATCTGACCGTGCTGAACGGCGCGATCGAAATCGAAGCGGCGGGCACCGCGCGGCGGCTGAAGGCGGGCGACACCGCGCGCTACGCGGCCGACGGGCCGCACGCGATCCGCAACGCGGGCAAGAGCGAGGCAAAAGCGCTCCTGATCGTGATTCATCGGCAGCACGGCGTCTAGTCTGCTCAACGGCCAGTTGCGCAAAATACTGTATATTCGTACAGTATACGCAAAACAGGAGCCCGCGATGACCGAACAGGATCTGGCCGCGCTCAGCTTCAAGGCTGCGGCGCACGATATGGAAACGATTGTCCGCCACATTGCCGAGCGTTATATCCGGCAAGGCGTTCCGTTGACGTGGCGGCTTCTGCACGCGGTCGAAGCCGAAGCGCTCGCCGATCTCGGCTTCGCGAGCCGGCACGATCCGATGGTTCGCTGCCTGTTCGACCGCCCGGCCGAGCTGCGCTTCCCGGAAACCGACGATCTCGTCGACTTCGGGCGGTCGAATGCGCTGCCCGCGGTGTTCTCGTTCGCGGTCGCCGCGTACGAGCGGGCCGCGAACGCGCGCACCGACGCGTCCGTTGCGCCGGTGCGCGCCGCGCGCGCGTCGCGCGCATGGGGCGACTAGCCGGTCGCCGCGTCTTGCCCGGCGGCCCACCCGGCCCGCATGTCGCATGCAGACAACCCGGTTTCCGGCGGCTCGTTAGCCGCAGGATGCCCGCCGCTGACTCGAAAACGCTTTGTCGAGCGAACGCGACACGCTATGATGAATTGCAACTAACGGTATAAATGACATGTCGCTGCCCATTCTGACGAGTCCCCCTGCGCAGCCCGACATCCCGAGCGATCTGTTCGATCGCGACACGTCGGACTGGCTCAACCATCCGGACACCGCTTTCGATGCGTGGCTGGCCACCCAGGAATTTCGCCGCTCGTCGGCCGACGTCTACCGCGCACAATGGGGCGCGTTTCTCGGTTGGCTCGCGAAACGGCAAAAGAACGTCGCGACGGTCGACACCGAGACGATCGCCCTTTTCGTCGGCGAGCTCCCGATCAAGAAAACGCAGAGAGTCCGCTATTTGAGGCTGATCGAGCGCGTGCTCGATCATGTGCGCAAGAACGAATTCGGCTCGACGAACCCTGCCCGCTTCATTGCTCAGGATGGCGAAGCGACCTGGCGCAGCGCGCGCGACAACGAGCCGACGAGTTTTCTCGCGCCGGCCGAACGCGCCGCGCTGCTTGCTTATCTATTTTCCCCACTGCCCGCGACAGGCGCGGCGCTCTGGAAGGAACGCCGCGATCGTGCGCTGATCGCCGCATTCCTCGGCGGCGGATTGAAGACCGGCGAAGCGCGCGCGCTCACGATTAGTTGCGTCAACCTTGGATCGACCGTGCTGATGATCCCGGCGGCCCGGCCAGAATTCACGCGCGAAACGCATCTCGCATCGTTCGCGATCGCGCTGTTCGACGCATGGCTAGCCGAACGTCAGCGTTGCGGCATTCCGGGCGAGCTCGTTTTCCCCGCGTCGCAATCCGGCCGGCCGATGCACAAGGCGACGATGCTGCGTGCGGTCGATGCGATCGTCGACGCGGCCGACATCGCGCCATCGCGCACCGCGCGCGCCAGCCCGCAGACGTTGCGCAACACGTTCGCGGCCGAACTGTTCGAAAACGGCGTCGAGCCGGAAAAAGTCGGTCAGTGGCTGGGATTCGCGCAGCCGATTTCGTCGAATCGACTGCATCGGGCATGGAAGAATTGGCGGGAAAGCCTCGTCAGTGCGCTGCCGGGCGCCGAGTCGCTCACCAATGAAGCGCCGACCGCCGCGTCAAGCCAGGCTTGAGATCGGCGGTTTCGGCCTCCCGAAAATGCTCACCTTTTCTCACCTCTTGATTCCCGAATTTCCTCACCTTTGAGGATTTCCGGCGCCGTCCGTCACGCTGTCCGGGTGAAACAGGCGGCCGCCGCGAAGCGCGATGGCCGCACTCCCGACGTGTGCTCGCATTCGGGACAAAGCAATTCGTAACCGTGCGCGTCGTGAGACAGCTCGGGTTCGCCGTCGCCGCACTTCGGACACCGCGCCGGCAGCGCCACATGCTGATCGAGCGACGTGCCGATCGCATCGAACGCAGCCGCATCGAGATTGCCCGCGTCCGCCAGACGCCGGATCAGCGCGGCGATCTCGGGTGTCATGCCCTGGCTGGCCCGCAATATCTGAACTTCGTTGACCGCGGCGGTCAATTCGTCGCCTTGTTCGCGCAACTGCGCGTCGAGCCGATCCGCACGCGCCTTCGCCGCACTCAGTTGCTGCAGGAAATCGAACTCCTTGCGATTGACGTCGCGCAACCCCTGCTGATACGTCGAAGCCATGCTGCGCAGCGAATCGAGCTCGACGAGCATCGGCTTCACGCGCCGCTCGGCTTCCGCGATCGCGTCCTTGATCTGCTGCGCATAGTGCTCGGTGTTCTCGCGCAGTTCCGCGTGCAGCGCGTCGATCCGCTCACGCAGCGCCGCGTTTTGGCTCTGCTCGGTTTCAAGTCTTTGATTCAGCAGTGCATTTTCGTTTTCCATCCGGCGAATCAGGCCCTGCAGCGAATCCTGATGCGCGAGACCTTGCGTCGACGCGGACGCCAATTGCACCTCGGCATCAGTCAGACGATTCTGCAGTTGCTCGGCGCGCGCGTCGCTTCGGGCGAGCGTGGCCTCGAGCGCTTCCTGGCGAATCAGCGCATCGCGATATTTCTGTTCGGCAGCGGCCACTTCGCCGCTCGCTTGCTGCCGTTCGGCATCGAGGCTCTCACGCGCCTGTTTCAGCGCCTCTTCATATAGCGCGCCCAGTAGCGCGCCGGCCTTTTCCTCGAGCGGTTTCGGTAAAGCGGCTCCTTCGAGCCGGACTTTCGATGCAGCCCGGATTCGCTCCCAAAAATGATCAATGTCTTTCGGGATATCGCTTGCGCTACCGGTCTGGGTCAAATCGCGGACGTTCGCCGCAGACGGCCGGATGCCGAGGTCGAAGAACAGCCGTTTGCACGCATGCAGCGACAAGTCTTGCCGGCGGGCGCCGGACGCGCGCAGCGCATCGAGCTCTTCGCGAATGGATTGCCGGATTTCGTCGAGGGTCATGGTCGTTGCGAAAAGCTGAAGCGTACCAATCATAACGAAATACGTTCTGTTTGATACGATTTTGATGTGCTTGTTGTACTTTTGCTACTCACAGAGGCATTCAGGGGATGTCGATCGATTTTGCTCACACAACCGCTGGAAATCCGTGAAACAAAGCGAAGAATGTGACTCAAGCCTCTGTTTTTAAAAGATTATTGGATGGGACCCGAATAACGGTAATTGTTTCACATGCCGAGCGCTGTGGTTCTCGGGGCATGTCTGGAGGCGAAATGGGGGTTCTGTGGAAAACTCGTCGGGGGCGTCTTGAGAGTATTAGAAGTAAACACCCTTGAACCTTCGTTAAAAACGTTAACGCCATCGGGAGGCCTTGCCCAGCAAGGGATTGCGACCGATGAGGTGAAATTTTACGGGATGTGAGGTGAGATTTTCCAGGATTCGACGTGATGGGGTTCGGGGATCGGCGTGAGCCGATGCAGGAAAGATCGTGAGCGGATTCAGGATGCTTTCCCACAGATGAGGTTGCCAAAGGTGAGGTTTTTCGGGGGCACAGTAAAGGTGGAGCCGCGCGCAGCCTGAATCGATCTATCCACATCCGCACAGGTATAGGTGAGGCTTTTCGGGAGGTCGGTGGAGCAATGATTCTGCCCTTCTTTTAAGCAAATTTGGGGCATAGGTGAGATTTCTCGGGATTCCAGCCCGTTTTGATGTGAGCGTTTCCGGGAAGGAAGGCTGGTAAAGGCTCGTCCGACGGGGCGTTGCCGCCCGAAACGGCCTAGAGGTGAGGTTTTTCGGGGGATCTTCTTCAGCGCTGAGACGAGGTTCTCGCGAAAGGTGAGGGAATTCGGGCGCATGGCCGGCCCGCACCGATCTCGCTTGAGGTGAGGTTTTTCAGGATCTGGCGCACTGCAGAAATTCGCCAAAGGTGAGACTTTTCGGGACATGGTGGCGCTCATTCGGCCGCAAAGGCCCGTGGATGCTGGGTAGCAAGTGCCATTGCGGAGCCCGCTCTTCGTCAAAGGTGAGATTTTTCAGGATGCGATCTCATGACAAGTGACGTCGAGCCGCGTGCGAAAGGTGAGGGCATACGGGAGAAGAAAATTTCGACCAGCGCGTTAGCTATGATTTGTAAGTAATTGATATATATGGATTTTTTGCGTATCGGAAGGAATGGTGAGCTTTTTCGGGGGCTGCGGGTGCGCTGTCGCGCAGGGCAAAAATCGATCTGAGGTGAGGCTTTACGGGGGCCGATTGCCGGTAGTCGCCCGTATGCCGGACCTGCGGACGAGGTTGCTCGTTGGCTGACGGGACCTGAATGGTGAGCTTTTTCGGGAGCAAGCCTGCATTGCCGAGCGTCAAGGCTTGGAAAAAACGCTTCGTAAGCCGGCCATTTCTCCGGCAGGGGCCCAGGTGGGGCTCTTGGGGCTAGTCGAAACGCTGCATCGCAACTCATTTTGTCTTTGACGGATATCCATCCGGTTAGTCGGATGCATTGGATCTGCTCACGTTTGACGGGCTGTCGCACGCTCGGGTGAGTCGACTCGGCTTGGGAGGGCTCACGCTTGCGGCCCGAGGCTGGTCGCCGGGCTGATTTGCCGTCCATAAGCGGCTCGCGGCCGGGAGGCCGTGCGGGGCGCGCGTATGCGTTTCATGTCGGGGATGATCTCTCGTCCGGTGAGGCGAACTTGGGCGCGCTCGCTCGCATCGCCGAACGGCATCCGGATGCGGTCCGATGCCGGACCTGCGTCATTGTCGGTCGGCGATGACGCATGGCGTGCCGCGCTCGAGGTCGCGCGACACGTAATGCGGCCGCTCCACGCTCCCGCTTGGCGCGCGTACTGGTGAGGCCGATCGATTTCGACGGCTCACGCGTGGCCGATTCGCGCCGGCGGCCGGCAGTCGTTGCCCGTCTCGCCTTCATTTGACACCTTTCCATCGGGGGCGCCCGGACGGACGAGACACGCCGGTCGAACGTCAACGCCTGAAGATCCGGGGCAGGCGTACGCCGAGTCATGTGCATCGCCGCTCATTCCGCCCGGCTGATCCGATCCGTGCATACCGACAGACTCCCGGCGCCGGGCCGGCTGGGCTTCGATCGGTGTCGGCATCGGCTTGCTGCGCGCTGTTCCTCAGGCCGGCGTTGCAAGTCGATCACGGAGATGCCCGTGCGCGTGAATTTGTCGTAGCAATTTTGCGACAGGATTGGAGGTGAGACGATACGGGAGCCGCTGCGCCGCGGAACGCGAATGCGGGAAAGCCGGCGTTCGCCGCGCTTGACGCTGCCCGCAAAGGTGAGTCGACGATGGCCGGATTTTGGACCGGTGAGCGTTTACGGGAGCCCGATCGGGTGAGCGGCGGCAAATCGCCGAGCTTCACCGCATATGGTGAGCATGCCGTTCTGGACGCACATCACCACAGACGCTATCCTTCCGGAAACTTCTCCTCCGACCCGACGCATGGCCACAAAGCGCGCCAAGAAAACCGATGTGGATGTGGTGAGTGCTAGTTCCGCCGAATTGCGTAAGGCCGTCGAGGCAATCGCAATTCAGCCGAAAAACGGCAAGATCACCCTCCTGACCCGCAAGCTGTTCAACGTGCTGCTTGCGGTCGCCCAACAAGCGGACGATTCCGGCGACACCTATCGTGCGCTGTTGTCGGACATCGTCGCGAACTCGGCTTTCGATTCCAACGATACCGCGCTCGTCAAGGAGCACTTGCGGCGGATGGTGTCGGTGCAGGTGGAATGGAGCACGGGCACGTCGAGCCAGAAGCCCGGCCGGAAGTGGGGGATCTCCACGCTGATCGCCGACGCCGAAATTCTCGAAGATCCGGCGACGCGGCGCGTATGGGTCGAATTCTCGTTTGCGCCGAAAATCAAGAAGAAACTGCTCGACCCGGTGCAGTACGCGCGCCTGAGCCTGCAGTTCCAGAGCCAACTGCGCAGCAGCGCGGGGCTCGCGCTGTACGAAATCTGCGTGCGCTACCTGACGAATCCGAGCCATCTGACGATGCGCGAGCCGTGGGAATGGTGGCGCCCGATTCTGTCCGGCACGCCCGATACCGAGGCCGGCGACGAGGCGAAGCGCGAATACAAGTATTTCAAGCGCGACTACCTGCGTCCGGCGATCGCCGAGGTGAACGCGGTGACGAACATCTTCGTCGAACTGGTCGAGCATCGCGAAGGACGCCGGGTTGCCGAGATCCAGTTCCGCGTATCGGAGCGCAAGCAGCCGATGCTCGCGCTCGACGAGCATCCGAATGTGTTCGACAGCACGCTCGTCGACCGGATGGTGAAGATCGGCATTCCGCTGAAGGAAGCGCAGACGCTCTACGCGGACAACGAGGAAAACCGGATTCGCGCCGCGCTCCAACTGACCGAGCAGCGGGTGCGCAGCACGACGCTGCCGCCCGTGCGCAGCGCGCCGGCGTTGTTCAAGGATGCGCTGAAGAAGGGATATGCGCCGCCCGTCGACACGGTCGAAACGCCGCCGCTCGGCAGCAGCGCCAAGTTGGCCGTCGCGGCCAACGCCGGGCAGGCGGACGACCCGAAGGCGCGTCTGCGCAGCGAGTACGATGCTTACCGGCGCAAGGAAGCGAAACAGTTGTATGAGGAACAAGGCGACGCGGAGCGGGAGATCGCGCGCGCGTCGTTCGAGTCCGACGTGCTGCCGGCGCTGGGTCCGCATCTGCGGGACGATTGGCGACGGCGCGGGCTCGACTCGAAGCTTGTCGAAACGGCTTTCTTCGACTGGCTCGCGCAAAAGACCTGGGGCGAACCGACCGACGGCGATCTGCTCGCCTTCACGCTCAGCCAGTCTCGCGCGGCTTGAGCGAATGCCCGATTCACCGGATTCTTCTCCTCTTCCGCGACTAGCAACAAAAAACGGAGCCTGCTGGGCCCCGTTTCTTTTCGGTTCGTTCGTTTAGTTCGACAACAGCATCCGTTCGAGCTGCTGCAGGATTTCGTCCCGCTTTTCTCGCGTCAGGCCGCGCAGCCGCAACTCTAGCCGATCTTCGCCGTAAGACTTCAAATCGCCGACCGACACGCCGTTCAGCTTGATCTCATGTCGCTGCGCATACCGCTGCCGGCTTGCGGGCTTCGGGTTTTCCTGCGCGGTCGCCCTTCCCTTCACGATATCGGCGACCTGACGAGTGCTGAGGTCGTCGGACAGAATCTTGTTGATGAGACGCAGCGTCGAGTCGGTGCCGCGTGCCGTGTGGTAACGGCCGACCTGATACGCCATGTTCGAGCCGAAGCGATCCGGACGCGCAACCATCTCCTGCATGACGGCTTCGGGCAACTTGCCGATCGAGAGCGCAACGGCGACCGTCGATTCGTCGAGCCCGAGATGCTCGGCCAATTCCTTCTGGCTCTGGAAATACTTTTCCTCGAGAAAGCGCTTCCAGACGATCGCGTTGTCGAAGACCGTTTGTGAATCGCGTTGGACGTTGAGGTCGTAGCCGAGCTTGTAGCTTTGAATGCCGATCGGCAGATCGATGACGATCGCCTTGACCGATTCCTTGTTCGCTTCCTTCAGCGCGCGGACGCGACGGCCACCGTCGCTGACGAAGTACGAGCCGGGATTGTCGTAATCAGGGATGACGTGAATCGCTTGTTGCTGACCCTGCTTCGCCAGATTGACGGCCAGCTCCGCGATCGATGACTTCAAATAGAAGTGCCGAGGATTGAAGGGACTCGGCTTGATCGCCTTGAGCGGCAGTTCGATCACCTGACCGGACTGATAGCGGTTTTCGATTCGCCACGCGCGATATTGGTTCGATTCGTCGATCGGGTCCGTGGTGGGCGGCGTTTCGACGATTGTGACCGGGATGGTCTTCTTCGACGATTTACCGGCGGGAGCAGCGGGCGTCGCGGCCTCGGATTTGACGAGGCCATCAATTGCATTGAGTCGATCGAGCGCCGTGCGCTTTTCGCTCGTCGTGATGTCGGGGCGCGCTTGGAAGCCTTTGGCGAATTGGGAGGGTTTCATTCAGGGTCCTTTATGCGCATAAAGTCAGGGCAGCATCGCGCCGATCTCGTCAGCACATGCACGGATTTCTGCCGCTGCGAGCTTTGCGCCGCGGTCGTTCATCTGCAAGACGGTTTGGCCTAGCGCCATTGCTTGCTTGTAGGCTTCGCGCGTGGGGATTTGCGTCTTGAGAAGCGGGAAGCCGAGTTCTTCGAGCGCACGCTTCAATTCACGCGTGAGCATCCGCTTCTCTTCAGTCTTGTTCAGCAGGAACACGGCGCGAAGATCCTCATTCATCACCTGCGCTTGCTGAATCAGTTTGACGAGGCCGACGCTCGACCAGTAGTCAGCCGGCGATGACGACGTCGGGATCACCGCAATCGTCGCGGCAAGCAATACGACGCCGGACACTTTCTCCGTAATCGACGGTGGACAGTCGACGATGATGATGTCGTAGTCGTTGATGAACTTCTTGATCTCGCGATGGATCTGGCCGCCGGCTTCGGCAAGGTTCACGACAGGAAACGGGATGCCGGTTTCGCTGTCCGCGGAGGAACTGGACCAGTGAACGAGCGTGTTTTGGCCGTCGGCGTCGATGACCAGAACGCGTCGCCCTTTTTCGTGGAATGCGGCGCCGAGGTGCATCGCAATGGTGCTCTTGCCGACACCGCCCTTTTGTTGAGTGACTGCAATGATTTCAGCCGCCAATTTTCACTCCTATTTTGATCGGGAGAATTTTACCGGACAATTTTTTTATTTCAATGAATTTGTTGTGAAGGAACGACGCGTTAGCCACCTGGCCGATGGTTTATGCGCATAAAGCCGGGGGGATGTCGATCTGAGCACGTGGAAGAAGATGGGCAGAGCCTGCGTGGTGCAATTCGCGCCTTCGTGCGGACGAAGCTATCGCGCACTGCACTTGAACTGATGCGTATGTGACGGGGCGATCGGTCTTGCGCCTATGCTGTGGCGTGCCAACGCCAACGAGCCGCGGTGGCCTTTATGCGCATAAAGCAGTGAATGGCCGCATCGCCTACCTACGCTGTAGCGCGTAACGTACGCCCAGCTCGGCTGATCGTGGAAAGCCGGAACGTACAGACGATTCAAGATCAGATTCCCGAGCACCAAGCCCCCCCATCGCCCGGCCGCTACAATACCCGTGTCTTTAACCTACTCCCACCTGCAACCGATGATCACGATTTATCACAACCCCCGCTGCTCCAGATCGCGCGAAACACTGGCATTGCTCGGAACGCTCAATCAGACCGGGGAGGCAATCAATGTCGTCGAGTACCTGAAGCAGCCGCCGACCGTGGCGCAACTGAAAGCGCTGCACCGCAAGCTCGGACGGCCAGTGCGCGACATGATTCGTGACAACGAAGCGCCTTATAAAAACCTCAATCTTGCCGACCCTGCCTTGTCAGATGCGCAACTGTATGACGCGATCGCGGAGCACCCTATCCTGTTGCAGCGTCCAATCGTCGTGCATGGCGACAAGGCCGCGATCGGTCGTCCGCCGGAGGTAGTGAAGTCGTTATTCGAATAATTATTAAAAAAATAATAATTCGAAGAGGATGTCGGTGCGCGACAGCGCTTCCCGATGTAGAGGCGAGATGCAATGCGCGCCGACCCAACGCCGATCCGGCGTGCATCGCCCAACAGTCGCGCCGCCCGGGAGGTCCGGGGCCTGGCCATCGCTCGTCGAGACACGAGCGTTTTCACGCGTCTCTCAGTTTCGCTCTGTGGTTTCGCCAAACCCGGGAGGCTGCCGATCGGACGATTGCCAATCGTTGATTCTCCGTCGATTCGGCCGTGCACGGTCCATGCGCCTCGCACGCATCGCATCGGCCGCGCCGCTGCGCTCACTCGCTCCGTTGCGCGTCGTTCCCGCCCGCGACGCGAGCCGCTTCCCGCAGCACGCGAATCTGCATCCGGTAATTGCGGCAGCCGGTGCAAGCCGGCAGATGCACGCGCACGCGGAGTTGCTCGACGAGCGACAGCGGACGATCGAGTTCGTCCGACAAAAGTCGCGTGATGTCCTTACATTTCCCCAGTAGCATCTTCGGTCGTCAGGCCTTTTTCGGTGAGACAGGTGCGCAGCCGGGTCCGTGCGCGGTATAGCAGCACGCTGCAATGGTTCGCCTTCAGTTCGAGCTCCATGCAGATGTCGTCGATTGCGAGGTCGAGGAACTCGCGCATCATGAACACGCGGCCGATCTGCTCCGGCAGGTGATCGAGACACATCTCGAACAGCATCCAGAACTGCCGCTGCTGCAGGATCGTTTCCGGCTTCGGCCACGGACGCGGCTTCGCATGCGGCGCCCAGTGACCATTGTCCGCGAACAGTTCGCGCTCAAGAAGCGCTTCGCCATCGAGCTCGGCGTCGAGCGCCGACGCGTTGATCGTCTTTCGCCGCGCCCGGATCGTGTCGATCAGCTTGTTGCGCAGGATGCCGAACACCCAGGTCTTGTGGCTCGACAGTCCGTCGAAGCGCTCGGCCTGCGCCCATGCGGCCGCGAGCGCCTCCTGGACGGCGTCTTCGGCTGCATCGGCGTCGCGCAATTGCAGGCGCGCGAAGCGAAGTAAATCGTGGCGCAATTGCGCGAGATAGGCGGGATCGTCGTGCGCGGCGCGCGCGTGCTGCATGGGATGGCTTCCGGTTCGTGCCCGCGCGCATACGGCACGCCCGGGCGGCAGCGCAAGATTATCCATGCGATGCGCGTCGTTGCAAGAGCGCTGCAAGCAACGCGCGTCGCCATCGCGCGCTATGCTGACATCGTAGGTCGCGCCGGCGATCGATGACAGAGACATGAAACGCATGCCGTCGACATCAATGTAACCGGCGTACATATTCATCAGGTTATCCACAGTTTCTGTGGAAAACTTTGTGGAAATCTGGTTCGAAGCCCCGATGCGCCGGGACTCAAGCTGGCTTGCACATAAAAGGGCCGGTTGGTGCGCAATCGGAAACAAAACTAGCTGATTACCTACTGAGCGGAAGGAGACGCAGATGACTTACCGCATTGCAGTGATTGTCGGCAGTCTACGGCGCGAGTCGTTCAATCGCGCGCTCGCAAACGCCGTGATTTCGGTCGCGCCGGCCGAATTGTCGTTCGAAATGGTCGATATCGGCTCGCTGCCGCTCTACAGCCAGGATTACGACGCCGACTTTCCCGACGTCGCGAAACGTTTCAAGCAGACGATCGAAGCCGCGCAGGGTTTGCTGTTCGTCACGCCCGAGTACAACCGCTCGATGCCCGGCGTGCTGAAGAACGCGCTCGATTGGGGTTCGCGTCCGTGGGGCAGCAATTCGTGGTCGGGCAAGCCGGCCGCCGTGCTCGGCACGTCGCCGGGCGCGACTGGCACTGCGCTCGCGCAGCAGCATCTGCGCAACGTGCTCGCGTATCTCGACGTTCCGACGCTCGGCCAGCCCGAGATATTCATCAAGCACGATGCATCGAAGATCGACGAGCAGGGCAACGTCGTCAACGACGACACGCGCAAGTTCCTGCAGGGTTTCGTCGATCGCTACGCGGAGTGGGTGCGCCGGCACGCGAAGTCGGCCTGAGCAACGGCGTACTACCTTCAATCCTCATGCCCCGCGAGCCGCGCATCGCGCTCGTGCTGGATCTTCTGCAGCAAGTCGTCGAGCAGCGCGATGTCGAACGGCTTCGACAGCAGTCGCGCATGCACGCGGCGCGTCCGGTCGAATTCCTCCGCATAGCCGGTGACGAGAATCACGGGCAGCTTCAGGTCACCGCGCTCGATCGCCTCCGCGAGGTCGATCCCGTTCATCGTGCCGGGCATGTGGATGTCAGAGATCACCAGATCGAACGCGCCGGGCGCCGCCGGCTCGGCGCCCGCTGCGTTCAGCATGCGCAGTGCATCGTCCGCGTTCGGCGCGTGCGTGACCTGATGGCCGAGCAGCTCGAGCAGCGCCTCGGTGCCCGCCGCGACTTCGCCGTTGTCCTCGACGAGCAGGATTCGCAGCCCGGCGGGCGTCGATGCCGCGGGACCGTCGACGGCGTTCGGCGTATCGGCGGGCGGCACGGCGTCGGTCGTGCGCGGCAGGTAGAGCCGCACCGACGTGCCGGCGCCGGCTTCGCTGTCGATCGTCGCGAGCCCCCCAGAGCGCTCGCAGAACGCGAACACCTGCGGCAGCCCGAGGCCCGTGCCCATCCCCTTCGCCTTCGTCGTGAAAAGCGGCTCGAACGCGCGCGCGAGCACCTCGGGCGACATGCCCAGACCCGTATCCTCGACCGAGATCTGCACGAAGTCGCCCGTCAGCGGAAAACCATCCTCGCGGCGGAACGTGATGTTGTGCGCGCTGATCTTGAAGCGGCCGCCCTGCGGCATCGCGTCGCGGGCGTTGACCGCGAGATTGATCACCGCGAGCTCGAGCTCCGCGACGTCGACGCGCACGGGCCACAAATCGAGCTGTGTGTCGACGGCGAGCGTCGACTTCGAGCCGAGCGACGTCTTCAGCAGCTCGCGGCACGACGCGAGCCAGTGCGCGATGTCGATCGTCTCGCTGCGCAGCGGCTGCTTGCGCGCGACGCCGAGCAACTGGCGCGTGAGCGACTGGCCGTTCTTCAGCGCGCGCTCGATCGCGGCGAGCTCGGTGTCCAGATGTTGAACGCCGCGCCGCCGCACGATCTGCACGTTGCTCGAGATGATCATCAGCAGGTTGTTGAAGTCGTGCGCGACGCTGCCGACCAGGTTGCCGAGCGCCTCCATCTTGCGCGACTGCCGGTATGCCGATTCGATCGAGCGCCGCATCGACGCCTCCGCCTGCCATCGCTCCCACGCCTCCTCTTCCGCGCGCAGCCGCTTGAGCGACAGCCAGATCACGCCCCACAGCGCGGCGGACGGCGCGAACATCGAGATGAACAGCACGCTCAGGTGCTCGTACCACGCGTGGCGGATCGCCGACGTGCGGTACGCGCACGATACGAACACCGGATAGCTGCCGACCTGCCGGTACGCGACGATCTCGCTGTCGCCGTCGCGCTTCACGCGCACGATGCCCGCGTGCTGATCGCCTTGCGCGCCGCCGAACGGATTCGCGCTGTCGGCCTGCGCGGCGGCGTCGCCCGGCGCGCCGCGCGGCGCGGGCGGATACGACGCGAGCACGGCGCCGTCGGTGCGCGTGAGCGCCATCGACATCGGCGCGTCGGCGCCGCCGAGCAGATCGCGATAGAACGCGTTGAAATACGACGACTTCAGCGCGATCGACACCATCCCGGCGAACGTGCCGTCGCTATGGCGCCGCGCGACGCCCGTGTTGAACACGGGCCCCGGATTCGCCGCCTTCAGCGGTCCCGGCATCACGCGCGAGATGTGCTCGATCACCTTGCCGTCGCGGATGCCGACGAAATCGTCGCGCTCCGCGATCGACGCATACGGCGCCGGGTAATAGAGGCTGTTCGCGAGCAGCATCCCGCTCGCGCCGAAGATCGACACCGACGCGACTTGCGGATAGCCGCCGCCGATCGTGTTGAGCGCATCGTGGATGTCGGCTTCGGCGTTGCGCACCGCGGCGTCGTCGAGATCCTGCACGAGATCGACGATCCGCGCGTCGAGCGTCTCCGACAGATCGAACACTTTCAGCGCGTGCTCCTCGGCGACGCGCACGGTGCGCATCGTCACGTCGCGCGCGGTCGCCTCGCGCGTGCGCATGTCGTTGTACGCCATCACCGCGACGTATACGCACGGCAGCACGATCGCGGCGATGAGCATCACGATGAGCGTCACGCGCCGCACCGCGAAATCGTGCTCCGGCGCGCCGGGGGCGAACGAAGCATCGTCCTCCCAATCGTCGTTGTCGGTCGATGTCGGGCGTGAGGCGTCGGGCCGTTCGGGCGTCATGGTGGGCGAACGAATGCGGAAAGGATTGATCGGCATCATAAACGAGTCGCGCACGCGCGATCCGCGTGGGGCGCGGAGCTTGCGCAAGGCCGGATTTCCGGCGGTTGCGCGCGCCGCGCGCAAACAGCGACGAATTCAAAAGCGCAAACGTAAGCAAAAGAATAATTTGCGTGCTTATCGCCAAAACAATTCGAGCTATTCCCGGATTCGAATTCGAGCTAATCAATTCTGTTCGAACCGCCAAAAATGGCGAGTTGCAACGCACGGGGTTTACTACCAGAATCGCGCATCGCTTTCCTATGCGGAAAACGCCCGCGATGCCCGGGCGCGGCCTCGACGAGGCCCATCCGCGGGCGGGTGCGTCAGGCGGTCGGCCGGTTCTTGCGAGCCGAGCGGCGCGCGCGTGGTCCGTCCCTCGTATCGCCAGTCGCACCTTGCCTAAAGAAGCGCGGCGAACCGTCGTTAACGCGAGACATACGACTCCGTTTACCGCCACGACAGCCATGCCCCTGCCGATTGTGATCGCCGACGATTCCTTGCTTGCCCGCAAGCTGCTGACGAAGGCGCTGCCGGCGGACTGGGACGTCGACGTGAACTACGCGTCGAACGGTCGCGAGGCGCTGGCGCTGTATCGCGACGGCAAGGCATCGGTGATGTTTCTCGATCTGACGATGCCGGACATGAGCGGCTACGAAGTGCTCGAGACGTTGCGCGGCGAGGATCTGAACACGTTCGTGATCGTCGTGTCCGCCGATATCCAACCGATGGCGCAGGCACGCGTGCGTGAGCTGGGCGCGGTGGCTTTCGTCGCCAAGCCCGTCACCTCGGAAGCATTGCTGCCCATTCTCAAGGAGTATGGGTTGTATGTCTGAGACGGTGTTGACGGCGGAGCAACGCGACGCCCTGCAGGAGATCGCCAACCTCGCGATGGGACGCGCGGCGGCGCGGCTCGCGCTTCTCCTCGGCACCTTCATCGAGCTTTCGGTGCCGCGCGTGCGCGTCGTGCGCGCGGCCGACGTCGGGCGCGTGCTGCGCGACATGACGGGCATTCACGACAACGTGACCGCCGTGCGCCAGGGCTTTCGTTCGGACATCAAGGGCGAGGCGCTGATGCTGTGCCGCAGCGCGGGCCTCGGCCAGCTCGTGTCGCTCGTCGACGACGCATACGCGGACGACGAGTTCGGCACCGTCACGCAGGCCGAGCTCGTGTTCGACATGGCAAACGTGCTGATGGGCGCGTGCGTATCGTCGATCCTTGACGAGCTCGGGCGCACGCCGGTGTTTTCGCCGCCGGGGCTGCTCGGCGAGGACATCGCGCTCGACGACGTGTTTCAGCCCGACGTGCTCGCGTGGAGCGAGACGCTTCTTCTCGAAGTGAACTTCGGCGTCGCGGACGACGGTGCGCGCACGCATTTCGTGATGCTGCTCGCGGAAGATTCGATTCGCCACATGAGCGACGCGCTCGATTCGTTGTTGTCCAGCTTATGAACCTGCTTTCCTCACTGAGCGATCTCGTCATCGAACGGGTCAGCTTCGGTATTTTCGTGGTCGACCGCGAGATGAGGGTACTCATGTGGAACCGGTTCATGCAGGATCACAGCGGCGTCGCGGCCGCCGACGTGATCGGCCGCAATCTGTTCGACAGCTTTCCGGACCTGCCGCGCGCGTGGCTGTCGCGCAAGATCGAAAGCGTGTTCCAGCTCGGCGGTTTCGCGTTCAGCTCGTGGGAGCAGCGCCCGTATCTGTTCCGCTTCGATCACGACCGGCCGATCACGGGCGGCGTCGACTTCATGCAGCAGGACTGCACGTTCGTGCCGATCGCACGCGGGCGCGAAGTGGAGGCCGTCTGCGTGACGATCTCCGACGTCACGCACGTGAGCGTGATGCAGCGCGAGCGCGAGGAGGCCGTCGCGAAGCTGCAGGAATACGCGAACCGCGACGGCCTGACGGGCATCGCGAACCGGCGCTTCTTCGAGGCGCGGCTGCGCGACGAATTCTCGCGCTGGCAGCGCTACGGCGGCAATCTGTCGGTGCTGCTGTTCGATCTCGACCACTTCAAGACGATCAACGATCGCTTCGGCCACGTCGTCGGGGACAACGTGCTGCGCATGATGGCGCAGCGCGTCGCGGACGTCGTGCGCTCGCAGGACACGTTCGGCCGCTTCGGCGGCGAGGAATTCGCGCTGCTCTTGCCGTGCACGTCGCTCGACGAGGCGATGCACGTCGCCGAGAAGATCCGGCAGACGATCGGCAGCACGCCGATCGAAGCGGAAGGCGTGCGGGTGCCGGTGACGGCGAGCGTCGGCGGCGCGGCCGCGCACGCCGGCGCGCTCACGCACGAGACGCTCGTCAACGAAGCCGACGCCGCGCTCTACCGCGCGAAGCGGCAGGGGCGCAACTGCTCGGTTGCGTTCGGCTGAGGCGGCGAGGCCGGTTTGCCCTGCCTCGCTTCGTCGGACGACCGGCGTCAGCCGCGCGCGATCGCGGCGAGCGTATCGGCGACCGCGCCCGCCTGCGCAATGAACGGCGAGTGGCTGCTGTCGAGCGTGTGCACGTGCGTGCGGTTGCCGGGGGCGAGCGCGTCGGCCTCGTCGATGAAGCGCTGTTGCAGCGCCGGCAGCAGCACCCGGTCGCGCAGGCACTTGACGTAATGGCGCTCGATCGCGCCCCAGCGGGCGGCCGTGGTCTCGATGCGCGCCGCGAACGGCGCCGCGGGCACGTCGCAACTGAGCAGATGGCCGACGGCCGTGTGATCGGCGTCGTCCGCGTCGTCGCAGAGCGCGCGTTTCGCGGCCGCGCGGTACGCCGGATCTTCGCTGCGCGGGTCCATCCGCAGCGCGCCCGTCGCTTTCGGGCTCGCCATCATCAGCGGCGCGAGCATTTCGCCCTGGTTCTCCGGCGCGCGCACGTAGTCGAGCCCCTTCGTGCCGGCGGTCGGCATGAACGCGGCCAGATAGACGAGCTTCGCGATCTTCTCGGGTGCGCGCTCGGCGGCCATCGTGATCGCGATGCCGCCCATGCTGTGGCCGACCAGCACGACGCGCTCGTGACCGAGCGCGCGAGCCTGGTCGACGGTGCGCAGCACGTGGTCGACGTAATCGTCGAGCGTCGTGCCCGCGACGGGCGACGGCTCGCTCGCGAAGGCGGCGGCATCGAGCGGCCGCTTGAAGAACGACGCGGGGAAGCGGGCGTTGACGCCGTGCGCGGGCAGATCGCGTGCGATGGCCGCGTGGCCGTGCGCGGCGAGCGCGGGGATCACCCGCTCGTAGGCCCATGCGCCGTGCCAGGCGCCGTGCACCAGCACGAAAGGCAGCGGGGTCGCGGCCGCGGGGTCGCGGCGGTCGGCGGGGGTGTCGCGCGGTTCGGTCGGCAAGTCTGTCTCCTTCTATCTTCGATTTGCTTCAAACTTCGGGTGCGAGCCAGCGCCATCTTAGTGACGAATCGGCGCACTGTGGCGGGTGATCGTGCCCCAAGAATGTACTCCGCCGTCGTGGGCGGCGTGTCTGGCGCAGGCTGATCTCGATTGAATTTATGAGGTTGTCAATTCTAGGGAAATTGACGAATTGTGGTTTTATGGGAGTGAAATTGGTCTTCGACGTCAACCATTGCCGCGCTTCCGTCCCCTATTCCACCGGCCATTCGGCCAGGCTCCGTCCGCCAAGCCGGATCGCTCGCCACACCATCGCCAGGCATTCGCCACGACCGCGTCGCAACCGCGCCACGCTTCGCCGCCCGCCCCGAATTCGACAGCCGAACCGCGCGGCAACGGCCTTTAAAGATTGCTATACTCACGCCCAATTCCGGTTTCCCGCCGGTAATTTGTGCCTGTCTGCGCCGATCGTTCGCGCATCTCGCACGCATTTACCATCCCCAGCCGGGCATGGCTTCTTCAATCGCCCCGCGGGGGCGTCTTAGCGGAGCTCGTCTTGGCCGTTTCCAATCCCGTCGTGGACGATAACGAAACCGACGCCGCTGCCGTCACATCGGGCAGCTCTTTCTATCTCGCGATGCGCATCCTGCCCGCGGAGCAGCGCGACGCGATGTTCCAGGTCTACGCATTCTGCCGCGCGGTCGACGACATCGCCGACGAAGGCGGTCCGCGCGCCGAGCGCGCGGCGCAGCTCGACCGCTGGCGCGCCGACATCGACGACTGCTACGCGGGCAAGCCACGCGCGTCGCTCGTGCCGCTCGCGCGCGAGATCGGCAAGTTCGGCCTGCGTCGCGAAGACTTTCACGCGATGATCGACGGCATGGCGATGGACGCCGCCGAGGACATCTGCGCGCCCGACGAAGCGACGCTCGATCTGTACTGCGACCGCGTCGCCAGCTCGGCCGGCCGGCTATCGGTGAGGATTTTCGGGATGCCGGACGAGCCCGGCCGCGAGCTGTCGCATCACCTCGGCCGCGCGCTGCAACTGACGAACATCCTGCGCGACATCGACGACGACGCGACGATCAACCGCTGCTACCTGCCGCGCGAGCTGCTCGCGCGCGAAGGGATCGCGATCGCCGATCCGCAGACGATTGCGCGCGACCCGAAGCTGCCGCGCGTGTGCGCGACGCTCGTCGAGCGCGCGCAGCAACATTTTGCGCAGGCCGACGCGGTGATGGACGCGTCGCGGCGCGCGCAGGTTCGCGCGCCGCGCATCATGTCGGGCGCGTATCGCCTGATTCTCGAAGCCGCGGTCGCGCGCGGCTTCGCGCCGCCGCGCGCGCCGCTGCGCAAGCCGCGCGCGCGGATGCTGCTGCTCGTGGCGCGTTACGCGCTGTTCTGATTCGATGCGGGCGGCGCGCGCCGCATCGCCATTCGCCGTCGCGCGACACCCGCGCGGCGCATGCAACCCCCCCGGCACGCGCATGCGCGTGCCGATCCAGGTGCTCGCGGGCGCTTGGACGGCCGCAGGCCGGCCCGCGACGAACGGGCGCGCTCCGCCAGGCGAAACCGCCGGGCACGCGCCGGCAATAAGAGAGGGACCGATGAACGACATGACCGAAATGCACACGCTCGACGCCACCGCTGTGCCCGCCGCGCCGGCCGCCGCCGATGCGCCCGCCCCGTCCGCCGCGACGACCGGCCTCGACGCCGCCGTCGCGCGCGCGACCGATGCGCTGCTCGCCGCGCAGAACGCGGACGGCCACTGGGTCTACGAGCTCGAAGCCGATTCGACGATTCCCGCCGAATACGTGCTGCTCGTCCACTATCTCGGCGAGGAGCCGAACGCCGAGCTCGAGCAGAAGATCGCGCGCTATCTGCGCCGCATCCAGCAGCCGGACGGGGGCTGGCCGCTCTTCACCGACGGCGCGCCGAACATCAGCGCGAGCGTGAAGGCGTACTTCGCGCTGAAGGTGATCGGCGACGACGAGAACGCCGAGCACATGCAGCGTGCGCGCCGCGCGATCCATGCGATGGGCGGCGCGGAGATGTCGAACGTGTTCACGCGGATCCAGCTTGCGCTGTACGGCGTCGTGCCGTGGTACGCGGTGCCGATGATGCCGGTCGAGATCATGCTGCTGCCACAGTGGTTCCCGTTCCATTTGTCGAAGGTGTCGTACTGGGCGCGCACCGTGATCGTGCCGCTTCTCGTGCTGAACGCGAAGCGCCCGGTCGCGAAGAACCCGCGCGGCGTGCGCATCGACGAGCTGTTCAAGAGCGCGCCCGTCAACACCGGCCTGCTGCCGAAGCAGCCGCATCAGCATGCCGGCTGGTTTGCGTTCTTCCGCGCGGTGGACGGCGTGCTGCGTCTCGCCGACGGCCTCTTCCCGCGCTATACGCGCGAGCGCGCGATCCGCCAGGCGGCGGCGTTCGTCGACGAGCGCCTGAACGGCGAGGACGGCCTCGGCGCGATTTATCCGGCGATGGCGAACGCGGTGATGATGTACGCGGCGCTCGGCTACCCCGAGGATCATCCGAACCGCGCGATCGCGCGCCAGTCGATCGAGAAGCTGCTCGTCGTCGGCGAAGAGGAGGCGTATTGCCAGCCGTGCCTGTCGCCCGTCTGGGACACGTCGCTCGCCGCGCACGCGCTGCTCGAAACGGGCGACGAGCGCGCGCGCGAAGCGGCCGTGCGCGGCCTCGACTGGCTCGTGCCGCGGCAGATCCTCGACGTGCGCGGCGACTGGATCTCGCGCCGCCCGCACGTGCGGCCCGGCGGCTGGGCGTTCCAGTACGCGAATGCGCACTATCCGGACGTCGACGACACGGCGGTCGTCGTGATGGCGATGGACCGCGTCGCGAAGCACGATCAGACGGACGCGTACCGCGAGTCGATCGCGCGCGCGCGCGAGTGGGTCGTCGGCATGCAGAGCAGCGACGGCGGCTGGGGTGCGTTCGAGCCGGAGAATACGCAGTACTACCTGAACAACATCCCGTTCTCCGATCACGGCGCGCTGCTCGATCCGCCGACGGCCGACGTGTCGGGCCGCTGCCTGTCGATGCTCGCGCAGCTCGGCGAGACGAGCGCGTCGAGCGAGCCCGCGCGCCGCGCGCTCGACTACATGCTGAAGGAGCAGGAGCCGGACGGCAGTTGGTACGGCCGCTGGGGGATGAACTACATCTACGGCACGTGGACCGCGCTGTGCTCGCTGAACGCGGCCGGCCTCGGCCACGACGATCCGCGCGTGAAGCGCGCCGCGCAATGGCTGCTGTCGATCCAGAATCCCGACGGCGGCTGGGGCGAGGACGGCGACAGCTACAAGCTCGACTACCGCGGCTACGAGCGCGCGCCGAGCACGTCGTCGCAGACCGCGTGGGCGCTGCTTGGCCTGATGGCGGCGGGCGAGGTCGACAATCCGGCCGTCGCGCGCGGCATCGACCATCTGCTCGGCACGCAGCGCGAGCATGGCCTGTGGGACGAGACGCGCTTCACCGCGACGGGCTTCCCGCGCGTGTTCTATCTGCGCTATCACGGCTACCGCAAGTTCTTCCCGCTGTGGGCGCTCGCCCGCTATCGCAACCTGAAGCGCGCGGGTGCGGCGCGCGTGACGGTCGGGATGTAACGGCCGATGGCTGGTTTCGGTCGTTCGGCCGCACCCGTGATCGCCGTCGCCGGAATGGCGTTCGAAGCGCGGATCGCGCGCGGCGTGGGCGTCGAGGCCGTCTATGCGGCGCGCGCGGACCGGCTTGAGCGTGCGCTCGCCGAGGCGGCCGATGCGCACGGCTGCGCGGGCGTCGTCAGCTTCGGCACGGCGGGCGGGCTCGCGCCCGAACTCGCGCCGGGCGCATTGATCGTCGCCGATTCCGTCGACGGGCCGTTCGGCGTGCTCGATACCGATGCCGCGTGGAGCGCGCGCATCGTCGCCGCGCTCGCCGGCACGCCGGTCGCGTCGCGCACGCGTCGCGGCGCGGTCGCGGCGGTCGGCGCGCCCGTCGTCGACGCGCGCGAGAAGGACGCGCTGCACCGGTCGAAGGGCGCGCTCGCGGTCGACATGGAATCGCATATCGCTGGCGCGTTCGCGGCGGCGCGCGGCGTGCCGTTCGCGGTGTGCCGCGCGATCGTCGATCCGGCGTGGCGCACGCTGCCGAAGGCCGCGATGGCCGGCCTGCGTGAAGACGGCAGCACGGCGATCCTGCCGATCCTGCGCGAACTCGCGAAAGCGCCGTCGCAGCTCGGCGCGTTGCTGCAAGTCGCGGGCGACGCGCGCGCCGCCCGCGCGACGCTCGTGCAGGCGCGGCAGGCGTTCGAGCGCGCGGGGGCGTGGCGGATCGGTTGAGCACGGGGCGGCGGTCCGCGATCAGCATGGACTGATCCGTTGCGTCGTTGCGTCGTTGCGTCGTTTCGGCGCGCGTGCGACGCGGCCGCATTCCGCTGCGCAGCCGCCGTGCGAATCGGTTCGTCATTCGAAGCAATGCGCGCCCGTTCTTGCTCCGACCCCGCCAGAGATTCCGACATCCGCTCCACCATGACCGGCGCGCGCGGCCATTCCGCCCTCCTTCCCATCCTCCACCGACCCTAGGGTTTCTCGCGACACGAATTCCTGTTGCTTTCTTTTTTGGCGGCTTAGCATCCGTCATGACAACACATGTTGCATAGACTACGATAATGACATCGTATGTTTCGATGTCGCCGGTGTTCGTCGCCAATCCCCCGTCGGCTCGGGGCATCGCCATTCACTGCGGAGAAGAGAAATCATGGGACGCCGTTCGTTCATCAAGACAGTCGTCGCGGTCGCGCTCGTCGGCGCGAGCCTCGCGAGCGCGCATGCGAAGGAGCTCGTCGTCGGCACCGACACTTCGTTCATGCCGTTCGAATTCAAGCAGGGCGACAAGTACGTCGGCTTCGATCTCGACCTGTGGGCCGAGATCGCGAAGGACGCCGGCTGGACCTACAAGATCCAGCCGATGGATTTCGCCGGCCTGATTCCGGCGCTGCAGACGCAGAACATCGACGTCGCGCTGTCCGGGATGACGATCAAGGAGGAGCGCAGGAAGGCGATCGATTTCTCCGACCCGTACTACGACAGCGGCCTCGCCGCGATGGTGCAGGCGAACGACACGATGATCAGGTCGATCGACGATCTGAACGGCAAGGTGATTGCCGCGAAGACGGGCACCGCGACGATCGACTGGATCAAGGCGCACCTGAAGCCCAAGGAGATCCGCCAGTTCCCGAACATCGATCAGGCGTATCTCGCGCTGGAGGCGGGCCGTGTCGACGCCGCGATGCACGACACGCCGAACGTGCTGTTCTTCGTGAACAACGAGGGCAAGGGGCGCGTGAAGGTGGCGGGCGCGCCGGTGAGTGGCGACAAGTACGGCATCGGCTTCCCGAAGGGCAGCCCGCTCGTCGCGAAGGTCAATGCGGAGCTCGCGAAGATGAAGGCCGACGGCCGCTACGCGAAGATCTACAAGAAATGGTTCGGCTCCGAGCCGCCGAAGTCTTGAGCGACGCATCAGGGCGACGCGGCGCGCGGCGCCGCGTCGATCGGAACGTTATCGGGAGCTGAATGTGCAATTCGATTGGTCAGCGATATGGGCTGCGCTGCCGGACCTGATGGACGGTGTGCGGCTCACGGTTTTCATCGCATTCTTCGGGCTGGCGGGCGGTTTTCTCGTCGGCATGATCGCGGGCATGTTTCGCGCGTACGGCCCCGTCGTGCTGAACGTGCTCGCGCAGGTGTACATCGAGCTGATTCGCGGCACGCCCATCGTCGTGCAGGTGATGTTTCTCTATTTCGCGCTGCCGCTGCTCGCGCACATCCGCATCGACGGCCTGACGGCCGCGATCGTCGCGATCACGCTGAACTCGGGTGCGTATCTTGCCGAAGTCGTGCGCGGCGCACTGCTTTCCATTCCTAAAGGATTGACCGAAGCCGGACTCGCGATGGGGCTGTCGATGCCGCGCGTGCTCGTGAAGATCGTCGGGCCGCTCGCGTTCCGGCGGCTCATTCCGCCGCTCGGCAATCAATGCATCGTCAGCCTGAAGGACACGTCGCTGTTCATCGTGATCGGCGTCGGCGAGCTGACGCGCAAGGGCCAGGAGATCATCGCCGGCAATTTCCAGGCGGTCGAGATCTGGACCGCGGTCGCCGCGATCTATCTCGTGCTCACCGGCGTGATGACGCTCACGCTTCGCTTCGTCGAGAAAAGGATGCGCATCCTATGAGCATGGTCGAATTCCGCAACGTGTCGAAGAGCTTCGGCCACGTGCCGGTGCTGAAGGACATCAACCTGCGCATCGACGCGGGCGAGGTGGTGGTCGTGGTCGGCCCGTCGGGCTCGGGCAAGTCGACAATGCTCCGTTGCATCAACGCCCTCGAGAAGATCACGGGCGGCGATCTGCTCGTAGACGGGCAGAGCGTGAAGGGCAAGGCCGCGGTGATCCACAACATCCGGCTCGAAGCGGGCATGGTGTTCCAGCAGTTCAATCTGTTTCCGCAGATGACCGCGCTCGAGAACGTGATGTTCGGGCCGATCCAGGTGCGCGGCGCGTCGCGCGCGCAGGCGCGCGATCAGGCGATGGCGCTGCTCGCGAAAGTCGGCCTCGAGGCGCGCGCGAACCACTATCCGTCCGAGCTGTCGGGCGGCCAGCAGCAGCGCGTCGCGATCGCGCGCGCGCTTGCGATCAAGCCGAAGCTGATGCTGTTCGACGAGCCGACGTCGGCGCTCGATCCCGAGCTGCGCCACGAGGTGCTGAAGGTGATGCGCGATCTCGCGAACGAAGGGATGACGATGATCGTCGTCACGCACGAGATCGGCTTCGCGAAGCAGGTCGGCACGCGCCTGCTGTTCATGGATCAGGGCGGCATTGCCGAGGACGGCGATCCGAAGGCGCTGATCGATCAGCCGCCGACGCCGCGCCTGAAGGATTTTCTCAAACATGTTTCGTGATCAGGACAACCGATGAAGTTTCTTACGCCCGTCGTCGTGACGGGTTCGCCGCATGACATCGGCCGGCAGCTCGGCGAGCTCGCCCGGCCGGCAATGGATGCGTACTTCGCGCAGAGCGGCGCGTGGCGCGCGGTCGCGCGCTGGCGCGGCCATCCGTTCGTCGCCGCGCTGCGCCGCGCGGCCGAGGCGGCGTTTCCGGCGCTCGTCGCCGAGCTCGACGGGATTGCCGCCGGCCTCGGCTGGCATGCGCAGGACGTGTTCGTCTGGAACTGCCGCGGCGAGCTGATCCACAATGCGCCCGACGGCTGCACGACGCTCGCGGTGCGCACGCCGCGCGAGCGGACGATCGCGCACAACGAAGACGGCGATCCGCATCTGCGCGGCAAGTGCATGCTCGTCGACGTGCGGCCCGACGGCAAGCCGGGCTTCGTCAGCTTCTACTATCCGGGCTCGCTGCCGGGCCATACGTTCGCGGCGAATCGCGCGGGGCTCGTGCAGACGATCAACAACGTGCGCGTTCGACGGCCAGCGGCGGGCGTGCCGCGGATGATCCTCGCGCGTGCGGTGCTCGACGCCGCATCGCTCGACGATGCGCTGCGCGTGCTGCGCGGCGCGCCGCGCGCGAGCGGTTTCCATCACACGCTCGGCTGCGCGGGCGATGCGCGCGTCGTCAGCGTCGAGGCGAGCGTCATGCGCACGTCGGTGCTCGACGTCGACGGCGTGTACGGCCATGCGAACCATCTGATCCATCCGGGTTGCGACGCCGAGGCGCAGATCGTCACCGCGTCGTCAGCCGATCGGCAAGCGCGGCTCGCGCAACTGCTGCCGCCGCTCGGCGGCGCGGCCGACGCGGCCGCGCTGTGGCGCGTGCTCGCCGATCGCGCGGGCGACGGCCTGCCGATCTATCGCGATGATCCGCACGATCCGGACGACGAGAACACGCTTGCGACCGCGTTGTTCTCGATCGGCGACGACGGCGTCGCGTTCGAGGTGCGCGAGCAGGGCTCGGTGCGATTTCAGCAATTCGTGCCGCGGGACGCGCAGCGTCCGTCGGCGCATCGACAGGAACAAGGACACGCATGACCACCGTATTTCACCGCGCGCCGCGCGCGAATCTGCCGGTTGCGGTCGCGGGCGACGGCATCGAGATCGTCGATTCGACCGGCAAGCGCTATATCGACGCATGCGGCGGCGCCGCCGTGTCGTGCCTCGGGCACAGCAATCAGCGCGTGATCGACGCGATCAAGCGGCAGGCGCAGCAACTGCCGTACGCGCACACGTCGTTCTTCACGACGCAGCCGGCGGAGGCGCTCGCGGACCGGCTCGTCGCGGCTGCGCCCGCCGGGCTCGAGCACGTGTATTTCGTATCAGGCGGGTCGGAAGCGATCGAGGCCGCGTTGAAGCTCGCGCGCCAGTTCTTCGTCGAAAAGGGCGAGCCCGCGCGCCGGCATTTCATCGCGCGCCGGCAGAGCTATCACGGCAACACGCTCGGCGCGCTCGCGATCGGCGGCAACGCGTGGCGGCGCGAACCGTTCCTGCCGCTTCTGATCGAAGCGCATCACGTGAGCCCGTGCTACGCGTATCGCGAGCAGCGTGCGGACGAAACCGAGGAGGCGTTCGCGCAGCGCCTGGCCGACGAGCTCGAAAGCAGGATTCTCGAACTTGGGCCGGACACGGTTGCGGCGTTCGTCGCGGAAACCGTCGTCGGCGCGACGGCGGGCGCGGTGCCGCCCGTGCGCGACTATTTCCGCAAGATCCGCGCGGTGTGCGACAAGTACGGCGTGCTGCTGATCCTCGACGAGATCATGTCGGGGATGGGCCGCACCGGCTATCTGTTCGCGTGCGAAGAGGACGGCGTCGCGCCCGACATCCTGACGATCGCGAAAGGGCTCGGCGCGGGCTATCAGCCGATCGGCGCGACGCTCGTGAGCGACGCGATCTACCGGACGATCGTCGACGGCTCGGGCTTCTTTCAGCATGGCCACACGTACATCGGCCACGCGAGCGCGTGTGCGGCCGCGCTCGAAGTGCAGCGCGTGATCGCCGAGGACCGGCTGCTCGACAACGTGAAGGCGCGCGGCGAGCAGTTGCGCGCGTTGCTGCGCGCGCGCTCGGCCGATCATCCGCACATTGGCGACGTGCGCGGCCGCGGGCTCTTCGTCGGCGTCGAGCTCGTGCGCGAGCGCGGCACGAAAGCGCCGTTCGATCCGAAGCTGAAGCTGAATGCGATCGTCAAGCGCGAGGCGATGCAGCGCGGGCTGATGGTGTATCCGATGGGCGGCACCGTCGACGGCCATCTCGGCGATCATATCCTGCTCGCGCCGCCGTTCATCTGCACCGCGCCGCAGATCGACACGATCGTCGGGCGGCTCGGCGACGCGATCGATGCGGCGCTCGCTTCGATCGGCGCGGCGGCGCGTTGATGCGCGCCCGCTCGCGCATCCTTGCCATCGGTGATCGACATGACGAAAACGAAGATGAGGCTTCCTGAATTCAATCGCGACACCGCGACCGGCGAGCAGAACGCCGTGCTCGACGAGATCCTGAGCGGGCCGCGCGGCAACCTGAACGGGCCGTTTCTCGGCTGGATCGCGAGCCCCGAGCTCGCACGGCATGCGCAGCGGCTCGGCGCGTTCTGCCGGTATCGGACGGGGCTGCCGCTGCGGCTGTCGGAGCTCGCGATCCTCGTGACGGCGGCGCGCTGGCGCTCGCAGGCGGAATGGCACATCCACCACCCGATCGCGCTCGATGCGGGCGTGCCCGCCGCCGTCGCCGAAGCGATCCGGGCCGGCGCGGCCCCAACGTTCGACGATGCCGACGACGCGCTGATCTTCCGCTTTTCGACCGAGCTGTACGAGACGAAGCGCGTGTCGGATGCGACGTACGACGCGGCGGTCGCGCGGTTCGGGCATCAGGTGGTCGTGAATCTCGTCGCGCTGCTCGGCTATTACGCGCTCGTCGCGATGACGCTGAACGTGTTCGACATGCGCGCCGATGGGCAGGCGGCGTTGCCGTTCGCGGAGTGACGGGAGGAACGACGAAGCCGCGTCGAGGCGGGCAATGCGCGCGCCCGACCCGGACGAGACAACGGCGGCCGTTGCGGAAGCGAAACGGCCACCGTTGTCGGTAGGCGGGGCGGGTGTCAGTTCGTCGACGACGGAGAATTCGCCGCCGGCGCGGAAGCTGGCACGACCGGCGCGGCTGGTTCAACCGGCGCAACCGGCGCAACCGGCGAAGGCGCAGCCGCCGATGCGGGGGCGGGCGCCGCGGCGGATGCCGCCGCCGGCGCCGCGGCCGCGCCGCTCGCGCCGGCGTCGCCCGGCGGCATGCCGCCCGCGCCCTCGCCCGGGTCCTCGTATTGCGGCAAGCCGCCCGGCGCGCTGCCGCCCTTGCCGCCCGCCGGCTCGCCGCCGGGTTCGTTGTAGTTCGGCAGCGATTCCTCCTCGCCGCCGCCGTGATACGTGAGCGCGCGGCGCTGCTGCACGTACGCGTCGCGCACGAACGAGTATTTGTCGAGCGCCGCCTGTTGCAGCAGATCGGTCGCGCCGAGCAGATCCGAGCGCGCGCTGATGAACTGCGCGATGTACATCGGATTGCGTGCGGCAGGCTCGATGTAGTTCAGCAGATTGAAGCGGACGTCGACCGCGCGGCCGACGCCGTCGCGAAACGAGCTCGGCCCGAAGACCGGCAGCACCAGATACGGGCCGGACGGCACGCCCCAGCGCGCGAGCGTGAGGCCGAAGTCCTGGTGATGCTTCGGCAGCCCGGCGAGCGACGCGACGTCGATCAGCCCGGCGACGCCGAACACCGAGTTCATCGCCACGCGCATCACGTCCTGCGTCGCATCGGTGATCCGGAGCTGCAGCAGGTTGTTCGCGATGTTGCCGAGGTCGCCGAGGTTCGAGAAGAAATTGCTGATTGCCGTGCGCAGCGGCGTCGGCGTCACTTTTTGATAGCCCTTCGCGATCGGCACGGCGATCGCCGTGTCGACCGTGTCGTTGAACTTGAAAACGGCGCGGTTCATCGGCTCGAGCGGGTCGCCCGGGTGCCGGTTGGGGCCGGTCGCGCAGCCGCTCGCAAGCAGGCAGACGGCGAGCGCCGACGCGGTGGTTCGCATCTTATTCATCGATTCCTTGCGATTGATTCGTCACGCGCTTCGTGCGCGGCTTGCCCATCAGCACGGGCTGGAACACGACGGCGCCGATCAGCGTGCACGACAGCGCGAGCGCGAGCAGCCGCCCCATGCTCGCCGTGCCCGGATGATGCGACAGCCACAGGCTGCCGAACGCGGTGGCCGTCGTCGCGGCGCTGAACAGCACCGCGTGCGTGAGGCTCGACTGCAGCAGGCCCGTCTGGCCCGCGCGCCACGCCATCACGAAATACACCTTGAACGCGACGCCGACGCCGAGCATCAGCGGCAGCGCGATGATGTTCGCGAAATTGAGCGGCATCCCGAGCAGCACGCACAGCTCGAGCGTCACGACGCCCGACACGAGGAGCGGCACGAGCGTGCGCAGCACGTCGCCGAAGCGGCGCAGCGTGATCCATAGCAGCACCGTGATCGACACGACGGACAGCGCGGCCGCCTGCAGGAACGCGCGGATGATCGTATCCGCCGAATGCAGGATCGAGATCGGGCCGCCGATCGCGCCGGGCTCGGCCGCCTTCACGGCCTTCGCGAAACGGCGCAGCGTCGCGTCGTCGCCCGGATCGACGCCCTTCGGCACCTTCGGCGAGATCTGCACGAGCGCGCGGCCGTCCGGCGCGATCCAGTCGCGCACGATCTGCGGCGGCAGGTTCTCGCGCGTGATCTCCGAGGGCTGCAGCAGCATCGCGAGCTGGTTCAGCGCGATCTTCAGCGGCGCGGAGAACGCGTGCTCCGCGCGGTCGCGCGTCGCCGCATCGGCGGCGGCGAGCTTCGCGAGCGATTCCGACAGGTGCTTCGCGGCCGCCGCGCCTGGGCCCGGGTAGTCTTCGGACGCGTATTCGAGCAGGTTCGATGCGCGCTTGAGCGCCGCGACGCGCTGCGCGTCGGGCACGGGCGCCGCGGCCGGTTGCGTGAGCGCGGGCAGCAGCTCGCGCGCGGCCGTGGCGATCGTCGCGAGCTTTTGCGGCTGCGCGTCGGGGATGAACGTCGACAGCGTCGTCGTGCGGCCGACCTCGGGCAGCGCGTCGAGGCGCTTCGCGGCGGCGTTCGCGGCCGCGAGCGACGGCGCGAGCAGCGACACGTCGTTGACCGACGCCTCAGGCGAATCCTTCAGCGCGAGCAGCGTCGCCATCGATTCGCTATGCGGGTCCTTCAGATGCAGCGGATTGAAATCGAAATGCAGATGCGCGAGGAGCGGCAGCGCGCCGATCACGATGGCGAGCGTGCCGATCAGGATCGGCTTGCGATGATGGTCGAGATAGTCGTCGACGGGCGCGAGGCGGGGAAAGCCGGGCGCCTTGCGCTCGCCGGGCGGCGCGAGCAGCCTGAGCAGCGCGGGCAGCAGCGTGAGCGTGGTGAAGAGCGCGACGAACATCCCGACGCCCGCGATCAGGCCGAGCTCGGACACGCCGCGGTACGCGGTCGGCAGGAACGAGAAGAAGCTCGCGGCGACGGCCGCCGTGGCGAGCGTGAGCGGCATGCCCATCGCATGCGCGGCGCCGATGAGCGCGTGCTCGAGATTCGGATCGCGGTGCCGCTCCTCGCGATACTTGACGCCGTACTGGATCGCGAAATCGACGCCGAGGCCGACGAACAGCACCATGAACGCGACCGAGATCATGTTCAGCGAGCCGACCATCATCAGCCCAAGCGCGGCCGTGACGACGAGGCCGGCGAACAGCGTGACGAACACCGACGCGATCATCCGCTTCGAGCGCAGCGCGATCCACAGGATCGCGAGCACGATCGCGAGCGTCGCGATGCCGTTGACGGCCGCGCCGTCCTGGACCGATGCGAACTCCTCGTCGGCGAGCGGCTGCTCGCCCGTCAGCCGCACGGCCGCGCCGAAGCGCTCGTCGAGCCTGAGCGCCTGCGCGGTCGCGCGGATCGTGCGCGACGCCTGCTCGCCCGCCTTCAGCACGCCGTAGTTGACGACGGGCTGCACGGTCACGAACGCGCGCGCGGGCTCGCGGGCCGCGTCGGCATCGACGAGCGCGCGCCACGAGAACGCGGCCCGCTTGCCGGCGAGCACGTCGTCGACGGTCGCCGCGCTGCGCGACAGCAGCTTCGCCATTCCCGAGAGCTTGACCTGGCCCGATTGCAGCGGCACGCCGAGCGTCGTCGACAGCGTCGTCGCGAGGCCCGCGATGCTCGGGTCCTTCGCGAGCACGTTGACGAGCGGCCGCGCGCCCGCGAGCTGCGCGGTCGTCGTCGCGACGTCCTGCTCGGGCAGGAACAGCAGCCCGTCGTGCTCGAAGAGCGGGCCGCCCGCAGGCTCCGATACCTGGCCGATGCGGCCCGCTTCGGCTTCGCGGCGCAGCCCTTCGGCGAGCGCGTCGGCGGCGGCGGCGGCGAATTCGGGCGCGGGCGCTTCGACGACGGCGAGGATCGTCTGGCTGCGCTGCGGGAACGCGTCGTCGATCGCATGGCCGAGCGCGGCCCATTCCGGGTCGTTCTCGACGAGCTTGCTGATGTCGGTGTTGATCTTGAAATGGTGTGCGACGTAGACGCTGCTGAGCGCGGCGGCGGCGAGCGACAGCACGACGACCCAGATAGGGCGCCGCACCGACCAGGCGACGAGTCGGACGAGGACGGAAGTCAGCATGAGGCGGCGGGTTGGGGGCTGCGGAAAGGCAAAGTGTCCAAGTATACCGGCGCGCGGGTTTCAGAGTCGGCTGGGTTCCGGCGCGGGGGAATCCCCGCCGGATTGTTGTGAAATAGGGCGGGAATGCGAGGGCTGGGATGCGTGCGAAAAAACGGGGAGTGATGTGTCGCCGCGGGGAAGGCGACGGGTGCGTTGCGGCCCGCGATCCGCGCCGATTCGTTCATGACGGCCGCCAATCCGGAGCGCCGCGCGCGAATATCGATTTTCAGTCGGTTAATTCAAGATATTTAACAAATATTGTCGCGACTTTGACTTTGGTTCGAGCAGGCGCAGCGCGATGTCATGTGCATTCGACGCATAAATGCGCACAGAAGATGTGTAGTTTGGCGAACATAGGTGTGTAAGCGTATATGTTACTTTACGCCAATTCGTTAATGGATTTAAGGATTGCATATCGCCGCCGCGATGCGTAATCGAATAAATATTCACCAGGAGGCTGGGGAGACGCTCGACCGATCGACATCGGGCCGTTCGGCATTGGTGGTGGGCAAAGGCAATCTCATGGCGCAAGTGGCATTTCTGTTTCCCGGGCAAGGCGCGTTCTATGCGGGCGCGACGCGGGCATTGAGCGGCGCGTATCCCGTGGTGCGGCAGGCCATGCAGGCGATCGACGCCGTCTCGGTGCGGCGGTTGCGCCGCCCGCTGCTCGCGACCATGTGGGACGGGCACATCGGCGTCGAGGATCTGCTGCGGCACGCGCCGGATCTGCTGCAGCTCGCGATCTATGCGACGTCCGTCTCATGCTTCGAGGCGCTGCGCGTGCACGGCGCGCGGCCCGACGTGCTCGTCGGCCACAGCTTCGGCGAGATCGCCGCGCTCACGTGCGCCGGCGCGTTCTCGATCGACGAAGGCGCCGACATCGTTTGCGACCGGATCGACGCATTGCGTGAAGCCGCGCCCGCCGATGGCCGGATGGCGGCCGTGTCCGCGTCGCCCGACGCGGTGCGCGCGCATCTCGCCGCGTGCTTTCGCGGCGTGCCCGACGGCCGCGCGGGGCGCGTGCGGACCGCGGTCGAAAATCACGCGTCGCAGACCGTCGTGTCCGGCGCGCGCGAATACGTCGACGAATTCTGCGCCTATTGCGCTCGAAACAATATCTCCGCGCAAATATTGAATTCGCCTTACGCATTTCATCATGACGATCTGGAAAATGCGCGAATCGAATTTGGGCGACGTCTGAAAGCCTATAAAAACAAAGCGCTTGAATATCCGGTTTATTCACCGATATTGAATCGCCATTACGCGGCGGCCGACGATCTCGGCGCGTGTCTCGCGCGCCATCTCGTGCTGCCGGTCCGGTTCGGAGATGGGGTCGCAAGACTGAAAGCCGCCGGCGTCGGCGCGTTCGTCGAGTGCGGGGCGCTGAACGCGCTCAGCAGGATCTCGGTGCGCGCGCTGGGGCCCGGCGCCGCCAAGACCTTTCCGGGCGCGTCGAGCGCGGAAGGCGAACTCGCCGGCCTGGAGAACGTTCTCGCATATTTCAATGGGGGTAGTGTCATGAACGACGACATTCGCGCAAGCAATCTGCAACTCGATTTCGACGAGTTCTGGCGCAACAGCGGTCCTGGAATCGTCGACAAGATCAAGGGCGAGCTCAAGCGGTTCTTCGACGCGCGCGGGCTGCAAGCGACGCCCGCGCCGCAAATCGTGACCGATCGCGGCGTGGCGGCCGGGTTCGCGCCCGCGGCCGCGACGGGCGTCCCGCCGGCTGCGGCACCCGTTGCGCCGGTCGCGCAAGCAGCGGCCGTGCCGGTTGCGGCCGCCGCATCCGCGCGGGTGCCGCGCGATCGGCTCTTCGCCGAGCTCGTCGCGATCTACGCGGAGGCGATGGAATACCCGGTCGAGGTGTTCACCGAGACGGTCGAGCTCGAAGCGGAGCTCGGCATCGATTCGGTCAAGCAGACGGAAATCATCCAGCGGATCAGCGCGCGCTACGGGTTGCCGCCGCTGCCGGCGAATTTCCGCGCCGGCGATTTCAAGGCGATGGGCCAGATCGTCGATTTCGTCTACGAGCATCAAGGCGAGGCGGCGCTCGTCACGAGCTGAAGCGCCGCGCACGCACCGCGCGCCACGAGAATAACGAGAGGAGAGGGCCGGATCAGACGGAGAGTCTCTTCCGAATGTTTGGTAATCCTGACCACTGCGATTTATGTCGAATTCCTATCTGTTGGGGAAACGGGTTCTGGTGACGGGCGGGGCAAAGAACGTCGGCAGGGCGATCTGCCGCCGCTTTGCCGAAGAGGGCGCGCACGTCATCGTGAATTTCTTTCATTCGCTCGACGCGTCGAAAGAGACCGCGGCCGAGCTGCGCGCGCTCGGCGCGACGGTCGACGTCGTGCGCGCGTCGGTCGCGCAGCCGGCGCAGGTCGAGCGGATGTTCGACGAAATCGAAGCGAAGTACGGCAAGCTCGACATTCTCGTGAACAACGCGGCGTCGGGCGCGCTGCTGAGCGTCGACGACATCGAGGCCGCGCACTTCGACCGCGCGCTCGACACCAATCTGAAGGGCGCGTTCTGGTGCGCGCGCCGCGCGGCGCGGCTGATGGCGCGCGCGGGCGGCGGCGCGATCGTCAACGTGTCGTCGGTGGGCGCGACGCTCGTGCCGGCGAACTATCTCGTCGTCGGCACCGCGAAGGCCGCGCTCGAATCGCTGACGCGCTATCTGGCCGTCGAGTACGCGAGCCTCGGCATTCGTGTGAACGGCGCGTCGTCGACGCTGATCGATGGCGACGTGGCTGCGCAGTTTCCCGATCCCGAGAACACGAAGCGCTCGAGCATCGCGGCGACGCCGCTCGGCCGCCTCGCGACCGCCGAGGATCTCGCGGACGTCGTGCTGTTTCTCGCGTCCGACGCGGCGCGCTGGATCACCGGGCAGGTGATCGTCGCGGACGGCGGGCTGTCGCTGTGCAGCGAGGCGCTGTCGCCGCGGCGCGAGTGGCGCGACGCGGCGCAGGCGGCGCATGCGGTTTCTTCGTCGGTGCCGGCGGATTCGGCCACGGCTTCAGCATCGGCTCCGGCGGCGGCCTCGGCGGCGGAATTCGCGTGCGCGTCGCCTTCCGTCCCAATCGACGCGTCTCGCGCGGCAACCGCGCCCGACGACGATACCGACGAAATCGCCGTCGTCGGCATGGGCGTCGCACTGCCCGGCGCGAGCGACCCGGAGGCGTTCTGGCAGGCGTTGCTGAACGGCCCCGAGCTGTTCGGCAACGTGCCGCCCGATCGTTGGGATTACCGATCGTTCCATTCGACCGATCCGTCGGCGGAAGACAAGAGCTATCAGTCGCGCTCGGTGTTCATCGAGCATTTCGAGCCCGAAGCGCGGCTGCGCGCCGAGATTGAAGCGGCCGCCGCGCCCGGCGAGCTGACGACGCTGTGGCTGCGCCATTCGCTGCGCCAGGCGCTCGACGGCGTGCGCGTGCGCGCGGGCGACCGCGCGTCGTTCGTCGTCGGCTATACGGCGGACGGCAGCCAGCATCTGGAAGAAGGGATGGTGCTCGCGGCGATGCGCGCGCGGCTGCGCGAAACGCTCGACGAGGCCGGCGCGCCGCCCGACGAGCGCGAGCGCCGCATCGCGCAGATCGACGCGGTGCTGCGCGCGCGCTATGCGCGCGGCACGGGCGAGCTGTCCGAATATTTCCCGCATCGCGTCGGCCTGAACGCGATGCGCGGCGTGCTGCCCGACGACGCCGAATACATGATGGTCGACACCGCGTGCTCGTCGTCGCTCTATTCGGTCGACCTCGGCATCAAGAGCCTGCTCGCCGGCAAGCACGACGTCGTCGCGTGCGGCGGCGCGTTCGCGCTCGCGCCGCGCGGCTCGGTGCTGTTCTCGAAGCTGCACGGGCTGTCGAAGAGCGGCGAAGTGCGGCCGCTCGACAAGGCGTGCGACGGCGTGCTGTTCGCCGACGGCGCGGGCGTCGTGATCCTGAAGCGCCTGAAGCGCGCGCTCGCCGACGGCGACCGCGTGCTCGGCGTGCTGAAGGCGTTCGGCTCGTCGTCGGACGGCAGGGGCAAGGCGATCTACGCGCCGAATTCGGCGGGCCAGAGCATCGCGATCGAGCGCGCGTACCGGCAGACCGGCGTGCGCAAGGAAGCGGTCGACTGGGTGGTCGCGCACGCGACGGGCACGCCCGCGGGCGACCTCGCCGAGTTCCAGAGCCTGCGCGACGGGCTCAAGCACGACCGCCCGGTGTACGTGACGTCGAACAAGTCGCTCGTCGGCCATACCGGCTGGGCGGCGGGCGTCGTCTCGCTGATCCAGGTGCTGCTCGCGCTCGAGCACGGCCGCATCCCGCCGCAGCATCGGTTCGCCGAGCCGCCGCGGGAATTCGACATCGAGTCGAGCGGCTTCACGATTCCGACGCAGGCGGTCGACTGGCCGCGCAAGGCCGATGCGGCGCGCGTCGCGGCGGTGTCGGGCTTCGGCTTCGGCGGCACGAACGGCCATCTGATCGTCGGCGAGTATCGGCCGGACCTGAGCGCGTCGCAGCCTGCCGCGCGCGTGAGCCGCGAGCCGCTCGCGATCGTCGGCTGGTCCGCGAAATTCCCGGGGCTCGACGGCCGCGACGCGATCGCCGCGTGGCTGAACGGCGCGGGCGGGGCGCCCGGCGCGAGCTTCGGCCCCGCGTATCCGCTGCCGAGCTTCGACCGTGTGCGGATGCCGCCCGCGGTGCTGCGCGCGCTCGACCGCTGCCAGTTGATGGCGCTCGACGCCGCGCACGACATGCGCGAGCAGTTGCGCGACTACTGGAGCGCGCATGCGAACTCGATCGGCGTGGTGATGGGCCACATGGGGCCGACGCGCAACGCCGCGCTGTATGCGAGCCGCTGCTATGTCGACGACATCGCGGCCGCGGTGCGCGCGAGCTTCGACGACGCATCGCGCGCGCCGCTCGACGATGCGCTCGCGCGCGTCGCCGAAAAGACGAGGCGCCTCGTGCCGCCGACGACCGAGAATTCGTTCCCCGGCATGATGCCGAACGTGATTCCGGCGCGCGTCGCGAACTACCACGATCTGCACGGGATGAACATGACGGTCGACGCCGGGCATGCGTCGACGCTCGCCGCGTTCGAGGTGGCATCGCGCTTCCTGAGAAGCGGCGAGCTCGACATGGTGATCGTCGGCGGCATCAACGGCAACTCGGCCGACGAAGTGCAGCCGGCATTCGATCGGCCGCTCGGCGAAGGGATCGTGCTGTTCGCGGTGACGACGAAGGCGCAGGCCGACGCGGCCGGGCTGCCGGCGCTCGCGTGGATCGAGAGCGATCGGGCGTTCGCGCACGCCGCCGCGGCAACGCCGCTCGTGTTGCGTGATGCGCGCGGCCGCGAGCTCACGTATGCGGGCGCCGACAGCGCGCTTGCGGTGCTGCGTGCGCTCGTCGGCGGCGCGGCCGCGGCGTCGGTCGCGCTCGGCAATGCGCGCGACCGGATGCGTTTCGGCTTGCGTATCGATCGCCATGCGCCGCCGTCGCCGCTTGCCGGCGGCAACGGCGGCGCGCGCTCGCATGACGCGTCCGGCGCGCGCGGCGCTTCGGTGCCGTCTTCGGTGCCGTCCTCGGCGGCTCCCGTTTCTTCTCACCTTGGCGCAATGTCGTCGACGCCTGCGGCGGCGGTGGATGCCGCCGCCGCCGCGTCGCCCGACAAGCGCGTGCCGATTCCCGCGACGCTGAAAGCGACCGACGTTGCCGCCGATGGCGAGCCGCTCGGCGTCGCCCGCTATCGGATCGATCTGCAGGAGACGCCGTGGCATGCGGGCGCGGGTGCGATCGCGTACCTACCCGCGGGCAGCGTCGTCGTGACCGATGCGCCCGAGCTGCTCGACGGCATCGGCATGCTGCCCGCCGACCTGCTCGTGCTGTCGACGCGCGCGACGGCGTTCTCGCGCGCGCGGCTCGTCGTCGTCGACGCGCTCGGCGAAACCGCGCTGCAAGGGCTGATTCCGTCGGGCACGCGCCACGTGCGGCTGCTGACGTCGCTGCAAACGAGCGCGCTCGCGCCGGATCGCCTGTCGGCGCCGTCGTCCGGGCGGCTGAAGCTGCACGACCTCGCATTCCTCGCGCTCAAGCAGTGCTATGACGGTGTCGCGCAGCAGGGCTCGTTCATCGCGCTGCTGCTCGACGCGGTGAAGGACGACGTGCTGCATCCCGATGCGGGGATGTTCACGGGCCTCGTGAAGGCGCTCGCGATCGAGTTGCCGCATGCGCGCTCGCTCGCGGTGCTGACGGACGATGCGGACATCCGGCACGGCGTCGCGCGGGCCGAGCGCGAGAGCGGCGCGCAGCATCTGCTGCCCGTCGTCGCGCTGTGCGGCGGGCGGCGCCTCACGCCGCGCGTGACGCGCGACGCGGGCGAGCTGCCCGCCGACGGCTTCGCGCGGCTCGGGCCCGATTCGGTCGTCGTCGCGTTCGGCGGTGCGCGCGGGATCACCGCGGAACTGATGAAGGCGGTTGCCGAGCATTTCCAGCCGACGATCCATCTGATCGGCAGCAGCGCGCTCGACGCCTACGGCCCCGACGTGTTCGCCGGCAGCGACGAAGCGTTCGCGCGCCGCCGCCCCGATTACATCCGCGAGCAGAAGGCGCTCAATCCGGGCCTGCCGCTGCCCGCGATCATCAAGGCGTTCGATCGCCAGGTCGAGGCCCGCGCCGCGCGCCGCAACATCGACGTGATGAAGTCGTACTGCGGCCCGAACAAGGTGTTCTACCTGTGCGCCGACGTGCTCGACGCGGACAGCGTGCGCGCGGCGGTCGAGCGGATTGCCGCGGCCGGCCAGCCGATCGATCTGGTCGTCAACGCGGCGGGCCTGAACCGCTCCGCGTCGGTCAACGTGAAATCGTTCGACGATTTCGTCGCGGTGCGCGACATCAAGATTCGCGGCTACTGGAACGTGCGCGACGCGTTCGGCGCCGCGCAGCCGCGCGCGTGGTGCAACTTCGGCTCGTTCATCGGCCTGACGGGCCAGGCGGGCGAGACCGACTACGCATCGGGCAACGATTTCCTCAACACGCAGGCCGCGTACCATCGCGCGGCGCTCGCGCGCGACGAGTTCACGATCGGCTGGACGCTGTGGCGCTCGGTCGGGCTCGGTGCGAATCCCGTCACGCGCGCGTTCCTCGAGAAGAGCGGGCTCTTCACGAGCATGCGGACCAACGAGGGCATCCATCACTTCCTGCGCGAGATCAACCTGACCGAGCGCGCGGCGAGCTCCGTGCATCTGGGCGATGCCGAGCGGCGCGCGATCGAGGCGCATCTGCCGACGTTCTTCGACGCGCCGGCGTCCGCGCTGCAAGCGCGAACGGAGCAGTCCGCGCAGCCGCCGTCGCCCCCGGCACCGCCGCGCGAGCGCATCGCGCCGCTGCCGAGCCACGACTTCTATCTCGGCCGCGAAGTGCGCCGCACGAGCGACAGCGTGACGTTCGAGCGCATCTTCGATCTGCGCACCGACGCGTACCTGCAGCACCACGTCGTGAATCGTTTCGCGACGCTGCCCGGCACGTTCGTGCCCGAGCTCGCGGCCGAAGCGGCTATGAAGCTGCTGCCGGGGCTGCGCGTCGTCGGCTTCCGCGACGCCGCGTTCCGCCACTTCCTGCGCGTGTACGACGCGCAGCGGCCGAGCACGAAGCGCATCCACGCGCAGGTCGTCGGCCGCGACGGCGAAGCGGCGGTCGTGCAGGTGCGGATCACGGGCGACGTGCTCGCGCCGAACGGGCAGGTGCTCGTCCAGGACAAGCTGCACTTCGAGATCAAGGCGCTCGTCGCGCCGCGCCATCCGAACGGGCCCGTCTGGCCGATGCGGCCGGACGAGCCGCGCACGCCGGTTGCCGATCCGTACCACTTCGAATCGGCGCCCGTGCGGCTGACGGGCATGTTCGTGTCGACGGCGGACACGGGCGTTACCGCAACGGGCAAGGCCGCGCGCTACCAGTTGAACGTCGGCGCCGACGACCCCGTGTTCTCGCGTTTCGTCGTCCCGAGCATCATGCTCGACGGCCTCGCGCGCGTCGCGGTGCTGAACTACGTCGCGAACGACTACATTCCGCTCGCCGCGCCGGTGTCGATCGGCCGGATCGATCTGTACGAAGGCGGCAACGACTGCGAGCTTGCGCGCCGCTACGACCGGATCGATCTGTACGCGACGCCCCGCGCGTTCGCGCTCGAAGGCGCGCACGGCGGCAACCGCTTCGCGGCGGTGCGCCCCGACGGCCGGATGCTGATGGAGATGAGCGACGTGTCGGGCGTCGTGATCGGCTACGTGCACCGCACGACGCTCGCATATGCGACGAAGGCCGAGGTCGACGCGCTCGCCGCGCGCCTCGCAACCGAGCGGGAGACGGCATGAGCAAGTACCGCCAGGCGCCGGGGCCGCGCGGCAGCCTCGTGATGGGCAACCTCGCCGCGTACAAGCGCAATCCGATCACGATGCTGCTGCGGCTGCACCAGCAATACGGCGACGTCGCGCGCAACCGGCTCGGCCCGTTCGTCACGCACGCGCTCGCGCATCCGGATCACATCCAGTACGTGCTGCAGGAGAATCACCGCAACTACGTGCGCGGGCGCTTCTACGACAACTTCAAGATGTTCTTCGGCGACGGCCTGCTCACGACCGACGGCGAATTCTGGCGGCGTCACCGCCGCGCGGTGCAGCCGCTCTTTCACAAGAAGCAGGTCGATGCGCACACGGCCGCGGTCGGCGACGCGGCGCTCGCGCTCGCGCATCGCTGGAGCGCGCTGCCGCCCGGCAAGGCGGTCGACGTCGTCGAAGAGATGATGCACCTGAGCCTCCGGATGCTCGGGCTGATGGTGTTCAACACCGACGTGTCGTCGCACGCGGAGGCGGTCGGCCCGGCGGTGCGCTTCGGGATCGAAGCGATGATGCCGCAGGGCGACATGAACGACTTCATCCCGCGCTGGGCGCCGACGCGCTTCAACCGCCGGATCGCGCACGCGCGCCGCGCGATCGATGCGATCATCGCGAAGATCATCGCCGATCACCGCGAGGCGCGCTGCGAGCCGAGCGACGTGATCTCGCTGCTCCTGAACGCGCGCGATCCGGACACCGGCGCGCCGATGACGCAGCAGGAAGTGCACGACGAAGTGATGACCGTGTTCCTCGCAGGCCACGAGACGACGGGCGCGGGCCTCGCGTGGGCGCTGTACGCGCTCGCGCAGCATCCGGCCGTGCTGCGCCAGTTGCGCGACGAGCTCGACGCGCGCCTCGGCGGCCGCGCGCCCACCGTGCAGGACTTCGAACAATTGCCGTACCTGTCGCAGGTCGTCGACGAGGTGCTGCGCGTCTATCCGCCGATCTGGGGCTTCACGCGCGATCTCGTCGAAGACGACGAGATCGGCGGCTACCGGATTCCCGCGCGCTCGTCGGTCTTCATGTCGCCTTACGTCACGCATCGCCATCCGGCGTTCTGGCGCAATCCGGACGCGTTCGATCCCGAGAACTTCGCGAGCGATGCGCCGGCGCGCCATCGCTTCGTCTACTTCCCGTTCGGCGGCGGGATGCGCAAGTGCATCGGCTTCCAGACCGCGCTCCTGCAGATGCGCGTGCTCGTCGCGGTGGTCGCGCAGCACTTCGATCTGAACGCGCTGCCCGGCCACCCGATCGAGCTCGGCGCGACGATCTCGCTGCGGCCGGTGCACGGCATCCGTCTGATCGTGAAGCCGCGCGAGCGGCAGCAGAGCCATCTCGCGCGCGTGCGCGAGCACGAGTCCGCGCGCGCGCTGCGGCCGCTCGGCGATACGGTTGCGGCGGCTGGCGCCGCGTGTCCGATGGCGGCGGCGCGCGGGCTCGGCGCGCGCGCCGCCGGCGCCGCGCAGGAGGCGCTCGCGCTCGACGCCGCGCATGGAGGCGGCGCGGCTGTCGCCGCCGCGCGCGAGGCCGCCCGGCAGCACGAACCGGGCGACGCCGCGACACTGTCGCTCGCGACTTCGCCCGCCACGGCGCTGCCCGCCGCCGGCACCGACACCGACGCGAGCGCCCACAGCGTGCCCGCGTGGCGCTTCACGTGGCGGCCCGTGCCCGTCGATCCGGTGCCCGACGAGCCTTCGCCCGCGTTGAGCGGCAGGCGCATCGCGCTCGTCAACGGGCGCGGCGGCACGGTCGAGCGCGTCGCGGCGGCGCTTGCGCGAACGTGCGCGAAGGTGTCGGTGTTCGCGCCCGCCGCGAACGCCGACCACGCGGAAGCGGCGCGGGTTTTCGTCAACGAAGCGGGGCCGCTCGACGGCATCGTCGATCTCGGGCTCGAAGCGCCGTTCGCGCTCGACGACGCGAGCGCGTGGGAAGCGCCGATGCGTCGCACGGTCGAGCTGCTGAAGGCGTGCTACGGCGACTGGGCGGCGGAGGACGACACGTCGCGGCTCTTCTATGTCGCGCTCACATGGATGGACGGGCAGATGGGCTATGGCGCCGACGCCGGCGCGCAGCCGCTCGGCGGCCTGTGGGCGGGGCTCGCGAAGACGCTGCCGCAGGAGCTGCCGAACTGCAACGTGCGCGTGCTCGACATCGCGCCCGACGAGACGGGCCGCGTCGACCGGCTCGTCGTCAACGAGCTGTATCGCTGGGGCCTGTTCGAGGTCGGCTATCGCAACGGCGTGCGCTACACGCTGCACGCGAAGCGCAACGAACTGCCGCCGCTCGCCGTCGACGCGCGCTCGGCGCTCGGGCCGGGCGACGCCGTGCTGTTCTCGGGCGGCGCGCGCGGGATCGGCCTGTTGTGTGCGCGCGCGCTCGCCGAGCGCCACGGCTGCACGGTGATCGTCACCGGGCGCGAGACGCCGCCCGACGGCGGCGAGCCGTGGATGACGCTCGACGAAGAAGGCTTCAAGCGCTACGGCCTCGAACAGTTGCGTGCGGCGACGCCCGAGCATCCGCCGAAGGCGATCCGCGCGTCGCTGCAGCGGCTCAAGCGCCGGCGCGAGCTGAAGACGGCGCTCGACGAGATGGCCGCGCTCGGCCTGCCGGTCCATTACCGGGTGTGCGACGTGACCGACCGCGCGGCCGTGCGCGCGCTGTGCGACGAGCTCGGCGATTCGCTGCGGATCGTGATCCACAACGCGGGCGTCGACGAGCCGGTACGCCTGATCCGGAAGCGCGCCGACGATTTCGCGCGCACGGTCCGCACGAAGGTGCTGGGCTTCGCGAATCTGTGCGATGCGGTGCGCACGCGGCCGCGGCTCGCGCAGTTCTGCAACGTCGGCTCGCTGACGGGCCGCTGGGGCGGGATGACGGGCGAGACCGACTACGCGGCCGCGAACGAAGCGCTCGCGCGCCTCGGCCTCTGGGCCGCGCAGCACGCGCTCTCTCCCGCATGCGGCGTGAAGACGCTCGTGTGGCCGACGTGGGAAGGCGTCGGGATGATCACGAACTTCGCGGTCACGCAGCGCTACGTGAGCCCGATGAACGTCGACGAGGGCGTGCGGCACTGGCTGCGCGAACTGGCTTCGCCGGGCAGCGGCGAGGTGATGTTCATGGGGGCGGTCGGCCGCGCGCCGACGCCCGTGCAGATCAAGGGCTTCCAGCCGATCCGCGAGCTGCCGAACATCGGCGAGCTCGTCACGCGCCGGCATCACGTCGGCGAGCCGGTGCGCTTTCGGCCGTTCAAGCGCTTCGAGGGGCGCTATGCGATCGATCCGGCCGTCACGCCGTACGCGCATGCGTTCCGCTTCAACGGGCGCGCGGTGGTGCCCGCGTCGCTCGTGCTCGAGCACGCGTGCGCGGTCGGCGACTGGGTGATGCCGCCGACGGGCGAGCCGCGCGAGCTGAGCGAGATGGCGAACGTCGTGCTGCGGCTCGACGCGCTGCCGGCGGTGCCGGCGGGCGGCGCGGGCGTGGAGATCGGCAGCGAGGCGGCCGGCTACATGATCGGCGACGTCTGGTGCGTCGACGTGCGGTGCAGCGACGCGCGCACGCGGGCCGAGCTGCTCAGCATGACGCTCGTCTACCGGCCGCAGCCGGAGCAGATCGGCGCCGCGTACGCACGGGCGCCCGGCGCGACGCCCGAGCCGGCGCCGCTCACGAGCGCGCCGCATGCCGCATGGAGCGGCGAGCTGCTGCCGGCGGGCGACTGGAGCGTGCCGGACGACGCGTCGGCCGGCATCGTGCGGATCGGCCGCGTGCCGCCCGCCGCGGTGCTGAGCCTGTGGACGCTGCCGTTGCCGCTCGAGCTGCGCCTGCCCGTCAATCACGTCGAGCACGTGCTGCGCGTGCTGCTCGCCGAATGGGGCGCCGCGCAGACCGACGCGCCGGCCGTGTGGCGGATCGGCGGCGCGAAGCTCGCGCGCCTGCCGGCGGCGTCGGCCGATGGCGTCGTCGAGTACGCGACCGGCCGCTTCGCGGTGCTCGACGCGCGCGGCTACGTGCTGCTGCGTATCGACGACACGCGCGTCGACGGCGACGCCGCGCAAGCGATGCAGACCGAAACGGGCGCGCTCGCCGGTCCGCTGACGGCATGACGTGCGAGCGCACAAGTGGAGGAACGGCAACGATGACGACGACGAACACCACGACGAACCCGGCCGCGCCGACGGCCGCGACGGCCGCGGCCCCGGCGATCCGCGATTGCGGCGACCGCTACTGCATCATCGGCGGCGGCGCGGCCGGCATCGCGACCGCGAAGAACCTGCGCGAGCAGGGCATCGCGTTCGACCTGATCGAGCGCGAGGACGACATCGGCGGCACCTGGTATTACGGCAAGCCGTGCAGCGCGATCTACCAATCGGTGCACATGATCAGCTCGCGTGAGTTCTCCGAATACACGGACTACCCGATGCCCGCCGATTACCCGACCTACGCGCGCGGCGATCAGGCGCTCGCCTACCTGCGCGACTACGCACGCCGCTTCGGCGTCTACGGGCACGCGGAGTTCAACCGGACCGTGCTCGAAGTCGCGCCGCTCGCGCAAGGCGGCGCGTGGCGCGTCGAGCTCGACGGCCACGAGGTGCGGCATTACAAGGGCGTATTCGTCTGCAACGGGCATCTGTCGAAGCCGCAGGTGCCCGACTATCCGGGCCGCTTCGACGGGCTGCAACTGCATTCGGCGCTGTACAAGACCCCCGACGCGCTGAAAGGCAAGCGCGTGCTCGTGGTCGGCGCGGGCAATTCGGGCTGCGACATCGCGGTGGAGGCGGTCCATCACGCGAGCGCGGTGTTTCACAGCACGCGGCGCGGCTACTTCTACTGGCCGAAATTCCTGTTCGGGATTCCTGCCGATCGCTGGGCCGAATGGCCGCTGAAGCTGCGCATGCCGCTGTGGGCGCGGCGCTTTTTCGGCGAGCGCCTGCTGCGCCTGACGACGGCCGGCCAGCCGGAAGACTACGGGCTGCCGAAGCCGGATCACAAGCTGTTCGAGGCGCACTTCATCATCAATTCGACGCTGTTCTACCACCTGGGGCACGGCGATCTCGTCGCGAAGCCGGACGTCGTCGAGCTGAAGGGCGACCGCGTCGCGTTCTCGGACGGCAGCGAGGAGCAGATCGACGCGATTGTCTACGCGACTGGTTTCCAGTTGAGCTTCCCGTTTCTCGACCAGTCGTATCTGCAATGGGACAAGATGCAGCCGCGCCTGTATCTGAACATCTTCGATCGCGCGCATCCGAACCTGTTCTTCATCGGCCTGTTCCAGACGTCGACCGGCAACTGGCCGCTGATGGACTATCAGGCGCAGCTCGTCGCGCGCTACCTGCGCGCGCGCGACGCCGCGCCGCGCAAGGCCGCGCGGCTCGACCGGCTGATCGGCCGCGACCGCTCGAACTGGAACGGCGGGATTCATTTCAGCGACACGCAGCGGCACGTGATCGAAGTCGAGCACTTCGCGTACCGGCTGCAACTGAAGCGGCTGATTCGCGCGCTGCCCGATTCGCGCGCCGCGTCGCGGCACGCGCGGCCCGTGGCCGTCGCGTCCGCGGCGCAAGCGCCGGCCACGGCCACGGCCGCGCGCGTGCGGACGGGAGACGCGTGATGGCGCTCGTCTCCGTCGAGAACGTCAGCAAGACCTACCTGCTCGACAGCGTGAAAGTGACCGGCCTCGCCGGCGTGTCGGTCGACATCGACGCGAACCGCTTCACCGTGCTGAGCGGCCCGTCCGGCAGCGGCAAGACGACGCTGCTCAACATGATCGGCTGCATCGATCGGCCGGATGCGGGGCGCGTCGTCGTGGCCGGCGAGGACACCGCGACGCTGTCCGACGATGCGCTGTCCGACTTCCGCGCGCGCGAGGTCGGGCACGTGTTCCAGTCGTTCAACCTGCTGCCCGTGCTGTCCGCGTACGAGAACGTCGAATATCCGCTGCTGATGGCGCGCACGCCGGCGCGCGAGCGCGCGGAGCGCGTCGCGTATCTGCTCGACGCAGTGGGCCTCGCCGGCAAGGGCGCGCACCGGCCGAGCCAGCTATCGGGCGGCCAGCGCCAGCGCGTCGCGATCGCGCGCGCGCTCGCGGCGGGGCCGTCGCTCGTGCTCGCCGACGAGCCGACCGCGAACCTCGACAGCGTCACGGGCCGCGCGATCATCGCGCTGATGCACGAGATGCAGCGCGAGAGCGGCGTGTCGTTCATCGTGTCGTCGCACGATCCCCAGGTGCTGGACGCGGCCGACGACGTGGTGCAGATCCGCGACGGGCGCATCGTCGAGCGCCGCATCGCGCAGGAGGCGCAAAGCTGATGCATACGTTCATGTTGGCGCTGCGCAACCTGCAGCGAAACCGGCGGCGCTCGATCACCACGCTGCTCGCGATGATCGTCGGCGTTTGCGCGGTGCTGCTGTTCGGCGGCTTCAGCAAGGACATCACGTTCGGATTGCAGACCGATTTCGTGCGGCGCAGCGGCCATTTGCAGATCCAGCGCCACGGCTATTTCCAGTACGGCAGCGGCAATCCGGTCGCATACGGGATCGGCGGCTACGCGCGGCTGATCGCGCGGCTGCGCGACGATCCGGTGCTCGCGCCGATGATCGCGGTGATCACGCCGACGCTGCAGTTCGGCGGGATCGCGGGCAATTTCGAGGCGGGCGTGTCGCGCACGGTGCTCGCGCAGGGCGCGATCGCCGACGAGCAGAACCGGATGCAGCAATGGAACGACTACGGCTTTCCGTTGGCGCCGAAGCCGTATCCGCTCGTCGGCACCGCGCCCGATGCGGCGATCGTGGGCAATGGCGTCGCGCGCGTGCTGCATCTGTGCGCGCCGCTGCGCGTGCCCGATTGCGGCGACGGCGACATCGCGAAGGAAGCCGCGACGGCTTCGGACGCGGCGCCCGGCGCGCAGGCCGCCGATGCGCCGGGCGCCGACGCGCCGGACGACGTGCTCGCGCTCGCCGCAGCCGAGGCGGGCGCGCGAAAGAGGGAGCAGAAAGACGAGCGCGCAAGCGCGACGCACATCGAAGTGCTCGCCGCGAACGCATACGGCGCGCCGAACGTCGGCGGCTTCACGGTCGCGAAGGCCGAGCAGCAGGGCGTGAAGGAACTCGACGACGTTTATCTCGCGATGCATCTGCCGCGCGCGCAGCGGCTCGTCTACGGCGGCGACGCGCCGCGCGTGACGGCGATCGAGATCCAGCTTCGGCACACCGCGCAACTGCCCGCCGCGCGCGCGCGGATCGACGAGCTGTTCGGCGGCCGCTTCGAGGGCCAGCCGCTCGACGTGCTGGACTTCGCCGCGCTGAACCCGTTCTACGACCAGACGAACCGGATGTTCTCGATGATCTTCGGCTTCGTGTTCGTGCTGATCGGCGCGATCGTGCTGTTCGTCGTCAGCAACACGATGAGCACGGCGATCCTCGAGCGAACCGTCGAGATCGGCACACTGCGCTCGATGGGCATGCGCCGCGGCGGCATCCAGGCGCTGTTTGTCTGCGAAGGCGCGCTGCTCGGCGTCGTCGGCGCGTCGATCGGCGTGCTCGTCGCGCTCGCGCTCGCATTCGCGGTCAACCACAGCGGCCTCGCATGGACGCCGCCCGCGCGGATCGATTCGGTCGCGCTGACGGTGCGCGTGTGGGGCGAATGGCGCCTCATCGCGCTGACATTCGTCGGGCTCGCGTTCGTCGCCGGCTTGTCGGCGTGGCTGCCCGCGCGCCACGCGGCGCGGCTGTCGATCGTCGACGCGCTGCGTTACGCGTGAGCGGTGGAAGTTTTCAGTTTGAACAACGAAAGATCGAATCGATCGGGAGGTGTGGCGTGCGTCGCTTGTTTCGTCAATGGTGGATCGGCATGAGCCTTTGCGCGGCGGCGCTTGCGCACGCGCAGACAGCGCCCGATCCGCAGAAGCTGCTCGCGGAAAGCGACGCGATCCGCACGCCGGCGAAGTCGTTCGTGCTGACCGCGACGCTTACCGAATACCGCTCCGGCAAGCAGGTCGACGGCAACACGCTGTCGATCTACTCGAAGCCCGATGCGCCGGGCGGCGCGTTCCGCACGCTGGTGCGCTTCGTCGCGCCCGCGCGCGACACGGGCAAGCTGATGCTGAAGAACGGCAACGATCTGTGGTTCTACGATCCGGCGAACCAGGCGAGCATCCGCATCTCCCCGGACCAGCGCCTGCTCGGGCAGGCCGCGAACGGCGACGTCGTGACCGTCAATCTCGCGCACGATTACCGGGCGGAGCTCAAAGGCGCCGAGGACGTGATGGACGGCGACCGGCAGACGCGGCATTGCTACAAGCTTTCGTTGACGGGCAACGCGCAGGGCCTCACGTACCACCGGATCGAGATGTGGCTCGATGCATCGAACAGCCGGCCGGTGAAGGCGAAGTTCTATTCGGAAAGCGACCGGCTGCTGAAGAGCGCGTTCTATCGGCGCTATACGGCCGAGCTCGGCGTCGAGCGTCCGACCGAAACCGTGATCATCGACGGTCTCGATCCGAACTGGGTCACGGTGATGCGCTTTTCCGGCTACGCGTGGCGCGACATTCCGGACGCATGGTTGCAGCGCGACTACCTGCCCCGCTTCCAGGCGCAATGACGCGCAGATCGTTGGCGATCCTGATTTGCGCGGCCGCGGCGGCCATGCCGCTGCGCGCCGCGGCGGCGGGCGACGCGGCCGCGGCGAACGACGCGACGAACGCGGCGCTCGACCTCGCGGACGCGACGCCCGTCGCGGTGCCGGAAACGGCGCGCCCGTGGAAGTTCAGCGTGCAGGACGCCGTTCGCTGGAGCGACGGACGCGACGCTGCGTCGTCATGGCGCAATCAGTTGTCGGTGGAATTCCAGTTCGAGCACGCGCTGACGCCGACGCTGGGCGTGAATTTTGCGATGCGGTTCGACCGGTTCGATCCGCTGTCGTCCGGCGCGGCGTCGCACCGCGACGTGACGCTCGTGAAGGAGGCGTATGCGAGCTGGAAGCCGTCGCCGCTGCTGGCGATCGACGCGGGCCGGATCAACGAGCGCATCGGCGCGGCGATCGGCTACAACCCGACCGATTTCTTCAAGGCGGGCGCGGTGAGCCTCGACGTGCCGCCCGATCCCGACAGCCGGCACACGAACCGGCTCGGCAGCGTCGCCGTGCGCGCGCAGCGCGTCTGGGATTCGGGCTCGATCGCGCTGATGCTGTCGCCGCGGCTAGCGAGCCGCAGCGTGCCGGGCGATCCGTTCGCGTCGTCGGACCTGCAGCGCACGAACGGCGTCGATCGCTGGATGCTCGTCGGCAGCCAGCGGATCGCGCCCGCGATCCAGCCGCAATGGGTCCTGTACGGCGAGAGCGGACAATCGCCGCAGTTCGGGCAGAATCTGAGCGTGCTGCTCGGCAACGCGGTCGTCGCGTATGCGGAATGGACGGGCGGCTGGCGGCCGTCGCTGATCGGCTCGGCGACGGGCGGCGGCAACCGCGATCGCGCATTTCGCACGCGCTCGGCGGTGGGCTTCACGTGGACGCTGCCGATCGACCTGTCGCTGACGGCGGAGCTGCAGGGCAACAGCGGCGGCGCATCCGCTGCGCAGTGGCGCGCGCTGCAGGCGAGCGATCCGTATGCGTGGGCGCGCGCGGTGCGCACGTCGATCGCCGCGCAGGAGCTGCCGTCGCGGCACGGGGTGTTCCTGATGGTGGCGTGGCGCAACGTGTTCGTGCGGCGTCTCGACCTGACGGGCTTCGCGCAGCTCGATCCCGGCGCGGGGCAGCAGTACTGGCTGGAGCTGCGGCGGCGCTTCGACAAGTTCGACGTCGCCGTGCAGTTCCTGCGGCAGACCGGACCTTCGTGGAGCCGCTTCGGCGCGATGCCCGAGGCGAGCAGCGTGCAGGCGCTGGGCATTTTTTATCAATAGGACGTCGCCGATCGTCCAATAACAAGGGCCACCCTACAATGAGCAAACGCATCCTGCAAATCGTCACCGCGATTCTCGCGGCCGTGCCGGTCGCGACCGGCACGCTCGGCATGCTGGGCATCCACGATCCGCTGTACGCATCGCTCGGCGTCGCGCTGCCCGCCGACGCGACGCTCGACAGCAACCTGCGCTTCTACGCGGGCGTCTGGTTCGGGCTCGGCCTCGGCGCGTTCTGGACGATCCCGAACATCGAGCGCAACGGCGTGCTGTTCCGCGCGCTGTGGACGATGATCTTCGCCGGCGGATTCGGCCGTCTGATCTCACTCGTGTCGCTCGGCGCACCGTTTGCTCCGTTCATCGGCTTTACCGTACTCGAGATCGTCGGCGCGCCGCTGTTCATCTGGTGGCAAAGCCGCGTCGCGGCGGCGGCTGCCTGACGAGCGGCGCGGGACGGCGCGGGGCGGGGCATGCGGCCGGCGTGGCCGGCGAGCGTTTGAAACACTTAGGTTGACTGACAAATGAGGGTGGAAGGATTGCCGCACGCGATGCCGCGCGACGATACGGCGGCGCTGCGGTTCAGCGTCGCGCGGCCGTCGGCGGCGCTCACGGAGCGGCTGATGCGCGGCGAGGTGCACGTGTGGCGCGCCCGCGCGGACGAAGCGGGGTCGTACCTGAAGCGCGATTGCCTGTCGTTCAGCGAACGCGAGCGCGCGGCGAGGCTCAGGTACGGCGCGCATCGCGAGCTGTTCGTGTTCGCGCGGGCGATGCTGCGGGTCGTGCTCGGCGAGTACCTGGATGCCGATCCGGCGCGGCTCGTGTTCGACGTCGAGCCGGGCGGCAAGCCGGTGCTGTTCGGCCGCGATCTCGAATTCAGCGTAAGCCACGCGAGCGGCGCAGTGCTGATGGCGGTCGCGAAGAAGCGGGTCGGCTGCGATCTCGAATCGCTCGGCCGTAAGCTCGACGCCGACGCGCTCGCGGCGGCCAGTCTCGGCGAACGCGAGCGCGACGTGTTCGCGCGCACGCCGAAGCATGCGCAAATGCGGCTGCTGTTGCAGCTCTGGACGCGCAAGGAGGCGCTGCTGAAGGCGCACGGCGCGGGCCTGCGGCGCGATCCGCGGGAGCTGGAGATGCCTTGGCCCGCGCGGCGGGCCGCGCGCGACGAATGCGTGAGCGACGGCGTGCGCTGGGCGGTTGCCGACATCGCGCTCGGCGCGGGATGGCGCGCCGCGATCGCGATGGAGGATCGGGGCGCGGACGTGCGCGGATTCTGTTTGGGGTGGTGAGCCGCCGGGCGGTTCGTTCGGCGTCGCGATCGCGGCGATCGACGCGCACGGGCGGGCGGCATCGTTCGAGTAACGCAATACACAGGGGAATCGGTATGAAGTCGATGTCGAGATGCGCCGCGGCGACGGCGCGGGTCGCAGCGAAGAAACTGGCAAATGCATGGGCGGCCGCGATCGTCGCCGCGATGTGCGCGTTCGGCGCGCCGGCGGCGCACGCGGATGCCGCGACGGGCGCGGTCGACGACTACGCGGCGACGCGCTACCCGATCATTCTCGTCCACGGGCTGACGGGCACTGACGATTACTTCGGCGTCGTCCCGTACTGGTACGGAATGCAGTCCGACCTGCAGCGGCATGGCGCGACCGTGTTCGTCGCCGATCTGTCCGGGTTCCAGAGCGACCTCGGCCCGAACGGGCGCGGCGAGCAACTGCTCGCGTACGTGAAGCAGGTGCTCGCCGTCACCGGCGCGCAGAAGGTGAACCTGATCGGCCACAGCCAGGGCGGACTGACGTCGCGCTACGTCGCGGCGGTTGCGCCGGATCTCGTCGCATCGGTGACGTCGATCGCGACGCCGCATCGCGGCTCGCCGTTCGCCGACTTCGTGCTCGGCGCGCTGAGTCTCGACCCGACCGGCCTGGCGACGCCGATCTTCGGCCAGTTGCTGAACATCTTCGGAATCCTGACGAGCCACACGCACAACACGAATCAGGACGCGATCGCCGCGCTGAACGCGCTCAGCACGCCGTATGCGACGCAGTTCAACGCGCAGTTCCCGAGCGCGGGCCTCGGCGCGCCGGGCGCATGCGCGACGGGCGCGCCGAGCGAGACGGTCGGCGGCAACGTGCACCTGCTGTATTCGTGGAGCGGCAGCGCGTACCAGCCGATCACGGTGCTCGGCCTGACGACGGGCGCGCTCGACAGGAGCACGGTCCCGCTCATCGATCCGGCCAACGTGCTCGACCCGTCGACGCTCGTGTTCCTGACGGCCGGCAACGTCATGGCGCTCAGGCAGGCGGGGCTGAACGACGGCTTCACGTCGACCTGCAGTTCGTTGTACGGAACGGTGATCTCGACCGATTACAAGTGGAACCACTTCGACGAGATCAATCAGTTGCTCGGCATCCGGGGCGCGTATGCGGCCGATCCGGTCGCGGTGCTGCGCACGCATGCGAACCGGCTGAAATTGCAGGGCGTTTGAAAGAAGGTTGAGCGGCGGCGCGCCGCGCGTCGTATGATTGTCCGACGATTGCGCCGCCGCTTGCGCGGGCGGCGGCGCACGCGCATTCATGAAGCAAACGCTTCATATGTAACGCGACGAGCAGACGAATGCGCGCAAAATGGCCAGTCTACGCACGATCCATACGAGCGACAGCGTGACAGGCCACGCTTCGAGCATCTGGCGGCGGGCCGGCAACGGGCCGCCGCCGGTTCGTTTCCGGCGTTTGCGCGCGCCGGGGGAATACGAGACCGCCGCGACGAAGCGGCGCGGCGGCGGGGCTCAGGCAAGGTGGACGATGAATGGGACTTCCAGCATGCGCGAACAGGTGCTCGGCTTGAACGACGGGGGTGGCCAGGCGGCCGAACTGAGGCCGGCGCTCGACGTCTGGCCGATCCTGCTGATGGTGTCGGTGCTCGTGTGCGTCGTGATCGTGAGTCTCGCCGTGGTGTCGTTCCTCAGGGTCTACATCGGCGGCGAGAGCACGTGGTCGAAATCGCAGAAGGATGCGGTCATCTATCTGATCCGCTACGCCGAGACGGGCGACGAGCGCGCGTACAAGCTCTACGAAGCCGCGATCGACAAGCCGTATCGCCTGAGCATCGCGCGCACCGCGTTGCAGCGCAAGCCGCCCGATCGCGCGAGCGCGCGCGAGGCGATCATCGCGAGCGGCATCGACCCGGCCGACGCGACGGCGGCCGCGCTGCTGCTGCCCGCGCTCAGTTGGGTCGCGAAGATCAACTATGCGCTGCAGTGCTGGATGCAGGCGGACGTCGAGCTCGCCGAGTTCCGCAACGTCGCGAGCCAGTTGCACGCGCTCGTCAGCAGCGGCCATCGCGGCGATCCGCGTGTGAAGGCGCTCGAATACCGCGCGTGGGAAATCAACGAGCGCGTGTCCGGCCTGCCCGACCGCTTCTCGAAGGCGTTCAGCGACGAATTCCGCTCGAGCGTCGCGCTGCTGCTCGTCTGCTACTTCGTCGCGTCGATGTTCCTGATGTATCTCGCGCTCGTCTGGGCGCGCAAGGCCGCGTTGCAGCGGCTGTCGATCCAGTACGCGCTCGATCGCAGCGAGGCGTTCGCCGAGGCGGCGCTGAGCTCGGTCGCGGAGGCGGTGATCACGGTCGGGCTCGCGAAGAACGTCGATTTCATCAACAACGCGGCCGAGCAACTGCTCGGCTATTCGGCCGCCGCGTGCGTCGGCGCGCCGGTGTCGAGCGTGCTGATGCTGCTCGACAAGGAGACTGGGCAGGCGGTCGACATCGTCGACGAATTCTGGGCGCGCGACGAGCGCACGCCGATCAAGCGCGAGGTGCATCTGCTGCGCCGCGATCATTCCAAGATCGTTGTGCAGACAACGATTTCGGAGATGGGCGACCGCATGCACGGCCACATCGGCTACGTGCTGATCCTGCGCAACATGACGCGCGAGCAGCAGTTCCTCGAAAGCCTCGCGTGGCAGGCGACGCACGACGTGCTGACGGGGCTCGTGAACCGCGTCGAGTTCGAGCGGCGGCTCGAGATCGCGCTCGCCGACACGACGTCCGGCAAGGACCGCGCCGACTCGATGCTGCTGATGCTCGATCTCGACCGCTTCAAGGAGATCAACGATACCTGCGGCCACGCGGCGGGCGACGCGATGCTGCGCGAAGTCACGCAGCGCTTCCAGAGCTGCCTCGACGACGACGACGTGCTCGCGCGGCTTGGCGGCGACGAGTTCGGCGTGCTGCTGCCGCGCGGCGCGGGTTCGTGGCCGTCGAAGAACAAGGCGGAGCGGCTGCGCCGCAGCCTCGAGGATTTCGTGTTCCTGTGGGAAGGCGAGCGCTTCACGGTGAGCGTCAGCATCGGCGTGCTCGAGCTCTGCCGCGCGCCGTGCAGTCTCGAGATGGCCGTCAAGCTCGCCGACATCGCGTGCTACATCGCGAAGGAGCGCGGGCGCAACCGCATCCAGCTCGCGGACCCGAGCGATCTGCAGCAGGCGCGCCACGTCGGCGACGTGCAGTGGAGCCGCCGGATCAAGACCGCGCTCGAAGCCGACGGCTTCCGCCTGTACCTGCAGCCGATCGTCCACACATGCCCGGATTCGCAGACGCCCGGGCGCGCGGAGGTGCTGCTGCGGATGACGGACAACGCGGGCCGCGACATCTCGCCCGCCGCGTTCCTGCCGGCCGCCGAGCGCTACGGGCTGATGGGGCTCATCGACCGCTGGGTGATCCGCACGGTGTTCCGCAAGCTGAGCGCGCTGCCCGCGCGCGAGTACCACGAGTACAACGTGAACCTGTCGGGGGCGTCGATCTCCGACGAGCGCTTTCTCGAATTCGTGATCGCCGAGCTGGTGAGCTCCGGTCTCGAGCCTTCGGTGATCTGCTTCGAGATCACCGAAACGATCGCCGTGAAGAATCTCGAGCTCGCGTCGCGCTTCATGGGCGAGCTGCGCGCGATCGGCTGCCGCTTCGCGCTCGACGATTTCGGCGCGGGCATGTCGTCGTTTCGCTATCTGCGCAGCTTGCCGATCGATTATCTGAAGATCGACGGCGAGTTCGTGTCGAACATGATGTCGGACCGGGTGAGCTACGGCGTCGTCAGCGCGATCAACGAAGTCGCGCACTCGATGCGTTGCAGCACCGTCGCCGAGCATGTCGAGTCCGAGGCCGAGCTCGGGATGTTGCGCGAGCTCGGCATCGACTTCTGCCAGGGATATTTCTTTGCACAGCCTTCGCCGTGGCGCGAGGGCGGCTATTGACGTGGTCCGATGACTTTATCCAAGGAGAGGAAATTGCATATCCCTTTTGAACGCGACGGCGAGTTGATGGATATCGGGAGCTATCCGCACTGGCTACAGGACGTGGTCGGCACGGTGCGCGCGGCGCGCGACCGCGTGCGCTTTCACGAAGTATTCTCGCTGATGCGCGACGGCCGCCTCGCGCCGCGGCAGCTCGCCGCGTTCTTCGTGAACGGCTGGCCCGTCGTCGAGCAGTTTCCGAAGTACATGTCGATGAACCTGCTGAAGGCGAACGGCACGAACTCGTCCGGCGAAGAGAAGGCGCGCCGCTATCTGATCCGCAACATCCGTGTCGAGCTGAATCACGTCGAGCACTGGGTGAACTGGGCGGAAGCGAGCGGCGTGCCGCGCCGGCAACTGATCGACGGCGGCAGTCCGCCCGCCGCGCTCGCGCTCAGCCACTGGTGCTGGAAGAGCAGCAGCGCGGATACGCTCGCGGCGAGCGTCGCGGCGACCAACTATGCGATCGAAGGCGTGACGGGCGAATGGAGCGCGGACCTGTGCCGCTCGGACGTCTACGAGATGGGCTTTCCCGAAGCGGTGCGCGGCCGCGCGATGCGCTGGCTGAAGCTGCATTCGAGCTACGACGACAAGCATCCGTGGGAAGCGCTCGACATCGTCGCGACGATTCTCGGTCAATCGCCGAGCACGGAGCAGGTGCGCGACGTCGCGGCCGGCATCGAGCGCAGTTTCCGCTACTTCGAGATGAGCCTGTCCTGCTGCCTCGACGCGTGAGTCTCGCGCGTCGTCGCCTGGCGAAGGGGTGCCCGGCCGGCGACGGCAAGGCGAGTGCGCGTCGCGGTCCGCCCGCTGCATCGTAAATATTTCGACTATTCGGTAACAGACCGTCACGGCGCCGCGCGAGCGCGCCAAGCTCGGTATACTGTTCTGTCTGCGCCGGCGCCTCGCCGCGTCCGGCATGTTTTCCTCCTGGTTCGATACACGCATGAAACGTCATCTGTTTGCTTTTGTGGCCGCGGCCGTCGTGTCCGTTTCGGCATTCGCCCAAACTGCGCCCGTCGAGGTGGTCAAGAACGCCGTCGAGGGCACCGTCGGCGCGATGAGGGCGGATCCCGTCGCGCGCAGCGGCGATATGGCGAAGATCACGCAGATCGTCGAAGCGCGTTTCCTGCCCGCGACGAATTTCGAGCGCACGACGCGCATCGCCGTCGGCGACGCATGGAAGCAGGCGAGCCCGCAGCAGCAGCAGGAGCTGTACAAGCAATTCCGGATTCTGATGACGCGCACGTACGCGGCATCGCTTGCGCAGCTCGGCAGCCAGGACGCGAAGTTCACGTTCAAGGCGGCGGGCGCGGGCGGCGCCGACGCGCTCGTTCGCTCGACGGTGACGACGCCGGGCGACAGCCAGTCGGTCGGCTACCGGCTCGGCAAGATCGGCAACGACTGGAGGATCTACGACATCGACATGTCGGGCGCGTGGCTGATCCAGGTCTACCAGGGGCAGTTCAAGGCGCAGCTCTCTCAGGGCGGCATCGACGGCCTGATCGCATTCCTGACGAAGCACAACGCGCGCGCGAACTGAGCGCGCCGGCGGGTTGCGCATTCGTCATGCAAAAGGGCGCCTCGGCGCCCTTTTGCGTTGCGGCGCGGCGTCTACCGCCTGCGATGCTCGACCGCGAACTTGATCAGTTCCGCCTGCCCCTCGATGTCGAGCTTGCGCTTCAGGTTCAGCCGATGCGTCTCGACCGTGCGTACCGACAGGCCGTTGCGCTGCGCGATCTGCTTGCTCGACAACCCTTGCGCGAGCGCATCGAGGATGTCGCGCTCGCGCGGCGTGAGCCGATCGAGCGGCGATGCTTCCGCGCGCGCATGAATCATTCTGGCGGCAATTCCCTCGCTGAAGAACGTCTGTCCGGCGAGCACCGCGCCGATCGCGCGCACGATCTCGGTCGCGGGCGAATCCTTCAGCAGATAGCCGCTCGCGCCCGCGCGCACCGCCTGCGTTACGTATTCGACGTTGTCGTGCATCGACAGCATCAGCACGCGAATCGCCGGAAAGCGCGCGTGAAAGACGCCGGCGAGCGCGATTCCGTTCATGCCCTGCATGCCGATATCCATCAGCGCGAGATCGGGCGTGAGCGATTCGGCGAGCGCGAGCGCCTCGTCCGCATTGCCCGCTTCGCCGACGACGGCGAGGCCGGGCGCCGCCTCGAGGCGCATCTTCAGGCCGTCGCGCACGAGCGGATGATCGTCGACGAGCAAGAGGCGCGCGGTGCGGGGCGTGGAAGAGGCAGTGGTCATCGCGTGGTTCCTGTTGAGTCTGCGCCGGACAGCGGCACGCGCGCGGCGACGACGGTATGGCCCACCTGCGAGCTGATCGCGAGCGTGCCGCCGAGCGCGTCGAGCCGCTCGCGCATGTTGCGCAGGCCGACGCCGCCGCGCGCGTCCGCTTGCGCGCGCCCGGCGTCGAAGCCGCAGCCGTTGTCGGCGATCGTCAGCGCGGCTTCGCGCGACGAGAGTTCGAGCGTGACGGCCGCGCGCGTTGCGTGCGCGTGGCGCAGGATGTTCGTCAGCGCTTCCTGCGCGATGCGAAAGAGCGCCGTTTTCACGGGCGCGGGCAGCGGCGGCGCGCCGCTGTGCTCGACCTGCGTGAAGCCGAGCTCGACGCCGGTTTCCGCGCCGAGCTCACGCACCAGTTGATCGAGCGCGGCCGCGAGGCCAAGATCGTCGAGCATCGTCGGACGCAGCGCGTGCGAGATGCGGCGCACTTCGCGCAGCGTGTCGCCGAGCCGCGCAATGCCTTTCGACAGCGCGGCTTCCGCCGCGTTCTCGCGCGCCGGCAGGCGTGCGAAGCGCTCGAGCGCCGATTCGAACATCAGCTTCGCCGACACCATCATCTGGCTGATCCCGTCGTGCAGCTCGCGTGCAAGACGCGCGCGCTCCTGCTCCTGCGATTCGACGACCTGTTGCGCGAGGCGCTTGAGCTTCGCGTCGGCGCTGCGCGACTCGCTCACGTTCAGCACGAGCGCGCACAGCGCGATGACCGCGGCGCCCGCGAGCGCGATCGCGCTCAGCCACGTCATCGTGCGCTCGATGTTCGCCGACGCGCGCGCGTCGACCCGCGCGAGCGCGGTGCCGACATCGTCGAGATAGATGCCGGTGCCGACCATCCAGCCCCAGCGCGGCAGCGAAACGACGTAGCCGAGCTTCGGCGCGAGCTTGCCCGTCGACGGGCGCTGCCAGACATAGCGCACGTAGCCGCCGCCGCGCGACGCGGCCGCAATCAACTGCTGAATCGTCAGCGAGCCCTGCGGATCGCGCAGCGTCCAGTAATTGTGTCCGACCCGCTCGGGCTCGCGCGGATGCATCAGCGAATTGCCGTGCAGGTCGTACACGAAGAAGTAGCCGTCGGGGCCGAATTCCATTCTTTGCAGCATCGCGAGCGCTTGCTGGCGCAGCAGCGCGTCGTCGCGCGCGTTCGCGCGGCCCGCTTCGTACAGCGGGGCAATGGCGCTCGTCGCGAGGTCGACGTAATGCCTGAGTTCGATTTCCTTGCTCGACAGATACGCGGCTTCGATCGTCGCGTGCTGCGTGCGCGCGAGCACGGTTGCCTGCTGCCGCACGCCGAGGCCGATCGCCGCGATCGTCACGAGGAAGGGCACGATCGCGAGCAGGAAGATCTTGATTTTCAGTCTCATCGCGGCAGGCGTCCGCTCATCGGTGCGCGCGTCGCGCAGGCGCGACGGGGCGCGCGCGCGTGCGCGGCGTCGGTTGTCTGTGCGGTCGGCGGCGCGCCGCCTGCAATGATGTCGCGCGCGAGTCTCATCTGGTTTCCATCGCCGGGATTGGCTCATGTCGGCGGGCGGCTCGTGGTTGTCGTTGGGGCGCCGCGCATGTCGCCGAGCGCATTCTAGCGGAAGAATCGTCCAGTCGATTTGACGGCGCGCGGCGCGTGCGTGACGGCGGTTCGAACGGGCGACGCAGATCTTCCGGGCCGCCTGCCTCGATGAATTGATTAGAGATACGAATCAACTTGAAGAGATGAAAGACAGGCGAGGCGTTGCAATCGCACGGGAAATGATCGAAATGCAGAGATGCACCAAAAAAGGAAGATTCGCTTTGCAGTGCACCAAACAAGCGAATAGCGCTGCTTATCAGATAATCGAATATCATCGCCATACAAAACAATTACTTTGTCGACGGTTTCAATTCAAATGGCTTACTAAATTGTATTTCGAATAAATGCTCCAAATTTTGTGTGGGCACATCAAATAAAGTTTGACGGCAAAATTTTTTCCTTGCTATCTTCTGCACCCAAGACAGACCTTTGCAGACAGGCTGCCTGAAGAAGGTGAAGACCGTGCATTTTGTCTGACGAATGGTGTGCAAGCATCCGGTTGACGCAAGGCTGTCTGAAAGGTGGTGCTGAAACAGCGAAATCGGGCATCCGGCTGACAGGGAATAAATCAATAGCGTCATATCGATCGAATTCGCGCCGCATACCGAATCTGATAATTTGGATTCCAAAGCAAATTGAAAGATTTCGGGTAAAGGGCGAATGACGGATCCGGTGCGCTGCGCCGCGGCCGGATGGCCGGACGAATCGTGCTTTGGGGGAAGTGGGTATGAAAGTCGACGATGGCTTGGCTGTTTCAAACGACGGACTCGCCCGGCTCGGTCGCGTGCGCGAATTCGGCAACAAGCAGCAGAACCCCGCCCGGCGCTTCGGCGGCCTCGCGATCGTGCTCGCGCTGCACGTCGTGCTGGTCTATGCGCTCCTCAACGGCCTCGCGACGAAGGTCGTGCAGGTCATCCAGCATCCGATCGAGACGCGCATCATCGAGCCGGTGAAGCCGCCGCCCCCGCCGCCCATGCCGACCGTCAAGCTGCCGCCGCCGAAGTTCGCGCCGCCGCCTCCGCCGTTCGTGCCGCCGCCGGAAGTGCCGGTGCAGGCGCCGCCCCAGCCGACGATCACGCATCAGGCGGCGCCCGTGCCGTCCGCGCCCGCCGTCCAGGCGCCCGTGGCCGCGCCGCCGGCGCCCGCGAAGGCCGTCAGCCATGAAGTGGGCGTCGTGTGCCCGAATTCGGACCAGATTCGCGCGTCGATGCAGTATCCGAAGGAAGCCCAGGAAAACAACGTCACGGGCGACGTGACGATCGAATTCGTCGTCGACGCGCAAGGTCACATCACGAATGAACGCGTCGCGCAATCGGCGGACCCGGTGCTCGATCGTGCGGCGTTCAATGCGGTCAGGCAGTTCAAGTGCTTGGCGCAGGGGCAGCCGGTGCGCGTGCAGGTTCCATTCTCGTTCAACCTGAACTGAGCCCGTGCGCGGGCCGGCCGGAATCAGGTTCGAACCTTGTTAGTCAGTTCAACGAAAAAATTTGGAGTGGGGTATGACCAAGCGTTCACTGGCCGCTCTGGCGGCAAGCATGTTGATCTCCGTCGCCGCGGCTGACGCGCTTGTCGCGCCGCAGCAGGCTTTCGCGCAGGCGAGCGGCGCGGCGGCCGCGGTGTCCGCGGCAGCGGCGCCGCAGACGGCGAGCGGCGCGGAGCAGCCGGCGCCGCCGCCCGCGCCGGCCGCGACCGAAGCAGTCGAGAATCCGTACGGCCTCGGCGCGCTGTGGAAGAACGGCGATTTCGTCGCGCGCTTCGTGCTGTTGCTGCTCGTCGTGATGTCGATGGGTAGCTGGTACATCATGATCACCAAGTTCCTCGAGCAACTGCGCGCGTACCGCCGCGCGAAGGTCGCCGACGAGCAGCTGTGGAGCGCGCCGTCGCTCGCCGAAGGCGCGAAGCGGCTCGACGAGGCGTCGCCGTTCCGCTTCATCGCCGAAACCGCGATCGAGGCGGGCGAGCATCACGACGAAGCGCTGCTCGAAGCGGTCGACCGCAATACGTGGATCGACGTGTCGGTCGAGCGCGCGATCACGAACGTATCGAATCGCTTGCAGGACGGACTCGCGTTTCTCGGCACGGTGGGCTCGACGGCGCCGTTCGTCGGGCTGTTCGGCACCGTGTGGGGCATCTATCACGCGCTGACGGCAATCGGCATCGCGGGCCAGGCGTCGATCGACAAGGTCGCCGGGCCGGTGGGCGAGGCGCTGATCATGACCGCGATCGGCCTGGCGGTCGCGGTGCCCGCGGTGCTCGGCTACAACTTCCTCGTGCGTCGCAACAAGTCGGTGATGGAGCGCGTGCGCAACTTCGGCGCGCAACTGCACACGGTGCTGCTCGCAGGCGGCAAGCGCTTGCCGCGCGCGAACGTGCAGGCCGCGTCGCTCGTCCGCTGAAGCGAGGTGCGCCATGGCCATGAGCGTCGGGCAGGACGATAACGACGAAGTGATCTCCAATATCAACACGACGCCGCTCGTCGACGTGATGCTGGTGCTGCTGATCATCTTCCTGATCACGATTCCGGTCGTCACGCACACGATCCAACTGCAGTTGCCGAAGGAGGCGATCCAGCCGCTGCAGACCACCCCGAAGAGCGTCGAGATCGCGGTCAATCGCGACGGCGACGTCTTCTGGAACGAGACGCTCGTCGATGCGCCGACGCTGCTGTCGAAGCTGAAGACGGTGTCGGCAATCAATCCTCAGCCGGACGTGCACGTGCGCGGCGATCAGAGCACGCGCTACGAGTTCATCGGCCGCGTGATCACCGCGTGCGAGCGGGCCGGCATCGCGAAAGTCTCGTTCATCACGGAACCGCCCGCGCGCGGCGGCTAGGAGGCGACGATGGGAATGAACGTATCTTCAGGCGGTGGCGGCGGCGAGCCGGACGTGATGGTCGACATCAACACGACGCCGCTCATCGACGTGATGCTCGTGCTGCTGATCATGTTGATCATCACGATCCCGATCCAGATGCATTCGATCAAGATGAATCTGCCGATCGGCAATCCGCCGCCGCCTGCGACGCAGCCCGAGATCGTGCAGATCGACATCGATTTCGACGGCACGACGACCTGGAACGGCGCGCTCGTGCCGAACCGTGCGGCGCTCGAGGCGAAGCTCGCGCAGGTCGCGGCCGAGCCGGTGCAGGCGGAGATCCATCTGCGGCCGAACAAGCTCGTGCCGTACAGGGACGTCGCCGCGGTGCTCGCGTCCGCGCAGCGCATCGGGGCGACGAAGATCGGGCTGATCGGCAACGAGCAGTACATGCAATAACGAAGCGAGCGTTTCCCATGATCCAACGATGGTTGAAGTGCGCCGTGCTGGCGGCCGCGCTCGGAGGCTGCTGCGTCCTTGCCGCGCCGTTCGGCGCGGCGGCGGCCGCCGAATCGCTGCGCCCGGACGTCGCGCGGCCGCTCAGTGCCGCGCAGGACCTGTATCGCGCGCACAAGTACCGCGACGCGCTCGGCAAGATCGCGCAGGCCGCGGCGGTGCCGAACAAGACGCCATACGAGACCTACATGGTCGAGCAGATGCGCGGCGCGGCCGCGATGGCGGCGGGCGATGCCGGCGCGGCGATCCAGGCGTACGAGGCGGTGCTCGGTTCCGGGCGGCTGTCGAAGGACGACGAGCAGCGCACGACGGCGGCGCTCGCAGGCGTCTACTTCCAGCAGCGGAACTACCCGCAGGCGATCAGGATCGCGCAGCGCTATCTGAAGGCGGGGGGCGGCGATCCCGACATGCGCACGCTGCTCGTTCAGTCGTACTACCTGTCGAACGACTGCGCGGCGGTGGTGGGCCAGCTCAAGCCGGGCGTCGAGGCGCAGGCGCGCGCCGGGCGCGCGCCCGACGAAGCGCAGTTGCAGATGCTCGGCACGTGCGCGCAGAAGATGAAGGACGGGGCGGCCTATCGGGCGTCGCTCGAAAAGCTCGTAGCGTATCACCCGAATCCGGCGTATTGGGACGAACTGTTCCGTTCGATTCGCGACAAGCCCGGCTATCTGTCGTCGCTCGACCTCGACATGTACCGCTTGCGGCGCGCGACGGGCGTGTTGAACGGCGCCGACGCGTACATGGAGATGACGCAGCTCGCGCTCGTCGCGGGCGCGGCGGCGGAAGCGAAGCAGGTGATCGACCAGGGCTTTGCGTCCGGCGTGCTCGGGCGCGATGCGGGCGCGGATCGCGAGAAGCGGCTGCAGGCGCTCGCGGCGAAGCGCGCGCAGTCGCCGGCCGACAGCGCGAATCCCGTCGCACCGATCGACGCAGGGATGAATCTCGTGTTCGCCGGGCAGACGAAGCAAGGCATCGCGGCGATGGAGGCAGCGCTTGCGAAGGGCGGCATCGAGCACGTCGACGAAGCGCGGCTGCGGCTCGGCGAGGCGTATTACGTCGCGGGCGACAAGGCGCGCGCCGTGCAGACTTTCCGCAGCGTGCGAGGCAGCGACGGTTCGGCGGATCTCGCGCGATTGTGGGCGCTCGTCGCGTCGAGGTAGCGGCCGCGCGCGTGCTGCCTCGCGAAGCGCGGGAAATGGCGGCTGTCGATGAATCACGGGAAAGGAGCGGCTTTGCTGATCGGCGAAACGAACGGTGTCGTATCGCGTGGCGCGTGCGCGTTGCAGGCGCCGGCTTCCTCAACACAAACGATTCTTGATCGCGGGATTGTGCCTTGTCATGGTTTTGCCACTCGACGAATCGGCAGTAGTCGCAGCCTCGATCGGCAACAAGATGCGGGCGCTGCGGCAGCGGCTCGGGCTCACGCTCGACGAAGCAGCGGCGGCGGCCGGCCTATCGAAGCCGTTTCTGTCGCAGGTCGAGCGCGGACGCGCGACGCCGTCGATCACGTCGCTCGTCGGCATCGCTCGCGCGCTCGGCGTGACGATGCAGTACTTCGTCGATGCGCCGACGGAGGCGCGATCGGTATGCCGCAACGAGGCGCTCCGGTACTTCAGCCTCGCGAATTCGACGAACGCGTTCGCGCGTCTGACGAACCTCGTCGACGGCCGGCAGCTCGATGCGATTCTCGTCCGGATGCCGGCCGGGCAGCCGGTTTCGGAGGTCACGACGCATGCGGGCGAGGAGTTCCTGTATGTGGTGAGCGGCCTCGTCGAGCTGACGCTCGAGCGCGCGACGTTCACGCTGGCGGCGGGCGATACCGCGCATTACGAATCGACGACGCCGCATGCATGGCGCAACGGCGGCGACAGCGAGGCGCTGGTGGTTTGGGTGGGGACGCCCCGGTTGTTCTGAGCGTGCCGGGCGGTTCCCGAAGCAATACGGATGGATTCCTGATGTCGTGATGAAAGGAAACGCCGATGCAAAGCGGTTTCATTCATCGTGGAAATTTCGGGAACCTAACAAATTGAAAAGAAGCGAAAAGATCGTGACGACGCAGGCGCGTCGATCGGTTGGCGGCGTCCGGCGGGCAGTCGGGCAGCAGCGGGGGCGGCGCGCGAGCGCCGCGAGTCGGGCGCGGAGTTCAAGAGATTGCCGCGCGCAACGGGTGGGGTCTTACTGACGAGTGAGAGGGGAAAGATGAAGCAAAGAATATTGGCGTCGGCGATCAAGCGGATCGTCTGGGCCGAACTGGCGCTGACTGCCACGCTGGCGGCGCCCGCGTTCGCGCAGAGCCAGCCGGCGCCGGGCGCCGCCGCGGCGCCTGCACAGGGCTCGGGCATCGCGCTCGCTCAGGCGGACGCGGCGACTGGCGCGACGGGCGCGGCGAGCGCGGCGAGCGCGACGGGGGCCGTCTCCGCGCCTGCCGCGGCCGCGCCCGTGCCCGCTTCCGGCGCGGCCGCGACGGGCACGCCGCCCGCCGCGCCGGAAGCGCAGCCGGGCGTCGCACAGATCAAGCGCTTCGAAGTGACGGGCTCGCTGATTCGAAGCGCCGACAAGGTCGGCTTCCAGCAAGTCCAGACCGTCACCGCGAAGGACATTCAGGACAGCGGCTACACGAACGTTGCGGACTTCCTGCGCGGCGTGTCGGCGAACTCCGCGAGTAGCTGGAGCGAAGGGCAGACGAACGGCTTCGCGGCGGGCGGCGCGGGCATCGCGCTGCGCGGCCTGAGCGAAAAATATTCGCTCGTGATGGTCGACGGCCAGCGCGTCGCGCCGTACGCGTTCGCGTCGAACGGCACCGATACGTTCTTCGACCTCAACACGCTCCCCCTGAACATCATCGACCGCATCGAGATCGTGAAGACGGGCGCCGTATCGCAGTACGGCTCGGACGCGATCGCGGGCGTCGTCAACATCATCACGAAGCACAATTACCAGGGGCTGCAACTCGACGGCAGCTACTCCGGCGCGACGCAAGGCGGCGACGGCACGACGAAGTTCAGCATTCTCGGCGGCTTCGGCAATCTGAACTCGGACCGCTTCAACATCACGGCGGCCGCGAGCTACTACAAGTCGAACGGCTTCACGATCGCCGATCGCGACACGACGAAGAACCAGGACTTCACGAACCGCGCGGGCGGCCTGTCGCTGCTCGCGCCTTCGTTCTGGCAGACCAACGGCGGCGCGACCGCGCAGGCGCTGAGCAATTGCCCGTTCGGCGGCGCCGTGCGACCCGCCGCGAGCAACTATCTGAGCGCGGGCGCCGGCATGGGCGGCACGGTGTGCGGCTTCAACTCGGCGGAGTCGACGTCGATCGCGCCGTGGACCGAGCGCCTGAGCGCGAAGGTGCATGCTGATTTCAAGATCGACGACAAGACGACCGCGTTCGCCGATCTGTGGGAAAGCAACAACACGACGGTGCAGAACAACGGCGTGCTGACGGTGGGCAGCCCGACGACGCCGAGCCTCGTGCTCAATCCGGCGACCGGCAAGCTGAGCCAGTTCAATTCGGTCGTGCCGGCGAGCAATCCGTACAACCCGTTCGGCGTCGACACGCCGCTTGCGTATACGTTCCCGGCAGCGGCGTCCGACCGGACGAGCTCGAACTTCTGGCGCGCCGCGACGGGCGTCAAGGGTTCGTTCGCGCTGCCGTACGGCGACTGGGATTGGTCGGCCGCGTACACGCACTCGCAGAGCGTCGTGTCCAACACGTTCAACAACGTGCTGAACGCATCCGTCGTCAACGACATCTATCAGAACGGCACGCTCAACTTCGCGAATCCGTCGGCGACGCCGAACGCGTTCAACGGCCTGTACATGAAGACGAGCAACCTGGGCGTATCGAAGCTCGATGCGCTCGACGCGACGCTGTCGACGCCGAACCTGTTCAAGCTGCCCACGGGCGACGTCGGCTTCGGCCTCGGTGCGCAGTTCCTGCATGAAAGCGAGTTCATCGGCCAGGGTTCCGAGGCATTGAGCGGGCAGGTCCTGAATCCGCTCACCCAATCGGTGAGCGGTTCGCGCAACGTCGCGGCGGTCTACTATCAGTTCGACATCCCGATCATCAAGAACCTGACGTTCAGCCAGTCGGGCCGCTACGACCATTACAGCGACTTCGGCGGCGCGTTCTCGCCCCGCTTCGCGCTGCGCTATCAGCCGATCAAGGAATTCACGATGTACGGCTCGTACAATCGCGGCTTCCGCGCGCCGACGTTCGTCGAGAACACGCCTTCGCAGAACATCGGCCTGCAAACGTACGGCAACTCGCTCATCAACACGCTGCAGACCGGCAACACGAGCCTGCAGCCCGAGCGCACGCGCAACATCAACATCGGCTTCCAGGCTTCGCCCACGCGCTACACGGACTTCGGCTTCGATTTCTACAAGATCTTCATCGACAACGTGATCGGCCAGGCGAGCCTGAACTCGGTCGTCGCGGCCAACAACCCGTCGCAGGTCGTGCGCGATCCGGTGACGGGGCAGATCACGTACGTCGTGCTGCCGTACCAGAACCTCGGCACGCTCGAAACCGACGGCTTCGAGATGACGTTCCGCCAGGCGCTGCCGACGAAGTACGGCACGTTCACGCTGTCGGCGGACTGGGCGTATGTGCATCACTTCAACATCGGCTTTCCGGGCGCGGCGACCGTCGATTCGGCGGGCAACAACTTCGCGATCACGCAGCCGTTCGGCGCGAGCATTCCGCGCTGGAAGGGCAATACGTCGCTGAACTGGGCGTATCGCAAGTGGAATGCGACGCTGAGCTGGGAATTCACGGGGCCGTACGCGCAGGCGCTCGGCGTAGCCGCGCCGACGCAGGCGGCGGATCACGTCGGGTCGTACAGCCAGTTCAACCTGTACGCGAGCTACACCGGCTTCAAGAACTGGACGCTGTACGGCGGGATCAACAACATCTTCGACCGTGCGCCGCCGTTCGATCCGGTCTGGCAAAACGCGCTCAACCAGAACGGCTACGACCAGTCGCTGTACATGTACTACGGCCGCGTGATCCAGGTCGGCGCGACGTACCGGTTCTGACGCCGCCCCGCATCGTCCTTCGGCATTCGACGGGCCGCTCCGCTTCCCTAACCACCCCTTTGGAGCGGCCTCTTTTTGCCCGATGCCGGGCGGCGACGGCTTGGCCATGAATCGCGATGATGCGAACCGCACGCGCGGCGTCAGCCGCGAAGCGCGCCTTGCGCCGTGCGCGCCGCTCGAATTGACTCCGCATCGGCGCGATGCCGATGCGATCATACGCAGGTGACGATGAGACCCATGAAGTTGCGTTTGCCGACCGTCGCGCGCTTCGCGACGCGCGTGCGGGCGACCGCGCGAATCGCGGCCGTCGTGTGCGCGGCGTTCGCCGCCTGCGCCGCTGCGCCGTCGAGCGCGGTTGCCGCGACGGCGCTCGCGCAATACGGCGAGCCGAAGTATCCGCCGGGCTTCACGCACTTCGACTATGCGGCCCCCGACGCGCCGAACGGCGGCGTGCTGAATTTCGAGAACTACAACGAAGCGCAGAGCTACGATTCGCTGAACCCGTTCCTCGTGCGCGGCTCGCCCGCGCCGGACATCCAGAACCTGATGTTCGACACGCTGATGCAGCGTAGCTGGGACGAGCTCGCCTCCGAATATCCGCTGATCGCGGACAACGTGGACGTCGCGCCCGACCGCGGCTCGGCGACGTTCCACATCAATCCGGCCGCACGCTTCTCGAACGGCGATCCGATCACGGCGGCCGACGTCAAGTATTCGTTCGATACGCTGACGAGCCCGCAGGCGTCGCCGCTCGTCAACGCGCAATTCGCGATCATCAAGCGCGCGACGGTGATCGACCGGCTGACGGTCCGCTTCGATTTCAAGCGCCCCGAGCGCGCGGCGCCGCTGATCGCGGGCGATCTGCCGGTGTTCTCGCCGAAATGGGGGCAGCGGCCGGACGGCACGCGGCCGCCGTTCGACCAGATCGTGAACGTTCCGCCGATCGCAAGCGGCGCGTACCGGATCGAGCAGCGCAAGAACGACAAGCAGATCGTCTATGCGCGCGATCCGCAATACTGGGCGGCCGATCTGCCGGCGCGGCGCGGGATGTTCCGCTTCGCGCGCGTGTCGTTCAAGCTGTACCTCGATCAATACACGATGCTCGAGGCGTTCAAGGCGGGCGACGTCGACGTGCGGATGGAATACAGCTCGACGCAGTGGGCGCGCCGCTACGTCGGCAAGAACTTCCGCAACGGCATGCTGAAGAAGGGCGAGTTCGCGGACGGCCCCGCGCAGATGCAGGGTTTCCTCATCAACATGCGCGAGCCGAAGTTCCGCGACGTGCGCGTGCGTCACGCACTCGCGCTCGCGTTCGACTACGACTGGATGAACCGGATGATGTTCTACGGCCAGTACCGCCGCACGAACAGCTTCTGGGAAGCGAGCCCGTTCGGCGCGTCCGGGTTGCCGAGCGACAAGGAGCGCGCGCTGCTGGAGCCGTTCCGCGCGGAGCTGCCGCCCGAAGTGTTCGGCCCGATGGTCAGGCAGCCGACGACGCTGCCGCCCGGCTCGCTGCGCGCGAACCTGAAGCTGGCGCGTGATCTGCTCGCGCAGGCCGGCTGGCATTATCGCGACGGCGCGCTGCGCGACGCGAGCGGCGCGCCGATGACGATCGAGATCATGGACGACGAGCCCGGCATGGACCGGCTGATCCTGCCGTACATCCAGGCGCTCGGCATGCTCGGCATCCGCGCGTACATGCACGAGATCGACAGCGCGCTGTATCAGAAGCGCCTCGACAACTTCCAGTACGACATGACGACGTTCATCTATCCGCCCGTCACGATTCCCGGCGCGGAGCTCGTGCGCCGCTTCGGCAGCGCGGCGGCGTCAGAAGTCGGCTCCGAGAATTATCCGGGCGTGCGCTCGAAGGCGGTCGACGCGCTGATTCGCGCGGCGCTCGCGGCGGATACGCTCGACGATCTGCAAACGGCGACGCACGCGCTCGACCGCGTGCTGATCAACCTGTACATCCTCGTGCCGCAGTACTACCTGCCGAACGCGCGGATCGCCTACAAGACGACGTACGGGCATCCGTCCGTCATTCCGGCATCCTATCAATACGAGGACTGGATCATCGACTACTGGTTCCGGAAGCAGCCGGCGAGCGGCGCAGCCGCGTCGAAGCCGGGCCCGGCCGCGTAGCGGGGAGCGACGATGCTTGCTTACATAGTCAGACGATTGCTGTTGATGGTGCCGACGCTCGTCGGGGTCGTGACGATCACGTTCGTCGTCACGCAGTTCGTGCCGGGCGGCCCGGTCGAGCAGGTGCTGACGCAACTGCGCCACGGCACCGCGCGCGGCGGCGAGGCGGGCGGCGCGGGCGGCGGCTATCACGGCAGCCAGGGCGTCGATCCGCAGCAGATCGAGCAGATCAAGAAGCAGTTCGGCTTCGACAAGCCGCCGCTCACGCGCTACGCGCTGATGCTCGAGAGCTACGCGACGTTCGATCTCGGTCAGTCGTACTACGCGCATGCGAGCGTGTGGGACGTGATCCGCTCGAAGCTGCCCGTGTCGATCACGCTCGGGCTCTGGACGGTGATCCTCACGTATCTGATCTCGGTGCCGCTCGGCATCGCGAAGGCCGTGCGCAACGGCTCGCGCTTCGATACCGTGACGAGCGTGCTCGTGCTCGCCGGCTACGCGATTCCCGGCTTCGTGCTCGGCGTGCTGCTGCTGATGCTGTTCGGCGGCGGCACGTTCTGGCAGGTGTTTCCGATGCGCGGCCTCACGTCGGACAACTTCGACGAGCTCACCGCGCTCGGCAAGGCGCTCGATTATCTGTGGCACATCGTGCTGCCCGTCACCGCGTCGGTGGTCGGCAATTTCGCGATCGTCACGATCCTGACGAAGAACACGTTCCTCGAAGAGATCGGCCGGCAATACGTGCTGACCGCGCGCGCGAAGGGCGCGCCCGAGCGCGACGTGCTCTGGAAGCACGTGCTGCGCAACGCGGCGATTCCGCTCGTCACCGGCCTGCCCGCCGCGTTCGTCGGTGCGTTCCTGAACGGCAACCTGCTGATCGAGACGCTGTTCTCGCTCGACGGCATGGGGCAACTGTCTTACGACTCGGTGATCCGCCGCGACTATCCGGTCGTGCTCGGCTCGCTGTTCCTGTTCACGCTGATCGGTCTCGTCACCAAACTCATCGCTGACGTCTGCTATGTCCTCGTCGACCCCCGCATCCAATTCCACAGCGTGGACCGCTGATCCCGCGTGCGCCGCGTGCGCGGCGTCGCCGTCGCCGTGGCGGCGCACGTGGCTGCGGTTTCGCAGCCAGCGGCTCGGCTACTGGAGCCTCGTGATCTTCGCCGCGCTGTTCGCGGTCAGCCTGTTCGCCGACGTGCTGTCCAACGATCGCCCGCTCGTCGTCCGCTACGCGGGGCGCTACTATTTTCCGATCGTGAAGGACTACCCGGAGACGCGCTTCGGCGGCGATTTCCCGGCGAAGACGAACTATCTCGATCCGTACATCCGCGCGAAGATCGAATCGAACGGCAATTTCGCGATCTATCCGCCGAACCGCTACCGCTACGACACGATCGATTATTTCGCGTCGCGCCCGTATCCGGCGCCGCCGTCGGCGAGCAACTGGCTCGGCACCGACCAGTTCGGCCGCGACGTGCTGTCGAGGCTGCTGTACGGCTTCAGGCTGTCGGTGCTGATGGCGATCGCGCTGACGGTGTCGGGCGTCGCGATCGGCGTGCTGACGGGCGCGCTGCAGGGCTTCTACGGCGGCCGCACCGATCTGATCGGGCAGCGCCTGATCGAGATCTGGAGCGCGCTGCCCGACTTGTACCTGCTGATCATCTTCGCGGCGATCTTCGAGCCGACGCTGTGGCTGCTGTTCATCCTGCTGTCGATGTTCGGCTGGCTCGTGCTGTCCGATTACGTGCGCGCCGAGTTCCTGCGCAACCGCGCGCTCGACTACGTGAGGGCCGCGCGCACGATGGGGCTCACGAACGGGCAGATCATCTGGCGTCACGTGCTGCCGAACAGCCTGACGCCCGTCATCACGTTCCTGCCGTTCCGGATGAGCGCGGCGATCCTGTCGCTGACGAGCCTCGATTTCCTCGGCCTCGGCGTGCCGCCGCCCACGCCGAGCCTCGGCGAGCTGCTGCAGCAGGGCAAGAACAATCTCGACGCATGGTGGATCTCGATGTCGGCGTTCGCGGCGCTCGTCGTCACGCTGCTGCTGCTCACGTTCATGGGCGACGCGCTGCGCAACGCGCTCGATACGCGCACGCGCGGCTCGGCGTTCGGCGGAGGCCCGCGATGACCCGGCCGCTCCTCGAAATCGATCGCTTCTGCGCGGCGTTCGGCGAGAAGATCGCGGTGCGCGAGCTGAGCCTGTCGATCGCGCGCGGCGAGCGGGTCGCGCTCGTCGGCGAATCGGGTTCGGGCAAGAGCGTCACCGCGCTGTCGATCCTGCGGCTCGTGCAGCACGCGACGCTGTCCGGCCGGATGCTGTTCGACGGCGAAGACCTGTTGACGAAGACCGAGCAGCAGATGCGCGGCATCCGCGGCGCGGACATCGCGATGGTGTTCCAGGAGCCGATGACGGCGCTCAATCCGCTCTACACGATCGGCAAGCAGATCGCCGAGAGCCTGCGGCTGCACGAAGGGCTGCGGCCGGGCGAGGCGCGCGCGCGCGGCATCGAGCTGCTGACGCGCACCGGCATTCCGGAGCCCGAACGAAGGATCGACAGTTTTCCGCATCAGCTATCGGGCGGCCAGCGGCAGCGCGCGATGATCGCGATGGCGCTCGCGTGCCGGCCGCGCCTGCTGCTCGCCGACGAGCCCACGACCGCGCTCGACGTGACGGTGCGCGAGCAGATCGTCGATCTGCTGATCGCGCTGCAGGAGCAGGAGGCGGCGGCGCGCGGCATGGCGGTGCTCCTCATCACGCACGATCTGAACCTCGTGCGGCGCTTCGCGCAGCGCGTCGCCGTGATGGAGCACGGCGTGCTCGTCGAGACGGGCGACACCGGCGCGCTGTTCGCGAATCCGCAGCATCCGTACACGCAGCGGCTGCTCGACAGCGAGCCGCGGCGCGCGATCGAAGCCGTCGCGCCGGCCGCGCGGACGATCCTCGACGTCAGGTCGCTCGCGGTCGATTACCGGATCGCGCCGAAGGGCTGGCGCGCGCTGTTCGGCAAGACGACGTTTCGCGCGGTGCACGATGCGCAGTTCGCGCTGCGCCGCGGCGAGACGATCGGCATCGTCGGCGAATCGGGGTCGGGCAAGTCGACGCTCGCGTCGGCCGTGCTCGGGCTGCAGCGGCCGGCGGCGGGCGGGATCGAGATCGACGGGCGGCCGCTCGATGCGCTGCGCACGGCGCGCGGCCGGCGCGATCTGTACCGGCGAATGCAGGTCGTGTTCCAGGACCCGTTCGGCTCGCTGTCGCCGCGGATGACGATCGAGCAGATCGTCGGCGAGGGGCTTGCCGTGCATCGGCCGGAGATCGCCGGCGAGGCGAGGCGCGCGCGGATCGCCGGGCTGTTGCAGGAAGTCGGTCTGCCGGGCGACGCGATGCTGCGCTATCCGCACGAGTTTTCCGGCGGCCAGCGGCAGCGGATCGCGATCGCGCGCGCGCTCGCGGTCGAGCCGGAGCTGCTCGTGCTCGACGAGCCGACGAGCGCGCTCGACGTGTCGATCCAGAAACAGGTGTTGAATCTGCTGACGAATCTGCAAAAAAAGTACAAACTCAGCTACCTGTTCATCACGCACGACCTGGCGGTGATGCGGGCGATGGCCCATCGGGTGCTCGTGATGAAGGAGGGGCGCGTGGTCGAGGCGGGCGACACGCTGGACGTGCTGGACGCGCCGTCGCATCCGTACACGCGATCGCTGCTTGCGTCTTCGATGATGACGGCGCGGCGCAGCCCGCGGGAGAGGGCAGATGATTGACGAACGCTGGGCGCAGGCCGCCCGACACTTGCGCAGCGACGCCGGATTCTGGTCGCTGCGCGTCGTCGACGAACGGATCGACGAGCATGCGGTGCGCAACGATGTCGCGCAGCCGCTTTCGAGCGCGCGCGATCGCGGCGCGATGCTGATCGCGTGGTCCGGCGCGGGCGCGGGTTACGCGGCGACGGCCGATCTGTCGCCGGCTGGCCTGCAGGCGGCGCTCGACGCGGCCGCCGCGCGCGCGAAGGCGAGCGCGGCGCTGTCGCTGATCGACCATCGCGCCGTTGCGCGGCCGGACGCGAGCGGCGGCTACGTGTCGCCGCATGCGGACGATGCGTTGCCGGCCCGCGCCGAATGGATCGAGCGCCTCGCACGCGAATGCGCGGCGGCGGCCGTCGACGCGCGGATCGTCGAGCGCACCGCCGCCGTGATGCTCGTGCAGACCGACCAGCTCTACATGACGAGCGACGGCGTGCGCATCGAGCAGCGCTTTCGCCACGTGATGCCGCAATTGAGCGTCGTCGCGCACGCGCGCGGCGACACGCAGGTGCGCACGCTCGGCAACGCGGGCACGCTCGCGCAGGGCGGCGTCGACGTGCTCGCGCGCTACGGCTTCGAAGGCGCGGGCGCGCGCGTCGCCGACGAGGCGCTGCAACTGCTCGCCGCGCCGAACTGCCCGACCGGCCGCCGCGATCTGCTGCTGATGCCGGACCAGATGATGCTGCAGATCCACGAATCGATCGGCCATCCGCTCGAGCTCGACCGCATTCTCGGCGACGAGCGCAACTTCGCCGGCTGGAGCTTCGTGAAGCCGGAGATGTTCGGCTCGTACCAGTACGGCTCGCCGCTGCTGAACGTGACGTTCGATCCCGCGCTGCCCGGCGAGGCGGCATCGTATGCGTTCGACGACGACGGCAGCGCCGCGCGCAAACAATACCTGATCCGCGGCGGCGTGCTCGAGCGGCCGCTCGGCGGCGCGCTGTCGCAGGCGCGCGCGGGGTTGCCGGGCGTCGCGAACGCGCGCGCGTCGAGCTGGAACCGGCCGCCGATCGACCGGATGGCGAACCTGAATGTCGAGCCCGGCGCGCACGCGTTCGGCGAGCTCGTCGCGGGCATCGAGCGCGGCATCCTGATGCGCACGAACACGTCGTGGTCGATCGACGACAATCGCAACAAATTCCAGTTCGGCTGCGAGTTCGGACAACTGATCGAGAACGGCGAGCTGACGCAGGTCGTCAAGCGGCCGAACTACCGCGGCATTTCCGCGAGCTTCTGGCGCAGCCTGCGCGCGGTCGGCGACGAGAGCACGTTCGGCGTGCATGGCACGCCGTATTGCGGCAAGGGCGAGCCGGCGCAGATTATCCGTGTCGGCCACGCGTCGCCCGCGTGCGTGTTCGCCGACGTCGACGTGTTCGGAGGCGCGTGATGACCGACTTCGCGAAGCGGGGGCGCGCGGCCCCGATCGATTGGCATGCGCATTTCGCGCGGCTCGCCGACGAGGCCGAGCGGCTGAAGCAGCCGGGCGAGACGGTGCTGCTGTGGTTCGCCGGCGAGACGTCCGATTTCATCCGCTTCAACGCGGGCAGGATTCGCCAGACGGGGCGCGTCGTGCAGGGCAAGCTCGGCGTGCGGCTCGTGGCGGGCGCGCGGCAGGCGTCGTTCACGCAGACGGCGAGCGGCGATCCGGCGACGGACGCGCCCGAGCTCGCCGAAGCGCTCGCGACGCTGCGCGAGAGCCTGCGCGGCGCGCCCGACGATCCGCATCTGTTGTTCGACACGTCGGCGTGGCGGCAATCGGTTCGCCGCAGCGGCCGCCTGCCGGCCCCCGACTCGCTCGCGCACGTCGTCGCCGATGCCGCGCGCGGGCTCGATTTCGTCGGCTTCTACGCGGGCGGCTCGCTCGTGCGCGGCTTCGCGTCGTCGACGGGCAGCCGCGGCTGGTACGAGGTCGAGAATTTCGATTTCCGCTGGTCGCTGTACGACGCGAGCGGCCGCGCGATCAAGACCGTCCACGCGGGCGACGCGTGGAGCGACGCGGCGTTCGCGCACAAGATCGAAGAGGCCGCCGCGCGCTTGCCGGTGCTCGGCCGCGCGCCGAAGGCGCTCGCGCCCGGCCGCTATCGCGCGTATCTCGCGCCGGCCGCGGTGGCCGAGATCGTCGGGCTGCTCGGCTGGGACGGTTTTTCCGCGCGCGCGAACGCGAGCGCGCGCAGCAGCCTGCATCGGCTGCACGCGGGCGAGGCGGCGCTCGATCCGCGCGTGACGATCGCCGAGGATTTTTCGCTGGGCGTGGCGCCCGCGTTCAACGCGGACGGCTATCGGCGCGACAGCGTGCCGCTCGTCGCCGAAGGGCGCAGCGTCGGGCGGCTCGTCAGCGCGCGCACCGCGCGCGAGCACGGCCTGAGCCCGAACGGCGCGGCCGCGGACGAAATGCCGGAGACGCTCGCGCTCGCGGGCGGCGCGCTCGCCGATGCCGACGTGCTCGCGGCGCTCGACACGGGCCTCTACATCGGCAATCTCTGGTATCTGAATTTCTCGGACAAGATGAACGGACGGATCACCGGGATGACGCGCTTCGCGACGTTCTGGGTCGAGCGCGGCAGGATCGTCGCGCCGGTCGATGCGATGCGCTTCGACGACAGCGTGTACCGCCTGCTCGGCGCCGAGCTCGAGCAACTCGGCGCGGCGCCTGAACTGCTGCTGAACGATCAGTCGTGGAGCGAGCGCCCGACGGGCGGCGCGAAGCTGCCGGGCCTGCTTGTCCGGTCGTTCGAGCTGACGCTGTAGGGCGATGGAGCGCGCGATCGCACCGTATCGCCGCTTCGGCTTCGTCGAAGAGGGCCGCTCGCGCGGCTACGCGATCCGCGGCGGCGAAGTGGCGGACGTGCCGCACATGGCGCCGCTTGCCGACGCGCCGCCGTTCGCGTCGCGCTGACGGGGCCGCGCGCATGCCGTCGTTCTTCATCGACCGCCCCGTCTTCGCGTGGATCGTCGCGCTCGCGATCGTCGTCGCGGGCTTGCTCGCGATCCCGCAACTGCCGGTCGCGCAGTATCCGCGCCTCGCGCCGCCGCGGATCGTGATCAACGCGACGTATCCCGGCGCATCGACGGAGACGGTCGACGGCGACGTCGGCAGCATCATCGAGGAGAGCCTCGACGGCGCGGACGGCCTGCTCTATGACGAAACCAGCAGCGACGGCCACGGCGACCTCGAAATCGACGTGACGTTCGCGCCCGGCACCGATCCGGACCTCGCGCTCGTCGACGTGCAGAACCGGCTCAAGCAGGTCGAGCCGCGGCTGCCGCAGCAGGTCGTCCAGCAGGGCATCGGCGTGTTCAAGGCGGCGAACACGTTCCTGATGCTCGTCGCGCTGACGTCGACCGACGGCACGCGCGATTCCGCGCAATTGAGCGACTACCTGAGCCGCTACGTGCTGCGCGAGCTCAAGCGCGCGCCGGGCGTCGGCTCCGCGCAGTTGTGGGACGCCGACGAGGCGCTGCGGATCTGGCTCGATCCGGTGAAGCTGCGCGAGTACGGGCTCGGCGCCGACGACGTGATCGCGGCCGTCGCCGCGCAGAACGCGGCGGTGACGGCGGGCGCGATCGGCGATGCGCCGTTCGCGGCCGGACAGCAGACGAGCGCGGCGGTGATCGTGAAAGGCCAGCTCGCGTCGCCCGCCGAGTTCGGCCAGATCGTGCTGAAGTCGAAGCCGGACGGCTCCGTCGTGCGGCTCGCGGACGTCGCGCGCGTCGAGCTCGGCCGCGACGACTATTCGTTCTCGTCGCGGCTGAACGGCAAGACGGCCGCGACGGTCGGCATCCAGCTCGGCCCGCGCGGCAACGCGCTCGAAACGTCGAACGCGATCCGCGCGCGCCTCGCCGAATTGTCGAAGCGGCTGCCGCCCGGCATCGCGGTCGACATCCCGTTCGACGGCGCGCATTTCGTCCGGATCGCGATCGACGAAGTGGTGCTCACGCTCGTCGAGGCGATCGTCCTCGTGTTCTTCGTGATGTGGCTGTTCCTGCGCGACCTGCGCTGCACGCTCGTGCCGACGATCGTGATTCCCGTCACGCTGATGGGCGCGTTCGTCGCGATGTGGGCGTTCGGGCTGTCGATCAACGTGTTCACGATGTTCGGCCTCGTGCTCGCGATCGGCATTCTGGTCGACGATGCGATCGTCGTCGTCGAGAGCGTGCATCGCGTGATGGAGGAGGAGCGCGTGCCGCCGCGCGAGGCGACGCGCCGCGCGATGAAGCGCATCGTCGGCGCGATCGTCGGCGTGACGGCGGTGCTGACCGCGGTGTTCGTGCCGATGGCGTTCTTTCCGGGCGGCGTCGGCGGGATCTATCGGCAGTTCTCCGTTGCGATGATCGCGTCGATGCTCGTGTCGTCGTTCATGGCGCTGTCGCTCACGCCCGCGCTGTGCGCGAACCTGCTCAAGCCGCTGCCGCCCGGCGGCGCGCCGGCGCGGATCGGGCGGCCGCGCGGCGTGCGCGGGCTCGGCGCGTGGGCCGCGGACCGCTTCGCGGCGGGCTTCGCGCGCGCGTCGGCGGGCTATCGCTCGCTCACCGCGCGCACGGTCGCGCGCATCGGCCCGATGGCCGCGATCTACGCGGTGCTGCTCGCCGGCGGCGCGCTGCTTTACTGGGCGATGCCGAACGGCTTCCTGCCCACCGAGGATCAGGGGCAACTGCAGGTGATGATCCAGCTACCGGCGGGCGCGACGCAGGCGCGCACGATGGCGGTCGTCGAGCGGGTCGAGGCGATCCTGCACGCGCAGCCCGCCGTCGCGAACGTGACGAGCGTGATCGGCTGGAGCTTCGCGGGCAGCGGGCAGAACGTCGCGATGGCGTTCGTCGAGCTGAAGGACTGGGCGCAGCGCGGCATCGACGCCGCCGCGCTGCGCGACCGGCTGAACGGCGCGTTCGCGCGGATTCGCGACGGCGACGTCGATGCGTCGCTGCCGCCGTCGGTGCCCGGCATCGGGCATGCGGACGGCTTCACGCTGCGGCTCGAGGATCGCGGCGGCATCGGCATCGACGCGCTGAAGGCGGCGCGCGAGCGCCTCGCCGATGCGGCGAAGGCCGATCCGGCGCTTGCGTCCGTGCACGCCGAGGATCTGCCGGACGCGCCGCGCGTCGAGCTCGACGTCGACCGCGCGAAGGCGTACGCGTTCGGCGTGCCGTTCGAGCGGATCGCGGGCCTGCTCGGCGGGTTGTTCGGCTCGAACTACGTCGACGATTTTCCGGCGGCGGGGCGGATGCGGCGCGTGATCATCGAGGCGGACGCCGGCGCGCGCAGCTCCGACGATCAGTTGATGGCGCTCGCCGTGCCGAACAGGACGGGCGACATGGTGCCGCTGTCGGCGATCGCGTCGCGGCGCTGGAGCGTCGGGCCCGTCGCGCTGAGCCGCTTCGACGGCTATCCGTCGCTCGATATCGCCGGCCGTCCGGCGAACGGATACAGCCTCGGCGCGGCGATGGCCGACCTGGAGCGGCTCGCCGCGAGCCTGCCGACGGGCGTCGGCTACGACTGGGTGGACGCGGCGCGCGAGGAAACCGTCGCCGCGCGGCAGACGCCGCTCCTGATCGGGCTGTCGGCGCTCGCGGTGTTCATGGCGCTCGCCGCGCTGTACGAGAGCTGGACGATTCCGCTGTCGGTGCTGACCGTCGTGCCGCTCGGCGTGATCGGCGCGGTGGCGGCCGTGCAGTTGCGCGGGATGCCGAACGACGTGTATTTCAAGGTCGCGATGATCACGGTGATCGGGCTGTCGGCGAAGAACGCGATCCTGATCGTGCAGTTCGCGCGCGATCAGCATGCGCGCGGCGTCGCGCTGCGCGAGGCGGTGATCGACGCGGCCGCGGCGCGCTTCAGGCCGATCGTGATGACGTCGATGGCGTTCGTGCTCGGCGTCGTGCCGCTCGTGACCGCGACGGGCGCGGGCGCCGAGAGCCGCCGCTCGATCGGCACGGGCGCGTTCGGCGGCGTGCTCGCCGCGACGCTGTTCGGGCTCGCGTTCGCGCCGATCGCGTTTCAGGCGGTCGCGTCGCTCGGGCGACGGGCCGCCGAGCCGGGGCGCGAGCCGCGCGAGCGTGGCGTCGCGGCGAATGAATGAGCGTGCGGACGCCGGCGGGCGCGCGGCCGCATCACGAGAACAGGACGTACAAGAGTGAAACGACGTCGGTTCCTTCACACGCTCGGCGTGCTGAGCTCGGTGCAAACCGTGAGTGAGGAACCAGTCCTGTCGTTCGTTTCTGCCGCGCGTTCGCCCATCATAACCATCGCAGAATTAATTGGTTTTCGATTCGTCGTCCTGTCCGTATCGTTCAGCGATTCGAACAACAAGTCGACTACGAGGAAAACCACCACATGAAGCAAACGAAGCATCTCGCGGCGCTCGCCGTGCCGGCAGGCCTCCTGCTGTCCGCCGGCGCGCACGCGCAAAGCAGCGTCACGCTGTACGGGATCGTCGATGCGGGCATCGCGTACGTGCACAACGTCCAGGGAACCGACGGCCGCAATCAGTCGTCGCTCTTCAAGTTCAGCAGCGGCAATCTGTCCGGCAGCCGCTGGGGCCTGAAAGGCACCGAGGATCTGGGCGGCGGCCTCGCCGCGCTGTTCCAGCTCGAAAACGGCTTCAATCTCGGCACCGGCGTGCAGAACGGCAATCGCGAGTTCGGCCGCAAGGCGATCGTCGGCCTCGCGAGCAACACGTGGGGCACCATTACGCTCGGCCGCCAGTACGATCCGGTCGTCGACCTCGTGCAAGGGCTCACCGAGGACAACTACTTCGGCGGCGTGTTCGCGACGCCGGGCGATCTCGACAACTACGACAACAGCCTGCGCGTCAGCAACTCGGTGAAGTACACGAGCCCCGTGCTGTCCGGCTTCCAGTTCGAGGCGCTGTACGGTTTCGGCGGCGTCGCGGGCGCGACGGGCAGCGGCCGCACGTACAGCTTCGCGGCGAGCTACGCGAACGGGCCGCTGTCGCTCGGCGCCGGCTACCTGTACGCCGACGGCGGCGCCACCGCGACGAACGGCGTGCGCACTTGGACGGGCAGCTCCGATACGCTGTTCAACACGGTGATCAACCAGGGCTTCGCGAGCGCGAAGTCGGTTCAGATCGTGCGCGTCGGCGGCCAGTATGCGCTCGGCTCGGCGACGTTCGGCCTCGCGTATTCGAACACGCAGTACGGCCGCGATTCGCTGTCGGCGTTCAACGACACCGCGAAATTCAACAGCGGCTCCGCGTTCTTCAACTATCAGTTCTCGCCGGCGCTGCGCGCGGGCGTCGGCTACAACTACACGTCGCTGACCGGGCCGGCTTCCGCGCACTATCACCAGGTGAACCTCGGCGCGGGCTACGCACTGTCGAAGCGCACCGATCTCTATGCGCTGTTCGGCTATCAGAAGGCGAGCGGCCACACGCTCGGCGCGAACGGCTCGGTGATCGACGCGCAGGCGTCCGTCGGCTCGTATGGCGCGAACTCGGGCACCGATTCGCAGGAGCTCGCGATCGTCGGGATTCGGCACAAGTTCTGATCCGGCTCGCGCGGTGTGCGATTCGCGATGTTCGATTCGCGGCGTGCGGTTCGCGAAGCGCGACGCGACGATCGCGCGGGCGGCCGCCCGCCGCACGCGCCCTCGCATCGCGGATTTCCCCGTCCGCATCAAGGTTTCCCTCAGCGCCCGCGATTGTTTCTATACTTCATACGATTGCGCCGTAAAAGAACGGAGCGCGCGGCCGACGCGCTCGAACGTCAACCCGATGCGGACCGCGACGACGATGCCGATCCCGCGCGGCGCCGCTCCCAACCGGACTCTCATCGATGAAAACTGCGATTCGAAAGCTGACGGCGTCGCTGCTCGTCGCCGCCGCGGCCGCGTGCTTCGCCGCCGACGCGCCGCACGCCCCCGAGCATCTGCCGCCCGGCATCGCGTGGCGTCAAGGCGACATCGACGCCGCGTTCGCCGAGGCGAAGCGCACGAACAAGCCGCTGTTCCTGTACTGGGGCGCGGTCTGGTGCCCGTCGTGCAATCAGGTGAAATCGACGATCTTCAGCCAGCAGGCGTTCAAGTCGCGCTCATCGTTCTTCGTGCCCGTCTATCTCGACGGCGACACCGAGAACGCGCAGAAGATCGGCGATCGCTTCAAGGTGCGCGGCTATCCGACGATGATCCTGTTCCGGCCGGACGGCACCGAAGTGACGCGGCTGCCCGGCGAAGTCGATCTCGACCGCTACATGCAGGCGCTGTCGATCGGGCTGAACGCGGCGCATCCGTTCAGGCAGACGCTCGCCGCCGCGTTGAAGGACGGCGCGCGCGTCACGCCCGACGATTGGCGCGTGCTCGCCGATTACTCGTGGGACACCGACGGCGATCTGCCGGTGCCGGGCGAGCGCGTCGCGGCGACGTTGCAGACGCTAGCCCGCCGTGCGCGCGCGGACCTCGCGGATGCGCAGGCGCTGCGGCTCGATCTGAAGGCCGCCGTGTCGGCTGCGGCGGGCGATCCGCCGCAGCAGGGCGACGTCGACAAGGCGGCGGCCGCCGCGGCCGTGCGCGACGCGCTGCGCGACCCGAAGCGCGCGCGCGCCGATTACGACGTGCTCGTCACGGCGCCGGCCGACGTCGTCCGGTATCTGGCGGGCGACGATGCGGCGGCGCGCGCGTCGCTCGCGAAGCTGTTCGACGCGGCGCTCGCGCGGCTGTCCACCGACACGTCGCTCGCCGCGATCGACCGCACGATGGCGCTGCACGGCCGCGTGCGCGTCGCGCGGCTCGACGCGAAACCGGGCGCGCCGCTGCCGCCCGCGCTTGCCGATGCGGTGCGGCGGCAGACGGCGTCGGCGCTTGCCGAATCGACGAACGTCTACGGGCGGCAGGCGGTCGCCAGCGAGGCCGCCGACACGCTGACCGACGCCGGCCAGTTCGATGCGGCCGACGCGCTCCTGAAAGCGGAGCTCGCGCGTTCGCCGACGCCGTACTACTTCATGTCGGGGCTCGCCGCGAACGCGAAGGCGCGCGGCGATCGGGCGGCGGCGCTCGACTGGTACAGGAAAGCGTATGAAGCGGCGAGCGGCCCGGCGACGCGGCTGCGCTGGGGCGCGGCGTACTTCGCGAACGCGGTCGATCTCGCGCCGGACGACGCCGGGCAAATCCGCCGGATCGCGAACGACGTGCTGACGCAGGCGGGCCAGACGCGCAACGCGTTCTATGGCGCGAACCGGCGCGCGCTCACGCGCGTCGTCACGCAGCTCGCGCACTGGCGGCAGCGCGGCGCGCACGATGTGGCGGCGCAGGCGGTCGTCAAGCAGTTCGAGGGCGTGTGCGGGAAGCTGCCGGCGGGCGATCCGCAGGTCGGAACCTGCGAGGGCCTGATCAGGACGGCGAGGGCCTGATGCCGGGCGCGGCGGCGTGACGGCGATCGCGCGGCCAATTCACCGCTGCGCCGCCCGCCTTCGCGCCACTTGGGAGCCCGCCCTCCCGCGTTTGGTACGATTCACGCTTTCCCACCCATTCGCATCACCGCGTGAATCGCCGAATCGTGTCGTCCTTCCTCGACCGTTGCGCGGCCCGGCTCGCCGCCGCGAAGCCGCACGCCGCCGCCGTCCTCCGCCGCATGCGCCATCCGACGCGACGCGGCGTGCTGCTCGCCGCCGCCGCGGTCCCCGCGCTGTGCGTGCTCTACGTGCTCGCGCTGATCCCGTTCACGCCGAGCATCGGCGACATCCGCAAGGCGCGCGTCGACGCGCCCGCGCAGATCATGTCCGCCGATGGCAAGCTGCTCGCCGAGTTCAAGCCGTCGAACCGCGAATGGGTGCCGCTCGCCGACATCTCGCCGAAGATGGTCGACGCGCTGATTTCGACCGAGGACCATCGCTTCTACGAGCACCACGGGCTCGACTGGCGCCGCACCGCGGGCGCCGCGCTGCGCACGTTCTCGGGCGACCGGCAGGGCGGCTCGACGATCACGCAGCAGCTCGCGCGCAACCTGTATCCGGACGAGATCGGCCGCGCGCCCACGCTCACGCGCAAGCTGAAGGAAGCGATCACCGCGCTGAAGATCGAGGCGGTCTACAGCAAGGCGCAGATTCTCGAGACGTATCTGAACACGGTGCCGTTCCTCTACAACGCTTACGGCGTCGAGATGGCGGCGCGCACGTACTTCGACAAATCGGCCGATCAGCTCGACGCGCTCGACGCCGCGACGCTCGTCGGCATGCTGAAGGGCAACAGCTACTACAACCCGGTGCTGAACCCCGAGCGCGCGCTCGCGCGACGCAACACGGTGCTCGCGCAGATGGTGAAGTACGGCAAGCTCTCGCCGGCCGCCTACGCGGCGCTGCAGAAGAAGCCGCTGCGCATCGATTTCGAGCGGCAGAAGGAGCCGCCAGGCCCCGCGCCGCATTTCGCGCAGCAACTGCGCAAATGGTTGATCGCGTGGGCCGACCGCAACGACTACAACATCTATTCGGACGGCCTCGTCGTGCGCACGACGATCGATTCGCGGCTGCAGGCGTATGCGACGCAGGCGCTCGCGCGGCAGACGAACCAGTTGCAAGGGATCGCGAACGGAATGTGGAACGCCGGCAGCGGCTGCGCGCCCGGCAATCCGCTGTTCCGCGCGTTCGTGCGCGAGACGCCGGAGTTCCGCGTGGCGCTCGACGGCGGCGCGACCGAGGACGCCGCGCTCAAGCGCCTGCTCGCCGATCGCGGCTTCGCGCGCGCGCTCTGCAAGGCGAAGGCCGACGTGCAGGCGGGCTTTCTCGCGATCGATCCGCGCAACGGGCAGATCAAGGCGTGGGTCGGCAGCCGCGACTTCACGACCGAGCCGTTCGATCACGTGCTGCAGGCGCGCCGGCAGCCGGGCTCGACGTTCAAGCCGTTCGTCTATGGCGCGGCGTTCGCGGCGGGCGCGACGCCCGACGATACGTTCGTCGATCAGCCGGTCGAGATTGCGCTCGCGGGCGGCGAGATCTGGCGGCCCGACGACGACGCGCCGCCCACGGGCAAGCCGATGACGCTGCGCGACGCGATCGCGTATTCGCGCAACCGGATCACCGCGCAACTGATGATGAAGGTCGGCCCGCAGAAGGTGGCGCGGCTCGCGCGCGCGATGGGCGTGCGCGACAGCGCGCTCGAAGCGGTGCCGTCGCTCGCGCTCGGCACGAGCCCCGTGACGTTGAAGGAGATGGTGTCCGCGTACGCGACGATCGCGAACGTCGGCGAATACGTCGAGCCGCGGATGGTCACGCGCATCGAGGATCGCAACGGCGACGCGCTCGCGGAGTTCGCGAGCGCGTCGCCCGAGCGCGCGCTCGGCGCGCCGGCGGCGCGCACGCTGATCGACGTGATGCGCGGCGTCGTCGAGCGCGGCACCGGCGCGGCGATCCGCTCGCGCTACGGGATTCGCGCGGACATCGCAGGCAAGACCGGCACGACGCAGGGCGACACCGACGGCTGGTTCATCCTGATGCAGCCGGCGCTTGTCGCGGGCGCGTGGGTCGGCTTCGACGACGGCCGCGTGACGCTCGGCAGCGACTGGGGGCAAGGCGCGAGGAGCGCGCTGCCGATCGTCGGCGACTTCTATCAACGGGCGATACGCGCGCGGCTCGTCGACACGCGCGAGCGCTTCGCGACCGAGGCGCCGCCGAGCGCGCTCGATACGTTCCGCAACCGGCTCGGCGACTGGTATCGCTACCTGTTCGAGAAGCCCGAGCCGCAGCAGAAGGCCGCGCCGCCGAAGGCGCCGCGCGCGCCGGTCGAGGAGGTGATGCCGGCTTCCGAGGTCGAGGCGGCGTCGGAGGCGGCGGCGCGCGCCGCATCCGAGGCGGCCGCTTCGGCCGCTTCGGCTGCTTCGGCTGCTTCGGCTGCTTCGGCTGCTTCGCCCACGGGCGGCATGCCGTTTGCGCCGGGCGGCGCGTCCGCGCCTGCGCCGGCGGTGCCGCCGCTGTTGCCGTCGACGCCGCCCGCCGCGCCGCGGCCGGACAGCGGCTTGCCGAACGACAACGCGCCGATGTCGCCGACGCCGACGCCCGATGCGTCGGCCGCAACCGGCGCGGGCGGCGGCAACTAGCGCAGGTTGGCGGCGGCGGTTCGCGCGCGGCGCGCGAGCGGCCGTTCTCGTGGCAACGCATGTGCGTTCCGTATGGAAACAGACCCTTCTAGTCTTTCTCGACGAGCGCCGCGACCGCGCGCGGCCGCTTGCGGATCTCCGAATCGAGAATCAGCCGGCCGCGCAGCCGGCCCTTCATCCGCTTCACATGCTTCGGCGCCTCGGTCATGTGCTCGACCATCAGCGCGCGCACGCGCTCGGCGTCGCGTCCGCGCGCCGCTTCGAGGATCGCGCGATGGATCTTCACGTTCGCGTCGCCGAAGCGGCGGTGCTCGGCGAGCGGCGTGTCGTTCCGGAATTCGATCAACTGCCGGATCATCTCGTTGATCAGCTCGCAGATGAAGCGCAGGAACGGGTTCGGATTCGCGGCCGCGAGGATGTCGTGGAACGTCATGTCCTCCTGCCGCTGCCGCACGACGTGGCCGCGATCGTGCGGCCCCGACGAGCCGTCGCAGCACGCGATGTTCGCTTCGAGCGCCGCGAAATCCCGCTCGCTCAGATGCGGCACCGCGCCCGCCGCGAGCTCGGGCTCCAGCAGCCGGCGCGCGGTGTAGATGTCGTCGATCGACACGTCCTTGAAGAACAGATAGTTCTGCAGCAATTGCAGCGTGCGGTCGAGCGGCACCTCGACGACCATCCCGCCGCCGCTCGGCCCCGTCGTGACCTTGATGAGCCCCTGCACTTCGAGCGACTTCAGCGCCTCGCGGATCGTGCTCTTGCTCACCGAGTAGAGCTGCTGCAGCTCGGCCTCGCGCGGCAGCCGGTCGCCCGGCTTCAGGTCCTTCTCGGTGATGAGCCGCTTGATCTCCTCGGCGACGAGGTCGGCGCGCTTCGGCTGCTTGATTTCGACCGCGATGCCGGCTTTCGCTCGGTCCATGACCATCTTCGACACTCCCAAGGTGTAGGGCGGCGCCCGATTTTTTGCCCGATTTTTGCCCGATTGACACTCGAATTTATTATACCTAGCATCAAGTTAATCCTATTTATCATGATAAATAGGATCGACGGCCGGCACAGCATCCGCGAGAGATGGCCGGCGCGGTCGGGCAGTCGGTCGCATCGCGTGTGTCTTTCCCCCAAGGAGCGTCAACTTGAATCGCCGAGAACTGTTGAAACTGGCCGCGCTGTCGGCCGTCCCGGGCGCGCTCGGCGCGCTTTCGTCCCGTGCCGCGTTCGCGCAGGGCGCGGGCGTCCAGCTTGCGTGCCCGGTGCCGATGTCCGGCCCGTTCGCCGCGAACGGCAAGTACGCCGATCTCGGCATGAAGCTCGCGATCCAGCAATACGGCAAGGTGCTCGGCATGCCGCTGTCGTACATGACGCTCGACACCGCGGGCTCGCCCGCGACCGCGGTGCGCCGCGTGCAGGAGATCGCGCAGCAAAAGGGCGTGCGCTTCTTCGCGGGCGGCATTCTGTCGTCCGAAGCGCTCGCGATGGGCAAGGAGGTCGAGAAGGCGGGCGGCGTGTTCATCACGACGGCGGGCGCCGACGAGATCACCGGCAAGGACTGCAACGCCGCGACGTTCCGCTGGTCGGTGCCGACCTTCGGCGCGATCGAGCAGACGGTGCGTCCGCTGATCGGCATGCTGCCGAAGGCGAAGCGCTGGTACACGATCACGCCGCAGTACGTGTTCGGCGAGGGGCTGCTCACGGCCGCGAAGGCGATCTTCAAGGAGAAGGGGATCGAGCACGTCGGCAACAGCTATCACTCGCTTGCCGAGAAGGAATTCAGCGGCTACCTGACGAACGCGGTTGCCGCGAAGCCCGACGTGCTGCTGATCCTGAACTTCGGCTCGCAATCGTCGGATACGCTGCGGCAGGCGGTGAGCTTCGGGATGAAGAACAACTGCACGATCCTGATGGCGTGGGCGTCGGGGCTCGAGCAGTTCGAGGCGCTCGGCGCGGACCTCTGCGACGGCGTCTACTTCGGCGCGCAATACTGGCACGGGATCGATTCGCCGCTGAACCGCGATCTCGTCAAGCGCGCGAGCGCGGCGTTCAAGGCGAATCCGAACTACAGCCTCGCGGGCTCGTACATCTGCTCGAAGATCCTGCTCGACGGGATGGTGAAGGCGGGCAGCGCCGATCCGAAGAAGGTGATCGCCGCGCTCGAAGGGATGAAATATGACGGCCTGACGGGCGCCGAGGCAATCCGCAAGGGTGACCATCAGGTGCTGAAGAACTACTACCTGCTGAAGGGCAAGCCGAAGAGCCGGATGCGCAACGCCGACGACTACGCGGACATCGTCAGCTCCGGCCAGTCGTTCCTGCCCGTCGACAAGACGGGCTGCAAGCTCGCCTGACGTCGGCCGCCTCGGCTCATCACTCGGCTCACCACTCGGTTCACCACTCGATCTGAACTGAAGCCATGAACGTTTATCTCTTGCAGATCGTCAACGGGATCGGCGTCGGGATGCTGTATTTCCTGCTCGCGGTCGGCCTGTCGATCGTGTTCGGACTCCTGCGCTTCGTGAACTTCGCGCACGGCGCGTTCTATCTGCTCGGCGCGTACTTCTGCTATCAGGCGCTGCAATGGTCGGCGAGCTTCTGGGTGGCGCTCGCCGCCGTGCCGCTCGCGGTCGGCGCGTTCGCGTGGATCGTCGAGAAGCTCGTGCTGCGGCACGTGTACGCGCAGCAGCACGAATTCCACATCCTCGCGACGGTCGGCCTCGCGCTCGTGCTGCAGGAGTGCGCGATCCTCGCATGGGGCCCGCTAGGCGACAACGTGCCCGTGCCCGACGCGCTCAACGGCGTCGTGATCTGGGGCGGCTTCGTCTATCCGAAGTACCGGCTCTTCGTGATCGGCTTCACCGCCGTGCTCGCCGCGCTGCTGTGGTGGGTGCTCGACGGCACGCGGCTCGGCAGTGCGGTGCGCGCGGGCAGCGAATCGTCGGAAATGGTGTCGCTGCTCGGCATCAACGTGTCGCGCGTGTTCAGTCTCGTGTTCGCGCTCGGCGCCGCGACGGCCGCGCTCGCCGGCGTGCTCGCCGCGCCGATTCGCGGCGTCGACCCGTTCATGGGGATCGAGGCGCTTGGCGTCGCGTTCGTCGTCGTCGTGGTCGGCGGGATGGGGAATTTTCCGGGGGCGCTCGTCGGCGGGCTGCTCGTCGGCATCGTGCAGAGCGTGATGAGCACGCTGTGGCCGGAAGGCGCGCGGCTGATGATCTACGTGGCGATGGCGGCCGTGCTGCTGCTGCGCCCGAACGGGCTGCTCGGGAGGGCCGCATGATCGAATCGTCGAATTCGCTGCCGGGCGGCGCGCCCGCGCGGCGTGCGGCGCAACGCGCGGACGGCGCGCTGCATCGCCATGTGCTGCTCGCCGCGGCCGTCGTCTGCGCGCTGCCGCTCGTGCTGCGCTCGGGCTCGCTCGCGACCGAAGTGCTCGTGTTCGCGCTCGCCGCGCTCGGCTGCAATCTGCTGCTCGGCTACACCGGCCTCTTGTCGTTCGGGCAGGGCGTCTTCTTCGGGCTCGGCAGCTACGCGGCGGGCCTCGTGCTCACGCGCGGCGTGCCCTCGGTGCCCGTCGCGCTAGCTGCCGCGATCGCGCTCGGCGCGGCGGCGGCCGCACTCGTCGGCTGGTTCTCGATCCGGCAGCGCGGCACGTATTTCGTGATGCTGACGCTCGCGTTCGGGCAACTGTTCTACTTCGTCGCGTACACGACGCCCGAGCTCACGGGCGGCGACAACGGCCTGCTCGACATTCCGCGCCCGGCGCTCGGCGCGCTCGGCCGCACGCTCGTGCCGCTCGATTCGCCGTGGCAGTACTACGGCTTCGTCGCCGCGCTGTTCATCGCCGCGTTCTGGCTGATGGCGCGCGTGTCGCAATCGGTGTTCGGACGCACGCTGCTCGCGATCCGCGACAACGAGGCGCGCGCCGCGGCCGCCGGCTATGACGTGAAGCGCTTCAAGCTTGTCGCGTTCGTGATCTCGGGCGCGGTCACGGGGCTCGCGGGCGCGCTGCACGCGCTGATGACGGGCATCGCGCCGCTGTCGAACAGCGACTATCACACGAGCGAGATGATCCTCGTGATGACGGTGATCGGCGGCACCGGCAACCTGTTCGCGTCGGTGCTCGGCGCGGCGTTCTACGTGCTGTTCGCCGACTGGCTGTCGACGCTGTGGCCGCGCTGGCTGCTGCTGCTCGGCCTCGCGCTGATCGCGGTCAGCCTGTTCATGCAGCGCGGGCTGTGGGGGATCGGCGAGCGCGCCGCGGCCGCGCTGCGCCGCGCGCCGCCGGCGGCCGACGCCCACGTCGACCAGGAGGCGCGATGAGCGACGCGATTCTCGAAGCGCGCGGCGTCGTCAAGCGCTACGGCAAGTTCACCGCGCTCGCGGGCGTCGATTTGCGGATCGCGCCGCGCACGGTCCATTCGGTGATCGGCCCGAACGGCGCCGGCAAGACCACGCTCTTTCACGTGCTGACGGGCACGGTGCCGATCTCGGCGGGCTCGATCGTGTTCGACGGGCGCGACGTCACGCAGGAGCCTGACCACCGGCGCGTGCGGCGCGGCATCGCGCGCTCGTTCCAGGTGACGAGCCTGTTCCAGAACCTGAGCGTGCGCGAGAACCTGCGCGTCGCCGCGCAGGGCGTCGATGCGCGGCGCGCGCTGAACGCATGGAAGCCGCCGCGCGGCGCGCTCGCGCACGACGACACGGTCGACGGCGTGCTCGAGCGCCTCGCGCTGCAACGCTTCGCGGGCACGGCGGCGGGCGCGCTGTCGCACGGCCAGCAGCGCCGGCTCGAAGTGGGCATGGCGCTCGCCGCGCGGCCGCGCGCGATCTTCCTCGACGAGCCGACCTCCGGCATGGGCATCGACGACCTCGACGACATGAAGGCGCTGATCCGCGGCCTGCGCGACGACTACACGGTCGTGCTGATCGAGCACAACATGGGCATCGTGATGGACATCTCGGACACGATCACGGTGATGCAGCAAGGGCGCGTGCTCGTCGAAGGCAGGCCGGGCGACATTCGCGGCGACGAGCGCGTGCGCACCGCGTATCTCGGCAACATGATCACCGGAGGCCGCGCATGATGCTCGACGTGCAGGACGTTCACGCGTACTACGGCAAGAGCCACGTGCTGCAAGGCGTATCGCTCGCGGTGGGCGAAGGCGAGACGGTCACGCTGCTCGGCCGCAACGGCGCGGGCAAGTCGACGACGCTGAAGACGATCGCGGGCGTCGTCGCCGCGCGCGGCGGCGCGGTGACGTTCGTTGGCGCGCCGATCGCGGGCGCGGCGCCGTACCGGATCGCGTCGCGCGGCGTGTGCTTCGTGCCCGAGCATCGCGGCGTCTTCCGCCTGCTGAGCGTCGAGGAAAACCTGCGGCTCGGCGCGCGCCGCGATTCGCCGTGGCAGCTCGACGACGTCTACCGGATCTTTCCGCGGCTGAAGGAGCGCCGCAGGAACGGCGGCGCGCAACTGTCGGGCGGCGAGCAGCAGATGCTCGCGATCGGCCGCGCGCTGATGAACCGCCCGCGCCTGCTGATGCTCGACGAGCCGGTCGAAGGGCTCGCGCCCGTGATCGTCGAGGAGATCGTCGCGCAACTGAAGCAGATCAAGGCGGCGGGCGTCGCGATCCTGCTCGTCGAGCAGAACCTCGAAGTCTGCACGCAGCTCGCCGACCGGCATTACGTGATCGAGCAGGGCGTGATCGTCTACGAGGGCGACAACGCGTCGTTCGCCGCCGATCATTCGATCAAGGATCGCTATCTCGGCGTCGGCGTCGTCTGAGCGCCGCGCCTTCTTTTCCATGCAAGGAAACGCATCGATGCAAGTTCAGGATTCGACATCCGGCGCGCGCGCCGCGCCTTCGCCCGCCGGCCTGCGCACGAACGGCGCGCGCCTGTGGGACAGCCTGATGCGGCTCGCGCGGATCGGCGCGACGGCCAAGGGCGGCGTGTGCCGGCTCGCGCTCACCGAGCTCGACCGCGCGGCGCGCGATCTGTTCGTCGCATGGGCGAAGGAGATCGGCTGCACGGTGCGCGTCGACGCGATCGGCAACATCTTCGCGCGGCGCGCGGGCGCGCGCGACGACCTGCCGCCCGTGGCGACGGGCAGCCACATCGACACGCAGCCGACGGGCGGCAAGTTCGACGGCAACTACGGCGTGCTCGCCGGGCTCGAAGTGCTGCGCACGCTCGCCGACGCGGGCGTGCGCACGAACGCGCCGCTCGAGGTCGCGGTGTGGACGAACGAGGAGGGCTCGCGCTTCGTGCCGGTGATGATGGGCTCGGGCGTGTTCGCGGGCGCGTTCACGCTCGAGCATGCGCTCGCGCAGCGCGACCGCGACGGCGTATCGGTGCGCGACGCGCTGCGCGCGATCGGCTATGCGGGCGACGCGCGCGACGCGTACGCCGCGCCGCATCGCGTCGGCGCGTACTTCGAGGCGCACATTGAGCAGGGCCCGGTGCTGGAGGCGCACGACACGACGATCGGCGTCGTGCGGGGCGCGCTCGGCCAGCGCTGGTACGACGTGACCGTGCGCGGCATGGAGGCGCACGCGGGCCCGACGCCGATGGCGCTGCGCCGCGACGCGCTGCTTGTCGCGGCCGAACTGGTCGCCGAGGTGAACCGGATCGCGCGCGCGCATGCGCCGCACGGGCGCGGCACGGTCGGCTGGGTCGACGTGCATCCGAACTCGCGCAACGTGATTCCGGGGCGCGTGACGCTGAGCGTCGATCTGCGCGCGGCCGACGACGCATCGCTGCTGGCGATGGACGCGGCGCTGCGCGCGGCTTGCGCGCAAGCGGGCGCGCAGCCGGGCATCGCGGTCGACGTCGAGCAGGTGGTCCATTTCGCGCCGCAGCCGTTCGACGCGGCGCTCGTCGGCGCGGTGCGCGCGGGCGCGGACGCGCTCGGCCTGTCGTCGATGGACGTGATCAGCGGCGCGGGCCACGACGCCGTGTACCTCGCGCGCGTCGCGCCGGCCGCGATGATCTTCGTGCCGTGCAAGGACGGCATCAGCCACAACGAAATCGAGGACGCGCGCCCCGAGCATCTCGAAGCGGGCTGCAACGTGCTGCTGCACGCGATGCTGAGCGCGGCGGGCGTCGCGGATGCGATGGATGGCGAGGATGTCGCGGGCGGCGCCGACGGAGCCGCGCGATGAAGATCCTGATCGCGCGGATGAATCACGAGACGAACACGTTCTCGCCGGTGCCGACGCCGCTTGCCGCGTTCGGCCGGGAAGGCCCGAGCTACGGCGAGCACGCGTACCGCGACAACCGGGGCATGCGCACCGCGATGGCCGCGTTCATCGACGCGGCCGACCGCGAAGGCGCGCGGATCGTGACGCCGGTGTCGGCGGCCGCGAACCCGAGCGGCCCTGTCGCGGCCGATGCGTACGACGCGATCTGCGATGCGATCGTCGCCGCCGCGCCCGGCTGCGACGCGGTGATGCTCGATCTGCACGGCGCGATGGTCGCCGAGCAGTCGGCGGACGGCGAGGGCGATCTGCTCGCGCGCGTGCGCGCCGCGCTGCCGCGCGCGCCGATCGCCGTCGCGCTCGATCTGCATGCGAATGTCACGCAGAAGATGATCGATCACGCGGACGTGATCGTCAGCTTCAAGACCTATCCGCACGTCGACATGTACGAGACGGGCGCGCACGCGGCGCGGCTGCTGCTCGACCGCGTGCACGGCCGCGCGCGGCCGGTGCTCGCGTGGCGGCGGCCGCCGCTGATGACGTCGACGCTGCGCAGCGCGACCGCCGATGGCGCGATGCGGCGCGCGCTCGACGCCGCGCGCGCGGCGCAGGCGAACGGGATGCTCGCGGTGTCGGTGCTCGCCGGGTTTTCGCTCGCGGACATTCCGGCGCCGTGCATCAGCGTGGTCGTCGTCGGCGACGGCGACGCGGCCGCCGCCGACGCGGTGGCCGCCCGCATCGCGCAGCAGATCTGGGACGCGCGCGACGAGTTCGTCTATCGCAGCCCGCCGCTCGCGGAATCGGTCGCGCGCGCGGCCGGGTTCGCGCACGGCGCGGACCGGCCGGTGCTGCTGCTCGATCACGGCGACAACTGCATGTCGGGCGGCACGTGCGACACGATGGACCTGCTCGAAGCGGCGCTCGCGCAAGGGCTTTCGGGCCTCGTCAGCGGGCCGCTGTGCGATCCCGAGGCGGTGGCGCGGATGATCGCGGCGGGCGTCGGCGCGCGCGTGACGATCGACGTCGGCAACAAGCTGCCGCGCGCGGGAGCCGCGCCGCGCGCGCCGTTTCGCGCGACGGGCGTCGTGCGCGCGATCACCGACGGCGAATACGTGATCAGCGGGCCGACCTACACCGGCCAGCGCGCGTACATGGGGCGGGCGGCCGTGCTCGACACCGGCGCGGCGACGCTCGTCGTCACCGAGCGCACGCACGAGCCATGGGATCTCGGCGTGTTCGAGAGCGTCGGCGTCGATCCGCGGCGCGCGCGCTTTCTGCTGCTGAAATCGCGGATGTACTGCCGGCCGGTGTTCGTGCCGATCGCGGCGGCGCTCGTCGAATGCGACAGCCGCGGCGTGACGGGCTCCGATTACACGCTGTTCGATTTCGAGCGCGTCGAGCGGCCGGTGTTTCCGCTCGATTCGCGAACGGAGTGGAGCGCATTCGACGCTTGAAAGGGGCCGCGATCGTGCGGCCGTGCCGGGGCGATTGGGGTTTCGAATGCGGTGCCGATGCCGATGTCGGCATTGCCGCAGGCATCGCGCCGCGCGCTCGCGCACGCAACCGCGCGGCTACTTCGGCAACTGCTGCGGATCGTAGCGATTGCGCGCGTTCCACAGCATCCAGCCGTCCGTGCCGGCGGCCTCGGCGGCGTCCACCTGTGCGCGGATCTGCGCCGCCGCGAAATCGCGGCGGTCGAACGCGTAATCGCGGAACGCCTGCAGCCACGGCCGGAACCGCACGCCCGGCAGCCCGGTCCGCAAGCGCGCCTCCGCGAGCGAGCGGCGCACGATCTGCCCCGGATCGGCGGTCGGCTGCGTGCAGCCCGGCAATCCCCACGTGAAGCCGGACGGATAGAGCATCGGCGAGATGTAGTCGAGCGGCCCGCCGAGCGTCTCGATCTGCTGGCCGATTGCGGTGTCGTCCTCGTTCCAGCAGACGTAGCCGAAGATGTCGGCGGCGACGAACACGTTGTACGGCGCGAGCCGCTCGCGCGCCGCCTGCAGGAAGCCGGCGATCGCCGCAGTGCGGTTCGCGCGCGTGTTCGGCACGCTGAAGCGCAGCCCGCGCGCGTCCGGAAAGCGCACGTAGTCGAACTGGATTTCATCGAAGCCGAGCTTCGCCGCTTCCTCGGCGACATCGAGATTGTGTGCCCACGCTTCGCGCAGCGACGGATCGATCCAGCGCAGCTTTTCGCGATCGCGCCAGATGTCGCCGTTCGCATCGCGCACCGTCCAGTCCGGATGCGCGGCGGCAAGCGGATCGTCCTTGAACACGACGATCCGCGCGATCAGATACAGCCCGCGCCGGCGCAGCTCGGCGACGAGCGCCGCGAAGTCGCGCACGACGGGCGCGTTCGGCGTCTGCGCGGCCGCGCCCGACGCGCGGCGCGCCGTGCTCGGATACGGCGTGATGCCGCGGTCGCCCTTCATGTCGATGACGAGCGCATTGATCGCGGTCGCGCCCTTGAGATCGACCGCGGCTTCGCGCAGCGTCTTGCTCGTGATCCCGAACACGGACAGATAGACGGCTTTCGGCCGGAACGGCGCGAGCGCGACGGTGACGGGCCGGCCGGCTTCGACGCTCGTGCGCGTCGCCAGATAGCCGGGCGCGCGGACGGCGATGCCGGCCGCCGCGGCGTCGGCCGGGAAGGCGCCACGCTCGTCCGCGCGGATCGGGCGGCCGCCGATCGTCACGATCGCGGCGGCGATCGGCTTGCCGGTCCGCGCGTCGACGACGCTGCCGCGGATGGCGGCGGACGGGGCAGTGGACGAAGCGGCGGACGAAGCGGCGCGCGCCGGGGTGTCGGGCATCGGCATCGAGGCTGTCGCGACGCCGGCGGCCGGAACGCTGGCCGTTGCGCGAGCGGCGAAGGCGACGCCGGTCTGCGCGTCGCCGCGCTCGCCGAGCATCCGCGCGAGCACGGCTGGCGTGCAACTGTCGACGATCAGAAAGCGCGGCAGCGCGAGCGGCGCGTCGCCGCGGCGGACCTTGCGCGCGTCGAGCGTGAAGCCTGCAACGTAGCCCGCCTGTGCGGCGAGCGAAGTCAGCTCGTCGTCGTAGATGCCGAACGGCCATGCGAGCAGATCGACCGGGCCGCCGACTTCGCGCTCGAGCAGCGCGCGCGCGTGCGCGAACTGGGTCGCGGCGAAGCGGCGGAACGCGTCGGGTGCGAGGCGTCGCCGCTCGGTGCGGAAGTTCGGATGCCACCACGTATGCGATTCGATGTCGAAGCGGCCGGTATTGCGCAACGCGCGCAGCTCGTCCCACGTCATCGCATACGACGCGTTCGAGATCGCGGACGGATAGATGAACAGCGTGACGGGCAAGCGCTCGCGCAGCACGATCGGGCGCAGCAGTTCGTACACCGAGCGGTGGCCGTCGTCGACGGTGATCGCGACTGCTTTTTCCGGCAGCGATGCGGATGGCGACGCCGCCCACGCGACGACGTCGCGCAGCGGCACGATCGCATAGCCGTGTGCGCGCAGGAACGCGAGCTGCGCGTCGAACGTGCTGACGCGCACGGTCATCGAATCGGGCGGCGCGGATGTCGAGAAGCGGTGGTAGACGAGGATCGCGGGGCGCGACGCGTCGGCGGGCGGCGCGGTGGCGGGGGCATCCGCGCCGGCGAATGCGGGCGGCGCGACGCCCGCCCATGCGAGACACCAGGCAGCCGCCGCGAGCCGGAATCGGGTGAGCCAGGAGCGTGAGTGTCGCAAGGGCAGTTCCGTCGGTTGTTCGAAACGTGTTCGGGCCCACCGGCCGCGATAGCGCGGGCGGTGGGCGTTTTCTTCGTGCGCGGCGCGCGAGCGTGTGGTTTCCGCCACGGGGCGGCCACGCGACGAAGCCGATTCGCGCCCCGGTTTCGCGCGCCGCCGATGGTTGCCCGCCGCGCTCGCGCACCGCGCGGAGCCGGTAGTCATCGGCTCCCGTAAAGCTTCACCTTTGCGGAGCCGGGCGTCGGCGCGACTGTCGCTGCACCGGCCGCAACGGATGAGCGCGGAGCGGCCCGCTGGGATCGGTCCTGCGTCGACCATGCTGCTACGGTTTGACGGGCGGCGGTTGATCGTAGTCAAGAACGCCCGCCGCGCGCCGTCCGGCCCGGCAGGCTCGACGCGAGCTCGCGCAGGCATGCGGTGTGCCGCGCGCTGGTGCCGGGCCTGCTCGAATCGGCCGAGTAGCGCGGGCGTCGGGCGGCGGGCGCGCGAGTTTGCTTCGGGCGCGTGAACAGGCCCTGGCTCGCGCCCGCCGCCCGATCGCCGCCGATTGACTCACGTCAATGCCCGGCCGGCCTGCGTCGCTACGCTGAAGACAGCCGGTATCGAGCCGGACCGGCATCACCGATTGACGGGCATCCGGCGCGCGCCGGGTGCCGTCCGTGGCGTAGGCCGCGCATCGTGCGCGGCCGCGAATTCCAGGAGAGAGCAATGAGCAATGTGACGCGTTACGACCCGTTTTCGCTTGAGCCCGTGTCCGATCTGTTCCAGGGCTTGTTCCGTCCGCTGCGCGGCTTCGCCGACGTCGAAGAAGAGAAGCTCGCGTCGATGAAGATCGACGTGACCGAAAACGACCAGGCCTACGTCGTCAAGGCCGAGCTGCCGGGCGTCGACAAGAACGACATCAACGTGCAGATCGAAGGCAACACCGTGTCGATCGCCGCGAAGGTCGAGCGGAACAAGGAGCTGAAGGAAGGCGAGCGCGTGATTCGGCGCGAGCGCTATTCGGGCGAGTTCGCGCGAACCTTCTCGCTCGCGAGCGACCTCGATCGAGACACGGCGAGCGCGCAGTATCAGGACGGCGTGCTGTCGCTGACGCTGCCGAAGAAGGCGACGTCGGAAAAGAAGAAGCTGACGATCGGCTAGATTCGCGTGTGCGCCGCCGCGCAGGCGGCGCGCCGTGAAGCGGGGCGCCGCGCGTGCCTCGCGCGCTGTCGGTCGCCGGCGTCCGCTTGCGGCCCCGCGCCGTCACGCACGCGCCACGGGCTTGCCGACCGTTTGCGCGAGGATCGGCAATTCGTCCTCGTTCAGGCTGAGCGCGTCGGCGAGCAGCCGGTGGTTGATCCAGCCGCGCACGACGCAGCCGAGCCCCATCGACGCGCAATACAGCGCGACGTTCTGCGCGATCGCGCCCGCCGCCACCGCCGAGAACGTCTCGCGCAGCGGCTTCGGCATCGGCAGCAGCCGCGACGTCTGCACGACGTAGACGAGATCGAGCGGCGCCGCGCCGACGAAATCCTGGTAGCCGGTCAGGTTGCGCGCATCGATCGAGCGTTTCAGCAGCAGCCGGTGCAGCGCCGCATCGTAGCGATAGACGCCGTCGGGCAGCGCGACATAGATGTCGATCTCGTTGAACGCATGCGCGGACGGCGCGGTGCGGCCGCCCGTCGCCGGGCGGTTGACGCCGTCGGCGGCCCACAGCAGCTCGCCGAGCGTCGTCGGCGCGAGCGCCGCGGACGAGAACTCGCGCGTGCTCGCCCGCAGCGACAGCGCGGCCATCAGCGGCAGGCCCGCACCGAGATCGGGCTGCGGCAGATCGATGATCGCCGGCGCCTCGTCTTCGGCGGGCGCGGGCAATGCCACGGCGATCGGTTGATAGGTCAGCAGTTCGGGTTCGCTCATGTCCGTCTCCTGGGCAGTGGAATGGCGCGCCGCACCCGCGCGAGCGCGTGCATTCGTCAACGATAGCGAGCGCGCGGCGCGCCGGTCTGATCCCGATCAAGCGTCGCGCGCCGGCGCGCGCGGGCCGCTTGCGTTGACGTGCATCAAATGGCGAAGGGGCGCGCATGCGACGCTGGGTGACGCGCTCGCGCGGGCGCTTCGTTCTGGATCGTCGTCCGGTATCGTTGCGCTTCGCCGCGCCTTGTCGCGTGCGCTGTTCCAGCGGCGCACGCTGCGCCCGCCCTGCTCACGAACGGAGGCCGATCGTGAACGCTGCCGAGATCTGTACCCGCGACGTCGTCGTGTGCCGCCGCACCGACACCGTGCTCGACGCCGCGCACCTGATGCGCGACCGCCATGTCGGCGACCTGATCGTCGTCGACGACGTGGGGGGCGCGCACGAGCCGGTCGGCATGCTGACCGACCGCGACATCGTGCTGTCGCTGATCGCGAAGGAAGTCGATCCCGCCGCGCTGTTCGTCGGCGAGATCATGTCCGCGCCGGCGGTCGTCGTGCACGAGCACGACAGCCTGTGGACGATCGCGCAGCGGATGCGGCTGACGGGCGCGCGCCGGATGCCGGTCGTGAACGCCGGCGGCGCGCTCGTCGGGATGGTGTCCGTCGACGACCTGCTGGCGAGCGCCGCGAGGCTGTTCGACGAGATCGCGTCGATTTCGCGGCGCCAGGTTCACTTCGAGGAGAAGGCGCGGGATTGACGGATGCGCGCGCGGCGAAGGCAAGAGCAAGAGCGCGCTGCGCCGTGCGGCGGCGTCGCCGCTGCTTCGCAGTCGCTTTGATTGCGGTTCACGCTATCGGCGTGGCCGATTCGATTGCATGCGTGCACGCACCGTCATCGGCGCGGCGCACCCGCATGCGATGCCCGCCGTTGCGAGCGATTGCGATCGTTCGATCGTTCGAGCCGCGCCCGTTCGCCCGCTCGAACCCGGAGCATCGCTAACGCCGCGCCCGCCGCGCGGTCGCCACGTCCTTGCGCATCTGCGCGAAGTGCGCGATCGCGTCCGTCACCGTCGGGAAAAAGTGGTCGGCGCCGATCTTGTCGAAGAGCCCGTACGTGCGCAGCCGGTCCTTCACCGGCCCCTTCATTTCCGCGAAAACCAGCGCGATCCGCCGCGCGGCGAGCTCGTCGCGCAGCGTCGCGAGCATGTCGGCGGCGGTGACGTCGACGTCGGTGATCGGCTCGGCGGCAATCACGACGCAGCGCACCGGCGCGCGGGCCTCGGCGATCGCGTCGCGGACGTGATCGCGAAAGATCGCCGCGTTCGCGTGGAACAGCGGCGCGTCCCAGCGGAACGCGACGAGGCCCGGCATTCGCCGCGCATCCGGATGGCGCGACACGTCGTGATAGCCGTGCATCCCCTCGACGTGGCCGAGTACCGCGTCGTACGGGTGCCACGCGCGCCAGACGAACGACAGCAGCGACAGCCCGACCGCGAGCAGGATGCCCGGCACGACGCCGAGCAGCACGACGCCCGCGAAGCACAGCACCGACACCGCGCATTCGCCGCGGCGCACGCGGTAGAGCCGGACGATCGCGCGCACGTCGACGAGCCCGTAAGCCGCATAGACGACGACGGCCGCGAGCGCCGGGAGCGGCACGCGGGCGAGCAGCGTCGGCGCGACGAGCAGCAGCGCGATGCAGGCGGCCGCGACGACGCTTGTCAACTGCGTGCGCGCGCCGGCCGCGAGCGCGACGGGCGTGCGCGACGAGCTGCCGCTGACCGCGCAGCCGCGCAGCACGCCGGCGAGCAGGTTCGCCGCGCCGAGCGCGATCAGTTCCTGATTGCGATCGGCTTCGCTGCCGTCGTGCTGCGCGAACACGCGCGACAGCACGCTGATGTCGGCGACCGACACCATCGCGATCGCGAGCGCGCCGGCGACGAGCCGGCTCGCGTCGGCGAGCGAGATCGACGGCAGGCCGAGCGGCGGCAGGGTCCCGGCGAGCGAGCCGACGAGGGCGACGTGCGCGTAGGCGACGTGCGCGTTTGCGACATGCGCGTTTGCGACGTGCGCATTCGCGCCGGCCGCTTCCGGCGCCGCGCCGAGCCAAGCGGCGGCGGCCGACGCGGCGGCGACCGCGATCAGCATGCCGGGCCACGCGGGCGCGACGCGCCGCAGCAGCACGATGCCGACGAGGCAGCCGCCGCCGAGCGCGAGCGACACGAAGTCGATGCGGCCTTGCGCGACGGTCGCGGCGATGCTCGCGACCGCGTCGATGCACGTGCCGCTGGGCGGCGCGGCGCCGAGCAGGCCCGGGAGCTGGCTCGCGACCAGCGTCAGCGCGAGCCCGTTCAGATAGCCGTACTGAATCGGCTTGGACAGCAGATCGGTGACGAAGCCGAACTTCAGCAGGCCGGCGAGCACGCAGAAGCCGCCGGACATCAGCGCGAGCGCGGCGGAGAGCGCGACCGCGTGCGCGGGGTCGCCGTGCGCGAGCGGCGCGATCGCGCCGGCGATCAGCGCGGCGAGCGCCGAGTCGGGGCCGAGCACGAGAATCCGGCTCGGCCCGAAGATCGCGTAGCCGAGAAGCGCGGCGATCGACGCGTTCAGGCCGGCGATGACAGGCAGGCCGGCCGCCTGTGCGTAGCTCATGCCGACGGGCACCAGCACCGCGGTCAGCGCGACGCCCGCGTACAGATCCCGCGCGAGCCATGCGCGCCGGTACGCGCGCAGCGCCGCGACGCCCGGCAGCCAGCGCCGCCACGCTTCGCCGCCGCCGCTGCCTTCATCGCCACCGCGCCGCGCGGCGTCCCGCCCGCGCGCGGCGCGTTCCCGCTCGATCAAGACACGACGTCCATCATCGGGCGCCGCGGCGCGTGCGCGACGACCGGGCCGCGTCCGACGCGCAGCAGCAGTTGCGGATGCGCGTCGACGTGCAGCAGCGGGCGCAGCCTTTCGCGCAGCGCGGCGATCTCGATCGGCTGATTCAGATACGACGCGGTGAGCCCGGCGGCCGTCGCGACGAGCAGCACGCGTTCGAGCGCCTGGCCGGCCGCGACCCAGGCGTCGTGATCGTCGCTCGCGGTCGAGATGCCGACGATGAGCGGCGAGCCGTCGACGAGCTTGTGATGCATCGCCGCCAGGCCGCCGCCGAGATCGAACGTGCGGATCGCCGACGCGACGACGGGCGTCGCGAAGTCGAGCAGCGCGGGCACGCCGGCGGCGAACGCGGGCATCCCGTCGTTCTGGCGGCGCGGATGCACCCAGTTCGCGAGCTCGCGGCGAAAGCGCGGATCGGCGAATTGCAGGCGGTCGGCGTCGGCGATCAGCTCGGCGATCTCGTTGCGCGCGTCGGGCGCGTCGACGCAGGCGATCTCCGCGCCCTCGGCCGCGCCGGCGGCGACGAGCGCACGCTGGACTTCGCACGGCACCGCTTCGTTCGCGTAGGGCATGCGGGTCGTCACGCGCTCGACGATCGCATCGAACAGCGGCACGAGGCTCTCGTCGTGGTAGCCGTGCGGATCGAGCCGCACGAGCGCGATCACGTCGGGGTCCGACGTCGACGGGAACATGTCGATCGTGTACGCGAAACCGAAGCGGCTCAGCGCGACGCGCAGGTTGAGGAGCGCCGCGCCGCAACTGATGAGGAGCTCGCGATCGTACGGATCGACGACGGACAGCGCGCGCAGCCGGTCCGCGCACAGCATCACCGACGCGTCGCCGAGAATGAAGCGCCACGGCTGCGTGTTGTGGCTCGACGGCGCGAGTGTCGCGTAGTGGATCGCGAGGCGCAGCTTGTCCTCGACGCTCGCCGACGGATCGAATGACGGGATGGCTTCGTGCGGCGTCGTCTGGAGCGGGGATGTTTCCATGTTGCGGGTCTCCTGTCGGGAGGCGCGTTCGCGTGCGGGCGGGGACGACGCGCCGGGATTCGGGGGCGATGCGGGCTGCGCAGCGTCGATTTCAGTCTATGGAGCGGCTGTCGCGCGGGGCTTGACCCAGATCAACGGCGAATGGGCGGGGGGCGAGCGGGTATTCGGTTCGGGGCGGAGCGCTCTTCGCCGTTGCAGTGCGGGCAGATGGGCACGCGATGCGCGGCGGCGGCGCGATGTGTTCGCGCGGGCGCGGCGCGCTGAGGCGTCAGCCCGTTGCGGGTGCGTCCGCACTTGCGGCGTCGAGCACGTCGAGCACCGCCCGCCAATATCCGGCCGACCGGATCGTCGCGAGCGGCACGTCGGTATCGAAGCCGATCGCGCGCGCGCGTTCGCCGGCGTCGAGCGGATCGGCGGTCGCGAGTTGCGCCGCAAGCACGGCCGCGCCCGCGTCCGAGCGATCGTTCTGCGCGGCGGCGCGCGCATCGACGCGTCGTTCGAGGCATGCGCGGCTCGCATGGAAATCGAGAATGAACACGGGCACGCCGGTTTCGCGCGCGAGCGCGACGAAACGCGCGCGGCGCGCATGCGAGAGAAACGTCGCATCGACGAGCGCCGTGTAGCCGGCGCGCAGCACGTCGCGCGCGAGCGCGCGCAGGCGCGCGTATTGCGCGGCGATCTGCTGCGGCGTGTACGCGGCCGCGGGAAGCGGCCGCGCGTCGACCGCCGCGAACGGCCGCGCGCGCTTGCGCTCGCTGTCGCTCGACAGCCGGATCGCGCCGGACACGTCGGCGAGCGCGCGGCTCGCGACCGATTTGCCCGAACCCGAATAGCCGTGGCACAGCAGCAGGCATGGGCGGCGCGCGCGGGCCGCGTGCGCGGCGACGTCGACGTATTGGCGCGCGAGCTCGGCGCGCGCCGCGCCGCCGCCGCCCGCGCGCATCGTCGCGACGAGCGCCCGCACGAGCGCGCGATACGCGACGTACAGCGGCAGCGCGGCGAGACCCGCGAAATCGCCCGTCTCGTCGAGCCAGCGGTTCAGCAGCCGGTGCGCGAGATCGGCGCGATCGTGCGCGCGCAGATCCATCAGCAGAAAAGACAGATCGTTGATCACGTCGATCCAGCGCAGCGCGTCGTCGAAATCGATGCAGTCGAACATCAGCGCGTGCCGGCCGCGTTTCACGACGTTGTTCAGATGCAGGTCGCCGTGGCACGCGCGGACGTAGCCGTCGGCTCGCCGTGCGTCGAGATGCACGGCGAGTTCGTCGCAGCGCCGCCCGCACCACGCGCGCAGCGCCGCCGGCAACGCCGCGCCGAGCGCGCGTTCGAGCGGCGCGAACACGTCGTCGATCTGCTTGCGCAGCTCGTGCGCGCTGCCGTACGCGCGCCGCGGGACGTCGCGCGGCGCGTGCAGATGGTACGCGGCGAGGCGCGTCGCGGCGGCGTCGATGTCCGCCGCGCCGAGCGCGCCGCGCGCGAGCAGCCGGGAGAACAGCATCCGCTCGTCGAAGCGGCGCATCCGGACGACGTGATCGACGGCGGCGCCCGCGCCGAACAGGCGCAGGCCGCGCGTGCGACGCACGACCGGGCCGGTCGCGAGATAGATTGGCGCGGCGAGCGGGCGGTTCAGCGTGAGCTCCGCTTCGCACGCGCGGCGGCGCGCGGTGAGGTCGCCGAAGTTCGCGAAGCCGAAGTCGAACGGCTTCAGGCGCTTGTATGCGAAGCGTCCGACGAGATAGACGACGGAGATGTGCGTTTCGATGCGCACGATGCGGCCGGCCGGATGCGGATACGTCGACGCCCGGCGCAGCGTCGCGTCGATTTCGCGCGACAGGCGGCGCGCCGCGCGTTCGCGCACGGCGCGCCGCCGCGGGCCGTTGCCGCGGATGGTGGTCGTGCGCGCGGCGCCGCGTGCGCGGCTCGGCAAGTCGGCGGATTTCGCGGGCTTCGGCTGGCGCGAACGGCGCATCTCGTCACCTCCGGGGATCGTGGTCGCGCGGGATGGGGCGCTGCCTGCCGCGCGGCTGCCGCAGTGTGGAGACCGCCGCGCCGCGATCGCGCCCGTCGTCATTCGACCCGATTGCGCCGGGCGTCGGCTTGACGTGGGTCAAGCGCCCGCGCGCGCCGAGCGCTGCGCCAGGTCGTCATCAGCGTGAACAGACCCTAAGCGCGGTCGCCGTCGCCCGATTGCGCGTCGCGCGCGAGATCCGTTCGCCGTATCGCGACGCTCTTCAGTTTCGCGCGCCACGCGGCGAACAGCAATGCGTTGACCTCCTCGAGCGAGTAATGGCTCGCCAAGGTCAGCGTATTCCCGATCCCCGCGTCGACGCATGGCTGCAGCGCCGCGCGCATCGCGAGGCGGTCGCCCGGCGCGATGTCCGCTTCGGTCGCGAAATACTCCGGCAGCGCGACGCGCTCGCCGCGCAGCGACCGGAACAGCCGGTGCGCGTGGTTCTCCGCGCGCATCCCCGGCGCGCCGGCCGCGCCTGCGCGCACCGTCCGGTGCTCGATCCACGCGCGCGCCGGCTCGATGCCGGGCGAGCAGTTGTCGCCGAACGCGAGGCTCACGCCGACGGCGGGCGCGAACGACGTCAGATGGCTGTTGCGCAGCCCGTCGCGCTCGATCGCGTGGCAGACCGCATGCGGCAGCGGCGGCCCCGCGCGCAGCGCGTCGAGATGCGCATGGCGGTCGCACAGCGGATACGCGCCGCGCTCGGCGGCGAGTTCGGCCGATGCCGAATACGCGAGATTGCGCAGGTCGGACGCGATGTAGCGCGCCATCTCGCGCGCGGCCGGCGAATCGTAGCGCAGCCGCATCATCGCGAGCATGTCCGCGAGCCCCGTCACGCCGACGCCGATCCGCCGCTTCTGGTACGACTCGCGCGCGTGCGCGGCGAGCGGCCAGCGTGCGATGTCGAGCGCGTTGTCGAGCAGGCGCACCTCGACGCGCACGGCCGCGTCGAACGCGGCGAAATCGAAGCGCGGCTCGCCGCCGGCGCCGAACGGATTGCGCACGAAGCGCGACAGGTCGACCGCGCCCAGCATCGCGCTGCCGTACGGCGGCAGCGGTTGCGCGCCGCACGGGCTCGTCGCGTCGATTCGCTCGCGGCCGCGCAGCGGATCGGCGGCGTCGATCGCGTCGACGAACACGAGGCCGGGCCCCGCGCCGTCGCGCGCGGCCGCTACGATCTCGCGCCACAAATTGCGCGCGGGCACGCTCGCATATGTCCATGCGCCGTCCGCGGCGGGCAGCGCGCCGCTCGCCGCGTCGCGCGGCGGCGCGGGGTGCCGCAGCGTCCACGGCAGATCCTGCTCGACCGCCTGCATGAACGCGTCGGTGACGGCCACCGCGAGCTCGAGCGTCGTCCGGCGCGCATGCCCGCGCTCGCGACCGCACTTCGCTGTGGCGAATGCGGACAGATCCGGATGGTCGCAGCGCAGCACCGCGAGCTGCGCGCGGTGGCGGCCGTCGCGCTCTCCCGCCTGCGCGCCGATGCGATCGAACCGGTCGAGCGCCGCGCGCACGCCGGGCGACGTCGGCTGGTCCGCGTCGGGCCGCGCGCCAGCGGGCGGGATGTCCGAGAAGTCGTAGCCGAGGTCGGCGCCCATCGCGAGCGCGAGGCGCGCTTCGTCGAGCGCCTCGTCTAGGTTCGGTTGAAAGCGCGTGAGCGCGGCGGGCGCGCGGATCGGATGCACGAAGCAGCTCGCCATCGTCTGGTCCGGCGCGGCGCCCGCGCGCGCCATGATGCGGCCCGCGCCGAGCGCGCCGTTCAACAGGTTCCGGTAGAAGCGCCGCGCGGCGCTCGAGCGCGTCGCCGCCGGCTCCGCGAGCGCGAGCGCGCGAGCGATCCGCGCGCACGCCTGGGCGCGCGAGTTCTCGCCCGGCAGCGCGTAGCGGTCGGCGAATACGGCGTCGCAGATCGGTTGGTCGTCCATGATGCCGATCATGCGGACGAACGAATCGGCGTGGCGACCGACGCGCGTGCGTTTGTTGATCGTCCGCAAGCGGCGTGCGCGCGCGCCGCGCGCGGTGGTTCGCCGCGCGGCTCAATGCGTGATTCGGTGCTCGGGCTCGACGCTCTGCGCGCCGCGCGGCGGCTCGCTGGCCGCGCGGCGCGCCGCTTCCGCGCGCGCCCAGAACGCGTCGAGCGCCGGATGGATCGAGCGCCGCCAGTGCGGGCCGAGAAAGAGGTCGTAGTGATCGCAGTCCGGCTCGGTGATCCGCTCGCGCGCGGCGTCGGGCACCGCGTTGCACAGCTCATGCGCGGCGTGCGTCTGGCCGGTGCCGGCGATGTCGTCGCGGCCGCCTTCGATCGTGCAGAGCGCAGTGCGCGTGAGCTGCTCCGGCGCGACGCGGCGGCAGCCGATCGACCAGCGGCCTTGCGCGAGCAGCCGCTCGTGAAAGATCACGCGGATCGTGTCGAGGAAATAGCGCTCGGTCATGTCGAGCACCGCGCCATATTCGTTCATCTCGCGCAGGCAGCGCGCGGCGGACGCGAGATCGCCCGTCATCCACGCGGCCCAGTAGCGGCTTTCGAGCGACACGCGCCGCTGCGGATGCGCCACGACGATCGCCGCGTGCTGGATGAAGCCCGGATAGACGCGCCGCCCCGCGCCCGCATACGGCGGCGGCACGACGTCGATCGCCGCGCGGCGGAACCAGTCGAGGTCGTGTTCGAGCGCGAAGCGGTCGACGAGCGTCGGGTGCGAGCGCGTGTCGATCGGGCCGCCGAGCAGCGCGACGCTCGCGACGTGGACGCCGCGCGCCGCAAGCAGCGCGGCGGCCGCGAGCGCGGGCACCGTCGCCTGGCAGACCGCCATCACGTGCAGCCTGCCCTCGTCCGCGCCGGCGATGAAGTGCTCGAGCGTGCACACGTAGTCGTCGAGGCCGAACGCGCCCGCGTCGGGCGGGACGTCGCGAGCGTTGCGCCAGTCGGTCACGTAGACGTCACGCGTCGCGAGCATCGTCTCGACGGTCTCGCGCAGCATCACCGCATGGTGGCCGGCGAGCGGCGTGCACAGAAAGACCGCGGAGCGCGCGGCCGCGCCGCCGTCGAGCCGGCGGGAGAACTTGCGCAGCGCGCAGAACGGCGTGTCGTCGACGATGCATTCGTCGACCGGGACGGCCGCGCCGTCGATCGCGACCGATGCGATCGCGAACGGCGGCGGCGCGGGGACCGCATCGGCCGCGCGCGCCATCGGGCCCCATGTCGGCCAGCCGGCCGGGCGCGCGCTCGCGCTCGCGTGCTGCGCGGCGCCCGCCCACGGCTGGCATGCGCGGAAGAATTCACGTTGCGCTTCGAGCCACGCGTACAGCATCGAACCTCCTTGCTGGCGGTACGGGGACACACTGCCGCGGCTGTCGCGGCGCGCGCGGGCGCGGAGCGGCAAGCGGCTGGGGCGCTTCCGGCACCGAAGCGGCCGCCTTCGCAAAGCGTGCCGGAGACGGCGGGCGCGCGCGGATTCGCTTGCCGCGGTGCTGCGCGTCCGACGCGCATCGGATTGGGACAGCATAGGCCGGCGAACGCCGCATCGCCAGATTAAAAGCCGGGTGCGGCGGGTCATTGACGATAGTCAAGCAGATCGCGGCCGGGCGCCCCGGCAGCCGAGCGTTCCCGCGGCGGGGCGCGATGTGGCGGCGGGGCGCGATGACGGCGGCGGTCGCCGGCGCGCGATCGTTCGACGCAGGGCGTTGCAGCGGCGCGATCGCGGTGGCATCGTGGCGTGAACGCGCTTCGCGCGGAGGGCGGCGCGCGGAAACGGAAGCAGAAGCAGAAACGGAAACGGATCGCCGCCGATCGCCCGGACACGCGCCCGCACGCGGAGCGCCGCGCGGCGAAGCGGAAATCGCAGCTTCAAGGCAAACCCGGCAGGCAACACGGCACGCATCGCCCCGCCGTCGCCGCGCACCGCGCGACGGCCCGATGCGGCAACGCGAAACGCGGAGGACCCGATGGCAGCGTTCGACGAACATCAACTCCAGGTTCTGGGCGCCCTGCTGCGCGCGTGCAGGCAGGCGCTCCAGGCGGACGTGCGCGCAGGCGAGCGGCAGCGCGCCGACGAGCCGTATGCGAACCTCGCGGGCCCCGCGCCCGACGAAGGCGACGAGGCGAACGCGGATCTGTTCGTCGACGTCGGCCATGCGCTGATCGGCATGAAGCTCGCCGAGCTGCGCGACGTCGATGCGGCGCTGCAACGGATCGCGCGGCGCGACTACGGCTTCTGCACGGATTGCGGGCAGCCGATCGCCTACGAGCGCCTGCTCGCGCGCCCGACCGCGTTGCGCTGCGCATCGTGCCAGCGCGCGCACGAGCGGCGGTTCGCGACGCAGCCGAGGCCGTCGCTGTGAGCGGCGCCGGCCGTTCGTACACCACGCGCGCTACGCGCGCCGAGCCCGCCGCGTTCGCCGCGCGCGGCGTGGCGACGGGAGGCGCCGATGCGTGAATTCGACTATCTGCTCATCGGCGGCGGCATCGCGAGCGTCAGCGCCGCGCGGACGCTGCGCGGCGAGGACGCGTCGGCGAGCATCGCGATCCTCTGCGGCGAGCCCGTGCTGCCGTATCAGCGCCCGCCGCTCAGCCAGGAATTCCTGATGGGCGCCGCGCAGCCCGCGAGCATCACGCTGCATGACGCGGCGTTCTACGCATCGCAGCGCATCGACATCGTGCTCGACGCGCGCGCCGAGCACCTCGATCGCGCGAAGCGGATCGTGCGCGCGTCGAACGGCGTCGCATACCGTTACCACAAGCTGCTGATCGCGACGGGCGCGAGCGCGAAGGTGCCCGAGCTGCCCGGCATCGGGCTCGACGGCGTGCACGTGCTGCACACGGTCGCGCAGGCGCAGGCGCTGAAGGACGCGAGCGCGCACGCGCGCCGCGCGACGGTGCTGGGCGGCGGTTTTCTCGGCGTCGAGATCGCCGCGACGCTGCAGGCGCTCGGCCTGCAGGTGACGCTCGTCGAGCACGCGCCCGATGTGATGCCGACGCTGCGCGCGCCGGCGCTCGCGAGCCATTTCGACGCGCTCTGCAAGGCCCGCGGCATCGAGGTGCTGACGAGCCGCGAGGTGCGCCGCGTGCTCGGCGACGCGCGCGTCGAGGCGGTCGAGACGAGCGACGGCGGCACGCGGCCGTGCGATCTGTTCGTCGCGGCGGTGGGCGTCACGCCGAACTGCGGCTGGCTCGACGGCAGCGGCCTCGTGCTCGGTGATGGGGTCGAAGTCGACGCGTTCCTGCAGACGGCCGATCCGGACGTGTTCGCGGCGGGCGACGTCGCGCACTTCGGCGATCCGATTTTCGGCGTGCGGCGGCGGATCGAGCACTGGGACAACGCGGTGCGGCAGGGCAGGATCGCCGCGCGCAACATGCTCGGCCGCCGGCTGCCGTATCGCGACGTGTCGATTTTCTACGGCAGCGTGTTCGGGCTGTCGTACAACCTGCTCGGCTATCCGGCCGGCGCGACCGAGACGATCGAGCGCGGCTCGTTCGAGGATTCCTCGTACACGCTGCTCTATCTCGCCGACGACGTGCTGCGCGCCGCGTTCACGATCGACCGGCCGGCCGGCGAGATCGCCGCGCTGAACGATGCGATCCGGCTGCACGTGAACGTCGCCGCGCAGAAGTCGAAACTGAGCGATCCGAACTTTGCGCTCGACAGGCTGCCGGTGCAGACGATCCTGATCCTGCAGGGCGGCGGCGCGCTCGGCGCGTTCGAGTGCGGTGCGATCAAGGCGCTCGAGCAGCACGGCGTGCGGCCCGACGTGATCTCCGCGGTGTCGATCGGCGCGTTCAACGGCGCGATCGTCGCGAGCCACCCGACGGGCGCGTCGAAGGCGCTCGAAGCGTTCTGGCGCGACATGTCGATCGCGCTGCCGCTGCCGCACGGCTCGCAGTGGCATCAGGCGTGGCTGTCGACGTATGTGCTGTCGTTCGGCGTGCCGAATTTCCTGAAGCCGCAATGGTCGCGGCTCGGCTTCGACGCCGATCGGCTTCGCGCGAAATGGACGAGCTTCTTCGACGCGTCGTCGATCGAGAAGCTGATCGAGCGCTACGTCGATTTCGATTCGCTCGGCATGAGCCCGACGCGCCTCTTGATCGCCGCGGTCGACGTGGAGACGGGCGAGCCGCGCATCTTCGACAGCTACGTCGATCGCCTGAGCCCCACGCATCTGCTCGCGAGCGGCAGCCTGCCGCCGGGAATGCCGTGGACCGTCGTCGACGGCCGGCCATACTGGGACGGCGGCGTCGTCAGCAACTCGCCGCTCGATCTCGTGATCGCGCGGTGCGGGCAGATCGGCGGACGCGTGTTCATCGTCGATCTGTTCTCGGGCACGAAGATGCTGCCGACGAACCTCGTCGAAGTGATGCTGCGCCGCGAGGAAATCGCGTACATGGACCGCGTTCGCAACGATCTGCGCTTCGAGGAATACGCGAGCGATTTTCGCGATCTCGTCGACGGCATCCTCGCGCACGTCGACGCGCCGGCCGCGAACGAGATCCGTCAGCAGCCGCTCTACATCCGGCTGATGGGCAATCGCGCGGCGATCGACATCGAGCGGATCACGCTGAACCGGGACGGGCGGCTGTCGTTCATCGAGGATTACGATTTTTCGTCGGACGCGATCGCGCAATTGCAGAAGCAGGGCTACGACGCGGCGCTCGCCGCGCTCGCGAACGGCCGCGCGCAGCGCCGGCGCGCGCATCGCGGCGCGTGACGTTTGACGTTTGACGTTTGACGTGTGACGTGTGACGTGTGACGTGTGACGCGCGCGAGGCGCTCGCGTCGCCCCGCACGCGCCCTCGCTCACGCCGCGGCGCGTTCCTCCCCGGCGCTGTCCCACTGCTGCTCGCCCGCCGCGGGCACGTGGCTCATCGCATGCTCGGCGAGCGCGGTGATCGTGAGACTCGGGTTGACCCCGAGATTCGCGCCGAGCACCGAGCCGTCGCAGACGTACATGTTCCGGTAGCCGAACACGCGGCTGCGGCCGTCGCACACGCCGTCGCGCGCGTCGTGCGCCATCGTCGCGCCGCCGAGCGCGCGCGCCGCCTTCCACGCGAAGTCGTTCGCGGCCGGAATGTACGCGGGGATCTTCGCGCCGGACGTCGCGAGCTGCTTCGAGAACGGCCAGACGTGGCGGCAGCCGACCATGCAGCCGCCGCAGCCGATGCACGACGTGCGCCCGGGGCCCGCGCCGCCGAAGTACGGATCGGCATGGCGCGTGCCGGGCGCGTCGGCGTCGTCGCCGAAGAACACGCCGACCTCGGTCGGATAAAAGCTCTTCTCGGCGCCGATACGCTGCCGCCAAAGCCGGAGCCGATCACGACGTAGTCGTAATCGCAGGACTGCTGCTTCATTCGGTTCACCTTTTTGATGGTTCGAACCGGCCGGCGTGCGCGACGGTGCGCGAGCGGGTTCGTCTCCCTGTTTTCCTGCTGTCGCGCGATGCGGCGCACGACGCGCGCACACCGATCCGATCCGCGTATTCCCGCGCGAACCCCGCGGTGTCGAGCGCCTTGCGCCGAGCATCGATTCGAAACGCGGTGCGCGCGATAGCGCGTTGATTTCCCGCTCGTTTGCGCGGCGATTCAAACAGCGGCCGGCGGAGCTCTCAGCGCCTGCGCGATGCACGGCCGCCATGCTTGCGCGGTTCCTGATTCATCGCGAACGCGCGTCACGCCGGCGCGTGCTCGGCGCACTCGACGATCGCGCGATGCGTGACGACGATCTGCTCGCGCAGCCAGCGCAGGCCGGGCTGAGCGTCCTGCTGCCGATGCCAGATGAGGCTCACCTGGATCGGCGCGATGTCGATCGGCAGCGGCGCGATCTGCAACGCATGGACATCGGCGAACCGCTCGGCGAGCCGGCGCGGGATCGTGCCGAGCAGGTCCGATTTCGCGACGAGCGCGGGAATCGTCAGATAGTGCGGCACCTGCAGATGCACGACGCGCCGCACGCGCGCGGAGCCGAGCACGATCTCGAGCGGCGAGCCGCGCCTGTCGCGCGGCTGGATCGACACGTGCCCGCTTTCCTCGTAACCGCGCAGCGCGAGCCCGCCGGCGAACGCCGGATGGCCGGCGCGCCCGATCACGACGAGATGCTCCTCGTGCAGCGGCTCGTAGCAGAGCTCGGGATTGTCGAAATGCAGATAGTCGATCGCGAGATCGAGCGTGCCCGTCGTCAGTTGCGCGGGAATCGAGCCGGCGTCGTCGCTCTGCACCGAGAGCATCACGTTCGGCGCGCGCGACTTGATGTGCGCGAGCAGATCGGGCAGCAGCACCGTTTGCCCGTAATCGTTCATCGACAGCTTGAACAGATGATGCGTGTCGGGTTCGAAATCGGCTTGCGGGCCAAGCCCGATCTGCAGCAGATACAGCGCCTGACGCACCGGCTCGTACAGCGCGCGCGCCTGTGCGGTGGGCGTCATGCCGCGCGCGGTGCGCGTGAAGAGCGACTCGCCGAGCTGCTGGCGCAGCCGCGTCAGCGCATTGCTGACGGCCGGCTGGCTCATGTGCAGGCGCACCGCGGCGCGCGACAGGTTCTGCTCCTGCATCAGCGCGTCGAACACGAGCAGCAGGTTCAGGTCGAGCTGTCGCAGATTCTGGATCATTCGGTGGCGCTCCGGAAGGGTTGCATGCCGCGCGCGGGGCGCGTCGACCATCTGCGCCGGGACGTCGTGCGCAACGAGCCCGGCGCGCCGTGGCAGGCGCGCGCCGCGAACGCGGCCGGCAGCCTGAGCATCCTGCCGACCGACGAGTGTCGCTGCGGCGCGCATGGAACGCGTTTCGTCCGCACGCTGCACTACCATTCGCCGAGCCCGCTGCTGCGGCTCGCGAACGCGCTCGTGATGCGCAGGCGCGTCGAACGCGAGTCCGCGCATTCGCTGACGCTGCTGAAGCGGCGGCTCGAAGCCGCGCCCCGCGACGCATGATATCGAACGCATGCTTCGCGCTTCACGGCGCGCCTGTCGCCGCTTTCCGCGCGCTCACGCCCAGAGCCGCCGCGTCGCCACTTTCCCGAGCCCGCGGCGAATGCTGCCCTCGAGCACGTGCCGGACGAGCGGCGCGACGAACGGCACCTTGCCCTCGAACGTGATCACGTAATGAAAATACGTGCGGCGCTCGTCGATCGGAACGAAGCGCATCACGCCGAGATGGTCGCGCAGCGGGCTGCCGCGCGTGATCCGGTATTCGATCCGTTCGTTTTCCTGATAAGCGGTCACCGTCTCGACGAACGGCGGCGCACCCGGCACGCGCATCTCGCGCGCCGAGCCGACGCCGTTGCGCGCGGGCTCGCCGTCGCTGATCCGGCGGATTTTCGCGGGCGAGAAGATCGACTTGAGATTCTCGTGCTCGCTGAAGAAGCGGAAGACCTGCTGAACCGGGGCGTCGAACTCTTCGGCGATTTCTATGCGTTGCTGTTTCATATGAAGCTCGCGTTTCGAGGGTGGAGGGCGGCCGGTGCGCAATCGAGCAGGGCATCGCCCGGCTGCGCGCCGGCCGATGCTGCGGTGCGCCACGGCAGCCGGTCTCGTCGCACACGCAATGACAATGACATCGATCAATGTAATCGTCAATCGGGACGATCGCCGCGCATCGCCGTGCGGATGCGGGGCCGAGTCGCGGACGAGCGTCGCGCGTCGCGCGACGGAGACGACGGGAAGCGACGGCAAGCAACAATGAAGCGAACCGTCAGCGCCGCGGCACCTCGCAATCGACGTACTCGATGTAGCCGCGGCCGCTGTATGCGCGGCCTTTGGTGAAGCCGTCGAAGCGATAGCTCGCGACATACCCGCGCCCATGGCCGAAGCGCCAGGGGCTGTCGATCGTGCCGCGCAGTTCGAGCCACGGCCGGCCCGCGCCGTCGCGCGCGGTCCACGGCAGCCGTTGTGGCAGCCGCATGCGCCGGCCGTCCGGCGCGTTCGCGAGCTCCGGCCCGTATTCGTCGACGACGAACGCGACGCCGCGCTCGTGGATCTCGGCCGCGCCGTCGAGCGCGCGCAGATGGATGCCCTTGAACGCCTTTTCGCCGAGCACGCGGACTTCGGTCAGCAGCAACTGGACGCCTTCGCCGAGGTTCACGATCTGGTACGTGAAGAAATCGAGCGGCAGCTTCCAGCGCTCGCCGAGCGGCTTCGCGAACCACGCTTGCGGCGTCGTCATCCGTGCGTATTCGAACGTGCACAGCGTGTAGACCGGCATCGTGCGGCCGCCGTGGCGGATCGTGCCCGAGCACGTCGCGAGCAGGCTCAGATGGTCGTATGCGACGTTGCGGACGAACCACGAGACGATGTCGGTGCAGTCGATCGCGACGTCGAGGCCGAAGTGCGCGTAGTCGGCCTTCACCGTGTAGCGCGGGTACGCGCCCGCGATCGTCAGGTCGCCGCCGAACGCGACGACCGTGTCCGCGCGCCGTACCGCGCATTCGCGCGCGATCGAATACGCGCGATAGTGATGCGCGCCGTCGGCGGCCGTCGACGACAGCACCGTCGCGACGTCGCGCGGATCGCCGTCGGTCAGGTAGTCATTGTCGAACGCGACGCTGCCCGTCGCGCCGAGCAGCGTCATCACGTTGCAGTACCGGTGCGGTTCCGGCAACTCGGGAAAGAAGATGCCGTAATGCGTGAGCCCGTAGCGCTTGTCGCGCACGTGCGGCACGAGCATGTCCGGCGTGACGAACGGACGCGTCGACGCATCGGCCGCGCGGTCGATTCTCGGCAGCAGCGCAGTGACGACAATGCGCGCGAGCGCCGACATCAGCGGGTTCGTGCGCGTCGCGCAGGCGGGCGGCGCGTTGTCCGGGGCAAGGATCGAGTTCATGAGCAAAAGCAGTCGGTGGCGCGCCGCAGGCGACGAAGTCGTGACGATTCGGAATCCAGATGATGTCGCGCGCGGGCGGTCTTCATGTCGTGAATGAAGCGGACTTCGCGCGAACGGTCGAGACGGAATGCGCGCCGCCCAGCCAATAATTACATCAATCGATGTAACGTTCTGGAGAGTCTAGGACGAAACGCGAAACCGCGGAAATTGATTGTGGTGATAAGCGATATTCGAATCGCGATGCGCCGCCGTTTTCCCCGCGTCGGCGGGCGGACGCAAGCGCATAACTCGTGACGAGAGTGGGGGCATCGCGCACGGCGCGCGCCGCTCGTGCGACGCGCGAATGCCGGGCGGGTTCGCGCGCGCGCTCGCGCCGCGGCGCTTGCGCATCGCACAAAAACGAACTCGACGAACACGCGTGCCGCATGCACGGCAACATGCCGCGCGATATCGCGCCCGCAGCATCCGCCACGCGCGACCGACGCCACGCGAACGAGCGTGCTAAACGATCTCATAACATTCCGGCGTCCGTTTGAAAATCGGGGCGACTCCGGGGCCGAAGAAGCTTTCACCATGCGCGATAACTTTGTTACGCTCTGCGGCGAAGCGTGCGACAAAATCAAACGTGGAGACAATTGAATGAGCCAGTACGGGCCATTGCGATTGCATGTGCCGGAGCCTACCGGGCGTCCGGGATGCAAGACCGATTTTACTTACCTGCGCCTGTCGCCAGCCGGCAAGGTGCGCAAACCCCCCATCGACGTCGCGCCCGCCGACACGAGCGACCTGGCCTATGGCCTCGTGCGCGTGCTCGACGAGCACGGACGAGCCGTCGGGCCCTGGGCGCCCGACATCGATCCCGACATCTTGCGCAAAGGCATCCGCGCGATGCTGAAGACGCGCATCTTCGACGCGCGCATGCAGATCGCGCAGCGCCAGAAGAAGATCTCGTTCTACATGCAGTGCCTCGGCGAGGAAGCGATCGCAGTCGCGCACACGCTCGCGCTCGAGCGCGGCGACATGTGCTTTCCGACGTATCGGCAGCAAGGGATCCTGATGGTGCGCGACTATTCGCTCGTCGACATGATGTGCCAGTTGATGTCGAACGCGCGCGATCCGCTGAAGGGCCGCCAGTTGCCGGTGATGTACTCGTCGCGCGACGCGGGCTTCTTCTCGATCTCGGGCAATCTCGCGACGCAGTTCATCCAGGCGGTCGGCTGGGCGATGGCCTCGGCGATCAAGGGCGACACGCGCATCGCTTCCGCGTGGATCGGCGACGGCGCGACGGCCGAAGCCGATTTCCATACCGCGCTCACGTTCGCACACGTGTACCGCGCGCCCGTGATCCTGAACGTCGTCAACAACCAGTGGGCGATCTCGACGTTCCAGGCGATCGCGGGCGGCGAGGGCGCGACGTTCGCCGGGCGCGGCGTCGGCTGCGGGATCGCATCGCTGCGCGTCGACGGCAACGACTTCCTCGCCGTCTACGCCGCGTCCCGCTGGGCGGCCGAACGCGCGCGCCGCAACCTCGGGCCGACGCTGATCGAATGGGTCACGTATCGCGCGGGCCCGCACTCGACGTCCGACGATCCGACCAAGTACCGCCCCGGCGACGACTGGACGCACTTCCCGCTCGGCGATCCGCTTGAGCGCCTGAAGCGCCACATGGTCGGCCTCGGCGTGTGGTCCGAGCAGGAGCACGAGGACACGAAGGCCGCGTTCGAGGCCGAGGTGCTCGCCGCGCAGAAGGAAGCGGAGCGCTACGGCACGCTGGCCGACGAGCACGTGCCGAACGTCGCGAGCATTTTCGAGGACGTCTACAAGGAGATGCCCGCGCACTTGCGCCGGCAGCGCCAACAGCTCGGGGTTTGACAGCGATGACGACAGCAGGCAAAGACGGTCCGGCGGCTTCGCCGATGACCATGATCCAGGCTTTGCGCTCGGCGATGGACGTGATGCTCGAGCGCGACGGCAACGTGGTGGTGTTCGGGCAGGACGTCGGCTATTTCGGCGGCGTGTTCCGCTGCACCGAAGGACTGCAGAACAAGTACGGCAAGTCGCGCGTGTTCGATGCGCCGATCAACGAAGGCGGCATCGTCGGCGCGGCGGTCGGGATGGGCGCGTACGGGCTGCGCCCCGTCTGCGAGATCCAGTTCGCCGACTACTTCTATCCGGCGTCCGACCAGATCGTGTCGGAGGCGGCGCGGCTGCGCTACCGGTCGGCGGCCGAGTTCATCGCGCCGCTGACGATCCGCATGCCGTGCGGCGGCGGCATCTACGGCGGCCAGACGCACAGCCAGAGCCCCGAGGCGATGTTCACGCAGGTGTGCGGGCTGCGCACCGTGATGCCGTCGAATCCGTACGACGCGAAGGGGCTGCTGATCTCGGCGATCGAGAACGACGATCCGGTGATCTTCCTTGAGCCGAAGCGGCTCTACAACGGCCCGTTCGACGGCCACCACGATCGGCCGGTGACGCCGTGGAGCAAGCATCCGGCGAGCCTCGTGCCCGACGGCTACTACACGGTGCCGCTCGATTCGGCGGCGATCGTGCGCGCCGGCGGCGACGTGACGGTGCTCACCTACGGGACGACCGTTCACGTGTCGCTCGTGGCCGCCGCGGAAACCGGCATCGACGCCGAGGTGATCGACCTGCGCAGTCTGTGGCCGCTCGATCTCGACACGATCGTCGAATCGGTGCGCAAGACGGGGCGCTGCGTCGTCGTGCACGAGGCGACGCGCACCTGCGGCTTCGGCGCGGAACTCATCTCGCTCGTGCAGGAGCACTGCTTCCATTGGCTCGAAGCGCCCGTCGAGCGCGTGACCGGCTGGGACACGCCGTATCCGCATGCGCAGGAATGGGCGTATTTCCCGGGCCCGAACCGGGTCGGCGACGCGCTGCGGCGCGCGATGGAGAATTGACATGGGCATCCACGTCATCAAGATGCCGGACATCGGCGAAGGGATCGCGGAGGTCGAGCTCGGGCTGTGGCACGTGAAGATCGGCGATCGCGTGAAGGAAGACCAGGCGATCGCCGACGTGATGACCGACAAGGCGTCGGTCGAGATTCCGTCGCCCGTCGCGGGCGTCGTCGTCGCGCTGGGCGGCAAGGAAGGCGACGTGCTGCCGGTCGGCAGCGAGCTCGTGCGGCTCGAAGTCGAAGGCGACGGCAATCACAAGGGCGAGCCCGATGGCGCGGCGGCGAACGGCGACGCGCGCGGCTCGGCCGCGGCGCGGGAGCGCATTGCCGACGCGGCGCATGCGCATGCGCATGCGGGCGCGGCAGCCGCGCGAAGCGAGCGCGATGCCGGCGACGACCGCGACGACCGCGAAGCGCGGAGCGCCGCGCACGCGGCATCGCCCGCCGCCGCGCAATCCGCCGCGCGCGAGAGCGCCTCGCCGCCGCCCGCACGCCGGCCGGGCGAGCGTCCGCTCGCGTCGCCCGCGGTGCGCAAGCGCGCGTGGGATCTCGGCGTCGAGCTGCGCTACGTGCACGGCACGGGCGAAGCGGGCCGGATCCGGCACGAGGATCTGGACGCCTTCCTGCAAGGCCGCGGCGCGGCCGAGTCGCGCGCGCGCGGCGGCCATGCCGCGTACGCCGAGCGTCACGACGAGGAAGCGGTGCCCGTGATCGGCCTGCGCCGCAAGATCGCGCAGCGGATGCAGGACGCGAAGCGCCGGATTCCGCACTTCAGCTACGTCGAGGAGATCGACGTCACCGAGCTCGAAGCGCTGCGCGCCGAGCTGAACCGCAAGTACGGCGATGCGCGCGGCCGCCTGACGGTGCTGCCGTTCCTCGCGCGCGCGATGGTGATCGCGCTGCGCGATTTCCCGCAGATCAACGCGCGCTACGACGACGAAGCCGGCGTCGTCACGCGTCACGGCGCGGTGCATCTGGGCATCGCCACGCAGAGCAAGGCGGGCCTCACGGTGCCTGTCGTGCGCCACGCGGAGGCGCGCGATCCGTGGGCGATCGCGGCCGAGATCGCACGGCTCGCGGACGCGGTGCGCGCGGGCCGCGCGGAGCGCGACGAGCTGTCGGGCTCGACGATCACGATCACGAGCCTGGGCGCGCTCGGCGGCATCGCGTCGACGCCCGTCATCAATTCGCCCGAAGTCGGCATCGTCGGCGTGAACCGGATCGTCGAGCGGCCGATGTTCCGCGGCGGCGCCGTCGTCGCGCGCAAGCTGATGAACCTGTCTTCGTCGTTCGATCATCGCGTGGTCGACGGCATGGATGCGGCCGAGTTCATCCAGGCCGTGCGCGCGCTGCTCGAGCAACCCGCCCTTCTTTTCGTGGAATGAGCCGATGAGCGACACCAGGACAACAACCCTGCTCGTGATCGGCGGCGGGCCCGGCGGCTATGTCGCCGCGATTCGCGCGGGGCAGCTCGGCGTGCGCACGATCCTCGTCGAGCGCGACAGGCTGGGCGGCACGTGCCTGAACATCGGCTGCATCCCGTCGAAGGCGCTGATTCACGCAGCGGGCGAATTCGACAAGGTGCGCGGCTTCGCCGGCGATTCGCCGCTCGGCATCCGCACCGAGGCGCCCGCGATCGACATCGCGCGCACGGTGGCGTGGAAGGACGGCATCGTGAAGAAGCTGACGGGCGGCGTCGGCGCGCTGCTGAAGAAGAACGGCGTCGAAGTCGTGCACGGCGACGCGCGCGTCGTCGACGGCAAGAACGTCGACGTCGACACGGGCGACGGCGCGCGCGTGCGTATCCAGTGCGAGCATCTGCTGCTCGCCGCGGGCTCCGAGCCCGTCGAGCTGCCGGCGATGCCGTTCGGCGGCAACGTGATCTCGTCGACCGAGGCATTGTCGCCGGGCAGGCTGCCGAAGCGGCTCGTCGTCGTCGGGGCCGGGTACATCGGGCTCGAGCTGGGCATCGCGTACCGCAAGCTCGGCGTCGACGTGACCGTCGTCGAGGCGCGCGAGCGCATCCTGCCGATCTACGATGCGGAGCTGACGAAGCCCGTCGCCGCTTCGCTCAAGCGCCTCGGCGTGCGCGTGCATCTCGGCCACGAGGTGCTCGGGCTGAACGCGCGCGGCGATGCGGTGCGCGTGCAGGACGACGCGCACGCGCAAACCGAGCTCGCCGCCGACCAGGTGCTCGTGACGGTCGGCCGCCGTCCGCGCACGCAGGGCTGGGGGCTCGAGACGCTGCAGCTCGACCGCGCGGGCGCCGCGCTGAAGATCGACGACATGTGCCGCACGTCGATGCGCAACGTGTGGGCGATCGGCGATCTGACGGGCGAGCCGATGCTCGCGCATCGCGCGATGGCGCAAGGCGAGATGGTCGCGGAGCTGGTTGCCGGCAAGCGGCGCCATTTCATGCCCGCCGCGATTGCGGCGATCTGCTTCACCGATCCCGAGGTCGTGTCGGCCGGACTCGCGCCCGACGAAGCCGAGCGCGCGTTCGGCGCATGCCTGAGCGCGTCGTTTCCGTTCGCCGCGAACGGCCGCGCGCTGACGCTCGAAGGCGCGGACGGCTTCGTGCGCGTCGTCGCGCGCCGCGACGATCACGTGATCGTCGGCTGGCAGGCGGTCGGCGTGGGCGTGTCCGAGCTCGCGGCCGCGTTCTCGCAATCGCTCGAAATGGGTGCGCGCCTCGAGGACGTCAGTGGTACGATTCATGCACATCCGACGCTCGGGGAAGCGGTGATGGAAGCCGCACTTCGCGCGCTCGGCCACGCGTTGCACATCTGAAGCACGCATTCGCGATCGCGCGCGCCGCGCGATCGCGTCCGACATCAACGACGCCGGGACGCGTCGCGATCCCGGCCATCAGGCACAGAGGCGAGCGAGGGCGAATGGCGATCTCCAACATCCACTACGACGAAAACTAAGCGGTACGGCGACGTGCCGGACGCGTTCGCGCGTCGCGGGCTGCGCTGGCCGACGCGTTTCGTTCGCCATTCCGGCGCGCGCCGCCGGTGCGCGGCATCGTGCCTCGCGCCGGCGGCGCGCCGCTTGAGCGAACGCAGCCTCTGCCGCGCGCGTCGCGCGCGTTTTCGCATTCGGTGCGCCGTGCCGGCGTACCGGTTCCAGCCCAGATAACGAGGCCCGCCGGGCACGCCGGCGTCCGATTCGCCCGCGCATCGCGCGGGCGTGCCCTTCCTTTTCCCTTTGCTCGACTCCGCTTGACGGCGGCAGCGTCGCTGCCGCGCGACTGATCACCACCGATGGCCGCCGGTGGCCGTGATGCAGGAGCAATTCTTTTCTTTCCCGACTCCGCACGACGCGTTCACGTCACCGTTCGCAATTTGACCTGTCGCCATGAGCCGCCCGGTCGTCGTGCGCTTTGCGGCTGTCGGGCCAAACCGCCATCGCCTTCCCACCCCAACCAATGGATCGGCGTCATGGCTCGACAATCCACCTCTGTTCCTTTCGAACCTTCCTCTTCCGACCTCGCGCGCACGCGCGTCGGCATCGTCGACGGCAAGCGCATCTCGCTCGGCGTGCAGGGCGACGCATTGCGCGGCTTCGTGCTCGAACGGCGCTGCAAAAGCCCCGGCGAGCCGGTGTCGACGCAGCGCGTCGGCCTGCGCGACCCGGCGGCCGTCGCGGCGTTCGTCGAGCACGACCCTTATGCCGCGCAGCTAGGGATCGACTACCGCGCGTTGCTCGACGTGCATCGCGCAGCAGGCGATGCGGGCCTGCACGGCGCGCTCGCTGTGCATGATGCACGGCATGCGCATGCCGCGAACGACGCATCCGGTGCATACCGCCCAGCGGAGCGCGCGGCCGCCGCACCCGCCGCACTTGCCGCACCCGCCGCGCAGCCGGAATTCGCGGTCGAATGCGAGCACGACGGCGCGCTGCTCGCGCTGATGCGATGGATCTGCGCGTCATGCGGTGCGACGCAGTGCTTCTATCACTGGTTCGTCGTCGACGAGGACACGGGCGAGTTCACGACGCACGATCTGCTGATCGGCGGCGCGCCTGCGTGGGCGCAGCGCTACGTGCACCAGCACTGGTATCTGAACGATCCCGCCGTCGCGCACGCGCGCGACAACACGCAGCCGTTGCGCGGCTCGGCGCTTGCCGAATTGCCGTCCGATCACTGGCTGAACCACTACGCGCAGACGCAGGGGCTCGGCAGCAACGTGTTCTTTCCCGCGCATCGCCGCGACGTGTCGACGTTCGGCTTGCTGCACGTCGCGACGCCGCTGTCCGCGCCGCACGGCGAGGACGCGCTGTGGCGCAACCGGCGCGTGCTGCGCGGGCTCGCGAACGAGATGCTCGAATGGCGCGTCGTGCGGCGCCGTCGCGAGCTCGCGCAGGAGCTGTCGCTCGCCGCGCAGGACGTGCTGGCGCTGCGGCTCGTCGCGCGCGGCGGCGGCGCGCGCCACGTCGCCGAGGAATTGCGGCTCGACGAGCGCGCGGTCTATCAGCTCTTCACCGCGATCAACCGCAAGATGGACAGCAAGCACATCAAGAGCAGCGCGACGAAGGCGAAGCGCCTGGGATTGCTTGCCGAAGGCTATATCTCGAAATGAGCGTAAGCATGCTTGCCATATGCCGTAAACGATCTAAGTCATTACGCGGGCGTTTTCCGTTAGCCTGTATCGCACGCATCGGCCGTCACGCGCGATGCGTCGCCGGACGAACGCCGCGCACGCGCGCGGCGCGTCGCGCGGATGCGCCGTCAGGTTGGCCGCTGCATCCATCGGTTCACGATTCAGGTTGAATGCATGACGAAGTGCGTTCGATGCGGGCCCGAACCGCGCCGGACGCCGAGAAACAGAAACGGGCAGATTCGAACGAGAGGCAATTGGACGACGAGGGGCCGGTAGTCGTCGACGAACGGGCGCGCGCATCGGCGCACGGATGCGCGGCCCGCCGTTCGCCCGCCCGCCGGCGCGCGATGTCGCTGAATCGCGACGACAAGCGACGCCTCGCAGCGAGGATTCGATCAGATGGCGACAGACACCGGATTGGCGCGGCGGTTATCGCGTGTTGCGCACGGCGCGGGAAAGCGCGCGCTGTCGATCGTGGCGGCGGGCGCGGGCCGCGCGGGCTATTCGGTCGACGCGCGCATCGCGTCGGCCGGGCCGCTGTACATCGGCGGCGGCTGGTTCCTGATCGGCGGCGCCGCCGCGCGCTCCGGCACATCCGAATTCGCGTTGTTCGACGACCGTTTCGCGGCGACCGCCCGATATCAAAAGGAGGAGACGTAATGGCGAGCCCCTGGACCGAGCGCGCATCGCGCGCCTCAAGCGACGCGCACGCCGCATTCGAGCGGCCGGCGCCCGAGCGCGAACGGCGCGACGCATCGCGCGCCGAGCCGCGCGCATCGACGCCGCATGCACACGCATCGGCGCCGATGCGCGCGGCATCTTCCGCGCCCGCGCCGGATGCGCTCGCGCAGCATTTCAAGGCCGCGATGCGCCGGCTGACGTCGACGGTGTCGATCGTCGCGACGCGCGACGCGTGCGCCCGCTACGGCATGGCGGCGACCGCGGTGAGCGCGCTCACCACCGAGCCGCCCGCGATCCTCGTGTGCATCAATCGCGCGGCGACGCTGCATGCGCCGCTGATGCGCGCGCGCCGGTTCTCGCTGAACCTGCTGCACGAACGCCAGCTCGACCTGATCGCGCCATTCAGCGGCAAGCTCGATCACGACGCGCGCTTCGCGCACGGCGAATGGCGCGACGCGCACGGCGTGCCGATGCTCGCCGGCGCGCAGGCGACGCTGTGGTGCGCCGTCGACGGCGATTTCAGCTACGGCAGCCATACGATCGTGATCGGCCGGGTCGATTCGGTGCTGGTTGCCGGGCCCGTCGCGCCGCTGCTGTGGCAGGACGGCGCGCCGTGCGCGGCGCGCGCCCTGACCCCATGCTTGCACGATGCGCAATGACGCCGAGCGGGCGAGGGAATTCCTGCACAAATGCGAAACGCTCATATAGACTCCAATGCGAATCATCCGATGGTTCCATGGCCGCAGCGCGGCGCGCCGACACGCGCCGGATTGTTGCGCTGCAAAGTCTTCGATCGTTCAGACGCTCGCGTGCGGTGCGGGCGCCAAGCGCAATCGTCGCGCGCATCCGAGGGCCGGCGACATGCCGCTTGCCGCGCGACGCGCCATTGCATTCGCGATGGCGCACGCTTGCGGGCGTCGTGCGATCGAGGATGCGACGCCGTATCGACTAAAACGAATCGCGCTGTCCGCGTCGCGCTCGCGCCGTGGATAGCCGCCATAACAGGAGCGGACATGTTTGCACCCGAAACGCATCGACGCGACGGATCCCCACGTTTCTTCAATCCGATGATGATCGCCGTGATCGCCGGCGCGCTCGTGATGAGCGCGGCGATGGGCGTGCGGCAAACCTTCGGCCTTTTCATCGGGCCATTCTCGTTCGACCACGGCTTGCCCGTGACGACGATCGCGTTCGCGATCGCCTTGCACAACCTCGTCTGGGGCGCTGCGCAGCCGTTCGCGGGCGCGGCCGCCGACCGCTACGGCGCCGGGCCGCTCGTCGCGATCGGCGCGGTCGTGTTCGCGCTCGGCCTCGCGATCGCCGCGGTCGTGCCGACGGGCGCGATGCTCGTGCTCGGCATAGGCGTGCTCGTCGGCATCGGGATCAGTTGCACGAGCTTCGGCGTCGTGCTGACCGCGGTCGGCCGCGGCGCGCCGCCCGAAAAGCGCAGCATGGCGATGGGCATCGCGAGCGCGGGCGGCTCGCTCGGCCAGGTCGCGCTCGTGCCGGTCGCGCAGTGGTTCACGTCGCATTCGGGCACGATGGTGGCGCTGTTCGTGCTTGCCGGCTGCATGATCGCGATCGCGCCGCTCGGCGTGCTGCTCGACCGGAACACGCGCGGCAGCCATGCGGTCGTGCACGAGACTGCGGCCGTATCGCTGAAGGACACGCTGTCGTACGCGGTGCGGCATCGCGGCTATTGTCTGCTGACGCTCGGCTTCTTCACCTGCGGATTCCAGCTCGCGTTCATCGGAACGCACTTGCCGAACTATCTGCTGCTCTGCCACATGCCGGTCGGGCTCGGCGCGACCGCGCTCGCGCTGATCGGCCTGTTCAACATGGCGGGCAGTTGGGCGTGCGGCTGGCTCGGCGGGCGCTACCGGCAGCATCACGTGCTCGGCTGGCTGTACCTGATTCGCGGCGCGGCGATCGCGCTGTTCTTCCTCGGGCCGAAGTCCGCTACGTCGGTCGTCGTCTTCGCGGCGATCATGGGGCTCACGTGGCTCGGCACCGTGCCGCTGACGAGCGGGCTCGTTGCGAAGGTGTTCGGCACGCGGCATCTGGGCACGCTGTTCGGCGTGTGCTTCCTGAGCCATCAGATCGGCTCGTTTCTCGGCTCGTGGCTCGGCGGCTACGTGTTCGACGCGACGGGGTCGTACACGCTGATCTGGGCCGCGACGGCGCTCGCCGGGCTGTTCGCGGCGCTGCTGCACTTCCCGATCAACGACGCGCCCGCGCATGGCGGCGCGGCGGTCGCGCGGGCTTGACGCAGGGCGGCGCGCGAGGCGTCGGCGCCGCGAATGCGGACGCAATCGCGCGCGCCGACTCGAACATGGACCCGAATACCCGCGCGAGCGGCTCGCGCACGATACGACAACCCGTATGACGAACGCCTCGACGCCCTTCCCGACGATGAACGCACCGACTGCGCTGCCGCTCGGCGAACGCGACGCGCACGTGTGGTACGCGCGCACCGCTGCCTGCGACACGCCCGCGCTGCACGAGCGCTATCGCGCGCTGCTGAGCGCCGACGAGCGCGAGCGCCTCGAACGCTTCGCCTTCGATCACCTGAAGCTCGAATATCTCGTGACGCGCGCGTTGTGCCGCACCGTGCTGTCCGCGTATGCCGGCGACGTCGCGCCCGCGCAATGGCGATTTCGCGCGAACGCGCACGGCCGGCCGGAAATCGACGCGGGCGATGCGCGGCCGCCGCTGCGCTTCAATCTGTCGAACGCGCGCAGCATCGTCGCGTGCGTCGTCACGCGCACGGCCGACGCGGGAATTGACGTCGAGGAGCGCGCGCGCAGCAACGATCTCGACGGCATCGCCGCATCGCACTTCTCGGCGAGCGAGCGCGCGGCGTTCTTCGCGTTGCCGCCCGACGAGCGGCGCACGCGCTTCTTCGAGCTGTGGACGTTGAAGGAGGCGTACATCAAGGCGCGCGGCGTCGGGCTGTCGATCGATCTCGGCGAGTTCTCGTTCGCGCTGCCCGCGCAGCCCGTGCGCATCGCATTCGATCGGCACGTCGGCGACGACGCGAGCCACTGGCAGTTCGCGTTGCTCGACGTCGGCGCCGAGCATCAGATGGCGCTCGGGATTCGCGACGCGCACGCGGCGGCGCGCCCGTTCGACATCAGGATGCGCGAGATCGTGCCGGACCCGGCCGCGAGCGCGCGCTGCGCGGCCGCGCTCGGCTGAGCGCGCAGCGCGCACCGAAAGCAGGACGGCCGCACCGTACACGGATCGGTCGCGCGAATTTATTTAGTATCGCGAACTGACGGGCGATGTTCGCCCGACGTTCGAGACAGGCGCCGTCGCACGACGAAGTCCGGGTTCGTCGGACGACGGCGCCGCGAGGCTGCGGCGTGGTGCGCGGCCTTCCCGGGCGCGCGGCCCGAGCGGCGTGATGCGCCGCCGCGTTCGCGCGCGCTGTTTGAACGTTTCGATAGAGCCTTCCCATGACCAGAAAACACATCCATTTCGGCGTCCTGATTCAAGGGGCGGGTGCGAACATGAACGCATGGAAACATCCGAGCGTGCCCCCGGACGCGAGCATCAACTTCGATTTCTACGTCGATCGCGCGCGCCGCGCGGAAAGCGCCGGCATCGCGTTCGCGTTCATCGCGGATTCGGCGTACGTGACGCCGAAGTCGGCGCCGCACTTCCTCAACCGCTTCGAGCCGATCTCGCTGCTGTCCGCGCTCGCGGTCCTCACGTCGAAGATCGGCCTTGTCGGCACGATGTCGTCGTCGTACAGCGAGCCGTACAACGTCGCGCGGCAGTTCGCGTCGCTCGATCTGATCAGCGGCGGGCGCGCGGGCTGGAATGTCGTGACGTCGTCGATCGAGGGCACGGGCAAGAACTACGGCCGCCCGCATCCGGATCACGCGCAGCGCTACGCGATCGCCGAGGAGCATCTCGACGTGGTCCAGGGCCTGTGGGACAGTTGGGACGACGACGCGCTCGTGCGCGATCGCGCGACCGGCCAATTCTTCGATCCGGACAAGCTGCATCGCCTCGATCATCGCGGCCGCTTCTTTTCGGTCGAGGGGCCGCTCAACATCCGCCGCTCGCCGCAAGGGCAGCCGGTGATCTTCCAGGCCGGCTCGTCGGACGACGGCATCGGCTTCGCGGGCCGCTACGCGGATGCGGTGTTCTCGAACGGCAGCACGTTCGACGAAGCGCGCGTGTTCTATCGCCGAGTGAAGGCCGCCGCCGCCGCCGCGGGCCGCGATCCCGATCACGTGAAGGTGTTTCCGGGCATCGGCCCGATCGTCGGCGCAACGCAGGAAGACGCGGACGACAAGTATCGGCAGGTGCGCGAGCTGCTGTCGCCGCGCGAGGCGCTCACGTACCTCAGCCATTTCTTCCAGCAGCACGATTTCAGCGTGTATCCGCTCGACGGCCCGTTTCCCGACATCGGCAATCTCGGCAACGACGGCTTCCAGTCGACGACCGAGAACATCAAGCGGCTCGCGCGCGAGCGCAAGCTGACGCTGCGCGAGGTCGCGTACGAAGTGTCGACGCGGCGCTCGAACATCGGTACGTCGGAGGCGTTCATCGGCACGCCGGACAGGGTCGCGGACGAGATGATCCGCTGGGTCGACGAGGGTGCGGCGGACGGCTTCATGCTAGGCCTGCCGGTGACGGGCTTCGGGCTAGACGATTTCGTCGACCGCGTGCTGCCGGTGCTGACCGCGCGCGGCTACTTCGATCCGGTGCGGCGCGGCGCGACGCTGCGCGACCACCTCGGGCTGCCGTACAAGGAGAGTCGCTACGCCCGTGACGCACAGGTTGCGGCAATTTAGCTAAACTGGCCGCCGGCGCGGCGTGCAGGCGCGCATGCCGCCAACCCGGGCGCACGGCCGACTGAAGCGCTCCGATCGCCCGCAACCTGTCGATGGCGCCGCCGCCCGCGTGCGGCGGCGTGCTCATGGAGGCGATCATGAAAGTAGGCTTCGTTGGCATCGGCGTGATGGGGCTGCCGATGGCGCTCAATCTCGCGCGCGCCGGAACCGGGCTCGTCGTGTGGAACCGCACGCGCGAGCGTTGCGAGCCGCTGCGCGCGGCCGGCGCGCAAGTCGTCGATTCGGTGGCCGACGTCTATCGGCACGCGCGCATCGTCATCCTGATGATGGCGACCGACGCCGCGATCGACGCGGTGCTCGGCCGCGGCAAGCCCGCGTTCGCGCGCAACGTCGCACAACATACGATCGTCCAGATGGGGACTGTGTCGGCCGAGTATTCGCGCGGCCTCGAGGCCGACATTCGCGCGGCGGGCGGCCGCTATGTCGAGGCGCCGGTGTCCGGCTCGCGCAAGCCGGCCGAAGCCGGGCGGCTCGTCGCGATGCTGGCGGGCGAGCCGGCCGCCGTCGACGAGGTGCGAGCGCTGCTGGCGCCGATGTGCCACGAGATCGTCGTGACGGGGCCGGTGCCGACCGGCCTGCTGATGAAGCTCGCGATCAACACGTTCCTGATCGCGATGGTGACGGGGCTCGCCGAGGCCGCGCACGCGGCGCGCGGCTTCGGGCTCGACATGAAGCAGTTCCAGGCGGCGCTCAACGCGGGGCCGATGGCGAGCAGCGTGTCGCGCGTGAAGATCGACAAGCTCGTCAACGAGGATTTCGACGTTCAGGCGTCGATCACCGACGTGTTCAAGAACAGCCGGCTCGCGACCGAGGCCGCGCACGGCGCGCATCTCGCGGCGCCGCTGCTTGAAGTCTGCTGCGAGCTGTATCGCGAGACCGAGGCGCTCGGGTACGGGCAAGCGGACATGGCGGCCGTCGTGCGCGCGATCGAGGCGCGCAGCGTCGCGCGGTACGCGGGCAGTTGACAACGCGCGTCTCGCCGCGCGATCGCTGCGCGACAGGCGCGCAGCGCGTCCGGCGCATTCATTGCTGCGCGGTTTCTCCATCGTGCTCGCGCATCAGCGCGAGCCGGTTGTACAGCGTCTTCAGGCTGATGCCGAGCGCCTTCGCGGTGCGCGGCTTGTCGCCGTCGAAGTACTTGAGCGACGCGGCGATGAAGCGCTGCTGCGAATGCGCGAGCGTCATGCCGAGCGGCAGTGTCATCGCGTGCTTGCGCACGTCGTCGCGCGGCGCGATCCGCCGCAGGGGCAACTGCTCGATCTGCTCGTCGGAGAGGATGTACGCGCGCTCGATCGCGTTGCGCAGCTCGCGCACGTTGCCGGGCCACGAATAGGTGCGCAGCGTCTTCAGCGCCTGCCCCGACAGCCGCTTGCGCGTGCGGTGCCGGGCGTTGAGCGTGTCGACGAGTTCCTGCGCGATGCCTTCGATGTCGTCCTCGCGATGCCTGAGCGCCGGCACGCGCAGCGCGAACACCGCGAGGCGGTAGAACAGGTCTTCGCGAAAGCGTCCTTCCTGCACCGCTTCGGCGGGATCGTGATGGGTCGCCGCGACGACGCGCACGTCGAGCGCGATCGGCTCGCTGCCGCCGACGCGCGTGATGCTGTTCGATTCGAGCGCGCGCAGCAGCTTCACCTGCAGATCGCGCGACATTTCGGCCACTTCGTCGAGAAAGATGGTGCCGCCGCGCGCGGCCTCGAAGAAGCCGATGTGCTGCGCGGCCGCGCCGGTGAAGCTGCCTTTCTCGTGGCCGAACAACTGCGATTCGGCGATGTCGCGCGGGATCGCGCCGCAATTGACCGGAACGAACGGACCGTGGCGGCGCGGGCTCATGTCATGCAGGAGTCTCGCGACGATATCCTTGCCGACCCCGCTTTCACCGACGATCAACACGCTCGCGCGAGTCCCGGCCACTTTCTCGACCTTGTGCAACAGCGCCTGGATCAGACACGAATTGCCTTGCAGCCGTCTGCCGTCACTGCTGGGTTGCGACATGAACCTCTCGCTGAGTGGGATATCCCCGAGGGGCCGTGCGGGCTCGCTCCGGTCGAACGGTGCCGGATGCGCCCGGCGCATGCATTTTTTACACAGAAGAAGCCTAGCGACTATTTTTCAACAATGAATTGAAATTTCCATGTCGACGATGGGACCGGATAGAAATATCCGATAACAGGTTTTGCCGCGGGCGCGTTTTCTATACTGTAATGAGCAACGCGCTTCGTCGCCGCGATCGAATCGTCGATCGCATCGCACATCGGCCGGCATCGTTCGGCTGCCTGATCGGATATGCGCCGGCATGCGGGCTCGTTCGTTGCTTGTGTCGGCGCGCAACGAATGAAGGAGCACGAATGCCCTGCATTCTCATCGTCGAGGACGATGCGGACACACGCGACATGCTGTCCGCGCTCGCCCACAGCCAGCAACTTGCCTGTGACACCGCGGCGACGCTGGAGGAAGCGCGCGCGCTGATCGCGGCGCACACGCCGGATCTCGTGCTGTGCGATCTCGTCCTGCCGGACGGCAACGGCATGGATCTGTTCGACGAGCTGCCGAAGGGCGCGCATGTCGAGATGGTGTTGACGACGGGGCACGCGAGCCTCGAGACCGCGATCGACGCATTGCGGCGCGGGGCGACCGATTATCTGGTGAAGCCGATCAACGTGCAGCGGCTGAACAGCATCTTCGCGCGCGTGCCGCGCACCGGCGTGCTGCACGAGGAGATCGCCGCGCTGCGCTCCGAGCTGCAGCGGCTCGGCCGCTTCGGCAGGCTGCTCGGCAGCTCGCCCGTGATGCAGGTGATGTACGACGCGATCGGCCGCGTCGCCGGCACCGAGGCGTCCGTGCTGCTGATGGGCGAATCGGGCACCGGCAAGGAGCTTGCTGCGCAGACGATCCACGATCTGAGCCTGCGCCGCAAGGGGCCGTTTCTCGCGGTCAACTGCGGCGCGATCGCGGCGAATCTCGTCGAGAGCGAGATGTTCGGCCACGACCGCGGCAGCTTCACCGGCGCGGACCGTCAGCACAAGGGCTTCTTCGAGCGCGCGGACGGCGGCACGCTGTTCCTCGACGAGATCACCGAGATGCCCGTCGAGTCGCAGGTGAAGCTGTTGCGCGTGCTCGAGACGGGGCGGCTCACGCGGCTCGGCTCCGCGCGCGAGATCGATGTCGACGTGCGGATCGTCGCCGCGACGAACCTCGACACGGAAGCGGCGATGGCGGACGGCAAGCTGCGCCCGGACCTGTATCACCGGATCAACGTGTTTCCGATCACGCTGCCGCCGCTGCGCGCGCGCGGCGACGACATTCCGATGCTCGCCGAGGCGTTCCTGCGGCAGCTCGGCGAAGAGAGCGGGCGCAAGATGCGCTTCTCGCCGTCCGCGCTCGCCGCGCTCGCCGAATACGACTGGCCGGGCAACGTGCGCGAGCTGCGCAACTTCGTGCAGCGCGCGTGCATTTTCAACGACGGCGACGTGATCGACACGCTGCCGCCGCCGATCATGGACGAAGTGGCGAGCGAGCCGGGCGGCGGGGGCGATTCGGTGACGGTGCCGTTCGGCACGACGCTCGAGGAAGTCGACAGACGGATCATCCTCGGCACGCTCGCGCAGTGCGGCGGCGTGAAGACGCACGCGGCCGACGTGCTCGACATCAGCCTGAAGACGATCTACAACCGGCTCGCGCAACGCGAAGAAGAGGAGGACGACAAGGCGAAGCGATGACGATGCGCGCGCCGTACACCGCACGCGATGCCGACGCCGCTACCGTTGCTGTCGCCGCGCCTGCCGGCGCGCGATGCGCTCGGTGGCCTCGACGACGCGCCGCATCGCGTCGACGCGCATCGGAATCGGCCGGCGTTCGCGCAGCGTCCACGGCAGGCCGGCGAGCGTGCGCCGCCAGCCGCGCAGGCCACCCGCTTCGCGCCAGACGCGCGGCGCGAGGCGCAGCGTGCGCGCGAGCTCGTGCTCGCGGCGGTGCGTGAGCACGATCGCGGTGATGCGCGGCTCGCGCGTCGGCACGACGACGCGCGCGGGCGTTACGCAGACATGGTCTCGCATTGGAGCCGCCGGCAGGTTTCGGGAGCATGGAGGTCGACGAGCGCATGAGCGGCGAAGAGGGCGACCTGGCTCGCATACGCACGCATCGTTTCGGCTTGGGCCGGCGGACTCGCTCGTGCGCCGGCGATCGGCGCGGCGGGCCGCTCGACGGCGCACGCGAGCGCCGCCGGCGCGAGCGACCGGTCGCAGCCGAACACGCCGCCGTCGAGATGCGGCGGCGAGATGACGAGCCGGCGGTGTGTCGATGTCATGGTCCGCGAGCCTCCTCGATGCGGCGCGCGCGGATGCGCGGCTTGTCCGCCCGGGCCCGCAAATTCCGTGCCGTCGGCTGGCGCCGGGCATCGCGGGCGGGCCGCGCGCGCATGCGCGGGCAGGAGAGGACGTAATGGCGGGATTTGTACGGAGACACGCAAGAAATTACGCGACGGTCGCGGGCTTCATCGCGATCGCGACGCTGCTGCAGGCGGCGCTCGTGCGCGCCGGCGGCGCCGACATGCCGCTCGCGCTGTATTTCCCGTTCATCGCGGCCGCCGTGTGGGCGACGTCGCTCGCGGGCGGAATCGGTGCGACCGCCGCGAGCGCCGTGCTGATCTGGGTGATGTTTCTGTCCGACACGCTCGCGTATCCGGGGCCGTTGTCGGCGCGCATCGTGCAGCTCGCGACGTTCGTGATCGTCAATTGCGCGATCTGCGCGATCGTCGCGGCGCTCAAGGGCTCGCGCCGCATGAACGAGGCGCTGCGCCGCCGCGAGGCGCTCGCGCGCCGGTACTACGAGGCGCTGCTGCAATCGCTGACGCAGGGCGTCGTCGTTAGCGACCGGCGCGGGGTGATCACGTACATGAATCCGGCCGCGGCCACGCTGATCGGCTGCGATGCGACGGCCGTGCGCGGCCTGCCGTTTCGCGGCGTGTTCCGCGCGTGCGACGGGCACGGAGCGCGCGTGCGCGCGACCGCGCTCGACCGCGTGCTGAGGAGCGGCGCGAGCGCGACCGTCGACGGGCACTGGCTCATGCCGCACGACGGCCAGCGCGTGCCGATCGCGGAAGTCGCGTCGCCGCTCGTCGATGCGGCGGGCGGCATGACAGGCGCGGTGCTGATCGTGCGCGACGTGAGCGTCGATCGCGAGCGCGTGGCTGCGAGCCAGATGCTGCGGCGGCTCGTCGAGGCGTCGCCCGATGCGATCGTCGGCGTCGGCGCGAACCGCCGCATCACGAGCTGGAACCCGGCCGCGCGCCGGATGTTCGGCTACGACGAGCAGGCGGCGCGCGGCCGCGACGTCGCGATGCTGATCGCGCCGCGCTGGCTGCGCCGTCATCCGCTGCCCGCATCGGTGCCCGGCGTGCGCGAGCCGATCGAGAACGTCGACGTGCTGTGCATGCGGCAGGACGGCTCGCGGCTGCGCGCGACGCTGTCGGCGTCGCCCGTGCTCGACGAGCGCGACGCATGCGTCGCGCTGTCGCTGACGCTGCGCGATACGGGCGGGCAGCGCCGGCGCGAGCGGCGCGCGCATCGCTCGCTGCGCGGCGCGCGCGATGCGCGCCGGCAGGCCGATACGTCGAACCGGCTGAAGGACGAACTGCTCGCGACCGTGTCGCACGAGCTGCGCACGCCGCTGAACGTGATCTATGGCTGGATCGAGGTGCTGCGCAATCCGGTCGACGGCGCGCTGCAGCAGCAGGCGATCGACGCGATCGACCGCAGCGCGCGGTCGCTCGCGCGGATGGTCGGCGACATCCTCGACGCATCGTCGCTCGCGACGGGCAAGCTGCGGCTCGACGCGATGCCGGTCGATCTCGTGCGGATCGTCAACGACGTGACGGGCGCGCTCGGCACGGCCGCGCAGGCCGACGGGATCGAGCTGGCGGTCGAATGCGCGCTCGACACGTGCATCGTGTCCGGCGACGGCGAGCGCTTGCGGCAGATGCTGTCGAACCTGCTGTCGAACGCCTTCAAGTTCACGCCGCGCGGCGGCCGCGTGACGGTGTCGCTCGAGCGCACCGGCTCGCAGGCGAAGCTGACGGTTGCCGATACGGGCCAGGGCATCTCGCCCGAGTTCCTGCCGCATGTGTTCGAGGCGTTCCGGCGCGCGGAAGGCGCGCCCGCGTCGTCGCGGCGCGGGCTCGGCCTCGGGCTGTCGATCGTGCGGCACATCGTGGAGCTGCACGGCGGCAAGGTTGGCGCCGCGAGCGCCGGCAAGAACCGCGGCACGACGTTCGCGGTCACGTTGCCCGCCGGCTGGCAGCCGATCGGCGCGCTCGCATGGGCGGTGCAAATGGAGCGCGGCGCGCGGATGACGCTCGACGCGCAGCGGGTCCTGCTCGTCGACGACGACGCGACGTCGCGCGCGAGCCTGGCCGCCGCGCTGAAGACGCTCGGCGCGGAGGTGATCGTCGCGTCGTCGGGGCGCGAGGCGATCGCGAAGGCGGACGCGCTGCGGCCGACCGTCGTGCTGTCCGATCTCGCGATGCCGGACGGCGACGGCTTCTGGCTGCTCGACGCGCTGCGCCACGCGAATGCGCACGCGCACGCGGCGAACGACGCGCCGGTGCTCGCCGTCACCGCGCATGCGGGGCGCGAGGACGAGCGGCGCGTGCTCGCGGCGGGCTTCGACGGCTATCTGTGCAAGCCGGTCGACCTGCAGACGCTCGCGCGCGCGATCCTGCGCGCGACGGGGAGCGGTTGACGCGTGAGCATGAGGTTCAGGTTCTGAACCGCAGCTCCGGAGGCGCCTTTGCCAAGATTATCGAAAACCGCGGACAGCAGGACGTGCCCGTGCTCCACGTCATGAAATACGCTCAAGTGCATGTCGTTCGTACCGTTCAGCACTTGCGGGTCCAGGTGTTTCAAGGCGCTCGATTCGTGCAGCGGCAAGACTCGGACGTGAGTCACCTCGGCATAGTGGCGTGCGAGGCATGCGTGCAACGTGGCGCCATCCACGCCGGGCGCCAGCAGCCGCAACGCCAGCGGCACCGTCAGCACGATGCCCTGGCGGAACGCTCCATACGCGGGGACGAAAATGGGACGCTGCGTAAGCCAGGCGTGCTGCTGGATCTCCGGCGCGTGCTTGTGCGCGAGTTCCAGGCCATAGACCTGGTATGAAGGCGCGTTGGCGGCTCCCGGCCCCTCATGTTCCTCCACGCCGGCACGCCCGCGTCCGGAGTAGCCGGATACCGCATGAATGCTGATCGGGTAATTGTCCGGTATGAGCCCGGCCTGCACCAACGGACGCAGCAGGCCAACCGCGCCGGTCGGATAGCAACCAGGATTGGTGACCCGACATGCGTTCGCAATTTGCTCAGCCTGCCCCGGCGCCATTTCCGGAAAACCGTAAGTCCAGTCCGGCTGCGTGCGGTGGGCGGAGCTTGCGTCGATAACTCGGACGGCAGGATTGACAATGGCGCCCACTGCCTCGCGCGCGGCGGCATCCGGCAAACAGAGGATGGCGATATCGCAGGCGTTGATGGCTTCCGCGCGACGCCGCGAATCTTTGCGCTCCGCAGCGGCAAGTGTGAACAGTCTGATGTCGGTCCGGTTGCGCAGCCGGTCGTGGATTTGCAGCCCGGTGGTGCCTTGGTCGCCGTCGATGAAAACTACGGGAGAGCTCATACGTGGATGACTCCGCTGACTGTGGGTGGTAACAGGTAAAAAGAGCCTCCTATGTTGCGCGGACGGCTAGAATAGCGAAAGTTGAATTTCATAACGCAAACATTCAGTTTTTCTGAATCTGGACGCCGTCATGCGAGAGATCAGCCTGGACCGCTTGCGCACTCTGGTCGCCGTTACCGACCGTGGTTCATTTGCCGATGCGGCGCGTGCGTTGCACCTGGCGCCGCCAACGGTCAGCCTCCACATCGCCGAACTCGAAGACCGCATTGGGGCTCCACTCCTGTTACGCAAGCGCGGACAGGTGGGGCCGACGTCCATAGGCGAGGTGCTGGTGGAGCGCGCGCGCCGACTGCTGGCCGACGCGGAGCAGGCGTTAGACGATATTCAACGTCAAGTGGAGGGGCTCGAAGGGCGTGCGCGTCTCGGCGCGTCCACGGGCGTGATCGCGCACCTGCTGCCGCAAGCGCTCGAGGTCCTGCGCGAGCACCATCCCGCCATCGACATTCAGATTGCAGTGCTTACTTCGCAAGAAACCCTGTCCCGGCTGGTGGATGGAACGCTGGATGTCGGGCTGGTCGCGCTGCCTCAGCCCCCGGTGGCGGGACTCGTGATAAAGCCTTGGCGCCGCGACCCTGTGATGGCCTTTGTGCCGGCGCATTGGCGGTGTCCGGCCCGCGTTACCCCTGAATGGCTCGCCGCCCAACCTCTCATTCTCAATGACGCGACCACGCGTCTCTCGCGTCTGGCTGCGGAGTGGTTCGCGACCGGAGGGCACCATCCTGCGCCGCGCATTCAGCTCAACTACAACGACGCGATCAAGAGTCTGGTAGCGGCAGGTTACGGCGCAGCGCTGTTGCCCTATGAGGCCACTACGCCATTACCCGACAGGCGCATTGTCATGCGTCCGCTGCGCCCAGCGTTGTGGCGACGGCTCGGTATTGCACATCGTGCGGGGCACGTTGAGCGTTCCACGCAACACGTACTTGATGTGTTGTGGAATTTGCGATTGGCGTAGGTGTTGCCATTTGCCGCTTAGGTTCACTTTCGCTGAAACAGTAGCCTTGTTGCACGCCACGACGAACGAATGGCCGGTTTGTAGAAATTCGACTGACCGAATTGGGGCGCAAAGAGCCCTTCGCGCGGCTCCACAACTCCACTCGATGTCGCGCGTGGTTGTTTGCAGACATCGCCGAGCAGTAATCGGCAATCAAGAAGCCTTCCTACAGTCGATCTACGAGCTCGCAAGCATGCGTGTACGCTTGGCCTGCGCGCCCGGAGTCGAGCATGATCATGGCGCCAATGCTTGAGTAGCGCGACCCAATGGTCGCACTCGGGTGGGTGGTGGTCAGCGATTATGGCGATTCGCATAGCAGCGATTGGACCATCGGCGTCTGTCGGGTGCTAGATAGCTGGATAGTCGAACTGGGGGATGGCACATCTCTTCATGCCAAAGTTGACTCGTCGATCGCGGCCGCCAAGCTGCATCGGGAACTGTCCGCAGAGTCCAAGGCGAATGCACCTCCCGATCTCCATGGCCAGCACGAGGTGTCGAATTGATCAGACGCGGCGATCGGTGGGACGATCGCAGTCGAGGCCTCAGTCGCGGTCGAACGTGAGATCGCGCTGGTGCGGTGAGGCGCCCGTTTTGTGGTGCGGCACTGCGCGAGACAACAGGCGACGTCGACCTCCTTTCTGCTGGAGCGCTTGGCAAGACTTACTGCACTTTTGGCCCTCACCAGACGCGTTATCTGCCTGCACAACACTTCTAACGGCTTTCGCCGGCTTATTCCTCGGTCGGGATCAGGAAGCGATCGCGGTTCTTCGCGCTCGCAATCCATTGAGGCGCCTTACCGCACCCACTCCAGGTCGCGCCCGTTTTCGGATTTCGATACCTTGGCGCAAACAGGCGCACGTCGCCCCTTTCTCCAATCGGCAATTAGTGGCCATGCCGACCATCGAAGAAATCCACTAGTTCAATTCAGTTCACTATCTACCTCTTTATGAATCTTCCGTGCACCAAACAGACATAAATTCTTCATTTCAATCACAAGCAAAAAGATGAAAAAATCCTTGACATTGAATTTCGCGACACTTACATTGTCCAAGCGCGACGCGATACTTGATTAGCAATAATGCCGTGCCGCCGAATTGGCGGAGGTCCGCACAATCTGTTCTTCGTATTAAAGCAGCTATCTCACCACAATAAATTTGCAACTTTTCCTGCATCACATTCCGAATGCGGACCGCACGTTTGTAAGAATTTTCAGATCTTCGAATTTCGATCCGGAAATTCCTGACGCGAGTTCTCGTCTTCCAATGCAAGTCCATAAAGCTGATTCTGTTTTTCCTGTTGGCTGCAAAGCAACGAACGAACAAACGAATGATGAGACGCAGTGTTTTAATTATTATCGCAACGGCATTTATGTCCGTCGCCTTCGGCTACACGATGCCGCTGCTGGCGCTCACATTAAAATCTGCTGGCGCAACACAGACGCAGATCGGCGTCAGCGCATGCGCACCATCACTTGCGATCATCCTCACGGGATTCAGTTCAAGACGTTTGATTGCGCTGCTCGGATACAAAAAAGTACTCGCATTCAGTGCGTTAGTGTTGTGCGGTGGGCTCTTTATCCTGGAGCGAAGTAATAACCTGTATGTATGGTTTGTCGTCAGAGCCTGCATAGGCGCGACCAACGGGATGCTCTGGATCGCCTTGGAGTCCCTTTTGAATCACTCGACACCCGCCCCCATCAAAGGACGGGTGATTGGGGTTTATGCCGCGGCAACGACTTTCTCCTTGGCCGTGGGGTCCTTGATCCCAATCGATACGGCTGCGCTCGAACGGGCCTTTCTCACGTCCGCATTGTTATTTTGCGTTGGCGTAGCGATATGTTACCTGTCGGGCTCTCTCATCTTGCCGGAAGAAAAGGGAGCAACACTTGGGCTCGCTGTTAAGTCGCTGAGGAAAATGCCGGTCGAATGCGTGATCGCAACTTGTGGCGGCGCTCTGGTGGCCGCACAGATTACCCTACTTCCTACGTCGACGACCGTGAACATGAATGGCCTGACCGGAAAGGATCTGCTGTCGACCACATTGTTTGGTTCCGCGGCTGCGCAGATCGCGATGGGCATCACCGCCGACAAATTGGGTATCTATAAATCGGCTTTCATCGTTACCATCGCAGGGATTCTGCTTTCCCACCTGATATGGATGAACGACCACGGTGTCGGTAGTGAAGTTTTATATTTTCTTTGGGGGGGGGGGTGCAGTGTGTTATACGGATTAGCGCTTATTATGTTTGGCCTGCGAGCGCGCCCCGATGAACTGATGACAGGAAATGCCGGATTGCTTTTGCTGTATGAAACAGGGTCGCTACTTGGCCCGGTCACGGGCGGTGTGCTGCAGGACATACTTGGCACATCCTCCCTACCGATTGTTAGCGCCTTGGCGTTTTATATCATCCTTTCATTTTTGATTTTCAATAAGTACGCCAGACTCCGGGTTTTATTAAGAGGCGTCATTGAATTTAAACGTTAAAAGGATTGTACATGACGAACGTAGATGAAAAATTCTTGTCGGCCAAGCAAGTGCTTGGTCAGATCAAGTTGGGCATTTTGGCTGGTGGCTACTCCAGCGAAAGTCACGGGTCCATCACGAATGCGCACACTCTGCTCCCATACTTTCAGCGAGTTTGCCAATCGGCGGTCATCATCGAGTACGACGGGAAACCGAGCCTCGCTACGCGCCTTGCCAAGTGCGATTTTGTGCTGAACATCTGCTATGGCGTGGGAGGGGAAGACGGACAGATCCAAGGATTGATGTCCTCGCTGGAGATCCCCTATTCAGGCTCGCCGGTACTGGCGTCGGCGATCGGGATGGATAAGAACGTCTTCAAGGCCATGGTCCGGAACTGGGGCTTTGCCACGCCCAACGGACGCCTTGTATCATCGCTCGATCCAGATCTAACAAAGAATCAGGATCTCGGACCGGGTCCGTTTGTCGTCAAACCGTTAAGTGAGGGAGACAGCGAAGGTGTCGTCTTCGTCGATTCTTTCGAAAATCTGGCCATAGTCATCAGCGATATTCCAAAGGCCTCGCACAACCAATGGATGGTTGAGGAATACATCCAGGGCGACCACGGCACCGTCTCCATGTTCCGGGACGTGGATGGCCTGCATATCAGCGACGCCATCGTTTTCGATCTCCCCGAAGGAAGCCGGCTATACGATCAAGCACTGAAGTACCGGATCGACAACCCGATCTCCATTCATCTTCTCGATCCCGCGGTCGCGGAGCGGCTGGAGCGCGAGATCAGCATGATGTACATGGCGCTTCAGTGCGAAGGCGTCGCGAGATTCGACTACGTAATTCGGTCTGGGGCGCCACACTATCTCGAAATCAACACGATTCCGGGGCTTTATCCCGGCAGCAACTCGTCGCGGTGCTTTGGCAGCGCGATGTCCTTCGAACAATTCCTGTACATCTCGACAGCCGCGAACATCAGGAGATGCAAGAGTTCATCTGTCCGCCGCCTCTATGCAAAGGGTGGTGACGTATGAGTGAAGTCTTCGTCGATAATCTGGTTGGCATGCGCTATATCTCGCAGGACACGCTCTCCCCGAGTTACTTCGGGAACGGGTTCTCCTTGGAAGCCGAGGCCCAGGCGTGGCGCGATCGGGCTTGCGGAATAGCATGCGTGAGCATGATTCTTTCGGCAAAGCTTCAATCAACGCCTCCGTTGGGTACCTTGATCAAAGAAGGCATCGAGCGGCAGGCCTATGTCCCTGAGGTCGGTTGGTCTCATTACGGTCTCGCGTCCATGCTCGCCGAGCGTGGCATTGAGGCCGAAGTAAAGGCACTGTCCGGGGTCGATGCATTGATCGAACTGCTGTCGCTCGGGAAATCGGCCATTCTGTCGGTCGCGCCCAGGCTGACACCAGCAGTCTCCGATGGAAACATCAAGAAGAGCGGCCACTTGATCATAGTGCATGGGTTGGTCCTGAAGGAAAGATCACCGACTCATTGCATATTCTCCGATCCCGATTACGAACAAGGTCCGGGAAATTTCTCGTTTAGGCGCGAAGTCCATGATGTGACCTCGTTTTCCAGCCTCAGAGGCATCGTCGTCTAGCGTTCAAGAAGCGCACAGTTCCACCCTCAATGCATCGAGAAACTCAATGTAGCATGTGAAAGACAACCTGTTATTTAGGGGTGAAAATTGCTTACCGTAGCTTTTCTCGTATCGTTTGCTATCGGCCTACAGCTCATCGACCACTTCTATTACCGTAGGAGTTTTCCAGACCTTGCCCTGATCCCGAACAACGCATCCATTCGTGAGATAAGAAGATATCTAGCTCGCACCGAGCCGAAAAAATTGGAAAAGGTCTTTGCCGTTTTCCCATTTGTTTGGAGCTATCTGTACATCATTGCTGCGATCCTGGTTTCTGGGCTCACGAACAGCATTTTGATCAAAATAATTCTGCTTTTATTTGTCACAGGAAGATTCCGGACGCTACAGGAAGCAGGGCATTTCGCTGTCCATGGGGCATTGTGCAAGAACATCAATTTTGGCCTCTGGTTGGCCAATTTGCTCTACCAATTCCCCACGTTCATGCCCGAGGCTAGTGTCCGACGCGATACGCATGTCAGAAGACATCACAGCTCGGTCAACATGCCTCATGATCCAGATCTATTGGAACTCGAGGACAAGCGTTTTCGGCCTGGTATTTCGCCAATGAGCTTCTGGACCGGCGTGTTCTATCCGATCACCCCAGCTGGAATTAAGAATCGGCTAATCGAATGCGCATCGTATATCTGGCACGATCGCAAAAACCCCGTCCATCTCTCGTTGAGGATTGCGACTGTGGCAGTTATCGTCGCCCTCTTTGCGCATTTCGGCATGTACGAAGAGATGCTCCTGTATTACATCGTTCCCGTGTTGATCACCTACCCCTTGTTCTACTGGATTGCCCACATCTCGTTGCACCGATGGTACGAGGAAGTGTCGGATGATCTTGATTATGACATCCGGGAACTCACGCTTGGGCGGCCCACCGAATTCCCCGGCATCGTAGGCCTGATCGTCAGGAACAACATATTTCCGCTTGGCGATTCCTATCATCTAGCGCATTCGCTGTTCCCAACGGTTCGATGGAACCATTTACCCCGAGTCGATAAATATCTCAAGGCGACGTTTCCAACCTACTCGCAGGACATCACACATGGCCTGTTCATATCAGCCCGGAGTGGGCAGTCGATACTGATAGGTCTGAGAAAAACAATGGTTGGACATTGATCGTCGCGGAGAGGCGCTATGTCGAAGCTAATCATTGATCTGGAAAAAATCAGACACAACCTTGGTGTGATCAAGAGTGCATGCAATCGGCGTGATCTCAAGTTGAACGCGGTACTGAAAAGCTGCCAGTTGCTGCCTGAAGTCGTGAATGCATTGATCCAGTGCGGCATAGAACGAATGAGCTTTTCTGGACCGGTTGACTTCACCGGCGCGGGTCCAGGAAAGCTCCCGCATACCACGCTGTTGAAGATGCCCGCGCCATCAGGTATCGACTCCGTGGTCAGATACGCCAATTCAAGCGTCAACTCAGAACTCGGCACGGTCAAGCAGCTGGCCGACGCGGCTGCACGCAATGGACTCCGCCACGAAATCGTTGTCATGGTGGACCTGGGGGATCGTCGCGAAGGCATTCTCCCTAATGAAATTGGGCAATTCTCGGAGCAGATCAGGAATTTCCTCGGTGATCACATCGTCTTTTCCGGGATTGGCGTCAATTTCGGTTGCCTAAGCCCATATTGCCCGAGCGACCACGAGTTCTGGCTCATCGACGATCTTGTCCGGACGGCGCAAAAAATCATAGGGTATAGACTACCGAGGATATCAATCGGCGGGTCGATCCTGCTGGATCGCGTGCTTTCAGATGGGTACTTAGGTTTGGCCAACGAACTGCGAGTCGGCGAAGCGATCTTTCTTGGCACTTCGCCGGGCCGGCAGGGCATTCACAACGACCTTTTCAGCGATGCGTTTGTTTATTCTGGGGAGATACTTGAGATCAAGGATAAACCTCGCTACTGCGACAGTCGGAATACCGAAACGATGAAGCGGGCGGTCGTGAACTTCGGCTCGTTGAACACCGTGCCTGAAGGGCTCCACTGCCTGGATCGCGGCGCAAGATATGTCGGGAACACGTCCGACTATACAGTGTTTGACGTAACGCGATGTGAGCGGCCATTGAAAGCGGGAGACGTGCTGAGATTCATACCCGACTACGAAGCGCTTGCGCAGTGCCTGATCTCGCCGTACAACATCCTTGAGATCAGAGATTGTGCGTCATTCACCGCCGCGAAAAAGATCAGCGCCCGCGCGATGGACAACGCGGCAAGCGTGATGCCTTGACTATGTGCATTTCTTTGGCGTCACACGAAGTAAAGTCGCCAATTCGCGTCGTACACTCCTGGGCGCGGACGTAGGGTCATGATTTACGCACGATTCTCGGTATGCGATTCGTTCAGTCACGACGCCGCGCACCGGTCAGAACTCTTCAGTTGCATGCGACACGCGCTGGAGGACTGCATGGTCGCTGGCAACCGGTTGCTACTGACGGCGTTCGGCTATATTCGGACATTCGACACAGGTGTCAAGATCGTCCACAATCGGCCAGTTCGAGGCTGCAATGAGACAACTACAACGAACCATCGGGCGAATATGGGCTTACGGAGACTACTGCTGAAGGGCATCGTCGTCAGTGTTGTCGGCGTAATTGGGAGCATTTTTTTCATGCACCAAGATGGCAGCGCGCGTGCCGACGTTCTTATCGATCGACCGCCCACCGATGTCTGGAAAATCGTATCGAACAGCGCCGCGTATCCTGAGTGGAATCCCTTCATTACTCGGGTTGACGGCGATTTCAGGGAAGGAGAAACAATCCGAATTGTGCTAGGCACTGAGCCCGATTCGATGGTGTTCAAGCCGACGGTCCTGCTCGTCCGTCCGGAACAAGAGCTTTGCTGGCGTGGCAGTCTATGGATTCGCGGCGTCTTCGACGGTACGCATTGCATTCGCCTAACCGCCGTAGCCGGCGGCACCCATCTTGAGCAAACGGAGTCTTTCTCTGGATTGCTTGTTGGCCGCTTGACGAAAGACGTAATCGGGGAGACTCGGAGAAATTTCCAGGCGATGAATGCTGCGCTCAAGCAGCGTGCAGAATCGCAAACGCCGTGAGCGCCTGCTTCTCGTGCGATGCCAACGGAATCCGCAGCATTAGTTGCTGGCCGGCCAGTTCCGGACATTGGGGTCACTGGCGCTGAATTGACGACAATCTGGCAAACTTCCCGAAACACCGACACATGGAGGGCGCAGGTGTCCATTAATGTCAGCGGCACGGAAGGCTACGCGGAGAATTCGCCATTGCTCATCGAGCAATGGCAAGACATTTCGTTTGCCGAGCATCATGCGCCCATCATGCATCTCGTTCCGATAGCACCGTCCTGCGTTCTCGACGTCGGAGCCGGTATCGGAACCGACGCTGCTGCGTTTGCGACGATGGGGCATTCGGTCGTAGCCATCGAACCGGTGGACGCGTTGCGAGTTGCAGGAATCAGGCAGCATCCGTCTCCCCGGATTGAATGGCTGGACGATAGCCTTCCGGATCTCGCGATACTGCGTTCGAGACGAAAAGAATTCCACTTTGTAATGCTATCCGCTGTTTGGATGCACCTTGACGAGCACGAATGTCGCCGTGCGATGCCGAATGTCAGCGCTCTTCTTTGCGATGGTGCCATACTGATCATATCCTTGCGTCACGGCCCCGTTCCGGAAGGCCGACGGATGTTCGATGTTTCGGCGGCGGAGACGATGCAACTCGCGAATGCTCGTGGCCTGCGAACTGTAATGAACGTTCAGACCGAATCTTCTCAGCGAGGAAATCGGCGTATGGGCGTGACGTGGAGTCGCCTTGCTTTCGTCAAGGACGGTGCGCGGGGCTACCGGGAAGCTTAAACTCCCCGCACGAGTTACCGCTACCAGGAGTGACGAATGTCGGCTTTGGGTCGGTAAGCGCCATCCACGGAAATCCACGAAGAACCAAGAATCAGCGGTAGTCGACCGCGGGCAATGGGCGGCAACGGACGGCGACTGTCGCAGATCGCCGACCGCCGAGTGTCGGCCGCCGATCGTCGGCCACCGGGCGCTGGCCCGCCGAGCACCGGCCGCCCCGCGCCTCCGCGCAATCGCTCCGCTACGCGCCGACGTCCGGCCCGCCGCACGCGGCCACGCGCGCGCAGTGCGATGCGCTCTCGTGCGAGCCGCTTCGCGACGTTCGCGACAGGGATGTCCTGCCCGCCCGCGTCGACGCCGCCGATGACGCGCAACGGCGATGCGGGCTCACTGCTCAGCGCGATTTTCTGCATGGCGATGGCTCCCGTGACCGCAGGCGCGAATGTGACCTTTGCCGGATGGGAACGCAACGAACGCAACGCGCATGCCCATTTGCGTTGCGCGCAAAGGCGCGCGAACACGGCCGCAAAAGTTATAACGGCTTGCCGAAAAGCACGGCGGCTCGCGCGTCGCGCGCGAGCCCATGTCGGGCGCGTTCCGCAGACAGTGGCACACCGCTTGCGGCACCGTGAGGCACCCGGCCGCCGCGCCGATTCGACAACAGGGGCTGACGATGAACGACATGCAATTCCACGTACCGCGATACACGCAACCGCATTCGCCCCATCATGCCGCGAATCGCTTCGGCCGCTTCGCCACGGCCGGTCTGATCGCGCTCGCGGCCGCATGCCTCGCGCTGCCGCAGGCCGACGCCGCGGGCGATCGCGACGAAGGTGAAGGCCGTGCTGCTCGCGACGAACGATCTGTCGTCCGGCGACATTCACGTGACGACGCGGCGCGGCGCGGTCCAGCTCGCGGGCACGGTGCCCGACGAGCGGCAGCGCACGCTCGCCGTCGACGTGACGAAGCAGGTGGACGGCGTGAAGAACGTGCGCGACAGGCTGACGGTGCGGCCGAAATAACCGGCCCGTTGGCAGGGAGGCAGTCATGCAATGCACGCTGAAGCCGATCGGCGAGCAGGCGGCCGTGATCATCGGCGCGACGGGCGGCATGGGTCTCGTATGGCGATGATCGTGGCGGGCCGGTTCACGACGTTCGAGCAGGCGGAGGCGGGCGCGCGGCATCTGTATGCGCGCGACTTCGGGCCGGACGACGTATCGATGTTCTTTCTGAATCCGAGCGGGCAGCACGCGAAGTTTCCGATCGGCGGCGACGTCTACGCGGATTCCGCTGCGCGGCCGGGCGGCCCGGGCGCCGCCTATGGCGCGGCGCTCGGCGCGATCGTCGGGCTCGTCGTGGGCTTCGTCGTCCACGTGCTCGGCTGGCGCTACTGGGTCGTATGGCTGGCCTCCGCGCTCGTCGGCTGCTACATCGGCGCGCTCGGCGGCGCGCTGCGCCGGAGGCAGGGCCGCCAGATCGAGGGGCTCGGCACGCTCAGGCAAAGCGATACCGGCGTGATGCTCGCCGCGCACGTGACGGGCGAGACGGCGGGCGCGGTCGAGGCGGTGCTGCGCGCGAGCGGCGCGGCGAACGTCGAGCGCGTCGACGGCGAGTGGCGCGACGGCGAATGGGCCGACTTCGATCCGGCGCGGCCCGACGTGCCGCCGCGATAGCGCAGCCCGTGCGTCGCCCGAACGCGTCGAGCTCGCGCCCGAGCCAGTACCGGCGCGCGTCGATTTCCCGCAGCGCGGCTCTCTCGAGCACGCGCCGCGCTCCGCTCACGCCGGCGCCCGGCGGCGCCGGGCCACGCGCGCATGCTCGTCGCGCGCGCGGACGTCGTCGCCCGCATAGCCGAGCAGCGTCGCCCATGCGGTGTCGAGCCATTGCGCGAGATCGACGCCGAACGTGCGCCGCACTTCGTCCTCGGCGGTATAGGCGAGCACGCGCAGGCTCGCGACGCCGAGCCCCGTCAGCGCATCGTCGTCGAAGTCCGCGCGCTGCGCCGGCGCGGCCCCGCTGACGAGCGCCGCGATCGCGCGGGCCGCGTCGCCCGCGTCTGCGTCGGCGTCCGCGCGCGCGTCGGCAAGCGCCGGCAGCAGCAGCGCGAGCACGCACGCCACGCTCGCGCACGTTTTGAGGGCCATGAACCGTCTCCGCGAAAGCGATGGACTGACGCCGCAAGCGCCGTGCCCGCATCGGGTCCGTCCGTTGCTGCCGCGCGGGATGACGATATCCGGACGAAGGAGGTTTCGATGACGAACGAACGCATGGAGCCGGGCGAAGACGTCGTGCTGTGGCGTCCGCTCGACGGCGCGCGGGCCGGCCATCGGCGCGTGCTCGTGGTCGACGATTACCGCGACGCGGCGCAGGCGCTGCGGCTGCTGCTCGATGCGCGCGGCTTCGAGTGCCGCGTCGTCGACGATCCGTTCGAAGTCTGCGGCACGGCGCGCGACTGGCAGCCGTTCGCGATCGTGCTGGACATCGCGATGCCGGGCCTCGACGGGCTCGAGATCGCGCGGCGGCTGCGGCGCGAGCGCACGACCGCGCACATGCTGCTCGTCGCGTGCAGCGCGTACTCGGCGCGGCACGACCTCGCGCGCGCACGCGACGCGGGATTCGACGCGTTCTGCGCGAAGCCGTTGACGCCGCACCGCCTGCTGCGTTTTCTCGAAGCGGCGAGCGCCGGCGCGCGCGACGGTTGAGCGGGCAGGCCGGCTGACGCTTTCGTTACAGCGCGTTTTGTAAAAAAGCGCGGCGCGCGCGGGCGTCGCGCAAACGCAAAAAAGAGCGCCGCGAGGCGCTCGAAGGATTGCTCTGCGGTCGAACCCCAGGTTCCCGGACGTGTTCACAGAGCAGCGTGGCGCGCGTGCGGGCCGGAGCGCGCGCCGGCCTGGTGCCTAGTGCCGGCCGTCGCCGCGCTCGGGCCGGTCGGGCGACGCCTCGGGGGGCGGCGCGTCGATGCCGAGCGCGTCCTCGTCGGCGTCGCTCCAGTACGGCGCGCTGCCGTAGTACTGATGCAGCGACGCGGCCCAGTTCGGATCGGCCATCGCCGGCCAATGGCTCTTGTCGAATCCGGGCGCGTTCCTGACGCGCTCGGACGACACCGCCACGTGGAAACATTTGCGGTCGGTGTCGAGCGTGAGCGCGCTCCACGGAATCGCGAGCAGCTTGTCGCCGATGCCGAGCAGGCCGCCGCTCGACAACACCGCATAGGCGACCCGGCCGGTGCGCACGTCGAGCATGATCTCCTTGATCTTGCCGACGTCGTCGCCGTCCGTCGTGTAGACCTTGTCGCCGTCGAGCGTGCTCGTCGCCATCACGTCGGGGCCCGGGCCCGCTGCGGCGTCGCGGCCCTTGCCGATGCTTCGCGTGGTGCGTTGCTGAGGGGTGTTCATCGTCGACCTCCTTCGATTGAGCGGCGGCCGGGCGTCGCCCGGCAGCGCCGCGCGACCGGCCGATGCCGCCGTGCCGGTCCGGATACGGTCGCGCCGCGGGCATGCGGCCCGCCGCCGCGGCCGTGCGCGCTGGCCGCGCCGCATTCCGTTCAGGAGCGGCGCGGCTGCGACACGCGTTCGAGCGTGTTCGCGACTTCGTCGCGCGATGCGCCGTCGGTGCGCGTCGCGATGTCGCCGATCGACAGCATGCCGACGAGGCGCTTGTCGTGATCGACGACCGGCATCCGCCGCACCTGCGCGTCCGCCATGTATTTCTGGACGTCGTCGACCTGATCGTCGTCGAAGCACCATTCGATCGGCCCGGACGCGATCTCGTGCACTTTCGTGTCGGGCGCCTTGCCGGCCGAGACCGCGCGCACGGCGAGATCGCGATCGGTGATCATGCCGATGAGCCGGCTGTTCTGACAGACGGGCAGCGCACCGATGTCGAAACGCGCCATCAGCTCCGCCGCGTGCCGGATCGAATCGGACGGGGCGACCTGGACGACGTCGCGCGACATGATTTCGTTGATGCGATGCATGGGACCTCCTTTGTCGTGAGATGCGCGATGAATGCAGCAAGGGGCGTGCCGCCGGCGCGAATGCGCCCAGCCTCGATGCAACACGAATCCGAAACGAGCCCTCCGATCCTCGCCGCGCCGATCCACGCGGCGCTGCATTCCGTCATCGACGCAGTCGTGCATCGAAGCGTGTCCGAGGCGACGACGAAGAACGGCTACATGCGCTGCGCCGATTACGCGATCGTCGGCGCGCGCGTGCGGAGCATGCCGACCGGCGCGCGATACCGGCCCGTCGCGGGCGGGACGTACTGATGGGGATGGGACGACGAGCACACGGTGCCCGCCGAGCTGCGGGACCATCCGGCGCTCGCCGACCGGCGCGGCACCGAATGCGATCCGGGCGGAAATGGGTGGAAACGGCCGCCGAAGGTCGGCTAGATGGCCGAGTGCGGAAACCCCAGTGCGACCAGAATGGCGATCAGCAGCGCGCATTCGATCGCCGCCAGTGCGGTGACTTCGACCGCGCCTTCGACTTCCCTCCACATGCGCCTGGCCCTGCTCATTTGATGCTCCTTGATTGACGATCCGGCGGCGGTGCGTCCGCCGCCCGACGTTCCTCCATTGAAAATCGCTGCGAAACGACAGACACCGGACACGCGTAGGCACGCGTTCGCGTATCCTGCCCAACCGCGCATCGTGGCCGCGGGCCGTCGTAAAACCTGCACGGGCAGCCGCGCTGACGGCAGCCGCCCGCATGCGTCAATGCTTCGCGCCGCCGCGCCGGTGCGCGTCGCGCGCCGGCCGATGCGGCTTGCCGCCGCGCGCGGGCTTCGAGGAATCGACGCGCGTGACGCCGTCCGTCGCGGGCGGGTCGCTCGCCGGGAAGGTGTCTTCGAGCGCCTTGTCGATCAGGTCCTCTGACCGGTGTGTGCGGATCTCGTCCTTGTCCTTCATCGGCGGCGAATTCGGCGCGTGCCGCGCGTGTTGCCGCTGGCTGTGCTGGGTCATCTCGGTTCTCCGGCAAGGTCTGTCTCTGTCCCTATCAGCAAGGACCGTTCCCGGCAGTCGCGCGCGGGCACGCGAGTTGCCGCGTCGCGCACAGCGCCGCATGTCGCGGCAGCGCCGTTCGCCGACGCTCGTGCCCATGCGCGGCGGCATCGATGCCGGCCCGGCCGGCCGTCGGCTGTCGCGCAGGCCGCGCGGCCGGCGCGATGCGCGTAATCGAACCCGTTCCGGACGCGGCGCGTCGCCGACGACGCGTCTCGATGCGCGGCGCCCGGGCGACCGGGAGGTGACCAGATGGAAATGCCGAAGTCGACGGTCCATTACGAATCCAGCGTATGCGGCGGCAGTTTCGAATCGGTCTTGAACCGCTTTGGAGATTGGAAGCGCGAGCCGCTCGTCTATCGGCCCGAGCGCCACATGTTCGAGGGCAAGGACAGCGTGCGCCGCCTGGGCGACGAGGAGTTCGACAGCCCGGACCAGGCGCGCCGCGCGCTGATCCGCTCGTGCGCGCCGCGCGACCGCTTCGCGCTCGCCGCGCCGATTCGCGACGACGATCGTCGGATGTGGCTCGTGATGGCCGCGTTCGAGGCGTGAGCGCGGCAGGCGCGCGGCGGCTTGCAGGATTTACAAGCGGCCGGTGTAACCGATACCGGCTGGGCGGCGGCGCGCCGCGCATGCGTATGAACGTATGACATGCGACATGCGCAAGCGCGCCGACGGGCGCGGTGGGCGTGACGGGCACGACGCTTGCGGGAATCGAAACCGGCGTCGTCGCCGCACCGATTCCCTGATGCAACCATTCGATGATCCGTTATGCAACCAGACGTGCTGTTTCATCGGCCGTATCCGCCGATCCCCGATCCGGAATACGTGCCGCCCGATCCCGGCGAAGATGGCGACAATCCGGTCGAGCCGCCTGAGCCATACCGTCACCCGGAGGGCGATCCGCCGCCCGATCCCCCAGTTCACGCATGGTTTGCGTCGCGCGGCCGCCGTGGCCGCTGAGTCGCCGCAGCCGTGTTCATCTGTCGCCGGATAGGCGCGAGCCGTCTTGGCGACGGCCGCTTCGCGAGGGCCGCTCCGAGATGCCCGCTCCATGACGGCCGCTTCGCGACGGCCCTTCTCACAGCAACGGCGCGCATGACGACGGCGTTCGCGGCGGCTGGCCGCCCACCTGGAGGAAACGATGACGATCCGAGTCGAGCCCGGCGACAAGCGGGAAATCGCCGAGACGCTGGGCCGCTATTTCGAAACCCGCTCGATGCCTTTTCACATTGAAGAACACCCGGCTGACGTGCTGCACATCGGCTTTCAGGCGGACGGCCATCCGGCCGCCGTGACGGTGACGTTCGACGAAGACGCGTTCGCCGCGTTCGGGCAGTGGGATATCGGGCAGAAACGCCTCGCGCTGCGGCGGCTCGCCGACGAGTTCGCCGAGATGATGGCGCGGCGCAGTCCGACCGCCTATGCGGGCGATTTCCACATCAACCGATTCTGAGCGGCGGGCGTGCGTCGCGCACGACGGCCCGCGCCGTTTGCTCGATGGAGTTTCCATGACGATCCGCAAGATTTCGACGAAACTGGCGAGTGCCGCCGCAGTGGCGCTCGTGGCGGCGTGCTCGCAGAACGGCCCGAACGGCGGCGGATCGCCGCGCGCCGGCAACGCCGGCGGCACGATCACGGACGGCGTCAATCAGCCGCCGACCGCCGTCACGCCGACCGACGGCGCACGCTACGGCAACCCCGGCTCCAGCGGCGCGCCGCTGATGGCCCCGGGCGGCGGCAACAGCGCGACGCCCGCGCCGGGCAGCAATTATTGATGCCGCCCGCCGTGCACGGCGCGCAGGGGCTCGCGCGGCGGGCCGCATGCGCGCACACTGGATGGCGCGGCGGCGGACCGGGACGGTGACATCGCGTCGCCGAGCGCCGGCGACGCGGGCGTGCCGCGCATCGATGGCGCGCCGTGCCGCCGGCCGAGCGGGGCGGGCGCGGATTCTCGGCGCGGTTCGCCACAGTCTGCCCGTCCGGCGACGCCGCTCGCCATTCGCCGTGCCTGCCACGCGCGGCTTTCGTGCGAAAGCGCGCGGTACCGACTACAACGCGAACAAAGAGGACAGCACATGAGCGACGCACGAGCCGTTTCGATCCGGGGAGCCGCCGCTCCGAGCGGCGTGGCGGCGCGCCGGCGCGCCGCGCGCGGCATCGTCTGCGCGGCGTGCGCGGCGGCGGCCGTTGCCGCGCACGCGCAGACGCCGTCGCCGCTCGCCGAGTGGCAGTATTCGGCCGGCGTGCCGCTCGACAAGCTCTTCAATCCGAACCCGCAGACATGGCAGATCGCGGCCGGCGCGGCCGCGACGCTGCAGCCGCGCTACGACGGCTCGAACCAGTACCGGCCGATGGCCGGGCCGACGTTCGACGTTCGCTATCGCGACCTGTGGTTCGTGTCGACGGGCGAGGGAATCGGCGTCAACGTGCTGCGCGGGCCGAACTGGCGCGCGACGCTCTCGGCGGGCTACGACCTCGGCCGCCGCGAGGCCGACGACCGCGGCCATCTGACGGGCATCGGCAACATCAATCCGGCGGCGGTGATCAAGCTGTCGGCCGATTACGTGATCTCGCGCGCGTTCCCGCTCGTGCTGCGCGCGGACGTGCGGCGCAGCGTCGGCGGCGCGAACGGCTGGGTGGCCGATCTCGCCGCGTACATGCCGCTGCCCGGCAGCTCGGAAACGTTCTACTGGTTCGCGGGGCCGACCGTCACGTTCGCCGATTCGCGCTACATGAATAGCTGGTTCGGCGTGAACGATGCGCAGGCCGCGCGTTCCGGGCATCCTCGCTACGAGCCGAGCGCGGGCGTGAAGTCGTTCGGCGGCGGCGTGACGCTCGTGTGGTTCGTCACGAAGCACTGGTTCGTGACGGCCGACGGCGCGCTCGAGCAACTCGTCGGCAGCGCCGCGCGCAGCCCGCTCACGCAGCGTTCGACGAACGCGGTCGTCGACGTGTCGATCAATTACCAGTTCTAGCGGCGGGGGCGCGCTTGGGGTTCGACGCGTCGAGCCTGGGCCGTGAAGCTTGAAGCTTCAAGTCCGGAGCCGGGGCTCGAATCTCGCGGCGTTCCGGCCCGCCGATCGTCGCCGATCGCGGCCGATCGGCAGCGGGAGCCTTTCTTGCGTGCCGAACGAATCCGGCCGCGCCGTCGCGCGCGGCGTTCGCATTTTCGTTCGCAAGGAGGTGCGCATGCAGCACACGGAATCGAATCCCACCCTGCGGAAACAGCGCGAAATCGCGGCGAAGCGCTCCGTGAAGACGCCGGCCGCCGGTCGCGACATGCCCGACGCGGCGACGCAGGAGAAGGAGCCCCGCACGAACGAGCGCAAGCTGACCGCCGAGGCGATCGCGGGCAAGACGCCGACCGGCCTGCCCGCGATCGACATCGACAAGTACACGAGTGGCGATGGCGATCCGGTCCGGCGCGCGGCGAGCCGCATCGTCACGCTCGACAACGCGAACATGGCCGCGACCGACAACACCGTCGACGTCGACGGCAAGGGCCCCGAGGCGCGCACGGGGGCGTCCGAGTGGCACGACAACGTGATCTACTCGAACGCGTCGCTCGACGAGGCCGTCGATACGCCCGACGACGGGCTCGCCGGCATCGAGAGCCGCCCGCACGGCTGCCAGCCGGAGGTTAAGCCGCGCGAAGGCTGGCGTGTCGTCTATCGAGGCACCGTCGACGTCGAGCACACGCTGGGCGCGCGCACCGAGCACAAGTTCAGCTTCGAGCGTTCGACCTGAGCGTCACGGCGTCACGGCGGCATCGCGCGGCGCTCTACCGCTCTACTATTGCGGACCCAGCTCCTGCGCCGCCGTATCCGCGTCGTTGCCCTGCGCGACGAGCACGTGGATGTCGTTCGGCGTGACGTCCGCGACGCCGCCCGCCGGGATCGTCAGCAGCAGCCAGTCCGCGTTGTTCGCGATGCTGACGGGCGGCGTCGTGAGGATCGGCGTCTTCGTGCCCGGCAGCGTGACGATCACCTGGTACGTGCCGCCCGACAGATAGATCGAGTCCTGCCCCGACGCCGGCACGGCGTTCTGATACGCGGCGCCCGCGAGCGTCGGGCTTTGCGCGGCGATGTTCGTGCCCGGCGGCACGACGTAGATGTCGACGTTCGGCGCATTCGGCGATGCATTGAAGCTGCGCACGCGCGCCTGATCGGACAGCAGGCCCTTCGCGAACGGATCGTCGATCACCGAGATCGGCGTGGATGTGCTCGGAATCGCGATCGTCGTGTAATGGTGGCCGTTCGCCGCATTGAACGTATGCGACGCGATCGTCACGCTCGTGCCGGTCACGTTGTAGCTTGCGGTCTGCGATCCGCTGCCGACCGAGCGGTAGCGCGTGACGCCCTTGTACGCGATGTTGGTCGCATTGGCCTGCGCATTCAGGAAATAGTCGAGGTTGGGGCCGGCGGGAACGGCGTTGATGAAGCGCGCCTGCGGATTCGAGATGCCGAGCTCGGTGCCCGTGTCGTCGCCGCCGCACGCGGCGACGAGCGCGACGGCCGAGATCAGCGCCGCAACGGTTCGAATCGGTTTCATGACTCCCTCTCTGTATCGGTCGGCCGACGCGGCGCGGCGCGTTTCGCAGCGTCCGGTGCGGGTATTGCTGGCGCGTCGCGCCGCCGCCGTGGGTGAAGTTGACGTGTCGATGGGTTCGGCGAAAACAGGCTCGGTCGCCGTGCCCGCGCCTCGCGCGACGGGGTGCCCGCAGACAGCAACGCCCATGCCCGTCGATGCGGCGGCGCACGCGGCGGCGCGAATGCATGGAATTTTTGTGGCGAAAGGCAATATCTACGCGGACGCGTTGGCGTCGACGCGGCAATCGCCGGCATGCGGCGAAGCCGACCGCATCGATCGCGGCCCCGATGCGGTCCCCATGCAATCCGGCTGCGACCCGAATACGGCCCGGATCGCGGCCCGGATCGCGGCCGCGCGCGCCGCGGTCCAAAACTTGCGCACGCGTTTGTAAAAAGCGCCGGCCGGCGCGTCCGCGCGGCCGCATGCCCGTGGCGAAAACCCGTTCGCACAACGCACGCGAAATGGGTATGGAAGTTGCGGAGACCCGGGCATCCACGTCCACCTGCAAGGGAGTTCCGCATGCCCGCCACGCTCGCGTTGCAAATGCGTCAACACCTGGCGCTCACGCCGCGCTTGCAGCAGTCGCTGCGCCTGCTCCAGCTTTCTTCGCTCGAATTCCAGCAGGAGTTGCGTCAGGCGCTCGATACCAATCCGTTTCTCGAAGACGTGCAAGCGCCCGACGACGATACCGCCGAGGCTGCGGCCAAGCCGGGCGAGACGCCCGCCGCCGAAGCGGACGCGCGGGCGGACGACGGCTACGCCGACGGCGAAGACGGCGCGCTCGCGAGCGACGCGTCGCCGCCAGTCGTCGGGCAGGACGTGCCGCTGACGGCCGAGCTGTCGGCGCGCGGCTCGAACCGGCGCGCCGACGACGCGTCGGATCTCGAGCCCGGCGACTGGATGACGGCCGAGCCGACGCTGCGCGAGCACCTGCACGACGCGCTGCGTCTCTGCCAGTTGACCCGGCGCGACCGCACGCTTGCGCGGATGATCATCGACGCGCTCGACGACGACGGCTATCTGCGCCAGGCGCTGCCCGAGCTCGCGGCGGCGGCCGACCCGCTGCTGCATCCGGCCGAGCAGGAACTGCTCGTCGCGCTGCGGCTCGTGCAGTCGCTCGATCAGCCGGGCATCGGTGCGCGCTCGCTGTCCGAATGCCTGCTGCTGCAACTTGATGCGATGCCCGCGGGCACGCCAGGCGTCGAATGCGCGAAGGAGATGGCCGCGCATCATCTCGAGCGTCTCGCGCGCCGCGAGACGGCCGAGATGCAGCGCCGCATCGGCTGCGACACGCGCACGCTGCACATCGCATGCGCGCTCGTGCGGCGGCTCGATCCGCGCCCCGGCAACCAGTACGGCAGCGCGGCGGGCAACTACGTCGTCCCCGACGTGATCGTGCGGCAGGTGCGCAACGAATGGATCGTCACGATCAACCCGGCCGTGATGCCGCGCGCGCGGATTCATCGCCGCTATGCGGAGCTGTTCGCGCAATCGAGCGGCTCGAATCAGTCGCCGCTCGGCCAGCAACTGCAGGAAGCGCGCTGGCTGATCCGCAACGCGCGGAAGCGCTTCGACACGATCCGCCGCGTCGGCGAGTGCATCGTCGCGCGCCAGCGCGATTTCTTCCGCTACGGCGAGATCGCGCTGAAGCCGCTCGTGCTGCGCGACATCGCCGACGAGCTCGGCCTGCACGAATCGACGATCTCGCGCGCGACCGGCAACAAGTACATGGCGACGCCGCACGGCACGTTCGAGTTCAAGCACTTCTTTCCGCGCAAGCTCGAGGCGGCGGGCAAGGGCGCGTGCTCGGCCGCCGCCGCGAAGGTGCTGATCCGCGACATGATCGCGGCCGAGCAGGCGGTCGATCCGCTGTCGGACGTCGCGCTCGCGCAGCGTCTCGCGGGGCGCGGGATCGTGCTTGCGCGCCGCACCGTCACGAAGTACCGGCAGGCGATGAAGATCCCGCCCGCGGAATTGCGCCGCCGCGCGCCGCCTTGAACCTGCGGCGAACGCGCGGGCGGCGCGCGTCAGGGTTTGCGGCCGAATGCTTCGCGCAGCTTCTTCTTCGCGCGCTCGAGCGTCGTCCGGCGCGTTTTCGTAAGATTCCGGCCCGCGCGGTTCATGTAGAAATTGAGCATCGACATTGCCGACTGGAACGGATTCGCCTTGCGTCGCGTGCTGTCGAGCGCGGAGCGCTTCAGCGATTGCGCGATCGCTTCGGGGTCGTCGGACTTGAAGACGTCGGGTTCGAGATCGAGCGCGTGGCTGTGCTCCGTCACGTCGCTCGACCAGTAGCGGCCGGACTTTTCCTGCGCGGCGCGGGCGCGCTTGCGGCCGGACGCGGGCGGGCGGTGCGCGGTCTCGCGCGGGGCCTGCTTGCGGGCGGGTGTCTTGCGGGTGGCCATCGCGCGCTCACAGCTTGATGCCGCCCGCTTCGGGCGCGTTCGACGAACCGGGCTCGACGTCGCCGACGCCGAACCGTTCGGGCCGCCGGATCTCGAACGGCTCGCGCGTGCGCGAAGCCGGCGTCGGATGCCGGGGGGGCGCGCCGTGCGCCCGGCCTTCGCGCACGCGGCGCGACGGACACGCGCCGCGCGCCGCGTGCGCGAAGGCGGAATGAGCGGAGCGCGTGCGCCTGCCGGCGGCGCGCGAGAACAGCAGGGCGATCGCATCGAATATCCGCATCGCGTGCTCCTTCGTGACGGGCGGCCTCGAATCGAACCGGCGAGCCGACTTTTCAATATATGGCTTGCGCCGGCATTTGCACAAATCGTATTGAAAATCGGGCCAATCGCGTGCGTTGTTGATTTCGCCGAGTCGAATGTCCGTCTCGGCGCGCGATTTAAACAAGCATCCGTGACGTAAATATCCGCTTCGTCCATCCTGGCGCTTACGTCGCGTGCGCTGCGTCTGCCAGAAACGCCCCGATCTGCAAATCGACGGCGTCACGGTCAGCGCGACGCTGTCGTCGCTCACGCGATCGTTTCTCCGATCCCCGCTCCTCGCGCCTGAAGCGGACGTGGCGGAAGCGCGCTTCGCGCACGTGCTGCTTCTGGAATTGAATCTGCAACCCGTCGGCAACGGCGAAGTCGACGCTTACCTGTACGTCTATCGCGAACTGGCGGACGATCCGCTCGACCACGGCTTGCGCGAGCGGTGCGTCGAAATCGGGCCGCAGGCGTTCGTCGAGCCGTTCGTGCAGCCCGACGCGGCGCGCATCGAGCGCATGAGCATGCGGATGATGGCGGCATAGCGCGGCGAGATCCGGCGCAAGACGATCGACGCGTACGACGTCGGCGCGACGACGTCGAGTCTCGGCCTGCATCGGACCATCGCCGGCGCGATGACGCTCGCGGTGCCGCACGGCGGCTCAAATGTCTTCGGCGTTTCTCTCGCAATTCGCGCAGCCGATCGCGCGCCTGCTCGACAAGACGCCGTCGAGCGTGCTGATCGAGCGGCGCGCGTTCGCCGAGGCGATCGACGACTGTTCGGAGGGCGCTTACAGAAGCGACAACCTGACGCTCGCGACCCGGCAGCTCGCGGGCATTTTTCGCGGCATCAGCGCGCTCGGCGACGTGCATTCGGAGAAAGGCGAGACGCAGAGACTCTCGACATCGTTTCAGGCGCAGAGCTGCTTTCACGTCATCGAGACCGAAGATGATCTCGCCCATCCCGATTCGGCGCTGATCTGCGACGATTCGACCGTCGAGTGGGCCGACTGCATCGAGCTGGACAGTGCCGCGCCGCGCATCCGCTGGATGCACGCGAAGGTGCAGAAGATCGAATCGGAGGAAGCGAAGGAGGCCAAAAAGAAGAAGACGGCGTTGCCCCCTGACGTCAGCCCGACGGTCGAGGTGCGCAAGAGTCCGTCGCTCAGCGCGTCGGATCTGGACGACGCCGCGCGCCGGCGGGCGGACGACGCCGCCCGGCATGTGAAAGCGCGATGCGCAACGCCGTCAGCCGGAAACGCGCCGCGCGGGCGCCGCGCCGCGTCAAGACTTGAACGACGGCAAATCCCGCACGATGCGCGCGAGGATCTCGTTCGCCGCGCGCGGCAACGCGCGCTCGTTGTGAACGAGCACCTTGCCGCAAGGCAAGTTGAACAGCGGGTTGCGCATGCGCAGCGCGACGATCTCGCCGCGTTGGACATCGTCTTCGATCAACAGATGCGTGAGAAACGCGACGCCGTTGCCCGAACGCACGAAACGCCGCATCGCGGGCACCGAGTTCGTGACGAGCCGCGGCGCAAGCGGAATGTTCTCCGCGTGCGCGACGGTATGCACAATCTGCCCGACGCCGTAATACGGCGCAGGCATCAGCGCGAGCGGATAGCGCACCGCATCGCGCAATTCGAGCGGCTCGCCGCGCTTCACGAGCGGATGATCGGGCGCGACCGCGAGAAACGTCGGATGCGCGACGCTCAAGCATTCGCGAATTTCCGGCGGCAACGAAGGATTGTACGTGAGGCCGATATGCGCACGTTTGCGTAATACGTCATCTACGACGTCGTCCGCGGAGCGCACGTTCAATGCGACCGATACGTGCGGATGTCGATGTAAAAAACGGGTGATGACGGAATCCATCAGGTCTTCGACATAGCCGACCGTCAGCGCGATTTCGACGCGCCCGCGCAATTCGCCGTGCAGCGATTCGTGGAACTGCTCTAGTCCGATTCGGCACGCGTGCGTGTATTCGACGAGGAGAGCGGCGGCTTCGGTCGCGATCATGCCGTGCTGGCGGCGCTCGAACAGCGGCGCGCCGATTTCGCTCTCGAGCAACTGCAATTGCCGGCTGACGACGGAGGGCGCGGTGTTCAGCCGTTCCGCCGCCGCGCGGATCGATCCGTGCTCGAGGATCGCGTGGAAATAGCGAAGACGGTTGAGGTTGACCTGAAACGATTGATCCATACGCTTGTTGCCTTGCAAAGCAACGGCTGTACACCAAAGTTGCTGTCACTGGGATCATACAGTATGGAGATAATGGCCACGATAAATGAGCGCAGGAGTACGCGCAGGCAGATTCCAATACGGGCCATATGAGAGAACAGAACGCATCCGGAAACGCGCGCTCGCGAATCTATCGAAAGGTCGACATCCGCATCCTCGGGTTTCTTGCAGTCTGTTACGTCACGGCCTATATCGATCGCGTCAACATCAGTTTCGCGAAGCTCGCGATGCAGACGGACCTCGGATGGAGCGAGGCCGTGTACGGCCTCGGCGCCGGAATCTTCTTTCTCGGCTACATCGCGTTCGAGGTGCCGAGCAATCTGCGGCTGACCCGTGTCGGCGCGCGGCTCACGCTGAGCCGCATCATGGTGTTGTGGGGTTTGACGTCGATCGCGACGATGTTCGCCACCGACGTGACGACGTTCTACGTTTTGCGTTTTCTGCTCGGCGTGTTCGAGGCGGGCTTCGCCCCCGGCATGCTGTTCTGTCTGACCCGCTGGTACCCGCAGGCGCGCATGGCGCGCGCGACGGCGATGCTGCTGTGCGCGGGGCCCGTCGGCGCGGTGATCGGCGGGCCGGTGTCGATGCTCGTCATGACGCAGCTCGCGGGCGCGCACGGTCTGGCCGGCTGGCAGTGGCTGTTTTTGCTCGAAGGATTGCCCGCCGTGCTGCTCGGCGTCGTGCTGTTCTTCACGCTGAGCGAGCGGCCGGCCGACGCGAAGTGGCTGAGCGAGAACGAGAGGGCGATCCTGCTGTGCGAACTCGCTTCGGCGCCGTGCGCGGCGAGCCGGCACACGGCGTTTCGCGAGGTCCTGAAAGATCCACGAATCCATGCGATGGCGTTTTCCTATTTCGCGATCATCTGCGGTCTCTACGCGATCAGCTTCTGGCTGCCGACGCTCTTGCGCGGCGCGGGCGTGGAGAACCTGCTGCACATCGGCGCGCTGACCGCGCTGCCGTATCTCGCGGCGATCGTCGCGATGCTGGTGATCGGCCGGCTGTCCGACAAGCGCCGCGAGCGGCGCCGGCACAGCGCGATCGCGCTGCTGCTGAGCGCGGCCGCGCTGGCGGGCAACGTGCTCGCGGGCGACCGGTTCGTCGTCGCGATGGTCGCGCTCGTCGCGGCGACCGCGCTGATGTATGCGTCGTACGCGGTGTTCTGGGCGATTCCCGTCGCTTACCTGAGGGGCGACGTCGCCGCGGGCGGCATCGCGCTCATCAATTCGATCGGCCTGTTCGGCGGCTTCGTGAGCCCGACGGTCATCGGCTGGATCAAGACCGCAACGGGCAGCCTGCAGGCCGGGCTGATGGTGATGGCCGCGCTGTTCGTCGCGGGCGCGATCGTGCTGCTCGCGAACCGCGTCGACGCGAACCAGTGGAGCGCCGCCGCGTCATGAAGATTCTGGTTGCCGGGTTCCGGCACGAGTCCAACACGTTCGCACCGAGCAAGGCGACCTACGCGAGCTTCGCGGCGGACGGCGGCCGCTATCCGCTGTCGCGCGGCGCCGAGATCGGCCGGCTCAAGCGCATGAACCTGCCCGTCGCGGGCGCGCTCGCGGCGCTCGACGATGCCGGCCACGTCGCGCTGCCCGCCATCTGGGCCGACGCGACGCCGTCGGGCCGCGTCGAAACGGTTGCGTTCGAGCGGATCGCGGGCGAGATCGTCGACGCCGCGAAGCGGCGCGATGCCGACGGCATCTACGTCGACCTGCACGGCGCAATGGCGACCGAGCGCCATGACGACGGCGAAGGCGAGCTGCTGCGCCGGCTGCGCGAGACAGTGGGCGCGCGCGTGCCGATCGTCGCGTCGCTCGATCTGCACGCGAACGTCACGCAGCAGATGCTCGACAGCGCGGACGGCCTCGTCACGTACCGCACGTATCCGCATGTCGACATGGCGGACACCGGGCGCCGCGCGGTCGCGCTGCTCGACGCGCTGCTCGGCAGGCGCGGCCGCCATCGCCATTTTCGCAGCGCGCGGCGCGTGCCGTTCCTGATTCCGGTCAACGCGATGTGCACGTCGCTCGAGCCGTCGAAGAGCCTGTTCCGGCTGCTCGCGCGGCTGGAGACGGGCAGCGTGCGGTCGCTGTCGTTCGCGCCGGGCTTTCCGGCCGCGGACTTCTCCGAATGCGGGCCGACGATCTGGGGCTACGGCGCGGACCCTGTCCAGCTCGCGCGCGCGGTCGACGCGCTGTACGAGCACGTCGTGTCGACCGAGGCGGAGTGGACGGTGCGCTTCATGTCGGCGGACGACGCGGTGGCCGAGGCGATCCGGATCGCGCGCCGCGCGCGCAAGCCGGTCGTGATCGCCGACACGCAGGACAACCCGGGCGCGGGCGGCGGCTCGAACACGACGGGGCTGTTGCATGCGCTCGTCAGGCACCGCGCGCCGGACGCGGCGCTCGGGCTCTTCTTCGATCCGGCGGCCGCGTGCGCGGCGCACGCGGCGGGGCCAGGCGCGTCGGTCGAGGTCACGCTCGGCGCGGACAGCGGGCTGCCGTTTACCGGGACGTTTCGCGTCGAGTCGCTGTCGAACGGCCGCTGCCACTGCGACGGCCCGATGCTCAAGGGCGCGACGTTCGAGCTCGGCCCGACCGCGTGCCTGCGGATCGCCGACGTGCGCGTCGTCGTCACGTCGGCGCGCGTGCAGATGTCCGACCGGAGCTTCTATCGGATCGCGGGCGTCGCGCCCGAGACGATGAAGATCCTGGTCAACAAGAGTTCCGTTCATTTTCGGGCGGATTTCGATGCGATCGCAGATTGCGTGCTGATCGCGAAAGCGGGCGGCTGGATGGCCGCCGACCCGGCCGACCTGCGCTGGACGTCGCTTGCCGACGGAATGCGCACGAGCCCTTGCGGCGCGCCGTTCTTCGGCTGCGGCGGGCGGCGCGCGCCGCATGCGGACGGGATCACGGGAGAGATGCGGATATAGGACGGATGCATTGAGGCGAGCAGCCGCGCAAGGTGCGCCAATACCTGCTGCGGCCTGACCACGGAAGACTTTCAGCGAAGCCCCCATCATGGTTGTCGGCATTGTACGGCAACGTCCATGCCTCGTCGCGCGCGTGCCGCCGCGACGGCGCGGCGCGTTGCGTTTCACGAGGCAGGCGTCCGGGCGCGGCGAGCGCCCGGACGCGGTGCGCGCGCGCCGCTCGCCCGAGCTTCGCGCTTTCGCGGCCGGCGCCCCATCCGGCCGCATCGGTTCGATTGTCACGACGCGCACTGCGTGCGTCGTGCTCCATCTGCCGCCTGGTGGCCCGGTTGTCAGCGGCAGTGGCCTTGCGATCGGAACACGCTCCGGTCGCGCTTTTTATTCCCGAGGCAGCGAGCGCCGCAGCCGATCCCGCTTTCGCATGCCTTTGTCGCGTTGCGGATGCGTTCACGTCGTCGCGCCTTCCGTTTTCAGCGAAGGACCCCATTGCGCACATGGATGAGTACGATGAACTCCTTAGATAGCAACCATCTCCTGAACCCGGCGCGCACGCCGGCAAGACCGTTCGGCGACGCGGCCGAGCGCCGCTCGCTGAAGGCGTCCCCGCGCGTGCAGCGCGTGCTCGACGAGCTCGTCACGCGCATCGTCGACGGCGAATACACGTCCGGCCTGCTGCCGCCGCAGGACGTGCTCGCGCGCGAGCTCGGCGTGCCGCGCTCGGTGATGCGCGAGGTCACGCGCATGCTGACCGCGCGGCGGATGCTGCATGCGCGGACGAAAGCGGGCACGCGCCTCACGCCGCGCAGCGAATGGCGGCTCTTCGACGATCACGTGATGCAGTGGCGGATGCGGATCGCGTCGGACACGGACTTCCTGCTCGACGTCGCCGCGATGTGCGACCTGATCGAGCCGGAGGCGGCCGCGCAGGTGGCCGTGCATTCGGACGAGACGCAGCGCCGTGCGGTGCGCGCCGCGCATGCGGCGCTGCACGACGCGGTCGAGCCCGACGCGTTGCGCCGCGCGCTCGAGCTGCTGCATGCGTCGATCGTCGAGGCGAGCCGCAATCAGTTCATCCGGCAGATGGCCGAAGTCGCCCGCGCGGGCGTGATGGCGATCGACCTCGACGCGGCGATGCTGCAGGAGCGCAACGAAGCGATCCGCGACGCGGCGGCGAAGCTCGTCGCGGCGATCGACGGCCGCGACGCGGACGGCGCGCGCACCGCGATGATCGCGCTGCGCGCGGCCGTCAACGAAACGAGCCTCGATCCGGCCTGACGCAGCGCGGGGCGGCCCTGCTCGATGCGTGCCGCCCCGGCGTGATGTCGACGAATTCAGGCATCGTGCTCGCGACGCTCAAGCGCGACGGCTCCGTGCCCGATCTCGCGAGCAAGCCGGCTTAGGGCCTCTCCTGGGCGTGGACGGGCCCTAAGCCGGACGGGTACGCGGCGCGTTTCTATCAGGACTTCGGGATGTCGGCATGTCGGGATGACGGAATGACCGCGAAGCGTGCGGCGAGCGGGCGCATCGTCGCCGCACGCGGCGGGAGGAGCGGCAATCGACGCCCCACCCGCCGCGCTGCTTTGGACTTCTTGTTGTCGGCGCGGCGGGCTGACCGCCGGGCGGCGCCGGCGGCACGGCGGAAAAAGCCGCCCGACGCCGCCGCGGGCGTTGCTCAGCCGCCCGCCATCGTCGGCAGCAGCGTCCGGTAGATGTGGATGAACGCGGGCCCGAGCAGCACCGTCAGCAGCGCGGGAAAGATGCAGAAGATCAGCGGAAACAGCAGCTTCAGCGCGATCTTCGCCGCGCGCTCCTCGGCGCGCATCCGCCGCTGCGTGCGCAGCGTGTCGGACAGCACGCGCAGCGACGCGCCGATGCTCGTCCCGAAGCGGTCCGCCTGGATCAGCATCGCGCAGAACGCGTCGACGTCTTCGGCGCCCGTGCGCAGCGCGAGGTTGCGCAGCGCGGCGTCCTTCGCGAAGCCGGAGCGTATCTCGAGCAGCATCAGCCCGAGCTCGTCCGCGACGATCGGGCTGCGCAGCCGCAGCTCGTCGGCGACCTTCGTCAGCGCCGCGTCGAGGCCGAGCCCCGCTTCGACGCACACGGTCAGCAGATCGAGCGCGTCCGGAAAATCCTCGATGATCTTGCGCTGCCGCAACCGGATGTGGCGCGACAGCATCGCGTTCGGCAGATAGAAGCCGAACCCGCCGATCAGCAAGACCATCGCCGATACCGCGTATGGGTTGTCGCCGAGCGCGGTGCCGATCATGAACGGCATCGCGACCGCGGGCAGCGTGAGCGCGAGCACGGTCTTCGCGGCGAAGTACAGGTGCGCGGCGCCAGGCGAGCGCCAGCCGGCGTTGATGAGGCGCAGCCGCAGCGGCGAGTTCTCCCAGCCGGACTTCGGCAGCGACAGCCTCGAGATCGGCTGCGAGATCTCGGCGAGCTTCTCGACCCAGACGGCCGGCGGCGCCGGACTGTCGCCCGCCGCAACCGCGCCGGCGCCGCCGCCGCCGATCTGCGCGAGCCGCCGCGCGAGGCCGCGCGGCGCGAATGCGAGCCACGTGGCCATCACGCCCGCGACGACGATCGCGAACAGGCCGAGCAGCAGCAGGATATGCATGACGTTGAGGTTTTCCATGACAGTCCCCGAATGTCGTTCAACGAATGATGGCCGGATGCGTGGCGCGCCGCTTCACACGCGAATGCGGATGATGTGCCGCATCCACAGGATGCCGAACGCCATCGACGCGATCGTCATCCCGACGAGCAGGATGCCGGCCGGGTCCTGCCAGAGCACCGCGATGAAGTCGGGATTCATGACCGACAGCAGTCCCGCCGTGCCGAACGGCAGCAGCGTCAGGATCAGCGCGGACAGCTTGCCTTCCGCCGACAGCACGCGGACCTTGTCGAACAGCTTGAAGCGCTCGCGGATCAGGAGCGCGATGCCGTCGAGCAGCTCGGCGAGATTGCCGCCCGTTTCGCGCTGGATCAGCACCGCGATCACGAAGTAGCGCAGATCGGGCACCGGCACGCGCGTCGCGAGATTCAGCAGCGCCTCCTGCAGCGGCACGCCGTAGTTGATCTCATCGAACGTGATCCGGAACTCGCCGCCCATCGGCTCGGCGAACTCGCCGCCCACCATCGAGATCGCGCTCGAGAACGCGTGGCCGGCGCGCAGTGCGCGCGCGATCGTGTCGCAGGTGTCCGGCAACTGCCGTTCGAGCTTGCGCAGGCGGCGTGTCCGGCAGTGCAACACGAACAGTGTCGGCAGGCATATCGTCGCGACGGAAGCCACTGCCGCGACCCACAGCGGCAGCGGCGCGAAGCTGAGCGCGACGAACGCGGCGAACGGAATCGCGAGCGAGATCCACGCGAGCTTCACGACCGACCACGTGAGGCCCGACTGCTCGATCAGCAGGTCGAGCGTCTGCACGCGCGGCATGCGCATCAGCAGGCGGTCGAACGGCTTCGCGTCGTTGAGCATCCGCTCCTTGAGGATCGACAGCCGTTCCTTCTGCACCTGGCCGCCCGCCGACATCGCGCGGATGCGGGCCTCGATGCGCCGCGCGGCCGGCCCGTGGCGGGCGTTCCACCATTGATAGACGCCTTCGAACGCCAGCACCACGGCGACGAACAGCAGCAGGACGAAACCGTAGAAAATCGGGTCCATGACGGGCTCCTTCATGCAGCGCGGGCTTATGCCACTTCGAAGCGGCGCGCGGGGTCGTACATCGCGTCGGGCAACTGGATGCCGAACGCGCTCAGACGTTCGGCGAACTTCGGCCGCACGCCCGTCGCGGTGAAGTAGCCGAGCACGTTGCCGTTCGCGTCGAGACCGGTGCGCTTGAACGTGAAGATCTCCTGCATGTTGATGATCTCCCCTTCCATGCCGGTCAGCTCCTGGATGCTGACGATCCTGCGCTTGCCGTCCGTGAGGCGCGTGGTCTGCACGACGACGGAGAGCGCCGAGCTGATCTGCTGGCGCATCGTCTTCGGCGGCAGCGAGAGGCCCGAGACGCCGATCATGTTTTCGAGCCGGGTCAGCGCGTCGCGCGCCGTGTTCGCGTGGATCGTCGCGAGCGAGCCTTCGTGGCCGGTGTTCATCGCGTTCAGCATGTCGAGCGCCTCGGCGCCGCGCACTTCGCCGAGGATGATGCGGTCGGGGCGCATGCGCAGCGCGTTGCGCACGAGCGTGCGCTGCGTGATCTCGCCCTTGCCCTCGATGTTCGGCGGGCGCGTTTCGAGCCGCAGCACGTGATGCTGCTGCAATTGCAGCTCGGCCGCGTCCTCGATCGTCACGATCCGTTCGTCGTCCGGAATGTAGCCGGACAGGATGTTCAGGAGCGTCGTCTTGCCGCTGCCGGTGCCGCCCGATACGAGCACGTTGACCTTCGCGCGCGCGAGCGCTTCGAGCAGTTGCGCCATCGGCGGCGTCAGCGTCTGGTAGTTGACGAGGTCGTCCATCTTCAGCGGATTGACCGCGAAGCGGCGGATCGACATCAGCGGGCCGTCGATCGCGGACGGCGGGATGATCGCGTTCACGCGCGAGCCGTCGGGCAGGCGCGCGTCGACCATCGGGCTCGATTCGTCGATGCGCCGGCCGACGCGCGACACGATCTTCTCGATCACCTTCATCAGGTGCGCGTCGTCGTAGAACGTGACGTCGGTCAGCTCGAGCCGGCCGTACCGCTCGACATAGACGGCGCTCGCCGTGTTCACGAGGATGTCCGACACGGTCGGGTCGCGCAGCAGCGATTCGAGCGGGCCGAAGCCGAACATTTCGTCGTAGATGTCGACCGTGAGCTGGCGGCGTTCGAGGTCGTTCGCGAGCAGCTTCTCTTCGTCGAGAATGCGCGCGATCAGCGTCGAGATCTCGTTGCGCACCTGCTCGGCGGGCAGCCGCGACAGGCGTTCGAGCTCGACGCGCTCGAGCACCGCGCCGTGCATCTGGCGGCGCAGCTTCTGATACGCTTCGCGCGCCATCGCGGTTGCCGCGCCGATGGCGTCGCTTCGGGACATGAGCGGTTGCGCGCGCCGCGTGGACATCTGGTCTCGCAATGACATGATGGTCTCCTCGAACGGGGGTTACATCGATTTGAGTTTGGGGGCCGCGCCGCGGGTGAAGAGCCGGGCGAAGAGCGGCGCGTCGCGCTCGCTGTCTCGCTGCGGGCGCTGCTCGCCTTCGACGAGCTGCTTGGCGAACGCCTGCAGGCTGCGTGCGACGCCGCAGCCGCGCGCGAGCCGCGAAAGCGGGACGCCCTGGTCGACGGCCTCGCCGACCGCGGCGGGATCGTCGGGAATCACGTGCGCCGCGCGCATGCTCAGCACTTCTTCGAGCGCCGCGCGCGCGCGCTCGGACGTGCGCGTCTGCCGGTTCAGCACGAGCTGGATGCGATCGAGCGGGCAGCCGAGCGACACGAGCAGCTCCTGCAGGCGGCGCGCCGCACGCACATGCGGCATGCTCGGCTGCAGCACGACTTCGATGTGGTCGCTGCGGTCGAGCGCGACCATCGACACCGCGTTCAGGCTGACGCCGAGCTCGAAGATCACGAAGTCGTAGCGCGGCAAGGCAACGCCGAGAATCCATTCGAGCGCATCCTCGCGGATGTCGGCGGCCTTGACCGGATCGCCCGCGCCCGCGAGCACGTGGAACGAATCCGTCACGCGCACGACGCTCGCGTCGAGAAACGCGCCGTCCATTCTTTCGAGCTGCCCGCAGAGCTGCGCGATGCTCGACGGCGGCGTCTGGTCGCTGACGAGGAACGCGGCGTCTGCGAACTGCTGGTTCAGGTCGATCAGCAGCGTGCGGCGCTTCGAGCATTCGGCGATTTCGTACGCGACGTTCCCCGCGATGAAGCTCGTGCCCGCGCCGCCCTTGCACGACATGAACGACACGATCCGCGTGTCGGGCGTATTGCGCTGCGTGCACTGCGCGGCCGCGCGCTTGAACGCGTCGTCGAGCGCGCGCGGCTCGACCGGCCAGTGCAGCACGTCGCGCACGCCGGCGCGCATCGCGTCGAGCAGCGTCTGCGACGACGCGTCGGTCGTCACGAGCATGCACGTGAGCCCCGGATGCAGGCGGCTCAGCTTTTCGATCGCGGCGAGCTCGGCGGCGTCGAGCGCGACGCCGTCGATCATCAGGATGTCGAAGGCGTCGAGCCCGTCCGTGCGCTGCACGATCTGCGCGGCGCGGCCGACCGTGCGCGTGATGCGATAGCGGCCGGCGTCGGCGACGAGCCGCGCGAGATGCGCGAGCCGCGATGCGTCTTCGGAAGCGACGAGGATGTTGATCATGGTCGTTGATCTCGTGTAGGGGTTCATTGACAGACCGAGCCGCCCGTCGACGTCGAGAGACTTTCGCGGGGCAGCGTGGTGACGAAGGGCGGCATCGAGAGCGTGAGCGGCACGAACGGAATCAGCGTCCTGACCGTCACGTTCGTGACCGACACGGTGACGAACGTGCAGGTGCTGCGCGCCGTCGCCGCGTCGGAATCGCAGCCGGCGGGCGTGTACGCGAGGCTCACGTTCGCGTTGCCGATGAGCGGCATCAACTGGCTGATGCGGGTCTTCACGACGGACGCGTCGGCGTCGCAGACGGTCGCCGTGCGCGCGCCGAGCCGCACCGCCTCGCTCGCGGTGTTCCAGTAGAACAGCACGCGGCCGAACTCGCAGATGCCGATCAGGATCGTGCAGAGAATCGCGGCGACGAGCGCGAACTCGACAGCCGCCGCGCCGCGCTGCGCCCGGCGCCGAATGAGGGAGAAGGGGCGCGCGTTCATGACACCTGCCTCATCACGGTGACGATGTTGCCGAAGGTCAAGGCCGGCAGCCCCGGAAACACGGGGATCGGCTGGTACCGATAGCCCTTGATCTTCACCTCGACGAGATTCATGCTGCCCGCGAGGCTTGCCGGGTCGGGCGAGCCGTTGTTCGTGTCGTAGGTCGGCACGCTCGCGAACTGCGCCGGATCGGACGAGTCGCTGCAGTTCGTCGTGTGCGACGCGTCGCACACGATGACCATCGACGTCGCGAGGCCCGGCGCGAGCTCGCTGCCCGTCGAGCCGCAGGTCGTGCTGCCGTAGACGGCAAGGCACTGCGCCTGCGCGACCGGATAGGCAGGGTCGGTCGACAGGTACGTCGACAGGTAGCGCGTCGCATCGCGCGTCGCCTTCGTCAACGCCTCGTACTGATAGATCGCGCGGCCGAATTCCGCGACGCCGGTCGCGAGCAGCACGAGCGGGATCATCACGATCGCGAATTCCACCGCGACGGCGCCGCGCATCCGCGACGGACGGGAGCGGAATGAGAGTCGGTTCATGATCGTCTCTTGTGGTTGCGGGTTCATTGGAGCAGCACGGGCACTTGCGGGCCCACCGAGCTGCCGTTGCCGGGCGTGCCTTGCGTCGCGCACGGGCTGCCGGCGGCCGTTGACGAGCCGCGGTACTCGAGATGGATCGGGCCCGCACTGCCGCCGGAACCCATCGGATCGAGCATCAGCACGCAGTCCCACGACAGCACGGGCGCGCTGTGGCCGCTCAGCAGCACCGTGCAGTCGACCTCGGGCGCGAGCGCGAGCCGCCGGTCGGCGCCCGCCGGGTAGTAGCTCGCGTTGTACGTGCCGCTCGTGGTGATGCCGGAAAGATGGTCGCCCTGGTAGCTCGTGAACGTCAGGCGCTTGCTCACGAAATCCGAGTACGCGTTGTTCTGCGCGGGCCACGTGGTCGCGTCGTATGCGTAGCCGGTGAAATCGGGCGTGCCGTACGACGGGTCCTTGTACGGATTCGCATAGATGCCGAAGCGCGTGTTGTATGCGGCGCTGTCCGCGACCTTGTTGCCCGGCGTGCCGACCTGCGAGCCGGTGGCGGGCAGCGCGCAGTAGTTGCCCGTGAGCTCGCTCTTGATCGACGCTGCGCTGTTCGATCCGTCGAGCGCCGACCAGCCGAAGTTGCCCGCGCCGAACGACGGCGGCGAGCCCGTCTTCACGGCGAGCCAGTCGCCGATGTTGTACGTCGCGCCGGCGACGGGCGGGCTCGTCTGCGTGCCGGCCTTGCAGATGAACACCGGGATCGCGCAGGTGGTCTGCGCGGCGCCGACGGTGGCGACGGCCGTCGCGGACACCGACGCGTTCGCGACGCTCACGCCCGGCACCAGGTTGAGCGTCTGGATGAACCAGTTGACGATGCCCGTTCGCGACGTCGTGCACTTCACGTACTTGATCGACGACGGCGAGGCGATCGAGCTCTTCGGCTGGAACGGATTGCTGAGCGAATCGCTGAACGTGACGCTCGAGTTCGTCAGCATCTGAACCGGAAACTGCTCGAACAGCGCGTAGTTGAGATGGCCGGCGGTGATGCCGGCCGCCTCTGGCACGGACAGGTTGATTGCGCCCGTCAGGTCGCGCGCGGCGGCGAGCGCGCATGCGTCCGCGCTGTTCTGCAGCTCGCTGCGCGTCACGTAGAGCTTGCCGAGATCCAGCGCGAGGCCGACGAAGCCGATCAGCACCGCGAGCATCAGCGCGACGAGGATCGACACGACGCCGCGCTGGCGGCGCCGCCCGCCGTGAAGGGCGGCGCCTGAGGAGAAAGTGACGCGAGACATGACGGTCTCCCTGAGCGAATGGTGGTTATTGGCCGCCCGTCTTGCCGCCGCCGACGCCGATCACGAACGCGTTCGGCGTGGGCTCGATCTGCTGGAACGACCTGTCGTAGTTGTCGAGCGCGGCGGCGGCCGCGCGCCCGTCGACGCCGGGCGCGGACTGCGCGTGCTCGGCCGCGTGCGGATCGATGATCTGCGCGTGCATCACGGCGCGCACCGAATCGCCGAAGCGGCCGTCCCAGACGGGCGTGCTGGACATGCAGCCGCCGAGCGAGGCGGCGAGCGACGCGGCGAGCACGAGGCGGCGCGTCAGCGTGAAGTAATCGAGGTTCATGAGCGTCCCCTTGACGATGTGGTTCAGCGATCGAAGTCTTGCGCGATCGCGCTTGCGTTGGCGAGTTGTTGCGGCGGCTGCGCGCCCTGATGCTTCGCGTTCGAGCCGGCTGCGGCCGGCGTCGCGAGCGCCGCGGGAGCAGGCGGCGCGGCGGCTGCCGCGGGCGCGGCGAGACCGGCGCGCGCCGCGTCCGGCGCAGTCGCGCGCGCGCCTTGCCGTTGCGCGGTCGCGGCGGCGGACGGCGGTGCGAGCGGCGGCGCCTGCACGGTCGCCGACGGGCGCGCGGGCGCGGGTGCGGCGGCGGGCGCGGGGCTCGCCAGCGCGTCCTTGGCCGGCGCGGCGACAGCGGCAGGCGCGGCATCGGCCGGAGCGGCGCTCATCGGCGCGGCATTCTTGGGGGCATTCGCGGGCGCGGCGTTCGCCGGCGCGGCGCCGTGCTGACGCAGCCCGCCACGGCCTTCCATGTTGCCCGTCGCATAGACGTCGGCTTCGTTCGGCTTCGTGAAGCTGTCGGTCGGCAGCGGCACGTCGGCGGTGTCGAGCGGCTTCACCAGATGCGGCGTGATGATGAACACGAGCTCGGTGCGGTCCTGCTGGAACGACGTGCTGCGGAACAGCGCGCCGAGCACCGGCAGCTCGCCGATGCCCGGCAGCGCCTTGAGCGTGCCCTGCGCGTTGTCCTTGATGAGGCCGCCGATCGCGAACGTCTCGCCGTCGTTCATCTGCACGGTCGTCGATGCGCGCCGCGTCGTGATGAGCGGCAGGATCGACACGTTGCCCACGTTCGACGCGGACAGCGTGACGCCCGTTGGCGACAGCTCGGACACCTCGGGCGCGACCTTCAGGCTGATCCGGCCGTTCGACAGCACGGTCGGCGTGAACTTCAGCCCGACGCCGAATTCCTCTTCCTGCAGCGTGATCGTGTTCGTGCCGATGCCGCTGCTCTGCGGCACCGGGATGAAGATCTTGCCGCCCGCGAGAAACGTCGCTTCCTGGCCGCTGATCGTGACGAGCCGCGGCTCGGCGAGGATCTTCACCGGCTGGTCGGTGTCCTGTGCGTCGATTGCCCCACTGAGCGGCAGCTTGTTCGACTTGCTCGCCACGATGCCGCTGCCGACGCCCGTGAGCAGGCTCGTCATGAGCGCGCCCGTCCAAGAGCCGAAGCCGCCCTGGATGTTGACGGCCGATCCCATCTGGTTGATCAGCGTCTTCGATACCTCGGCGACCTTCACTTCGAGCATCACCTGCTGCGGCGACGTGACGGTCAGCATGTTCAGCACGTCGGCGCGCGAGCCGCCGCCGCCGTTGCCGTTGCCGTTGCCGGCGGCGCCGGCGTTCGTGCGGTCGCTGTATGCCTTCGCGATCGCGACCGCCTGCTGCGCGGCCTGCGCGCTCGACACGTTGCCCGCGAGCACGATCGTGTCCGCCGCGGTCGACACGCGGATGTCGCGCTCGCGCGGCATCAGTTGCCGCAGCGACGTCTGCAGGCCGTCCGCGTCCGCGCCGACCGCGACGTCGATGATCCGGCACGTGCCGCTCTTGCCCTGGACGATCATGTTCGTCGTACCGACCGACATGCCGACGAGATAGAGCGTGCGCGGCGATACCATCGTCGCCTGCGCGACCGCCGGGTTGCCGATCGTGCGGTTGCGCACCGGTTCGTCGAGCGGCACGAGCAGCGACTTGCCGAGCGGCACGCTCACGTTCGTCGACTCGCGCATCTCGCCGACGCAGTTCGGGCCGCGCAGCGGCGCGGCGGCGGCTGCGGCCGCCGCGCCGGCGGCGGGCGCGGGCGCCATGCTGATCGTCATCTGCATCGGCCCGCGACCGATCGCCATCGGCGCCGCCGCCGTGCCCTTCGCGATCGCGGCGTTCTCGACGGCGTCCTGCGCGGCCGCGGCGAAGACGGTGAAGAGCCCGGCGCAGCACGCGGCGGCGAGCGCCGCGCCGCGCACGACGCGCGAGCGCGTCGGCGTCGGCCGGGAAAGTTGCGATTTGGTGTCCATTTCGTGTGGTCCCCCAGTGCCCGGCGCAGTGCGCCGGGTTTGACTATCAAAGCTGCCGGAACGCAAACGGGCAGCGGAAACGCCAGGCATCGTCAGTGCTTTGCCACTTGTGTCAGAAACATTCGACGCTGCCCGTCACGCCGGACAACACGCCGACGCAGTCGCGGCCGGCCGCGCCGCGCGCATGCGCGACGACGCGCATGCGCACGGGACGCGGTTGCGCGGCGGGCGCCGCGACGCTCGCTGGCACGGCCGCCGGCTGGCCGAGCAGCGTGTTCTTCGTCGCGCCGCCGGTGTTCAGCGCGTCCTTGTCGATCTGGTTGCGCAGCACGAGCGACAGCGTGCCGACGCTGCGCGCGAGATCGAGCTTCTCCGCCTGGTCGGGCGACACTTCGAGCGTGACCGCGTTGACGACCTTCGGCGCGGTGTCGTCGCGGCTCACCTGCTGCGCGACGGCGAGCACGAGGATCTTCTCGAGCACGATCTTCGAGATGCTCTGCTGCGGATCGGCCTTCGACTGTTCCTGCGTGTTGACGATCACGTCGACGTAGTTGCCCGGCAGCGCGAAGCCCGCGACGCCGACCACGTCGTTCACGCGCACGGTGATCGCGCGGTGCCCGGGGGCGATCACGGCGGACAGGCCGCCCTTCGTGCCGACGGGCGCGAGCTTCGTGCCGAGCACGGGCTCGCCGCGCGCAAGGCTCGTGCGCACGACGCGGCCTTCGAGCGGCTTGAGATCGGTGAACGCGCCGGGCGGCACGCTGGCCGTCGGCCAGTTGACGATGCGCAACTGGTTCGGGCCGAGCGGCTCGCCGAGGTTCACGTCGGTCGCGGCGACCGCGACGGGTGTGACGGCGCTGCTCGAGGTCTGCACGAGCCATCGCGAAGCGAAGGCGACGGCGGCCAGCCCCGCCAGGATGGCGATGGCGAGCATCGTGAATGCGCGACTGTTTTTCATGGCGGTACTCCTCGCTAGTCGTATCAAGAGCCAATGGGCCGGACGCTACCAATCGCGATCCGCATCCGGCGGGGTGAACGGCGGTTCGTCGGGCGCCGAGCCGAAGAAACTGCGCCACGCCTCATGCAGCGCCTGTGGCGTGACCGCGGGCGCGTCGCCGCGATAGCGCACGGACGCCGCGACGAGCCGCAGCAGATCGCTCGGATAGCACGCGAGAAACGGCATCCGTGCGGGTTCGTGCAGGTGTCGCAGCAGGTAGTCGAACGTCGATGGGTCCGAGCTGAGCGCGAGCGCCGCGCAGTTCGCGTCGTACACGTCGCGGTAGCGCTCGACGGGCAGCGGCCCGACGTGCAGCTTCGAGCCGAGCCGCCGCAGGAACGCGTCGTCGCTGAACTGCGCGGGCGTGAGGTTGCTCGAGAACACGGGCCACACGTCGAACGGCATTTCGAGCCGCACGCCGCTCACGAACGTGAGCTGATCGATGTTGCGATCGAGCGGCATCAGCCAGCGGTTGAGCAGGTCGCGCGGCGCGATGCGCTGGCGGCCGAGGTCGTCGACGATGTAGAGGCCCATGTTCGCCTTCACGTGCGGCGGCGCCTGGTAGTAGCCCGTCGAATCGTCGCGGCGCAGGTCGAGCTCGGTGAGCGTGAGCTCGCCGCCCGAGAGCACGACGGGCCGGCGGCAGAGGCGCCAGCGGCGGTCGCCGTTCGCGCCGTCGGCCGCGCGCGGCGCGTCGACGTGCACGAGCGGATCGTGAATCCTGATGATCTCGCCCGACGCATGGATCGCGTACGGAATCGGCACATTGCCGCGCAGCAGCGCGCCGAGGCGCTCGGCGAGATAGGTCTTGCCGCTGCCCGCCGGGCCGTAGATCAGGAGCGGCCGGCCCGCGTTCATCGACGCGGCCGCCGCGTCGAGCATCGCCGGCTCGATCGCGACGCCGCTGAACGCCGCGTGCGCGTCGGCGCGCGAGATCGTCACAAGGCGCACCGAGTGCGCGGCGACGCTCGCGACATACGCGTCGTGCGTGACGGGCGCCGGGCCGCAGTAGCTGTTGCGCGCCTTTTCCTCGAGCGCGAGCGCGCGGCCGAGGTCGGTCAGGCGCAGCGTCAGGTCGATGTCGGACAGGCCGCGGTGCGTGACTTCGATCAGGCGCTCGCACGCGAGGAACGTCAGCACTTCGTCGAGCGCGGCGGGCGGCAGACAGTGACGCTCGACGAGCTCGGTCAGGCTCGAGCGTCCGTGCGCGAGCATCGATTTCAGCAACAGCGCCGCGACGAAGGCTTCGTTCAGGCCGGTTTCCGCGAGCGTGCGCGGCGCGGCCGGCAAGCGCGCGGCCTGCCTTGCGCGGTACATGCGCAGCGACGGCGGCTCCGGCAGATGGGCGATCTGCACGTCGTGTCGCGGTTCTGCTTGATCCAGGTTCATGGTCGCTCCAAATCGTTGAGTGAGAGTCAGCATGCGTTGCGTCAGGCCGCCGCCGCGAACAGCACGCCGAGCGTGCCGATCGCGATCGCGACGCCGTATGGCAGCGTCCCGACCGAGTCGATCCCGGGTGCGGCGCGCGCGGCCGACGGATCGCGCAGCAGCGCCGCGCCCGCGAACAGGTGGCGCAGGTTCGCGAGCAGCTTGCGCAAGCGGCGGCGCTTGGCCACGACCGCGAGCGCCCATGCGCCGCCGACGACGAACGTCGCGAGCGCGATGTGCAGCGCGAGCGTCGGGCCGACCCACGCGCCGATCGCGAGCATCAGCTTCACGTCGCCCGCCGCCATTCCCCGCACGACATAGAACGGCAGCAGCAGGCCGGCGCCGGTGGCGGCGCCCGCGAGCCACGCGACGAAGCCGGTGTGCGGGCCGGGCAGCGCGCATTGCGCGACGAGCGCGCCCACGAGGCCCAGCGCGATCAGTCGGTTGGGAATGCGCCGGCTCGCCAGATCGATGCTGGCCGCGACGACTGCGAGCAGCGCCGCGCACAGCGGGATCGGTTGCGGTGGCAGGGCGGAAAGCATGGAAGGCCTCGCGTCTAATTCAATGGTTCGATGAACCGCTTCGGTGACGCCAGCCGGCGTGCCGGACTGGCGCATCCAGGTGGGCTTGAGATCACACATCCGAAGCGACGGTGCTGAACACCGATTGCAGATTGGTGCCGACGACCTGCACCGCGCCGATGATCACGATCGCGATGAGCGATGCGATCAGCGCGTATTCGATCGCGGACACCGCCGATTCGTCGCGCAGCCAGCACATGAACGCGTGAGCGGGACGTGCGCCGAGCGGCTGCGGACGGGCCGACTTCCGGCAAAAGGACTGGGTTCTCATGAGTCGCTCCTCAGCGGTATCGAACGGAACATCGAAGGGAAACGCACGCGCGGAAAGCGACGGACGGCGTGTTGCGCAAAGCCATCCGTCCTTCCGGCGACGTGCCCTACAGATCGCTGCCGATCGTCGTGAAGACGGAATTGAGGTCGGTACCGACCGTCTTCACCGCACCGATGATCACAATCGCGATCAAAGCGGCGATCAGGCCATATTCGATGGCGCTGACGCCGCCATCGTCGCGAACGAACTGCTTGACGTATTGAATGAAGCTGGACATGACTCTCTCCTTTCGGATGACTAATGAAACCCTTGCCGTCAACGGCGCGGGACGTACAACGGGAACTGCTTCAACTGCAAGGCACAACAAGGCACAACAAGGCACTACGGGCACTGCAAGGCACTGCTGGAAAGCGGATCGCGGATCAGAACAGCCGCACCGGGGCCTGCACGCGAATGCATGCGCCGGCGCGGACGGAACGATCGGCGGGATGGGGCTTGCCGGCGCGTGCGCATGAATCGATGCGCGCTGCGCGGCGCCACCCTGGAAAAACGCGGAAGCGACGGCCGTTTCGGCCGGCGGCGGGATCGCGAGCGACGGCGACTGCGCGCGCCGCTTCGCTGCTGGAGCGGCCGAGAAGCCGCTGAACGGTATAAGTGAACATTGCCTTCACCCCGGTATTCACAACAAGCAATTTTTTCCAAGCACTCGGCCGCAGCCGGTGCCCCGCTGGTCGAACGGCGACTGCCCTGTACGCATCCGGCGCCGCACTCGCGTGCGTGGCGCCGGATGCGACCCCGTGGGTGACGTCGGCGAGATTCTTGTCTGCTGGTCTGGTTGCCGTGAATTCGCCGATCGTCGCGTCGTCGTTTGCCGCGCAGGACGTTTCGCAAGGAGTGGGCCAGCTTTCGGGAAGACGCGGCGGGGCAAGGGCGAGCGGCTCATCGATGCAACGTGCCGGGCATGATGCGGCGCAGAAGGTTTCGGTTCTGATACGCGCGAGCGCGCCGCCGCGCGCCGCCGCCGCCCGCGAACGCCCGCCGGGCAAGGCACAAAAAATTTTGTCGGGACTTTCCCTGAACCGGGCATCCGTGAACGGAGCCGTGCCGCGCGACTTCGGCGCAGACGTCCGGCGGCGGAAAGTGTTTCAACTCCGTAACGCGAGCGCGTCCGTTCGTCATTTTTCATGCGGAATCCGCCGTTTCCGGCCGGCCCGCTGCGATATCGCGCGCCGCCGCGATTTGCATCGGCTCGCTTTTTTTTCTAACAATGGAAGCGCGACGGCGTCGTGCGAACAAGAACGTCGTCCGAACGAATCGACAAAAAAAATCGACGCGTTTGAATGAACAGAACGCTTAATCACACATCGGGGCATCATGGATCTTGCGAATCGGGGAACATGCTTCGGCATGTTGCGCTCAGGCGGATGGCTGACCAGCGATCGCGTGCTCGCCTACGGCGGCGCGACGCTGATTCTCAGCATCGCGCTGCTGGGCGCGTGGGGCTGGGCGACGAGCGGTTTCACCGCGAACACGACCGTTCGGCCGGGCATCGATTTCACGGTGTTCTGGAGCGGATCGCACACGATGCTGCACGGCGCGCCCGCAACCGTCTACGACTATGCGGCATTCTCCCGCACCGAAGCGGCGCAGCTCGGCGCGTACGTGAACCGCAGCTTTCTGCCCTGGGTGTATCCGCCGACGCTGCTCGTGCTCGTCACGCCGCTCGCGCTGCTGCCTTACGTGCCGTCGCTGTTGCTCTTCTGCGCGCTCGGCCTCGTCGCGTATGCGAAGAGCGTCGGCGCGCTGTCCGGGTTGCGCGACCGCTTGTCGAATCCGCGTCTCGCATCGTTCGTGATCCTGTCTTTCCCGGGCGTGCTCGTTGCGGCCGTCATCGGACAGAATTCGCTGCTCACGGCCGCGTGCGCGGCGCTCGCGGTCCGACTGCTCGCGAAGCGCCCGGCGCTCGCGGGGCTTTGCATCAGCCTGCTCGCGGTCAAGCCGCAGATGGCGCTGCTGTTTCCGCTTTTGCTCGTCGCGACGCGCGCATGGCGCGCGTGCTTCGCCGCCGCCGCGGGCACGCTCGTCTTCGCGGCGGCGAGCGTCGCCGTTTGCGGCACGGCGTCCGTGCATGCGTTCCTGTCGGGCGCGACGATGCTGCGCGAGCTCGTGCTCGAGCAAGGCGCGCAGTACTGGCTTGCGTCGCCGGCGCCGTTCTCGGCGATGCGGCTCGCCGGCGCGTCACTGCATGCCGCGTATGCGGTGCAGATCGGCGTCGGCGTGCTCGCGGCCGTCGCTGCGCTGGACGTCTGGCTGCGCACGGGCGACACGCGGCTGCGCGCGGCCGGGCTCGCGGTCGCGACGCTGCTCGCGACGCCGTATCTGTGGCATTACGAGCTCGCGTGGCTCGGCATCGCGCTGTTCGGCGTGCTCGCGTGCGCGCTCGACACCGGCTGGCTGCCCGGCGAGCAGCCGGTGTTCGTCGCCGGCTGGCTGTTGCCGTTCTTCGAGTTCTTCAATCGCGCGACGCATTTCCCGCAGTTCGGGCCCGTCGTGCTGCTCGCCGTGTTGCTCGTCGTCGCGCGCCGCGCGCGAGCGATGCCGGGAGTCGCGCGATGAAAGCGCATCCGCACGGCCACGCGGCGGCGCATCGCGACGTCGAATGCCAGGAGCTGCCGGCCGCGGGCCCGCGCCGCCGTCCGCACTGGCTGGGCGCGAAGCGGGTGCGGACCTACGCGATCGCGGCGCTCGTCTGCTATGCAGCGTTCGGCGGCATCTATCTGGTTCGCTGGCTGTCGGGCGGGCTCGGCTCGCCGCTGCCGCCGATGCTCGACTTCGTGCCGACCTGGAGCGCCGCGCGGCTCGCGGTGCACGGCCACGCGGCCGACGCCTGGCGCTTTTCGGCGCTGCATGCGGCTGAGCTGCAGGCGGCGCCGTCGATGCGCGGCATGCGCGGCGTGCTGCTGTGGCTCTATCCGCCGCAGACGCTGCTGCTCGTCGCGCCGCTCGGCTGGCTGCCGTATCCGGTCGCGGCGCTCGCGTGGGCCGCAGGCACGGGCGCGCTGTTCGTCGCGATGGTGCGCGCGATCGTGCCGCGCCGCCTCGCGGCGCTCTGCGCGCTCGCGTTTCCCGGCACGTTCTTCGTCGCGCTCATCGGCCAGAACAGCCTGCTGACGGCCGCGCTCGCCGGCTTCGGCCTCGTCGCGCTGCGCCGCCGCCCGGCGCTCGCCGGATGTTGCTTCGGGCTCCTCGTCATCAAGCCGCAGCTCGCGCTGCTGTTTCCGCTCGCGCTGTTGTGCGCGTCGCAATGGCGCGCATTGCGCGCATGGGCCGCGACGGTCGCGCTCGTCGCCGCGCTGAGCACGCTCGCGTTCGGCTTCGGCGCATGGGCCGCATTCGCGCACGGCGCGGCGTCCGCATTGCAGACGATCGGTGCCGGGCAGGCGGCGCTCGCGCGGATTCCGACGTTCTTCGCGATGGCGACGTTCGCCGGCCTGCCGCCTTTCGTCGCGCAACTGTTGCAGGCGGCGTCGATCGCGTTCGCGGCCGCCGCGGTGATCTACGCGTGGCGCGGCGCGAGCGCGCATGCGCTGCGCTCGTCTGCGCGAGCCTGCTCGTGAGCCCGTATCTGTACGACTACGACCTCGCGTGGTACGGGCTCGTGATCGCGTGGGCCGTGCGCCACGCGCGCACGGAAGGCTGGCGGCCGCTCGAGCGCGAAGGGCTCGCGGCGCTCGCGCCGATGCCGCTGGCGGGGCTTGTCGCGATCGAGCCGCTGGGGTTCCAGTTCCTGCCGCTCGTGACGGCGGGCACGCTCGCGGCGATCGTGTGCCGCATCGCGCGCGAGCGCCGCGGCGCGCCGTGTCTGCCCGGCGACGAAGACGCGGCGGACGCGATCGATTCGGTTCGTTTCATCGCGGCGCGCGGCGCATCGGACGCCGCGCCGCGGCGCACGCGGGCGGCGGCGCCGCTTGCCGGCCGCGGCCGCTACGGGGTTCAGGGAGAAGCATCATGCGGGATCAGATGAACATACCGCTCATTTCGCTCGTCGTGCCGTTCTACAACGAGGGCGACGCGGTCACGCGGTTCTTCGCGGAAGTCGTGCCGCTGATGGAGGCGATCGAATCGATCCGCTTCGAGATCGTCTGCGTGAACGACGGCAGCCGCGACGACACGCTCGAGCAGCTCGTCGCCGTCGGTGCGAAGGACCCGCGCGTGCGCGTGATCGATCTGACGCGCAACTTCGGCAAGGAGGCCGCGCTGACGGCGGGCCTCGACGAAGCGAACGGCGACGCGGTGATACCGATCGACGCGGATCTGCAGGACCCGCCGAGCCTGATCCCGGTGATGATCGACCATTGGCGCGAAGGCGCGGAGGTCGTCGCGGCGAAGCGCAGCAACCGCGCGTGCGACACGTTCGCGAAGCGCACCGCCGCCGCGCTCTATTACCGCGTGCACAATGCGTTGTCCGAAGTGAAGCTGCCCGTCAACGTCGGCGATTTCCGGCTGATGGACCGGCAGGTCGTCAACGCGCTGCGCAGCCTGCCGGAGCGCCGGCGCTTCATGAAGGGGCTGTTCGCGTGGGTCGGCTACCGGACCGTGATCGTCGAGTACCAGCGCGAGGCGCGCTGCGCGGGCCACTCGAAATTCTCCGGCTGGAAGCTCTGGAACTTCGCGCTCGAAGGGATCACGAGCTTCAGCACGGTGCCGCTGCGAAGCTGGACCTACATCGGGCTTGGCATCGCCGCGCTCGCGTTCCTGTACGGCGGGTTCATCGTCGCGCGCACGCTGTGGATGGGCAATCCGGTGCCGGGCTACGCGTCGCTGATTTCGGTGATGCTGTTCATCGGCGGGATCGAGCTGATCGGCATCGGCGTCGTCGGCGAGTACATCGGCCGCATCTATTACGAATCGAAGGAGCGGCCGATCTACCTCGTGCGCCGCCGTTATCAGGCGCGCACGAAGGTGAGCGCGCTGCCCGCCGCCGCGGCGCGCGCCGCGCGGATCGAGTTTGCGCGGCGCCGCGCAATGCCGCGCGAGCGCGCCGCAAGCCGCTGACCGAAGGAGGACGCCATGTCACCCGACGCTTATCTGCAAATGGCCGCCACCGAAACGACGCACTGGTGGTTCCGCGCACGGCGCGACATCCTGCGTGCGCTGCTCGTGGGTCTCGGGCTGCCGGCGGGCGCGCGCATCCTCGAGATCGGCTCGGGCACGGGCGGCAATCTCGGCATGCTCGAGGCGTTCGGCGCGGTGAGCGCGCTCGAGATGGACGACACCGCGCGCGCGATCGCGAACCGCAGGACCGGCTGGCGATTCGACATCCGCGCGGGCCGCTGCCCGGACGACGTGCCGTTCGGCGACCAGCGCTTCGATCTGATCTGCTTCTTCGACTGCCTCGAACACATCGAAGACGACGCGGCCGCGCTGCGCCGCGTGAGCGACTATCTCGCGCCGGGCGGCGCGATCGTCGTCACGGTGCCGGCGTACCAGTGGCTATGGAGCGCGCACGACACGTTCCTCCATCACTACCGGCGCTACGACCGTGCGGCGCTCGAACGCTGCGCGCGGGCGGCCGATTGCATGATCGTGCGCAGCTCGTACTTCAACACGCTGCTGTTCCCGCTCGCCGTCGTCGCGCGAACGGTCGACCGGCTGCTGCATCGCGCGCGCTCGAGCGGCGACGCGCTCGGGCCGCGCGCGGTCAACGCGGCGCTGTACCGGATCTTCCGCACCGAACGCGGCTGGCTGCCGAAGCATTCGCTGCCGTTCGGCGTGTCGTTGTTCGCGGTCCTGACGAAGCGCAGCGAGCCGCGATGAGCGCCGTCGCCGACATCGGCATGCGCGCGCGGATCGTGCGCTTCGGCGTGTCCGGCGCGGCGTCCACCGCGCTGCACGCGGCGATCGCCGGGGCGCTGATGGGCGCGTTCGCCGCGAGCGCGGTGCAGGCGAACGCGGTCGCGTTCGTTTGCGCGACGGGCGCGTCGTATCTGCTGAACACGCTGTGGAGCTTTTCCGCGCCGCTGCGCTGGCGCAACGTCGCGCGCTTCGTCGCCGTATCGGCTGCGGGACTGATGCTGACGATGGCGATCTCGCACGGCGTGCAGGCGCTCGGCGTCGCGCCCGCGTGGAGCATCGCGGCCGTCGTCGTGCTCGTGCCGCCGCTGACGTTCGCGATGCATCGGCTCTGGACGTATCGCTGACGGCGCGCGCACGCCGGGGCGCACATGCGGGGCGCTGCATCGTCGAAGCGTGCGCGCGATGCGCATTCCCGATAAGCATTTCGCAAATCGATGTTTGTTCCGCATCGGCGGATTCCCTAAGCTTGGCGACTCGTCCGTCGCGCGATCGTGCGCGGCGGCGTTTCTTCGGGAGGCCTCCGCCGATGAGCCGTTACGCTGCTCCGCCGTCGTTCGCCGCGCGTCGCCGTGCGTTGCGACGCCTTGCCGCCGCATCGTGCGCGGCATTCTCCGGCCGCATCGCGCCGGCGTTCGCGGCGCAGCGGACAGAGGCCGGCGCGACGGACGCCGACGTATCCGGCGTGACGCTCGTGCTCGGCGATCAGGCGGGCGGCCTGCGCGCGCTCGCCGAAGCGGCGCGCGTGCTGAACGACACGCCGTATCGGTTTCGCTGGGCGAATTTCCAGGGCGCGGCGCCGCTCTTCGAAGCGCAGCGCGCGGGCGCGATCGACGTCGCGCCCGCGGGCGACCTGCCGGTGCTCGCCGCCGCGCTCGGCGATCCGGCGCTGCGAATCGTCGCGACGCGCGTGGGCTCGCCGGCGTCGCTCGGCATCGTCGTGCAGCCCGATTCGCCGGTGCGCGGCGTTGCGGATCTGAAAGGGCGGACCGTCGTCGTCTCGTCCGCGCGCGGCAGCATTTCGCAGTACCAGCTCTATGGCGCGCTCGAAGAGCGCGGGCTGTCTCGGCAGGACGTCGAAGTGCGGTTCGTGCTGCCCGTCGATGCGTTCGCCGCGTTCGAGGCGAAGCGGATCGACGCCTGGGCGACGTTCGATCCGTATTACGGGCACGTCGTCCGGCGCGGCGCGCGCGTCGTGCGCGACGGCAGCGGCATCAATTCGGGCCTCGCGTTCCTCACGTCGCCCGTCGGCACGCTCGAAGACCGCGCGAAGCGCGCGGCGCTCGTCGACGCGCTCGCGCGCCTCGAACGGGCGGGACGATGGGCGCTCGCGCATCCGGACGATTACGCGAAGGTCTACGCGTCGCTCACGCGCTTGCCGCTCGACGCGGCCGCCGACATCACGCGCCGCGCGGCGCTCGCGCAACGGGCGGTCGGCGCGGCCGATGTCGCGACGCTGCAGCGGGTTGCCGATCGCGCGGTGCGCGACGCGATCCTGCCGAGCCGCGTCGACGTCGCGTCGATCGCGGTGCAGCGCATCGGCGCGGCTTGATTCGCGGGCGGGCCTTCGTTGATGCCGACGATTCCCGCTTCGAGCCGTGACGACACGCGCGCGATCCGCCGTCCGTCCTGCGCGTAAAAGTACGCGGCGAGACCATAGGGCGTGTCGTGCGCGGCGGCGATCGCTTCCTCTTCGGTCGCGAAGCGGATTAACGCAACGACCGGCCCGAACGTCTCTTCGCCGCAGAGCTGCATGCCGGGCGCGGCGTCGGCGAGCACGGTCGGCGCGTAGAAATGCGGGCCGAGTTCAGGCATGCGCCGCCCGCCCGCCAGCACGCGCGTCGACGGCGGGATCGTGCGGGCGATGCGAGGCGCTCGGCGCGTGGCGAGCATGCCGTAATCGGCCCGCCGCATTCCCGGCTGATTGCCGCAAGCCGGCGCGGCGCGCCTTGACGCGCGCGCGAGCGCGGCCGACACTGACTCGACCGGCGAACGGGGGCTCGCGCCTTCGTCCGCCTCCGTTCGTCACGACGATTCGCCCCTCCATTCGCGCAGGTCCGTTGCGATGTACGTTTTGATCCGATTGTCTTGCGTCGCGTGCGCGGGCCTGTTCATCGGCTGCGCGAGCGCATCGCCGATCGAGCCCGACGCCGCCGACGCCGCGCCCGCGACCGTCGTGAGCGACGTCCACGTGTTCGTCGTCCAGCGCGACGGCTCCGTCGACGAGCACGACGATTCGACGCTGCGCGCGAACACCGCGAGCGGCATCGACGACGTCGCGCAGCGCTACGTGTGGTTCAACAAGGACATCGACCGCGTCGAGCTGCTGCGCGCGGAGACGATCGACCGCGCGGGCGTCGCGCACCCGGTCGGCCCGGAGGCGATTCGCGACGTGCAGGAGCCGCGCTCCGCCGGCGCGCCGTTCTTCGAGGACGGCGTGCTGCGCTCGGTGATCTTTCCGGGCGTCGACGTGGGCGCGCGCACGCGCCTCGTGTTCGGCAAGTCGCGCACGAAGCCGCGCGACCCAGGGTACTTCAGCTACTTCGCCGCGCCGTCGCGCGCGCCCGTCGAAGCGCAGCGCCTGATCTTCGATCTGCCCGCCGACCTGCCGCTCTACGCGGACGCGCGCGGCTACGTCGCGCAAGCGCCGGTGACGGAGAACGGCCGCACGCGCTACGAATTCGATTATCGGCACGGCCCGTATCCGCGCATCGAGGACGGCTCGGTCGGCTACGCGACGTACGGCGACCGGCTGATGGTGTCGACGCTGCGCGATTTCGCGGCGTTCGCCGGCCGGTATCGCGCGGCGGCCGTCGACGCGAGCGCGGCCGACCCCGCCGTCGCGCGGCTCGCGGAATCGATCGTCGCGAATGCGGGCGCGTCCGGGCCGCGTGCGAAGGCGCGGGCGATCTACGACTGGGTGCGCACGAACGTGCGCTACGTCGCGCTCTTTCTCGGCGAGACCGCGGCCGCGCCGCACAAGGTGACGGACATCCTGCGCAACCGCTACGGCGACTGCAAGGATCACGTCGCGCTGTTCGGCGCGCTGCTCGCGGCGCTCGGCATACGCAGCGAGCCGGCGCTGCTGAATCTCGGCCCGGTCTACACGCTGCCCGACGTGCCCGGCTACGGCGGCAGCGCGATCAGTCACGCGATCACGTGGCTGCCGGATCTCGGCCTGTTCGCCGACACGACGGTCGGCGGCGTCGAGTTCGGCTATCTGCCGCCCGTCGTGATGGATCGGCCGGCGCTCCTCGTCGACGACGGCGTGCTGTCGCGCACGCCCGCCGCGCAGCCGCGCACGCGCGACGCGCGCCTGCGGATCGACGTCGAGCCGAGCGGGGCCGCGCGCTATCAATATTACGTCGAGGACGGCGGCTGGACCGCGGAGCTCGAGCGCGGCATGTTCCGGCAGGCGGCGCGCGAGCGCGTGCTGCAGCTCGCGGCCGAGCGGTTGCGGCAGAGCGGCTTGAGCGGCACCGCGCGGCTCGGCACGGGCGAGCGTGACGTGACGAGCGGGCCGTTTTCGACCTCGATGACGGGAACGCTCGAGCACTTCGCCTGGCCCGACGGCACGACCGCGCTGCCGGCGTTATCGAGCCTCGCGGGCGGCATCGCGACGCAGGTGCGGGGCTGGCTCGCGGAGCCCGTGCGCACGCAGCCGTGGCTGTGCATCGGCGGCGAGTTCGACGAGACCGCGCAGATCGCGTTGCCCGACAACGTGCGCGTGACCGATCTGTCGGCCGATGCGAACGTGCACGATCGCTTCCTCGATTACGAATCGCACTACGTATTCGACGCGGCGGCGCGCGTCGTGCAGATCACGCGGCGCTTGCGCGCGCGCTTCGCGCATCAGGTGTGCTCGCCGGAAGATTTCGATGCGGCGCGCGCGTCGCTCGAGCGCATCGAGCGCGATGCGCTCGCGCAGATCGTCGTGCGCGCGAAGACGCGCGAATAGGGCTTGTTCGATTCGCAGCCCTTCCGAATTCGCGGCGGCGCATCCTCCGGATCAGCGTCGGCAGCGCCCGCGATAGCCTTCGACTTCCGCGTCGTAGGCGGAAAGGAACGCCTTGCCGAACACGGAAGCAAAATCGTCTTCGATCGCGAACAGCGTGTCGCGATGCGTGGTCGCATAGCGGTCCCACAAGCGCGCCTTGTACAGCGCGGGCACGCGCTTCTCGTACCACTGCGGCGCGGTGTCGCGCTCGCGCAGGCGCTGCGGCGAGAAGCGCGTGAGCAGATCCATCAGCGCGGCGCGCATGCCGGCCACCATGCCGAGCTGATGCGCGTGCAGATCCTGGAACGCGTCGGACACAGCGCTTTGCGGCGTCATGAAACCCGGCAGCGGCAGCCCGAACATCTGGCGCAGCACCGCGCCGCCGTCCGGCAGCAGCTTCAGCGGGTTGTTCTCGCGGTCGAGCAGCATCGTCATGTCGGCCTTCACTTCGCGCTTCAGGATGCTGCGCGACGACAGCAGTTCGACCGTGCCGTTCGCGAACAGCGCAAGCAGTTGCCCCGCGACGAACAACTGCTCGGCGGACCAGTGGTGCGGCTCGGCCGCGGTGTCGAGCCCCGCGCCTTCGAAGAACGCCTGCAGCAGCGTCTCGGGCGTCGCCGGCGTCGATGCGCGCACGCGCGACGGCACGTCGCCCGCGTCGCCCGGACGCGCGGCGGCGGGCGGCGCGGACTTCGCCGGCTGCACGCGCACGTGTTGCGTCCATTCGGGCGCGTGATCCGATTGCGTGACGGATGAGGTTGGCGGCCCGCGCCCGTCGCCGTCTCGCGCGGCGCCGGCCTGCGCATCGAGATTGCCCTGCGGCTGCGCGAACAGATCGAGCGGATCGGTCGATAGCTGATGCAGGTCGCGCGGCGCGGCGGACGCCGGCGAATCGCGATCGCGCGGCGGCGCGGCGCCAGGCCGCTCGACGGCCTTGCCGTCCGCGTCCTGCGTCCTGCCGAGCCCGAAGCGATCGTGCAGCAGGCCCCACAGCTTGTTGCTCGCGCCCTTTGTCTGCGCGTGCGAGGCGGCCGCCGCTTCGACGGTCCGCTCGATCGTCGCGTCGTCGGGCTCCGCGCGCAGCAGGTACGGGCCGATCCGGATGATGTCGCCCATGTTCAGGCGCTGCGCCTGCGCATAGCCGATCGGCACGCGGTTCACCTCGATCGTCGATACGCTGCTCAGGTTCTTCAGCAGGCATGCGTCGCCGGCCACTTGCAGCAGCGCCTGCAGGCGCGAGATCTGCCGGGTGTCGTCGCGCAGCACGAGGTGATTGTCGCTGTCCCGGCCGATCGTGCCGCCCGGCGGATGAAACACGACGGCGTTGCGGTCGTCGGTGCCGACCGGCTCGCCCGCGTGTTCGATAACGGTCAGTTGCATGTCGATACGTCGGTCGATGGATGAAGCGTTCGCATGGAAACCGGTTCGATTCGTTCAGGATGACGACGCATGTTTGCGGCGCGCGTACTCGAACGCCGGCCCCCAGATCGGATGCCCCTTTTCGGCAGGGGACAGATCGAAGCGCGGATTGAGGTCGAGAATTCTCGAGAACTCGGCGCGGCATTGCGTGACGCGCCTCGTCAGGCAATAGCTGAACGCGAGCAGCTTGTGCGCGGCGACCTGCGTGTTGACGTCGGCGCCGTCGACCTCGCGCGCATGGCCGCCGAGCAGCGCGATCGTGCGCCTGTAGTCGCCCGCGTCGTATGCGGCTTTCGCGCTGTCGAGCGTCGCCTGCGCGACCGATGGCGTCGAAGTCGGGGAGGCCGGGGGCGCCGTGCCCGTGCCGCAGCCGCCCATTCCCGCCAAGAAAAAGCCAAGGAAAATGTAAAGCGAGGCGCGGCCTTTCATTCTTGAATTGACAGTTATAAGTGGAATGGTCGGGGCAATGCAGCATGCCGTTGGATTCTAGTTCCAATAATTGGAAACGGACCGGCTGTTACCTTTTGTTTCAACTTGAAACAATAAGTCGAATTAAAGTCCGGCTCTCGTCCCGGCTTCGCCTTGTGAAGCGCATCAGTTGAATCTATAGTTCGGTGTGCTTTTTGTTTTCGTCGGTTGTTTTGCTGTGCTCATCCCAGTGCGTAAAAGAGCTTGCCGTTTATTTGGCGGCGTAAAGGGCTTGGCACGAATTAAGCTTCGCGGCTCGGCCGCTCGCGGCAGGCGGGCAGCGGGGCGCGTCGCGTTCTCCTGGCTGGCGTCCGCGCAATCGGATCGGGCGGCCGCAACGAATCAGACCTCTGAGCTGTGTCAGGATTTGTCCGTAAGTCATTCAGCGGCCCGAATTCCCGGAAATTTAAATTCGCCGGAAATTATTGGTGGTTTGACCCGTCTTTCAGATCAAAAAATTACCGGATGAAATCGCAATGAAAGGACACGGAAATTAGAAATCAACAGGCCCAATAAGATCGTCACCTTATTTCGAATCGATCCGGCTTTTCGCTGCGGCAGGCCGGCGGGCGCTTTATTGCGATGCAAGGAAAGAGACAGAAAATGCGACTGCGGTTCAGTGGTTCCGTCGTTCTGGGGTGCGCGTTGCTGCTTGCCGGATGCGGGGCGACGGAGCGTTCCGTTGCCGTGCCGTATTCGATCACGCTCGACGTCGCGCCCGACGTCAATCCGGACATCAATCGCAAGCCGTCGCCGATCGTGCTGAAGGTGTTCCAGTTGAAGACGGCGTCCGCGTTCGAGAGCGCCGATTTCTTCTCGCTGCAGGACAAGCCGGAGAGCGTGCTCGGCGCGGATCTGCTCGGCGTCGACCGGATCATCCTGCGCCCGGGAGACGCGCGCACGCTGCACTACCGCGGCAACGTCGACGCGAGCGCGATCGGCATCGTCGCCGAATATCGCGTGCTCGAGAAGAACCGCTGGCGGATGACGGTGCCGCTGCCGCGCGCGAAGCAACTGAACCTGTACCGATTCTGGCAAACCTCGCCGGGCGAGATGAAGCTGTCGGTCGCCGTGAAGAACGGCGGCGTCGGCCTCGGCGGCGATTCGCGAGTACGTCAATGAACGAGCCGGTATTGTCCGCGACCCCCGCTGCGGCGTTGCGCCAGCGCGTGATCTGGACCGAGGGCATGTTCCTGCGCCCGCAGCATTTCCAGCAGCTCGAGCGGCATTGGGAGCGCTACGTCGGCATGCGCTGCCTGCCGCTGCAGGGCTTCTACTGGGGCTACGACGAACTGCAGATCGACCGCGAGCTGCTCGCGCTCGGCAAGGTCGCGCTGCTTGCCGCAACCGGCGTGATGCGCGACGGCACGCCGTTCGACCTGTCGCATCCGGACGATCGGCCCGAGCCGCTCGACGTGCCCGCCGACGCGAAGGACCAGCTCGTCGTGCTCGCGTTGCCGCTGTGGCGCGGCGGCGCGCAGGAGGTGTCGTTCGGCGGGGACGGCAACGGCAATGCGGACGCGGGATTCGCGCGCTACGTCGTGCGCGAGCACGAGGTCGCCGACGCGAACGAGGTCGCGCTCGGCCCCGCGCTCTTGCAGACCGGGCGGCTGAACGTGCGGCTGATGCTCGAATCGGAGCTGACGGGCGACTGGGAGGCGCTCGGCGCCGTGCGGATCGTCGAGCGGCGCACCGACGGGCGGCTGCTCGTCGACGACGGCTACATTCCGCCGCGGCTCGTCGCGCAGCGCGATCCGGTGCTGCTGCGCCACACGCGCGAGCTGCACGGGCTGCTCACGCAGCGCAGCGAGGCGCTCGGCGGGCGGCTGTCGGAGCCGGGGCGCGGCGGCGTGTCCGAAGTCGCCGATTTCCTGCTGCTGCAACTCGTCAACCGCTATCTGGCGCTTACGTGGCACGCGCAGCAGGACGTCGCCGCGCATCCGGAGACGCTGTTCCGCGACTGGCTCAAGCTCGCGTGCGACCTGAGCACGTTCACCGCGGTGGGCCGGCGGCCGCAGTCGCTCGCCGTCTATCGGCACGACGATCTGCGCACGAGTTTCGGCGAGCTGATGGCGGAGCTGCGCCGCTCGCTGTCGACGGTGCTCGAGCAGAACGCGATCCAGATCGAGCTGCGCGACGCGGGCAACGGAATGAAGGTCGCGACGATCGCCGATCCGGCGCTGCGCGACACCGCGGGCTTCGTGCTCGCGGTGCGCGCCGACGTGCCGGCCGACAGCCTGCGCGTGCGTTTTCCCGCGCAGGCGAAGCTCGGGCCCGTCGAGCGGATTCGCGACCTCGTGCAGTTGCAGTTGCCGGGCATCGCGATGCGGCAACTGCCGGTCGCGCCCCGGCAGATTCCGTATCACGCGGGGCACACGTACTTCGAGATCGACAAGGGCGGCGAGATGTGGAAGCAGCTCGAACGCTCCGGCGGCCTCGCATTTCATTTCGCCGGCGAATTCCCGGGACTCTCGATGGAGTTCTGGGCGATTCGCGGGTGAGGGCGGTATCGCGCGATGAACTCTTCTTCCGATTCGTTCTCGGCCGGCGCGGGCGGATTCGTGCCGCCGAACCCGGGCGGCGCGCATCCGGCCGCCGCGCCGGCGGGCGCGGCCGCGTCGCAGCCGAGGCCGGGCCGGTGGGCGGCGAGCGGCACGAATCCGCTCGTCGCGGCCGCGAACCCGCTGCTGAACCTCGTGCCGCAGATCCGCTCGACGGTCCATCATCCGAATCCCGCGTGGCTGCGCGAGCATCTCGTCGTCGAGATCCGCCAGTTCGAGGAGCGCGCGCAGCAGGCGGGCGTCGCCTCCGAGGCGATCATCGGCGCGCGCTACTGCCTGTGCACCGCGCTCGACGAGGCCGCCGCGCTGACGCCGTGGGGCGGCAGCGTGTGGTCGTCGCACAGTCTGCTCGTGTCGTTCCACAACGAGACGTGGGGCGGCGAGAAGTTCTTCCATCTGCTCGAACGGCTGTCGCAGCAGCCGCGCCAGCATCTCGACCTGCTCGAGCTGCTCTATTTCTGCCTCGCGCTCGGCTTCGAAGGGCGCTATCGCGTGCTCGACAACGGCCGCGCGCAGCTCGACGCGGTGCGCCGCCAGCTCGCGCAGACGATCCGCTCGGTGCGCGGCGAATTCGATCCGGCGCTCTCGCCGCATTGGCGCGACGTCGTCACGCGCGACGTCACGCGGCGCTTCACGGTGCCGCTGTGGGTGTGCGTCGCGCTCGCGCTGCTCGTGGGCTTCGGCGTGTTCGCGGGGCTGCGCATCGCGCTCGCCGGCCATTCGGACCGGCTGTTCGCGTCGATCGACGCGCTGCACGTGCCGAAGCTGCAGCCGGCGCAGCCCGCGCCGCATCCGGCGCCCGCGCCGCGCGTCGCGAAGTTCCTCGAGCCGGAGATCGCCGCGGGGCTCGTGAGCGTGCGCGACGAAGCCGACCGCAGCGTGATCGTGCTGCGCGGCGACGGCCTGTTCGGGTCCGGCTCGACATCGGTGATCGATCGCTACATGCCGGTGCTCACGCGCGTCGCCGACGCGCTGAACCAGGTGCCGGGCAGCGTGCGCGTGAGCGGCTACACCGACGATACGCCGGTGCACAGCGCACGCTTCGCATCGAACTGGGACTTGTCGCGCGAGCGCGCGGAGGCGGTCCGCGGCCTGATCGCCGCGCGGCTCGACCGCCCGGACCGGATCACGGCCGAAGGGCGCGGCACGCTCGATCCGGTCGCGCCGAACGATTCGCCGGCGAACCGCGCGCGCAACCGGCGCGTCGAGATCACGCTGATGCTCGCGCCCGGCGGCGACGCCGCGCACACGACGAAGGAGACGCCCTGAGCATGAGCCACGCTGTCGCACGCATCGTTCGCCCGCTGCCGTCGCGGGAAATCTGGACGTTCGCCGGCCTCGTCGTGCTGGCGTGCTTCGTCTGGCTCGCCGGGCCGCTGTTCGCGTTCGCCGAGCTCCGCCCGTTTGAGAGCGGCTGGGTGCGCGCGCTGACGATCGTCGCGCTGTTCGCCGCGTGGGGCGCGCGGATCGCCTGGCGCAACTGGCGCGCGGGCCAACTGAACGCGCAGTTGCTCAACCAGTTGCGCGAAGCGGCGCCGCGGCCCGCTGCGACGGGCGACCCCGCACGGGCGCAGCTCGACGAGCTGCGCAGCCGCTTCGACGAAGCGTCGACGCTCTTGAAGAAGGTTCGCTTCGGCGCCGCCGACGGCGCGCGCAAGGGCCTGCCGCAATGGCTCGAACGGATGTCGCGCCAGTATCTGTACCAGTTGCCGTGGTACGTGTTCATCGGCGCGCCCGGCTCGGGCAAGACGACGGCGCTCGTCAACTCGGGGCTGAGCTTTCCGCTCGCCGAGCAGTTCGGGCGCGCGGCGATTCGCGGCGTGGGCGGCACGCGGCACTGCGACTGGTGGTTCACGAACGACGCGGTGCTGATCGACACCGCGGGCCGCTATACGACGCACGAGAGCAATCGCGCGCTCGACGAGGCCGAATGGAAGGGCTTCGTCGATCTGCTAAAGAAATACCGCGCGCGCCAGCCGCTGAACGGCGCGATGCTGACGATCAGCGTCGCCGATCTGCTCGGCGCGTCGGAGGCGGAGCGCACGCAGCACGCGATGGTGCTGCGCAAGCGCCTGCTCGAGCTGCGCTCGCAGCTCGGCATTCGCTTTCCGGTGTACCTGCTCGTGACGAAGGCGGACCTGCTCGCCGGCTTCGCCGAATACTTCGGCGGCTTCGGCCGCGCCGAATGCGCGCAGGTGTGGGGCTTCACGTTCCCGCTCGCCGAGAGCGAGGCGGGCGGCTTCGATCTGCGCGCGGCGTTCGATCGCGAATACCGGCTGCTGCACAAGCGCCTGAACGACGGGCTGCCGGAGCTGCTCGCGTCGCAGACCGACGCGCGCCAGCGCGAGATGAGCTACCTGCTGCCGCAGCAGATCGCCGATCTGCAGGACATGCTCGGCCAGTTCGTCGCCGAGGTGTTTTCGGTGTCGAGCTTCGAGCCGATGCCGATGCTGCGCGGCGTGTACCTGACGAGCGGCACGCAGGAAGGCACCGCGTTCGACCGCGTGATGAGCGGGATCAAGCGCTTCCTGAAGATCGAGGGCGTGCCGCCCGCCGCGCAGACGGGCTCGGCCGGCCGCAGCTTCTTCCTGAAATCGCTGCTGCAGGATCACATCTTCCGCGAGGCGGCGCTCGCCGGCAGCAATCTGCGCTGGCATCAGCGGCAGCGCGTGCTGCAGATCGTCGGCTACGCGGCGATCGCGCTGCTGTGTGTCGCGGTGCTGTTCGCGTGGCTGCGCAGCTATTCGCGCAATCGCGACTATCTCGACCAGGTCGCCGCGCGCGTGCCGGCGGTCGACGCGCAGATCGGCCGCGCGAAGTTCACGGGCGCGGCCGACATCGTCCAGTTGCTGCCCGTGCTCGACGAGCTGAGCGGGCTGCCGGACGCGGGCGGCGTCGACTTGCGGCACCCGCCGCTCGCGTACCGCTGGGGCCTCTTTCAGGGCGAGAAGATCGAGGAGGCGAGCGACGCCGTGTACCGGCGCGCGCTCGACGACGTGCTGCTGCCGATCGCCGCGAGCCGGATGGAGCAGGCGCTGCGCGAGGCGCAGCCCGACGAGGCCGAATATGCATACGCGGCGCTCAAGGCGTATCTGATGCTCTACGACAGCGCGCACTACGATCCCGCGTTCGTGCAGGCCGTCGTCGATCTCGAGATGGAGCGCGCGCTGCCCGCCGATTTCTCGTCGGCGCAGCGCAGCGCGCTGCGCTCGCATCTCGGCGCGCTGTTCGGCAATCGCGTCGCGGTGTCGCCGTTCCCGATGAACGAGCGGCTCGTCGCCGACGTGCGCGAGCGGCTGCGGCAGGTGCCGTTCTCGCAGCGGCTGTACCGGCAGCTCGCGCGCACGCTGCGCCCGAGCACCGCGTCGTATGACTTCAGCGTCGCGCGCGCGGTCGGGCCGGACGCGTCGCTCGCGTTCCGGCGGCAGAGCGGCAGGAGCCTCGCCGACGGCGTGCCGGGCCTCTATACGCGCAACGGCTACCGCAACGTGTTCGCGCCGCGGCTGCCCGGCGCGATCGATTCGTATGGGCGCGAGGAGGTGTGGGTGCTGAATCTCGGCGCGTCCGAGATCCCGAATCCGGCCGACGCGGCCGCGTGGGCGCGCGACGTCCGGCAGCTCTATCTGAACGACTACATCAAGACCTGGGACGACTATCTGGCCGACATCCGGCTGCAGCGCACGTCGACGCTCGCGCAGAGCATCCAGGTCGCGCGCACGCTGTCGTCGGCGGATTCGCCGCTCACGCGGCTGATGGTCGCGCTCGCGCGCGACACGCCGCTCGGCGATGCGCCCGGCGGCGCGCGCAACCTCGCGTCGCGCGCGCAGGACAAGGTCGACGAGGCGCGCAGCTCGCTCGCGCAGATCTTCGCGGGCCAGCCGGGCGCGGACGCGGGCGCGGCGGCCGCGTCGCCCGCGAGCCCCGAGCAGATCGTCGACAGCCACTTCGCGGGGCTGCGCGCGTTCGCGCCGGGCGGCGGCGATCAGGCGGCGTCGTTCGACGCGGTGCTCAAGGCGATCGACGCGCTGTACACGTACCTCACCGCAACGGACGACGCGCTGCGCAGCGGCGCGACGCCGCCGCCGTCGGACGCGCCCGCGCGGCTGCGCGCGCAGGCGGGCCGGCTGCCGACGCCGTTTCGCGAGGTGCTCGACGATTTGTCGAACGTCGCGAACGGCAGCGTCGCGAGCGTCGAGCAGCGCAACGTCGCGCAGCGCGCGGGCGCGAACGTCGGCGATTTCTGCCGGCAGGCGATCGCCGGGCGCTATCCGTTCGCGCGCGGCGCGTCGCGCGACGTCGCGCCGTCCGACTTCGCGCAACTGTTCGCGGCGGGCGGCCTGATGGACGACTTCTTCCAGAAGAACCTGCAAACGCTCGTCGACACGACCGCGCACCCGTGGCGCTTCAACAACCGCAACGCCGAAGCCGATCCGGCGGCGGCCGCGATGCTCGGCGCGTTCGAGAAGGCTGCGGTGATCCGCGACGTCTATTTCGGAGGCGGCGCGCGGACCGCGCAGATCAAGGTCGAGATCGTGCCGCTCGAAATGGACCCGTCGATCTCTGAGATGGTGCTCGACGTCGACGGCCAGATCGTCCGCTACGCGCACGGCCCGCAGGTGCCGACCGCCGTGCAGTGGCCGGGCACGCGCGGCAGCAATCAGGTGCGGCTGCAGGTGACCGAACAGTCGGGCGCGGCGGGCGGCTTCACGACCGAGGGGCCGTGGGCGCTGCACCGGCTGTTCGACCGCGCGGGCGTGTCGGGCGGGCGCGGGCCCGAGCAGATGGTCGCGAGATTCGCGGTGGACGGCAAGCCGATCGTGCTGCAGGTGACGGCGAGCAGCGTTCGCAACCCGTTCCGGTTGCCGCAGATGGAGTCCTTTACATGTCCTCCGAAGCAATGAGCACGATGCAGACGACGCTTGCCTGCGACGGCGAGCCGCCTGCCTGGTACGGAAAGATTCCGGGCGCGGGCGACTTCGTCAACCACAGGCTGTCGCACGAGCTCGCCGGCTGGTGGGAGCGCTGGCTCCAGCAGGGAATGGCCGCGATGCGCCAGCGCGGCGACGACGAGCTCGCGCGCTACTACACGGTCGCGCCGGTCTGGAATTTCCTGATTCCGGCGGGCGCGGGCGCGCAGTGCGTGCAGCCCGGCTGCCTCGCGCCGAGCTGCGATCGCGTCGGCCGCTACTACCCGGTGATCGCGACGCTGCCGATGCGCACCGCCGATTACTGGAGCGCGCTGCCGGACGTCGCCGACGCGTTCTACTGGCAGGTCGGCAGCGCGCTGCTCGATGCGATCCGGCACGCGCGCGCGCCGGTGCAGCTCGAGCAGGCGCTCGCGAGGGTGCGGCTCGTGCCGGGCGCGGCCGCGCGATCGGCGTGGTTCGGCGGCGCGGGCGGCGAGTTCGGCGAAAGCGGCTGGCGCGGCGAACGCGATGCGGCACGCGGCAGCGGTGAAGGCGGTGAAGCCGGTGACTTCGATGGAGCGGGTGAAGGCGACGAGAGCGGTGAGAGCGGCGAAAGCGGCGAAAGCGGCGGCGAAGCGCGGAGCGGCCCGTTCGCGCAGCCGATGCCGAGCCCGCCCGCGACGCCCGCATGGCCGGGGCTTTCGCAGTATTTCGATCCGCACGGCGCGACGAGCTTCTGGTGGACCAACCGCGCCGACGGATCGCCGCTGCGCACGCACGCGCACACCGGCGCGCCGGATAGCCGGCTGTTCCTGCGGCTGTTCGGCGGCGTCCAGCACGGCGTTTAGGGCGCGAAACGGACGCGTGTAGCTGACGCATGTAACGAGCGCATGCAACGGACGCGTGCAACGCGCGCGTAACGGCAAAGCAAGGAGCGGCGCGCGACTTCGCGCGCCGACACGCAACGCAGCGGCGCGCGAAGTCGGCGCGATCCGGCTGCGATTCGTGGAATCTTTGCGGAATCACGAGGTGGCACATGACGGACCCATTTTCGAGAGACAACGAGCAGGAGACCATGACCCGCAGCGCCGCCGCCGAATTCGCGGTGCGGCCGCTGCCGCTCGGCCATCGCCTCGGCGAATTGCAACTGGACGAGGTGCTCGGCGTCGGCGGCTTCGGGATCGTCTATCGCGCGTTCGACCGCACGCTGCGGCGCGCGGTCGCGATCAAGGAATACATGCCGTCGATGCTCGCGACGCGCGGCGGCGACTACACGGTGTCGCTGCGCTCGGTGCGCTTCGCGCAGGCGTTCGACGCGGGCCGCAGCGCGTTCCTCAACGAGGCGCGGCTGCTCGCGCAGTTCGACCATCCGGGGCTCGTCAAGGTGCTGCATTTCTGGGAGAGCCACGGCACCGCGTACATGGTGATGCCGTTCTACGAAGGGCGCACGCTCAAGCAACTGCTCGACGGCGGCGCGCAGATGGGCGAGACGCAATTGCGCCACATCGTCGCGGCGCTGCTCGGCGCGCTCGACACGCTGCATCGCGCGCAGTGCTTCCATCGCGACATCGCGCTCGACAACATCCTGATCCGGCCCGACGGCAATCCGATCCTGCTCGACTTCGGCGCGGCGCGCAAACGGATCGGCGATCTCGTCGACGACAGCGCGATGATGATCAAGCCGGGCTATGCGCCGATCGAGCAGTACACCGACGATCCGGCGTTCGGCCAGGGGCCGTGGACCGATCTGTATGCGCTCGGCGCGGTGATGCACGCGATGGTCACGGGCGAGCTGCCGCCCGCGGCGGTCGTGCGCAGCATCCAGGACACCTACCGGCCGCTCGCGACGCGCGAGCTGACCGCGCGCGAGCCGTACAGCCCGGCGTTTCTCGCGGCGATCGACCACACGCTGCAACTGAAGATCGCCGACCGGCCGGAGTCGGTTGCGCAATTCGCGGCGGAGCTCGGGCTGCGCGAGTTCGAGCGGCCGCCTTCGCCTCATGTCGCGCCGCCGGCGAGCCCGGCGCAAGCGCAGCCGCGCGAGCCGCGCGAGCCGGCGGGCGATCGCGAGGCGGACGCGGCGGAGGACGGCGCGCAGCGGGCTGCGACGTCCCGTTCGCCGGATGCGCGGCGACGCGACGATGCCGACGGAGGCGCGGACGCGGCGGCGATGCGGCTCGACGGGGAGCGCGCGCGACAGTCTCGACCGCCGCTAGAGTCGCAAGAGTCGCAAGAGTCGGCCTCGTATCGGCACGGAGATTCGGCTTCGGCCGCCGCCGAACGGGCCGGCGGTGCATCGGCCGCGCCGCCGCAGCAGCCACCGTCGACCGACGATCGCGAGGCCGGGCCTTTACGGCCGCGCGCCGATCACGCGCCGTCGCTGTCACCTTCGCGTGAGCACGCGGGCGAACGGGACCCGCTGCCGCCGCGGCCCGCCGCCGCACGGACGGGATGGCGCGACCGGCGAACGATCGCGTATGCGGGTGGTGCGCTCGCGGTGTCGCTCGCGATCGGCATCGGTGTCGCGTATCTCGTGAAGCCGTCCGGCCGTCCCGAGACGACAGCGACGAACGCGAGCGCGTCGCCGCCGCTCGCCGCAACGCCCGCGCTCACGCCCGCGCCCGGCAGCGCGCCCGCCACGCTTGCGCAACGCGCCGAGCCGCAGCCCGCGCTCGCGCCGCCCTCCACGCCCGCCGACACGATCGCGCACGAGCCCGCGCCGACCGTTGCGACGACGGCCGCCGGCGCGAGCGCCGCGCCGCAGATCGCGAACAACGACGCGGGCGCCGCGTCCGCGCGCGCCGCGCCGGCTGCGAACCTCGCGCCGAAGGGCAGCCTCGACGCGACGGAGACGGTCGTCGCGAATCCGTCCGCGAGCGGCGGCGCGCCGCCCGTCTCGCCGTCCGTCGCCGCGGAGGCCGCCGCCGCGGCCGACCAGCAGCCGCCGGACCTGCAGGAGACGATCCCCGTGCGATTCCACGTGCGCCCGTGGGGCGACGTGTACGTGAGCGGCGTGAAGCGCGGCGCGAGTCCGCCGCTGCGGACGCTGTCGCTCGCGCCGGGCGTCTATCAGATCGAGATCCGCAACGGCACGCTGCCGCCGCTGCGGCGCACGGTGAAGATCGATCCGGGCAGCAAGCCGGTGAGCATCGACTATGCGTTCGAATGACGTCGACATGCCGGCGCGCGCCGCCGGCGCCGGTCCATCCACGGGAAGACCCATGCAGAGTTCAGATCCGATCGAATCGTTGCTCGCCGGCGTCGCGCCCGACTTGCCGTGCGGCGCGAATCTCGAATACGAGCAGGATTTCCTGCGGCTGCAGGAAAGCGCGACGCCGCGGCCCGAGCAGCAATACGGCGACACCGTGATTCCGGCCGAGGCGCCCGACTGGAGCGCGGTCGAGCGTCTCGCGCTCGAGCTGTCGGGGCGCACGAAGGATCTGCGCGTCGCCGCGCATCTCGCGCGTAGCTGGACCGAGTTGCGCGGCATTCCCGGCTATGCGGACGGGCTGAAGCTCGTCGCGGGGATGCTCGCGCTGTGGTGGGACGACGTTCATCCGCGCCTCGACGCTGACGGCGACCGCGATCCGACGCTGCGCGCGAACGCGCTCGCCGAAGTCGCGGGCGCGCACGGCTGCGCGCGCGCCGCGCGCCGGCAGGCGCTCTTCGACGGCGGCCCGAGCGTGCGCGACGCCGAGCGTGCGTTCGACGGCCGGGACGGCGGCGCGGAAGGCTATCCGGGCGGCCGCGAGCGGCTGATCGCCGATCTGGTGCGCGCGCGCGACGGCGGGCAGCCGACGTTGCGGGCGGCGTTCGCCGCGCTCGACGCGCTCGATGCGATTCGCGCGTGCGTCGCATCGAAGCTCGGCGACGAATGGGCGCCGGACGCGAGCGACTTCGAGAAGGCGCTGCGCCGGATCGTGCGCGACGGGCTGCCGCCGCCCTTGGGCGCGCCGCAGGCGGGCGCGGCCGACGCGACGGCGGGCGCGGCAACCGGCGCGGCAAACGGCGCGGCGAATGGCGCGGCCGCGCCGGCCTTTGCCGCGAACGGCCGCGCATGGCGCGACGCCGAGGTGACGAGCCGCGACGACGTGCAGCTCGGCCTCGAAAAGATGTGCCGCTACTTCGAGCTGCACGAGCCGAGCCACCCGGCGCCGATCCTGCTGCGCCGCGCGCAGCGGCTGCTGTCGCTCGACTTCTACGAAATCATCCGGGATCTCGCTCCGGAGAGCCTGCCGAAGCTCGACATGCTGAGCGGCCAGCGAAGCGAATGATGCGAGGCGCCGCTGCGGGCGGCGGACATGATCGACGCAACCTGATTGCGAAGGAGCAGACGATGACGAGCAAGTACAAGGCTTTGGCCAGCGGACAGAAATTCATCGCGCGCAACCGCGCGCCGCGCGTGCAGATCGAGTACGACGTGGAGACTTACGGCGCCGAGCGCCGCGTCCAGTTGCCGTTCGTGATGGGCGTGATCGCCGATCTCGCGGGCAAGCGGGCCGAGCCGCTGCCGGAGCTGCCGGAGCGCAAGTTCCTCGAAGTCGACGTCGACAACTTCGACGAGCGGATGAAATCGATCGCGCCGCGCGTCGCGTTCCACGTGCCGAACACGCTGTCGGGCGACGGGATGCTGAGCGTCGACATGACGTTCGAGAGCATCGACGACTTCTCGCCCGCCGCGATCGCGCGCAACGTCGATGCGCTCAGGCGCCTGCTGGAGGCGCGCACCGAGCTGTCGAACCTGCTGTCGTACATGGACGGCAAGCACGGCGCCGAGCAACTGATCGAAAACGCGATCAACGATCCGGAACTGCTGAAGTCGCTCGTGCGGCAGCCGCTCGCGGCGAGCGCCGACGGCGGCGCGCCGGCCATCGCCGGCACCGGCGCCGCGGACGATTCGGAGATTCGCCATGAATGAACACGCTCCAACCCGGGCCGACACGCGCGAGGCCGCGCAGCCCGTCGTCGCGCGCGACGAGTTCGCCGCGCTGCTGCAGAAGGAGTTCAAGCCGAAGACCGCGGAGGCGCGCGAATCGGTCGAGCGCGCGGTGCGCACGCTCGCGCAGCAGGCGCTCGAGCACACGGTCGGCATGACGACCGACGCTTACGGCAGCGTCAAGCAGATCATCGCCGAGATCGACCGCAAGCTCTCCGAGCAGATCAACCTGATCCTGCATCACGAGGAGTTCCAGACGCTCGAGGGCGCATGGCGCGGGCTGCACTATCTCGTCACGAACACCGAGACCGACGAGCTGCTGAAGATCAAGGCGCTGCCCGCGTCGCGCAACGAGCTCGCGCGCACGCTGAAGCGCTACAAGGGCGTCGCGTGGGATCAGAGCCCGCTCTTTCGCAAGGTCTACGAAGAGGAGTACGGGCAGTTCGGCGGCGAGCCGTTCGGCTGCCTCGTCGGCGATTTCTATTTCAACCACAGCCCGCCCGACGTCGAGATGCTCGGCGAGCTGTCGAAGATCGCGGCGGCCGCGCACGCGCCGTTCATCGCGGGCGCGTCGCCCGAGCTGATGCAGATGGATTCGTGGCAGGAGCTGGCCAATCCGCGCGATCTGACGAAGATCTTCCAGAACACCGAATACGCGGCGTGGCGCAGCCTGCGCCAGTCCGAGGATTCGCGCTACGTCGGGCTCGCGATGCCGCGCTTTCTCGCGCGGCTGCCGTATGGCGCGCGCACGAATCCCGTCGACGAATTCGACTTCGAGGAAGACACCGAAGCCGCGAGCCACGACCGCTACACGTGGGCGAATTCCGCATACGCGATGGCGGCGAACATCAACCGCTCGTTCAAGCTGTACGGCTGGTGCTCGTCGATCCGCGGCGTCGAATCGGGCGGCGCGGTCGAAGGGCTGCCGTGCCACACGTTCCCGACCGACGACGGCGGCGTCGACCAGAAGTGCCCGACCGAGATCGCGATCAGCGACCGCCGCGAGGCCGAGCTCGCGAAGAACGGCTTCATGCCGTTCGTTCATCGAAAGAATTCGGATTTCGCGGCGTTCATCGGCGCGCAGTCGCTGTATCAGCCGGCCGAGTATCACGATCCCGACGCGACCGCGAACGCGCGGCTCTCGGGCCGCCTGCCGTACCTGTTCGCGTGCTGCCGCTTCGCGCATTACCTGAAGTGCATCGTGCGCGACAAGATCGGCTCGTTCCGCGAGCGCGACGACATGGAGCGCTGGCTCAACGACTGGATCATGAACTACGTCGACGGCGATCCGGCGAACTCGTCGCAGGAGACGAAGGCGCGCAAGCCGCTCGCGGCCGCGCAGGTTGTCGTCGATGAGATCGACGACAACCCCGGCTATTACGCATCGAAGTTCTTCCTGCGGCCGCATTACCAGCTCGAAGGGCTCACCGTGTCGCTGCGGCTCATCTCGAAGCTGCCGTCGGCTAAGGCGGCGAGCGCATGAACGTCAACCGGCCGATGAGACTCGACTGACATCCCTCAATCAACCCAAACGGAGAAATCGATGGGCGTCGCAATGTTTATGAAAGTGGACGGCGTCACCGGCGAATCGGCCGATGCGCAGCACAAGGGCTGGACCGACATCCAGTCGTTCTCGTGGGGCGCGAGCCAGCCGGGCGCGATGGCGAGCGGCAGCGGCGGCAACGCGGGCAAGGCGAGCTTCAACGATCTCGTCGTGGCCGCGTACATGGACAAGGGCGCCACGGCGATCATCAAGAACTGCGCGAACGGCAAACATTTGTCGTCCGTCGAGATCTCGGCGTGCAAGACGGGCGGCTCGCAGATCGAGTTCATGCGCGTGACGCTGCAGGAAGTGCTCGTCACGTCCGCGCAGATCGCGGGCGTCGATCCGGGCGACGCCGCCGACCGGCTGCTGATGCAGTACGGCTTCCAGGCCGCGAAGGTCAAGAAGCAGTACTGGCAGCAGAACGACAACGGCGGCAAGGGCGCCGAGGTGTCGGTAGGCTGGAACATCAAGGAAAACACCGAGATGTGACGGCGGGCAGCGCGAACCGTGGACGACGACGTGCGAACCGGGGGCGGCCAGGAGGGCGGCATGCGCGCCGCGCGCGACCGGCTGCAGCCGGCGCTGCTCGACCGGCTGACCGACGCTGAGCGCGAGCGGCGCACCGAGCCGCCCGACGCGCAGGCGATCGGCGGCGAGCGGCTGCGCGCGGCGGTGCTGCGCGACCTGACGTGGCTGCTCAACACGCGCAACGGCGAGGACGGCTTCGTCGACTGGTCGGCGTTCGCGCACGCGCAGGCGTCGGTGCTCAACTACGGGATGCGGCCGCTCGTCGGCAAGCCGATGTCGGGCGTCGAGCGGATGTCGGTGGAGGCGTCGATCCGCGATGCGATCGTGCGCTTCGAGCCGCGCATCGCGCCGGACAGCGTCGAGGTGCGCAGCGTGCTCGACACGCCGGGCGGCGCGGCGGGCGAGCGCCGGCACAACGTGCTGATGTTCGAGATCAAGGGCACGCTGTGGTCGGTCCCGCATCCGGTCGAGTTCGTGCTGCGCTCGGATCTCGATCTGGAGACGGGCGCGATGGCGCTGCAACCGGCGGCGGGAGGCTGACGCGATGGACACGCGCCTGCTCGATTACTACAACCGCGAGCTCGCATACCTGCGCGAGCTCGGCGGCGAGTTCGCGCAGCAGTTTCCGAAAGTGGCCGCGCGCCTGCGGATGCACGAATCGGGGCCGCCCGATCCATACGTCGAGCGGCTGCTCGAAGGCTTCAGCTTCCTCACCGCGCGCGTGCAGCTCAAGATGGACGCGGAGTTTCCGCGCTTCACGCAGGCGCTGCTCGACGCGGTGTATCCGGGCTACGTCGCGCCGATTCCGTCGATGGCGATCGTTCAGTTCACGCCGATGATGAACGAGGGCAGCCTCGCGCAAGGCTACCGGCTGCCGGCGGGCACCGCGCTGCGCGCGCGGCCGGCCGCGTCCGAGCAGACCGCGTGCGAGTTTCGCACCGCGCACGATCTGACGCTGTGGCCGCTGGAACTCGCGGCCGCCACGGTCACGGGCGCGCCCGCGTATCTGCCGCGCTCGGCGACAGCCTCGCGGCGCGACGTGCGCGGCGCGCTGCGCATCCGGCTGAAGGCGCGCGGCGGCGCGAGTCTCGCGCAACTGCCGATCGACCGGCTGATGTTCCATCTCGCCGGCCCCGAGCGCGACGCGCTGCATCTGCTCGAACTGATCGCCGGACATACGATCGGCGTCGTCTGCCACGACGCGGCGCAGCCGCCGCGCTGGCTGCACGTGCTCGGCGCGGATGCGCTCGCCCATCAGGGCTTCGACGCGGACCAGGCGCTGCTGCCCGACGACGGCCGCAGCTTCCAAGGCTACCGCCTGCTGCGCGAGTATTTCGCGTTTCCCGCGCGCTTCCTGTTCTTCAGCATCGAAGGGTTGCGGCCCGCGCTCGCGCGCGCGACGGGCGACACGTTCGAGCTGACGCTGCTGCTCGATCGGCATGATGCTGCGCTCGAAAACAGCGTCGACGCGCGGCACATCGCGTTGAACTGCACGCCGGCCGTCAATCTGTTCGCACGTCGCGCGGACCGCATTCCGGTTCATCCGGGCGCGCGCGAGCACCATGTGGTCGTCGATCGCAGCCGGCCGCTCGACTACGAGGTCTACGCGGTGCGTCGGCTCGCGAGCGAGCCGCGCGACGACGGTCAGGCACGCGTGTTCCGGCCGTTCCACGCGTCGTTCGCGGGCGACGACGGCAATTACGGCGCGTACTACACGGTGCGCCGCGAGCCGCGCCTCGTGTCCGCGCAGGCGCGCGCGAACGGCACGCGCACCGGCTACGTCGGCAGCGAGACGTTCGTGTCGCTCGTCGATAGCGATTGCGTGCCGCACGACGAATCGATCCGCTATCTGTCCGTCGACACGCTGTGCACGAATCGCGACCTCGTGCTGCTGTTGCCGGCGGGCGATGCGAACGCGTTCACGCTGCGCGTGTCGGCGCCCGTCGAGCGGATCGCCGCGATCCGCGGGCCGTCGCGGCCGCGCCCGCCGATCGCCGATGCGCAGACCGCATGGCGGCTCGTGAGCCACCTCGGGCTCGCGCGCCACACGCTGACCGACGTCGACGACGAAGAAGGCGCGCGCGTGCTGCGCGAGCTGCTCGGCCTGCATGCGGACCCGGCCGACGCGGCGATGCGCCGGCAGATCGACGGCGTGCACCGCGTCGCGTTCACGCCGGTGTTCCGCCGGCTGCCGGCTGCCGGGCCGCTGATGTTCGGGCGCGGCGTGCAGGTGGACGTGACCGTCGACGATCACGCGTTTTCCGGCGACAGCCCGTATCTGCTCGGCGCGGTGCTCGAGCAGTTCTTCGCGCGGCACGTGTCGATCAACTCGTTCGCCGAATGCGTGCTGAGCAGCGCGCAGCGCGGCAGGCTCGCGCAGTGGCCGACGCGCGTCGGCAGGCGGCCCGCGATATGACGACGCATCCGAAACCGGAGCCGGCCGCGACGGACGTGCGCGCGGACTCGAACGTGGACGAGGGCGCGGCTCCGCGTGCGGATCTGAACGCAGCGCCGCATGCCGACGCCGCGCGCCGCGACGCCTGGTGGCGCCGCCTGCGCGCCGCGCCGCACGGCTACGATCTGTTCCATGCGCTGCGCTGGCTCGATGCGCTGTCGCCGGAGCACGCGCCGTCCGGCTATGCGTCGCGGCCGCGCGACGAGCCGGTGCGGTTCGGCCAGGCGCCGTCGCTCGCGTTCGCGGCGGCGATGCTCGCCGACGTGCGCGACGACGGCCCGCATCCGCGCGTCGCGATTCACGGCTTCGGATTGTTCGGGCCGAACGGGCCGCTGCCGTCGCATCTGACCGAGTACGCGTATGAGCGCGCGACGCAGCACGACGATCCGACGTTCGCCGCGTTCGCCGACCTGTTCCATCATCGGCTGATCCTGCTGTTCTATCGCGCGTGGGCCGACGCGCAGCCGACCGTCAGCCTCGACCGGCCGGCGCGCGCGCGGTTCGACCGCTACGTCGCGAGCCTGATCGGGCCGCGCGACGCGCCCTCGCCCGATGCCGACGCGTCAGACAGCGCCGGCGTGCTCGCGCCGCATGCGAAGTATCACCAGGCGGGCCATCTGGTGCGGCACACGCGCAACCCGGAGGGGCTCGTGCAGATCCTGCGGCGCTACTTCGGCGTGCGGGTGCGTATCGTCGAACACGTGCCGCAATGGGTGATGCTCGAGCGCGCGCAGCGCTGCGCGATCCGCGCGACGCGGCCGACGCAGCCGCTCGGCAGCGCCGTGCTCGGCTATGCGGTGCGCGACGCGCAATCGCGCTTGCGGATTGTGCTCGGCCCGCTGACGCTCGACGAATACCGGCAGTTCCTGCCGGGCGGCGCGCACGCGCGGCGGCTCGCGCAATGGGTGCGCGAGTACGTCGGCATCGAATTCGACTGGGACGTGCAGCTCGAGCTCGCGCACGACGAAGTGCCGGCGCTCGCGCTCGGCGGCCGTCACGGGCTCGGCCGCACCGCGTGGCTCGGCGAGCGGCTCGATCCCGGCCCCGCGCACGATCTCGTGCTCGGCTACGACGCGCGCGCGCTCCATGCGCGCAGCGGGGGGGCGAGCGCGGACGCCGCGCGCGTTCGATCGACCGCGGCCGATCAGGCGGCCGCCGCCGACGCGCTTGATCGACAACCTGCCTGAACGGGAATCGCCATGTCCGATATCGGCCGAGTGACCTTGTTCGGAAAACTGAACGCTTTTCTCTACGAGACGCTGGAGCAGGCGACGGGCTTCTGCCGGCTGCGCGGCAATCCGTACGTCGAGCTCGTGCACTGGCTGAATCCGATGCTCCAGCGCCCGGACAGCGACGTGCACCGCATCCTGCGCCGCTTCGACATCGACACGGCGGCGGTGGATCGCGGGATCGTGTCGGCGCTCGAGCGGCTGCCGCGCGGCGCCGGCTCGGTGTCCGATCTGTCCGCGCACATCGACGATGCGGTCGAACGCGCATGGGTGTACGCAACGCTCAAGTACGACGCGACGCAAATCCGAAGCGCGGTGCTGCTGCTCGCGATCTTGAAGACGACGCAACTGCGCAACGTGCTGTATGCGATCGCGCGCGACTTCGAGCGGATCGTGCCGGACGTGCTCGCCGACGAGCTCGAGCAGATCGTCGAAGGTTCGCCGGAAGCGCCGCCGCCGGCGGCGCGCGCATCGGCGGGCGCGGCGGGCAGCGCATCGTCCGCCGCGCGCGAAGGCTCGGCGCTCGCGCGCTACGCGGTGGACCTGACCGCGCGGGCGCGCGCGGGCGAGATCGATCCGGTGGTCGGCCGCGACGGCGAGATTCGCCAGATCGTCGACATCCTGCTGCGGCGCCGGCAGAACAATCCGCTGCTCGTCGGCGAAGCGGGCGTCGGCAAGACCGCGGTGGCCGAAGGCTTCGCGCTGCGCATCGTCGCGGGCGACGTGCCGCCGCCGCTGCGCGACGTCGAGCTGTATCTGCTCGACATCGGCTTGCTGCAGGCGGGCGCGAGCGTGAAAGGCGAATTCGAGAGCCGCCTGCGCGGCGTGATCGACGAGGCGAGCTCGAGCGAGCGGCCCGTCATTCTGTTCATCGACGAAGTGCACACGCTCGTCGGCGCGGGCGGCGCGGCGGGCACGGGCGACGCGGCGAACCTGCTGAAGCCGGCGCTCGCGCGCGGCTTGCTGCGCACGATCGGCGCGACGACGTGGTCCGAGTACAAGCAATACATCGAGAAGGACCCGGCGCTCACGCGGCGCTTCCAGCTCGTGCAGGTGCGCGAGCCGGAGGAGGACGCGGCGCTGACGATGCTGCGCGGGCTCGCCGCGAAACTCGAAGCGCACCACCGCGTGCTGGTGCTCGACGATGCGCTGCGGGCGGCCGTCACGCTGTCGCATCGCTATATTCCCGCGCGGCAGTTGCCCGACAAGGCGATCAGCCTGCTCGACACCGCGTGCGCGCGCGTCGCGGTGAGCCAGCATGCGGTGCCCGCGCCGATCGAGGATGCGCGGCGCCGGATCGACAGCCTGCGCGTCGAGCGCGAGCTCGTCGCGCGCGAGTGCGCGCTCGGCGCGGGCGATGCGCCGCGGCTCGATGCGATCGACGCATCGATCGCGAGCGAACAGGCGGCGCTCGATGCGCTCGATGCGCGCTGGCAGGCGGAGCGCGATGCGCTCGGCAAGATTGTCGACTGGAGGACTTCGCTGCTCGCGGACGATCCGTCGCGCGCGCTCGATGCAACGGATCGCGCGGATGCGCAGGCAAAGCTTTCGACTGCATTGAGCGAGCTCGCCGATTTGCAAGGCGAGACGCCGCTCGTGCTGCCCGCGGTCGACACGCACGCGGTGGCGGCCGTCGTGTCCGACTGGACCGGCATTCCGCTCGGCGGGATGGTGCGCGACGAGATGCAATCGGTGCTGAAGCTGGCCGATACGCTCGCCGAGCGCGTCGTCGGCCAGCGGCATGCGGTCGAGCTGATCGCGCAACGCATTCAGACCGCGCGCGCGCGGCTCGACGATCCGGCGAAGCCGCACGGCGTGTTCCTGCTGTGCGGGCCGTCCGGCGTCGGCAAGACCGAGACCGCGCTCGCGCTCGCCGAGACGCTGTACGGCGGCGAGCACAACGCGATCACGATCAACATGAGCGAGTTTCAGGAGGCGCATACGGTGTCGACGCTGAAGGGCGCGCCGCCCGGCTACGTCGGCTACGGACAGGGCGGCGTGCTGACCGAGGCGGTGCGGCGGCGGCCGTACAGCGTCGTGCTGCTCGACGAGATCGAGAAGGCGCACCGCGACATGCACGAGATCTTCTTCCAGGTGTTCGACAAGGGCTGGATGGAAGACGGCGAAGGGCGCTACATCGACTTTCGCAACACGGTGATCATCCTCACGTCGAACGTCGGCTCCGAGCGCGTGATGCAGTTGTGCCGCGATCCGCAGCGCCCGCCCGATGCGCAGACGCTGACCGACGCGCTGCGCGCGCCGCTGCGCGACGTGTTCCCCGCCGCATTGTTGGGACGCCTGACGGTCGTCCCGTACTACCCGCTCACCGACGAGATGCTCGCGCGGATCGTCGCATTGCAGCTCGACCGCATCGAGCGCCGCATCGAAGCGCATCACGGCATCGCGCTGCGCTGCGCGGATTCGGCGACCGCGCTGATCGTCGAGCGCTGCCGGACGATCGAATCCGGCGGCCGGATGGTCGACGCGATTCTCACGCACACGGTGCTGCCGCGCATCAGTCAGGAGATCCTGCGCGCGACGATCGAGGGGCGCGCGCTGCGGGCGATCGACGTGAGCGCCGACGACGGCCAGTTTGTTTATCGATTCGAAGAGGAGGGCGCGACGTGACCCGCGTGTTCACACTCGACAGCCTGCACGGAGACGACCTGAAGTTTCACCAGCTCTACGGCGAGGAAGCGCTCGGGCGAATGTTCGACTTCCGGATCGAAGCGCTCGCCGACAATCACAGCCTGTCGCTGAAGGAGCTGCTCGGCAAGCCGGTGACGGTGCGCATCCGGCAGCAGGACGAATCGGCGCGCTATCTGAACGGCATCGTCGCGCGCGCGTCGCTCGTCGGGCGGCGCGCGGAGCGGCACTACGGCTACCAGTTGATCGTGCGCCCGTGGTTGTGGCTCGCGACGCGCCGCTCCGATTGCCGGATCTTCCAGAACAAGACGGTGCCGGAGATCGTGCAGGACGTGCTCGGCACGTATGGTTTCCCGATCGAAAACCATCTGACCGAGACGTACACGCCGCGCGAATACTGCGTGCAGTACAACGAAACCGACGCGGCGTTCGTGTCGCGGCTGATGGAGTTCGAAGGGATCTACTACTACTTCAGGCATGCGGCGCAAACGCACACGCTGATGCTGTGCGACGCGATGGCGTCGCACGTCGCGCTGCCCGGCTACGAGCATATTCCATTCATCGCGCGCGACCGCACCGCGATCGCCGACGAAGAGCACATCGATAGCTGGCTGCCCGCGCAGGAGGTGAGCATCGGCAAGCACGAGACGAGCGACTACGACTACACGAAGCCGCGCGCGGATCTGTCCGCGCAGAAGATCGATCCGCGCGGCCACGATCACGACAGCTTCGCGTCGTTCGAATGGCCCGGCGGCTATCGCGACGACGAGCCGGGCGCGCATTACAGCCGCGTGCGGCTCGAGGAGCAGCAGGCCGAGCACGAGCGCGCGCTCGCGCGCACCGACGTGCGCGGGATCGCACCCGGCTATCTGTTCACGCTCGAACACTGCCCGCGCGCCGACCAGAACCGCGAATACCTGATCGTGCGCTGCCAGTATCGGTTTCAGGAGAACGCCTACGCGACCGACAGCGGCAACGAAGCGGTCGCGCACGAATCGCAGGTGCTCGTGCAGCCGTCGAGCCTGCCGTACCGCTCGCCGCGCGCGACGCCGCGGCCGCGCACGAACGGCCCGCAGACGGCGACCGTCGTCGGCCCGAAGGGCGAGGAAATCTGGACGGACCAGTACGGGCGCGTGAAGCTGCAATTTCGTTGGGACCGCTACGGGCAGAGCGACCAGAACTCGTCGTGCTGGGTGCGCGTGTCGAGCCCGTGGGCAGGCGGCGGCTTCGGCGGCGTGCAGATACCGCGCATCGGCGATGAGGTGGTGGTGGATTTCCTGAACGGCGACCCCGATCAGCCGATCGTGACGGGGCGCGTGTACAACGGCGAGAAGATGCCGCCGTGGGGGCTGCCCGGCAGCGCGACGCAAAGCGGGCTGCTCTCGCGCTCGTCGCCGGGCGGCACGGCCGAGCATTCGAACGCATTTCGCTTCGAGGACAAGAAGGGCGCGGAACAGTTGTGGATGCATGCGGAGCGCAACTTCGACGCGGAGACCGAGCAGGACCACACGCTGTCGGTGGGCCACGATCATTCGCATTCGGTCGGCAACAACGAGACGATGAGCGTCGCGAACAACCGGCAAAGGAGTGTCGGGCAGAACGAGACAGTGAACATCGGGAAGCATCGCGTCGCGCAGATCGGCGGGAACGAGACGCATGGCGTCGTCGGCAATCGCACGCGGCAGGTCGGAAAAGACGAAACCGTGACCATCGGCGCGAATCGAGAAGCGACGATCGGCGGCAATCACGTGGAGACAGTGACGAAAGACAAGACCGAATCGATCGGAGAGGGCAAGACGCTGAACGTCACCAAGCACTACCAGACGAATTCGAAAAGCATGAAGACCGCCGTCATCGAGCATCACGCCGAGGAGATCGGCTCGCGAACGTCGACGATCAAGAACGCGCACGTGCTCAACGTCGGTGATTCGCAATCGGTGAACGTCGGCGCGAGCCACACGATGAGCGTGAAGAACAACGTGCATGTCGGCGCGGGCGATGAAATCGCACTTGTTTGCGGCGATGCGAGCATCACGCTGAAGAAGGACGGCACGATCGTGATCAACGGCGTCACGGTGGAATCGAGCGCCAGCGGAAGCCACAGCGTGCGCGGCAAGACGGTGACGTCGTCGGCGACGGGCGAGCACACGGTGGAAGGCACGATACTGAAACTGAACCCCTGACGGGGCGCGAGGATCATGCAGAACTGGCAACCCACGAACCCCGTGGAGCGCAGGTTCATGGATGCGCACACGGATTGGCAGGGCTTTGCGAAGGATCGCGCCGCGAGGCTGATGATCTGGCAGACGAACGAAGCCGACGCGCAGCTCGTGCAGCTCTATTTCCAGACGCAGGAGGAGATATCGAGCGCGGTGATCGTGATGCGTTCGGATTTCTTCGACGGCGCGCGTTACGCGCCGGCGCTGACCGACGAGCTCATCCGGTTCTACGACAGCCGGCGCGATGCGTCGAACGCGCAAGGGCTGCTTGCGGATTGGCAGCCGCCGCGCGACGACGGCGGGCATCCGATCCTGCGTTTCCTGACCGTGGCCGACAGCTTGATGCAGCACCATCCGGACATCTTCCCGGCGATGGTGTTCGCATTGCAACCCGCGCAGGTTCGCGACGACGCGGCGCTCGCGCGTTGGCTCGGCGAACTGCTCGACGTCGTCGAATCGTCGCCGAGACTCGGCGCGCGCGTGCGATTCGTGTTGCCGCGCACCGATGCCGAGCCGTTCAAGCCGTTGCAACAGCGACATTCGAGCACGGTGCACATCGTAAAGGGATGCTACGCGATGGCGAGCGTGCCGCGCGAATTGCTCGCGGAATCCGGCGAGCGCGGGCCGAGCGGCGAGTTCAGGCGTTTGTTCGTCGAACTGAGCGAGACGATCGGCGACGGCAATCCGGCGCGGCTCGAACGATTGCGCACGGCGGCGTTGCAGATCGCCGAACGCGAGCAGTGGTTCGATCAGTGCGTGGTCGTGCATCTGATCGCGGGCGCCGCGTATCTGAAGTGGCGCGACCACGAGCGCGCGCTCGATGCGTATCGGCAGGCGACTGAAAGCGGCGGGCGCGCGGTTGGCGCAGGGCATCCGGCGGGGCACAAGCTCGTCGCGAACGGGCTGTTCGGCGAGGCGAGCGTGCATCTGACGCACAAGGCGTTCGCGTCGGCGGCTTACTGCTACGAGCGCGCGGCGGCGTCGATGGCCGCCGCGCGGGACGCGTTGATGACCGTCGAGGCGTGGCGGATGAGCGCCGTGTGCTGGGAGAAGGCGGGAGAGCGCGAGCATGCGCTGGAGGCGGGCTTCAACGCGCTCGACGCGGGGCTGCTGATCGACGAATCGATGCGCGTCAGCAGCAACTTGAGGCTCGTCGTCGAGTGGATGGTCAAACAGGTCGGCGCATTCGACCGGCGCCGCAGCGAACTGAGCGACAAGGTCGCGGCGCTGCGCGGCGGACGCTGAGCGCGAGCGGGGAGCGGACATCGTGGCGCTGCCGGCCGTCAAGCACATGGACCCCGTCGTCGGGATCGACGTGCATTCGGTGATCGTCACGCCGGGGCTGCCTCCGGTGTTCCTGCCGCATCCGCATATCGGCTTCATGCTCGATCTGCGGGAATACATTGCGGCCGCGAAGGGAGTGATCGGCAGCATTGCGATGACGATCGCCGAAGACGCGGTGCTGGATTACCTGAAGGACCATCCCGACGACCGCAAGAAACTGACCGATGCGCTCAATTCGCTCAAGGACCAGAAGAAGCAGGCCACGAGCGATCCGTGGGTCGCGAAGGCGCTGAAGCTCAATCGCGACGTGTCGTCGATCAAGGGCGACGTGGCGGGCGCGGTGGGCGCGGGCGTCGGAATGGGGGCCGCCGCAGGCAGGCCGATCTTCGTGAACGGGCTGATGCGCGCGACGGCGGGCACGCATTCGTTTCATGTGCCGGGGCTGCACTTCCCGCTGGGCGAAACGTTCGCGCCGCCCGACCCGCTGCCGTCCGACGACGCCGAATCGTACATGGGCAGCCGGACCGTGCTCGCGAACAACGATCCGATGTCGTTCCTGGCGCTGCCCGCGATGAGCTGCTGGGCCGAGGGGATCGAGCCGCCGCCGCACAACGGCGCGCATACGACGCGCACGCATGAGTCGATGCCGAGTTCGGTGATGTTGCCGATTCCTGTCGGCCGTCCGGTGCTCGTCGGCGGGCCGCCCGTGATGAACATGGCGGCGGCCGCCAAGGGGATGTTCAAGGCGTTTCAGGGATCGAAGTGGGCGAAGAACCTCGCGGACAAGCTGCATCTGAAGTCGGGATTTTTGAGATGCACGGTGCTGAAAGCGGAGCCGGTCGACGTGACGACGGGCGAAGTGGTCGTGCAGCAGAACGACTTCACCGTGTCAGGCCGCTTGCCGCTCGTGTGGGATCGCTATTACGCGAGTCAGGATCGCCATCCGGGCGCGGTGGGCTTCGGCTGGCAGACGCCGGCCGATATCCGGCTCGAGCTGATGCGCAACGAAGACGGGATCGGCGCGGTCGCGCATTTTCCGGATCATGCGACCGCATTCAACGTGGTGCCGGCGGATGACGGCTGGCCGGCGCGCACCTATGACTGGCAGCATGGACATGCGTTGTATGGCGACGATGGGCGGATGGTGCTGCGCACGCGCGAGGGGATCGAATACGGATTCGTGCTGCCTTCCCGTTGGAGGGATTCAGTCGCGGCGCTCGATGGCGACGATTCTCGACTCACGCTGCCGATCGATCGCATGGCCGATCTCAACGGCAATGCGTGGGTGTTCGAGCGCGACATGTATGGCGGGCTCGTGCGTCTCGTCGAATGGAAGCGCGACGGGCAGACGGAGCGTCTGGTCGAATGCGGTACGGGCAGGGGGCCGCACGCCGGGTTGTTGACGTCGCTGACGTTGATCGATGCGGGCGGAAACGCACATCCGCTCGTGAGCTACGAGCATGACCGCGAGCGTAATCTGGCTGCGGCGATCGACGCGATGGCGCATCCGCATCATTTCGAATATGCGGTCGGGCATCGGATGGTGAGCCACACGAGCGCGCGGGGCGTGTCGTTCTACTACAGCTATCAGCAGGACGACGACGGCGTGTGGCGCGTCGATCATGCTTGGGGCGATAACGGCTTGTTCGATTATCGGTTCGTCTACGATCGTGCGCGGATGGAGACGCGCGTCACCAATTCGCTCGGGCATACGACGATCACGCAGATGAACGAGCGCGGGATGCCTGTTGCTGAAATCGATCCGCTAGGCGGCGTGACCGGGTATCGGTATGACGCGCAGGGGCGTGCGAGTGCGGTGATCGATCCGGCGGGGCGGACGACGGCTTGGGAATATGATGCGCACGGAAATTTGCTCACGCACACACTGCCGGACGGCAGCATGACGTGTACGGAATACGATGAAGACGACAGGCCGGTGTGCGTGATCGCGCCTGTTTCCCGACAATGGCGCTACGAGTGGGACGAGCACGGCAATCTGCTTACACGCATTACGCCTTCGCAATCAACGTCGCGATATGAGTACGATATCTTCGGGCAACTCGTTTCGCACACAGGTCCGCGTGGTGAGATCACACACTTCGAGTATGACCGATATGGAAACTTCGCGGTCTTAATCGACGCGCTCGGCAATCGCACTCGCTATGTGCACGATGTGCGCGGGAATCTCGTTCAGATCGTCAACTCGCTCGGACAAGTGAGCAGTTACGAATACGATCGAAACGGCAATTTGATGAGCGCGATCGAGCCGGGAGGACGAGAACTTCACTGCACTTACGATGCAGATGACAACCTCATGCGTTTTCGCGATTCCGCGGGGAATGTGACGCAACTGGAATATTCGGCGCTGGGTGACGTGATCAAGCGAACGGCACCCAATGAACATGCCGTTGAATACCAATACGATTCCGAGGAACAACTCATCGGTGTGGTGAACGAACGCGGCGAACGGCATGGGCTGAAGCGTGACGCGTTGGGCCGTGTCATCGAAGAAATCGATTATTGGGGCCAATCGCGACGCTATGAATATGGGCCCGCAGGCGAGCTTCGACGCAGCATCGATCCGCTGGCGCGGGCGATCGACTATGACAGCGACGTGCTTGGCCGCATTGTCAGAAAGTGCGTGCCGGATCCGCGGCAGCCCGGTGGAATGCGTATCGAGTCCTTCGAATACGATCAGAGCGGTAGTCTTGTGCTGGCTGAGAATCCCGACTGTCGAGTCGCGATTCGATACGATATAGAAGGCCGAGTCATTGAAGAAAGGCAGGGCGACGATTTCACGATCGCCTTTGCTTACGACGCATCGGGCAATCGCATCGAACGACGAACCGAACTGCGCGCGCATGGACAAACAGCGGTGCACGTCGTGCGTCATCGATATGACGCGCTCGACATGGTCACGTCGATCCAGATTGACGATGACGCATCGATTACGCTCGAGCGCAATGCATTCGGACAAATCACGCTCGAAAAGCTCAGCGCCGATCAGAAGCGCGAATTGATTTATGGTGCAGATGGAAGGCTCGCGAAGCAGGCGCTGCTATCGGGTACGAGCGTGTTGTTTTCGAGCGAGTATGAGTATGGCCCGAATGGCGAACTGATCGAGCTGCGTGATTCAAGATTCGGCGTCGAGCGCTTTGAATATGATCCGGTGGGGCATGTCACGCGTCACATCGATCCTGCTAGCAAGCTGCATCGCTTCTTGCACGATCGAATAACCAATTTGGTAGGTACTCGTAACGGCGAATTCGACGGCAGTTCCTACACGTTCGATCACGCGGGCAACCTGGTGCACAAGCGCGATGACACACAGGATTTGCAGTTGTCGTGGGATGGCGACGGGTTGCTGATTGAAACGGTCGCAACACGGCGGACGGCAGAAGGCATTTCGCACATTCACGCTCAGTACGCATATGACGCTTTTCATCGAAGAGTTGGAAAGTATTCTCAGACGCAACCGGAAGGGTCATCGCACGCCAGCCGTTTCTTCTGGGATGGAGATGCATTAGCGAGGGAGGCCACGAATGATGGCGGAGATCGCGAATGGATCTGCTATCCGGGAACATTCAAGCCGTTCGCCGTCGCTCAATCCGCGCTATCGGCGGGCAAGCTCACGTATTTTTATCATCATGAACTGAACGGTGCGCCCACACGCATGACCGATGCGTTCGGACGGATCGTATGGGAGACATGCGATACCGAACAGAATTTCGATCAGCCATTGCGGCTTCAGGGGCAGTACTTCGATGAAGAGTCGAGACTGCATTACAACCGGCATCGGTACTTCGATCCGGACACCGGCGGCTTCATATCGCAAGACCCAATCGGCCTCGATGGCGGGATCGATCCATACCAGTTCGCACCGAATTCGATTCAGTGGATCGATCCGCTGGGATTGGTCAAGGCTCCGCCGACGTTACCTGATACGCCCGGCATTTACATCATTACGGCTGGGGGAAAGTCGTACGTCGGCTCTGCGGGAATACGTGCGCAAGGGATGTCTTCGCGAATCTCGGACTTGACGCATGCGAATGCTCAGTATCTACTTGAGCAGTCCGATGCGAAGGTGCAATTTATCTCTGTCAACCTGGGAAGCGCGACAACCGCGAGCGACAGAAACAACATCTTGAGATATTACGAGCAAAGGGAATTGGACAAGCAGGTGGCGCGGCTCGGAAGTGCAAATATGTTGAATGACATGAGTAAGAGAATCCAGGCAGAAAAGAAAGTTAAACATGCGGAAAACCTGATCAAGAAACATGGTGTGTCTGCTTCTAAACGAAGAAGAACTTGTAAGAAGGAAACTTAACGTGTACCCAATGATGAGAAGTCCATTTGATACGATAAAACTCACCACCGCCAATCGACCAAGAGGATATTTTTGCGTGGGGAGCAAGAAGGAATGCAGCGTGTTCGAGGAAGACGGTGCAGTGGTGGTGCCGTGGGACAAGGTAGAAGACGTTATCGACGAGACGGAAATTCTTCGGTTGATTCCGGCAAGGAAATCGGACAAGAAAAAAATTCCGGATTTTGTGAGAAGGCTACGGAGTTTGCGTTTTCTTCAAATTCCTGTCTCTATGCTAGCAGATATCGAGGTCGATTGTCTCCCCAAGGAGCTGGAAACGCTGCTGTTGACGAATCCAAAGAGCAGCGTCGACTTTGAGGCGAGATGGGATGGGGTCGAGTCAATTGGTGGATTGAAATTCATCGAATTTCAGAATGAATTCGGTTCAGAATCTTGTCGGGAAAAATTGCTGGAATTTCGTGTCAATAATCTTAAGCTCGATTACTTGGGTTTCGATTTGTCAAAAAATGGAAATCTCTTGAATGGAATCGCTGTTGACAATACGTTGAAGACCGTCGTTGTTTCCGATGCGGGGGACATCAAGTTGGAGGAAAACCTTCCTGATGGTATCGAGGAGGTTGGCGTCATCCTTTCAGGGAATAATTTTGGCCTTGATGGATTGTCGAAGTACGTAAAGTTGAGATCTCTGTTGCTGAATGGCATCAAATCCGAGATCGATTGCTCTGTTTTTTTGTCGATGCCCAGCCTTGCTGATCTCTTCATCGTCAACAGCAAAAAAATTAGAAACGCTGAGGCGATCGCTAGTCATCCTTTGTTGAAGAGAATCACTTTTATTAATTGTGGAAAGCCATTCAAGGATATTGCTGAGAAATTTGATCCATCGAAATATGAAGTGCTGGATATTAGGCATTCGTGACTGATTGCGGCGGATTGAATTTGAAGCTGCTCGTGCCTGCAATGGAGGGATTTTATGTCCGGATAAGTGCATCTGAGGAAATCTAATGATTCAAACTCAATCTCTCGCCTCGCAGGTGTCTTCCCGGTCGTGAAGAGGGTTTCGGATCCACTCTTCGGCGAGCTGCCGGGATAGATGAACTTGGAATTTGTCATCCGGAACGCCCTATATTGTTACGAAGGAAATCAACCTGTCGTTGATAAGCAGGGTCATTTTTTATGCAGATAGGCATCCCCGAACGTAAAAATCATCGCCGAACTCGCCGAGCATGCCCCGAAGCCAAATCCTCGAACGCCACCGCGTTTTCCGCCTTTGCCCCGAGCAATTCAAGCGCCGTCAAATAAGGCAACGGATGCGCCATCCCGTGCTCGAGCTTGCCACCAGTCACAAGCCTGCCGAACCGCTCCGCGAGCCCCAGCGCGTTCAGTATCATCGTCGCATTCTCGCGCGGCGCATTCGTCACGACGGCAGTCTTCGCGGTGCCCCGTTCCGCATACCCGAGAATACCTTCCGTCCCCGCCGTCGGCGTCAGATTCGCGCCCGACTGCGCGCGAAACAACCGCTCCCTCTCCGCCGCCAGCTCGGTATATTCCGCCGCTGGCATCCCCGGAGACAGCCCACCGAGGATCAGATCGTCGGAAAACCCCGTTACATGCGTCTTGTAGTAATCGATATCGATGGTCAGATCGCAGCGTGCGCGCAGTGCGTTATAGGCATTCAGATGCAACGCGTCGGTATCGATGAGCGTGCTGTCCAGGTCGCACAACAGGGTGAGCGCGGTCACGGGGCGAAGATTCCTTGCGAAGCTTCTCGCCGCACCAACGTCCGCTCCACCGCGCACCCCGCGCAACGAGCATCCATCACGCAACACGAAGCCACACCACACAAGCCTAAACAACCTGCTCCCCCCCATCGACGATCAACGCCGCCCCCGTCACGAACGCATTCACCATGCAAGCGATCACCACCCCGGCCACATGCTCTGCCCGCCCGATCTGCCTCCCCGGCAGCTTCGCCGCATGCCCCGCAAAAAACGCCGCCCGCCGCGCCGGATCGAGCGCGTTCCAAAGCGGCGTATCGAGCAGCCCTGGAACCACGGTATTCACGCGCCGCGGCGCAAGCTCGACTGCAAGCGCTCGCGCGATCCCTTCGATCGCGCACTGCGACGACGTGAACAGCGATTTCCCCGCCACCGGCTTGCGGCTCAACGATCCCGTGACGAACGTGATCGACCCCGTCTCGGCGAGATGCGAGAGCGTCTCCTTGACGACGACGATCGACGACCAGTACAAGCTGTCCCAGTGCCGTTTCAGCGTCTCGACATCGTCCGCGATCGAATGCGGCGCGATGTCGTGCGCGACGCTCACGCACAGATGATCGATACGCCCGACGCGCCCGGCCAGCCTGCGAACGTCGCGCGGCTCGCGTACATCGGCTGCCTCGGCGATCACGTCCGCGCCGACGATCGCCGCCGCGCGATCGAGCCGCGCGCGATCCCGCCCGACGATGATCGCCTGCGCACGCAGCCGCGTCGCCTCGCGCGCGAGCGCGAGCCCGACGCCGCTCGATCCGCCGATGATCAGCACGCGCTGCCCGTCGAGCGAATAGATGCCGTTCGAATGCGTTGCGTCCATGATGACCTCGCATGCATCTCATCGATCGCCGCGCCACGAATGGATCGGCTCGAAGCCGAACAATCGCTTCGCATGTTCCGGCGCGAAGAAACTGCCGCATTCGTGCAATCGCCCCGGCACCGGCGCGCCGGGAAAGCGCAGTTCGAAGAGCGCATCGATCGGCTCGGCCATCACGGTGTCGGGCGCGGACACGAACACGTTGTGCACGCCGGGCGGCCGCGCTTCGACAGCGAGGCGGCATGCGCGGGCGACGTCGCGCGCGTCGATGTACGACCACAGATGCCAGCGGCGCATCTGCGGGTCGCGTTGATACTTCGTGTAGTGCGGATAATCGGCCGGGTCTTCGATCACAGGGGCGCGCAGCCCGACGATCGACGTGCGTTCGTCGCAAAAGAAGCCGGCGATCTGCTCGGTGACGATCTTCGACAGCGCGTACGCGGAGCCCGCACGCACCGGCGAATGTTCGGTCACGGGCACGTCGATCTCGCCGGCCGGATCGAACAGATCGTGCACGACCGCGGCGCTGGACAGCCAGACGATCGAGCGGATGCCGAGCACATGCGCGGCCTGGAATACGTTGTAATTGACGGTCACGTTGTCGCTGAAGGTCTTGCCGGGCGGGAACAGGCCCGGCAGCGACACGTTCGCGAGATGGACGATCGCATCCGCGCCGTCGAACGATTCGACGGCTTGCCCGAGGTCGCGCAAGTCGGCCTTCATCGAAGGCAGATGCCCGAGCGCGCTCGATGCGACGGTGGCCTTCATGTCGACGCCGAGCGTATCGTAGCCGTGCGCGGCGAATTCGCGCACGACGAACGCGCCGGCCTTGCCGGCAGAGCCCGTGATGACGATTCTTGTCATGCTCGCCTCCAAAAATCGTTAAAGTAAGGATTTCGATGCGATTTCGATGCGTCCCGCCGCGAGGCCGTCGCGCTTCGCGGGCGCATGGAGGAGTCATGGTTCGACCATCCGTCGATGCGGCGCTCGAACAGACCTTGTCGCTGGCGGTGCCCGCGATGGCGGCGATGTTTCGTGATCCGTGGTGCGTGATCGGCAGCGCGGCGCTCGCGCTGTACGGCGTCGACGTCGCGCCGAAGGACGTCGACGTGCTGACGAGCGTGCGCGATGCCGACGCCGCGATCGCGCATTGGGCCGCGTCGCGTCGCGCCGGTTTCCGTCCGTCCGACGATGCGCGCTTCCGTTCGCGCTTCGCGCGATTCGGCTTCGCGCCGCTCGACGTCGAAGTGATGGGCCGCCTCGAAGTCAACGACGGCCGCGCGTGGCGCGAGGTCATCGTCGATTCGACGCGGCACGTCGACATTGCGAACGTGAAGGTGCCGGTGCCGTCGCCGCTCGTGCTCGAACGGATGCTGCGGCTGTTCGGGCGGCGCAAGGATCTCGAACGCGCGGCGCTGCTGCGGCGGCGCTTCGATGCGCTGCGCGGCTAGCCGCCCGCCGCTGCGAAACGCGTCGACCGAACGAAGCGGGCAACGCGAACGCGGCGCGCGCGCAAACGCGGCCCGCAGCGCGCTCACGATTGCGCCTCGATCCGCAGCACCGCCTCGGCGATCTTCGCAAGCGTCGCCGCCGCGGGCTGCATCCCGGCGAGCACGAACGGGTGCGTGACCGGATGGTCCGGATCGAGCCCTTCCGCCCAGTTGCAGTTCGCGCAGATGAGCGCATATGGGATGCCCATCTGCCGGCACAGCACGAGTTCCGCGCCCGCCGTCATGCCGAGCACGCGATTGCGGTGGCCCGCGTAGACGCGGCGGTACGTGTCGACCTCGGCGACGCTTTCGAACGCGTCGCCGGCCGACTGGATGTACAGCCCATGCATCAGCAGCTTCGCGCCCGCCTTGTCGGCCGCGAGCGCGAAGTTCGTGCGCAGCCGCGCGTCGAACGGCGCGCGCATCGACGGATGCACGTCCTTCGCCAGATTGCCGAAGCTGTGCGACACGCCCGACAGGCCGCGCGCATAGTCGTCGGGCGCGAGGAACACGTTGTCGGCGGCGAGCGGCAGATCGAGGTCGAGCGAGCCCACCGAGTTGAACGCGTAGACGGCCTGCACGCCGAGCTCGTGCAGATGCCAGATGTGCGCTTCGTGTCCGAGCTCGGCGACGAGCTCGGACGGGCTGCGGTCGGGAATCTCGAGCGTCGGGCCGTGCCGCGGCAGGACGATCGCTTCGACGCCGCCGATCCTGCCCTTCGTGTAATGCAGCACGGTGCCGCTGCGCCGGCCGAACGTGACCCGCACGTTCTCGAACGTCTCGCGGTTGCCGAGGAATGCGTCGAGGCCGCGGGCGAGTCCGGTGCCCGCGATGATGGCGATGCGCTTCGAGCGTGACATGCGTGACTCCTGCAGAGTGAGGGAAGGCGCTACCCGCCGCGCTTTCCGGTGGGCGGCGTCGCGCCGCGCGGCGCGGCGGTGCCGAGAGCGCGCGCGCCGTCAGGCGGCGCGCGTGCATGATCGGGATCGGCTCGCCACGCGGGCGACAGATGCGACGTGTCGCCGAGCGGCCCGAGCGCGACGTCGCCGCCGTCGCGCACGATCAGCGAGACCGAGCACGCATGGATGCCGGCGATCAGCCTGAAGCGCGATAGCGGCGTTGCGCCGTAGAACGACGCGAGCAGGCGGATCGGCGATTTGTGCGTGACGAACGCGACGTCGTCGAACGTGGCGATCGCGTCGCGCACGGCCGACGTCACGCGCGCGAGCACCGCGAGACCGGTTTCGCCGCCGGGCGGCGCGTGGATCGCCGGATCGTCGGCCCAGCGCCGGTACGCGGGCTCGTCGCGCACGTCGTCTGGCACGCGTCCTTCCCACGCGCCGAACGACAGCTCGCGCAGCCGTTCGTCGACGACGATCGGCACGCGGTTTGCGTCGGCGACGTGGCGCGCGGTCTGTTGCGCGCGCAGCGACGGCGATGTCACGACGACGGCGACGCCGCGCAGCGCCGGATGCCGCGACGCCTCGATCGCCATCCGGTGCCCGAGCGCCGTGAGCGCCGGGTCGCGCGCGCCGCAGAAGCGCCCGGCGACGGTGTCCGGCGTCTGGCCGTGGCGGATCAGAATCAGGCGATAGCGGTCGTGCACGGGCGTGCTTCTCCGTCGGCGCGCGGCTACGGGCTTCGCTCGGCGGCGAGCGCGCGGGCGACGTGCGCGGCGAGCGCGGCGGCCGCGCCGGCCGCTCGCGCGCTCAGCAGCTCGCCGTACACGCGGATGCCGCCCTCGGTCGTGGAGGGCCGCAGCAGCAGCCATTCGCCGCTGTCGAGCGAGAACTTGACGCCGTCGACGGTCGTGATGCGCGCCGCGCGTGCGTCGAAGCCGCATCGTTCGAGCGCGCGCCGGCCCGCGGCGCGCAACTGCGGGGCGGTCGCATTGCCGTCCACGCGTGATTCGAGCCAGTCGAAGCGGCCGTAGCGTCGCCGCAAGCCGGCGACGAGCGACGCGAGCGGCTGGCCGCTCGTCGCCAGCAGGTCGGCGAGCAGCGCGACGGCGCCGAACGGATCGCGGTCGACGCCGAATTCGGCGAACGCGAGATCGCCGACGCCGCCTGCGCCCGCGTCGATCCGGCCGTCGACGAGCAGCGGCGACAGATGCTTGAAGCCGACCGGCAGTTCGACGACGGGGCGGCTCCACTGCGCGCACATCCGGCGCACCAGCGCGCCCGTTGCCGCCGTGATCGCGATGCCGCGCTCCGGATGGCCGTATCGCCGCCGATGCCGATGCGCGAGCAGCAGCGCGAACAGCTCGTGCGGCTCGACCGTGCGCCCGTCGCCGTCGATCGCATAGACGCGGTCGCCGTCGCCGTCCACGACGAGGCCGAGATCGGCGCGCCCGGTGCACACCGCGTCGGCCGCGCGGCGGCGGCTCGCGGGCAGCGACGGATCGGGCGCGACGCCGCCGAAGGTCGCGGACGGCGTGCAGCCGAGCGGCGTCGCCGACCAGCGCAGCGCGCCGCAAAGGCGCAGCATCGCGCCGCCCGCGATGCCGCCGAGCCCGTCGACGACGACGCGCAGCGGCCGCTCCGGCGTCGCGGGCAGGCGCGACAGCACATGCGCGACGTGTCGGTCGATCCACGGCGACGCATCGCATTCTTCGAAGATCACGTCGCCGGGACCGCGGGCATCGTCCGCGCGCGCTTCGTCGGCTTTGCCGGAAGGCTCACCGAAAGGCTCGCCGGGCGGTTCGCCGAACCGCGCGCCGCCGGCGGCGCGCTCCGAGTCGTCGAACAGCGCATCCGCGCGCCGTTCGAGCTCGGCGTCGAGCGGGCAGCCGGGGCGGCCCTTCGCCTTTACGCCGTTCCATTCGGGTGGGTTGTGGCTCGCGGTGACGAGCAGCGCGAGTTCGGCGTCGCCCGCGCCGACGAGGTACGACGCCGTCGGCGTCGGCAGATGCTCGACGATGCGCACGGCGCGCGCGCCCGCGTCGCCCGCCGCGCGCGCGACGAGCCGTGCGGCGCGGTGCCCGAGGCGGCGGCAGTCGTAGCCGACGACGACGCGCGGGCCGCCGCCGTCATGCGCGCGCACGGCGGTCACGATCGCCGCGGCGAGCCTCGCCGCGCGCTCGGGCGTGAACGTGCTGCCGATCAGGCCGCGCCAGCCGTCAGCGCTTCGCCGCATGCGCATGGGCGGGCTCCTCGGCGCGCGGCGGCGCGGACCGGCCTTGCGGGCTGTCCAGCGCCGCGTCGAGCAGCGCGTCGAGCGTCGGCAGGCCGTCGCGTGCGCCGCGTGTGCCGACCGCGCATGCGCCGCCCGCGTTGCCGAGCCGCAGGCGATCGGCCGCATCGAGGCCGGCGAGCCGCGCGAGCAGGTAGGCCGACGCGAACGCGTCGCCCGCGCCGGTCGGATCGACGACTTCGCACGGATGCGCCGGCGCGCGCGTCTCGACGCCACGATGGCGGGACAGCGCGCCGCGCTCGCCGAGCGTGACGACGACGTCGACCCCGTCCAGCGCGTCGAGCACGCGATCGTCCTGCTCGCGCAGATGCGCGAACTCGCGCGCGTTGGCGAACACGACGTCGCATTGCGGCAACAGCGGCAGCGCGACCGGATCGCGCGAATACATGCCGGACGGCGTCCAGCACAGCGCGGCGGCCGGGTGATGCGCGCGCGCGAGCGCGAACGTCTGCGCGAGCGCATCGGCGCTCGGATCGAACAGCATGAGCGCATCGCAGCGCGCGACGCCCGACAGCGCGGCGCGCACGTCGGCGGCGGCGAGCGACTCGTTCGCGCCGCGATCGAGCAGCATGTAGTTGCGGCGCTCGGGGCCGAGCACGGGGATGATCGCGCGGCCGGTGTGCGCGTGCGCGACGCGCCGCACGAAGCGCGTGTCGATGCCGCGCGCGTCGAGGTCGGTGAGCAGCCGATCGCCGTCGGCGTCGTCGCCGAGCGCCGCGACGATCGACACGGCCAGGCCGAGCGCCGCCAGCGCGGACGCGCAGTTGCCCGCGTGGCCGCCCGGCAGCGCGATCGCGCGCACGGGCAGCGAGTCGCCTTCGCTCGGCGACGCATCGCTGTACAGCAGCAGATCGATGTTCAGCGAGCCGACGACGAGCACGCCCGCCTGTTGCGCGACGCGCGGCAGCGTCGCCCGCAGGCCGCGCGGATCGGCTTTCCCGGCGCAGGCGCCGCGCGAAGCGCAGGTGCGGGCGAGGCTAGCCACGTTCGCCGTCCTCGCCGATCACGGCGACGCCGCTGATCTCGACGACGCAGCCCGCCTCGGCGAGCGACGCGACCTGAACGAGCGTGCTCGCGGGCGGCGGCGTGGCGAGCACGCGGTTGCGGACCGCGGACACCGCGGGAAAATCGGCGATGTCGCGCAGATAGATCACGACGCTCACGAGCGCCGACAGATCGCCGCCCGCGGTGTGGAGAATGCTCGTGAGGCGCTCGAATATGATCTCCGTCTGAGCACGGGCGTCGCCGGGCGCGAGCACGGCCCCGCCGGCGTCGGTCGCGACCTGGCCGCTGATGAAGAGCAGGCGCCGCCCCGCGCCGATCGGCACGGCGACGGCGGGCGAATACTTGCCGATCGGCCGCGAATGGCCGGCGGGATGAATGGCTGTGAAAATCGTCACGCTGGATGCTCCCCTGGGAAAGGTCCGAAGCTGGACGCGAGCGCGGTTACGTGCAGCTCGCGGATTTCGATGTGCGGCGGGCCGTCGAACAGATCCGCGACGATCGTCGCGACGTCCGCCGCATCGAGCGCGCCGGGACGGCTGCCCGGCGCGGCCGATGCGTGGCCGCCCTGGAAATGCGTGTCGATGCGGCTCGGCAGCACGGCGGTCATCCGGATGCCGCGCTCGCGCAGTTCCTGCCGCGCGACCTCGAAGAACTGACGGAGGCCCGCCTTCGACGCGCAATACGCGCTGCGCTCGGCGAACGGCCACACGCTCGCGTCCGACATCATGCCGACGATCAGCGGATGCGCGGCCGTGAGAAGCGGAACGCACGCCTTCAGCGTGTGGAACGCGCCGTCGAGATTGGTGCGCAGCGTGCGGCGCCATTCGTCGGGCGCCGTGTCGGCGATGCGAGCCCACCGGCCGCATCCCGCGTTGACGACGACGCCCGCGAGCATCGCGTCCTGCTCGCGCAGCGCGCGGCCCGCGGCGTCCACCGCGGCGGCGTCGCCGACGTCGACGGCCGCCGCGCGGACCCGGCATCCGGTTGCGCCGAGGCGGCGCGTGATTGCATCGAGGTCGGGAGCGGACCGCGCCCACAGCGCGAGATCGTAGCCGCGCCCCGCGAGCGCTTCGGCGATCGCGAGGCCGACGCCGCGGCTCGCGCCCGTCACGAGGACCGTGCCGCGCCGCGGGCTCATGCGGCCGTCTCCAGCAGGCGCGCGGCCGCGGCGCCGCGACCCGGCCGCAGCTCCATGCGGGCGGCCACCGGCGCGACCGCGTATGGCGCGAAATCGGCGAGCAGTTGAAACGCGAGATCGGCCGCCTTCGCCGAAGGCGACGCATCGCCGCCGACCGAGCATAAGCGGCCATCCGCGACGAGCCCCGCGGCGGGCTCGACGGACGGCGCGACGTCGAGCAGCGCTTGCCGCTTGTCGCGATGGATCGCGAGCCGCCGTCCGTTCGCGACGCCGGACGCCGCGACGACGAGCGCGCCCGAGCATACCGCGTAGATCGCCGCGCCGCGCGCATGCGCGCGGGCGAGCGGCGTCGAGAGCGACGGCTGCCGTGCCGCGTTCGCCGCGCCACTTCCGCCCGGCACGACGATCGCGTCCGCGCGTTCGAGCGCGTCGAGCGTCGCGCCGCACGTCAGCTCGACGCCGCACGACGTCGTGACGACGCGCGCGGCCGCCGCGATCGCGACGCACAGCGCCGCGCCGCCGCCCGGTGCGGGCACGGCCGACGCCTTCGCGAGCACGGCGTGCACGCCGAACAGATCGAGCGCATCGACGCCATCGTACGCGAGCAGAACGACGTCAATCACGTCCGTCGCGCCGCGACGGTCAACGGCGCGTGCGCGATTGCGTTCCGATTGCGCGATCGTCATGCTCGAACCGGGGCCGCGTCGAGCGCGCGGAAGCTCGCGTCGATGCTTTGCGGCGTGATCTTGTCGTGTCCGCCGACGGGCGACTTCAACAGCTTCGCGGCCGCGGCCGGAAAGCCGGCGAGCTTCGCGCGGCGCGACGCGGCCGCGATCCGGATCAGATCGATGATGACGCCCGCCGCGTTGCTCGAATCCTGCACCTTGAGCTTCAGGTCGAGCTGCACCGGCGTGCCGCCCCAGCCGACGCCTTCGATGTTCACGATCGCCACCTTGTTGTCCTTCAACTGGCCGATGTAGCCGGCCGACGGAATGACCTCGACGCGCGACGTATCGACGCCGTCCTGCGCGAGCGCATTCAGCTTCGATTGCTGCTTGCTCGCGCCGCGCTCGCGCAGGTTGCGGAAATCCTCGTTGCCGCCGAAGTTCAACTGATACGAGCTTTGCAGCGTGATGCCGCGGTCGCTGAGCAGCCCGAGCAGCGCGCGATGGACGACGGACGTGCCGAAGTGGCTCGCCAGATCGTCGCCGACGAGCGGCACGCCGGCCGCCTGATAGGCGTCGAGCAGCGCGGGCGTGCGCGCGACGAGCTCCGGCGTGCAGTTGACGAACGCGACGCCCGCGGCGAGCGCCGCGCGCGCATACGCTTCGGCCGCCCATTGCAGGCCGGTCGGCAGCGAATAGAGCAGCACTTCGGCCTCGCTTTCGCGCAGCCGGCGCACGACGTGCTCGAACGCGGCGTCGCCGTCGCCGGCGGACTCGCTGGTGAGGCCCTGATCCACCGGCACCGTGATGGCGGGCAGCGGCACGCCGAGCATCGGATAGTTGTTCGGCGGCGCGAGCACGGCTTCGTCGAACGGGCGGCTGACCTTGTTCGGATGGATGTCGAAGGCGGCGACGAACTCGACATCGCTGACGCCAATGCCGCCGATGCGCGGCCGTTTGACGCCGACGAACTCGCGCTCGTCGACGCCCCGGTCGCGAAGCGCGCGATAGTATTCGACGCCCTGGAACAGCGCCGAAATGTTGTTGCCCACACCGGCGACTGCGAGACGAATGCGCTGAGCCATGTCTCTTTCTCCTTGTCATTCACGTGTATCCGCGGGACCGGATCATTTTTCGCAACGCCGCGCAATCCGATTGATAAATCGGCTTTGTTTCTATCGTTCGGATTGGATGAGTGGTTCGGCCGGGAAAATGGAAGGCGGCAGTTTTTATTGGCGAGGTGATTTTAAGAAAGCGCAACCATTCAATGTTAGTCGCTGGAGGGCGATTATCAAGGAGAATGGCGATGATTCATCGATGGGAAATGCGTGACGGAACCATGGATGACGTGTTGCGCAAATTTCAAATGGGGGCGAATTCCTTTAATTGCGCTTGATCCGGATGTTGTTTTTTTGATTTTATTTTAGTGGGGTTGGGAATATTTTGTGAGATTTATTAAATAAATTAACTTGTTGCGGGAGGCTGGGAAAACGACCCTAAATCCATCGGCTTGCATACAACTTTTCCCGTTTCCGGAAACAGCTTGCCGAAGATCAAGTCGTCGGAAAAACCCATCACGTGGGTCTTGTAGTAATCGTATCGATTGACCGATTCCAGCGCGCGAGCAGCGCGTTATACGCGTTCAGATGCAATGCGTCGGTATGGGGCAAAGTTGAAATGTCGTAGTTCGCGGGTTTCGGCGCATGCTGGCGGCGGTTTGTGAACTGCCGGAGCGCATCGTGGGCCAACCTGGACTGATCACCATGAGCATGCGGGAGCTGGATCGTCGCGCCGTTGCCGCGGTCGTCGGTCTCGCGCAGTCGATCGAGCCCCTGCGCGTGAGAGCGCGTACACGCACGCGCGCGATCAACGCGTGTCTTTCGCGTCCAACCAGGTCAGCAATAGCTGCGAGAAGGCAGGACTGTCTTCGAGCTCCGGCGAATGCCCCGCGTGCGCGAAGCCCGGATGCCGGACTGCGTGCGGCACCTGCTGCGCGATCGACCACTTGTCGCTATGCCGATGCGTGCGATCCGCCGCGCCCCACGTGAGCAGCGTCGGCTGCGTCACCTGCACCGCGCGCGGCGTGCCGCTGTAAAAGCGCTGCCACAGCGACGCGAGGCAGCAGAACGCGCCGTGATCGAACGACGTATCGAGCATCGGCGCGAATTCGCGATAACGGTCTTTCGCCATTGCCTGCCGGAACCAGCCGGCGCCGATTTTCCGCGCGCCGAACGCGCACGCGCATTGCCCGACGAACGGTGTCGCGAGCAGGTTGCGCGCATCCACGTGCCGCGCCCACGCAACCTGCTCGTCCCATGCGGGGCTTTGCCAAAGCAGCAGCCTGCCGACGAGTGCCGGCTGCGCGGCCGCGATCTGCAACGCGATATGCGCCCATACGCACGAGAACGCGAGCAGGTAGGGCCCTTCGTTCAGGTTCGCGAGCAGCGCCTCGATCGCGGCGCGGTAATCGTCGAACGAAAACGTGAAATGCCGTTTCGGCACGGAGAAGCCGAAGCCCGGCGGCTCGAAGCAGACGATGCGCGTGTGCGGTGCGACGAGCGAGACCAACTGGTCGAAGTGCTCGACGACGCTCGGCGGATCGCAGACGAGCACGATCGTCGGCCGCCCGCTCGCGCGCGGGCCGGCCACGCGCACGCGGATCGTCGCGGCCGGCACGTCGCAAAAGCGCACGTCCGGCCTCGACTGCGCGGCCCAGCCGCGCGCGATCCGCGCCGCGCGCGGGCCGAGCCGCAGCGGATCGAGCCACGTCATGTCGAGGCCGTCGCGCCGCGCGCGCGCGGCCGCATGCGGCGTGTCATTCAGGCGTCGCGTGCTCATCGCGATTTATTTCGTCGGCCAGAGGATCATCTGCGTGCAGCGGAACGTCGCGAGCAGCTTGTCCGTCTCGCGATGCCGGACGGTTGCGTCCCACACCTGCGTCATGCGGCCGCCATGAATCGCGCGCGCGTCGCAGACGATCGCGCCGTCGCGCGCCGAGCCCATGAAATTGCTCTTCAGCTCGAGCGTGCTGAAACTGGACGCGCCCTCCGGCAGGCTCGCGAGGCATCCGTAGCCGCACGCGGTATCGGCGAGGCTCACGATCGTGCCCGCATGAAGGATGCCGTGCGCGAGCACGGCCTGGCGGATCGTCAGCTCGGCGAGCACGTGGTTTTTCTCGACCTGCTTGATGACGACGCCGAGCAGGCCCGGCAGATAGTCGGCGCCGAATCGGTTGAAGTAGTCCGCGTCCAGTTTCTCTTGCATGCCGTGTTCCTCGTCAGATGTTCCGGGTGTCGTTCGGCGCGCCGGATGGCGCGCGCCACTGCGTGATCACCGGCAGCGTGTCGTTGAGAAACAGTTCGCGACAGGCGTGCCGCTGGACCTTTCCGCTCGTCGTCTTCGGTATCGCCGACGGCGACGTGAAGACGATATGGTGTACTGCAATGCCGTGATGCAGACTGATCGCCTGACGCAGCCTGCCGAACAGCGCGTCGGGCGTGCGGCCGGCTTCGTGCCCCCCGTCGCCGAACGCCTTCAGATAGCGCGCCCGCAGCTCGCGCACGACGGTCACTTGCGGCGCTGCGTCGGTGTCGAGCGCGAACACCGCGCAGCCGCCGGGACGAAACAGCTCGGCGTCGAGTTCCTCGATCGTCGCCTCGACGTCGTGCGGATAATGATTCGCGCCGCGAATCAGCATCATGTCCTTCAGTCGGCCCGTGACGAAAATTTCGGACCCCGATCGATAGCCGTAATCGCCGGTGCGCAGGAACCGCCCGCCGTAGCCGGGCAACTCGGCCTCGAAGGTCTGCTCGCTCAGCGCCCGATTATTCCAGTAGCCGAGCGCGACGCTCGGCCCTTGCGCCCAGATTTCGCCGACCCGGCCATCATCGCACGGAATGCGCGTGTCGGGATCGACGATCAGCGCCAGGCTGTCGCGCGCCGCGTCGCCGCAGCCGATCGCTGCGCCGGCGCGCCGCGCATCGGAGGCGCGCGCCGGCTCCGTGCCGCGCGGCGTAGCCGCGACGACGGGCGGCTGCGATTTCAGGCCGCCCGTCATGAACAGCGTGTGCTCGGCGAGGCCGTAGCACGGATAGAACGCGCGCTCGTCGAAGCCGCAGCGTGCGAAGCGCTGCGCGAACGCGTGCAGCGTGGCGGGCCGGATCGGTTCCGCGCCGACGAACGCGACGTCCCATGAGCGCAGGTCGAGCTTGTCGAAATCGGCATCGGCGATGCGCATCGCCGCGAGCATCTGATACGCGAAGTTCGGCCCGCCGCTCGTCGTCGCGCGCCGCTCGCCGATCGCGCGCAGCCAGCGCAGCGGGTGCTTGAGGAAATCGACGTGCGACATCAGCGTCACCGGAAAGCCGACGTAGAGCGGCTGCAGAATGCCGCCGATCAGGCCCATGTCGTGATACGGCGGCAGCCAGATCACGCCGCGGCTGCTCGCGTCGTGCTCGAAGCGGCTCGCGATGAGCGCCGAGTTGTGCAGCAGGTTCCGTTGGCTGATCATCACGCCCTTCGGCGCGCCGGTCGAGCCCGACGTGTATTGCAGATAGACGGGCGCGCGAGGGTCGACGGGGCGCGGCGCGCTGCGTTCGGCGTCGTCGTCGAGCGCGTCGATCGCGATCCAGTGCAGGCCGCCGAGCGCGGGCGAACCGGTTTCGACGCGACTCATGTCGTCGCGCACGAACGTCGTCGACAGGATCGCGGCCGGCGCGCAATCCGCGACGATGCCAGTCAGCCGCCGCAACGTGCGCTCCGGCTGCGCCGGCTCGACCGGATACGCGGGTACGGCGACGACGCCTGCATACATGCAGCCGAACAGCGCGACGATGTAGTCGATGCCGGGCGGGAACAGCAGCAGCACGCGGTCTCCGGGGCGGGCGATCTCCGAGAGCGTCGCCGCGACCGCAGCGGAGCGCGCGTCGAGCGCCGCGCACGTGAGATGCCGCTCGTCGCGATCGCCGCCGGTGACGAACGTGTAGACCGGCAGGTCGGGCTGATGCGCGGCGCGATATTGCGTGAGCGCGACGAAATCGGCGAATGCGTCGGCGGCCATCGTATCGGGCGGATGCTTCATCGCGTCGGCTCCGCGGCTGGTCGGCTCGCGGCGAGCGGGGCGGCCGAAGCATGTGCGCGCACGCCTGCGTCGCCCGTATCGCCTGCGGTGCTCGCATCGCCGCCGAACAATGCGCAGGCGTTGTCCCACAACACCTTGTGCAGCACCTCCGCCGGCAAGTAGCGCGTCAGTTGCCTGATCTCGAAATCCCACTCATACGGAACCAGCGGGAAATCGCTGCCGTACAGGAAGCGATCCGGACGGTCGCACATCTGCGGCACCAGTTGCTCGAGCGCGGGCTTCCAGGGCGCGGGCAGCCGCGGATGCGCGCCGCGCGGATGGCGCGTCTCGCGCAGCGGCCGGACATCGGGCACGGCCTCGCCCGTCGCGACGCGATGGCCGCCGAACGCCATCGCGGTATCGAAATGCAGGTTCGGGAATTCGTCGAGCAGATCGAGGTACGCCTGCACTTCGTCATAGCCGATGTGCGGGACGACGACCTTCAGCTCCGGCGTGCGCCGCATCGCGCGCCGAAACCGCCCGACGTTGCAGAGGCGGCGGATTTCGTCCATCCGCGCGTTGTTTTTCGCGAATGCGCCGGAATGCAGGTTCAGCACCTTGCCGCGTTCGGCGAGCGCTTCGAAAACAGGCGCGAGCGCGTCGTCGTCAGGCGCGATCCTCAGCAGATGACAGTGGATCTTGAGGCCGGCGAAGCCGAGCTCGTCGAGCACGCGAACGGTCTCGCGCGCGCAATCGCGGTCATGCGGATGCACGGTGCCGAACGGCACGACGAATGCAGGATGCCGCGCCGCCAGTTGCGCGACGAAGTCGTTCAGAAACGGCGCGATGCCCGGCTGCCCCGCATAGCAGATGCCGGCCGCGCGCGCGATGCCGTGCGCCTTCAGGAATGCGATCGATTGCTCGGCGAGCAGCTCGTAGCGAATCTTCCACGCGTCGCGCTCGTAGTTCTTCCAGACGAGCTTCGCTACGACATCCGGCAACACGTGCACGCGCGCATCGAAGATCCTGAGTGTCGTCATCGCGAGATCCGCCCGGTTTCGAAAGAAGGGGAGCGCGGGTCACGCATCGTCGCGCCGCGCGTTCGCGAGCCGCTCGCGAATCGCGTCCCGATCGGGGTGCTGCACGTCCCACACGAGTCCGAGCCGTTCGAGCAGCGCGATCAGCATGCCGGTCACGTCGATCTGCCAGCGGGTCAAGCGCGTGCTCGCATACTGCGGAAACGCGTGATGGTTGTTGTGCCAGCCGGCGCCGAGCGTCAGGATCGCGAGCCACCCCATGTTGCGGCTCTGGTCGCGGCCGGGAAACGGCCGGCGGCCGCCGAGCGCGTGGCCGATCGAATTGACCGCCCAGATCGCGTTCGTCGCGAGAAAGATCCGCACGGTCCCGCCCCACAGCAGGCCGAGCAGCGCGCCTTGCCACGACGGATCGAGCAGCCAGCCGATCGCGCCCGGCAGCAGCAGGCCGAGCAGCAGCCAGTAGTCATACGCGAGATGGATCCGCAGCAGCGCCGGATCGCGGTACATGTCGTTCGCATACTGGTTCCAGCCATTCGGGCGCGCGGACGGCGGATCGAACAGCCAGCCGACGTGGCCGTGCAGGATGCCCTTCGCGCGGCCGACGAAGTCGCGCCCGCCGAGTTGCGGCGTGTGCGGGTCGCCCGGCTGGTCGGCGTTCGCGTGATGCAGCCGGTGAATCGCGACCCACCACATCAGCGGCCCCATGTACGCGAGCGAACCGAGGATCGCGAGCGCGATCTTCACGGGCGGCTTCGCCTTGAACGTGCGATGCGCGAAGTAGCGATGCAGCGCGAGCTCCATGCCGAGGATGTTGAGCACGTAGAAGACCACGAGCATCGCGATGTCATGCGCGCGCGGCGCGAGGCCGAATCGAGCCCAGAGCGCGATCGCGGCGGCCGTGCCGGCGGCGGGTATCGCCGCGACGCCGAGATGGCGCGCGGACGACGCGCGGGACAGATGCCCGGACGCGCGGCCGGCGGACGCGTCCTTCATGCGAGCGCCGCCCGATGCTGCGCGCCGGCATCGATCCGGTTCGGCTCGATGCGCCGGAACGTGATCCGGTACAGCACGAACGCGCCGAGATCGAACGAATAGCTCATCGTCCGGTAAAGCCGCTCATAGCGCTCGACCACGTCGAGCGGCGCGAGCTCGAGCGCCTCGCGGCGATGCGCGCGCAGGTTCTCGAACCACGCGCGCATCGTCTTCACATAGTCGTGGCGATCGTTGCGCACGAGCTCGACTTCGAACAGCATCTCGGACGCGCGAACGATGTCCGCGAGATACGGCAGGTCCGATTCCGGAAAGACTTCGCGTGCGATGAAGAGGTCCGAATGCCGCCGGTCGCGCGGCACGTCGCCGTAGCCCATCGTCTGCAGCGAAAGGCGCCCGCCCGGCTTCAGGAAGTCGTGGCATTTCCTGAAGAAGTGCCGGTACGCCTGCCCCTTGTCTTCGTCGATCTTCGCGAAGTGCTCGAACGCGCCGAGCGAGATGATGCCGTCGAACGGCTGCTCGGGCGCGTAGTCCTGCCAGTTGCGCAGCAGCACGTCGACGTTCGGGTGCGCGTATTGCTCGCCGATGTAGCGGATCTGCTCGTTCGACAGCGTGAGCCCGACGGCTTCCTTCACGCCGGCGACCGTGACGAGCCGGTCGAGCAGCGCGCCCCAGCCGCAGCCGATGTCGAGCACGCGCGCCGCGCCGTGCCCCCGGATCTGCGCGATGTGGTAGTCGAGCTTGCGGATCTGCGCCTGCTCGTGCGTATCGCCTGCCTCGTACATCGCGCACGAGTAGTTGCGGCCGCGCTCCTGCGCGAGCGCGAGGAACGCATTGCCGATGTCGTAGTGGTACTGGATCGCGTCGGCGGACGCGCCGTACGGCGCGCCGCGGTTCGGCGCGACGGCTTCGCGGCTCTCGAGATGGACGGTCATCGTTCGGTCTCCCTATCGTCCGGCCGACAGATCGGCGAGCGCGCGGGCGAGCGTGTCGATCGTCGGATATTGATAGGGCAGGCTCGGGGACAGCTCGAAGCCGAGAAAGTCCTCGAGATCGCCGACCATCCTCATCGCGTCGGCCGAATCGAGGCCGTATTCGATGAACTGCCTGCTCACGTCGATCGAGCCGCTGTCGGCGTGCAGCCTGGCGGCCAGATAGCCGGTCATCCAGCCGACGATTTCCTCGTGGCTTCTTGCTTCGATTTCCACTGCCTTCAGGGTGGCGCTCTTCATTTTCGTGGCTCCCGTGGAGAGTCGTTCATGGTGCGATGCGCTTCTTTTCGATGAGTTCCGCGTTCGGACGATGCACGTCGTAGACGAGGCGCAGGCGTTCCAGCACGCGCACGAACAGCCCGCCCGGATCGATCTGCCACCAGTGCAGCCCGGTGAACGCGGACGCGGGGAACGCGTGATGGTTGTTGTGCCAGCCCTGCCCGAACGTCGGGATCGCGAGCAGCAGGCTGTTGCGGCTGCGGTCGTGCGCGGTCGTGTGAAAGTCGCGCCGGCCGATCACGTGGCACAGCGAATTCAGCGCCCAGATGCAGTGGCTGACCGCGAAGATCCGCACCATGTCGCCCCACAGGAAGCCGAGCAGCACGCCCATCCACGAGCGCGACGCGAGCCCGCAGACGAGCGGCGGCAGCGCGAGGCCGATCGCGACCCAGCGGTAGTACGCCATGTGCTGCCGGAAGACGAGCGGGTCCTGATAGAGGTCGGGCACATATTTCTCCCATCCCGCCGGCCGCGTCGATTCGCCGACGAAGAGCCAGCCCATGTGACTGTGATACAGGCCCTTGAGCCGCCCGCCGATGCCTTCGCCCGACAGGTGCGGCGAATGCGGATCGCCGTCGCCGTCGCTCGTCGAATGATGGCGGCGATGCGTCGACGCCCACCAGTTGACTGGGCCGTGCGCGCCCATCGAGCCGAGCGCGATCAGCGCGGCGCGCACCCACGGCTTCGCCTTGAACGCCTTGTGCGTCACGTGGCGATGAAAGCCGACTTCGAGCCCGAGCGCGGTCGCGAAATAGAAGATCGCGAACACGATCCATTCGACGGCGCCCGGCCCATGACCGCCGATCCATGACGCGATCGCGGCGACCGTGCCCAACGCGGGGAGCAGCGTGACGGCGGCGGCGATGCGGCGATCGAGGCGGACGGCGGAGCGGGGCGAGATCGTTGTCGTGCGGGCGAAGCCATGCGAGCCGGAAGAAAAAGACGCGGGAATCGCGCTTCCGGTCGCACCCTCGGGCTGGCTCGCACCTTCGTTCGTGGACGGAGGCTGGCCGGAACTCATCGGATGTCTCTCAGCAAATTGTTTGGTACATCTTTCATTGGCGATATTCGAAACTCAATATGAATTTTCCTATCGTCAATGCTGAAGTGTTTGGTGAACCGAAACAAATTATCAAGACGGCGTGCGGATTTGAATGCGTAAATGGATAAAGGCGACCGGAAACCGTTTCCAGCGTTTGCCGGTCTTTCTAGTCTGCGTTTCGTCGTTTCGTTACGTTGAACGGTGGACGGGGCCCGATTGGATGCTGATCACGATGTGAAGACGGTTGCCCGGATGCTGGAAACGATTCCTGAAACCGAAGAAATACTCGACTCGTGAGCCGATCTGCATTTTTTTCGATTCGGGTTCGAAATCGGGTTCGAAATCGGGTTCGGACAACGTCCGGCCGCGCGGTATTGAAATGGGCGTCGATTAAACAAATGGAATGAATTCGCCTGCCGCCGAGCGAGCACGATTTCGATTCAATGCCGGATTGAATTGATTTATTCGCACTTCATTCGGCATTGTGTCGCGCACGTGGGCGCGCTCGGGGCGCCGAGCGACGGCGATCACCCGGCCGGCGCGTCAGCTCGCGGCGGCGAAACCGCGGCCGAACTGCTTCCGATACGCGCCCGGCGAAATCGAATAGGCGGCGGTGAAGTGCTGCCGCAGCGACACGGTCGATCCGAACCCGACGGTCTCCGCGATGCGCTCGACCGTCTTGTCGCTCGTCTCGAGCAGCCGCTGCGCGGCCGTCAGCCGATGATTCAGCAGCCATTGCGACACCGTCGTGCCGGTCTTCGTCTTGAAGCGCCGCGTGAAGTTGCGGCGGCTCATGCCCGCGCGCGCCGCCAGCGCGTCGACGCACAGCGGCTGTTCGAGATGCTCGATCGCCCAGTCGAGCACCGCGCTCAAGGGGTCGCCCGCCGTCGCCTTCGGCAGCGGCTGTTCGATGTATTGCGCCTGCCCGCCGTGCCGGTGCGGCGCGACGACCATCCGGCGCGCGACGTGGTTCGCGACGTCCGCGCCGTGATCGCGGCGCAGCAGATGCAGGCAGCAGTCGATCGCCGCCGCGGTGCCCGCCGACGTGAGGATGTCGCCGTCGTCGATGTACAGCACCTTCCGGTCGAGCCGGATCTTCGGGTACTTCTGCGCGAAATCGTCGCCCCATACCCAGTGCGTCGCCGCGGTGCGGCCGTCGAGCAGGCCGGCTTCCGCGAGGATGAACGTGCCGAGGCACAGGCCCGCGATTCGCGCGCCGCGCCGGTGCGCGACGCGCAGCGCGTCCAGCAGCGCCTCGGGCGGCCGCTCGCACGGATCGCGCCACGCCGGCACGATCACCGTGTCCGCTTCGGCGAGCACCGACAGATCGTGCGGCACGTCGATGCTGAAGCCCGACATCGTCGGCACGAGCCCTGTTTTCTCGCCGCAGATCAGCAAGCGATAGCGCGGCGCGCCGAGCCGCGCGAGGTCGTCGCCGAACACGATGCACGGCACCGACAGGTGGAACGGGCTGATGCCTTCGAATGCGATGACCGCGACGGTATGCATGGCGAACGAGACGGCAGTGCGGAAAAGTGGCCCGATCCTATCACATGTTGTCTCTCGGGCCACTTTCGCGGCCGGTGCCGGGTCCGGATACTGACGTCTGTTTCGCCGCCGCGCAGGCGAGACGCGCAGCGACGGACGATGGGCGTGCGTCGCGCTTCATTCACGAGGAGATTCACGATGAGCCATCCCACCATTCGCACCCTGGCCGGCGCGAGCGCTCCGCAGGCAATCGAAGCCGCGAGCGCCGCGTTGCTGGTGATCGATTTCCAGAACGAATATTTCAGCGGCAAGCTGCCGATTCCCGACGGCGACCGCGCGCTGCGCAACACGCGGCGTCTCGTCGCGCACGCCGATCGCGCCGGCATCCGCGTGTTCCACATTCAGCACGTGACGCCCGCCGGCGGCCCGGTGTTCGCCGAGGACGGCGACGGCGTGCGCTTCCACGCGGAGCTGCAACCGGCGGCGAATCATCAGGTGCTGCGCAAGACGTCCGTCAGCGCGTTTCCGACGACCGACCTCGATGCGCGCCTGAAGGCCGCCGGCGTCGAGACGCTGATCATCGCGGGCCTGATGACGCATGCGTGCGTGTCGGGGGCCGCGCGCGACGCGGTGCCGCTCGGCTACGACGTGATCGTCGTCGACGACGCGTGCGCGACGCGCGATCTCGATCGCGCGGACGGCAGCGTGCTGCCGCACGCCGACCTGCATCGCGCCGCGCTCGCGACCGTCGACGACACGTTCGGCGACGTGATGGCGACCGACGACGTGTTGAAGCTGCCGCTCGTCTGAACGGGGCGCAGCCGGCGTCGGCCGGCCGCGCGAGGAGCCTGCCGATGACGAAAAGCGTCGCCGGTGCGCAACCGGAACACGATCGATCCTGCGGCGATTGAGGGAGCGGGAGGATGTCGGCACGCGCCCGATGTTCGTCGTCGCGGACAGGCGATCGGGCGATGCCACACGGCGGCCAGCCGCGGCGCCTACAGGCTCGGCGGCGTGGCCGCCGCAACGACGACGCACGTTTCGTTGCCCCTATTTCGGAATCGATGAGGAATCCGACTCTCGAAGAAATAGGCTTCGCCTGGGCCGAGTACGGCCACCTGGTCGCCGACCGTCACTTCCAGATATCCCCGGATGACCAGTCCGGCTTCCTCGCCGGCATGGCTGAGCATCGCATCGCCGGTGTCGGCCCCTGGCTCATAGGTGTCTTCCATCATCTGCAACGCGCGCCGGCTCAAGTTCCGGCCGATCTGTCGAATCGTGTGCTTGCCGAGTGCGACGACGGTCAGGTCCTCGTGCTTATAGAAGATCCTCGTCGGCTCGTCGGCGCTCGCGTCAATCAACGATGTGACGGGGAGTTGGAAGCTGGCGGCGATTTTTTGCAGCGACGCAATCGTGGGACTGATTTCCCCTCGTTCAATCTTGGCGATTGTCGTGTGACTCAAGCCCGTGCGCCGGGCCAAATCTCGTTGAGTCAGCTTGAACGTTGCTCGCAACGCACGAAGGCGGGCGGGAACATCGATTTCGTCCGACAAATTTCAACTCCTTGACCTGCTGAAATGGACACTATACGCTCCACCATGAAACTATAGTTTCCAATCGAATAGGCCACGGAAGATGCGATGCGACTTGAGAATATAGCCGCTTACCTGCTGCTCGCGGTCACCTGGGGGCTGTCTTTCCTGGTGATTCTGAAGGTGGTTCATGTATTTGGATGGATCGGAGCCGTCAGCTTGCGCGCACTCGTCGCAAGCGCGACATTGCTCGTCATTGCTGTCGGCGCGCGACGCAAGATAGGTTTCAAGGCGCGATGGCGCGATTTCGCGGTAGTGGGCGCCACTACGGTGGCCGGCCAACTGATCGGCCTGTCATTCGCGACGCCCAGAATCGGCACAGCGATGGCGGCGATCCTGGTTGCGACCATTCCGCTTTTCTCGATGATCATCGGGCACATGCGGGGCCTCGAGCGCATCACGCTACAAGGCCTGATGGGCCTCGCGTTCGGCATCGCCGGGATCGTGTTGCTGGTCGGATTTCCTTCTGTTCCCTTTACGTCGACATTTGCATCCGGCTGTGTCAGTTCGCTGCTTGGCTCGCTTTGTGCCGCAATCGGCAGCAATTACACCAGCAGTCGACTGAAAAATGTCGGGTCGTTGGAAGTGACTGCAGGCTCATTTCTGTTCGGCGGTTTATTCACCCTGCCGCTGGTCGCGCTCGCGCCGGTCGCTTCGGTGCCGCATATCGTCGATTATGGGTATCTGCTCGTGCTCGGAAGCGTCATGAGCGGATTTGCTTACGTCGTCTATTTCAAGCTCGTGTCGGCGATTGGCGCGACGCGAGCGATCAGCGTCGAATTCGCGGTGACGGTCGTGGCCGTACTTGTCGGGGCGCTTCTGCTGGGCGAGAACCTCTCGAACGCCCAGATCATCGGAGCCGTCATCATCATGAGCGGCTGTGCGCTGGTGCTTGGGAGCGTTCCTGGCGGGCGGCGACGGCGCGTCGAGCGTTATCGGCCGGCGTGCTCCGCGGCCCGCAGGGACCGCGCGTAGTTTTGCGGCGGACCGTTGCACGCGATGGTCCACCGTGGCAGGCGGGAAGATTGACGCGGTTGAACCTGTTCTTGCCGGTTTCGCCGGCTACGTTTCTTGTTCACGCCCGCAGTGTTCTCACGCGTCAAACCCCATCGGACTCCCAAACGACCGCCGCCCCGCGCGCATCCCACGCCTCGAGAAACGGCGCATACCGCGCCTCCACACGATTGCGGCGCACCTTGAACGTCGGCGTGACGAAGCCGCTCGTCTCGTTCCAGATCGAATCGACGACCACGACGAAGCGCAGCTTCTCGTGATCGTCGAGGCTTGCGTTGACGCGCTCGAGATGCTCGCCGAGCGATGTCTCGAGCGCCGCGCGCCGGCCGTCGCCGTCGAACCGGCGGCCCTCGTCGGACAGCGACACGAGCGCGCACGGCTGCGGCAGCCCCGCGCCGACCACGCAGCACGCGTCGACGAACGGATGCGTCGCGAGCCGGCTCTCGATCGGCGACGGCGCGATGTACTTGCCCTTGCTCGTCTTGAAGATTTCCTTTACGCGCCCGGTGATCTTCAGGCGGCCCGCTTCGTCGAGCTCGCCCTTGTCGCCGCTGCGCACGAAGCCGTCGGGCGTGAAGAGCGCGGCGCTCAGATCGGGGCGCCTGTAATAGCCGATCGTGTTGCCGGGCGAGCGGATCTCGATCTCGCCCGTCGCGGCGAGGCGGCTCTCGACGTCCCGCACCGGCGCGCCGACATAGCCGGGCCGCATGTCGTGCTGCCGGCACGAGTGCGACACGCCGCACACTTCGCTCATCCCGTAGCCTTCGAGCAGCTCGAGCCCGAGATCGCGATACCAATTGAGCAGCGCGGGCTCGATCGCCGCGGCGGCGCTCGCGGCGAGGCGGACCTGATCGAGGCCGAGCTGCTGCAGGATCAGCGGCTTCATCGCGTCGGGAATCGGCCCCGGCGGCAGGCGGCTCGCCACCGCGTGCCGGAACTTCGCCCATAGGCGCGGCACCGAGATGAAGAACGTCGGCCGCGCGCGTTGCAGATCGGCGATGAACGTATCGAGCGATTCGCTGAAGTAGATCGTGAAGCCCGCGCGCACCGACAGCATTTCGACGTAGCCGCGCTCGGCGACGTGCGACAGCGGCAGATACGAGATCATCCGGTCGTCCGGGCCGATCGGGATCAGGTCGAAGACCGGCTCGACGCACCAGCCGAGCGCGCTGAACGTCAGCATCACGCCTTTCGGGTCGCCGGTCGTGCCCGACGTGTAGACGATCGTCGCGAGCTCGTCGGCCGCGCGCGTCACGTGCTCCGCGAGCGGCGCCGTGTTGCGGACGATGTCGTCCCACGTCGCGCCGACGGACGACGCATCGGACAGACAGGGCAGGCCAATGCTGCGCACCTGCGGCGGCACGCCCGCGCGCATCGGCTCCCACGCGTCGAGCTTGCCGACGAACAGCGCCGCCGCTTCGCAGTGCGTGAGCACCTGCCGGACCGATTCGGCGCCGAGCGTCGGATAGAGCGGCACCGACACGTGGCCGCTCAGCCAGATCGCGAAATCGGCGAGTATCCAGTGCGCGCAGTTTTTCGACAGGATCGCGATGTTCGATCCGCGCGGCAGATCGAGCGCGCGCAGATGTGCGGCGATGCGGCGCGCTTCGTCGATGGCCTCGCGCCACGTGAAGCGGCGCACGTCGCCGCCGCCCGTCGGCTGCACGAGCCATACGTCGTCGGCGCGCGCGCGTTCCCAGTGCTGAAGGCGTTCGAGGGGCAGGTTGCCCGGGGCGATCGAGGTCAATGTCGTCTCCTTGCGAGCCGCGTGCGCGCAACGCGGCCGCGGTCCCGGTTCGTGTGTCGTTCGTTGCCTTGGCCTATCCGGCGCATTCGAGCCGCGCCGACGCGCGCCGGTTTTCGCCGGTTCGGGGCGGCTTCGATCGCCTCCCGAAAATGCTCACCTTTCGATCATGTGTATCGCGCGCGTGCCGAGTATCCGCCGCGCATCCCGCGGCGATGCGATCTCGCGCCCGGCTTCGCGCGCGATCGTCGCGATCGCGTCGACGAGCCGCGCGTTCGACGTCGCGCGCGCGCCGTCCGGCAGATAGAACGTGTCTTCGAGCCCGGTGCGCAATTGCCCGCCGAGCTCGGCCGTGCGCCGATGCAGCGCCCAGATGTTCGCGCGGCCGATCGCGGTGACTTGCCATGTCGAATCCGGACGCAGCAGCCGGATCAGGATCGGCAGCAGCTCGGGATCGGCGGGCATGCCCGACTCTACGCCCATCACGAAATTGTAGTTCGATCGTCCCTCGAACAGGCCGGCGCGCGCGTACATGTCGATGCAGCGGACGATGCCGGTATCGAAGCATTCGAACTCGGGCACCGCGCCCGTCTCGGCCATCGTCGCGAGAAACGAAGCGACTTTCTCGACCGGGTTGTCGAACAGCATCGGCGGCCATGCCCATGCGCCATCCGCCTTCACCTTCAGATAGTTGAGCGAGCCTGCGTTGCATGCGGCGATCTCCGGGCGGATCGCGCGGATGCACGCGAGCGGCCCGTCGACGTTCGGCCCGACGATGCCCGTCGACTGATTGAAGATCACGCCCGGGCACGCCTCGCGGATCGCCTGCGCGATCTCGGCCGCGAGCCGCGGGTCCCACGAAGGCAGGTGGCCGCGGTCCGGCTCCTGCCGGCGGAAGTGCACATGCACGCACGACGCGCCGGCGTTGTACGCGCCCTTTGCTTCGCGCGCCATCTGCTCGGGCGTGACGGGCACGTTGAATTGCTTCGGGTCCGTGAAGATGCCGTTCAGCGCGCACGTGATGACGACGGGATGGCTCATCGGAAGATCTCCTTGTATCGAATGCGGCCGCATTCAGCCGGCTTGCGGCTCGAGTTGCGCGAGCACCTGGCCGGGCGCGACCTGCTCGCCCGCGCGCGTGCCGAGCGACGCGACCCGGCCCGCGAACGGCGCGGTGATCGCGTGCTCCATCTTCATCGCTTCGAGCACCATGACGGTCTGCCCGGCGCGGACTGTCGCGCCTTCGTCGATGTCGACCGCGATCACGCGGCCGTTCATCGGCGCGCGCAGCACGCCGTCGCCGCCGGCCGCGCCGGCGCTCGCCCGGCCTTCGCGGTTGTGGATCGCGAACGCGTGATCGACGCCGTCGACTTGCAGCCACAGGCGGCCGTGCGCGATCGCGAAGCAGTACGCGTGCGCGCGGCCGTCGATCGCGACCGTCGACGGCTCGCCGGGGCGCGCGGGCCGGGCAGCATCGAGCGCGATCGGCGAGCGGCCGTGCGCGTGCACGACGGCGCGCTGCCGATCGATCGTCACGATGCCGCGTCGCGCCTGCGCGTGCTCCGCGCCCGCGTTTGCGTTTGCCGACGACAGCCGATACGGCACCGGCAGCGGCGCGCCGTTGCGCCAGCCGCGCCACGCCGGCGGCAACGCGTCGGCGCGATCGACGGCGGCGACCGACAGCCACGCGGCGATCGCCCACGCCGCTTCCGTCGGCGCGCAGCGGCGGCTGTCGTTGTCGGGGAAGTGCTCGGCGACGAACGCGGTGGATACCGCGCGCCCGTCGGCGAATGCGGGATGCCGCAGCACGCGCGCGAGAAACGCGCGGTTGGTCGGCACGCCGAGCAGTACCGTGTCGTCGAGCGCGTGCGCGAGCCGGTCGAGCGCCTGCGCGCGCGAGCCGCCGTGCGCGATCAGCTTGCCGAGCATCGAATCGTAGAACGGGCTGATCGCGATGCCGTCGGCGAGCGCATGATCGCAGCGCGCATGGCGGCCCGGCCGCCACGTCAGCACGCTGCCCGTGCGCGGCAGGAAATCGTCGGCGGGATCTTCCGCGCAGAGACGCACTTCGATCGCATGGCCGTCGAGCCGGATGTCCTGCTGCGCGAGCGGCAACGCGTCGCCCTGCGCGACGCGCAGTTGCCATTCGACGAGATCCTGCCCGGTGATCAGCTCCGTCACCGGATGCTCGACTTGCAGCCGCGTGTTCATTTCCATGAAGTAGAACCGGCCTTCGCGATCGAGCAGGAATTCGACGGTGCCCGCGCCGACGTAGCCGATCTCGCGCGCGGCGGCCACGGCCGTTGCGCCTAGCCGCGCGCGCAGCGCGGCGTCGACCACGGGCGACGGCGCTTCCTCGACGATCTTCTGATGACGGCGCTGCACGGAGCAATCGCGCTCGCCGAGATGGACGACGTGGCCGTGCGCATCGGCGAATATCTGCACCTCGACGTGGCGCGGCTCGATCACCGCGCGCTCGACGATCATCCGGCCGTCGCCGAACGCGTGCCGCGCCTCGGACACCGCGAGCTTCAGCGCGGCGGGCAGCGCGTCTCGCGTATCGACGCGGCGCATCCCGCGCCCGCCGCCGCCCGCCGCCGCCTTCAGCATTACCGGAAAGCCGATTCGTTCGGCTTCCGAAAGGATGCGCGCTTCGCCCTGATCGTCGCCGTCGTAGCCGGGCACGACCGGAATGCCGGCCGCGGCCATCCGGCGGCGCGCGCGCGCCTTGTCGCCCATCGCGTCGATCGAGTCGGCGCGCGGGCCGACGAACACGAGGCCCGCGTCGGCGATGCGTCGCGCGAACGCCGCATTCTCGGACAGGAAGCCGTAGCCCGGATGAATCGCCTGCGCGCCGCTTTTCAGCGCGGCGTCGATCAGCTTGTCGATCGACAGATACGGCTCGGCGGGCGTCGCGCCGCTGATTGCTACCGCGTCGTCGCAGGCGGCGACGTGCGGGCTGCGCGCATCCGCTTCGGAATGGACCGCGATCGTCGCGATGCCGAGCCGCCGTGCGGTGCGCGCGATGCGCACCGCGATCTCGCCGCGGTTCGCGATCAGGAGCCGGGTGAAGCGGCGCGCGCTCATTGAGCCTCCGGCGGCGCGGGCGCGTCGCTCGCCCAGTGGGGCAAGCGCTTGCCGGACAACGCGGCGAGCCCTTCGGCGACGGCGCCCGAGCGCAGCGCGGCCGCGAACTCGCCGGCGGCCGCATCGAGGACGGCGCCGCGCTCGCGGCGCAACGCGGTGGCGACGATGCGCTTCGTCGCGCGCTGCGCGGCCGGTTCGCATGCGAGCACGCGCGCAAGCTCGCTGCGCAACAGCCGGTCGATGCCGTCCGCGCCCGCGATTTCGTCGACGAGGCACGCATGCAGCGCGTCGGCGGCCGACAGACGGCGGCCCGTCAGCATCAGCCAGCGGCCGCGCGCGGCGCCCGCGCGCGCGACGATGAACGGCGCGATCTGTGCGGGCGGCAGCCCGAGCGATGTTTCGGGTATCGAAAGATATGCGTCGCTCGCGATCAGCACGCGATCGCACGCGGCCGCGAGCCCGCAGCCGCCGCCCGCCGCCGCGCCTTCGACGACGGCGAGCGTCGGCATCGGCAACGCCGCGAGCTTGTCGAGCAATGCGCCGAACCGGCGATTCGACGCCGCGATCGGGTCCGGCTCGCCGGCGGGCGCCGGCTCGCGCATCATCGCGCTGAAGCCGCCGAAATCGCCGCCCGCGCAGAACACGCCGCCCGCGCCGCGCAGCACGAACGCGCGCACGGTGTCGTCACCGGCCGCGCGCTCGCACTCCGCGTCGAGCGCCGCGACGAGATCGTCGCTCAGCGCGTTGCGCCTGGCGGGCCGATTCAATGTCGCGAACACGATGCCGTTCGCGTGCGCGACATGCAGCGGCGCGAGCGTCGAGGAAGTCGTCCCGGTCATCGCGCGTCACTCCCGCGGCAGCGTGCCGAGCTTCTTGCAGATGATGCCGAGCATCACTTCGTCCGCGCCGCCGCCGATCGAGAAGAGGCGCGTGTCGCGGTACGTGCGCGAGATGCTCGATTCCCATGCGAAGCCCATGCCGCCCCAGAACTGCAGGCAACTGTCGGTGACTTCGCGCGCGAGGCGTCCCGCCTTCAGCTTCGCCATCGACGCGAGCGTCGTCACGTCGCCGCCTTGCACGTACAGCTCCGTTGCGCGATACGTGAGCGCGCGCAGCGCCTCGACCTCGGTCTTCAGCTCGGCGAGCCGGTAATGGACGACCTGATGATCGAGCACCGGCCGCCCGAAGATTTTGCGCTGGCGCGTGTAGTCGATCGTTTCGTCGATCGAACGATCGAGCACGACGAGCGCGGCCGCCGCGCCGTAGAGCCGCTCCTCCTGGAACTGCAGCATCTGGTACGTGAAGCCCAGGCCTTCCTCGCCGATCAGGTTGCGGCGCGGCACGCGCACGTCGTCGAAAAAGATCTGCGCGGTGTCCGACGAGTGCATGCCGATCTTGCGGATCTTCTTTTCGATGTGCACGCCCTTCGATTTCAGCGGCACGACGATCAGCGATTTGTTCCGGTGCGGCGGCCCGTCTGACGTGTTCGCGAGGCAGCACATCCAGTCGGCCTGCGTGCCGTTCGTGATCCAGAGCTTCGTGCCGCCGATCACGTAGTCGTCGCCGTCGCGGCGCGCGCTCGTGCGGATCGACGCGACGTCCGAGCCCGCGCCCGGCTCCGATACGCCGATGCACGACACCTGCTCGCCCGCGATCGCGGGCGCGAGAAACTCGTCGCGCAATGCGTCGGAGCCGAAGCGCGCGAGCGCGGGCGTCGCCATGTTCGTCTGCACGCCGATCGCGAGCGGCACGCCGCCCGCCGCGCAGACGCCGAGCGCCTCGGCCATCACGAGCTCGTAGCTGTAGTCGAGGCCGCCGCCGCCGAACGCGGCGGGCTTGCTCAGGCCGAGCATGCCGAGCGCGCCGAGCTTCCTGAATACGTCGTGCGCGGGAAAGATGCCGGCTTCCTCCCATTCGTCGACGTGCGGATTGACCTCCTGCTCGATGAAACGCCTGACGGTGCGCGAGATCGCTTCGTGTTCTTCGGTGAAGTGCATGATGTCTCCAGATCAGGGGCGGGCGACGCCGAACGTGAGCGGCTGGACGGATTGGCGGCGGCCGGCGCGGCAGACGGCGAGCGCCAGTGCGATCACGCGGCGCGTGTCGCGCGGATCGATGACGCCGTCGTCGAGCATGCGGCCGGACGTGTAGAACGCGTGCGTCTGGCGCTCGAAATTCGCGACGATCTTCTCGCGCAGCGCGTCGATCCGCGTGCGGTCGGGCTCGATGCCTTTCGCGCGCGCCGCGCCTTCCGTCACGATCGCCATCGTGAGCGCCGCCTGCTCGGCGCCCATCACCGCGGTGCGCGCGTTCGGCCACGAGAACACGAACGCCGGATCGAAGCCGCGGCCGCACATTCCGTAATTGCCGGCGCCGAACGATGCGCCGCAGAGAATCGTGACCTGCGGGACGGTCGCGTTCGATACCGCCTGGATCATCTTCGCGCCGTGCTTGATCATTCCCGCGCGTTCGGACTCCTTGCCGACGATGAAGCCCGTCGTGTTCTGCAGATAGACGAGCGGCACGTCGCTCTGGCAGCACGCCTGAATGAAGTGCGTCGCCTTCGTCGCGCCGGCGGGATCGAGCGGGCCGTTGTTCGTCACGATGCCGACGGGCATGCCGTGGAGGTGCGCGTGCGCGCAAACGGTGGACGGCCCGTACGACGGCTGGAACTCCAGAAGATCCGATGCGTCGACGAGCCGCGCGATCACCTCGCGCATGTCGACGGGCTTCTTGCCGTCGCGCGGCAGGATGCCGAGCAGTCCTTCGGAATCGAGCGCGGGCTCCACGCCCGTGGGCAGCGCCGCTTCGCGTTCGCGCCAGCCGAGCTTGTCGACGAGCTCGCGCAGGAGCCGGATGCCGTCGGCGTCGTCGTCCGCGACGTATTCGGCGAGACCCGACACGCTGGCATGCATCGTCGCGCCGCCGAGCTCCTCGTCGGTCGCGATCTCGCCTGTCGCGGCCTTCAGCAGCGGCGGGCCGGCGAGAAACGCCTTCGCGCGGCCGCGCACCATCACGACGTAGTCGGACAGCCCCGGCATGTACGCGCCGCCCGCGGTCGACGAGCCGTGCACGAGCGTGAGCACCGGAATGCCGGCGGCGGACAGCTTCGCGAGCTGGAAGAAATGGCGGCCGCCATGAATGAATTCCTCGACGCGGTATTGCATCAGGTTCGCGCCCGCCGATTCGACGAGATGCACGAACGGCAGCCGGTGCTCGAGCGCGATTCGCTGCAGCCGCTGGAATTTTTCGAGGCCCATCGGTTGCAGCGCGCCCGCGTCGATGCCCGAATCGGCGACGACGATCATGCAGCGCGTGCCGCTCACGTAGCCGATGCCGCCGATGAGCCCAGCACCCGGCACCGACTTGTCCGGGTCGCTTTCGCCGACCAGATAGCCGGCGAGCGACGCGAGCTCGAGAAACGGCGCGCCGGCGTCGACGAGCAGCGCGAGCCGCTCGCGCGGCAGCAGTTGCCCGCGCTTGTCGAAGCGCGGGCCGGCCTTCGCCGATTCGTCCGCGGCGCGTGCGTTCAGCGCGTGCCATTGCGCGATCAGCGTGCGCATGTGATCGGCGTTGTCGCGGAACGCGGCGCTTGCGGTGTCGAGGCGGGAGTCGAAGATCGGCATGTCAGCGCTTGAAGAGTTCGGGCACGGTCGCGCGATGGAAGCCGTCGAACGGCGCGTTCGCGTCGGCGGGCTGCATCGCGAAGTGACGGCGCGCATTCGGCGCGCCGCCGTCGACGCGCAGGCACGCGCCGCTGATGAACGACGCGGCGTCCGACAGCAGGAACGCGATCGCAGCCGACACTTCGGCCTCGTTGCCGATGCGGCCGAGCGGCACCATCTTCGGCAGGCCGCGCAGCATCGGCTTGATCGAATCGGGATACGTGTCCATGCCGCTCGACGCGATCCAGCCGGGCGCGACCGCGTTCACGCGCACGGGCGCCCATTCGGCGGCGGCCGTCTCGGTGAAATTCAGCATGCCGGCGCGCGCGGCGCCGCTGTGGCCCATGCCGGTCATCCCGTGCCACATGTCGGCGATGATGTTGACGATCGCGCCCGTCTTGCGCGGCTTCATCGATTGCAGATAGCACTCGCGCGCGACGAGAAAGCCGCCGAGCAGGTTCGTGTTCAGCACCGCCTGCCAGCCTTTCGCGCTGATCTGCTCGAGCGGCGCGGGAAACTGGCCGCCCGCGTTATTGACGAGCAGATCGACGCGGCCGTGCCGCTCGACGATCTGCGCGACCGCCCGCCGGACGCCGTCCTCGTCGCGGATGTCGCATGCGATCGCGTCCGCGCGAGCGCCGTCCTCGTGGATCTCGGCCGACACGTTCGCGAGCTTGTCCGCGTTGCGGCCGAGCAGCACGACGTGCGCGCCGAGCGATGCGAGCTCGTGCGCGCAGCAGCGGCCGATGCCGCTGCCGCCGCCCGTGACGAGCGCGACCTTGCCGTCGAAGCTGCCTGCGCGAAGTTGTGAGCGATATCCCATGGGAAGTCTTCCGTCAGTCGGGAAACAGATCGTCCGGAAACGGCGCTCGTACTCGCCCGCGCGGTGCGCGTGGCGAGCACGAGCGCCGCTGGCGACCACGGCCTTTCGCTGCTGCGGCGCGTTCGCCGGGGAGCCGGATGCCGCCGTGCGATGTGCGCATCGTAGCGCCGCGAATCCAATAAATCAATCGATTGATTTATTTTTAGAGGGTTCCTAGAATCGGCACGAACGACGCCGTTCCGCGAAGGCCGTTCCCCCCGGAAAGCAGGCCCCCGGAAGGCCGGCCCGGCGAACCGACAGGAGGCACCGATGCATCCCATGACCCCGAACCCGGCGTACTACCGGCCCGAACACATCGAATGGCAGGACACGCTGCGCCGCTTCGTCGCCAAGGAGATCTCGCCTTACGTGAACGACTGGGACGAGGCGGGCGAGTTTCCGCGCGAGCTGTACGAGAAGGCAGCGCAAGTCGGGCTGCTCGGCATCGGTTTTCCGGACGCATACGGCGGGATCGAGAGCGTCGACATGTTCCATCGGCTGATCTGCTCGATCGAGCTTGCGCGCTGCGGCGCGGGCGGCGTCGTCAGCTCGCTGATGTCGCACACGATCGGCGCGCCGCCGATCGCGCATGCTGGCAGCGATGAACTGAAGGCGCGCGTGCTGCCCGGCATTCTCGCGGGCCGCAAGGTCTCGGCGCTCGCGATCACGGAGCCGGGCGGCGGCTCGGACGTCGCCGCGCTGCGCACGAGCGCGATGCGCGACGGCGATCGCTACGTCGTGAACGGCGAGAAGGTGTTCATCACGTCGGGCATCCGCGCCGATTACTACACGGTTGCCGTGCGCACCGATCCGGGCGCGATGGGCGCGAAGGGGCTGTCGCTGCTGCTCGTCGACGGCGGTACGCCGGGCTTGTCGAAGACGCCGTTGAAGAAAATGGGCTGGTGGGCGTCCGATACCGCGCATCTGCGCTTCGACGATTGCCGCGTGCCGGCTGCGAACCTGATCGGCCCGGAGGGCGGCGGCTTCGCGCTTGTCATGCAGAACTTCAATCTCGAGCGCTTCAGCCTCGCCGCGTCGGCGCTCGGCTTCGCGCAAGTCTGCTACGACGACGCGCTCGACTGGGCGCGGCAGCGAAGGACGTTCGGGCAGCGCGTGGCCGATCATCAGGTGATTCGGCACAAGCTCGTCGACATGGCGATGCGCATCGGCGCGACGCGCGCCTGGCTCGAGCAATGCGCGTGGCAGATCGATCACGTCGACAGGCGCGCGCCGGAGCTCGTCGCGACGATCTGCATGCTGAAGAATTTCGCCGCGCAGACGATGCAGTTCTGCGCGGACGCCGCCGTGCAGATCCTCGGCGGCATGGGCTACATGCGCGGCACGCGGCCCGAGCGCATTTACCGCGAGGTGAAGGTCAACATGATCGGCGGCGGCGCGGAGGAGATCATGAAGGACCTCGCCGCGCGGCAGCTCGAGTACTAGCAGGCTGTTGAATTTGGGCCCAGCGTAAACGGGCGTTGAGAGTCGCGCGTTATGGATATCGTGTTCATGACCTTGGGCAATGAGAGCGATGCGCGGAATGGACGAGATGCAAGAACCGCTGTTCACAACGGTCAAGCTGGAAGACTTCGTGCCGGCCGATCACCCGCTGCGGCCGGTACGGCAACTTGTCAACGAAGCGCTCAAGCAGCTCAACGGATTGTTCAGCGTGATCTACGCGGACAGCGGCCGCGCGTCGATTGCGCCGGAGAAGCTGCTGCGGGCGTTGCTGCTGCAGGTGCTGTACTCGGTGCGCAGCGAGCGCATGCTGATGGAGCAGATGCGCTACAACCTGCTGTTCCGCTGGTTCGTCGGGCTGGCGATCGAGGACGCCGTGTGGGACCACTCGACGTTTTCCAAGAACCGCGACCGGCTGCTCGAACACGAGGTCGTCGAAGCGTTCTTCACCAAGGTCATGGGCTTGGCCGAGCAGCGTGGCCTGCTCTCGCGCGAGCACTTCTCGGTCGATGGCACGCTGATCCAGGCCTGGGCCAGCCACAAGAGTTTCCGCCCCAAGGACGGCCCGGGCGACGAGCCGCCCGCGGGTGGCGCTCGCAACGCCGACACTGACTGGCGTGGCCAGCGGCGCAGCAACGAGACACACCAGTCGAGTACCGATCCGGATGCACGCCTGTTCAGGAAGAGCAAGCAAAGCGGGGCCATCCTCGCTTACCAAGGACACATTCTCATGGAGAACCGCTCGGGCCTGGTGGTGGGTGCCGTGGTGAGCCATGCCGACGGCTTTGCCGAACGCGCGAGCGCCCTGCGCTTGCTTGATTGTGTACCGGGCCGCCATGCCAAGACGCTGGGCGCCGACAAGGGTTACGACATGCGCGACTTCGTTGGCGATTGCCGGGCACGCAAGGTGACGCCGCACGTGGCACGCAACGACACCCGCCAAGGCGGCAGCGCGATCGACGGCCGCACCTCGCGGCATGCCGGCTACCGGATCAGCCAAGTCATCCGCAAACGCATCGAAGAGCACTTCGGTTGGGGCAAGACGGTGGGCCGGATTCGGCAGACGGTGTATCGCGGCATCCGGCGCGTCGATCAGCACTTCAAGCTGACGATGCTCGCCAGTAACCTGACTCGCATGGCTCGAATACTGACGGTGGCGTCGCCCCGAGTTGCGCAATAAGCCGCCTGAGCGGGGCCGACGTGCGTCGGCATGCCGGCTGGCATGTCCACCAGCCGGGAGATTTGCATGGTGCTGCTGTAATTCACCGCTTGATCGCACGTGAAATCCTTTTAACCAGCGCTCCGGTTGTCATGACGGAGGGCTTTTCAACAGCCTGCTAGGGGCTGTTTGCATACGGAACGCACATGCGTTGCCACGAGAGCGGCCGCTCGTCGCTTGTTTGGCTCGGCCAAAACGGCGCGCGCGGGCGGATCGGCTTTGCAAGCGTTTGAAACTCGCCGATAATCGCTCGAATGACGGGCGTCGCCGCGGCTTCGCGGCGGCGAGCGCCGGTTCGAAACATCGCATTGTGATTCCATGAGCGCCATACCTCAGGCCGCGCGCAAGCGCGGGCGTCCCGTGAAGGGCGAGAGCGCGACGCTGCGCGACGAGCTGATCCTCAAGTCCGCGAAGCTGTTCCGCACGCAGGGATACGAACGAACGACGGTCCGCGACATCGCCGCAGCAGCAGGCGTGCAGGCGGGAAGCTGGTTCTATTACTTCAAGACGAAGCAGGACATTCTCGTTGCCGTGATGGAGCAGGGGATGTCGAACGCGCTCGCGCGGATCGAGGCGCTCGACGTCGAGAACCTGCCCGCGCGCGACGCGTTTCGCGCGCTCGTGCACACGCACTTGCAGACGCTCGTATCGCCCGATCACGATTTCATTCCGGTGCTGCTGTACGAATGGAAGTCGCTCGACGAAGCGATGCAGGCGAAGGTGCTGAAGCTGAAGGATCGTTACGAGGCGGTATGGGACGGCGTGATCGCACGGCTGCGGGCGGCGGGCGACTGGCCCGCGCCGACGCCGGTCGACCGGTTGCTGATGTTCGGCGCGTTGAACTGGGTCGCGCAGTGGTACAAGCCGGATGGGGCGCTGGGGCTCGACGCGCTCGCCGATCATGCGGTGCAGTTCCTGTTGCGCACGGGAGCGCCGCCGCCGCAAGCGCCAGCGGCCGCGAGCGCGGCGAAGAGAAAGCGCGCCGCGAAAGCGGGCTGACGCGGGCGAACCGCTTTTCGTTCGATGTCCGGATCGTTGCGGCGCCGGCCGTGAAAACGCGTTCGGCAAGCCGCTGGCAGCCGGCGGCTCAACAGCGCGACCAGTGGCCCCGACGACAATTTCAGGCCGCCGCTTTCGGCGACGGTGACGGGTTCGGGACGCGCGTACTTCCATTCGGCTCCGGCGTCGGCGTGCGTCACCAGGCGCATTTTTGTCGTACCCGGCGATATCGTGACGGTCTACAAGCCGTACAAGCACTGGTATCAGGTGATGTACGTGAACGACAAGACCGACGAGGCTTTCGAGGGGTGGGTCGAGGAGCGCCGCCTGCGCCTGGGCGACCTATTTGGGCGGCGGGCAATAGGCGGCCGCGCTCGATTGTCGCGAGCGCCGATGCGGCGCGATACGGCGAGTTCGCCTTCTCAGGAAGCTCCAGTGGGAAAGTGGCGCCGCTCGTTGAAATCGAGCGGCACGTCGTGTTGCGTTGCCTTGCCGTTGCCCGAGCGCGGCTTGACCGCGGTATTCCGCCTGATCTCCGACGGCGCGCAGCCGAACTGACGTTTGAACAATTTCGCGAACGAGGAGTTGTAGCAAAACCCATAGCGGTCGGCGAGTTCGGAAATCCGGATGCGGGATTCGGTCGAGTGTCTCAGGATGTAATAGATCTTTCTCAGTCGAAGAAGTTTGATGTATTCGGCGACGCCCAGATTTTCCCTCGAAAATAATCGATATAGCGCGGCGCGCGAGAGGCCGATGTCATGGCAAATGGAATCGACGCACAATTTCGGCGATTCCAGATGGTTGTTGATGTAGGTTTTGACTTTCCTGGTCAATTCGATTTCCAGGTTCGTTCGAACGGGCCCGATAGGGTCGTGGGCCGCAGATGTCGCGGCCAGCAGCATATTCAGCGTGACGTCGCCGATGGCTTTCGATTCGGCATGGGAGATGGCGCCGACGTGCTCCGCGAGACCGACGATGTACTGGGAGGCGAGCGACGCCATCAGCCCGGAAAATACGGTGCCGTGCCGCGAGGAGAGATCGATGGGGATGAAATTGCGCGGAACGATCAGGATGACGACGTCGCCGGACTGAACGTCGATGCACAGCGGCCGAGCCGGGTCGGCAAAGAAGAGCTGTCGGGCGTCGATGCGAACGATGCCGGTTTCGGATGTCGACTGCCACGCATGCTCGCGGGAGGCGCAGAAGAAATAGTGATCGCAATCACTGCAATGGGTGCGCTGTATGGTCCGGATGGCCTCATGTGTGACGAGGCCGTTCGAGATTGTCGCCGGGTAGCGAAGCGTGCCGAGCATCAGGCTGCCGACATGCGCGCCGCTGAAAAAACTGTCCGGCCCCGCAGGCGCGGCGGCGTCAGTCTGACCCCGCCGGAGATCGTCCATCGCGTCCTGATTTTGCGAGGGTTCGAATTCTTTGCTCGCATCGAATTTTATGTTTGGAAATCGATATATTTCTACATTATCCATGTCCCTCTCCAAGACCGGATGATTCGATTGAATTAATAGTTCTATTGGATTTCTATATTTATATGCGAAATCGATATTCGGGGGCGTATTTGTCGACCGTCGCATGGAACCGATGCGGTTCGCCGGTCCGTGCGCAAGATCGCACTTCCACCGCGTGGGCGCGGCTCATGGGACGTACCACCGACGATGAGGTGGCGCGCGACGCGCGCAAAAGCCCGGCGCGCGGATGCGCAATGCTGGACGCATCGGCGCAGCCGGCCGCCGATGGGCGTCGCCGTCGCGCAGATTTCCGCGTCGATCGTCGCAAGGGCCGTCGCGTGCGAAACGGAAGGGGCGTTGTGGCCGAGCGGGCTCAATCATGTGCGGGCGCTCCCTGGGCGTCAGGCGGCGCGTCGTCCCGATCCACGAGCGCAAGCTCGGGCAGCCGTAACAGCACGACAAGGGCGAGCGCGACGATCGCCGAGCCGACCGCGAACGTTTCGGCGATCGAACTGCGGTAGATGTCCGCCAGGCCGCCGGCCGCCTGGTGGATCGGGCCGCTTAGATGATGCCCGGCGAGCGCCGTGCGCGCGGCGGCTTCGGTGGCTGGCAACTGACTCGCGATGATCGCGCTCGATCCGGCAATCCCGACCAGCCCGCCCAGCGAGCGAAAGAATGTCAGCATCGCGGTGCCGACGCCGCGCTGCGCGACCGGCAGCGCGTTCTGGACCGCGACTGTCATGTTCGGCATGACGAGACCCAGTCCGATTCCGAGCATGAAGACGCAGGGCTCGATGAACCAGTAGCTGAGGCGGGTCGAGATGGACCAGGCGAGCAGCGCGAACGCCACGATGGCGATCGACAGTCCCGCCATTTGCGTGGGCTTGTAGCGGCCTATGCGCGCCAGGATGCGGCCGCCCATCACCGACGAGATGACCGCGCCCAGCATCAGCGGCACCATCAGCAGGCCCGATTCGGTCGCTCCCGTCCCGCTGACGAGCTGCGAAAACAGCGGCAGGAACAGTGTCGCCCCGAACAGGCCCATGAATGTCAGCGACATCACGATGCACGCGATGTTGAACACCGTGTTGTCGAACAGGTTCGGGGGCAGGATCGGCGCCGCTGTGCGCCGCAGGTGGACAAGCAGTGCCGCGGTCAAGACCAGGCCGGCACCCGCGCTGCCATAGACCTGCGGCGAGTGCCACGGCCATGCGGAGCCGCCCAGCGAGAGCACCAGCAGAAACGCCGTGACGGCCGCCGTCATCAGCAGCGATCCCAGGTAATCGATTCGCTGCGCGCCGCCGGGCTGCCCGGGGCGCAGCTTGCGGACGATGTTGTACAGCGCCGCGCCGCCTACCGGGAGATTGATCAGGAAAATCCAGTGCCACGACAATGCATCGGTGATCACGCCCCCCAGCAGCGGGCCCATCACGCTCGTCGCGGCGAAAACCGCAGCGATGCCGCCTTGCTTGTGCCCGCGCTGTGCGGGCGGAATCAGATCGGCGATGATCGTCTGGCTCAATGGCAGGAAAGCCCCCGCGCCCAGGCCCTGCACCACGCGCGCCGCGATCAGCTCCGTCAGGCTTTGCGATAGGCCGCACAGCAGCGAGCCGACGAGGAACACCACCACCGCGATGAAGATCATCCGCTTGCGGCCGAACTGGTCGCTGAGCTTCCCGTAAAGCGGCATCGACGTGGTGGAGGACAGCACGTAGGCGGTCACGATCCACGAGCTCTTGGCGATGTCGCCGAGATCGGACATGATGCGCGGCAGCGCGGTTGCGACGATGCTCTGATCGAGCGTGCCGAGGCCGATGACCACCATCAGGGCCCAATAGATCGTGCGGATTTCGCGCGCGCTCGGCGGCGCGTCAGGTATCCGGCGTAACGCGTGCCGCGCTGGCGGACGCGCGGGTTTTCTCGAAAGCGGGACGTCGTTGATGCGGGAGGCCGGGGCGTTGGCGAGCGGGCCGGATCGTGCCGACTTCCTGAATGGCTTTCCCATTTGCTCTCCCTTGGTTCATCGAAACGACACGTCAGAGCGCCACGATCAATAAATCGGCATCGCGGGATCGACGCAAGCCGCCCAGGCGCGGATGCCGCCCGACAGGCTTCGCACGTTCCCGAAGCCGGCCTGGCGCAGGAGCGCGGCGGCCGTGCTGCTGCGCTTGCCCGCAAGGCAATAGACGATGATGTCCGCGGCGGGATCGACCTCGTGCAGGCGCCCGCTCAGAACACTCATCGGGATGTGCTTTGCGCCTTCGATCCGGCAGATTTCCCACTCGTTCGGATCGCGCACGTCGAGCAGCGTCAATTTGATCGACGGATCGCTCAGCATCGATTGCAATTCCGCCGCCCCGATTTCCGCGGTCTCGGGAAGCGGCATTCCGCAAGCGGGCTGAGCGGCCTGCTCGCGCACCAGGTCGCGAATGATGGGGCGGGCGCCGCAGATCGGGCAATCCGGATCCTTGGCGAGCCGCAGTTCGTGCGTGCGCATGCTCAGCGCGTCGAACGTCAGCAGTCTTCCGATGAGCGGCGTTCCGATGCCCAGGATCAGCTTGATGACCTCCGTTGCCTGAACGACGCCGAGCAGGCCGGGCAGCACGCCGAGCACCCCGCCCTCGGCGCAGTTGGGGACTTCGCCGGGAAGGGGCGCCTCGGCGAACAGGCATCGATAGCAAGGGCCGTGCTTCGCGTGGAATACCGTCGCCTGCCCGTCGAACCGGAAAATGCTCGCATGGACGTTCGGCTTGTCGAGCAGGACGCAGGCGTCGTTGATCAGGTAGCGCGTGGGGAAGTTGTCGCTGCCGTCGGCGATGATGTCGTAGCCGGCGCAGATGTCCAGCGCGTTGTCGGGCGTCAGCATCGCGTCGTGAACGACAATCTCGATTTCAGGGTTCTGCGCGTTCAGCTTCTCCTTCGCCGATATCACTTTTCTGCGGCCGACGTCGCACGTGTGATGGAGGATCTGCCGCTGCAGGTTGCTGACGTCTACGACGTCGCTGTCGACAAGACCGAGACGTCCGACTCCCGCCGCCGCCAGATAAGTGGCGAGCGGCGATCCCAGACCGCCCGCGCCGACGCACAGTACGCTGGCCGCCTTCAAGCGGCGCTGCCCATCCATTCCTATCTCGGGCATGATGAGGTGCCTGCTGTAGCGCTTGATCTCATTATTGGACAGCATAAGATACTCCGTCTCGTCAGCAATGTTTAGCGTTGAGCCAGCTCCACGCACCGGGACGTTCGATGCGACGGCCGGTACCGGTTCGCTGCCCCGCGAGGCCGTGGCGACGGGATCGCGCGGGTCAGCCTGACTGCATCGACCTTTGCTTCGGCGCGGCCGCGCGCGCGGTTCGCCGCGATCATGCGGAAGAAGCGCCAGATTTCAAGCGGCGCGTCGACCGCGGTGCTGGTTCTGCCGAACAGGCGCGGGAACGCGTAGCGCGGCTGGGGAATCGTGTGTCCGCCGCCGTGAATCGTGATCAGCACGTTCTCGTCGCCCCATGCATCTCGCACCGCGTGGGTCTTGCGATCCCGGGGAAATAGGTCGCTCGCTTCGTCGCGATGGTGCTCGGCGTCGGGGCGGGCGAACGAGCGCGCGGTCTCCTCGGCGGACAGTACCGGACCGAGCGCACGCAGGCCGTATGGCGAGAGTTCGCCGCCTCGGTACGGATTGATCGGATCTGCCGTGCCGCTGATCGTCATCATCGGCACCGCCACGCGCCTGCCAGCGTGTCTGCAATCGGCCGGCGCGGGCCGATTGGCCGAAATCGCGGCAAAGCCGGCGAGGTCGTCCGTCATCTCGAGCGCGAGGCGAAAGCACATGTGCCCGCCGTTCGAAAATCCGACAACGAAGACGCTGGATCGATCGATCCCGTAAACGGATTCAAACCATGCGATTATTTCTCGCGTGAAGCTGACATCGTCGACGTTGCGTCGCGTCGCCGCGTTCTTGCGCCCTTTCTGGCAGGTATTCCAGTTGCCGCCGACGCCGCGCGGATAGGCGAGCGCAAAGCCGTTCGCGTCGGCTAGCGCGTCGAATTCGAACGCCGTGTATTTCCGGATCTGTTCCGGCGTACCGGAGCCGCCGTGAAAGACGATGACGAGCGGCGCATTCGGAGGCAGGGACGGCGGCGTGACATGCAGGAACGTGCGGACCGTGTCGCCGACGCACAACGATTCGAGGCGCGCCGGCGGCGCCGGCTGTCGGTCCGGCGAACGCATCCGGCTTCTGCGGAGGGCGAATGCGCAGACGCTTGCGAGCAAGCTCGCAAGCGTACCCAAGACGACAGTGGTCGGATGCATGTCGATGGACGATCGTGGCCGGTTCAGAAGTTCTGCCGCGCAATCCGCTCCGCGTCGGCGAGCTCGTGCGCGAGCGCGAGCCATCGTGTCGCCGAGAGGAACGTCTGCCTGGTTTTCGTCGGATTGAGTCGCCGCACGTCCGCAGCCACGAGATTCCCGTTCCGGTCGAACAGGAAGCCGCTCTCGTGCGGCAGCAGCATGCCCCACACGCGATGCGACAGCGGCGGGGCGATGCGAACGCCCATCGCTTGAAACAAGTTGCCGTCCGGATCCGCGGCGAATGCGAGCGAGATGCCCTTTGCGCGCCACCAGTCGTCGTGACGGCGGGCGCTGACGGCCAGAACGGCAACGCCGAGGGTTTCCAGGCGACGGGCCACCGTTGAGAGATCGGCGAGATGAAGCCTGGAGTAGGGGCACCAACTGCCTCGATACAGAATGAGCAGCAGCGGCCGGCCGTTCGCGAATCGCGCGAGATCGATCGGATGATGGCCGAGGCGCGCCCATCCGTTCCCGGAGCGCGGAGGAGAAACCGCATCGGTTTCGCCGTCGGCCGGCTCGGCGATGTCGTGCCGGCTTTGGACGGATGCGGGAAGTTCCAGGTCGCGCTTCAGCACATCGTCCGGTGTCTCGGTGAGCGGATACAGCGATCGCTTCATGAAGGCGTCCACCGAAAACGCCCAATCCATCCGGCTGCCCGCGCGGTAGTGCAGCCAGAGCAACGGAATGAGCAGAAAACGGATGCCGACCCACACGCCGGCAAGCGGAGTCCGCACCGCGGCGACGAACGGGGAGTGACGGCGAATGCGCGGTTCGTTGGATGTTGTCACGATCATGGGCACGGAATGTCGGCGCTGAGTCCGATCGTCAGGCGGCGTTTCCCCGACCGCGCGGCCGCGTTGCGCGCGAATCGGCTGGGCGGCCGACGCGATTCGCTCGCGATCGGCCGTCCGGCCGGACGGATTACCGGCGTGCGAAGGCCGGCGTTCAGGCCACCTTGTTGCAGACCGCGGTGGTGAACGAACCGATGCGCTCGTGCAGGTACACCGAGATGATTTCCTCGTGCAGCGCTTCTCCGTTCAATGTGGGCAGGAATGCGTTGCCGTTGTCGGTCGACCGGATCAGGCCCTTGGACAGGAGTTCCGAGAAGACGGTCTTGAAAGGCTCGTCCTCGACGAGATCCACGCCGTATTCGCGCCTGAAGCGGTCGATCTCGATCGGCTGACGGGATTTGTACGCGAAACCGAGCGCGGTGCCGACGGCCTGATTGCCGGTAAGCAGACGCCCGAAGGCGAGCGGCGGCGTGTCGCTCGATTCCATGTGATGGAGGTAGCCGCTGATGTCTGAGCTGTTGTGCGTCTGGATCACGCTCCGGTTGGCGCCCGCGAGCCAGCCGTATGCGCCGGGGCCGAACGCCAGCATGGTATCGAAGCGCTGCCACTTGTTGCGGGACACGCGAGGAATGTTGCCTTCGCGATACGTGCCGGGCAGGCTCCACCATCCGCATGGGCTCGGTTGATAGCCGTTTCGCACGAGATGCTCGACCGCGCGCTCGCGCATCTCGTAAGTCGCGCCGAGCGTCGGAAACAGGCCTTGCTCGACGAGCCGGTTGCGAACCTTGGGCACGTTCCACACTGCCCGGTTGCCGATCCCCATTGACTGCCGATCCGCGTTGCGCAGCCGATAGATCGTGATGGTCGGGACCCTGAGTTCGACGAGCGTGCGCAGATCCTCGGAGACCGTTTCGGGCGTCTGATGCGGAAGGCCGAACATCATGTCGACGTTGAATGGGAAGCTGGTACTGCGCAGGTTGAGGATCGCCTGGCGCGACATGTCCGGCGTATGGCCGCGATTGGTGAACTGGTTCACCTCCGGCGTGAAGGATTGCACGCCGACGCTGAAGCGGTTGAACCCGATGTCGCCGAGCGCTCGGACCTTGTCGATGTCGCAGAAATTGTCCGGATTGCCTTCGATGTTCAGCTCGCATTCCGGCGTCACGTGGAACGTCGACCGGACGTGATCGAGAATGCGCTTCAGATGCGCCGGAGTGAGGACAGCGGCCGTGCCGCCGCCGATATAGAAGGATTCGATCAGCGCGCCGGTGACCCACGGAACCTGCCGGGCGTACAGCGTGGACTCCTTGATCAACGCATCCGTCCAGCGATCGAGCTGGGCGCCGCGCGATGTCGGCGAGGCGAGCTGCTTGACGTAGTTGCAGAAGTGACAGATGTACTCGCACAGCGGAAAGTGATAGTACAGATGCGCGGGTTTGCCCTGCCCGGGATGTTGCTTGTAGCGCTCGAACAGCGCATCGGGCTCGAGGCGCTCACCGTAGTTCGCGGTGACGTTGATGTTGTAGTCGTCCCGTTCGATCTGCAGTTCCGGGTGCCGGTCGAGAAGCGCGCCCAGATTGGGCTCGTATTCGATCGTCTCCGGAAAGTCACACGCTCTGACGTTCATTGAGGCCTCTCAGTTGATTGTTGTCGCACGACGACTGTGTGATGGAACGGGGCCGTCGCCCCGCACTGTTCGGATCGACGGCGGGGAGCGTCGCCCGGCGGCTTCTTCAGCGCGCATTCGTGTTGTCCGCCGACAAGCGTCGAACCCACGCGAGCGCCTGTTCCGCATGCTCGACCGCACTCGCGCCCGCGATCGTGGCGGCCACCTTGCCGTGCGGGGCGATGACGAACGTCGTGCGCGGCACTCGGTCATGGTCGTTGGGATCGCCGCGCGTGTCGGTTTTGCCGGGAGGTGCGGGCTCGACGGCCAGGCCGAAAGCGCGGGCCACCCGGCCTTGCGCATCTGACGCGACAGGAAACTTGCCGCCGCAGTATTGGGGATCGGCCGAGAACGCATGCAGTCGCTCGATGCTGTCGAGCGACACACCGACGATCGAGGCGCCCGCGGCGGCGAACTGGTCGATGTCGCGGGCGAACGCGTGCGCCTGAGCGTTACATCCGCTCGTGAAGGCGGATGGGTAGAAATAGACCACCACGGCGCCTTTGCGCAGCGCGTCCTTCAGCGCGTAGTTCAGCGGGCGGCCTGCCCGGGAGGCAGGCAGGGAGAAGTCGGGAGCGGCGTCTCCCGCTTGCAGGACGGCCTGCGCCTGCGGGAGATCCTGTGCATGGGGAGCGATATCGCGAGATCCCACCGAGGTGGATTGATGGCTCTGCATATTTGATAATCCGAAATATTTTCTTCCGTCGAACATGGCCCGCCGAGTGCCGAGCGGGAACATGTATTCCCCGTGCGGTGCGCGAGCCGCGGCGCGAGCATTTTATTGAGTCGCCTAATTGATTTTGTGAGCTGAATCAACCCTATTTGTCGGGGGTTTCATTCATCGATTTATTCCTGATGGATAGACTAAGTAAAGTCGTCGTTACGTGTTAGCTCGTTTTGTCTCAGAAAGATGTGGATTTGTCTCACTCGGCAATCCGCCGATCGTCAGCGAAATTGGAGAGAAATCATGTTGATTGAACTCGAGGCGCGGCGCGTACGACGGCGCTGACGCATTGCAGCGATGCCGGCGGCCGGCGGCCGGCGGAGAGCGTGCGCCGTTCGGGTGAGAGAAATGATTTTGCGAACCTCTTGTGACGGCGCGGCATGGGTGTCGAACGCGCAGGATGAAGCGGGGTCGAAAAGTTAAATGTGAAAGTTGATCGTTCGTAAATGATTAAAGTAATTGCTTGCGGGCGTCATCTTTTCGGACGGATTTCCGTGACCGGTTTTGCCCGCGATTCATGCAATGCCGGCGTGAGACAAATTGGCATCTTTCTGAGACAAAACGAACTGTCTGCGCGGCGGCGATTTAATTTAGTCTGTGTGCGAAGTGATACGTCGGATTTGCAATGCCGGGCAGCGTTTCCGCCGGAGCGAAACACCATCGATCGGCGGCGCGCGACGAAGGCCTTGTCAGGTTGTCTTGATCGGATAAACGGGAGCCACACCCATGTCGTCTACGCACGCGAGCGCAAGATTCGACGCGATTGCTGACAACTACGCGAGCAGCGAGGTTCACGAGACCAGTCCTTCTCTCACGATGCTGCGTTCGCTCAGCAACGGGCGGACGGACCTGGACGTCTGCGACGTCGCGTGCGCCGCCGGCCATTCGGCGTTCGCGTTTCTGGGACGCGCGAAATTGATGTGCGGCGTCGATCCGTCGCCCAACATGCTGCGCAACTTCGTCGCGCTGGGTCAGGCCAGAGGGGCGCCAGTCCGCGCGGTCGAGGCGTATGCCGAATCGATGCCGCTGCCCGATCGGGGCTTCGACTTCGTGGTTTGCCGGTTGGCCGCGCATCACTTCCACGACATTGCTCGGGCCCTCGCCGAATTCCGGCGCATTCTCCGGCCCGACGGCAGCGTCGTCATCATCGATCTGCAAGGCGACGACGATCCCGAATGCGACGGCGTGAACCATCAGTTGGAGGTGCTCCACGATCCGACCCACATCCGCAGCTATACCATTGCGCGCTGGCGCGAACTGCTCGAGAACGCGGGGCTGCGCGTCGAGACGCTGGAGCGCGACCTCACCGAGCGCCCGGGCGGGGTCGGTCTCGCGCGCTGGTGCGATATCGCCAACTCCGGCGACGCCGCGCACGCGGCGATGGTCGCGCTGCTCGACGGGACGCCCCAGGCGACGCTCGACGCGATCGGCGTGCGCCGTGACGACCGGGGCTACACGGTGCCCGTCCGGACCTGCTTCATCGAAGCACAAGCTCGATAAGACGATTCCCGAGCCAACCATGCCTGTCATTCACATCCTGCATCGACACACCGGAGACGGCGTGTCATTGCTTCTGCAGCAGGTCTGCGAAGCCGTGTGCGCCGTATCCGATATCCCGCTCGACAAAGTCTGGGCGTTCTGGCATCCCGTCGATCCCGCGCTGGCCTGGCGCGCGGACTGGAACCGAGAGCCGGGGGGCGGGCCGGTTGTCAGGATCTTCTGCCGCCGCAGTCATTCCTCCGCACGGGTGCAGGGCATCGTGGCCGCGGTGCGGTCGACCCTGGCCGCCGCGCTCGGATGCGGTTTCTCTTCCGTGTTTGTTCAAGTCATCCGCGTTGAAGACGAGGAGGTATTCAGTGTCGGCTAGTCAAATCACCATGGTTCCGATCGGCAGGGTGGCGTCGCCGCGTGTCGAGTTGATCGACGATCACTGGGGGGCGATCGAATCGGCGATCACGATCGATTCGCCGGCGCTGTCGGACGACGCGCTGATGGGGCTCGATACGTTCAGTCACATCGAGGTGATCTATCACTTGAATCAGGTGCCTTCGCAAGAGATCGAGCGGGGCGCGCGGCATCCGCGCGGGCGCGCCGATTGGCCGAAGGTCGGGATTCTCGCGCAACGCGCGAAAGGGCGCCCGAACCTGATCGGCGTGTCCCGCTGCCAGTTGCTGTCGGTCGAAGGCCGCACCTTGCGCGTGAGGGGGCTCGATGCCGTCGACGGCACCCCCGTGCTGGACATCAAGCCGTACCTGGAGGAGTTCGGACCGATCGGAAGGGTCAGCCAGCCTGCCTGGAGCCACGAGGTCATGAAGGACTACTACATCCTGCAACCTTCCGAGTGAGGGAGCCGGTCGCCGCGGCGGCCGCCCGATAAACGCCATGCGCCCACAGCCTGAAAGAGTCATTCCGGTTCGCCGGGTTCGACCGCGTTTCGACGTCGTCGAAGGCCGCCTGTGGTTCGGCGGCGATCGGTTCCGCACGGCGCTGTTCAACGCGTACACGCTGCTGCTGTGCGACGAATTCGAGTTCGTCGCCATCGCGCGCGATTACCTTCCCGCGATACGCGACGAGCATCTGCGGCGCCAACTCAAATCATGGCTGGGGCAGGAAGCCTCGCACGGAGTCCAGCACCGGAAGGCCTGCGATTATCTGGATCGTGTCGGCCTCCGGTACCGCGGCTTTCACAAGGTCGAGAACTTTCTCGTATTCCGGTTCCTGTTTCCGCTTCTCGGCCGGAAACTTCGCATCGCGTTGATCGCGGCGCTCGAGCATCTCAATACGCTGATGGGCGAGATGTGCCTGCGCCGGCCGGATTACTTCGCGCGGGCGAACCGCGAACTTGGCCTGCTGCTGAGCTGGCATTTCGCCGAGGAAATCGAACATCGCGCCGTGATCCATGACGTCGCGGACGCGGCCGGCGTGGGCTACGTCACCCGGATCGCCGTCGGCGCTTTCGCGTTCGCGCTCTATACCGGAGTGCTGTTCGCGACCACTTTCTGGTTCGCCGTCCAGTCTTCGGACTTGTTGCGGCCGTCCACGTATGCCCAGTGGTTTCGCTTCATGTTTGTCGACGAGCGCTTCGCACAGTTCATGCTTGCGTATGCTCGTGCATACCTGTCGCCGCATTTCCACCCGCTGAAGCGCGATTCCGACCATTTCGCCGAGGCGGTGTTCCGGCGCCTGACCCCGGCGAGAACGGCCGCAGGCGGATGAGCAAGCACATCGGCGCCGTTTCGCATCGCATCGTCGTAGTTCGAGCATGACCCCATCCGGAGGAATCGCCATGAATATCGTATTGTCAGGTGTGCTGCAGAAATACGCGCAATATCAGCGTGAGCACTCGCTGGCCGCGGAAACGGTTCAGGAAGCCATCCAGTTGCTGGTGGGACGCTTCCCCGCGATGGGCAACGTGCTGCTGGATTCGGCCGGTCATCCTCGCAAGGTGCACCGCATGTTTCTGAACGGCCATCAGATTTCGCCCGAACAAGTCGGCCAATGCGTGAAGCAGGAGGACAGGCTGGAGATTCTGACCGCGATCGCGGGAGGTTGACGCGCATGCTCGCCCCTCAATTGGACGTGATCGCGCCGGGCAGGCCTGTGTCGCGGCACGCGGACGGGCTCTTCGAACTGCCGCCGCCCGAGGACGCGACGCGCGATGCGACGAGCCGCTGGGTCGACCGGTTCTCCGGCGATCTGCTCGACGAGGTGTCGAACGAGGCCGGACAACTGGACCGGGCCGGCGCGACGCTCCGGCGCGAGGTGATGATCGAGGCGGCGCGCCGCGGATTGCTCGGAGCGTCGTTGCCGCGTCACGTCGGCGGCCTCGGCATGTCACTGCTGGGCTGGGGGCACGCGCTCGAGCGTGTGGGCTATCTGTGCGACGACGCGTCGTTCGCGTTGAACATCAGCCTGTTTCAGTCCGTGGCCAACATGCTCGTTGCGAGCGGCAACGCCGGGCTGATCGAGCGCTATGTCGCGCCCGTCTGCACCGGCGAGCGGCTCGTCGCGTTCGCCTACACGGAAGAGGCGGACGCGTTCAGCATGAAGAGCATGCTGCGCGGACATCGCGGCGACTACGTGGTGAACGGCGCCAAGGTCATGGTGACGGCCGGTGCGATGGCCGACAGCTACATGACGTATGTGATGAACGAAGCCACCGACGACATGGCGGTCGTCATGATCGACCGGGATGCGCCGGGCGTTCACGTGCAGCCGATCGAGACGATGGGCCTGCGCGCGAGCGGCCTTGCCGCGGTTCGCTTCGATTCCGTGCGCGTGCCCAAGGAACAGTTGCTGCTCGCGGAGAACGGCCTGGACCACGTGCAGAATTTTCTGAATCCGCGCCGCGGCATTCTGTGTTGCGCGCCAATCGGGCGCATGCAGCGTATCGTGGACGAGTGCGTGAAGATGTTGTCGGAGACTGTCCGGCACGGCGCGCCGCTGACGAGCATGCAACTGATACAGGCCCGGCTCGGCCGGATGCAGATGAAGGTCCACATTTCGAAGGCGCTTGTCGATCCCGCGCTGGACTGGCTGGACCAGAACGCGGCGAACAATCATCTCGAGGAGATCGTGTCGGCGGCCAAGCACGAGATCACCGAGCATGCGATTGCCGTCGCGCTCGACTCCATTCGGCTCACCGGCGCGCGCGGCTATGCGCATGCGAATCAGTTCGAGCGTTATCTTCGCGATTTCTGCGGATTGATCTCCGGCGCCGGTTCGCAGGACGTGCTGGAGGTCAACATGGGCTTACTTGCGGTTGCCCGCGCGGCGGGCCGGACGACGGGATGAAAAATGGCGCGCTATTCCACCCTGCAGGTTCTCAACGATACGAGTCTCTTCGATTCTCGCCAGTTGCTGCCGCGAAGCGTGCTGGCGTGCACGATGAGAGTTTGGGCGCAATGGCTGAAGGATCACCTTCGCCCCTTTCCACAACTCATTCGGGAATTCGGATTCGGCGTCGTCGTCGTGCGTCAGAGCATCCGTTACGAACGGCCCTTCAGTTTCTTCTCGGCCGACGAGTTCCTGGTGCATTGCACGATATCGGTACGCCAGAAGCGTCACTTGTTGCTCGGCGATGTCCAGTTCATGAACGGCGACGAGCGCTTCGCGCATCTGCAGTGCGCGATGCGGCCGCTCGCGATCGAGCATGGCAGCGACCTGGGCGCGATGCCGGCTCGCGTCGAGGGGGCGGTGCTGGACATGTTCCTCCCCGACGAGATCTCAAATGACGCAGTGGAGCGGCCGCTGCGCAAGACACTGGGTGCGTTGTCGGCGGCATCGGCGATCGCCACGGCGACGCGCGCGATCCGGATCTGCCGGCACGATTCCGAAGCGGCGGACCAGTGGTCATATATAGAAGTCGTCGCGAATGCCGCGAGCGCCCGCGAGGCGATGATCCTCGAGGCAAATCCGGCGGAGCGCCGTGAGTTGCATGCCGGGCTGGCCGCGCCCCTCGGCGGCATCGAGATCGAGATCGACCGGCCGCTGTTTCTGTTCGATTCCGCCGAAATCCATTCGACTGCCTATCGAATCGGAGATTGCCTCACGTTCGTGCATGTCTATCGATCGAGCGTAGGGGGCAGTCACGAACACGCGACGGTCGTCGAGCGATTTGCGATCTGATCGCCGAGCCGCCGGTGTGGAGACGGCGAACTCGATGGAGGCAAATTCCCGGCAAAAGGCGTGTCGAGATAAAAGGAAAATCCAGATGCGCAACGATCGCGAACGGGACAATCGTCTCCGTTGAGCCATCGCCCGCGTATCGCCGAATGCCGGTGTTGCCCGGCGCCTGCCGATGTCCTGCTGACCAGTCGGACACCGTTGCCTCGTTTTCGCGCGAGCGCGCTTCCCATCGCGGGTATCCCGAGCGCCGCCGCCGAACCCTTTCGCGGCGCTCTCTCGACTATGCTTCAAACATGTATCGCAACGTCCCGACGAAAGGAGGCGCGATGGCCGAACCCGGACCCTGCGTGCTGGCGATCGATCTCGGCACGAGCGGCCCGAAGGCCGCCGTCGTTTCGCTCGACGGGCGCGTCGTCGCGGCGGCGCGCGATGCGGTCGCGACGCTGCATACGCCGGGCGGCGGCGTCGAGCAGGACCCGTTCGACATCTGGCGCGCGGTCAGGCGTGCATGCCGCGTCGCGCTGCGTGCGTCGGGCGTCGCGCCGCGCGACGTGCTCGCGGTCGCGTGCAGCAGCCAGTATTCGTCGATCGTGCCCGTCGGCGCCGACGGCGCGCCTGTCGCGAACATGATGCTCTGGCTCGACCGGCGCGGCGCGCCGCGAGCGATGCGCGGCCTCGCGGATCGTCCGTTGCGCGCCGATTCGCTGCTGCGGCAGTGGCGCTGGTTGCGCGTGCACGGTCTGCCGCCCGTCGAAGGCGGCATTTCGCTAACGCACATGCGCTATCTGAAGTATGCGAAACCCGATGTCTACGCGCGCACCGCGGCGTTCCTCGAGCCGATGGACTATCTGAACCTGTGCTTCACGGGGCGCGCGTGCGCGAATCAATGCACGGCGTTCATGTCGCTCGCGGTCGACAACCGCAGCCTGAATGCGACACGCTACGATCCGCGGCTCGTGCGCTATTCGCGCATCGACGCGGACAAGCTGCCCGAGCTGCTGCCCGTCGATGCGATCGTCGGCCGCGTGCTGCCCGACGTTGCCGACGAGCTCGGCTTGCCGCGCGACACGCCGGTGGTTGCGGGGCTGAACGACACACAGGCGGGCGGCATCGGCGCGCATGCGTTCGCGGGCGATCATGCGGCGCTGTCGATCGGCAGCTCGAGCGTGATGATCGCGCACGTGCGATTCAAGCGCACCGACATTCGCCATGCGATCCTCAGCATGCCGAGCCCGGTGCCGGACACGTATTTCGTGATGGCGGAGAACGGCATCGGCGGCGCGGCGTTGAAACACTTCATCGAGCAGCAGGTCTATGCGGACGATCCGTTCGGCGCGCTGCCGCGCGACGATTGCTTCGCACGCCTGCAAAAGGCGATCGACGCGACGCCGCCCGGCAGCGGCGGCGTGATGTTCATGCCGTGGCTTGCGGGATCGCTCGCGCCGCGTGCGGATGCGTCGATGCGCGGCGGCTTCGTCAATCTCGGGCTCGATGCGACGCGCAGCCATCTCGCGCGCGCGGTGCTCGAAGGCGTCGCGATGAACCTGCGCTGGTTGCGCGGTCCCGTCGAGGCGTTCGCGAAGCGGCGCTTCTCGCATTTCGTGTTCTACGGCGGCGGCGCGGCGTCGGATGCGTGGTCGCAGATCGTCGCGGACGTGCTGGACGCGCCTGTTCACCGCATCGAGCAGCCGCAGTACACGACGTGCGTCGGCGTCGCGCTGCTTGCGTTCGAGCGGCTCGGCCTGCTCGGTTTCGACGACTTCGCGTCGCGCGTGCGGATTCACGGCGTCTGCGAGCCGAATCGCGCGAATGCGGCCGTCTATGCGGAAATGTCGACGCAATTCGTCGAGGCGTTCAGGCGCAATCGGCCGATTTTCAGGGCGCTGCAGCGCATTTTTCAATGAATCGATTTCGCATCGAAACAAGCAATCTCGATGAACGTCGATCGGTGAATCGCCTGATATGTTTTTTCGGCTTCGACGATGCGCGTTGCGCGCTTTGGCCGGCAATGCGCCGAACGCGCAACGGCGGGCTGCTCAGCCCGGCGCGTAGCACACGAGCCAGTCCTTGACGTAATAGCACTTCCAGCTCGCGTTGATCGGCAGGTTCAGCGAAGGCGGCGGCGGCGTGGCCGGCGTCGGCTTCGGATCGTTCGGACCGCTCGCGCGGCTCGACTGGTCGACGGACACCGGATACGGCACGTTCGCGAGGATGCCGCCATACTGCTTGCCGAGAACGAAGCCGACGGGCGTCACCAGCATGTAGGCGCCCGGATTGCCCGAGGTTCCCGTCGACCAGACCGGCTGCCCCTTGTTGTAGACGACGAGATTGCCGTCGGGCTGCATCGCGACGCTGTCCGACGCAAAGCTCTTGTTCCACAGGTAATAGGTGACGTTGTTGAAAATCTGCAGCGATTGGCGTCCGTTGAGCACCGGGAAGTTCAGGCCGAACGGATAGCCGATGACCGTCGCGAGCGCGCCGCTGTTCGGCGTGACCGATGCGAACGGCCAGGTGAACGAAGGATAGCCGCCCTGCGGCGGATAGATCGCGACGACGCCGAAATCCTCGACGACCGCGTATGAGCCCGGAATGGGCGCGGGCCCGTAATACCAGTTGCTCCAGACGACGTCGTTGCCCGAATAGAAAGCGAGCCGGCCGTCGGTCTGCATCACGAGCCGGTCGCCCGTGCCCACGTAAAGCGCGCCCTCGGGTTTCGTTCCGTAGATTTGCGACATCGAGCTCGCGCCCCATGCTTGCGTCGGGAACTTGTAGTGGAAATAGAGCTTGCCGCTCGCGGCGTCGATGCCGAATGCGAAGTTGCCGTTGTTCGATATCGCGTATTGCCCCGCGACCAGTGTGCCGCCCGATGGAATGATCGCCCCCGCCATTGCCGACATCGATGAAAACAGCATCAACAAAAGCGCCAATGCGATTTTTTTCATGAGATGTTCCTGTTTTTTATTAGGATGTCGTTCAAGCATAGCGTGAACGAAAGGAACTTCCAGGGAATTTTTAATGTGTTAATCAGGCAGCCTTAATTCGATCGGCGAGGCCGGATCATCCGACGTGCTGCCGACATCGACGCGAGTCCGCACGCCGATGCCGGCCTCGAACAGGAGGGCGTCATGGATCTCGAAGAAGGCATCAGGCGGCTCTATCCTTATGCAGCGGAATTCGGCGCGATGCACGGATTTCCCGAACATGGGATGCCGCGCGAGCGCTTGCTCGAAGAGCTGCGCTCGATGGCCGCGCGCGAAGATCGCAAATGGGAGAACGGCCGCTGCTCGGGCACGATGTACTGCGGCGACCACGAACATTATGCGTTCCTGAATGAAGCGTACGGGCTCTTCAGCCACGTGAACGCGCTGCAGCGCGACCTGTGTCCGAGCATGAACCGGATGGAAAGCGAGATCGTCGAGATGACGGTCGCGCTGTTGCACGGTGAAGCCGTGCAACAGCGCGACGGCTCGCATCGCGCATGCGGTGCGCTGAGCCTCGGCGGCACCGAGAGCATTCTGAATGCGACGCTCGCGTATCGCGAGAAAGCGCGCGCCGAGCGCGGCATCGAGCGGCCGCGGATGATCTGGCCGGCGTCCGCGCATCCCGCATTTCGCAAGGCCGCGCATCTGTTCGGCATCGACGTGATCGTCGCGCCGATCGATCCCGACACGATGCGGGTCGACACCGATTTCGTGCGCGATGCGATCGACGCCGATACCGTGATGCTCGTCGGCTCGGCATGCAATTACCCGTACGGGACGATCGATCCGATCGAAGCGTTATCGGAGATCGCTGTCGAAAAGGAGGTGTGGCTGCATGTCGACGGCTGCCTCGGCGGCTGGATGCTGCCGTGGGGCGAGGAACTGGGTTATCCGAATATCCCGGCATTCGATTTTCGTCTGCCGGGCGTCACGTCGATTTCGGCCGATACGCACAAGTTCGGCTACGGCCCGAAGGGCGGCTCGGTGCTCGCGTGGCGCGACGCGAGCTTTCGCCGCCACCAGTACTTTCTGATGACCGACTGGGTGGGCGGCGTCTACGGCTCGCCCGGCCTGGCCGGGAGCCGCTCGGGCGGGCTGATCGCGGCGACGTGGGCGGCGCTGCGCAGCCTCGGGCGCGAAGGCTATCGGGCGCGCGCAAAGGCGGTCTTCGATACGGCGTTCGACATGCAGGCCGCGGTTCGCGCGATCCCGGAGCTGCGTGTGCTCGGCAAGCCGACGTTCTGCTTCGCGTTCGCATCGGACGCGTTCGACGTCTATCACGTGAACGACTGCATGCGTCGGCACGGTTGGCGCTTCAACGGGCTTCAGCATCCGGACGCGCTGCACATGTGCGTGACGGGGCCGCAGACGCGGCCGGGCGTCGTCGAGCGGTTCCGGCAGGATCTCGGCGAAGCGGTCGACTATGCGCGACGCCATGCGCACGCGCGTGCGCAGTCGAGCGGCGTCTACGGCGGCGATTCGGCCGGACTCGATCTGCGCGACGACGCGCAGGCGAGAGCGTTCTTTACGCAGGTGCTCGATCTGTTTACCGACTGTCCGCTCTAGGGCGCGGATTCGGACACTGGACCGCGATGCATGAAGCCGGGCGTGTCGGCGGCGCATCGCGGCCGACGCCGCGCGCCGAGTCGTGCCGTCGCCTATTCGCGTCGCGCGGCCCGATCGAGCCGAACCGGGCAACCGTTCACGTCGCGCCGCGTCAATGCGCGGCGATTCGCTTCGCGCGCTTGTCCTTCGCGCGCCGCGCCAGCATGTTCATTCCCTCGACGAACACGGAGAACGCCATCGCCGCGTAGATGTATCCCTTCGACACGTGCGAGCCGAAGCCTTCCGCGATCAGCGTCATGCCGATCACCATCAGGAAGCTCAGCGCGAGCATCACGATGGTCGGATGGCGATCGATGAAGCGCGACAGCGGGTCGGCTGCGAACAGCATCGCCGTGACGGCCGCGATTACCGCGACGAACATGATCGGGATGTGCGTCGTCATGCCGACCGCGGTGACGATGCTGTCGATCGAGAACACGATGTCGAGCATCAGGATCTGGCTCACCGCCGCCCACATCGTCAGGCCGGCGCCGTTCGTCGAGCTGCCTTCGTTCGCGCCGTCGTGCGATACGTGATGATGCATCTCCTTCGTCGCCTTCCAGACGAGGAACAGCCCGCCCGAGATCAGGATCAGGTCGCGCCACGAGAACGCGTGGTCGAACAGCGCGAACACCGGTTCGGTGAGCCGCGCGATCCACGCAACGGTGCCGAGCAGCGCGAGACGGAAGATCAGCGCGAGCCCGATGCCGAGGCGCCGCGCGCGCTCGCGCCGCGCTTCGGGCAGCTTGTTGCTCAGGATCGAGATGAAGATCAGGTTGTCGATGCCGAGCACGATTTCCATTGCGACGAGTGTCACGAGCGCGGCCCAGACAGCGGGATCGGCGGCGAGGGTCAGCAGGTAGTCCATGATCGTGGTGGTTTGGGCGGATGGATCGCATGTCGAAGCCGTGATGATCGGCGCTTTCATGTTTCGTAAAAATCAGTTGAAATCTGACTTATGATTCGGTTTTTACGAAGTGTCGATGACGACGGAGCGAGGGGCGCGATGCTGAATTTTCGCCATCTGTATTACTTCTGGGTCGTCGTGAAGGAAGGCGGCTTCGCGCGCGCGGCCGAGCGGCTCGACATGGCCGTGCAGACGATCAGCGCGCAGGTGCGCGAGCTGGAAAGATCGATCGGGCACCAGTTGCTGAAGCCGGCGGGGCGCGGCGTGACGATGACGGAAGCCGGGCAGGCCGCGTTCGCGCGCGCCGAGGAGATCTTCCGGATCGGCCAACTGATCGAGGACGAGGTGCGCGAAGCGGCGCGCGGCGAGAGCGCGCGGCTCGCGGTCGGCCTGACGGACGGCATCTCGAAGCTCACCGCGCACGCGGTGCTCGCGCCCGCGCTCGCGGCGCCGTCGCTGCGGCTGCTGTGTCACGACGGCGAATACGAGGAATTGCTTGCCGAACTCGCGCTGCATCGGCTCGATCTCGTGCTCGCGGGCGAGCCCGCGCCGCGCCGCGTGAACCTGCGGCTCGCGAGCGAGCGGATCGTCGCGTCGCCCGTCGACTGGTACGGGCCGACAGCGATCGCGTCGGCGGCGCGCGGCCGCTTTCCGCAGTGCCTGGCCGACCTGCCCGTGCTGCTGCCGACGGTGCACGCGGCGCTGCGCGCGCGGCTCGATCGCTGGTTCGACGCGCACGGAATCCGGCCGCGGATCGTCGGCGAGTTCGAGGACAGCGCACTGATGGCCGTGTTCGCCGCGCGCGGCCTCGGCGTGTTTCCGCTCAGCGAGCCGGGCGCGGGCGACGTCGCGCTGCTGCGCGGGCTGCGGCGGCTCGGGCGCGCGGAAGGCGTGACCGAGGAGATCCATGCGATCCGGTCGCATCGCGGCCAGCATCATCCGCTCGTCGCGCAGGTGCTGGCCGCGGCGGCGCGGGGGTGAGCGGCGCCGCGTCTTTCCGAGCGGGCGGGTCGGCCCGCCGGCCGCGCGATCGGCTGTGCGCGTCCTGTCGCCGTCGAGCGATCGATCGAAGAATTTTCTAAAAAGAGCTTGTGCGCCCGCAAGAGGCTCTCTATAATTCGCGCCTCACACAGGCTCGTAGCTCAGTTGGTTAGAGCACCACCTTGACATGGTGGGGGTCGTTGGTTCGAATCCAATCGAGCCTACCAACGCATATCGGACGCGGATGAACAGCGCAAAAGCCCTGGCGGGCGAGCGCCTTCATCCGCGTTCTTCTTCATCCGGCGCAGGCCGCGCGTCCGCCGTCCCGGCAGGGCGGCAGGTCTTTCGGCATCCTTCGTTTTTCGCCGTTTCGTTCGGCATGGTGCGCGGACGCATCGGCGCACATCAGCACGCATCGCGCTTCCCTTCGTTCACGTTTGCCGCGTGCGGCGATCCGCGTCCTGCGCGTCACGCGTCACCGCTGCCGGCAACACCGCCCCGCCGGACACTGCGTCGCGCGCGGCCCGTGTTCGCAGCCGAATCCGCCGCAACCGCCGCCGATCCGCGCCGGCAGCGACGCGACCCGCCGCCGTCCGATCACCGGATGGCAGCCGCGCGCGCAAGCGCACACGTCGCCCGCCCGAGCGCTCGCGCAGACGCCGCGGCTCGCGTGCCGCCAGACGATCACGCTCATGCGGACCTCAGCGCATGCAGACCGAGCGCGAGCGCGTTGCGCGGCGCTTCGAGCGCGGCGAGCGGGAAGCGGGCCGTGTCGGTCGCGTGCGGCCTGTCCAGCAGCGCATGAACGATGCGCTCGCTCGCGTGGCCGTCGCCATACGGATTCGTCGCGCGCGACATCTCGTCGTATGCGTCGCCGTCGTCGAGGAGCCGCGATGCCTCGCCGACGATCCGCTCGGTGTTCGTGCCGACGAGCCGCGCGGTGCCCGCCTGGATCGCTTCCGGCCGCTCGGTCGTGTCGCGCGTGACGAGCACCGGTTTGCCGAGCGCGGGCCCTTCCTCCTGGATGCCGCCCGAATCGGTGATGATGAAATGCGCGCGCGACATCAGGAAGACGAACGACAGATATTCCTGCGGCACGATCAGGTGGATGTTCGGCAGGCCGTCGAGCAGCGAATGCGCGGGCCTTTGCACGTTCGGATTCAGATGCAGCGGATAGACGAAGCGCACGTCCGGATAGCGGAGCGCGAGGGTGCGCAGCGCGTCGCAGAAATGCGCGAACGGCTCGCCGAAGCTCTCGCGCCGATGGCCGGTGATCAGCACGACGCGCTCGTCGCGGCCGAGAAACGGATACTGCGCGGCGATTTCGCGCGCGAGCGGCGCGTCGGCGTCGAGCATGCGCTTCACGTCGTGCAGCGCGTCGATCACGGTATTGCCGGTCAGCACGACGCCTTCCGTCGGCACGCCTTCGCTGAACAGGTTGTGCTGCGCGCGCTCGGTCGGCGCGAAGTGCCATGACGACACCGCGTCCGTTACGCGCCGGTTCAGCTCCTCGGGCCACGGCGACCAGACGTCGCCGCTGCGCAGCCCCGCCTCCACGTGGCCGATCGGCAAGTAGCGGTAGAACGCGGCGAGGCTCACCGCGAGCGTCGTCGTCGTGTCGCCGTGCACGAGCACGATGTCTGGATCGAAGTCGTCGAACACGGCGCCGATCGTCTGGAGGATGCCCGTCGTCACGTCGGTCAGCGTCTGGCTTTGCCGCATCACGTTCAGATCGTATGCGGGGGCGATGTCGAACAGCGCAAGCACCTGGTCGAGCATCTGCCGATGCTGGGCGGTCACGCATACCCGCGCGTCGACATCGGCTCGCGTCTGCAGCGTGCGCACGAGCGGCGCCATTTTGATGGCCTCGGGACGAGTGCCGAACGCAAGCAGGATTTTCTTCATCTTGATCCCCGGTTCACGGTTGTTCCGGTCGATTCGGCACCCGGCGCGACGGCCGTGCGCCGCAAGGCGCGGGCGTGAGCGCGCGGCGCGGCGAATCGAGCCGCGCGGTTGCGCGAGCCGAGGTCCGCTGCGCGCCGCACGACGGTGCTACGACGTCCGGGCCCGGCGCATGCGCCCGGATTCGCGGCGCGAATCCCGTGGCGGCGGGCCGGGTCCGTCGCGATGGGCGGGTCACGTCATGAATCGCTCCTCGTGATGTCGTGAATCGGCGGCGCGTGTCGCGCACGTCCGTGCGCTTCGTATCCGGCGCGCTGCCTCGACCACTGTCGAGCAATATTCAAACCAGCGTCGTCGCGGCCGCGCCGCGCAGGGCTGAACGCCGCGCCGGCGCGCGGGAACGTCTCGCGGCTGTTACGGCGTCCGGTCGCGGCGTCCGGAATCGCGCGCGCGCCGCGCGGCGCGCGCGCGATGTGCGGATGCCGTCGTGGCGCGGGGCGCGGCCGTCGGCGGGAGCGTCGGCCCGGAACCTTTGACGCGCGTGGGTCTCGCGCGCGCACGGCCGGCCCCGCGCGCGACGTGCGCCGCGCGGCGGATTGCGTCAGGGATTTCCTGGCCGCCGCCGGCCGAAGGCAGGCAGCGGCCGCCGCCGCGGCGAAACGTATCGATTCTGAAACGCGGGCGTTCGGCGGCTTGCTCTCGGCCGGTCGCGGCCATGCGAAGAGGGGGCCGGATGCAGGCAAAGGCCAATCGTATGCGGCGGCAACGCGCGCCGCGCGGGCCGTTCGCACGCGCAACGCGTGCGGTCTTCCGGGGCACGCCGCGCGTGCCGGTTTCCCCGGCGTTGATTCGCCGATGAATCAAAACGCTGCGCGTGCGCCGGCGGCGGCAATCCGCCTTCGTCGCGAAACCCTTGTCGCGCGGTCTTTTCCGAACGATGGCTCGTCCTTTGCTTTGAACCAGCGCAGATCCGTTCCGACGCGATACGACGTCAGCACACCAAAGGAACGGCCAATGTGACGAAACCGAAAACCGGCGGTGCGGCGCGCGTTCAGTTCAGCGACGCGGCGGCGACAGGCGGCGACGCGCGATGAGCGATACGTGCGCGACGCGCGGCGCCGGTTTCCTTTTGCAAGTCCGTGCGGGGGGCGAGCACAGTCGCCGCCGATGCGGGCACGGGGACACGAGCATGAAGAACCGGCGAGCGATGTCGTTGTGCGTGCAATGCGTGCTGTTGCTGATCGTGTTCGCGTGTTCGCTGGCCGTGCGCGATACCGCGGTGCGGCCGGCGTCCGTCTCGCTTCCGGCCGCGCCGCTCGCGCGCGCCGCGCAGGTTCGCGCGTTCGCGGAACCGAGCCGGCCGCACGCGGAGGCGATTGCGTTTGCGCTCGCGCAGCCCGCATCGTTCGATGCCGGGCGGCCTTTCGCGGCCGCCCGGCCGCCCGCCGTCGACAAGCCGCAGGTGTCCGGCAGCGGGATCGTCGTCGGCCTGGGCGCGGCATACCTGTGGATATTCGCGCTGCTGACCGGCGTCTACGCGTCGCGCCACTACGTCTTCAGTCTCGACCGCCTGTTCAGGCCGCAGCGCGCGCCGTACCGCGCGATCACGCACGCGGACTGGCCGGAGATCACGGTGTTCGTCGCCGCGCACAACGAGGAGGCGGTCGTCGTCGATTGCCTGACGGCGCTCCTCGCGACGACCTATCCGCGCGACCGGCTGACGATCGTCCCGGTCAACGACCGCTCGACCGACAACACGCGCGCGCTGATCGACGAGGTGCAGGCGCGCGCGCCCGATCTGATCAAGCCGTTTCACCGCGAGAGCGGCAAGCCGGGCAAGGCGGCGGCGCTGAAGGACGCGCTGCGCGAGATCCGCGGCGACATCATGGTCGTGTTCGACGCCGACTACCTGCCTCGCCCGGACCTGCTCAAGGAACTGGTCGCGCCGTTCTTCGATCCGGAAGTGGGCGCGGTGATGGGCCGCGTCGTGCCGCAGAACGCCGATCGCAACCTGCTCGCGCGCCTGCTCGATCTCGAGCGCGCGGGCGGCTATCAGGTGAACCAGCAGGCACGCAACAACCTCGGCCTCGTGCCGCAGTACGGCGGCACGGCCGGCGGGGTTCGCAAGAGCGCGCTCGACGCGGCGGGCGGCTGGCGCGACGACACGCTCGCCGAAGACACCGACATGACCTACCGGCTGCTGCTGAGCAACTGGCGCACGGTCTACCTGAACCATGCGGAGTGCTACGAGGAAGTGCCGGAGCGGTGGCCCGTGCGCGCGCGCCAGCTCACGCGCTGGGCGAAGGGGCACAACCAGGCGCTGTGCCGCTACCTGATTCCGCTGCTGCGCAGCCCGGTGACGTCGCGGCGCTGCCGGCTCGACGGCGCGCTGCTGCTCGGCGTGTTCATGATGCCCGCGCTGCTCGCGCTCGCGTGGGGCATCGCGCTCGCGCTGTATCTGACGAACGGCATCGATTCGCTCGCGCTCGGCCTGCTCGTGTCCGTGTTCGCGCTGTTCGCGTTCAGCACGTTCGGCAACTTCGGCGTGTTCTTCGAGATCGTCGTCGCGGCGCGCCTCGACGGCCGCGCGACGCGGCTGCGGCTCGTGCCGGTGAACGTCGTCGGATTCTGCGTGATGATCGCGGCCGTCGTCGCCGCGCTGTGGGGGCTTGCGCTCGACGCGCTGCTGCGTCGCGAGCTGCGTTGGGACAAGACCGAGCGCTTTCGCCGGCCGCTGAAATCGGGACGATGAGTGATGACGACCTTCAACGTGATGATGCCGGTGGCGGGAATGCTCACGCTGCCGTTCCTGCCGCTTTTGAACGAGCTGGTGAAGCGCAGCGACGTCGCCGCGCTGCCGATCGGCGAGGGGCCGTTCGTCGACTATCCGCGCCGCGCCGCGCAGTGGCTCGATGCGCTGCGCGTGAGCGCGCGCGGCGAGCCGCCCGCGCGGGACGACGCGGCGCCGCCGTGGCAGGCGCTCGGCCTGCGCGTCGAGCACGTCGACGCGCTCCGGCTCGCGCGCGGCGACTGGCGCGACGACGTGCTGTACGCGGACCGGACGATCTCGCTCGGCGCGGGCTCGCACGCGACATACGCGTTCGCCGAGGAGCGCATCGAGATGCGTGCGGGCGCGACGCTCGGCGGTTTCGCGTACGCGCCGAACATCGATATCGACAACACGCTCGTGCGCGGCGCGGTCGTCGGACAGGCGGTGCGCGTTCACGGCTGCGGCGGCTTCTCGAACCTGCACGGCACGCCGATCGTGTTCGGCCGCCTCTCGCGCGCGCTCGGCCGCGACGATGCGCTGACGCCGCGCCGCGCGATGTCGCTCGCGAGCCGGCTCGCCTGCGTGCCGCACCGCGTGCTCGACGGCCGCTATCTGGTGCAGCGCGACATCCGCCTGCCGTCGCACACGATCCTGCACGGCACGCTGATCGTCGACGGCCGGCTGACGCTCGGCGAAGGCTGCGTGCTGATCGGCAGCGTGAAGGCGCACAGCGTCGTGCTCGAGTGCGAGGCGCTGCTGAACGGCGCGGTGTTCGCGCGCGACGACGTGCTGCTCGACGACGCGAGCTGCATCGACGGCGTCGTGTCCGCGGGCGGGCTGCTGCGGCTGACGGGCGCGCGCATCGGGGCGGCCGATCATCCGGTCAGCGCGTGCGCGCGCGACGTGTCGGTCGTCGGCCACGCCTGCGTGCATGGCGACCTCGTCGCGTGGCGCAGCGGCTGGTATCACGCGTCGTAACGAGGAGACCAACATGCATGCGCTTCGTTGCCGACGCGGCCCGCCCGTCCCTGTCGCCGCGCTCGCGCTCGCGTGCGCGTACGGCGCGCCGTACGCGCGCGCGGCGGCGGCTTACGCCGATGTGCCGGCCGCCGCTTCGATCGCGTCGTCCGGGCCGGCCGGCGCGCAGGCTGACGCGGCCGTCATGGCCGCGGCGCTCGTCGCGCAGCCCGCGCCGTCCGCTGCGCCATCGGCGCTGCCAGCAGTCACTTCTCCTGCACCGTCGCCCGCGCCGTCCGCGATCGCATCCGCGCCGGCGGCCGCCGCATCGCAATCCGCGCCTCTTTCCGCGCCGCCGCCCGCCGCGCCGCTCGTCATCGTTCCGCGCCGGTTCGACGACACGGCGCTCGTGAAGGTCGGCTCGGAAGGCATGCCCGACGGCTGGCCGCTCGCCGAGGTCACGCCGGACCAGGAAAACCGGCCGACGCTGCCGGAAGCGATCGTCACGCACGTGCAGGCGCCGGCGCAACGGCACACCGAGCTGTCGCTCGCGTACTCGATGGCGCACCTGACGAACGGCTATGGCGACTGGTACGGCGTGCATCTGCGCGGGCTCTATCAGGCGGGCGGCCGCACGATCATCGGCGAGCTCGCGCAATTGCACCGCTTCCACGAAAGCACGCAGCTCGGCGCGATCACATACATCCAGGACATGGGGCCGGACTGGTTCGGCGGCATCGGGTTCGCCGGCACGACGTCCGGCACGATCCTGCCGAGCGCGCGCGTCGATCTGTCGCTCAACCGCAAGCTGCTGTCGAACCGGTCGCTCGTGCTGTCGGCGGGCGCGGGCTACGCGTGGAACCGCAACGGCCACCGCGATCAGCTCTATCACCTCGGCGCGATCTGGTATGCGGTGCCGAAGTGGATTTTCGAGGCGGGCTGGAACTACACGGTCGATTCGCCGGGCTCGGTGAAGGCGCCCGCCTACTACGGCGCGATCACCTACGGCGAGGTCGGCAAGAGCCAGATCGTGCTGCGCGGCGGCTTCGGCCGCGAGGCGTACCAGGCGACCGGCAACAACGCGCAGATCACTGATTTCCGCAGCCACGAGGTGTCGCTGAAGTGGCGCTACTGGTTCACCCGCAAGTGGGGCACGCAAGTCGAGTTCGATTACTACCACAACCCGTACTACTCGCGCATCGGCGGCGAAGTCGGGATGTTCTATCGGTGGTGACGGGCGGGCCGCATGGACATCGACCCCGTCCCGCCGCCCGACGATCGCTCGCTGCGCACGCACGCGCATCCGCGGCGCTGGCTCGCATCGGCCGCGCTCCTCACGCCCCCGCTGTACGCGCTGCTGTGGCTCGCGCTGCCGTGCGCGTGGCGGTACTGGCGCGCGGTCGTCGGCTGGGGCGCGCGGCAGCTCGATCCGTCGCTGACCGCGGTCGTGCTCGGCTACCCGGCGCGCGCGCCGCGCGTGCCGCTGCTGTCGATCAATCTCGCCGCACGGATGCCGAGCGGCGCGCTGCTGCTCGCGACCGCGGCGGTCTGCGCGGCGGTCTGCGGCGCGACGTTCGTTCGTCGGACGAAATGGTTGCCCGTTGCGTATCTGCTACGGATCGCCGCGTTCGCGCAACTGATGATCTGCGTGTATTTCTGGGCGATGTACGGTCCGGCCGCCGCCGCGGCGTCAGGCATCGCTACGCCCGGCGTAGCGACGCCCGGCGCGTTCCCGTACGACGCGCTGCTTCATTTGCGAGACGTGTTCGTGATGAACGTCGCGGCGATCGCACTGATTCCGCTCGTGATGGCCGCGCTCTACTACCCGCTCGATTTCTCCTTCGCGCAGAAGGCGTTCGCGTCGCTGCTCGTGCTCGGCTATTTCGTGCTCGCGCTGCCGTTCGTGCTGCTGCTGCATGCGGTCGTGATCTATCACGGCTCGCTGCTGTTCGTGCCGTTCTGCTATTTCGTGCTCGGCGCGCCGCTCCTGATCGGGCTGCTCGTCACGCTCTACAGCTATTGCGCGAGCTGGCGCGGCGCGCTGACGCGGGAGCCGCCCTGAGCGGCCGGCAAGAAGAGCTTTCTCCGTATCAGTGCTGAGACGATTTCGCGAGATTTCGTCAGGGATGACCCGCCCGGGCGGCCACAGAGTCCGATCGTTCGGGCATCCGAAGCAAATGGCACGGAGCTCGCTTCTACCGGGGGGAGGTCCGATCGCAGTGCCATGCCGGATACGAGGCGGCGCCGTCATCGGAGGACGCCGGACAGCGTGCCGGCGTGATGGACGGCCGTCACATCCACGAGGTCCGGACCGGTCCGCTGCACGGCGCGCTGGCCGCATCGCGGCCGGTCGCGAGCCGCCCTTCCTGTAGAGAGGAGCGCATCATGTTGGCGAAGTCAGGCAAATTCTTGCGGATCGTGTTCGCGTTGTTCGCGCTCGCGTTCGCGTTCAGCCCAGGCGGCGCGCGCGCGGCCACCAATCAACTGCTGTTGCTGGTCCCGGATACGCTTACGCTGCCTGACCCGAGAGTGTCCGCCTGGCTCGACAGCGCGCAGGAGGAAGGACTCCAGATCAAGGTGATGACGGACAGCCAGTTCATGCTGGCGGGCGCGACGCTGTCGCAGTATCCCGGCCTCATCCTGCCAGACCAGGTGCATACGGTTGCCGACGACACGCTCGTCACCGCGATCCAGAACTACGCGCTGAACGGCGGCAAGGTGATGCTCGTCTATGACTTCGGCGTGCTGAATTCGGCGGGCTTCTACCCGGTTCCGAAGTCGCGCTTCAGCTCGATGGTCGGCGTCGACTACGTGCTGTACAGCCAGTTGCTCGGCAACATGATCGGCCTCGGCAACGTGACCGGCATGAGTAGCTGGCTGCGCACGCTTCAGGTGCCGCCCGGCAAGTCGATGCCGTGGACGACGACCACGACCACGACCACGAGCGCGCTGCCGGCCGCCGCCACCGGCACGACGGGCACGGCGACCTCGGGCGCGGTGATGTACCTGAGCGCGAGCCCGTCGAATCCTGGCGGCCTGAAGGGCTACAACCACAGTGCATGGTTCGGCTACACGCTGCCGAAGGACGGCAAGGGCGCGTTCACGTCGATCTTGCCGAAACTGACGGGCTTCGTCACGGGCCAGCCGGTGAAGTCGGGCACGTACAGCGCGAGCTCGCTGACGAAGACCGTGACGGCCAAGACGAACACATGGCTTGCGACGACCAGCACGCAGACCGACACGCTCGAAGGCATTTCGGGCTACGTGTACGGGTTCCTCACGTATCCGAGCTTCGTCACGCAAGGCACGTACACCGGCACGACGATCCTGACGTCGCCGAGCTTCGGCCTCGTGTCCGGCTACAACACGTACGGCAACGGCGGCGTGCTGTTCGTGAACCTGCCGCTCGCGTATCTCGACGGCCAGACCGACGGGATGCTGATCCACGGCTACCTGCACTACTTCGGCACGAACCTGCTGAATCTGCCGTCGCTGTCGAACCTGCCGAGGGCGAAGGCCGGGCTCGTGCTCAACTGGCACTTCTGCGCGGAAGACCAGATCCAGCCGGCGATGTACCTGAAGAGCCTTGGCGTGTGGACGAACGGGCCGTTCTCGATCGTGATCACCGCCGGCCCCGACGAAGCGACGTTCGGCGACGGCAACGGCATCAACCTCGACTACAACCCGACCGCGCTGAACCTCGTCAAATACTTCCTGACGAAGGGGCACCACGTCGGCAGCCACGGCGGCTGGATTCACGACTACTGGGGCGCGTATGCGAGCGAGACGAACCAGAGCACGTTCCAGCAGTATCTGACGATGAACCATTCGGCGGTGATGACGGCGACCGGATTGCCCGACGTCGAATACGCGGCGCCCGAAGGCAACACGCCGACCTGGTCCGTGAACTGGCTCGAAAGCAACGGCTTCAACGGCTACTACTTCACGGGCCACACCGGCTCCGAGCCGACGCGCGCGTATCGCAACGGCGCGCTGCTGAACCCGGGCCTGTGGGCGTATCCGGTGATGCCGTTCGGCAAGTACGCGACGTTCGAGGAGTTCCAGCAGTACGGCGTGCCGATCAACGACATCGCGAACTGGTACGCGAACCTGATGAACTTCGTCGTCGCGAACCGAACGAGCCGGCTGATCTACGCGCACCCGTACGGCGCGTCGTTCTATCCGACCGTGCTGGCGTCGATCTTCACGCAGGCGAATGCGCTGAAGCAGCTCGGCCAGTTCAGGTGGTACACGATGAGCGACATCACGAACTTCGACCGCTCGCGGCTGAACGTCACGTGGACGGCAACCGACATGGGGGCGAGCTGGACGTTCAACGCGAGCCATCCGACGAGCCTCGCGGACATGACGTGGCTGCTGCCGAAGGCGAAGTATGCGATGCCGGTCGTGACGCAAGGCGTGGCCACCGTCGATGGCTCCGATTCGACGAACTGGCTCGTGATTGCCGGCGCCGGCACGAGCCTGACGTTCACGAGCGCGAAACTGTAGCGATGCAATAGGCAGTGAGCATGTCGCCGCGCGCGGCTTCGGCCGCGCCGGCGACTTCGAAGCACAACCGCGCGGAAAGCGCACGACATCATGAACCGGCCCGCGCTCGCCGCGGCCGCTCGCACATGCGGGGCGGCCCGTCTTCTGCTACGCCGCGCGTCGCGCGCGGCGTCGCTCGCGATGTGCGGACTCGCGCTGTGCGCGAACGCCGCCGAGCTGCAACTGACCGGCTACTACCAGCGGCCCGACGGCGCGATCACCGTGCGCCTGAACGGGGCCGGCATCGATCCGTACTTCGCCGCGAAGGCGCTGCTTGCCGCGTCCGACGCGCAGCTCGACGCGCGCCAGGCCGCGCGCGCATGGATCGCATGGCTGCTGCCGCGCCAGCGCGCCGACGGCGGCTTCAACCGCTTCTGCCTGAAGGACGGCCAATACACGGCCTGCGCGGACGCGGACGCGGACGACGCGATGATGGCGACGTGGATGGAGCTGCTCGCGCGCTTCGCGCCGCCGGGCGGGATGCCGGCTAGCTGGGCGCGCAGCCTCGCGCGCGCGAGCGCGCATCTCGACACGCTGCTCGACAAGCGCACGGGCGTCTACCAGATCTCGCCGACGCTGCACGTCGCGCTGTTGATGGACAACGTCGAAGTGCATAGCGCGCTGCAGGCGCTCGCCGCGTATTACATCCGCCATGCCGACTACGCGCACGCGGGCCCGTGGAGCCAGCGCGCGGACCGGCTGTCGGCCGCGATCCTGCAGGTGTTCTGGCGCGGCGCGCAGTCGGGATTCCGGGCGAGCACGCAGCAGATCGGCGACACGAGCTTCTATCCGGAGAAGGTCGCGCAGATCTTCCCGATCCTGTCGGGCATCCGCGTGCCCGATCAGTCGAATGCGACGATCTACGCGCAATGGATGCATCGCTACGGCAAGACATGGCTGCAACTGGCGGGCACCGATTTCCCGTGGGGGCTGATCGCGCTCGTCGCATACAAGATGAACGACTGGAACACCGTCGCGTGCTGGCACGCGCGCTCCGGTCCGTACCGGCACGGCCCGCACTGGAACGTGCTCGAGGAAGCGCTCTACCTGGCATTCGAAAGCAGGATGGCCGATCCGGTCGCGCCCGCGCGCTGCGGATTCACAACCGCGTCGGCCGCTGCCGCGCCGCGCAGAAGAAGACGCGCGCAGGCATCGCAGGTCATCGGAGGTAACGAGTCATGTGTGGGATCGTCGGCGCGGTAGCGCAACGGAACATCGTTCCGATTCTGATCGAAGGCCTGCGTCGCCTCGAATATCGCGGCTACGACTCGTGTGGCGTTGCGACCGTGGTGGACGGCGAGGCGCGGCGCGCGCGCAGCGTATCGCGCGTCGCCGATCTCGAGGCGCACGTGCGCACGGCCGGCCTGACCGGCACCACGGGCATCGCGCACACACGCTGGGCGACACATGGCGCGCCCGCGACGTGCAATGCGCACCCGATCTTCTCGCGCGATCACATCGCGCTCGTTCACAACGGCATCATCGAGAATCACGAAGCGCTGCGCACGCAACTCGCCAGCCAGCATTACGAATTCGACGGACAGACCGATACCGAGGTCGTCGCGCATCTGATCCACAGCAGGTACCGCGGCGATCTGCTGTCCGCCGTGCGCGACGCGACGACGCAATTGCGCGGCGCGTATGCGATCGCGGTGTTCAGCAAGACGGAGCCGAACCGGCTGATCGGCGCGCGCGTCGGCTCGCCGCTCGTCGTCGGCCTGAAGGACGGCGAGTGCTTCCTCGCGTCGGACGCGCTCGCGCTGGCCGGCATCACCGACCGGTTCATCTTTCTCGAAGAAGGCGACATCGTCGAGCTGACGCCGGGCGGCGTGCGGATCGTCGATCGCAACGGCGGGCCGGTCGTGCGCGCGGTGCAGACCGTTGCGTCGACGCAGGGCACGGTCGAGCTCGGCGCTTACCGGCACTTCATGCAGAAGGAGATCTTCGAGCAGCCGCGCGCGGTTGCCGCGACGATTCCCGATGCCGGGCTCTTCGATCCGGCGGTGTTCGGCCACGACGCGCGGCGCGCATTCGAGCAGATCGACAACGTGCTGATTCTCGCGTGCGGAACGAGCCACTACGCGGGGCTGACTGCGCGCCGCTGGCTCGAGACGGTTGCGCGGATACCGGCGCAGGTCGAGATCGCGAGCGAGTACCGGTACAGCGACGCGGTTGCGATGCCGAACACGCTGATCGTCGTCGTGTCGCAATCGGGCGAGACGGCCGATACGCTCGCCGCGCTGAAGTACGCGCAGGCGCTCGGCCACATCGATACGCTCGCGATCTGCAACGTTCCGACGAGCGCGATGATGCGGCAGGCCGGGCTGCGCTTCCTGACGCGGGCGGGTCCGGAAATCGGCGTGGCGTCGACGAAGGCGTTCACGACGCAGCTCGTCGCGCTGTTCACGCTGGCGGTCACGCTCGGGCGGATGCGCGGCTACGTCGACGACGCGCAGCTCGCGCGCTACACGCAGCAACTGCGCCGGCTGCCCGGCGCGCTCGAGGACGTGCTTGCGCTCGAGCCGCTGGTCGCGCGCTGGGCGGACGAGTTCGCGCGTCACGAGAACGCGCTGTTTCTCGGGCGCGGGCTGCACTATCCGATCGCGCTCGAGGGGGCGCTGAAACTCAAGGAGATCTCGTACATTCACGCGGAGGCGTATCCGGCGGGCGAGCTGAAGCACGGGCCGCTCGCGCTCGTGACGGACACGATGCCGGTGGCGACGATCGCGCCGAACGACGCGTTGCTCGAGAAGCTCAAGTCGAACATGCAGGAAGTGCGTGCGCGCGGCGGGCAGCTCTTCGTGTTCGCCGACGCGGACACACGGATCGATAACGGCGACGGGGTCTCGGTGATGAGGATGCCGGATTATTACGGGTTGTTGTCGCCGATATTGCACGTCGTGCCGTTGCAGTTGCTCGCGTATCATGCGGCGTGCATCAGGGGGGCGGATATCGACAAGCCGAGGAATCTGGCGAAGTCGGTGACGGTGGAGTAGGGAGGGTGGGGCGCGCGGTCACGGGAAACGAAAGCCGTAACTGAGGCTCGTTTACATCTGCCGAAATGTGTTTGCCCATCCTGCTTTTGAGGCAAACCGCCGCGTCGGCATCCGCTCCGCGCGCCTGCCCAAACGTGATGACCGAGGTTTCGCGATGCCGCGTATGTCTTGGCGTCGAGCGTCGTGCTGATGTGATCCTCGGGCGCGAGCGCCGCGCGCGCATCGGCGCGGCGCATCGCCGCGTCGAAGATGCACGTGTGTTCCGCGTGCGCGTCGCGTTTCGAATCTTCGAGGCTGATGCACACGCGCCGGTAGCGCTCGCTCTGCTGCGACAGCATGCGCCGCACCAGATAGGTCCACGGTGACGCGGCCGCCTAAATCAGCGCCTCATGGAACCGGCGGTTGCACGTTTCCCACGCGGCGCGGTGCTCGATCGACACCGGCTGCTCCCACGCATCGGCAGGGTCGCGAAGCGGCCGAAGCGCGCCGGATGCCGGGCGACGAGGTCGGCCGTGTATTCGTTGACCCGGCGCGGCGGCGAGTGGGGCGCGATCCAGCGGTATCTGGAGAGGGTGGGCCAGCGTGTCGCATCGGCGTGACGCCGGCGTCATTCGTCCATCAGCCGGACCTTCACGCGCTTGCCCTTGATCTTGCCCGCATTGAGCTTGCGCAGCGCGTCGTGCGCAATGCCGCGTTCGACCGCGACGTACGTCGAGAACTCGGTCACGTTGATCTTGCCGATCTGCGCGCCGCTGAAACCCGCATCGCCGGTCAGCGCGCCGAGCACGTCGCCGGGGCGGATCTTGTCCTTGCGGCCGCCGAGGATCTGCAGCGTTTCCATCGGCGGCAGCAGCGGTTCGTTGCGGTCGGCCTTCAGTTCCGCGAGCGGATGCCATTCGACGTCGCGCTTTTGCGCCTGCTCGATGCCGCCCACGCGTCCCATCTCGTCCATGCTCGCGAGGCTCAGCGCCCAGCCGTCCTGGTCCGCGCGGCCCGTGCGGCCGATGCGGTGCACGTGCACCTCGGGATCGGGCGTCACGTCGACGTTGATCACCGCTTCGAGTTGCGCGATGTCGAGGCCGCGCGCGGCGACATCGGTCGCGACGAGCACCGAGCAGCTCCGGTTCGCGAACTGGATCAGCACCTGGTCGCGCTCGCGCTGCTCGAGTTCGCCGTGCAGCGCGAGCGCGTGGAAGCCCTGCGCGCGCAGCACGTCGAGCAGGTCGCGGCATTGCTGCTTCGTGTTGCAGAACGCGATCGTGCTCACCGGACGATAGTGGTTCAGCAGCAAACCGACCGCGTGCAGCCGCTCATCCTCGGTCACTTCGTAGAAGCGCTGGCGGATCTTGCTGTCGTCATGGCGTTCGTCGAGCTTCACTTCCTTCGGATTGCGCAGGAACTGCTGGCTCAGCTTCGCGATGCCGTCCGGGTAGGTCGCGGAGAACAGCAGCGTCTGGCGCGCCGGCGGGCATTGCCGCGCGACCTTCGCGATGTCGTCGAAGAAGCCCATGTCGAGCATCCGGTCCGCCTCGTCGAGCACGAGCGTGTTCAGCGCGCCGAGCGTGAGAGTGCCGCGGTCGAGGTGGTCCATGATGCGTCCCGGCGTGCCGACGATGATGTGCGCGCCGTGTTCGAGGCTTTGCGTTTGCGGGCGCATCGGCGTGCCGCCGCACAGCGTCAGCACCTTGATGTTCTCCTCCGCGCGCGCGAGGCGGCGCACTTCCTGCGCGACCTGGTCGGCCAGTTCGCGCGTCGGGCACAGCACCAGCGCCTGCACGTCGAAGCGGCGCGCATCGAGGCGCGCGAGCAGCGCGAGCGAGAACGCAGCCGTCTTGCCGCTGCCGGTCTTCGCCTGCGCGATCAGATCGTGGCCGGCGAGCGCGATCGGCAGGCTCGCGGCCTGGATCGGCGTCATGTCGGTGTAGCCGAGTTGCGCGAGATTCGCGAGCGTGGCGGGCGTCAGCGGCAGCGTGCTGAACGGCATGGCGGTCGGTTGGCGGGTCATGGCGTCGGGGGAGGTCGGTTGGAATTCGCGGAGGCCAACGGGTTGAGCGGCAGTCTGATTCAGATGGAAGCGCGGCGTAAATGCAGCAGATGATCGGTCATGGCGGCGAGCCTGCATGCGCTGCCGGTTGTAGAGGATCTCGATGTATTCGCGGATCGCGCTTCGTGCCCGCTCACGCGTCGTAAAGCGCCGATGATAGACCAGTTCGTTCTTGAACGTGCCGGAGGAGGATGCGATCGGCGCGTTGTTGCAGCAGTTGCCGCGGCTCATCGACGCGCGCATGCCGAACGATCCGACGCCCCGTTTCTCGATTTTTCAATGTCGGCAAACCGTCCGGAAGCACCCGCGGCCTCGTCGGTTGCGCGCCGCGACCGCACGCCCCTTGCTCGAAATGCGCGCAACCCGTCAGCTATACGACTGATACACGCTAGGCTGCCCGCCGCGCCTGATCAGCAGCACGTCATAAGGCATGTGACGGCCGTTGTACGCCGGTCCGTCCATCCCGGGCGCGCCGATCGGCATCGCGGGCACGGCCAGCCCGACCGCGTTCGGTTTCTCGCGCAAAAGCCGCTTGATCTCGCGAGCGGGCACGTGGCCTTCGAGCGCGTATCCCTGGACGAGGCCCGTATGGCACGACGCGAAGCGTTCCGGCATTCCGGCTTTTTGCCGCACGTCGGACGTGTCCTCGACGTTGTGCACGGCGACATCGAAGCCGTTGTTCTTCAGATGCGACAGCCAGTCCTCGCAGCATCCGCAAGTGGGTGTCTTCCACACCTGAACGACGGGTTTCGCCGCCGTCTTCTGCGCAAACGCGACGACAGGCAGCAGCGCGAGGCCGGCTGCAATCGCGCGTCTCGTGGGCGAAACCGGTTTGTCTTCGGGGAGTTGGGCCATGATGATTTCCGTTGAAATGAAAAGCGGGCGCGGTGTGTGCGCTGCTTGCCGAGGTAGTCTTGCACGGCGCGCCAAAGGGGCGAGGCGGGCGATCGATCAGCGCGCGTGGCCATTTTAGCGGGCCATTCCGCGCATCGGCGTTTCTGTCGATGTTGCCGCCGGTTCTGCGTCATTGTGCCGCATCGAGCGGTTCGAATCGCCGATCCCGCCGAAAGGCGCGAACCCGAAGATGCCGATGAGCCCGCAGATCGAGCGAAATCTCGAAGTGCTGAGCGACAAGCCGATGCAGCGAGAAGCCGATGCGTTATCCAATCACTTAATTCGATAATCCAGTTTTCATGTAAATGATCGAATTTTGACTTGCCGGTTTCGGTGAACTATTTTTAATCCGTTATGCGGCGCAAAAAACAAAGACCCGGTGCAGGTCATCAACAACTGAAATAGCCTGTGGAGACAACCATGAAACCAACCGAATTCAAAATCACGGTTTCCGGCGCGGCGTTGGACGGGAGACAAATCGCGCATGCGTCCGCGCAACTGAACATCGCGCTGCTCACCGCGCTCGTCGGCGAGAACGCCACTCAGATCAAGGGGCCTGCGTGGAACGTCGTGCTGCCGAACGGCGGGCGGATCATCGTCGCCGAAGAGGCGGAGCGCCTGCTCAAAGTGACCGAGCAAGAGCGGATCGGGGAATGAGATGACGCCGGCCGGAGGAAGCGCGGCCGGCGCGGCGCAGGCGGATGCGGGCGACGCGTCGCTCGGCACCTGCCCGAGCGCGCCGGCCGAGTCGGCCTCAGCGGTGCTGGGCGCGGTGATGGACAGCGGGACCGTCGCCTATATCAGCCCGAAGATCCCGATCAGCAGGGAATTGCTCGACGGTCTGCACGCAAACGGCGTGCCGGTCGAAAACCGCGTTCGATTTCTCGGTCCGTGCCTGGGCGGGAAGTGCGCGCAGTGGACCGGGCATCGTTGCGGCCTCGTCGATGCGATCGTGAAGGAGCCTGCGGTGCTTGCGCCGCCGGAGGCAGGATTGCCGAAGTGCGGCATCCGAAGCACGTGCAGGTGGTACGCGCAGCATGCGAGCGCCGCCTGCGTGCAATGCCCCGTCGTCATCCATGAGCCGCATGTCGGATAGCGTGTCCGGCGTGAAGGTTTCGATGACGGCGAACATGTCGGACGATGTCGCCGAATGCGGCAAGCATCATGAATGGCGGGTTGGAGAGGAACGCGCGTCGCAACGGAAGACGCACCGAACCGATTCCGTCCGAAGGTAGAGAAGCTGTCAATCAAGCCGCTTGCGAAGCGATGATGCGAGCCGGCGGTCGTCGACGTGCACCGGGGCCCGAATGTCGACGATGGGTCATACATCTGCCTTTCAGTATCGCGGGGGCGCGTTCGATCGGCCGGCATGCTGTTGCGACCGGCCGTCGCCGCATGCTTTCTTCATACGATGCTGGAAGCGACAGGTGCTTTGCCGGATTGACGAAGCGCGCGATGTTCCCGAACCCAGGCGCTTCGCCACTTGCGCGCCGCGCACGCGAATCGCGCGGTGCGACATGTCCATAACGAGAATAAGGATATCGAATTGTCTGAACGAGAATCGATCCTATTATCGTCCGCATCTCTTCATCTTCATCCTTTCCTTTCGTTCATTACATGAAAGCTCTTCAGACGATTTCCGCACTGGCGCTCGCGCTCGCGTTCTCCGCTTCGGCGACGCCCGCGTTCGCCGCCGACGACGCATACAGCCTGACGCTCAAGGATCACAAATTCTCGCCCGCGGATTTCACGATTCCGGCCGGCAAGAAAGTGAAGGTGACGGTCAAGAACCTCGACGCGACGCCCGCCGAGTTCGAGAGCGACGACTTCAAGGCCGAGAAGGTGATTCCCGCGGGCAAGCAGGTCGACGTCTACATCGGGCCGCTGAAGGCGGGCACGTACGAGTTCCACGACGAGTATCACGAAGCCGAATCGAAAACCAGGCTGACCGTCAAGTAAAGCGCCGCGCACCATGCTCTCCACCGCTGTCATCGTCTTTCGGGAAGTGCTCGAAGCAGCGCTCGTCGTGTCCATCGTCCTCGCGGCGACCAAGGGCGTGCGCGGTCGCACGTGGTGGGTGAGCGGCGGCCTGCTCGGCGGCGTGGTCGGCGCGGCGCTCATCGCGGCGTTCGCCGACGTCATTTCCGCGTGGGCGTCGGGCATGGGGCAGGAGGTGTTCAACGCGGGCGTGATGTTCGTCGCGACGATCATGCTCGCGTGGCACAGCATCTGGATGGGCAAGCACGGCCGCGAGATGGCGCTGCAGTTGTCGCAGGTCGGCCGGGCCGTCGCGGCCGGCAGCCGGCCGCTCACGGGGCTCGCGATCGTCGTCGGCGTCGCGGTGCTGCGCGAAGGCTCGGAAGCCGTTCTGTTCCTGTACGGCATCGCGGCGAGCGACCCGGGGCAGACGCCGCAGATGATCGTCGGCGGCGCGCTGGGCGTGCTCGGCGGCGTCGGGCTGGGCGCCGGCATGTATGCTGGGCTGCTGCAGATTCCGCTGAAGCGTCTCTTTTCCGTGACCAACGCGCTGATCGTCCTGCTTGCCGCGGGCATGGCGAGCCAGGGCGTCGGTTTTCTCGTGTCGGCCGGCTGGCTGCCTTCGTGGGGCGACACCGTCTGGGACACGTCGTGGCTGCTCAAGGAATCGAGCGTCGTCGGCAAGATGCTGCATACGCTCGTCGGCTATACGGCGCGACCGGCGGGCATCCAGATCGTCGCTTACGTCGCCACGCTGCTCGTCATCGTGCTGCTTGCGCGCAGAGTGGCGCGTGCGCAAGCGACTGCCGCGTCGCCGACTCGCGCGGCGTAGCCGCCGGCGCACCGACGTTCGCGCGATGCCGAACCCTTCCGGCATCGCCGCGAAGACAACATCGGCACGCGAACGCCATGCCTGATGAAAGCCAAACGAAATCGATCCTGCGCGACGAGCGGTACGTCATGAACAGCGGCAATCCGCAGGCGTGCACTCGTATGACGAGATAGCCGCGCGTCCACATCCGTTCCCCAAACTCCGTCGCACATATGCGGCTCGCCGTTGCGGCGTCCCGCGGCTGCTGCGCGAGCGAGAAGCCGCTGCGCTGTCATCAGCGGGTCACTCCTTGCCCTTAGGGTTCCTGTCTATTACCGATCATTACAACACCGGCGCCGTCAAAGCGGCGTCGCGCCTTCTTGAAGGGGTTCATTGTGTATAGACGTTTCCTGCTCGTTGGGATGACGGCGTTGGCGCTCGCGGCGTGCAACAGCGATTCCGTCGACACGCCAGCGCTCGGCGACACCAGCACGACGCTGCTTGCGACGGGCCAACTGATCTCGCCCGCGGCCGCGCCGGGCACGGCGTTCGTTCCGCTGAATCCGGGGCTCGCGGATTCGCCGAACTACATCGCCGGGCAGCCGGTCTCCGAGGCGCTCAGCCCCGACCGCAAGACGCTTCTCGTGCTGACGAGCGGCTACAACAACGTGCTGGATGCGAACGGCAAGATGATCAAGTCGGACTCGGGCGAATACGTGTTCGTGTTCGACGTGTCGGGCGGCACGCCCATCAAGAAGCAGGTGCTGCAGGTGCCCGACACCTACGTCGGCATCGTGTTCGCGCAGGACGGTCAGCACTTCTACGTGACGGGCGGAGGCGACGACAACCTGCATCGCTTCGCGCTTTCGCAGGGCGCATGGGGCGAGGCCGGCGCGCCGATCGCGCTGAATCACAAGACGGGCAACGGCATCGGCAGCACGCCGCTCGCGACGGGCATCGACGTGACGGCGGACGGCAAGCGCGCGGTCGTCGCGAATCGCTACAACGATTCGATCACGCTCGTCGATCTCAACGCGGGCGCGGTGCTCGCCGAGCGCGATCTGCGGCCGGGCAAGAGCGGCGGCGCATCGGGCACGCCGGGCGGCGAGTATCCGAATGCGGTGCGCATCGTCGGCAACAAGACCGCATACGTGTCGAGCGAGCGCGATCGAGAGATCGTCGTCGTCGATCTCTCGACGAATGCGCCGCAAGTCGTCACGCGCATTCCCGTCAAGGGCAATCCGAACAAGATGGTGCTGAACGCGGCGCAGTCGCGCCTTTACGTCGCGTCCGACAACGCAGACATCGTATCGGTGATCGACACGGCCGCGAACAAGGTCGTGTCGACCGTGTCGACGGTCGCGCCCACGGGGCTCGTCACCGAGATGCAGTATCGCGGCGCGTCGCCGAACGGGCTCGCGCTGTCCGCCGACGAGCGCACGCTGTACGTGACGAACCGCGGCACGAACGACGTCGCGGCGATTTCGCTCGCGGGCGCGTCGCCCGCCGTCACCGGCCTGATTCCGACCGGCTGGTATCCGTCCGACGTCGCGGTCGGCGCGGCGAACGCGCTGTACGTCGTCTACACGAAGAACATGCCGGGCCCGAATCCGGGCAACTGCAAGGACAGCGGCCGCACCGTGCCGTGCCCGGTGAAGAACACGCCGGTGAAGCTCGTCGAGAATCAGTACATCGAACAACTGAGCAAGGGCGGCCTGATGTGGATGCCGGCGCCCGGCAGCAAGACGCTCGATCTGCTGACGACGCAGGTGGCGAACAACAACAGCTTCAACGCGGCGCTCACGTCGAACGACATCGCGACGATGGCCGCGCTGCGCAAGAAGATCAAGCACGTGATCTACATCGTCAAGGAGAACCGCACGTACGACCAGATTCTCGGCGACGTCGGCCGCGGCAACAGCGATCCGTCGCTCGCGGAGTTTCCCGACGCGACGACGCCGAGCATGCATGCGCTCGCGAAGACGTTCGTCACGCTCGACAATTTCTACGATTCCGGCGACGTGAGCGGCGACGGCTGGCCGTGGAGCACGGGCGCGCGCGAATCGGACGCGGGCGCGAAGATGCTGCCCGTCAACTATGCGGGCAGCCCGGTGCGCGCCGGCTCGCGCGGCGGCTCGTACGATTGGGAAGGCCAGAACCGGAACGTCGACGTCGGGCTGACGGGCGCGCAGCGCGCGGCTGCGAACCCGGCGCTGCCGGCCGATCCGGACCTGCTCCCCGGCACGGCTGACGTGTCCGCGCCGGACGGCCCGTCCGACGCGGTTCAACAGGGCTACATCTGGAATGCGGCATTGCGCGCGGGCCTCACGGTGCGCAACTATGGGTTCTTCATGGAGATTGCGCGCAACAGCGGTCCAAACGCGATCCCGATGGACCGCGCACCGTTTGCCGACCAGGTGGTGCAGGGATATTGCGTGACGCCCGCGCTCGTCAATCTGACCGACTCCTATTTCCGCGGCTACGACAACGCGTATCCGGATCTCTATCGCGAGCTCGAGTGGGAGCGCGAGTTCAACGGCTTCGCCGCGAACGGCCGGATGCCGTCGCTGACGCTGTTGCGCCTGCCGCACGATCATACGGGCTCCTATTCGACCGCGCTCGACGGCGTCAATACGCCGGAGATTCAGATGGCCGACAACGACTATGCGGTCGGCCGCGTCGCGCAGGCAGTCGCGAACAGCCCGTATGCGGCCGATACGCTGATCTTCGTCGTCGAGGACGACGCGCAGGACGGCCCGGACCATGTCGACGCGCATCGCAGCACGGCGTTCGTGATCGGGCCGTACGTGAAGCAGAACGCGGTCGTCAGCACGCATTACACGACGGTCAACATGATCCGCACGATCACCGAGGTGCTCGGCCTCGATCACCTCGGGCTGTTCGATGCGACGCAAGGCCCGATGACCGACGTGTTCGATCTGAACCAGTCGAAGTGGGGCTTCAAGGCGGTCGCGTCCGGCCTGCTCGCGAACACGCAACTGCCGATTCCGTCGGGCGACATCAGGACGGCGGCGCTCAAGCCGACGCACGGGATGCGCTACTGGGCGCTCGCGACGCGCGGCATGGACTTCTCGGTCGAGGACCGGATCGACGCGGTCGCGTACAACAAGGTGCTGTGGAAGGGGCTGATGGGCGGCCGGGCGTACCCGGTGCGCGTTGGCGAGCGCGTGACGCCCCATCGCCGCGACGACGATGACGACGTGAAGGTGTCGCAAGCGAAGAGCGCGGCGCGCGGTTGATATGCAAGCCGTCGAGCGGTGCGCGCAGGCGCGCCGCTCGGTCGAAATGCGCGTGCGGGCGGCACGCGCGGGAGAAGAACGGATCGGCTTCGCGCCGGTCCGTTCTGCTTTTCGAGGCATCGCCGGTCGCGCGGCGGAGAAGGCTCGTCCGCGAGCGTCGCTTGTCCGGGTGGGTTGCGTTTGCAATAATCCTCGACTGACAGCCGAAGTCCGTGCCGCGCCGTGTCGTTCTCGACGATAAAGCGTCGGCGGTCCGGCTCCGATTCTCCCGAACGTTCCGATTCTCCATGCGCAAACGTACGCAGTTCGTCATCAGGATGTGGCTCGCGCTGAGCTGCTGCCTCGCAATCGCCGCGCACGCCGCTCGAAGCATCGAGCCGGCGGACGTCGGGCGCATCGTCGACGCCGTTGCGCAACCTCTGCAAGAGAAGTACGGTATTCCGGGGCTCGCGATCGCGGTGAGCATCGACGGGAGGCATTACTTCTACAACTACGGCGTCGCGTCGAAGGCGACGCGGCGGCCCGTCACCGGCCGGACGCTGTTCGAGATCGGCTCGCTCAGCAAGACGTTCACGGCGACGCTCGCCGCGTATGCGCAGGAAGGCGGCGAGCTGTCGCTCGCCGACAGCGTGAGCCGCTACCTGCCGGCGCTGCAAGGCAGCAGCTTCGATCGGATCAGCCTCCTGAACATGGGCACGCAGACGTCCGGCCTGCCGCTGTTCGTGCCCGACACGATCACGAATACCGCCGAGCTGCTCGACTACCTGAAGAACTGGCGGCCCGACCGTGCGCCCGGCACGCATCGCGTCTATTCGAATCTCGGCATCGGCACGCTCGGGATGATCGCGGCGGCGAGCATGAACGAGCGCTTCGAGACGCTGATCGAGAAGAACCTGTTTCCCGAGTTTCGCATGCTGCACAGCTACATCGACGTGCCCGCCGAGCGGCAAGACGATGATGCGCAGGGCTACACGAAGCAGGGCGCGCCGATTCGGCTGAGGGCGGGCATGCTCGCGTCCGAAGCGTACAGCGTCAGATCGTGCGCGACGGATCTGATCCGCTTCGTCGACGCGAACATGGGGCTCGTGCCGCTGAGCGACAAATGGGCGCGCGCAATGAAAGCGACGCATGTCGGCTACTACGAAGCGGACGGCATGATCCAGAGCCTGATCTGGGAGCAGTACCCGTATCCGGTGAGTCTCGGCAAGCTGCTCGCGGGCAACGATCTGATCGGCAAGGACGTCGTCGCGAAGCCGTTCGATCCTCCGCTGCCGCCGAAGCCGGACGTGTGGATCAACAAGACCGGGTCGACCAACGGGTTCTCGACGTATGTGGCGTTCGTCCCGTCGAAGAAGGTCGGCGTCGTCATTCTGGCGAACAAATCGTATCCGTTGAACGAACGAGTGACGATTGGCTATACAATCATCGACTCGATCGTTCGGGCCGAACGATGAGACACCATCCAACTCGTCGAGACCTATAGTGAAAATCCGGCACGCGCTGTCGAGCGCGCTCGTTTTGCTGGGCTGCGCCGCCGCCCCCGCGTATGCGAAAACCCTCTGCACGGCGATCGCCGACGCAACGACAGGCAAGTTCCTGCTGAAGGACGGCGATTGCAGCCGTCGCGCGACGCCCGCTTCGACGTTCAAGATCGCGATGAGCCTCATGGGCTACGACGCAGGCTTCCTGCGCAATGAACACGAGCCTGTCTTGCCGTATCGCGACGGCTACGTCGACTGGGGCGGCGCGGCATGGAAGCAGCCGACCGATCCGACGCGGTGGCTCAAGTATTCGGTCGTGTGGTACTCGCAGCAGATCACGCATCATCTGGGCGCGCAACGCGTTGCGCAATACGCGAAGGCGTTCGGCTACGGCAACGCGGACCTCTCCGGCGACCCCGGCAAGAACAACGGTCTCGATCGCGCGTGGATCGGCTCGTCGCTGCAGATCTCGCCGCTCGAACAGATCGGATTCCTGCGCAGGATGCTGAATCGCGATTTGCCCGTGTCCGCGAACGCGATCGACATGACGGAGCGGATCGTCGATACGACGACGCTTGCCGACGGAACGATCGTGCACGGCAAGACCGGCATGGCTTACCCGCTTCTGGCAGACGGTACGCGCGACAAAGCGCATGGATTCGGCTGGTTCGTCGGCTGGATCAAGCGCGGCAAGGAGACGCTCGTGTTCGCGAGTCTCACGCAGGACGAGCGCAAGGAGCCGGGTTCCACGGGCGTTCGCACGCGCGATGCGTTCCTGCGCGAGTTGCCGCAGCGCCTGGCTGCGCACTGACGCGGCGACGCGCGGCGAGCGCGTCTACGATTCCTTTCGCGATGCGTGCGCGCCGTCGCGCGTGCGGCAGCGCATTGCCGAACGACAAAAAGCGGCAGGCGTCATAAGACGACCTGCCGGACGTTTGATCCGCGATCACGCGGGACGCAACCATGACGCTCAGGACCCGGCATACGGGTTGCAGAACGTGCGCGGGCCGACGCAGCGCTCGTCCTGAGCCGCTTCGGACATGCCAGACGTACCCGCCTCTGCGGCGCCGCGCGTATCGGCGACCGCGTGCGTGGGTTGCTGCGGCTTGGCCTTGTTCGCGAAGCGCGGCGCGTAGAGCGGCGAGATTTCCGGATAAGACGCGTCGGTCACGTAGTCGAGCCCGTTGGCCTTGGCCTCGACCAGTTCCTGGTAGACCTGGGCGCGCGTCTTGCCGGCCGGTGCGTCCGCGAATGCCGCAGGCGAAACGAGCGCGGCGGCGAGGGCGGCAGTGAGGAAGGTGGCTTTCATACGTTCTCCATATCAATATCGAATCCAGAAGGGGGAATTCGATGATTGACATTTTGAACAGGGGGCCCTCCGGCAACGTGACTTCGCTATGATGTTTTTGTCATTTTGATGAAAAAGCCGCATTCGAATTTAAAATGGTTCGCGACATGACTCAAGTCTGTTCGAGATGCCAACGCGAATCATGGCCAGACGGCGCGCAATCGCCACCGTCGGTCACGTGCTCACGAGGAAAGCGCAGGAAGAACGTCGTGAAGACGTTCGGCATGCTTGCGACCCGGCAATCGCCGCCGTGCTCGGTCATGATCGAGCGCACGATCGCGAGCCCGAGCCCGGTGCCCGAGGCCGAATCGTATCGCGAAGGATCGACGCGATAGAAGCGATCGAAGATCCGCGGCAGATGCACGGCTTCGATCCCGCGGCCGGTGTCGGTCACGGCGATCACGACGTCCCGCTCCGACTGCTCGCAGCGGACGACGACCGTCGAGTGATCGGGCGCATGACGGATCGCGTTGGACAGCAGATTGCTCAGCGCCCGCTGCACGAGGATCGAATCGCCGCTGAAGCTCGCCTGGCCTTCGACCGCGATCCCGATGCCGCGATCCTCGGCGACGGTCTCGTAGTAGCGGACGAGCCGATCGGCCATCTCATAGGCGTCGATCGGCTCGATGTCGAGCTTGTTCTGATGGCCGTCGGCGCGTGCGAGGAACAGCATGTCGTCGACCATCCTCGCGAGCCGCTGATATTCCTCGACGCTCGATTCGATCACCTGACGATACTCGTCGACCGACCGCCGCTGCGACAGCGCGACCTGTGCTTCGGCGAGCAGATTGGTGAGCGGCGTGCGGATGTCGTGCGCGAGGTCGGACGAGTATTCCTTCAGCCGCGTGAATGAAGCATTGAGCCGCACGAGCATCCGGTTGAACGACACCGCGAGCTCTCTGAGCTCGCCTGCCATTTCCGTTTCGGCCAGCGGCTGCGCGAGACGGCTGCTCGAGATCTGATCGGCCTGCGCGGCGAAGCGGCGTAGCGGCATGAGCGCGTAAGCGGCGATCCAGTAAGCGACGGTTGCCGCGACGGCGGTGCCGACAAGAATGATCGCGACGATGCTGATCGCGCACGTTCGCAGCAGCGACTGCTCGCGACGGAAGTCGTACTGAACCGCGACGCGCAGCGGCAAGCCCGGATTGCCGGTGAGGCGCGCGTTGGCCACGAGATAGCGCCTTGCGTTGCGCTTGTCGTCGACGATCGCGGGATCGAGGCCGGGTCTCGCCTGCCGCACGCCGCCGTATGGCACGTACCAGCCGCTTTGCATGCATGCGGTGCCCTGTGCGTCGTAGATCGCGAAGTCGACCTTTTCGTCGCTATGGAACGAGTAGTAGAACTTGGTTCCCTTCTCGCGCAGCTCGGCGATGCTGCGCGCCTCGTCGATGTGTGCGACGACGCCGGCGAGCGTCGTCTCCATCGCGCGCTCCGACGAATACGCGAGCGTGCGCGTGAGCGTTTCGTACAGCAGCAGGCCGCTGATCGCGAGCAGCACCGACGTGGACAGCGCGAACTTGATCGCAAGCCGCGCGCGCATCGTGCGCGGCGCGAGGCGACGCATCATGCGCACGATTCGCACGGCTCGCCTCGCTGCTCGAGGACGTAGCCCATTCCGCGCACCGTGTGGATCAGCTTGGGCTCGTAGTCCTGATCGACCTTCGCGCGCACGCGCTTGATCGCCGCGTCGACGACGTTCGAATCGCTGTCGAAGTTGATGTCCCAGATCTGCGATGCGATCAGCGAGCGCGGCAGGATCTCGCCCCGCCGGCGCATCAGCAGCCACAGCAGCAGAAATTCCTTCGCGGTGAGCAGGATCGTGTTGCCCTGGCGGCGGGCCTTGCGCTGGATGAGATCGAGCTCGAGATTCGCGACGCGCAGCACCGGCGCATCGGTCGCCTGGCCGCGCCGCAGCAGCGAGCGCACGCGCGCGAGCAGCTCGGCGAAATCGAACGGTTTCGCGAGATAGTCGTCTCCGCCGAGCTCGAGGCCCTTCACGCGATCGTCGACGTGATCGCGCGCGGTGAGGAACAGCACCGGCGTGCGGTGCGTTCTGCGCAGCTCGCGCACGACCGTCCAGCCGTCGCAGCCGGGCAGCATCACGTCGAGGATCGCGAGATCGTAGTTCTCCGTCTGCAACTGGTGCAGACCGCTGATGCCATCCTGGGTCCAGTCGCAGACGAAGCCTGCTTCGGTGAGCCCGCGCTTCAGATACATGCCCGTCTTCGGCTCGTCTTCTACGATGAGGACCTTCATTTCAAACTCTTTAAGAACTCGTTAAATTTTCTTTGAGAATGTGTGTCGTTCACAGTTCAACATTTCGGTTTCCGTGATTAAACGTGCGATTCGGATATCGTTTTTTTTGCCGGCAAATGCAGCGATAAAACGTCACATCCGAGAACCGATCCGTGACATGGACGTGCGATGCGCAGAGGTGAGGGCGTGCGGGCGCCCGGTGATGCATCGATGATGCAACGTGCCGTGGTGCGTCGTCGTTTGCGTTTGTCACGTCGCTTGCGCTGACGACGACGTACGATGGACGCCTGCGTCGGTTGAGCGTAACAAACATGTCATGCGGATGCGACAGCAATCGATTCGACGCCTCGATGTCGAAGAGAGAAACCGACGTGTGCCGACACGCTTCGTCAGATGGCGTGCGACGCGCGAGGCGGGGGAGCAAAAAACGAAAGGCGCGGCTGCAACCGGGAAAATCGAAGAAATACGATACGCTTGCATGCAATGAAAAGTGCCGGGCGTCACGAGCAACGCACGCAAGTGAGTGACAGTATTCCTTATAAGGTTTGGGGATATTCGACCTGAAATAGCTGCTGTGCACAAAACCTTGTGGACCGTCCCGCTCGATTTGGCGCCTGAAAATCTCTCGCCCTTACGCTTTCAAACAGCATTTTCTTGCGCAGCCGCTACTTTCTTCTACGAGATCGGCGGCATGGAGAAACGGCGCAGCGTGGAGCCGGCGTCCGCATTCGACATGATGGTTGTTTTTGCCCGGACGCGGAAAGCGATTCTCCGCCGGGTAATTGAGATGAAACTTTTTTTGATATTAGCTAAAAATGTTTGACATGAGGATTTCAGCGAGATAAGTTTTGTGCAAGCTTCTGGAAAGAAACGAGACCGGGCGGCGCAAGCGCCGCAACGTGGACAGGCGGGCGACTCTGCTGACGATGGCCGGTGCCGGCGGGTCTGCCGATCCGCCGCTTGCACGCTGCTCGTGATCTCGTGTCGACATCGAGAAACAAGAATGTAATCCGAGTTCGCCGTCGTCGAACGACACGGCGAATGCTTGATGCGGGCCTGACGAGTCGCAAAGATGTACTGATAAATACAAACGCGGCAAAAAGAACCTGAGAGGGTGGGGCAGACGGAGCGGGTCACCGTTCCGCTCGTTCCCATGACGCAGATCTGACGGAAGACGAACCGTCCGGCTCGCGCAGCCGGACGGTTCGGTCGACCGCGATCGGTTTGTCGGCAACACGTCGTCCAGCCAAGTTACGTCGTTCGCATCGGCGCGGCGTGTCCTTTCTTGCCGGCAGCGCAGCGAAGCAAGCAGCGACAGCACAACATCGTGGACTCATTCCGTTCCATTCCGTTTGGGGGAGTATGGGCATGTCAATATTGATTCGTACTACTTCTATTAGGATGACCGTGCTGTGCGCCGCACTGGCAAGTCTCGCTTCGGTCGCGCGAGCGGAAACCACAGCCGCGCCTTGGGTTCCGGGGCCCGCCGATGCGGTCGATCAGTTGATCGTCAAGCTGCGCGCCGCGAAGACGTTGTCCGGTGCGCCGGCCGCGAAGGCCGCGCAAGCGGACGTCCAGGCGGTCATCGATCGCGTGCTGGCCGCACGCAATGCGCGCGCGGCGGGGCGCGCATTCGGCGCGGCCGCCGCATCCGCGCCCGGCAATCCGGGCGATCCCGCCGCGGGCATTCGCATCAAGCGCGACATGTCGGGCGGCGCGACCGTGCTGGCGCTGCGGCGCCGCGTGCCGCTCGCGGAAGCCGAGGGGCTCGCGCGCGATTTCGCGGCGGACGGTGCGATCGAATATGCGGAGCCCGATGCGCGGATGCATGCGTTCGTCGTGCCGAACGACACGCGCTATCCCGAGCAGTGGGGCTACTTCAATCCGACAGCCGGCGCGAATCTGCCGAAGGCATGGGATCGCACGACCGGGTCCGCGCGCATCGTCGTCGGCGTCATCGATACCGGCTATCGCCCGCACGCGGATCTCGCCGCCAACCTGCTGCCCGGCTACGACTTCATCTCCGACGTCCCGACCGCGAACGACGGCAACGGCCGCGACAGCGACGCATCGGACCCCGGCGACTGGGTCACCGCGCAGGAGGACAGCGATCCGAGCGGTCCGTTCTACGGTTGCGGCGCGAGCAACAGCTCGTGGCACGGCACGCACGTCGCGGGCACGATCGGCGCGGTGACGAACAACGGCGTCGGCGTCGCGGGCATCTCGTGGGTCGGCAAGGTGCTGCCCGTGCGCGTGCTCGGCAAGTGCGGCGGGATGCTGAGCGACATCGTCGACGGCATGCGCTGGGCGGTGGGCCTCGCGGTGCCGGGCGTGCCGTCGAATCCGAATCCGGCGAAGGTGCTGAACCTGAGCCTCGGCGGATACGGCCGCACGTGCAGCTCGACCTACCAGAACGCGATCAACGAGATCGCGTCGCGCGGCGCGAGCGTCGTCGTGGCGGCGGGCAACAACGGCGGCCCGGTGTCGACGACGCAGCCGGCGAATTGTCAGGGCGTGATCGCGGTCGGCGCGATCGACAGCAACGGCGTGCGCGCGAGCTTCAGCAACTACGGCGCCGCCGTGAAGATCGCCGCGCCGGGCGTCGGCATTCTGTCGACGCTCAATGCAGGCAAGACGTCGCCGGGGGCGGACAGCTACGCGAGCTACAACGGCACGAGCATGGCGACGCCGCACGTCGCGGGCACGGTCGCGCTGATGCTCGCGGTCAATTCGACGCTGTCGCCTTCGCAGGTCTTGCAGCGGCTGCAATCGAGCGCGCGCCCGTTCGCGAGCGGATCGAACTGCTCGACGAGCACTTGCGGCGCAGGGCTGCTCGACGCGGGCAACGCGGTCGACGCCGCTGCGCAGTGAGCGAACGCGGGCGTTGCGGCAGGGAGGTTTCGCGTTCGCGCGCGCCGATGTCCGTCATGCGGGATGCGGGCATCGGCGCGGCGCATCGATGTGCGACGCGCTTTCCCTTGCAACGCCCGCATAGCGACGCCGCCGTCGCAGCATGGCCGGCGGCGTCGAAGCATCGCGTCGCGGACGCGCCCGATTTCGTGAGGGCGACGATACGCGCGATGCGGCCGGCAGCGCCCGCCGGCATGTTCAACACGACGCCATCCCGCACGGGATGACCGTTCCCAGACGATCATCGAAACAAGGACAACAATGAGACTTCATCGAACCGAACCGCGTCGCGCCTGGATTGCCGTACTCGCCGCCGCCGCGACGCTTGCCGCTTGCGGCGGCGACGACGGCGCAGGCATCCCGGGTGCGTCCGCGCTCGCTCAGGTCCAGCAGGAGGGGGCCGCGCCGTCCGCGGCCGGCACACAGCAGCTCGCGGCGCGCTTCTCGCCGTCCGGCGTGGCGTATGCCAGTCTGTCGAGCGGCGGCCGCTATCGGCCCGTGATCCAGAACGGGCAGGTGCAGCCGTCGCTGTCGGGCGGCACGATCTCCGAGGAGGCGTGGGTCGAGACGCCCGTCGATTCCGACGGCGACGGCGCGAAGGACCGGATTCACGTGCGCATCGTGCGTCCGTCCGAAACCGCGTCGGGCGCGCGCACGCCCGTCATCGTGCTCGCGAGTCCCTACTACAACGGGCTTGCCGACAGCCCGAACCACAACGTCGACGTCGAGCTCGACGGCACGCCGCATCCGGCTGCTTCGGTGTCCGCACGAATCATGGCCGCCGCGCCGCAGACGCGGATCTGGCAGCAGGTCGACGCGGCCGCCGCGGGGCGCTCGTGGATCGAGGGCTATTTCGTGCCGCGCGGCTTCACGGTCGTGTACGCGGATTCGCTCGGCACGGCCGGCTCGGACGGCTGCCCGACGATCCTGACGCGCGACGAATCGGTGGCGATGGCGTCGGTGATCCGCTGGCTCGGGCGCGGCGCGGCCGCGAAGGACGCGAATGGCAAGCCGGCCGTCGCGACCTGGTCGACGGGGCACGTCGGCATGTACGGCGTATCGTACGACGGCACGCTGCCGAAGATGGTCGCGAGCCTGCGCACGCGCGGGCTCGATGCGATCGTGCCGGTCGCCGGGCTGACGGACATGTACGGCTACTACCGGTCGGGCGGGCTCGTGCGCGCGCCCGACGGCTATCAGGGCGAGGATGTCGACGTCTACATCAAGGCGCTGCTGACGAACCCGCATCCGGAGCGCTGCACGCATCTGATCGATGAGGCATTGCAGAAGGAGGATCGCAAGACGGGCGACTATTCGGCGTTCTGGGCGGCGCGCGAGATTCCGAGCGCGCTCGCGGTCGCGCCCGCGCTCGTCGCGCAGGGGCTTGCCGACGACAACGTCAGAACCGATCAGTCGACATCGTGGTATCTCGCCATGCGGCGCCAGGGCGTGCCCGCGCAATTGTGGCTGCACCGCGCGCGCCACACCGATCCGACTCGCGTGCCCGCGATGGCCAACGCGTGGACCGAGCAGGTGAACCGCTGGTTCACGCGCTATCTGCTCGGCTACGACAACGGCGTCGAGCGCAGCCCGGGCTCGGTGATCGAGCAGGCGGACGGCACGCTGCTGAAGGAGGCGAGCTGGCCCGCGCGCGGCGCATCGTCCGTCACGTATTTCGCGGGCGGCGACGGCGCGAGCACCGGCACGCTGCTGGCCGAGCCGGCGGGCGGCCCGCTCGCGAAGTTCACCGACGATGCGAGGATCATGGCGCTCACGCTCGCGAACGCGAACACGGGCGAGCATCGCAGCCGCTTCGAGACGACGCCCGTCGCAAGCGCGACGCGGATCTCGGGCACTGCGACCGCGCGCGTGCGTCTGACGTTCTCGGCGACCGCGAACGTGACCGCGCTGCTGATCGATCGCGCGCCGGACGGCAGTGCGACGATCGTCACCCGTGCATGGACGGACCCGCGCAACCGTCTGTCGAGCTGGTTCTCGGAGCCGGTGCTGCCCGGCATGCCGTACGACTTGCGCCTGACATTCATGCCGCGCGACTACAAGCTCGAAGCGGGCCACCGGCTCGGGCTCGTCGTGCTGTCGAGCGACAACGAGGCGACGCTGCGGCCGACGCCCGGCACCGAGCTCACGCTCGATCCGGCCGGAACGAGCGTGACGGTGCCGCTGCTTCCGGCCTGACGGGAAGCGCGCGGGCACGGGGCGGCGTGCGAGGCGCGCGCCGCCTGACCGGGGCTTCGACACGGGCGGGTCGCTCGCGGCGAAGCCGTTTGCAGCGACGATTCGGAACACGAACGAACCGGGCGTTTTCGGACGATCAGCGCTTCGTCCGCCGGCGGCCTCGCGTCGGCAGCAGCAGTTCGGCCACTTTGCCGCGCAGCGCGGGCAGCACCTCGGCGTCGAACCAGGGATGCTGCTTGAGCCAGCCCTGATTGCGCGGCGATGGATGCGGAAGCGGAATGAATTCCGGTGCGTACTCGGACCACGCGCGCACCGTTTCGGTCAACGAAGGTTTGCGGCGCGCGCCGAGGAAGCGGCGTTGCGCATACTGGCCGATCAGCAGCGTGAGCCGGATGTCGGGCAGTTCGCCAAGCAGCTTGTCGAGCCAAAGCGGCGCGCATTCCGGACGTGGCGGATTGTCGCCGCTCGCGCCGCGCCCCGGATAGCAGAATCCCATCGGGACGATCGCAAACAGCGATTCGTCGTAGAACGTCGCGTCGTCGACGTTCAGCCACTCCCTCAACCGTTTGCCGCTCGCGTCATCCCACGGGATGCCGGATGCATGGACGCGCGCGCCGGGCGCCTGACCAACGATCAGGATGCGCGCACGCGGATCGGCGCGCACGACCGGCCGCGGCCCGCACGGAAGATGCGGCGCGCAGACGGTGCACGCGCGGATCTCGCGAAGGAGGGCATCGAGGCAGGCGTGTCGCGTCGGCTTCGGGCGTGCGCCGTTGCGGATCGGCGACGGTTCGTTTCGTTTCGGTGGCATCGCCCGTGATTATGCCGCCGTTTTGCCGCGCGCGTTCCATCCCGTTTCAAACGTTTGAAGCGACTGCCGATGAGGGAGAGAGCTGGCAATCCTAATGCACACCGGCGCGCGAAACTGGTAGGGTGGCGTGCGGCTCCACCGCGGCGGCGCGTCGGCGTCGCGACCCCAACGCGTGACGCACGCGCGCCCCATTGCATCGAAAGCGACTGCACCGGCAGTCGGCCGCAACGAAAGGAAGCCTTCATGAGCACCGCATCCGCCGCCGGCATCGATCCGGCCGAATGGAAACTCCGCTGCGACCTGGCGGCGTGCTATCGCCTCGTCGCGATGCACGGCTGGGACGATCTGATCTTCACGCACATTTCGGCGCGCGTGCCCGGCCCCGATCACCATTTTCTGATCAACCCGTATGGAATGATGTTCGAGGAGATCACCGCGTCGTCGCTCGTGAAGGTCGATCCGGCCGGCAACAAGGTCGGCGATTCTCCTTACCCGGTGAACCGCGCGGGCTTCGTGATTCACAGTGCGGTGCACGCCGCGCGCGAAGACGTGCAATGCGTGCTGCACACGCATACGCGGGCGGGCGTGGCCGTCAGCGCGCAGCGCGGCGGCATGCGGGCGATTTCCCAGCAATCGACGTTCGTGCTGCCGTCGCTCGCGTATCACGATTACGAAGGCGTTGCGCTCAGAGATGACGAGAAGCCGCGCTTGCAGGCCGATCTCGGGCGCGCGACGTTCCTGATGCTGCGCAATCATGGCTTGCTGACGGTCGGTCCGACGATCGCGGACGCATTTCTCGCGATGTATCTGTTCGAGACCGCGTGCCAGATTCAGCTTGCCGCGCAGAATGGCGGCGAGTTGATCGAGATACCGCCCGAGATCGTCGCGACGAGTGCCGAAGCGGCGTCCGTGCAGACGGGCGGACTCGGTGGCGCGTTCGTGTGGCCGGCGTTGCTTCGCAAGCTAGAGCGTCGCGACGACGGCTACAGGACCTGAACGCTCGCACACGCAAACTCGAATACAAAGGAGCGGCGCGCTTTGCGCGCGCCGCCCAACGCCCGTCGTCGTGCGGACTGCTCACGACGCCTGCTTGCCATTCACGTTGACGAATCTCGGACCGTAAAACACGGGTTTCGACAGATCGGTGTAAGTGCGCAGGTAGCCGATTTCGTCCGGATACAGCTCGGCGAGTTGCGCGACGGCGGCGGCCGGCACCGGATGGCGCATGATGTTGAAGCACGACAGCACGCGCAGGTCGACCATCCCGTGCACGGCCCCGCCGAGCGTCTTCCACGAAGCAGCAGACGGGCCGTTCCATACAGCGTCGAGCGCCGACAGGATCGCCGAAAAGCCGTTGTCGAACGCGTTCAGATCGTTTTCCACCGTGCTGCGGTCGGGATCGAGCGCGAGAATCCTCGCGTAGCCGTCGCCCGGCACGGCGAGCGTGTTGATCACGACGGGCGCCGCGATCGCCGCACCGCCGAAGAAAAGCGGCTCGTTCTTCGGATTGAAATCGACGGGCGGTGACGGCGCCTGGTAGCGCGCGCCGTAATAGAGCTCGGCGAAGCGCGCGTAGTGCGACTCTTCGTCCTCGAACGGATTGCCGGCGAACACGTCGCCGCGCCCGGAACCTTCGCCCTGCTGAAGAATTTCGTCGATGCCCGCATGGAACGAGTCGACGGGATCGACGCCCGGCGTGTACGTGACGGTCGTGAAGCCGATGTCGTCGCCGACCTGGTTCGCCGGGCCGCCCGCCTGCACCGCCGCGCGCACTGCGTCCGCGTTGCGCTCGACGGCATCACGTATGCTCTCGTAGAACGCGGCGATCGTCGGGTAGCCGTCGCCGCGGCCCAACTGGCGCAGCAGGAAGGCGGGCGTCTCGATGCGCAGGAAGTTTTTCAGTTGCGGCTTCGAATAGCGCGCGAGACCGACGTGCAGATCCGGCTCCGCGCCGCCCGGCAGCCCCGTCGTCGGATATGCGATCCGGATCGACTGGAATTGCGGCGAACCGCCGAGCGCGGCGAGCAGATTCGACGCGATGGCCATGTGCACCATTTCTTCCATCGCGATGCTGCGGATCGCGTTGTATGCGGTGTAGTTCTGGACTTCCAGCGAAAACATCGCGGACAGATACAGCGGCAGCGTCGAGTATTCGAGCTCGATCGCGGCTTGCAACGCGCGCTTGATCCACGCGACGTCGCGCGCAGCCGGGGGGACAGTGTTCGGGTTCATCGCAGGTTCCTCGATCGATCGTTCAGCCTCGATAGAACAGCGCATACGACGCGTTGCCGGCGCGATACGGCACGACGTGCGACGCGCCCGCGACCGTCGTCGCGGCGCCGATGCGCGTCCAGCCGAGGCAGTTCGCGTGAATCCGATAGACGGCCGTCGCGCCGTCCGAGGCGATGTACGTGATGAGCGTTGGCTCGCCGTGCGCCCACGGCACGCATGCCGCATTCGTGATCTTCAGCGCGTCCGGAAGCTGGCCTTGCAGGTAGCTGCCGACCTCGACCGTGCCGAGCGCCGGATTGTCCTGGATGTGATCGATGTTGACGTTGAGCTTCGCCGTGTTGATCTTGAAAAAGAAGTTCGCGCCGCCGAGCTGGAAGAACGAGAACTGCGTCCAGCCCTTCGCCCACTCGTGATACCAGACGTTCAGCGCGAGCAGCGGCGGCACGCCGTCCGCCGACGAAGGCGTCACGGCGACGCTGAAGTTCGCGACGCGCCCCGTGTTGAAGTCGTAGCCGAGGATGTATTGCTGGCCGAGCGACGTGAACGGCGCGACGTTCGTGAAGCCGCGCGTCGGGGTGTTGCGCGGCAGCGCAAACGTGTACGGCGGAGACGCGCTCCGATCGGCGCCGAGCGCGAAGAAGCCGAACGTGCCGTCGTCGGCGCGATACGTAAGCAGATACGGCACGTTGCCGAGCGCGAACGACGCGACGCTGTCCCACGGCCCGCCGGCGAGTTCGATCTTCGAATCGACAGGATTGATCCACGGCGCGGCGTCGCCGAGCGCATAGACGTCGGTCCTCTGCGTGGCCTTGTTGTAGGCGATCAGATCGGGCCCGCCGGCGCGCGGCAGCGCGACGAAGCTCGTGTAGCCGCCCGCGAGCGGGCCGTCGCCATCCCACACGCGTTTCAGCGCGATTTTTTCGGACCCCGAATCGGGGTGAATCGAATAGAGGCTGCTCATGTTCGCTCCTTTGCGATCGAACGGCCGGTGACCGGCGGGCCGGGCGCGAACGGCGTCCAGGCGCTGCCGACCGCTCATGAAATCGATTCGACGAACAGCGGCAGCGGCGTCGGGTCCGCTCCCGCGACCTGGAAGTAGCTCAGCCGGGCCGGCTTGCCTGCACCCGCGAGCTCGAGGATCTGGAAGCCGCGGTTGTACCAGCCGTCGATCAGATCGAGCTGCAGCTCCGCCTGCTTCAGCGGCACCGGATACTTTTGCGCGTAAGGCGCTTCGTTCGCCTGAACGGGAATCGCGCTGTGTCCTGCGCAGCGGCCTTTCGGCAGCGTCTTGAAGATGCGCGTCGCCTCGTCGCCGTCGGCCGGCCAATCGGACGGGCGATACGCATCCGCGAAGATGCCGAGGTTGTGCTCATGACCCCAGATCCACGCGGCCACGCGGTCGCCGAACGTCGGGCCGAATTGCCGCCAGAGCCCGGTGTTGACCCATTCGCGATTGAAATCGGCGGGATCGGGCGCGCCGGATGCGTCGCGGCGCTGCGCGATGCCGCACACGTCGAGCGCCGAGTAGAGCTGATGGTGCGACAGCAGGACCGAGCGACCGGGGAAGTTCGTCAGCTTGTCGAGATGCCATACCGCTTCGTCGGCGCGCACGCTTACCTGGTCGACGGGCGACGTCGTGTCGCGCGTCGGCAGATCGGCAAGCGGCGTGTGCTGAAAGTACGGATTCCTGTCGGTCGGCCAGTGCGGGCTCGCGCCGGCGCCCGCCGTCTCGACCTTGCCAATGTGCAGCCGCTCGAGCGTCGCCTGCTGCGCCGACGCGGCGACATTCATGTAATGCCCGTGATAGCCGGTGTCGAGGCCGAGGAACTGCCAGCCGTCGTCCGCGGTGCGCAGGCAGAAATAGCTTGCCTGCTGCCGCTGCGCGGGACTGTCGACGAGCTGGCCCGAATCGAGCGCATGCAGGAACGACACCGCGCCCGTGAAATACTCGTGATTGCCGGGCACGGTGAAGAACGGCACGCGCCGCTTGCCGCCGCGCAGCACGTCGCGCACGAGGCCGACCAGCCGATGATCGGTTTCGAAGCGCGTGCCGGAGAAATAGACGTCGCCGAGATGCAGGATTGCGTCGGGCGCGAATTTCAACGCGGCGACGAGGACGGCCGCCGCGACGTCGGTGCCCGTACCGATGTCGCCGACGATCGCGACGCGCGCCCGCGCCGGCAGCTTCCATTCGATCACGCCGTAGCGCAAGTCGCCCTTGCCGGCGTCGGCGGCCTGCCATGAGCGGTACTGCGGCTCGCCGCCCTTGTGATACGGATATTGCCAGTAGTACTCGAAATACTGGACGTACATCTGCTGCCACAGCGGATTGCCGAATTTGTACTGCTGCGTCTGATGTTCGACGTCGCGTTCGATCTGCGCATCGTCGGCGATGCGCGCGTGCGCGCGGCGGTGATGCAGATACGACAGGTAGGCTTGCACCGCTGCCTCGTCGTCGCTATCGGCGGGAGGCGCATCGAGCGGCTGGTTGTCGAGCATCGCGCGGCAATAGCGGTCGGTCGCGCGCATCAGCGGGTGGTCGGCGTCGATGCCGGCGGACGGACGATGCTCGACGCCGAGCGCGTGCGCGAGCACTTGCGCGACGCACGACTTCCACAACGCCAGGTGCGGAACCTCGAAGTGTTCGATCGAAATCATTCATGCCTCCGGTTCGCGCGGCGCGGCGCGAGACGTGCGCGGCCGGGGGAACTGCAAGTTGATGCACGTGTCGCGCGTGAGGTCGAGACCCGGCCAGTCGTCCCAGAGTCCGGCCGGCAGCGTGAGCGGGCGCGGCGCCATCCGCAGCACGGGCGTCGTCAGCGCCGCGAGCTGATCGAGCGCCGGGAAGGAGCGCGGTTGCGGATACGCGCTGTGTATCCACGCAGCCACATAATCGTCTCCGCAGCACACGAGCGCGCCGTCTACGCCGTCGGGCGGCTCGACCTGAAAAGACGCCGCCCACACGTGTACGGCCGCGAGAAAATCCGACGCCCGAAGATTCGCGCGCCTTGCGCCGACGAAGTGCTTCGTGCTGCCGAACATCCAGTCCGCGAGGCGATCGATGAGGAAATACGGCTGCTCGGCGACGAGCGCATCGGCGTGCGGTTCGAGCGCAACGGGCACTTCGGGCAGCTTGCTGCGCGTCATGTCGTAGACGTCGCCGTGCAGGTTCTGATAGATCCGCGCCGCGATCGCCTTGGTCGCGCGATCGTGCGACGCGGGCGTCGCCCAGAACATCAGCGCGGTCTGGTCGGGGACGGCGGGCGGCTTGCCGGCTTGCGGCATCATCGTCGGCAGATAGGCGCGCAGTCCGACGGGCGGTTGCAGAAGCACGCAAGCGGGCACGAACACGCTGCCGAGAAACTGCGCGAAATGCTCGTAATCGAGCGCGGGCGACCGGAAGCCGCGCCACACGTAGACGGCGTTCGGCGCGACCGGGAAAGACTCCTGCGGCGTGTTCATCGGCTGACCTCGCGTGCGAATTGCATGTTGAAGCTGCTTCCCGAGCGCACGTCCATGCCGGCCCATTCGTCCCAGAGTCCGATCGGCAGGAACGTCGGCGCGGGCGCGAAGGTTTCGCTCCAGTCGGTCAGCACGGCCTGCAGGCGCGGCACGCCGCTCGGCGGCTGCGCGGCGCCGGCCGCGACGGGGCCGAGCTCCCAGTAGACGACATAGTCGTTGCCCGCGCATGCGAGCGCGCCGGCAAGCGGTACGTTCTTCTGAATATCGGCGAGCGCTTTGGCGATGGCCGAGCGAAACGACGCGGGATCGGCGGCGGAGGGCCGCGCCGCGACGAGATGGCGGATCGCACCGTGCATCCAGTCGGCGGGCGCGTCGTACAGATAGACGGGCTGATCGACGGCGAGCGTATCGTCGAAGCGGACCGGAAAATCGGCGCGGCTCTGATTGTCCTGCGTCAGGTAGACGCCGTTGTGCGTCAGCGTATACGTGCGCACCGCGAGCCGCGTGAAGCCGTTCCAGTACGTCGCGGGCGACGCCCAGAACAGGATCGCGGTCTCGTCCGGCACGGACGCGGGCTTGCCGGGCAGGCCCGCCGGCACCGTCGGCGCATATGCGCGCAGGCCCGCATCGATCTGCATCTTCACGGTGGCCGGCACGAACACCGTGCCGAGCTTGCTCATGAATTGATCGAGGCCGAGCGACGGCAGCCGGAACCCCCGCCATACCCGCACCGAATCCGGTGCGACGCGCATGTCCTGCGGCAGATCGTTCGTGCTCATTGCGGTGCTCCTGTCGTGGCGTCCGACTTGGCCGCGGACTTGGCCTCCGATGCAGCGGGCCTGCCGGTGGCGACGAGATGCTGCGCGACCCTGGCGAGAAAGCCGGTGGGCGGCTGGGGTTCATGCGTCTTGTCGTAGCGGCATTCGTTCGGGAATTGCCAGTGACGATTCACGCAGAACCGGCACGAGCCTTCGGTGCGCGACAGATAGCCGCCGCCGTCGGCGTCATGCCACGTGAGCGCGCGTTTCGCGTAGAGCTCGTCGAGCACCGAAGCCATCGACGCATGCGCGTCGACGAAGTACGCATCGAGCGTGCGGGACGCGTCGGGGAACTGGCTCGCGAGCCATGCGCGCGCCGCATTCGCCGCATTCGCGTCGGCGGGCAACTGGATCGCGACATAATCGTCCGGGTACTCCTGCGTCGGCGGCACGAGTGTGAAGCCGTTCTGCGGCGTGAGCGCCGCGACGCATTGCGGCTGGGCCGCACCGAACGCCTGCCAGTCGTGCGGGCTCATCCGGTATTGCTGCAGGAAGAAACTGTTGTACGAGAAGTGCGGCGTGATGACGAGGCGTGTGCGATTGAAGTAGCGCACGCCGCCGATCGTCACGTCGAACTCGACATAGGCCGGATGCGCGGGATCGGTCGTTTCCTTCAGCAGCGTGTAATCCTTGTCGGCGGGATGCGGCGACAGTGGCGGATCGCGCCGCACATGCGCGCCGAACACCGAATGGAACATGTTCCAGCTCGATTCGCTGACGATGTAGAGCACGGCGGGCCGCGTCTGCACCATCTGCTTGATCGCCCATGCGTTGCGGCTCACGCAGTTGTCGACGATCGTCGCGACGCTCGCTTCGCTGCCGCCGAGGAAGCCCGGCTTCCAGTGCGGCGACGCGCACGCGACCATATCGAGCTGGCAGACGTCCTCGCCGACGTGCAGCGCCGCGGCCGGATGGCCGCCGTTGCGCAGCGTGCGCTCGAAGCGCTCGAGCACGGGCACGAACTGCAGGTAATAGCTTTGCGGCTGCTGCAGCACGTCGACCTGGATGCCTTCCGGCACCGACACGCGCGCGGCGAGCACGTCGCCAGCGGCGAAGCGGTTGTGCGGCCGGTAGGTGTCGAAGAGCAGCACGTACGGGAAATCGCCGGCCTTGCCGGGGATCGCGATCGTCGTATCGGCTGCGTCGCCGTCGTAGCGCACCGTGATCGACCACGCGGGGCTGTCGTCGATGCGCGCGGCGCCCGTCACCTCGCCGCCGCGCGCTGCGCTTACGCGTCCTTCGAGCAACATGAAGCGCCGCACGAAATCGAGATCGAGCTTCTCCTGATAGACGGTGCGATAGCGGTAATACCACGCGTATTTCGCCCATGCGTCGGTATCGCCGTCGGACGAGAAATCCGGATAGCACCATGCGGCGCCCGTCTGGCCCGGCAGGAATGCAGTCAGATTCGGATTGATGCCGATCGTCATGATGGGCGCCTTGCGGCAGCCGTCGATCACTTCGCCGTTCGGGAACGCCGGCGGCCGCGTGTGGCCGGTGATCCAGCGCGCCGCGCCGCTCTTGCCGTTCGCGCTTGCCGGATAGGGCACGGTGACGTCGAAGTCGAACGCCGTATACGGCCCATACGCGCGCTGCTTCAGATCGGCGGGCCAGAAGAACGAGCACGTGCCGCACGAGCGCACCTGGAACGCGAGCTGCACCTCGAGCGGATCGTCTTCGTCGGCGGGCCGGTGCTCGCGGCTCGGGTTGTAGGTCGCCGAACCTTCGCCCGCTATCGTCGCCCACGTCGCGAGCGCGCCGTTGTAGCTCGTCTGCAGTCCGAACGTCGAATAGATGAGGCCGGACCAGTCTGCGCGCACGGCGTCCGAGATCGGCGTGCCTCGGTCGGTGCGGCGCCGGACGATCGGATCGGAAATATTGCGCACGCAAGCGAAACGCACGCCGAGGCGGTTCGCCTGCTGGGCGATGATCGCGTCGTCCATTTCGAGGCACGAGTACGCATGCGCGTCGTTGCCCTCCGCGATGTAATAGAAATCCGTCGTCAGAAGCGGCGTGTCCTTCAGCGGGCGGATCGCCGGCGCGTGCAGGCATTCGGGCCGAATCGCGTCGTTGAGAAGATCCGGCAGCGTCAGCTCGCCCAGGCCCGGATCGTCGGGATGGCGCGCCTTCAGTTCGTCGAAGAGCGCGGCGAGCGATTGCGGCGTGACGATTTCGCTCATCCTGAACAGCAGCTTGCTTTGGACTTCGCCGACGAGCGCGGTCGACGGATACCACGTCGGGCAGCGATACATGTTGCCGCGGTCGGGGCTCGCCGTGTTCTGCGGGCGTTGCAGTTCGAGCAGCGCGGCGTTCGCGAGCACCGTGTCGCCGAGGCGCTGATCGTGGCGTGCGCCGCCTGCGGTGCCGATCGTGTAGATGCGGTCGGGGCGCGCGTCCTCGACAATGCAGCGGAGCATCGCGGACAGGCCGTCGAGCCACGGCGAATGCGCGAGATGCGTGTTCGACTTGAAGAGCAGCACATTCCACGGGCGTTCCGAGCGGTCGACGATCCGCACCATCTGGAAGAGCCCCCAGAGCGTGCCCGATTTCGCGTCCGCCGCGTACGACGATGCGCCACGCGTGTACGGCAGCCATGCCTGCTTCCATGCGTAATCGTCGTAGTTGCCGGCGTGGCCGCTGTTGACGAACACGTGGTCGAGTGCGAACCACTCGGCGCTCGTCCACGTGATCACGACGATGTCGGCGCGCGGCAGCGGATCATCGGGCGTGCGCGCGCCGGGCGCGATGCGCACGGGCGCGCGCCGGCCGATGCGCTCCCATGCGACGGGCGGCAGCGTCGTGACGCCACGCAGCGGCGCGGCGGTTGCAATGTCGGTATGGCGCGTGACGAGCGGTACGAGCGGTACGAGCGCGCCGTCGGGCAGATGCGCATTCATGGCAAGGCTCCTGGGCGATGTGGGGGCGCGTGAGCGTCGACGTTTTGTTCTACTGAGGACGCTGCGCTATTCGGCCGGTTCGTGAGTCTTGCGGATCAGTGCGCGCGCCTGTGCATCGGTCTTGCCGGGCGGCGGCACGATCAGATCGGTTTCGGACAGCGCCTTCCACAGCTTCGGGTCCTGGAAGGCGATCGTGCCGCCGCCGCGTTTCTCCTGCGTCACCATCCGGTTGATGTCGCCGACGCATACCCAGTTGTCGGTCGTCGTGATGCCCCATTTCGCGTGGTCCTGCGTCTCGGGCCATGCCCACGGCGCGCCCAGCTTGCGCAGGTCGATGAACTTGATGTCGTAGGTCTTGTGCACGCCGTCGGAATCGAGGATGGGCGGGATTTTGCCGCGGATCCACGTTTCGACGTACATGTCGGCTTTCAGCGTTGGGCCGACGAGGTCGTTCCAGAAATCCTTGCCCCATTTGCGGTTCTTCGCGATTACCTTGAACGGCACGCCGCCGCGCGTCTCGAAATCGAGCGAGTCGGAGTCGCCAGGCGCGGACGCGTTGAGCGGCTGCGTGAGCGCGTATAGCGGGCTCGCGTGATCGAGCCCGCCGGTGCGCGGCAGGTAGACCTGCGGCTGCTGATGCAGCGCCATCTGCGCGGCGAGCTTGCCGGCCGTCGCGAGATCGAGGCTCATGCACAGGAACGTCTGTCCGTACAGCGGCGTCGGCACGCCGGGCGCCGACGGGTCCGCGTATTTCGGCCACGAGTGCAGCAGCCACAATGCGGAGCTCGACGCGGTGTCGAAGGCGATCACGCCTTTGGTATGGCCGAGCGTCGCATTGTTCGAACGATTCGCATCGGCGGGCATTTCGTCGTTGTAGAGAATCCAGCCTGTCGTGCTGCCCGGATCGCCGAAGATCGAATCGAGCGTGTAGAACAGCGCCCCCTTCGGATCATTCATCAGATTCGGCGATTTCTGCACGGCCCCGGTTTCGCGATCGTAGTACACGTATTCGTAGCCGGTCGCGCTGTCGCTGTCGGTATCCTTCGTGAGCTTCGGCACTTTGTAGGCGAACCATAGATCGACGGATCGATTCTGTTCGTCGCGCGGCGAGATAGCCATTTGATGCCCCCGGTTGCTGAATGGCGCCGCATGCGCGGCGAGCGGCGCCCGCTGTTGCGAGGCGTCTTTTTCTTGTCGTCGACGGTTGTCCGCTGTCGCCGGCTGCGTGGCACGCGCAACGCGGCAGAGCTTCGCTTTATCCGGGCGCGCAAGCGCCCTCGCGAGCGGCGGACGGATGCGCGTTGCGCGCACGGGGTTGCCGAATGCCGGCATGCGTGCGCACGACGTCACCCGCCGGCTCGCGTCGCGAACCGTCGGTATCGACGATCAATGAGTAGGAATGCGAATGGACTAGCGGATGAATCGACTGATGCGCATAGAGGTCCCCTCTTTTTTACTTTCCGTTGTCTTCGCGCCTGAACCCGTTCGTTGACGGCCGAACCGGTCCGACTCCGGACGCAGCGGATTCTTGTGGTCTTAGCATAGGACACGCAAACGAAAACGGTAAGCACAATCCGGGCGCGTTGCGATGCGGGATGGGATCGGCGCGGGTTTTCGGTGGGGGCGAGGCGCTAGCCTCCTGGCGTGGGGCGAGCCGCGGCGCCGGGGGAGATGTCGTCTGTGCGGGCGCCGCTCGATTCTGAGTTAAGCGCTTCACTCGCCCGCACGCCGCGACGATGGTCCGAACGAGCGCCTGGCGCGGCGGGGCAGCCGTCGCGCGCCGGGCTAACGTCGATGTCGTCGACACTTCCGTGGCGCCCGTGCCGCTTGTGCGTCAGGCGCGGCAACGCACTTCGACGGTCACGTGAGACAAACTCTTGAAGCGCTTCAGCAACTGATGATAGAAGCGTGAGTCGCGCGCCGGATCGCCTGTTGCGACGGACACGACTGCGCTCATGTGGCCGGGGCCGAGACGCCAGACATGCAGATCGGTGACGCGATCGCCGCTGCCTTCGATCGAGCGGCGTACGCTGTCGGCGAGGCGGGCGTCCGGATTGACGTCGAGGAGGATGCGCCCCGTGTCGCGCAGCAGGCTGTACGACCAGTTCGCGATCACGAGTGCGCCGACGATGCCCGCGAGCGGGTCCGTCCACATCCAGCCGAACGCGCGTGCGAGCACGAGCCCGACGATCGCGAGCACCGAGACGGCCGCGTCCGCGATCACGTGCATATAGGCGGACCGGATGTTGTGATCGCTCGACGTGGCGTCGCTCGTGCCGCCGTGGCCGTGATGGTGCGCTTGTTCGTGCTCGACGAACGCAAGCGAATGCTCGGCGTCGTGGAATTTCACGATCGCGGTGAACGCATGCGGTTCGGGGATCGTATCGATCGATTCCAGGCAGTCGCCGCGATTCGCCATGGCGAACGTCTGCCGCGATCCGTCGGCGCGGATCGTCGTGATCGTCGCCCGCGAGTCGCCGATGGACGCCTGTTTTGCCGCAGGCGAGATCCGGAATACCGGCGGCACGCCGTCCTCGAAGATCGAGACGGCGAACACGCCCGCGCGCGTCGAGATCGCCTGCGCTTCGTCGTCGTCGTGTTCATGGCGGGCGTCGTGTCCATGCGCATGGCCATGATGATCGCCGCTCAGCAGCCACACGCTCGCGAGATTCACGAGCAGGCCGAGCACGGCGATCGGAATCGCTTCGTCGAAGTGGATCGGAACGGGCGACAGGAACCGCGCAATCGCTTCGTATGCGATGAGCAGCGCGATCATAGCGAGCACGATCGCGCTCGTGAAGCCGGCCAGGTCGCCGAGCTTGCCCGTGCCGAACACGAAATGCGCGTCGTTCGCGTGCCGGCGCGCATACGTGTACGCGAGCGCCGCGATCAGCATCGCGCCCGCATGGGTCGACATGTGCAGGCCGTCCGCGACGAGCGCGAGCGAGCCGAACAGCGTGCCGCCGACGATCTCCGCGACCATCATCGCCGCGCACAGCGCGATGACGGTCCAGGTCCTGCGTTCGTTCTGCTCGTGCGCCGCGCCGAGGAAAATATGATCGTGACCTGCGCCGAACGCGACGTCTTCGAATTCGCTCATGGATCGCTCCGCTTATTTGAAATAGCTGTGGACCACATCGATCAACTGCTCAGCCGCGCTGCCTTCGTGATCGTCGCTCGTGTCCGCGTCGACGAGGTGCGTGCGGATGTGGTCCTCGAGCACGACGGCCAGCAGGCCGTTCATTGCGCCGCGGCAACTCGTGATCCGTTGCAGCACTTCGCTGCAACCGGATTCCTCCTCGAGCGCGCGCTCGATCGCTTCGACCTGCCCCTTGATGCGACGCACGCGGTTCAGCAGCTTCTGTTTTTCGCGGATGGTGTGGCTCATCGCTGTTCCTCAAAAATACCGGGGGGGAGTATATAACAACCTGCGTGTTCGTATAGCGGGGAGGGGTATTCGAGAATCGTAGTTGGTGCACGGAGGCGGTACGGGATGGCGATCGCGCGTCTGCGCCCATCTGGCGTACGGAACGAGCGGTTCGAGGGAAGGTGGGAGAGGTCGGGAGATTCGGCTGGGCCGTAGTGCGGGCCCATCGGTGCGATGTGAACGTCGAACGCCCAAAACAACGAGGGCGCCAGCGGCGCCCTCGTCATCGACATCGCGTGCTGCGAATCGATCAGCTTGCCTTGCCGACAGCCAGGTGCTTGCCGAGATGGCGCTGGTGAGTCGTATGCGTCGTTGCATGCGAGCGCGTGCGGCCCGATTGCGCATCCGCGAGGTTCGAGTGCGTGGACGCGCGGTCCGACGCGCGCGCGAAACCCTTGTCGCGGTCGCCCGAATCGAAGCCGTTCGTGTTCGTCATGCCTGAACTGCTCATATGACCCGCCGACATGCCGCCAGCATTGCCGCCGGCACCACCCATGCCGCCCATGCCGCCGCCGTGGCCGCCGCCCGCCGCGTGCGCGACCGACGACATCAACACGAACAGTCCCGTAGCAGTCAGTGTGACCAAACGAATACCTTTCATTTTCGCCTCTTCCTAAACGTTGTTTGGGCCATTGCATTGTATGAACCGCATATGGCGCGCAACGGCGGCGTTGTAATCAAAGGTAACTGCGGCGACGGGCCGCGTTCGGCGCGGCGGCGCGCGCGGACGAGAGCCGCGCGCGCTGGCCGTGCGCGGACAGACTCGGCCGTGCACCTGAAAAGCGGAAGCACGCGTTACCGATCGGTTACAAGCGTGCTGCGCTTTTCGGCGCGGCCGCCGGTCAGTTCGGCACGGCGCCGGCGATCGCCGCGCGCATGAGCCCGTAGCGCGGCTTTTCCTGAGCGCTGTTCGTCAGCAAGCCGTAAGTGCCGCTGCGATCGTCGTAAAGCTCATACCAGTTGAAGCCGATGACGTTGTAGGCCGCTTTCGCCGCAACCAGCTCAGGGATTGTTTTCGCGATGTACGCGGCGATCTGCGCGTCCGAGTTGTCCGTGTTCACGCCGATCTCGGTGATGACGATCGGCAGGTTGTATCGCTCCTTCAGCCGCGCCAGCACGTTGTATCGGCCGGTCTTGCCGAGCGCGCTTTCGAAATCACCGCCATTCGAATACCAGTGCCACTGAAGCACGTCAGGCGTGATTTTTGGATGACCGGTCGTGCCGTCGGGCTGCGTGCCCGTCATCAGGCCGTCGAGGAAACCGAAATGCAGGGCGCCCGACGTCGCGTTCGCGATCAGCTTCGTCGTGCGGTTCGTGTCGACCGAACGCCAGCCGTCGAGCGCGCCTCTGAGCGCGCCGCGCCAGATCGGAAAGGTAGAATTGTCGTAGTCCGAAACATTGATGCCGTCGCCCTGGATCGGCGCGTTGTGGCTGTCGATGTCGTACTCGTTGCCGAACTCCACCATCGGGATGCCTGCGAGTTTCTTCGCCGCGTAGACGGACAGCTTGTATGCATACGCGTAGGCGCTCGCTTCGGTCGGCTGCTGCCCGTTCAGCGACGGATCGGCCCAGGGATGCGCCTCGATCATCGGCAGGACCGTGATGCGGGAACCGAGGCCGGGGATGGCTGTCGATGCGAGCGCATCGATGTGATCCGGAATGTACGCGTCCTGTCGATAGACGCTCATGCCGAGCCCGGCGAGATGGCTTGCCTGAGTGGCGAGCGGGACCGACGCGTAGATGCCGCCGTCGACGTAATGGCCGTTCACGCCGAAGAACGGCAGCACCGAAGCCGTTTCCGAAGGCGACGAAGCGCCGGATGCGGGCGCGGCCGCGCCGGACGACGCGCCGGCCGGCGACGTGCCGGAGGCCGGCACGACGATGCCGTTCGCGGGCGAGGCGGCGGCGTTGACCTTGCTCTGGTCTCCGCCGCCGCCGCAAGCGCAGAGCAGCAGCACAAGCAATATCGCTGGCACCGCCGGATAATGAATAGGAATGCTAATGGATTGTGTCACGCTCATGGCGACCGCGGCTAGGCGCTTCATGGTGGGTTCTCCGATCAGGGAAAACTCTATTTTAGGTTAAATTGAGATAAACCTATCTCAAAATTCCGAAGCGATCGCCGAGAATGTTCGAAGTCGAGAGATAAATAGTGGCTTTCGGGTATTTTGCCTACTCGGCGTGAGGATTGGAGGACGCCCATGACACGCTCCGAAACGGCGAATGCCGTAGTGTCGAAAAGTGTAGAGAGCCAGTGTGACGGGCTTTTGCGGCCTGCGCGGACGATGTCGGCTCGTGCGCGGCGCGCATCGGTGAGATGAACGCTTGAACCAATAAAAAACCGGAGGTTTTTAAACATCCGGTTTTTCTGGTGATTGATTCTTCGTGTGCTTCTTTGTGTTTGTTGATTTGGAATCCGACGAAACAGGAGCGGCTGCATTCAGTTGCGGGTGGCCTTCGCGACCGCGCTCTTCGCCGGCCTGAACGTCCGCTCCACTTGCACCGGCCGGCGAGGGCCGCGAGGCTTCGTCCAGCGCGCGACGATTTCGCGCCAATCGTCGCGCAGCGATGTGCGGGGCGGATGCGGCGGCACGACGTATGCGTTGAAGACGTGGCCGGCGATTTTCGCGCCGACGCTGTCGAGGCGCTGCAACGCCGTTTCGAGCTCCGACGCGCGCGTCGTCCTGCCGCGCGACACGAGCAGCACCGCGTCGCAGTCCTGCGCGGCGATCGACAGCGTGTCGCTGTACGGGAGAACGGGCGGGGCGTCGACGATCACGAAGTCGTAGCGCGTGCGCAGCGCCGCGAGCAACTGCGGAAATTCCGCGCGTTCGAGCAGTTCGCCCGGATTCGGGCCGGTCAGCGTGCCGGGCGTCATCACGGACAGCTTGCCCTTGCCGAGCCTGACGATCGCCTTCTCGAGCGGCTGTCCGCCTTCGAGCACGTTCGCGAGACCGATCGCGCCGCCGTTGCGGCCTACCCCGAGCGGATTGTGCGAGCCGCCGCGCATGTCCGCGTCGACGAAGAGCACCGATGCGTTTGCGTCGGCGAACAGATAGGCGAGATTGGACGCGACGAAGCTGCCGCCGACGCCCGCCGTCGGGCCGGCGAACACGAGCACCTTGCCGCAGCCGCGGCCGTCGTGCGCGAGCGCTGCGCGCAGGCTCGTGCGCAGCGCGCGCAGCGCTTCGACGCCCGGATCGTTCGGGCATTGCGCGGCGAGCGGTTTCACCGTCGCGCGCGCCTTGCCGGAGCGATCGTCGTCGAGCGCGAGCGACGCCGCGGACGGCGCGACGACCGCGACGCACGGGATGTCCGATACGTCCGCGATCGACTGCGGGCCGCTCAGCTCGTCGCGATGGCGCGCGAGCAGGTAGGCGGCGGCGAGGCCCGCGAACAGCCCGCCGAGCAGCGCGCCGAGCACCACGATGCCGCGTTGCGGCCATGCCTTCTTGTACGGCTTGTTCGCCCAGTCGACGACGCTCACGCCGGGCGTCGTGCTGGCGACGGCGATCTCGAGCTGCTGCGCGTTGGTCAGCACGCTCGTGTAGAGCTGCGTCGCGACCGATACCTGCCGCGACAGGCGAACGAATTCCCGCTGCGCGGTCGGCAGCTTGTTGGCCGCCGTCGTCGTCTGCTGAATCTCCTTCTTCACTTGATCGAGCTGCGTCTGCACGGTCTGATACGTGGTGCTGCCGGGCAGGAAGCGCGCCTTCACGTTGTCGAGTGCGAGCTGCAGCACGGTCTGATGCTCGGACAGCGAGTTCAGCCGGTTGATGAGCGCGATGCCTTGCTGATCGACGTCGATCGTGCCCGTCGTCGTGCGGTAGCGGTTCAGCGCGTCCTCTGCTTTCTCGAGGTCCTGCTTCAGGCCGGGCAGCCGCGCATGCAGCGAGTCGAGATTGCGCTGCGCCTTCTCCGCGCGATACTTGATGTCCTGGTCGAGATAGACGCGCACGATCGCGTTGACCATCTCCTGCACGCGTTGCGGCGTGTCGGCCTGATAGATGAGCTTCATCATCGACGGCTCTTCGAGCGTCGAATCGCGGTTCGACACGACCGTCTTCATTTTCTTCATCACGTCGTCGTAGACGAGCTGCGTCGGCTCCCTGACGATCGAGAACGCGATGCCCGAGCGCGCGCGCAGCGTGTCGACGCGAATCCGGCCCGCCTGCGCGCGTTCGCCGTCCACGGCGACGGTGAACGGCACGCTCTCGCCGAGTGCGCCGCGCGCGAGCAGGCGGTCCTTCTTGTCGTAGAGCGTCCATTGGCCGTCGTTGCCGGCGACGAGCCGGAACTTGTCGCCGAGCGCGGCGTCCGGCAGCGAGAATTCGCCGAGCTTGAGCTTTTCGCCGCCCCATGCGAAGCCGGACAGGCCGAGCCACGGCGACGCGAGCTTGTCGTCGTTCGCGTGGCCCGACGCGAGCGGGCGGCCGACGAGCGGGAAATGGTCGAGCGTGCGGATCTCGAGATTCGCGCCGATTCGCTCGATCGCCGCGCCGACGATCGCGCGCGACGTCAGCACCTCGCTCTCGTCGTTCGCGGACGGGCCGTTCGAGATCGTGCCGGACACGTCCGACAGCGCGCTGATCGGCGATCCGGGCTTTGTCTGGATCCGCAGCAGCGCCTCGGCGCGATACTGCGGCGTGGCGACGAGCGCGTACAGCACGCCCAGCGCGAAGAACATGGCGACGATCGTCGCGAAGAGCCGCCGGTGCCGAACGACGCTCCACCATAGGCTTGCGAGCCCGTCGTTTCGCTTGGCGTGCGGTGTCGCCGAAATCGGTTGTGCTTTCAGATCCATCGTTGTTTCCCGTGATAGGCGACGACGGCTGCGGTGCGCGCCGCCGCAATCCTCTCAGTCAATCCTCTTCAGCGAGCGTCGAGCGAATCCGGCCCGGTGCGGCCAGGCAGCCGGGCGCGACGCTCATGCCCCTATCGTGATGAATATCGGCCCGCGCGCTTCCGGCGCGTCGAGCCGCCTGCGATTGCCGGCGTCGAGTCCGGCGCCGTATATGTCCGTCGCGGCGGCGCCGACGGGCAGCCGCGACAGATCGACGCCGATCGCATTGCCCGCGCCGTAGCACCAGACCACGTACTTCGTCGCGCGCGCGGCGTCGAGCTTCAGCACTACGTAGCGCGTGTCCGAATCCAGAAAATACTGGGCGCGCACGGCATCCCCGGTGAACGAGAAAAGCCGGCGAACCGCGACGTACGCGGGCAGCGCCGCGTCGTCCGCATCGAGGAGTCCGAAGTTGTGCTCCATGTTCCTGCGATCGCGGCCGTCGTCGCGAATGTCGTAGTACGACGTGAGCCCGATCTGCGAAATCCAGTTCGCGAGCAGCAGCCGCACCGCATAGTTCGCCTGGCGCGCGCGCGCGACGCTCGAATGGCCGTCGCCGATGTCGGCCACGTAGTTGTAGCCGTAGCTCGGGTACGACCATTCGGTCGCCCAGATCTGCGGCGGGCTCCGGTACGACGACAGGTCGCGCCGCAGCGCCGCGTAGTCGGCGAACACCGTTTCCAGTTCGGTCTGCCGGTACGGATGCACGCTGACCGCATCGGGCGCGGGCTGCGCCGGGCTGGCGATGTCGCCGACCGCGCGGATGAACGTGCGGTTGACTTGCTGCACGCCGCCCGTCGCGACGATCGCATCGGGATTCGCGGCCTTCACCGCCTGCACCGCCAGCTTCAGCACGTTCCGGTAAGCGACGGGCGACGGTTCGCCGTGCCAGTAGGTCTTGTGGTCCTGCTCGTTCCACACTTCGAAGCGCACCGGCTTGCCTTTGTAGCGCTGCGCGGCGTTGAACACGTACTGGCGGAACGCGGCGAGTTGCGTGGGCGTCGTCGGCGGCCGGTTCGGGCTGTGCAGGCGATGAATGCCGCCGAGAATGAACAGCGCGCCGAGCCCGCGCTCGGCCAGATCGGCGACGAGCGTGTCGTATCGCGAGAAATCCCAGCCATGCGGCGTATCGACCGCTTCCCAGAACAGGTCCGCGCGCACGAACGAGAAGCCTGCGTCCTTCACCGCGTCGAGCAGCTTCGTATCGTCGATCGCATGCACGGCGATGCCGGTGTTCCCGCGCGAGGCGGCGAAGCCCGGCAAGCCGACATAGCCGCGCTTCGCGTCGGCGCTCGCCTGGGCGGCGTCCAGCACGACGGTCGTCGCCGCGCGCGGCAGGCCGGGCGCGGCGAGCATCGCACCGGCGAGCGCGACGAGCAGCCGGCGGCGCGGGTTGGGCGTCGGGTTCTTCATGTCGTCGTTTCCTTTGCGGCGCATCGGGGCGTCAGCGCGCATTCGGCGCGACCACGCCCGCGCCGTATCGCAGCCGCTCGAACGCGATGCGCGCGCTTGCGACGCGCGCGCGCCGCGGCGCGTGCAGGTTGATCGAGCGCAGCGTCAGGCCGAGGAACAGCAGGCAGCCGGTGGTCTCGCAGATGTCGGTCGTCACGCCGCTCACGAGCAGGAAGCACAGCATCAGCCAGACGGGCCGATCGTTCGCCGGCAGCGCGAGGATCAGGCGCACGAATGCGGCGACGATCAGCGCCGCGCCGATCACGCCGAAGTTCGCGACCGTGTAGAGCGCCATGTTGTCCGCGTAGCCGACGTTGAAGCCGAAATCGGCGGTGTAGTAGCCGACCGCCGAGCCGAATCCGCCCGGCCCGATGCCGAACCAGATCAGGTGCTCGCGCAGCAGCCCTTCGATCAGCAGCGGCCACGTGTTGATGAAGCGGTCCTGCATCGACGACAGCGAGCCCGAGCTGCCGACATCCTGCGTGCTCGCGAGCGTCACGATCCAGCCGGCGACCGGCAGCGCGATCGTGATCGCGCTCGTCCAGATGCACACCGTGCGAAGCGAACGCGTGCGCAGCATGCCATGCAGCGCGACGACGAGCGCGAGCGCGACGAGCGTGGTCTTGTTCGTCGTCGCCCAGATGCCGAGCGCCGCGAGCGCGAGCAGGGCGGCGAGCGCGAGCCGCGAGCGCAGGCGCGGGAAGATCCAGGTCGTCAGCAGTCCGATCATCAGGCCCGTCGTCGCGCTGCTGCGGCCGAAGCCGGGCAGCCGCGACGAGGTGCCGACATACGAGGACTTCGCGAGTTGCACGCTGACGCCGCCGATGTCGATGCTGCCGCCTACCCACGGCAGCTTCACGAAATAGTTGAGCAGCACGCCGCCGATGCACAGCAGCGCGAGCGCGACGAACGCGCCGAGCATCCGCCGCGACTCGAGCTCGTCGAGCGCTTGCAGCGGCATCACGATGCCGAACAGCATCGGCGCGATCGTCCAGATCCAGAAGCCGGCCGCACTGAGGCTCACGCCGTTCGCGAGCGACACGCACGTCTGCGCGGCGAGGTACGCGGCGACGAGCACGTGGCTCGCCTTCGGCCGCTGGACGATCGCGAGCCCGAGGCACGCGACCATCAGCGCCTTCGGCAGATAGCCGAGCGCCGCGACGCCCGCGAGCGACGTGTAGTAGCGGATAGCGCCGGACAGCACGTCGCTCGCGACTGCGATGACGAACGTCGCCGCCCAGAGCCTGTGTATCTTCGAGATACGTGGCATCGGTGCGTAGTGGTCGGATGGCGAGTCGAACTGCGGATCGAACCGCCGGGTCTTGCGGGCTGGCATCGTCGGGTCTCGAACGGTTGCGGGCACCGCCTTCAATCAGCGAGCGATGCCGCAACAACGGCGGTTTCGGCTCGATTCGTCTGATTCACTCGGGCCGCGCGCGCGTGGACGCGTTCGCGCGGCCGGCCGTCGCCTCGGCGGCCCGGTTGGCGGGCGCCGCCGCCGCCCGTGGGCGACGGCGTCGAACATGGATCGACGCGCGAGCCATGCATCTGCGTCGAAGGATAGCGTTGCCGTTCGGCCGGGAAAGTACGACAGCCCACACTACGCAGATCGCGCGGAAGGCGGGGAATCGGCGCTGGCGGCGGCAAAAATAGGGGAAGGCGATGGGAGGCGGCGCGCGCGTGGCGGAAGATCGCGCGCGGGAGAGGCGGCCGCGGCGGGCCGGCGCTCGCCGGTCGTCTGCCGGCAGGCGGCGTTACGTGCGTGGCCCCCATCCGGCTATCCGCCCGAGCTTCGCGAACATGCCGTGCCGCGCGATCCATTCGGCGTACGCGCGATAGTCGGGATCGCGCATCAGATGCCGTTCCTCGGTTTTCGCGCGCAGCCAGTACAGCAGATTCACCGCGACGAGCGCCGCCGAATGCATGATTGCGAGGCGCCATCCGAGCGGCTCGACGAACGGCACCGAGATCATCCAGTACGACAGGTTCTTCGCGAGATACGCGGGATGCTTCGTGAACCGGTACGGGCCGGACGTGATGATGCCGCGGTTCGTCAGGTTCGAGAAGCGCAGCCCGAACGAGATCGTCGACAACGCATAGCAGAGCAGCAGCACGACGATGACCACGCCCCACGCGAAGCGGATCACGGGCACCGACAGCAGCCAGTTGTCCCAGAACATCGAGCCTTCGTAGTGAATGTAGTTGTTCGCGATCAGCGACCAGAACGGCTGATAGCAGATCAGCGCGGCGAGCCAGCCGAGCGTCGTCGGCTCGGCGCTGCGCACGTGCGAATCGAGCAGGCGGAACGTGCACAGATAGCCGACCGCGCCGAACATCAGGTCCATCGTGTACGACAGGTCGTACATGAAGCGGAACGTCGCGAGCGAGAACGGCGCGCTGGCAGCGCTCGCGAACGACGCGCCGATGCGCTCGGCGTCCGTCGACAGATAGACGACCATCAGCGGCAGGAAGAACGCCTTCACGGCCCAGCCGGCGAGCATCTCGCGGATCGGCCGCCAGTCGGCGGGGCGCTGTCCGCGCAAGAGCCACCGGCCCCAGCACAGATAGGCGTCGTCGGCGTCGCGCATGCGCCGGTCCATCCAGCCGAAATAGAACGGCGCGGCGAGCGCGACGCACGGCGCGAGCATGCCGACGAGCGACCAGAACGGCTGGTAGAACGCGCCGTGATATTCGGGCAGCAGCCAGTAGACGAGCGCGATGCCCGCGTAGACCGACGCGAGCGCGGCGAGCCGCAGCGACACGCGCGCGACGCTGAGCGGCCGCAACGCGCGATTCGCGAGGCCGGCGCTCGGCCGCAGATGGACGCGCGCGATGAAGAGCTCATACGCGCCGATCGTCGCGATGATCGCCGCGCACGCGAGCAGGCTGCGCTCGGCGCCCGTCAGCGCGGCCGCGCCGCGCGACGCCCACAGCGTGACGAGCCCCGCCGCGATGCCGGCGAGGCCGATCGAAAATGGCGTCGCCGAACGCGGTGGCCGTTCTTGCGCGTTCGCGACGCTGTCGAGAGTGGATTGCATGTCATCCCCCGTGTCATGACATGGACGGCGGGCGGCCGGGCGTTTGGAATGATTGGGCCCGGCCGCCGCGCCGTTCGGCTTGCCTGCGCCTACTTGCCCGACACGCCGCCGAGCAGCCCGCCGAGCAGGTTGGTCACGGGCGCGAGCAGGTTCGTCGTCGACGAGCCGCTCGCGGTCGTGCTGCCGGTCAGGCTGCCGACGACGCCCGTGACGGGCGCGGTCGTCGTCGAACCGGTGGCCGTCGCGGGCGGCGTGGCCGCGACGGTGCCGTGCACGCCGGCGCTCAGCGAGCCGACGAGGTTCGTGACGGGCGCGAGCACGGCGCTCAGGCCGGCCGTCGCATTGCCGCCCGCCGAACCCGACAGGCCGCCGAGCAGGCCGGTGACGGGCGCGAGCGGATTCGTCGCCGTGCCCGCCGGCTGCGTCGCGCCCGCCGTGAGACCCGCGTTGACGCCGAGCGTGGCGCTAAGCGAGCCGACGGCGCCCGTGATCGGCGCAAGCGGGTTGGTCGAGCCGCCGGACAGCACGCCGGTGATCGGCGCGAGCGGATTGGTCGTGCCGCCCGTCAGCAGGCCGCCGACGCTCGTGACCGTGTTGCCGAGCTGGCTGACGACGCCGCCGACCGCCTGGACCACCTGGTTGTTCGTCGAGCCCGACACCTTCGCGCTGGCCGCGTTCAGCCCGTTGCCGACGGTGGCCAGCAGATTGTTGACGGGCGCGCCGAGTCCGGTCGCGGTGCCGATCGTCTGCGTCGTGCCGGATACGGCGTTCGTGATCGGGTTGATGATCGAGCTGACGCCGGTTTCGAGCTGCTGGACGGGCGCGCTCGTGAGCACGTTGTTCAGGCCGGAGCCGACCTGCGTGACGGTGCTGCCGAGCGTGCCGACCACGCCGCCGAGCGGCGACGTGACGGGCGCGAGCGGCGCGAGGGGGCCGGTGCCGATGCTCGTCACGACGCGGCCGAGCGACGAGACCGCGTTGCCGACGTCCGATACGACGCCGGACGTCGACGTGAGCGTCGGGCCGAGCGGGTTCGTCGACGTGCCGAGCGTGCCGAGGCCGGCGACGGTGCCGTTGCCGAGCGTCTGGACGCCGTTGCCGAGCGAGCTGACGGCGTTGCCGAGGTTCGTGGTCGTCGCGCCGTTGACGCCCGGCACCGACGTGCCGGAGATCTGGTTGCCGGTGGCGGAGACGACGGTGCCCGTCGCGGTGATCAGGTTGCCGGTCTGCGAGAGGATGTTGCCGAGCGGGGAGGAGGCGGTGCCGGAGGTGCCGGAGGTGCCGGAAGTGCCCGAAGTGCCCGAAGTGCCCGAAGTCCCGGAAGTGCCCGAAGTCCCGGAAGTCCCGGAAGTCCCGGAAGTCCCGGAAGTCCCGGAAGTCCCGGAAGTCCCGGAAGTCCCGGAAGTCCCGGAAGTCCCGGAAGTCCCGGAAGTCCCGGAAGTCCCGGAAGTCCCGGAAGTCCCGGAAGTCCCGGAAGTCCCGGAAGTCCCGGAAGTCCCGGAAGTCCCGGAAGTCCCGGAAGTGCCGGAAGTGCCGGAAGTCCCGGAAGTCCCGGAAGTGCCGGAAGTGCCGGAAGTGCCGGAAGTGCCGGAAGTGCCGGAAGTGCCGGAAGTGCCCGAAGTGCCCGAAGTGCCCGAAGTGCCCGAAGTGCCCGAAGTGCCCGAAGTACCCGAAGTACCCGAAGTACCCGAAGTACCCGAAGTACCCGAAGTACCCGAAGTACCCGAAGTACCCGAAGTACCCGAAGTGCCGGAAGTCCCGGAAGTCCCGGAAGTCCCGGAAGTCCCGGAAGTCCCGGAAGTCCCGGAAGTCCCGGAAGTCCCGGAAGTCCCGGAAGTCCCGGAAGTCCCGGAAGTCCCGGAAGTGCCCGAACCCGACGATCCGGACGTGCCGCCCGAACCCGAGGTGCCGGACGTGCCCGACGTCCCCGTATTGCCGACGGTAGTGGGCTTGACGCCGCTGGACGGCGACGACGGGCCGTCGACCGAGCCGCAGCCCGACAGGACGAGGAGTGCGGAAACGCCGATTGCGATGGCCGATTGATTGAACAGTTTTTGCATGACAGGCTCCCAGATAAATCACGATGCCAGCCGTCGACGCAATTTTCGTACCATTGATTATTTTGTAGAGTTCGCCTTCTTTAATGTATAAAAAATATCAAATCATCGATTAATCGTTCGAGATTGGCCTGGAAAGTCGGATTTTCTGCGAGACCGCAAAGAGCGTGTTCCCGTTTCGCTACGTGACGTTCCGGTCGACGTAACGGGCTGCGCCGGGACTGCGGAACATTCGGGTATCGCCAAGGCATTGCGTCGGACGTCGACATGTCGATATGCAGTGCGAACTCGAATGTGTCGCGTGCGTTGCGATATCGCACGAAAACGGCTCGATTCGCAAAGGAGCGTGAGGTAGACGCGGCTTCGACCGACCGTTCGGCATCGCTTTGCCGGCCGCCTTGGCGTTCTCGCGTTCACGTGGCCGGCACGTTGATCGATCGCTGCGCGCGCGCCGGCAACCAGCGGCAACCGACATCCGCCGCCCACCGCACCGGCACCCATCCCCGATGCCGATACGGCCACGACTCGGCCCCGCCGCGCGTCCCGAGCGGGCGACGCGCGGCGATTCCCGCCCGCTACTTGACCGAGCTCGCGCTGACCTTCGCGAAGTCGAGGCTGCCGAAGCCGGTGTCGTCATCCCATCCGGACTTCGCGCTGTAGCCGTAGCTGTTGTAGCCGTTGTTGCCCGACGTCACGTCGTGGACGAGCGACGGGTTGCCCGGCAGGCCCTGGTAGAACGCCGACGTCGGCAGGCCGAGGCTGTTGGCGTTCGCCGATTCGACGCGCGCCCAGCCGCCGACGAAGATCGGCGACGCGAGGCTCGTGCCGCCGACCAGTTGATTCGCCTGGCCGTTGATCACGAGATACGCGCCCGTCGCCTGCGCGGCGTCGAACGCGACGTCCGGCACGACGCGCTTCGTCACCGAGCTGCCGAGCGCGGCCGTCTGCCAGCTCGGCGCCGCTTCGTAGCCGCTGACGCCGCCGCCCGTCGCCCACAGCCGCACCGCATTGTCGAGCGGCTGGCCGCTGCTGCTGACGTCCGCGTAGGCGAGCCCTTCGTTCCAGACGGTCTCGCCCGCCCAGGTCGTCGTGCCGCTCGTCGACAGGGTCGTGCCGCCGACCGCGACGACGTACGGCGAACTCGCCGGCGACGACACGCTGTACTTCGCCAGATTGATCTTCGTCGTCACCTTGCCGCCGCTGTAGGTGCCGACGTAGCCGGGCGAGCCGTACGGCGAAGTCGACCATTGATAGACGCCCGCGTCGCCGGACGACACCGAGAAGATCTGCCCTTGAGCGACCGCCTGCTTGAACACCGCGTCGTTCGCGGCGAGCGAGCCGTCCGAATTCGCGGCCGCTTCGTCCTCGCCGAGCGATACGTTGATGACTTTCGCGACGTTGTCGGTGACGGCCTTGTTGTATGCGGCGGTCAGCGTCGCATTCGTGAGGCCGCTGTCGTTGCTGTCGCCGTTGACGGCCGCATAGAAGATCAGTTGCTTCACGCCACCCGAGGTGCCGATGATCGTCTGGCTGTCGAGATCCCATTCGCTCGGATCGCCGTCGTTCGCGAGCGTGCCCGCGCTGCCCGCGACGACGGCGGTGTTGACGGTCGGCAGGCCCGCGTTCTGCGTGAACGTGTTCAGGTCGGCGATCGTCTGCGTCATGTCGCCCCACGTGATGATCCCGACCGTCGTGCTGGTCGCGGCGGGCAGGCCGCTCGCGTCGTAGATCTGCGCGAAATCGGTCGGCTGATGGCCGACCTGCGAGCCGCTCGCCGTCGCGTTCTTCGTGATCGTGTCGGTCTGGATGCGCGCGTCGGCCGGCGTGCCGCGATGGATCAGCCGATGCGGAACGGCCGCGCTCTGCAGCCCTAGCACCGATTCGACGAACGGGCTCAGCGATGCGGGAACCAGCGCGGCCGAGTCGTTCGCATAGACCGCCTTGCCGCGGTAGTTGAAGCGCTTGAGCGTCGTATGGAAGCCGCGCTCCGCGTTCGACGCGTTGCCTTGCGCGAAGATCAGCTTGTTGTTCGCCGATACCGTGATGTTGCCGAAGCCGTTCGCCTTCAGGTGCGCGACGACGGCCCGCACCTGATCGTCGGTCGGCGCGAAGCGCGCGTTGAACTGCTCGGGCGTCAGGTACTTGCGATAGTTCGCGCTGCCGGGCTGGTTCACTTCGCGCACGAGCGCGTCGAGTTGCGCTTCGTTGCGGCTCTTCAGCACGATGGTCACGTGCAGCGGCTGGCTCAGCTCGAGCGGCGTGACGTTCGTATCGGTGAGCTCGGGCGTGCCGATCACGTTGAGCGCATAGCTCGGCGCGGTCTTCGCGAGCGTTTGCGATGCGGCCGCGGCGCTCGCGCGCGCGATCAGGAAGGCGTCGGTGCGGGTCGGCGCCCAGTCGGGGGCCGCGTGCGCGACGAGCGGGGACAACGTGGCGGCAATCGCCAGCGGTAGCAGCGACAGCGCGAAGCGTTTCGAGAATAGCCGGTTGACATGCTGAGTTCTCTGCATTTTGGAGCCCCAAGAAAACGATGAAGAACGGATGCGGCGACGCGCTCCGACGGGTAGGGACGCGCGGCGCGCAGCCGATGCACGGCGATGCGGCGAGGCAGACGTTCACGGCGACATGATTTCCTCCCTTCGTTGGGCTTCAGCGGCGGCGCGGTCCGCGTCGGGCGAGTCCGCGCGTTTCACGCCGGCCGTTCTTCAAATGCTTAGGAATCCAATTCATATGGCGCGCGAAAGACCGCGTATCCGCAGTTAATCGAGCGATTTTCGGTATTTCCGATTCGCAATGAATGGCATTGGATTGCCAGTTAATCGGGAATTAATCGATGGCCCGGAAATTCACTGCGGTTTCTTCGTGATTTGAATGCCGCCCCTCACCAATAACGTAATTGAATTGGAAGAATTCAGTCAGGATGATGTCGGATAGTGCTTGTGCCGCGCGCCCTCGCGGCATTTGTCTGCGAAAAGATAGCAAGGAAAAAATCAGAGCGTCAAACTTTTTTTGATTGGATCTAAAAAATTTAGGGGCGTAATTCGTTCGGCTCGAATTCGATTAAGACGGTTGTCAGTCAATCGACGGAAGGCGTTCGGGGCGAAATGGGCGCGGCGAATCCGTATTACGAATTCGCGGGTGGGGATTTGCGGGACATGAATTGCTCGACGAGCCGCAGCGCATTCCGGCATGCGTCGAGATCGAACGCGTGAATCGTGCTTGCCGCGGCGTCGAGCCCCAGTTGCGTCGCGAGCCAGCGGATTCCCTTCGCGCGCGCCTCGAACGCGTTGCAGCCGTCGCGCCGCATCTTCGCGGCGACGAGCGGCTCGAGCGCCGCATGCAATTCGGATTTCGCGTGCCTGAGCTCGGCGTTCGCGAGCCGGCCGAGCGGCACGTGGCGCCGGCTGCGCGGAAACACGCCGATCCACGCGTCGCACGGCGGACAGATCCACAGCTCGCCGTGATCTTCGCGATAGGGATACGCGTCGTCGCCGAAGCGCGCGAGCAGCGCTTTCGCGCCGCAGTAGTCGCAGACGGGTTGGGGGAGGGCGGGAACGGGGCGGCCGACTCGCATGGTTCAGGGCGGAGGTCTCGAGGGTGGACAAAGCGATAGCGTATACGAATGACCGGATCGCGCGGCCGCGGTTCCTTCCGGGCGCGATCGCGAGCCGTGAAGCGGCGCGGCCGCCGCGCAGGTTCAAGCGTGTCAACTCAAGCGTGCCAACTCAAGCGTGCCGCGCGCCGCAGACGCGGTTGCGGCCCGTCGACTTCGCCTGGTACAGCGCGGCGTCGGCCATCTTGACGAGCGTCGTGTCGGAGTGCGCGACGTGCTCGTGCGACGTGACGAGGCCGATGCTGACGGTCACGCGCGCATACGGGCTTTTCGCGTGCTGGATGTCGAGGTCGTAGACCGCGCGGCGAATGTGCTCGGCGATCGCGGTCGCGCTTTTCGCGTCGGTGTCCGGCAGCGTGATCACGAACTCCTCGCCGCCGTAGCGCGAGACGTCGTCGACCGCGCGGCGCACGTTCAGCGCGAGGCAGCGGCCGACTTCGCGCAGCACGCCGTCGCCCGCCTGGTGGCCGTAGCCGTCGTTGTAGTCCTTGAACTGATCGATGTCGACGAACAGCAGCGACAGCGGCCGGCCGGTGCGCAGCGCGCGCGCCCATTCTCTGCGCAGGTTCTCGTCGAACGCCCGGCGGTTGCCGAGGCCCGTTAGCGCATCGGTGCGCGCGAGGCGCTGCAGGCGCAGCTCCGCGTGCCGCCGCCAGCGCAGCTCGCGCGACAGCAGCGCGGTGCCGCTGACGATCACGATGCCGAACGCGAGCATCAGCGCGACGAGCCGCTGCGCCCGGATGCGCCACTGCAGAAAGACGTGCCGCTCGGCGGGCGACACGTTGACGACGATCGGCAGCCCCGGCAGCCGCTTGTACACGTAGAGCCGCCGCACGCTGTCGATCGACGCGACGCCGGTGAACACGCCTTCGTCGTCGGCGCTCGCATGCGCGTAGAGGGCCGAGTTGGCGACGCTGCGCCCGACCATCTTCGGATCGAACGGCAGGCGCGTGATCAACGTCCCGTTGGTCTCGAAGACCGACGCCGTGCCGTCCGGCCCGACCGACAGGCCGTCGAGCAGCGCGCGGAAGTAATCGATGCTGAGCGTGCCGACGACGATGCCGCCGAACGAGCCGTCGGCGCGCGTGATGCGCCGGCTCAGCGCGACCGTCAGCGCGCCGTGCCGCAGGCGCGCCGCATACGGCTTGCTGATGTAGAGGCCGCCTTGCGGATGGTCGCGCTGATAGACGAAATAGTCGCGATACGCGAAATTGGCGACGGGTGGCGGAAGCGGGAAATGCGAGTCGAGCACGACGTCGCCGCGCTCGTTCATCACGTAGATCGTGCCGAGATACTTGCCGGTGGCCGCGCGGTCGAACAGCACCTTGCTGCGTATCGCGGGATCGAGCGCCATGATGCGCGGATCGTTGACGCCGTCGACGACCGCCTGCAGCGACAGATCGTAGAGCTCGATGTTGCGCGCGATGTCACGTTCGAGCAGCAGCACGAGATTGTGCGCGTTTTCGACCGCATGCAGGTATGCGTCATTGCGCGATTCGTACAGCACGCGCGCGCAGAACAGCCAGATCAGCGTGAGCAGCAGCACGCCGCAAACGATTACGCCCGTCGGCGACATCAGGCGCTGCATCCATGACTGCAGGTGACGAGTCGCGAAGGAGGTCGAACGCTTGCGCATGACGTCGGGGAAGCCTGTCGGGTGATCGGACCGGCGGCGTCGCGGTGTGCGCACGCCGTTCGATCGGACCGTCGTTTCGTCCGCCGCCGCGCGAATGTTTCAGCTCACGCGGAGGCGACGGTTATTCGGGTTATCGTGCAATGCCACATTTTCTTGAGCATTCGAGCGTCGCACAAGGGCAATTCCCTAGGCGGATTTGCGCAGCGGCCGTTCGTCGCCGCAAGTCCGATTCGCGGTGGAGGGGCGGAATGCGCATGCGGTGGATTGCCGCATGGTTGCGAGGCGATTCCGCCGCGGCGTGGGCGCGCGACGGCGGCCGCCCGATCAAAAAAAACGCGCCGCACAAAAGGCGGCGCGCGTCGCGAAGCCTGCCGTCGTCAACCGCCGATTCAGCTTTCCGCGCTTTCGGTCAGGCGCTCGGGCGCGGCGGCCACCGGCTTGCCGGCGACGTCGAGCAGCCAGTCCGTCGTCTGCGCGGGCTGCGTGACGGGCAGCATGTGGCCGCCGTCGACGACCGTCAGATTGACCGCGTCGAGCCGCTTCTTCAGCGCTTCGCCGTGACGCTGCCAGTTGAGGATCTGGTCGCCGCGGCCGTACAGCACGTCGACGGGCACGGTCAGCGCCGCATAGCGGCTTTCCATGTCGGGCAGATCCTCCGGCGCGGCGACGAGATCCGACGACGCCGAATAGAACGCATGCGGGCGCAGCCCCAGCAGGCCACCGCCCTTCACGCCGAAGTCGTGCGGCACCGCTTCCGGCGCGAAGATCAGCTCGATCGCCTTGCGGCTTTGCAGAATCGATACCGGAATGCCGAGCGTGAACGACGCGAAGCGGCGCACGAGCGACGAGCGCAGCGCGAGGCCGCGGAACGGGCCGGGCGGCTCGGTCTCGGTGTGCGTGAGCGGCGCGATCAGCGCGATCCGGCTCACGGCCTGCGGATGGTCGAGCGCGAGCGCGAGCGAGATCGCGCCGCCGAGCGAGTGGCCGACGACGACCGGCTTGTCGAGGCCGAGCGTCGCGATGAACATCGCGATCGTGCGCGCCTGCGCATAGACGTTCGCGCTCGAGCGCGGGCCGCGCGTCGAGCGGCCGGAGCCGGGGCGGTCGACGAGGATCACGCGATGCGATTTCGCGAGCCGCTGCAGGTCCAGATACGCGAAGTTGCGCAACTGGCCGCAGAGGCCGTGCACGAACACGATCGGCGGGCCTTCGCCGTATTCGACGTAATGCAGGCGGTCCGCGCCGACGTCGACGAACTTGCCCTCGGGCGGAAACATCTTCTTGATGCGATACGCGGTGAACAGCGTGAACGCAAAGAGCGCGACGAACGCATAGACGAGAAAATGGAACAGCTTGATTATCATCGGGATCACCTTCCTTCATAGGCGGGCTGATGGGGGGCGTCACGTTCGGCGAGCGCCGGGCGGCGGCGCTCGAACTGCATCGCGCCGTCGGCGAGCGGGCCGAACCTGAATGTGGCGAAATCGCGCGCGTAGTTCTGGTAGGACTTCCACGGCTTTTTCGTGCCCTGCTTCGGCAGCACGCCGGCGGCGCGCTGGATATAGCCCGACGTCAGGTCGACGGCGGGTTCGAGCTCCATGCCGCCGGGCGCGAGCCGCGGCACGCAGACGTCGTAGCCGTGCGTGCGCATGTGCTCGAGCAACCGGCACACGTATTGCGCGATCAGCTCGGCCTTCAGCGTCCACGATGCGTTCGTGTAGCCGAACGACGACGCGAGATTCGGCACGCCGCTGTACATCATCCCCTTGTACGACACCGTCTGCGACAGGTCGACGGCCGTTCCGTCTACCGTCACGGCCGCGCCGCCCAGCATCTTCACCTTCAGGCCCGTCGCGGTGACGATCACGTCGGCCTCGAGGCGCTGGCCGCTCTTCAGGCGCAGGCCGCCCGGCGTGAAGCGCTCGATCTCGTCGGTGGCGATCGACGCGCGGCCCGCGCGGATCGCCTTGAAGAGATCGCCGTTCGGCACGAGGCAGAGGCGCTGGTCCCACGGCTTGTAGCGCGGCGTCAGATGCTTGTTCACGTCGAACTGCGGGCCGAGCTGCTTGCCCGCCGCGCGGAGGATGAATTTCTTCGTCGCGTCCGGGCGGCGGCGCGCGAGGTTATAGAAGTACATCGTCAGCAGCACGTTCTTCAGCCGCACGAGCCGGTGCGCGAGCCCCGACGGCAGCCAGCGGCGCAGCGCGTCCGCGATCACGTCGCGCGCGGGCAGCGACACGATGTAGGTCGGCGAGCGCTGCAGCATCGTCACGTGGCGCGCGTCGGCCGCCATCGACGGCACGAGCGTCACCGCGGTCGCGCCGCTGCCGATCACGACGACGCGCTTGTCCCTGTAGTCGAGATCGCCCGGCCAGTGCTGCGGATGCACGATGCGGCCCTGGTACGCGTCCATGTCCGGCCAGCTCGGCGCGTGGCCTTCGTCGTAATCGTAGTAGCCGCTGCACATGTAGAGGAAGCGGCACGTGTAGACCGCTTCCTCGTGCTGCGCGTCGCCTGTGGCGCGCTGCACGCGCACCGTCCAGCGCGCGCTCGTCGAATCCCAGCTCGCGGCCGTCACCTTGTGGCTGAAGCGGATCGTCTTGTCGATGCCGTATGCGCGCGCGGTGTCCCTGATGTAGTCGAGGATCGTCTGGCCGTCCGAGATCGCCTTGTCGCCGTGCCACGGCCGGAAGCTGAAGCCGAGCGTGAACATGTCGGAATCCGAACGAATGCCGGGGTAGCGGAACAGGTCCCACGTGCCGCCCATCGTCGCGCGGCTTTCGAGGATCGCATACGTCGCGTCCGGGCAGCGCTCGCGCAGGTAGTACGCGGCGCCGACGCCGGACAGGCCGGCGCCGACGATCAGCACGTCGAAGTCGGTCGTGGCGCGGGCGGCGCCGCCCGTTGCCGCATGCGGCGCGCGCTCGTCGGGCGTGCGCGCGGCGTTCCAGTCTGTCGTCGAGCTCATGCGGGGTCCTTGCTGATAGTAACGGGGGCGGGCCGTGCCGCAGCCTGTTGCCGCGCGAGGTTGCGCGCGCGCGACTTGCGCACGAAGCGCAGCACGAAGACCTGGTACGCGGCGCCGAACAGGCGCGCGAGCTTGTCGACGCGGCGCGCGTCGGCGCCGACGAGCACGCGCCGCGCGTTGCGCTCGACGCCCGCGATGATCTGGCGCGCGGCTGCCTCGGGCGTCGTCGCGTTGATGAGCCGGTTCGCCGCGCGGCGATGCGTTTCGACATCCTGACCGGTCAGCGTCGCGATGCTCGAATCGATCCGCGACGCGGTGGCGATGTTGGTCGCGACGCCGCCCGGATGCACGCAGGTCACGCCCACCGGCGCACCTTCGAGCTCGAGCTCCATGCGCAGCGCCTCGGTGAAGCCGCGCACCGCGAACTTCGTCGCGTTGTACGCGCTTTGCGTCGGCATCGCGACGAGGCCGAACAGGCTCGACGTGTTGACCACGTGGCCGTCGCCCGATTCGCGCAGATACGGCAGGAACGCCTGGGTGCCGTGCACGACGCCCCAGAAGTTGATCCCCATGATCCATTCGAAGTCTTCGATTCGCGCCGTCTCGGCGGGCGCCGCGAGCGACACGCCCGCGTTGTTGAAGACGAGGTTGACCTTGCCGTGCGCATCGCGCGTCTTGCGCGCCCAGTCGAACACCGCGTCGCGCGACGCGACGTCGAGCCGCTGCGACGTGATCTTCACGCCGTGCGCCGCGCAGATCGCGACGGTCTGCGCGAGGCTGCTCTCGTCGATGTCGCCCAGCGCGAGATGGCAGCCGCGCCGCGCGAGCCCGACGGCGAGGCTGCGCCCCATGCCGGAGCCCGCGCCCGTGATTGCCGCCACCTTGCCGGAAAGATTCCTCATCTGACGGCCCTCCCTAACAGGCTGTTGAAAAGCCCTCCGTCATGACAACCGGAGCGCTGGTTAAAAGGATTTCACGTGCGATCAAGCGGTGAATTACAGCAGCACCATGCAAATCTCCCGGCTGGTGGACATGCCAGCCGGCATGCCGACGCACGTCGGCCCCGCTCAGGCGGCTTATTGCGCAACTCGGGGCGACGCCACCGTCAGTATTCGAGCCATGCGAGTCAGGTTACTGGCGAGCATCGTCAGCTTGAAGTGCTGATCGACGCGCCGGATGCCGCGATACACCGTCTGCCGAATCCGGCCCACCGTCTTGCCCCAACCGAAGTGCTCTTCGATGCGTTTGCGGATGACTTGGCTGATCCGGTAGCCGGCATGCCGCGAGGTGCGGCCGTCGATCGCGCTGCCGCCTTGGCGGGTGTCGTTGCGTGCCACGTGCGGCGTCACCTTGCGTGCCCGGCAATCGCCAACGAAGTCGCGCATGTCGTAACCCTTGTCGGCGCCCAGCGTCTTGGCATGGCGGCCCGGTACACAATCAAGCAAGCGCAGGGCGCTCGCGCGTTCGGCAAAGCCGTCGGCATGGCTCACCACGGCACCCACCACCAGGCCCGAGCGGTTCTCCATGAGAATGTGTCCTTGGTAAGCGAGGATGGCCCCGCTTTGCTTGCTCTTCCTGAACAGGCGTGCATCCGGATCGGTACTCGACTGGTGTGTCTCGTTGCTGCGCCGCTGGCCACGCCAGTCAGTGTCGGCGTTGCGAGCGCCACCCGCGGGCGGCTCGTCGCCCGGGCCGTCCTTGGGGCGGAAACTCTTGTGGCTGGCCCAGGCCTGGATCAGCGTGCCATCGACCGAGAAGTGCTCGCGCGAGAGCAGGCCACGCTGCTCGGCCAAGCCCATGACCTTGGTGAAGAACGCTTCGACGACCTCGTGTTCGAGCAGCCGGTCGCGGTTCTTGGAAAACGTCGAGTGGTCCCACACGGCGTCCTCGATCGCCAGCCCGACGAACCAGCGGAACAGCAGGTTGTAGCGCATCTGCTCCATCAGCATGCGCTCGCTGCGCACCGAGTACAGCACCTGCAGCAGCAACGCCCGCAGCAGCTTCTCCGGCGCAATCGACGCGCGGCCGCTGTCCGCGTAGATCACGCTGAACAATCCGTTGAGCTGCTTGAGCGCTTCGTTGACAAGTTGCCGTACCGGCCGCAGCGGGTGATCGGCCGGCACGAAGTCTTCCAGCTTGACCGTTGTGAACAGCGGTTCTTGCATCTCGTCCATTCCGCGCATCGCTCTCATTGCCCAAGGTCATGAACACGATATCCATAACGCGCGACTCTCAACGCCCGTTTACGCTGGGCCCAAATTCAACAGCCTGCTAAGGGTGTCTCGTGGTGTCTCGTGATATATGTCGGATTTAAATGTGGTGTGAACCGTCACCACTTTAATTTTGACATTGACTGATGTCAAATAGCGAAATGGAGAACTCTCTCGAACTCGGCAAGAAGGGCCGCCCATACGGCGGGGTCGCATCCGAGGCGCGCGCCGCGGAGCGCCGCGACGCGCTGATTCGCGCGGGCACGCGGATCTTCGGCACGATCGGCTTTCGCCGGGCGACGGTGCGCGCGATCTGCCAGGAGGCAAAGCTCAACGACCGCTATTTCTACGCGGCGTTCGACAGCGCCGACGCGTTGCTGCGCTGCACCTATCAGCATCACGCGGAGCAGTTGCGCGCGTCGGTGACGCGGGCGGTCGACGCGCTCGGCGGCGCGCGCGACGGGCTCGAGGCGCGGGTCGACGCGGGGCTCGCGGCGTTCTTCGCGTTTTTGCGCAACACGTGCGCGGCGCGCGTGCTGCTGCTCGAAGTGATGGGCGTGAGCGCGGAAACCGATGCGACCTATCAACGGAATCTGCTCGAATTCGGCAAGATGATCATTTCGCTCGCCGGGCCGGTGAGCGAGAACGCCGACGCGCGCGCGGACCAGCGGATCATCGGGCTCGCGCTCGTCGGCGCGATGACGAACGTCGGCGCGGCATGGCTGCTGACCGGCTATCGCGATCCAGAGGAGAAGATGGTGCGAAATTGCCGGAAGGTGCTGCTCGGGACGCTGCGGTTTCTCGCTGCGAAGTGAGCGGGCGGCGTCGGCGCTGGGTTCCAAGCCGTCGTTCCGAGCCGTCGCGCGCTTGCGGCCCGCGCTTGCGCGGCGAGCCGCGCCTTCAGCATGACGCCGCGAGCCGCGCCTTCAGCGCGTCGATCAACGCGCGCACCTTTGCGGACGAATGGCTTGCCGACGGAAACACCGCGTGGATGTCGCCGGGCGGAAACGACCAGCCCGGCAGCAGGCGCACGAGCCGGCCGGCCGCGATGTCGCCGGCGCTCGAGAAACTCGTCGCGACGCCGAAGCCGCCGCCCGCGAGCACCGCCGCGCGGCACGCGGTCGCCGTGTTCGACACGAACGCGCGCCTGCAACGCACGCTCGCGCGCTCGCCGCGCGCGTTCGCGAGCTCGAGCGTCGTGCGCGGCACCGTCGACAGCATCACGTACGGCAGCGCGCCGAGCGCATCGGGCGCGGCCGGCGCGCCGTGGCGCGCGACGAACGCCGGGCTTGCGACGAGCCAGCGCTCGAAGCCGCCGAGCTTCACCGCGCGATGGTTCGAATCGGCGAGCCGGCCGAGCCGGATCGCGACGTCGAGGTTCTCGCGCACGAGATCGACGACGCGGTCGTCGCACTGCAATTCGACGTCGAGCGCCGGATGCGCGTCGCGCAGCGCGACGAGCGCCGGCGCGACGACGAGCGCGCCGTAATCGACGGGCGCGCTCACGCGCAGCGTGCCGCGCAGCGGCCCCGCGTCGCCCGCCACCGCGGCGAGCGCCGCGTCGGTCGCGCGCAGGATGTCGCGGCACGCGTCGTAGAACGCGCGGCCCGCCTGCGTCACGTTGAGCCGCCGCGTGGTCCGCACGACGAGGCTCGCGCCGACCTCCGCCTCGAGCCGCTGGACGTGCGTGCTCACCATCGTCTTCGCGAGGCCGAGCCGTTCGGCCGCCGCCGTCAGCGAGCCGGCCTCGACCACGGCGACGAAGATCGCCAGCCGTTTCAGGTTCACGTCGCGGATGTCCGCCATTGCCGATTGTCCATTCATCAAGGATTGTGTTTCGGCAATTATCCATCTTATGTGAACACGATGCGCGCGCTACGCTGCGGGTGTCGGCGGCCGGATCGTCGCTGCGCCGCGCCGATGGCCGGCGCTGTCGGCCGCCGCGCGTTTGCGCCGTGTTGCGTCGTCGTTTGGCGCTTGTTTTTTGTGCTTCGCCCTTCGTTCGAGGAGTGCCGCCCCATGTCCACCCGCCGCCCGCCCGCCTCGCCGATCCGGCTCCACCGGAGCCCGCTGTCCGGCCACTGTCATCGCGTCCAGTTGTTCCTGTCGCTGCTCGGCCTGCCCGTCGAGCTCGTCGAAGTCGACATGCGCGGCGGCGCGAACCGCCGCCCTGAATTTCTCGCGCTCAATCCGTTCGGACAGGTGCCCGTCATCGAGGACGGCGAGTTCGTGCTGTTCGATTCGAACGCGATCCTCGTCTATCTCGCGAAGCGCTACGGCGATCCGTCGTGGCTGCCCGACGATCCGCCGCGCGCGGCCGCCGTGCAGCGCTGGCTGTCGCTCGCGGCGGGACCGATCGCGTACGGCGCGGCCGCCGCGCGCCTCGTCACGCTGTTCGGCGCGCCGCTCGATCGCGCGAGCGCGATCCGGATCGCGCAGCGGCTGTTCGACGTGATCGAGCCCGAGCTCGCCGGCAAGCGCTTCGCGACGGGCGGGCATCCGACGATCGCCGACGTCGCCGCGTATGCGTACATCGCGCACGCGCCCGAGGGCGGCGTGTCGCTCGATCCCTACCCGAATTTGCGCGCGTGGCTCGCGCGCATCGAGGCGTTGCCGGGTTTCGTGCCGATGCCCGCGAGCGACGCGGGGTTGCGCGTGGCCTGACGCCGCCAGGCGCGGCGCTGCCCGCCGCTGCCCGCCGCCGGACCCTTGCGAAGGAGAACGACATGACGCAACCTGCGTCGGCGGCGCCCGAGGCGCCGCCGCCCGTCGCGCCGTTTCACGACGGCGAGCTCGCCGCGCAGCGGCGCGCGGGCGTTCTGAATACGGCCGCCGTGTCCGGCGGGCGCGGCATCCGTACATTCATGCCCGATCAACATCGCGCGTTCTTCGCGCAATTGCCGTTCTTCGTCGTCGGCGGCATCGACGGCGACGGCCAGCCGTGGGCGACGCTGCGCGTCGGCGCGCCGGGCTTCGTGTCGTCGCCGCAGCCGCGCACGCTCGACATTGCGGGCGGCGCGCTGCGCGACGATCCGCTCGCCGGCCACTGGCGCGTCGGCAGCCTGCTCGGCGGGCTCGGCATCGAGCTGCATACGCGGCGGCGCAACCGGATCAACGGCGTCGTCGCGTCGCTCGCGGGCGACGCGATGTCGGTGACGGTCGGCCAGAGCTTCGGCAACTGCGCGAAGTACATCCAGAGCCGCACGCCGACGCCCGCGCCGCCTCGGCAGGCGGACGCCGCGCTGCCTCAGCGCCGCGCCGCGCGGCTCGACGCCGACGACCGCGCGCTGCTCGCGCGCGCGGATACGTTCTTCATCGCGACCGCGAACGCGTCGGATGCGGCGGGCGGCGCGCGCGGCGTCGACGTGTCGCATCGCGGCGGGCCGCCGGGCTTCGTGCGCGTCGACGACGACCGCACGCTGACGACGCCCGACTACAGCGGCAACAACTTCTTCAACACGATCGGCAATCTGCTGCACGACCCGCGCGCGGGTTTGCTGTTCGTCGACTTCGAGCGAGGCGACTTGCTGTACGTCGCGGCCGACGCGGAGATCGTCTGGGACGGGCCGGCGATCGCCGCGTTCGACGGTGCGCAGCGGCTCGTGCGCTTGCGGATTCGCGAAGTGCGGCGCAGCGCGGCGGTGCTGCCGTTGCGGTGGTCGGCGCCGCGGTTCGCGCCGCAGTTCGCGGCATGGAGCGGGGCGGGCGCGTTTTCGTCTTCGTTGGGGATGGAATCGGCGCAAGTGCTGGAATCGTCGGCGTCATCGACAGTATTGAAGGCGTCGGAGGCAACACAGGCGACGAAAGAGATGGCGCAGGCTTGCGCCACGATTTCCGCGCCGTCGCCGGACACCCGCTGGCGCCCGCTCGTCGTCGCGGCGGTGCGCGACGAGACGCCCGACGTCCGCTCGTTCCATTTCGAAGCCGCCGACGCGCGCCCGCTCGCGCCGTTCGAGCCGGGCCAGCATCTGACGATCCGGTTGCCCGCGGCCGCGCGATCCGGGCCGCTGATCCGCAGTTACACGCTGTCCGACGCATTCGACGGCCGGCGCTACCGGATCAGCGTCAAGCGCGACGGCAAAGCGTCGTCGTGGCTGCACGATCACGCGCGGCCCGGCGTGCGCATCGATGCGATGGCGCCGCGCGGCGCGTTCACGTTCGATGCGGCGAGCCCGCGGCCTGCCGTGTTCGTGTCGGCGGGGATCGGCATCACGCCGATGATCGCGATGCTCAACGGCGCGCTCGCGTGCCGTGCGGCGGGCGCGCCGGCCGATGCGCACGCGAAGCGGATCTACTTCGTGCACGGCGCGCGGCGCGGCGCCGAGCGGCCGTTCGCCGCGCATCTCGCCGATGCGGCGCGAGCGCATCCGGCGTTGTCGGTGCACCTGTTCGACAGCCGCGCCAACGGCGCGCCGACCGACGCGTCGCCGGGCCGCGTGAGCGTCGACGCGCTGACGCGCGTGTTGCCGTTCGGCAGCTACGACTTCTATCTGTGCGGGCCGGCGGCGTTCATCAAATCGCTGTACGACGGTTTGCGCGCGCTCGACGTGCCCGACGAGCGCATCCGCTTCGAGACATTCGGGCCGTCGAGCATTCGGCGCACGGCGTCGCATGGCGGCGAGAAGAACGGCGACAGAGACGACGCGAAAGCCGGCAGGCAAGCTGGCGCACACGCGGCGACCGTCGTGTTCAGCCGGTCGGAGCGCACGGTCGAATGGACGCCGCGCGACGGCACGCTGCTCGAACTCGCGGAGGCGCACGGCGTGCCGGCGGATTCGAATTGCCGATCGGGCGCATGCGGCACGTGCGCGGTGCACGTGCTCGGCGGACGGGTTCGCTACGGCGGTGCGTTCGACGCGGAGGTCGCGCCGGGCATGGCGCTCGTCTGCATGGCGACGCCGGATTGCATCGGCGATGCGCAAAGCGGGCCGCCCCGCGTGACGCTGGATCTGTAGCGCGACGGACCGGGGCGGCGAAGCTGCCGCCTCGTTGCTTCATCGCTTCGCTGTATCGTCACTCGTCACTCGCGCGAGCCGCAGGCTGCGTGCCCCGCACCGCACACGCCTACCTCACCAAAATCCCGCCGACAACCGAAATCGCGCGCCGCACGCGCGAGCGCACATCTTTCGTTCCCCGATCGATTCGACCCCTGGCGTTCGCCGCCCGCGCACGTTATGTTCTCGTCCGATGAATAAACGGGCTCGCGCGTCCGGTCGAGACGGCCGGCGAGCCGGACCGGTCGCGCCGGCGACGGCGGCGTTCCATCCCATCTCCGAGGTACGTTCGTGGACATCTTGCGCAGCTTGTGTGGCATCGTGGTATTGCTCGGCGTCGGTTATGCGCTGTCGATCAACCGGCGGGCGATCAGCGCCCGCACCGTCGTCGCGGCGCTCGCGACGCAGCTCGCGATCGGCTCGCTCGTGCTGTTCGTGCCCGTCGGCCGCGACGCGCTCGCGGCGACCGCGCACGCGGTCAACAGCGTGCTGGAGATGGGGCAGCACGGCGTCGCGTTCCTGTTCGGCGGCCTCGTCGGCGACAAGATGTTCGCGCTCTTCGGCGACGGCGGCTTCGCGTTCGCGCTGCGCGTGCTGCCGATGATCGTGTTCGTCACGTCGCTGATCGCGGTGCTGTACTACGTCGGCGTGATGAAGTGGCTGATCAGGATCGTCGGCACCGCGATGGCGAAGCTGCTCGGCGTGAGCCGCATCGAGGCGTGCTCGGCCGTCGCGACGATCTTCCTCGGCCAGAGCGAGATGCCCGCGTTCGTGAAGCCGTTCATCCGGCGGATGAGCGCAACCGAGGTGTTCGCGGTGATGTCGAGCGGCATGGCGTCGGTCGCGGGCTCGGTGCTCGCCGGCTACGCGGGGCTCGGCGTGAAGATGGAGTATCTGCTCGCCGCGTCGTTCATGGCGATTCCGGGCGGCCTGCTGTTCGGCAAGATGCTGTGCCCGACGACGGAGCCTTCGCGCGTCGTCGTCGATTCGCTCGAGTTCGACGAGAAGCGCGCGGCGAACGTGATCGAGGCGGCCGCGTCCGGCGCGGGCGTCGGGATGCGCATCGCGGTGAACGTCGGTACCATGCTGATCGCGTTCATCGGCCTGATCGCGCTGTTGAACGCGATGGTCGGGCTCGTCGCCGGCTGGCTCGGCTTTGCCGGCGTCACGCTGCAATCGCTGCTCGGCACGCTGTTTGCGCCGCTCGCGTGGCTGATCGGCGTGCCGTGGCAGGATGCGTCGGTGGCCGGCAGCTTCATCGGCCAGAAGCTGATCCTGAACGAGTTCGTCGCGTACGGCGCGCTGTCGCCCTATCTGAAGGACGCCGCGCAGGTCGCCGCGGCCGGGCTCCCGGTGCTCGCGCCGAAGACGATCGCGATCGTGTCGTTCGCGCTCTGCGGCTTCGCGAATTTCTCGTCGATCGCGATCCTGACGGGCGGCTTCACCGCGGTCGAGCCCGGCATGCGCTCCGACGTCGCGCGCTACGGCCTGCGCGCGCTCGCGGCCGCGACGCTGTCGAACCTGATGAGCGCGACGATCGCCGGGCTGTTCCTGTCCCTTTCCTGAACGAGGTGCCCGCATGGAGCTTTCGTTGAATCGCAATCAATTGACCGAAGCGGCGCTGAAGGCGCTGCACCTGATCGACCTCACGTCGCTGAACGACGACGACACCGACGACAGCATCGCCGCGCTCGCCGCGTCGGCCGACACGCCGGTCGGCACGCTCGCCGCGCTGTGCGTGTACCCGCGCTTCGTCGGCGCGGCGCATGCGGCGCTCGCGCGGCACGGGCTCGTGCTGCCGGTGGCGACCGTCGCGAACTTCCCGCACGGCGCGGCCGATCCGGACGCGGCCGCGCGCGAGACGGCCGATGCGCTCGCGCGCGGCGCGGACGAGATCGACGTCGTGTTTCCGTATCGCGCGCTCATCGACGGCGACGAGCGGGTCGGGCGCGAGCTCGTCGCGCAATGCCGCGCGGCGGCGGGCGGCCAGTGCCTGAAGGTGATCCTCGAGACGGGCGAGCTGCGCGACGCGGCGGCGATCCGCCGGGCGAGCGAGATCGCGATCGAGGAGGGCGCGGATTTTCTGAAGACGTCGACGGGCAAGGTCGCGGTGAACGCGACGCTCGACGCGGCGGCCGTGATGCTCGCGACGATCCGCGTCGCGGGGCGCATGGTCGGCTTCAAGGCGGCGGGCGGCGTGCGCACCGCGCAGGATGCGGCGCAGTACCTGTCGCTCGCTGAGCGCGAGCTCGGCTCCGGCTATCTGACGAGCGCGACGTTCCGCTTCGGCGCGTCGGGGCTGCTCGGGAATCTGCTCGAGACGCTCGGGCACCGGGCGGGCGCGACGCGCGGCAGCGCGTATTGAGTGAGGCGCGGGCGCTGCGCGTTGCCAAAGGGCGGCGTCAGTCGAAGCGGGCGCGTCGCGTTCGATTGCGATCGGCGCGCCGTTCGATGGCGACCAGGCCGAGGCTCGGGGGCGCGCTCGCGCGAGCGAGTTCGTCGAGCGCCCGAAGCCAGCGGCGGCCGGGCAGCGCGTTCAGGACCGCGCGCCATTCGATAGCCGGCGCGAGCAGCCGAAACCGCCGGCACACCCGCCGCGATGCGCGCGCCGCCAGGCGAGCGCGCGGGCGGGCGCGGACGGCTGATGGACCGGGACGCATCCGGCAACTTCCGTCAATGAACCGGCGCATAGCCGAGCCTCTCGACGCCGTACGCTTCGATCCAGTCGTCGCGATCGTCGAATCCCATCGTCTTCGCGAGGTAGTCGGCCATGTCTTCCGGCGTCGGCGTGACCGACGAATCGTAGTAACCCAGCGGGGCTTCGGCTTTCGGCATCAAGATGGCGTAGAGCATGTCGACCTCCGTGTCTTTAGTCAACTTAACGGCCGCAACCCGCGCCGCCTTGACAGGGAAAATCCCCGGTTAGAGTGATATGCCGAATTTCGATCGAGATCGGAAAACGGAAAGCAATGAATCAGGCGGGAGAGCGGGATTGCGCGGCTCTTCAGGTTTTCGCGTGCCGTGTGCGTGTCCGTGTTAGCGTTTCTCCTCACGGGATTTCACCCGGCCGCGCGGCTTCGGCGACGGATCGGCCGCCGGCGCGCGCAGTGGGCGGCTTCGTCGTTTCGAATGCGCCCGAATGCCATTCAATTGTGTCGCTGATAATCAACGGCTTGGGCAAACCATGACTTTTCTGCCGCAGGAATTCATCCGCAAGGTGCGCGACCGCGAGCCGCTCGATGCGGCCGACATCGTGCGTTTCGTGCGCGGCGTGACGACAGGCGACGTGACCGAAGGCCAGATCGCCGCGTTCGCGATGGCCGTCCATTTCAACGAGCTGCCGCTGTCCGCGCGGATCGCGCTGACGCTCGCGCAGCGCGATTCGGGCGACGTGCTCGACTGGCGCGGCGAGCGCCTGAACGGCCCGGTCGTCGACAAGCATTCGACGGGCGGCGTCGGCGACTTGACGTCGCTCCTGATCGGGCCGATGGTCGCCGCGTGCGGCGGCTACGTGCCGATGATCTCGGGGCGCGGCCTTGGCCACACGGGCGGCACGCTCGACAAGCTCGAGGCGATTCCCGGCTACGACGTCGCGCCGTCCGTCGGTACATTGCGCCGCGTCGTGCGCGACGCGGGCATCGCGATCGTTGGCCAGACCGCGCAGCTCGCGCCCGCCGACAAGCGGATCTACGCGGTGCGCGACGTGACGGCGACCGTCGAGTCGATCTCGCTGATCACCGCGTCGATCCTGTCGAAGAAGCTCGCGGCGGGCGTCGGCGCGCTCGCGATGGACGTGAAGGTCGGCTCCGGCGCGTTCATGCCGACGGCGGAGAAATCGGCCGAGCTCGCGCGCAGCATCGTCGACGTCGGCAACGGCGCCGGAATGAAGACGGCCGCGACGCTCACCGACATGAACCAGGCGCTCGCGCCGTGCGCGGGCAATGCGATCGAGGTGCGCTGCGCGATCGATTTCCTGACGGGCGCGGCGCGCCCAGCGCGGCTCGAAGCGGTCGGTTTCGCGCTCGCGGAGCAGATGCTGACGATGGGCGGGCTCGCCGCGGACTCGGGCGACGCGCGCCGCCGGTTGCGCGCCGCGCTCGAATCGGGCGCGGCTGCCGAGCGGTTCGCGCGGATGGTCGCGGCGCTCGGCGGGCCCGCCGATCTGATCGAGCGGCCGGAGCGGCATCTGCCGCGCGCGGCGGTTGCCGTGCCGGTGGCCGCCGCGCGTGCCGGCTGGATCGAGCGGATCGACGCGCGCGCGCTCGGCCTCGCGGTCGTCGGCTTGGGCGGCGGGCGCGCGAAGATCGGCGACGCGCTCGATCATTCGGTCGGGCTGTCCGCGCTCGCGGAGCTGGGTGAGCGCGTCGAGGCGGGCCAGCCGCTCGCGACCGTTCACGCGCGCGACGCCGACGCGGCCGCGCAGGCCGCCGAAGCGGTGCGCCGCGCGTATCGGATCGGGGCTGAACCGCCGGCGCAGACGCGCGCCATCTATGCGGTGATCGAATGATCGATCATGTGGCGGGCGTCGGCGCATCGGCGCATCGGCGCATCGAACCGGCCGAGGCATGGCGGATATCGGATATGTCGCGGCGCGCGACGCCGCGCAGGCAACATGCAACGTCGCCCACTGCGGCGCAAAAACGAAATCACCGGACATCGAATCATCGAACAAGGGAACACGACATGACTCACCACGCACTGATCGAAGCGGCGAAGGCCGCGCGCGAAAAGGCCTACGCGCCGTATTCGAACTTCAAGGTCGGCGCGGCGCTCGCGACGAACGACGGCAAGATCTTCCACGGCTGCAATGTCGAGAACGCGTCGTATGGGCTGTGCAATTGCGCGGAGCGCACCGCATTGTTCTCGGCGCTCGCGGCGGGCTACCGGCCGGGCGAGTTCGCGGCGATCGCGGTCGTCGGCGAGACGGACGGCCCGATCGCGCCGTGCGGCGCGTGCCGGCAGGTGATGATCGAGCTCGGCACGCCGACGCTCGAAGTCGTGCTGGCGAACATGTCGGGCGACGCGCGCGTGACGAGCGCGGGCGACCTGCTGCCGGACGCGTTCTATCTGAAGTGACGCGGCACCGCGCGTGCGCGATTCGCCGCGCCATGCTTCGCGTGCTTTCCGCGTTATTCGTCTGTCATTTTCCCTTCATTGACGCGCATCAAGGTCCGCGCCGCGCAATGCGCGATGCTGGTTTGCGTGCGCCGCCGCGCGCGTTCTGCCGCCGGCGGCCGTTTATCGAAACCGGTCGGCGAGGAGACGACGATGAAATCCGATGCTGCGCTCAGGCAAGATGTCGAACAGGAACTGTATTGGGATCCGTCGCTGGATGCGCGGCAGATCGACGTGTCGGTGCACGATCGCATCGTGACGCTGCGCGGCTTCGTGCCGAGCTGGGCGCAGAAGTACGCGGCGCAGAAGGCCGCGCAGCGCGTCGCCGGCGCGCGGGCGCTCGTGCTCGAGCTGAAGGTGCTGCCGAGCGAATCGCCGCGCGACGACGAAGTGCTCGCCGCCGCGATCGTGTCGGCGCTCGCGTGGCAGGAAGGGCTGGCCGGGCAGGAGATCCGCGTCGACGTCGACGAGGGGTGCGTCACGCTCACGGGCGAAGTCGAGTTCGGCTATCAGCGGCAGGCGGCCGAGACGGTCGTGAGCCGGATGCGCGGCGTGATCGGCGTCGTCAACCGGATCGCCGTGCGCTCGCAGGACGCGGGCGCGACCGTGCGCGAGCGCGTCGCGGATGCACTCGCGCGGCGCGCGCAGCGCGAGGCCGCGCATATCGAAGTCGACGAGCGCGACGGCATCGTCACGCTGACGGGCACCGTCGATTCGCTGATCGAGCGGCGCGCGGCCTGCGGCGCGGCGTGGTCGGTGAAGGGCGTGCGCGAGGTCATCGATCAACTGACCGTCGCGTAGGCGCGGGCGGCGATGCGCGCGGCGCGCGGCGCGCGTGGCGTCCGGCACCGACCGGCGGCAAGCGGCCGTCGGCCCGCGTCCAGGCCGATGGTTCGACGCCGGATCGACCGCACGACGCCTTGCAGCGTGCGACCCCGCGCCGCCGCACCGGCCATCATCCCGTTCGCTTTTCGTTGCGACGCCCTTTTTTACGACCGCCACGATGCCCGAAATCGTCACCGTCACGCCGAATCCCGCCATCGACGTCGCGACGTCCGTCGAGCGCGTCACCGATACCCGCAAGCTGCGCTGCGGCCCCGCGCGGCGCGATCCGGGCGGCGGCGGGATCAACGTCGCGCGCGTGCTGACGCGCCTCGGCGCCGATTGCTCGGCGGTCTATCTGGCGGGCGGCGAGACCGGCCTCGCGCTGCACGGCCTGCTCGCCGACGAGTGCGTGCGCGCGAGCTGCGTCGACATCGCCGGCGAGACGCGCGAAAACTTTTCGGTGCACGAAACGTCGACGGGGCGCGAATTCCGCTTCGTGCTGCCGGGGCCCGCGCTCGCGCCCGACGAATGGCCGCGCTGTGTCGACGCGCTCGCGCGGCTCGCCGATGCGTCGCGCTATCTGGTGATGAGCGGCAGCCTGCCGCCCGGGATGCCGGACGATTGCTACGGCCGGCTCGCGCGGCTCGCGAACGCGCGCGGCGTGCGCGCGGTCGTCGACACGTCGGGGCCGGCGCTCGCGGCCGCGCTCGAGGCGGGCGTCTATCTGGTGAAGCCGAGCCTCGGCGAGTTGCGCGCGCTGACCGGGCTGCCGCTCGAAGACGACGACGCGCGCCTCGCGGCCGCGCGCGCGATCGTCGGCAGCCGGCGCGCGCAGATCGTCGCGCTGACGCTCGGCGACGCAGGCGCGCTCGTCGTGTCGCGCGACGAAGCGGTGCGGCTGCCGGGCGTGAAGGTCGCGGTGCGCAGCGCGATCGGCGCGGGCGACAGCTTCGTCGCGGGGCTCGTCGATGCGCTCAATCGAGGCGCGAGCGTCGCCGATGCGTCGCGCTACGCGCTCGCCGCCGCGTCGGCGTCGCTGCTGAGCGTGGGCACCGCGCTGTGCGCGAAGGACGACGTCGAGCGGATCTATCGCGAACTGCCGGGGATGGTCGGCGCGTGATGCGCGATGCATGAGTCGGCCGGCGATCCAGCCGCCCTCATTGGCTTCTTCGCACGCGCAAGTCCTCGCCGGCACGCACGAAGCGCATGCCGACGAGGCTCGCGCCGCCGCTACCGTCCGGCGCTCCCGGGCGCGCGGGCATGCAGAACCGAGGCCGCATCCCGCGCGATCACCTGCTCCTCGTCGGTCGGCACGACGAGCACCGCGACGCGGCTCCCGTCGCGGCTGACGATCTCCGCATTGCGCGCGTTGGCGCCTGCATCGAGCTCGACGCCGAGCCAGCGCAGCCGCTCGCACACCGCGGCGCGCGTCTGCGGCTGATGCTCGCCGATGCCCGCGGTGAACACGAGCGCGTCGAGGCCGCCGAGCGTCGCCGCGAGCCGCGCCGCCTCGCCCGCGATCCGGAACGCGAACAGCTCGAGCGCGTCGCGCGCGCCGGCCGACGGATCGGCGAGCAGCACGCGCGCGTCGCCGCTCACGCCGGACACGCCGAGCAGGCCCGAGCGGTGATACAGCATCTGCTCGACGTCGTCGACCGTCTGGCCGAGCGTCTTCTGCAGGTGCAGCACGACGCCCGCGTCGAGCGCGCCGCAGCGCGTCGCCATCGGAATGCCGTCGAGCGTCGAGAAGCCCATGCTGGTGTCGCGGCTCACGCCCGCGTCGAGCGCGCACAGGCTCGCGCCGCTGCCGAGATGCGCGGTGACGATCTTGCCGCGCGCGATTGACGGATGCCGCTCGCGCAGCCGCCCGGCGACGTACCGGTACGACAGCCCATGAAAACCGTAGCGCTTGACGCCTTCGTCGAACAGCGCGCGCGGCAGCGCGAAGCGCCGCACGAGATCGGACTGCGTGCGGTGGAACGCGGTGTCGAACGACGCGACCTGCGGCAGGTGCGGCCGCAGATGGCGCAGCGCGCGAATCAGCCGCACGCTCTGCGGCTGATGCAGCGGCGCGAGCGGCACGAGCGCCGCGATCGCGGCGAGCGTCCGGTCGTCGATGCGCACCGGCCCGTCGAACGCGTCGCCGCCGTGCACGACGCGATGGCCGACCGACACCAGCTCGTGCACCGACAGATGCGCGTCGATCCAGTTGAGCGCCTCGTCGAGCACGCCGTGCAGATCGTCGGTGACGGGCGCGGCGAGCGGCACCGTGTGCGCGTCGCCGCCGTTCGAGTATTCGAACTGGAGCGGCGCGCGGTTGAAGTCGATCTTGCCGCGCCCGAGCGGCGCAGGTTCGCCGTTCGCGACGCTGTAGAGGCCGATCTTCAGCGTCGACGAGCCGGCATTGAACGTGAGCAGCAGCGGCTCGCTCATGACGCGAGCGCGCCGGCGCGCGTCCTTTCGGCGACGAGCTTCGCGAGCGCGGCGGACGCAATCCGCACGCGCAGGCTGTCCGCGCGGCTCGTCAGGATGATCGGCAGCCGCGCGCCGAGCACGAGGCCCGCGGCGTCGGCGCCCGCGAAGTACATCAGTTGCTTCGCGAGCATGTTGCCCGCTTCGAGATCCGGCACGAGCAGGATGTCGGCGTCGCCGGCGACGGGCGACGCGATGCCCTTCGACGTGGCGGCGACCGCGCTCACCGCATTGTCGAACGCGAGCGGCCCGTCGACGACCGCGCCCGCGATCTGGCCGCGTGCGGCCATCACGGTGAGCGCGGCCGCGTCGAGCGTGGACGGCATTTTCGGGTTGACGGTCTCGACCGCCGCGAGCACCGCGACGCGCGGCCGCTCGACGCCGAGCACGTGCAGCAGATCGACCGCGTTCTGGCAGATGTCGCGTTTTTGCTCGAGCGTCGGCGCGATGTTGATCGCCGCATCGGTGATGACGAGCGGCTTCGGATACGCGGGCACGTCCATCGCATACACGTGGCTGATGCGCCGCTCGGTGCGCAGCAGCGACGCCGGGCCGACGACCGCCGCGAGCAGCTCGTCGGTGTGCAGGCTGCCCTTCATCAGCGCGGCGACCTTGCCCGCGCCGCCCATCTCGACCGCGCGCGCGGCGGCCGCGTGGCTGTGCTCGACCGGCTCGATCGGCACGCCCGCGAGACTCACGCCGGCCGCCTCGGCGACCGCGCGGATCTTCGCTTCCGGGCCGATCAGGATCGGCTCGATCAGGTTCGCGTCGCGCGCGTCGATCGCCGCGCGGATCGCATCCGGCGAGCATGGATGGACGACCGCCGTGCGCAGCGGCGGCTGCTCGCGCGCGTCGCGCACGAACGTCTCGTAGCGGTCGTGGCGGCGCACCGCGACATCGGGCCCCGGCACGCGTTCCCACTTGATCGGCGTATCGGGCGCGATCACGGTGGCGGTGCCGCGCAGCACGACCTGGCCTTCCTGGTTCGTGCAGCGCGTGTCGAGCAGCACGATCCGCTTTTCCGCGCGCTTTTCCGTGACGGTCACGGTTGCCGTGATCGTGTCGCCCGGCGCGACCGGATGACGGAACTCGAGCGTCTGGTCGAGATAGATCGTGCCCGGCCCCGGCAGCTTCGTGCCGAGCACCGCGGACACGAGCGCGCCCGTCCACATCCCATGAACGACGATGTGGCCGAACAGGTCGTGCGCGGCGAACGTCGCGTCGAGGTGCGCGGGGTTCACGTCGCCGGACATCGCGGCGAACAGGTCGATGTCGTCGCGCGACGCGATGCGCACGAGCGATGCGCTGTCGCCGATCGCGAGCGAGTCGAACGGGCGGTTCTGAAGGATTTCGCGATCCACGCGGCACTCCTTATTTCTGGAACACGTAGGTGCCCGGCGCGTCGCCGAGCGCGTGCGCGCCCGATTTGCCGAGCGTCGGCGGCGCGACGCGCTGCGCGCTTGAATGCCGGGCGAGCCACGCGTGCCACGCGGGCCACCACGAGCCTTCGAAATCGGTCGCGCCGGCGAGCCATTCGTCGGGCGAGACGCTCGGCGCGTCGGCGGCCGTCACCTTCATCCGGTAATGGCGCTTCGGATGGCCGGGCTCGCTGACGATGCCCGCGTTGTGGCCGCCCGCCGTCAGCACGAACGTCACGTCGCTGCCGCTCAGGTAGTGGATCTTGTAGACGGAGCGCCACGGCGCGATGTGGTCGTGCTCGGTGCCGACGACGAAGAACGGCGCGCGGACGTTGTGCACCGACACCGTCTGCCCGTCGATCACGTAGCGGTTCGTCGCGAGGTCGTTGTCGAGGAACAGGTGGCGCAGATACTCGGAGTGCATCCGGTACGGCATCCGCGTCGAATCGGCGTTCCACGCCATCAGGTCGATCATCGGCGTGCGCTCGCCGAGCAGATAGTCGTGGATCACGCGCGACCAGATCAGATCGTTCGACATCAGCAACTGAAACGATCCCGCCATCTGGTGCGCGCCGAGAAACCCGCGCTCCCACATCATGCTTTCGAGGAAGTGGATCTCGCTGTCGTCGATGAACAACTGCAGCTCGCCGGGCTCGGTGAAATCCGTCTGCGCGGCGAGCAGCGTGACCGATGCGAGGCGCTCGTCGCCCGCGTTCGCCATCGCGGCCGCCGCGATCGACAGCAGCGTGCCGCCCAGGCAGTAGCCGGTCGCGTGGATCTTCGCGCCGGGCACGATCTCGCCGATCGTGTCGAGCGCGTCCATCACGCCGAGCTTGCGGTAGTCGTCGAGGCTCAGGTCGCGATCGCTCGCGTCGACGTTGCGCCATGAGATGCAGAACACCGTGTGCCCCTCGCCGACCAGGTAGCGGATGAGCGAGTTGTGCGCCGACAGATCGAGGATGTAGTACTTCATGATCCACGCGGGCACGATCAGCACGGGCTCCGCGTAGACGTCGGCCGTCGTCGGGCCGTACTGCAGCAGCTCGATCAGGTGGTTGCGGAACACGACGCGCCCGGGTGTGATCGCGAGGTTCTTGCCGACCGCGAAGCGCTCGGCGCCCGCGGGCGGCTGTTTCGTCAGCAGGCGGCGCACGTCGTCCAGATAGTTCCGCACGCCCTGCGCGAGGTTCGCGCCGCCCGTGAGCGCGGTGCGCTGCGCGATTTCCGGGTTCGTCGCGACGTAGTTCGCCGGCGCGAACATGTCGAGCATCTGCCGCGCGGAGAATGCGACGACGTCCTCGTGATGCGGCGACACGCCGGGCACGTCGTGGGTCGCCGCGCGCCACCATTGCTCGGCGAGCAGGAACGACTGGTGCCAGAAGCGGTACGGCTCGAGCTGCCACGCGCTCGCGCGGAAGCGCCGGTCGCCCGGCGACGGCTGCGCGGGCGGCGCGGGCGTGTGTCCGGCGGCTGCTTCGAACAGGTATTCGGCGAGCAGCGCCGCGTGCTTCACCGCGAGCGTCGCGAGCTCCGTGCGCTTGCCGGGCGCGGCCGCGAGGTGGATCAGCCAGTCCGACAGCGCGAGCTGCAACGATGCGGGCGACAGGCCCGACGTCAGCTTCGCGAGCGACGCCTCCTTCGCGAGATCGAAGATGCGATAAGGGTTTTCAGGCTCCCCGGACGCGGGCGGGTGGGCGGGCAGCGGCGCGGCGGGCGCGCCGGATGCGGGGGTGTGGCGTGTGTCCATCGGGCTTCCTTAGGCTGGCGCTGCGCGGGCGACGGCATGACGAAGCACGGCAGCCGATGCGGCCGGCCTTGCGCGAAGCCGCTGCGCGGGCGTTGCCGCCCGCCGCGCGCCTCGATCGCACGCGTCGACGATCACTGACACGGCCACTGTAGCCACGCATAGATCTGCGGAATCTGATTTGAATCAACGATCGACGCCGGACGCCGCGCGAATCGCATCGTCGCCGCGTGCGTGCGCGTCGATTGTTTCGTATGGCGAGTCGCGTCGTTTCATCTGGCGATTTTCCGTTTCTTGACCGAGATCAGCCGGCAGGCGGCGCGCGCCGTTATGGTGAAGCCATCGACGAACCAGCCAGACGGGAGCGACGGTGGCGGATCTGCATGCGACGAACGGCACGGCTGCGACGCACGCGAAGCGCGACGCAAGCGACGCAAGCGCCGGGCGCGTCGTCGCGGTGCGCGGCGCGGTCGTCGACGTCGCGTTCGACGGCGGCGTGCTGCCCGCGCTGAACGAAGCGCTCGCGATCCCGATCGACGGCGCCGCGCCGATCCTCGCCGAGGTGCATGCCCACCTGAGCGACGCGGCGGTGCGCGCGCTAGCGCTCGGCCCGACGGGCGGGCTGCGGCGCGGCGCCGCCGCGCGCGCGACGGGCGGGCCGATTCGCGTGCCCGTCGGCGACGCGGTGCTCGGCCGCCTGCTGAGCGTCACGGGCGAGCCCGGCGACGACGGCGCGGCGCTCGCGGCGGACGTCGCGCGGCGGCCGATCCATCGCGGCGCGCCGCCGCTCGCCGAGCAGAAGAGCGCGACCGCGCTGTTCGCGACCGGCATCAAGGTGATCGATCTGCTCGCGCCGCTCGCGCAGGGCGGCAAGGCGGCGATGCTCGGCGGCGCGGGCGTCGGCAAGACGGTGCTCGTGATGGAGCTGATTCACGCGATGGTCGAGCGCTATCGCGGGATCTCGGTGTTCGCGGGCATCGGCGAGCGCTCGCGCGAAGGGCACGAGATGCTGCTCGACATGCGCGGCTCCGGCGTGCTGGGCCGCACGGTGCTCGTCTACGGGCAGATGAACGAGCCGCCCGGCGCGCGCTGGCGCGTGCCGCTCACCGCGCTCGCGATCGCCGAGTATTTTCGCGACGAGCGCGCGCAGAACGTACTGCTTCTGATGGACAACGTGTTTCGCTTCGTGCAGGCGGGCGCCGAGGTGTCGGGCCTGCTCGGGCGGCTGCCGTCGCGGGTCGGCTATCAGCCGACGCTCGCGAGCGAGGTCGCGGCGCTGCAGGAGCGGATCGCATCGGTCGAAGGCGCGGCGGTGACGGCGATCGAGGCCGTCTACGTGCCCGCCGACGATTTCACCGATCCCGCCGTCACCGCGATCGCCGCGCACATCGACAGCATGGTCGTGCTGTCGCGCGCGATGGCGGCCGAAGGGATGTATCCGGCGATCGACCCGGTCGCGTCGTCGTCGATCCTGCTCGATCCGCTCGTCGTCGGCGACGGGCACGTCGAGGTTGCGATCGAGGTGCGCCGCGTGATCGAGCATTACCGCGAATTGCAGGACGTGATCGCGCTGCTCGGCATCGACGAGCTCGGCGCGGACGACAGGCGGATCGTCGGCCGCGCGCGGCGGCTGCAGCGCTTCCTGACGCAGCCGTTCGCGGTGACCGAGGCGTTCACGGGGCAGGCGGGCGCGTCGGTCGAGATCGCCGACACGATCGCCGGCTGCCGCGCGATCCTGCGCGGCGATTGCGATGACTGGCGCGAGAGCTCGCTGTACATGGTCGGCACGCTCGACGACGCGCGGCGCAAGGAAGCGGCGGCGCGCGAGGCGGATGCGCGGCGCGATGCGGCGGCCGGCTCCGCGTCCGGCGCGGCGCCCGGCTCCGCCGCGCCGCAAGGAGCGCCCGATGGCCGCTGAGCTGCGCGTGACGATCGCGACGCCGGCGCGCGTGTGCGTCGACGATCTGCCGATCGTGTCGCTGCGCGCCGAGGACGCGAGCGGCGCGTTCGGCATCCGCGCGGGCCACGTCGATTTCGTCACGCTGCTGCGCGCGTCGGTCGTGCGCTGGCGCACCGCCGACGACGCGACGCATTACGCCGCGCTCGACGGCGGCGTGCTGCGCGTGACGCGCGGCGCGCGCATCGAGATCGCGTGCCGCGACGCGGTGCTCGGCGAGTCGCTTGCGGAGCTCGAAGCGGTCGTGCGCGGGGTGCGCGCGACGCAGCTCGACGCGAAGCGCCGCGCGCGCGTCGACGAAACGCGGCTGCACGCGCAGGCGGTGCGGCGGCTGCTCACGTATCTGCGGCCCGAGCATGCGAAGGACGGCATGCACGCGCCGATGAAGCCGGAGACGCTCGAATGACGAAGCGTCGGCAGTTCGAGGCGAAGCGCGATGACGCGGCGCGCGGCGACGCACGGCACGCCCGGTCGCCCGAATCGCCCGAATCGCCCGCCGCGCGCGATGGCGGGATGCCCGCCGCGGCGCGGTCCGCCGAAGCCGCGTCGAAGCCTGCCGCCGATCGCGTCGAGCTGGCGGCGCGCACGGCCGCGACGCGCGCGGCGCGCGGCGCGCGCGATCCGGAGCCGTCGCTCGGCCGGCGGCTCGCGCAGATCGGCGTGCTCGGCTGGACGATCGTCGCGCCGACGCTCGCCGCGCTCGTGCTCGGCCGCTGGCTCGACCGGACGTTCGCGTCGCGGGTGTTCTTTTCCGCGCCGCTCCTGATGCTCGGCGCGGCGCTCGGCTTCTGGCTCGCGTGGCGCTGGATGAAAGCTCAACAACACGGAGATCGCGATGATTGACATGTGGGAAACCGCGCGCGCGTCGTTCGACGGCATCGCCGTCGCGATCGGGCTCGCGGTCGGGTTTGCCGCCGGCGCGTGCCATTTCGCGTCGCTCGGCTGGAACAGCCGGCTGTTCGTCGCGGGCCGCGCGGGCGCGGCGCTCGCGCTGCAGCTCGTGCGGATCGCGCTCGCGGTGGCGGTGCTCGTCGTGCTCGCGCGCGCGGGTCTCGCGATGCTCGTCGCGGGCTCGGCGGGCTTCTTCGCCGCGCGCGCGCTCGCGGTCCGCCGCGCGGCCGCGCTGACGGGAGCGCGGCGATGAACGCGTCGCCGCTGTCGACCGTGCCGATGTTCTCGATCGGCCCCGTCGGCATCTCGGAACCCGTGCTCGCGACGTGGGCGATCATGGCCGTGCTCGTCGCGCTCGCGCTCGCCGCGCGCAGGCGGCTGAGCGTCGACGCGCCGTCGCGGCTGCAAAGCGTGCTCGAATTGTTCGTCGCGACGATCGACGCGCAGATCGCCGACACGATGCAGACGCCGCCCGCGCGCTATCGCGCGCTGATCGGCACGATCTTCGTGCTCGTGTTTTGCGCGAACAGCGCGTCGCTCGTGCCGGGCGTCGAGCCGCCGACCGCGCATCTCGAGACCGATGCCGCGCTCGCGCTCGTCGTGTTCGCGGCGACGCTCTATTACGGCGTGCGTGCGCGCGGCGTGCGCGGCTATCTCGCGACGTTCGCGGAGCCGACGTGGGTGATGATTCCGCTGAACGTCGTCGAGCAACTGACGCGCACGTTCTCGCTGATCGTGCGTCTGTTCGGCAACGTGATGAGCGGCGTGTTCGTGATCGGCATCGTGCTGTCGCTCGCCGGCCTGTTCGTGCCGATTCCGCTGATGGCGCTCGATCTGCTGACGGGCACGGTGCAGGCGTACATCTTCATGGTGCTGTCGATGGTGTTCATCGGCGCGGCCGTATCCGGTGACGAAACTTCCGCGCCGCGGCGCGGGCAGGAGAACGCATGAACAATCTCATCGAAGTGGTCAGCATCGCGGCGGCCGCGCTCGCCGTGTCGTTCGGCGCGATCGGTCCCGCGCTCGCGGAAGGGCGCGCGGTCGGCGCGGCGATGGACGCGATCGCGCGCCAGCCGGACGCGTCCGGCACCGTGTCGCGCACGCTGTTCGTCGGGCTCGCGATGATCGAGACGATGGCGATCTACTGCCTCGTCGTCGCGCTGCTGCTGCTGTTCGCGAATCCGTTCGTCAAGTGACGCGGAGGCGGCGATGCGAATCGACTGGTCCACGCTCGCGCTGCAGGCGGTCAACGTCGTCGTGCTCGTGTGGCTGCTGTCGCGCTTCCTGTTTCGCCCCGTGAGCGAGATCATCGCGAAGCGCCAGGCCGCCGCGCGCAAGCTGATCGACGATGCGGCGCACGAGCGCGACGCCGCGCGCGCCGAGCGCGAACGGGTGCGCGCCGAGCGCGCGTCGCTCGCCGCGGCGCGCGACGATGCGCTGAAGGACGCGCTCGCGCAGGCCGCCGCCGAGCGCGAGCGCCTGATCGACGCCGCGCGCGCCGACGCGCAGGCGCTGCGCGACGCGGCGCGTGCGCAGGCGGACGCCGACGCCGCTCAGCGCGCGAAGGCGCTCGACGCGCGCGCGACGCGCCTCGCGATCGACATCGCCGCGAAGCTGCTCGCGCGGCTGCCGGACAGCGCGCGCGTCGCGGGCTTCGTCGACGGCGTCGCGGCGTCGCTCGCGAAGCTGCCGGCCGACGTGCGCGCGGCGCTCGCCGCCGACGACGCGCAGGTGAGGCTCGTCGCGCCGCGCGCGCTGACCGCGCAGGAGGCGGCCGCGTGCCGCGCGGCGTTCGCGGCGAGCGTCGGCCGGCCGCTCGAGCCCGACGTGCGCGTCGATCCCGCGCTGATCGCGGGGCTCGAGCTCGAATCGAAATATGCGAACGTGCGCAACAGCCTGCGCCAGGATCTCGCGACCATCGAGGCGGCACTGCTGAACGACGATGACGCAAACGCCTGAAGCAACCGATGCCGCAACCAATGCCGCAACCGATGCCGGCTGGCTCGCGCGCCGCCGCGTCGCGCTCGAGCGCGTCGCGCTCGCACCCGTCGCGCAGGCGCTCGGGCGGGTCGAGCGCGTCGCGGACGGGATCGCGTTCGTGTCCGGCCTCGAAGACGCGATGCTCAACGAAGTGCTGCGCTTCGACGGCGGCGTCACCGGCTTTGCGCACACGCTCGACGAGGATCTGATCAGCGTCGTGCTGCTCGATCCGGACGCGAGCGTTCAGGCGCAAGCGGCGGTCACGCGCACGGGCGCGGTGCTCGAGGTGCCGGTCGGGCCGCAACTGCTCGGGCGCATCGTCGATCCGCTCGGCCGCCCGCTCGACGACGGCGCGCCGCTCGGCACGGCAGGCACGCTGCCGATCGAGCGCCCCGCGCCCGCGATCATCGAGCGCGACCTCGTCAGCGAGCCGCTCGACACTGGCGTGCTGATCGCCGACGCGCTCTTCACGATCGGGCGCGGCCAGCGCGAGCTGATCATCGGCGATCGCGCGACCGGCAAGACCTCGCTCGCGATCGACGCAATTGTCAACCAGCGGCATTCGGACGTGATCTGCGTGTACGTCGCGATCGGCCAGCGCGCGAGCGCGGTGCGGCGCGTGATCGACGCGGTGCGCCGCTACGGCGCGCCCGAGCGCTGCATCTTCGTCGTCGCGCCGGCCGCGTGCGCGCCGGGGCTGCAATGGATCGCGCCGTTCGCGGGGTTCTCGATCGCCGAATATTTCCGGGACCGCGGGCAGCACGCGCTCGTCGTCGTCGACGATCTGACGAAGCACGCGGCGACGCATCGCGAGCTCGCGCTGCTCACGCGCGAGCCGCCCGGCCGCGAGGCGTATCCGGGCGACATCTTCTATGTGCACGCGCGCCTGCTCGAACGCGCGGCGAAACTCTGCGCGAAGCTCGGCGGCGGGTCGCTGTCCGCGCTGCCGATCGCGGAGACCGACGCGGGCAACCTCGCCGCGTACATTCCGACGAACCTGATCTCGATCACCGACGGGCAGATCGTGCTCGATTCGGCGCTGTTCGCCGCGAACCAGCGGCCGGCCGTCGACGTCGGGCTGAGCGTGAGCCGCGTCGGCGGCAAGGCGCAGCATCCGGCGCTGCGCGCGGCATCGGGCCGCCTGCGGCTCGATTACGCGCAGTTTCTCGAGCTGGAGGCGTTCACGCGTTTCGGCGGGCTCACCGATGCGCGGCTGCGCGCGCAGATCACGCGCGGCGAGCGGATTCGCGCGTTGATCACGCAGCCGCGCTTTCGCGCGCTGCGCACGCTCGACGAAGTCGTGCTGCTGAAGGCGCTCGCGGCGGGCGCGCTCGATGCGATGTCGCCGGATCTCGTCGCGCCGCTGCGCGAGAGGCTGCCGTCGTGGCTCGATGCAAGGATCGCGGCGCTCACGCCGGCGGGCGCGCCGCCGTGCAACTGGCTCGCGGACGACGCGGCGCTTTCGGCGCTCGCGGAATCGGTCGGCGAGCTGATCGAGCGGATCGTCGCGGATGCCGCGCATCGCGCGACGGCGGGTGCGCCGGCGGAAGACGCGGCGGGCGACATGGGCGGCGGCGCGCTCGACGGTGCGCCGGAGAGCGGCCGCGCGGCACGCATCGAGCCGGCGCCGCCGGGCGGCGCCGAAACCGGCGCGCGACGCAAGCGATGAGCGACAAGCTCGCCGCAATCGAAGCGCGCACTGACACCGCGCGCCAACTGCAGACCGTGATCGGCGCGATGCAGGGCGTTGCCGCCGCGCGCGCGCACGAGGCGCAGCAGCGCTTGCCGGGCATCCGCGCGTCGGCGGCGACGGTCGGCGCGGCGATCGGCGACGCGCTCGCGGCCGGTGCGCCGTCGCGCGAAGCAGCCGCGAGCCAGTCGCGCGGCGGCGCGCCGCGCGCGCGGCTCGTCGTCGTGCTGTGCAGCGAGCAGGGCTTCGTCGGCGCATACAACGCGCAGTTGATCGACTACGCGATGAGGCCGGGCGCGGACGCGGCGCGCGAATACATGATGGTCGGCTCGCGCGGCGCGATGCTGGCCGACGCGGGCGGTGTGCCGCTCGTCTGGCGCACGCCGATGGCGGCGCACGCGGACGACGTCGTGCATCTCGCGAACCGCATCACCGATGCGCTGTACGCGCATCTCGCGAAGCGCGGCGCGCAGCCGGTGTCGATCGTCCATGCGATGCCGGGCGGCGCGCAGCGGCTCGACGTGAGCGAGCGCCGGCTGTTGCCGTTCGACTACGCGCGCTTCGACACCGCGCCGCGCGCGCAGCCGCCGCTCGTGCACCTGCCGCCCGCTGCGCTGCTCGCGGAGCTCGCGCAGGCCTACGTGTTCGTCGAGCTGTGCGAGGCGGCGATGCTCGCGTTCGCCGCGGAAAACGAGGCGCGCACGCGCGCGATGATCGCCGCGCGCGAATCGGTCGGGCGCGCGCTCGGCGAGCTGTTGCAGGCGTACCGGATCGCGCGGCAGGACGAGATCACGGCGGACATCGTCGAGCTGGCGGCGAGCGCGCTGTGAAACCGGGCGCGATTGACGCACGTCAACGACGTGCGCCATGCGTGATCGATACTCGATCGGGCATCGAACCAACCAGGAGCGACTGATGGCGCAACACATGAAGGCCGCGGTGGTGCACGCATTCGGCGAACCGCTGCGCATCGAGGAAGTCCCCGTGCCGACGCCTGGCCCGGGCCAGATTCTCGTGAACATCAAGGCGTCGGGCGTGTGCCATACCGATCTGCACGCGGCCGACGGCGACTGGCCCGTCAAGCCGACGCTGCCGTTCATTCCGGGGCACGAGGGCGTCGGCTTCGTCGCGGCGGTGGGCGATGGCGTCAAGCACGTGAAGGAGGGCGATCGCGTCGGCGTGCCGTGGCTCTACACCGCGTGCGGCCATTGCGAGTATTGCCAGACCGGCTGGGAAACGCTGTGCCATGAGCAGCAGAACACCGGCTATTCGGTGAACGGCAGCTACGCGGAATACGTGCTCGCCGATCCGAACTACGTCGGCCATTTGCCGGGCAACGTGGCGTTCGACGAGATCGCGCCGATCCTGTGCGCGGGCGTGACCGTCTACAAGGGCATTCGCATGACCGACACGCGCCCTGGCCAGTGGATCGCGATCTCGGGGATCGGCGGGCTCGGGCACGTCGCGGTCCAGTACGCGAAGGCGATGGGGCTGCATGTCGTCGCGGTCGACGTCGCGCCGGAGAAGCTCGCGCTCGCGCGCAAGCTGGGCGCGGCGTTCGTCGTCGACGCGTCGCAGGACGATCCCGCGGCCGTGATCCAGAAGGAGCTCGGCGGCGTGCACGGCGTGCTCGTGACGGCCGTGTCGCGCAGTGCGTTCGCGCAGGCGCTCGGCATGGTGCGGCGCGGCGGGACCGTGTCGCTGAACGGGCTGCCGCCGGGGGATTTCCCGCTGCCGATTTTCTCGACGGTGCTCAACGGGATCACGGTGCGCGGCTCGATCGTCGGCACGCGGCGCGATCTTCAGGAGTCGCTCGACTTCGCGGCCGAAGGGCTCGTGCGCGCGCATATCCATCGCGACAGGCTCGAGAACATCAATCGCGTGTTCACGGCGCTGCGCGAGGGGAAGGTCGACGGGCGGATCGTGTTGACCGGGGAGTGAGGCGAAGGGCGCGGGCGGGTGCGGATCACCCGCGCTCGCCCGAGATTCGGCAACGGCTGACGCAAGAACGGCATCAAGGAAACGCGGGAATGGTCGGATCGGTCCCTTCCAGATGCGCGTCCGGATGATGCAGCTTGACGAGCGCCTCGATTTCTTCCACCCGGTCACGGTGCACGTCGATCATCATCAGCAATTCGCCTTTGTCGACTGCGTCCTCGAAGTGTTTCAGCCGGGTATTCGGCACGCTGACGCCGATCATCGTGCCGACCCACGCGCCGAAGCCCGCGCCGGCGATCGCGAACGCGACCACCGCGCCGCCCGCGATCGTGAGGCCGGCGGGCGGAAACGCGATCGCGGCCAATCCGGCGAGCGCGCCGGTGACGCCGCCCGCCGCGGTGCCGCGGGCGAGCGCGGGCAGCAGATCGCTGCTTTGCGCGATCGACGCTTCGGGCAGATTATCCAGCGGAATCTGATCGTTCGCGACGACGTGGATGCGCCGCCATTCGATGCGCTTGACGAGCAGCTCGTCGACGATCATCCGTGCCGTGTCCGCGTCGGGCAGCAGGAAATAGATCCGTCTCATGATGACCTCTGTCAGGGGACGCCCGGGCGTTGGTGCCGGGTCCCATGACTTCGATGGTGTCTCGTCCGGCAGGCCGCGTGCGGGATAGGCGCGTTGTTCGAGGCCTATATGACGAAGTCTAGGCGAGATGCGGTCTTCGACAAGGATTACATTGCGCGATTGCCGGGCTGCCGGAACGTGGGGTTTCAGGCGACGCAACCCGCTCCCCGCATTGAATACGATGACGGCGCGGAGCCCGTTCCCATGCGCGCAGCGAAACAGATATTCGTACCTGACACCTTCGTATTGCGCCGGAAGACACGTCCCGCCTCGACGTTCAGCCGCCCGCCGAAGCGCGGCCGTTCCGTCCGGCGACGCCGGCTCTGCGCGAGGCGTCGAGACGAGGACGCCTCGCCGCGCGGCATCGCCTCGACTCCGGTGACTTCCTGTTCGGGCGTCGATGGTCACGCGCAAGACGCCGACAGCGTGCGGGTGCGGCCCGGGATCTTCGCTGCGTTCTCCCGGTATGTCGCAATGACCTATTTCAGGCCATCTGCCCGATCGTCTTCCGAAACCGCTTCAACGACAGCAGGAACAGCACCGTCCCGATCACCGCCAGGATCAGGAATTGCCGCCAGACCGTCTCGATGCCCGCGCCGCGATAAAGAATCGCCTGCCCGATCTCGACGAAGTGCGTCGTCGGCGCGGCGAGCATGATGTTCTGCACCGCGAACGGCATGCTCTCGCGCGGCGTCAGGCTGCCCGACAGCAGTTGCAGCGGCAGCAGCACCAGCACGAGCAGCATCCCGAACTGCGGCATGCTGCGCACGAGCGTCGCGAGAAAGATGCCCATCGACGTCGTCGCGAACAGGTGAATCGCCATCCCCGCGACGAAGAGCGCGACCGACCCCTCGATCGGCACGTGCAGCGCGCCGCGCACGACGAACGCGAGCGAGAACGCCGCCGCGCACGCGACGACGAGCCCCATCGACCACACCTTCGCCATCATGATCTCGCCCGGCGTCACCGGCATCACGAGCAGGTGCTCGATCGTTCCGTGCTCGCGCTCGCGTATCAGCGCCGCGCCCGTGAGCACCATCGACAGCAGCGTCACGTTGTTGATCACTTCCATCAGCGAGCCGAACCACGTCTGATCGAGATTCGGGTTGAAGCGCATGTGCATCGCGATGTCGACGGGCGGCGCCGCGTTCGTTCGGTAGCGGCGCGCGAAATCGTCGATTTCGCCGCTCACGATCTGCTGCACGTAGCCGTTGCCCGTGAACGCCTGGCTCATTCGCGTCGCGTCGACGTTCAACTGGATCTGCGCGGGCCGGCCCGCGAGCACGTCGCGCTGGAAGTTCGGCGGGATGTCGAGCGCGAACGTGAAGTCGCCCGCATCCATTCCGCGGTCCGCTTGCGCGAGCGTCACCATCTTCGGCAGCGCGAACTGCGGCGGGAAGAACGCCGATGCGATCCGCGCGGACAGCGGCGACGCGTCCTCGTCGACGATCGCGATCGGCGCCATGTGCAGCGTGTCGGGCCGCGCGGTCGCGGCCGAGTAGATCGACGCGGTGAACGTGTAGGCGATCAGCACGAGCAGGATCGGGTCGCGCACGAGGCTCCACAATTCCTTCACGCCGAGACGGTAGACGATCGCGAGGCGCCGCATGATCAGCGTTCCTGTTTTTTCAAGAGCAGGATGGTCGCGCCGAGGATCACCGGCACCGAGGCGGCGAGCGGCCAGAACTGCGAGTGGAGATCCTGCAGCGACAGCGCCTTGTTGAACACGCCGCGGCTGATCGACAGCATGTAGGTGGCCGGATAGACGAGGCCGATGAAGCGGCCGGTGCCTTCGAGCGACGACAGCGGCGTGAGCAGCCCCGCGAACTGCACGGTGGGGATCATCGTGCCGATGATCGTCATCACGATCGCGGCGACCTGGCTGCGCGTGAACGTCGACGCGAGCAGGCCGATGCCGGTCGCGACGACGTTGAAGATCAGCACGGCGAGCAGCAGCGTCATGAAGCTGCCCTTGACGGGCACGTCGAACGCGATCCGCGCGAGCATCGTCATCAACAGGAAGTTCAGCATCGCGAGCACGACGTACGGCACCTGCTTGCCGATCAGGAATTCGGTGCGCGTGACAGGCGTCACGTACAGGTTCAGGATCGAGCCGAGCTCGCGCTCGCGGACGACGGCGAGCGCCGTCAGCATCGCGGGCAGCATCAGCAGCAGCAGCGGCATCACGGCGGGGATCATCGCCGGCAGGCTTTTCACGTCCGGGTTGTAGCGGTAGCGCGTGACGACCTCCGCGCGCGGCGCGAGCGTCACGCCGAGGCGGTGCCGCGCCTTGTCGGCGAGCCACATCGTATGCATGCCGATCGCGTAGCCGCGGATCGTCTCCGCGCGCTGCGGCATCGCGCCGTCGATCCACATCGCGATCTGCGCGGGCGCGCCGCGCTCGACGTCGCGCGCGAAGTTCGGCGGAATCTCGATCGCGAGCGACAGCTCGCCGTCGCGCATCCGGCGGTCGAGCTCCGCGTAGTCGGCGATCGGCGGCCGCTCGACGAAATAGCGCGAGCCGGACAGGTTCAGCGCGTAGTCGTGGCTCAGTTCGGTCTGGTCGCGGTCGAGCACCGCGTAGGTCAGGTCCTCGACGTCGAGGCTGATGCCGATGCCGATCACGCACATCAGCACGAGCGAGCCGATCAGCGCGAGCGTCGCGCGAACCGGATCGCGGCGCAGTTCGAGCATCTCGCGCCACATGTAGCTGAGCGTGCGCTGCGCGCTGAATGCGCGATGGGGCGGCTCGGCCGGGGCGGAGCTCGATCGCGGCACGGCAGCGAGCGGCGCGTGGGCGGCCGGCGCGTTCGGTTCGGGATGCGAAGCGGTGGCGGCTTCGGTGACGGATTCACCGCCGGCTTCGCTGCCGGCTTCGGCCCGCGCCGCAGGTGCGTCGCCTGCACGAGCCGCGACATCGGCCGCGGGATGCGCGCGTGCGGCGTCATCGGCATCGGCATCGACTGTCGCGTTGCGGCCGGCGGGGGCGCCGCCCGCCGCGCGATCGGCCGCGCCGGCACCCGCGCCCGCGCCGCCGTCCGCGTCCTGCGCCGACGCATCGACGAGATACCCGATGAACGCGTCCTCGAGCGTCGCCGCGCCGCGCGCGCGCACGAGCTCCGCCGGCGAATCGCTCGCGAGCACGCGGCCCGCGTGCATCAGCGAGATCCGGTCGCAGCGCTGCGCCTCGTTCATGAAGTGGGTCGAGATGAAGATCGTCACCAGATCGCGGCGCGCGAGGTCGATCATCAGTTGCCAGAAGCTGTCGCGCGCGACGGGATCGACGCCCGACGTCGGCTCGTCGAGGATCAGCAGCTCCGGCTTGTGCACCATCGCGACCGCGAGTGACAGCCGCTGCCGCATCCCGAGCGGCAGGCTGTCCGGCAGCATGCCGTAGATGTCGGCGAGGCCGAAGCGGCGCGCCATCTCGTCGACGCGCGCGTCGATCTCGGCGGCCGGCACGCCGAACAGGCGCGCGTGCAGCACGAGGTTCTGCCGCACCGTCAGCTCGCTGTACAGCGAGAATGCCTGCGACATGTAGCCTACGCGCCGGCGCGTGTTGATGTCCTTCGGATCGACTTCCTTGCCGAACAGTTGCGCGGTGCCTTCGGTCGCGGGCAGCAGGCCCGTGAGCATCTTCATCGTCGTCGACTTCCCGCAGCCGTTCGAGCCGAGAAAGCCGAAGATCTCGCCGCGCCGTATCCGGAAGCTCACGTGATCGACCGCGGTGAAATCGCCGAAGCGCATCGTCAGGCCGCGCGCCTCGATCGCGGTGCCCGCCCGCGCGTCGGCGCGCAGCGGCTCGATCTTCACCGGCTTGTGGCCGCGCCGCTCGTTTTCGGGCAGCAGTGCGATGAACGCCGCTTCGAGCGAATCGCAGCCGGTGCGCGCGAGCAGCTCGGCGGGCGCGCCCGTCGCGAGCACGCGGCCCGCGTCCATCGCGATCAGCCAGTCGAAGCGCTGCGCCTCGTCCATGTACGCGGTCGCCACGATCACGCTCATCGTCGGCCGCTCGTCGCGAATGCGCGCGATCAGATCCCAGAACTGCGCGCGCGCGAGCGGATCGACGCCCGTCGTCGGCTCGTCGAGGATCAGCAGATCGGGATCGTGGATCAGCGCGCAGCATAAGCCGAGCTTCTGCTTCATCCCGCCCGAGAGCTTGCCCGCCGGCCGCGACAGGAACGGAAAGAGGCCGGTGCTCTGCGTGAGCGCGTCGATCCGGCGGCGGCGCTCGCCGGCGTCGTGGCCGAACAGGCGCGCGAAGAACTGCAGGTTCTCCTCGACGGAGAGCGTCGGATACAGGTTCTTGCCGAGCCCCTGCGGCATGTACGCGATGCGCCGGCACACGCGCTCGCGATGGCGGCGCGAACGCATGTCGCCGCCGAGCGCGTCGACGCCGCCCGTCTGCAGCGCGCGCGCGCCGGACGCGAGCGCGAGCAGGCTCGACTTGCCGACGCCGTCCGGGCCGATCAGCCCGGTCGTGAGGCCGGCCGGGACGTCGAGCGTGATCCGGTCGAGCGCGACGGTCTTGCCGTAGCGCAGGCTCACGTCCGAGAAGCGAACGACGCTCGACGCGTTCACTGTGGGACCTTGACCATCAGTTGCGCGGGCCACGGCTTGCCCTGATCGACGCGCACCCACGCGACGCCGGGCAGCCCCGTCTTCACGAGCTTCAGGTGCTTTTGCAGCAGCTCGCGATCGATCCGCGCCTTCACGCGGAACATGAGCTTCTGCCGCTCGTTCGCGGTCTCGACGGTCTTCGGCGTGAACTGCGCGGTGCTCGACACGAACGACACGGTCGCGGGAATCACGTAGTTCGGCGCGGCGTCGAGGATGATGCGCGCGTCGGCGCCGAGCGCGACCTTGCCGACGACCGTCTCCGGCAGGAAGAACGTCATGTAGACATCCGAAAGATCGACGAGATTGAGCACCTTGCCGCCCGCCGGCAGCACCTCGCCCGGTTGCGCGACGCGGTACTGGACGCGGCCGTCGCGCGGCGACGCGAGCTGGCTGTCGTCGATGTCGGCCTGCACGCGCGCGACCGTCGCGTCGGCCGCCGTCACAGCCGAGTGCGCGGCGACGAGTTGCGCCTCGGTCGCCTCGATCGCGGCCTGCGCGGCGGCGACCTGCGCGGCCGCCGCGGATACGGCCGCCTGCGCGCTGCGCGCGCGCGCGCGATCGTCGTCGAGCTCCTGCATCGATGATGCGCCTTCGCGCGACAGCGTTTCCGAACGCGCGAGCCGGCGCTGGGCGGCGTCGAGTTCGCTGTCGCGCAGCACGACCATCGCCTGCGCGGCCGCCTTGTCGCTCTTTCTCTGCGCGACCTGCGATTGAACGCCGGCCGCGGTGTTCAGCGCGCGCTGCCGCTGCGCGGTCGCTTCGTCGTACTGCGCGCGCAGCACCTGGATCTGCATGTTCGCGAGCGGCTGGCCGGCCTTCACGAAATCGCCTTCGTCGACGAGGATCGCGTCGATGCGGCCGGGCAGCTTCGTCGCGACGTCGATCTCGGTGGCCTCGATGCGGCCGTTGCCGCTCGCGAAGCCGTCGCCCGGGCCCTGGTGGCGCAGCAGCGTCCAGCCGTAGTAACCGCCGAGCGCGACCACGGCGACGGCTGCGGCGGCGGCGATCTGCTTCCTGGTGACTTGGATCATGACAACGGACCTTGTTGCGCTGGGGGTTCGGAGGAGGAGCGCGGCGCGGCGCCGTCGCGCGCGGGCTCGTCGAGACGGCCGCCGAGCGCCGCGTACAGCGCGACGCGGCTCGCCAGCAGCGCGCGGCGTGTCTGCACGAGCTGCTGCTGCGCATTCAGCAGGTCGCGCTGCGCGTCGAGCACTTCGAGAAAGCGCGCGGCGCCGCTGTCGTAGCGCAGCTTCGCGAGCCGCGCGCGCTCGGATTGCGTCGCGAGCGTCTCCTGCGCGATGCGCACCTGATCGGCGAGCCAGTGGCGCGCGGCGAGCGCGTCGGCGACGTCGCGAAACGCCGCCTGGACCGTCTTCTCGTATTGCGCGAGCGCTTCATCGCGGCGCGCGTTCGCAAGCTTCAGGTTGCCGATGTTGCGGCCCGCATCGAAGATCGGCACCGACAGGTTCGGAATGAAGTTCCAAGCGGTCGTGCCGGACGCGAACAGGTTGTGCAGCTCGGTGCTGCCGGTGCCGATCGAGCCCGTCAGCGCGATGCGCGGGAAGAACGCGGCGCGCGCGGCGCCGATGTTCGCGTGCGCGGCGCGCAACTGATACTCGGCCGCGACGATGTCGGGCCGGTTCGCGAGCAGCTCGGACGGCAGGCCGGGCGCGAGATCGGGCGCGATGCTCGCGTCGTCGAGCGAAGCGGGCGTAGGCGCGGCCGCGCTCGTGCCGACGAGCAGGTCGAGCGCGTGCTGCTGCACGTCGCGCGCCTGCTGGAGCTGCGAGCCGAGCGTTTGCGCCTGCTGCAGCAGGATTTCCGATTGCGTCAGATCGAGCTTCGAAATCGCGCCTTCCTCGTAGCGCCGGCGGAAGATCCGCAGCGAGTCGCGGCGGCTCGCGATCGTCTCGTTCGTGAGCGCAAGGCGCTCGCCGTATGCGCACAGCGCCAGATACGCGTCGGCGACCTGGCCGATCAGGCTCACCGTCACCGCGCGGCGCGACGCGTCGCTCGCGAGGAACGTGTCGAGCGCGGCCGCCTTCAGGCTGCGCACGCGGCCCCAGAAGTCGATCTCCCATTGCACTTCGCTGAGCGACGCCGAATACAGCTCGCCGATGATCGGGCTCGGCAGCAGCAGGCCACCCGGCTCGCGAAAGCGCAGGTACGCGGCGTTCGCGGCGATCGTCGGGAACTGGTCCGCGCGGCGGATGCCGTACGTCGCGCGCGCCTCCTCGACGCGCTGCACGGCGATCCGCAGATCGCGGTTGTTCGCGAGCGCGGTTTCGATCAGCGCCTGCAAGCGCGGGTCGACGAAATACGCGCGCCAGTCGAGCTGGCCGAGCGCGCGCGCGTCGGCACCTGCCGGGTCGCCCGGATAGGCCGGGTAGGAAGCGGGCACGGGCGGCGGCTTGCGCGCGTAGTCGGGCGCGAGCGAGAGGCACCCCGACACGGCCGCGCACAGCGCGAGCGCGGCGGCGTGCCGCGGCGCGCGGCGCGCGATGCCGGGCCGCCGCTGATGCCGTTCGTCGTGACGCGCATCGTTGCGCATGGTCATGTCCTCGGTGGTCGATGAAGCCGACGGTGCTTCGTGGAAGCCGCGCGCTCCCGAAAATGCTCACCGTCGCGCGGCGCTCTCGTGCCCCCTTTATATCCGACGATTACCGTGTCCTGTCTTGATCTGAGTCAGTGAGATACCGACTGGTCAGTTTTTAAGATGTCGGCATGCACGGTGCAGGTGCGTCCGGTTCGCGGGCGTCGCGCATCGCGAAACGAACGGCACAACGAACGGCCGCCTGTCGGGCGGCGAAGCGGCGGCGGACCATGCGAAACCGGAACGGCAACGAGCGGGCGGCTGCGGCGCGACACGAGGCGCCGGCCCGGCCGCCGCGCTGCCGCCTGCCCGCCGATATCCGCATCAACCAGATCCTCGACGCGGCGCTCGCCGAGTTCTCGGCGAGCGGCTTCGCGGGCGCGCGGATCGATGACATCGCCGCGCGCGCGGGGATGTCGAAGGGCGGCGTCTACACGCACTTCGGCAGCAAGGACGAGATCTTCGAGGCGCTGCTCGAGCGCGCGCTGATGCCGCCGCTGCCGGGCGCATCGAACGCGGCGCGCGCCGCTCGTGCGTCCGCCGCGCCCGTGCCCGCATTCGAATCGCTCGCGGCAATCGTCGATCTGCTCGCCGGCGATCTCTACACGTGGTCGACGAGCGAGCCGGTGATCGCGATGCTGCGTCTGCTGATCGCCGAAAGCCGGCGCGCGCCGCACGCGGTCGAGCGTTGGCGCAAGCACATCGAGCATGCGTTCGCGACGGTGGTCGGCCGGCTCGTGCGGCAGGGCGTCGATGCGGGCGAGTTGCGCGACGGCATCGCCGCGCGCACGCCGCTGCTGCTCGTCGCGCCCCTCACGCAAGCCTGTCTGCGGCGGGCGCTGCGCGCCGCGCCCCCGTCCCGGCGCGAGGTTGCCGCGTCGCGCCGCGACTACGCGCGCTTCATCGAGGAACTGCTGACCCGGTGAAATGCGGGAATCCGCGCGCCGCACGGCGGAACGTTGACGGAAGTCAACTTTTCATACGCAGAACGCCGGATCATGAACCCATGTTTTCGGCAGCCCGAACGGTTCGTTGCAACGGCAAGGGATTCCGGTGCGCGAAGCGGCTTTCCGACGCGCGCGAATGCGCCGGATCGCCGGCCGCCGAAACGACATCGACTTGAATCAGGAGGTTGGTATGTATCAGCAGATCATGGTGGCGCTCGACGGCAGCGACATCTCGAAGCGCGCCCTGGCCGAGGCGATCAAGATCGCGAAGGCGACGGGCGGGCGCGTCCATGCGGTGTACGTCGTCGACAAGTCGGTGGTGTTCAGCTACGCGGGCCATTTCGATCCGAACGCGCTTCTCGAAGGTTTCCGCGACGACGGCCGCAAGGCGCTCGTCGAAGCGGAAAAAGAGATGGAAACCGCGCAGGTGCCGGGCGATGCCGAGCTGTTCGAGACGGCCGGCATCGGCGAGGAAGTCGCGCAGGCGCTCGAGCGCTGCGCGAAGCAGCACGGCGCCGATCTCGTCGTGCTGGGCACGCACGGCCGCCGCGGCGTGCGGCGCGTCGTGCTCGGCAGCGTCGCCGAGCGTTTCCTGCGCGCGTCGCACTGCCCGGTGCTGCTCGTGCGCGGCGAGGAAGCCGAGCATCAAGTGCAGGTATGAGCGCGCCGTGCGCGCCCCGGATACCAGGAGAACGACATGATGCATTCTGACCGCAAGGCAATCGCCTCGACCGTCGCCGTGTTCGCTTCGCAAGCCGGCCTGATCGGCGCGGTGCGCGGGCTGCTCGTCGCCGACGGCTCGGCTCCGTATTTCGTGCTGTTCGCGATCGCGGCGGGCATGCTCGGTTTCGTCGACCTGTATTGCCGGCCGGTCTTCGCCCCCGCGTTCGCGCGGCAGCGCGTCGCATTCGCCGACCGTCGCCGGGGGGGCACGCGCGACGCATCGTGAACGGGATCCTGAGGCTCGCGTTCAAGCTGCTCGTCAACGACAGCGCGAAGTTCACCGCACTGATCGTCGGGATCACGTTCGCCGTGTTCCTGATGGTCGAGATGACGTCGCTGTTCGCAGGGATTCTGAACAAATCGTCGTCGACCGTCATCAACGTCGGCGCGAAGGTGTGGGTGATGGACCCCGGCGTGCAGACGATCGCGAGCAGCATCGGCATGCCGGCCTACGTGCTCGATGCGGTGCGCAGCGTCGACGGCGTCAAGTACGCGGTGCCGATCTATTCGGGCGGCGCGCTCGTGAAGCTTGCCGACGGCACCTATCAGGCCGTCACGGTGATCGGCCTCGACGACGCGAGCCTGCTCGGCCGGCCGACGATGAAGGCGGGCCGCATCGAGGACATCTACGCGGAAAACGGCTTCATCGCGATCGACGACGCCGAGTTCCCGAAGCTGAAGAACCCGAAGCTCGGCACGACGTTCGAGCTGAACGACAACCGCGGCGTGATCGTGGGCATCGCGAAGGTCGCGAGCAGCGGCCTGTTCGGCACGCCGACGCTCTACACGACCTACGCGCGCGCGACGCGCTACATCCCGTCGACGCGCTACACGACGTCGTACATCCTCGTCGAGCCGAAGTCGGACCGCGACATCGCGCGCATCAAGCGGGAAGTCGCCGCGCTCGGCTATCGCGCGTACACGAAAGAAGAATTCATGAAGCGCATCTCGGACTTCTACAAGTACGAGACGGGCGTCGGCACGAACATCCTGCTGATGACGGCGATCAGCTTCATCGTCGGGCTGTCGATCTCGGGCCAGACGTTCTATACGTTCATCATCGAGAACCTCGAAAAATTCGGCGCGCTGAAGGCGATCGGCGCGAAGAACCGCGAGCTCGTCGCGATGATCCTGTTCCAGGCGACGTTCACCGCGCTCACGGGCTATGGCCTCGGCGTCGGCCTCTGCACCGCGCTCATCAGCTTCGCGCGGCTGCGCCTGCCGAGCTACGCGGCGCTCATCACGTACGGCAATCTCGCGCTCGCGTTCGGCATGGTCGTCGTGATCGCGGGGCTGTCGAGCTATCTCGGCGTACGCCGCGTGCTGCGGATCGAGCCGTTCGACATTTTCAGGGGATGACGATGACGGGGCTGGCGATCGACGCGCGCGGGCTCACCAAGTGGTTCGGTGAGGGCGACGCGCGCACGCGCGCGCTCGCCGACGTGTCGGTGCAGGCGCGTTTCGGCGAGATGCTGCTGATCGTCGGGCCGTCGGGCAGCGGCAAGACGACGCTGCTCAGCGTGATGTCCGGCATCCTGCGGCCGGACGCGGGCAGCGTGATCGTCGACGGCGTCGATCTGTGGGCGCAGGACAACGACGCGATCGCCGAATTCCGGCTCAACCGGATCGGCTTCGTGTTTCAGGACTACCATCTGTTTCCGCGCCTGACGACGGCCGAGAACGTCGCGATTCCGCTGATCCTCAAGCGCCGCGACTGGAATCGCGCGCTCGCCGACGCGCACGAATATCTCGACGTCGTCGGCCTGAGGAACCGCGCGTCGCTGCCGCCCGTGAAGCTGTCGGGCGGCGAGCAGCAGCGCGTCGCGATCGCGCGCGCGATCGTGAGCCAGCCGGACATCCTGATTCTCGACGAGCCGACGGCGTCGCTCGACGGCGACACGGGCCGCACGATCATCGATTTCGTCAAGCACAAGGTGCTCAGCGACAAGCGCTGCATCGTCATCGTCACGCACGACAGCCGCATCTTCGACTACGCGGACCGCATCCTGCGAATGGAGGACGGCAAGCTCACCGCGATCGAGAACGGGAGCGGCCTGTGAAGCGGCGTATCGTCTTCGTCGCCGCGATCGTCGGGTTTCTCGCGAGCGTCGCCGCCGCGTGGGTCTACAGCATCCAGGAGCCGCCGCAGCCGCCCGTGTTCAAGCCCGCGTCGAACCCGTATCCGCGCGGCGTCTACGCGACGGGCATCGTCGAGAGCGATCAGACCTCCGGCGCGAACGTGAACCTGTATCCGGACGTCACGGGCCCGGTCACGCGGATCTTCGTGCACGAGGGCGATGCGGTGAAGGCGGGCGACGCGCTCCTCGCGCTCGACGATTCCGTGCAGAAGGCGACCGCCGCGCAACTCGCCGCGCAGGCGGACGCCGCGCAGGCGATGCTCGACGAGCTGAAGGCGCAGCCGCGCCGCGAGACGCTCGACGTCGCCGCCGCGCAGGTGGAGGCGGCCGCCGCGAGCCTGAAGACCGCGCAGGATCAGTACGACAAGCAGCAGCGCGCGTTCGCGATCGATCCGAAGGCCGTGAGCCGCGACGCGCTCGACAACGCATCGAACGGCGTGAAGGTCGCGCGTGCGAACCTCGCTGTCGTCACGCGCCAGTACCGGCTCACGCGCGCGGGCGCGTGGGCCTACGACGTTCGCAACCAGGAGAAGCAGACCGCCGCGCTGCGCAAGGCGGCGGACGCGTCGGCCGCGCTGCTCGCGCGCTACACGCTGCGCGCGCCGGCGGACGGCGTCGTGCTCGCGATGAATGCGGCGCTCGGCTCGTATCTGTCGCCGCAGGGCATGTACGACACGTACACACAGGGCACGACGCCCGCGATCGTGCTCGGCTCGCCCGCGAGCCGCCTGCAGGTGCGCTGCTACGTCGACGAAATCCTGATCAGCCGGCTGCCGGCGGGCAAGGTGCCGCACGCGCACATGTCGGTGCGCGGCACGACGACCGAGGCGGATCTCGCGTTCGTGCGCGTGCAGCCGTACGTGACGCCGAAGATCCAGTTGTCCGACCAGCGGACCGAGCGCGTCGACGTGCGCGTCCTGCCCGTGATCTTCCGCGTCGTGCCGCGCAAGGACCTGCGGTTGTTTCCAGGGCAGATCGTCGATGTGTACATCGCGTCCGACTAGTCGCGCGCACCGGGGCCGGCTGCGCGGCGCTGCGCTCGCGCTCGGCTGTGCGGCGCTCGTCGCCGGCTGCGCGGTGGGGCCCGACTTCGTCCGGCCCGCGCGGCCGTCCGTCGCGGGCTACGTGCCGGACGACGCCGCGCGCACGCGCTTCGCCGCGAGCGGCGCGACGCAGACGCTCGCGCCCGACGCGCCGTTTCCCGATGCGTGGTGGCGGCTGTTCGGCTCGCGCAAGATCGACGCGGCCGTCGACGACGCGTTCGCCGGCAGCCCGACGCTCGCGCGCGCGCAGGCGACGCTCGCGCGCAGCGAGCACGAACTGATCGCGGGCGCGGGCGTGTTCTATCCGCAAGCCGACGCGCAGGCGGGCGCGTCGCGGCAGCGCTACGTGCCGTTGCGCACGGGCGCGAATCTGCCCGCGTCGATCTTCAATCTGTTCACGTTGTCGACGACGGTCAGCTATGCGCTCGACATCTGGGGCGGCGAGCGGCGCAACGTCGAAGGGCTCGCCGCGCAGGCCGACGCGCAGCGCCATGCGCTTGCGGCCGCGCGCCTGACGCTCGCCGCGAACGTCGTCAACACGATGATCGCGCGCGCCGCGTATGCGGACGAGATTGCGGTCACGCGCGAGCTGATCGCGCTGACGGACGAGCAGATCCGCCTCACGCGCGCGCAGGTGAACGCGGGCGCGAGCGCATACTCGGCCGTGCTTTCGCTCGAGGCGGCGCGCGCGTCGCTCGACGCGTCGCTGCCCGCGCTCGAGCAGAAGACCGGCGAGGCCGACGACCTGCTCGCCACGCTCGCGGGCCGCTATCCGGCCGAGCGCGCGCCGCCTGAGCTGTCGCTCGCCGAAATCGCATTGCCGGCGGAGCTGCCGCAGACGGTGCCGTCCGAGCTCGTGCGCCGCCGGCCCGACATCCTGCAGGCCGAGGCGGCGCTGCATGCGGCGAGCGCGAACATCGGCGTCGCGACCGCGGCGCTGTTTCCGGGCGTCACGCTGTCCGCATCGGGCGGCTTCGACGCCACGCGCGCGTCCGCGCTGTTCGGCGCGGCGGGCAAGACGTGGAGCGTGGGCGCGTCGATCACCGCGCCGCTCTTTCATGGCGGCGCGCTCTGGTATCAGCGCAAGGCCGCGATCGACGCGTTCGACGAATCGAGCGCCGCGTATCGGCAAACTGTGCTGAGCGCGTTCGCGCAGGTTGCCGACACGTTGCGCGCGCTCGATCACGACGCCGCGGCGCTCGATGCGCAGTCGCGCGCGACGGACGCGGCGCGCGAAGCGTTGCGGCTCGTGACGATCGAATTCGAGACGGGCGCGGCCGGCTATCTTCAGGTGCTGGTGGCCGATCAGCAATACCGGCAGGCGCGGCTTGCGTGGGTGCAGGCGAGCGCGCAGCGGCTGCAGGACACGGTCGCGCTGTATGCGGCGCTCGGCGGCGGGTGGGGCGATTCGCGGCAACGGTGACGTTCCCGCGCGCTGCTCGGGTCAGCGGGTCAGCGCCGCGCCGGTTTTCGCGAGCAGCCGCCGCAGCACGGCCGGCTTGCATTCCTCGACCATCAGGAAACGCGGCAGCGTGAGCATCGGCGTGTCGTGCCGGATCTTGCTCGGCTCGAGCGTGAAGCCCGCGACGTAGCCTGCCTCGCGCGCGGCCGCGCCGAGTTCGCCGTCGAACGCGCCGAACGGCCAGGCGAGCAGATCGACCGTGTTGCCGATCTCGCGCTCGATGCGCGCGCGGGCCTGTTCGAACTGCGCGCGCGTCGCATCGCGAAACGCCGCGGACGACCGGTGCGCGGCGTTCAGATCGGGATGCCACCACGCATGCGACTGCACGTCGAACCAGCCGGTCTTGTGCAGCACACGCAGTTGATGCCACGTGAGCGAGCCGGGCGATTCGTCGACCGCGGACGGATAGACGAACAGCGTGATCGGCACTCGCTCGCGCAGCGCGATCGTGCGCACCCAATCGAAGATCGACGCATGCCCCTCGTCGACCGTCAGCGCGACCGCCTTCGGCGGCAGCACGACGGGTTCGCCGCGCATCCAGCCGACGATGTCGCGCAACGGAACGATCCGGTAGCCGAGCCGGCGCAGGTACGCGAGCTGCGCTTCGAACGTCGCGGTGCCCACCGTCATCGGATCGGCGCCGGAGTCGTTCGAGAAGCGGTGATAGACGAGCACGGCGACGTCGGCCGGCGGCGCGTCGGCGGGCGCGCCGCTCGACGCATCGGCAGCGACGATCCGCGAGACGGGCCGCAAGCCGGGGCCGAAAACGGCCGTGCGCCAGGTGAACCGGGAACGAGATGGCATGGTGATGTTCGTCGCTGGGTTGTCGGGGCCGGCGTCGCGCCGGCGGCATGCAGGCTGCGATCGGAGGCCGGACGCGAGCGTTCTTCGCAGCGCGCCGAATGGCGCTGTCGGCGCATCGGCAGATGCTGCCAAGCGGCGCTGGACGAACGGACTTTCGAGCCTCGAGAGCAGCATGCGAAGCATTTGTGTACCAGCATGCGCCGCGCATGCCTGCGTGCGTTGAGCCAGGTCAACGCAGTCGCACCAATGCAGGGCGCCACTATAGGCGGATGCCGGCGATGTGACCGGTGGCTGCACGCAGGATTCTTGATGTGCGTCAAATCCGCGCCCGTTTGCGTGTTGCATGTCGTCGATACGGATTGCCGGGGCGGCGATGCGCCGTTCGCGCGGGTCCGCTTCGCTTGATTCGCGGGCGGAGCGCATTCCGGATATCGACAGCGCCATTGCCGGAGCCGAACGTTTGCCGCAAGTCGATTTTTATTCGACGCGCGCAACAAGAAATGGCGCGAATAAATCGAAATGGAATCCTGAGCATTTCTCGTCGCTCGATGACCTCGACGCATTTCCGACCGGCTTGTTTGCCGCCGGATCGATTCCGCCACATGATTCCGGCGCCTGCAGTGCTTCGTGTGCGACCGGCACTTCAATCGGCGCTGCGACCCGCACCTGTTCGTCGCGCTCGCGCGATTCGCCGCCCGACACACGGCAGGATTCCTGACGGAACATCGCATGACGCATCCCTCAACCGGCGGCGCGACCGACGCCGTCCGCCACTGCCCCGTGCCGATGATTCCGCTGCGGCTGAATCTCAATTCGCAGTTCTATTCGCCGTATCCGCTGTACGTCGTCGGCCTGCAGGCCGCGAGCATGGTCAAATGTCCCGGCGTCGCGTTCGATCCGGTCGAGATCTTCGATGCGGTCCGGCACGCGCCGCGCAGCGTCCACCGCATCGCGAGGGCGCGCGCGTCGTGATGGACAAGTCGCTCGACAGCGTGCACTACGCCGACGCCCTGATCGCGCGCCATCCGCAGCGCGTGCTGACGATCCGCTACGAAGACTTCCTGTCGGATCAGGCGCACACGCTGCAGCGCGTATGCGCGTTCTTCGGCATCGAATTCCTGCCGCGGATGCCCGACATCGCGAATTCGTCCGAGGCGCGGCGCATCTCGCGCATGTCCGCGCTGTGGGCGTCGAACTGCTCGACGTATCCGACTGACGAATGCCGCGGGAACGCCGCGCGTGCGCGCCCGTCGACGATCGATCTTCGATCCTCCGCACATGCGGCTCGCGAAGCGCCGGTCCGTACTTGACGTGCATCAGGAAATCCGTGGCGCGCGTATGCAAAGCTGTCCTGAAGCGGCGGATGCGCGCCGCGTTTTCAGGGGGAGCGAGCGATGAAAACGGACAGGCAGATCAAGCAGGAAGTCGAGGACGAACTGACGGGCGACCCGATGATCGACGTCGCGCATTTCAGCGTCGACGTCGCCGGGCACATCGTCACGCTGACCGGCCATCCGTCGAGCTACGCGGAAAAGCTCGCGGCCGAGATGGCGGCGAACCGGGTCGCGGGCGTGCGGGCGGTCGTCATCGACGTGCAGGTGCGGTTGCCTGGCGACGACGTGCGCACCGACGAGGCGATCGCCGACGCCGTGCGGTCGATGCTGCACTGGACCGTCGGGCTGCACGACGCGGCCGTGCAGGTGCAGGTCGAATCGGGCTGGGTGACGTTGTCGGGCAAGGTTGACTGGTCGTATCAGAGCCATGTCGCGGTTCGCGCGATTTCGCAGATGCGCGGCGTGACGGGCGTGACGAACCAGATCGAAGTCCTCGGCGACGTGAGCGCCGACGAGATCGCGGGCGGCATCCGGCGCGCGATGCAACGCCATGCGGAGCGCGAGGCGAATCATATCGACGTGGCGGTCAAGGACGGCACCGTCACGCTGTCGGGCAAGGTCGGCTCGTATGCGGAACGCGCGGTCGCGCGCGGCGCCGCCTGGTCGACGCGCGGCGTGCGGGCGGTGGTCGACGATCTGGTCGTCGAGTGACGGTTGGAAAAGACGCTCGCGAGCCGTCGAGAGGAGATGGTGTTGCGTGGCTCGCGAGGCGAAAACGAATGAAGACGTGCGCGCGGACGGCGGCGCGAAGCGCACGCGCGCCCGCTTCGGTTAGCGGCAGCCGGATGCGTAGCGGCGCGACGCGGAATTGGTGCGGCGGCTGCGCGCGCGGGCGGCGACGGCGCGCGACGTGCGCGTGCTGCGGCACCGCGAGCAGCGGGCCGGGGTTTCGCAGGCGAGCATGTCAGTGGTCTGCGTCGAGTAGCGAATGTTCGAGCGCGGTCACGAAGCGCATCAGCGACGCGACGGAGCCGGCGACGCTCTGATAGCGTTCGCGGCCGATCTGGCCGTCGAGCGTGACGAGCATGCCGGCTTCGCGCGCGAGCGCGAGGAGCGCGTCGGCCCGATCGGCGCGTGCCGCCGGCTGCGCGGCGCGATCCGCTTCGGGGGCGGGCGTCGCTTCGGCGCGGCCATAAGCGAGGTAGCCCGATTCCGTATAGACGTCCTGGTATGACATGGCGGCCTCCTGATTCCCGTGGCGCGATCCTCGTTGCATTCGTCGCGCAATGCGTGTCTGCAATGACAGTATCGGGCGGCGCGAGCTCGGTTCCAAGCAGCGCGCACCGAGCTTGCCGTAGGAAATGCGGCGGGCTTATCGGCGTTTTCCTACAGATCGGATGCGCGCGTTCGCCAATGTAGGAAAGCCCCTTACGGGAGAACCCGGAAAGAGCGCGACGACGAGCGCGGAATGCGCGCGAGCGGCGCTGCGGGGCTACGCGGGGTGATGCTGGCCGCCGATCGCGGCCCAGATCTCGTCGGCGGTTTCGCAGAACCGGAACAGTTCCACGTCGCGCGGATCGATCATCCCTTCGTCGACGAGAAACCCGAAATCGACCGCCGAGCGCCAGAACGCGCAGCCCACCAGCACGACGGGCAGCGACGCGATCTTGCGGGTTTGCAACAGCGTCAGCACTTCGAACAATTCGTCGCAGGTGCCGTAGCCGCCGGGGAAGAACACGGCGGCCTTCGCGCGCTCTAGCAGGTGCAGCTTGCGGATCGCGAAGTAGTGGAAGCGAAAGCACAGCTCGGGCGTCACGTAGGGATTCGGATGCTGCTCGCGCGGCAGCGTGATGTTGAGCCCGACGCTCGGCGCGCCCGCTTCGTGCGCGCCGCGATTGGCCGCTTCCATGATGCCCGGGCCGCCGCCCGTGATGATCGTGAGGCGCCGCGGATGCGGCGAGGGGCCGGTCTCGCCGACGAGCCGGCCGAGATCGCGCGCGACGCCGTAGTAATGGCTGCGCTCGAGCAGCCGCACCGCGACGCTGACCGCATGGCGCCGCTCGGGATCGTTCGGACGCTCGGCGAGCTCGCGCTGCGCGTCGGCGAGCCTCGCGCGCGCGACGGCGGGCGACACGATCCGCGTGCTGCCGTAGACGACGACCGTATCGCAGATGCCGAAGCGCTGCAGCGTTTCCTCGGTCTTCCAGTAATCGAGCTGCAAGCGCACGCCGCACATTTCTGGGCGTTGCAGGAACGCGAGATCCTCGTCGGCCTGCCGGTACGTCGGGCTCGATACGAGCCGCTCGACGGCGGCCGACAGCGGTGCGCGGTTCTTCGGCGCGATGCGCGCGCGACGCGGCGTCGCGCGCTTTCTGGCGACAGGCGCGGAGGCGGGCGTGGCGGCTTGCGCGCGGCGGCGCTTGACGCGTGGCGGAGGCGGTCGGTTCATCGCGCTGTCCGGATACGGAAGGTCGGGACGATGACCACGTTAAGCCGGATCGTTGCGCGCCGCTTGATCGCGGTCAACGTCGGCCGACAAAGCCGGGGCGACGATGCGCGGCTGTCCCGCGCCGCCGCGAAGTCGGCGCGCGCCCGCGTTGCAGCAGAGCGGCGCGCCCGGTATCGGACTCACGCTTGACGCATATCAAGCGACATCCGTCGGGGAGCCGGAAGATGCTAGTCAGGCGCCCCGAAGATGGACGCAATGCTTATCGCTCCGGCACGTCATCCCGCTTTGCCGCATGAGCGCCAGGGGAGAAAAGGCAATGGGAATTGGAATGCAGATCGCTTATTTCGGCTTCGCCGGATCGGCGCAGCTCGAAGCCGAGGCGAGCATCCAATTGATCCGACTGGAGCGATTCGGTGCGCGCCTCGCGGGCTGTCACCTCGCGATCGAGGCGCTCGGCGCCGGCACCGCGCACACGACGTACGACGTCCGTCTCGATCTGATCACGCGCGACTACGAATTGAAGCCGATTCCGCACATGACGGGCGCCGATCCGCTCGACGCGATCCAGCGGGCATTCGACGCAGCGGAACGCGAGCTTGCCGCGGCGTTCGCGTGACGGCCCGGCGACCTGACGCCCGGCAGCGGCCGCGCGGCGAAGCGGGCGGCGCGAATCCGACGGCGGATCGCGTGTTGCCGGCGATCCGATGATCCCGCTGCCCGGCGAATTGCCGAAACGATCGCCGGCCGGAATCGCGATTCCGTGACTCGACGAGCCAGCGCACCGGCGCGGCGGCGCCGTCCGCTCAGGACGTCTCTCGCCCCGTGAACAGTTCGTGCTCGGCGGGCGCGCCGGCTTCGTCGACGCACTGCACATGCCATTCGCCGACGACTGGCGCGCGATGCGCGTGCGGATACCAGCGCGCCGCGCCCGTCTCGCCCTCGAACGGGCCCTGCTTCGCGCCAAGGTCGAGACCTTCGAGCACGCACAGCGAATGCGCGTCGTCGGCGCCCGTCACGCGCGTCGCGCCGTCGCGGCAGACGATGTTGCCCCACGCAGGCAGTTCGACGCCCGCATGGCCTTCGCGCGACCACCTGCGCTTCGCCGTGTCGATCCACAGGATCGCGTAGGCGGCCGGATCGGTGGACGCGAACGTATCGAGATGAACGGTGATGCGCACGGTTCGCTCCTTGTCGAACGCGCGGCGATGCCGCGCTACTGACTCATGACCCATTGAATCAACGTATGCGCGTCTTCCTCCGACAGCGGGCCGTCGCGCTCGGGGGCGGTCGGCATCGGCGTATCGCCCCAGTGCGCGCGCCCGCCGCGGCGCAGCTTCTGCTCGAGCATCGCGGCGGCGTTCGGCACGTCGCGATAGCGTTCCGCGATCTGATGAAACGACGGCGCGAGAAACGGCATGTTCGGCGCGTGGCAGAACATGCAATGCTGCTGGTCGACGAGCGCGGTCGGCTCGCGCACCTGCGCGTCGGCGCCGCTCGCCGCGCCGACGCAGACCGCGCTCAGCGTGCACGCCAGCGCAATATTCTGCAGACTGTTCGTCATGGCGTGCGCCTCGCTCGGGAGATCCGATTCCAGTCTAAGCAGCGGCGGGGAGCGGCGATTGACGCAGGTCAATGCAGTTCGGGTGAAATCGTCGCGGGCGGGCGCAGGCGCGACCCGGCGACGCTTGACGCAAGTCAAGCCGCGCCCGCGCCGCGGGGGTTCAATCGATGACGATGGGCCTACGCTGGAACCGTCGGATTCGATGACGGACAGGGAACACGCATCATGCGCCAGGACATGCTTTTCGATTCGCTGCTCGCCGCCGCGCGGCGTCGTTCGATCACGGAGGGAGAGCTGATGCACATGCTCGATGACGAAATCGCGCGCCTCGCGGACGGCGCGCGCGTTCACGACTATCTGCGCGTGATCGCGATCAGGCGCGTGCGCGAACGGATCGCGTCGCCCGCGCGCGCGGCGGACGACGCGCATGCGCGTCGTCCGGGAGCGCGTTGATGCACGCGATGGTGTTCGACGGCGGCGCGCCGCGGCTGCGCGAAACCGAGCTGCCGGACCCTGTGCCGGCGGCGGGACAATTGTTGATCGACGTGCACGCATGCGGCGTGTGCCGCACCGATCTGCACGTCGTCGACGGCGATCTGCGCGATCCGAAGCGGCCGGTGATTCCGGGGCACGAGATCGTCGGCACGGTCGCCACGCTCGGCGCGGGCGCGAAGGGCTTCGCGATCGGCGAGCGCGTCGGCGTGCCGTGGCTTGGCCGCACATGCGGCCACTGCGCGTATTGCGCGAGCGGCCGCGAGAACCTGTGCGATGCACCGGGCTTCACCGGCTACACGATCGACGGCGGCTACGCGCAGCGCACGGTCGCCGACGCGCGCTTCTGCGTGCACGTGCCGAGCCGCTACGACGATATCCATGCGGCGCCGCTGCTGTGCGCGGGCCTCATCGGCTACCGGACGCTGAAGATGGCGGGCTCCGCGCGGCGCATCGGCCTGTACGGCTTCGGCGCGGCCGCGCACCTCGTCGCGCAGGTCGCGCGCTTTCAGGGGCGCACCGTCTACGCGTTTACGCGCCCGGGCGACGCCGCCGCGCAGCAGCTCGCGCGCCGGCTCGGCGCCGCATGGGCGGGCGGCAGCGACGAAGCCGCGCCCGAGCGGCTCGACGCGGCGCTGATCTTCGCATCGGTCGGCGCGCTCGTGCCGGCCGCGCTCGCGGCGGTCGTAAAGGGCGGCATCGTCGTGTGCGGCGGGATTCACATGTCGGACATTCCGTCATTTTCGTACGACTTGTTGTGGGGCGAGCGGCGGATCGTGTCGGTCGCGAACCTGACGCGCGACGACGCGGCGGAATTCATGCGGATTGCGAACGACGTGCAGCTCGACGTGGAGGCGACGCCGTATCCGCTCGCGCAGGCGAACCAGGCGCTCGACGATCTGCGCGCCGGACGTCTGACGGGGGCGGCGGTGCTGACGATGCGCTGAGGCGGGGCGGCGCGCAACGCACCGCGTCAGCCGCCCGGAACGGACGCGCCCGCGGCGTGCGGGCGCGGCTGCGCGTCGAGATGCGGACATGCCGGCATGCCGAAACGTCGGCGCGTCCGCTCGGCGCCGCGCCGCCGCGCGCGATGCGTCACACGCGCGCGAGCCCCTGCGGATCGGTGATGCGGATCTGCTTGCCGCGCGGCGCGATCAGCTTGTCGCGCTGGAACTTCGACAGCATCCGGCTGACCGTCTCGAGCTTCATCCCGAGATAGCAGCCGATTTCCTCGCGCGTCATCCGCAGGTTGAACTCCGACGCGGAATAGCCGCGTTTCTGGAAACGCTCGGAGATGTTGAGCAGGAACGCGGCGACGCGCTGCTCGGCCGTCATCGTGCCGAGCAGCATCATCAGGCTCGATTCGCGGACGATTTCGCCGCTCATCAACTGATGCACGTGGTGCTGCATCGGCTTCACTTCGCGGCACACGGCCTCGAGCTGCGCGAACGGGATGATGCAGACGGTGCTGTCCTCGAGCGCGATCGCGTCGCTGTTGTGGCGGCCGCTGCACACGCCGTCGAGGCCGAGCGTCTCGCCGACGATCTGAAAGCCCGTCACCTGCTCGCGGCCGTCGCGGTGCATGACGACCGTCTTGAACGAGCCGGTGCGCACCGCATAGATGCTCTGGAACGTGTCGTGCGTGCGAAACAGTGCGTCGCCGCGCTTGACGTGGCGCGTCGTGCACACCATCGCGTCGAGCCTGGCCAATTCGCTCGGCGTGAGGCAGGCCGGCATGCACACGTTGCGTATCGCGCAGGTCGAGCAGCGGGTCGCCGGCAGCTTCGGCGCGTCGTCGGCCATGACGGGGTGCGGCAGGAACACCGGCCGCTGCGGCTCGGTGCAGGGCGCGGCTTCATTGACAGAGGCGGTTGGCATAATCGACTCCTTTCATGCGCGACGCCCGACTGGCACGATCGGGCGTGGCGTACACGTGGCGCGGCACGCGGTGCCGCTCTGCGCGACGGCGTCGACGAAGCGATCGACGCGCGCCGCGCGGCGTGCCGGACGGCGACTGCAAGCTGCCGGGGTGGTCGCCCGGGGCCAGGCTCGCACGTCGTCGTGCGCAATCCGCCATTTCGTTGCGATTGCCGAACCGGCCGACGCAAGCTGCCCGCTAAGAGCATAGACGACGAAACGCGGGTCGGAGCGATCCTCCACGGACTGCCCCTGTGATTGCCAGTATGGAACGCGGATTGCTGCATCGAAATTGGCAAACATTGAACTTGGCGTAAGCATCAGCGTAGCGCTGTAGGTCGTTTCCTACAGCAGTGGCACGGAGTGTTGCTGTTTGTTCGTTTGACTCAGGTCAACGGATCGCGTGAGTGCGCGCTTACAGTAAAACGCGATAGCTTTGAGGGGTTTCACCTCGCGTCGCGGCGGCGGGCGAAGGCATGTCGCCGCACACGCGAATCGGCGCGCGCGTTCGCCGCGCGCCGCGAGCAACACATTTCTCAACCCATGCCCGGATGGCGACCGCGCGACCCCGTTTGCGGGGCGCGCGGCGTCGATGCCGCACCGGGCACCTCATCGGGAGGCCGTGATGGAAGCAAAACGCGTGGCGTTCGTGACGGGCGGTATGGGCGGATTGGGTGCGGCAATCAGCCGGAGGCTGCACGACGCCGGCATGGCTGTGGCGGTGTCGCATTCGGAGCACAACGATCATGTGTCGACGTGGCTGATGCACGAGCGCGATGCCGGACGCGATTTCAAGGCGTATGCGGTCGACGTCGCGGATTTCGAATCGTGCGAGCGGTGCGCGGAGAAGGTGCTCGCGGATTTCGGCAAGATCGACGTGCTGATCAACAATGCGGGGATCACGCGCGATGCGACGTTCGTGAAGATGACGAAGGGCGACTGGGACGCGGTGATGCGAACCGATCTCGACGCGATGTTCAATGTGACGAAACAGTTCATTGCGGGCATGGTCGAGCGGCGCTTCGGACGCATCGTCAACATCGGTTCGGTGAACGGTTCGCGCGGCGCATTCGGTCAGGCGAACTACGCATCGGCGAAGGCGGGCATTCACGGCTTCACGAAGACGCTCGCGCTCGAAACGGCGAAGCGCGGGATCACGGTCAACACGGTGTCGCCCGGCTATCTCGCGACCGCGATGGTCGAAGCGGTGCCGCAGGACGTGCTCGAAGCGAAGATCCTGCCGCAGATCCCGGTCGGCCGGCTCGGCCAGCCCGATGAAGTGGCCGCGTTCATCGCGTTCCTGTGCTCGGACGACGCGGCGTTCATCACCGGCGCCGATCTCGCGATCAACGGCGGGATGCACATGTCCTGACCAGAGTGCGCCGACGCCGTTCGCACGGCTTCGGCGCACTTCGGCGGTCGAGCGGTGCGCTGCGGCCGGACACGATGCGCGTGTGGCGGCCGGCGTCGCGCTGCCTTGTCGTGCGGCGCTTGCATCACATGACGAAAACGGCGCATGCCGCAATGTCCAGCCGATTCAGGCGATGCGTTCGATGCGCTCGGCGCAGCGAAGCCGCCGGACATCGGCGCATGCCCGGCGCTTCGCGCCTCTCGCCGGAATCATTTCGTGTGAGCAGGCCCATCCTCGAGCTCGACCGATTCGAGATACGACGGCACCTCGCAGCGCCAATGCAGGGTTTCCTCGATCCGCCGCCGCAGCGCGTCGGCCGCCGCGGGCTCGCCGTGCGTGACGAACGTGCGCGCGGGGGCGCTCGATTGCGCGCCGAGCCATCCGAGGATCTCGCCGTAGTCCGCGTGCGCGGACAGCGACGAGATCATCTCGACCTGCGCGCGCACGCGCACGTATTCGCCGTGAATCTTCAGCGTCGGCTCGTGCGCGGCGAGCGCCGCGCCGCGCGTGCCCGCCGCCTGATAGCCGACGAGCAGGATCGTGTTGCGGCTGTCGGGCGCGTAGCGCTCGAGATGGTGCAGCACGCGGCCGCCCGTCGCCATGCCGCTGCCCGCGATGATGACCATCGGCCCGTTGTGATCGGCGATCGCCTTCGATTGCTCGACCGTGCGCACCATCACCGCCGCTTGGCCGATCGCGTCCGCGTCGGACATCGTGAGCCGGTGATCGGAGAGCCGCCGCCGGTAGAGCTCGGTGACGCTCGTCGCCATCGGGCTGTCGAGAAAGACGGGTACGTGCGGCATCCTCCCGGTCTTCTTCAGTTGCGCGATGTAGTGGAGAATCTCCTGCGCGCGCCCGACCGTGAAGCACGGCATCACGACCACGCCGCCGCGCGCGAACGTCTTCGCAAACACGTCGGCGAGCTCGGTCTCGGGGTCGCTCGCGTCGTGCAGCCGGTCGCCGTACGTCGATTCGACGACGAGATAGTCCGCATGAACGGGCGGCACGGGCGCGCGCATGATCGGATCGTGCGCGCGGCCGAGGTCGCCGGAGAACGCGAGCAGCGTGTGCCGCCAGCAGACGACGACGCTCGCCGCGCCGAGAATGTGCCCGGCGGGCAGCAGGCGGAAGTGCAGGCCGCCCGCGAGCGCCGTCGGCGCGTCGAAATCGCGCGGCGCGAGGCGCTCGAGCGCGCGCTGCGCGTCGTCGGCCGTATAGAGCGGCAACGCCGGATGGTGTTTCGAGTAGCCGTGACGATTCGCGAAATCGGCTTCTTCCTCGAGGAGCCGCGCGCTGTCCATCAGCATGATTTCGCTGAGCGCCGCGGTGCCGTGCGTGCAATAGACCGGCCCGCGGAAGCCCTCGCGCACGAGCACGGGCAGATAGCCGCTGTGATCGAGATGCGCGTGCGTGAGCACGACGGCGGCAATCGAGCCGGCGGGCACGGGCAGCGGGCTCCAGTTGCGCAGCCGCAGCTTCTTCGTGCCCTGGAACAGCCCGCAGTCGATCAGGACGCGTGTTTCGGCGTGCTCGAGCAGGTACTTCGAGCCCGTGACGGTTTCCGTCGCGCCGAGAAACGTCAGTTTCATGAGACCCCCTGAAAAGCGTGTGATGTCCGATGAGCCCATTGCACTACACGCGACGGGCTCATTGCTGACGTGGATCAACCTGCGAGGCGGAGCTTCCCTGGCGCGAGGCAACAAGGGGGAGAACCGGCAAAGGGGGGAACCGGCGAAGACACCGGCGCGCCGTTTGAAGGCCGCGCTCGGGCGTCGCCGCGTGCCGCGTGCGCCGGACGCTTGCGCGGGCGAGTAGGGGAAACTCCGCAGCGAAGAATGTGTTTTTTGCGCGAAGTCGTTCTTGCGCAGAGTTTGAACGTCTCCTATTATGACATCAATCAATGTAACGTTGATTGATGGTTTGATGTGATGGCGACCGCGCCCCTATTCCCAAATCGGCTCATCGGGGCGTTGCATCGAGTCGCACCGACGTCCCCTGACGGGACCAATGGAGACAAACACCGTGAATGCAATTGTTCGTCGCGATATCCGCTTCGCCCTGCCGCCCGGCCGCATCTGCGACTGGCACGCCGCCGGCGTGGGCGTGACGCACCTGTTCAATGCGCTGTCGCTGCTGTTCCCGGCGGGCGAGCGCTTCTTCATGGATTCGGTGCGCAACTATCGCGACCGGGTCGAGGAGCCTGGCCTGAAGCGCGACATCGCCGGCTTCATCGGCCAGGAAGCGATGCATACGCGCGAGCACGTCGAATTCAACGATCTGCTGCAGGCGGCGGGCCTGCCCGCGCACAAGCTCGACAAGCGCCTGTGGATGGTGCTCGGCTGGTTCAAGAAAGCGCTGCCGCACTCGATGCAGCTCGCGATCACGATGGCGCTCGAGCACTACACCGCGATGTTCACGGGCCTCGTGCTCGCGAACCGCATCACGTTGAGCGAAGTCGACGGCTATCGCCAGATGTGGATGTGGCACTCGATGGAGGAGACCGAGCACAAGGCGGTTGCATACGACGTGTGGCGCACCGTGATGAAGCCGAGCCTCGCGAGCTACCTGCTGCGCACGGGCGCGATGCTGCTCGTCACGGTCGTGTTCTGGGCGACGCTGTTCGACTTCAACACGCGCCTGTTGATCTCGCATCGCCGCCGCATCGGCAAGGGGCTCGGCATCGGCAAGCTGGTCAAGTATCTGTGGGGCCCGAAGAACGGCATCTTCGCGCTGATCGCGCGCGAATGGATCGACTACTTCCGCCCGGGCTTCCATCCGTGGGATCACGACAACAGCGCGCATCTGGAGCGCCTCGACGATCTGATCGCCGAGATCGACGCGAGCAATGCGCGCCTGGCGGCGAAGGCCGCGCCCCGCCGGGTGCCGCTGCATCCGGTGCCGCGGGCGGTGTAACGCAGGACAAGCAGGCAAATCAGGGAGAAGAGAAGGGCCGCTACGAGCGGCCCTTCCGTTTTTTTCGGGGCGCCGCTGCGCCGGGGGAGCATGCTCGGCCGCCGCTCGTGTTCGTGCTTATCGCGTCGTCTCGCGGCGTTTTCGTGTGGCGAACCATTGCGCGCCGCAGCGAAGATCGGCCGATTTCGCATTCTTCATATTTTTCGATGCCGCGCTGCATCGGACGAGCGCCGGCCCACGATGCGCGCGGCGAGCCCCGAGCCGCCGTGCTCGGTGCGCAACCCATTGATCGGCAAAGCGTTTTTCCCGCGTCGATCTTGCGCGTCGCAGCACGTCATGTTGCAGGCGAGCTCTGATGAATCGGGTAGAATCCGCGCTGCGCAAAAAATGCGTGCGGCGCGGCGCGCCCGGTCGGCACCGGGCGGCGCGCCGCGGATCGTCCTGGGGACGCGCCGAATCCGGCGTCCTGCCCGGCGCGGCGTCGAACCGTCGCCCGCCGCTTTTGCCAGCCCGTTATGTCACCACACCCGAATTCCGACAGCTCAACCGCACAATCGAATCCTCCTCGGCTGCGCCGCAGCCTGAAAGCCCGCCACCTGACGATGATCGCGATCGGCGGCTCGATCGGCACGGGCCTGTTCGTCGCGTCCGGCGCGTCCATCTCGCAGGCGGGCCCCGGCGGCGCGATGCTCGCCTATCTGTTGATCGGCCTGATGGTTTACTGCCTGATGATGAGTCTCGGCGAGATGGCCGCGTTCATGCCGGTGTCGGGCTCGTTCGCGACGTACGGCGCGAAATACGTCGAGGAAGGCTTCGGCTTCGCGCTCGGCTGGAACTACTGGTACAACTGGGCGGTGACGATCGCGGTCGAGCTCGTCGCCGCGCAGCTCGTCATGCATTACTGGTTTCCGGACGTGCCGGGCGTCTGGTGGAGCGCCGCGTTCCTCGGCGTGATGTTCCTCCTCAACGTGCTGACCGTGCGCGGCTTCGGCGAGGCCGAATACTGGTTCGCGCTCATCAAGGTCGTGACCGTGCTCGCGTTCATCGGCGTCGGCCTGCTGATGATCTTCGGCATCCTGAAGGGCGGCCCGAGCAACGGCTGGAGCAACTTCACGATCGGCGACGCACCGTTCGCGGGCGGCCTGCCCGCGATGATGGGCGTCGCGATGATCGCCGGCTTCTCGTTCCAGGGCACCGAGCTGATCGGCGTGGCCGCCGGCGAATCGGAAAACCCGCGCACGACGATCCCGCGTGCGGTGCGTCAGGTGTTCTGGCGAATTCTGCTGTTCTACGTGCTCGCGATCTTCGTGATCGGCGTGCTGATTCCGTACACCGATCCGAACCTGCTGAAGAGCGACGTGACGGACGTCGGCGTGAGCCCGTTCACGCTCGTGTTCCGCCACGCGGGCCTTGCGTTCGCCGCCGGCGTGATGAACGCGGTGATCCTGACCGCCGTGCTGTCGGCGGGCAACTCGGGGATGTATGCGTCGACGCGGATGCTCTACAACCTCGCGACCGAGGGCCGCGCGCCGAAACTGTTCGCGAAGCTCTCGGCGGGCGGCGTGCCGCGCAACGCGCTGTATGCGACGACTGCCGTCGGCGCGCTGTGCTTCCTGTCGTCGCTGTACGGCGACAAGACGGTGTATCTGTGGCTGCTGAACACGTCGGGGATGACGGGCTTCATCGCGTGGCTCGGCATCGCGCTCAGCCACTACCGTTTCCGCAAGGGCTACGTGCGCCAGGGCTTCTCGGTCGGCCAACTGCCGTATCAGTCGAGCCTGTATCCGTACGGCCCGATCTTCGCGTTCGCCCTGTGCATCGTGATCGCGCTCGGCCAGGACTATCAGGCGTTCCTCGCGAACAGGATCGACTGGGTCGGCGTGCTCGCGACCTACGTCGGCATTCCGCTCTTCCTCGTCGTGTGGCTCGGCTATCGGCTCGTTCACAAGACGCGCTGGGTCCGCTACGAAGACATGGACATCGCGTCATGGGTGGCCGAGCACGAGCGCGCGGCGGCGCATGACGCGCGCGAAGCGGCGGCCATTCGCGTGCCGTCGAGTCCCGAGGCGGCGTCGTAACGCATCGCGTCCCGCAGCGCTCGTTCGTTTCGCTGCAAATTCGACAGGCGGCCGGCCCGGCATCGGGCGCGGCCGCTTTTTTATTTGAGTTGCCCGTCGTTTTTTCTTCTTGGCGCGTCGCGTCGCGTCGCGCCGCGCTGTGCGGCGCGCCCGCTTACGGCGCGGCGAACACGTCGGTGCGGTTCGCCGTGTTGCCCGAGTTCGTCTGCACGAAGAACGGCAGGAACGACGTGCCGCGCGTGTCGAGCCCCGCGTAATCGCCGATGAAGAAGCCTTCGGCGACAGGCGCGGTCCGCATGTCGAACGGGCCGGCGATCCGGCGCTCGGTGCCGAACGTGCGGCCGCCGTCGGCCGACAGCGTGCGCCAGTAGTTGGTCGGCAGCGTAGTCGTGTTGCCGGCCTGCAGATCGCGGAAGTCGTAATACGTGACCGCGACGACGCCCGCCGAATTCACCCGCACCGACGGATTGAACGCGGGCCGCCCGCTCGGCGTGTTCACGCGGATCGGCGCGCTCCACGTCGCGCCGCCGTCGGACGACGTCGACAGCGCGATCTCGTCGTACAGGCCGCCGTTGAAGCGCGAGTCCTGCCAGACGACGTACAGTTGGCCCGTCGCGGGATCGATCGCGGGCTCGGGGATGATGTCGCCCGTGCGAACCGGTTCGTTCGTATTCGGATCGGTGACGGACACCGTCTGCAGGCCGGACACGATTTGCGGCTTCGTCCAGGTCGCGCCGTCGTCGGTCGACTTGATGAACGCGACCTTGCCCGCGGCCGCGCTGAACGGCGGCTGGATCAGGTCGAAGAAATCGTATAGCGCGCCGCTGCGCGGATCGATGACGATCTGATTGCCGATCGTCTGCTGCCGCGACGGCACGTCGACGATCACGGCCGGCGCGCTCCACGTCTTGCCGCCGTCGGCCGTCTTCGAGAAGAACGTCGGCCCGCGATACGCGGCCGTGTGCAGGTTCGCGTGCGGATTGCCGGTCGGCTGCTCGAGCCGGTCCCACACCGCGTATGCGGTGCCCGCCTTCTTCGGATTCGCCGTCACCGATTCCTTGTCGTTGAAGAACTGCGTGGTCGGCTCGTTGTCGGCGATGAGCAGCGTCGGTGCGCTCCAGGTCTGGCCGCCGTCCGTCGAGACCGATGCCGCGACCGAGTTGCTGTTGTTCGACTGGTTGAACGAGATCGACACCGAGTACGCGGTGCCGTCGGGCCCGATCGACACCCACGGATCGGACGCGCGTTCGTATGCGAGGCCGCCCGCGCACGCGCTGAACGGCAGGTTCGTCTGTTTCCACGTGAGGCCGCCGTCGAACGAATAGCCGGCGACGAGGCCGTGCGCGCCGCCGTTCGACCAGCGGTCCTGCTGCCACGCGCCGATCACGTTGGACGGGTTCGCGGGATTCACCGCAACCCACGGCTCGACTTCCGCGTTCACATAGTTGGTGCCGGGGCCGCCGATCGTGCAACTGGCGAACGGACTCGGACCGGAGACGAGCACGGGCGCGCCGTGCGCGGCCGCGGCCATCGCAAGGGCCGCCGCGGCGGAGATTCCGGTGACAAACGAGACAGGCAAGGCAATGCGTCGCATGGACAACTCTCCTCGGTGAGCGGCGGCGGCGACTGCCGAACCAAAGCGGCGCGAGCGCGCGAGACGTCGCGTTCGTCGTCACGGGCCGCCCCCTTGGTCGGCGCGATCGAATGAGGTCGTCGACGCGCGCGGGGTGCCGCGCTCGCTTTCGCTTCGCCGTTATCGACTGTCGCCATCCGCCATCGCTGGGTTCCGCCAGCGCATCGGTACGACTCTCTCGTTTCTTGTTGCTGCCGTCATGCGGCGGTGCGCGGCGGTCGGCCGCGCGCGCCGCGAAGTCACGGCGACGAATGCCTCGAAGTGGATTGCAATGTAGGCAACTTCGCGCGTGGCGACAGGAACTTTTTTGTAACAGAGCGTAGCGTCGGAAAGAGACGGAATTGGCTTAAGGATGCTGAAAGAATCGGGCGGAAGATTTGCCGATCGCGCGGGCTTTTCGTGCGCAAGGCGCGTAAGCGAAATGCCAATCGTTCTTCGTTTGGCTGGTGTTTCGAATGCGGCGGTGCATCGATGTTCCGGGCGGAGCACGCGTGTACGTCATCGAATCGTCGTTCGTTCGCGCTCGATTCGGATGCCGATGTATTGGGCGCGGCGCGCGTGACGCATGGCGAGCGCCGCGCGCGCGAACGCGGCGCTCGCCGCGTCAGTCAGGCGTGGCGATTCGCGCGCGCGTTGCGCCATCGCGCGAGCGGGCGCGTCGCGAACCAGTGCGTCGCGAGCACGAACGCGACGCCGATCAGGCCGCCGGCCAGTACGTTGACGACGCGCTCGGCGGCGATCGCCGCCGACTGCTGTGCGATCCACGATGCGCACGCGATGCACGCGCAGCGCGCGCCGAAGCCGGTCGCGTAATGGCGGAACGCGACGAGCGTGAGAACCGATGCGAGCGTCGCGAGCGTGTAGACGAGCGCGCCGTGCGGCAGCGCGTAGCCGGCCGCGAGACCGAGCGGCACGCCGACGAGTGCGCCGAGGCCGCGATCGCGCAGCTTCAGGCGCGCGGTGGCCGCATCGCCGGTGACGATGCTCGCGGCAGACCAGATCGCCCATTGCCCATTGTCGATGTGCAGCCATTCGACGAGCAGCGCGGCGACGGCCGCCGCGAGCGCGACCGCGACGATTGCCTGCGCCGCATCGCTCCATGCGGCGGGCCGGCCGAGATCGCGTGCGTCGCGCCAGCGCGCGAGCGCGTGCAGGCGCTGCGCCGCGGGCGCGCCGCGCAGCGCCTGCACGCAAGATAGCGCGACGGGCGGCAGCATCGCCGCGCACAGGTAGGGGACGAGCCGCGGCGCGCAATGCTGCGCGGCCGCGGCCTCGCAGGTCAGATACAGCGACGGGATGAAGACGAAGTTGCCGAGCGAGCGCAGCCGCGCGCCGAAGCGCGACAGCGCGACGGCCGCGGCCGCGAGCGCCGCGCAGCCGCCGACGAATGCCGGCCACGCGCTCAGTGCGTGCGACAGCGACAGGAAGCCGGCGACGATCGCCGCGCCTTGCGCGAGCGCGCCGAGCGGCGCAATGCCGACGCGCTCGACGGCGATCGCGATCGACACCGTCGCGATCGATGCGAGCAGCCAGCGCGCATCGCCCGTCGCGCCGTACAGCGCGATCGTCGGTGCGCAAACGACGAGCGTGCGGCCGAGCGTCGGCAAGTCGAATGCGTGGCCGATCCGGGCGGCGAGCGCGGCGCGGATCGCGCGGATCATGCGGGCCTCGCGCGAGCCGCGCTCACAGCGCCGCGAGATCGCCGACCGTGACGATCCGCGCGATGCCGCGCAGCGCGTCGATCGAGCGCTGATGCTCGTCTTCCGTCGCGGCCGCGCACGCGTCTTCCAGCACGAGCACTTCGTAGTCGCGATCGTGCGCGTCGCGAGCGGCGGCCTGCACGGCCCACGTCGTGCTGACGCCCGCGACGATCACGCGTTCGATACGGCGCGCGCGCAACGCGGCTTCGAGGCGCGTTGCGTAGAACGCGCTCACGCGCGGCTTGACGACGACGAGCTGCACGGCGTCGGCGTCGAGATCCGGATGAAACGCCGTGCCGGGACCGCTCAGGTCCAGCGCGCCGAATTCCTTCGCGCGGCCGAACATCGGCGAATGCGCGGGCAAGTCCGCATAGCCCGGCTCGAAGCCGACCTTGACGCCGATCCGCAGCCAGTCCTTCTGCTTCGCGGCCGCGAGCGCGCGGTTGAAGCGGCCGACGACGTCGCGCTGCGCGGCGTGCGCTGCGCTGCGGGCGATCTTGCCGGTGGGGTGCATGATGTCGACGATGTAGTCGAGTCCGATCAAGGCAGTGTTCATCGTGAGCTCCTGGGTGAGGGGGCGGGCGGCGCGGCGCTGGCCGCTTCGTCGAATTGCGCGAGGCGCTCGAGCAGCGGGCCGGCGGCGGCGAGCACCTCGCGTTCGTCGGCGCAAAGGCATGCGTGCATCGCGCGCACGAGCCATTCCTCGCGCTTCGCGCGGTTGCCGTACAGCATTTGCTTGCCGCTCGCGCTCAGCGATACGCGGCTCTTGCGGCCGTCGGCGGGATCCGCGTGGCGCCGGATCAGGCCGCCGCTTTCGAGCTCGCGCAGCAGCGCGGCGAGATTCGACGAGCGCATCCGCTCGGCCGACGCGAGCTCGGACGGCGTGGGCTCGCCGCCGAGGCGATCGATCGCGCCGAGGACGACCAGTTGCGAGAACTGCACGGGATCGGCCTGCGCTTCGCGACGCAAACGCCGGGTGAGCGCGTTGACTTGGCCGCGCAGGCGGGAGGCTTGCTGGAGGTGCAGGGCGGTGATCATGTTGGCTACTTTAATATAGCTATATTTTTATAGCAATATGGAGCGGATTGGAGTGAATGGGATGTCGCGACGCAGGACGCGGCGCAATGCCGATGGCGGGCGCGGCCATCGAGGAGCAGGCGCTGCTGACAGGGATGACGTTGATCGGATCGGTCGTGACGCTCGGCGCGTAGGCCGGCCGCAATCCAGTCCTTTGGCCGTGCTGAACGCCGCCGCTCACGTCGCGCGGTTGCGTCGTCGCGATCCCGATTACCGGCTTCCCGAGCCCGCGCGCGACGCTCAGCCCTGATCGCCGCCGCCGACAGGCAGCACCGAGCCGGTGATGTACGACGCCTCATCCGATGCGAGAAACAGGATCGCGGCAACCTGCTCGTCGATCGTGCCGTAGCGATGCATCAGGCTCGACGACAGCGTCTGGTCGACGATCGCGCGATACCAGCGCGCATCGTCGCCGCCCGGCGGTTCCGTGTTGCGCGGCACCTTGCGCGGCGGCGCGTCGGTGCCGCCCGCGGCGACCGCGTTCACGCGAATGCCGTGCGCCGCGTGCTCGAACGCGAGGCTCGCGGTCAACGCGTTGACGCCGCCTTTCGCGGCCGCGTACGGCACGCGATGAACGCTGCGCGTCGCGATCGACGACACGTTGACGATCGCGCCGCCGCCGCGCGCGATCATGCCGGGCAGCACCGCGCGGCAACACCACAGCGTCGGGAACAGCGAGCGGCGAATTTCCGCCTCGATCTGCGCGATTTCGTAGCGGTCGAACGGTTTCGTCCAGATCGTGCCGCCGACGTTGTTGACGAGCACGTCGATCGAGCCGAATGCGTCGACGGCCGCGCGCGCCATCGCTTCGGCGCCCGCGTACGTTTCGAGATCGGCGACGACGGCGAGCGCGCGGCCGCCTGCGCAGACGATGTCGGCCGCGACGTCGTGGACGAGATCCGCGCGATCGACGAGCACCGCCGTCGCGCCTTCGCGCGCCGCGCGCAGCGCGACGCCGCGGCCGATGCCTTGCGCGGCGCCCGTGACGATCGCCACTTTGCCGTCGAAGCGGCCGGGTGCGTGGCGAGTGTTCATGACGCGCCGCTCGACGAGAATTTTTCGAAGTACAGATTGGCCGGCGTGACGCCGCGCTCGCGCAGCCACGTCTGCACAGCGTCGACCATCGGCGCGGGGCCGCACAGATAGATGTCGACGTCGCCATCGTTCAGCCAATCGGGCTCGACGTGCGCGGTCACGTAGCCCTTGCGCGGGTGCGCGCTCGCGTCGTCCGCGACGCAGGTCCGGTATGCGAAGCCGGCGAGGCGACGCTCGACGTCGCCGAGGCGCTCGAGCGCGACGAGATCGTCGTCGCGCGTGACGCCGTAGACGAGCCGCACGGGCGGCGCGCCGTCGCGCGACGCGCAGACGTCGAGCATCGACAGGAACGGCGCGACGCCGGTGCCGCCCGCAAGAAAGAGCGCGGGCCGCGCGGCGTCGCGCAGGTAGAAGCTGCCGTGCGGGCCGGAGAACGCGATCCGCTGGCCGGGCGCGGCCTCGCCGGCGAGGTAGCGGCTCATCCGCCCGCCCGGCACGTTGCGCACGAGAAACGACACGCGCGCGTCGCCCGGCCGCGAACTGAACGAGTACGAGCGTGTCGCGCCCACGCCGGGAATCTCGACGTTCACGTACTGCCCGGCGAGAAACGCGAGCTTCGCGGGCTCGTCGACGTCGATCGAAAAATGAATCGTGGACGCGGACAGCCGCTCGACCGACGCGAGCGTGCCCTCGTGGCGCGCGGCGCCCGTCTTGCACGCGGCGGACGACGCGGGCACGTCGATCACGCAATCGCTGCGCGGGCGCGTCTGGCATGCGAGAACATAGCGTTGCGCGGCTTCGTCGGCCGTCAGCGCGTCTTCGATGTAGCTCGCTTCGGGCAGGTCGTAGTCGCCCGATTCGCACCGGCAGCGGCAGGTGCCGCACGCGCCGTCGCGGCAATCGAGCGGGATGTTGATCTGCTGGCGATAGGCGGCGTCGGCGAGCGTTTCGCCGTCGCGGCACGCGATGAAGCGGGTGACGCCGTCTTCGAACTGCAGGGCGATCCGGTGTTCCATGATGCGTTCCTCGGGCGCGGCGCGGCGCGGCGCGCGCCGCGCGGCCGGCTAGATGTGATAGATGTCGATCAACTGGTTGATGTAGTCGTTCTTCAGGACGACGTACTTGCTGACGATCTTCGGCGCGCCGCCGGAGAAATCGATCGCGTAGCGCGACATGCCGAAGTAGCTCGACACCGTCTTGTAGCGATAGCTGAGCGTGTGCCAGTTGAACCGCACGACGTGCACGTCGCCATCGGCGCTCTCGTGCTCGACGTTCGCGAGGTTGTGGCTCGTGCGCGTGTCGGGCATCGTCGCGCTCGAGCGCTCGGTCTTGATGCGGAACACGCGATCCTCGAGCCCCTGCCGGTTCGGGTAGTAGATCAGCGAGATCTCGCGCTGCGGATCGGTGACGAGCGCGTCCGCGTCGTCCCACGACGGCATCCAGAACACGGCGCGCGGGTGATAGCAGTCGAGCCACGCGTCCCATGCCTTGTCATCGAGCAGCCGGCTTTCGCGATAGAGGAACGCCTGGATGCGGGCGATGTCGATCGTGCTCATGCGCGGCTCCTTTCGGCGGCGAGCGCCTGCTTCATCGTCGCGATCCAGTAGCGGTGCTGGACCGTATACAGCCCCTCGTCCTCGGTCTTCACGCCGCTCATCAGCGGCCGGATGCCGATCCTGCGCGCCGCTTCGTCGGGGCCTTCGATCCAGTGCTCGGCGCCGCGGCACATGTCGTTCCATTCGACCGCGCGGCCCGCGTAGCCCTGCTGGCACGCGCGGAATTCCTCGAGATCGTCGGGCGTCGCCATCCCGCTCACGTTGAAGAAATCCTCGTATTGGCGGATGCGGCGTGCGCGCGCGTCGGGCGCTTCGCCCTTCGGCGCGATGCAGTGGATCGTGACCTCGGTGCGATCGACGGCGAGCGGCCGCAGCACGCGGATCTGCGAGCCGAACTGGTCCATCAGGTAGACGTTCGGGTACAGGCACAGGTTGCGCGAGTTCCGGATCATCCAGTCGGCGACATCGCTGCCGCAGCGCGCGGCGAATTCTTCGCGGCGATCGAAGTTCGGCCGGTCCTCGGGGTTCGCCCAGCGCGTCCACAGCAGCATGTGGCCGTGATCGAACGCATAGAAGCCGCCGCCCTGGCGGCCCCAGTTGCCCGCGTCCATCGCGCGGATCGTGTCTTCGTGCTGCGTGTCCGTCTTGCGATGATTGACGGTCGCCGCGTAATTCCAGTGAACGGCCGACACGTGGTAGCCGTCCGCGCCGTTTTCGGCGGTGAGTTTCCAGTTGCCTTCGTACGTGTACGTCGACGAGCCGCGCAGCACTTCGAGGCCGTCCGCCGACTGGTCGACGATCATGTCGATGATGCGCGCGGCGTCGCCGAGATACGCGGCGAGCGGCCCGACGTCCGGATTCAGGCTGCCGAACAGGAAGCCGCGATAGTTCTCGAAGCGCGCGATCTTCTTCAGATCGTGCGAGCCGTCGCGATTGAAGCAGTCCGGGTAGCCGGCTCCTTCGGGGTCCTTCACTTTGAGCAGCTTGCCGCTGTTGCTGAACGTCCAGCCGTGGAACGGGCACGTGTAGCTCGCGCGATTGCCGCGCTTGTGCCTGCACAGCATCGCGCCGCGATGCGTGCATGCGTTGACGAACGCGTTCAGCTCGCCCTGGCGATTGCGCGCGATCACGACCGGCTGGCGGCCGAGCGTGGTCGTGTAGTAATCGTTCGCGTTCGGGATCTGGCTCTCGTGCGCGAGATAGATCCAGTTGCCTTCGAAGATGTGCTTCATCTCGAGCTCGAACAGCATTTCGTCGGTGAACGCGCTGCGGTGCAGCCGGTAGTCGCCGCGCGCCTTGTCTTCGACGAGGAAATCGTCGATGCATCGCAGCGTCGGGTGACGATCCGGATAGATCGGGATCATGGGCGTCTCCTGATGGGCTCTGATCGGGACCGGCGCGCGCCGTGCGGAAAACCCCGGGTGAACCTACGATGCTTCGCAGGTATAGTGCTCGACGACAACGCGGTCAGATTGAGGATAGTTGCTGGTAAAACGGGGCGTCCAACACTGATTGAGTATCGGATCGATATCCTCGGGGTATGAAGATGGAATTGCGGCATCTACGCTACTTCGTCGCGGTCGCGGAGGAGCAGAACTTCACGCGCGCGGCCGAGCGCCTGCACATCGCGCAGCCGCCGTTGAGCCGCCAGATCCAGCAACTCGAGGAAGCGCTCGGCGTGATGCTGTTCGAGCGTCATGCGCGGCCGCTGAAGATGACCGATGCGGGCCGCTTCTTCTATTCGCACGCGATGCAACTGCTCGCGCAGACGGCCGAGCTCGAATCGATGACGAAGCGCATCGGCAAGATCGAGCGGGCGCTGTCGGTCGGCTACGTCGGCTCGACGCTGTACGGGATGCTGCCGCGCATCATCCGGCGCTTTCGCGCGGAGCATGGCGAAGTCGAGCTGAGCCTGAGCGAGATGTCGACGATGGATCAGATCCGGGCGCTGAAGGAAGGGCGGATCGACGTCGGCTTCGGCCGTATTCGTCATGAGGACCCGGGCGTGCGGCGCATCGTGCTGCGCGAGGAGCGGATGATCGTCGCGCTGCCGGACGCGCATCCGCTCGATGCGGAAAAGCCGGTGCTGTCGCTGCACGACCTCGTCAGCGAGACGCTGATCATCTTTCCGAAGTCGCCGCGGCCGAGCTATGCGGACCAGGTGCTCGCCGCGTTCCACGACCGCGCGCTGAAGCCGCGCCGGATCTACGAGACGCGCGAGCTGCAGATCGCGCTCGGGCTCGTCGCGGCGGGCGAGGGCGTGTCTGTCGTGCCGCACAGCGTGTACGGGCTCAAGCGCGACGACGTCCGCTACAAGGAGCTCGACGATCCGAACCTCGTGTCGCCGATCATCATGAGCACGCGGATGCTCGACGAATCGGAGGACATTCGCGCGATGCTCGAACTCATTTATCGGTTGTACGACGAATTCAAGATGGACTACTTGCCGCCGCACGAATGAGCGGGCGCGCTGCGCGTTCGCGCCCTTCGTCGGTTGGCCTAACGAACCGTTTCGCCGTGACCTAGAATCCAACCATCACTTCGTTCGACGTGCGGGCATCGTCGTTTTCGAAGCGATTGTCCCGGGGGACCATCGATCGTCAGGTTGCTTCATATTTCGTGCGAGGAGGGCGTCATGGCTCGCAAATACATCGATTGCCGGGAGTTTCCGAGCGACATGCACTGCACCGTCGCAATGTCCGCCGATTCGGATGACGAATTGCTGGAGGCGGCCGTCCAGCACGCGGTCTCGGTGCATCGTCACGCCGATTCGCCGGAACTGCGCACGCAGCTAAGAACGCTTTTCCACGACGGCACGCCGCCCGTCGATGCACCGCGTCAAGCGTAGCGTCGACGGAACCGCCGATGCGTGTCGGTGCGCGTTGGCTCGCGGGCGCGCGTGTCGCATCCGTTCGGGCCGCGCGTTCGAATCCGTTGCCGTGCCGGTGAGTCGACAGCGGATGCGCGTTTGCACCCGGACGCGGCGGCGCGCGTCGCCGACCGCGCGGCGTGCGGTCTTTTTCCTTTCGTGCCGGAGCCCGCCGCGTCATGTGGCCGGTTCGGCGCGCTTCATCGCCGCGACGAGCGTCTTGAATCCGACCCAACCCCAGTAGACCCGGTGGCGCGTGATGCGCCCGCCCGCAACGTCGATCGATTCGTTCAGGTCGACCTGATCGCCTTGCGGCGTTTCGCGCGGATATGCCGCGTCGAGCGGCGTGTGCGGTTCCCGGCCGAGCGCGGTGACGAGCTTTGCGTTGTCCATGCGCAGCGCCTCGCGCCACAGATGGCGCATCTCGCGCATCGACGCAAATTCGCTCCCGCTCGCACGCGTGAGTGAGTGCGTGCGTGAACATCAAAGCGAACGCGGCGCATGCCGTCTATCGTTCGACGTCGCCGCCCGCTTCCCGGTACGCGCTCGGCGTTTGCCCCGTCCACTTGCGGAACGCGCGCGTGAAATTCGCCGGATCGTTGAACTGCAGCCGCTCGGCGATCGTCTTCAGATCGAGGTCCGACGCGCGCAGCAGCCGGCGCGCGTCGCGCAGCCGCGCTTCGTCGACGAGCGCGCGATAGCCGGAGCCCGCATCGAGCAGCCGCCGGCGCAGCGTGCGGGCCGACATCAAGAGGCGCCGCGCGAGTTCGTCGGGCCCAGGGTAGCCGTGCGCCGGCTGCGCGAGCTCCGCGCGCACGCGCGCGACGAGGTCGCCTTCCTCGTGACGCACGTCCGCGTATTCGCGCTCGACCTGCGCGAGCGCCTGCTGGTGCGCGACTTCGTCCGCGAGCGGCAACGGCCAGTCGAGCGCGTCGTGCGACACCCACAGCGCGTTCGCCGCGCAGCCGAAGCGCACGGGCGGCAGCCGGTCGCGATAGCGCGCGTAATAGTCGGGCTCCGGCCACGCGAATTGCAGCTCGATCGGCGGATCGGCACGCCCCGTCACCGTGCCGACGTTCTGCGCGATCCCGGTCAGCACGATCTCGAACATCGCGTGATGCTGGAGCACCGGGCTCGCTTGCACGCCGTGCAGCGCGAGCGTCGCGCCATCGTCGCGCTCCGCGTAGTGCAGCCGGTATTGGCGGTTGCGCATCCGGGAATAGCGCGCGTTGACGAGCAGCGACGCACGCAGGTCGGCAGCCGTCAGCGCCGCGTAGCCGAGAAAGCCGTGCACCGACATCCGCAGCCGCAGCCCGAGCTCGAAGCCGATTCCTTCGTCGCCGCTCAGCCGGATCGCGTTCAGCACGAGCCGCCCCCACTGCGACGGCGCGATGCGTGCGTCCGGCTCGCCGAGCACGGCGTCGCGCAGGCCGGTGCCCGCGCGGGCGTCGCGCGCGTCGATGCCGCGTTCGTCGAACACCTTCAGCAGATGCCGCAGGTACGCGACCGGAATCGTCGGCCGGCGCAAGCCAAGCTGGTCTTTCGTCGAGCGTCGCACGCGGGTGTCGTGAACCGGATGAGAGTGGCCAAGATTGGCCATGAATGACAAGCATTATGGCTGCTTGACCCCTTACGGACAAGCGGCGCAAGCGCCTACGATGTGACGATCCCGATATTTCCGTTCCCGCGATAACCCATGACGACCCCGTTTCCGCACCTGCTCGCCCCGCTCGACCTCGGCTTCACGACGCTGCGCAACCGCGTGCTGATGGGCTCGATGCACACGGGCCTCGAGGATAGCCGCAAGACGCTGCCGCGGCTCGCCGACTATTTTGCCGAGCGCGCGCGCGGCGGCGTCGGCCTGATCGTCACGGGCGGCTTCGCGCCGAACGTGGCCGGCTGGACGAAGCCGTTCGGCGGCACGTTGTCGACGGGCGCCGCCGCGCGCCGGCATCGCGTGATTCCGGACGCGGTGCACGCGCAGGGCGGCAAGATCGCGCTGCAGATCCTGCATACCGGCCGCTACGGCTACCATCCGTTCGCGGTCGCGCCGACGCGGCTCAAGTCGCCGATCTCGCCGTTCACGCCGCATGAGCTGACCGCGCGCGGCATCGAGCGGCAGATACGCGCGTTCGTGCGCTGCGCGCAACTCGCCCGCGAGGCGGGCTACGACGGCGTCGAGATCATGGGCTCCGAAGGCTACCTGATCAACCAGTTCATCTCGCTGCATACGAACAAGCGCACCGACGAATGGGGCGGCTCGTATGCGAACCGGATGCGGCTGCCGGTCGAGATCGTCGAGCGCACGCGCGAGGCGGTCGGCCGCGATTTCATCATCGTCTATCGGCTGTCGATGCTCGATTTGATTCCGGACGGCAGCAACTGGGACGAAGTCGTGCTGCTCGCGAAGGCGGTCGAGCGCGCGGGCGCGACGATCATCAACACGGGCATCGGCTGGCACGAGGCGCGCGTGCCCACGATCGCGACGTCGGTGCCGCGCGGCGCGTTCGCGTGGGTCACGAAGAAGATGAAGGGCGAAGTCGGCATTCCGCTCGTGACGACGAACCGGATCAACCGGCCGGAAGTCGCCGAGCAGATTCTCGCGGACGGCTGCGCGGACATGGTGTCGATGGCGCGGCCGCTCCTCGCCGACGCCGAATTCGTGAAGAAGGCGGCCGAGGGCCGCGTCGACGAAATCAACACGTGCATCGGCTGCAATCAGGCGTGCCTCGATCACGCGTTCAAGAACCAGATCGCGTCGTGCCTGCTGAATCCGCGCGCATGCCATGAAACGGAGCTGAACTACGCGCGCGCGGCGCACGCGAAGCGCGTGGCGGTGATCGGCGCGGGGCCGGCCGGCCTCGCGTGCGCGACGGTGCTCGCGCAGCGCGGGCATCGCGTCGAGCTGTTCGACGCGGCGGCCGAGATCGGCGGCCAGTTCAACATGGCCAAGCGCATTCCGGGCAAGGAGGAGTTTCACGAGGCGCTGCGTTACTTCGCACGCCAGATCGAGCTGACGGGCGTGCAACTGCGCCTGAACCGCCGCGTCGGCGCGGCCGAGCTGATCGCGGCCGGCTACGACGATGTCGTGCTCGCGACGGGCGTCGCGCCGCGCAATCCGCACATTCCGGGCCAGGATCATCCGAAGGTGCTGACCTATATCGATGTGCTCGCGCGCAACAAGCCGGTCGGCGAGCGCGTGGCGGTGGTCGGCGCGGGCGGGATCGGCTTCGACGTGTCCGAGTTTCTCGTTCAGGACGGCGAATCGCCGGCGCTCGATCTCGACGCATGGAAAGCGGAGTGGGGCGTGACCGACCCCACGCTCGCGCGTGGCGGCGTGATGCGCGGCGAGGCGGTGCCGCCCGCGCGCCGCGTCACGCTGCTGCAGCGAAAGGCGACGGGGCTCGGCAAGGGGCTCAGCAAGACGACCGGCTGGATCCACCGGGCGACGCTGAAGATGAAGCAGGTCGAGATGATCGGCGGCGTGAACTATGAGCTGATCGACGACAAGGGGCTGCACGTGACGTTCGGCAAGGAGCGCGTCGATCCGACCTTGATCGAGGCCGATACGATCGTGCTGTGCACGGGGCAGGAGCCCGAGCGCGCGCTGCTCGAGCCGTTGAAGGCGGCGGGCGTGTCCGTGCATCTGATCGGCGGCGCGGAGCTGGCCGCGGAGCTCGACGCGAAGCGCGCGATCGACCAGGGCGCGAGGCTCGCCGCACGACTTTGAGCGCGGCGCGGCGTGCGGCGGCGCGAAGCTTGCGCGGTCGGCGCGCGTGTTCGAGCGGCGTTCGGCGCTTGTCCGCGCGCCTGGCCGCCACGCTCGTCGAAGCGGGCGACGTGGCGGAGGCGACCGGTCGCGATCGCCGGCTTCGCGCCCTGTCATGTTGGCGGCTCCGATGCGGCGGCGCATTCGAAAGCGCCGAGCAACCGAGGGCGTTTCGCGTCGACATCGCGCATGCGCAGTCATCTTCCCGCCTCGTCGAAACACGTGTCGCCAATGCTGTGACATCGTGTCGCACTGTCATTTTCAGCAAAGATGATTTGCCTCATTGACGGATTTTCATCTCGTTCGCTCGCCGTATGATGCGAGCGCTTCCGTGAGTCGGTCGTCCGTCGGCTCGCCTGGAGCGTGATACATCTTGCTGGCAAATGTGATGAATAGAAAGGCTTTCAAAGGCTTGTCGTGGTTCGGGGCGATCGGTGCGCTCGCCTCGCTGTCCGGCTGCGGGCTCGACGTGCTCGATCCGAAAGGCGCGGTGGGCGCCGCGGAGAAGTCGCTGATCGCGACGTCGACGTGGGCGATGCTGATCGTGGTCGTGCCGGTGATCCTCCTCACGCTGCTGTTCGCGTGGCGCTACCGCGCATCGAACCGCAACGCGACCTACGCGCCGAAGTGGGCGCATTCCACCGCGATCGAGATCGTGATCTGGACGGTTCCGTCGCTGATCATCCTGTTTCTCGGCATCCTCACGTGGAAGACGACGCACGCGCTCGACCCGTACCGGCCGCTCGAATCGTCGGTGAAGCCGATCAACGTCGAGGTCGTCGCGCTCGACTGGAAATGGCTGTTCGTCTATCCCGATCTCGGCATTGCTTCGGTGAACCAACTGGCGGTGCCCGTCGGCACGCCGATCAATTTCCGGATCACGTCCGATTCGGTGATGAACTCGTTCTTCATTCCGCAGCTCGGCACGCAGGTCTACGCGATGGCCGGCATGCAGACGCGCCTGCACCTGATCGCCGACGAACCGGGCGATTTCGCCGGCATTTCCGCGAACTACAGCGGCCGCGGCTTCTCGGACATGAAGTTCCGCACGCTCGCGACATCGCGCGACGCGTTCGACGCGTGGGTCGCGAAGGTGCGCGCGTCGGCCGACCGGCTCGACATGACCGCATACGGCCAGCTCGCGCAGCCGAGCGAGAAGCAGTCCGTGCGCTACTACTCGACGGTCGATTCTCGGCTCTTTCACAACATCATCGCGAAGTACAACGACGGCCACGTCCTCGACCTGACGGACGCCGCCTGTCGGACGAAGAGGTAATGCATGTTCGGTAAATTGACGCTTTCGGCGATCCCGTTCGATCAGCCGATCATCATGGGCGCGGGTGCGTTCATGGGGCTCGTCGTGCTCGGAATTCTGGGCGCGCTGACCTACACGAAGCGCTGGAAATGGCTGTGGACGGAGTGGCTCACGTCGGTCGACCACAAGAAGCTCGGCGTGATGTACATCATCGTCGCGCTGATCATGCTGCTGCGCGGCTTCGCGGACGCGGTGATGATGCGCCTGCAGCTCGCGATCGCGTACAACGGCCCCGGCTATCTGCCGCCGCACCACTACGATCAGGTCTTCACCGCGCACGGCGTCATCATGATCTTCTTCATGGCGATGGCGTTCATGATCGGCCTGATGAACATCATCGTGCCGCTGCAGATCGGCGCGCGCGACGTCGCGTTCCCTTTCATCAATTCGCTGAGCTTCTGGATGACGGCGGTCTCGGCGATCCTGATCAACATCTCGCTCGTCGTCGGCGAATTCGCGCAGACGGGCTGGCTCGCGTATCCGCCGCTGTCGGAGTTGCAGTTCAGTCCGGGCGTGGGCGTCGACTACTACCTGTGGGCGCTGCAGATATCCGGCGTCGGCACGCTGCTCACGGGCGTGAACTTCTTCGTGACGATCCTGCGGATGCGCGCGCCCGGCATGACGATGATGAAGATGCCCGTGTTCACGTGGACCGCACTCTGCACGAACGTGCTGATCATGGCGTCGTTCCCGATCCTGACGGTCACGCTCGCGCTGCTCGGCCTCGACCGCTACCTCGGCATGCACTTCTTCACGAACGACGCCGGCGGCAACGCGATGCTGTATCTGAACCTGATCTGGGCGTGGGGCCATCCCGAGGTCTACATCCTGATCCTGCCCGCGTTCGGGATCTTCTCGGAAGTGGTCGCCACCTACGCGAAGAAGCCGCTGTTCGGCTACAAGACGATGGTCTACGCGAGCTGCGCGATCATGGTGCTGTCGTTCCTCGTGTGGCTGCATCACTTCTTCACGATGGGCTCGGGCGCGAACGTGAATGCGTTTTTCGGGATCATGACGATGGTGATCGCGATCCCGACCGGCGTGAAGGTGTTCAACTGGCTGTTCACGATCTATCGCGGCCGGCTCGAATTCTCGACGCCGGTTCTCTGGACGATCGGCTTCATGGTGACGTTCACGCTCGGCGGGATGACGGGCGTGATGATGGCGATTCCGGGCGCGGACTTCGTGCTGCACAACAGCCTGTTCCTGATCGCGCACTTCCACAACGTGATCATCGGCGGCGTGCTGTTTGGTTATCTCGCGGGCTTCAACTACTGGTTCCCGAAGGTGTTCGGCTTCAAGCTGAACGAGAAGCTCGGCAAGGCGGCGTTCTGGTTCTGGCAGGTCGGCTTCTATGTCGCGTTCGTGCCGCTGTACGTGCTCGGCTTCATGGGGATGACGCGCCGCCTGAATCATTACGACAATCCCGCGTGGCATCCGTGGCTCATCGTCGCCGCGTGCGGCGCCGGGCTGATCGCGATCGGCATCGCATGCCAGTTGTTGCAGCTCGTCGTCAGCCTGCGCGATCGCAAGCTGCCTGGGAACCGCGATCTGACGGGCGACCCGTGGGGCGGCCGCACGCTCGAATGGGCGACGTCGTCGCCGCCGCCCGCGTACAACTTCGCGACGATTCCCACCGTGCACACGCTCGACGAGTTCGCGTACCGCAAGGGGCGCGGCCTCGGCCTCGGCAAGCAGGCGGAGTATCGCGACATCCACATGCCGTCGAACACGAGCGCGGGCCTCTTCGTCGGCGTGTTCAGCCTCGTGCTCGGCTTCGCGGCGGTGTGGCATATCTGGTGGCTCGCGGTCGCGTCGCTTGTCGGCATCGTCGTGACGGTGATCGCGTATAGCGCGAGCGACAACGACGGCTATTACATCCCGGCCGACGCCGTGCGCAGGATCGAGGAAAAACGCGGCGGCGCGCGCTTCATTGCGCGGCCGGCGGAAGTCGAACTGGAGGCAAACTGATGTCGTATCAATCCGTGAGCGCCGCCCGTCATCAGGCCGTGCACGATCATCCGCCGTCGCACTCGGTGTTCGGCTTCTGGCTGTACCTGATGACCGACTGCGTGATCTTCGCCGCGCTGTTCGCCGTGTTCGCGGTGATGGCGCATCAATTCGCGGGCGGCCCGACCGCGGTCGACCTGTTCGACATTCCGGGCGTCGCGCTCGAAACCGCACTGCTGCTGCTCTCGAGCATCACGTATGGCTTCGCGATGATCGGCGCGCAGCGCGGCCGCCGTGGCGCGCTGTTCGGCTGGCTCGCGGTGACGTTCGCGCTCGGCGCGGCGTTCCTCGGCCTCGAACTGCGCGAGTTCTCGCACCTGATCGCCGAGGGCGCGGGCCCGCAGCGCAGCGCGTTCCTGTCGTCGTTCTTCACGCTCGTCGGCACGCACGGGCTGCACGTCGCGATCGGCCTCCTGTGGATGGCCGTGCTCGCGTTCCAGGAGATGCGCCGCCCGGCGCTGACCGAGCGCGACATCCGGCGCCTTACGTGCCTCAGCCTCTTCTGGCACTTCCTCGACATCGTCTGGATCTGCGTCTTTACCTTTGTCTATCTCGCGAGCGTGATCTAAATGGCCGATACGCATCTCTCTCACGACGGCGAAGCGCACGGCGGCACCGTCGGCGGATATATCGCGGGCTTCCTGCTGTCGGTGCTGCTGACGGCCGCATCGTTCGGGCTCGTGCTGAGCGGCGCGCTGTCGTCGCACGCGTCGCTCGTCGGGCTCGCGGCGCTCGCGTTCGTGCAGATCGTCGTGCACCTCGTGTACTTCCTGCACATGAACGGATCGTCCAGCCAGCGCTGGAACGTGATGGCGTTCAGCTACACGGTGCTGACGGCGGCGATCCTGATCGTCGGCACGCTTTGGGTCATGCACAACGTCGGCATGAACATGATGTCGCGTTGAGCATGAGTTCTGCATGCGCCGAGAGGGCCGGCGCATGCCCGCGCGGCTCAGCGATCGTCGTCGCGGATCGACGACGGGTGGCGGCACAATGCGCGCACGTCGATCCGCATGTACGGAAAGAGCGGTAGCTGGCTCAGCACGTCGTGCAGATGCGCGGGGCTCTCGACGTCGAAGATGCTGACGTTCGCATAGCGGCCCGCGATGCGCCACAGATGCCGCCACACGCCTTCGCGCTGCAGCCGCTGCGCGATCTCCCTTTCTTCCGCCTTCAGGGCCGCGGCCTTCACCGGATCGATGTCGGCGGGCAGGTTGACGATCATTTCCACATGAAACAGCATGGCTTGCTCCTTGCGACGAACGTGACGGCGACGCGGATCACGCCTGCGCGCGCACGCGCTCGACTTCGCTTGCCGGCACGTCGCCGCGCTCGCGCGTCAGCGTGAAATCGAAGTCGATCAGCGCGAACTGGCCGTCGATGCCATAGGGCTTGCCTTGCGCGCCTTCCGCCTGCGCGATCTTCGGAATCAGTTCTTCGCGCGTCGCGAACGCGAAGTCATCCCAGATGTGCGGGTCGCCCTCGATGTTGATCTGCGTCGTCAGCTTGCGATGGCCGGACGCCGACACGAAGAAGTGAATGTGCGCGGGGCGGTGGCCGTGGCGGCCGAGCTGGTCGAGCAACTGTTCGGTCTTGCTGCCGGGCGGCACGCTGTAGCCGACGGGCAGCACGCTGCGGAAGCTGTAGCGGCCTTCGGCGTCGGTGCGGATCGAGCGGCGCAGGTTGAACGCGGGCTGCGACGGATCGAAGTACGAATAATTGCCGAGATGGTTCGCATGCCAGACTTCGACGAGCGCATTCGCGAGCGGCGCGCCGTCCTCGCCGAGCACGCGGCCGCGCATCACGAGCGTGCGGCCCGGATCGGTGCCGTCGTCGAGCCGCGCATGGCCGACCGATTCCGGCGCGCCCGCGACGTACAGCGGCCCTTCGATCGTGCGCGGCGTACCGCCTTGCAGGCCCGCCTTCGCTTCGGCCTCGTCCATCCGCACGTCGAGGAAGCGCTCGAAGCCGAGGCCGGCTGCGATGAGGCCGAATTCCTTGCCGGCTTCGTTCAGGTAGTTGAGCGCGGTCCAGAACTCGCTCGGCTGCACGTCGAAATCCTCGATCGTGTAGCACAGGTCCCTCACGATCCGGTTGACGATCGCGCGCGTGCGCGGGTTGCCGGGCTTCGTCGCGGCGTCGTCGAACGATTTCAGCAGGGCGTCGATGGCTTCCTTGTTCATCAGTGTCTCCAATATCGAATAGTGGCGTGGGTCAGCGGGCCTTGCGTCGCATCCGCTCGATGCGGGCCCAGTCGAAAGCGATGCCGAGACCGGGGGCGGCCGGCAGGTGCAGCTTGAAATCCTCGTAGCGCAGCGGCTCGACGAGGATCTCCTCGGTCAGCAGCAGCGGGCCGAACAGCTCGGTACCCCACTCGAGCGCGCCGAACGTGCTGAACAGTTGCGCGGACGCGATCGTGCCGGCCGCGCCTTCGAGCATCGTGCCGCCGTACAGATCGATGCCGGCTGCGGCCGCGATCGCCGCGATGGCTGCCGCGCCTTGCAGGCCGCCCGACTGTGCGATCTTCACCGCGAACACGTCGGCCGCGCGATCGCGGGCGAGCGCGAATGCATCGACGGGGCCGTGCAGTGCCTCGTCGGCCATGATCGGAATGTGCGCGAGTGCGGTCAGGCGCTTGAGGCCCGCGCGATTCGCCGCGGCGATCGGTTGCTCGACGAGGCTCACGCCCGCGTCCGCGAGCCGCGCGCCGGCCCATACGGCCTCGCTCTCGGTCCACGCCTGGTTCACGTCGACGCGCACGTCGCCGTGCTCGCCGAGCGCGCGCTTGATCGCGACGACGTGCGCGACGTCGTCGGCCACCGCCCGCGCGCCGATCTTCAGCTTGAACGCGCGATGGCGGCGCGCTTCGAGCATCGCTTCGGCCTCCGCAATATCGCGCGCGGTATCGCCGCTCGCGAGCGTCCACGCCACGTCGAGCGCATCGGTCGTCCTGCCGCCGAACAGCTCGGACAGCGGCACGCCGAGCCGGCGCGCGTGCGCGTCGAAGAGCGCGGTCTCTAGCGCGCACTTCGCGAAGCGGTTGCCCTGGAGCAGCTTGCGCACGCGCGCCATCGCGGCGCCCGGGCGGGTTGCGTCCGCGCCTTGCAACAGCGGCGCGAAATAGGCGTCGATGTTCGTCTTGATGCTCTCGGGGCTCTCTTCGCCGTATGCGAGACCGCCGATCGTCGTGCCTTCGCCGACGCCCTCGATACCGTCCGAGCATCGAACGCGGACGAGCACGAGCGTCTGGCAATTCATCGTCGCGACCGCGAGCCGGTGCGGCCGGATCGTCGGCACGTCGACGAGCAGCGTGTCGACCCGGTCGATCGTGATGCCTGTTGCTATCATCGGAATCCTCCTGTCGCACACATGGTAGAAATAAACGCGCGACGGCGTCCAACACCCTTTCCGACTACTTCCATACTTTCGAGGTATGCATGGAACTGCGTCAGCTCCGGTACTTCATCGCGGTGGCCGAGGAGATGAACATCACGCGCGCCGCGCAACGGCTGCACATGACGCAGCCGCCGTTGAGCCGTCAGCTCCAACTGATCGAGGACGAGATCGGCCTGCCGCTCTTCGAGCGCGGCGCGCGGCCGCTCAAGCTGACCGACGCCGGGCGGGTGCTGTACGCGCAGGCGCGGCGCGTGCTCGAGCAGGCCGACGAGCTCGCGCCGCTCACGCGGCGGCTCGCGCAGGCGGCCGAGCGGATCGTGATCGGCTTCGTGCCGTCGACGCTGTACGGCGCGCTGCCCGACGTGATTCGCGCGTTTCGCGAGGCGGCTCCGGCCGTCGAGCTGTCACTGATCGAAATGTTCACGCTCGAGCAGCTCGGCGCGCTGAAGGGCGGGCGCATCGACATCGGCTTCGGCCGGCTGCGCTTCGACGACGAACAGCTCGTGCGCGAGGTGCTCGTCGAGGAGCGGCTGATCGCGGCGTTGCCGCACGGGCATCCGCTCGCCGCGCCCGGTGCGCCGATCTCGCTCGCGGACATCGCCGGGCAGACGCTGATCGTGTATCCGAGCACGCCGCGGCCGAGCTTCGCCGATCAGCAACTGTCCGCGCTGCGCGACGGCGGGCTCGCGCCCGCTGCGGTGCACGAGGTGCGCGAGCTGCAGACGGCGCTCGGGCTCGTCGCGGCGCAGGTCGGCGTGTCGCTCGTGCCGGAGAGCGTCGAAGGGGTGCGGGTGAAGGGCGTCGTCTACCGGCGGCTGCCGGAGCCCGTCGCGACGTCGCCGATCATCCTGAGCCGGCGGCTGCACGACGAAAGCCGCGCGACCGGGTTGTTCTGCTCGCTCGCGCGCGAGTTGATGGCAGGCCGCTGACGCCGCGCGCCGTCTCCCTTGTGCGCGTGCGCCGCGCCGGATGCCGCGCGCGGGCGAAGGATGGCGCAAGAATCAGGCGTCGCGCCGATCGGCCAGCGTCGCGGACGGCAGCTCGCCGAACCGCTCGCGGTAGGCGATCGCGAAGCGGCCGAAGTGCGCGAAACCGCAGTCGAGCGCGATCTCGGCGATCCTGCGGTCGGGCGCCGCCGTGCGCAGCAGGTCGCGCGCGCGGTCGAGGCGCAGCTTGCGCAGGTATTGCATCGGGCTCATTCCGCGAAACTGCAGGAAACCATCGCGCAGCGTGCGCTCGGGCACGCCTGCCGCCTGCGCGATGTCCGCGAGTTGCAGCGGCTGCGCGAGCTGCGCGTAGATGAACTCCTGCGCGCGCCGCACGAAGCCCGGCGCCGGATCGGCGCGCCGCGCGGGCGCCGCGGCAGGCGGATGCCCGTCGATCAGCAGATCGAGCAGCAACTGTTCGAGCCGCGCCGCGACGCGCGGGTTCGCGCTCGCGCTCGCGAGCAGTTCCGGCGAGCGCGCGACGAGCTTCAGTTGCTGCATCCACGCGCTCAGCGCCGAATCGTCTACGCCGATCACCGGATCGAGCGACGCCGCCGTGTCGCCCGCGTGCGCGGCGAGCGTCGCCGCATCGATACGGAGGACGAACTGCTCGCAATCGCGGGACAGATGCGCGTCGAACGGCTCGCCGGGCGCGCACAGCACGCCCGTGTGCGCATCGACGTCGAACGCGCGGCCCATCGTGCGAACCTGCGCGGCACCCGTCAGACAAAACATCAGCAGGTGGTAGCCGTCGACCGCATCCACGCGCACCCGCATGGCGTCGCCGAACGCGATGGTCCCGATTCCGAGCCCGCCGAGCCGCACGAAATCCATGTGCGACGGCCCGTGACGCGTGCCGTCCGGCAGCAGCGCGTGCGGCTGCATCACGCGCGAGATCCGCTCGCGCGTCTCGTCGAGATCGCGAGATTCGAATAGCCGGTGCTCGCGCAGCGCGAGCGGATCGAATGGGGTCGGGGGCATGATCGTCTGCCTCGCACAAAGCGCCGGCGTCCTGAATATCGTTCGTCGGCCGGGCGGCATGTCTGATGCGCGCATCGTAGCGCGGAAATCCGCCGGAAGTGGATACTGCGTCGCCGCGATCGCACTTTCCGGATAGACGGCGAATTCTAGCGTTTCAAAAATCGGTGTCGTCAGGCGGATTGTCGATCGCGTCAATCGCAAGCATCTTGCATGGGATCGGAGCAAGCGCTTTAGCGCTAACTGCGATCGACCGCCGAGGGGCCAGAGTAAGCGCTGAAGCGCCAGCTCTGGTCAACCACGGCATGGGATCGGAGTAAGCGCTGAAGCGCTAACTGCGGTCGACCGCCGAGGGACCAGAGTAAGAGCTGAAGCGCCAGCTCTGGTCAACCACGGCATGGGATCGGAGCAAGCGCTGAAGCGCTAACTGCGGTCGACCGCCGAGGGACCAGAGTAAGCGCTGAAGCGCCAGCTCTGGTCAACCACGGCATGGGATCGGAGCAAGCGCTAAAGCGCTAACTCCGATCGACCGCCGAGGGACCAGAGTAAGCGCTGAAGCGCTAACTCTGGTCAACCACGGCATGGGATCGGAGCAAGCGCTAAAGCGCTAACTCCGATCGACCGCCGAGGGACCAGAGTAAGCGCTGAAGCGCTAACTCTGGTCAACCACGGCATGGGATCGGAGTAAGCGCTGAAGCGCTAACTGCGGTCGACCGCCGAGGGACCAGAGTAAGCGCTGAAGCGCTAACTCTGGTCAACCACGGCATGGGATCGGAGTAAGCGCTAAAGCGCTAACTCCGATCGACAGGAGACAACAATGGACCCGACCGAATCTCCAGTGATACTGATCGATCACACCGATTCGTCCGACGTGCGATTCCCGCACGACGACGGCTCGCGCGTGCCGTACAAGGTGTTCAGCTCGCAAGCGGTGTACGACCGCGAGCAGGAGCGAATCTTCCGCGGGCAGACGTGGAATTTCGTCGCGCTCGAAGCGGAAATCCCGAAGCCGGGCGACTTCAAGAGCACGTTCGTCGGCGATACGCCCGTCGTCGTCACGCGCCGCGAGGACGGCGCACTCGCCGCGTGGGTGAACCGCTGCGCGCATCGCGGCGCGCAGGTGTGCCGCAAGGCGCGCGGCAACGCAAGCTCGCACACGTGCGTATATCACCAATGGAGCTTCGACAGCCAAGGCAACCTGCTCGGCGTGCCGTTCCGGCGCGGCCAGAAGGGCATGGCCGGAATGCCCGCGGATTTCGATCCGAAAAACCACGGGCTGCGCAAGCTGCAAGTCGACAGCTACAAGGGCCTCGTGTTCGCGACGTTCAGCGACGCCGTCGCGCCGCTACCCGATTACCTCGGCGCGCAGATGCGGCCGTGGATCGACCGGATCTTCCACAAGCCGATCGAGTATCTCGGCTGCACACGGCAGTTCTCGAAATCGAACTGGAAGCTGTACTTCGAGAACGTGAAGGACCCGTATCACGCGAGCATGCTGCATCTGTTCCATACGACGTTCAACATCTTCCGCGTCGGGATGAAGGCGCGTTCGATCCCGGACGCGACGCACGGGCTGCACAGCATCATCACGATGACGAAGACGCGCGACGACGCGGACACCGCGACCGCGTACAAGCAGCAGAACATCCGTTCGTTCGACGAAGGTTTTTCGCTCGAGGACGATTCGATCCTCGCGCTGGTATCCGAATACGACGAGGACACGACGAATCACATCCAGCCGATCTTCCCGCAGCTCGTGATCCAGCAGATCCACAACACGCTCGTCGCGCGCCAACTGCTGCCGAAGGGGCCGAGGAACTTCGAGCTGATCTTCCACTTCTTCGGCTACGCGGACGACACGCCCGAGCTGCGCGATTTGCGGATCAGGCAGGCAAACCTCGTCGGGCCCGCCGGCTATATCTCGATGGAGGACACCGAGGCGACCGAGCTCGTCCAGCGCGGCACCGTGCGCGATGCGCACGCGGCGTCGGTGATCGAGATGTCGCGCGGCAATCCGGACCAGCAGGACACGGCGATCACCGAAAGCCTGATCCGCAAGTTCTGGGTCGGCTACCAGCAGTTGATGGGCTATTGAAGCGGGAGGCGAACATGACCGGCATCACCGACGACATCACCGACGACATTCGCACGTGGTTCGAGCTGCACCTGCTGCAGGACCGCTACATCGGCCATCTCGACAACGACCGCCTCGAGCGCTGGCCGGAGCTCTTCACCGAAGACTGCCTGTACGAGATCGTCCCGAAGGAAAACGCGGACCTGGGGCTGCCGATCGGCATCGTCCACTGCACGAACCGGCGAATGCTGCGCGATCGCGTCGTGTCGCTGCGCCACGCGAACATCTACGAGGCGCACACGTACCGGCACCTGACGTCCGGGCTCGCGATCGTCGGCGGCCAGGACGGCGAGATCGAGACCGAGAGCAGCTACGTCGTCGTGCAGACGCGCAGCGACGGCGAATCGAACGTCTACCAGGCGGGCAAGTATTACGACACGGTCGTGCGCACGGCCGCAGGGTTGCGCTACAGGAAGAAGCGCGTGATTTACGACACGTCGCGCGTGCAGACGCTGCTCGCGACGCCGATCTGATTCGACAAGGAGTTCGAAGCATGAGCCAGGAAACCGTCGCCGCATGGCATCCGCTCGGCGCACTCGACGAATTCTCGGAGGGCGAGCCGGCCGCGCGCGTCGTCGGCAACAGGCCGATCGCGGTGTTCCGGTTGGGCGACGACGTGTTCGCGCTGCATGACCTGTGCACGCACGGACACGCACGGCTGTCCGAAGGATTCGCCGAGAACGGCTGCGTCGAGTGTCCGCTGCATCAGGGGCTCTTCGACATCCGCACCGGCGCGCCGAAATGCGCGCCGGTGACGGAGCCCGTGCGCGTGTATCCGGTTCGCATCGTCGACGGTCGGGTCGAGATCCATGTCGACGAATGATCCGTATCTGATCGCGGGCGGCGGGCACGCGGCGCGCCGCGCGGCCGAGACGCTGCGCGAGCGCGATCCTGCCGCGCGCATCGTGATGATCGGCGCGGAGCCCGAGCTGCCGTACGACCGGCCCGCGTTGTCGAAGGACGCGCTCGTCGGCGGCGACGAAGGCGAGCGCCGCGCGTTCGTGCGCGACGCCGCTTGGTATCGCGAGCGCGACATCGCGCTGCGGCTCGGCGTGCGCGTCGAGGCGATCGAGCGCCGCGCGCAGCGGGTGCGCCTGAGCGACGGCGCGAGCCTCGGCTACGCGCGGCTGTTGATCGCGACCGGTTCGCGCGTGCGGCGCTTCGCCGGACCGGTCGACGCCGGCGTGGCCGTCCACTACGTGCGCACGGTCGCCGACGCCCGCGCGCTGCGCGCGGCGCTCGCGCCGGGCAAGCGCGTCGCGGTGCTGGGCGGCGGCTTCATCGGGCTCGAGGTCGCCGCGTCGGCGGTGGGGCTCGGCTGCCGCGCGACGATTGTCGATCCCGCGCCACGGCTGCTTCAGCGCGCAATGCCCGAGGCCGTCGGCGCGTTCGCGCTCGCGCTGCATGCGCGGCACGGCGTCGACGTGCGGCTCGGCGCGCTGCCGGAGCGCATCCGCCGCGGCGCGAACGGCATGGCCGTCGTCGAAACGAGCGCGGGCGGGATCGCGGCCGACGTCGTCGTGGCCGGCATCGGCATCGTGCCGAACGTCGAGCTCGCGCAGGCGGCGGGCCTTCATGTCGACGACGGCATCCGCGTCGACGAGCGGTGCCGCACCGCCGATGCGGCAATCTTCGCGGCGGGCGAGGTCACGCGGCATTTCAACCCGCTCGTCGGCCGGCATTTGCGGATCGAGTCATGGCAGATCGCCGAGAACCAGCCGGCCGTCGCCGCGGCGAACATGCTCGGCGGCGACGAGGCCTACGCGCAATGGCCGTGGCTGTGGTCCGATCAGTACGACTGCAACCTGCAGACGCTCGGGCTCTTCGACGGCGGGCAGACGCTCGTGTTGCGCGGCTCGCCCGAGCGCGACCGCGCATTTTGCGTGTTCGGGCTGAACGCGCGCCGGGAGCTGCGGGCGGTCGCGGCCGTCAACGCGGGGCGCGAGATCGCCGGGTGCCGGCGCTTGATGACGACGAACGTCGCGCTCGATCCCGCGTGTCTCGCGGACCCGTCGGTCGCGTTGCGCTCGATGCTGCGGGGCGGCGCGCAATGACCGGCGCGCGCCGGCCGTTACGCGCCGGCGTGCGTTTCGCGCAATCGCTCCCGGATCGACGCCGATCGCGCCCGCGCACGCGGCCGATGCTCGCGCGCAGGCGCGATCGTGCGCCGTATCGCTTGCGCGTTCGCGCGCGACCGGTAAGAATCGCGTGTTGACTGACATCCGACAGACAGGCTCGCGAGCCGGGAGACTTTGATGGCCTACGATCAATCGAACATTTTTGCGAAGATCCTGCGTGGCGAGGTGCCGTGCATCCGTTTGTGCGAAACGGACACGACGCTCGCGTTCATGGATATCATGCCGCAATCGAAGGGGCACGCGCTCGTCGTGCCGAAAGAGGCGGCGCAGACGTTCTACGAGCTGTCCGAGGCGGCCGCGGCCGAGGCGATGAAGATGACGAAGCGTGTCGCGCTCGCGCTGCGCAGCGCGCTCGAGCCGGAAGGGCTCTTCATCGGCCAGTTCAACGGCGCGGCGGCGGGCCAGACGGTGCCGCACGTGCATTTCCACGTGATTCCGCGCTGGGCCGACGAGCCGCTCAAGATGCACGCGCGCGAAATGGCCGATGCGGCCGAGCTGGAGGCGCTCGCCGTGAGGATTCGCACGGCGCTGTAAGCGCGACGGAGGCGACATCGCGCGCCGCGTCATGCGTCAAAGCTGATCGTCGATCGGCAGCAGCAGGCAAAATCCCGCGAGCAGGTTCCGATAGAAGCCCGCGTTCGGATCGACGCTGTACGTGCGCACGCGGCCGTCGGCGACTTCGGTCCACACGAGCGGCCAGGCGGGCGCGTACGCGCCCGCCGCCTGCACCGCGCCGGGCGCGTGCGGCGCATCGGGTGCGAGCGTCACGCGGTAGCTGATCGTCGGCTTCGTCACTTCGTCGAACAGATTCGCGACTTCGTTCGCGAGTTGCGGACTGTGGATCACGAGCGCGAGCTCCGTGTTCAGGTGCGCGGAACGCGGGTCGAGATTCATCGAGCCGATCACGAGAATCTTCCGGTCGATCACGTACGCCTTCGCATGCAGGCTCGCGCGCGAGCGCGAACCCAGCATGCCGATGCGCGATCGGCCCTGATCCGGCTTGTATTCGTACAGCTCGACGCCGTGTTTCAGCATCGCTGCGCGATACGGCGCGTAGCCCGCCTGCACGGCGACCGCGTCCGTCGCGGCGAGCGAATTCGTCAGGATCGCGACGCGCACGCCGCGCGCGGTCAGCCGGCCGAGGGCCTTCACGCCCGCGTCGTGCGGAACGAAATACGGCGACAGCACGAGGAATTCGCGCTGCGCGTCGCGCGTCAGTTCGAAGAGCCGCTGCATCGGCGGGCTCTTGTAGCTGTCGTCGGGCGCGGCGATCTTGTCGGGCGAATCGGCCGTGAATTCCGCGCTCGCCCAGACGAGGCCGAGCTCGTTGCGCGCGATCTGCGCGGCGAGCGGCGTCGCGTTCAGCGGCTTCGCGTTGAACGGCGTCGCATTCGCGCGCCAGTGCGCGCGCAGCGCGTCGCGCGCCGCATCCAGATCCTTCGCGTCGTAGCGCCGTTGATTCAGCGCCGGCAGCGGATACGTGAGCGCGCTCGACCAGTATGCGTCGAAGCTCGTGGAAACGTCGCGCGTGACGGGGCCGGCCGCGAGCACGTCGAGGTCGCGGAACTGCAGCGTCGGGCTCGCGTTGAAATACTCGTCGCCGAGATTGCGCCCGCCGACGATCGCGATCTGGTTGTCCGCGATCATCGCCTTGTTGTGCATCCGGCGCGTGAAATTGTCGATCCGCGTGAAGACGTTCGCGGTGCGCGCGAACATCCCGAGGCGCGCGGCGCCGAACGGGTTGAACACGCGGACTTCGAGGTTCGCGTGCGCGTCGAGCGCGGCCATCAGCCTGTCGACGTCCTTGAAGTTCAGATCGTCGACGAGCATCCGCACGCGCACGCCGCGGTCGGCTGCGTACAGCGCGGCGCCGAGCAGCAGCTTGCCCGTCGTGTCCTCGGCGGCGATGTAGTACTGGATATCGAGCGTCTTCGCCGCCGCGCGCGCGACCGCGATCCGCATCTGCAGCGCCTCGTCGCCGCGCGGCAGCACGACGAAGCCCGATTCGCCCGGATGCACGCGCGCCTGCGCGGCGAGCGCGTCGGCGAGCGGGGTCGGCGCATCGGGCGGCAGCGCGCGAGAGACCGTGCGGTCGAGCGCGGTGGCGGGCGGGTGCGTCGCGCAGCCGGCGAGCCCGAGCGCCGCGCACACGGCGAGCGCGCGCGCGGCGGCCGTCACGATGCGCAGCGGACGGCGCGGCGCAAGGCGGCGGCGGGCGGGGCGATCCGGCACGTTGGGGACTCCTTCGGGCATCTGTCGGAACGAAACGTCGAATCGACGGCGCGGCAGGCCGGTGCACCGCGCGAAGGCATTCTAAGTGGCGCCGACGACGCGGGTCAACCGAGCCGCGCGCCGGCCGGTGTACCATCTGACGAGTCCATTTCTCCCGCTCGCGAAGCCCGTCATGACTCATCCGGCATCCGCCCTGTCCGTCGAAATCAGGCGGCTCTTCGCCGCGCACGCGGCCGACTACCGCGCGATCCGTCTCGCCGCGCTGCGCGACGCGCCGGAGGCGTTCGGCTCGACCTACGACGCGGAGGCCGAGCGTTCCCTCGCCGCGTTCGCGCAGCGGCTCGACAGCTCGATCGTGTTCGGCGCGTACGTGGACGGCGCGATCGCCGGCATGGCCGGCTTCAAGCGGCTGGACGGCGCGAAGGAGCGCCACAAGGGCTTCCTGTGGGGCGTGTACGTCGCGCCCGCCGCGCGGCGGCTCGGCGTCGGCGCGGCGCTGCTCGACGCGGCGCTCGCGGCCGCGGCGCAGACGGTCGAGCAGGTGACGCTTGCCGTCATCGACGGCAACGGCGCGGCGCGCGCGTTCTACGAGCGGCACGGCTTCGTCGCGTACGGCGTCGAGCCGCGCGCGCTCAAGGGCGCGAACGGCTACGCGGACGAGCTGCTGATGGTGAGGTTCCTGCCGTCCGCGCCGCCGCGCGGCTGACGTGCGGAATCGATACGGCCGGATCGCGATGCTCGACGATAAGGAACGGGAACTCCGGAACAGCAAGCGGCGCGCGCTCGCGCTGCTGCTCGCCGCGGCCGGCGTGTTCGCGGCGACGCTGTTCGCGCCGCGCGGTTTCTGGATCGACGGCGTCAAGGCGGTCGCGGAGGCGTCGATGGTGGGCGCGCTCGCCGACTGGTTCGCGGTCGTCGCGCTGTTTCGCCGCGTGCCGATTCCGTTCGTGTCGCGGCATACGGAGATCATTCCGCAGAACAAGGAAAAAATCGCCGACAATCTCGCCGCATTCGTGCACGAGAAGTTTCTCGATCCGGCGTCGATCGTCGCGCTGATCAAGCGGCACGATCCGGCCGCCCGGCTCGCGCAGTGGCTCGCGACGCCGCGCAACGCGGACGTGCTCGGCGGCTACGCGGCGCGCCTCATCGCGTTCGGGCTCGACATGACCGACGACGTGCGCATCCAGTCGTTCATGAAGGACGCGTTCCATGCGGTGCTCGACCGGATCGACCTGTCGCAATCGGCGGGCGCGATCCTCGACACGCTGACGAAGGACGGCCGCCACCAGGCGCTCCTCGACGACGGAATCGCGCAGATCGTCGGATTCCTTCGCGATCCCGACAATCGCGCGTCGATCGCGACGTACATCGTCGACTGGCTCAAATACCAGTTCCCGAAGATGGAGAAGCTGCTGCCGACGAACTGGCTCGGCGAGCACGGCGCGGAGCTGATCTCGAACGTCGTCACGCGGGTGCTCACGCAGATCGCCGAGGACCCGGAGCACCGGCTGCGGCGCAGCTTCGACGACGCGGCCGCGCGCCTCGTCGCGCGGCTGAAGGGCGACCCGGCGTTCATCGGAAAGGGCGAGGAGATCAAGCGCTATCTGCGCGACGGCGACGCGTTCAACCGCTACATGAAGGACCTGTGGGACCAGTTGCGCGCGTGGCTGAGGGCCGACCTCGCGCGCGACGATTCGGTCGTCCACCAGCGCGCGACGGCGCTCGGCGGCTGGCTCGGCGAGCGCCTCGCGCAGAGCCCGCAACTGCGCGATTCGATGAACGAGCACGTCGAGCGCGCGGCGAGCGAGATGGCGCCCGAGTTCGCCGAATTCCTGACGCGGCACATCAGCGACACCGTGAAGAACTGGGACGCGCGCGAGATGTCGCGGCAGATCGAGTTGAACATCGGCAAGGACCTGCAGTACATCCGGATCAACGGCACGCTGGTCGGCGGGCTGATCGGGCTCGGGCTCTACGCGGTGTCGAGCATCGCGCGGTGGGTGGGCGCGCTGCCCTACTGAGGCGCTCGCGCGTCGGCACATCGCCGCGCGCAAACATCGGCGCCCTGAACGGATTTGACATTCGCGCGCTCGACGCGGGATGCATGCTCATGCTGTAATCGCGCGACCGGGCCGACCGTTCGTTCGGGTTCGGCCGTTCAATCCCAGCGTGAAAGGCGCGTCATGTCCCCGGTCTCGGCATTCAAGCTCGTTTTGCTGTCCTTTCTCGCGATCGTCGCGCTCGAGCTGCTCGCGAAGCGGCTCAAGCTGCCGCCCGCGGCCGCGCTGCTCGTCGGCGGCGCGGGCATCGCGTTCCTGCCTGGGCTGCCGCCCGTCAATCTCGATCCCGATCTCGTGCTGATCGTGTTCCTGCCTCCGCTGCTGATGGACGGCGCGTACTTCTCGGTGTGGGAGGAATTCAAGCGCAACGTCGGCGGCATCATGATGCTCGCGATCGGCGCGGTCGCCTTCACGACGCTCGCCGTTGGCGTTGCCGTGCATCTCGTCGCGCCGGGGCTGCCGTGGGCCGCGTGCTTCGCGCTCGGCGCGATCGTGTCGCCGCCCGACGCGGTCGCCGCGAAGGCCGTGCTCGAGCGCGTCGCGCTGCCGCGCCGGCTGATGGTGTTGCTCGAAGGCGAGAGCCTCCTGAACGACGCCGCAGGGCTCGTGCTGTTTCGCTTCGCGGTCGCCGCCGCGCTGACGGGCGCGTTCAGCGCGGGCGACGCCGTCGTGCGCTTCGCGGAGCTCGGCGTCGGCGGCGTCGCGGTCGGCGGCGTCGTCGGCTGGCTGATCGTGCGGCTCCTGAAGCTCATCGAAGACGACTATCTGGTGATCACGGTGGCCGTTCTCGCCGCATGGATCAGCTATATCGCGGGCGAGATGTTCGAGGTGTCCGGCGTGATCGCGACCGTGACGACCGGGATGATGCTCGGCTGGCATCAGCACGAGGTGTTCTCGGCGTCGGTGCGCAATCGCGGCACCGCGTTCTGGCAGGTGATCGTGTTCCTGCTCGAGGCGCTCGTGTTCGTGCTGATCGGGCTGTCGCTGCGCGGCGTGATCGAGCGGCTCGGCGGGCTCGGCGAGGTGTTCGCGACGATGACGCCCGCGGTGGTCGCGGTGCTCGTCGCCGTCGTCGCGTCGCGTTTCGTCTGGGTGTTCGCTGTCGAGCTGCTGAAGGCGCCCGTCGCGCGTGTGCGCGGGCGCGGCTTGCGCGGCGACTGGAAGGCGGCGGCCGTGATGAGCTGGGCCGGGATGCGCGGCGTCGTGACGCTCGCGATCGCGCTGTCGCTGCCGGACGCGATGCCGGGCCGCGACCTGATCCTCGTCGCCGCGTTCGCGGTGATTCTCGTCACCGTGCTGCTGCAGGGCACGACGATCGGGCCGCTGATCCGGCTGCTGAAGCTGCGCGATCCGGGACGAGCCGCGCATCATCTGACGGAGCCGCAGACATGGGCGCGCGTCGAGGCCGCGCAACTCGCGGCGATCCAGCCGCTCGTGCGCGACGCCGACGGCAACGTGATCCACCCGCGGCTGCTCGAGCAATATACGTACCGCGCGAACATGACCGCGCGCCATCAGAACGAGTCCGCGTTTGCGCAGAGCGAGCGTGAAGCGCACTATGACGTCGTGCTCGCGGCGATCGCGGCCGGCCGCGCGGAGCTGCTGCGGCTGCATCGCGGCGGGCAGATTCACGACGAGATGCTGTATCTGCTCGAACGCGATCTCGATCTGCAGGAGATTGCGGCCGAGCATGCGAAGGGGTAGCGGCGCGCGCCTGGCGCGTCTGTCATCGTTTCGTAAACCGTGCGGCCCGAAGCGACTTTTTCGTCGATCACCTACAATCGGAAAGCGCCCCCGCCACTGGCGCGCCGTCGAGCGCGCGCCGGCTGAATTGGGCTGAAGCGGGCCGCGCCGCGCATCGCCGCGGCTGTTTCGCATGGCTTGCTGTTGCTTTTGTCTGTCGAAGGAAAGGGTCGCGCGCGCCGTAGGCCGGCGCGCGCGTCGCTCAACGCCGCGCGGACCGTAGGCCGGATGCGCGGCACCAACCGAGAGTCCCCATGAAAGCATCCGATCTGTTCGTGAAGGCGCTGGAGGCGGAAGGCGTCCAGTATGTGTTCGGCATTCCCGGCGAGGAAAACCTCGATCTGCTCGAATCGCTACGGCGATCCCGGATCAAGCTCGTGTTGACCCGGCATGAGCAGGCGGCGGGCTTCATGGCGGCCACCTACGGGCGGCTGACCGGCAAGACGGGCGTATGCCTCGCGACGCTCGGGCCCGGCGCGACGAACTTCGTCACCGCGGCCGCGTATGCGCAACTGGGCGGCATGCCGATGCTGATGATCACCGGGCAAAAGCCGATCAAGTCGAGCAAGCAGGGGCACTTCCAGATCGTCGACGTCGTCGGGATGATGCAGCCGCTCACGAAGCTCACGCGGCAGATCGTGTCGATCGGCAACATTCCGTCGGCGGTGCGCGAGGCGTTCCGGCGCGCGGAGGAAGAGCGCCCGGGCGCGACGCATCTCGAATTGCCCGAGGACATCGCGCATGAGGAGGGCGACGGCGAGCCGATTCCGGCGAGCTACAGCCGCCGCCCGATCGCCGAGGAGAAGGCGCTCGCGCGCGCGATCGACGCGATCCAGGCGGCGCGCCATCCGCTCCTGATGATCGGCGCGGGCGGCAATCGCAAGACCACCTGCAAGATGCTCAAGGAGTTCGTCGACACGACGGGCATTCCGTTCTTCACGACGCAGATGGGCAAGGGCGTGATCGACGAGACGCATCCGCTGTGGCTCGGCAACGCGACGCTGTCGGACGGCGATTTCGTTCACCGTGCGATCGAGCACGCTGACTGCATCATCAACGTCGGCCACGACGTGATCGAGAAGCCGCCGTTCTTCATGCGCGCCGACGACAAGACCGTGATCCACGTGAATTTCCTCGGCGCGCAGGTCGATCCCGTCTACTTCCCGCAGATCGAGGTCGTCGGCGACATCGCGAACGCGGTGTGGCAGATGAAGGAGAAGCTCACGCGGCAGCCGCACTGGGATTTCTCGCGCTTCATGCTGATCAAGGAGCACTTCGAGGCGCACCTGAAGAAGGGGCAGGACGATCCGCGCTTTCCGATGTATCCGGTGCGCATCGTCAACGATCTGTACCGGTCGCTGCCGGAAGATGGCATCGTGTGTCTCGACAACGGCATGTACAAGATCTGGTTCGCACGCTACTGGCGCGCGCACGAGCCGAACTCGCTGCTGCTCGACAACGCGCTCGCGTCGATGGGCGCGGGGCTGCCGTCGGCGATCGCGACGAAGATCGTGCATCCGCGGCGCAAGGTGATCGCCGTGTGCGGCGACGGCGGCTTCATGATGAATTCTCAGGAGCTCGAAACGGCGGTGCGGCTCAAGCTCGATCTCGTCGTGATGATCCTGCGCGACGACGCGTTCGGCATGATCCGCTGGAAGCAGGAGAACATGAACTTCCCCGATTACGCGATGACGCTCGCGAACCCGGATTTCGTCGCGTATGCGCAGAGCTACGGCGCGCACGGGCACCGGATCGCGTCGGCCGACGATCTCGAGCCTCTCGTGCGCGAGTGCTTCGCGTCGCCGGGCGTGCATCTGATCGACGTGCCGATCGACTACTCGGACAACGAGCGCGTGCTCAATCGCGAAATCAAGCGCCTGTCGGCGCAACTGTGACGCAGCAGGCGGACCGCGGATCAACCGGACATCAACCGGACGGAGTCATTCGACATGCTGAAGGAAACCTATCCGTATTACCTCGCAAACGAGGCGGTATACGCGAACACCGATCTCGACGTCACCGACAAGTACAGCGGCACGGTCGCGACGCGCGTCGCGCTTGCCGATGCGAAGGCGATCGACGCCGCGATCGCGGCGGCCGTCGACGCGCAGAAGCCGTTGCGCGCGCTGCCCGCGTTCAAGCGGCAGGCGATCCTCGAACACTGCGTCGCGCGCTTTCGCGAACGCTTCGACGAGCTCGCCGAGGCGCTGTGCATCGAAGCGGGCAAGCCGATCAACGATTCGAAGGGCGAAGTGACGCGCCTCATCGATACGTTCCGCGTCGCGGCCGAGGAATCGGTGCGCATCGAGGGCGGCCTCGTCAATCTCGAAATCTCGCCGCGCGCCCAGGGCTACAGCGGCTATTACAAGCGCGTGCCGATCGGCCCGTGCTCGTTCATCTCGCCGTTCAATTTCCCGCTGAACCTCGCCGCGCACAAGGTTGCGCCCGCGCTCGCCGCCGGCTGCCCGTTCGTGCTGAAGCCCGCGAGCCGCACGCCGATCGGCGCGCTGATCATCGGCGAGGTGCTCGCGGAAACCGATTTGCCGAAGGGCGCGTTCTCGATCCTGCCCGCGCACCGCGACGGCGCCGATCTCTTCACGACCGACGAGCGCTTCAAGCTGCTGTCGTTCACGGGCTCGCCCGCCGTCGGCTGGGCGCTGAAGGAGAAGGCGGGCAAGAAGAAGGTCGTGCTCGAGCTGGGCGGCAACGCGGCGGCGATCGTCGACGCCGACCAGCGCGAACGGCTCGACTACGTCGTCGATCGTCTCGCGTTCGGCGCGTACTACCAATCCGGGCAGAGTTGCATCGGCGTGCAGCGGATCATCGCGCACGCGGATGTTTATGATGCGCTGCGCGAGAGGCTGATCGCGAAGACGCGCTCGCTGAGGATGGGGGATCCGAAGGACCCGGCCACATTCGTCGGCCCGATGATCTCCGAATCCGAGGCGCGGCGGCTCGCGGGCTGGATGGACGCGGCGGTGGCGGCGGGCGCGAAGATCGTCGCGGGCGGCAAGGTCGACGGCGCGATGTTCGAGGCGACGCTGCTCGAAGAGGTGTGCCGCGATCAGGATCTGTATCGGAAGGAGGCGTTCGGCCCGGTCGCGCTGCTCGAGCGGTACTCCGATTTCGACGACGCGCTCGCGCGCGTGAACGACAGCGACTTCGGCCTGCAGGCGGGCGTGTTCACCGATTCGCTGTCGCATGCGCAGCGCGCATGGGACGAACTCGAAGTGGGCGGCGTCGTGATCAACGACGTGCCGTCATTCCGCGTCGACAACATGCCATACGGCGGCGTGAAGGACTCGGGGCTCGGCCGCGAAGGAATCCGCTACGCGATCGAGGACATGACCGAGCTGCGCTTGATGGTCGTGCGCCGACGCTGAACGCGGCGGGGCGGTTCGGCGCCGCGTTCGCCCGCGTCTGCGCGGCCTCGCCGCGAGATGTCCGCGGGATTCGTCGGACTTGTTCTTTCGCCATCCGAATCGGACGCGGCGACCGGAGCGGCTGGCACGGGCGGGCGATCGCAGCCAGGCTGCCGCGATCGCGACGATCCGCCATGCCCTCGTCACCATGTCGCCCGCCACTCGCTGAGGAAGGTCGCGACCATGCCCATCATCAGCGCCGAATAATGCGTACCGCTGACGATCAGTCCGCCGAATCGCGTCGATCCGGCGCACGGAATCCACGTCGAATGTGGCCATTTTCGAGATAGTTTTGCCAACGCGGTAACTCGGTTTCAAGAGGATGCCGTGAATAATTGGATAAGAAAGTGCTGCGCTCGTTTTAAACGAAAATTGCGGGAATATTGAGATAAGGAATCAGCGGCCTCGATCGCCGATATCTCGAAAAAACGGATAGTGACGCGTGATGCGCGGAACGTTCGCGATGGCGCCGGGGCTCGCCTGCGACGCGCGCGGCTGCACAACGTTCGGCATGCTATCGCCCACCGACCAGACGGTCAAACCGACGTCCCGCGCATCCGGGCGCCGTGGTTTCGCATGTTCGCGCACACGGCCGGGCGCGACGGCGGCGCGCGTCGCGCGCATGCCGCAAACGCCTGTCCGGCAAGCGTCGCGGACCGTTTCCCGCCCGCCGGCGCACATTCGACGCATGTTCGGCGATCCGCATCGGCGAAAACGTTTGCGCTTCCGCATCTTCCAGTGTTGCAGGCGCAATTGATAAATCAGACTGTGGCTGGCAGATAACACACTGCACGGATGCAATTGCGTGCCGGGCGTATCCGGCGCATTGTGGCTACCGAATCAACCGGATCGTTCCGATACGCGTTTTTACCTGATCGACCGAAGATTCGATCGTAAAAGGAAGTGAAATGCGCTGCGATTATCGCGCGAGATCGGCGAGCCGACTTAATTTCATTTAATATCGGTGCTTTATATCCGTTTTGAGAAAGAATGAGGGCCCGTTTCATTGCCATCCTGCGAGGAACGGCGGGCTCGCGCTCACGCGGTCGCATGCCTCACCATGCCGGGCAAGCGAGCGACGAACGGGGCTGGCGGAACAGGCGACAAGGCAACGATTGTGTAGTGCTAAGACATGATGAACAAAACGAGCAGGGATAATGCTCCGGATTCGCTCGAATCGGGGATCTCGGTGCTGCTGGTCGACGACCAGGCGTTCGTCGGCGAAGTGATTCGCCGCTCGCTCGTCCCGGAGAGCGACATCGTGCTGCACACATGCACCGACGCGCAGCGCGCGCTCGCGATGGCGAAGGAAATGAAGCCGACCGTGATCCTGCAGGATCTCGTGATGCCCGACATCGACGGCCTCGACCTCGTGCGCGCGTGGCGCGCCGACGCGCAGACGGCCCGCGTGCCGATCATCGTGCTGTCGGCGAAGGAGGAGCCCGTCGTCAAGCGCGCGGCGTTCGTCGCCGGCGCGAACGACTATCTCGTCAAGCTGCCCGACACGATCGAGCTGATCGCGCGCATCCGCTACCACTCGAATTCGTATCTGATGCTGCGGCAGCGCGACGAGGTGCTCGACTTCCTGTCGCACGACATGCGCACGCCGCAGACGTCGATCCTCGCGCTCCTCGACGTCTATCGCAACGAGCACGGCGCGATGCCGCCGATCCTCGAGCGGATCGAGATGCATGCGCGCCGCGCGCTCGCGCTCGCCGACGGCTTCATTCATCTGACGCGCGCGCAATCGGAGAAACGGCCGAGCGAGACCGTGAGCCTGAACGAGGTCGTGCTCGACGCCGTCGACCAACTCTGGGAGAAGGCGGGCAGCGTCGGTAGCCGCGTGCGCGCGGACGTGCCGCCGACAGAGTGCCTGTGCATCGGCGACCGGATGATGCTCACGCGCGCGGTCGCGAACCTCGTCGATAATGCGCTGAAGTACGGCCCCGCGGGCTCCGAGGTGCGCTGCACGCTCGTCGAGGACGGCGACGGCTGGCTGATCGGCGTCGAGGACGAAGGCGCGGGCATCGCGCCCGAGCAGCGCGCGGCCGCGACCGAATCGTTCGTGCGGCTCGTGCCGGCGGGCGGCGCGCAGCGCGGCGGCTTCGGGCTCGGTCTCGCGTTCGTGCGCGCGACGGCCGCGAAGCATCGCGGGCAGATCCTGATGCGCTATACGCCGCGCGGCTTTCTCGCGGGACTTCGGATTCCGAAGGATGTGAGCGCCGTGTGACGCGTGGCGCGCAATGCGCGCAGCGTTCGCGCGCGGGCACATCTCGTTTGCGGTGGTTCAAGTTACACTCGCGAGGCCCGGGTTGCGCGTCGCGCCGGGATCGATGCGATTCGCCCGGCGCGCCGCGCGCCGCTTCATTCACCTGATTTCCGCCAGCCGGATAGAACGACATGCCCACTGTGACGCCTCGCGCCAGCAACGAGACACTCCGCAAACCCGCCGCCGGCAGCCGGCTCACGTTGGGCAACCGGATCCTGTTCAGCTTCGGCGTGCTGTTCGTGCTGATGCTGTTCATGGCGGCGCTGTCCTACCAGCGCCTGCGCGCGATCAACGACGAGGCGGTCAGCATCGAGCGCGATTCGCTGCCGGGCGTCTATCTCGCGTCGTCGCTGCGCGCGGCGGCGAACGAGTCGTACATCACGCTGCAGCGCGCGGTGTTCGTCGACGCCGATGCCGACGCGACCCGGCGCGATCTCGCGAAGGTGCCGGGCTTGCTCGAAGAGTTCGACAAGCTGTCGTCCGCGTATCAGGCGTCGACGTTTCGCGGCGACGACCAGGAGCGCTTCAACACGTTCCGCGCGGCGTATGACCGCTACCTGCCGCTGTTGAACGACACCGTGCAGAAAGCGCATGGCGCGAAGCCCGACGCGCTCGCCGCGTACGCGAAGATGACGCCCGCGTGGGAAGAGGTGATTCGTCATGCGAACATTCTCGTGCAGGAGAACCGGCGCTTCGCCGATCAGTCGGCGACGCTGATCCGCGAATCGGTGCACGGCACCGAGATCACGCTCGCGGTGGCGCTCGGCGTCGTGCTCGTGACCGCGCTTGCGCTCGGCTATCTGCTGCATCGCGCGGTGACGGTGCCGATGGCACGGCTCATCGACGTGCACGACGTGATGCGCACCGGCAACCTGACGCAGCGCCTGAACCTCGGCCGCAGCGACGAATTCGGCACGCTCGAGAGCGGCTTCAACCGGATGGCCGACGAGCTGACCGCGCTCGTCGCGCAGGCGCAGCAGTCGTCGCTGCAGGTGACGACGTCGGTCGCCGAGATCGCGGCGACCTCGCGCGAGCAGCAGGCGACCGCGAACGAAACCGCGGCGACGACGACCGAGATCGGCGCGACGTCGCGCGAGATCTTCGCGACGTCGCGCGATCTGCTGCGTACGATGAACGAAGTGTCGGGGGTGGCCGAGCAGTCGGCGACGCTCGCGGGCGTCGGCCAGAGCGGCCTCACGCGGATGGGCGAGACGATGCGCAGCGTGATGGACGCGGCGGGCTCGGTGAACGCGAAGCTCGCGATCCTCAACGAGAAGGCGATCAACATCAATCAGGTTGTCGCGACGATCACGAAGGTCGCCGACCAGACGAACCTGCTGTCGCTGAACGCGGCGATCGAGGCGGAGAAGGCGGGCGAATACGGGCGCGGCTTCGCGGTCGTCGCGACCGAGATCCGCCGCCTCGCCGATCAGACGGCCGTTGCGACGTACGACATCGAGCAGACGGTGAAGGAGATCCAGTCGGCGGTGTCGGCGGGCGTGATGGGAATGGACAAGTTCTCGGAGGAGGTGCGCCGCGGGATGCGCGATGTTCAGCAAGTGGGCGGGCAGTTGTCGCAGATCATCGCCGAAGTGCAGACGCTCGCGCCGCGCTTCCAGATGGTCAACGAAGGGATGCAGACGCAGGCGAGCGGCGCCGAGCAGATCACGCAGGCGCTCGCGCAACTGTCCGAGGCCGCGCAGCAGACAGCGGAATCGCTGCGGCAGTCGTCGCAGGCGATCGACGACCTGACGCTCGTCGCGAACCAGTTGCGCACCGGTGTGTCGCGCTTCAAGGTCGACGCATGATGCGCGCGTGACGGGAAAGGCGGAGCCGACATGCTGTTCCTGCTGTTCCACCTCGACGGCGAGCGCTACGCGCTCGATGCGGCGGAGATCGCCGAAGTGCTGCCGCTCGCCGCGACGAAGACGATTCCCGGCGCGCCCGCATGGGCGGCCGGGATCCTGATGCATCGCGGCGAGCCGGTGCCGGTGATCGACGTGCCGCGGCTCGCGCTCGGGCGCCCCGCGCAGCCGCTGCGCTCGACGCGGCTCGTGCTCGTGCGCTACCGGCCGCCCGCGTCCGCCGAGCCGGCGTTCGCGCCGCCGCGCGCGCGCCTGCTCGGGCTCATCGTCGAACGCGCGACGCAGACTGCGCGGATTGCACGCGACTCGTTCCGCGACAGCGGATTCGCGACGCCGCACGCGCGCTGGCTCGGACCGATCGCGAGCGATGCTGACGGCGTCGTGCAGTGGGTCGCGGTCCAGCATATCGTCGACGGCGACGCGCGCGCGTTGCTGTTCGACTACGCAGCGTCGCTCGATGCGCACGGCGCGCCGGCGGGAGGCGGGCAATGAACGTCTTCGATCCGCGTTTTCATGCGTGGCTCTCGCGCGAGACCGGCATCGATCCCGCGTCGCTCGGCAACGATTTCGTCGCGCGCGCGCTCGGCGAGCGGATCGCCGCGACGCAGCCCGGCGCGGGCGACGGCGCGGCCGCGCAGGCGGGCCACCCGCAGCAGCCGATCACCGACGAGGCGCTCGACGCGTACTGGCGGCGCCTGAACGCATCGACCGACGAGCGGCGCGCGCTGATCGAATTGTTCGTCGTGCCTGAGACCTGGTTCTTCCGCGAGTGCGAGGCGTTCGGCGCGCTCGCGCGGCTCGGCGCGCAGCGTCTCTTCGCGCAGCCCGCGCGCGTGCTGCGAATCCTGAGCGCGCCGTGCTCGACGGGCGAGGAGCCGTATTCGGCGGCGATGGCGCTGCTCGACGCGGGCATCGATGCGGCGCGCTTCGAGATCGACGCGCTCGACATCAGCGCGCGCGCGATCGCGCACGCGGAGCGCGCGCGCTACGGCCGCAACTCGTTTCGCGGCCACGCGCTCGGCTTTCGCGACCGGCATTTCAAGGCGGCGGCCGACGGCTGGGTGCTCGACGAGCGGGTGCGCGCGTGCGTGCGGTTCCGGCAGGCGAATCTGCTCGATCTGCCCGGCTGCGCGGGCGAGCCGTACGACTTCGTGTTCTGCCGCAACGTGCTGATCTATTTCGATCGGGGCGCGCAGGATCGCGTCGTGCGGATCGTCGAAGAGCGGCTCGACGAGCGCGGCATCCTGTTCGTCGGGCCGGCCGAGACGGGCGTCGTGATGCGGCAGGGGCTTGCGTCCGCGCAGATTCCGCTCGCGTTCGCGTTTCGCAAGCCGGCTGCCGATGCGTCGACGCGGCCCGGCGCGAGCGGCGTCGGCGCGCAAGGGGCGGGCGGCGCGCGGCGCGGCGCGGCGGCGACGGGAAGTGCAGGCATCGCGGGAAGTGCAGGCGCTGCGGGCGGCGATCGCACGCCGACGCTCGGCGGCACGCTGCGCGCGATCGCGCAGGAATGGCTCTTCGATGCCGGCTGGCCGACGCCCGAGCCGATCGCGCGCGCGATCGACGGTGGGCCGCCCGCGTTCGAATCGTTCGCCGCGCGTCCGGCATTCGATACGCTGCCCGACGCGTCGGCCGATGCCGGCCGGCTCGCATCGGCGGCGGCCACGCGCAATGCCGGCGCGGCGCCGCGCGCGACCGACGCTTCGCATGCGGGCGCGCTCGCCGAAGCGCCGCTCGACGCCGCCCGCCGCCTCGCCGACGCCGGCGCGCTCGACGCCGCGCAGCAGGCGGTGCACGCGTCGATCGAGCAGTCCGGCCCGAGCGCCGGAGCGTTCTACCTGCTCGGCCTGATCGCCGACGCGCGAGGCCGCGGCGACGAAGCGACGGACTGCTATCGGAAGGCGCTGTACCTCGATCCGTCGCATTACGAAGCGCTGACTCATCTGGCGACGCTGCTCGACATCGCGGGCGATCGGGACAGCGCACAATGGCTGATGCAACGGGCCCGACGCGCGGCCCAGTACGAATCGGCCGCGTCCGTGACCGACACGGACGACGGCGAACCGAGAGGAACCCATGGAACGCGACGTCGTTGAGCGACCGAAGATCGCATTCGACATCGATGCCTGCTGGAATCGCATCGGCACGCGCGGCGACCGCTCGTGCGAGCGGCTCGATACCTGTCGACGCTGCCTGAACTGCCCGGTGTACGAGCGGCACGCGGCGCTGCTGCTCGACCGGCCGCTGACCGACGCGGATCTCGCCGAGGCGGCGCGTCTTGCCGCCGAGCGCGCGCCGCGCTCGAACGCGGCGCCGGCGGCGCGCGACGGCGAAGCCGAGTCCGTTCATTCGGCGCTCGCGTTTCGCGTCGCCGACGAATGGCTCGCGCTGCCGATTCGCGCACTGCGCGAGATCACCGATACGCGCTCGATCCATCCGCTGCCGCATCGGCGCAACCGCGCGGTGCTCGGCATCGTCAACGTGCGCGGGATGCTGCGCGTCGCGGTGTCGCTCGCCGAGCTGCTGAGCCTCGATGCGCGCGCCGATCGCGCCGCGTCGCGCACGAGCTTCACGCGGATGCTCGTCGTCGCGCATCGCGGCGATCCGGTCGTGTTTCCGGTCGACGCAGTCGAAGGCGTGCTGCGCTTCACGCCCGCCGACTGGATGCCGGTGCCGGCCACCGTCGCGCGCGCGGGCGCCGTGCATTCGCGCGGCGTGTTCGCGTGGCGCGGCAAGACGATCGGCCTGCTCGACGAGGACCGCCTGTTCGATTCGCTGACGCGGAGCCTGCGATGAGCGCCGACGACGATCTCGGCCGCGCGTCGCTGCTCGAACTGTTCCGCGAGGAGACGCACACGCAGACGCAGGCGCTGTCCGAGCGGCTGCTCGCGCTCGATCGCGGCGCGCAGGACGCGGCGACGCTCGAGGCGTGCATGCGCGCCGCGCATTCGCTCAAGGGCGCGGCGCGGATCGTCGGCGTGCCGCAGGGCGTCGACATCGCGGGGCGGATGGAGGATTGCTTCGTCGCCGCGCAGCACGGCCGGCAGCCGCTGACGCCGTGCCACGTCGACGCGCTGCTGACGGGCGTCGATCTGCTCGTGCGCGTCGGCGATCCGCAGACGGCGGCGTCGGTCGCGCCGCACGAGATCGACGCGTTCGCGGCGGCGCTCGCGGCGGCGGAGGCGGGGGCGAGCGCGGACGCGGACGCGGACGCCGGCGACGCACGCGACGTGCGTGATGCGCGTGATGCGCGGCAAACTGGCGATGCGCACGATGCGCACGATGCGACGGCGGCCGACATGCTGCGCGACGCGTCCGCCCCGCCGCGCGACGCCCTGCCCCACGACGCCCCCCGGCCGTCCTCCCGCGCGCAGGACGCGGACCGAGCGTCGAGCCAGGTGCGCCGCGTGCGCGCCGACACGCTGAACCGGTTGTTGAGCCTGTCCGGCGAGTCGCTCGTCGAGTCGCGCTGGCTGAAGCCGTTCGCCGAATCGATGCTGCGCGTGAAGCGCGCGCAGCGCGATGCGGCGCGCTCGCTCGATTCGGCCTTCGAAGTGCTCGCCGACGATGCGGACCCGCGCGTGCGCGCCGCGCTCAACGAGGTGCGGCAGATGTTCACCGACTTGCAGCGCACGTTCGCGGCGCGGCTCGACGAGCTCGACCGATTCGAGCGCCGCAGCTCGCACATCGCCGAGCAGTTGTACGACGAGGCGCTGCAATGCCGGATGCGTCCGTTCGGCGACGCGACGCGCGCGTACCCGCGCGTCGTGCGCGATCTCGCACGCTCGCTCGGCAAACGTGTGCGCTTCTCGATCGTCGGCGAGGCGACGCAGGTCGACCGCGACATCCTCGACATGCTCGACGCGCCGCTCGGCCACCTGCTGCGCAACGCGATCGACCACGGCGTCGAGCCGCCCGATGCGCGGCTCGCGCGCGGCAAGCCGGCTGAAGCGACCATCACGCTCGAGGCGCGGCACAGCGCCGGGTCGCTCCTCGTCAGCGTGAGCGACGACGGCCCCGGCGCCGATCTGGCCGCGGTGCGCGCGGCGATCGTCCGCCACAACCTGACCGACGAGGACACGGCCGCGCGCCTGTCCGACCCGGAGCTGCTCGAATTCCTGCTGCTGCCGGGCTTCTCGATGCGCGAGCAGGTGACCGACGTGTCGGGCCGCGGCGTCGGCCTCGACGCGGTGCAGGAGATGGTGAAATCGGTGCGCGGCGCGGTGCGGATCTTCAACGAGCCGGGCCTCGGCATGCGCTTCGTGCTGCAGTTGCCGCTCACGCTGTCGGTGATCCGCAGCCTGATCGTCGACGTCGGCGGCGAGCCGTACGCGTTCCCGCTCGTGCAGGTGCGCCGCACGCTCGAGCTCGACCGCGCGGACCTCGACGTGCTCGAGGGCCAGCCGCATTTTCCGCTCGACGATCGCCGCGTCGGCCTCGTCACCGCGCATCAGTTGTTCGATGCGGGCGAGCTCGACGAGAGCCGGCCGACGACGGCCGTCGTCGTCGTCGGAGGCGAGCCGGAGACTTACGGCGTCGCGGTCGACCGTTTCCTCGGCGAGCGGATGCTCGTCGTGCAGCCGTTAGACGGACGCCTCAACAAAATTCAGAACATTGCGGCGGGCGCTTTGCTGGAAAATGGCGATCCGGTGCTGATCGTCGACGTCGAGGATCTGATCCGCTCGATCGACAAGCTGATTCGCGGCGGCCAGCTCGCGACGGTGCGCCGCGGCGATCAGGATGCGCTCGCGCGGCGCGCGAAGCGCGTGCTCGTCGTCGACGATTCGCTGACCGTGCGCGAGCTCGAGCGCAAGCTGCTCGAGAAGCGCGGCTACGACGTGACGATCGCGATCGACGGCATGGACGGCTGGAACGCGATTCGCGGCGACAGCTTCGATCTCGTCGTCACCGACATCGACATGCCGCGGATGGACGGCATCGAGCTCGTCACGCTGATCAAGGGCGATCCGCTGCTCAAAGCGGTGCCGGTGATGATCGTGTCGTACAAGGATCGCGACGAGGACCGGCGGCGCGGGCTCGAAGCGGGCGCCGACTATTACCTGGCGAAGGGCGGCTTCCACGACGAGGCGTTGCTCGATGCCGTGCAAGACCTGATTGGGGACGCGTAAGAAGCCATGAACATCGGCATCGTCAACGACTTGCCGCTCGCCGTCGAGGCGCTGCGCCGCGCGATCGCGCTGCGGCCCGAGCACCGCGTGCTGTGGGTCGCGACGGACGGCGCGCAGGCCGTCGATTTCTGCGTCGCGCAGCCGCCGGACCTCGTCCTGATGGACCTCGTGATGCCGCGGATCGACGGCGTGTCGGCGACGCGCAGCATCATGGCGCGCTCGCCGTGCGCGATCCTGATCGTCACCGCGAACGTCGGCGCGAACGCGTCGTACGTCTACGAGGCGATGGGCGCGGGCGCGCTCGACGCGGTCGACACGCCGACGCTCGAGCAGGGCGGCAGCGCCGATCCGTCGCAGCCGCTGCTCGTGAAGATCGACCAGATCGGCCGGCTGCTCGCGACGCGCTCGCCCGTGGCCGCGCCCGCCGCCGCCGCGCCCGCGCCGCAGGGCGCGCTGCCGCCGCTCGTCGCGATCGGCGCGTCGGCGGGCGGGCCGACTGCGTTGACCGCGCTGCTGCGGCGGCTGCCGGGCGATTTTCCGGCGGCGATCGTGATCGTCCAGCATGTCGACCAGGCGTTCGCGATCGGCATGGCGCAGTGGCTCGACGGCTACTCGCAGTTGCCGGTGCGCATCGCGCGGCAGGGCAGCGTGCCGCAGGCGGGCGAGGTGCTGCTCGCGGCGACGAACGACCACCTGCACCTGACGTCGCGCGGATTGCTCGCGTATACGCGGCGTCCGGAAGAGACGCCTTACCGGCCATCGGTCGACGTGTTCTTTCACAGCGTCGTCGATCACTGGAAGGGCGAGGCGATCGGCGTGCTGCTGACGGGCATGGGACGCGACGGCGCGCTCGGCCTGAAGGCGATGCGCACGAAGGGGCATTACACGATCGCGCAGGACGAAGCGACGAGCGCGGTGTACGGAATGCCGAAGGCGGCCGCCGCGATCGGCGCGGCGAGCGCGGTGCTGCCGCTCGAGCGGATCGCCGATCAACTGATCTCGCTCGTTCAGCGCAACAAGCAGCGCTGGCGCTGAGGCCGCGCGCGTTCGTCGCGCGCCCTCATGCGGCGCCGGTCTCTCGCTGCGATTCGCCCGCCGAATCCGGTTTCGATTTCGACGTCGGCCTCGATTTCTTCGCCAAGAACGCCTGCATGCGATCGCCGATAATGTCGAGCGGCAGATGTGCGTTTCTTCCAGACGTGCAGGAGCGGCGGCCCGCGTTCGGCGGACCGTGCGGGGCGGTCCTGCGTTCGTCGTATGCGCGCGCTTCGCCGGCCGGCGAGCCGTTTGCCGCGGTCCCGGCCGATTGCGCGCGCATGGCGACGGGCCCGGTTCGAGCCGCCGACGGGCCCGCTGCATCCTGAAACGTCATTCCACGACTCAGGAGAGCATCATGCAGGCGCTTGGCGTGAAGGCATTGGTATTCGACGTGTTCGGCACCGTGGTCGACTGGCGTTCCGGCGTCATTCGCGACGCGACGCCGTTTCTTGCGAAGTACGGCGGCGCGGGAGCCGATCCGGCCGCTTTCGCGGATGCGTGGCGCGCGCGCTATTCGCCCGCGATGGAGCACGTGCGCAGCGGCCGCCGGCCGTTCACGCGGCTCGACGTGCTGCATCGGGAGAATCTCGAAGCGATCCTGCCCGCGTTCGGCATCGATCGCGCGGGCGTGGCCGACGCCGATCTCGACGCACTGAATCTCGCGTGGCACCGGCTCGATCCGTGGCCCGATTCGGTCGCGGGGCTCGCGCGGCTGAAGGCGCGCTACATCATCGCACCGCTGTCGAACGGCAACGTGATCCTGATGATCGACATGGCGAAGCGCGCGGGATTGCCGTGGGACGCGATCCTCGGCGCCGAAGTGGCGCAGGCGTACAAGCCGACGCCCGAGGCGTACCTGCGCACGGCCGACATCCTCGCGCTGCGTCCCGACGAGGTATGCCTCGTCGCCGCGCACAACGGCGACCTCGCGGCCGCGCGGCGCTGCGGCTATCGGACCGCGTTCGTCGCGCGCCCGCGCGAGCACGGTCCCGCGCAGACGGCAGATCTGCGCGCGGAGCAGGATTGGGACGTCGTCGCGGCGGATTTCGTCGAGCTCGCGGAGCGCTTCGGCGCGTGACGGCATTCACGTCCACGTTTGCTTTCGCGCCCGTCTTCGTCCGCGCGCCCGCCATCACCGCGCCGGTTGCCGCGTGCGCGCGGCATCGCGTACAATCCGCGGCGACCGGAGATGGCATGCCTCCGTACAACCGCCGGCGAGCCGGCTGATGATGCCTACGCGTTCCTGGGTGCAGGAGGTCGTAGGCCATCCGTAGCAAGCGGCGTCCTGCCGCCCGGGTTTGATGTCCTGTCGAATCTGGAAATTCATGAAACGTCTGCACACCCTCGAGCCCGTCGCGGCGCTCGCGCATCTGTGCCGCTGGCTCGCGCTGTCGGCCGCCGTCGGCGCGCTCGCCGGATCGGCGTCCGCGCTCTTCCTTTGGGCGCTCGATCTCGCCACCGGCACGCGCGTCGCGCATCCGTGGCTGCTGTGGCTGCTGCCCGCGGCGGGCTTCGCGACCGGCTGGGTCTATCAGCGCGTCGGCCGGTCCGTCGAGCGCGGCAACAACCTGCTGATCGACGAGATCCACGATCCGCAGACGATCGTGCCGAAGCGGATGGCGCCGCTCGTGCTCGTCGCGACCGTCGTCACGCATCTGTTCGGCGGCTCCGCCGGGCGCGAAGGCACCGCGGTGCAGATGGGCGGCGCGCTCGCCGATCGCGTCACGCAGCTCGCCGGGCTCGATCGTGACGATCGCCGGATCATGCTGATGAGCGGGATCGCCGCGGGCTTCTCCTCGGTGTTCGGCACGCCGCTCGCGGGCGCGGTGTTCGGCCTCGAAGTGCTCGCGATCGGCCGGCTGCGTTACGACGCGCTCTTCGCGTGCGTCGCGGCGTCGATCGTCGCGGATGCGGTGTGCCGGCAATGGGGCATCCATCACACCGTCTACGTCGTGCCGTTCGTGCCCGCGCTGAGCGCGGCGGGCGTTGCGTCGGCGGTGGCGGCGGGCGTCGCGTTCGGCGTCGTCGGCCGGCTGTTCGCCGCCGCGACGCACGCGCTCGGCGCGCTCGCGAAGCGCCGGATCGCGTATCCGCCGCTGCGGCCTGTCGCGGGCGGCGCGCTCGTCGCGCTCGCGGCGACGCTGCTGCATGCGCCGCAGTATCTCGGCCTCGGCATCCCGACGATCGAGGCCGCGTTTCGCGGGCCGCTGCCCGTCTACGATTTCGCGGGCAAGTTCGCGTTCACGGTCGTCACGCTCGCGTCGGGCTTCAAGGGCGGCGAAGTGACGCCGCTCTTCTACATCGGCGCGACGCTCGGCAACGCGCTGTCGCATCTGCTCGCGCTGCCGGTTCCGGTGCTCGCCGGGCTCGGCTTCGTCGCGGTGTTCGCCGGCGCGGCGAACACGCCGATCGCATCGACGATCATGGCGATCGAGTTGTTCGGCGCGCCGATCGGCGCGTATGCGGCGCTGGCTTGCGTCGTCGCGTATCTGTTCTCCGGGCACGCGGGCATCTATCGCGCGCAACGGATCGGTCACGCGAAGCTGCCGGGGCCGCGCGGCGAGGCGAGCCTCGCGAATGCGGTGGCGGGGGAATCGGCGCCGAGGTGATCGCGCGTCGCGGCGCGGCGACGAAGCGGGGCGGTCGCGATTGTCGGCGCGCGCGTCGAATGCGCGGCGCGCGCGTCAATTGCGCGCTGACGGCGAACTGACCGGATGGCGAACTGGTTGCGAACCGATGGATCGCGGACCGAGCGGCGGAGCCGGCTCACACCGGCTGCCGGCGTCCGCGCGCGAGCGTCGGGCCGCTCGACGCCGCGCGCGACGGCAGACGCCAGGCGACATACGCGAGCGCCGCGAGCGCCGGAAACACGAGCACGCTCGCCTCGGGGCCGACCGTGCCGCCGCTCAGCCAGACGGGGCCGATCGCGTGGCTCCTGAACAGCGCGCCGGGCGCGGTGAGCCCGCTGTCGGCCGCGCCGAACAGGAACGATTCGCTCCAGTTCCACATCGCATGCTCGCCGAGCACCCACCACAGCGAGCCGGTGCGCCAGATCGCGAGACACGCGACGAGCCCGTAGATCACGACGGGCACGATGCCCGCGATGTTCTCGTTGCGATTCGACACGTGCGAGATGCCGAAGGCGAGTGACGTGAGCGCCGCCGCGACGACGGGGTGCGTGCGCTGCGCGAGCTTCATGAACGCATAGCCGCGAAACGCGACTTCCTCGGCGAGCGCGACGAGCACGAACGCGGCCGCCCACGCAACGGCCGATTCGGACGCGGCCGCTCCGCTCACGCCCGAGTATTCGATCGTCGCGCCGCCCGTCGCGACGAGCAGGCCCATGATCGCCGACACCGCGACGAGACCGCAGAACGCGCCCCAGGCGAAATGCGCCGCGCCGCGCGGCGCGCGCAGGCCGTAATCGAGCCACGAGCGGCGATCGAGGCGGCTCATCACGCGCGTTGCGATCAGCGCGGCCGCGCACAGCGCGAGCTCGAACGGAATCTGTCCGGCCGCGCTCAGATCGCTGCGCGGCCGGAACGGATGATGCGCGATGCGCGCCGCAAAGCCGAGCGCGAGCAGGACCGCCGCGACGATCGCCGCGTAAAGCAGCACGGCCCAGCCGGCGCGCAGGCCATCGGCGCCGTGCCAGATGCGTTTGAGTCGAGGCGGTAACGGGGGCGGCCAGCCGGTTTTGTTCACATCTCCCATTTGCGCGTCCCTGGATTTTTCGATGATCAGGCTTACGAAATGCCTTCGCGTACGGCGCTCGGCCAGGTCTCGGAATGCGGCGCGTACGGGGCCGAATGGTACATCCCGCGCGAGAAAATGTGGTGTCGCCGATTGTGGAGAATGGTGACGATGTGTCTGGCGGCGCGCGGCGGGCGATGTGTCGGGTTGCGCCGCGTCGTCTCACGCATCGCCTAACGCGCGGCGTCGCGCGCGCTGAGCAGCGCGGCTGCGCGCGAGCGCCGCGTCGATGTTGCCCACGACGGCGAGCTTGACGCGATAGTTGATCAGCTTCTGCACGAGATGCCCGGCGACGCGCGTGTCGAGGCGAAAGAAGTCGTCGTGCAGATGCTCGGCCGCCACCGCGACCCACGCCGCGTCGTGCTCCCACGCGGCGGCGAGCAAGGTTTCGGCGGCTCCGTCGCGCAGCGGCGCGGCGCTCGCCGCGTCGAAACGCAATACGCGCACGTCGCCGACGGTCAGCATCTCATGTTTCATCGCGTGAACCTTTCATGTGGCCGACGAGAAGATCGAGCATCACGTCGCGCTGCCCGCGGACGAAGTGCGGCTGGTCGGCGGCCGGCGCACGTGCGCATGCGGCGGCAACCGTCGCACGCGTCGCGCCGTGACGATAGCGCGTGATCATCGCGCGAACGATGCGGCGAGCGTGTCGAGCATGCCGAGCAGCGCCGCCGCGTCGCCGGCGGAGGCGACGATCACGACCTTCAGCCGCCGCTCGGCCGGATCGAAGATCGTTTCGAGATGAACCGGATGGGCGCGTGTTTCGTGCGTCGACAGCATCGCCTGCAGGCTCCGCGCGACATGGCTGTGCAACTCGGGTGACGCGTCCTGCAGGTCCGCGACGCAGGTGACGCGCGCGGGCGGCGGCTGTTTCGCCGCATCGGGCGGCGCGCCGGCGAACGCGTCGAGATCGGCGCGCGCGATCCGGTAGGCCTTGCCGATGCGCGTCGCGCGCAGGCGGCCTTCGCGGATGAAGCGCAGCACTGTCTTCGGATGCAGGCGCAAGCGTTCGGCGGCTTCGTCGACGGTGTGGAACGGTTCGAGCATGGCGGCGGCACGGAGACATCCAATGAAAATATTCCCTATTGTTCCTTGAGTCGAGGATTTTTGGGAATATTTGGGAATATTCGTGAGTGGCAGCTCAGGCGGCGCGCCGCTCCTTGACGATCCGGCCTCGCTGCAGCACGTACTCGATCCGCTCGCCCTGGCCGGCGACGACTTCGATGTCGGCGAGCGGATCGCCGTCGATCACGAGCACGTCCGCGATCGCGCCGGCGGCAATCGTGCCGAGCTCGCCTGACATGCCGACGATGTCGGCGGCGACGGTCGTCGCCGATCGCAGCGCTTCGAGCGTGCCGAGCGCGTCCGCGCGAATGCGGAACTCGCTGCACTGGAACGCGTGCATTTCGCCGAGCAGATCGGAGCCGAAGCCCATCCGCACGCCGGCGCGCGCGTAGATGTCGAGCGAAGCCCGGCCCGCCTGCCGAACGGATGCGATCTTCGCGATCGAATCGGCCGGCATCCCGAATTGCGCGCCGTGCTGCTCGAGCGCATCGTAGGTGACGAGCGTCGGAACGACGAACGCGCCGTGTTCGCGCATCACGTCCGCCGCCGCTGCGTCGACGAGGTTGCCGTGCTCGATCGTGCGCACGCCGCAGCGCACGGCGCGCGCGATCGCCCGCGCCGTGTACGCATGCGCCATCACATAGGTGTTCGCCGCTTGCGCCTCGGCGACGATCGCGCGAATCTCGTCCTCCGAATATTGCGTGTTCGCGATCGGATCGGACGGCGACGCGACGCCGCCCGACGCCATGATCTTGATCTGCGTCGCGCCTTTCTGGATCTCCTCGCGCACTGCGAGCCGTACTGCGTCGACGCCGTCGGCGACGCGCGCGATCGCGCCCGCGCGGAAGCAGCACGAGCACGGTTCGAGCGAGTCGCCGCGCGGCCGGAAGTCGCCGTGTCCGCCCGTTTGCGACAGCGCCTTGCCCGACGGAAAGATTCGCGGCCCCGGCACGAGGCCCGTGTCGATCGCGTGCATCAGAGACCAGTCGGCGCCGCCCGCGTCGCGCACGCTCGTGAAGCCGCGAGAGAGCATCGCGTCGAGGATCGGCAGCGCGCGGATCACCGCGAGGATGTTCGGCTGCGCCGCGTTCGCGCCGAGGTTCGCGTTCGACGCGAGCACGTGAACGTGGCAATCGATGAAGCCCGGCATCACCGTCTTGCCGTGCGCGTCGATCACGCGTGCGCCGGGGAGATCGGGCTCGCGATCGGTGACGTCGACGATGCGTTCGCCGTCGATCACGACATGATGCCGTTTCAGCACGATCCCGCGTTCGAGATCGAGTACGTTGCCGCCTTGAATCACCTTGAGCGTCATTGCGTTTGTCCTTGTGGAATGAAAGTCGTCGCGCGCGCGTCCTTCACGTGGAAGGCGCCGGCGCGGCTGATGGCCGCGGCGGCCATCACATGAGGGCGGGCGCCATGTCGCTGCCTGTCTTCGCGACCGGCCACGCGGTCAGGAACGGCGCGAATCCGCCGAACAGCGTGGCGGCGAAGTTGTCTGCGACGGGACAGTGCGACGGAAGGAGAGGCGTGATGCGCATGATGAGTGCCCGGATTCGGCTTCGGGATGACGAGCGCGCACGGGCCGAATGCGACAGGCGCGCGAACAAAGCGTCATGGTAGTGCGCAGCGTGCGCGGCGGGGAGCGGTGTTTGCCCTTCGTGCGCCTGTCGTCGGGCGGCCGGCGCGCAGGCGCTCGGGCAAGGGGCCGGCGCGCGCTTTCCGTCGCCGGGTTCATGCGCTGCAGGCGCGCGGCTGTAGCACGCGCGTGCGACGCGTACGTGGCACGCCGTCGCCGTTCGATACCTGAGATTCAGTACCGCGAGATCTGGTTGCCGTCGATGCGCACGCGATCGCCCGGACGCAGATCGCCCGGCGTTTGCAGGTCGAGCGAGCGCATCGAGCCGTCGCTCAGTTGCACGTCGACGCGATAGGCGCTCGGCTGCGCGCCCATCTGCTGGCCGATCTGGTTGCCCGCGACCGCGCCGCCGAGCGCGCCGATGACCGTCGCGGCGTCGCGGCCGTGTCCGCGGCCGATCTGGTTGCCGAGCACGCCGCCCACGAGCGCGCCGACGACGGTGCCCGCGACGCCCGACGGGCCCGTCGCGCCGCCGATCGGGCGGATGCCGGCGATCGTGCCGTACTGCGTCGAGTAGCCCGAATAGCCGGACTGATAGCCCTGTTGCGGATAGCCGGGCTGCGAGTAATCGGGCTGCGCGTATGACGGTTGCGTGTAGGCCGGCTGCGCGTACGACGGCTGCGCATAGGCGGGCGCGCCGTACTGCGGCTGTGAACCATACGGTCCGTACGCATTCGGCGCGACACATGCGCTCAGCGACAGCGCGGCTGTCGCGGCGAGCGAAACGAGCAGGGTGGTCTTCGTGAAAGCCGGGCGCTTCGTTGTCGTTGTTCGGGTGGGCTTCGTGTTCATGGTAGCGGGTGGTTGCTGTTACACGCCGGCAGTATAGGGAATGCGCCCATCGTTGGATGAGCGTCGCGCGTAACAGTGTGTAAAGTCTGTTGCCGCGCGGTCGGTCGGGGCGGCGAAGCGATCCGTCCGATGAAAACACGGTGTCGTCGGGCGCGTGCGCCGGATGCTTCGAGCATCTCGAACGGCGCTCCTGAAAACATCCGGCATTCGAAGTCGCCAGTCGAAGTCGCGAGTCCACCCCGTTAGCATCTTCCCGTGGCTCCCATGCCCGAGCGCTCCGGCCACCCGCCGCGCCGCGCGCGTCAACCGACAAATCTCCGGAACGAAAACGCGCCCAGCGCATCGCGCACCTCGTCGAGCGTGCGCTGCGTGACGTCGTTCGCGCGCGCGGTGCCTTCCTTCAGCACGTCGACGATATAGCCCGGCTCGCGCGCGAACTGCGCGCGCCGCTCGCGGATCGGCGCGATCAACGCCTGCAGCCTGTCTTCGAGCCGGCGCTTGAGCGCCATGTCGCCGAGGCCGCCCGCGCGATACGCGGCCTTCAGCCGCTCGACTTCGTCCGGCTCGTCGTCGAACGCGTCGAGATACGTGAACACGACGTTGCCCTCGACCGTGCCCGGATCGGACACGCGCAAGTGCTTCGGATCGGTGTACATCCGCTTGACCGCATCGGCGATCGCCGACGGCGGCGACGACAGCGCAATCGCATTGCCCTGCGATTTGCTCATCTTCGCCCGGCCGTCGACGCCCGGCAGCCGTCCCGTCGGCGAGATCAGCGCGCTCGCCTCGGGCAGCACGTCCACGCCCGCCTGCCGGTTGATGCGGCGGACGATCTCGTTCGTCTGCTCGACGAGCGGCAACTGATCGTCGCCGACGGGCACCGTGTCGGCCTTGAACGCGGTGATGTCGGCCGCCTGCGCGACCGGGTAGCAGAGAAAGCCGGCGGGAATGTCGCGGCCGAAGCCGCGCGCGTGGATCTCATCCTTGATCGTCGGATTGCGCTCGAGGCGCGCGACGGTGACGAAGTTCAGATAGAAGAGCGTCAGCTCGGCGAGCGCGGGCAGGCCCGACTGCACGGCGATCGTGCTCCTGCGCGGATCGATGCCGACGGCCAGATAGTCGAGCGCGACTTCGATCACGTTGCGGCGGACCTTGTCGGGGTCGTGCGCGTTGTCGGTCAGCGCTTGCGTGTCGGCGACGAGGATGAATTGCCGGTGCGTGTCCTGCAGCGCGATGCGTGTCTTCAGCGAGCCGATGTAATGGCCGAGGTGCAGCGCGCCCGTCGGGCGATCGCCCGTCAATGCGACCGGCGGTCGGGGCGGGGTCGAGATGTCGTCTTGCATGAACGGTTTCTCCGGGAAGAACCGCCGCAATCCGGGCCGAACGAAGGGGCGCGATCGACGCAATGCCGGCCGGATGCGGCGGCATGGTCGTGGTGGGGACGTGACGATACCGCTCCTTCAGGAGCGGCGCCAGAAATGCGAGCGGGAAAGCCGCTGAGTCGACATGTGGTCAGGGCCAGGGCAAGCCAGTCATGAGCGTAAACAGCCCTAGGGTCGCACATTTTCGTTTTTCTCGCCATGCGAGGCGAACCGTTCGCGATAGGCCTGCGGCGTCACGCCGAGCATGCGCAGGAAGCTGCGGCGCATCGTTTCCTCGCTGCCGAATCCGCAGCGCGCGGCGATCCGCTTGATCGGCAGCGGCGCGTCGGCGAGCAGGTTGCGCGCGACTTCGACGCGCATCTGCTCGATCGCCCGCGCGGGCGTCTTGCCGGTCGTCTCGCGGTAGCGGCGCATGAAGCTGCGCTCGCTCATGCCGGCGCGCGCGGCGAGCGTCGCGACCGACAGGTCCGCGCCGAGATTCGCGGCTGCCCACGCGTGCAGTTCGCCGAAGCGGCCGCCCTCGTGCTGCAGCGACAGCGCGGTGCTGAATTGCGCCTGGCCGCCCGGCCGCTTCAGAAATACGACGAGATGCCGCGCGACGTCGAGCGCGAGCGCGCGGCCGAGATCGTCCTCGACGAGCGCGAGCGCCAGATCGATGCCGGCCGTGACGCCCGCCGACGTCCAGACGTTGCCGTCGCGGATGAAAATGGGATCGGGCTCGACGCGCACGTCGGGATAGCGTTGCGCGAGCTCGTCGCAGCGCGACCAGTGCGTGACGGCGCGGCGGCCGTCGAGCAGCCCGGCCGCGGCGAGCACGAACGCGCCCGAGCACACCGACGCGACGCGCCGCGTTTGCGCCGCGCGGCGGCGCACCCAGTCGACGAGCCGCGGATTGCGCGCGGCGTCGTAGACGCCCCAGCCGCCCGCGACGATCAGCGTGTCGGACGGCTCGCGCGCGGCGGGCAGCGGCGCGGCGACGAACGCGAGCCCGGCCGACGACATGACCGAAGGCGCGCCTGCGGTGACGACGCTCGGCGCGTACGGAATCGCGAGCCCGCGGCGCGCGGCGAAGTCGTTCGCAGTCGAGAACACCTGCAGCGGCCCGGTGACGTCGAGCAACTGCACGTCGTCGAACGCGAGCACGTGCACCGGGCGCGCGGCGGCAGGTTCGAGCGCGGGCAGCGCGGCCGGCGGCGAGGCTGGCGGCGAGGTTGGCGGGAAACGTGGGGACTTTGGCATATCCGCCATACGGTACTTGCGTACAGTCGGTTTGTCCACGATGCCGGTGCGCTGGGCCGGGCCGGCGTGACACGCATGACGCTCATGAAAAGGAGGAGGTTCCGCATGGCCATCGAAGTGGGATTACTGTTGTTTCCGCAGGTGCAGCAACTCGACCTGACCGGGCCGCACGACGTGTTCGCGTCGCTGCCCGGCGTCACGGTGCGGCTCGTCTGGAAAACGCGCGAGCCGGTGACGGCGAGCAGCGGGCTCGTGCTTGCGCCGAACGCGACGTTCGACGACTGTCCGCCGCTCGACGTGATCTGCGTGCCGGGCGGCGTCGGCGTCGCCGAACTGATGGAGGATGCGGACACGCTCGCGTTCATTCGCCGGCACGCGGCGCACGCGCGCTACGTGAGCTCGGTGTGTACGGGCGCGCTCGTGCTCGGCGCGGCGGGGCTGCTGCGCGGGCGGCGCGCGACGACGCACTGGGCGTTCCATTCGCTGCTCGCGCCGCTCGGCGCGACGCCGGTGCGCGAGCGCGTCGTGCGCGACGGCAATCTCGTGACGGGCGGCGGCGTGACGGCGGGGATCGATTTTGCGTTGACGCTCGCGGCGGAGCTCGTCGGCGAGGACGACGCGCAGGCGGTGCAGTTGCAGCTCGAATATGCGCCGGCGCCGCCGTTCGACGCGGGCGATCCGGATACCGCGCCGGCGCGGATCGTCGAGCGCGTGCGCGAGCGGTCGAAGCCGGCGCTCGCGCGGCGCGAGCAGGTGGTCGGGCGCGTCGCGGCGGCGCTGGAGCTGCAACGGGCCGACGGGTGATGCGCATCGCGTGTTGACCGATCGACGCGGGGGCCTCGACGCGATGCGATCCTCCGCGTCTCGGCTGGGGGCCGGGTTGCGGGCGCTCCAGTCGAGCCGCGTGTCGATCGATTGAACGGGCGTCGCGACTTCGGTTGTCTCGGCGCGTGCCGGGCGCGTCGCGCCCGGCCCCAACCGCCGCTACTTTTCGACCGCGACGGCCGAATCGTCGACCTGCCCGCCGTCGCGGTTCCCGTCGAGCGCGCCGCGCGAGCGTCGCGCGTCGTGCCCGTCGAGCACGCCGGGCTTGTCGCGTTCGCCACGCTCGTTGCGCTCGTCGCGTCCGTCATGCTCGTCGCGCAGCCAGTCGGCGATGTCGCCGCCCGTCTGCTCGATCAGCCCCTTCGCGAGCTCGAGCGCCTGCCGCTCGAACAGCCGCCGGTAGACGCCGCCTTCGAGCCGGATCAGCTCATCGTGGCTGCCTTCCTCGATCACGCGCCCCTTGTCGAGCACGATCAGCCGATCGAGCGCGCGCACCGTCGACAGCCGGTGCGCGACGACGAGCGTCGTGCGCCCCACCATCAGCCGCTCCATCGCCTGCTGGATCAGCACTTCGCTTTCGCTGTCGAGGCTCGACGTCGCTTCGTCGAGGATCAGCACCGGCGCATCGGCGAGGAACGCGCGCGCGATCGCGACGCGCTGCCGCTCGCCGCCCGACAGCTTGATCCCGCGCTCGCCGACGAGCGTGTCGTAGCCCTGCGGCAGCGCGTCGATGAAGTCGTGCGCGCTCGCGAGCCGCGCGGCGCGCTCGATCTCGGCGCGGGTCGCGCCGGGCCGCGCGTACGCGATGTTCTCGGCAAGCGTGCGGTGGAACAGCAGCGGCTCCTGCTGGACGATCGCGATCTGGCTGCGCAGCGAAGCCTGCGTGACGTCCGCGATGTTCTGCCCGTCGATCGTGACGCACCCGCCGTCGACATCGTAAAGCCGCTGGATCAGCTTGATGAACGACGTCTTGCCCGACCCGGAATGCCCGACGAGCCCGATCCGCTCGCCCGGCGCGATCCGGATCGAGAAGTCGTCGTACAGCGGCTTCGCGTGCGCGCCGCTGTAGCCGAACGTTACGCGCTCGAAGCGGATCTCGCCGCGCGTGATCGAGATCGGCTTCGCGCCCGGCTTGTCGTCGATCCCGAGCGGCTGCCGCTCGAGCGACACGAGCTCTTCCATGTCGTTGACCGAGCGCTGCAGGTTGCGGATGTGCATGCCGATGTCGCGCAGGTAGCCTTGCAGCACGAGGAACGTCGTCAGCGCGAACGTGATGTCGCCGATGCTCGCGCGATCGTGCGCCCATAGCCACAGCGCGGCGCCGAGGATCGCCGCCTGCATCGCGACGAGCATCGCGCCCTGCACGCCGCCGTTCAGCGTGCCGCGCCGCCACGCGCGGCGGGTGCGCGCGCGCCACTTCGACACGACGCCGTCGAGCCGCGCCTCTTCGCGCGTCTCCGCGCCGAACGCCTTGACGACCGGGTTGCAGCTCACCGCGTCGGCGAGCGCGCCGCCCATGCGCGTGTCCCACAGGTTGCCGAGCCGCGCGGCGGGCGCGACGTAGCGCAGCGACATCGTGACCGTCACCGCGATGAAGACGACGGAGCCGCCGCCGACCACCGCGCCCATCACCGGCCAGTGCAGGCCGAGCAGCAGCGTCGCGCCCGTCAGCATCACGACGGACGGCAGCAGCGCGACGAGCAGCGTGTCGTTGAGCAGGTCGATCGCCCACATGCCGCGCGTGATCTTGCGCACGGTCGAGCCGGCGAAGCTGTTCGCGTGCCAGTCGGTCGAAAAGCGCTGCACGCGATGAAACGCGTTCGCCGCGATTTCGCTCATCATCTCGAGCGTCAGCACGATGATGTTGCGGAACGCCGCCTGCCGCAGCAGCGTGCATGCTATGCCGATGCCGATCAGCACGCCGAACGCGTGCAGCGCGCGGCTCCATGCGCCGGCCTTGTCGGCGGCGGCGACGCCGTGCGACAGCGCGTCGATGAGGCGTCCCGCGAAGAGCGGCGTCAGCACGTCGCCGAGCGCGGTGGCGAGTGCGAAGAAGGCGATGGCGGCGATGCGCGCGGGTTGCGCGCGCCAGTGCCGGAAGGTGAACGCGAGCACGTCGGTAAACGCGCGTCCGCCCGGATGAGGAGTTTTCTGGGCCATTTGTCGGGGCCCGGCCGCTCGTGGCGGACGGGACTTGTCGATTGTTGTTCGAAACAAAAGCCGGACGGACGCCGCTGCGCGTCAGCGCGCGAAGCGAAGGCGAAAAACTGTCCGGAAGCTGGGCGGGCCGGAGCGTGGCCCGCGAAGACGACGACTTAAGATGCGCGCCGTGGAACTGCCATCGAGGAGGCAACATGCATTTGCGACATCTGGCACCTCCTTCGAGCGTTGAGTGAGTGGAATGAAAGCGAGCGAAGTTCAGCTCGTGAAGCGATTCTAGCGGCCGTTTCGCGTTGCTGCAATGTCAGACGAATGGATGTTGCTGATTCGACACGCGGCGTCGCGGCGCGCCGCGACCGCCGGGGTTGGAAGGCGGGGGGACATCGGGTCTCGGCGAGCGTCGCGATTGCATCGCGCGGGCATGTCCCGAACGGGCACGTCCCGAACGGGCATGTCCCGAACATGTCCCGACGTTATGGGACAATCCGGCGTCCCCCTGTAGAACCGACCATTGACCGAGGAAACGATGAGCGACTTTCAACCAGGCATTCTGGCTCCGATTCCGGCCGCGAGCCGCTACCTGTCCTTCCGGATCGCGCATCCGGAGCATGCGGCGAGCGTGCTCGCCGCGTTGCGCGACGCGCTCGACGGCGCCGGCACGGTGATCGGCATCGGGCCGTCGCTCGTGCAGGCGCTCGACAAGAAGATCGACGGCCTGAAGGAGTTTCCCGAACTGTCGGTGCCGGGCGCGCCGGTGCCGTCGACGCCCGCGGCGCTGTGGGTCTGGCTGCGCGCCGACGATCTCGGCGCGGCCACCGTGCGCTCGCGCGACATCGAGCAGCTCGTCGCGCCCGCGTTCGAGCTCGACGCCGCGGCGAACGCGTTCCGCTACGCGGACGACCGCGACCTGTCCGGCTACGAGGACGGCACCGAGAACCCGGAAGGCGACGAGGCGCTCGAAGCCGCGTTCGTGTCCGGCAAGGGCGCGGGGCTCGACGGCGCGAGCTTCGTCGCGGTCCAGCAATGGGTGCACGACTTCGGCAAGATGCGCGAGATTCCGGGCGACGAGATGGACCGGGTCATCGGCCGCCGCAAGGAAGACAACGAGGAGCTCGAAGACGCGCCCGCGTACGCGCACGTGAAGCGCACCGAGCAGGAGAGCTTCGAGCCGGAGGCGAAGGTGCTGCGCCGCTCGTCGCCGTGGGCGGACGAGCGCCGCGCCGGTCTGTACTTCGTCGCGTTCGGCCATTCGTTCCGCGCATTCGAAGTGCAGATGCGCAGGATGATCGGCGCGACCGACGGCGTGCACGACGGCCTGTTTCGCTTCACGCAGCCGATCACCGGCTCGTTCTTCTGGTGTCCGCCCGTCATGGACGGCAAGCTCGATCTGTCGGCGCTCGGACTGTAACGGCGGCGCGGCGGCGTCGCGCGGGTGTCCGCGCGCCCGTCACTTCAACGTCGTCTCGATCCGCGTCCCGCGCTTGATGAACAGCGTGACCGGCGTCTTCTCGGCGATTTCCGCGAGCCGCGTGCGCTGCGCGTCGTCGAGCGCGCCGTCGACGACGATCGTGCGCCGCACGTATTGCGCGCCCGCGCGGTCGACATGCAGCTCGGCGCGCGCGGCGAGGCGCGCGGCCGGCCAGGCCTTGCGCCGCATGTACATCCGCAGCGTCGAGACCGTGCACGCGGCGAGCCCCGACAGCACGAGCTCGTACGGCGCGGGGCCGACGTTGCCGCCGCCCTCGTGCTCGTTCTCGTCGCCTTGCAGGCGGTGCTTTCCGGCTTCGAGGTCGACGACGTAGTTCGGCGCGTCGGGGGCCATTTCGGCGGTGGCGTGAATGAGCGGCATGGCGTGTTCTCGAGGTAAGGGGAAGGAGCGGGCCGGCGCGCCGGCCACGGTCACGATAGGCGAGCATAAACGGCTTCGCGTGCGCCTGCAGCGATGCCTACGCGCCGGCGGGATGCGACGACGCGGCGCGCACGACGTCGATCACGCGCTGCCGGAACCACTGGTGCGCGCGGTCGAGCTCGCGCGACTCGTGCCAGTACGCGAGGATCGGGTAGGGCTTGAGCCGCAGCGGCAGCGGCAGCACCGCGATCGGCAGCAGCCGCGTCATGCGCAGCGCGTAAGAGCGCGGCAGCGTCAGCAGCAGGTCGCCCGACGCCGCGATCTGGCACGCGGCGAAGTAGTGCTGGCAGACGAGCTGGATCTGCCGGAAGCGCCCGTCGGCGCCGAGCAGTACGTCGAGCGTGTGCGGCTCGCCGAGCGGCGACACCGTCACGTGCCGCGCGGCGAAATAGTCGGCGCGGCGCAGCGGCGCGCCCGCGAGCGGATGGTCGCGCCGCATCGCGACGACGAGCGTGTCGTCCGCCACGTATTCGGCGGCCATTCGCGGCCCGGCGGGCACGCGGCGCTCGATCGCGAGATCGAGGTTGCCGCTGCCGAGCTCGCGCTCGATGTCGGCAACCGGCACGCGGCGGCTCACGAGCCGCACGCCGGGCGCGTCGTGCGCGAGCGCCTCGACGAGCTGCGGCAGCGCGATCGATTCGAGCACGTCGCGCACGCCGACGACGAAGCGCATGTCGAGCGCGTCCGGGCTGAAGCGCGTCTGCGCGCGCGCCGCGCCCTGCAGACCTTTCAGATGGAGCTGGACGTCCGCGATCACCGCGCGCGTGCGCTCGGTCGGCACGACCTTGTTGCCCTGCCGCACGAACAGCGGATCGCCGAAGTGCGCGCGCAGCCGGTTCAGCGCGTGCGTGACGGCCGGCTGCGTCAGGTGCAGCGCGCGGGCGGCGGCGCTGATGCCGCCCTGCGCGTAGACCGCGTCGAGCACGCGGAACAGGTTCAGGTCGAGTCGGTGGTCGGGCTGCATCGGCGTTCCGGCGTTTCGAGGCGTTGGCGTTCCGACGTATCGGCGCGGCTTGCGCGATCGCGCAAGCCCATCAATGACGTCTATGTCCTCGCATAATAAATATTCATTTCATCGATTGTCGAGGATCGCGTACGCTCGTTTGCATTCGAACCGACTATCCGGAGACGCCGTGGATTTCTCCCCTTCGGCCCGCGGCCGCGAACTGAGCGAGCGCATCGCGGGCTTCATGCGCGACGAGATCGCGCCCGTCGAGGCGCGCTATGTCGAGCAATTGACGGGCAGCGCCGACTGGCGCCGCTGGCGGCAGCCCGACGTGATGGAAGCGCTGAAGGCGAAGGCGCGCGCGGCCGGCCTCTGGAACCTGTTCCTGCCCGAGGTCGGGCACGGCGGCGCGGGGCTGTCGAACGCCGAGTACGCGCCGCTCGCCGAGCTGATGGGGCACTCGTTCATCGCGCCCGAGGTGTTCAACTGCAACGCGCCCGACACCGGTAACATGGAGGTGCTCGCGCGCTACGGCTCGCCCGAGCAGCGCCGCCGCTGGCTCGAGCCGCTGCTCGCGGGCGAGATCCGCTCGGCGTTCTGCATGACGGAGCCGGAGGTGGCGTCCTCGGACGCGACGAACATGCGGGCGACGGCCAGGATCGAGGGCGACGAAGTCGTGCTGAATGGCCGCAAGTGGTGGTCGACCGGCATCGGCCATCCGCTCGCGCGCGTCGTGATCTTCATGGGGCTCACCGATCCGGAGGCGGAGCCGCATCGCCGGCACACGATGGTGCTGTGCCCGCTCGACGCGCCTGGCGTGAAGATCGAGCGGATGCTGCCGGTGTTCAATGCGTACGACGAGCCTTCGGGCCACGGCGAAGTCAGCTTTACGAACGTGCGGCTGCCGGCGTCGAACGTGATCCTCGGGCCGGGGCGCGGCTTCGAGATCGCGCAGGGCCGGCTCGGCCCGGGCCGCATCCACCACTGCATGCGCGCGCTCGGCGCGGCGGAGAAGGCGCTCACGCTGCTGTGCGCGCGCGCGACGGCGCGCACCGCGTTCGGCAAGCCGCTCGTGAAGCTCGGCAGCAACGGCGACATCGTCGCGAACCTGCGCATGGCGATCGAGCAGGCGCGCCTGCTGACGCTGAAGGCCGCGTGGACGATCGACACGCAGGGCGTGAAGGCGGCGCTGTCGCTGATCTCGCAGATCAAGGTCGTCGTGCCTGCGGTCGCGCAGCAGGCGGCCGACGCGGCGATCCAGATCCACGGCGGCGCGGGCCTGTCGAACGACTTTCCGCTCGCCGCGCTCTACGCGTATGCGCGCGTGCTGCGGATCGCGGACGGGCCAGACGAGGTGCATCGCGCGGTCGTCGCGAGGCTCGAGGTGAAGCGGCAGCTCGCCGCGGCGGAGGTCGCCGCATGAGCGTGCGCCTCGACGACGCGCGCGACGTGCGCGACGAAGACCGGCTCGACGCGGCGAAGCTCGATGCATACCTGAAGTCGCGCGTTCCGGGATTGAGCGGCGAGCCGCGCATCCGGCAGTTCCACGGCGGCGCGTCGAACCTGACCTATCTGATCGGCTATGGCGATCGCGAGATGGTGCTCAGGCGCCCGCCCGCGGGTGCGAAGGCCGGCACCGCGCACGACATGCTGCGGGAGGCGGCGGTGATGGCGGCGCTCGCGCCCGACTACCGCCACGTGCCGGCGATTCTCGCGCGCTGCGACGACCCTGCGGTGCTCGGCAGCGAGTTCTACGTGATGGAGCGCATCGCCGGCGTGATTCTGCGGCGCGAGCTGCCCGCCGAGCTGAAGCTCGACCGCGCGGGCGTGCGCAAGCTGTGCGAGCGCTTCGTCGATCGGCTGATCGAGTTGCACGCGATCGATGCGTCGCGCCCGGAGATCGCGGCGCTCGGCAAGGGCGAAGGCTACGTCGCGCGCCAGTTGAGCGGCTGGGGCGAGCGCTGGCGCAAGGCGCTCACCGACGGCACGAACCCGTGCGACGACGTGCTCCCGTGGCTCGAACGCCATCGCCCGGCGGGCGAGCGCCGCATCTGCGTGATCCACAACGACTATCGCTTCGACAACGTCGTGCTCGATCCGGCCGATCCGCTGTCGATCGTCGGCGTGCTCGACTGGGAGATGGCGACGCTCGGCGATCCGCTGATGGATCTCGGCGGCTCGCTCGCGTACTGGGCGCAGGCCGACGACGATCCCGCGTTCGTCGCGATGCGCCGCCAGCCGACGCACGCCGACGGGATGATGACGCGCCGCGAGCTCATCGAGTACTACGGCGCGCGCACGGGGCTCGACATCGGCGGCTTCGTGTTCTACGAAGTGTTCGGCCTGTTCCGGCTGATGGTGATCGCGCAGCAGATCTACCGGCGCTTCGTGCTCGGCCACACGACGAACGCGCAGTTCGCGGGCCTCGGCGCGGTCGTGCGCTATCTCGGCGAGCGCTGCCGGCGCGTGATCGAGGCGGCCGGGGGCGCTCGATGACCGAGCTGTTCCTGATCCGCCACGCGCAGGCGAGCTTCGATGCGGCCGACTACGATTGCCTGTCGCCGCTCGGCGACGAGCAATCGGCGCGGCTCGGCGCGTGGATGGCGCGCGGCGCGCGGCGACCCGGCCTGATCGCCACCGGCACGCTGCGCCGCCACGCGCAGACGGCCGACGGCTGCGCGCGCGCGGCGGGCGTCGACGCGCCGCGGCTCGCGCTCGCGGGCCTCGACGAGCTCGACGCGGACGAACTGATCGCGCGCCATCGGCCGGCGCTCGCGTCGCGCGACGCGCTGCTGCGCGCGATGGGGACGCAAGCCGATCCGCGCCGCGCGTTCCAGGCGCTGTTCGCGGCGGCCGTCGCGCGCTGGACGGGCGGCGCGCACGACGGCGATTACGGCTGCGCGTGGCCCGAATTCCGCGCGCGCACGCTCGCCGCGTGGGACGCGCTCGCGGGGCAGCCGGCGCGCGAGATCTGGGCGTTCACGTCGGGCGGGCCGATCGGCGTGATCGTCGCGGCGCTGTTCGGCGTGCCGATCGAGCGCAGCTTCGAGCTCGCGTGGCCGCTCGTCAACACGAGCGTGACCCGGATCAGGATCGGCCGCGGCGGCGCGCGCGTGACGACGTACAACGGCTGGCCGCACCTCGACGGAGCGGATGGCGAGCGGCTCGTCACGCATCGCTGATTCCTTTTCCTTCATCGATTCAGGATATCCTCCATGACCGCACCCAACCTGTTCGACCTGTCCGGCAAGATCGCCGTCGTCACCGGCGGCAGCCGCGGCATCGGCGCGGAAGCCGCGAAGCTGCTCGGCGCATTCGGCGCGCACGTCGTCGTCACGAGCCGGCGCATCGACGATTGCCGCGCGGTCGCGAGCGAGATCGTCGAGGCGGGCGGCTCGGCCGAGGCGGCCGTGTGCCACGTCGGCGAGCTCGGCCAGATCGATGCGCTCTTCGCGTCGCTCGAAGGCAGGCACGGGCGCCTCGACGTGCTCGTCAACAACGCGGCGACGAATCCGTACTACGGGCCGATCGTCGATACGGATCTCGGCGCGTTCCAGAAGACCGTCGACGTGAACATCCGCGGCTACTTCTTCATGTCGAGCCGCGGCGCGAAGCTGATGAGCAAGGGCGGCGGCGGATCGATCGTCAACGTCGCGTCGGTGAACGGCGTGATTCCCGGCTACTGGCAGGGCATCTACTCGATCACGAAGGCGGCGGTGATCTCGATGACGAAGGCGTTCGCGATCGAATGCGCGGCGAGCGGCGTGCGCTGCAACGCGCTGCTGCCGGGGCTGACCGACACGAAGTTCGCGTCGGCGCTCACGCAGACGCCCGACGTGCTCAAGCAGGTGCTCGCGCATGTGCCGATGCGGCGCGCCGCGCAGCCGACGGAGATGGCGGGCGCGGTGCTGTATCTTGCATCGGCGGCGTCGAGCTATACGACGGGGACGGTGCTGAACGTCGACGGCGGGTATTTGTCGGTTTGATGGGCGAGAGGGGCGAGAGGGGCGATGGTTGACTCCTCGCGACCGGCGGCCGATTGCCCGATGACCGAGCGGCTGATTTCATGAACGCGCGCGAAGCGCGCATGCGACGAGCGCACATCGAAAACGACAGGGAGTGTTCATGACGAAGAATCTGGCGCCGCGTCTTGCCGGCAAGCGCGCATTCATCACCGGCGCGGCGGGCGGCCTCGGGCGCGCGATCGCGCGTCGGATGGCCGAGCAGGGCGCGAAGGTGTTCCTGACCGACATCGTCGACGCGGCCGTGCTCGATGCGTTCGCCGCCGAGCTGAACGGCGCGGCGGGCGAGCGCGTCGCGTGGGCGGCCGGTCAGGACGTCGCCGACGAAGCGCAGTGGGCGGCGCGGCTTTCGCAGGCGAGCGACGCGATGGGCGGGCTGTCGGTGCTCGTGCACAACGCTGGCGTCGGCTCGTTCGGTGCGGTCGGGCAGATCGAGCGCGACGAATGGCGGCGCGTGATGGCGATCAACGTCGAGAGCATCGTGCTCGGCACGAAGCACGCGCTGCCGTACCTGGAGGCGGGCGCGCCCGCGTCGATCGTCAACGTCTCGTCGGTCGCCGCGTTCAAGCAGGAGCCCGACTACACCGCGTACAACGCGTCGAAGGCGGCGGTCGCGTCGCTGACGAAGTCGATCGCGGTCGACTGCGCGCGCCGGCAGACCGAGGTGCGCTGCAACTCGATCCATCCGTCGTTCATCATGACCGGCATCGTCGCGCCGATCGTCCGGCAGGTCGGCGAGAAGGAGGCGGCGCGCAAGCTCGCGCGCGGCGTGCCGATGCGCCGGCTCGGCGAGCCGGACGACGTCGCGTATGCGGCCGTTTATCTCGCGTCCGACGAGAGCCGCTACGTGACGGGCGCGGAGCTCGTGATCGACGGCGGGATGTGCGCGGTCTGACGCCGCGCATGCGTTGGCGGCGCACTCGCGGCGGTCGCCGATGCGGGCGCACGCCGTCCGTTTCCATTCCCACCCTCGAAGGTGATGCCCATGTCCACCCCCGTCAATCGCCAACTGCGTCTGAAGGCGCGCCCCGACGGGCGCGTCGGCCAGGAGCACTTCACGCTCGTCGAAGCGCCGCTGCCCGCGCTCGGGCCGGGCGAGCTGCTCGTGCGCGTGCTGTATCTGTCGATGGACCCGACCAATCGCGTCTGGATGAGCGACATCCCGCAATATCTGCCGCCGGTGGCGATCGGCGACGTGATGCGCGCGCTCGGCATCGGCCGCGTCGTCGCGTCGAACGCGCCGGGATTCGCCGAGGGCGATCTCGTGCAAGGGCTCGTCGGCTGGCAGGACTACGCGCACGTGCGCGCCGGCGAAGCCGCGCACTACACGAAGCTGCCCGCCGCGCTCGGTCTGCCGCTGCCGCGCCTGCTCGGCGCGTGCGGGATGAGCGGGCTCACCGCGTACTACGGGCTCACCGAGATCGCGCCGGTGCAGCCGGGCGAGACGCTCGTCGTGTCGGCGGCCGCGGGCTCGGTCGGCTCCGTTGCCGGGCAGATCGGCAAGATTCATGGCGCGCGCGTCGTCGGCATCGCGGGCGGCGCGGACAAGTGCCGCTATCTGACCGACGAGCTCGGCTTCGACGCGGCCGTCGATTACAAGTCCGACGACTGGAAGCGCGCGCTGAAGGACGCGACGCCCGACGGCGTGCACGTGAACTTCGAGAACGTCGGCGGCGAGATCATGCGCGCGGTGCTCTCGCGGATGGCGATCGGCGGACGCGTCGCGCTGTGCGGCGTGATCGCGAACTACAACAGCGGGCGGCCGTCCGACGACGTCAGCGTGCTGATCGCGAAGCGGCTGACGATGCGCGGCTTCCTGATCCTCGATTACCGGAAGAGCCGCGAAGCGATCGCGACGCTCGCGGGCTGGCTGCGCGACGGCCGGCTGAAGGCCGAGGAAACCGTCGCCGACGGGCTGACCAACGCGCCCGACGTGCTGAATCGCCTGTTCGACGGCAGCCATCGCGGCAAGCTCGTGCTGCGGGTCGATCCGCAGGCGTGATCGGGCGGGCAGCGCCGGCGCGCTGCCTCCGGCCGGCTCACGCAACTTCCGTTGCCGCTGCGCGATGCCTGTCGCGCATCGCGATTCCCCACAGCACGACCGCGCCGCTCGCGAGCGTGAAGCCCGCGCACATCCACGCGACGGGCGCGAGCCCGAGAGGCAGGAACGGCGCGACGGCCTGCGTCGCGAGCGCCGCGCCGCCGAGCCCGAAGAACATCAGCAGTCCGGCCGCGCGTCCCGCGACGGCGGGCTCGGCCGCGAGCGCGCGCGCCATCGACGCCGGCCCGCGCAAGCCGAGCGAGCCGCAGAACAGCATCCACGATGCGACGACGAGCGCCGTCGAACGCCAATCGGCGTACGCGAGCAGCAGGAACGCGGCCGACGCCGCGAACTGCAGCAGCGCGCCGAGCGAGATGATCCGGTCGAGGCCGAGCGCGTCGGACCATTTGCCGCTGCGCGCGGCGGTCAGCATGAACGCGGCGACGCCGCACGCCTGCATCAGGCTGAACGTCGACGGCCCCGCGCCGAGCCAGATCTCGACGACCTGCGGCGCGCTCGCGACGAACGCGAGCAGCGCGGCGAAGCAGAGCGCGTGACCGAGCGCGTAGCCGAGATAGACGGGCGAGCGCAGCAACCGCCGATAGCCGCCCGCGCGCGCGTTGGCGCTCGCATGCGCGGGCGCGCGCGTCGCGCGAGCCGCGGGAATCGCGCGGAACACGAGCGGCGCCGCGACAGCGGACAGCGCGACGATGATCCAGAAGCTCATCCGCCAGTCGGCGACGACGAGGAGCGCCGCGCCGACGACGGGCGCGAGTCCCGGCACCGCGCTTTCGACGATGCCGAGCCATGCGAGCGCGCGGACCGCGCCGCCGTCGCCGAACGACTGCCGGACGAGCGCGGGGACGATGACCGTCGCCGCGCCCACCCCGAAGCCCTGCGCGACGCGCGCGCCGATCAGCGCGCCCATCGACGGCGCGAGCGCGCACGCGGCGCCCGCGATGAGTTGCAGCAGCACCGCGAACGCGAGCGTGCGGCGGTGCCCGAAGCGGTCGGCGGCGGCGCCCCAGACGAGCTGCGACACGGCGAGCGCGGCCGAGAACGCGGCGAGCGTCGCCTGCGCGCTTTCGATCGAGCCGCCGAGCTGCTGCGGCAGCGACGGCACGGCGGGGAGATACAGGTCGGTGGCGAGGAGCCCGACGGCGGTCAACAGGGCGAGCGGGAGGATCGATCGGAGAGGATGCATGCGTGAAACTGAAAGGACTTTGCCGGTTTGCGAGCGCCCGACGATATCACGCCGATGCGCGCGGCCGGGCGGCGCGTGTCGTGACGATACTGGGTCGCGAACGGCGTCACTGCGCGGGCACATGACGCGCGACCCGCACGAATTCGCGTTTTGGTCGAAACGCCGATTCGTCGCCGCGCGTGCCCGACCGATGCCGTCCCGGCAATCGCGCGGCGACGCATCAGCATGGCTCGCGGCGCTGACGCCGGCATCAGCATCAGTGCCAACGCCGCCGTAAGCAATTTGTTACATAATTTGAAATGATATAACATATCAAGCCCATCGCAGGCCGACTCGAGCCGGGCGCACACCGCAGCACCCGACGAACCGGCCGCCGATGTGCTCCGCCACGGGCCTCCATGCGCGCCGAAATTGATACGTTATATCGTTTCTCTATCGCCGCGCGATTCGGCCCGTGATTCCGTCGACCTCGACACCACTACACCGATTACCGCAATGGATGACCACCGACGTATCGCGCCGCCCTTCGCCCGCAGGCTGCATCCCTTATCGCTGCTGCTCGCCGCGAGTCTTGCGCATGGCGAGACGGGCGCGCCGCCAGCCGACCGTTCGCCGAACGCGCCGCCCGAGACGGCGCTCGCGCCGATCTTCGTCACCGCGAACCCGCTTGGCGCATCGGCGCTGACTTCGCCGACCGCGTCGCTGTCCGGCGCAGAGCTGACGCTGCGTCGCGCCGACTCGCTCGGCGACACGCTGAACGGCCTGCCCGGCGTGTCGACGACGACCTACGGTCCGCTCGTCGGCCGCCCGATCATCCGCGGGATGGACGGCGACCGCATCCGGCTTTTGCAGAACGGCGTCGCCGCGTACGACGCGTCGTCGCTGTCATACGACCACGCGGTGCCGCAGGACCCGCTGACCGTCGAGCGCGTCGAGATCGTGCGCGGGCCGGCGGCGCTGCTGTACGGCGGCAACGCGGTCGGCGGCGTCGTCAACACGATCGACAACCGGATTCCGCGCGAAGCGGTCACGGGCGTCACGGGCGCGGTCGACGCGAGCTACGGCGGCGCGAACAACGCGCGCGCGGGCGCGGCGCTCGTCGAAGGCGGCAACGGCCGCTTCGCGTTCCATCTCGATGCGTTCAGCCGCGAGACCGACGCGTTGCGTATCCCAGGCTATGCGCATTCGGCGCGCCAGCGCGCGCTCGACGGCGAAGACGCAAGCCAGCCGTACGGCAAGCTGCCGAACAGCGACGGCCGCCGCTACGGCGGCGCGGCGGGCGGCTCGTACACGTGGGCCGACGGCTACGTCGGCGCGTCGTACAGCGGCTACGAATCGAACTACGGCTCGGTCGCCGAAACCGACGCGCGGCTGCAGATGCGGCAGGAGCGCGTCGCGGTCGCATCGGAAGTGCGCAATTTGCGCGGGCCGTTCTCGCAGTTGAAATTCGACTTCGGCTACACGAACTATCTGCACCGTGAAATCGAGGACGGCGTGACGGGCACGACGTTCCGCAACCACGGCTACGAGGCGCGCGTCGAGGCGCGTCACCGCAAGCTCGGCCCGCTCGACGGCGCGCTCGGCGTGCAGGTCGGCCAGAACACGTTTTCCGCGCTCGGCGGCGAGGCGCTCGCGCCGACGACGCGCACGACGAGCGTCGCGCTGTTCGGCCTCGAGGAGTGGCAGGCCACCGATGCGCTGAAGCTGTCCGCCGGCGCGCGGATCGAGCACGTGCGGCTCGACCCGAGCGCGAACGGCGACGACAAGTTCAGCTTCGCGCGCTCGCGCGATTTCAATGCGGGCAGCGTGTCGGCGGGCGCGCTGTACCAGCTCGCGCCCGCGTGGTCGCTCGCGGGCAACGTGTCGTACACGGAGCGCGCGCCGACGTTCTACGAGCTGTACGCGAACGGCCCGCACGGCGCGACGGGGCAATACCTGATCGGCCTGCCAGACGCGCCGAAGGAGAAGGCGGTGTCGACCGATCTCGCGCTGCGCTACGCGAGCGGGCCGAACCGCGGCAGCGTCGGCGTGTTCTACAGCCGCTTTCGGAACTATCTGGCCGAATACGACACCGGACGGCTCGTCGACGACGAAGGCGCGCCCGTGGCGGCGGGCGCCGGCGACGCGCTGCGCGAGGCCGTCTATCGCGGCGTGCGCGCGGAGTTCTACGGCGTCGAGCTCGAAGGCAAGTGGCGCGCGTTCGAGAAGCGCGGGCATCGCGTCGATCTCGAGCTGAGCGCCGACTATACGCATGCGCGCAACGCGGACACGGGCGAGCCGCTGCCGCGGATCGCGCCGCTGCGCGCGACGCTCGCGGCCGATTACGGCTACGGCCCGTTCGGCGCGCGCGCGCAGGTCACGCATGCGTGGGCGCAGCATCGCGTGCCCGAGAACGATCTCGCGACCGACGGCTATACGTCGCTCGGCGTCGCGCTGACGTACAGGTTCCGCGTTGGCGCGACAAACTGGCTCGCGTATCTGCGCGGCGACAACCTGACGAACCAGGACATCCGCTACGCGAGCTCGGTCGTGCGCAACATCGCGCCGCAGGGCGGGCGCAGCGTGACCGTCGGGATGCGCACGACGTTCTGAGCGCGCGCCGCGCGGGCACATCCGCCGCCCGTCCGCGCCCCTCTTCTGTTCGCCGGCGTTCGTTTGTAATATAGCGATCGCCGCGCGAAACGGCATGACCCCCTTCCGCCATTCCTTTTCGAGTCAAGAATGAAAAGAACAATCCAGAAAAGCTGGGCGGCGCTCGTGCCGCTGCTCGCTGCAGGCTCGGTCTGCGTCGCCGCGCCGCTGTGCCAGACCCAGAAGCTCGGCGCGCACACGTCGAAGATGTGCGTCGAGCAGACGCCGTTCAAGCACGACTACTACACGCTGTGGGTCGACGATTCGCCGATCTTCATGCTGCCCGACGACTACGTCGAGAAGGTCGCGCTCACGCACACGGTGCCGGAGGACGGCGCGATCGAGTTTCCGCTGTCGAAGCAGGGCACGCCCACCGTGACGATTTCGGGCGGTTGCGCGCCTGTCAGCGAGACGCAGGGCAAGGGCGCGGACGCGGTGAGCCTCGAGACCGGGCGCGTGTGCTCGTTCGACTGGGGCAAGGAGCCCGTCGTCAAGGATCTGCGCTTCAGCTTCGAGTAAGCGGCGCGACGCGATGCGGCGGGCGATGCGCGGCGTTGCCCGCCGCATTCGATCGCCGCGTCATTCCCAGTCGGTCTGCTCGGTGCGCGCGAAGATGTCCCAGCTCGCCATGAACAGCGCGGCGACGAGCGGGCCGATCACGAAGCCGTTGATGCCGAAGAGCGCCATGCCGCCGAGCGTCGAGATCAGCACGACCCAGTCGGGCATCTTCGTGTCCTTGCCGACGAGGATCGGCCGCAGCAGATTGTCGACGAGCCCGATCACGCCGACGCAGAACGCGACGAGGATCACGCATTTCCAGACCTGCCCCGTCACCGCGAAATAGCCGGCGGCGGGCACCCAGACGAGGCCCGCGCCGATCGCGGGCAGCAGCGACAGGAACGCCATCAGCGCGCCCCACAGAATCACGCCCTCGATCCCGAGAATCCAGAAGATCAGGCCGCCGAGCGCGCCCTGCACGGCCGCGACCGCGATGTTGCCCTTGACGGTCGCGCGCACGACGGTCGTGAACTTCGTCAGCAGATGCTGCTTGTGCGCTTCGTTGAGCGGCAGCGCGCGCCGCACGCGGCGGCCGATCTCGCCGCCGTCGCGCAACAGGAAGAACACGAGATACAGCATCACGCCGAAGCTGACGACGAACTGGAACGTGTTCTGCCCGATGCTGAGCGCCTGCGCGGCGACGAACTGGCTGATCGCGGCCGCGCCGTCGGTCAGCTTCTTCTGGATGCCGGCGATGTCGGTGAGCCCGTAGTTGTGCAGCACGCGATGCACGGAGCTCGGCAGCGCGTGCATGAACTCCTGGAAGTATTGCGTCATGTTCGGCTGCAGCGTCTTGATCTGCTGATACGCGTACGCGATTTCCTGCACGAGCGTCGCAGTCACGAACGCGAGCGGCAGGATCACGATCAGGATGATGAGCGACAGCGTGACGAGCGCGGCGAGATTGCGGCGCTTGCCGAAGTGCGCGGCGAGCCAGCGCTGCACGGGCTGGAACAGGATCGCGAGAATGGTTCCCCAGAAGATTGCGCCGAAGAACGGCGTCAATATCCAGCAAAGGCCGACGGTGACGACGAGAAGCAGCAGGTGGAAGAATTTTTGGTGATCGTTCCCGCTATCCATGATGTGCTCGGGGGGAGGATGGTTGATCGGACGGGCAAGCCGCGCCGCGGCGGCCCGCCGTGACGCATCGATTATGCCTGACGCGTGCGGCGCGGCGACCGTGCGTTGCCCCGCCCCGAGCGGATATCGTTCGGGCTGCGATTGAAAATGCCGCGGCGCAGGCGGCGCGCACGCGCGAGGCGCCGCGCCGCTTCCGCCGGCGTTTCAGCTCAGAGCTTCAGGCGCGTGACCTTCGTGCCGTTGACCGACAGATCGCCCATCAGGCCGGCGTTGGTCAGCACGATGACTTCCACGGGCGCGGTTGCCGTCGTCGTGTCGACCGCGCCGTTCGCGCCCATCTTGACGAGCGCGATCGACGCGTCGGCGCCGGCGGCCCAGCCGTCCGAGTTGCGGAATTTGTCGAGCGAGTCCTGCGTCATGAACAGGAAGATGAGCGCCTTCGATTGCGCGCCCGCCTGCAGGCCGACCGACAGCGACGACGTGTTGTAGTAGCCGAGCGTCGCGCCGCCGACGCGCAGCGCGCCATTGCCGCTCTGGCCGCCGACGATGAAGCCCGCCTGCAGCACGTTCGGGAACACGAGCGCGCCGCGCGACTTCGAGACGAGTTCGCGCGAGCCCGGCACCGTCGAGTAGAGGCGCGACAGCGTCGCGTTCACGCGCGCATCGATCGCCTCCCGGGTCGACGCATTGGACGATGCGGTCGACGGCTTGTCGGGCGTGGTGGTGCAGCCTGCGAGCGCCAGGCTGCCGAGCACGGTCGCGATCGCGACCTTCATAACGAGCGTCTTGCGCATGATGCTTCCTCCATCTTGATGGTTGAACGTCGGGCGAGAGCGCCGCGCTTATCGACGCGCAAGGAGGATGCCTGCTGCGAACGCGAGGCCCGCGACGATGCCGACCGTCTGCCACGGGTTGTCGTGGACGGCCTGCGACACGCGCTCGGCCGATTGCCGCAGCCGGCGCGACGCGTGCCACGACGCGTCGTCGAGCGTGTCGCGCGCGGCTTCGAGCCGCCCGTGCAGGCGCTTGCGGAGCGCGTCGACGTCGACGTCCTCCTTCAGCAGCGCGTCGAGCTCGTCGACGAGCGAGCGCATGTTGTCCTTTACGTCGCCGTTCAGGTCGCGCGCCGCGGAACGCGCATCGCGCGCGAACCGGCGGCCGGCGCGTCGTGCTTCGGAGAGGCCGCGGTCGAGCTTGTATTCGACAGTGTCGGAAAGAGCCATGATGGTCGTTCTCCTGATGGTTGAAGGGAAAGTGTGCGGACGTTGCTCATGTGTGATCCGTTATCCGGCCCTGAGTTTCGCGCGGCGACGGCGGCAAGCCGTCGCCGCGGAGCCGAAGCCGTTGCGGGGCGGGGGGCGGCGGAAAATGCAACAGTTTGTGCGGCAGTCCGGCGCGGGAGCGGCCGCTTGCCCGAATCGGCGGCGGAATTTTTTACGTTTTATTGCGCCGTCGTTCGGTAAATGTGACTTTCTTCATGTGTCGACGGGCGTCGGGCCTTTCCTTTTTCTTCTTGTCCACGTCGTTTTCTACATCGTGGCGACGATGCCGCCGTTTTTCCGTCGTTGCATGGATGTCCAGGCGCGCTTGCGCCGAGGGCGAGCGGACGCGTCACTGCCACGGGCGACGGCTGTGCGCGGCCGCCATCTCCGCGCCCCGGCGCGACGCCGCGGCCGCATATTCGTCGGCGAGCGCGATGTCGATCAGCACCGGATCGTGATCGGACGAGCGATACGCGTCGGGCGCGTAATACGTGCGCTGCTGCTCGGCGGTCTTGTACGCGAGCGTGTATTGCAGGGCGATCGGCTCGTCCGCGTTGATGTGCCAGTCGTGCACCGCCTTCACGCGCCATGCGAGCGCGTTCGTCGCGAGCGCGTGGTCGAGATAGCCGGCCTCGCCGTTGTAGACGTAGCTGTACGCGCCCGCGCCGATCTTGCTCGACACGAGATTCACGTAGCCGCGCGATTCGAGCGCGCGAACCGGGTCCTCGTACGTGTGGCTGTTGAGGTCGCCGATCAGCAGTACGCCTTCGCTGTGCGCGCCGGTCGGATTGCGCGCGAGCCAGTCGGCGACCTTCGCCGCCGCGCGCGAGCGCGTCGCGTTCCAGCAGCCCTGGCCGTCGCCCTGATCGAGGTCGTCGCCTGTCGCGTCCGGGCAGTTCTTCGATTTCAGGTGATTCACGGCGACCGTCACCGCGCGCGAGCCGCCGATCGGCCGGAACGTCTGCGCGAGCGGCTGGCGGTTCCTGTCGTCGATCGCGAGCGTTGCCGCGTTGCCGACCGGCTTCACCTTGCGGCTGTCGTAGATCAGCGCGACCGCGATCGCGTCGCCGCCGAGCCGCGCGCTGCCCGGATCGACGACGCGCCAGTTGTCGCCGAGCTTCGCCGCGAGCTGGCGCACCGCGCTCAGCGGGCCGTAGCCGTCGTTCTCGATTTCCATCAGGCCGATCACGTCGGCATCGAGCGCCTTCAGCGCGCTGACGATCTTCGCGTCCTGCCGGACGAACTCTTCGTAGCTCTTCGCGCCGCGGTTGTTCGGATCGTCGAAGCCGTTGCCCGCGCCGTCGCCGTTGAAGTAGTTCAGTACGTTGAACGAAGCGACCCGCAGGTTCGCGCGCGCATCGCGTGCGGGCGCGCTCGTGCGCGGATTCGCGCTCGCGCCGAACGCCGGTGCGCGCGCGCCCGGCACCGGTTGCAGACGCCATGCGCCGTAGCGCATCTCGAGCACGCCTTCGACGTTGGCGACGGTGTAGCCCGCGCGCAGCGTGTTCGCGGCGGAGAGCGCCGGCGCCGGATACGGGACGGTCGCGGGATTCTGCTTGTTCGAGCCGTCGTCGAGGATCAGCCGGTTGCGCGCGTTCGCGTCGGCCACCGTCTTCGCCTGCGCGGGCGGCACGACGCTCGTCGGCGTGCGCAGGCGCCCGTTGCTGAGCAGCACGCTGCCGTAGCGGCCGAGTTCGTAGACCTCGGTGACGGTCAGCGTCTGCGGCAGCCGCACGAGCATGCCTTCATACGCGGCGAACGCGCTCGGGCTGTCGACGGGCAGCGCGAGCGTCGCGGGCGTGACCGACTGGCCGCTCGCGCAGACCGCGATGGCGCCCGACTGCGTGAGCTGCGTCTGCCCGTATTTCTCCTCGACCTTGCCCGTCACGTGCACGAGGTCGCCCGCCTGTGCGCGCGCTTTCGGCGAGTAGACGAACAGCCCCTCGGACACGCCGGGCTGGTTGCGGCGCTGCGCATCGGCCTGCTGGACGAAAAAGCCGCCGAAGCCGTCGGCGCCGCCGAAATCGGCGGTGACGACAGCCTCGATCGACACGTTCTGGCCGGCGAGCGGGGAAGGCGCGCCGGCGCCCTGAATCTCGGAGATCGGCGTCGCGCTGCCGCCGCAGTTCGTGCTGACGGGGGCGGCGGTGGCCGCGAACGCAGGTGCGGCGGCGATGGAGGACAGGAGCGGCAGTAAGGCGAGCAAGGGCGTTGGCGTGCGCATGAGGATGGTCCGTTGTGTGGGAATCCTGAAAGCTTAGTGATGCATGTTGACAGTTTTGCGTAAAGAATGGATGGGAATATGTAATCTGGCCAGGTTTTTTTCGGACGTGCCGGCGGCGCATCATCGAGGCGGATCGAGCGGAGTGTGACAGAACCGTTTCCACCGGCCGCGCGGAACGTCTTCGTGAGCGCGGCCCGTGCGCAATCTGTGCGATCGGCCGCGCGGCTTCGCGATGCCCGCGCGGCCGCCGATTCTGATGGACCGCCGCCCGCGGCCCGCTCAAAATAGAAGCGCAGCCGTTCCACGATCGGCGGCGCGGCGCGGCCGCACCGCGCGATTCCGGAAGGCGTCGTCATAGGAGGTGACGCAAATGAGTTACATGTTGTTGATCGTCGAACCGCGGGGCCAACGCGCGGCGCGCACGCGAGCCGAAGGCGAGGCCCTGTACGAGCGGATGCGTCATTTCGCCGGCGAGCTTCAGTCGCGCGGCGTGCTGATCGGCGCCGAATCGCTCGTGTCCGACGACAAATCCACGCGCGTGCTGGTGCGCAACGGCGAGGTGCGCCTTGTCGACGGGCCGTACGCCGAGGCGAAGGAAATGGTCGGCGGCTTCTTCCTGCTCGATGTCGAGACGCAAGGCGAGGCGCTCGCGATTGCGAAGGGTTGCCCCGCCGCCGAATGGTGCTCGGTGGAGGTTCGCGAGATCGGGCCGTGCTTCCGGTAAGCGCTCGCGAATCGACGCGAGCGGCGGCAGCCGGACATCGCATGCCCGGCGAGGGTAGGGGTTTCCCCTGATTCCGCGCGCCCCGTGTCGAGCGGGGATCGCGTCGCCCGTCGTAGGGACAGGACGCCGGATCGCGCGTCCTGTCATCTTCGAAAGGAGAGAGCGATGCGTTTCATGATCATGGTGAAGGCCAATGCGACGAGCGAGTCAGGCGCGATGCCCGATGCGTCACTGATCGCCGCGATGGCGACCTATCACGAAGAACTGGCGAAGGCGGGCGTGCTGCTCGACGCGGCCGGCCTGCAACCGTCGTCGAAAGGCTGGCGCGTGCGCTACTCGGGCGGCAAGCGCGCCGTCATCGACGGCCCGTTCGCCGAAACGAAGGAGTTGATCGCCGGCTACACGCTGATCCAGGTGCGCTCGCGCGACGAGGCGCTCGAGTGGGCCCGCCGCTTTCCCGCGCCGTTCGGCGAGAGCGAGGACGGCGAGATCGAAGTGCGGCAACTGTTCGAGCTCGACGATTTCGAGCCGGGCGACGCGGTTGACCGGTTCCGCGAGCTCGAGAGCAAGCTCGGCTGACGATAGCGGCGGGAGCGACAGGAGACGGCAATGGTCCAGATCGTGGTGATCGCAGGCGCAGTGGTGTTCGCGCTGGCGCTGCTGCTGATGCTGTATGCGGCATCGCGCCCGGGTACGTTTCGCGTCGAGCGCAGCGCGCGGATCGATGCGAGCGCCGCGCGCATCTTTCCTTATCTGGCGGACCTGCGCCGCTTCAACGCGTGGAATCCCTACGAGCGCAAGGATCCGACGCTGCACGGCGAGTACGGCGCGGTGACGTCGGGCGTCGGCGCGAGCTATGCGTGGACGAGCGAGAAGGTCGGCGTCGGTCGCTTCGAGATCACCGAGCTCACCGAGCCGTCGCACCTGACGATGCGGCTCGATTTCGTGAAGCCGTTCGACGCGCACAACGTCGCCGAATTCACGCTGCGCCCGGATGGCGACGCGACGGTCGTCACGTGGGCGATGCACGGGCCGTCGCCGTTTCTGTCGAAGCTGATGCAGGTGTTCTTCAGCATCGACAAGATGGTCGGCACGGACTTCTCCGCGGGGCTCGCGAACCTGAAGGCGCTCGCCGAAGGGCGCGCATGACGGACGCCGCCGTTCACCGCGCGATCGACGCCGTCTGGCGGATCGAGGCCGCGAGAATCATCGCGCATGTCGCGCGGCTCGTGCGCGACGTCGGCGTTGCCGAAGAGCTCGCGCAGGACGCGCTCGTCGCCGCGCTCGAGCACTGGCCGGACGACGGCGTGCCGGACAATCCGGGCGCGTGGCTGATGACGGCCGCGAAGCGCCGCGCGCTCGATCATCTGCGGCAGAACGTGCTGCATGCGCGCAAGCGCGAGCAGATCGGCCTCGATCTCGAGGCGATCGGCGCGCACGTCGCGCCGGACGTCGCCGACGTGTTCGAGGCGGCGCGCGACGACGACATCGGCGACGATCTGCTGCGGCTCGTGTTCACCGCGTGCCATCCGGTGCTCTCGACCGATGCGCGCGTCGCGCTGACGCTGCGGCTGCTCGGCGGGCTGACGACGGGCGAGATCGCGCGCGCGTTTCTCGCGCCCGAGCCGACGATCGCGCAGCGAATCGTGCGCGCGAAGCGCACGCTGTCGGCGGCGAAGGTGCCGTTCGAGGTGCCGCGCGCGCCGGAGCGCGCGGCGCGGCTTGCTTCGGTGCTCGAAGTGATTTACCTGGTCTTCAACGAAGGCTATTCGGCGACGGCGGGCGACGACTGGATGCGCCCCGCGCTGACCGACGAAGCACTGCGGCTCGGCCGCGTGCTCGCCGAGCTTGCGCCCGACGAGAGCGAGGTGCACGGGCTCGTCGCGCTGATGGAGATCCAGGCGTCGAGGATGCACGCGCGCGTCGACGCGCAAGGGCGCCCCGTGTTGCTGCTCGACCAGGACCGCGGCCGCTGGGACCCGCTGCTGATCCGGCGCGGGCTCGCCGCGCTCGCGCGCTCCGAGGCGCTCGGCGGCGCGAGCGGGCCGTATGCGCTGCAGGCGGCGCTCGCCGCGTGCCATGCACGGGCGCGCAGCGCCGACGATACCGACTGGGCGCAGATCGTCGCGCTCTACGACGCGCTCGCGCAGGTCGCGCCTTCGCCCGTCGTCGAGCTGAATCGCGCGGTTGCGGTCGGCATGGCGTTCGGGCCGGCGGCGGGGCTCGAGATCGCCGATGCGCTTTCGGCCGATCCGGCGCTCGCGCGCTATCACTGGCTGCCGAGCGTGCGCGGCGATCTGCTCGCGAAGCTCGGGCGGCGCGACGAGGCGCAGGCGGAGTTCCGGCGCGCGGCCGACATGACGCTCAATGCGCGCGAGCGCGAGATGCTGCTTGCGCGCGCAACGGAGCGGTGAGGCGGCGCGTGCGGGCGGCGCGCGGATAATCTGTTGTTCAACCGCATCGCCCACAAAAATGCGGACAGGTTCCAGATACATGTCGAGCCGATTCACGTAGCCTTCCGCAAACCACCACCCCCTCACGCGAAACATCGACACGCGGCACATCATCACCGCGCCCCCGCCGCAACGTCGCGTTCGCATCGAAGCTCTCCCGTCTCCCAAAAATACATCGCACTCCGAATCGGAACTTGCGCGACGCCGTCGACTCCCACGGTCGCGCGTCGCGTCATCGCGCAACCTACTCGCTCGGCGCATCGCGCCGATTCTCAATTGCATGTTACGACTCGAACGGAAAAGGGTATGGCTGAAGAACAACAAGCGAAAATCATCAACGAGGGCAGGCGCGGGTTTCTCGCGCGTTCGTCGGCATGGCCGGTGGGGATGCTGATGATGCCGCTTGCCGGTTGCGGCGACGGCGATGGCATCGTGTCGTCCGCGCACGCGCAGGATGCGCCGCAGCCGTCAGGCGCGGGCTATACGATCGATCGCTCGATCCAGTCGCCGAATCAGGATTCGCGGGTGCGCACGCTCGTGCTGCATTACACCGCGCAGACGCTCGCGGATTCGATCGTCTCGCTGACGAGCCCGCAGCGGCAGGTCAGCTCGCACTATTTGGTGCCCGACGCGGCCGACGGCGGCCAGCGCTTCAAGGTCTTCGAGCTCGTGCCCGAAGCACGCCGCGCATGGCACGCGGGCGTCAGCTACTGGCAGGGCGACCGGATGCTCAATGCGGGCTCGGTCGGCATCGAGATCGTCAATCTCGGTTTTCCGCCGGAGGACGAAAACCTGCCACTGATGAACCGGCGCTGGTATCCGTATCCGGACGCGCAGGTTGCGGTGTTCGGCGCGCTCGCGGCCGACGTCGTCGCGCGGCATCAGGTGCTGCCGCACAAGGTCGTCGGGCACTCGGACGTCGCGCCCGGCCGCAAGACCGATCCGGGGCCGCTGTTCCCGTGGAAGACACTCTACGATCAATACAGGATCGGCGCGTGGCCGGAGACGGAGGCCGTCGATTACTACCGCACCAACCGGCCGTTCGCGGGCGACGTCGCGAGCCTGCAGTCGAGGCTGCTCGCATACGGCTACGACGCGCCGCAGACGGGCACGCTCGACGCGCGGACCGTCGACGTCGTGTCGGCGTTCCAGATGCACTTTCGGCCGTCGCGCTACGACGGCGTGCCGGACGTCGAAACCGTCGCGATTCTCGATGCGCTGCTCGAGAAGTACTTCAGCCGCGGCCGAGCGATCAACAAGCAGGCGCGGCCGGCCACGACCGCGCCGGAGGGCGAGAAGGGCAGCGACGTGTGGCCGCTCGCGCCCGCGTCGTCGCGCTGACGCGGCTCACGCCTGCATGCCGTGCTGCGCCGCGACGCGACGCAGCACGGCCATCGTTCGGCCCCGCCGCTCCCGCCTGCGTCGCCGCGACGACTATCGACGACATTGAAAAAGCCTATTGGGTGAGTCGCGCGCGAGCGCCTAGATTGAAATGCACGGTGCCTCAGCGGCGGCAGCCGAGCTGCGCATCGTTCCCCACAATCGTTCATCCGGTCCGGCGCCGCGCGCGCCGGCATCGGACACGGAGGCGCAGATGGCACAGCTCAAGGGCAGCAAGACCGAAGAGAACCTGAAATACGCGTTCGCCGGAGAGTCGCAGGCGAATCGCCGCTACCTGTATTTCGCATCGAAGGCGGACGTCGAGGGACAGAACGACATCGCCGCGCTGTTCCGCTCGACCGCCGAGGGCGAAACCGGCCACGCGCACGGCCACCTCGAATATCTGGAAGCGGTCGGCGATCCGGCGACGGGCTTGCCGTTCGGCTCGTCCCGCCAGAACCTGCAATCGGCGATCGCGGGCGAGACGCACGAGTACACCGACATGTACCCGGGCATGGCGAAGACCGCGCGCGAAGAAGGCTTCGACGAAATCGCGAACTGGTTCGAGACGCTCGCGAAGGCGGAACGCAGCCACGCGAACCGGTATACAAAAGCGCTCGAAGGGCTCGTCGACTGAGCGCGGCGCGCGCGTGCGCCCCCGGCCAGCGGACGCGGCCGCGCGAGCGCGCGTCGCCGCGAGTTCCGGCGCAACGCGCGCGGCCGCGCACAACGTGATGGAGCCGCCCCATGTCTCACCGAGAAGGCAGTCTGGAGGCCCCGACCCGGCACCCGCTCGATTGGCGCTCGGACGCGTTCTACGATCAGGCCGCGATCGACGGCGAGCTCACGCGCGTGTTCGAGATCTGCGCCGGCTGCCGGCGCTGCGTGTCGCTATGCGGCGCGTTTCCGACGCTGTTCGATCTCGTCGACGAGACCGATACGGGCGAAGCCCATGCGGTCGATCCGAAGTCTTTCGGCAAGGTCGTCGACCAGTGCTACCTGTGCGACCTCTGCTACATGACGAAATGCCCATACGTGCCGCCGCATCCGTGGAACGTCGACTTTCCGCATCTGATGCTGCGCGCGAAGGCCGCGCGCTACAAGCGCAACGACGTGAAGCTGCGCGACAAGCTGCTGTCGAACACCGACATGCTCGGCCACTTCGCCGGCATCCCGATCGTCACGCAGACAGTCAATGCGGCGAACCGCACGCCTGCGATGCGCAGCGCGCTCGAAGCGACGTTCGGCGTTGACCGGCGCGCGTGGCTGCCGCCGTTCGCGTCGCGCAAGTTCCGTCGCGCTGCGCAGCGCTCGCCCGTCTCGCCGCCGTCGGGCGACGGCGAGCGCACGCCGGGGCGCGTCGCGATCTACGCGACCTGCTACGTGAACTACAACGAGCCCGGCATCGGCCATGACCTGCTCGCGGTGCTCGCGCACAACGGCATCCCGTACGAGCTCGTCGCGAGCGAGGCGTGCTGCGGGATGCCGCTGCTCGAACAGGGCAATCTCGACGGCGTCGCCGCGAAGAAGGCGGTGAACATCCCCGTGCTCGCCCGCTACGCGCGAGAAGGCTATGCGTTGCTCGGCGCGATTCCGAGCTGCGTGCTGATGTACAAGAGCGAGCTGCCGCTGATGTTTCCCGACGATCCCGACGTGCGCGCGGTCGCCGACGCGTTCTGGGATCCGTTCGAGTACGTGATCGCGCGCCATCGCGACGGGCTGCTGAAGACCGATTTCAGGCATGAGCTCGGCACCGTGTCATATCACGTGCCCTGCCATGCGCGGGTGCAGAACATCGGGCGCAAGACGGCCGACGCGCTGTCGCTCGTGCCGGGCACGAAGGTGAACGTCGTCGAGCGCTGCTCGGGCCACGCGGGCACGTTCGGCGTGAAGCAGGAATTCCACGAGCAGGCGCTGAAGATCGGCGCGCCCGTGTTCAAGTCGATCGCGGAGCAGACGCCCGACTACATGTCGTCCGATTGCGCGCTCGCGGGACACCACATCGAAGAGGGCATCGGCGCGAAAGGCGTCGAGCCGCCGCCCTTCGCGCATCCGCTCACGCTGCTGCGCAAGGCGTACGGCGTCTGAGCGTACCGGACGAGGGCCATCACATGACGCTCACCCGCGATTCGCTGTTGACGCTCGAAGCGTACGCGAAAGTGCGCCGCCACGAGCATGCGCGCGTGATCGAGCACAAGAAGCGCCGTGCGGTATCGATCGGCAATCATCTGCGCCTGCTGTTCGAGGACGAGACGACGATCCGCTATCAGATCCACGAGATGCTGCACATCGAGAAGATCTTCGACGAGGACGGCATCCAGGCCGAGCTCGACGCGTATCTGCCGCTCGTGCCGGACGGCAGCAATTTCAAGGCGACGCTGCAGATCGAATACGAAAACGAAACGCAGCGACGCGCGGCGCTCACGCGCCTGATCGGCATCGAGGATCGCGTGTTCCTCGTCGTCGACGATGAGACGCCCGTCTATGCGGTCGCCGACGAGGACCTCGAACGCGATACCGCGGAGAAGACGTCCGCCGTGCACTTCCTGCGCTTCGAGTTCGGCGATGCGCTGAAGGCGAGGCTCAAGGCGGGCGCGTCGCTATCGATCGGCTGCGACCATCCTAACTATCCGGTACAAACGACGAGAATTGATCCGGACGTTGCCGCCTCGCTCGCCCGCGATCTGGACTGAGCGCGCGAGCGCGCGGCAAGCGTCGACGGGGCTGGCATCGACCGCATTCAATCAATTATGAGATTGCGCGTAATGAAAAGTATAACGATCGAAAAAGGATTTACTTACCGATTCATAAACAATTTGTCACGTATTTTCCCTTAATTTACCGATGTTGCAACGGCATCGGAAAATGCTTCCGCTAAGCGTGGGAGCTAGTGCGGGAACCCGTCTTCAAGGTAGTTTTCATCTTCCCTTCAGCCTTGCTGGACGGGACTCTCGAGCCGGCAGAGATAAAAACGTCATAAAAATTGAAAAGAAAAGCTGACCCTGCTTGGCGACTTTCTTGTTTCAGTGCGTAACATGACGCTGTTGTCATATTGAGATAAACCCTGATGATGGTATGCTTCATGCACAAAAAATATCGCATACGAGTGAGACAGTGGTTCGTGCGTCGTCGTCGGGAGCCGCGGCACCTTGTTTGTGCCTGATGCGCCGACGTGCACAACCGAATAGCGTCCATGTGCAACCTGGCCGCGGTCACGAGCGCGATTTGCTCGCGGCCGTGCCGCCAATCGCAGCCCGGCCTGGCTGCGTGGAGAGATCTATGTTCTTCGATGAGCTAAACGATGAAGAGTGGGCCCGTCTGTCGACGTTGATCGCCGATGAACCCATCCGACTGAACCGACGGGGCCGTCCGCGCGCGGAGAATCGGGTCGTCGCGAACGCGGTGCTGTGGATTCTCACCACGGGCGAGCCGTGGTCGAAACTGCCCGGCCGCTATCCGTCAGGCCCGACGTGCCGGCGCCGCTTCGAAGAATGGCTTGCGAGCGGCACGCTCGGCGAGATGGTGAGAGTGCTGTCGGAAGAGAGCGGTCGCGCGTTCGCCTACGTGCCGCCGCCGCCCGAGCCCGTCGCGCCCGTGCGGCGCGCGGAGCCGGCCGCCGATTGCGATCGCCTGCGCGGCGTGTTCTGGCAGAACCCCGAGTCGTGGCAATTGCCTGTCGCTCAGGCGGATGTCTGCCGTCCGGGCGCGGGCGTGAATGTCCACCGCTTCGCGAGCGACGACGATGAAGACGGGGCGCGCGACGCCGAGGCGCCGGATCATCACGGCTTCGCCGTGCCGGGCGCGCCCGTGCGCGATCATGGGCACGGCCGCGCGCATGCCGCGTCGTTCAGCTTCGCCACGCACGCGCCGCAAACCGAAACCTATCGCGGCTATACCGTGTACGGCATTGCGCAGCCCGTGCAGAATCTGATGTATCGCGCGTGGGCGGAGATCGTGCGGGATGATCGGCGCGTCGAGCGCTCGGGTCTCATCGGTCCGCGTTTCACCGATGCCGAATCGGCGGAGCAGTATGCGCTCGATTGGGCGCGTCAATGGATCGATCGTCAATGCGCGGGCGCGCCGGATGCGCGCGAGGCGTCGGCGCCCGTTGCCGGGCAGGTCGGCAAATCGGTGCCGACGATCGCCGGGCTGTCCGCGCTCGCGATGGCCGAAACCAACATCAAGCACTTCGCGGCCGAGCGCCGCCGCGCGCTGGCGGAAGGCCGCGGCGATGCGTCGCAAGCGCAGATCGACCGGCACGAGTACGCCTATCGCGTCGGTTGAACGAGGCAGCGCCTCTCGCCGCGCGGCCCGCTCGCACGCGGGCCGCGCGGTCGCTTCGGCGCGGCCGTTCCGTCAGTGCCGTCCATAGTTGTCTTCGAAGCGGACGATGTCGTCTTCCCCGAGATACGAGCCCGATTGCACCTCGATCAGTTCGAGCGGCATCTTGCCGGGATTCTCGAGCCGATGCGACACGCCGAGCGGAATGTAGGTCGATTCGTTCTCGGACAGCAGGAAAGTTTCGTCGCCGCGCGTGATGCGCGCGGTGCCGCGCACGACGATCCAGTGCTCCGCGCGATGGTGATGCATCTGCAGCGACAGGCGCGCGCCCGGCTTGACGACGATCCGTTTCACCTGGAAGCGCTCGCCGCTGTCGACCGAGTCGTAATGTCCCCACGGGCGATGCACTTTCCGGTGATCGGACGCTTCCGTGCCGGATTCCGCCTTCAGGCGACCGACGATTTTCTTCACGTCCTGCACGTGCGCGCGATCGGCGACGAGGATCGCATCGGGCGTCTCGACGACGACGAGATCCTGCGTGCCGACGCAGGCGATCAGGCGTCCTTCCGAATGCGCGAACGTCGACGATGCCTGCTCGAAGCACACGCGGCCGCGCGCGACGTTGCCTTCGGCGTCCTTGTCGCTGATCTGCCAGAGCGCGTCCCACGACCCGACGTCGGACCAGCCGGCGTCGAGCGGCACGACGGCGCCCTCGCACACCGCGGGCAGGTTCGACAGCGGCTCCATCACCGCGTAGTCGATCGAGTTCGACGGCGACGCGGCGAAGCTGTCGCGATCGACGCGGAAGAACGGACCGTCGTCGCTGCCGAGCGCGACTGCGCGCGCGCATGCGTCGTGGATCGCGGGCTGGAAGTGGCGAATCGCCTTCAGCCATACCGATGCGCGGACGATGAAGATGCCGCTGTTCCACCAATATTCGCCTGACGCGACATATTGCCGGGCGAGTTCGAGATGCGGCTTTTCGACGAAGCGGTCGAGCTTCCTTGCCGCGACGCCGAGCTCGGCGTCGCTCGCGCTCGCGTGCGCGCCGACGCGGATGTAGCCGTAGCCCGTCTCCGCGCGCGTCGGCACGATGCCGAGCGTCGCGATCATTCCTTGCTCGGCGTAGCGCACGCCTGCGGCGACCGCCTGCTGGAAGCGCGCGACGTCGGCGACCGCGTGATCGGCGGGCATCACGGTCAGGACCACGTCGTCGCCGCCCGCGACCGCGCGCAGCGCGGCGATCGTCAGCGCCGGCGCGGTGTCGCGGCCGAGCGGCTCGAGCACGAGCGTCGCGTCCTTGCCCGCGAGCCGTAATTGTTCGGCGGTCGTGAAGCGATGCTCCTCGCCGCACACGACGATCATTCGTTCGGACACCGGATGAGCGCCCGCCAGGCCGTCGAGGCGGCGCGCAGTCGATTGCAGCAGCGATTCGTCGCCGAGCAGATTGATTAGCTGCTTCGGATGACGCTCGCGCGACATCGGCCAGAGGCGCGTGCCCGAGCCTCCGGCCAATACGACGGGTTGCACGGCGACGCGCGTGCCGGCGGCGCAAGCGGACCGTGCGTCCGCGGCGAGCGTGGCGTTCATGATCACTCCTCGAGTACAAGACTGTCCCGACGTTGTAGCACGACGTAAATCGACAATAAAAGAATCGCGCGGATCGGAAAGATTGTCGGATGACTATCGTGCGGTGCATAAAAATTGCACGGGATGCGCACGAACAAATGAATAAAAAATTAGAAAAATATTGGGTGCCAACCGAAGGGAGCCGCTCAGGCAAAGGCGATCGGGCCGATTTTCATATCTTCTGGTTGTCTATCGGGACGATTGATTCGGAAAAACATGCTGGCCGAAAATCGGCATGCCGACGAAAAAATTTCCGATTATTTTTAGAAATACTTGTGCGCTTGCGGGAGGAATTTTCTTCCCGGTTCAATAACGGCATGCAATGTTTGAATCGGATGCACGTCGACGGGATGGGTGCGGCCGGTTTCCGTCTCACGAGGAATAACCATGTTGAGCGTGCTGGCCAGGATGATCGATATCGCGATGGCAGTGGCGGGTGCAATGATCGCCGCCATGATCCATCGCGGCGGCTTCGTGTGGCTCGACGAACTGCAACGCACGGTCGTCGTGTTCGACTGCATGCTCGTCGTCGTGTTCTTTCCGGCGTTCGGCATTTATCAGTCGTGGCGCGGCAAGCCGGTGTTCGGGCTCATGTGGCGCGTGTCGGTCGCATGGCTCGTCGTCGAGGGCGCGGGCATCCTGATGAGCTTCAGCGTTCACCATGCGGGCGAACTGTCGCGCTTGTGGCTCGGCTACTGGGCGATGGCGGCGATCACGCTGCTCGTCGCTTCGAAGGCCTGCGTGTACGCGGTGCTGCGGCAACTGCGGCGCGGCGGCTACAACCACAAGTCGGTTGCGATCGTCGGCAGCGCGCAGGCCGGCGCGACGAAGCGTCTCGTCGCCCACATGCGGGCGCGTCCGGATGCGGGCTTCAATCCGGTGTGCATCTACGACGAGCATGGCGACGCGTCGATGGCGGGCGCCGACGGCATCGCGATCGAGCGCCGCTTCGCAGACCTCGTGCGCCGCGTGCGCGGCCGCGAGATCGGCGAACTGTGGCTCGTGCTGCCGCTGTCCGAAGAGCCGCAGATTCATCGGATCGTCACCGAATTCCGAAACGATTTCGTCAACATTCGTTTCGTGCCGGACGTACGCAGCCTGTCGTTCTTCAATCAGGAAGTCATCGAACTGCTCGGCGTGCCCGCGATCAATCTCGCCGCTTCGCCGATCACCGACGTGCGGATCCTGCCGAAGTTCGTGTTCGACCGGCTGTTCGCGCTCGGCGCGCTCATGATGCTGTCGCCCGCGATGCTCGTGATCGCGATGCTCGTGAAGCTCACGTCGCCCGGCCCGGTGTTCTTCCGGCAGAAGCGCAAGGGCATCGACGGCAACGAGTTCGAGATCTACAAGTTCCGCTCGATGAAGATGCATCAGGAGGCGGCGGGAAAGGTCACGCAGGCGAAGAAGAACGATTCGCGCGTGACGCCCTTCGGCCGCTTTCTGCGCCGCACGAGCCTCGACGAGCTGCCGCAGTTCATCAACGTGCTCAAGGGCGAGATGTCGGTGGTCGGCCCGCGTCCGCACGCGCTCGAGCACGACGACATCTACAAGGATCTCGTCAAGGGCTACATGTTCCGCTACCGGATCAAGCCGGGCATCACCGGCTGGGCGCAAATCAACGGCTTTCGCGGCGAGACCGACCGCATCGAGAAGATGATGGGCCGCGTGAAGCTCGATCTGTACTACATGCAGAACTGGTCGTTCTGGCTCGACATCAAGATCGTCGCGCTGACGCTGTGGAAAGGCTTCACCGGCAGCAACGCGTACTGAGCGCGGCAACGCGTTTTACGACTCACTGGGTAAAGAGGTTCGACAGATGAATCTGACTATCATCGGCAGCGGTTATGTAGGGCTCGTCACGGGCGCATGTCTCGCCGACATCGGCCACGACGTGTTCTGTCTCGACGTCGATCGGAAAAAGATCGACATCCTGAACGGCGGCGGCGTGCCGATTCACGAGCCGGGCCTCAAGGAGATCATCGCGCGCAACCGCTCGGCGGGCCGCCTGCAGTTCTCGACCGATGTCGAAGCGGCCGTCGCGCACGGCGACGTGCAGTTCATCGCGGTCGGCACGCCGCCCGACGAGGACGGCTCCGCGGACCTGCAGTACGTGCTCGCCGCGGCGCGCAACATCGGTCGCTACATGAAGGGCTTCAAGGTGATCGTCGACAAGTCGACGGTGCCCGTCGGCACGGCCGAGCGCGTGCGCGCGGCCGTCGCTGACGAGCTGAAGGCGCGCGGCGACGACTCGATGTTTTCGATCGTGTCGAATCCGGAGTTCCTGAAGGAGGGCGCGGCGGTCGAGGATTTCACGCGGCCGGACCGGATCGTGATCGGCTGCGACGACGACGTGCCCGGCGAGCGCGCGCGCGAGCTGATGAAGAAGCTCTACGCGCCGTTCAATCGCAATCACGAGCGCACGCTCTACATGGACGTGCGCTCGGCCGAGTTCACGAAGTATGCGGCGAACGCGATGCTCGCGACGCGCATCTCGTTCATGAACGAGCTCGCGAATCTCGCGGACCGCTTCGGCGCTGACATCGAAGCGGTGCGGCGCGGGATCGGCTCCGATCCGCGCATCGGCTATCACTTTCTGTACGCGGGCTGCGGCTACGGCGGCTCGTGCTTTCCGAAGGACGTCGAAGCGTTGATCCGCACGGCGGCCGAGCACGGGCAGGCGCTGCGCGTGCTGCAGGCGGTGTCCGCCGTCAACGACGAGCAGAAGCACGTGCTCGCGCGGAAGGTCGTCGCGCGCTTCGGCGAGGATCTGACGGGCCGCCGCTTCGGCGTGTGGGGCCTCGCGTTCAAGCCGAACACCGACGACATGCGCGAGGCGCCGAGCCGCGCGCTGATCGCGGAGCTGCTGTCGCGCGGCGCGCACGTTGTTGCCTACGATCCGGTCGCGCAGGCCGAGGCGCAGCGCGTGCTCGCGCTCGATCTGGGCGACCGCGAGCACGTGCTCGGGCGACTCGCATTCGCCGAGGACGAAGCGCAGGTCGCGCAGGACGCGGACGCGCTCGTGATCGTCACCGAATGGAAGGCGTTCAAGAGTCCGGATTTCGTCGCGCTCGGCAAGCGCTGGAAGACGCCCGTGATTTTCGACGGACGCAATCTGTACGAGCCGATCGCGATGCGCGAGCTCGGCATCGAGTACTACCCGATCGGGCGGCCCGGCACCGCGCAGCGCGCGGCGTCGGGCGACCGGAACGATGCGCGCGCAGCGCGCGCGGGCGCGTGAGCGATCGGCACGGGTTCGAGCATGTTTCGTAACATTCTGATCGTATGCCGCGCGAACGTGTGCCGAAGTCCGGCCGCGGAGCTGCTGTTCAGGTCGATGGCGCTGCGCAAGCCGCTTTCGTTCCACTCGGCGGGCATCGCCGCGAACGACGGCGACGGCATCGATCCGACGATGTCGCGCCTGCTCGCCGAGCGCGGCGTCGACGCGGCGCCGCACCGTTCGCAGCGGCTGAGCCGCGCGCTCGTGCGCGCGGCGGATCTCGTGCTCGTCACCGAGCGCCGGCAAATCGCCGAGGTCGAGACGATCGATCCGTTCGCGCGCGGCAAGGTGCATTTGCTCGGCAAATGGGAGGGCGCGGAGATCGCCGATCCGTACGGCGGTCCCGAGGCCGATTATCGGGAGAGCTACACATTGATCGAACGTCTCGTTCAAGGATGGTTGCAAAAGATATGCTGAATCGTTCGCTTAGACCCCTGGTGCTCGCCGTCGCGGCCGCCACGCTGTTGCAGGCGTGCGCGACGGCGCCCGGCAACTATCTCGACACGTCGCGTCTCGACGACAAGGATGCGCAGTCTGCCGAGCATTACAACGTGCAGCTCATCACCGCGCAACTGGTCGCATCGCAGGCCGACGCGCAGCGCAAGGAGCAGCAGCCGCTGCCGCCCGCGCGCTTCGTCGATCCGACGCAGTACGTGTACCGGATCGCGCCGCAGGACATTCTCGGCGTGACAGTCTGGGATCACCCGGAGCTCACGACGCCGCAGGGCCAGTCGTTCTCGAGCGGTGGCAACACGACGCAGACGGTCGCGGGCGCGCTGCAGCAGCCGTATGCGAACGCGCTGCCCGGCCAGGCCGATCCGTACGGGCAGACGGTGATGTCCGACGGCACGATCTATTTTCCGTTCGTCGGCCGCCTGCGTGCGGCGGGCAAGACGGTCGGCCAGGTGCGCGACGAGCTTGCGGCGCGGCTTGCGCGTTACGTGAAGAATCCGCAGGTCGACGTGCGCGTGCTGTCGTATCGCAGCCAGAAAGTGCAGGTGACGGGCGAAGTGAAGACGCCCGGCCCGCTCGCGATCACCGACGTGCCGCTCACGCTCGTCGATGCGATCACGCGCTCGGGCGGCTCGACGAACGAGGCCGATCTGCAGCGCGTGCGCTTGACGCGCGAAGGCAAGTTCTACCAGCTCGACGCGAACGGCATGCTCGATCGCGGCGATGTTTCGCAGAACGTGATGCTGCAGCCGGGCGACATCGTCAACGTGCCGGACCGCGGCGACAGCCGCGTGTTCGTGATGGGCGAGGTGAAGACGCCCGCGACGGTGCCGATGCTCAAGGGGCGCCTCTCGATCGCCGACGCGCTCACGGCGGGCGGCGGCATCCTCGACACCGATGCGAATCCGCGCCAGGTGTACGTGCTGCGCGATCTGCAGGACAAGCCGAACACGCCCGACATCTTCCGCCTCGACATGACGCAGCCCGACGCGCTGATGCTGTCGAGCCGCTTCCGGCTGAAGCCGCTCGACGTCGTGTACGTCGGCACGGCGGGATCGGTGCGCTTCAACCGCCTGCTGCAGCAGATTTTCCCGACGATCCAGTCGATTTACTACATGAAGCAGATCACGCGCTGATCGGTCCCGGGCCGTCGCGCGCGGCCCGCCTCAACCTCAAGCGGGAATGCATGGTGAATACGCAAGCGAAACATCCTTATGCCGACCTCGCGGTGAAGACCGACGAGGAAGACGTCGTCCTGGGTCAGATGATCCAGGTGATTCTCGACGATATCTGGCTGCTCCTCGGCATCGCGTTGGTCGTGATCGCGCTCGCCGGGCTCTACTGCTACGTCGCGAAGCCGATCTATTCGGCCGATGCGCAGGTGCGGGTCGAGGCGAGCGACAACACGTCGCAAGCGCTCACGCAGACGCAGACGGGCGCGATGATCAACAGCGGGCCGCCGACGCCGCCCACCGATGCCGAAATCGAGATCATCAAGAGCCGCGGCGTCGTCGCGCCGGTCGTCGAGCAGTTCAAGCTGAACTCGTCGGTGAGCCCGAACACGTTCCCGATTCTCGGCGCGATCGCGGCGCGGCTCGCGACGCCGGGCCATCCGGCCAAGCCGTGGCTCGGGCTGTCATCGTACGCGTGGGGCGGCGAGGAGGCGAACGTCGATTCGATCGACGTGACGCCCGCGCTCGAAGGCAAGAAGCTGACGCTCACGGCCGGCGCGGACGGCGCCTACACGCTCGCCGATCCGGACGGCGCCCTGCTCGTGCGCGGCAAGGTCGGCGAGAGCGAGCAGGGCGGCGGCGTGACGATCAGCGTGTCGAAGCTCGTCGCGCGGCCCGGCACGCGGTTCACGGTGATCCGGCAGAACGATCTCGATGCGATCACCGCGTTCCAGTCTGCGATCCAGGTGACGGAGCAGGGCAAGCAGACGGGCGTGATCCAGATCTCGCTCGAAGGCAAGGACCCCGAACAGACCGCGCAGATCGCGAACGCGCTCGCGCAGTCGTATCTGCATCAGCACGTGACGAGCAAGCAGGCCGAAGCGACGAAGATGCTCGAGTTCCTGAAGAACGAAGAGCCGCGCCTGAAATCGGACCTCGAGCGCGCGGAGGCGGAGCTCACCCAGTATCAGCGCACGTCGGGCTCGATCAACGCGAGCGACGAAGCGAAGGTCTATCTCGAAGGCAGCGTCCAGTACGAGCAGCAGATCGCCGCGCAGCGGCTGCAGCTCGCGGCGCTCGCGCAGCGCTACACGGACGAGCATCCGCTCGTCGTCGCGGCGAAGCAGCAGCTCGGACAGCTCGAGGCGGAGCGCGCGAAGTACGACGGCAAGTTCCGCGGGCTGCCGGCGACCGAAGTGAAGGCGGTCGCGCTGCAGCGCAACGCGAAGGTCGCGGAAGACATCTACGTGCTGCTGCTCAACCGCGTGCAGGAGCTATCGGTGCAGAAGGCCGGCACGGGCGGCAGCATCCGCCTCGTCGATGCGGCGCTGCGCCCGGGCGTGCCGGTCAAGCCGAAGAAGGTGCTGATCCTGTCGGCGGCGACGCTGCTCGGCCTGATTCTCGGCACGAGCGTTGTGTTCCTGCGCCGCAACCTGTTTCATGGGATCGAGGACCCGGATCGCGTCGAGCGCGCGTTCAACCTGCCGCTGTACGGCCTCGTGCCGATGAGCGTGGAGCAGACGCGATTCGATGCCGCGGACAAGGGCAACCGCGTGCGGCCGATTCTCGCGTGCGCGCGGCCGAAGGATCTGAGCGTCGAGAGCCTGCGCAGCCTGCGCACCGCGATGCAGTTCGCGCTGATGGACGCGAGGAACCGCGTGATCGTGCTGACGGGCCCGACGCCCGGCATCGGCAAGAGCTTTCTCGCGATCAATCTCGCCGCGCTCGTCGCGCATTCGGGCAAGCGTGTGCTGCTGATCGACGCGGACATGCGGCGCGGCACGCTCGACCGCCATTTCGGAACGGGTGGGAGAAGCGGCCTGTCGGAGCTGCTGAGCGACCAGGTCGCGCTCGAAGAGGCGATTCGCGAAACGTCGGTGCCGGGGCTGTCGTTCATTCCGTCGGGCGCGCGCCCGCCGAATCCGTCGGAGCTGCTGATGTCGCCGCGTCTGTCTCAATACCTCGACGGCCTCGCGAAGCGCTACGACATGGTGATCGTCGATTCGCCGCCGATTCTCGCCGTCACCGATGCGACGATCTTCGGCGAACTCGCCGGCTCGACGTTCCTCGTGCTGCGCTCGGGCATGCACACCGAGGGCGAGATCGGCGACGCGATCAAGCGGTTGCGCACCGCGGGCGTGCAGTTGCAAGGCGGGATCTTCAACGGCGTGCCGGCGCGCACGCGCGGCTACGGCCGCGGCTATGCGGCCGTGCACGAATATCTGAACGCATGACGCGGGCTCTTCTTCGATCGACGAGGTGACGATGAAAATTTCCGTACTCGTGCCGACCTACCGGCGTCCCGCGGATCTCGCGCGCTGTCTGGTCGCGCTGCAGCGGCAGCGCGTCGCGCCCGACGAGGTGATCATCGTCGCGCGCCCCGACGACGACGCGACGCACGAGCGGCTCGCCGATCCGGGCGTATGCGGCGCGCTCGCGCTGCGGATCGTGACGGTCGACGTGCCGGGACAGGTGGCTGCGCTCAACCGCGGGCTCGACGCCGCGCGCGGCGACGTGGTAGCGATTACCGACGACGACGCCGCGCCGCGCGCCGACTGGATCGAGCGGATCGGCACGATTTTCGCGGCCGATCCGCGCGTCGGCGCCGTGGGCGGCCGCGACTGGGTGCACGAGAAAGGCCGGCTGCTCGACGGCGAGCAGTCGCTCGTCGGCAGGCTCACGATGTCGGGCAAGATCATCGGCAATCATCATCTCGGCGTCGGCGGCGCGCGCGAAGTCGATACGCTGAAAGGCGCGAACATGAGCTACCGCCGCGCGGCGATCGAGGGCCTGCGCTTCGACACGCGCCTTCGCGGCGCGGGCGCGCAGACGCACAACGACACGTCGTTCAGCATGGGCGTGAAGCGCGCGGGCTGGAAGCTCGTCTACGACCCGGCCGTCGCGGTCGACCATTACCCGGCCGAGCGCTTCGACGACGACCGCCGCGACGCCGCGTCGATGGCCGCGCTGTCGAACGCCGCGTACAACCTGCATCTGACGTTGCGCGAGCATCTGCCGCCCATGCGGCGCGAGATCGCATGGTGGTGGTGGACGTTCGTCGGCACCCGTGCGTATCCGGGGTTCGTGCACGTCGTGCTGACCGCCGCGGCGAAGAACGGCGCGAGCATGCGCGCGCGCTGGCGCGCGGTGCGGCAAGGCGCGCACGACGCGCGACGCATGGCGCCCGCGCCTCACGCCGGCGTTGCGCAATGAGCGACACGTTGCAGATTCAATCGATTCGGGCTGGAGTTTTCGCATGACCGTCACGAAGGTTCACGTTCATCTGTTTTACGGCGCCGATCCGCGTACCTATCGCAAGGGCGACGATATCGGCTGCCTGTACGGCTATCACCATGCGGAGTCCGAAGAGTTCGCATTGACGTATTCGCGCGACGCGCGCGAGGGTCGGCTCGTCGGCATCGGCCGCCGCGCGCTGAAGTACGCGCTCGGCTTCGATCTGATGCATGCATGGCGCAACCGCGCCGAGCTGCTGGAATCCGACGTGATCTGGACGCACACCGAGCAGGAGCATCTTGCGGCCGCGTTCGTGCTGAAGCTGTCCGGCGCGCGCGGCGCGAGGCCGCTGCTGCTCGCGCAAAGCGTCTGGCTGCTCGACAAATGGCCCGGCTATGGCTTCGTGCGCCGCTGGGCGTACCGGAAGCTGATCGGCCGCGCGGACGTGCTGACGACGCTCGCGCGCAACAACGCCGAGCTGTGCCGCCGCTACCTGCGGCGCGACGCATTGCAGGTGTACTACGGGCTGAACACGCAGGATTTCCCGATTGGCGCGCCGGATGCCTGGTCGCCGCACCGGCCGCTGCGCATCGCCGCGATCGGCAACGATCGCGATCGCGACTGGAAGACGTTCGTCGCCGCGTTCGGCGGCGATTCGCGCTACGACGTGCGGCTCGCGACGCGCCGCCGGATTCCGCGCGCGCTGCATGCGCCGAACGTCGAGATCGCGCCCGCGTCGGGTATCGTCAAGCAGCGCGAGTTGTACGACTGGGCGGATCTGATCGTCGTGCCGCTGCGGCCGAACCATCACGCGTCGGGCATCACGGTGATGCTCGAGGCGGCGGCCGTCGGCAAGCCGATGATCGTCACCGACGTCGGCGGGCTGCGCGACTATTTCCCGCACGGCACCGCGACCTACGTGCAGCCGTTCGACGCGCCCGCGCTGCGGCGCGCGGCCGACGCGCTCGCCGCGCGGCCCGACCAGGCGCTCGCGCGCGCGCAGGCGGCCGCGCGCCGGTTGCGGGAACGCGATCTGACGACGCAGCAGTTCGCCGCGCAGCACGCGCGGATCACGCGCGATCTGCTCACGCGCCGCCGCGCGCAACAGGCGGCCGAGGCGGCGCTGTCGTTCGCCGATTCGCGTTCGCGCTCGAACGGTTGAGGACGGCTGCGATGAGCGCGACGACCCTGCCCGTTCCCGCATCCGGCGGCGGCGCGCGCCGCAGCAAACTGCTGAGCGATCCGAAGCATTGGGTCGCGCAGGCAGGCTTGTGGACCGTCACGGCGCTGCTGATCGCCGCGCATCAGGGCACGCTGCTCACGTACGGCTTTCCATGTCTCGCGGTCGCGGCCGGCTTGTGGCTGTATTTCATGAGCCCGGCGCGCTATGTCGGCTTCATGTGGTGGATGTGGTTCCTGAGCCCGGAGGTGCGCCGCCTCGCCGACTGGTCGAAGGGCGCCTATACGCCGACGAGCCTGATCCAGATCGCGCCGCTCGCGGTCACGATGATCGCGGGGCTCGGCTTGCTGCGCCACTACCGCGTGCTCGCCGAGCGACGCGGGCTGCCGGTGCTGTTGATCCTGTTCGGCCTGATATACGCGTTTCTCGTCGGCGTCGTGTCGAGCGGGCCGCTCGCCGCCACCTACGACCTCGCGAACTGGCTCTACCCGGTGCTGATCGGCTTTCACATCGCCGTTCATTCGCGGGACTACCCCGAGTACCGGAAGGTGATCCTGTCGACGTTCGTCTGGGGGATGCTCGTGATGGGCGTCTATGGAATCGTGCAGTTCTTCGCGATGCCGAAATGGGATGCGCTGTGGATGATCGGCTCGCAGATGAATTCGCAGGGCGATCCGGTGCCGTACGGCGTGCGCGTGTTCAGCACGATGAATTCGTCGGGGCCGTTCGCGTTCGCGATGATGGGCGCGCTCGTGTTCATGATCGCCGCGACGGAGCGCGTGCGCTGGATCGCGGGCGCCGCGGGCTTCATTTCGTTCTGCCTGTGTCTCGTGCGCTCGACGTGGGGCGGCTGGGTGATCGCGCTCGCGATCCAGCTCGCGAAATCGAGCAATCGCGTGCGCGTGAGGATCATCGGCAGCGCAGTCGTGCTGGCCGCGCTGTGCGTGCCGCTCCTGACCGTCGGGCCGGTGGCGGACCGTCTCGGCCAGCGCCTGCAGTCGATCACGAACCTGAAGGACGACCGCAGCTACGACGACCGCAACAAGTTCTACGCGACGTTCGCGCAGACTGCGTTTACCGACGTCGCGGGCGAGGGCCTCGGCGCGACCGGCGCGTCGACGAAGCTGTCGAGCGACGGCGGCAGCCTCGGCAAGTACGGCAGCTTCGACAGCGGCGTGATGAACGTGCCGTTCGTGCTCGGCTGGCCCGGCACGCTGCTCTATCTGCTCGGGCTCGTCTGGCTGCTCGGCCGCGCGCTGCGCGCATCGTTGCGGCTGCGGCGCGACAAGTTCGCCGCCGCGTGCCTGAGTCTCAGTTTGTCTGTCTTCGCGATGCTCGTCTTTACCAATTCGTTCATCGGCACGGGAGGGCTGTTGCTGTTCATGAGCATATTTTCGATCTTGTCCGCGGCGCATTGGCAAAAGCTGCAACGCGCGAGCGCCGCGCGTTTTCCGGGAGCCGACCAGTGAGAATCGCCATCGTCACGCACGTCGTGCGCCATAACGACGGCCAGGGACGCGTCAATTACGAGATCGCGCGAGCGGCGCTCGCGGAAAACTACCAGGTGACGCTCGTCGCGTCGCACGTCGCGCCCGAGCTGCTCGCGGATGCGCGCGTGCGCTGGATCGCCGTGAAGGCGGGCCGCTTCTGGCCGTCGAACCTCGTCAAGCAGCAGGTGTTCGCGATCAAGAGCGCATGGTGGCTGCGCCGTCATCGCGACGCATACGACGTGCTGCACGTCAACGGCTTCATCTCGTGGGTGCGCGCCGACGTGAACACCGCCCACTTCGTCCATAGCGGCTGGTTCGCGAGCCGCTACTACCCGTTCGGCCTGTCGAAGGGGATGTGGTCCGCGTATCAGTACGTCTATACGCGCGCCAACACGCTGCTCGAACGCTGGGCGTACCGGCGCGCGCGCGCGATCACGGCCGTGTCGCAGAAGGTCGCCGACGAGATCCGGCAGATCGGTATCGACGGCGAGCGGATCGGCGTCATCTACAACGGCGTCGACGCGCAGGCGTTCGCGAACGCGGCGCCTGATCGCAGCGCGTTCGGCCTGCCGGCCGAGCCGTTCATGCTGCTGTTCGTCGGCGATCTGCGCACGCCGCGCAAGAATCTCGGCACCGTGCTGAAAGCGCTCGCGCATCTGCCGTCGAGCGTGCATCTCGCGGTCGCGGGCTATTTGCCCGGCAGTCCGTATCCGGGCGAGGCGCGCGCGCTGAAGATCGATTCGCGCGTGCATTTCCTCGGGCTTGTGAAGAACATGCCGACGCTGATGTCGTCGGTCGACGCGTACGTGTTTCCTTCGCGCTACGAAGCGATGAGCCTGTCGCTGCTCGAGGCGATGGCGGCGGGGTTGCCTGTCGTGACCGCGCGCACTGCGGGCGGCGCGGAGATCATCACGCCGGAGTGCGGGATCGTGCTCGACGATCCGGACGATCCGGCCGCGCTCGCGCACGCGATCGAACGCCTCGCGCGCTCGCGCGACGCGTGCCGCGCGATGGGCGACGCGGCGCGCAGGCTGATGGAGGGATTCGGCTGGGCGCGCATGGGCGCGCAGTACATCGCGCTGTATCGGCGGCTGCGCCAGTCGTCGCAGTCGCCGTCGCTCGCCGGCGCCGAGCATGTCGTGACGCAGGAGCCATCGTGATGAAGCACACCGGAACGTCGATCAAGTCGCTGCAAATCGGCATGCACTGGTTTCCCGAGCGGGCGGGCGGGCTCGATCGCATGTACTACTCGCTCGTCGGCGCATTGCCGGGCGCGGGTGTCGCGGTGCGCGGCGTCGTCGCGGGCTCCGAGCGCGTCGCGGCCGATACGGGCGGCGCGATCCGCGGCTTCGGACCGGCGACGTCGTCGCTGCCGCGCCGGATGATCGCCGCGCGTCACGCGCTGCGCGACGTGGTCCGCATCGAGCGGCCCGATGTCGTATCGTCGCATTTCGCGCTGTACACGTTCCCCGGGCTCGACGTGACGCGCGGCATCCCGCAGGTGTCGCATTTCCAGGGCCCGTGGGCCGACGAGAGCCACGTCGAGGGCGCGGATTCGATCGGGCAGAAGGTCAAGCACCGGCTCGAGCAGGCGGTCTACGCGCGCTCGTCGCGGCTCATCGTGCTGTCGCGCGCGTTCGGGCAGATTCTCACGTCGCGCTACAACGTCGATCCGGCGCGCGTGCGCGTCGTGCCCGGTTGCGTCGACACCACGCAATTCGATCTGCCGATGACGTCCGCCGACGCGCGTCGCAAGCTGCAACTGCCGCAGGACCGGCCGATCGTGCTCGCGGTACGGCGGCTCGTGCGGCGCATGGGGCTCGAGGATCTGATCGACGCGGTGAAGACCGTGCGCCGTCGGCATCCGGACGTGCTGCTGCTGATTGCCGGCAAGGGGCGGCTCGAAGGCGAATTGCAGGAACGGATCGACGATGCCGAGCTCGGCGACAACGTGAAGCTGCTCGGCTTCGTGCCCGACCATCATCTGGCCGCGCTGTACCGCGCGGCGACGCTGAGCGTCGTGCCGACCGTCGCGCTCGAAGGCTTCGGGCTCATCACCGTCGAGTCGCTCGCGTCCGGCACGCCGGTGCTCGTGACACCCGTCGGCGGGCTGCCGGAGGCGGTCGCGGGCCTGTCCGAGGCGCTCGTGCTGCCGGAGATCGGCGCGGCCGCGATCGCGGACGGGTTGACGGCCGCGCTGTCCGGCTCGCTCGTGCTGCCGGATGCGGACGCATGCCGGCAATACGCGCGCGCGCATTTCGACAACACGGTGATTGCGCGCCGTGTCGCGGAGGTCTACGAGGAGGCGATTCGGGCGGCGGGTTGATCGCTGCGCCACCGGCCGGGCGCGAGTCCGAACCGTTTGGTGAACGCGTGCGTGAATGCGCTCTGATCGGCGAAACCGACTTCGCTCGCGATGTCGGTCAGCGAACGTTTCGGATCCCCCATCAATACGACGGCGGCGTCGAGCCGCAGCCGCTGCAGATAGCGATGCGGCGTCTCGCCGAACGCTTCGCAGAAGAGCTGATGGAAGCGGCGCATGCCGAATCCGCAATGCGCGGCGAGATCGGCGATGCGCAGCGGCTGAGCGAGATGCGCGCGCAGCCAGCGATCGATGCGCGCGAAGTCGAGCCCGACGGCGGGCTGCGCCGGCGCGCCGCCCAGTTCGCCGACGAGCGCGTCGCATAGCCGCGCGGCTGCTTGCCAGTGCAGGCGCCGGGCCGATGCGGTGTCGACGCGCGGCCCGCGCGCGAGTCGCGACGCGAATTCGCCGACGAGCATCGTGAGGCCCGGGGCGATCGCCATCGTCTTGGGGCGCTCGAACAGCCGCTCGGGCACCGCGAGCGAGCCGGGCGGCAAGTCGAGCACCAGTTGGCTGTTGTGGGCGAGCCCCGCGTAGTCGTGCCGCGATCCGGCCGGAATCAGCCACGCGGAGCGGCAGTCGATCCGTTCGTCGACGCCGTCGACCGTCATCGTCATCGCGCCGTCGACACCGAGCACGATCTGATGGAAGTCGTGCACGTCCGACTCCCGCACGACGCCGTAACGGCGCAGCGACAGGGTGGGCGAAGCGGGGCGGGTCATGATCGAGCGACGGCCGGCGAACGCTGGCGACGGGGCGATGCCGGCGTCAGACGCCGAGCAGTTCGACTTCGAACACGAGCGTCGCGTTGGGCGGAATCACGCCGCCCGCGCCGCGCGAGCCGTAGCCGAGCTGCGGCGGGATCGTCAGGCGGCGCACGCCGCCCACCTTCATCCCTTGCACGCCTTCGTCCCAGCCCTTGATGACCATGCCGCCGCCGAGCACGAATGCGAACGGATCGTTGCGGTCCCTGCTCGAATCGAACTTCTGGCCGTCGGTGAGCCAGCCCGTGTAGTGCACGCTCACCGTCTGGCCCGCGCGCGCCTCGGCGCCCGCGCCTTCGGTCAGGTCTTCGTATTTGAGGCCCGATTCGGTGGTGACGACTGCCATGAATTGCTCCTGAAGGATCGAAATGATCCGCTATTGTAGGGGAGCCGCACGATCTCGACCGAATTTCCCGGCGGGCCGGCTTCGTGCAGGTTTCGCGGCCCGGCGCTTGCCGCGCGCCTGCGCGTTTGGAAGACCGCCACTAACTCGCGCCTTGCTTATCCACGGCTCCTCGCCATATTGTTTCAGTTATTAATGTAAAGGTCGGCGGCAGTTTTCGGCGCGCGATCCCCGGGCGGGCGTATCGACGGCGAATCGTTTGGGCGAGCGACCATACGATCGGCTTGCGCGCCGCCGCCGGCCCGGCAAATCGAAGATATGAGGAGACGTGGATGAATCGACCCGCGAAGTCGACGGACCCGGTGTTCGTCATGCCCGTGCGTCGCGACCTGCGCTTCAATCTGCCGGTCGAGCGCGCGACGAATTGGCACGGGCAGGGCTCGCAAGTCTCGCACTTCTTCAACGCGCTGTCGCTGCTGTTTCCGGCGGGCGAGCGCTTCTTCATGGATTCGGTGCGCAATTATCGCGACCGGATCGACGATCCCGTGCTGAAGCAACAGGTGCTCGGCTTCATCGGCCAGGAGGCGATGCACACGCGCGAGCACGTCGAGTACAACGAACTGATGCAGGCGAACCGGCTGCCGGCGCGCACGGTCGACAGGCGCGTATGGAAGGTGACGGGCTGGATGAAGAAGGTGCTGCCGCATTCGGTGCAGCTCGCGCATACGGTTGCGGCCGAGCACTATACGGCGATGCTGGCCAACTGGCTGCTGACCGAGCCCGCCGCGCTCGCCGGCTCGCACGAAGGCTACAGGCAGATGTGGCTGTGGCACGCGCTCGAGGAGACCGAGCACAAGGCGGTGTCGTTCGACGTCTGGAACATGGTGATGAAGCCGGGGCCGAAGCGCTACCTGATTCGCGTCGGCGTGTATTTGCTGACGACGATGACGTTCTGGCCGAACGTGTTCCTGATCCATTCGCAACTGATCCGCTGGGACCGGACGTCGGACAAGAGCGTGCGCGGCCTCTGGCGCGTGGTCTGTCTGTTGTACGGTCCGCGGCGGGGAATGTTTCCGGGGATCGCGCGCGAGTGGCTGAGCTTCTTCCGGCCGGGCTTCCATCCGTGGGACCACGACAATCGGCACCATCTCGCGCGCGTCGACGGCATCGTCGAGGCGACGCAGGCGCGCGCCGCGCAGACGCTGCCGCCCGTCGACCTCGACGGCGCCAAGCCGGCGTGAGCAAATGCCGGCGATTCGCCGTCGCCGCGAATTCGTGGGACCGTAGGCGGGGCGATTGCGCGAGAGACGGATAGAGAACCAGCACGGAAGGCGTGCGGGCGGAGGCAGGCAGCCGCCGCAGCGGCCGACAACGACCGGGACAACGCGGCCTGGACGACGGCCATTCAACTCAGACCCCATCAAACCCCAATCCGCAGCTTATTCGGTTCCGCCATCATTTTTCTTGCAAAGATCCCGAAATGGACTAATCTTGTTAGTAGATTCATTTCGAGACTAACCGCCATGTCCCGTCCCGCCCTGAAGCCGTTTCCGAATCCGCCGGCGGCGACAGTCGAGCAAATGTCGGCGGCCGGTCTGCGCGCGTTTTTCAATATCGCGCGCGACTGGGATCTGTCGACCGACGAGCAGCTTGTCCTGCTGGGCTCGCCCGGCCGTTCGACGTTCTTCAAATGGAAGGCGTCGCCGCAAACCGCGCGCCTCACGCATGATACGCTCGAGCGCCTGTCGCTCGTACTCGGCATCTACAAGGCGCTGCAGATCCTGCTGCCGCAGCCGGCCGCGGCGGATGCGTGGGTCAAGCGGCCGAACGACGCCGCGCCGTTCAACGGCCGGCGCGCGCTCGACCGGATGCTCGCGGGGAACGTCAGCGATCTCGTCGCGGTGCGGCAATATCTCGACGCGGCGCGAGGCGGATGGGCGTGAATTCTCCGGAACGGCAGACGAACTGGCCCACCGCGGCGCTCGACTGGACGCCCGCCTACCGCGTGATTCCCACGCGCTTTCCCGCGATCAACCTGTTCGACCGCGTCGCCTCGGCCGAGGATTTCGACGCGCTCTACGCACTCGAGGCGCTGACCAACGATCGCGTGCGGACCGAGGTCGGCATGCTCGAGCTCGTGCCGCCGCAAGAGCGGCGCTTCGGGCCCGGTTACGGGCCGATCATGGCGGCGTTCACGCACCTGAATCCGAACGGCAGCCGTTTCTCGGACGGCAGCTATGGCGTGTTCTATTGCGCCCGCGCGCGCAATACGGCGATCGCGGAGACGCGCTATCACACGTCGCTGTTCCTCGCCGCGACGAAGGAGCCGCCGATGCGCCAGCAGATGCGTCTCTACACGGTGGCCGCGCAGGGCGAGGTCGCCGACGTGCGCATGTGGCGCGAGCGCGATCCGGCGCTCCTCGATCTCGTCGACTACTCGGCCGGCCAGGCGTTCGGCCGCGTGGTGCGCGACGCGGGCGGCGCGGGCGTCGCGTATCCGTCGGTGCGGGACCCGGGCGGCGAATGTCTCGCCGCGTTCAGGACGACGTTGCTGCACGATTGCCGCCACGCGGCGTATCTCGAATACAACTGGAACGGCGCGGCGGTCGATGCGGTGTTCGAGCTGAATCAGGTCGGCTGAGCTCGCGCACGGCATGCGGTGTGGTTGCGTCGCGACGTCGAGGGCCGGCTCAGCCGCCGCGCGTCACGGCAGCGGCACGTCGGCGGCGCCCTGATGGCGCGCGGCCGCGACCGACATCGACCAGCTTTCGCCGCTCTTCGCATCGAGCAGCGTGAGCCGGCCCGACGGATCGAACGCGCCCGTGTCGACGAACGTCTGCGCGCCGATGCGCACGACGTCGTGCATCGGCGTATGGCCGCAGTAGGTGGTCGATAGACCGATCTGCCGCGCGGCCGGGTCGGTGCGCCCGTACGCAAGCTCGCGGCCCCACAGCAGCCGCGTGATCACGTCGGGCGCGTAGTCGCCGCGGTCGAGATCGGCGTCGCTGCCGAAGAATTCCGCGTGCAGCACGTTGAAGCGCTCGTCGCCTTCGCCGACGACGCGCACGAGCGGCAACTCGCGCAGCCGCCGGGCGTAGCGCTCGAGCGTCCCGGCGGGGAGGTCGGCCGCCCATTCGCCGCCGATGCGCTTCCACACGCTCATCGGCAGCTTGCCGTCCGCGACCGAGCAGAGCGCGTCCTCGTGATTGCCAAGCACGCAATGAAACCACGGGCGATCGAGCAGCGCGAGCGCTGCCTCCGACTGCGCGCCGCGGTCGACGAGGTCGCCGACCGAGAACAGCCGGTCGCGTGCCGGATCGAAGCGCACGGTGTGCAGCAGCGCGCGCAGCGGGTCGACGCAGCCGTGCAGATCGCCGACGACGAAATCGCGGCCGGCATGGTTCGCGGTATGGCGACGGATCAGGGGAGCGGTGTCCATTCGCCCATCTTAGGACACAGCCGCGCTTGGCGCAGCGGGAGAACATGACGATAATCGCTGCGACGCGCCGCTGCCGCGGCGCGGTTTTTACCGAGCCGCAGCAGCGGCGCTGTCTTTCACCCGACTTTCGATCGTTTCGACGAACAACCATGACGTTCTACCCGCAAGTGCTGCGCAATCGTCCGCGCATGATGATCGCGGCCGCTGCCGGCGTCGCGTTCGGCCTGCTGTTCCCGTATCCGCTGCGGCCGTTCGCGCGCGCATTGATCGGCTGGGATTGCACGATCTGGCTGTATCTCGCGCTGATGTGGGTGAGGATGGTGCGCGCGCATCATCGCAAGGTGCGCGAGATCGCGATGCGCGAGGACGAGAACGCGACGATCGTGTTGACCATCATCTGTTTTGCAACGGTCGCGAGCATCGCGGCGATCGTGCTCGAGCTCGTCAGCGTGAAGAGCGTCGGGTTCCGCTCCGGCCTCGGCCATTACGCGGTGACGGGCGCGACGATGTTCGGCGCATGGTTCCTGATTCCGACGATCTTCACGCTGCACTATGCGCGGCTCTACTATCTCTCGCCGACGCAGGCGCGCGCGATGGCGTTTCCCGATCGCGAGCTCGAGCCCGATTACTGGGATTTCCTCTACTTCTCGTTCACGATCGCGGTTGCGTCGCAGACGTCGGACGTATCGCTGCGCGGGCGATCGATCCGGCGCGCGGCGCTCGCACAATCGATCCTGTCGTTCTACTTCAACATGGCCGTGCTCGGGCTGTCGGTCAACGTCGCGGCCGGCTTGCTGAGCTGAGCCCGAATGCGCGGACGTTGCATGTCGCGCGTCAGCCGTCGCGTTCGCACGGGCGGAACGAGCCGGCGCGCGAGCCTCGAATATGCAGCCATTTCCTTGCATTTCACGGAGGCGCTGCCTAATATGCAGCCAGGAGGCTGCATATGAACACATCGACCGATCGTATCGAAAGGCGGATCGTGCTGAATGCGCCGCGCTCGCGGGTCTGGCGCGCGCTGACGAACGCCGACGAATTCGGCGCGTGGTTTCGCGTCGATCTGGCAGGGCAGGCGTTCGAAGCGGGGCGGCGCGTGGAAGGCCGCATCATGTACCCCGGCTATGAGCATCTGGTGTTGCAGATGTGGATCGAGCGGATCGAGCCGGAGCATCGTTTCTCGTATCGCTGGCATCCCGCCGCAGTCGATCCGGCCGTCGACTACTCGCAGGAGGCGCCGACGCTCGTCACATTCGAGCTTGCCGACGTCGAAGGCGGCACGTTGCTCACCGTCGTCGAATCGGGCTTCGACAAGCTGCCGATCGAGCGCCGCGCCGACGCATTCCGGATGAACAGCGGCGGCTGGGACGAGCAGATGACGAACATTGCCGCGCATGTCGACGCGCGCTGACGGCCGGCCGTCGCGCGCACCGCTCAAGCGTGCGCAGTTGCGCGATTGCGCGGCGGTGTTCGCTGCGCTCGGCGACGAAACTCGCCTGCGGATCGTCGCCGCGTTGTGCGCCGGCACGGCGCTGTCGATCGCGCAGATCACCGCAGGCACCGACATCACGCGCCAGTCGGTCACGCAGCATCTGCTGGTGCTCGCGCAAGCGGGGCTCGTGCGCGACGCGAAGGTCGGGCGCGAGCGGCTGTGGAGCTTCGATCCCGCGCGGATCGACGTCGCGCGCGCGGCGCTGGAGACGATCGGTCGACAGTGGGATCAGGCGCTGCTGCGGCTCAAGCAGGCCGTCGAAGGATGACGGCGGCATGGCCTCGCCGCCTTCGGACACGAATGGTCGGCTTCGTCGGCCGATAGGGGCGGTCGAACGAATGCCCGTCGTCGAGCAACGCGTCGCGCCGATGCCCACGTCACGACGCATGCTGCCGAATCCGCGCGGACGCTTCCGCGCAAGACATGCGAAGCGCGGCAGTGCGCACATGCTGTCCATTGCCGCCACACGGGAGCTTCGCCGCATATCGCATCGTCATCGTTCGTCGATTATTGGCCGGTGAAATAGAACGCTTTCGATTGCATCGCGAGCACAGCCGAAATGGCGGCCAACCAATCGGCGAATACGCCTGGTTCGCATCGATCTCCATTTCGACAGCTTTGGGCACGCGTAAAACGCAGCGCGACACGGCCTTTCATTCGTCGCAATGCGCACTTGGCGCGCGCAGTGGCTTCACGCCGGCCAATTGATTGAGTCGCCGAAAATGATTGTGCGACCAAAAATAAAAATCAATAAGCGCTTAAATATCTGCCTCGATGCTTATTCTCCAATTGCGATGAAATGGCATGCACATATTCCGGAAGTAATCTAAGTATTTCCGCAGGGAATTTCATCTAGCCTATCAACCATTGAATGCGGCGACGAACGACACGCATTCGATGCGACGCCGCGCACACGTGAATCCGCTCCTTGGGGGGAATCGACGGCACATCGGCGAGCGATTCGAAAAAAAGCAGCCAGCAGTCAGAGAGAAAGCAGCAAGCAGTGAAACGACGAGGGGCCGGTAGTCGTTGACGAACGAACGTGCAGCGCGAGCGCGCATGCCGTGTCGTTCCGCCGTCTGCCGGTGCGCAATGCCGCCTGAATCTCGAAGGTGCCCGTGAAGAGACATCGCAAAGAGGATTCAGCCAGATGGCCAGACACATCATTCAAGCAATCCAGTCTCATGCGTTCGCGACGCCGTACAAATGCGCGCTGTCCGATTCTCGCGGCGATCTCGGCTACGCCGATCTCGACCGTTTCAGCACTCGCTTCGCGTTGCGCCTGCAGGATCTGGGCTGCCGCCCCGGCGAGCGCATCGTGATGCTCGCGAGCCGCCGCGCGCTGCTCGTCGCGGCGATCGTCGGCGTGTTCAAGGCGGGCTGCGTGCACGTGCCGCTCGATCCGCGCATGCCGGCCGACCGCCTTCGCTACATCCTGCACGACGTCGCGCCGGCGCTCGTGATCGCCGACGAAGATCTGATCGACGCGATCGAGCACGCGCTGCCGTGCGCCGCGCCGATCGTGCCGCTGAGCGAGCTCGATCGGCTCCTCGCCGACGACGATTCGCCGCGGCTCGACGCGCTCGTGCAGCCGTTGCCGCTGCCGCGGCTCGACGAGAGCGCGATCGCGTACTGCATCTACACGTCGGGCTCGACCGGCCGCCCGAAGGGCGTGCTGATCAACCATCGCAGCATCGTGGACTTCTTCGAGGGGACGCGCTCCGTCTACGACGTCACGTCGCAATCGCGCTGCGCGAGCTTCTCGCCGCTGAATTTCGACGTGTACCTGATGGACATGCTGTTTCCGCTTGCGCAGGGCGCCTCGCTGTACGTGCACGACGACGTGAACGCGCCCGATCTGCTGTTCGACGCGATCCGCGCGCACGACGTCACGCACTTTTCCGCGTGGGGGATGATGCTCGGCCTGATCGCGCAGGCGGAAGAATTCGAATCCGCGCCGCTGCCGCATCTGAAGACGATCCTCACCGGCACCGACGTGCCCGACGTGAAGACGATCCAGCGCTGGCTCAGGAAGAACGCGGGCGTGCAGGTAATCAACGCATACGGTCCGACCGAGGCGACCTGCGCGGCGACCGCACACGTGATCCGGGAGATCGAGCCGGAGCGGCGCACGCTCTATCCGATCGGCAAGCCGCTCGAGCATGTGCGAGCGCTGCTCGTCGACGAAGGCGGCGGCCGAATCACGGCGCCGGGCGTGCCGGGCGAGTTGATGATCGGCGGCACGCAGGTGATGCAGGGCTACTGGAATCTGCCGGAGGAAACGGCGGCGCGGCTCGTGCGCCTCGACGGCGTGCCGTTCTACCGGACGGGCGACGTCTGCACGTATCTCGCCGACGGCAGCCTGTACTACATGGGCCGCAAGGACAACGAAGTGAAGATCGGCGGCTACCGGATTCATTTGAGCGAAATCCAGCGGGTCATCAACAGCGTGCCGCACGTGTACGGATCGGAGGTGGTGCTGCTCGAATCGCGCTACGGCGAGACGCTGCTCGCCGCCGGCGTGCTGTTCGATCGCGGCGCGTCGCTCGACGCCGGCCGCAAGGTCGACGAAATCAGGCAGCGCCTTGCGGCGGAACTGCCCGCCTACATGGTGCCCCGCCACGTCACGGTTCTCGAGCAGTTTCCGCAGTTGTCGTCGGGAAAGACGGATCGCAAAGCGCTTCTGTCGATATTGCAACACCGCATCAACGAAAGTAACCAGGAGGAAGTGAATTCATGAATACCGAAACGATGTTGATTCAGATTCTGGAGAGCGTGGTCGGCGTCAAGAAGGTGACGGGCGATACCCGTTTTCTGGACGTCGGCGGCAATTCGCTCAATCTCGTCGAAGTGCTCAAGCAGATCAAGGCGCAGACGGGCGTCGCGCCGTCGCCGAGGCTGTTTTTCGACAAGACGCGCTCGACGGTGGCGGCGTTGAGCGCCGAGATCGATACGCTGCGCGAAATGAGCAGCGCAGCGGCCCCGGTCGCGGGCTGATCCCGCAGGGCATTGCAAGGGCCGCGCAAGCGGCGGCCGCGACAAGCGGATTTTTCAGGACATGGCTCTTTACGCCATATTTAGGAGAACTGATATGCAAAAGCGTTTTTACCTGTCGGAAGCCGAGAAGAAATTCTTCTACGAGAACGGCTACGCCGGCCCTTTCACGCTGTACGAACCGGAGGAGATGACCCGCGTCTGGGAAGAAGTGCGGATGGACCTGCTCGACACGGCGAAGGCGGCGTTCCCGGACAGCAAGCTCAACTACGACCGCCATCTCGACATGCTCTCGCTGAACCAGATCATCAGCCATCCGAAGATCGTCGACCGGATCTCGAGCATCCTCGGGCCGGACGTGCTGAGCTGGCGCACCGAGTGGTTCCCGAAATACCCGGGGGACGAAGGCACCGACTGGCACCAGGCCCAGAGCTTCGTCGAGTTCGAAGGCACCGAGAAGCTCGAGCCGACGGCGGAGGAAGAAGGGCGGCCGTGGGAACTGACCGCCTGGATCGCGATGAGCGAGGCGACCAAGGAGAACGGCTGCCTGAAGCTGATGCCCGGCAGCCATCGCACCTGGTACTTCGACGAGAAGCGCAACATCCCGTTCGAGCCGGAGAACTTCAACAAGCGCGTGCTCGACGACGGCCAGAAATCGGGCTTCTACGGCTACGACTACGAAAAGCTGAAGCTCGACCCGAGCTGGAAGCCGGACGAGTCGCGCGCGGTGCACATGGAGGTGAAGCCGGGCCAGTTCTTCATCTTCACGTCGCGCTGCATGCACGGCTCGAACCCGAACACGAGCAAGGACTCGGTGCGCTTCGGCTGGGCGACGCGCTTCGTGCCGACGCACGTGAAGGTCTACGCGGGGCAGGACTCGTTCCACCACTTCGGCGAAGTGCTGCCGCTCGAGCGCTACTCGACGGTGCTGGTGGCGGGCGAGGACCGTTACGGCCATAACCGTGTGACGAAGCCGCTTGCCGCCGTCGCGGCGGTCGCGTAAGCGATGGACGGCGCCGACATGAATGCACGCGAGGCCCGCTGGTTCCTGTTCGGCGCCGACGAACGGAAACCCGATGCGCGAATCCGGCTGTTCTGCTTTCACTACGCGGGCAGCGGCGGCTCGATCTTCCGGCACTGGGAGGAGGCGCTGCCGGACGACGTCGAGCTCGTCGCGGTGCAGATGCCCGGCCGCGAGAATCGCCTGAACGAGCCGCTGCTGTACGCGATGGACGACGTCGCGTCCCCGCTCGTCGATGCGCTCGCTCCGCTGCTCGACCGCCCGTTCGCGTTCTTCGGGCACAGCACGGGCGCGCTGATCGGTTTCGAGGTTGCGCGGGTGCTGCGCGCGCGCGGTTATCCGCAGCCGCGCTTGCTGATCGCGTCCGCGCAGAACGCGCCCGACGTGAAGCCGGAAGTGATTCGGCATCGATTGTCGGACGCGGAGTTCGTCGAAGTGCTGCGCGGCTGCAACGGCACGCCCGACGCGATTCTGCAGGACCCGGCGCTGCTCGAGCTGCTGCTGCCGCGGATACGCGCGGACGGCGCGGTGTTCGAGACGTATCGGTATGAGCGGCAGGCGCCGCTCGATTGCCGGATCGTCGTCTTCCACGGCGCCGCCGACGGTCTCGTGCACGACGCGGGTCTCGCCCGCTGGGCGGGCGAGACGCAGCACAGCTTCGCTCGGTACCGGTTTGCCGGCGACCACTTCTTCATCCACGACGAAGAGGCGTCGGTGCTCGACCACATCAACCGCGAGCTCGAGCCGCTCCTGAGCGACGCGAGCTCCACTCTAATCGGATGACAGACAAATGGCGCAGTGGAATTCAGATGACGAGCTGTTCGCGCTGATGCGCGCCGAGCTCTCTACCTGCCCCGTCAGCGACGTGATGGAACTGCTCGGGTTCGCCTACCCGATGCTGCCGCCGGAGATCCGGCCGTTGCGGCGGGACATGGTGATGATCGGCCGCGCGATGCCGGTGCAGGACGAGCCGCCCGTGCCGCACGGCGGCCTCAAGCGCTACGACGCGAAACCGTTCGGATTGCTGTTCGAATCGGTCGAGGCGCTGCGCCCCGGTGAGGTCTACATCGCGGGCGGCGGCCCGACGGCGGTTGCGCGGCTCGGCGACCTGCTCGTCACGCGCGCGCGCAATCTCGGTGCGGCAGGCGTCGTGCTCAACGCGCACGTCCGCGACGCGAACACGATCCTCGATCTGAATCTGCCGGCATTCGCGCACGGCACGTACGCATACGGGCTGCAGGGCCGCCACAACGTCGTCGACTATCGCTGCTCGATCACCGTCGGCCACGTGCGGATTCGTCCGGGCGATCTGATTTTCGGCGACGGCGACGGCGTCTGCGTGATTCCACGCGAAGCCGAGCAGGAGGTGATCACGCGTGCGATCGCGAAGAACCGGCTCGAGCGCAAGGTTCGCGGCGCGATCGCCGAGGGGCGCAGTGTCGTCGATGCATTCAACCAATACAACGTCATGTGAGGAGCGCAACAACGATGAAAGCGAGCTACGTATGGAAGAACGGCGAACTGGTGCCGTGGGAGCGTGCGCAGGTGCATGTGATGAGCCATGCGCTGCATTACGGGACGAGCGTGTTCGAGGGCGTGCGTGCGTACGAGATCGGTGACAAGGCGGCGATCCTCTGCGGCCGCGAGCACTTCGAGCGCCTGCTGTTCAGTTGCAAGGTCGCGCGGATTCCGTCGCCGATGAGCGTCGGGCAGTGGATGGAAGCGACGGTCGAGACGCTGCGCGCGAACGGCCAGCGCAGCGCGTACATCCGGCCGCTCGTCTATCGCGGCGCGGGCGAGTCGCTCGGGCTCGACGCACGTCAATGTCCGGCCGAGGCGCTGCTCATCACCACGCCGTGGGGCGCGTATCTCGGCGACGAGGCGTTGCAGCAGGGCGTCGACGTGCAGGTCAGCAGTTGGCGCCGCAACGGCGCGGGGGCGGCTAGCACGCTCGCGAAGATCGGCGGCCAGTACGTCAACGGCCAGGCGATCGTGATGGAGGCGCATGAGAACGGGATGAGCGAAGGCATCGCGCTCGATACGAACGGCTTTGTCAGCGAAGGCAGCGGCGAGAACGTGTTTCTCGTCCACAAGAACGAGATCTTCACGCCGTCGATCGGCAGCAGCATCCTGAGCGGCATCACGCGCAACTGCGTGATCCGGATCGCGCGCGACCTCGGCTACACCGTGACGGAAACGAGCATCCCGCGCGAAATGCTCTATCTTGCCGACGAAATCTTCTTCACGGGCACCGCAGTCGAGATCTGCCCGGTGCGCTCGGTCGATCGGATGCCGGTCGGCAGCGGCAAGCGCGGCCCCGTGACGAAGGCGATCCAGGATCAGTACTTCGGTGTCGTGCGCGGCACGCACGCGGACAAGTGGAACTGGCTCACGCCCGTGCCGGTGCCGTCGCGCGACGGAGCACGGGCATGAGCGCGCGCGAAGCCGCAGTCGATTCGCCGTGGCTGATCGTTCACGAAGCGCAAAACGCGCGCATGCGGCTCTTCTGCTTCCACTATGCGGGCGCGACCGCGTCGATCTTCCGGAGCTGGCCGGGCGGCTTGCCGGATTGGGTCGAAGTCGTCGCGGTGCAATTGCCCGGCCGCGAGTATCGGCTCGGCGAGCCGCTGATCGAGCAAGCGGAGCCGGTCGTCGAGGCGCTCGCGGACATCGTGCCGCCGCTGCTCGATCTGCCGTATGCGTTCTTCGGCCACAGCATGGGCGCGCTGATCGCCTTCGATCTCGCGCACCTGCTGCGCGCACGCGGCTTCGCGCAGCCTTTGCTGTTCGTCGCGTCGGGCCGCAGCGCGCCGCGCTTCAGGTGGCGGGACGCGGGCATTCAGACGCTGCCCGACGATGCGTTCATCGCCGCGGTGCGCGATTACAACGGCACGCCCGATGCGCTGATCGCCGATCCCGCGCTGCGCGATCTCTGGCTGCCGCGGCTGCGCGCGGACCTGACGATTTCGGCGACGTACCGCTACGTCGAGTCGACGCCGCTCGATTGTCCGATGCTGGTGCTGCACGGCTCGAACGACGGTCTCGTGAGCGACGCCGGGCTGTCAGGCTGGCTCGCGGAAACGCTCGGGGCCGTGCGCTATGTCGGATTTTCCGGCGGCCATTTCTTTATGCACGCAGAGGAAAGCGGCGTGCTCGCCGAAGTCGGCCGCGAGCTGGAGCGCGTGCTCGCGCGCGCCGCGCGGAACGGGCCGAACGGCATGCGCGAGCCGGCGGCGCGCATGGGTCATTTGACGCAGGAGAGCGGAACATGAAGAACAAGTCATCGCGCACGCGGGTGGCGATCCTCGGGTCGGGCAGCATCGGGCTCGACCTGATGTTCAAAGTCAAGGCATCCGAACAATTCGATCTGAAATTCGTCGTCGGACGCCATGCGAACAGCGAGGGGCTGAAGCTCGCACGTAGCTGCAACGTCGAGACGTCGAGCGACGGCCTCGACTTCCTGAAGGCGCACGAGGATGCGTATGACCTCGTGTTCGACGCGACGTCGGCCGCAGCGCACAAGGTCAACAACCGCTTCTTCTCCGACGCGGGCAAGTTCGTGATCGATCTGACGCCTGCGAAGCTCGGCCGCCTGTGCGTGCCGTGCATCAATCTGGACGACATCGGCGCCGAGCAGAACGTGAACCTGATCACCTGCGGCGGGCAGGCGAGCCTGCCGCTCGCGTATGCGCTGAAGCAGGCGGTCGACGAGATCGAATACCTGGAGGTGGTGTCGGCGATCGCGTCGCGCAGCGCCGGCATCGCGACGCGCGAGAACATCGACGAATACATGACGACGACCGAGTACGCGCTCGCGAAGTTCAGCGGTGCGAAGAAGACGAAGGCGATCCTCAACATCAATCCGGCCGAGCCCGGCGTGCGGATGCAGACGACGCTCTATGCGTACGCGCGCTATCGCGATTTCGACCGCGTGCGCGCGTGCGTCGCCGACATGGTCGAGAAGGTCCGCGAATACGTGCCCGGCTACCGGCTCGTCGTCGAGCCGATCGAGAGCCAGGGAAGGATCACGATCAGCCTCACCGTGCGCGGGCGCGGAGACTATCTGCCCGAGTACGCGGGCAATCTCGACATCATCAATTGCGCGGCGCTCGCGGTCGCCTCGCATCGGCACGCAACCGCCAGACTAGGAGCCACACAATGATACTGATCAGCGATGCGACCTTGCGCGACGGCAACCACGCGATTCGTCACCAACTGAGCGCCGCGCAGATACATGCCTATGCGCGCGCGGCCGACGAAGCCGGCATCGACATCGTCGAAGTCGGCCACGGCAACGGCCTCGGCGGCTCGTCGTGCCTGCTCGGGCAGACGCCGATCGGCGATCGCGTGATGCTCGAGACCGCGCGCGCCGCGCTGGGTACGAGCCGGCTCGGCGTGCATTTCATCCCGGGGCTCGGCAAGGCGGCGGACATCGCGCTCGCGCTCGAGATCGGCGTCGACGTCGTGCGCGTCGCGACGCATTGCACCGAGGCGAACGTGTCCGCGCGCTTCATCGAGCAGACGCGCTCGGCCGGCCGCACGGCGTTCGGCGTGCTGATGATGTCGCACATGGCGCCGCCCGACGTGCTGCTCGCGCAGGCGAAGCTGATGGAGCGCTATGGCGCGCAGGCGGTGGTGCTGATGGACAGCGCCGGCTATTCGACGCCGTCGCTCGTGCGCGCGAAGGTCGAGCGTCTTGTCGACGGTCTTGACATCGACGTCGGCTTTCATGCGCACAACAACCTCGGTCTCGCGGTTGCGAACAGCCTTGTCGCGCTCGAAGCGGGGGCGCGCATCGTCGATGCATGCGTGAAAGGCTTCGGCGCCGGGGCGGGCAATACGCAGCTCGAAACGCTCGTCGCCGCGATGGAGCGCGAAGGGCACGACACGCGCACGACGTTCGAGCGCGTGATGGCGCTCGCGCGCGGCACCGAGGCGTTTCTCAATCCGAAGACGCCGCACATTCAGCCGGCGAACATCGCGAGCGGGCTGTACGGCCTCTTCTCCGGCTATGTGCCGCACATCCAGAAAGCCGCGCAGGAATTCGGCGTCAACGAATTCGAGCTGTACAAGCGGCTTGCGGAGCGCAAGCTCGTCGCCGGACAGGAGGACATCATCATCGAAGAGGCGAGCCGTCTCGCACGCGAACGGGACGTGCAGCGCGCGACCGGCGGCGAGCGGGTTCGCGAGCTGTCCGCGTGAGCGCGGACGCGCGTCACATGATCGAGCGAGGGGGAAATCGTGACCGGTTTGAATGAACGAGGTTTCGGCGCATGGAATCGGGTCGAGCGCGAGACGCTGACCGAGCGGATCGAGCGGCAAGTCGTCTCGGGCGAGGCGCTGACGATGGCGAAGCTGTACCTGAAGAAAGGCGCGTTCGTCGGGACGCATTCGCATCCGAACGAGCAGTTCACCTACATCCTCGAGGGGCGCCTGCTGTTCCGTTATGGCGAACATCTCGAGCACGAGGCCGAGGTCGGGCCCGGCGAGATCCTGCATCTTCCGGCGAACGTGCCGCACAACGCGCTGTGTCTCGAAGACGCAGTCGATCTCGACGTGTTCACGCCGGTGCGGGCGGACTGGCTCGCGCCCGGCGGAAATCGCTATTTCGCCGGCACGTCGGCCGCGGCTTCGCCCGCGCCTTCGGCGAGCCGATGACGACTCTCAACCGAAGCCGACGAACCGAGGAGGCGCCGTGCTCATTCAGGATGCGTTGCTCAAGATGTCGTTCTACGTGTCGCTCGTGCTGATCGTGCCGGGGCCGACGAACACGCTGCTGCTGTCGTCGGGCCTGAAGGTCGGCCTGCGCGGCACCTGGCACCTCGTGATCGCAGAGGCCCTGGGCTATGTCGTCGCGATCTCGCTATGGGGATTCTTCCTGCTCTCCGTGGCGGCGAGCCGGCCCTGGCTCTTCAGCACGATCAAGCTGTTGAGCGCCGCGTACATCCTGTGGCTCGCGGTCAAGATGTGGACGAAGAGCCGCGCGCTGCACGAACTGTCCGCGGGGCCGATCAGTTTCGGCGATCTGTTCGTCGCAACGCTGATGAACCCGAAGGCGCTGCTGTTCGCGAGCACGATGTTCCCGCTCGAGGCGTTTCGCTCGCTCAGCTACTTTGGATGGGCGGTCGTCGTGTTCCTGATCGTGCTCGCGCCGATCGGCGTCGGCTGGTCGAGCCTAGGCGGGCTGCTGACGTCGCAGCGTTCGTTGGCTGCGCATACGTCGACGTTCATGCGTTGCGCGTCGCTCGTGCTCGCGACATTTTCGGGGTCGCTCGCGTACTCGGTGTTGGGGCACTGAATCCCTCGCGGGCCGAATGCCCGCGAGCGGCCACCGACGATGGAGCGCACGGGCGGGCGCTGCGCCGCGCAGATTCGGAGCGGTAGCCTGGCGCCAGAAAACCGGACGGCTTCGCCTTGTTCGCGCTCGTCCTGATGTGGCCGCTGTTCGTCCTCTTGTCGATCGACGTGAACAACTGATGGACAGCATGCTCCTCCAGCTTCAGCGCCTCGGCGGCGTGGCGCGCATTGCCGCCCCTGCCCGAAAGTGACGGGGCGTGCGGACGGCTGCGGTCGGCCGGATGTTTTCAGCGGCCTGTCCGCTGCCGCGAACGCCGGGCGTGCACCGCGGCAATCCATGAACCCGGCGTGATGCCGTAAGTGCTCTTGAAGTGTCGCGACATGTGGCTCTGGTCGGAAAAGCCGGCATCGGCGGACGCGGTCGACAGCGATTCGCCTTCCATCAACTGCCGACGCACGAGATTGAGCTGCCGTTGCGTGCGAAAGCGGCTCGGGCTCGTGCCGAACAGCTTGCGGAACTGGCGAGCGATCGTCCAGCGGTCGAGTCCAGAGACGTGCTCGAGCGTGTCCATCGAGATCGGCTCGTGCGGACGGGACGCGATGATATCGCGTATGCGCGTCAATTTGGTCACGGCGAGCGCACCGGTCTTGTGTGCGTCGCTTGTCGCGGCGGCGGCCGTCAGCAGGTTCGCGACGGCGACTGCGATCTCGATGCGGGACAGGGTGTCGATTTCTTCGTCCAGCTTCCAGATGCCGGCCGCGAGCCCTTCGGCGACGGCAGGCGTCTCGACGACCGGCGAGCGGACGAACGGAAGCATGCGGCCGCCGAGGGCTTCCTGGACGAGCGCGGGGTCCACATAGACGATCCGGTAGCCGAAGCCTTCGTCGGTTCCCGCGCAGCCGTCGTGCAGTTCGTCCGGATGCAGGATATGACACTGACCCGGCAGGCAGTGGTGGGTTGCGCCGAGATAGCGGAAGGTTTGCACGCCCGAGAGCGTGATGCCGATCGCGTATGTGTCGTGACGATGGAGCGAGAACGCGTGATCGAGGAAGTGGACCTCCACGCGCTCGATGCCCGCGGCGCCGAATCCGATCCGAATATGGTTCCCGCAGGGAACGGTGTCGCATTCACGATCGTTCAAGACAGCCTCCGTGATGCTTCCATAAGCTACCTGTTCAAAACAGAAAATGGCGCATTGGAGCTTCGATGGTAAACCAAGTCGAGCTTGTTCCGGATGCGTTGCGCTTTCTTTCGGCTCGGCTCGTTGCGGTGGCCGTGGCGATGCGCGCGTTTCATCAGGTGCGTCGGGTGCTCAAAGAGGCCTGGGGGTCTCGTTGTCGGCGCGATCGCCGTATTGCTTCTCGCATCGACGAGAGTGGCGGCATTCGTGATATCGATGCCGAATGGAGCGAGGATGGGCAACGGGAGCATTGGCGCCGCGTCAAGCGGCCTATCAATGGCGGTGGGCCCGTCGCGCGGGCTATTTACAGACGTCGACCCACTCGGCCTCGACCAGTTCGGCCAGCCGGACCGGATCGATGCGCAGCGCGGCGTGCGTCGAGCCGGCGGCCGGCACGACGAAGTCGTACGATTTCAACATCACGTCGCAATAAACGGGCAGCGGAGTCGAGAGACCGAACGGACACACTCCGCCCACCGGATGGCCGGTGACGGCGACCGTTTCCTCCGCGGAGAGCATTTTTGCCTTGCCGCCCAGCGCGGCCTTGACTTTCTGGTTGTCGAGACGGGAATCGCCGCAGGATACGAGCAGCAAATGGGTGTCGCCGACCTTCATCGCGAGCGTCTTGGCGATCTGCGCCGGCTTGATGTCCCAGGCCGCCGACAGCGTCATCGTGGAGCTGCTTTCGTCCAAGGGAACGACGTCGATGTCCGGCGCCTTTTCCGCCAGAAACTGGCGAACCGATTCAACACTCACGTTCTTGGCCCTCCATTCGGCCGGTTTGCCTGTCTTCGCATGGTCGGCGAGCGCAAAGGCAACTCGACGACCGTCACTACCGCGTCGTTGATGAACCCGCGGAGCAGACAGGCTAGCGCATGTGGCGCGCGATGTATTGAACGATTGTGCAGCGAGCGGCCGTGGCGGTCATTCGCGGAGCGGATCAAGACGGGCAAGCGGCGGAAACGTTGGGCGGGCGGGCGCAACGCGCCCCGCCCTCGGGCCGAGCGTTCATGCATCGCACGGCGCGCGAAAACGAAGCCGACGCCGCATCTCGGGCCGCCGGCATGCCCGCGCTCACGCGCCGCGCGTCGCGATCCACGCGCCCCAGAACAGGCTCGCAAAAAAACGCACCGGCTCGCGGAACCCGGCGGCGTCGAGCAGCGCATGCACGGCGTCCTCGGACGCGGGCGGATCGGCGCCGCGCAGGATCGTCGCAAGCTTCTGCGCGACTTCGTCGGGCGGCGCCCCATGCATCCGCCAGCGCTGTGCCCACGCGCCCAGCAGGCGCGGATGCTCGGCGTAGCGACGATGGTTGCACGCAACGACGAGCGGCGCGCCGGGCTTCAGGCGTCGCGCGATCGAGCCGAGCAGCGCGGCCTTCGCGTCGTCGCCGGGCAGGTGGTGCAGCACGCCGATCAGCGTCGCGCCGTCGAAGCGGGCGTGGGCGGGCAGGTCGTCCACGTAGCCGTGATGCAGGTGCACGCGCGCGTCGAGAGCGGCCGCCGCGACGTTCGCGCGGGCGAGGTCGAGCATCGGCTGTGACGGATCGATCGCGGTGAAGCGCCAGCCGGGCTCGAGGCCCGCGAGCGCGACGATTTCGCGCGCGGTGCCGCCCGCGCCCGCGACGAGGATCTGCGCGGCGCCCGCTTCCGAGGCGACCGACGATGCGAGCATGCATGCGGCGAGATCGTGGCACGCGTCATAGCCCGCGAGCGCAATGCGGCTTTGCTCCGCGTATTCGGCGGCGCGCGACGGGTCGAATTTGGCTGCGCCGGATGGCGTGGACATGGCGGTCGGACTCCTGAAGAATCGCGCGCCGGGATCGCGCGCGAAACCGCAGCGTAGGCGTCGGCGCGGCGCGCAACAAGACGAGTGGCGATCATGGTATCGCCGCTACCGGCTATTTTCAGGGTCGCTTCACGTTTAAAACCCCGCGCCGATACTCGCATCGCGGCATGAATCGGCGCATACTGATTGCTCCCTCTTCGTCGGGCCACGCGTGTCATGCATGCGCGCCGCAAGCGGCGCATCGTCATGCCTCTGAACGCCGGAGGAGCGCATCATGTCCGAATGTCCTCACGATCCGTATGCGCATCACTATTCGCATTGCCTGCCGTTCGGCGCCCAACCCTGCGGCGCCGCCGGCGCGACGACGCGCACCCACTTTCACTTCCGCGTCTGGGCGCCCGCGCATGCGAGCGCGGTGCTCGTGCTCGACATCGCGGGCGGCCCCCTCGAACTGCCGATGGCGCCCGCGGGAGACGGCTGGTTCGAGACGTTCGCCGATTGCGGCGCGCACGCGCGCTACCGGTATCGGCTCGACGATGCGCTGACGATTCCCGATCCTGCGTCGCGCTCGCAGCCGGAAGGTGTCGACGGGCCGAGCGAAGTGGTCGATCCGCGCGCGTTCACGTGGCGCCATACGTTCTGGCGCGGCCGGCCGTGGGAGGAGATCGCGCTCTACGCGATCCAGCCCGGCGCGGCGGGCGGCTACGACGGCATCCGCGAGCGCTTGCCGCAACTGGCGCAGCTCGGCGTCACCGCGCTCGAATTGCTCGCGGCGCCGCAGGCGCGCGACGACAGCCTGCCGTTCGCGCCGATTGCCGCATACGGCGGCACGGACGCGCTGAAGCGCCTGATCGACGAAGCGCACGGCTTCGGCCTCGCGGTGCTGCTCGATCTCGACTACGCGCGCTTCGGCTGCGGCACCGACGAGATGCGGCGCTACGCGCAACCGTTCTTCCACACCCGCGACGATCCGCTGCAGGCGCCGCCGCTCGCGCTCGATCATCCGCAGGTCTGCGATTTCTTCTGCGACAACGCGCTGTACTGGCTCGAAGAATATCGATGCGACGGATTGCGGATTCGCGAGGCGGACCGCATCGACAGCGTATGGCTGTGCGAGATTGCCGACCGCGTGCACGCAGCGCTGCCGACCGACCGGATCGTGCACCTCGTGCTCGGCAGCGAGCGGCACCCGTCGCACCTTGCCGATACGCATTTCGACGCGCAATGGAACGGCTGCGGCGAGCGCGCACTGTACCGGCTGACGGGGCGCCGCGATCGCGCGCAAGGCGACGGCGTGTCGACGCATCAGTCGATTCACGCGCTCGCGCGCGCGTTGACCGCGGACGGCGCGGTGTTCCAGCGCGCGCATCCGATCGGCGACGGCGGGATGGCCGACGTCGGCTTGCCGCTGACGTCGCTCGTGCTGTCCGACGGCGTCTTGCGCGACGCGCGCGAGGCGGACCTCGCGGCGCTCGCGCTGTCGCTGCTGACGCCGCAGATTCCGCTGATCTTCGATGAAGCCGCGGGCGACGCGTCGCGGCGCCATTTCCTGCAATCGGCGCTCGCGGTGCGCGCGAAGCTGATTGCGCCGCGTCTCGTCGACGTGCGGCCGCGCAGCGCCGAGATGCTGCGCACGATCGACGGCGTCGAAGCCGATGCGCTCGTCGCCGCGTGGCGGCTCGGCGACGGCGAGACGCTCAGCATCGCGCTGAACCTGTCGCCGCAAGCGCTGCCGTTCCGTGGCGCGCCGGAAGGGACGGTCGTGTTCGAGACGCCGGCGCGCGCGCGGGATCGCGTCGACGCGGGCGAGTTGCCGCCGTATGCGCTCGTCGCGTGGCTGACGGGCGACGTCAATCAATACGCGCTGACGCACGACGTGCGTCGTTATGCGGATGTCGCGCCGCGCTCGTTGGGCGGCGTTTGAGCGGGGGAAGTCATTCGGCGGGCGTCGCGCCGACGGGCGGCGTCCGTTCCGCTTCGCTTTGTTCGATCGGGATGCCTGACGAAATGCCGGGCGAGGGCCGTTTGACGAAGACGGCGGAAAACGGCGTGACGCGACGACGGGCGCGTTGCGCCCATCATCGCATCGTTTCCTGCCAGAATCCGCGAATGCTTGCGATGCCGTGCGCGTGATGCGCGCGCGCCGTCGCCAGATGCGCGCGCGTCATGCCGCCCAGCGCGTAGACGGGCACGCGCGTTTGCGCCGCGCATTCGGCGAAGCGCGCCCAGCCGAGCGTTGGCGCGCCCGGATGCGTGAGGGTCGGCAGGACGGGCGACAGCGTCGCGAGATCCGCGCCGATGCGCTGCGCGTGCAGCAGCTCGTCGAGCGAGTGGCACGCGGCCGACAGCAGGCAGTCCGAAGCAAGCGGGCGCACGGCCGCGGCGCGCAATGCCGCGCTGCCGAAGTGCACGCCGCTCGCGCCGAGCGCGAGCGCGGTCTCCGCGCCGATCGGTCCGTTGACGATCATGCGCGCGCTTCGCGCGCGGCAACGCGCGATCGCTTCGGCGGCGAGCGCCGCGTAGGCGGGCGCGTCGAGCGTTTTCACGCGGAGCTGGACGAGCGTGAGCCCCGTCGCGAGCGTGGCCGACAGCCGGTCGAGAAACGCCGCGAGATCCGCGTCGGAGCCCGAGTCCGGCTCCGGCGTGATCAGGTAGTACGGCGGCAGGGCGAGCGGGCCGGTCATGTCGTCATCCTGATCGATCGCCGTCCGGTACGCACGCTCACTCGTCCGCCTCCTTGAACGCCTTCGGATACACGCGCACGAGCACGATCCGCGGCCCGATCATCTTCTTCACGACGACGTCGAAGCGCTCGAACGACACGCGCTGGCCTTCCGTCGGCAGATCGTTGAGCGCCTGAATGACGAGGCCGCCGACCGATTCCGCGCGGCCTTCGTCGATGTCGATCCCGAGCGCCTGCTCGAGCGACACGACAGGCAGGCTGCCCTTGCCGATCAGCGTGCCGTCGTCGAGGCGGCTCCAGTCCGAATCGCCCTGCCGGAATTCGTCGTGGATCTGGCCGACGAGCGCGCCGAGCAGGTTGTCGAGCGTCAGGAAGCCGATCGGCTTCTCGCCCTTCTTGCCGACGAGCGCGAAGTGCGGCGCGCCCTTGCGGAAGCGCCGGAACAGATCGAGCGCTGGCGTGTCCGGCTTCACGTACTGCACCGGGCGCACGTAGTCGGACAGGTCGGCGAGCGCCGCGCCCGCGTGCCGCGCGAGCAGCAGATCCTTCAGATGGATGAGGCCGTTCACGGTTTCGCGCGTCTTGTCGTCGAAGAGGGGGTAGCGGCTGAAGCGGTGGCGCGCGACGACTTCCATGTTGTCCGCGAGCGGCACGTCGCGGCGCAGGCCGACCATCTCGTGCGCGGGCCGCATCAGGTCCGATACGGTCATCGACGAAAAATCGAGCGAATGCGCGAGCGTGTTCCATTCGTCGCTGCTGTATGCGTTCTTCGGCGTTTTCGCGGCGTCGGCCGCGTTGCGGCGGCTGCGCAGGATCAGCTTCAGTTCGTCGGTCGAGTAGTGCGCGTCGCCGCCATGATCGGCGGACAGCCCCGCGAGCCGCAGCACCGCGTTCGCGCTCGTGTTGAGCACCCAGATCGCCGGATACATCGTCCAGTAGAACGCATAGAGCGGGAGTGCGACCCACAGGCCCGTCTTCTCGGCCTGGCGGATCGCCATCGATTTCGGCGCGAGCTCGCCGACGACGATGTGCAGGAACGAGATCACCGAGAACGCGAACACGAGCGAAATCAGATGCACGAGCTTTTCCGACTCGACGCCCGCGAACGCGAGGACGGGCGACAGCAGCGCGGCGAACGCCGGCTCGCCGATCCAGCCGAGGCCGAGCGACGCGAGCGTGATGCCGAGCTGGCAGGCGGACAGATACGCATCGAGCCGCGAATGGACGATCCGCAGGATACGTCCGCGCAGGCCGTGCTGGCGGGCGAGGGTCTTGACGCGCGTCGCGCGCAGTTTGACGAGACCGAATTCGGCGGCGACGAAAAAGCCGTTGAGGGCCACGAGGAGCAACGCGCCGACGAGCGCGAAGATCTGTATCAACGAAGGGACTCCGGAAATGAACGAAGCGACAGTATAAGGTTGGAAAGGAAGGCGTAATGTTTTGCGGCGGTTTTGCGGCGGTTTTGCGGCGCGATGCGCGCGGCCGATTACGCGCGCGCGGCGGGAATCGTCAGCGCGAGCGTTGCGCGCGCGCCGTCCGCGAGTGGGTTCGGGTCTTGCGCGAACGCGCCGCCGTGCGCGCGCGCGACGCGCTGCGCGAGCGCGAACACCGACGCAGGACGTTCGCCGTGGCGCTCGGCGAGCGCGTCGCGCCGCGCGAACGTTTCGAACGCGTGCGGCAGCGCCGCGTCGGTCAGCGCCGACGGCTGCGCGCGGAACGTCACGGTCAGGCGCGTCGCGTCCGCCGATTCGACGCAGTCCAGCGCGACGTCGCCGCCCGGCGCGCTCGCCTCGATCGCGAACGTCAGCATCGACCACAGCGCTTGCGCGACGCGCTCGCGGTCGCAATCGAGCGACGCGGGCCGCGCGTGCGACGCGACCGTCACCGCGGTGCCGCGCGCGTCGCCGAGCGCGATGCGTGCGAGCGCCGCGCATTCGTCGGCGAGCGCGTCGAGCGCGACGTCGGCGCGCGCGATCGGCAGCGTGCGCGTCTCGGCGCGCGGTGCGTCGACGACCGCCTCCAGCAACTTCGTCTGCTGCTCGATGCCGGTCCGGACCCCGTCGAGCGCGCGCGCGAGGCTCTCGTCGCTCGCCGCGAGCCGGCGCTCGAGCACGTAGGCCCAGCTATGCATCGCGTTGAGCGGGCTGCGCAGATCGTGCGACGCGATCGACAGCGCGTGGTCGCGGACGAACAGCGCCACCTCGGCTGCATAGCGCGCGGCGCGTTCGCGCAGCAGCGCGGCGGCCGGATCGGCGGCGGACGGAATCACAGTGTTTCCCTTGTGTGAAATCGTGATGACGGTCGAATCGACATTATAGGGACCGGACAGGCGCGTGGCGTCCGGCGCGCGTCAGGCGGGAAGCGCGTCGTTGTCGTCCGCGCGCCTCGCGTGGCCCGGCAGCAACTGGCAGACGAGGAGCCCGGCGAGCATCAGCGCGCAGCCCGCGAGCGCGCGCAGCGACAGCGTCTCGCCGAGCGCGGCCCAGCCGGCGATCGCGGCGAACACGCCTTCCATGCTGAAGATCACGGCCGCGTGCGCGGGGGCGGCGTCGCGTTGCGCGACGACCTGCAGCGTGTAGCCGACGCCGACCGACAGCAGCCCGCCGTACAGCAGCGTCGGCAGCGCGCGCACGAGCGTCGCGCGGTCGAGGGGCTCGGTCGCGAGCCCGAGCGCGAGACACAGCGCGCCGCAGACGACGAACTGCATGAACGACAGCGCGAGCGGGTCGTGCCGGCGCACGAGGTGCCCGACCGCGATCACGTGGACCGCGATCACGATCGCGCCCGCGAGCTGGAACCAGTCGCCGTACAGCATCGAGAAGTGCTCGTCGACGCTGAGGAAATACAGGCCGATCGCCGCGAGCAGCGCGCCGAGCCACGTGCCGGCGCCCGTGCGATGCCGGAAGAACACGCCGATGATCGGCACGAGCACCACGTAGAGCGAGCTGATGAAGCCCGCGTTCGCGATCTTCGTGTATTGCAGCCCGATCTGCTGCAGCGAGATCGACACCGCGAGCAGCCCGCCCAGCGCGAGCCCCGGCAGCAGCAGCGTCCGGTCGCGCGCGACGGCCGCGCAATGCGCGCGCGCTGCGCCGTTCAGGCGCAGCAGCGGCACGAGCACCGCCGCGCCGAGCAGGAAGCGCAGCCCGGTGAACAGGAATGGGCCGATCACGGCGAGGCTCAGCCGCTGCGCGACGAACGCCGATCCCCAGATCGCGGCGGCGGTGAGCATCAGCAGATTGGCGCGAAGGTGCTTGCGGGCGTCGTGTTTCATGCGGCGGAAGAGCGGGCGAAAGCCGTGCGAAAGACGGCAAATCGGCAAACGAAAACCTGACAGTCTACTCGCGTCCGGCCGATTGCGCCGGCCCGGCCAGGCTGTCGGCGAAGCGCCGCAGCGTGTCGACCGAGCGCGCGTCGCGCACCCGCGAATACAGCGCGACTTGCGAGTCGGGCAGCGCCGGCAGGCCGAGGCGCGCACCGACGTCGACGAGCGAGCGCGGCGCGACACGGCGCGCCAGCGGACACACCGCAAGACCCGCGGCGGCGGCGGCCGCGACGGCCGCGATGCCGCCGCCCGTGAAGCGCTCGCGCCACCGCACGCCGGCGCGCTCGAGCGCGCGCAGCGCGGCCGCGCGCACGCCGCACGGGCCCGCCAGCACCGCGAGCGGCAGCGGCTCGTCCGCGCGCGGCGCCCAGCCGGGCGCGGCAAGCCACGCGAGCGGCTCGGTGAAGAGCGGCGTCGCGTCGTCGCGCGGCGGGTCCTCGCCCGGCTCGTGGCGCACGAACGCCGCGTCGAGCCGGCGCTCGTCGTATTGCGCGAGCAACCCGGCCGACATCCCGACGTGCATCTCGAGCGCGAGCCCCGGATCGTGCCGGTTCAGGCCGGCGAGGACGGCGGGCAGATCCGGCACCGCGACGTGTTCGCTGACGCCGATCACGAGCCTGCGCTGCCCGGCCGACAGCGCGGCGAGCGCGCGCTCGTGCGCGTCGAGCAGGTCGCGCGCGGCGGGCAGGAACGCGGCGCCGACGGCGGCGAGCGTCACGCGCCGCGGCGTGCGTTCGAGGAGCGGCTTGCCGAGCTGTGCTTCGAGCCGCTTGAGCTTCAGGCTGACGGCCGATTGGGTGGTGCCGAGCGCGTCGGCGGCGCGCGTGAAGCTCGCGAGGTCGGCGACGAGAACGAACGCGCGAACGGCGTCGAGATCGAGCGGTTTCATTTCAAATGAAAATGGATGAAATATTCATTGATGTCTATTTATTATAGATGACGAGGCCTAAGCTGCATGCGTATCCCAACCGTCAAGGAGAAACACGATGCCGTTCACCCGTATTGCATTGCGCGAAGGCAAGTCCGCCGAATACCGCCGGGCGCTGTCGGAGGGCGTTCATCGCGCGTTGCAACGCGCGTTCGACGTGCCCGTCGACGATATTTTCATGACCGTGACCGAGCACAGCGCCGATAATTTCTTTTATGGCCGCGACTATCTCGGGATCGCGCGCAGCGACGATCTGGTGATGATCCAGATCACCGCGAACAACACGCGCACGCTCGAGCAGAAGCGCGAGCTGTACCGGCTGATCGCCGACCATCTCGCCGAACGCCCGGGCGTGCGCCGCGAGGACGTGTTCATCAGCCTCGTCGAGGTGCTGAAGGAGGATTGGTCGTTCGGCAACGGCATCGCGCAGTATGTGAGCTGAAACTCGGCGCGCTCGGGCCGGTCGGACGGCTGAAGGCCGACGAGCTGACATGACAAGTTGAAACGCGGTGCGCCGGCGCGCGGGCGATTCGCTCGTCCACACGCGGCGTTCCGCCTCATTGGCTGTAAAAAGGGCCGTGTACTATGGAGAACGTCGGAGTCCGTCGACGCGCGCGAGACGCGCAGCGGGCGGCCCGACCTACGCCGGAGCTTCCATGGCGCGCGTTCTGGAAATCGTATTGGACTTTCCGCTGCAGGGCTGGCAAGCCGGGCGCGGGTCGCGGGCGCGCGCGGCGCGCGATCTCGGCGCGGAGCTTGCGCGGGCATGGCGGATCTGTCCGCCGGTGAAAATGCGCCGCGGGCACGAGCGCGTGACGATCGAGCCGTGCCGGTTCGTCGAGGCGCAGCCCGACGACGGCGGTCGCTGGCAGACCTGGATCGAGGCGACCGCGCAGGCGCGGCGCGTGATTGCGGTGCGCTGCCATCCGTTCGTGCCGGGCGTGACGGTGCGCGAGCGTTTCGACGACTACCGCGGCGACGTGCGGGTCGCGACGCCGGTCGCGGAGCATCATGCGTCGAGGGCGGCCCCATCGGCGTCGGATTCGCGCGATGCCGATGCCGATGCCGATGCCGCCGAGCACGGCGCGGCGCCCCCCGAACTTCGATCCTCCGACCAGCCCGCGCATGGCTTCGTCGCCGAGCGCCGACACGGGCGCTGGCTCGACGCGGACGGCATCGAGGTCGAGCTGACGCTCGACGACATCGCGTTTGCGCCGGCCGCCGCGTTGTCCGAGACCACCCGTGCCGTCCCTTCGCGCATCTGCGAATTGCGTCTCGCCGTTGCCGATCCTGACGATCCCGCCGCGCGCGCCGCCGCGCTGCGCGCGCTCTTCAACGCGGCCCGCGAGCTGAGCGGCGCGTGGCCGGCGTCGCTGTCGCCGACGAGCGTTCTCGACCGCGCGTGCACGGGCGACGCGCCGGACGCGATCGGCGCGCCGGCGAAGGCGCAGTCGGTCGACTTGTCGAACGTGCGCACGCAGCGCGCGGCGTTCTTCGCGCTCGGCTGCGGCGTGACCGGGCAGTGGCTCGGCAACGAGGCCGGCGTGCGCGACAAGGCGGACCCGGAATACGTCCATCAGATGCGCGTCGCGCTGCGCCGGCTGCGCACGCTCGCGCGACTCTTCCCGCGCTATGCCGATGCAGCGTGGAAGGACGCGTTCTCCGGCGATATCGGCTGGCTCGGCGGGATGCTCGGCGCGGTGCGCGACTGGGACGTGTGCGTGACGTCGACACTGCCCGCTCTCGCCGCCGCCGACGGCGACGAGGCCGCGTGGGCGGGCACGCTCGATGCCGCCTGCGCGCAGGGCGACGCGGCGCGCGCCGAGTTGCGGCAGGCGCTCGGCACCGCGCGCTACACGCGGCTCGTGCTCGCGTGGCTCGAATGGCTGAGCCTGTTTCCGCTTGGGAAGGCCGATCCGGCGCACGGCAAGGCGCTGTCGCTCAAGCGGTACGCGGCGAAGCGCGTGAGCCGGCTGTTCGGCCATCTGTACGGCGCGGGGCGCCTGACGACGCTCGACGCGGCCGCGCGTCACCGCGTGCGGATCGACGCGAAGCGGCTGCGCTACGCGCTGGAGTTCTTCTCGTCGCTCGCGTCGCGCCGCACGCGCGAGGGCACGGTGCGGCTGCTCGCGCGCGTGCAGAACGCGCTCGGCGAAGCGAACGACGCGGCCGTCGCGCTGCGCTGCCTCGAGCGGCTGTCCGCGCCGCCGTACCAGCTCGGCTTCGCGCGCGGCTACGGCGCAGCGGCGCAGCGCTATGCCGCGGAGGCGGCCGAGCAGATGCTGCGCGGGATGCGCGCGCCGAAGATCGGCGGCAGGAAGGCGTGACTATAATGACCTCCCGTCTTGCTTCGCCGCGCCGATGACTGCCGATTCGTCCTCTTCCCGTCCCGATGCGCGCGCCGCGCGCGAGCCGCTCGCGCTGCGCGGCGAGCTGTGGTTGCGCGCGGGCGGGCAGACGCTCGGCGGCGCGGCCCGTATCGCGCTGCTCGCCGCGATCGGCGAGACCGGCTCGATCACGCGCGCGGCGAAGGCGGTCGGCCTCAGCTACAAAGGCGCGTGGGACGCGATCGACACGATGAACAACCTCGCGGGCGAGCCGCTCGTGCTGCGCTCGACGGGCGGCAAGGGCGGCGGCGGCACGACGCTCACGCCGCGCGCGACCGCGCTGATCGCGGCGTTTCGCGCGATCGAGCGCGAGCATCGGCGCTTCATCGACGCGGCGAGCGCGGCGGTCGAAGGCTTCGAGGTCAATTGGGAACTTATCGGGAGAATCGGCATGAAGACGAGCGCACGCAACCAGTTGTTCGGCAAGGTCCTGGCGGTCAAGCACGGCGCGGTGAACGACGAAGTGGTGCTCGCGCTGCCGGGCGAACACACGATCACGGCCGTGGTGACGCACGAGAGCACGCAGGAGTTGGGGCTCGCGCCGGGCGTCGAGGCCTGCGCGCTCGTGAAGGCGTCGTGGGTCGTGCTCGCGGTCGAAAACGGTTCGCCGCTCAGGCTGTCGGCGCGCAATCAATTGCACGGCGTCGTCGAGACGGTCACGCGCGGCGCCGTGAACAGCGAGGTGCTGCTTTCGCTCGACGGCGGCATGACGCTCGCGGCGATCGTCACGAACGACAGCGTCGACGCGCTCGGGCTCGCGAAGGGCGCGAGCGCGGTGGCGACATTCAAGGCGTCAAGCGTGATCCTCGCGGTCAACGGATGACGTCGCGGCCGCGCCGGCCGGGCGGCGAACGGCGGCACGCCCGCAGAGCCGGCTCATCGCTGCCGGCCTTCCGAATCCGCGGGCCGATTCGGGGCGACGATCGACGCCGCCGTCACCGCATGCTCGTCACCCATTCGGCGACCGGCGTATCGGGCAGCACGCGCCCCTCCTGGAGCCGCACGACCTGATCGCCGAACGCGGCGACGTCGTCCGGATCGTGCGTGATCAGCACCATCGGAATGTCGAGCCGCATCTGCAAGTCGGTCAGCTCGCGGCGCATCCGCTGGCGCATCGCGACGTCGAGCGCCGAGAACGGCTCGTCGAGCAGCAGGATTCGCGGCTGCGCGATCAGCGCGCGCGCGAGCGCGACGCGCTGCTTCTGCCCGCCCGACAACTGCGCAGGATAGTGTCCCGCCAGCGCTTCGAGCTCGAACGCGCGCAGCCAGTACGCGGCGGCGTCCGGCAGTTCCTTCGCGCGCGGATTGCGCCAGCCGCGCTTCAGCCCGAATGCGAGGTTCTGCCGGACATTCAGATGCGGAAACAGCGCGTAGTCCTGGAACAGGTACGCGACGCGGCGCGCCTGCGTCGGCACGTCGATGCCGCGCGTATCGTCGAACAGCGTGTCGCCGCCGATCGAGATCGTGCCCCGATCGGGCGCGAGCAGGCCGGCGATCGCCTGCAGCGTGAGGCTCTTGCCCGCGCCGGACGGCCCGAACAGCACGATGCGCTGCGCGTTCGACACGAACGACACGTCGAGCGTGAAGCGCCGCTCCGGTGTGACGAGCGTCTTGCGGATGTCGACGACGAGGCTCATCTCATCTGGCTCCGACGAGTGCGCGCTGCGGCACGAGCCGCCCCGCGACGAGCAGAATCAGCACGCAGGTCGCGGACGTGACGAGCACGAGGAAGTTCGCGGTCGTGTCGTCGCCCGCCTGCACGGCCGCGTAGACCGCGACCGACAGCGTCTGCGTGCGTCCGGGCAGATTGCCCGCGATCATCAGCGTCGCGCCGAATTCGCCGAGCGCACGCGCGAACGCGAGCAGCGCGCCCGCGAGAATGCCGCGCGCGGCGAGCGGCAGCGTCACGCGAAAGAAAATTCCGGCTTCGCTGATGCCGAGCGTGCGGGCCGCGCGCTCGAGCTGCGGGTCGACCGCCTCGAACGCAGCGCGCGCGGACTTCAGGATCAGCGGAAACGCGACGACCATCGACGCGATCACCGCGCCTTGCCACGTAAACACGAGCTGGATGCCGAGCCGGTCGAGCCACGCGCCGAGCACGCCGCGGCGGCCGAGCAGCACGAGCAGGTAGTAGCCGAGCACTGTCGGAGGCAGCACGAGCGGCAGCGTCAGCAGCGAATCGATCACGTCGCGCGCGCCGGAGCGCCAGCGCGCGAGCGCATAGCCCGTCGCGACGCCGAGCACGAGATCGAGCGCCGTCGCCCAGCCGGCAACCTTCAGCGACAGCAGCAGCGGAACCCAGGCGTCGTGCATCGCGCATTCCGGTCAGTTCGAGGCGCTCGCGCCGTTCGCGGCCGGCTTGAAGCCGTACTTCGCGAGCACCGCCTGGCCCGCGGGCGACAGCACGAACGCGACGAAGCCCTGCGCGGCGGCCGCGTGCCGACTGTCCTTGACGACGGCGATCGGATAGGTGATCGGCGTTTGCGTTGGGACGGTCAGCGCGACTTTCACGCGCTCGGGCATCACGGCCGCGTCGGTGCCGAACACGAAGCCCGCGTCGACTTCGCCGCGCGCGACGTAGTCGAGGCTCTGGCGCACGTTCGCGGCGAGCACGCCCTTGGCGCTGACGTCGTTCCACACGCCGGCCGCCTTCAGCGCGCCCTCGGTGTAGCGGCCGACGGGCACCGACGCAGGATCGCCGAACGCGACGCGCTTCACGGCGGGCGCGGCCAGATCGCGCAGCGAGCCGAACGTCGCGCGGCTGTCGGCGGGCACGATCAGCACGAGCGAGTTCGCGGCGAAGTCGCGGCGCGTGCCGTCGGCGATCACGCGCTCGGCGGTCGCGCGATCCATCGCCTTCTGATCGGCCGACGCGAACACGTCGGCCGGCGCGCCCTTCGCGATCTGCTGCATCAGGACGTCGGACGCGCCGAAGTTGAACAGGATCTTCGTACCCGGATGCTGCTTCTCGTAGGCATCGCCGACTGCCTTGAACGCATTGGTGAGGCTCGCCGCGGCCGACACGACGAGCTCGTCGGCGGCATGCGCGGCCGGCGCGGCGAAGCCGGCGGCGAGCGCGGACAGCGTGGCGACACGCAGGAACAGGCGGCGGGCAGAACAGGCGGGAGCGGACATGGCGGGAAACGATGAGGTGGACGGAAACCGTAATCGTAATATACGCGAGGTGATAGCGGATCGGATTGCCGGACTGTGCTGCTGCTGCATGACGCCGCAGCGAGGCGGGAGGCGGGGGATTCGGCGTGGGGATTGGCGGAGCGGCTGATCGGAGGATCAGCGAGGCAGAAAGGCCGATCGGCGCCCCCACGGGCCTGCGGCCCCTCCAGCGGGCTGTCGGTGATCCTTACGCGTGCTCGACGGCGGCGGGCATGCCGAACGTCTGCTGCTGAGCCGGCCGCGACGCGGGCCGGTAGTTCGGATTCGCCTTCCAGCGCGCCCGCACGTACGGCCGTTCGTGACCGGAGAGTTGCAGTGCGACCGCAGTGACCCAGCGGTGCGACGGCACTGTGACGCCGTGCAGCGCGATCGTGACGGCCACGAGACTCGTCACGACGGCGGGCGCCGACCAGCGGTGCGGCGTCGCGCGCCAGGAGCCGGCGATGAACGACAGCGCGGCGAGTGCGCCGATCACGCAGCCCGTGACCGCCTCGGACGGCGAATGCGCGTCGAGCGCGACGCGCGACAGCCCGACGGCCACTCCCGCCGCAAGCCCGACGACGATTCCCGCGATACGCACGGCCGGCTTCGCGCGGGCGAGCGCGAGAAACATCGCGACCGGATAGACTGATGTCGACAGCATCGCGTGGCCGCTGAAGCCCGTGAAATCCCACGCGCGCACGCCGATGCCCCAGCCGAGGAACGCGATTTTCGTGAGCGCGACGGCGCCGATCGCAACGCCGAGCACGGCGAGCCATGCGGCGGCGCGGCGAAGCGAATAGCCGAGCGCAAGCCAGACGGCGATCGTGACGGCGAGGGGCAAGGTCAGGCCGACACCGCCTAGGGCGGTGATCGAGATCCACAGACGGGGCGGCAAATCGAACATCGGGGCTGCGGGCAGGTACGGAGAATGCGGGATACTTGCTTAACGCATGAGCCGGAAATAGCGACTACAACGAAGACAAGCGCGAGCGCCCAGTATACCGGTCGTCGCGGGCCGCGCTCCGATCGTAAGCCGGCAGGGAACTATCGGGTGTCAGGATAAATCCCAGAAACAGTGGTATTGTGCATTGCACAAACCAAAACGATTGAACCCATTGCGGCGTCCCAATTTTCTGACTGCGAGCCCCGACCGATGACCAAAAGTCTGACGAAATTCTGGCTGGGCGGTGTGAAACGCTTGCTGCACATGCCGAACGCGCGGACGTCGAAGTCCGCTCTGAAGGCTGCCCAAAAGATGGCGGCCGACTGGCCGTTCTCCGAAACCGTCGCCGCTGTCGCGACGCCCGCCGAGCCGGCCCCGCCCGTCGCGCGCGAGTCGCGCGTGCGGCCGCGCGCCGCCGCATGGGCGGGCGGCGAATGGATTCGTGCCGATCACCCGCTGCCGCCTGCGTTCGGGCGCTTCGTCAAGCATCTCGAATACGGGCTGTACGTGCCGCCCGGCGTGAAGACAGACGGCCTGCCGCTCGTCGTGATGCTGCACGGCTGCAAGCAGGACATGGATCAGTTCTCGCAAGGCACGCGGATGAACCTGCTCGCGGACCGATACGGCTTTGCCGTGCTCTATCCTGAGCAGTCGCTCAGCGCGCACGCGCACGGTTGCTGGCATTGGTACGAAGACACCGTGCATGGCGGGCGCGGCGAAGCGCAGGCGGTCGTTGCGCTCGTCGACGCGCTCGTCGCCGAACGCGGCTTCGACGCGTCGCGCGTCTATGCGGCCGGCCTGTCGGCGGGAGCGGGGCTCGTGACGCTGCTCGCGCTGCACTTTCCGCAGCATTTCGCGGCCGTGGCGCTCCATTCGGGGCCGGCGTTCGGCGATGCGCATTCCGGGATCACCGCAATGGACGTGATGCGCCGCGGCCTGCACCGCAATCCCGCCGTCGTCGTCGACGCGCTCGTCGAGCCGGGCTCGCATCCGGGGATGCCGGCCCTCATCGTGCATGGCGATGACGATCGCGTCGTCGTGCCGAAGAACGCGGACGAACTTGCTGTACAGTTCCTGCGGCTGAACGGCCTCGCCAATCCCGACGGCGAACCGGCGGGCGTCGAGCGTTTCGAGACGCGCGCAGCCGACGTGCGCACGATCGACTACCGTTGCGACGGCGAATCGGTCGTGCGCCTCTGCCGGGTCCACGGTCTCGCGCACGCGTGGGCGGGCGGCGACGACAGCGTGCCGTTCCATTCAGCGGCCGGCCCCGACGCGAGCGAATTGATCTGGTCTTTCTTCGCGTCTCGCGCGCGGGCGACTGTCGCGTCGTAACGACGCACGCACGGGAACGGCGGGCACCGGTTCAGGGTTTTCCCTATAATGCGGGTAAATACCTAAGAGAAAACCCTTGGATTGGAGTGACCGATCATGTATCTGCTGAGCCGCCTGTTCCTGTTCCTGACGAAGTCGCCCGAGCAACGCGCGAAGGAACGCGCCGATGCGTATCTCGCCGGCGCATCCGATCTGTACGATCTCGAATTCCGGATGCGCAAGCTCGATCGCGAAGCCGCACTCGATCGTGCGTAATTTCGCGTTAAACGCATACTGAATTTATACGCATAAAGTCGCCAAAGCGAAAAAAGGGCGCGCCGGCTCTGGCCTGCGCGCCCTTTTTGTCATGCCGGCGCTCGCGCGCTGCCCTTACTGTCGTTACGCAACGACGAGGCGCACCGCGACGTTGTTGCGCGTCGCATTCGAGTACGGGCAGACCTGGTGCGCACGATCGATGAGCGCCTTCGCGGCCGCCACGTCGAGCCCGGGCAGCGCGACGCGCAGCTCGACGTCGAGCGCAAATCCCCCTTCCTCGTTCGGGCCGATGCCCACTTCTGCGGTGACAGTCGTGTCCGCGGGCAGCGTCTGCTTGTTCTGGCCCGCGACAAACTTCATCGCGCTCAGGAAGCATGCCGAATAGCCGGCGGCGAAGAGCTGCTCGGGGTTCGTGCCTTCGGCGCCCGCGCCGCCCAGCTCGCGCGGCGCGGCGAGCTTCACGTCGAGCTTCTGATCGTGGGACGTCGCGCGGCCGTCGCGGCCACCGGTGCTGGTTGCTGCCGTTTTGTACAGAATGTTCATGCTGGACTCCTGTTTCGTGAGAGGAATGGGCCTCGACGAATCGCAATGCTCGGGCCACGACAGAAATATAGCTAGCTAATCATTAGTGTGCAAATTAATTTTCGAGGGTGTGATCCGATAGACGAAGGCGAGGGTGGTCAGGCGTCGTCGGCGTCCGCCAGCGCTTGACGCAGTCGCGTCAGATCCTCGCGCAGCCGGATCAGGAAATCGGGCGTCTGGCGCATCGCGCAAAACAGCTCGGCGGGCACGGACCGGGCCTTGTGCTTGAGCGCTGCGCCTTCGGCGGTGAGCCGGGCGTGGACGATCCGCTCGTCGTTCGTGTCGCGCACCCGCTCGATGTAGCCGAGCGCCTCCAGGCGCTTCAGGAGCGGCGTGACCGTCGCGGGATCGAGGCTGAGCCGCGCGGCGATGTCCTTGACGGCCATGTCGTCGGATTCCCACAGCACGAGCATTGCGAGGTATTGCGGATAGGTGAGCGCGAGCTTGTCGAGCAGCGGCTTGTACGCTTTCGTCATCGCGAGCGACGTCGAATAGAGCGCGAAGCAGAGTTGGTCGTCGAGCGTGAGCGGGAAAGTCGGCGAGTCGTTCATGGCGAAAGTTTCGATAAGGTGCAAAAGATTCGTGTGCTAACGATTTTGCGCCTAACCATGCCGATTGGCGAGAGGCGAGGATCGATCAAAAGGGGAGCCGGCGAATCGGGTGATCGCCGCCACGGCGGCAGGGTATCGTCGAGCTCAATGGCAGCGAGGCCGACGGCGCCGGACCTGGCGGACGGCGAAAGCCGGCGGGCGCGAATGCGCCGCAGCGGGCGGCGACGGAATGCGTGTCGAGTGCGGGAGCGTGTGGAAAGAGGGCGAGAGGACGCTATGGCGATGCCGTTTCGCGCGGAGGGGCGTTTTCGTTGCGATGCGGCGTCGCCGTCGGGCGATTCGTCGATTCCCTCATTTGAACGCCGCGTTCGTGCCGTTTTCCTCGCTAAGGCAGCATCGCGGCCCTGCCGGCCAATCGGCGCCGTACGATGACCTGCGCGGGACGCCCACGCTTTCGCGCGGCCATCCCGCTTCCCGCCGGGGCGCTCACCGATCGGGGGCGTTCGGCAGCTTCGACGCCCCGGGCTCCTGCACGCCGAAGCAGCCGCGATAGGTCGCGTAGAACGAGCAGTAAAGCATCGCGGTGATGACGATCGATGCCGGCATCATCACCGCGAGCGCGTACGCGCCGGCGCCGAGCGCCTGCATCAGCGCGGCGAGCCCGAACGACACGCCGAGCGCGAGCCCGAACCACAGCAGCCCGTAGACAGTGAACGCGCCCTTGTTGCGCCAGCAGCTCACGACGCTGAAGAACAGCGCCTTCACGGGCGGAATGTCGTGCCACGCGGTCAGCACCGGCGCGAACCAGAACATCATCGCGACCGGCGCGTACAGCGCGGCCGCGATCAGCACCGCAATCTTGACGCCCGGCGAATCGAGCGCTTCCGGCCCGAGGTTTTCGGCGCCGAGGCCGAACATGATCTTCAGCAGCGTGCCGCCGTCGCCGAGCGCCGAGCACGCGAACACGGCCGCCATCGATACGATGTAAAGCCCGCCGAGCGTGAACAGCCGCTGCGTGACGATCGGCCCGTACGAGCGGAAGCCGTCGATCAGGATCGTCGGCAGCACCTGCTTGCCGGCGATCGTGTCGCGGCACGCCGCCATGAAGCCGACCGCGATGCCGGGAATGAACAAGAGCGGCAGCGCGGCGCCGATCACGGGCACGAGCGACACCAGCATCATCGCGAGCAGGTACGTGAAGAACAGCGTGACGAACGCGAGCGGATTGCGCCGGAATAGCCAGATGCCCTGGCGGAACCACACGTAGCCGGTCTTGGCGGAGACTTCGATCAGTTGCATGCGTGGGTCTCGGGGAGCGCGCTCGCGTGCGCGATACGTTCGCGCAGGATGCGTTCGAAATGGCCCGGGTCGTGCGGCTTCAGCATCTGCGCGGCGCGGGGGAGGTGGAAATCATACAGGCGCGATACCCAGAAGCGGTACGCGCCCGCGCGCAGCATGTCGCCCCAGTGGCGGCGCTCGTCCGCGGTGAACGGGCGCACCGTCTGGTACGCACGCAGCAGCGCGTCGGCGCGCGCGGCGTCGAGCGCGCCCGTCGGCAGATCGACGCACCAGTCGTTGACCGTCACCGCGACGTCGAACAGCCATTTGTCGCAACCGGCGAAGTAGAAATCGAAGAAGCCGCCGAGCCGCACCGAGTGGCCGGTGTCTGGGGCCGCGTGCGCGAAGAGCGCGTTGTCGCGGAACAGGTCGCAATGGCACGGGCCTTCCGGCAGCGCCGCGTAGTCGTCCGATGCGAAGAACGCGGCCTGGTGCGCGAGCTCGCTTTCCAGCAGCGCGCGCTGCTCGCCCGTGATGAGCGGCGCGATCGCAGGCACCGTGTCGCGCCACCACGGCAGGCTGCGCAGGTTCGGCTGATGACGCGGATAGTCGCGGCCCGCGAGGTGCATGCGCGCGAGCATCTGGCCGACTTCGACGCAGTGCTCGACGCCGGGCGCGAGCTCCGCCGCGCCTTCGAGCTTCGTGACGATCGCGGCCGGCTTGCTGTGCAGCTCGCCGAACAGCGTGCCGTCGTCGCGCGCGACGGGCGCGGGCACGGGCACGCCGTGCTTCGCGAGATGGCTCATCAGATCGATGTAGAACGGCAGTTGCCCGGCCGTCAGGTTCTCGAAGATCGTGAGCACGTATTCGCCGCGCGTCGTCGTCAGGAAGAAGTTGCTGTTCTCGATGCCGGACGGGATGCCGCGGAACGCGACAACGTCGCCGAGATCGTAGTGGCGCATCCAGAGTGCGAGGTCAGCGTCGGAAACTGCGGTGAAAACGGCCATGCAGGAAACATCGGTTCGGGTTGGCGCGCCGGCGGCGCGCCGGTGTCGCAAAAAGGGCGGAAGGGAGCCGGCGCCGCGCGGCGCCGGCGGTGCGTCAATAGTGCAGGTTGACGGACGGAAGGCGGGTGACCGGCACGCCGGCGTCATGCGGGCGCGGCGACGTGTCGGGCGACGCGCTCATCTGATAGCGGGTGCCGAAGTTCGACTTCACGTTGATCTCGACCGGCTTGCCGCGATCCCGGAATTCGGTGACTTCGGTGCCGTTCTTGCTTTTTTCGTGAAAGCTCGGCGTGCGCCGCACGTCGTTGAAATCGACCTTCGACGTCACTTCGGCGCCGGGGCGGTTGATCTTCGTGAGATCGGGCAGCCCGGCCGCCTCGTTGGCCGCGGCCTGGGCCTTTGCGTCGGCGGCTGCCTGGGCGGCGTCGGCGGCGCAGGCGGGGCCGCCGAGAGCGAGTGCCGTCAGGGCGGCGGCGAAAAGGAGCGGCTTCATCGTGTTTCTCCCATTGAACCATTCGATTTTAGCAAATACCGGCGTCATGCCGATGCCGTTCGACGATGCGCGGGCGGCCTTGCCGTCGCGATGGGCATCGGCCGCGCGAGCGGGTTCCGTGATAATGTCGAAAAGACCAGAAGAGGCACAGCTCCATGAAGAACGATCCCAACCGCCGTTTCCGGACGCATACGCCGGGCAGTCCATCCGTCGAAGCGTTCGACGACCCGATCGCCGCCGTCGCGCGGCTCTCCGAGATCTACGAGACGAACACCGCGTTCCTGCGCGACGCGTTTGCGCGCTATCGCCGCAATGATTCGTTCGACGAGCGCGTGCGCGCGTGCTATCCGTTCGTGCGCATCCGCACCGACGTCAACACGCACATCGATTCGCGCCGCTCGTACGGCTTCGTCGCCGGCCCCGGCGTGTTCGAGACGACCGTCACGCGCCCGGACCTGTTCGCGAACTACTACCGCGAGCAATTGCGCCTGCTCGCGAAGAACCATCACGTGCGGATCGAAGTCGGCGTGTCGGCGCAGCCGATTCCGGTTCACTTCGCGTTCTCCGAAGGAATCCATCTCGAAGGCGATCTCGACCGCGACCGCCTCGTCGCGATGCGCGACGTGTTCGATACGCCGGATCTCGCGTACCTCGACGACCGGATCGTCAACGGCACATACGAGCCCGCGCCGGGCGAGCCGCATCCGCTCGCGCTCTTCACGGCGGCGCGCGTCGATTTTTCGCTGCATCGGCTGCGCCACTACACGGCAACGCTGCCGACGCATTTCCAGAACTACGTGCTTTACACGAACTACCAGTTCTACATCGACGAATTCGTGAAGCTCGGCCGCACGATGATGTCGGCGAGCGACGATCCCGACGTGCGCGCGTACCGCAGCGAATATACGGCGTTCGTGGAGCCGGGCGACGTGATCACGTACAACGCGAACCTCGGCGACGAGGAGAGCGAAGGCATGCCGCCGCCGCGCGCGCCGCAGATGCCCGCGTATCACCTGAAGCGCGCGGACGGCAGCGGGATCACGATGGTCAACATCGGCGTCGGGCCGTCGAACGCGAAGACGATCACCGATCACATCGCGGTGCTGCGTCCGCACGCGTGGGTGATGCTCGGCCACTGCGCGGGGCTGCGCAATACGCAGCGCCTCGGCGACTACGTGCTCGCGCACGGCTACGTTCGTGAGGATCACGTGCTCGACGCGGATCTGCCGCTATGGGTGCCGATTCCGGCGCTCGCCGAAGTGCAGGTCGCGCTCGAGCGCGCGGTCGCGCAGGTCACGCAGCTCGAAGGCGTCGAGCTCAAGCGCGTGATGCGCACGGGCACGGTGGCGAGCGTCGACAACCGCAACTGGGAGTTGCGCGACCATCGCGAGCCGGTGCAGCGGCTGTCGCAGAGCCGCGCGATCGCGCTCGACATGGAAAGCGCGACGATCGCCGCGAACGGCTTTCGCTTCCGCGTGCCGTACGGCACGCTGCTGTGCGTGTCGGACAAGCCGCTGCACGGCGAGCTGAAGCTGCCCGGGATGGCCGATCAGTTCTATCGCGGGCAAGTCGATCAGCATCTGCAGATCGGCGTGAAGGCGATGGAGATACTCCGCACGAACGGGCTCGACCGGCTGCATAGCCGCAAGCTGCGCAGCTTTGCGGAGGTGGCGTTCCAATAGCGCGGCGAAGCCGACGAGCGCGGCGTTGCGGCGTTGCGGCGTTGCAGCGATTGCGCGGATCGCGGAAAGCAGAAAGGCCGTCCATGATCCGATCATGGACGGCCTTTTCATTTCGCGTCGACGGCATCGCCGACGGTCGCCGCGCGGTGACGGTGACGCGCCACGTCGCCGCGGCGCGATTAGTCGCCGCGCGTCAGCACTCGCCTTTCTTCGCGTGTCCCGGCGGGCAGAAGCCGCGATGGCGGTGATGCTCTTCCCACTCGCGACGTTCCCAGTAGCGATTGCCATCCCAGTAGCGGTCGCCGTGCCAGCCGACGACGATCGCGGGCGCGGGGGCGACGAGGACGGGCGCCGGCGCCGGCGCGACGACGACAGGCGCGGGCGCGCCGATGTTGACGTCGACGTTCACGGCATGCGCCGCGCCTGACAGCGCGATACCAATACCGGTCAATGCAAAGGCGATCAACGAGCGTTTCATGTTCTTTTCCTCACGAGTTGAAATGAGCGTCCGTTCCGACGTGTGCGGGCGTCGAGCCCCGAACCCGCCGCGTCCGTTTCGACGGACACGCTGCAGGACGGAGTGTGGCGGTGCGATGGATTAATTGACGTGTGGATTTGTAACGGCGCGTTCGCGCATGGTTTGCGCGCACGGATGCGGGTAGCGCCTTGCTTGACAATCCGGTCGGCGCTCGGGCCGCATTGCGGCACATCGCGCGCCGAATTTGACATTTACCCTGCGGCGGGTGAAACGAACGGTTACGAAGTGCGCGCCGCGCCGCGTGCCGGCTGCCGTTTTCGGCCGCCGCGGCGCACGAAAAAACGGGCGGACGCCTCGTCGGCTCCGCCCGTCCGGCGATGCGCGATGCACGCGCCGTTACAGATAGAACATCCGGTCTTCTTCGGGCCGCGGCGGGTGCGCCTCCTCGGTTTCCTCGCCGCGATCCTCGTAGAACGCGAGCACCGCTTCGAGCACCTGGTCCGGATCGTCGATCACCTTCATCAGGTTCATGTCGTCCGGATTGATGAGGCCCATCGGGATCATCTGGTCGCGGAACCACTGCAGCAGGCCGCTCCAGAATGCGCTGCCGACGAGCACGATCGGCACGAGCCGCGACTTCTTCGTCTGGATCAGCGTGAGCACTTCGGACAACTCGTCGAGCGTGCCGAAGCCGCCCGGCATCACGATCACCGCGTCCGAATTCTTCACGAACGTGACCTTGCGCGTGAAGAAATGGCGGAAGCGCAGCGAGATGTCCTGGAAGTGGTTGCCGGCCTGTTCGTGCGGCAGCTCGATGTTCAGGCCGACGGACGGCGCCTTGCCGGCGTGCGCGCCCTTGTTCGCCGCTTCCATGATGCCCGGCCCGCCGCCCGAGATCACGGCGAAGCCGGCGTCGGACAGCTTGCGCGCGATCTGCACGGCGAGCTTGTAGTGCGCGGAATCCGGCTTCAGACGCGCGGAACCGTAGATGCTGACGGCAGGGCGGATCTCGGACAGGTACTCTGTCGCCTCGATAAACTCTGCCATAATCGTGAACATCTGCCACGAAGCGCGGGCCTTCTTCGCCGTCGCGCGTTCTTGATCTGCGAGCGAACGCAGACTCGGAATCACTTTTCTCTTATTCATAATGCCTGAAGAACGAAATCTGGAAGGTAAGACCCTGCTATTGGTTGATGGTTCGAGCTATCTGTATCGGGCTTACCATGCGATGCCTGATTTGCGCGGCCCTGGCGGGGAGCCGACCGGAGCGCTCTACGGAATCATCAATATGCTGCGCCGCATGCGCAAGGATGTCAGTGCAGAGTATAGCGCGTGCGTGTTCGACGCCAAGGGCAAAACCTTCCGCGACGATCTGTACGCCGATTACAAGGCGCACCGGCCGCCGATGCCGCCCGATCTCGCGCTGCAGATCGAGCCGATCCACGCGGCCGTGCGCGCGCTCGGCTGGCCGCTGCTGATGATCGAGGGCGTCGAGGCCGACGACGTGATCGGCACGCTCGCGAAGCAGGCCGAGCAGCATGGCATGAACGTGATCGTGTCGACGGGCGACAAGGATCTCGCGCAGCTCGTCACCGATCGCGTCACGCTCATCAACACGATGACGAACGAGGCGCTCGATCGCAACGGCGTGCTCGCGAAGTTCGGCGTGCCGCCGGAGCGGATCGTCGATTACCTGTCGCTCATCGGCGACACCGTCGACAACGTGCCGGGCGTCGAGAAGTGCGGGCCGAAGACGGCCGTCAAGTGGCTGACGCAATACGGCTCGCTCGACGGCGTCGTCGAGCATGCGGGCGAGATCAAGGGCGTCGTCGGCGACAACCTGCGCCGCGCGCTCGATTTCCTGCCGCTCGCGCGCCAGCTCGTGACGGTCGAGACCGCGTGCGAGCTTGCGCCGCATGTCGAATCGTTCGACGCGTCGCTCGCGACGGACGGCGAAGGCCGCGACGCATTGCGCGACATCTTCGCGAAATACGGCTTCAAGACCTGGCTGCGCGAGCTCGACAGCGAATCCGCCGCGAACGGCGCGCTCGCCACGGTGGCCGCGGCCGGCGCCGCGCCGGACCCCGCAGGTGGCGCGACGGCCGAGCTGCCGCTCGCCGCTGCGCGCAACTACGCGACCGTGCAGACGTGGGAGCAGTTCGACGCGTGGCTCGCGACGATCTCCGCCGCCGAGCTGACCGCATTCGACACCGAGACGACATCGCTCGATCCGATGCTCGCGCAGATCGTCGGCCTGTCGTTCTCGGTGGAGCCGGGCCATGCCGCGTACGTGCCGCTCGCGCACCGCGGGCCGGACCTGCCCGCGCAACTGCCGCGCGACGAAGTGCTCGCGAAGCTCACGCCGTGGCTCGAGGACGCGAGCAGGAAGAAGCTCGGCCAGCATCTGAAGTACGACGCGCAGGTGCTCGCGAACTACGGGATCGCGCTGAACGGCATCGAGCACGACACGCTGCTTGAATCGTATGTGCTCGAATCGCACCGCACGCACGACATGGATAGCCTCGCGCTGCGCCATCTCGGCGTGAAGACGATCAAGTACGAGGACGTCGCGGGCAAGGGCGCGCAGCAGATCGGCTTCGACGAAGTCCCGCTCGACAAGGCGTCCGAATACGCGGCCGAGGACGCGGACATCACGCTGCAACTGCATCGCGCGCTGTATCCGCAGGTCGCGCGCGAGCCGGGGCTCACGCGCGTGTATCGCGACATCGAGATGCCGGTGTCGCTCGTGTTGCGCAAGATGGAGCGCACCGGCGTGCTGATCGACAGCGACCGGTTGAGCCGACAGAGCAGCGAGATCGCGACGCGGCTCGTCGAGCTCGAACAGGAGGCCTACACGCTCGCGGGCGGTGAATTCAATCTCGGCTCGCCGAAGCAGATCGGCCAGATCTTCTTCGAGCGGCTGCAGTTGCCCGTCGTCAAGAAGACGCCGAGCGGCGCGCCGTCGACCGACGAAGAGGTGCTGCAAAAGCTCGCCGAGGACTATCCGCTGCCGAAGCTGCTGCTCGAGCATCGCGGCTTGTCGAAGCTGAAGTCCACTTACACCGACAAGCTGCCGCGGATGGTCAACCCGAACACGGGCCGCGTGCACACGAACTATGCGCAGGCGGTGGCGGTCACGGGGCGGCTCGCGTCGAACGATCCGAACCTGCAGAATATCCCGGTGCGCACGGCGGAAGGGCGGCGCATCCGCGAGGCGTTCATCGCGCCGCCGGGCAGCAAGATCGTGTCGGCCGACTATTCGCAAATCGAGCTGCGCATCATGGCGCACATCTCGGAGGACGAGTCGCTGCTGCGCGCGTTCGCGCACGGCGAGGACATTCACCGCGCGACCGCGGCCGAGGTGTTCGGCGTGACGCCGCTCGAAGTGACGTCCGATCAGCGGCGCATCGCGAAGGTGATCAACTTCGGCCTGATCTACGGGATGAGCTCGTTCGGTCTCGCGTCGAATCTCGGCATCACGCGCGACGCGGCGAAGCTCTACATCGACCGCTACTTCCTCCGCTATCCGGGCGTCGCCCACTACATGGAGGAGACGCGCGCGCGGGCGAAAGAGAGGGGCTACGTCGAAACCGTGTTCGGCCGCCGCCTGTGGCTGCCCGAGATCAACGGCGGCAACGGGCCGCGCCGCCAGGCCGCCGAGCGCGCGGCGATCAACGCGCCGATGCAGGGCACGGCCGCCGATCTGATCAAGCTGTCGATGATCGCGGTCGACGACTGGCTCGAGCGCGGCGGCTTGCGCGCGCGGATGATCATGCAGGTGCACGACGAACTCGTGCTCGAGGTGCCGGACGGCGAGCTGTCCGTCGTGCGCGAGAAGCTGCCCGAGATGATGTGCGGCGTCGCGAAACTGAAGGTGCCGCTCGTTGCCGAGGTCGGCGTCGGCGAGAACTGGGAAGAGGCGCACTGACGCGCCGCCCGCCCGGCCTTCGCGCCCGCGGGTACGCACCGTGCATTGTGCACGGTGCGTACCGTTTCCATCGCGTCGCGCTCCGTCGCTTTCCCGCTCGATCGAATTTGAGCGCTTGCGGTCGTCACACAAACTCCGGGACAATGCAAACTTGGGCGTCGCCGTATCCGTCGCGCACGGATGCGCTCGACGCCGAGGCGCTCGCGCGCCTAAAGTGTCCGAACTAGTTAGGATGTCGATTGGCGGCGAACGCAGGCGCGTTCGCCGCCGTGACCGCAGGCAGTCTCGAATCGTAAGGGGAATCGGATGCATCGTTTCATCATCGTCGGCGGCGGCGCGGGCGGGCTCGAACTGGCGACCCGCCTCGGAGACCGCTATGGCGCGCGCGGCAATCGGCAGGCGCGCGCGCTCGTGACCCTCGTCGACCGTTACCCGACCCATATCTGGAAGCCCCTGCTGCATGAAGTGGCGGCGGGCAGCATGGATCCGTTCACGCAAGAGCTCGAATACGCGGCGCAGGCGCGCTGGCATGGCTTCGAATTCCATCAGGGCGAGCTGATCGCGCTCGATCGCGCGTCGCGCCGCGTGACGCTTGCCCCCGTCGCCGACAACGATGGCGCCGAGTTGCTGCCGCAGCGCGAGCTGGAATACGACACGCTCGTCATCGCGATCGGCAGCACGACGCATTATTTCGGCGTGCAGGGCGCGCAGGAGCATTCGATCGCGCTCGACACGGTCGCGGAGGCGGAGCGGTTCCGCAAGCGCCTGATCGCCGCGTGCATGCGTGCCGAGCATCAGCCCGCGGAGCCGGCCGTGCAGACTGCCGCCGCGGCCGGGCCGGCGGATGCGCCGGAGCTGGCGGATCCGCCGGCCTCGTCAGCATCGCCGGCCTTGGCCGGGCCGCGCATTCAGGTCGCGATCGTCGGTGGCGGCGCGACGGGCGTCGAGCTGTCCGCCGAACTGCGCAACACCGCGCAGGTGCTGTCCGCGTACGGGCTGCACAAGCTCGATCCGCGGCACGACATCGGCATCGTGCTGATCGAGTCGGGGGCGCGCATCTTGCCGGCGCTGCAGGAGCGCGTATCGACGGCGACCGGCGAATTGCTCGAGAAGCTCGGTGTGCGCCTGATGCTCGGCGAGCGCGTGACCGAAGTCGCGCCGGGCGTCGTGCGCACCGCGAGCGGCAAGAGCGTGCGGGCGGACCTGACGGTGTGGGCGGCGGGCATCAAGGCCCCTTCGGTGCTCGCGAAGCTCGATGGCCTCGAAGTGAACAAGCTCGGTCAGTTGGTCGTGCGCCGCACGCTGCAGACTGAAACCGATCCGAACATATTCGCGCTCGGCGATTGCGCGGGCTGCGAGTGGCCGGGCCACGAGCGGAACGTGCCGCCGCGCGCGCAAGCCGCGCATCAGCAGGCGAGCTTCATGCTGCGCGCGCTCGCCAACCGGCTCGAAGGCCGGCCGCTGCCCGAATTCACCTATCGAGATTTCGGCTCGCTGGTGTCGCTCGGGCACTTCAGCGCGGTCGGCAATCTGATGGGCGGGCTGATCGGCGGCAACATGCTGATCGAAGGGCTTTTCGCGCGCTTCATGTACATGTCGCTGTATCGGCTGCACGTCGCGGCGCTGCACGGTTATCCGCGGATGGTGCTCGACACGGTCGCACACTGGCTGCGGCGCTCGACGCTGCCGCGCGTGAAGCTGCATTAGCGCCGGTGTCGCGCGGGTGTCGGCGCGGCTCGGCCATGCCGACGTTCGACGCGACACACGGACGGCATGCTTGGTTCGACAACCTGTCGCGCTGCCGAATCGGGCACAAACGCGCGCCCATAGCCGCATCGCCGATCGCAGCGCGCTCAATAGACGAGCTGCGACACCCCGCAAGTCAGCGACATGTCGTGAATCGTGCTTTCGCCGACCTGCACGCCGAGCAGTTGCAGCAGCGGCACGATCGCGGCGTCGAGCCCCGACAGCATCGGCGGCAGCACGCCGCCCAGGAGCGAATCGAGCGCGGTCTGGATCGGGCCGAGCGGCAGGCTGATGCCGATCAGCGAGATCTGCGTCTGCTGCAGCGATGCGCCGAGGCCCGACAGCGCGTTGCCGAGCACGCTGCCGACGCCGTTCGAGTTCGTGCTCTGATAGCCGCCCGTCGTGCCGTAGAACGTGAGCGTCGGCGTGCTGCCCGCGGGCACGTCGGCCATGAGCGACGCAAGCGACTTGATCGTCACGAGGTTCGCGACGTTGACGAGCGTCGCGGGCGTCGAGCAGGTGAACGGCAGCGACGCGGACAGGTTGGCCGGCGTGTCGCCGACGCACAGATTCGCGAGGCCCGTCTGCACGCCGATGGCCGACGCGCAAGTCGACGGCGACGACGTGCAGCTCGCCGACTGCAGCCATGCCTGGCCCGGCGCGATCTGCATCGACAACGGCAGGTTCACCTGTACCGGCACGAGCGCGCCGAGCAGACCGAGCGGCAGGTTCGCGGTGCCGAGCCCGATGTTCAGATAGAGCCGCACCTGCGCGGTGCGCGCGATCGTGCGCCACGTTTTCGTGATGGGATCGACGCCCGCTTCGCCGATGCCGAGCACGGGCGGCTGGATGATCTGCACTTGCAAGCTCGCGTTCAGCCCGCCGACGTTCAGCCCGTTCGCGAGCGAGAACGCCGTTTGCCCGGTCGCGATCTCGGCCGCGACGAGAAGCGCGTCGAACGGGCTGAACGTCGCGTCGAGCGCGGCTTGCGGGTCGGACAGGCCAACCGAGAAGATGCCTGTCGAATTCGCGGTGCTGCCGATCGTGAAGGTCTGGCCGCCGGGGATGTTCGCGCTGATGATCGTCTGCAGCGCGCCGATGCTCGTCTGCAAGTCGGCGTTCGCGACCGACGTTTGCGACAGCGCGGTCAACATCCAGTTCGCGAGCTGCGGGACGGTCGTCTGCGTGTTCAGCAGCGCGTTCACGGTGCCGACGTTCGCGGCGGCCATCAGATCCTTGATCCTGATCCGCGCATTCGCGAGGCCCTGATACGACAGCACCGACAGGTTTAGATTCGTGCGGAGCAGCCCGTTGAGGAGCGCGTTCACGACGCCGCCTTGCAATTGCGCGAGCGTCGTGCCGATCGAGTAGGCGCCGACGTTGGTTGCCTGCGCTGTGCTGGTCGCCGCGACCGTGCGCTGCGCGCCGAGGAAGTAGTACGGCACGACGCGCGTGACCGTCACCTGGACCGCGTTGAGCTGCGCGTCGCTGCCGGCCCCGGCGCCCGGCGCCGAGCCTGCGAAGAAGCTGGGGCCCGTGTTGTCCTTCACGTCCCATCTGCCGCAGACGACCGTCATCGATTGTCCCGACGCGGTGCTGTCGAAGCCGTTGCCGAGCGCGGCCGATTGCGCGGTGGCGGCGGGTTTCGCGCAGCCGTCGTCCATCGTCTGCGCGGCCGCGAGCGCGGCCAGGTCGGCGACGCTTTGCAGCGCGCGGCGCTGATAGAACAGATTGCCGAGATCGACCGCGCCGAGCGCGGCGATCACAACGCCGATCGCGATCGCTGCGATGATGGCGAGCGAGCCGCGCTGGCGTGCGGGCGAGCGGCGCCGCCGATTCGGCTCGCGTCGGTCGGAAAGATCACCGGTGGTCGGGCGGCGTGTCGGCTTGTTCATTCCAACCTCGTTGTGCTTCGTCGGCGTTGCGTGTCGCGCCAGCGCATCATGCGGTCAATCGGGGTTATTTTGCAATCCAATATTTTCCCGGAATGCGCGTATCGGAGAAGACTTATCTCGATATGCAAAGGGAAATGAAAAGCGGTGCGTGCAATTCGTAGGACTGTCAATGAAACGGGCGCTCGTTTGACGTGTTTGACGCGTTTGAAGCGCGTGCATTCATGCGATGCGCGGGCACGGCGGCCCCGGCATCGCGGCGAGCCAGGCAAAAAAGTCGGTTCGGCATCGCCGCCGCTCTTTTACTTCTGACAAAAGGTTGACGCATCCCCGCTTTGTTGGGCATCGTGTACGGGTTCCGCCTCGGCGTGGCCGTCGTGGATCGAATTCATGTCGCCGTCGCGTGTGCCGCGCGTGCGCGGCTACGAGAAGAGAGGAGCGCATTCATGTTGAAACCCGAAGTCGACAGCCTGGTTCCGCACGTTCCGTTCAGCCGCCGCAAGTTCGTCAAGGCAGCGCTCGGCGGCACGTTCGCCGCAGCGGTGCTGCCCGTGTCCGCGCAGACGATCACGACCGATACCGCCGGCCTCGACGTCGGCACCGTCGAGATCCGCTCGGGCGACGCGAGCGTGCCGGCCTATCGCGCGCAGCCGCAGGGCAAGAGCAATCTGCCCGTGATCGTCGTGATCCACGAGGTGTTCGGCGTGCACGCGCACATCGCCGACATCTGCCGGCGCTTCGCGAAGCTCGGCTATCTGGCGATCGCGCCGGATCTGTTTGCGCGGCAGGGCGATCCGTCGAAGTATCCGTCGATCCAGGAACTGATCGACCAGGTGGTCAGCAAGGTGCCCGATCGTCAGGTGACCGAGGATCTTGACGCGACGCTCCGGTGGGCGGGGAAGAACGGCGGCGACCTGTCGCGGCTCGGCGTGACGGGTTTCTGCTGGGGCGGCCGGCAGGCGTGGCTCTTCGCCGAGCACAATCCGCATGTGCGCGCCGCAGTCGCGTGGTACGGCAAGGTGATCGGCGAGACGAACGAGATGACGCCGTTCAATCCCGTCGATCGTGCGGCGCAACTGAAGGCGCCGACGCTCGGTCTCTATGGCGGCAAGGACGACAGCATTGCGCAGAGCTCGCTCGCGCAGATGCGCGCGCGTCTCGCGGCGGCCGGTACGAAGGCGGCGCGCGAATCGGAAATCGTCGTGTACCCGGATACGGGCCACGCGTTCTTTGCCGACTACCGCCCGAGCTACGTGAAGGCGGATGCCGATGACGGCTGGAAGCGCGCCGTCGCGTGGTTCCGGCATCACGGCGTGATGTGATGCCGCCGCGCGCGCCGCCGCGGCTGCCCGCGGGCGAGCGGCGCGCGCGCGTGTGGTGTCGCTTGCGCCCTTACGGATTCGCGCCCGTCGCGACGGGGCGGGACGGGTCCGAGCTCCATTCGCTCCACGAGCCCGCATACAGCGCCGGGTCGTGCAGGCCGGCGATCTCCATCGCCAGCGCATTGTGGCACGCGGTGATGCCGGAGCCGCACTGCAGGATCACCTTGTTCGGAGGCGTCGCGCCGAGCAGCGGATTGAACGCGTCGCGCAGCTCGTGGCCGCTCTTGAAGCGCCCGTCGGCGGTCAGGTTGTCCTTGAAGAAATGGTTGAGCGCGCCGGGGATGTGCCCGCCGACGCGATCGATCGTCTCGTTCTCGCCGCGATAGCGGTCGGCGGCGCGCGCATCGATCACGAGCTGGTCTTTCGTCTTGAGATTCGCGAGCACCGTCTGCGCGTCGACGACCGTCGCGAGCGGTGCGGCCGCGCGGAAGTCGCCCGCCGACTTCGGCGGCGTGTCCTGCGACACCGCGTGGCCCGCCGATTGCCACGCCTGCAGGCCGCCGTCGAGCACCGCGACGGAATCGTGGCCGAGCCAGCGCAGCAGCCACCACAGGCGCGCGGCGTACATGCCGCCTTGCGCATCGTACGCGACGGCCTGCTGGTTCTGCTTGAGCCCGTGGGCCTTCAGCGTGGCGACGAGCGCATCGCGCGCGGGCAGCGGATGACGGCCGTTCGTGCCGGTTTTCGCGCCCGACAGGTCGCGGTCGAGATGCAGGTAGTGGGCGCCCGGAATGTGGCCGGCCGCGTAAGCCTGCTCGCCGAGGCCGGTATCGGCGAGATCGAAGCGGCAATCGAATACGAGCACGCTGCCCGGCGCGGCCGCGAGACGTTCGGCGAGATTGTCGGCCGAGATGAGCGTGGTGTAGTGAGTGTGTGGCATGACGCCTCCCTTGGAGATACGGGCCGGATGCTCTAAGTCTAAACAAAAAAAGACGGGCCGCAGCCCGTCTTTTCTGTGCCGGCCCGGCGCGAGGCCGGATCGAACAAGGTTTCGGCGAATGTCGCGCGAAGCGCGCCAAGGCCGCGCTCAGATCGCGCCGAGTTGCCGGCGCAGGAACTCGTGGAAGTGCTGCATGCCGTCTTCCATCGGGCTCTGATACGGACCGACTTGCGATTCGCCGCGCTCCATCAGCGCGCGGCGGCCGGCATCCATGCGCAGTGCGATCTCGTCGTCCTCGATCGCGGTTTCCATGTACGCGGCGCGCTCCGCCTCGACGAACTCGCGCTCGAACAGCGCGATTTCCTCGGGGTAGTAGAACTCGACGATGTTCGTCGTCTTCTGCGGGCCGCGCGGAATCAGCCACGACACGACGAGCACGTGCGGATACCACTCGATCATGAGGCCCGGATAGTAGACCATCCAGATCGCGCCGAACTCCGGCGGCGTGCCGTTGCGATAGCGGAGGACCTGATCGTGCCATTTCTGGTACGTCGGACTGCCCGGCTTCGCGAGCGCGTTGTGCACGCCGACCGTCTGCACGCTGTACCACTCGCCGAACTCCCACTTCAGGTCGTCGCACGACACGAAGCTGCCGAGGCCCGGATGGAACGGCACGACATGGTAGTCCTCGAGGTAGACCTCGATGAAGGTCTTCCAGTTGTAATTGCACTCGTGGATCTCGACGTGATCGAACTGGTAGCCCGAAAAGTCGAAGTGATGCTTCGTGCCGAGCTCCGCGAGATCGTGCGCGACGTCGCGGCCCTCGGCTTCGAACAGCAGGCCCTGCCAGTCCTGCAGCGGCGTCGCGTGCAGGTTCAGACAGGGCTTGTCCGGAAAATGCGGCGCGCCGAGCAACTGGCCTTCGAGATCGTAGGTCCAGCGGTGCAGCGGGCAGACGATGTTCCGCGCGTGCCCTCGGCCGTTCAGCATGATCGCCTGGCGGTGGCGGCACACGTTCGAGAGCAGTTCGATCTGCGAGGCCTGGTTGCGTACCAGCACGCGGCCTTCGTTTTCGGAAGGCAGCGCAAAATAGTCTCCCGCTTCGGGCACCATCAACTCGTGCCCGACGTAGCGAGGTCCTTTCTTGAAAAGTGTTTCGATTTCGCGCGCGAGGAGCGCCTCATCGAAATAAGCGGTGACGGGAAGCTGGCTATGTGCCGACTTCAATTGCAGTGCGTCGCTCAGATTGGACATTCCCACTCCCGGTGAAAGCGTGAAAGCAGTGAACAACCCAACCATCGAAAATTCGATTTAGGGGAACCGGCGATTATACCTGGATCGGCTTCCTTGGGGTGGGATAAGTGACTGATTTGTGTCAAATTTCCCCCGGAATAGGAATGCGTTCCGTGCGAATTGCACACGCGGCGCGGCGCGTGCAGGCCCCGTGAAGCCAAGTCGGCAGGTCGGAAAATTCTCTTTTGCCGTAGAATGTCCGACTTGTTTTGAATTTTGACACCCCGTCCATGGCGAAAACCGCAACCCCAGGCGCGTCCGCGTCCGACCCCGGTTCCGGCCCGCTGCCGGAAAACTACGAGATGGCGCTCGCGGAACTGGAGGCGCTCGTCGCCCGAATGGAGGGCGGGACGCTGAGCCTCGAGGATTCGCTTGCGGCGTACCGTCGCGGCGCGGCGCTCGTTGCATTTTGCCAACAACAATTGGAAAAAGCGGAGCAGCAGGTGCGCGTGCTCGACGGCGCCGCGCTCAAGCCGCTTTCCGCAGGAACGGCCGCCGCGGACGGCGAAGACGACGATCTATGACATTCGACCAATGGATGCGCTCGGTGCTCGAGCGTGTCGAGACGGCCCTCGGCCATTATTTGCCGGCTGAGACTGTGGCGCCCGCGCAACTGCACGAAGCGATGCGCTATGCGGTGCTCGGGGGCGGCAAACGGGTGCGTCCGCTGCTGTGCCATGCGGCGGGCGAGCTCACGGGTGCGTCGGAGGCGGCGTTGAACGCCGCGTCGTCGGCGCTCGAGATGATTCACGTGTATTCGCTCGTGCACGACGACATGCCGTGCATGGACGACGACGCGCTGCGTCGCGGCAAGCCGACCGTCCACGTCAAGTACGACGAGCCGACCGCGCTTCTCGTCGGCGATGCGCTGCAGTCGCAGGCCTTCGTCGCGCTGACCGACGCCGCCGCGCTGCCGGCCGACCGGCAGGCCGCGCTCGTGTGCGAGCTCGCGCTCGCGAGCGGCTCGATCGGCATGGCGGGCGGCCAGGCGATCGATCTCGCGAGCGTCGGCGTGGCGCTCACGCGCGACGCGCTGGAGACGATGCACCGGATGAAGACGGGTGCGCTGTTGCGCGCGTCGGTGCGCATGGGCGCGCTCGCGGGCGAGACGCCGTCCGGCGACGCGATGCGCGCGCTCGACGCCTATGCGGCGGCCGTCGGCCTCGCGTTCCAGGTGGTGGACGACATTCTCGACGTCACCACCGATTCCGCGACGCTCGGCAAGACGGCCGGCAAGGACGCGGCGAACGACAAGCCGACCTACGTGTCGATCATCGGCCTCGACGCGTCGCGTGCGCTTGCCGCGCAACTGCGCGCCGATGCGCACGCCGCGCTCGAGCCGTTCGGCGCGCGCGCGCAGCGCCTGGCCGAACTGGCGGACCTGGTGGTGAACCGGGTTAGCTGACGCGAAAGCCCGCCGCCGCGCCCACGCTACGGGTGGTGCGCGCAAGAAGTGCGGGCGCGTTTGTTTTCCTACAATGGAACGACGATGTACGACTTGCTGAAAACCATCGACGACCCGGCGGACCTGCGCCGTCTCGATCGTCGCCAACTGCAGCCGCTCGCCGACGAGCTGCGCGCGTTCGTCCTCGACAGCGTGTCGAAGACGGGCGGCCATTTGTCGTCCAATCTCGGCACGGTCGAGCTGACGATTGCGCTGCATTACGTGTTCGATACGCCGGATGACCGGATCGTGTGGGACGTCGGTCACCAGACCTATCCGCACAAGATCCTGACGGGCCGCCGCGACGGGATGAAGACGCTGCGCCAGCTCGGCGGCATCTCGGGTTTTCCGCGCCGTTCGGAATCCGAATACGACACGTTCGGCACCGCGCACTCGAGCACGTCGATCTCGGCCGCGCTCGGGATGGCGATCGGCAGCAAGCTGAACGGCGACGACCGCTTCTCGATCGCGGTGATCGGCGACGGCGCGATGACGGCCGGCATGGCGTTCGAGGCGATGAACAACGCGGGCGTGTCCGAGGATGCGAAGCTGCTCGTGATCCTGAACGACAACGACATGTCGATCTCGCCGCCCGTCGGCGCGCTGAACCGCCATCTCGCGCGGCTGATGTCGGGCCGCTTCTATGCGGCCGCGCGCGCGGGCGTCGAGCGCGTGCTGAGCGTCGCGCCGCCCGTGCTCGAGCTCGCGCGCAAGCTCGAGGAGCATGCGAAGGGCATGGTCGTGCCGGCTACCCTCTTCGAGGAATTCGGCTTCAACTACATCGGGCCGATCGACGGCCACGATCTTGATTCGCTGATCCCGACGCTGCAGAACATCAAGGAGCTGCGCGGGCCGCAGTTCCTGCACGTCGTGACGAAGAAGGGCCAGGGCTACAAGCTCGCCGAGGCTGACCCGGTGCTCTATCACGGGCCCGGCAAGTTCAACCCGGCGGAAGGCATCAAGCCGTCGACGACGCCCGCGAAGAAGACCTACACGCAGGTGTTCGGCGAATGGCTGTGCGACGCGGCGGAACTCGATGCGCGCGTGGTCGGCATCACGCCCGCGATGCGCGAAGGCTCGGGCATGGTCGAGTTCGAGAAGCGCTTCCCGGAGCGCTACTACGACGTCGGCATCGCCGAGCAGCACGCGGTGACGTTCGCGGGCGGCCTCGCGACGGAGGGGCTCAAGCCCGTGGTCGCGATCTATTCGACGTTCCTGCAGCGCGCCTATGATCAGTTGATTCACGATGTCGCGCTGCAGAACCTGCCCGTCGTGTTCGCGATCGACCGCGCGGGCCTCGTCGGCGCGGACGGCGCGACGCACGCCGGCGCATACGATCTCGCGTTCCTGCGCTGCATCCCGAACATGACGGTGATGGCCGCGTCGGACGAGAACGAGTGCCGCCAGATGCTGTACACCGCGCTGCAACAGCCGAACCCGACTGCGGTTCGCTATCCGCGCGGCGCGGGCACGGGCGTTGCAACCGTCAAGGCGTTCACGGAGCTTCCGCTCGGCAAGGGCGAAGTGCGCCGTCGCACGTCGCAGCCGGACGGCAAGCGCATCGCGATTCTCGCGTTCGGCACGATGGTCGCGCCGTCGATCGCGGCGGCCGAGGCGCTCGACGCGACCGTCGCGAACATGCGCTTCGTGAAGCCGATCGACGCCGAGCTCGTGCGGGAGCTCGCGCAGACGCACGACTACCTCGTCACCATCGAGGAAGGCTGCGTGATGGGCGGCGCGGGCTCCGCGTGCGTCGAGGCGATGATGGAAAGCGGCGTGGTCCGTCCGGTGCTGCAGCTCGGCCTGCCGGACCGCTTCGTCGATCACGGCGATCCGGCGAAGCTGTTGTCGATGTGCGGCCTCGACAGCGACGGCATCGCGAACTCGATTCGCGAACGCTTCCTGAACCATGCGGCGAGCGTCGCGAGTCCGGCGAAGCGCGTCGCATAACCATCGCGTCAGGCCGCCGCGCGGCGGCGTTTCCTCGAATGCATGGGCCTGCGGGCCCATGTTGCATTTCCGGCAGGTCGGGCGGCATAGGGCGATGTCGCGCCGCGCGACCCTACAAGGATCGAACAAGATGAACCTGATGAATCCCGAATTCGTGATGCCCGACGTGCAAAGCACGGTCGATACCCGGCAGATGCCGATCCAGCGCGTCGGCGTGCGCGCGGTCCGCCATCCGCTGACGGTGCGCACCGCCGAGGGCGAGACGCAGGCCACAGTCGGCACCTGGAATCTCGACGTGCATCTGCCAGCCGATCAGAAGGGCACGCACATGTCGCGCTTCGTCGCGCTGCTCGAGGAAAGCGACGGGCCGCTGACGGCCGACGCGTTCCGCGCGATGCTCGCGACGATGCTCGAAAAGCTCGAGGCGCAGGCGGGACGCATCGAGGTGTCGTTTCCGTACTTCGTGAACAAGACGGCGCCCGTGTCGGGCGTGCGCAGCCTGCTCGATTACGAGGTGACGCTGACGGGCGACGTGCGCGACGGGCTCACGCGCGTATTCGCGAAGGTGCTCGTGCCGGTGACGAGCCTTTGCCCGTGCTCGAAGAAGATCTCCCAGTACGGTGCGCACAACCAGCGCTCGCACGTGACGATCGACGCGGAGCTCGCGGCCGACGTGCCGGTCGAGGATCTGATTCGTATTGCGGAGGAAGAGGCGTCGTGCGAGCTGTGGGGCCTCCTCAAGCGTCCCGACGAGAAGTTCGTCACCGAGCGCGCGTACGAGAATCCGAAGTTCGTCGAGGATCTGGTGCGCGACGTCGCGCGGCGGCTCGACGCCGATGAGCGGATCGTCGCGTATGTGCTCGAGGCGGAGAACTTCGAGTCGATCCACAATCACAGCGCGTATGCGCTGATCGAGCGCGACAAGCGGCGAGGCGCGTGAGCGTCGTGCGGTGCTTGCCGCCGGATGCGAAAAGGGCCGTTCGATTCGAACGGCCCTTTTCGTTTTGGGATGGCAGACGACGTGCGCGCGTTATCGCGCGAGCGACGCCAGATCCCAGCGCGGCTTCACCGTGAACGCGTAGTCGCGGCTCGCCTGCGACGGCCAGCGCGCGAGCCGCAGCGCGCCCGCGAGCGCGATCATCGCGCCGTTGTCGGTGCAGAGCGCGAGGTCGGGATAGTGAACGTCGAAGCCGCGCTTGCCGGCGGCGGCCGACAGCGCCGCGCGCAGTTGCCGGTTCGCGCCGACGCCGCCCGCGACGACGAGCCGCTTGAGCCGCGTCTTCTTCAGCGCGGCGAGCGATTTCGCGACGAGCACGTCGACGGCCGCGTCAACGAAGCCGCGCGCGAGATCGGCCTTCGCGCGCTCGAGCTCGACGCCGCTCGCGTGCGCCGCTTCGAGCTTCTTCATTTGCGTGAGCACGGCGGTCTTCAGCCCGCTGAAGCTGAAGTCGAGATCGCCCGAATGGAGCATCGGCCGCGGCAGCGTGACCGTGCCCGGCGTGCCGGCTTCCGCGAGCTTCGACACTTCCGGTCCGCCGGGGTAGCCGAGGCCGAGCAGCTTCGCGGTCTTGTCGAATGCTTCGCCGGCGGCGTCGTCGAGTGTCTCGCCGAGCGTCTCGTAGACGCCGACGTCGGTCACGCGCATCAACTGCGTATGGCCGCCCGACACGAGCAGCGCGACGAACGGAAACGGCGGCGGCTCGGCGACGAGGAGCGGCGAGAGCAGATGCCCTTCGAGGTGATGGATGCCGATCGTCGGCTTGTCCCATGCGAACGCGAGCGCGTTCGCGATGCTCGCGCCGACGAGCAGCGCGCCCGCGAGGCCGGGCCCCTGCGTGAACGCGATCGCGTCGATCTCCTCGCGGCGCGCGCCGCTGGCGGCAAGCACCTCCTCGAGCAGCGGCAGCGCGCGGCGAATGTGGTCGCGCGACGCGAGCTCGGGGACGACGCCGCCGTATTCGCGGTGCATCGCGATCTGCGAGTGGAGCGCGTGCGCGAGCAGGCCGCGCCCGGTGTCGTAGAGCGCGAGGCCGGTTTCGTCGCAGGAGCTTTCGATGCCGAGAACGAGCATGATGGTGTGCGGCGGCCGCATCGATACGCGCGTACGCGCGCGGCCGGAAATCAACGTAACAGAAAAGTATAACAGCGCGGCCGCCTTGCCCGGGCGCGCGGGCGAAGCGGCGCGCGACGCGGGTACAATCCGCGCCATGGAAAATTTCGACATCGCTGTGATCGGCGCGGGCGCGGCGGGCATGATGGCGGCCGCCGTGGCGGGGCAGCTCGGCCGGCGCGTCGTGCTGCTCGATCACTCGGCGCGGCTCGCTGAGAAGATCCGCATCTCGGGCGGCGGGCGCTGCAATTTCACGAACCGGTACGCGGGGCCGGACAACTACCTGTCGTCGAATCCGCATTTTTGCCGCTCGGCGCTCGCGCGCTACACGCCGCGCGATTTTCTCGGGCTCCTGAAGAACTACCGCGTCACGTGGCACGAGAAGCACAAGGGCCAGCTCTTTTGCGACCATTCGAGCGACGCGATCATCGACGTGCTGAAAAGCGAGTGCGACGCGGGCGGCGTCGTGTGGCGGCGGCCGGTGACGGTCGACGCGGTGCGGCACGCGCAGGCGGACGGCTTCACGCCAGGCTTCGCGCTGGACACGAGCGCGGGCGCGATCGGCGCGCGGGCGCTCGTCGTCGCGACGGGCGGGTTGTCGATCCCGAAGATCGGCGCGACCGATTTTGCCTATCGGATTGCGAAACAGTTCGGCCACAAGCTCGTCGACACGCGGCCGGCGCTCGTGCCGCTGACCTTTTCGGCCGACGCGTGGGCGCCGTTCGCGGCGCTGTCGGGCGTGTCGCTCGAGGCACGAGTGTCGACCGGCGCGAAGAAGGGCGGCGGTGAGTTCGTCGAGGACATCCTGCTCACCCATCGCGGACTGTCCGGGCCGGGCATCCTGCAGATTTCGAGCTACTGGCGCTCGGGCGAGCCGATCCACGTCGATCTCGTGCCGCGGATCGACGCGGCGAACGAGCTGATCCGCGCGAAGGCCGGCTCGCGGCGGCAGATCGGCACGCTGCTCGCCGAATGGGTGCCCGCTCGGCTTGCGCACGCGTGGCTCGAGGCCGAGCGGGTGCGCGCTGACGCGCGGCTTGCCGACCTGCCGGACAAGACGCTGCGCCGGATCGGCGAGACGCTGTCGCGCTGGACGCTCGCGCCGAGCGGCACCGAGGGCTACCGGAAGGCCGAGGTGACGAAGGGCGGCGTCGACACGCGCGAGCTGTCGTCGGCGACGATGATGAGCGAACGCGTGCCGGGCCTGTTCTTCGTCGGCGAGGCGGTCGACGTGACAGGCTGGCTCGGTGGCTACAATTTCCAGTGGGCTTGGGCGTCGGGCGTCGCGGCCGGGCGCGCGGCCGCCGACAGCACGCGGCGCTTGACGGGTTAGTGCGTTTGTGCAAAGCGTCTGGTATACTTAAAAATCTTTCTCCGCAATACCTTTACTTTTTTTACGTGACGGGTCATGACGATCATCCGCGTTAAAGAAAACGAGCCTTTCGAAGTTGCGATGCGCCGCTTCAAGCGCACGATCGAAAAGAACGGTCTGTTGACGGAGCTGCGCGCGCGCGAGTTCTACGAGAAGCCGACCGCGGAGCGCAAGCGCAAGAAAGCCGCTGCGGTGAAGCGCCACTACAAGCGCATCCGCAGCCAGATGCTGCCGAAGAAGCTCTACTGAGCATTGCCCGCGCCGCGTGGTTCGCGGGGCGGCGCGCCGGCGGGCTCCGCAAGCGAGGCCGTCGATGCCGGATTCGAGCAAACCCGCTTGAGAAACCGTCTCAAGCGGGTTTTTGTGTTGATGCCGCCGGGCGGCGTCGCATGGAAATTTTGATACCGGAAATACGATGAGTCTGAGAGACCAGATCAGTGAAGACATGAAGGCCGCGATGCGCGCGAAGGAAAGCGAGCGGCTCGCGACGATCCGCCTGCTGCTCGCCGCGATCAAGCAGCGCGAGGTCGACGAGCGCGTGACGCTCGACGACGCGGGCGTCACCGCGGTGGTCGACAAGATGATCAAGCAGCGCAAGGATTCGATCAGCCAGTTCGAGGCCGCTGGCCGCACCGATCTCGTCGAGAAGGAGCAGGCGGAAGTTGCGGTGCTGACCGCGTACATGCCGGCGCAGTTGTCGGAGGCCGAGGTTGCGGCCGAAGTGCAGGCGGCCGTCGCGCAGACGGGCGCGGCGGGCCCGCAGGACATGGGCAAGGTGATGGGCGTGCTCAAGGGCAAGCTCGCCGGCCGCGCCGACATGACGGCCGTGTCCGCGCTCGTCAAGGCGGCGCTCTCGAAGTGACCCTCAGCCGGCGCGACGCGCGCCCGTCGTTCAAGCGGCCCGCGCCGGCCGCAACGGCGCGTGTCGGCCGGCACGTCTTCCGATCGATCCAACGGTGATTCCGCATTCGTTCCTGCAGGATTTGCTGAACCGCGTCGACATCGTCGACGTGGTGGGCCGGTACGTGCAGCTCAAGAAGGGCGGCGCCAATTTCATGGGGCTGTGCCCGTTTCACAACGAGAAGAGCCCGTCGTTCACGGTCAGCCCGACGAAGCAGTTCTATCATTGCTTCGGCTGCGGCGCGCACGGCACCGCCATCGGCTTCCTGATGGAGCACGCGGGGCTCACGTTTCCCGAGGCCGTTCAGGAGCTCGCGCAATCGGTCGGGCTCACGGTGCCGCATGAGCCGTCGCCGATGCGGGGCGCGGGCGGCGGCTCGGGCGAAGGCCATGCGCCGCCCGCCGCATCGAAATCGGTCACGACCGCGCTGTCCGACGTGATGCAGACCGCCTGCGACTACTACCGAAAGCAATTGCGCGGCGCGCCGAACGCGATCCAGTATCTGAAGCGGCGGGGCCTGACGGGCGAGATCGCGCTGCGCTTCGGCCTCGGCTACGCGCCGGACGGCTGGCAGAACCTCGAGTCGGCATTCGGCGACTACCGCCACGATTCGCTCGTCGACGCGGGCCTCGTGATCGTCAGCGAGAAGACCGACGCGAACGGCGTCGCGCGCCGCTACGACCGGTTCCGCGAGCGGATCATGTTTCCGATCCGCAACGTGAAGGGGCAGGTCATCGGCTTCGGCGGCCGGGTGCTGGACGGCGGCGAGCCCAAATACCTGAATTCGCCCGAGACGCCGCTGTTCAACAAGGGCAGCGAACTGTACGGCCTGTTCGAGGCGCGGCTCGCGATTCGCGAGCACAAATACGCGCTCGTCGTCGAAGGGTACATGGATGTCGTCGCGCTCGCGCAGCTCGGCTTTCCGAACGCGGTGGCGACGCTCGGCACCGCGTGCACGCCGATCCACGTGCAGAAGCTGCTGCGGCAGACGGACACGGTCGTCTTCAGCTTCGACGGCGACGCGGCCGGCCGGCGCGCCGCACGGCGCGCGCTCGAGGCGTGCCTGCCGCACGCGGCGGACAACCGGACGATCCGTTTCCTGTTTCTGCCGCCGGAGCACGATCCGGACAGCTATGTGCGGGAATTCGGGACGGATGCGTTTTCGGAGCAGGTGAAGCGCGCGATGCCGCTGTCCCAGTTCCTGCTCAACGAGGCGACGGCCGGCAAGGAGCTCGACCAGCCGGAAGGGCGCGCGAAGGCGCTGTTCGACGCGAAGCCGTTGCTGCAGGCGCTGCCCGCGAACGCGTTGCGCGCGCAGATCATGCACATGTTCGCCGACCGGCTGCAGATTCCGTTCGACGAAGTCGCCGCGCTCGCCGAAGTGGACGCGCGGATCGCCGCGCCGGCCCGCCAGGCGCCCGCCCGCAGCGAGCGGCGGCGCGTGACGGACAGCGAAAAGCGCGCGCTGCGCAATCTGGTGATGCATCCGCGCATCGCGGCGGCGCTCGACGACGAGAGTGTCGCGACGCTGCGGGCGCTGCCGAGAATCGGGGAACTGTTCGACGAGGTGATCGGCCACGCGCACGCGCTCGGGGACGGAGCGGAATTCCGGCTTTTGTCTGACGTGCTACGCAATTCGGCTAACGCGCCAACTTACGACGAAATTTTCCGGGAAATTCTGGTCTATGATGAAAACGTCCGCGACTTGATGCAGCAGAATCCGGAAAGCGACGCGGCGCAGGAAGAGTTGCGCGAGCGCGAACGGATCGCAGGCGAGGAACTTCAGGCAGCGGTGCTCAAGATGCGCTATGACGTGTGCTGCGACAGGCTCAACAGCCTGTCGAAGCGTTCGGCGCCCTCTTCCGAGGAATTGGCGGAAATCAAGGACTTGCATCAGAACCTGGCAGACATGAAGCGGAGGCTCGGGCTGTGAACCGGCCGGGGAAGGGGCTGCCTCAACGTGCTATAATATAAGGTTTTCAGCGGTTTGTTTTCCTGGCAGAGGCGAGAAAGAAGGCGAGAATCGCGATGGCAAAGACTACCGGCGGAAAAAAAGCGGCGGGCAAGGCGACGGAATCGACCGTGAAGGTCGCGCCGGGCCGATCCGCAGTTTCCGCAAAGACGTCTTCGGCCCGCGCGGCGCACCCTGCGAGGAAGAGAGCCGCGGCCGGCACCGCCAAGGCTGCGCCGGCGCCGACGGCCAGCACATCACGGGTCGTCGTGAGGTCCAAGGCGAAGACGGCGAAGCCGGCTTTGACGCGGGCGAGTGCGAAAAGCGCAAGGGGAGCGGCTGCCGCGCCGGACGAAACGGCAGCTACTCGAGCATCCACGGTTCAACCGGCTGTAGTCCAGCAGCCGCGAGTCGATTTAGCCGGTACGGCGAACTCCATGACGAAAAAGCTGAACGAAGTATCCGTCGATGACGACGCAAACCAGAGCGACGACCAGCCTACCGCTGCGTCGGGCAAAGGCGAAAAGGCCAAGGCGCGCGATCGCCGCGCCAAGGAAAAGGCGCTGCTGAAGGAAGCGTTCGCGACGAGCACGCCCGGCACGGCCGAGGAACTCGAAGAGCGCCGTACGAAGCTGCGCGCGCTGATCAAGCTCGGCAAGGAGCGCGGCTTCCTCACGTACGCCGAAATCAACGACCATCTGCCGGACAACTTCACGGAAACGGAAGCGCTCGAAGGCATCATCGGCACGTTCAACGACATGGGCGTCGCGGTGTACGAGCAGGCGCCCGACGCCGAGACGCTGCTGTTGAACGACAACGCGCCCGCCGCGTCGTCCGACGATGAAGTCGAAGAGGAAGCGGAAGTCGCGTTGTCGACCGTCGATTCCGAATTCGGCCGCACGACCGATCCGGTCCGGATGTACATGCGCGAGATGGGCACGGTCGAGCTGCTCACGCGCGAAGGCGAAATCGAGATCGCGAAGCGGATCGAGGACGGCCTGCGTCACATGGTGATGGCGATTTCCGCGTGCCCGACGACGATCGCCGACATCCTCGCGATGGCCGAGCGCGTCGCGAACGAGGAGAGCCGTGTCGACGAACTCGTCGACGGCCTGATCGATCCGAACGCCGCCGATTCCGACGGCTTCTCGGAGAAGGACGCCGAGGAAATCGAGAACGAGGACGAGGAAGCCGAAGAGGGCGACGAAGAGGAAGAGGACGAGGACGACGGCGCCGCGCAGGCGACCGCCAACGCGGCCCAGCTCGAAGCGCTGAAGCGCGCGTCGCTCGAGAAGTTCGCGCTCATCAGCGAATGGTTCGACAAGATGCGCCGCGCGTTCGAGAAGGAAGGCTACAAGTCGAAGTCGTACCTGAAGGCGCAGGAAACGATCCAGAACGAGCTGATGTCGATCCGCTTCACTGCGCGCACCGTCGAGCGCCTGTGCGACACGCTGCGCGCGCAAGTCGACGAAGTGCGTCAGGTCGAGCGTCAGATCCTGCACATCGTCGTCGACAAGTGCGGGATGCCGCGCTCGGAATTCATCGCGCGCTTCCCGGGCAGCGAGACCGATCTCGACTGGGCCGAGAAGGTTGCGGCGGAAGGCCATTCGTACAGCGCGATCCTGTCGCGCAACATTCCGGCGATCCGCGAGCAGCAGCAGCGTCTGCTCGATCTGCAGGCGCGCGTCGTGCTGCCGCTGAAGGACCTGAAGGAAACCAACCGCCAGATGGCGGCAGGCGAACTGAAGGCGCGCCAGGCGAAGCGCGAGATGACCGAGGCGAACCTGCGTCTCGTGATCTCCATCGCGAAGAAGTACACGAACCGCGGCCTGCAGTTCCTGGACCTGATCCAGGAAGGCAACATCGGTTTGATGAAGGCGGTGGACAAGTTCGAATACCGTCGCGGCTACAAGTTCTCGACGTACGCCACGTGGTGGATCCGCCAGGCCATCACGCGCTCGATCGCGGACCAGGCGCGCACGATCCGGATTCCGGTTCACATGATCGAGACGATCAACAAGATGAACCGCATCTCGCGGCAGATCCTGCAGGAAACCGGCCTCGAGCCGGATCCGGCGACGCTCGCCGAGAAGATGGAGATGCCGGAGGACAAGATCCGCAAGATCATGAAGATCGCGAAGGAGCCGATCTCGATGGAAACGCCGATCGGCGACGACGACGATTCCCATCTCGGCGACTTCATCGAGGACTCCAACACGGTCGCGCCGGCGGATGCCGCGCTGCATGCGAGCATGCGCGACGTCGTGAAGGACGTGCTCGATTCGCTGACGCCGCGCGAGGCGAAGGTGCTGCGGATGCGTTTCGGTATCGAGATGAGCACCGATCACACGCTCGAGGAAGTCGGCAAGCAGTTCGACGTCACGCGCGAGCGGATCCGTCAGATCGAGGCGAAGGCGCTGCGCAAGCTGCGTCACCCGAGCCGTTCGGACAAACTGAAGTCATTCCTCGAGGGGAACTGATCGTCCGATTCCGATTGATCGCCGCCGGGGCGCAAAAATCCGGCGGCGATTTCCTTACTTAGTTGTTACAATGCCGACCCGGCCAGCATCACCGGGTCTTTTTTTGCGCCGCATTCGTTTTTAGGGCCTGTAGCTCAGGGGTTAGAGCAGTCGACTCATAATCGATTGGTCGCGGGTTCGAACCCCGCCGGGCCCACCACTCTTTTCTATTGAAAATCAACGATTTACTGTGCCGTTAAGCATAAAGTGGCCACCTGGACAGGTTATGCTTTATTTTCCGATGGGACGCATTTTGGTTTATCGGGAATTGGTGATAACTTTAAAAATTTGGTCGCGGCGGGCAGTCGCGATTGGACGCAAAAAAGCCGACCCGTGGGTCTAATGCCGTTCAGTTAAGGTTTTTTCTGAGGAACCGGACGGCATAACGAGCGGGACGGGACTTGACGGCCCGAACGCATTTGCGATCGGGCCGTTTTACATTGATGAGCAGCTTGAGGTGTTCGCGAAGTCGCTTGAGGACGGCGGGCAGCTTGGCGAAGGCCGGCGTGCGTGCGGCCCACATCATCTCGTGCTGGATGAGATGGAACGAGCGAACGAAGCTCAGTTCGGTCGGTTCGCACTTGGCCTCGAAGGCGGCGCAGGCCATTTCTCGACGAATCAGGTTGTAGGCGATCAATGCGCCCCAGATCTCCTGATAGATGCCGTCGACGGTTCGGCTGCGTAGCGTCAGTTCGCTACCGAGCATGGACTGTTTCAGTTCGCGGTAGCTGGTTTCGATCTGCCAGCGCCGCTCGTAGCAAGCAGCCAGATCGGCCAACTTGAAGCGGCGCCGATCGGTCAGGGACGTCAGCAGTATTCGCTCCCGCCCCTGCGCATCTTGAATGCGCACTGCGCGCGCCGTCCACCACTCCGGCAGATCCGGGCATTTCTGCCGGGCCTGAGGCGAGACGCGCATGCGCACCAGTGCATCGTCCGGTTTGCCCGACAGCACCTCCCAACGCGTGTTGGACTTTGCCGGAATCAGGAAGTGGCGATTGCGTTCGCCCGAGCTCAGGCCGCACAGAATCTCGGCAGCCAGGAAGCCTTTGTCGAAGACCGTGAGCGAATGGTCGGGAATCTGCGCCAGCAGATTCTTGGCGTAGATCATCTCGTTGGTGTCATAGCGACCAAACGCAATGTTCGCCACGAGATGCGTCGGAATCGAGGTCAGCGTGAGCGCACGCACCTGCGGGTAGCTCGCCACCTTGCCACTCGCATAGCTTTGAGCTCCGAAATGTTCCCGATTCGCAGCACTGTCCGGCGTGCGCAGCGTGGTGCCATCCATGGCCCATAGACTGAGGCCTTTGAAGCCGTGACGAACAGCATCCTGCTTGCACCATGCCTGCGCGGTTTGCTCGAACAGCCAAGCTATCGGCGCCTGGCCCAGGCGCTGTCGGGCTTGGGTAATGGCGCTCTTGCTCACGAAGGTGGCCTCGTTGGGCAGCACCAACTCCAGACTGTCCACCACTTCGCTGACCGACCAATGACGATAGATCGCCAGCGCAATCACCAGCCAAACCACCTGTTCGGCCGGCAAACGACGGCGACGAAGGCTCGCCGTGCCAGTCGCCTCGACGGCCTGCTCGATCCATGCATACGGCAGATGCTCCGCCAACCGACTCAGGTCGGCGGGGCCGGCATCGAGCATGAAGGTCAGGTGGTCGGTCAGCATCGCGCTGAAAGTTAACACCTCCGCGCAGCGTTTACAACCACTCCCTCCCCAAAATAAAATTGCCGTTCAGTCGCTTAACTGAACGGCATTACGCCGCGAGGCGGGTTTTTTGTTGCTGAGGTACCTGCTGCGGTCGTCTAGTTCACGCCGAGGGCCTCTTCTATCTCCTGAAGCACGTCGATGACGCCGCGAACGCTGCCCAGGACTTCCTTGGGAACGCGAGCGCTGGGCTCTCGCAGATTGATGGCCTTGCCGTCGGCGAGGATACCGGAGTAGACACGCAAATCAAGATCGCTCCTGCATCCTTGCATATGGGTTACAGTCTGGGAGGTTGCAGTCGTCGGGCGGAAGGAGCGCGCGGGACTTTGCTGGCAGAGCGGGACGGATCAGACGGAGCGGATCCTAGTGCAATATTTTAGGTCGGACGGCAAGGCCGGCTAGGCCGCATTCCGATGCGGCAGGCCCTGTACGTTTTGCCAATATGCGTAGAGGGGCGCGTGTCAAAAGAGAACGCCGAACGAATTCACAAGATCGTGCAGCGCATCCGAAAGCGTGGCCTGGTCACGATTGAAGAGCTTATGGTTGACCTCGAGGTGTCGAGGGCGACGCTGAAAAGGGACTTTGACGTTTTGCGGGATCGGCTCGGGTGCCCCCTCCTCTGGGATAAACGCAAACGCGGATATGTAATCGAGGATGCCCAGCTACCGGGTGGTGGTCCGTTCGAACTTCCTGGCCTCTGGTTCAGTTCATCCGAGGTTCACGCGCTGCTCACGATGCTGCACCTCCTGCAGGGCGTGCAGCCCGGCTTGCTTGAAGAACACATTGGGCCGCTCAAGGCACGTCTTCGCGAGATGCTCGGGCAAGGCGCGTACTCGGCCAAATCAATCGACCGGCGTGTCAAGCTCATCCATTTCGCCAACCGAAAGGTGGATGCCCGGAATTTTCAGCTGCTGGCTGGCGCCGTTCTTGACCGCAAGCGCCTTTGCATCCGGTACTGGAATCGGGAAAAGCATGAAGCGACCGAGCGCGAGATCTCACCGATCCAGCTCGTGCAATACCGGGAAAACTGGTTACTGGACGCGTGGTGTCACACGCGCGATGCAATCAGGTCATTCTCGCTGGAGTCGATAGAGTCTGCGCATGCCGTCGACAAGGTAGCAATCGAGGTCGACGAGTCGACAATGGCGGAACACTTCAAGGGCGGGTACGGGATCTTCGCCGGGAAGGCGTTGCACAAGGCAACGCTGAAATTTTCCGCTCAACGGGCACAGTGGGTCTCACAGGAGGTGTGGCACGAAAACCAGGCCAGCAAATGGCTGGAAGACGGCAGCTACCTGCTGGAGGTACCGTATTCGAACGACCAGGAACTCTTGATGGACCTGCTTCGCCACGGCGAACAGGTTGAGGTGCTCGGGCCGCCTGAGCTCCGGAGCAGGATATTCGCGGTTTTGTGCGCCGCAGCGGAAAAATACCGGACCGACGCGAGTTAGTGGCTCATTCCGTGAGCTACTACCCTGGATACCATGTTTTCCATGCTGGGAGGGGCCCGGCTGGGAGATATTAATGCGGATCAATTTCGCGCATCTGCGTGAGCGCGCGCAGAACGGAGGATGGATTAATTTTGCTGTTTTTGATGCCCGATCGAATTCAGGTTCAGATTCGGACAATGCAATCCTCCTGTCACAGTTGACGGCACAGGCTCGTGCTAATTCATTAAAAATCGACCAATCGGCACTGGCCTATTCTTCCGGCAGGCGCGTCATATTCTATGGAAGTCCTTCCCTGGTCGAATTTCTCTCGAAAAGTGGTGTTCCGCGCTGGACGCATCACATGGATGTTTAACCGAATTGGAGAGTTGAGCGATGGCGAAAAATCCACCGATTGGCGATAACGCGCGCCGTGGGGCGGTTCGTGACCGGTCGCAAGTTTACAACCCTGTCACGGAGAACTGGACGAAGCGCGACCGAGAAACGGGACGGTTCATGGACCAGAAGAAGGACGGTGAACCGTTCAAAGGCGTACGCAAGGAGCCGCGCAAGTAGGCAGCTTGACGTGCTAAGGCGGGTGCCACGCGGTGCCCGCTTGCGTGCCCGGCCGGCATGTGGGACGAGTTGACGATCAACCGGCGGCGTGCTGCCGCGCTCGTGGGAAGCGTTTCCGGCCGGACGCGACCTGCGGGCGTAAGATTGGCTAGTGGCCAAAGAAACGGGGCGTCTGGGGGGCGGTGTGTGATGTTCCGCATATCAAGGGTTTCAGGTAAATGAGCCGACAGCAAAAGCGCAGTGAGACAGACATTCTCAACCGGGGATTTCGGGAGCCATTCCTCCTGGCGGGCGACCGCCCGTTCATCAAGCATTTGAACTGGTTCACCGGTTTCGGGAAGACGTACACCGCTGCGTTTTTCTCACTCGAACTGTTCCTCAAGTATCAGGTCGTACCGGTCTTCATCGCACCGATGCAATCCCTTGTGAAGGGGTTCGTCGACGATGTTCGAAAGCAAAGTGCATCGAAGCAGGATAACGACGAGGTAAGTCGTCTCTTAGAGACGGTTTCATAAAGACTGCTGGGCTCGCCGCAGGGTATTCCAGCAGATCAGGCAGCAGCCGAGTTTGAGGAACGCTTCGTGAATGTCGGCGCGACGTTCAAAGCGAATACGTAGACGGCGGAAATGATGCAGCCAAGCATGAGTACGTTCGACGACCCAACGGACTTTTCCAAGGCCACTACCGTGCGGCTGACCGCGCCGCGCGATGCTGGTGGGGATGTTGCGCTCGTGAAGGATGCGTCGGTATTTGTCGTGGTCGTAACCACGGTCGGCGTAGACGCGGGCAGGACGGCTCAGAGGCCGTCCACGCACGCCGCCGATCGGCACAATGGCCTCGATCAGCGGAACCAGTTGGGTGACGTCGTTACGATTGGCGCCGGTCAGGATTGCCGCGATCGGCGTTCCGTTGGCGTCGGTGGCGATGTGGTGCTTCGACCCGGGTCGAGCTCGATCGGTGGGGTTCGGGCCAGTTTTTCGCCCGCCCCAACCGCACGAATCGACGATGAGTCGACGACCACACGGGAGAAGTCGATCTTCTCGGCTGCTCGCAGTTTCGCCAGCAGCACCGCGTGCAGTCGATCCCACACACCGGCTTGCTGCCAATCGCGCAGCCTGCGCCAACAACTTACGCCTGAGCCGCATCCCATTTCGGACGGTAAGTCGCGCCAACGAATGCCCGTCTTCAGCACAAAAAGGATGCCCGTCAAAGCCGCACGGTCCGCTACCGGCTTGCGACCGGGGTACTTGAAGCGGCGCGGCTTTGGCGGAGGTAGCAGTGCTTCGATCAGTGCCCACAGTTCGTCATCAATGATTGGCTTACCCATCTCCTTGGCCCGTCTGTCACGACGGCCAAGGTTAACAGGATGCTGAAAAAGTTAACAGCCCCTTGGACTCTTTTTGAAACCGTCTCTTAGTCGCGGCCGCCTATTTGGGCACATTTCTTGCTTCTATCGATATCAGTATCGTGAACGTAGCGCTGCCGACCCTTCAACTGGCAATGCGGGCCGATCTAGCCGGCCTGCAATGGGTTGTCAACGTGTATGCCATAGCCCTATCGGCCGTGATGCTGTCGGCCGGGCCGTTGGGGGACCGCTATGGGCATAAGCGAGTGTGGCTTGGCAGTGTTCTTTTGTTTGTCCTTGGATCAATTACCTGCGCGGCGGCAGGCCGCCTCGATATGCTCCTGTGGGGGCGCGCGATTCAAGGCATCGCCGGTGCATTGCTGATTCCCGGCGCCATGCCTATCCTTACTCATGCGTTCCCGGATCCGCGCCAACGCGCTCGCGCGATCGGCGGATGGTCCGCCTTCAATGCGCTTGCGCTGATTTCCGGGCCGTTGCTTGGTGGGCTCTTGGTCGAGCATGTTGGCTGGAAGAGCGTTTTCCTCGTGAATGTCCCTCTGGGCATCGCCGCAGCATTGCTCGGCGCATGGGGCATCCCGGAACGCAAGCATCCCGATCACGCGGCGTTTGATCCGGTGGGGCAGGTGCTCAGCATGGTGTGGTTGGGGATGCTCAGCTACGGCCTGATCGGGATCGGTGAGCACGGCACCTCTCCGGATAAGGTGATGAAGCCTTTGAGCATCGCCCTGGTGGGGTTCGTCGCATTCGTCTGGATCGAAACGCGTGTGCCGCGGCCGCTGTTTCCCGTGCAGTTGTTCCGCAACCGCTCGTTGGCACTGGCGAATCTGGCGTCGTTTGCGCTTGGCTTCTCGGCCTACAGCAGTCTCTTCTTTCTGTCTCTCTACCTTCAGCAAGCGAAAGGAAGTGCGCCCGCGCTGGCTGGCTGGCAACTCGTGCCGCAGTTCGCTGTGATGGCAGCGGCATCGCTCTTGTTCGGTCGCCTCGCAGCGCGTTTTTCGCTGAAATTGCTGATGGTTGCGGGCTACGCGTTGGTCGGCTTGGCGCTATGCATCATGGTTTCCTTCACGCCATGGACGTCCGATGCCGTGATCAAGCTGGTCTTTGCGGTCCTGGGGCTGGGGATGGGGCTGTCCGTGCCCGCAACCGGCATGATGGTCATGGGGTATGCGCCTTCGGAGCGCTCGGGCATTGCGTCGGCTACGATGAACGCTTTGCGCCAAACCGGAATGACCTTGGGGATCGCCATGCTGGGCAGCGCAATGAGCGTTTGCGCTGTCCGCCAACTGACGGTTTCGGTCGCGGCGGCGGGCGCGAGCGATCCTGCAAGAATGGCGAGGAGTGCAGTGCTGGACCATATGTTGCCGACGCAGCAAGCATGGGTCTCCGATCTGTATCGGTCTGCCATGGCCGGCGGTTTCGCACTCGCCATGGCATGCGCCGGTGTGGTCTGCCTGTTGATAGCATGCCTATTGCTCTTCTTTCATACCGAGCGATCCGCTCTCCAGGTGGCGCCGACGAACAAGTAGTGCGTCGATAGAGGCTCCAGTTATGGTTGCGATACCTCGGCTGCTTCGCCGCAGTAGCCGAGGAGCGACAGCTTATGCGTGCAACAGAACGTTGGCATATCGAATAATCGACACTGTCTGGAACCACCAAGGGGCTGAAGGGCGAGTCTGGCGCGTTGTTGCTTGATCGTGGTTGACGCGGCGCACGCCTGACTGAACCGGGCACGCTTTCCATGCATGAGCGTTCAGGAACTGTCGGCCGGATTTTCACGGCCGGCTGCCTGGCGCGACCGGCGGCGCGGCTTGGGCGGCTGCCCGTCGTCGGCAACGCCGACCATGCGCAGGCAGACCGCGATGACATCACGGGCGAATTTGGAGCAATCCGTCTCCTGAGCTGCGATCGCGTCGTCCGTGACGCCGTGCACGCCCGTGTAGATCAGGAGGGCGGTGACGCGTGATTGCGCAAGTTGCCATACGCCTGCCCGCGCGCCGCCGTCAAGAATGTCCTGTAACTGGTCGAGGATGGCGTTCTTTTCGCGATTGCTGCGGTTGTGATGATGATGGTCGGTGTACACGATGTCGTGCGTGCGATATGTCTCGACGTAGACCTCGATGCTCGTGCGGATCCAGGTGCAAAGTCGACCTAACCAATCGTCCTCGGCGCACGCGTCGACGGCTTGTTTCAGGCTGTCCAGGAATTGCGCCGTGTAGCGTTGGCCCATGGCAGTCAGCAATTCGTGCTTGGATGCGAAGTAATGATAGAAGGTGCCCTTGGCAACCTGAGCCAGTTCGACGATATCGTTGATCGTGGTGGCCTCGACGCCTTGCTCCAGGAACAACTTTTCCGCCGCGGCCATCAATTCGTCTAAACGTACTTCGGCTGGCTTGGTGCGGGGAGATTTCGGCGTTCCCTGCTCGCGCTGGCTGGTCTTGTATCTCATCATGCAGATTGGAAGCTCGTATGCAAAAGTCAGAAGTCTAGGCCATGAAACGGTTGTAACCAACCTGTCGTTGATGACCCTTCGCAGGTCGAATTGTGCATGAAAATCAGTTCCGGTGAGGTTCCGTGCATCAACGCTGCGTTGTACGCCCAGGTCGGGAGGCGGGGGAACGCTGCCGCTTCAGACGCGCTGTGGGCCGTTCCGGCAACGTGCGCAGGAGCAGGCTGGCGATCACGACGGCCGCGAGGTTGAACAGCATGCTGTAGACGAATGCACTCTGAAGCTGAGGAAGCGCGTCCAGGTCCAACAGTTTCCTGAGCGCAATTTGCATGATCGTGCTGGCGGCAGTCACGCCGAACGCGGCTCCCAACTGCTGCAAAGTGGAGAGAACCCCCGGCCGCCTGCCCGCGCACTCGCCGTGTACGGTCGCTATCCTGATGCTCAGGAGCGGCGTCATCACCATACCTTGAGTGGGCCCCAGTGCAAACAGCGCGGGCAGCAAGAGCCACGGGAACCGGAGAATCGGGATATGCATCACCACGATCATCAAGAGAACGACGCTCGCGGCATACAAGATTGCGCCCAGAAAAATGAACCAGGGGCCGTGGCGATTGACCAGTCTCGGCATCAACAGGGGAGAAAGCGAAAATCCGATACTGGTGGAAACATAAATCATGCCGGCCTGAAACGGATTCATTTTCAGGTCAAATTGGAGAAGCATGGAGAAGCTCAGCGTAAATGAGCCTGCGTTTACATAGATTCACATAACCAGCAGCGATTCTTTCGCGAATGGCATGTTTCAAAGGAGTTTCATGTCCACGAGTGGGACGTGTCCGTTGCCGCGTACCGGTTTTCATGGAATGCAGAAAAATATAGGGTGAAGAGGTCTGTCAATATCAGCACGTTGCTTCAAAATTCCAACTCCACGCGGAAATCATCAGCAACGGGAGCAATGCGATGGAGATCCCGATGCTCGACAGCGCAATGCCGATCCAGTCCAGGGATTGTTTCCGCATCGGCCGTGCGTCTTTCAATTGGCGAGAAAAATACAGCGCTACCATGCCGATGGGGACGTTGATGAAGAAAATGGTGCGCCGTTGCAGGTCGAGAAAATTGGCTCTGTTGAAATTTGAGTGGGTTACGCCAGCATGCTGGTTGATCGAAGCGAAGTCGAGCTTGCCGGCGATCAGGAACAGCACGGTACGCATGGCGGTGAGGTTGGCGTAGCCGCGCGCGCGTCGCTTGGCGGCCTGAAACAGGCCGTTGAGCGCCTCCAGGAAGCCGTTGGTCTGACGCGTCTGGGTCCAGGCGACGATGCCGTCGAAGTGCTTGCGGATCATGCGCGCAACCTCCTTCATGGGTTCGACCTTGGAGCGCATCACGTTGGTACACCACTGCTCGAGCATCTCGGAGACGACGTTGATCTGCTTGCGATCGAGGAAATTTTGGGAGACTTCTACGCGGTTGCGGGAACCTGCCGGTGCTCTATACGCCCTCTTGTCAGCATTTCCAACCGGTAGCGTTGGCGTATGCCACCGCGTTTTTTACAAACCGCAAGGAAAGAAAGCGATGGAAAGCAAAGAAATAGGTATTTCAAAATCAGCGCCGTCTTTGAACTTGGTTGTCGTCACTCTTCTTTGCGCGTGCTCGGTTCTGCCTCTGAGTATATTTTTACCGTCGTTGCCTAATATTTGCAGCGATCTACACGTTGACTATGCGGTCATGAGCCTCTCGCTAGCCGGATACGCGGGACTCTCCGCGATTCTTGAGCTCTTCATGGGCCCGCTGTCGGATCGCTTCGGTCGTCGGCCGATTATTTTATTGAGTCTTGCTTTGTTCACGATTGGGTCACTAGGGTGTGCCCTCGCGACCAACGCATGGTCATTTCTTGCGTCCCGGTTTGTTCAGGCTGCAGTAACGTCTAGTTACCCAGTTTCGATAGCGGCAGTCCGAGACGTCTTTGGAAAGGAGGCGGCGGCAGGAAAGATCGGCTACGCGGCGACGGCCGCGGCGCTAGCACCTATGTTAGGGCCAGCATTGGGTGGTTTTCTCGATGAAATCTTCGGCTGGCGCGCCAACTTCTGGGTGCTTGCCGGTGTGGGGGCGCTGTTGTTCGTGTTCTGCTGGATCGACCTTGACGAGACCAAGACCAATATTTCCAGGTCGATAAAAGCGCAGCTCGAAGCGTATCCGATTCTTCTCCGCTCGAACCGTTTCTGGGGTTATACGGTTTGCCTCGCTTGTTCCACCGGTGCATTCTATGCATTCCTCACCGGTGTACCCATGACTGCAAAAATATCGTTCAACTTATCGCCTGCGGCACTAGGCGCATACATGGGAGCCATTACACTGGGGTTTATGTCAGGGAGTTTTTTGTCCGGACGCTATTCGAAACGATGGTCGCTTGCGAGAACCATGGTTTGGGGACGTATTCTGGCGTGCTTCGGTCCATTGATCAGTCTTACTATCGCCATGCTCGGCACTTCGGAAGTATTCTGGGTGCTCGCACCCTGCATGCTCGTCGGAATCGGCAATGGCCTTTCGAGTCCATGTGCGAATGTTGGCGCCGTCTCGGTGCATCCAACACTAGCGGGAAGCGCAGCTGGTCTCGCAGGTTGCATCACGATAGGGGGGGATTCCTGTTTTCTTCCGGAACTGGAGTTATCTTGACTGCGAAAAATGCCGGATATTCACCATTTGGCATGATGTTGTTTGCGTGCGCGCTTGCACTTGCGGCATCTGTCTATGTCTTCCATTTGGAAGAGCGACGCTCGCAAGTTTAACTTCGTTAGTTGATTGGCGACGAGCGGGTAACGTCACGTGGGATCTGAGGTCCGCTAACCGCTCAGAACACCAATCTTCGTTCCCATATTGATGACGAGTCGTGGTCACACCATCGCGTCCATGAAACCAGTCCCGCCGTCTCGGGAAGCCTGCGGCCCTGATCCGGCTGGTGGCCAGCTTTTGCCGAGGGTACATGCCAATCAACTGTCGGCGTCGAGGGAGGAGTTCTCATGCTGGTCAACGAACTGTCTCAGGGCGCCATCGACCAGATCATGCATGGGCATGAGCGAGGCCGATCTCGCTAAGGCGGTGTTGTCGGGGCACCTCAAGTTGCCGAAGCGCTGACGGCCTCCGGACTGAAGGCGTGCGACACCGCGCTCGGCGCCGCGCGCGGGCGGCCGCCGGCGCCGGCGGATCCGCGCCATCGAGCGCCGCGTTGAACAACGCCTCGACCGACTGGAACTGACGCACCGCGTTCGCCTTGGTGTAGAGCGTCTTCGTGCCCAGGCTCGCGTGGCCGAGCAGCTCTCGCATGTCGAGGATGTCGGCGCCGGCGTCCAGGCCCGTAGTTCGCGAACATGTGGCCCAGCCAGTGCGTGCTCGCGTAGTGCAGATCCGCGGCCGCGTTCGGGTACGCGATCGCCAGTTGGTCGGCGGCCCGCGCGAAGACGCCTTCTTGAGCGCGGCGAGCTGCTCGTTGAGCGTCGCCCGGTCCAGCGTTCCAGGGAGCAGTTGCTTGATCAGTTCCGGGCACAGGTTCAAGCCCTCCATTCAACCTTCGCCCGCCCCACGCGGGGCGGTTTCTTGGCCTATCTGTTCGGGTGCGCTCACGGCTGCTGGGCGAATTGACGGGGTGCGATGTGTCCTTTTTCTCCCACCGCAACGCCGATCGACCACAGCACATCGACCACGATCTTGTCGAATACCGCCACGGCGACGTCGAGCGCGTGCTGAGCCGAAGCTGCGTCGCAGGTCTGTCCGCTGTGAACGATGGCGTTTCGCAACTCCTGGACGCGGCAGCTCTCATCGATGAGCGCAACCGACTCGCCCTCTCGACGCAGAGCGGTGATGTCCAACGCGGCCAGCTCTTGGAAGAGCCGCGACAGCAGCTTACGGTAGCGTTCGAAACCGGTCTGACCCAGTACGTGCTTGACAATAACACCGGCGAGCGCGTCGTTATGGACGAGACCATAGACGATCGGCTGCAATAGCGTCGCTTTCATGAACAATTCGATGGTCGTCGCGCAAAACACGACCGCGGCAGCGTGATGTCCGTTCCCCTTCAAGCGCTTTGCTTCCTGTAACGCATCGACCGCGGGTCGCATCACCATCGGGTGGGCGAGGTAGTAGGACTTCAGACGCTCTGCCGTGAACTCCCCGATCGCTTGGGCGCGATGCGCCGGATACAATTCCTCGCCGATGCGCTCGTACATTTCATCGATTGCGGCGTCGTTCTGGTCGTAACTCATGGATCGTCGTCGCCTAGTTCGAGCGGCCGTAGTTCAGCCCGTACTCGTATTCGTCGCGCGATAGTTGGCTGACAATCAGCGCTTTCTCCGCCGCCATCAATGCAACTCTCCGGAAACCGTCATGGACGGCCACGCGAGCGTAGTCGAGCTCGCGGCGCTCCCACGGCCCGATCGCTCCCTCTCGCTCATCTTCCAGCGCCTGCTCGCACTCAGCGATGGCGTCCAGAACAGCTTGCTCATGCCCGTGGTAGTCGTCCGCTATCCGCTCCAGGGTGTCGACGAGAAGCGCCATCTGCTTTTCATACATGATCGAGATCCTTCTCATTGTCCTTGCACCGGCACTGGCCGACTCCCTGATGTCGACCGGCCGGGCATCATTCTTTCATTATGCTGACCAGCGCTTTCTTCTTGAGACACTCTGATTGGATGATCGGCCGCTTTTCGGCTGCCGCGGTCACGTAGGGACACTAATGCGGCGACCTTCCTTTTCCTCTTTCGTCAGTTGGCCGCAGTTGTACAGATCCGGGCAGGTCCGTGAGAATTTGGCGCCGATTGGGAGCTTGGGCATACGATTTGTTCCGCCTACTGTCTGCCGATCGATATCATCGCAGCATCCGGGAGCCCGGCCGGGCCGGCGAGATCGGGTGCGGTTGCAACACGGCCGTGTTTTACGCACCAGAGCATGAATGCATGCATGCGTTCTCGGTCGGTTGCGCCGCCCAACAGCGGGCGCAGTTGGCCCCATGGAACCTCCTTGCTTACCCCATGCTGCTCGGTAGCAGTGAGAATGTCCTGGAGTAATGGGTTCATGTCCGGCCTCCTTCGCTGTCCACGAGCAATCTTAAGAAAAACAGGCACGCTCCGCTAGCCGCGATGAACGTCGCGTCGACGCTCTTTAGTTGCAGGGGCCGCACTGATCCGGCGATCTGCGAGGACGGTGTTCATCAAAATTTGCGTGCTGTTTGAACGCCTTCAGTCGGTACTTTTCAACGACTGGAGCCGCCTGACGCGCCCAAACATGAGACTGAAACGTATGGTCCTGTGGATCGACCTGCTCGCTGCAGGGGCCGGCCTCGCTTACCAAGCGGCACGGTTGATCTGGTTTATATGGCATCTGCCACATTGATGGACGGTCCGCCCCGAAAACGGGCGGACCGATTTTTCAATTCGCAGCGAGGTCCAATCGCCCAACGCGTTCAGTGGTCTCAAAGCAGGCCCGACACGCCTCGGCGGACTCCTCGTCAACCTCGACCGGCAATGCGCTCAGACCGTGATCGCGCAACCACTCGAAACGGTGGCATCCGTCTGTGAAAACGGCAATGCCGTGGACTAGCGATATGGTGGGAATGAAAATCCGACGCGTGCCGATCGCGTGCCGATCGCGTGCCGCAAAAGTTCGCCGACTGCTTGATATTTGCCGTCCCGGTCGGATCCGCGACCCTCTGCGCCGACGTAGTCGGGGCTATCGCGCCACGCCGCATCGAGCCGGTCCACCGCCGCCCAAAGAACCGGATCGGGCGTGTCGTCCCAACGAGTTGGCTCGGCCGGCGCGCCAATCGTTAATGCGTGGCTGGATGCAATGGCAGGCGCTGGATGAGCAAATTGCGGGCTTGAAAGGCAAATCAACGAACACGCCGCTCACGACCCGCAAGCTCAACGTTGCATGAGCGTATGCGGCGTCGGTCGGCTCACTGCATCGGCTGCAGTGGCAACCGTGGTCGACGCGCGGCAATTCAAGAACGGCCGGCAGATGGCCGCATGGTTAGGCATCGTGCCCAAGCAGAACAGCAGCGGTGGAAAGTCGCGGCTCGGGCGCATCACAAAACAAGGGGATACTTATCTGTAAGCGCGCAGAAATGGGCGTCTAGCACTCAGTGAACCACCCGTTGAAGCTCTCGATATAGGCATTCTCCACCGGCTTGCCAGGCCGAATGAACGTATGCGGTCAATTAACGACGTCTATCAGAAAGGACTCGAGCGCAGAGTAGTCCAGACAAGGAATCTGTTTCCGAAATGCGCGATCGAAATTTGAAAGCGCCCTTGGCAGAAGGTGTGCAACATGACGACACTTGTTTTATCCGAGACCCGAAGCGACCATGCCAAGTATCAATGTGAACCTCCCACCAATCCGTCTATATGCTGAGGTGAAGGGGGGCGAGCTGAAACAGATTGCTCAGTCCGCCTCTAACGGAGCGGGTGAAATCGATGCCAGTCGACTCGTGTCGACTGCGGCCGGGATTCGACTCGACGAGGCGCAGGAACTCGCGCTGACGAACGGGCGCCTGTTTGAGGCTGGGCTTAGCATGGCAATGCTTGATCATCCGGGGGACGTTGGCCGAGTGTATCAGCGTTTCGGAAACACACTCTCGACAGTGCTCGAATCCGTACTCACACCGCAAGGTCAGCTTGCGGACACGCCGGTGATGTTTCAGGGGCAACGGCAGTCAATGAGTCAGGTGTTCCAGCGCACACTGACGAATCCGCTCGAGCCGACGTCGGATCAGATTGGCCGGCAACCGCCTGGTAAGGAATCGGAAGGGGTCCGCAACTGGATAATGACCGAGTTGCGCAGCCCGATCATCGGCGACGACGGCCGCTACATGCCAGGGCGCGACGCAAGGGATCTACTGTCGCGGATCAAGATGCTGAGTTCGTTCGGCACAACGGTATGGCAACTGATGCAGGTTAAAGATGCACCGGAAAATGTCGAGGCCATTCGCAAAATGCTGAAGCCGCTTGGCAATGGCGTGGCCGAACAGTTTGCCGACCGCTATGCGCAGTTCACGCAGCGCACGCGTACGACGAACTTCGACGACGCGGTGAGCCGAATGCGCAGCGAACGTGTGCCGCTCATCGACGGTGAGCCAGTAAACGGCATCTATACATCTGCTGCGCAGCACGGACTCGGCTTTGGCAATGTGATGGTGACTTCGAGCGATCCTGTTGTCGAGGCCCGTTTGCGCGCAGCATTGCACGCAGACGCGAGCTACGGAAACATAAACGGGATCGCGCGGCAGGGTGCACCTATCGAGCCGGGCGCTAGCGGGCTGCCCGAGCGACCGTTCATGATGTCTGCGACGGAGATCGCGCCGGATCATCCGGTTATGGAGATTTACCAGAACCTATTCGCGATCGCGAGCGATGGCACCGAGCGAACGTTCCTTGAGGCACTCGACGCGCACGCGTTTCCGCACGGCGTCGGCGTGAACCGCTGGCAGCCGAACGGAACGTTCGCAGTCGAATCGAACCTGCGCGGGCTGCCTTCAGCCGGCGCGCAATCGGGCGGCACGTGCGACGTGCTACTCGCGCTCAACACGCTCTCCGACAAACCGCTCTATGGCCGCGCAGACGTCGTCGAGCCAGCAACGCTCGGCATTGCCGCATTCATGAACTATGGTGGGTATCACACGTTCGCAGAGACGGTGCCGGTCGGCATGTCGATGGCAAACGGAGACGACGAATTTAATCCGTCGTCGGGCGCCATGCCAGTGTCGATCGGTCGGCCGATCTTCGAACCGCTGACGACCGATATTCAGCACGAGGATCTGTACAACCGTGTAGCAAATATGGCGATCGGATACACGAACGCGCCGTTTGACGATGTGCAGGCAATTCGAAATGCGTACGGGCAAACTCATGAAATGCTGTGCAACGAGCATCCTGAACTAAGGCATATGGGTACTGTCAGTATTCAGACAACCCGTGTTGGGCTCGATGACCAGTGTTGATGCGACGCAATCAGCGTTGCCACGGGTGGCAATAGGGTTACTAATCAACGGTGCTCGACCGGTTTATTCCAAGGCAAAAGTGTCGCGTAATCGCCGGCGGTTTGCGCAAGTGGGAGATGCTGGAACAGCCAGGCGAGGTAACGGTACGGGTCGATGCCGTTGGCCTTACAGGTTTGAACTATCATGCGGTGCCCGACAACATGCGACGGCTGACCGGATTCCTTCACTTCAAGAGGTCGGCCGCACATGGCGACATGCATTGCTGCGTCGAAGTCAACGCAGGCGCATGCCATGGTCGCGCTTCAAATGGTTGCTCCACAAATACCTGCCGCCATGCCGACTCGTCCATCCGCATCCGACCGAGCGGTTTCGCGTCAACACCTTTGGTAAGAGCCGTATGCAGTAGTTCTGCACGTACGGATCTGTGCGGGGGCGATGGGTAACCATCGTCCCTACCGCGACCGCTTGAACTCGTTCGGGGCGACGATCTTCATTTCCATGGCCACCGCAATCGTCGTTGCCAGCAATTCCTCGACACCGGCTTCGCCCAGGGCCTGACTGAATCGCCCCAGATTCGTTGGATCGCACGGCAGGCGCGGCTGAAAATACTCCTCGCCACAGAAATACTGCCAGTAATTGTTCTCTGCCCAGCGCTCGCACACGATCTCGTCCGACAGATTGTACGCGTGCTTCAGGTACAGTCCAGTCATCAACCGGATCGGCAAGCGCGGCCTGCCGGCCGTGCTCACATCAGCGCCGGCGAGCTTCAGTGCCACGCCGAACAGATCGATTGCTTCAGCGGCCTGCCTCGCGCGATCGCGACGCGCGAACAGCGGGCGAACGACGCTTCGATCTGCGCCCTCGGCATCCGTGTCGCGAGCACCGCGAGCGGGTGGCGTAAATCAATCATGGCATCAAGGCGGCTTTGGAGGAAATCGTCGTTCATCGCAGCGATCCTGAACTCCCAGATTTTGAATCAGGTCGCTATCGTTTTTGGGAGTTCAGCAACTCCCGCATGACCCGCAAATCCTTGCCACATCACGCTCGGAATAGTTCTGCAGGTCCGACTCGATTAAACTGTTATCCAATATGTGGGAAAATTTCGCTCGCTTCACAACATAAGGCAACCACCTTGCTGCTATTTATTTCAGGTAGATCTAATGTCATAGTGACCCTATACTTTATCAAACGTCATCGCGTTAATGGAACTTGAACCGATGCCGTAATTCAAAAATATGGAGATGGTAGATAACCGTAATCAATATCGGCGTCGTGGGTCTTGGCTCCCAAATGCAGGAAAATCTGTTACCGACTCTTTTGCAGATGCCTGATGTTCGCATTATCGCCGTATGCGACATTTCCGCCTCAAGTGCCGCCAGGATTCATAGCTTCATCCCCGACGTTCCGGTCACCGACAGCATCGATGACATGCTGTCGCTCACTTCGCCCGACGCGCTCGTCCTCGCCTGTCCTCCGCAAGCTCATCGCGACATAGCGCTTCAGGCGATGGAATCGGGCATTCACGTATTTGTCGAGAAGCCGCCATGCTTCACGCTGGCCGAGCTCGAAATGCTGGTGCGGGAGAATCGACGTTCGCGCGTCGTGACGGGCGTCGGCATGAATTTCAAGTTCGCAAAGCCGGTGCAGCAGTTGCGCACCATCACTCAATCGGAGCAGTTTGGACGTACGCTCCATATCCAGCTCAACCATTACGCGAGCAAGCCGCGCGCGCCGATGTGGGGGCTCGACTCCACCCTGCGGTCGTTCCTGCTTGCACAGGCCATCCACACGATCGACCTTGGCATCACGTTCGGCGGTGGCGAATTGACTGGCATCCAGTCGCGCGTACAGCGGCACGACGATTCGCTGATCGTCAACGCCGAGCTGCTGTTCTCGGCGGGCGCAACCGCGAGCCTGTTGTGTGGCACGATGTTTCCGTACTTCGAATTCGACATGAAGCTCGTGAGTTCGAATTCGACGATGGTCCAGCTCGACAATCTCTGGAATATCACGCTGCACGAACCGGAGCACGGCACGCGCCCGACCGGCGCGGGAAAGCGTTGGCGCGGCGCGTGGCAACCGGGTCCGCTCGATTCAGGCTACGAACGAAGCGGATATTACGGCGAGCTGTTCGGCTTCTTTGATGCGATCCGTCGGCAGGCACCATTCGAAGCAAGCTTCGAAAGCTTGCTGCCGACCTATCACGTCATCGAGCAGATCTGCACTGACGATCTGCTTGATGCCGCAGCGCCGCAAGCGTTTTCCGCCGTTCCGTCATACGACGTGCGCCGAGACAACTACGGAATCCTTGCCAACACCAACCTTGGGGCCGGTTCCAATGTCCTCTGATTTCCCTATCGAAGCGGCAGTGTCCGCACGGCGCACAGTGTCGGACAAATTTCGCGTCGTCTATGCGAACGATGTCGACACGCTGGAGAAAACGCTCGCCCGCTCTCTTTCCGGGACGAGCGACGTTGTGACCGAATACGAACAGGATCTCGCCGCATGGTTCGGCGCGCGGCACGCAGTCGCTCTGTCGTCGGGCGGCGCTGCGCTCAGCGTCGCGCTGTATGCGGCGGGGGTCCAGCCTGGCGACGACGTATTGCTCACGCCGAGCTGTCCGCTCTGCACGGTCTATCCGATTCTTGCCGCAGGCGCCACGCCCGTGTTTGTCGACACGCGCGAACATGGCTTCGGCGCCGACCCCGCTTCGGTGCATGCGCGGAGGACGCCACGGACGCGCGCGTTGATCGACATTCCGATGTGGGGATATCCGACCGAAGTCGACGTACTGCAAGCGCTTACGCGCGAACTCGGCATCAAACTGATCCTTGATCTTGCACACTCGCACGGCACTACGCTGCATGGCCGGCCGCTATCGCAGTTCGGCGACGTGTCGTGCTTCAGTACGCACGAGCGCAAGCCGCTCGCAACGGGCGAAGGCGGCTTCCTACTCTCCGACGACGATGAGCTCGCGCAGCGCAGCCGCGACTACAGCCGCTTCGGCAACCTGAACGGCACGGACTTCGGCCTGAACTACAAGCTTGCAGCGCTACCGGCCGCGCTCGGCAGGAGCCGGCTCGGGTCGCTCGCCGAACAGATCGAACAGCGCCGCCGTAACGCCCGCTATTTCCTCGAGCGGCTCGATCACGCGAAGGTACGCGAGAAGACGATCGTCGAAGGGGGCAGTCCGAACTACTACTTCCTCAACCTCGAATTACGCTTCGCCGACAACCGCGCGTTCATCGACTATCTCGACGATCTCGGCATTCCTTCCGACATCAAGCGCTACGGCTGCAAGGCGCTGTACGAGTTCCCGGCGCTCGAGCGCTATCGCGTCGCCTGTCCGAACGCGCAGGCGCTGCTCGCCGGCATGACGACGATTCCTGTGCATCCGGGCGTCTCGACCGACGAGTTAGACTACATGGCGGCATGCATCAACCGTTACGACGCGGCGTGATCATGGCACATTCCCACGACCGCACGACGCTCGAGCGGCATTTCACTGCATCGGGCCTCGTGATGAATCCGCATCAGGAACTATTGTTGCTGCATCATCGCAAGCTGGACGTCTGGCTCTACCCGGGCGGCCACGTCGAGGCTGCCGAAACGCCCGACGCGGCCGTCCTGCGCGAAATCGAAGAGGAAACCGGCATTCGCGCGACGCTCGTCGGCGAACGCGACGGCGACCTGGCCGACCGCGACGCCGACGTGACGGTTCTCCACCGACCGTACCAGGTGCTCTGTGAGTTCATCGACGACAAGCGCGAACCGCACTACCACGTGGATCTCGTCTATCTGTGCGCAACCAGCGCGCGCGCGTGCCCCGCGGCTCGTGAAAACGACCATGCGCGCTTTTTCACCTACGAGCAGCTGGACGACCTGCGGATGTTTCCCAACTTTCGTCGCCTCGTCAACCGTCTCTACCGCGACGCTGCGGCGTGGAATCTCGTTGACGAGGGGGTGATAGCTTGACGAACGATGTCGAAACCGTACCGCCCCGCATCGCCGAGACCTGCTCGCACGACACGCCCGACGACCTCGTGGCGCTGACACTTGCCCTCGAGACGGGGCTGTCCGGAACGGCGCGTGTTGTCGAGGAATACGAATCCGCGATCGCCGCGATATACGGCGTGCGGCACGTGATTGCGGTATCGTCCGGCGCAGCCGCCGTGGCCGCCGCACTGTCGGGCGTTGACTGGCGACCGGGCGACGAAGTCGTCGTTGCGCCAACTTGTCCGATTTGCACCGTGCTGCCGATCTTGTCCATGGGACTGCGGCCAGTCTTCTGCGACGTCGCGCCCGACAGTTTCGGCCTCGACGAAGCAGATCTGGAGTCCTGCATCGGCGAACGCACATGTGCGGTAATCGAAGTGCCGATGTGGGGTTATCCGAACCGGCCGGACCGCACCCGTGCGCTTTTGCGCGACACCGGCATCCCGCTGATTCAGGATCTCGCGCACGCGCATCTGACTCAGTTGAACGGCGTGTGGCTGCCCGGTTACAGCGAAATCAGCTGCTTCAGCACCCACGACTGCAAGTTTATGTCGACGGGCGAAGGCGGCTTCGTGATGACCGACGACGACACGCGCGCAGCGCGGATTCGGGCCTATACGCGCTTCGGCAATTTGACGGGCGAGACGGTCGGCATCAACCTGAAACTGGGCGGGTTGCAGGCCGCGCTCGGGCTTGTGCGCTCGCGCCGCCTCTTGCCGCATCTGGATGCACGGCTGCGCAATCGCGAACGACTGCTGGCGCGGCTCGACAATTCGGCGTTCCGCGAACTGCCGATCGCGCAGGGCGGCACGCCGAACGGCTATGCGCTGCTATTGCAGGCGGTCGGCCACGACGGTCGCCAGCTCGTCGATCATCAACAACGGCATGGCATCCCGTCGGACATCGGCAAGTACGACAACCAGCCGCTGTTCGAACTGCCGCTTCTCGCACTCTATCGCCGCGCATGCCCGAACGCCGCGCGTCTGTTGCGTTCGCTGACGACGGTGCCACTGCATCCGGATCTGACCGACGACGCGTTGGATTACATTGCGAAGGTGCTCAATGACTACGTCCCCGCGTGACAACGTCGCGCCGCCTCGCCGTGGACATCGCGCGGTCGTGATCGGCGGCAGCGTGGCCGGCTGCCTGACGGCTGCCGTGCTCGCGCGTCGCTTCGAGCATGTGACGCTGGTCGAGAAAGGCGACTTCTTCGATCAGACCGGCCCGCGCAAAAGCGTGCCCCAGGAGCATCACGTCCATTTGCTGCTGCTGCGTGGCAAACAGATCATCGAGCGTATCTTTCCTGGCTTTCTCGATGTGCTCGAACGCGAGGGCGCGCTCGTTGCCGATCTCGGTCACGATGTGAAGTGGTATCAGGGCGGCCGCTGGAAGAACCGCTATCGCAACGGCATCCACGCGCACTACTGCAGCCGGCGTCTGATCGACAATGCGCTGCGTGCGCACGCAGCGCGCATCAATGGCATCGAGATTCTGTCCGGCTCGCGTGTCATGCGGCCCGAATTTTCCGGGCCGCCAGACGCGCGCGCGACGACCGGCGTGCATCTCGCCGATGACGCCGGCGAACGTTTCGTGCCCGCCGATCTCGTCGTCGATGCGAGCGGTCGCGGTACACGCATGCCGGACTGGCTGCGCGAAGCCGGAATTGGCAAAGTGGAAACGAGCGTCGTCAAGACCGAGCTCGGCTACGCGTCGCGCATCTATCGCAGAATTGCGTCGAAGACCGCACACTGGCAGGTGCTGCTCGTACTGCCGAGCGCGCCGCGGCAGCGCTCGATGGGCGTGATCAGCCCGATCGAGGGAGACCGCTGGATGGTGACGACCGGAGGCTGGTTCGGCCATTTTCCGGGTAACGACGAGGACGAGTTCCTGCGCGCGCTGGCGGCGCTGCCCGTGCCGGACATTCACGATGTGATCCGCGATGCCGAACCGCTGTCGGACGTCGCGACGTTCAGGATGCCGGGCAGCCGGCGCACGCATTACGACCGCATTGCTGGCTGGCCGGCCGGCCTTCTCGTCGTCGGCGACGCGCTCAGTAGCATGAATCCGCTGTATAGCCAGGGCATGACGATCTGCGCGCTGGAGGCCGAGAGCATCGATCTTCACATCGACGCCGCGCTCGAGCGCGCTCTGCCGTTCCGGGACATGCAGCGCAAGCTGTGCGAAGTCGTCGACGGCGCCTGGCACATGGCGACGACCGAGGATCTGCGCTTTCCGGAAACGCTCGGCGAACGCAACTGGGGCACCCGTTTTCACCACTGGTACGGCGCAGGGCTCGGCCGCCTGTCCGCGCTCAACCGACGCGCGCTCGAAACGCAGATCGGCGTGACCAACCTCGTGATGCCGCCCAGTCGGCTTTATTCGCCGGCGATCGCTTCGCGCATCACGCTCGATTCCATCCTGCCCCGCACATTTCGATGACGAGCGACAACCTCTCGATACTTCCTCATATCGAACATGTTGTGTTCGACTGGAACGGCACGTTGATCGACGACATCGATCTCGCCGTACTGTCGGTAAACCGCTGCGGCGAACGGTTTGGCGTCCCGCCCGTCACCCGCGAGCGCTATCGTGCGCTATTCGGCTTTCCGATCGCGGATTTCTATGCAGCGCTCGGCTTCGATTTCTCGACGACGCCATTCGCGATGATCGTCCGGCACTACCTCGAAAGCTTCGACCCCCAGGTTGCGGAATGCAAGCTGCACGAAGGCGCGCTCGACCTCCTCGACGCCGCACGTGTGGCGGGCGTCGGCGTGTCGATCCTGTCCGCGTCCCATCGCGACATCCTGCTCGACACGCTCGATGCGAAAGGCCTGCGCGGACGTTTCGCGCAGATCGTCGGGCTCTCCGACAATCGCGCGACCAGCAAGGTTGTCGAAGCGGCACAGCTGCAACAGACGCTGAACAGGCCGCCCGAACGGACGCTGTACGTCGGCGACACGCTGCACGATTACGAGGTCTCGCGCTCGATCGGCTGGCAGACGGTACTTGTCTCGACAGGGCATCAGGACGTGCAGCGGTTGCGCGGCAGCGGCGCACGTGTTTGCGCCGGGCTTGCGGATCTACTCGCGCAACTGGCGCCAGCATGGCGCACGCGCGACGACGAAAGGAGTGCCCGGAATGGCTAGTCTCGTCGATCCGACGCTTGTCGCCCTTATCGCGACCACCCTTGCGATGCGCGCTGCCGTCGCACTTTACTATCGCGACAGCGTGCGCATCCTGCGACTGCTTCGCCTGCGGCCCCGGCTGCCGGAGCACGTCGAGCACTACTACCGTCCGCTCGACGCATGGTTCGCGCCACTGCCGTTCGCATGGACATGGCTCGACATCGTCTCGGGTGTTGTACTCGCATCGCACTTTGCGTCGCCGTTCGCGTGGCTCGCCGTCGTACTGTGGAGTGGCGGACGCATGCGCGCGCTCCAGGAGTTCGGGCACAACGCGGTGCACTTCGCGCTGTGTCGCTCCCACGCATGGCAATGGTGGTTGAGCGACGTGTTCTATCAGTTTCCGGTTTTCAAGCGCGACATGCACAGTCGCCATCAGACGCATACCGTTGAGCACCACCGGCATCCGAATCATCCGGAACTCGATCCGAACCGCGCACGCGTGCGCGCGGGTGGGTACACGAGCGGCCTGTCACCGTTCGAGTTCTACATGCGGCTCCTGTATCCACTGACGCCGAGAGGCGCCTGGGCGAACATCGTGACGATGGCGCGCAACAGCATGCTGAACCATTCGGTCGCGACGGCCGTCGCGCGCTGGATCGCGGTCGCCATCGCGGCGGCGGTTCTGTATTGGGCGGGGGGAGGGAAGGGCGTCGTGTTCGGCTGGCTAGTCCCGCTCGTGACATCGTATCCGGTGTTCGCATGGATCTCACTGCTCACCGAGCATCGCTGGTTCGTTGAAGGCCCCGTACGTGACCGGCTCGACATCGAATATCTCGCCGGGCGACCGACCGATTACTTTGGCGTGAGCGGGTGGCTGGTCCGCTTGTTCATCGCGCCGACGTCCGATGCATACCACCTCGTCCACTCGCTATACCCGGGCGTGCGCTGGAACTTCCTGCCTGCGATCGACAGGCATCTGAAGATCCACGAGCCCCGTTACACCGAAAATGCAAGCGAGGGACTGCTCGTGCGCCGCGGCAACGCGCCGAGCGCGTTGTCCGAGCTGTACGAGCGTCTGGTGTACTTTCAGCACGAAATTTCAATACTCGAAACGAGAGGTGACATGTGACGCATCCAGTTTCAATGAGTAAGACGCCTCGCGTTGGCATCATCGGCGGCAGCGGTTTACGGAATCTGCCTGGTCTCGACGACTTGGAGGTCGTCGAATGTGACACGCCATTCGGCAAGCCCTCGTCGCCCGTGACCCTCGGAACACTGCGTGGTGCGAGCATCGCGTTCGTCCAGCGCCACGGGGAGGGGCACACCATTCCACCGTCGTTCATCAACGCACGCGCGAACATCGCGGCACTGCGCAGCGTCGGCTGCACGCAATTGCTGTCGGTGAGTGCCGTCGGCAGCCTCACACACGACGCGCCTCCCGGCACGTTCGTGCTGATCGACCAGTTCATCGATCGGACCATCCAGCGCGACAAGACATTCTTCGGCCCGGGACTCGTCGGCCACGTACCGTTCGGCGATCCGGTCTGCGCCCGCATGCGCGCGACGCTCGCGGACAGCGCGATGCCTGCGGACATCCGCGCGAAGAACGGCGGTACGTATGTCGTGATGGAAGGTCCGCAGTTCTCGACCCGCGCCGAATCGAACCTGTATCGCCAATGGGGCGGCACGGTGATTGGCATGACTGCGATGCCGGAAGCGAAGCTCGCCCGCGAGGCCGAGCTTTGCTACGCGCTCGTCGCGATTCCGACCGATTTCGATTGCTGGCACGATGCGCACGATGCGGTCAACGCAGCGATCGTCGCGAAACGAATGACCGATATCAACGCGTCGGTCTTCCGGTTCGTGGCCGAGGCGATCACGCGGCTAGGCGCGCATCGCGACGCATGCCCATGCGGCTGCGATCGTGCGCTCGATACCGCCGTCATGACTGCGCCCGCATATCGCGACCCCATGATGGTCAAACGTCTCGCCGTGGTGTCGCCGCGGGCGGCCGCCCTGTTTTCGGAGTGATGGAGAGGACATCGTGAGTGACGTGATTTCAACCAAGGACCGCGTGCGGATTAAAGAGGTCGAGGTGCTATCCGACAACTGGTACGTGCTGCGCAAAACGACATTCGAATTTCTGCGACGCAACGGCACCTGGCAAAGTCAGTCGCGCGAGACCTACGACCGTGGCAACGGTGCGACGATCCTTCTGTTCAACCGCACGAAGAAGACCGTGATCCTTACGCGGCAATTCCGATTTCCCGCGTTTGTTAACGAACACGACGGCATGCTGATCGAAACCTGTGCGGGCCTTCTCGACCGCGACGATCCGCTCACCTGCATCCGCAAGGAAACCGAAGAGGAAACCGGCTACCGGGTCGAGCACGTGCGGAAGATCTTCGAAGCGTTCATGAGCCCGGGCTCCGTGACCGAACGGTTGTACTTCTTCGTCGGCGAGTATTTCGACAAGGATCGCGTCGGCGACGGCGGTGGCGTCGAATCGGATGGCGAGGAGATCGAGGTGCTCGAGCTGCCCCTCGATGAAACGCTCGCTATGATCGATTCCGGCGAAATCGCCGACGGCAAGACGATCATGCTGCTCCAATATGCGAAACTGCATGGCCTCGTCGACTGACACGCCGGTGGACGAGCTGATCGCCGTCAGCTCGATGGAGCATGCGGAGCTCACCGAATTCGTCGACGGCATGTCGGCGCAGCTTGGCGTGATAGTGCGACTCGTGCGCTGGTCGACCGCCGAGCTTGCCGAGCGCCTGCGTTGCGACGACGCGGGCCCGTGGGACATATTGCTGGGTACGGCAGCGACCGCGCTGCTCGACCCGGCGATCGTCGCACGGCTGACGCCGCTGGACGAGATCGATTTTGCGGGATTGCCGTCTTCGGCTATCGCAGAAGGGCGCCGCTGGTTCAGTCCGTCGGGCTTCGTGCCCACGTTCTGCTACGACGCGAAGCTGCTTTCTGACCACGGGCTCGCCGCGCCGACTTTGTGGAAAGCGCTCGCGTCGCCCATCTGGAGTGGACGCCTGGCATTGCCGGACCCATCGCGTTCAGGAGCCGACTATCTGCATCTGAGTGCGCTCGTCGAGCATCGAGGCGAAGCCGCGTGGCAGACGCTCGCCGCGGTCGCCCGGCTTCGGCCGTCGATCAGCGGCTCATCGACCACGCCGATCGACGACGTGCTGGCCGGACGCGCTTGGGTTGCTGCAACCGTGTCGACCGCGGCGACGCGTGCCGCGCGCGCGCATCCGACACTGCGCTGGCTCGTGCCGGACGACGCGCGATGCTACGAATACGAAGTGTTCGCGTTGCGGGCGGGCTCGCCGCGTGTCGCACGAGCGCAACGCGCGCTCGCGTGGATGTTGTCGCACGATGCATCGACGATCAGCCGGCGCTATGGAAAAGTCGTACTCGGTGAAACGGCCGATCCGACGGCATCGATGCCGTCGCTGCGCCCGCTGAACGTATTCGACGCCAGTCGCGCGAAGGCCGAGCGCACCGCCCATTGGCACACCTTGTTTACCGAACATACGAACCGTGATTGAATCCTGCACGAAAGAAGCGACCACCGCTGATGCCCCAGCAGCCGACCACGCCGCTATGCGACGCCCGTGGACGATCTATCTGATGTTCGGACTATACGGTGTGCAGCAAGGCATGCTAGGCCCCGCCATGCCGTTCGTGCGCACCGAACTCGGCTTCGATCTGCGCGAGGTCGGCCTGCATTTTGCCGCTTACGCGCTCGGGCTCGCGTTGATCGGTTTTCCTTATCGCTGGCTTTCGGCGTGCCGGCTTCCGACCGGCATTGGACAGATCGCGGTCCTGACGGTCGTCGCGGCGAGTAGCGTGCTTGCGCTGTCGCATGCGCTGCCAATTACACTGCTCGCTGCGGCGATGATGGGCTTGTCGAGCGGTCTCGTGATGGCGACCGGCCAGGCGAAGCTCGGCGCGCGCTACCGCGAACGTGCGGCCGCGAAGCTCGTCGAAGCGCACGTTGTCGCCGGGTTGTGCGTGCTGGGCGGAGCGTTGCTGATCGGCAGCGCGACATCGATCGGCTTGTCGTGGCGGACAGCTCCCGTCGTTGTCGCGATTTCCGCCGCGCTGCTCGCTGCGATCCCGGTTTCGACATATCGGCGCGACGAACCCGCGCTGCATGTCATCGACGCCTCGCCGATCACACACGGTACTGGCGCGCGCTTGCCGCGCGTCCTGCAGCTCAGCCTGTGGGCACTCGTCGTTCTCGGCATCTCGGCCGAGTGGGGCGTGGGCTTCTGGGGCGCCGCATATATGAAGGAAACTGTCGCAAGCAGCGCGTCGATGGCGGCGACGCTGATGAGCGTCTACTTCGGCGGCACCGTGTGCGGACGTGTGGCGAGCAGCTACCTGCTGCGCACGGTGAAGCCGCTCACGCTGCTCGTCGCGGTGGCGCTCGGCGCGATCGCTACATTCGCCGTGCTGCACGTGACGCGCGACGTTCTTATCACGGCCGGGCTTGCCGCGCTGCTCGGCGCATGCCTTGGCAACTTCTTCCCGCTCATTCTCGGTACTGCGATGCGTGCCGCGCCCGACGCGGGGCCGGCGCTGAGCGCGCAGGCGTCGCAGGCGGTGGGTGTTGCACTGCTGATCGCACCGTTCCTGCTCGGAATGCTGTCCGAAAAAATCGGGATGCAATCGGCATTCGCCACCTTGATCGTGTATCCCGTGCTGATGGTGCCGATCATGTTGGGGTTGAGCGGCTTCGCTTTCGCACGACGGACGGTACAACGTTAAGACGCTTCAAAAGGAGTTTCCACCAAGTGGCTGCACTTACCTTGCTGTTTGATCTGGACGGTACGCTCGTCGATACCGACGCACTGCATCTCAATGCGTATAACGCACTGCTCGCGAAATGGAATCGTTCGATCAGTATCGACTACTACAAAACGCACATCATGGGCTTTCCCGACAACCTGATCTTCGGCGGACTGTTTCCGGAGATGGCGGAGGAGAAATATGCCGAACTGGCTGCGGAGAAAGAGCGGTTGTTTCGGGCCCAGTTGACCACAAAGCTGACACCGACGGCAGGAACAGAGGATATTCTCGCTTATGCAGATCGGGTTGGCGCGAAGACTGCCGTAGTGACGAATGCGCCGCGGAAGAACGCGACAATGATGCTGAATGCCCTCGGTCTCACCAAGCGATTTGAAACACTCGTGATTGGCGGTGAACTCGGACACGGCAAACCTCATCCGCTGCCTTATCTGACGGCGCTCGAATTTCTCGGGACGAAGGCAGAACGCGCCATCGCATTCGAGGATTCGATTTCCGGCGTTCGGTCGGCAAGTTCCGCGGGGATTTTTACGTTTGGAATGTCGACTGCGCTGGACGAAGCGCGATTGCGAGAGGCGGGGGCACAGGAAGTAATCGCGAATTTTCGAGATCGAACTCTATGGAATTTATTGGAGTTCTCCCAGAATAAATTTTGGAGCTGTCGCTAGATACTATGGAAGGGCTGATCAGTAAGCCCCTTGGAGTAAAACGAGCTCTTGTACGGCAGCCTCATCAAATTCCCGTCGGCCATCCCGTCTGCGGCCAACCACCAGTCTGCTTCGAAGGTCTTGACTCTCGGTCATCACGGTCTGAGTGCATGTGTCCACGCGGACACTTAGCTTCTGACCTTCTGCCCTTCATTGGAAGGGGGTCGTTCATTGACCGCATACAATTGTTCGATCAGATCGGGAACAGACGTGAAGAGATCGCCGACGAGGCCGTAATCGGCCACGCTGAAGATCGGCGCTTCCGGATCCTTGTTGATCGCGACGATCACCTTCGAATCCTTCATCCCCGCCAGGTGCTGGATCGCGCCCGAGATGCCCACCGCGATGTACAACTGCGGCGCGACGATCTTGCCCGTCTGGCCCACCTGATAGTCGTTCGGCACGTAGCCCGCGTCCACCGCCGCGCGCGACGCGCCCAGCGCCGCCTGCAGCTTGTCCGCCAGCGGCTCCAGCACCTTCGCCCGTGCGTGGTCGATCCGTTCGTCCACTACGTCACCGAACGCGTACGCGAGTTTCCCGATCTGAGCGTCGAACGTCTGCTGCGCGAGATCCGGGCGATGGGTTACGCGGGCGGCCGCACAGCGCTAGGTGACCTAGTTCGGGAGGTCCGCCCCCGTTACTATCTTCACGCCCCCGATAATCGGGGGTTTTGGCCAGCCAGGCCCGGCATGATTCCCGCCCCCCAGTCGCGGTCATGATCTGGGGGGTGTTGTCACCGGGCCTGGTGGGTGGCTGGTGATCGCTGATAGGGGTTTGGCCGGGATATCCCGACGCCGTCCGTAACGTGGATGCCGAGACTTGCCACCGTTGCTGCAGGCCAATCCGTTCACTCTGCACAAACTGCGATGCAAGACACACAACAACGTGACGCCGTCGATGCGGCAGGAGCGTCCCCCAGCGATCGAGCGTCGCCTCATCGAAAGCCTCTGCCAGGCTCGCCGTCAGCGTCGTTTCGACATCCCGGGCGGCTTGCGTGAGCAGTGGCGTGAGGGCGCGGTCCTGCTGGATCAGGATGCGGTGCTCATACAGCCAGCGTTTGAGTTCGTGCATCAGATCGACGCGATTGGGACGGCCCCTGAGCCGCTCCTTGAGCCAGCGCACGATATAGCGGCGCTGATGTTCCGCCATTGGCGTAAAGCTAAGCGCCTGATAAGCGATCACCTGATGGTCGAAGAGTGTGCGCTCGCGCGTTTCGTAGAGCGTGCGCAGCGTGCCGAGGTCCGGCGGCTCAATCCCAAGGTGCTTGCCCAGATGGCTCCACAGGACCTGCGGAACGTATTGGTAAGCATCGAGTGTCGTGCCCGTCATGCGCACGAACCCGATATGCAGTGCGAGCGCCAGCCGGTATAGAGGGCCGCGACGCGCGTCAATCAGGGCCCGCTCCTTGGACGAAAACGTGAAGAACGTGGCGAGTTCGAACTCGCTGAGTTCGCGCGGTATGTGCCGTTCACCCAGACAAGCTAGTCGCCAGTGTTCCATCGCCGTCCGCTCCGGAACGCGAAAGAGGGGCTGATCAGCGTAGCCCGAAAAAATTGGCGAATAAACAGACAATTGTCGGAGTGAGTCATTAATGAGCAGATGCCGAAAGCGCCTCAGGACCGGCCCAAAAGTCACGGGGATACCAATGGTCAAATCTGTCGAGATAACTTGCGGCCTGCGGCGGTCAATCGCTGCCGGCAGTGTGGCAGTCGTCGCGCTTTTAGCGCTCACGCGCGAGCCGCGCGTGATACTTCGCCGCCTCGCGACGCATCCGCGCCTCTTCCGGCGACACGTAGATCGACGTCATGCCGAGCGACGCGTGCCCGAGCGTGCGCTGCACGACCTCGAGCGCGACCCCGGCGGCCAGCATCTGCGTACCGACCGTGTGCCGGAAAGCGTGCGGCGACGTGCCGGCCAGCTTCCGCCGCTCTGCCTCCGACAGTTCGGGCATCTGCTCGAGCAGTTGCGTGATCGCCCACTGCGTGAGCCCGCGCGCGCCGCGCACCGAATACTCGCGGGTGGCCGGGCTGGCGGCCGGCGCGTCGGCGTCATCGGGCGCGCCGAACTTCGCGCGGGCCCGCGGCGTGGGCGGCACCACCAGCGGCGCAATCAGCGGCAAGCCCGGCGCTCCGGTCATCGCATCGAAGTCCAGTCCGCGATCGCCCCAGTGCGCACGCAGCGCGTCGACGCAGTCGTTGCTGATCGGCACGAAGCGCTGCTTGTTGCCCTTGCCGATCACCTCGAGCAGCCAGTTGGCTGGCGTGTCGTCGTCGGCCGGCATCCAGACGAGCGCAGTGCGCGCCACGGCGGCCGCCTCGGCGATGCGCAGCCCGCCGTCGCCCATCACCAGCAGCAACGCGCGCGCGGCGCGCCAGCGCGGCCCGCTCGGCCCCTGAAGCTCGCTGCGCTCGGCCAGCGTCGCGCGCACGCGGGTCCAGAGGTCCAGCGGCAACGCGCGCTCGGCCTGCAGGCGGCGCACCCGCTTGACGACGTTCGGATCCGTGACGGCCGCCCACGGGTTGCCGGCCAGATAGCGCACGGCCACCAGCCAGGTGAACGCCGCGCGAATCGCGCGCACCGCGTAGCGCTGGCTGTCCGGCGCCAGGCCGCCCGGCGCGAACGGTCGCCAGCGGCCGCTGGTGCGGGCCACCGGCGGACCGGTGAAGCGAGCGCCCGGTGCGGCCAGAAACGCCTTGTACGCGTCGCAATCCTCGACCGTCATCGACGCGAGCGCGACGCCGCGCTCGACCACGCACCACAGCACCAGGCGCTCGAGCTCGCGCGTGTACGCGCGTTGCGTGGCCGGCCGGTCGTCGTAGCGGTGCAGGTACGCGCGCACAGCGTCCAGGTCGTGCGCGGCGCGCACGTACGCGAAGCCCGCCGCGCGGTTCACGCCACGTGCGCCGGACAGCGCGTCCGGCAGCGCGAGGCGCTCGAGCGGCGCGAGCTGGCCGGGTGCCGCGGTGATGCGCATCGATGTTAGCGCAAGCGCGTCGCTGGTGTCGACGTCCGGCTCGACAGTCGTGCCGATCGACGCGGCGTGCGTGCGCAGCCACGCGACCAGCACGCGCGCCCGGCCGACACCGATGCGCGGCACCGAGCGCCACCACTGGCCGCCGCGGCAGTTCACCAGCGCGACGAGCTCGCCGAGCGTGTGGATCCCCTCGCCGGCCGGACGCGCCGCGACCAGCGGCCGGAACCAGCGACCCACAGGGTGCTCGGCGGCCGGCGTCGCGATCGCCCATTGCCCCGCGACCTGCTCGATCAACTGCAGGGTGACGGGCGTGAGGCGCGGCTCGCCATATTTCGCGATCGCCGCTGCAGGTGCGACACCAGCACCGACGCCGCGGGCCCGCGCGAAGTTCGGCGCGCCCGATGACGCCGACGCGCCGGCCGCCAGCCCGGCCACCCGCGGGTATTCGGTGCGCGCGGGCTCACGCAGTGGGCGATCGCGCAACTGCTCGAGCAGATGCCCGAACTGTCGGAGGCAGAGCGGCGGAAGCTGGCCGGCACGTCGCCGCACGCTTTCCGGCACACGGTCGGCACGCAGATGCTGGCCACCGGCGTGGCGCTCGAGGTCGTGCAGCGCACGCTCGGGCACGCGTCGCTCGGCACGACGTCGATCTACGTGTCACCGGAGGAGGCGCGGCTGCGGCGCGAGGCGGCGAAGTATCACGCGCGGCTCGTGCGCGAGCGCTAAAAGCGCGACGACTGGCACACTGCCGGCAGCGATTGACCGCCGCGGGCCGCAAGTCATCTCGACAGATTTGACCATTTGGCATAAAATAAAAGTCCATATGAACTGGAGCACGCAATGAGCGCGATCGAGAAACGACATGCCCTGCCTGCACGCGCGCGGCCGCGTGCGGTCGAGCCGCACGAGCTCGAATTGCTCGACTTTCAGCGGATTTACCGCGCCTCGCCGATGGAACGTATTGACTGGATCAAGCATGGGGTCGACGCCCACACCGTGATTCTGCTCGCCGATCGCATGGCGACCACGCAGGACCGGCTCATGGGCGTCCTCGGATTTCCGCGAACGACGGTGGTCCGCAAGTCGAAGGCAAAACAGCCGCTGTCGACCGAGCACACAGAGCGCGTTGTGGGCCTGTCGAAGCTGATCGGTCAGGTTCAGTCTATGGTTGAGGAATCCGGCGAACCGGCCGGGTTCGACGCCGCTCATTGGGTCGCGCAGTGGATCGAGCGGACCAATCCCGCTTTGGGTGGCCGCAAGCCGGCGGAATTGATGGATACCGTTGCAGGCCAGGAGCTCGTCGGCGCCGTGCTCGCACGGATGCAAAGCGGAGCATATGCATGACGGTTGCGCTCTGGCGAATCGCAACCGACACGCCCGACTACACGGCGGACGACCTAAGCGGCGAAGGGGCGAAACGCACCGGTGGTCGCTGGAACCGGTCGGGTCGCACCGTGCTGTACACGGCCTCGAACATCGCGCTCGCCTGCCTCGAGACAGTTGTTCATCTGAGCGGCGGAGACTTGCCACTCAACCGTTATCTAGTCCGCCTCGAGGTCCCCGACGAGGTGTGGGCGAAGGCACGCACCCTCGATGCGACATCGGCACCAGTGGGCTGGGACGCTTTGCCGGCCGGCAAGGTCAGTCTGGATCTCGGTGACGCGTGGCTGTCAGAGGGCGCCACCGCGCTGTACTGCGTGCCGTCAGTCGTCGTCCCGGAGGAGGTGAACGTGCTGATCAATCCCGCGCACCTGGATACGCGACACATCACTGCTACCAAGCTGCGCCGTTGGACCTATGACGCGCGCGTCTGGGCATAGTGTTGTCGTCAGCCGAAGTAAAGTTCATGCGTGTTTGGGATCTCTTCAAGGGGCACGACTTTACTTCGCGACATCAACAAGATCGGAGTTTAGTTCGCGCCCGCGAAAAGTAAAGTTAGATCCGCGCGGTGGTCGCCTCGCGCTCACGAGATTACATTGAGGGCAGATGTCACGACTACGATCTTCGGTATGTGCATCACGTTTTCCTTTAGTAGTGCATATTATGTATGTGCGCGTTGAGAGGTGGTCACGCACCGAACGACACCTCCGCGTAGTCGGTTCGGTACGCTCAGGCGGCTTCTTCACCTGGCCACCAAGGCTTCGGCACACGGTCGATCCGATAGTCGTCGAGATTCTTGTCCGCCAACCACTTCGGCCGCGGGCCGCGGTCGCCCCGCACGGTGGCCAGTGCGAGATGGTTCTCCAGCGACAGCGCCCGGACCTTTTCGGTCGGCAGTGGCAACAGCATCTCTCTCGTCAGGCCCGATCGCCCGGTGCGTTGCGACGAATGCTTCCTGCTTCCCATCATCTTCACTCGCGACTCAATTGCGTCCACCTCATCATGCCAGACCCAGGCGGTCCGCTCGCACGACGGCGGGCCCGATAAAGACCAGTTTGCGCAGCGACCGTCGTGGCCCGTGCGGCTGCATCTTGAAGTGCGGCCGGCGCCAGTGGCCTCGGACCTCCCGATGCGCGCCTTCAGCGGGTAACGAGGGGAGGGACGACGCATCAAGCACGGCCGGCCCGATCACGTGACGGTCGTACAGCATTTCGATTTGCGCGAGTCGCTCGGTGCGCTTTCGTTTGCCCAATCCGCCGAAATCACGCGGCGCGTTCGTGTAAGCGCGATCCTGGACGACCTGGGCCTCGCCGGTCGCCAGGTAGAGCAGCATCTTGATCGCGTAGTCGAGCACGCGTCGCCAATGTTGCACCGTGGCAGCGATCGTGTCGGTGTCGACTTCCTGCTTCTGCGTCAGATCGGCACCGATGCCATCGAGGAACTGGCGGATGGTTCGTTGGGGATCATCCAGCGGGATCGCAAGGTTTCCCGTTTCGAGCCAGGATTCCGCCCGGACCTCGGTCCAGAACAACACATTGATCACGTCGCTCGTTGCGTACCCGGAGTGTGACCCCGGCCCGCGGCGAAACAGCATGATCGCGTCCAGTCCGCCGCGATGCCCCCACCACGACGGATCGGGAATAATGCACATCGTCTCGGCCGGCAACTCGATCGTGCCAACCGGCACGTCGTCGGCAATGAACGCATCGTCGAGCAGGTGGTGCAGCGGCGGAGTCGGCTCGAACAAGACGCCCTGGCATGCGTCGAACATCTGCCAGCACAGGGTGCCGTGGCCGCGGGCGCGATCGTCAGTGCTTCTAAACAGGGTTGGGCTGCCGTTGCTCCACCATTCCAGATAGGTGCCGAAATCCGATCGCATCAGCGAAATCGGATCGGCCCGCAGTCGCTGCGTGAACTCGGCACCGGATTGGCCGGCGGCCGCCGTGACGCGGGACCAGGCGCCGAGTGCGCCACTGGCGCGGTAACGTACCGGCATCGGCAGGCGCGCGAATCGGTCATCCGCGGCCTGCTCGGTTTTGATCAGCGCCTCGCGAATCAGCTCCGCGATCGACGGCGTGTCGGGCGCGAGACGGGGCGGGTGCGGCTGCTTCACGCTCGCGAAGGGAGCCGTAGTGCGGTGCGACTGCTGGATCAGCGGCAGCTCGTGCCGCGCGACGAGAAACCGGGCGAGGATGACAGGACTATATTCGACCCGGAGGCGCATGGCGTGTGGCGGCAGGGCGGCTAGTCCGCTCGTGCGCGCCAGCGTCATGTGCACGCCAGCCGGCGCCGTCAGTGTCACGCATTCATCCCTCTCCAGACGACCGTGGCGCTGGATCAGGACCTCGGCCACGGTACGCCACGCCTGGCCGATGTACTGCGTCCGCTTGGCCGGGTCGCTGCCGGCGGGCAGCGGGTGCGCCTCGATCCGCATTGACAGTTCTGGCAGGAGGTCCTGGCAGACAACAGGCTTGCCGTGCAGGTCAAGCGACGCCGACATCGCGAGGCTGAAAATGTCCTGTGTGTCGAGCGGATCGCCAAACACGTCCAGCTCGCGTCCCTCGGCGAAAAGCTGTCCGTCGGACAAGGTAAATCCGCCGGGTTCCAGGAGATGGGGAGTCGTCATTGCGATGCTCGGATCAGGGGTATTGGCTGGAATTCGATTCAGACATCGATAGTTGGTTGCCCTTCACGCTGTCGTAGCGTCGCATCCTCGCTCACACCGTGCTCTGTTACAAGACTCCGTTCAAAATTCCATGGGGCTCGCATGTCCCCCGGCTTGTTTTGGTAACCAGCTTGAAACCCTTGTCGACCATACACGCGTCGAACTTGCGGTCGTCAACATATGGGATGAATGGATCGTGAGGTTTCGCGTAGGGAACGTAGAAGCAACGGAGGCACGCGTCTTGCCAAGGTAATTCGGAAGGCTTCCATATTCCGGCAGCGGTAGCGCGCTGAGCAAATCGTTTGCATGTCATGCCAGGCTCTTGAACAAACGGCTCGACACGGGCGCAGGCGTGATCAGCATCCGCTTTGCTCATGCTCCTGAAACGCTCGTCCGAGCGATTTCGGCACAGTTCAACGTACTTGGCGACACATTGATCTTGCAGTTCATCCCTGCACTGATCCCGTGCCTGCTCTACCCCCAAACGGTAGGCTGACAAAGTATCGGCCTGCCAGTCAACGTACGTTCCATTGCCTTCAGGGCTTCCGCATGAAGGCTCCCATGAATCAAGGCTGAGAGCGGAAAAGGTTGTTGTAAACATTTGGCGTCTCAGGTTTACTCTCGATTTTTGCCGGACGAGAGATGCCAACGATCATGGACGCGTTTGCCGAACTGCGGGACCCGCGCTGCCGCGCCTGCCGTTATCCGTTGCAGGAAATCCTGTTTGCGGCGCTGTGCGCGGTGCTGTGCGGCGTGGAGGACTGGGAAACGATGACACTGTGGGGCCGCACGCAGCTTGCTTGGCTGCGTAGCCATCTGGCGTATGAGAACGGCGTGCCGTCGCCCGATACGTTCCGGCGGGTATTCGGCGCGCTCAGTGCGAAAGCGTTTGAGCGCTGCTTCATCGACTGGGTCGGGCAACTGTGTCCGGCGCTGGCTGGCCAGCATGTGGCGATTGACGGCAAGGCGGTGCGCGGCAACCGTAGCGGCACGCATGCGGCGCTGCATTTGGTGTCGGCATGGTGCTCGAACAACGGCTTGAGCCTCGGGCAAGTGAGCACGGCCGATAAGAGCAATGAGATCACGGCGATCCCGGAATTGCTGGCCGCGCTCGATTTGCAGGGCGCGACGATAACGATCGACGCGATCGGCACGCAGCACGAGATCGCACGCACGATCGTGGAGGCCGGGGCCGACTACGTTCTGGCGGTCAAGGACAATCAGCCGCGACTGGCCGAAGGCGTGCGCCAGTGGTTTGCGGCTGCCCAGGACGGCAAGCTCGAAAGCTCGTACTGGGAGCACACCGAACATGACAAAGGCCACGGGCGGCTGGAGACCCGGGTTTGCCGGGTCAGCGATGATGTGGCGTGGCTGAGCGGGACAGGACAGCACTGGGCGGGTCTCCAGCGGCTGGTGATGCTTGAGCGCACACGCCAGATTGGCGAGAAAGTGACGACCGAGCGCTGTTACTACATCAGCTCGAAAGCGGTGAAAGCAACTGAGATGGCTCCGATCATCCGTGCTCATTGGGGCATCGAAAACCAACTGCACTGGGTCCTCGATGTCTCGTGGGGCGAGGATGCCAGCCTGATCCGCGACACCCTGGCCGCCCGCAACATGGCCAGTCTGCGCAAGATCACACTCAATCTCGCCCGGCTGGCTCAGAGTCGGCAGCCCAAGAAGGTGAGCCTGAAGAACATCCGTAACCTCGCCGCATGGGATACCGCTATGCGTGACTCCATCCTCGGCCTTGCCTGACATGCCTCTTCATGCGGAAGCCCTGCCATTGCCTTCCTCGTAACTATCGAATGGTCCGCAGATGTGCAATGCCGCACATCCGGAAAGAAATGCAAAGGATGTGAGCAGGACCAGTAACACAATACGGTGCAAGTGCATGGAATACCCGTTCAGACCTCGATATACGACACGGATTGCGATGCCACCAATTTCGGCGGCGTCGGACACGCGCATAGGCAGAGATCATCGCTCAGCGCCGCCTCTCGCCCATCCGGTCCGGTAGTGGAGATCCGCGGGCCGGTGCAGCCGATCGTACCCACCGTCTTGCAGACGGGGCACCACACCGGATCGTGCTCGTAGGCTTGCTCTCGGCCGCCGATCAGATCGGCGCCATCGCCTCCTTGCACGATGCCGCCGACGGTCGTCGTGTCACCCTTCACGATGTCGTAGCGTCGCATGTCAACTCCGTTCAGACGGCACCCGGCCGTAGCCGGAGGCTGTTCAGCAGCGTGTCCCACGTTTGCAGAGCGCCGGCCTCGTCGACCGGAGAAGTCGCTTCTTCAGGCTTCAAATCGGGACTGCTCGCACCGAGCAGCAACTGGATGGCCGTATGCGGCTTCGCCAACGTGCTCGGATCGCCCGGCGCAAGCAGGTAGAAGCGGTACGACGTGATCTCGCCTTCCTTCAGTGCGAACAGCACTTCCTCGGCGTCCATCCCGGCCACCGTGCGTTTGCCTTGCCGCAGAATGCGGTAGCTGCCGCTCGACACGCGGTCCATCTGCGCGCGCAGTTCGGGAAGCGTCTTGGTCAACGGCCGCCCCTGATCCTGGCTGACGGAGTCCCGCATCTGGATGACGAGCAGCGCCGGCCGTCCCGGCATCAATGCGAACGACTGGCTCACCTCCTCGGTGGAAGTCGACGAGCCTGTGGCGATGCCGCCGTCGAAACAGAACCCCGATTCGGTCGGCACCGACCAGTTGTCGCGAGCTTTAATCCGACGGTAGATGCCATTGTAAATATTCTCGACGTCACCAAGGGCCGCAGATCCAATGCTGCCGGTTGTATGAAACAGTGTTTTGTTTTCGTAAATATACCCTTCCGTATCGAAAGGCAACTTCACTGCCTTTGCTACCCCTTTTTGATACACCAGAACCCTGGATGTATTTGTCGGAGAAAACGCTTTCTCAAGCCAAGCATGACCAGTTTTCTCCTCCAGGTCGACGGGATTAAAACGCTGTTTTGTACGATATTCTTTTTCCAGCTCATCAATCTTCGTTTGATAGGTGACGGGCGAAACGTTATATTTTGTTTCCAGCTTCTCCCCCTGATATTCGTATCGCTGGTTCGTGATTTTGCTTGTCGCAGGTCGATCGAACACAAAGCGACCGATGCACCACGGCCGCGGCTTGGACAACAAGGGATTCGTCATGGTCGGTTCACGGGAAAAGGTTATCGAACAGGCGCACACGCCCGCTACTAGAAACAGAAGTCGGCCAAGACGTGTCAGCATTTCGGCTCCGGTGCATCCTGTGCAATTTGCACGATGCTGTAGAGCAACGCCCAGCGCGCCCACGGATGGTTGTAACTTTCCTGATGCACATAGCCTCCTTGATCAAACACCATTTGAACGCCTGGGGCTGCTCCGCCATTCGCACCGCGCGCGGGGGCTTCCGCCGACCAGATCGGCACCGTGCCGTCGCCTGGCACGATGCCATTCTTCTCGGGATCGGTTGCGTCGCTGCCCGGCGGCAGCTTCGCCACCTTCTGCACCTCGAATTCGATGGTCACATTGCGCGAATCCAGGTGGACGCGCAGCGTGCCTCTGTGCGAATCGTGCATGAACCGCGCGGCCCGCAGTTCCTCTTCTGTCACACCTGCCGGAATGTTTCCTTTCCAGATCACCGTGCCCCACGCCAATAGATCGTCGAGCTTCTTGCCTTGCTCGATCGTGCGTTTGCCGTGGCTTTCGCTCGATGTGGTCGAGCTCTTAGGTTTTAAAGCGCCGTCCCCATAGGTAACATATGTTTTATCGTGGTAAGTCTCTTTAATTTTTAATTGATTTCGTACAACGGCCAGCATTGTTTTTGCGAAATTATCAGATACGGTTGTTTTTATTGGCTGACTGTCGAGTCGCTTTTTCACGATGCCTGCCGGGTCAAGCAACGAATTTGCTTGCTCGGGAACTAATCCATACCATTTAGGGTTTATATAAACCTCGTTGTATACATCGTCCTGCTGCGGCAACTTCATCACCGGCTCACCGTTGAGCCGCGCAAAGATCCACCACGGTTCACCGTTGTGATAATCCGGCATCGGCAACAGTTCGAGCGCGCCCGGTGCGTTCGCGGCCACCGCCACGAACTCGTCCGCGTTGCTCCCAAGCAGCGCGCCATTGATGAAGCCGTTCAGCCCGCCTTCGCTGCCGCCACCGGTGCGGAATCGCTTCGCCGCGATCGGCGCGCCGGTCGCCGGCAGCACGTTGTGGAACACGCCGTGCATCAGGTCCGCTCCACCGTGCATCGCGATCGCCATGCGTGCGACCAAGCCGCCCATCGAGTGGGTCAGGATGATCGCCTTGCCGCTGTCGTTCTCCGCGATAATCTCCTTGATCCCCATCAGCCGCATCGACTTGCCGGATTTCTTGTCCTTGAAATCCATGCCCTCGATCACGTCCCTGGCCGACTTCTCGTTCGATTGCAGCCAGTTGTAGCCGATCGCATACACCCGGTACCGGTATTTCAGGAAGTGTTGGAAAGCCTCGGATTTTTCCGTGAGCTTCTGCCCCCGGCCTTGCGCGCCGGCATCGGTCGCCCCATAGTCGGCCGGCTCGGTATCCAGCAGGGGCTTGAGCGTCCACTTCTTGCCGTCGGGGTCGGGCTTGACCCATTGCCCCTGCACCTCGTTCAGGTGCTTCACATCGTTCAACTGCTCTTCCAGCCACGCCAGCACCGGCTGATAGCTCGAGCGGTACACCGAGCCCCAGCCGCGTCGACGCGCCTCTGCTTCATCGACATACTGGTCTTCCTTGTCACCCTTTTGAAGCTTGCCGGCACGGATCGGGCCGAACGGGGTCACCGCGGCTACGGTCGGATCAAACTGCGTCTCTCGCGTGGACGCGCCTTTGAACCACATGCCGAGCAACGTCGGCAATGCGCCCGCGTCCCCCAGCCAGCCGTCCGTGTTCGGTGCAAAGAACATCTCGTCGCCGGTTTCCGTGTTCACCAGCGGTGAGCCCATCACGCCCGGCAGGAAGATCACCGGAATGATCGGCCGAACGTCGCACAGCAGTTCCTTGCGCCGCGTGTCGCTCGCCGGCGTCAACGTGAAGTGGCCGACCGACGCGCCGTCCTTGTCCGTGCGCCCGATCTGCTGCACGACCTCTTGCTCGGCGCCATCGTCGAACGGCGAGCCGATGGGATCCCAGGCTGAGTGACATGGTCAACGAATGTGAACTGCCGCAGGCATCGTTAGGCACGATAAGCCAAAGATGCTGACAGGCTTGAACCAAACGGTACGTGGTCGGCTGCTCCTCCCTTTGCTACGGAGCACACGGACAGGAAGACCACCGGTGTACAGGCAGGACCTAACCCACTCGTTGTGATGTTTGTGGAACACGGTAAGCCCGACATGCTGCCAGCGATGGCAGGCCAACCGCAAGGAAGGCTGATGGCATAGCGGGTAAAGGAACGCGGAAAAAGCGAAGGCCGTCCTGTAATCGGGTGGATACACCCCGGTTCAACAGGGTACTGGCGCGCTGCAAGGCCAAAGCGCGGTGAAAATCGGTTGGGCGACGGATGGTTCAGGTCTGCGTGTGACGGTCGATACAACCGACGTCGGCGTGGTCGCGTTCGCGAGTCAACTTGCTGCATATGCATCGCAGCAGTGGGTGCTGAACAACGCCGTTCCCAAGGGCGGAGGGGCAATGACTGGTACGTTGGCGGTGCCACAGGTTCAGTTGAGCCAGGGGTATGCGGACAACGACGGCACGAAGCCGATGATCTACAACGACCCGTCCGTCAGAAACGTTGTTTTCCGAACTGGTCCATCGAACGCGTACAAGTACACGGTGATCGATGAGAACGACGTAATGAACCTTCCTGCTCGACCGAGTTTCGCAGGATCGACGCCTTGGGACACTGGTAACTTCGACCCAAACTCGAAGCTGAACACGTCCGGCGAAATCGTTGGCGGCCGCTTAGCGCTCATTAAACAAGGCTGGCAGGCGGACTTCCAGCTTAGAAACTGGCGAGATGGCCAAGACGTTAGCACGTACCTTCGAGCGCGCGATGGCGGCGGTTTCGAAATCATCAACAACGCGTACACCCGGCGACATCGCAGGGTTCGACGACGAGCATGCGGACAAACTCGTCGACGCTGATATTGCCGCGGCTCACGAGGCGGATGTGAAGGGCGCGAAAGCGTCGGCGAAGGGCGAAAGCGCCAAGCTCACCGTAGCGAGGGGGTACGGGTCGAGCCAACAACTGGCGCGACTTCACGTCGCACGCGTACGTAAGAATCCGTTTCCTGAGGGTACCGCGATATATACTCCCCCCGATCCCAAAAACCGCCCGACGTCCCCATGAGCCTCTCCGTCAAAAGCGTGCGTTATTTCATCGCGGTGGCGGAAGCCGAGTCCGTGACGGGCGCAACCCAGACGCTCAACATTTCGCAATCTGTCATCACCGAGGCCATCAAAGGTCTCGAAAGCGAACTGGGCGCGCAACTCTTCGTGCGTCACGCGCGCGGCATGGTGCTCACGCACGCGGGCCATCAATTCCTGCGTCACGCGCATCAGATCCTCGCAGCCGTGCGCAACGCCCAGCAAGCGCTCTCCGCGCGCCCGGACACCAAAACCGGCCGCCTGAACGTCGGCGTCACGAGCCTGATGACCGGCTACTTCCTGCCCTACCTGCTCGACCAATACAAACGCGTGTTCCCCAAGGTGGAAGTGCAGGTGGTCGAGGATCAGCGCGACTACATCGAGCATCTGCTCGTCAACGGCGAACTGGACGTGGCCGTGCTGATCGTCTCGAACGTGCAGAACAGCCAGGCCATCGAAACCGAATCGCTGATCAAGGCCGCGTGGCGTCTGTGGCTGCCGGCCAATCACGCGCTGCGCGGCCTGGGCAGCATCTCGCTTCAGGAGATCGCCAACGAAGGCATGATCATGCTGAAAGTGGACGAGTTGGAAGACAACACCACCGCGTTCTGGCGCGCGGCGGGGCTGCGGCCCAACACGGTGATGCGCACGGCGTCGGTGGAAGCGGTGCGGAGTCTGGTGGCCACCGGCGCGGGCCTGTCGATTCTCCCCGACGTGCTGTACCGCCCCTGGTCGCTCGACGGCGACCGACTGGAGGTGCGCAAGATTCTGGGCGAGATGCCGACCGTCGATATCGGCATCGCCTGGCGGCGCAGCCTCACTTTGCCGGAGATGGTGCAGCATTTCCTCAGCGTCGCACGCGAGTATTCGCGCACGCACAGCAAATCGTCGATCTGAATTTCCGATATTACACGTAGATCATTCCATTCCGCCGAAACCTTCAGGTTCTTATACGCATCACCGCTCGGGTTTTCACGGACACCGCTTGCGGCGCCGAGGGTTTCGCAAAAGCGCGCCGGACGGCGCATCCACCGCTTTGCGTCGTGCCTGAAAGCTCCGCGTCATGCGGGACAGCCGCGATTCCTCCCACGCCGCACGGCCACGCTCGAGCGCGTTTTCGTCGACTTCTGCGGCCCGAGCGTTCGGAATTTAAGATAGCTCGTATCTGGGTTTCGGCCTATCGGTCAAAAAAGACCCCCTCCTAGAATAGCTCCGACCATCATCGCATCGCCTCAAACCCTTTGCCCACGGGGCTTTCAGGTACGCCGCCCGGGCCACAATCACGAGGAATCGGAGCATGTCGCACACCCCTTACATGGCTGCCGCCATCGCCCTTGCCGCGCTCGTCAACACGGGGCTCGCCAGCGCGGCCGGGCCGCTTGCGCAACTGGGCAGGCCGGAAGGCCAGGTCAACATCATCGCGTGGCCGGGCTACATCGAACGCGGCGACACTGACAAGAAATACGACTGGGTCACCGGCTTCGAGAAGCAGTCGGGCTGCAAGGTGAACGTGAAGACGGCCGCGACCTCCGACGAAATGGTCTCGCTGATGAACCAGGGCGGCTACGACCTCGTCACGGCCTCGGGCGATGCGAGTCTGCGGCTCGTATACGGCAAGAAGGTGCAGCCGATCAACACCGCGCTGATTCCCGCCTGGAACACGATCGAGCCGCGCCTCCAGAACGCGCCGTGGCATACGGTCAATGGCGTGCATTACGGCGTGCCGTATCAGTGGGGCGCGAATTTCCTCGCCTATAACACGAAGATTTTCCCGAAGGCGCCCACTTCGTGGTCGGTCGTCTTCGAGCAGCAGACGCTGCCCGACGGCAAGAGCAACAAGGGCCGCGTGCAGGCCTATAACGGTGCGATCTATGTGGCCGATGCCGCCGTCTATCTGATGCGCAAGAATCCCGCGCTCGGCATCAAGGACCCATACGAGCTGAACGAAGCGCAATACGCCGAAGTGCTCAAGGTGCTGCGCGCGCAAAAGCCGCTCGTGCATCGCTATTGGCACGACGTCACGGTGCAGATGAACGACTTCAAGAACGAAGGCGTGGCCGTGTCGAGCGCTTGGGGCTACACGGTGAATTCGCTGCAAGCCGAAAAATTCCCGATCGCCGCGACGATTCCTCAGGAAGGCGCCACGGGTTGGGCCGACACCACGATGATGCACGCGGACGCACCGCATCCCGTCTGCGCCTACAAGTGGATGAACTGGTCGCTCAACCGCAAATTACAGGCCGATCTGGCCGAATGGTTCGGCTCGAATCCGGTGATTCAGGGCGGTTGCCAGCAGGCGGCGGCGGGCGGCTCGAACTTCTGCGCGGCGAACGGCTATGACCGCTTCGACCAGATTCACTTCTGGAAGACGCCGGTGGCGAATTGCGGTTCGCAGGGCAAGTGCGTGCCGTACGGCCGCTGGACCCAGGATTTCATTTCGATCATGGGTGGTCGATAGCGCTACGGGAAAACCACGGGACGCCACGCCGACGTGCGTGGCGCGGGGGGCAGCCCTTCCGCGGCACGATGCGGCAAGTCGCAACAACAGGCAGGAAACATCATGAATAGCGCAGTCGAATTCTCCCGGGTCTCGCGTCACTACGGCGGCGTGCGCGCCGTGGACGACGTTTCGCTCGTCGTCAACGACGGCGAATTCTTCTCGATGCTCGGGCCGTCGGGTTCCGGCAAGACCACATGCCTGCGTCTGATCGCGGGCTTCGAACAGCCCGGCGCGGGCCGCGTGGTCCTGCATGGCCGCGACGCGACCGGCCTGCCGCCGTATCAGCGCGACGTGAACACCGTGTTCCAGGATTACGCGCTGTTCCCGCACATGAACATTCGCGACAACGTGGCCTACGGGCTGCTGGTGAGCGGCGCCGACAAACGCACGCGTCATCGTCAGGCGGAGGAGGCGCTGGAACTCGTCGCGCTCGGCGGTTATGGCGCGCGGCGTCCCGGCCAACTGTCGGGCGGACAGCGGCAGCGCGTGGCGCTGGCGCGCGCACTCGTGCGGCGTCCGCGCATTCTGCTGCTCGACGAACCGCTGGGCGCGCTCGACCTCAAGCTGCGCGAGCAGATGCAGATCGAACTCAAGACCTTGCAGCGCAAGCTCGGCGTGACCTTCATCTACGTCACGCACGATCAGGGCGAGGCGCTGTCGATGTCGGACCGCGTGGCCGTGTTCAACAAAGGCCGCATCGAACAGGTCGACACGCCGCGCAATCTCTACACGCGTCCGGCTACGCCGTTCGTCGCCGATTTCGTCGGCACCTCGAACGTGATCGTCGACCCTGCCTTGCTGCAACGCGTGGGCGCGACCCAACCGTTTGCGATCCGTCCCGAGCACATCCGCTTCAGCGGCGCTGCGCCCGCGAGCACCGATGACGTGCAGTTGCCCGGCACGCTGATCGACATCCAGTACTACGGCGCGACGAGCCGCTTCGAGGTGCGTTCGGATGCAGGGCAGCGCCTCGCGGTGACGGTCGCGAATCAGGACGATGCGGCCACGGCGCTGCCCGCGGTCGGCGACGCCGTCACGCTCGCGTGGGCGCGCCGTGCGATGGTGGCGCTGGAGCCGCGGGGGTGAGCATGACCACGACATCGAATGCGGCCGTGACGCGCGCCGCGCCGCCGCGCGACGGCCTGATGCGCCGCGCAAGCGGCTTCCTGCACCGGCACGCGAACCTGTATTTGTCGCTGCTGCTTTTGCCGCCGCTGCTGTGGTTCGGCGTGGTGTATCTGGGTTCGTTGTTCACGCTGCTGCTTCAAAGCGTCTGGCGCTTCGACGACTTCACGATGGCCGTGAGTCCCGGTTTCACGCTTGCGAACTATCTGGCGCTGGTGCACGATCCCGCCAATCTGGACGTGGTGCTGCGCACGGCCGGCATGGCCTGCTGCGTGACGCTCGCGAGCGCGCTGCTCGCGTTTCCGGTGGCGTACTACATGGCGCGCTACGCGAAGGGCTGGAAAAAAGGCCTGTTCTACGTGGCCGTGATGCTGCCGATGTGGGCCAGCTACATCGTCAAGGTCTATGCGTGGACCGTGATTCTCGCCCAGGGCGGCGTGCTCTACTGGATCATCGACACGCTGCATCTGCGCGCGGCGCTTGATGCGCTGCTGCGCGTGCCGGTGATCGGCGGCGACTCGCTGTCCACCTCGAACATCGGCCGCTTTCTGGTCTTCACGTATATCTGGCTGCCGTTCATGATCCTGCCGATCCAGGCCGCCATCGAGCGCATTCCGGCCAATCTGCTGCAGGCGTCCGCCGACCTCGGCGCGCATCCGCGCCAGACTTTCCGCACCGTGATCCTGCCGCTGGCGTTTCCCGGCATCGCGGCGGGCTCGATCTTCACGTTCTCGCTCACGCTGGGCGACTACATCATTCCGCAACTCGTGGGGCCGAGCGGCCTCTTTATCGGCACCATGGTCTACACGATGCAAGGCTCGATCGGCAACGTGCCGATGGCCGCCGCCTTCACGGTTGTCCCGATGCTGCTGATCGGCGTGTATCTCGTCATCGCCAAACGCCTGGGAGCTTTCGATGCATTCTGACGCCCAACCTTCGCGCCTGCTGCGCTGCGCCGCCTGGGGCGGCCTCGCGTTCCTGCATCTGCCGGTTCTCGTGGTCGCGCTCTACGCGTTCAACACCGAAACCAGCGCGTTCAGTTTCCCGCTCAAGGGCTTCACGCTGCACTGGTTCACCGACGCCTTCGCGCGCGACGACATGCTCGCGGCCGCGTGGCTCTCGGTGAAGGTGGCGGCGCTCGCCACGTTGCTGGCGGTGCTGCTCGGCACGGCCGCCGCGGGTGCGCTGTACCGGCGCAACTTCTTCGGCAAGGAAGCCATGACGTTTGCGCTGATCCTGCCGATCGCGCTGCCAGGCATCATCACCGGCATCGCGCTTCTGTCCGCGTTCAAGACCGCGAATCTCGACCTGGGCTTCTGGACCATCGCGGTCGGGCACGGCACGTTCTGCGTGGTGATGGTCTACAACAACGTGGTCGCGCGGCTGCGGCGCATGCCCGCGAGCCTCGTGGAAGCGTCGATGGATCTCGGCGCGGATGGTTGGCAGACCTTCCGTCACGTCGTGCTGCCGCAGATCGCCACGGCGTTGCTGGCGGGCGCGATTCTCGCGTTCGCGCTGAGCTTCGACGAGATCATCGTCACCACGTTTACGGCGGGACAGGAACGCACGCTGCCGATCTGGCTGCTGAACCAGCTATCGCGGCCGCGCGACGTGCCCGTGACCAACGTGGTCGCGCTGATGGTGATGGCCATCACCATGATTCCGATTCTGGGCGCGTGGTATCTCACGCGCGACACCGAAAGTACCGCGGGCAGCAGCCGCTGAACGGCGCGCGGCCATCGCGGACAGGACCGACACCCAAGAGCGTAGGCTCAACGAAGAGAGAGCAAATGGAAAAATCGATGCAAACGAACCTGATGATCGGCGGCGAATTCATGCCGGGCCAGGGCAGCAAGGAAAACATCTTGAATCCGTCGACGGGCGAAGCGATCGCGCGCGTGGCCGAAGCGTCGCTCGAACAGGTGCAGGCGGCAACGGCCGCCGCGAGCCGCGCGTGGCCCGCGTGGGCGCGCAGCACGCCCAAGGATCGCGCGACGCTGCTGCTCAAGCTCGCCGACGCCATCGAGTCGCGCGCCACCGAATTCGCGCGGCTCGAATCGCTCAATTGCGGCAAGCCGTATCTGGGCGCGCTCAACGACGAAATCCCCGCGGTCGCCGACGTGTTCCGCTTCTTCGCGGGCGCGTGCCGCACGCAGCACGGTCCGCTCGCGGGCGAATATCTGCCGGGCCATACGAGCATGATCCGCCGCGACCCGCTGGGCGTGATCGCGTCGATCGCGCCGTGGAATTACCCGCTGATGATGGCGGCGTGGAAGCTCGCGCCCGCCGTTGCGGCCGGCAATACCGTGGTGCTCAAGCCGTCCGAGCAGACGCCGCTCACCACGCTCAAGCTCGCCGAACTGATCGCCGCCATTTTCCCGGCGGGCGTGATCAACGTGGTGACGGGGCGCGGCGATACCGTAGGCGCGCCGCTCATCACGCAGCCGCAGGTGCGCATGATTTCGATCACCGGCGACGTCTCGACGGGCCAGCGCATTCTCGAAGCCGCCTCGCACACCGTGAAGCGCACGCACCTGGAGCTGGGCGGCAAGGCGCCCGTAATCGTGTTCGACGACGCCGACCTCGACGAAGTGGTCGCCGGCCTGCGCACCTTCGGCTACTACAACGCCGGGCAGGACTGTACGGCTGCGTGTCGCGTCTATGCGGAAGACAAGATCTACGATCGCCTGGTCGCGGACCTTTCCAGCGCGGTGAGTTCGATCCGCTACGGCGAGCAGCACATGGAAGGCGTGGAGATGGGGCCGCTGATCTCGGAGCGCCAGCGTGGACGCGTGGCGAGTTTCGTCGAGCGCGCGGCGAGCCAGAAGCACATCGAGATCACGACGGGCGGCAAGCTCGCCGAGGGCCGCGGCTTCTTCTACGAGCCGACCGTGGTGGCGGGCGCGCGTCAGGACGACGAGATCGTGCGCCGCGAAGTGTTCGGGCCGGTGGTGTCGGTCACGCGTTTCAACGGCGCGGCGCAGGCCATCGACTGGGCCAACGATTCGGACTTCGGTCTTGCGAGTTCGGTCTGGACCCGCGACGTCAACAAGGCCTTCAAGGTGGCGGCCGAACTGCAATATGGCTGCACGTGGATCAACACGCACTTCACGCTCGTGAGCGAAATGCCGCACGGCGGCATGAAGCGTTCGGGCTACGGCAAGGACATGTCGGTGTTCGCGCTCGAGGAGTACACCTGCGCGCGCCACATCATGGCGAAGTTTCCCTGATGCGAACGGCCCGCTGCGGCGGGCCGCCTTTTATATGAGCCGTTGCATGACTCGTCGAGCGACCCGTTGTGGAACTCGCTGCACGCGCAGTTCGCAACACCCGGCGATGCGCCGGCCGTCGCCAGGCCAAGAAGAGCAGGCGCAACGACACGCACGGCAACGCAGGCATATCGGCGCGCGCGCCTGACGCACGCGGGCCGACCCAACCGGGAGATCAGGATGGAACCCACCCCGAAGGCGGATGCGGCGAATCACGACGCCAGCATTCTCGGCAGCATGGGCTATACGCAGGAACTCATGCGGCGCATGAGCGGCTTTTCGAATTTCGCCATCTCGTTCGCGATCATCTGCATTCTCGCGGGTGGCATCACGGCTTTTCCGCAGGGGCTGAGCGCAGGCGGCGGTGCGTCCATCGGCATCGGCTGGCCGGTGGGCGCGCTGTTCGCGCTGGTGGTGGCGCTCTCGATGGCGCAGATCGCGTCCGCCTATCCCACGGCGGGCGGGCTTTATCACTGGAGCTCGATTCTCGGCAACAAGGGCTGGGGCTGGGCCACGGCCTGGTTCAATCTGCTCGGGCTGATCTTCGTGGTCGCCTCGGTGAACTTCGGCGTCTACGATCCGTTCTTCAAGACCTTCATCGCGCCGCTGTTCCATATCGATCCCGACAAGCTCACGTTTGCGCATCAAACCGCGTTCATCGTGATCGTGACGATGTCGCAGGCGCTGCTCAATCACTATCGCGTGCATCTGACCACGCGTCTCACGGACCTCTCGGGTTATCTGATCTTCGCGATCGCCGTGGTGCTCACGCTCGGTCTGCTGGTTTCGGCGCATGGGCCGCTGGACTTCACGCGACTCGTCACGTTCCGCAACTTCACCGGCTTCGAGGGGGGCGCGTGGCCGCATCAGGGCGCGGTGGCCGCGTTCCTCTCGGGCTTGCTGCTGACGATCTATACGATCGTGGGTTTCGACGCGTCCGCGCATACCTCGGAGGAAACCCACGATGCGCCGCGCAACGTGCCGCGCGGCATGCTGCGCGCGGTGCTGTGGTCGAGCCTGTTCGGCTACGCGATGGTCTGCACCTTCCTGCTCGTGCTGCCCGACCTCGAAGGCAGCGTGAAGGCGGGCAGCGGTTTCTTTACGATCCTGCTGGGCACCTTGCCGGGCTGGCTGAGCGTGCCGCTCGGCGTGGGCATCTTCCTCGCAAACTACCTGTGCGGACTGGCCTGCCTGACGTCGTGCTCGCGCATGACCTATGCGTTCGCGCGCGACGGCGGCCTGCCCGCATCGGCGTGGCTCAAGAAAGTGAACGGTTACGGCACGCCGGGCGCGGCCATCTGGGTGTGCTCGATTCTCGCCGTCGCGGCGACGCTGTACGGCGACGCCTTCGCGGTGCTCTCGACAGGCAGTGCGGTGTTCCTCTACGTCTCCTATGTCATGCCGATCGCGGCGGCCCTGAACGCGGAAGACCGCACGTGGACGCGCAAAGGCCCGTTCGATCTGCGCAAGTGGTCGAAGCCGGTGGCGCTGCTGGCCGTGCTGGGCGGCTCCGTGCTGGTGTACGTGGGCTGCCAGCCGCCGAACGAAAAGGTGCTCTACGTGAGCCTCGGTTTGATCGGCGTGATGGCGCTGCTGTGGTTCGTTGTGGGTGTGCGCCACCGCTTTGCCGGTCCGCCCGATGTGCGCGGCGCGAGCACGGCCCCGGAAGCGGTGGCCCCTCTCTGACGATGCGATGCGGCGCGGCACGCAGGTCTGATCCGCGCCGCGCAGAAAAGCACGCATCGCACTTCGCTTGGAAATAAATAGCCATCCTGATGGATGGAGGCTGGACTTCGTCCAGCGCTTTTGCCGGATTCTCCACAACGACAAGCCACCACTCCATGAAAAAACACGACATCGCAAGCGCGTGCGCCACCCTGGCCATCACACTGATCGCCGCCACGGCGGCCCATGCCCAGAGCAGCGTGACGCTGTACGGCGCCATCGACGAAGGCATCAACTTCACCACCAACGCGGCGGGCCATCATGCCTTCGCGATGGTCAGCGGCGACAGCCAGGAGTCGATGTGGGGCCTCAGGGGCGTCGAGGATCTGGGCGGTGGACTGAGCGCGGTCTTCACGCTCGAGAACGGCTTCAACGCCTCCACGGGTGCGGCGAATCAGGGCGGCCGCCTGTTCGGACGTCAGGCCTTCGTGGGGCTCGCGTCGCAGCAGGCGGGCACACTCACGCTCGGCCGCCAGTACGACGCCACCGTCGACCTGTGGAGCCCGTTCACGGCGGCGGGCAGCACCATCGGCGATCTGGCCGCACATCCGTTCGACAACGACAACGCCGACTACGACACGCGCGTGAACAACGCGGTCAAGTATCTGTCGCCGGTCTTCGGCGGCGCGCAGGTCGAAGCGGCCTATGGCTTCAGCAACACGACGGGCTTCGCCGACAACCGCAACTACAGTGCTGGCGTGACGTGGTCGGCCGGTTCGCTGAGCGCGGCGGCGGCCTACATGCGCACGAACAACGGCGGCACGACGGCGGGCGGCGCCGTGGGCAGCGACGCGGTGTTCGCCGCTTCGGTGCAGCAGAACATCGACGCGGGCGTCAAATGGACCTTCTCCAACGGCTCGAACGTGGGCTTCGCATATTCGCACGTCGATGTCTACGATCCGGCCGCGAACGCCTATGTGAGCGACATCGGCGGCAATGGGTGGAAGTCGTGGAAATTCGATAACTTCGAATTGAACGGCCAGTATTTCATCCAGCCCGATCTGTCGCTGGCGGGCGCAGTCGCCTATACGCACGGCTCGTTCAAGGACGCGCAGGGCAGCACCAATCCGTACTGGCTGCAATGCGCGCTCGCGCTCAGCTACAACCTGAGCAAGCGCACGTCGGTCTATACGCAGGGCGCGTGGCAGCACACCAACGGGAGTACCGGGACGGCGCTGGATGCAGCGCATATCGTGGGTTCCGCGGATCTGTCGTCGAGCGGCAACCAGATGGTCTATCGCGTGGGTCTGCTGCACAAGTTCTGAGGCCGCGCGGGCGCGGGCGCACAGAGGTCGAACTGTACTGCGACCCTTGCTTCGTTCGCCCGCGCCGACGCCCGTCCGCGGCACGAATCGGCGGCCCCTCGATTTCGAGGCAGATTTGCCGGTGTACGTCGATATAGCGGCGACAAGGGTTGGGGAAAGCTGATTTATCTGGCTCGGTGGTCATCTCCGATGCCGCCGAGGACGTTGTGGAAGATAGTTCACGGAACGATCCCACGACGACGATGAAACGGCAAATGAGCTTTGCGGAAGCGGAAAGCGCGGGCAAGAAGCGCGCGTGTTCGTCGCCGAGCTGCATGGGCAGGCCGTCGCATTCGACGGTTGCGCGACAAGCATGAACGCATCGATTACGAACAGGGCTGGCTGAAGCTCGCCGACATGCTCGGCGGCGGCGTCGACCTGCGCGCGCTGCCGCTCGACCAGCCGTTGCCGGAATCGCTGCTGCCGGCGATCGACAGCGTGCATCGCCGGCGCGGACGCGTGGCGATCTTCGTCGGCTACGCACGCCAGCGGCTGACGCTGCGCGAGCTGATCATCCGTGGCTGCCGGCGTTGCAGCACGAAACAGTGGAGGCGTGAGCGGGCGAACGGTCGCACGATGCACCGTGCTTCGCGTTCGACGGTGCGCCGTTCCGCCATATCGCGCGATCAGATATCCATCGAACAAATAACCATTTGGTACATGCTTCGGCGCGCATTACAGTCTCGCCTCCTGCCGGCTGCGACGCCGGTTGTTCCGACGTTATTTCAGAAATTCGCCACATGAATCGTTTGATGCGTTCCAGGGGCCGCCGTGCCGCAGCCGCGCTGTTCGTGCTCGGCCTCGTACCGGCTTCCCATGCGGCCCAGCCGACGTTGCGCGTCGGCATCGACGCCGAGTCGTATCCGCCGTTCTTTTCGAAGGACGCAGCCGGCAAGTGGAAGGGTTGGGAAATCGACGTGCTCGATGCCGCGTGCGGCAAACTGAACGTGCGGTGCGAACTCACCGACATTGCGTGGGACGGCCTGATTCCGGCACTGCAGAATCGCAAGATCGACGTGATCTGGTCGTCGATGACGATCACCGGCGAACGGCAGAAGGCGATCGATTTCAGCCGTGCGTATTACGAATCGCCGACGGTGTTCGTCGGCGCGAAAAGCGACCGGCGCCGCGTCGACTGCGCGGTGCCCGCGAGCTTCAAGGGCCGCGTGATCGGCGTCGAGGCCGGCACGAACTTCTCGGCGTTCCTCGATTCCCGCTTCAAGCAGGATGCGCAGATCAAGGCGTTCGACAAGTTCGACAATGCGCTCGCGGATCTGGCGTCCGGCCGCGTCGACTACGTGCAGGAAGGCAAGGGGCTGTTCACGGCGTTCCTCGCGTCGCGCGACGGCAAGGACTTCGAGGTCAAGGCCACGTGCGCGGACAATCCGGTGCTGGGCCTCGGCATCGGCGCGGGCGTCCGTCACGGCGATGCGTTGCGCGGCAAGCTGTCGACCGCGATCGCCCAACTGCAGCAGGACGGCACGTGGGATGCGATCACCGCCCGCTATCCGAACCTGAAGGGCACGATCGAGAAAGGCCGCTGACCCGATGGCCGCGGACGATTCGCTGCTCGCGTTGCTCGCATTCGGCGACGGCGGCTATGGCCGCGTGTTTGCGGGCGCGTTCGCACTGACGTTCGGCGTCGCGGCAGCGTCGTTCTGCGCCGGCGTGCTGCTCGGCATCGCCGGCGCGCTCGGCAAGCTGTCGCGGCACGCGCCGCTCGCATGGCTCGCGCGGCTCTACACGACGCTCGTGCGCGCGCTGCCCGAGCTGCTGTGCCTGCTGCTCGCGTTCTATGCGGTGGCGCCGGCCGTCGAGCATGCGCTTCGCGACAGCGGGATCGTGTCCGACGGCTTCGCATTCGATCCGTTCGTCGTCGCCGCACTGTCGCTCGGGTTCATCCAGGGCGCGTATCTGACCGACATCTTCCGCGCGGCGCTCGTCAACGTGCCGGCCGGCCAGGTCGAAGCCGCGCACGCGTACGGGATGACGCCGTGGCAGACACTGACGCGCATCCGGCTTCCGGCCGCCGCGCGGCTTGCGTTGCCGGGCGTCGGCAACGTGTGGCTGAACGCGACCAAGGACGCGTCGTTCATCAGCGTGCTCGGCTCGTTCACGGATCTGCTGAAGGCGAGCCAGCTCGCGGCCGGCGCGACGCGGCACTACGTATTCTTCTATCTCGTCACGGCTGCGCTGTTCCTGCTGCTGAGCATCGCGTCGACGGGCATCTTCGCGGCGCTCGAGCGGCATGCGAACCGTGGCACGAGGCGCGCCGCATGATCTTCTCGCTGCCGTTCCTGCTCGATACGGTGATGCCGAAGCTGCTCGCCGCGGTGCCGACGACGCTCGCGCTGACGCTCGTTTCTGGCGCGGCGAGCGTGCTGCTGGGCGTGCCGCTCGCGCTCGCCGCCGGTGCGCGCCATGCGCCGCTGCGCTGGTCCGCGCGCGGTTGGCTCATGCTGATTCGCGGCACGCCGCTGCTCGTTCAGCTCTATCTGCTGTACTACGGATTCGGGCAGATCGTCCCGCGCGAATGGATGCGCGACAGTTGGGCATCGCCGCTGCTGCGCGACGCGTTCTGGTACGCGATCGTCGCGTTGAGCGTGAACGAGAGCGCGTATGTCGCGACGATCCTGCGCGGCGCGATCGCCGGCGTGCCGGCCGAAGAGATCGAAGCCGGGCACGCATACGGGATGACGCGCGTGCAGGTGCTGCGCCGGATCGTCGGCCCGCGCGCGTGGCGGCTCGCGCTGCCCGCGCTCACCGGCGAGGCGATCCTGCTGCTGAAATCGACCGTCCTCGCGTCGACCGTTACCGTGTTCGACGTGATGGGGACGGCCAATACGCTGCGTTTCGAGACGTTGCGCGTGTACGAACCGCTGGCCGGCGCGGCTGTTGTCTATGTCGTGCTGGTCGCGCTGCTGACCATTCCGGCCGCCCGTCTCGAGAAGCGCGTCAATCGCTATCTGACGCGCGCGCCCGACGCTCGCATGCGTGCCCGACGCCGCCGCGCATCGTCGGGCGCGTGGGCGACACCCAACTGATTCCTGCCCTGGTAACGAATTCCACGATGTCCGATCCTCGTCCCTTGCTGTTTTCCCTGTATGAACAAGCCAGCGTCGGCTGCGGCGGCGCGCCGAGCCTGTGGACCCATCCGGCCGACGAACGGCTGCGCGCGAATACGCTCGCGTTCTGGTCGGACCTCGCGCGCACGGCCGAGCAGGCCGATCTCGACATGCTGTTTTTCGCGGACGTGCTCGGCCTGTACGATGTATATGGCGGGTCGGCCGACGCGGCACTGCGATGGGCGGTCGAGTCGCCCGCGAACGATCCGATGATGCTGATTCCGGCGCTCGTCGCGCAGACCGAGCGGCTCGCGTTCGGCGTGACCGCGAGCACGACCTACGAGCATCCGTTCGCGCTCGCGCGCCGCTTCAGCACGCTCGATCATCTGAGCAACGGCCGGATCGGCTGGAACATCGTGACGTCCTACCTGACGAGTGCGGCGCGCAACTTCGGGCTCGACCGGATGATCGGCCACGACGAACGCTACGCGTGCGCGGAGGAGTTTCTCGACGTCGTGTACAAACTGTGGGAAGGGAGCTGGGCGGACGATGCGGTCGTCGCAGACAAGCACGCGCCGCGCTATGCGCGCGGCGACCGCGTGCGGCCGATCGCGCACGAGGGCACGCATTATCGCGTGCAGGGGCCGCACGTCTGTGCGCCGTCGCCGCAGCGCTCGCCGGTGCTGATCCAGGCCGGCTGGTCCGGGCGCGGACGTGAGTTCGCGGCGAAGCACGCGGAGGTGGTGTTCGTCGCGAAGTCGAATCCGCACGAGATTCGTGCGGGGCTCGACGAGATTCGCCGGCTGGCGACCGAGCGCGGCCGTGCGGCGGACGACGTGAAGTCATTGACCGTGCTGCGGATCGTGACCGCGCGCTCGCCGAGCGACGCGAAGGAGAAATACCACACGCTGCAGCAGCACTATCACCAGCACGCGCAACTCGTCAGCTATGCGGGCGACACCGGCATCGACATCGACCGCTATGCGGACGACGAACCGCTAACGACGCAGACGGAAGGGCTCACGTCGTACGTCGTGCGGCCCGACGGCAGCGGCAAGCCGCTCACTGCCGGCGACGTGCGGCGCAAGTTCGCGAGCGTCACGCGCGGCACCGACCTGATCCTCGTCGGCTCGCCCGACGAAGTCGCCGATCGGATCGCCGAGCATGCACGGCAGTCGACGACGAGCGGCTACATGCTCAACCCGCTGATCAGCCCGGGCACGCTCGACGATTTTGCCGAACTGATCGTGCCGGAACTGAAAAAGCGCGGACTGTACCGGACGACGGCGCCGGCCGGCACCTTCCGCTCGCGGCTGAGCGGCCGCGACCGCCTGCCGGACACCGCGCATGGCGCGTCGTTCCGGCAAGCCGCATCTGACGGACGCTGATGCGCCGGTCGATACGGAACGATTATCGGGGGAGTTGCGTGACATGAACCATGACGCGCTGTTCCGGTTGCTACCGCGCCGTGCCCGCCAGCAGGAGCTTCCGGCATGAATACGACGGCAAATGAGACCGCCGGTGCGACGCGTGAAGATCGATCGCATCGATCGGCGTCGCCGCCCGTCCTGAGCGCCGCCGGCATCGCGAAGCGCTTCGACGCGACCGTCGCGCTGTCGGCGCTGAACCTGTCGATCGACGCGGGCGAAGTCGTCGCGTTGATGGGCGCGAACGGCGCCGGCAAGTCGACGTTCGTCAAGATCCTGAGCGGCGTGCTGCGGCCGGACGGAGGTACGCTGATGCTGCGCGGCGAACCGTATCGACCGGCATCGCCGCACGCGGCCAAGCGGCTCGGCGTCGCGACCGTGCACCAGTCGGTCGCCGACGCCGTCGTGCCGACGCTGTCGATCGCCGACAACCTGTTGCTCGACCGGCTGTGCGATCGGGCGTCGCCGTGGCGCGCGACGCCGGCCGCGCGGCGGGCCGCGGCGCGGCCGCTCGCTGAGCGGGTCGGGCTCGACGTCGACCTGGCCGCGCCGCTGGCGTCGCTGTCGCTGGCGGACCAGCAGCGCGTGACGCTGGCGCGTGCGCTTGGCGGGCAGCCGTCGCTGCTGATACTCGACGAGCCGACCGCCAGCTTGTCCGCGCCGGAGGCGGAACGGCTCTTCGCGCTGCTGGACGCGTTGCGCGGCGATGGCGTGGCAATCCTGCTGGTGTCGCATCGGCTCGGCGATGTGCGCCGCATCGCCGATCGCGTGGCGATCGTCCGCGACGGCCGGATCGTCGCGGATCTGCCCGCGCCCGTCGATTTCGATGCGGCGGTGGAGACGATGATCGGGCGGCCTTTGCCGAAAACGCGCGAGCCGGTGCCGGCTCGCACCGCGTCGCGCGAGTCGGACGCCGCGTTCAGCATGCGGCGTATCCGGCTGACGCCGGCCAGTGCGCCGTTCGACCTCGATGTCCGGCGCGGCGAGATCGTCGCGATCGCGGGCCCGGTCGGCGGCGGCAAGTCGCGCCTCGCGAATACGATCTTCGGCGCGGCGCGCGCGGTGGCCGGCGACATGACGCTCGACGGGCGGCCGTGGCGCCCGCGTTCGCCGGCCGACGCGATTCGCGCCGGCGTCTTTCTGGCCGGCGAGGACCGCTGGCGCACGTCGCTGTTTCCCGACAGTGTGCCGTTCGCTTCGATCGCGGGCACGATCGGCTTTCCGTTCCTGTCGCGCTGGTTCGCGCGCGGCCCGGTGGGCAGGGCGCGCGAACGCGCGGCCGCCGCGGCGGCGATCGGGCGGTTCGGCATCCGCTGCACGGGTCCGGACGATCGCGTGGTCCGCCTGTCCGGCGGCAATCAGCAGAAGGTCGTGCTCGCACGCTGGCATGCCGAACCCGCGCGGCTGTTGCTGCTCGACGAGCCGTTTCAGGGCATCGATGCCGGCGCGCGGGCCGATATCGTCGATACGCTGCGGCGTCATGCACATGCGCGCGCGACGATCGTGTTCGTCAGCGATCTCGAAGAAGCGGCCGAGATCGCGGATCGTATCGTGCGGTTCGATCGCGCGACGATCGATGACTTGCCGCCAACGTCCTCCGCCTTGCGTGCCTGCTCATGAAAATCGTGACTTCTTCCGTCGACCACCATGCCGCGCCGGTCGAACGGCCGCGCGCCGCAGCAGCCCGCATTCGCGATGCCCTCGAGCGCACGGGCATCCTGCTGATGCTGATCTTCCTGGTGATCGGATTTGCGCTCAGGGAACCGGCGTTCCTGAACGTCGACAATCTGTTCAGCATCCTGCAGTCGGTGTCGATCGTCGCGTTGCTCGGCATCGGCGTGACGATCACGCTCGCGGCCGGCGGTTTCGACCTGTCGGTCGGCAGCGTGGCCGCGACCGCGCAGATGGCCGCCAGCTATGTGCTGGTCGTGTGGCACGGCAGCACGCTGGCGGCGGTGATCGCCTGCGTGACGCTTGGCGTGGCCGCCGGGTTGTTCAACGGCGTGCTGATTACGCGCCTGCGCGTGCCGGACCAGCTCGCGACGCTCGGCACGCTGTTCCTGATGGCCGGCCTGCAATTGATTCCGACCGGCGGCCGTTCACTCGCGACCGGCTCGGTGCTGCCCGACGGCACGGATGCGACCGGCGTGTTCCCCGACGCTTTTCTTGCGCTTGGCCGGCTGCGCGTGTTCGACGTGGTGCCGTTGCCGGTGCTGCTGCTCGCAGCGGTCACGGCAGTGACCTGCGTCGCGATGGAGGCGACCCGGTGGGGCCGCGTGATCTATGCGATCGGCGGCAACGAGACGGCCGCGCGGCTTGCCGGTGCGCCCGCCGCGCGCTACCGGGGCGCCGCGTATGTCGTATCGGGTGCGATCGCGTCGCTCGGCGGCGTATTGATCGCCGCGCGGGTCGGTCGCGGCGACGTGAGCGCCGGCCATTCGCTGCTGCTCGATGCGGTGGCCGCCGCGCTGATCGGTTATGCAGTATGGGGCGCGAAGCGGCCCAACGTGTTCGGTACGGTCGTCGGCGCGGTATTCGTCGGCGTGCTGCTCAACGGGCTGACGATGCTGAACGCGCCGTACTACATGCAGGATTTCATCAAGGGGGCGCTGCTCGTGCTCGCGCTGGCGTTCACGTTCGGCATTGGCCGCCGTACGGATGCGCGCGCGTGATGCGCATGCCGTGATGCGCCGCGTGGGCCGGAGTCTGTCCGCCTGATCGTTATGCCGTAACGGTTTGCCATCCGAAGTAATATCCATTTCCGAATCGCTCGGTTTGCGTTCGTGTGCCGCGCTGATAGATTGGCGCCCATATCGTCCCATGTGGAGACAGGCCCGCCATGCGCTCGTTGCTTTGCCGGAAATCGCGCGTCGATCTGAAGATCGGTGCGCTCATGCTGTGTTTCGCGACTGTGCTGGGCGCGCCCGCCGCGCAGGCCGGTCCGCTCAAGGGCGCGCCCGCGCCGTTCGACAAGGGCGGCGTGAAGATCGCGCTGGTCAACTATCTGTCGACCGGCGACTTCTTCCAGGCGTACGAGGCCGGCGCGCAGAAGCAGGCGCGTGCGCTCGGCGTCGATCTGCGCATCTACGAGGGCCGGCAGGATGCGGCCGAGCAGCGCGAGCAGATCCAGCAGGCGATCAGCATCGGCGTGTCCGCGATCATCGTCAATCACGGCCTGCCGGAATCGCTGAAGGACGTCGTGCAGCGTGCGCTGGACAAAGGCATCAAGGTCGTCGCGTTCGACGTCGACCTCGGCAATCCGAAGGTGCCGCAGATCGAGCAGAGCGATCGCGACCTGGCCAACCTGCTGCTCGGGCAGGCCGTCAAGGACAACGGCGACGCGTTCTCGGCCGGTTACGTCTACGTGGCCGGTTTTGCGCCGCTCGACCGGCGCGATGCCGCGTGGCGCGACTTCAAGCGCGCGCATCCGAAGGTGCGGGAGAAGGCGCGCTGGGGCACCGTCGACAATCCGATCGCGCAATCGGTCGCGAATCAGGCGGCCGCGGCGTATCGCGCGAATCCGGATATCCGTGTCGTCTTTGCGCCTTACGACGAGTTTGCGCGCGGCGCGAAGCTCGCCGCGGACGAAGCGAAGCTGTCGTCGAAGATCCGCATCTACAGTGCCGACATCTCGACGGCCGACATCGAGGCGATCCGCGCGCCGAACAGCGCGTGGGTCGCGACGGCCGCGACCAATCCCGCGGTCGTCGGCGCCGTGTCGGTGCGCGCGGCGGCACTGCTGGTCGCCGGCCAGGACCCGGGCGCGCGCATCGCGGTCAAGCCGACACTGATCACGCGCGACGATCTCGTGAAAAACGACATTCGCACCGTGGCCGAACTCGGCGCGAAGTTTCCTGCGTTCCGCGCGAGCGACGCGGCGACTGCCGCATGGATTCCGGCGGCCGACTGAGCGCCCATGAATGCAGCGAGCGCGCGCACCAGGGCGTGCCGGACGATTCGGGCGAACCGCCGGGCGCGACCCGACCGGCAAGCGGTGGCCGAACGCGCAAGACGCGCACGACGATGCGGGCGATCGGCCGTGGCCGCTGTCGTCGCTCGATGTCGAGCCGGCATCGTCGCAAGCCGGTGATGTGACCGGACGGATCGACGGCGCGTCGGGCGGCCGGCGGCTCGTTTTACAGGCCCGCCGCCCGAGCAGCAATCTTTATCGCTGCAGCAGATAAACGTATCCGAATCGCTTCGTTGACGCAGTCCGGCACGCGCTCGTAGATTCGCATCTTTACCGAATCAAGGGCTGTATCGTGATGACTCCCGCCATCCGCACCGCAGCATCGACGTTCGCCGGCCATCGCCCCGCGTTGCCGCCCGAGGCCGGCGCGCAGCGCTTCGACATCGTCCCGTTCGATGCGCCGCTCGGCGCCGAAGTCGTCGGCATCGACCTGTCGCAACCGCTCGACGCCGCGGATTTCGCGCGCATCCACCGCGCGCATCTCGACCATCACGTGCTGGTGTTTCGCGATCAGCGCATCACGCCGGACGAACACATCGCATTCAGCCGCCGCTTCGGCCCGCTGCAGATCCACGTGCTGCACCAGTTCGCGCTGGCCGCGCATCCGGAAGTGCTGATCGTGTCGAACATCGTCGAGGACGGCAAGCCGATCGGGCTCGGCGACGCCGGCCATTTCTGGCACTCCGACCTGTCGTACAAGGAAAAGCCGAGCCTCGGTTCGCTGCTGCATGCGCAGGAGCTGCCGGCCGAGGGCGGCGACACGCTGTTCGCAAACATGCATCTCGCCTGGGACACGCTGCCCGCGCATCTGCGTCGCGCGGTCGAAGGACGGCGCGCCGAGCACACGTATCTGGCGCGCTATGCGGAGTTGCAGGCGCGCAGCCCGTGGCGGCCGAACCTGTCGGCCGAGCAGATCGCGCAAGTCGAAGCGGTGGTGCACCCGGTCGTGCGCACGCATCCGGAAACGGGACGCCGGGCGCTGTTCGTCAGCGAGCATTTCACGACGCGCATCGTCGACGTGCCCGAGGACGAAAGCCGCGCGCTGCTCGACGAACTGTTCGCGCACAGCGTGCGCGCCGAGCATCTGCACCGGCACCACTGGCGCGACCACGACCTCGTGTTCTGGGACAACCGCTCGCTGATGCATCTCGCGGCCGGCACCCCCGACCATCTGCGCCGCAAGCTGTACCGCACGACGATCGAAGGCGACGCGCCGTTCTGAGCGTCACGTCTTCGCTTCGCAGCGTCATTCTCACTGGAGTTCCGATGTCGTTTCCGCTTTCGCCGGCACTGCGCCGCACGACCCTGTTTGCGCGCCGCGCTCTGGCCGCCTCGCTCACCGCTGCGCTGGCCTTCGCCGCCGCCGGCACGCCGCAAGCCGCGCACGCGGAAGGCCGCATCCGCATCGCCGAGCAGTTCGGCGTCGTCTACCTGATGCTGAACGTCGCGCGCGACCAGCAACTGATCGAGAAGGAAGGGCGCAAGGCCGGCCTCGACATCAAGGTCGACTGGGTGCGGCTGTCGGGCGGTGCGGCCGTGAACGACGCGCTGCTGTCGGGCGCGGTCGACATCGCCGGCGCGGGCGTCGGGCCGCTGCTGACCGTGTGGGATCGCACCCGCGGCCGGCAGAACGTGAAGGGCGTCGCGTCGCTCGGCAATTTTCCGTACTACCTCGTCAGCAGCAACCCGAACGTGAAGACGATCGCCGACCTGGGCGCGAAGGACCGCATCGCGGTGCCGGCCGTCGGCGTGTCGGTGCAGTCGCGCGTGCTGCAGTACGCAGCCGCGAAGCAATGGGGCGACAAGCAGTTCGACAAGCTCGATCCGCTCACGCAGGCCATTCCGCATCCCGACGCGACGGCCGCGATCCTCGCGAACAGCAACGTGATTACCGGCCACTTCGGCAATCCGCCGTTTCAGGAGCAGGAACTCGCGGGCAATCCGAACGCGCACATCGTGCTGAATTCCTACGACGTGCTCGGCGGCCCGAGCTCCGCGACGGTGCTGTACGCGACCGGGAAATTCCGCGACGACAACCCGAAGACGTATCGCGCGTTCGTCGCCGCGCTCGCCGATGCGGCGCGCCAGATCGCGGCCGACCCCGAGCGCGCGGCCGACACCTATATTCGCGTAAACGATTCGAAGATCGATCGTGCGTTGTTGCTGAAGATCCTGCGCAATCCGCAGGTGCAGTTCAAGACGGCACCGCAGAACACGCTGAAGCTCGCGCAGTTCATGTATCGCACCGGTGCGATCCGCAACGAGCCGAAGTCGTGGCGCGATTACTTCTTCGACGATCCGGCGACGGCCGGCGGCAGTTGAGCGGCGGTGGCGTTGCGACGTCGCGATCGACGCTTATGCGTCGACGCGGTTTCGATATGCGCAATCGTTGGTTGGGCCGCGCGCCGCGCCGCCGTATGTTGATGCTTTACCCGCAAGAGTTTCGATCGTGAACGCCACTTCTCCCCGAATCGGGTTGCCGCCCTATGCGGCGCGCGGTGCCGCTGCGCCGGCCGCGCCTCCCGCCACAGACGCGGCCCGCACCGCGAGCCGGCCCGCGCCGCAGGCCGCGCCGGCCGGCGCGCACAGCGAGCGCCTGCTGGCGGTCGAGCGCGTGAGCCTCGAATACCGAACCGGCGCGCGGATCGTCCGCGCGACCCACCAGGTCAGCTTCGACGTGTACGGCAGCGACCGTTTCGTGCTGCTCGGCCCGTCGGGTTGCGGCAAGTCGACGTTGCTGAAGGCGATCGCCGGCTTCATCGAGCCCGTGTCGGGTTCGATCGCGCTCGATGGCCGGCCCGTGCACGGGCCGGGCCCCGACCGCATCGTCGTGTTCCAGGAATTCGACCAGTTGCCGCCGTGGAAGACGGTCGTCGAGAACGTCGCGTTTCCGTTGCGTGCGGCCGCGAAGCTGTCGCGCGCCGAGGCGCGCGAGCGCGCGCTGCACTATCTCGACAAGGTCGGCCTCGCCGCGTTCGCCGACGCGTATCCGCATACGCTGTCCGGTGGCATGAAGCAGCGCGTCGCGATCGCGCGCGCACTCGCGATGCAGCCGCGCGTGCTGCTGATGGACGAGCCGTTTGCCGCGCTCGACGCGCTCACGCGCCGCAAGATGCAGGAAGAACTGCTGCGGCTGTGGGACGAGTTCCGCTTCACGCTGCTGTTCGTCACGCATTCGATCGAGGAGGCGCTCGTGATCGGCAACCGGATCCTGCTGCTGTCGCCGCATCCGGGCCGCGTGCGCGCGGAGCTCAACAGCCACGACCATTCGCTCGACAGCGTCGGCAGCGGCGACTTCCGCGACAGCGTCGCGCGCATTCATCGCCTGCTGTTCGATACCGGCGTGGCGAACGAAACGCATGTCGCGCCGGCCACGGAGGCAACCGCATCATGAGCGCGATCGATCCGGTCCTGCCGCCGCTGCCGCCCGTTCGCGCCGAATACGTGCACGCGCTCGACACACCGCCCGCCGCCGAGCGTGCGACACCCGCGCCGCTGTTGCGTCGGATCGTCGGCGCGAGCGGGTTTCGTCGCGCCGCGATCGCGCTCGTGCTGATCGCCGCGTGGGAAATCGTCGCGCGCATCGTCGCGAACGATCTGCTCGTGCCGACCTTCGGCGCGACGCTGGCCGCGTTCGTGCAAGGCATCGCGTCGGGCGAACTGCTCGTGAAGACGGGTATCTCGATTTCGGTGCTGCTGCGCGGCTATGCGCTCGGCGTGCTGTTCGCGTTCGTGCTGACGTCGCTCGCGGTGTCGACGCGCATCGGCCGCGACGTGCTGTCGATGCTCACGTCGATGTTCAATCCGCTGCCGTCGATCGCGTTGCTGCCGATCGCACTGCTGTGGTTCGGGCTCGGCACCGGCAGCCTGCTGTTCGTGCTCGTGCACGCGGTGCTGTGGCCGCTCGCGCTCAGCATGTACACGGGTTTCGCCGGCGTGCCGGCCACGCTGAAGATGGCCGGGCGCAACTACGGCCTCACGGGCCTGCGCCAGATCGCGCTGATCCTCGTGCCGGCCGCGCTGCCGTCGATCCTGTCGGGGCTGCGCGTCGGCTGGGCATTCGCGTGGCGCACGCTGATCGCGGCGGAGCTCGTGTTCGGCGCGAGCGCGGGGCAGGGCGGACTCGGCTGGTACATCTTCCAGAACCGCAACGAGCTGTATACCGACCGCGTGTTCGCGGGCCTCGCGGCCGTCATCGTGATCGGCCTGCTCGTCGAGCACCTCGTGTTCGATACGCTCGAACGCGTGACCGTGCGCCGCTGGGGCATCCAGCACTGAGCACATCGCTGCAAGTGCCTGCGCATTCCCGGCGCACGCATAACCAAAGCTGAAATCGGTTTTTCACGCACGCCGGATGCGTCCCTATACTTTTCGGTGCCGCCTGCGGGCTGCGGCGGCGGATCGCGCAATCGTGCGGCGAGCCCTCGCCTTTCGGGATGAGGAACCGCTGAATGAATGCCCGTCATGGCGCCGATACGCGCGACGCACTGCACGCCGCGCTCGCCGCACTGCCCGACCTCGCGACCGGGATCGGGCGCGATGCCGCCCAACGCGAAGCATGTCGCGAACTGCCATTCGAAGGTTTCGCGCTCTTTCGCCGCTCCGCCCTCGGCGTGCTGCGGATGCGAGAACACGACCGTGCTGCGCCGCGACGGCGAGCATCATCGCGTGACGGGCCGCAAATACTATTCGATGGGCACCGCGTTTGCCGATTTCGCGCGGATCAACGTCGAGAACGAGCAGGGCGACCCGCTCGCCGTGATCATTCCGGTCGCGCGCGGCGGCGTGCAGGTGCTCGACGACTGGGACGGCATGGGCCAGCGCGTGACCGCGAGCGGCAGCCTGCTGCTGCACGACATGCAGGTGTTCGCGGACGAAATCGCGGCGCGCGACGGCTCGACGCTCTTCGGGCGCCACTGCGGTGCGCTGCGGCAACTGCATCTCGTCGCGACGACCGCGGGCATCGTGCGCAACGTGGTGGCCGACGCGCGCCGCTACGTGCTCGCGCACGGCCGGCCGGTGCTGCACAGCCCGGCGCCGACCGCGCGCGACGATCACTTCATCCAGCAGATACCCGACCGAAGGACGCGTGTTCTGATCCCGCTGCGCCCGCAGCCCACTTCCCGGAAAACCTCCTGATGACGACCCGTACCGGCCACCTGCACCTTGGCGCGTTCCTGTATCCGACCGGCCATCACATCGCCGCATGGCGCCACCCTGGGTCACAGGCGGATGCCGGCGTCGACTTTCGTCACTACGTGCGGCTTGCGCAGGCGGCCGAGGCCGCGAAGTTCGATCTCGTGTTTCTCGCGGACGGCGTCGGCACGCGCGGCGACGACGTCGAGTTCCTGAGCCGCACCGCGCACAGCTACGTCGCGCAGTTCGAACCGCTGACGCTGCTGGCCGCGCTCGCGGCCGTCACCGAACGCATCGGCCTCGTCGGTACCGCGTCGACGAGCTTCAACGAGCCGTTCCACATCGCGCGCAAGTTCGCGTCGCTCGATCACATCAGCGGCGGCCGCGCAGGATGGAACCTCGTCACGTCGTCGAGCGCGCACGAAGCGCGCAACTTCAACCGCGACGCGCATTTCGATCATGGCGAACGCTATGCACGCGCGGAGGAGTTTGCCGACGTCGTGCGCGGGCTGTGGGACAGTTGGGACGACGACGCGTTCGTGCGCGATCGCGCAAGCGGCCGCTTCTTCGATCCCGACAAACGCCAGGTGCTCGATCATCGCGGCCGCTTCTTCCAGGTGCGCGGGCCGCTGAACGTCGCGCGCGCGCCGCAGGGGCATCCGGTTGTCGTGCAGGCCGGTTCGTCGCCGGCCGGCACGCGGCTGGCCGCGCGTACGGCCGAGGTGATCTTCACCGCCCAGCAGACGCTCGACGACGCGATTGCGTTCTACGCGGACGTGAAGGGCCAGCTCGCCGCGTTCGGCCGCGACCCCGACACGCTGAAGATCATGCCGGGCGTCTTTCCGGTGGTCGGCCGCACCGAAAGCGAAGCGAAGGAGAAATTCGACGCGCTGCAGGCGCTGATCGACCCGAAGGTCGGGCTCGCGCTCGTGTCCGGCCTGACGGGCGGCGTCGATCTGTCCGCGTATCCGCTCGACGGCCCGATCCCGCCGCTGCCGGAAACCAATGCGAGCAAGAGCCGGCAGACGCTGACGCTCGAACTCGCGCGCCGCGAGAACCTGACGATACGCGAACTCTATCTGCGCATCGCGGGTGCGCGCGGTCACTGGCAGCTCGTCGGCACGCCGGAGCAGATCGTCGACGCGCTCGAGGAACGGTTCGTGCGTTACGGCGCGGACGGCTACAACGTGATGGCGCCGACCTTGCCCGGCGGCCTCGACGATTTCATCGAACTTGTGCTACCCGAACTGCGGCGTCGCGGGCTGTTTCGCAGCGAGTACGGCGGTCGCACGCTGCGCGATCATCTCCGACTGCAGCGGCCCGCGTGGCGCACGTTCGCCGCGCCGGCCGCCTGAATTCAGCGTCGCAGGCCGGCGTCGCGCAGCAGCGGCAGCACGCGCGCGCCGAAGAAGTCGAGATCCGGCTTGAAGTCGTAGAAGCTCAACTGGATGCCGTCGATGCCGGCCCGATGCAGTCGCACGATGTAGTCGGCGACTTCCTCGGGCGAGCCGGTGATCGAGATGTTGCCGCCGATCGCGCGCGCGGCCGCCTGTGCGCGTTGTTCGAAGCCGCCGCGCCACGCATGCGCGTCGCTGTCGAAGCGATGGAAGCTGCCTTCGTCCGCATGCGCGACGATCGCGTCGCGGTATGCGCGTGCTTCGGCCGTCGTCTCGCGGCAGATCACGAGCGGATTGAGCAGCGTGCGGATCGTCCGGCCACGCTCGGCGGCTGCTGCCTTGACTCGGGCCGTATGCGCGGGCAGCGCGTCGAGCGCGAGATCGACGTCCGGGCCGGCCGGGCTCGTGATGAACACGATGTCCGAATAGCGGGCCGCGAAATCGATGCCCGCGTCGGAGCCCGTCGCGTTGATCAGGAGCGGGCGGCCGTAGCGTGGCTTCGGCGTGACGAACGCGCTGGAGAGCCGCCAGCTCGACAGCGCGGGAGCGTAGCTGAAGTTGTCCGGTTGCGCCCACAACTGACTGACCGCGTCGACGAATTCCGCCGCCATCTCGTAGCGCCGGTCGTGCTCGATCCGGTTCCAGCCGAACATCTCGTGCTCGATCGCGCGGTGGCCGGTCACGACGTTGATGCCCCAGCGTCCGCGCGAGATGTGATCGAGCGTCGCCGTGAACTTCGCGAAATGCAGCGGATGCCACGGCCCGTAGAGCACGTGGCTCGTCGCGACGAGGATGATTCGTTCCGTGCGCGCCGTGAGCGCCGCCAGTGTCATGAACGAGTCGAGCGCCTGGCCGTCGAACACGCCGCCGTAGCCGCCTTTCGGCAGCCACTGCGACAGCGCGAACACGAGATCGAAACCGAGTGCTTCGGCGCGCGCGACCAGGTCGGCGTTGTAGTCGAACGTCCAGTCGGTCGAGCGCGGCAGCGTCGATGCGCTCCAGCCGCCGGCCTGGATCGGCAGGAACAGCCCGAGCATCAGCGGCTGCGCGAGCACGCGCGACACGGGGCTGCCGGGGAAATCGGCCGGTGAACGGACGTTGACGAACGGCGTTGGCGCGAGCGGTGCATCGGCCTGGGCGGCGACGGAGGGGGCGGTCAAGGTGGGCTCCATACGGGACGCGCTGGCGCCGAACGAAAGAATCCGGCACGATGCCGGCGGTCGCGGAATGGCGATAGCCGGTGTGCTGGCCGGCGGATCGCGTCGCGTCACATCTGTCCCGGCCGCGGGTCGGGCACGAAGCCGTCGCGGTTCGGCATCTTCACGCGCGGCAGCGTGCGTGCGTCGAGCGTTGCGTCGTCGGGCACGATGCCGTTCAGGCGCAGCACGTATGCGGTGACCGCATAGACTTCGTCCGCGCTCAGCGATTGCGGCGCGTTGTACGGCATCGCACGGCGGATGTAATCGAACAGCGTCGTCGCATACGGCCAGTAGCTGCCGACCGTCTTCTTCGGCTTCGCACCGGCGAGCGAGCCGATGCCGCCGACAAGCGGATCGCCGATACCGCCCTGGCCGCCGGTGCCATGACACATCGCGCACTTGTCCGCGAACACGTGCGCGCCGCGCGCGACCGTGCCCGCGCCGCGTGGCAGGCCGCTGCCGTCGGGCGCCACGTCGATGTCCCATGCGGCGAGCGCCGCGCGGTCGACCGGCTGACCCAGACCGAAGCCTGCGCCGAACGCGGGCAACGCTGGCGGCGCGATTGCGCCGATCGTTCCCGACGCAATCGCGAGCGACGCGAGCCGTCGCGCAATCATCTTACGCATTGCGCACCTCGCCGTCCGCGCCGACGCGCCAGTTCTGGATGCCGTTGTAGTGGTATTGCGAGTTGACGCCGCGTGCGGCGACGAGCGCGGCCCGGGTCGGCTGGACGTAGCCCGTATCGTCGGTCGCGCGGCTTTGCAGGTCGGCCGGCTCGCCGTTCCAGACCCAGTCCGCTTCGAAGCGCGTCAGCGCGCGATCGCGCACGTCGCCCGCAAGCCGCGCGGTGCGCCAGGTGCGACCGCCGTCGGTCGAGACGTCGACCGCGCGAACCCGACCGCGCCCCGACCACGCATAGCCGCTGATCGGGTAATAGCCGTGCGACGCGAGCCGGTGGCCGGCCGACGGGCGCGTGATCACCGATTTCGCGTCCATCTCGAACACGAACTGGCGTGCGCAGCCGTTCGGCAACAGGTTCGTGTATTTCGACGTTTCCTCGCGCGTCATCTCCGGCGCGCGCACCAGCTTCAGCCGCCGCAGCCACTTGATGTTCGTGTTGCCTTCGAAACCCGGCACGATCAGCCGCACCGGATAGCCGTTCTCGGGGCGCAGCCGCTCGCCGTTCTGCGCATAGACGACGAGCGCGCGTTCGAGAATCCGGTCGAGCGGCAGGCTGCGGGTCATCGCCGCGCCGTCCGCGCCTTCGGCAAGCAGCCACTGCGCGGCCGGGTCGATGCCCGTTTCGTCGAGCAGCGTCGACAGCCGCACGCCCGTCCATTCGCAGCACGACAGCAGCCCGTGCGTGAACTGGACGGGCAGCCCGCTCGGGCCGTTCCATTCGCTGCCGGTATTGCCCGAGCATTCGAGGAAGTGAATGCGTGACTCCGACGGAAAGCGCAGCAGGTCGTCGAGCGTGAAGATGCGCGGTTCGCGCACGAGGCCGTGCACGACGACGCGATGGCGTTGCGCGTCGATGTCGGGCACGCCGGCATGATGGCGCTCGTAGACGAGACCGTTCGGCGTGATGTCGCCGAACAGGTCGGCGAGCGGCGTCATCGACGAGCCGGCGCCGGGCAGCGCCGGCGTGCGCGCGCTGCGACGGACGACGTTGCGTTCGTGCGCGCCCGGCAGGCCATACGGGGGCGACAGCAACGGTGCGCCGGGCGTGCGCGTCCACGGCGGCACATCCAGCGGTGCAAGCGGCGGGCTTGCGAGCGCGCCGCCGGCCGGCAGCATCGCCGCCGCCCAGCCGCCGGCGAGCTGGCGCAGCGCCGCGCGTCGGCCGGTGCGGCGTGGGCGGGAAGGAGAGTCGGTCATGATCGAAGCCGTGCCGCGCGCGGGCGCGGCATCATGCGGAAAAACAGACATTCTCGGCAACCGGGCGTGGCGCGACAAACAACGATTCCCGCTTTGCTTATCGCGCCGCGCCCGTCGCCCCCGCGGTGTGCGCGATCAGCACTTCACGCGCAGCCCGCTGACGAGTGCGGCCTGGCGATTCGTCGACGATGCGGTGCCGATGTTCGAGATCGCTGCGATCTTGCGATAGCCGCCCGACGTCGCGGTGTTCGCATCGCCGGCCGCGAGCTGGTAGATGCCGGACAGATAGATGTCGGTGCGCTTCGACAACGCGTAGTCGAACCCGAGCGTGAACTGGCGCCAGCGCGGCTTCAGCGTCTGGCCGCCGGTGCCCGGCAGGCCGCTCGCGCGTCCGTTGGTGAACGTGTAGACGCCGATCAGCGTCGCCGCCGGCGTGATCTGGTAACGCCCGTTCACGTCGTAGTTGTTGAACTTGCGTGACGAGCCGTCGACGTAGTCGAGTTGCGTGTGGCTCCACGCGAGGCCGAACAGCTTTTCCCGAAACGATCCCGGCACACCGGCGACCGGGTAGCGCCCGCGCCGCGTTAGCTCGGGAACGAGCAGGCGCGCGATCTGCCGGTACGAGTCCGGCAGCGTCAGATAACCGCGCTCACACACATCGATGCCGACGGCCGACCGCTGATAGCTGAACTGGGTTGCACGGCGTGGTGTGCGGACCTGGGTTCGCCGGCTCGTGGAGCAGGCGTGGCTGCCGGTGCTTCGCCTGTTGTGGTGTAACGGCGCCGCGCTCGAGTCGCACGCCCAGAACATGGTGCTGTAGCACGCCGACGGGATGCCCACGCGTGTCGCCTGAAGGACTTTCACGACGGCGTGCGGTACTTGAAGCAATGGCTGTCGGTGGCTCCGCCGGCACTCGACGCTCCGCCTGCCGAGCACGCGCGAGTCAATCCCAATTCGTTCATCGAGACCGACGACGCCGACCAGTTGCGCGATTTCACGTGCGATGCGCTGTTCTTCGTCAATCTCGCGGAGATCGCCTGGTTCTTCTCCTACCATTTCAATCTGGATGAGGCTGAATTCTGGGCGATCGTCTCTCGCGCGATCCATGAGTATCAGGTTCAGTGTCCGGATCTCGCGGAACGCTTCGCATTGTTCGACTGCTTTGCACCGGAGATGGAGATCGAGCTGCTTGCCAGCCGCCGCTTCCTGCCCGAGATTCGTCTGCGGACACGCGCGACGGCGAATCCACTCGCACAGCCGGAGTACGCATGACATCGAACACGCTACCGCCGCGTTCGCTGAAGTCGCGGATCGGAGATTCCGACGGACCATCGCTGGTCGGGTTGTTTTGCTCGACGCCGGCGCCGCTGACCGTCGAGCTCATCGCTGCCGCAGGTTTCGATTTCGTCGTGATCGACCTTGAACACACGCTGATCGACGACGTGCTTGCGCGCGATGTAGGGATTGCGCATTTGCGTGTCGGTGGCCGTATCGTGTTCAGACTGGCGGGTGCCTATGGATGGCACATATTGCATCATGATTTCCTGAGCCACCCGCATCCTGAGCGCAAGTTTGTCGGGGTGTCGCAGAATGCGGACCTTCATTCGCCGATACCGAACTGCAATATCTCCCTGGTTTTGTGTCAGGGCGATATGCGGAGCAGGGTTTGATTCCGGGGCAGTGGCCCGATAGGCTTCGCTGCACAGAGGGTTTTGAACAGGAATTGAAATCATTCGCACTACACGACGATTGACTTGCTTGATTGGCCTCTTTCGCTGAGAAGTCGTTTGCGAGTGGCCCGGTCGCCGACTATTGTAGGTTCTGGATAGGTCGTGTGCATGCACAGGCTGAACGGGAGAGCTGTGATGAAAGGCGACAAGAATGTCATCGATTATCTGAACGCTCAACTCAAGAACGAGCTGACGGCGATCAACCAGTATTTCCTGCACGCTCGTATGTATCGTCATTGGCAGCTCAACAAGCTGGGCAAGCATGAATATGAGGAATCGATCGACGAGATGAAACATGCGGACGCACTCATCGAGCGCATATTCATGCTCGACGGATTGCCGAATCTTCAGGATCTGCACAAACTTCTCATCGGCGAACACACGGAAGAGATTCTCGAATGCGACCTGAAGCTCGAGCGGGTTGCACAGGCAACCTGCAAGGAAGGGATCGCGTACTGCGAATCGGTGCAGGACTACGTGTCGCGCGAAATTCTCGAGAACATTCTCGACGACACGGAAGAGCACATCGACTGGCTGGAAACGCAGTTGGAACTGGTTCAGAAGGTCGGCATCCAGAACTACCTGCAATCGGGCATGACCTCGCTCGACTCATGAGCGTGTAGGACGCCGTTGCCGGATGCAATGTTGCGCATTGCGTGAGACTGCTTGCCCGCCGACACCGCCGTTCGGGCACCCTTCCGATTCGACTGATTTGCTCGAAGACGCAAATATCGCGGGCGGGGTGACGCTCGTTCGATTGTCCCCGACGAGGCAGGGCGCCTTCATGACACGCTTGCGATCTCCGGCATTCGAATGAATGCTCACACGCGCGAAGGCACGCCGCGCTTCTCGGACGCAGGGAAAACCATACCTCGCGTCCGTGCCCCGAGTTGATCTATGCCAACGTCAACGAACGCTCAAGCATTCGCGGCACGTGATGTAGCAGGGAATCCTTACGTAAGACCATAAAGCCATTTACCCGGAACTGGCTCGGGCGGGGATACGAAATTCGCGGGCAACGTCAGTCGGTACTGTGGAGCGATTTGCGATCTCTACGAAGACGAATTGAACCAGCAGTTCGAGCGCGTCGTTTCGGGACATCGCTTCAAGTTCCACGCCGCGTCTCTTGTGACCGACGGAGTGTGTCCCGAATGTCTGGCGAAGGGCATTGGATCACGGGCTGCAACTGTCGTCGTCTGAGTGTGTCGCGAATCCCAAGGCGAAATGACGTGCGACATGCCGAAGCGGGAAACGAAAGGCGCCCATGAAAATGTCTGACGAATAGAAGGCGCTGATATCGTGGCCTATCGATGCGGCCCCTAATTGCGAAATATTGCGTAAACCGACCGAATTGGTTTATAAACGCGAATGATTCGTATTTGGCTTCTTGTCATTCACGTTTGACGCAGAAGGGGTGCTCCATGTCCGCCGCTCAACTTGCCCTCCACCTGGATGTGCAGGCTCTTTATCGCGACCACCACGGCTGGTTGCAGGGATGGTTGCGCAGGCGGCTGGGTAACGCTTTCGATGCTGCGGACCTTGCCCAGGACGCGTTTCTCCGCCTGATCCTCAAGCCGGCGCCCAAGGGGTTCGACAGCGACGCCGAGGCACGCGCCTACTTGCGTGCGATGGCACAGGGCATGTGCATCGACCTGTTCCGCCGCCGTCAGGTCGAGCAGGCGTGGCTCGACGCGCTTGCCGCCCAGCCGGAACCTTGCGAGCCCTCGCCCGAATATCGCGCGATCGTCATCGAGACGCTGATGGAAGTCGGCGCGCTCATCAGCCGGCTGTCGGATAAAGCGAGGGACGCATTCGTCATGGCGCAGATCCACGGCCTCTCCACTCGCGAGATTGCTGCCGAGCTCGGCGTTTCCGACCGAATGGTGCAGAAGTATCTCGCCCAGGCGATGTTGCAGCTCGCGTTGCTCGACGCCGGCATCAAGCACTGACCGATGGCTGTCCCGTCGTCCTCGTCCGCTGCCGAATCCGGCGTCCAGGCGGATTTCGAAAGTCTCGAACAAGCTGCCAACTGGTATGCGCTCCTGCATGCCGATGGCGGAAGCGGCGAGCATCGCCCCGCGTGGGCGCAGTGGCTGGCGGAGCGGCCGGAGCATCGGCGTGCGTGGGCGCATGTCGAAGCGGTCAGCCTCCGGTTTGAGCCGCTGAGAGGCGAGAGCGCAGCCGAGCGCAATGCTGCCGCGGCGGCCGTGCATGTTTCCTCGACGCGCGCGGCGAGCCGGCGCCATGTGCTGGGCAGTCTCGCGGCGCTGGCCGGAACCGGTCTCGCCGGATGGCTCGCATGGCATTTCACGCCGCTGCCGGAGCGCATCGTCGCGTTGCGATCGGACTACCGTACCGGGATCGGCGAGCGGCGGGACGTGCAGCTCGCCGACGGCACGCGCGTCTGGCTGAACGCGAACAGCGCGTTCGATGTTCACTACGACGATACGCGGCGTCTGCTGACGTTGACGATGGGCGAAATCCTCATCGATACGGCCAAGGACCGCCAGGGGCGGCCATTCTTCGTCGACACGCCGAACGGCCGGATGCAGGCGTTGGGCACCCGGTTCACCGTACGACAGTCCGACACGCACACGCTGCTGGCCGTGTTCAACGGCCGTGTCGAGATTCGCAACCGGGCCGGTCATGTCGAAATCGTGCCGGCCGGACAGCAGCGGCAGTTCACGGCGGAGGCGATCCTCGCGCCGGAGCGGGCCGATCCCGCGCGCGAAGCGTGGTCGCGCGGCGTGATCCTGGCTGACGACGTTACGCTCGGTGCGCTGATCGCCGAGCTGGATCGCTATCAGCACGGGCACATCGGCGTCGATCCGTCGGTGGCGGGCATTCGTGTGGTAGGCCGTTTTCCGGCCGACAACCCCGGCCGGATGCTCGCGATGCTCGAACGCGATCTGCCGATCCGGGTACGTCGCACGTTGCCGTGGTGGGTCACGATCGACGCCCGGTGACCGGCGCGATGCCGGTCCGAGCCGGCGCGTCCGAGCGCTATCTCACCTGCACTAAAAAAATTTCCAATTCTGGTTCGCATTTCCGGGCGTCATCCGATTAACAGATGAAAGAGGACCATTCGGAGATCAATCAGTGCTCTGAATGCCGACCCGGCGCCACGAGGCGGAGCACCAGCTCCGGCCTGACGGCGCCTGTTTCCGGACGGAAGCAGGCGTCGTGCGATGGCGACAGTCGCAGCCAGCATGGCGCCGCCCGGACGACCGGGCGCGGCCGCTATCAAGCCAAGGTATCCGGCTCTGTTAGACGCGCGATGGACCTCCCCTTGCTCACTTCATTCTCAAGGAATGCCGTCCATGCATCGCCCGTCGTGTTCGTCGAATCCCCCCGGTATTTCGTTGCCAGCGTGTAACCGCGCACGGATGCGCACCGCCCACCGTCCCACCGCGCACGCGGTACGGTGTGCCGTTCTCGGCATCGCGCTCGCCGGGAGCGGCGCGTGGCAGGCGGCATCTGCGCAGTCGGCCGCCGGCGCGGCGGCGCAAGCCGCCACCCGGCGATACGACATTCCGGCCGGCCCGCTGTCGGCGTCGCTGAACCGTCTTGCCGATCAGGCCAACGTGATGCTGAGCGTGCCGGGCGACCTGACGGCCGGGAAGACCAGCGCGGGCATCCACGGCACCTACTCGGTGCAGGGCGCGTTCCAGGCGCTGTTGAATGGTACGGGTCTGGAACCCGTACGGCAGTCCGACGGCAGCTTTTCGCTGCGTCCGGCTTCTGCAGCCGCAGGTGCCGAAGCTGCCGTACTGCCGGCCGTGAAGGTCCTCGGCAAGCGAATCGACGACGCAGTACCCGAGGTCTACGCGGGTGGTCAGGTGGCACAGGGAGCGAAGGTCGGCATGCTCGGCAATCGCGACTACATGGATACGCCGTTCAGCATCTCCAGCTATACGGAAAAGCTGATCCGCGACCAGCAGGCGACGAGCGTCGCGGACCTGCTGACCACCACGGACCCGTCGGTCCGCGCCGCGATCGACAGCACCAACCGCTATGACGCGATCACGATCCGCGGGTTGCGCGTCGAGAACAGCGAAATCGCGCTCAACGGACTCTACGGGCTCGTGCCCGCCTATCGTGTCGGCGCCGATCCCGTTGAACGGGTCGAAATCCTCAAGGGGCCGGGTGCCTTGCTGAACGGGATGATGCCGCAGGGCAGCGTCGGCGGCAGCGTGAACGTCGTGACGAAGCGCGCCGACGATACGCCGCTCAACCGCCTCACGGCGGAATATGCGTCGAGCTCGGTGTTCGGCGGCCATGCCGACATCGGCAGGCGCTTCGGCCAGAACGGCGAGTTCGGCGTGCGCGTCAACGCGGCCCACCGCGAAGGCGATACGCCGATCGACGAACAATCGCGGCGGAACACGTCGCTGTCGGTTGGGCTCGACTACCGCGGCAGCCGCCTGCGCGCGTCCGGCGACGTGATCTACCAGGAAGACTTCATGCGTGCGCCGGTGCGCGGCTACACGCCGATCGCCGGCATCGCGGTGCCGGCGGCGCCCGATTCGCGGACCAATCTCGCGCAGACGTTTTCCTATTCGAATTCCCACAGTCTGACGGCGCTCGGGCGTGCCGAATACGACCTGTCGTCGAATGTGACGCTGTTCGGTGCGGTCGGCATGAACCGGTTCGGCTACGACAAGCTGGAAGACCCGGGTGCGACGATCGTCAATGCGCAAGGTGACGCGACGTCGCTGTCGCGATACCAGTCGGGCGCGTCGCGTGCGTTGTCGGCCGAGGCCGGTGCGCGCGCACGCTTCAAGACGGGCCCGATCGATCACCAGCTCGTCGTGAGCGGCGACTACCTGCAGCAGACGACGTGGTTCGGCCAGACCGCTTACGGCAGCTACGCGACGAACATTTATATGCCGACCCGCCTTGCCGGGCCGGGTGCGCCGGTTTCCGTGTCGCCTGAAGCGAAAGACAGCGCGCAGATTCTGCGCAGCATCGGCGTGGCCGATACGCTGTCCGCCGCCGGCGGGTTCGTGCAGCTCACGGTCGGCGTGCGTCGCCAGCAGGTGAGCAGCCGCAATTTCGACACGTCCGGAGCGGAAACGTCGCACTACGACCAGGGTGCGACGACGCCGTCCGTCGCGCTCGTCGTCCGGCCGCTCGACCAACTGTCGTTCTATGCGAACTACATCGAGGCATTGACGCCCGGTTCGGCGCCGCCGCCTGACGCGGCGAACCCGAATCAGGTATTCGCGCCGTTCAAGTCGAAGCAATACGAAGTCGGCACCAAGCTCGATCTCGGCAAGTTCGGCGCGACGCTCGGGCTGTTCCAGATCGACGTGCCGAGCGGGATCGTCGACCCGGTCAGCAAGCTGTACAGCCTCAACGGGTTGCAGCGCAATCGCGGGCTCGAACTGTCCGGTTTCGGCGAGGTGACGCGCGGCGTGCGGCTGCTCGGCGGCTTCACGTGGCTCGACGCGCGGCTTCGCCGCACGCAGGGCGGCACGTACGACGGCAATCACGCGATCGGCGCGCCGTCGCTGCAGGCGACGCTCGGCGCGGAATGGGATACGCCGTTCTTGCCGGGCGTCACGCTGACGAGCCGGATGATCTACACGGGCAAGGCCTACGTGAGCCAGGACAACACGCAGCACGTGCCGAGCTGGACGCGCTTCGATCTCGGCGGCCGCTATACGACGAAAGTGGCCGGCCGCGACGTGACGCTGCGCGCGAACGTGACGAACCTGTTCAACCGCGACTACTGGCAGGCAAACCCGACCGGGTATCTGTTCACGGGCGCGCCGCGCACGTTCTGGCTGTCGGTGTCGACCGACCTGTGACGGGCGTCGGCAGACCGGGGGCGTATGTGCCGCCCGGCCTGCCGGCGGTTTGCCGTTCCGATTTTCACCGTCATTGCATGAAACCTCACGGACAGTTCTGGCTCGACGCCCGGCACATCGGCGCGCTTGCCGCGCCGCTCATCCTCACCCAGCTCGCGCAGGTCGCGCTGACCACGACCGACATCGTGATGATGGGGATGCTCGGTCCGCGCGAGATCGCTGCCGGCGGTCTCGCGCTCACGTTGTTCAACCAGTTGCGCACGATGGGGACGGGCCTCGTCACGGGCACCGGCAATCTGGTCGCGTTCGCGAACGGGCAGGACGACGCCGCGCGGATCATGCGTCTCGTCCGAGCGAGCTTCGCGTTGTCGACGCTCGCCGCGCTCGCGTTCGTACTGCTGATGCTGGCCGTCGAGCGGCCGCTCGTGTGGCTCGGCCAGAATCCCGGCGTCGCGCGGCAGACCGCGCTCTATCTGGCGGCGGCAGCGCCCGGCATGCTGCCGTGCCTGTGGTTCCAGTCGCTGCGCCAATACACAGTCGGGCTGCGCAAGCCGGGGCCGCTGCTCGCGATCACGGTCGTGTCGATCGCGGTCAACGCGGTGCTCGACTACGCGTTGATGTTCGGCCGCCTCGGGTTCCCCGAACTCGGCCTGACCGGCGTCGCGTGCGCGACGAGCGTGGTGTACCTGCTGTCGTTCGTCGCGTTTCTGACGATTGCGAAGCGCCGGGCGGCACTGCGGGAGCACCTGTCGCTGGCCTTCTGGCGGGCCGATGCCGATGCGTTCAGGCAGACGTTGAAGATGGGCGTGCCGATTGCCGCGACCTACGGGTCGGAGGCCGCATTCTTCACCGTGCTCACGCTCGTGATCGGCACGCTCGGCACCGATGCGCTGGCGGCTCAGACGGTCGTCAATCAGGTGATCTACATCGTGTTCATGATTTCGGTCGGGTTGTCGCACGCGTCGTCGATCAGCATCAGCCATGCATGCGCGCAGCACGACTATCGCGGTGCGCGGCGGCTCGGCTATACGGGGCTCGCGCTCGGCGTCGGCGCGATGCTGATCGTCGCGCTGCCGTACCTCGTCGCGCCGACGAGTGTGCTCGCCCCTTTTCTGGCGCGCGGCTCGGCGGCGAATGCCGACGTGCTGCGGCTCGCGGCGGGGCTGCTGACGATCGCGGCGCTGCTGCAGATCTTCGATTGCAGCCAGAACATCGGCGTCGGCATCCTGCGCGGGCTCGGCGACGTGACGAGTTCGTTCCGCATCTCGATCGTCGGCTACTGGATGATCGGGCTGCCGGTCGCGTGGGCCGCCGGCGTCAAGCTCGGCTACGGCATCTACGGCATCTGGATCGGACTCGCGATCGGGTTGGCCGCGACCTCGTCCATGCTGCTGCGCAAGTTCGAGTACCGGCTGGACGCGCTGGCGAAACAGGCCGGCGCGGCACGCTCGTGAACGGACGGCCCGTGACGGCGAAGCGCCCGCGCTCTCCGTTGCCGGGGAAGGCATGCGGGGGACGCGCACGGGTCGGCGCGGTCGCGCTCGTGTTGATCGGCGGCCTCGTTGCGATCGCGCTCGCGAGCCTGTGCGCCGGCAACCTCGTGCTGAGTCCCGCGGCTGCGCTCGATGCGCTGGCCGGCGGCGAAACGCCCGCCGCGCAGGTCGTTCACACGCTGCGGCTGCCGCGCCTGATCGCGGCGTTGATGGTCGGGGCGAGCCTCGCGGTCGCAGGCGCGCTGATGCAGGGCATCACGCGCAATCCGCTCGCCGACCCGACGCTGACAGGCGTCGTCAGCGGCGCGGCGCTCGCGGTCGTGGCGGCGACCGTGTTGGCGCCAGCCTGGTCCGCGAGCGTGCTGCCGTTCGTGGCGCTGGCCGGCGGTGGCATCGCGGCGACGCTCACGTTCGCGCTGGCGTGGCGCGCGCGGCTGTCACCGTTGCGTTTGTCGCTGGCCGGAACGACGATTGCCGCGCTCGGCAGCGCGGGCGTCATTTCGCTGATGATTGTGGCGGGTCCGCAGGCGGGACCCTTGTTCTACTGGTTGGCCGGCGGCTTCGCGGGTGTCGGCTGGCAGCAGGTCGCGATGGTCGCGCCGTGGACCGTCGCAGGGCTCGCCGCCGCGCTGGCCGGTGCGCGCGTGCTCGACACGCTCGCGCTCGGCGACGAAGCGGCGCAGAGCGTCGGCCTCGACCTGTTGCGCTGGCGTTTGGTGCTCGGCGGCATCGCGGTCGCGTTGTCGGCGTCGGTGGTGTCGATCGCGGGGCCGGTCGGCTTCGTCGGACTGTGCGTGCCGCATCTCGCGCGTGTCGCGCTCGGGGGCGGTTATCGCCGGACGCTGGGCGTGACGGCGCTGGCGGGCGCGTTGCTCGTGTCGGCCGCGGATCTCGTCGCCCGCACGGTTGCCGCGCCGCGCGAACTGCCGGTCGGCTTTCTGACCGCGCTGGTCGCCACGCCGCTGCTGATCGCGGTGATTCGCCGCGACGAAGGAGTATCGACATGAAGGGCGGGCCGAGCCGGCCGATTGGCACGCCGCACGCGCGTCGCGCAGGATGGGCCGCGATCCTGATGCTCACGGTCGTCCTGTCGGTGCGTTTCGGCGCGGCTGATTTCCCGCTGACGGCGGTCGCTCAGGCACTGATCCATCGCGACGGCGCGCGCGATGTTGCCTTCGTGATGTGGGATCTGCGCCTGCCGCGCGTGCTGCTTGCACTGATGATCGGCGCGCAACTGGCGGCGAGCGGGCTCGTGCTGCAGGCGGCGCTGCGCAATCCGCTCGCGGAGCCCGGCGTGATCGGCGTGTCGTCCGGCGCGACGCTCGGCGTGATGCTCCTGCTGCTCGTCGCGAACTTCGCCGGCGCGCTCGACGGCAGCCGCCTCGACGCATACGACATCACGTGGATGCCGCTCGTCGCGCAGGCAGGCGGCATCGGCGCGGCGCTGGGCGTCTACGCGCTCGCGTGGCGCAGCGGCACGGCGCCGTTCCGGCTGATCCTGATGGGCGTTGCGGTCAGCGCGGCGATGTATGCGGTCGCGATGACGATACTCGCGGGCTGGGGTTCGAGCCGCATCGAGGTGCTGCTGACGTGGCTCGCGGGCAACCTGTACGCGCGCGGCTGGCAGCACGTGCTGCTGCTCGCGCCGTGGACCGCGGCAACGATCGTGCTGCTGCCGGTCGTTCTGCCGGCGGTGCAGGTGTTGTCGCTCGGCGACGACGCGGCGACGAGCGTCGGGCTGAACGTCGAGCGGTGGCGTCTCGCAGCGATCGTCTATGCAGGTTTCGCGGCGGCCGGTGCCGTAGCGATTGCCGGCCCGGTCGCATTCGTCGGCCTGATCGCGCCGCATCTCGCGCGGCTTGCCGTGGGCGGCCCGCTCGCGCGGCAGGCGCCGTTCGCGCTTCTTTGCGGTGCATTGATCACCGCGCTTGCGGATCTGGCCGGGCGCGTCGTCGTCGCACCGGCCGAGATTCCGGTGGGGGCGGTCACCGCGCTGTTCGGTGCGCCGCTGTTTCTCCATCTGCTGTCCAGGTCGTCGCGATGACACTCGTCGCCCACAATCTTTCGCTCGGATATGGCCCGCGCCGCATCGTCGACAGCCTGTCGCTGTCGATCGAATCAGGTCGGATCACCGTGCTGCTCGGTCCGAACGGCTCGGGCAAGAGCACGCTGTTGCGCGCGCTGGCCGGCCTGCTCGCGCCGCGCGGCGGCGATGCGCTACTCGACGACGTGTCGCTGCGGCAATGGCCACGCCGAAAGCTCGCGCGTCGCGTCGCGTTCCTGGCCCAGGCGCAGGACATTCCGTCCGGCCTGACGGTGCAGGAACTCGTCCGCCACGGACGGTTTGCGTACCGAACCTGGCTGCGTGGCGAAACTGACGACGATCGCGAAGCGGTCGAATGGGCGCTGGAGATGACCGGGCTCGTCACGATGCGCGATCGTTCGCTCGTCGCGCTGTCGGGCGGCGAACGTCAGCGCGTATGGATCGCGATGGCGCTCGCGCAGCGCGCGGACATCTTGCTGCTCGACGAGCCGACGACCTATCTCGACCTCGGCCATCAGCTCGACGTGATGCAGACGCTGCGGCGGCTCAACGAGGAATTCGGGCTGACGCTCGTGATGTCGCTGCACGACCTGAACCAGGCGATGCGTTTTGCGGACCGGGCGATCGTGATGCGCGACGGCCGGCTCGCGGCCGACGGCGCGCCAGTCGACGTGCTGACGCCGGCGTTCGTCGCGGACGTATTCCATGTGCGCAGCGAGCGGCTGCATGGCGCGAGCGACGGTGTGCCGGTCTGCCATCCGCTCGGCTATGCGGCGCCCGGCGGCGATGAGAACGGTGCCGGGCAGGCCGTTCGCGATGCCGTGCCGTCGATCGGGACAGCCGGGGATGATTGACCGAAAGCGTCGTGCACTGTCGTTCGCGTTGCTGGCTTCGCTGGCGACGGGACTTGCGCGGCCCGTTCGCGCGGAGTCGGTTGCCCGGCCGTACAGCGTCGTGGACGATCGCGGCGTGACGCTGCACTTCGATACCGCGCCGAGCCGGCTTGCGGCGATTTCGTATTTCGGGGCTGATACCGCGTTGGCGCTCGGCGTGCAGCCGATCGCGTCGACGTTTCTCGTGCGCAATCGGCGGCCCGCCCATCTGCTGGACAGGATGGATCGCGTGATCGACCTTGGGCAGCGTGCGAGCCCGAACCTGGAACTGCTGGCGAGCGCGCATGTGGACCTCGTCGTCGCGATCCGTCGCTATACCGAGGCGAACGCGGCGCAGCTTCGGCAGATCGCGCCGTATCTTGCACTCGATCTGGAGACCGGCGACGACAGCGACCGCAGCATCGCGCTCGTCGGGGCGGCGCTTGGTCACGCCGAGGCGGCCGCCGCGCTCAACCGGCGCTTTGCCGACGTGCTCGCGGGATTCCGCACGCGGGCAGGATCGCGCCGCGCGTCGCGGTACCTGTTCGTCTGGGGAGCGGGCGTTGCGCCGTGGGCGTTCTACGACGAGAACATGACCTGTTCGCTACTGAATGCGCTGGGCGGCGTCAACATCGCCGGGCGCAATCCGCTGCCGTCGCAGCGCGACAATACGGCGTTCCAGATGAGCCTCGAGACGCTGTTGCTGGCGAAGCCCGACATTATTTTCGTGTACGACGACAGCGGCCGGCGCGGCTTCGAGACCAATCCGGTGTGGCAGCACCTGGCGTCGACGCGCCGGGTGAGGATCGTGAGCGTGGGTGATCACTGGATCGAATCGCTCGGGCCGATCGCGCGACATGCGGTGCTGGCCGAAGCGGCCGCGTTCCTGCACCCGGAAGTGTTCGCGTTGCCGGACTTGCGCGAAATCACGTTGTCGTATTTCAGGCGCGTGGATTGATGTGTTGTCTGACCTTGAGTGGCTGCATTCTTGCGTCGACATATTTATGCGGCGCAAGGCGTACAGCATCGCCGACTAGCCGTCCGGAGCAGAATGCGCATCCGAAACAGCAGCGCCCCTCAAGTAGTTGCGGATCTGGTCACAATGCTTGGATGCAGCCAAGGTTCTAGCCATTGCACGTTGGGACCTCATTCATCTGTGCGATTCGCAGACATCGTTTCACTTTGTTGACGACCGTTTCTTTGGCGCGTCGGAACCCGTGGCGCCGATAGGAGACGCGGGTTCCGACGCGCGCCGATGATGTTCGCCGAGGATTTTGTCGACCCGCCATTCGCGGTGCCAAATTCGCTCTTTCCGCTCGTCGTATGCACTTTCCACCTCCTCGGCGAGAGGCGTGATTTCACTCAGCTCCGCGATGCGGTCAACAGGGTTGCCTGCTCCGTCGGGCCATGGTGAGACCAAAGCTCGTTCAGGTTGGTGAGCTGCGAGCGTTCGACCTTGCCATTGAGGTGCGGCGAACGTGGTGGAATTGGCCGGAATTTGATGCACTCGGTCATCAGGCGCCGCTGCACGGATTCAGCGAAGAACTCGCTGCCGCGGTCGGTCTGGATACGTTGAATCGAAAACGGCATCTCCTCGATGACACGATCAAGAAAAAGCAGCGTATTTCGGGCATTTCTACGCAGGTAGATGGCCAGCACACGAAAGCGTGAACAGTCGTCGATGGCCGTGTACTGATAGACGCCTCGCGCAGAACCTTGTGAATAGTCGCACGGGACAGTTCTCTTTGCTCATGCAGACGCAATCCGTTTTGGATTCGCCGTGCCCCCTTGCGCTCTGCCCGCAGTCGAAGAATCGTTGCCCGATCAGCGTCAGAGACCTTTCGATTCGGGCTGGTCAGAGGGCGACGGCTTTGAGAGCGAAGGCCTTCCTCTCCCGTCTCTTGGTAGCAGCGCAACCACTTGCGAAGCGTCGGCCTGGAGACACCAGAACGTGTGATGTCCGTGAATCACGCAATTCATCAGGCCGTGTCTCGGAAACGGTGGGCGTGGCAGACTTACTAGTCCGATTCGCCATTGCTAATGATGAACATCCCCGATTACACTGTCGATCAAAAATCACGCGGTTCGCGATGACGCCCATATCATGGGTACTCCAGCCAGGTGCAGATGTCCGCCCAGCCAGCCTTCAGTTGATACGTACTTGGAGACTCTCGGTGAATTTGTACCCATCCTGCGTTGCTGTGGTCGCTTTTATCTCGCTGTTCAGCAAGCGCGCATCGCGTTGACGTTGTCTTGCTCATCGACAAAACCGAAGCATGCCAAGACTCGGCGTGAGCGAGATGCACTAGCCTACCGCATGCGGCGTCGAGCAAGTCGTCTCGAATGTAAATCACCAATTTCGCAACCTGTGTCCTGTTCGACGAACTGGCGTACCGTTATCCGCAGTCTTGGACTTGTCTTGATCTCTTCTAGAAAAGAGGGTCCTCAGCACAACGACGAGATCCCCGCAACCCAAGGATTCCCATGACAAAAGCGTGATGCCGAAATTATGTTTTCTGAAGGTAGACTCATAACGTAGACGTAGTCTTCCCGACTGAAATTCAATTCGCCTTGTATATATGAAATTCAACGCGCTGCTAAATTCCCTTTATGCGTCCACTGTGAGGAATATTTCAAGGTCCCAGTCTGCTGTATTTACCGGCCGACTAGCGTTGGCTACGTTGGCTCTTGGTCTCATCGCCGTCATGGTCACCGCGCTATGCATTGGTCCCTATCGGCTCCCGCTTGAGCGGGTTCTAGCGGCGATGTTCGCAAGCGACGCGTCATTGCTCCATGATCCCGAGTTGCGACAAATGCGCTACGTGCTGCTCGAAATCCGTGCTCCACGGGTCATCATGGCGATTCTGGTGGGAGGGGGTTTGGGCTTGTCGGGAAGTGCCATGCAGGCTCTCTTTCGAAATCCTCTTGCCGATCCCGGGTTGCTTGGCATATCGAGCAGCGCTGCATTCGGTGCCGCGGCGATGATCGTGCTGGGATCTCTCTTCCTTCCCCACCCGGTAGTGTTCGGCTACCTTCCGGTGGCTGCATTCGCATGTGCATTCGCCGCTTCATTGCTGATGTATAGTTTCGCGGCATCAAGCGGCCGACTTGCCATACCCCTGCTGCTGCTCGCAGGTATTGCGGTCAACGCGCTCGCTATCGGCGGTATCGGTCTGCTCATTTATGTCTCCAACGGCGAGCAGTTGCGGACACTCACATTCTGGAACCTCGGTAGCGTAGCGGGTGCGAATTGGACAATTATCGCGGCAGTCGCTCCGATCATCGCGCTCGGTGGTGGGTTGCTGCTAGGTCATCGACGGGCACTTAACGCGCTGCAGTTGGGGGAGACTGAAGCACAGCATCTCGGTGTCCCGGTGTTGCGCGTCAAGCGAGTCGTGCTCTTCGGCGTCGCACTATGCGTTGGTACACTAGTCGCGTGCACGGGAGTAATCGGCTTCGTCGGCCTCGTTGCTCCGCACTGCATGCGGCTGCTTGGCGGGCCCGACCAACGTTTCGTTATGCCGGCAGCCGCGCTGTTCGGTGCGATCCTGATGCTACTCGCGGACCTCGGCGCGCGTACCTTGCACGCCCCCGCCGAAATTCCTCTCGGCATTCTAACTGCCCTGTTTGGCGCGCCGTTCTTTCTCGCCTTATTGTTAAAGAAGAAGGCCGTATGGGGGATGTGATTGAATCCTGCAAGAGATTGCGGGCGGCCGCCCACTGGTTGGACGAGGAATTGTACGAACCGCTTGGTGCCGGTTGTGCGGCGAATGCTTCAGAGCACGCTGGCCGGAGATTCTCTGCAACCTCGCAAGGCGAGCGCCGATGACGAAGGTGCGTTGCATGTATACCGTATCGCGACACACTGACCGCGCCGTGCGGTTGGTCTGCTTTCCGCATGCAGGGGCGGGGGCGTCAATCTACTACGCGTGGGAGCCGTTGGTGCCTCCTGACGTGGGCGTTCATGCCGCTCAACTCGCAGGACGCGAGCAGCGCAGGGATGAGCCGCCGCGCATCGATTGGGTGCCGCTCGTTAGGAAATTTGCGATGCGCTCGACTGCTGGCATGACAAACCGTTCGCGTTCTATGGACACAGCCTCGGCGGCTTAATCGCATACGAGGTGGCGATTGCCCTGCGACGCCGCGGCGTCGCAGGGCCGCGAATGCTCTTCGTTGGCGCGTCGTATGCGCCGTCGGCGGAGCGCAAGGCGAACACACAGTTTGAAGATGACCAGAGCTTGCTGCGAACCGTGCGTCGCTTTGGCGGCGTCGACGACAGCTTTGCTGCGGAGCCCGAATTCATGAGGTACTTCCTGCCGGTGATGGCAGCCGACCTCACGTTGTTCAATCGGTATGCCTGCGACGCGGCGCAAGACAGGCTCGATTGTCCCGTCGTAGCCCTGTTCGACACACACGGCGCCCATCACGATTGCGCGAGCATGGCACAATGGGGCCTCCATACCCGTGGTAGCTTTCACGCGCAGGCAGTTCACGGTGGACACTTCTTTCATCGGGAATCCGCTCGCGAGGCCATCGAATATATCGTCTCTCACCTTGGCAGACGTTTGCAGTTATGAACTTCAGAGATAGATGAAGCGGTTTATTGCACTGTTCGCTCAGAAGTCGGATCCCGGAAATGAACCACGGTCTTTCATCCTGCCATTCAACCGTTCGATAATGTCTCGGTTGTCTTGTTGTGCGTCATATATCCAACGGAAACGCCCCTCTTCCCCGATTTCCAAAGTGGCGACTCTACCGACACCACAAGTCGGAGTGAGCGTATGATTCGTCGAACCGATGTTGCTTCGAACCAAGGAAATGCCAATTTCCCATGGATGCTGGGTCCGCAGAGCGGGCATCGTTTTTAATTCCGGGTATCGAGACACAATATCGCGTGGATGCGTGCGATGTTGTTTCATAAGCCCCAATGCCCTCGTGACAGACTGGTGGTGGCAACGAAAATCGCTTCTCCGTTCGACCTGAAATTCCAACGGGACGATCTCCGCTAGTCCGGCCATGCGCCCGGACAAAGTCGCTGCCTCGTCAATTCTCCATCCGACTTGAACGCACGATTGATTGAATTCGAGCTGGATACAACCCAGGAATGTACTCAGCGTGACAACAGCGGGGTCTTCACAGCGCATTACAGGACGTGGGGAGGACCAATCGGTCGTCGCACGCGCGCGTTGTCCGCCGTGATCGCGCGGTGACGGAAAGATCAGACGACCGGCGCCGGACCAGGCGAGACGCTCGCGCCAGAATGCCTCGCTCGGAGCCAAGGTCTCAAGCGTGCTTCTCGCCAACTCAGTCTCCTCTTGCGTGAGGACGGGTAGCGACGAGCCTCGGCCCAAAGCCAACGCGTCAGCGAGTTCGTTTGCGACATACGGAACGCCTTCGAGACTGGAGAATCCCCGCACGAGCACGTCGGTGCTGCCAGTGGTAACTTGCCAGGCATCAGAGGCGATACCGATTAGTGTGCCCGGCGGCTTGCCGGAACATTGCCTCAAAGGATGAACCTGACGAATCGCGAACGCGGTATTGGCGACCCATAGCTTCGGGGAAGTCAGGGGGTTGGGGTAATGGTCGCCGAAATCGAGCGCGCGTGCCAACGCTGACAGAGCATGGGCTGGCATGGACCAGCGAAGGTGCGCGCCGGATTCTGGTCGGCGCCACTTTGCGTAGAAGCTTCGCTGCGCCATATCCTGCGGCTCAAGTGTGAGCGCGTTCGAATCGAGACGGGAGAGCAACTCGGCAAAACCATCGCGGGCCGCCTGGTAACATTTGAGGTTCAGCGACAACGCGGTGTCCCGGGCTTCGATCGGCACTTTGCGGCGAATGGCAATATGTCCCGCGTCTACCGGGAAGGACAGACAATGCCAGCAGATTGCGTGCTCCGTTTCGCCAGACAGCAACGCCCACGACGTCGCATGGCTGCCGGCATATTTCGGCAGGGGACCGTCATGGTAGTTGAATGCGCCGCAGCCGATGTCGTCGACGAGTGTCGACGGAAGAATGAGCGGATTCGAGACGGAAAACAGCCAGTGAACCGGATGGTCCCTGACCCATTCGGACAGTGACGCGATGGAGTCCAGCCGAACGATGTGTTCGCGCTCGCCCCATGCATGCAGCGCGGCATCCGTCGGCAGCAGCGCGGCGACGACGCGGCCCGATGCGAGCAGTTGTTCGCAGCAGGACACGGCCAGCGTGCCGCCGCCGACCACGACGCACTGTTGCTTTCCTGGATCGACGGTGCGCAGCGGGTCAGCGTGTGATGGGTGAGGTAGGGGCATGGTGACCGTGTCAAGCGAAGAGCTGATGCGTGACGATGTTGAACCAGTCCTCGGAAAATGCGGCCTCTCTCGACAGATCCTCGTCCGATGCATCGAGCGATGTCGTGCCGCCGGACAACTGCGTAATGCGATTGCCCGCCTTTTCGTACGCGTAGTGATGGGCGATCGAAATGCCATAGCCTGGTTCCAGCAGGCTGAAGCAGGCGTTCATGAAGCGCGGGGTGGGCGGCGGCGCCGACGCGGCCGCCGCGGCGATCGCGAACGCGCAGGCTTTGGCCTGCGAGGTCGCGGAAAACGCCGATTTCGGCATGCTCGCGGCGTCGCATGCGTCGCCGACCACATAGACGCCGGCTACGCGCGTCGATTCCATCGTGGCCTTGTCGACGGGGCACCAGCCGCTTTCGTCGGCCAGGCCCGAGCGCTCGGGCATCGCGCCCGCGTATTGCGGCGGAATGAGGTTGCACACGTCGGCGCGGATCGATTCGCCGTTTTCGAGCGTGACGCGCCGGCTGGCGACGTCGACGCTGACCACCCGTCCCCCCTTGCCGCCGCTGATGCGCTCGATGAGGCTCTGCGGCGTGCCGAAGCCGTAAAGCCGTTCCCAGCCCCGCTGAAAGAGCGGCTGCTTGGAGAAGTTCTCGTTGCCGTCGGCAATGATGATCTTGGCGTTCGGCTTGTGATGACGCAGATAGTGCGCGACGAGGCTCGCGCGCTCGAACGGCCCTGGCGGGCACTTGTACGGGGCCTTGGGCGGCGCGATGAGCACCACGCCGCCGTCGTGCATCTCGACGAGCTGCGCGCGCAGCGCGTCGTACTGCGCCTTGCCCGCCCACGCATGCGGAACGTCCAGCGCGCGCGCGGCGGACAGCCCGTCGATGCGGTCGTAGCGGAACTGCACGCCGGTCGACACGACGATCCAGTCGAACGCATGACGGCTGCCGCGCTCAGTGACGATCACGCCGGTTTCGACGGATGCGACCGCTTCGGCGATCCACTCAGTCCGTTTTTCCCACGCGTCGTAGCCAAACAGGAGGTCGCTGTCCGGCCGGATGCCCGCGAGCGCTTCATTCGACTTGAAGCACGCGTGATAGCGCCGATCGGGTTCAAACACGACGAGATGCGCGCGCGGCATCAGCATGTGCAGATAACGGGTGGCCGTCAGGCCGCCGACGCCCGCGCCGACGATGCCGATCCGGACGCCGCCGCCGGTCGGCAGGCCGGCGGCCGAGACGAGATCGGCCGCCGTCGCGCTTAACAGGGCGGCGAGAAAAGTGCGGCGGGTGCGGTCGAAAGGGCGCGTGGACATATTAGATTAACGAGAGAAGGAGATCGGATTTTGCATCGATATCGGCTGACGGGTAGGTGTCCAGCAGATGATCGGCCAGTTCGCAGATGGTGGGCGCGGTGAAGAGCGCCGACGCCGAGACCGGAACGCCAAACAGATCGCGCAGTTGCGCGACGATCCGGATGGCGGACAGGGAATAGCCGCCGAGCGTCATGAAGTTGTCGTGCACGCCGATCGACTCCACCGTCAGGACCTTCATCCATAGGTGCTGGAGCACGCGTTCCAGCGGGCGCGACGGGGCGGCCTGGCGGGCGGCGGACGCGGCGTGCGCACGGGCCGGGACGGGTAGCGCGCGCCGGTCGAGTTTGCCGTTGCGCGTGCGCGGCGGCGTGTCGATCCAGGTATAGCTGGCCGGCAGCGCGTAGGGCGGCACGTGCGTCGACAGCCAGTCGCGCAACTGCGCGGCGTCCGGCTGCGCGCGAGGCGCGCGCGCCACGAGGTAAGCGGCCAGCCGGTCTTGCGACTCGGGATGCAGCACCACGATCGCGTGGGCGATGTCGGGGTGGGCGGCGAGCCGCGCTTCCACCTCGTCGAGTTCGAGCCGATGCCCGGCGAGCTTGACCTGCCGGTCGACGCGACCGAGAAACACCAGCGCGCCCGTCTCATCGACGCGCGCGCGATCGCCCGTGCGGTACATGCGGGCGCCTGGCGTCGCGGCGTGCGGATCGGGCAGGAACGATGCGGCCGTCGCGCCCGTCGCGCCCGCGTAGCCGAGCGCGACGCCGGCGCCCCCAATGTAGAGCGTGCCGACGCTGCCTGACGGCACCGCGTCGAGCCGCTCGTCGAGCAGGTAACAGCGGGTCTGCGCGATCGGCGCGCCGATTGTGTGCGACGCGTGGCCCAGCCGCGCGGCGGTCGACCAGATCGTGGTCTCGGATGGTCCATACACTTGCCAGGCGGCTTCTGTCGCGTCGGACAGCCAGTCGCCGAGTTCGCGCGGCAATGCTTCGCCGCCGACGAGGGCCGTTACGCGCGGCGGACAGGACCAGCCGCGCAGACGCAGCACGGACCAGACGGACGGCGTGGCCTGGATGATCGTGTGGCCCGCTGCGTGCCCGGTCGTGTCGTAGGCGGCGGGCGTCAGCGCCTCGTCGCGGTTCAGGACGTGCAGCACGGCGCCGCTCGCGAGCGGCAGCGCGACTTCGAGCAGGCTGATGTCGAACGTCAGGGCCGAAGTCAGCATCACGCGATCGCCGGGACCGACGCGCAGCATGTCGCGAAAGTGAGCGATGGCGTTGACGTAGGCGGCGTGGTGGACATCGACGCATTTAGGGATGCCGGTCGTTCCAGACGTATAGATCCGGTACGCGGGCAGGAGAGGCGCGATGGGGGGCGGCTCGAACGTCTGCGCGCCGGCGCCCTCTGTTTCGAGCGCGTGCAGGTCGAGGTGGGGAACGGCGGATGCGGGCGCGTCGTCGCCGTTGGGGCAGAGGACGAGCGCCACGTTCGCGAGGACATGCACGAGGCGGGCGTGAGGTTCATCCGGGTCCACCGCGACGAAGCAGGCGCCGCTCATCAGCACGCCCAGCAGCGCGACGGGCAATGCCGCCGAATACGCGATTCGGATCCCGACCACGGAGCCGGCGCCCATGCCGCGCCGGGCGAGCGCGGCCGCGACGGAGCGCGCGCGCGCGTCGAGTTCGCGATACGTCAGGACGCCGTGCGCGTCGCGAACGGCGGGCGCGTCGCCATGCGACCGAACTTGCGCGGCGAATAGCGCGGGCAGGTTTGGTGCGCTGGCGCTGCTGGCGTCGTCGTTCAACAGGATCGAGCGCGACACGTCCGGCATCGCGTCGATCGTCGGCAGCGGCGCGTCGATGCCGCGCGCGAGCGCATCGAGCGCCGCGTCGTAGCAGCGTGCGATCTGTTCGATGCGGGCGGCCGTGAAGTGCCGCGTGTCGAACGCGAGGCTGTAGGTCATCTCGCCGGTGGACGGCGCAACGTTGAAGCTGGCCGTCAGCGGAAAACTGGTGACCTCGTGCGAGGACTTGCCATACTGCACGAGATCGTCGGTCGCTGCGATGCCGTTGTGGAAGTTCGTGAAGTAAAACAGTGAATCCGACAGGCGGGCCTCGCCGGCGAGGCGACAGATCTCCGCATACGGCAGCCGGCGATGGCCGAACGCCGCGCGCCGGTCATGACCCACCCGATTCACGAGCGCTCGCCATGTGTCGTCGTCGACGCGCGCGCGCACGGGCAGCGTGTTGATGTACAGGCCGACCGCCCGCTCGCCCGTGTCTTCGTCGAGACGGCAATCCGTTACGCTGCATGACAGGAGCTCGCGCTCCCCGGTCAGCAGACGCAGCGCGACGAGATGGGCGCTCAGCAGCAGGACGGCGAGAGGCTCGCGCGATTGCCGCGCGGCATCGTGCAGGCGCTGACAGACCGGCGCGGATACGGTCCCGGTGCGGTGGTGGTGCGTCGGCGCGCCGGGTTCGGCGCAGGCGGGCGGGTCCTCGCTCGCCGGCGACAGGCGGGTCGACGCCGCGTCCTCCAGATAGTCCCGCCAAAACGCGCGCGTCACTGGCGATTCGACGGCGGCGCGCTCGGCGGCGACGAAGTCGCGATAACGGCTGACGGGCGGCGCGAGGCGGGCCTCCCGGCCCCTGAGCAGGGCCTGGTAGTCGGCGAACAGTTCCGTGTGAATCTGCTGGTCGCTCCAGCCGTCCATGATGCCGTGATGGAAGCTGGTGGTGAACTGGAGCGTGCGCGGACCCAGCCGGTGCGCCTTGAAGCGCAGCAGCGGCAACACCCGGACATCGAAGCCGCGCGCCCGTTCGCCGGCGATCCACTGGTCGATGGTCCGCTGCTGGTCGGCGGGCGACAGCGCGGTCAGGTCCTCGTAGTCGAGCACGTCCGGTCCGCGCGTACAGATACGCTGCACCGCCTGGCCGTCGGCGGCCAGATCGAAAGTCGTGCGCAACGCGGGATGACGCGCGACGGCGCGCCGCGCCGCTTCGCGCAGGCAGGCTTCGTCGACGTGCAGGCCGAGCCGGTAGCTGAAGATGTCGTGATAACGCCCGTCGTGCCCATGGGCCTGATTCTGGAAAATCATGCCGAGTTGCAGGTAGGACGCCGGACAGGTCTCCTCCACGTCGGCATCCGGGGGGCGGGCGTCCGGCATCGTCGGCGCCGCGTCGTCCGGAACGGGGCCGGCGGCCGTGGCCGCGGCCGCGAGATCGCGCAGCACCGGATGCTGAAAAAGGTGTTCCGCGGTCAGCAGGAGGCCTTGCTTGCGCGCTTCGACGGCGACAGTGATTGCCCGGATCGAATCTCCGCCTTCGACGAAGAAATGGCTGGACGGCGTGATCTCCGTCGCGCCGAGCGTGGCGCGCCAGATGGCGCCGAGCACCGTTTCCGCGCGCGTGGCGAGCGAAGGCGGGGCGGGGGCCGCGACGGACAGGCTGGCGGCGAGCGCCCGTTCGTCGATCTTGCCTTGCGGCGTGCAGGGCAGCGTGTCGACCGGCACGATGCGATTCGGCATCGTGTGCGCCGGCAACTGCGACGCGAGCCACGCGCGCAGCGCATGCACGTCGACCCCGTCGCCGACGACGGCGCAGACGATCAGCGGTTCCGACGCGGGCGCGGGCCGCTGCGCGAATGTGTGGCAACCGGATACGCCCGGATGGCGCAGCACGTGCGCCGTGATGGCTCCAGGTTCGATGCGCACGCCGTTCCGTTTGATCATGTCGTCCACGCGCCCGACGAAGACAAGGTGATCGTCAGGCGTGCGCCGGACCAGGTCGCCGGTGCGATAGACCCGTTCCCCGGGGCTGCCGGGGGCGGGATTCGGCAGGAACCGCTGCGCGGTTTCCGCTGGATTGCCGACATAGCCGAGGGCCAGTTGATCGCCGCTGAGATACAGCTCGCCGGCTTCTCCTGCCGGGGCGGGCTGCAATTCGGCGTCGAGCACCAGGAGCGCGCTACGCGGCGTGGCCGCGCCGATCGAGACAGGTCCCGGCGAGATGCCCTCGGCCGGCTCGCTCTGCACGCAGCAGCCGACGGTGGCTTCGGTGGGACCATACTCGTTGTGGATGATCGCGCGTGCGCGCCGCAGCGAGGGCGGCAACATCGCGCCCGCGAGCGCCGCGCCGCCCACCACCACGTGATCCGGCCACGGCACGGCGCGCGGATTCAGTGTTTCGAGTGCCGCGAACCCTTGCAGGTGCGCGGGCGTGAGCTTGATGAACGATAGCGGTGGCTCGCAGAGCAGCAGGTCGTACAACATGGCGGGCGTGACGGGATCGGGCGCGAAGCGCACCGTTTCGCCCGCCAGCAGCGGCAGCCACAGGCAGGTTTGCGTGAAATCGAAAGTGAGCTCGGAATGCACGATCGTGCCGCCGTGGCGCTCGCTTGCGTAGCGCGTCCGCGCCCAGCCGAGATAGGTCGACAACGCGTGATGGCTGACCGTGACGGCTTTGGGCGTGCCCGTCGAGCCCGACGTAAACAGGATGTACGCGGGCTCATTGGCGGCGGGGCGCTGGTCCGGGGCGGTCGCTTCGACGCACGCGCGCTCGGCCGTCGGCGTGATCACGGGCGGCAGGCCCGCGGTGTGATCGGCAGGCGTCGTGGTCGAGACGAGCCAGCGCGCGCCGGCCTGCGCGCACCCTTGCGCGGTGCGTTCGGCGGATGCATCGGCCGGCAGCGGCAACACGACCGCGCCCGTGCGCCATATCGCCAGCCACCAGACGACCCATTCCACCCCTCGGCGCGTTTGCAGCGCGACGGTATCGCGATGCGAGACGCCGCGCGCGGCGAGCGTGCGGGCCGCGTCGCGCACGGCGACGTCGAGCGCGGCATAGGACATCGACTGCGTCGCATCGCGCAGCGCGATGTGCTCGGGACGATGCCGCGCCCAGTGGCGCACGGTATCCGCGACGCACGGCATGTCGTGCGCCTGGTCCAAGGCGGCGTCGTTGCCGCGCGGGGCGACGGCGCCGGGCCGCATGCCGCCGATGGGCGCGGCGGGGTCAAACACGCCGCGCACTTGCGCGATCATCGTTTCGAACCGCGCATGGGGCAGATCGCGCGCGCTCAGACGCAGCACGCCGGGTGCAATCATGGACAGTTGCAGAACGGCCGACGAAGGTGGCGTCCGCAACGTCGCATCAAGCACGCGGAGGCCGGCGAAGACGGCGGGCAGCGCGCAAGATGGCTCGAACATGAACGCCGGACCGGCGACAGGCCTGGGTGTCGTGCAGTCGAAATGATCGGCCTGCGCGAGATCGGCATCGATCTGCCGGGCGATCGCGCGGAGGATCAAATCGACGTCCGACGACCAATCGACTTCGAATGGCAGCGCGAGCGGCCGCGCGATGGGTCCGACCAGATCAGCATGCTCGGCGAACCGGTTGCCCGGCGCGAGATAGCCCGCGATGACCGCACGGCTGCGCGTCCATTTCGTCAGGAACAGCACCCAGCGCGCGAAGCACTCGGTTTCCGTCAATCCGGCGTCGCACGCGAGCGTCGTGCTGTGCGCGACCTCGCTCGCCGGGGCGGGCGGTGCGGCGTCATGCGTCGCCGCGCGCGTCGAAGCGAGACGCTGGTTCCAATAGCGGCGTCCCGCCGGGTCGAGCAGCAGCGTGTGGTAGCCCTCGCTCAGATCGGGATATTCGATGACGGGGCGCGCGTCAGGCAACCGCGCATCCCGATATGCATCGGCCAGGCGCTCGAGGATCGTCGCGACCGACCAGCGATCCGCGCACGAACCATCGATGCTCACGTCGATGACGCAACCCGCCGCGTCATTGCGCAGCGCGACGCCGAACGGCGCGTCGTCGGACGGCAAGCGCGCCGGCAGCGTCGTCGCCGGCTCATGCGCGCCGACCATCTGTATCGCGCCTGCGCCGTCAGGAAGCGGACGGACGACAGTGCGAAGAATTTCGTACCGCCGCGCCACGGCGTTGGCGGCGTCGAGGAGGCGATGCGAATCCAGTCTGCCGTCCAGCGTCAGGGTGACGACGTAGGCGCGCCGGGTGCCGTCGCCCGGCCATTGCGCCTGTTGCTGTGGAGAAAGGCGGTATCCCGGCGACGCGTTTCGCAAGTCGATCTTCATGATGTCATTCGATTGTTTTTCCCATGATCAGCCGGATGTCGCGCGGGCCTTCATACGCGCAACGGCCGTGGGCCATCAGCAGGTTGTCGATGATCAACACATCGTCCTGTTCCAGCCGCAGCGTGCGTTCGCAATGCCGATGCGCCGAGCGGAGCGCATCGAGCGCGGGCTGATCGATCGGCGAGCCGTCCCCGTAGAACGACTGATGAGGCAGGTAGTCTTCCCCGTACAGCGTGCGCAGACCGTCGCGAATGCCGTCGGGCAGGCTGCTTTCGTGGAAGAACAGCGCGTGGTTGAACCAGCACGCGGCGCCGGTGACAGGATGCGTCGCGACCGCGTCCGCGACACGGGCCAGGCTGACGCGTTCGTCCGAACGCCAGGTGATCTGGTAGCCCGCGGCGCGGCCGAGGGCGTCGGCTTCGTTGCGCTGGTCGCACTGAAACACGTACTGCCACGCCATGCCGAGCGGTGGGCCGAGCTCGCGCCGGTACAGCACGCCTTTGCGCAGGAACGTGTCGCGCAGCGCGTCCGGAAGCCGGGCGAGGATGCGGCGGGAATCCGCCAGCAGCGTTTCGCCGCCCGACGAGGCGGGCTGCGCGCACCAGAAGAACAGGGTCCCCGGCCAGCGATGCGCATAGGCATTTTCATTGTGCAGGTCGATACGCTGGTGCGCCGGGTATTCCGTCGCCGTGTAGAGCGAATCGCCCAGACGGATGCGCGGCGTCGACCGTTCGATGTACGGGACGAGTTCACCGCACAGGTCGGTCGCGACCCGCGTGAGTTCGGCGGCTGTGACGCCGGCGAAACCTTTCAGCAAGACCGCGCCGTCGCGTTGAACGTGTTCGACGATGGCGCTTCTCGCTTCCGCGATCACGGTCGCGAGCGGCGTGCCGGGACGCTCCGGTTCGATCCTGGGCACGGGGCAGCCGGCGTCCTCCGCGAGCACGCGCAGCATCGCGCGCGCGGGCGCCAACGGCTGGCGGCGCGCATTGCGCAACTGCATCAGCAGCGGCGGCATGTCCGGAGCGCGCGCGGCTTCGGGCGTCGGGCCGCGTGGCGCGTCGCCGCGGCTGCGCCGCGCCGCCAGCGCGTGTCGCGCGTCGCGCACGTCGCGCATGCGCGGCAGGTGTTCGAGCATGAAGCGGTAGTCGTCCCATAGTTGCCGGACGGCATCGGCCGAGTAGCGGCGGCTGTCGAACACGATGCTTCCCGTGAAGCGGTCGCCGTCGCGCGCGATGTTGATGAGCATGCCGAACTTCGCGACGCGCGGCGGCAGCGTGCGCTCGACGATGTGAAAGCCAGGTGCGGCGACCGGTGTGCGCGCATCGTTCAGCACGAACTTGACGTCGAACAGCGCCGTGCCGTCGGGCCCTGCCGGCGATTTGCGCGACAGCGCGACCAGCCGCTCGTACGGATACGCCTGATGGCTGAACGCATCGGCGATCTGGCGCTGACAGGCTTGCAGGACCGTGTCGAGGTCGCCCGCGTCGGGCATGCGCATGGCCAGCAGCAACTGGTTGACCATCATGCCGGGAATGCGCTCGAACTCCGGACGTTCGCGGTTGCGCGCATCGGTGGCGATCGCGACGGGCGCGTCCGCGCTGGGTTGCTCGAGCACGAGAACGAGGGGCGCGGTCAGCACGGCCAGTTCGCCGATGCGATGCGTGACGACCTGTTCGTCGATGATCCGCGTTGCGGCGGCGTCGATTTCGATGTGCAGGTGTCCGGCCGCGGGCATCGGGCCGGCGTCGACCGGCGCGCGCGCCGGCCCGATGCGCGTGGCGCAGCGGCCGCGGGCGAGCTGGCTGCTCCAGAAGGCTTCCAGTTCCGCGCGGCGGGCATCGACGTGCTGGCGCTGCCAGTGCGCGAAATCGACGTACTGCCAGTCGGCCTCGGCCGCGTTCACCGGCTGGCCGTCCATGGCCCGCTGGTAGTGGTGTAGCAATTCTTCCAGCATCATCCGCAAGGTCGCGCCGTCGCTGACGACGTGATGGATGGCGACGCACAGGCGCGACGCGGAGCCCCCAATCGGCAGCAGCAGCGCGCGCACGACCCGGCCGCTGGCCAGATCGAACGGCTCCTCGACGAAAGCGCTCAGGAGGGCTTCGTGACGGGACGCCGGGGCGTCGACGATACGAAAATCAGGCGGGACATCGTCGCGCCATACCTGCAGGTAGTCGCCTGCCTCGAAGCGGTAGGCGGTGGTGAAGATGCGGTGACGCTGCAACAGCGTCGCATAGGCTCGCCGGAGCGCGTCGATCGACAGCGCACCGTCGAGTTCGAGCACGACATGATCGTGATAGGCGTCGCGACGCGCATGGCCCATCGCGTCGAGAATGAGCATCGCGCGCTGCGCGAACGAGGTCGGATAGTCGCCGCGTCGTGCGATGCGCGTCAGCGCGCCTGCTGGCGCGCGGGCGCCGCTCTCGAGGATCGCGCGCAGATGACCGGCCAGCGTCGGCGAGCGGTAAAAGTCCTGCAGCGTGAGGTCGACGCCGAAGCGGGCGTTCGCCTGCGCCAGCAGCCGCACCGCGATCAGCGAATTGCCGCCCGCGCGATGAAAATCCGCGCCGGCCTCGAAGCCGGGCAGCGCCGTCCGCCAGATGTCGATCAGTTCGGCGCGGGCCGCGGCTGACCGGGGATCGTCGACGCACGTCGGCGCGACGGATGACGCTTGTTCGAGGTGCGCGCGATGCATGGCGTCAAGACGCCGAGTGTCGGTCTTCTGGCTGGCGGTGAGCGGAATCGACGGCACGAGAACAATGTCGTGCGGCTGGCTGCCGAGCTCCCAGTAATGGCCGAGGTGGTCGCGCAAATCGGCGGCCAGTGCGTCGCCCGCCGGCTCGCGCGGCACGACGAAGGCGACGATCCGCGGCCCGCTGTGCGTCGCCGCGTCCGCACTCGGATGAACGTACGCATCCGCCACGGCGGAATGCTGCAGCAGCGTGTCGCGCAGGCCCGTCAGTTCGACGCGATGGCCATGAAGCTTGATCTGACTGTCGCGGCGGCCAGTGAATTCGAGCGTCCCGGACGCAGTGATGCGGCCGTAGTCGCCCGTGGCGTACAGGCGCGCGCCGGGCCCGCCGAACGGATCCGGGATGAAGGCTGCCGCGCTCAGCGCGGGTTGTCGCCAGTACCCTTGCGAGACGCCCGCGCCGCCGAGATGGATCTGCCCTTCGACGCCCGGCGGCACGGGGCGCAGCGCGTCGTCCAGCAGATGGACGCGCGTGCCCGCCAGCGGCCGGCCGATGCTGAGCGGCCCGACGCGCCGCGCGGGAATGGCGGCGCAGGTGGCCCATATCGTCGCTTCGGTCGGGCCATACAGGTTCAGCAGGGTCGCGTCGGTCGACTGGCGCAACTGCCGCGCCAGCGCGTCGTCGAGGGCCTCGCCGCCGATCGCCCAGCAGGCGAGTCTGTCCAGTTGCGCGGGCAGACCGTCCGCACGCGCGACGAGCAGCCGTGCGGCCGACGGCGTGCATTGCAAGTGGGTCGCGGGCGGCGGCGCGACGGGTTCGGCGCGCGGCTGGCAGGCGGTGTCGCGCACCGTTGCGAGCCGCTCCAGGCTGGCGAGGATGGCTGCGCGATCGGGGCCGAAATCGATCAGGCAGGCGATTTCGTCTACGCCGAGCCGTTGCAGTTGCCGCAGCCGCCGCCTCGCCGTCCCCGCGCCGCAGATCAGGCTGCGCTCGGCGATGAGCCGCCGGGCGGCGCTGTCGAGCAGCCCGCTTTCCGTGTGCGGCTCGGGCGTCTCATGGCCGTTCGCGAGACTGCGCAGCGCGTTGCGCGCGCTGGCCAGATATCGGGCGAGAAATGGCTGGGCGACGGCGGACGCCGTGTCGTCGTCGGCGTCGAGGTAGGTGTGCAGCATCAGCACGACGCGGCCCGGCGGGCTCGCCTCGCCGTGACAGGTCTGCCAGGTTTGGCGGTAACGCTCGATATTGCGCGATAGCTGCGTCACGTCCTGTTCGAGCAAATGCGTGAGTACGTCGAGTCCCTGTTCCGCCGCGAGTTCGAACTGCTCGGGGCGGTTCGACACCGTCAACGCGAGCGGGACGTCGGCGCGCGACACACGCGGCATGCGGGCGTTGAAATAGCGTCCGTCGGGATCGCGAAACGCGATCGGCTCGCCGTTCCATAGCCGCCTCAGGTCGCGCACTTGCTGCGCCACGGTGTCCGCGCGTTCCGCGACCGGTCGCCCGGCGAGCACGAAATCGGCCGGATTCCAGCCCGGGGCGAGCGAGAGGCCGGCGCGGCCGCCCGACAGCCGCGCGACGGCGGCCCAGTCTTCCGCCAGCCGGACAGTATGATGCAGCGGACCGATGACGCTGCCGGCGCGAATCGCAATGCGCTCGGTGAGCGCGGCGAGATGCGTGCAGGTCAGGGCGGGGTTCGAGAAAAAACCGCCGAACGACGAGAAGTGACGCTCGGGCGTCCAGAGCGCGTGGAAGCCGTGGCGATCGGCCCATTGGGCCGTGTGCTCGAGGATCCGGAGGTGCTCGTCGGGCGCGTACAGGTCCGTGGACCCGAAGTAGAAGGCGCTCAGCGACGGGATCGGGCCGGCGTCCTCGCGCGTGCTCGGCGCGCGCGACGCGCAGAGCGCCGCCAGGGTGTCGACCCGGACCCGGAAGCCCCGGCTCATTGCCCACAGGAGTTCGACGGCGGAAATGTCGAACGACAGGCTCGACACCGCGAGCCAGACATCCGAGCGTGTGCGGGGCACGGTCTGGTCCATCGCCGCGCAGAAGGCGTCCAGGTTGGCGCGCGACACGAGGACGCCTTTGGGGCGGCCCGTCGATCCGGACGTGTAGAGCAGGTAGGCCGGCAGCATCGGCGGCAACGACGCCGCGCGCGCGAGCGCCGCGTGCGCCGGCGGACCCGCGAGCCAGGGCGACACCACCCGCCACGTGCCCGGCAGATCGTGCACGGGCGCGTCGGCGAGCAGCCAGTCGGGCGCCGCATCATCGAGAATGAGCCGCAGCTTCGCGTTCGGTAGATCCCGCGCGAGCGGCAGGTAGGTGAGACCGAGCGCGAGGCAGGCCCAGATCGTGCACAGCGTGGCCGGGGTGCGTTCGCCAAGTATCGCGACGCGTTCGCCCGGCGCCGCGCCAAGCCGATCGAGGGCGGCGGCGATCGACGCGACGCCGTCGCGCATGCGGGCAAAGGTGAGGATCTGGCCGTCGGCTTCGAGCGCGACCGCGTCCGGCGTGCGCGCCGCGCAGTCCAGCAGCGCGCGGAGCAGCGACGCGTCCGGGTTCGCGACCGGATCGGCGCCGAGCAGCGCGGACGGCGCGACGACGCCGGAGAGCCGCCGCTCGACGCTCGTGCCGGGATCGGCGAGCGCCGCGCACAGTGCGTCAATCGTCGCGCGGAAGCCCTCGATGAGCGACGCGATGCTCGCGTCGCGATAAAGCCCCGTATCGTATTCGATCCACAGATCGAGACTGCCTTCGCTTTCCGCGACATAGACGCTGAGATCGAATTTTGCGCAACCCGTTTCGAGGTCGAGCGCCGTCAGCGCCACGTCGCCGAGCTGCATCGGCGGCAACGGGTTGTTCTGGAAAGCGAACAGAATGGACGGCTCCCGCGATACCGCTTGCGGGATGTGCTCCGCGATGCTGTACAGCGACACCTCGCCGTGCCGCAGCAGATCGCGGACCGTGGCCGCCACGCCGGAGACGAGTTCGGCCGCCCGCTGGTCCGGCGCGAAACGATGCCGAACCACGACCGTGTTGGCGAGGTAGCCGACGAGGTGCTGCCGGGCGCGCGTGTTGCGGTTGGCGAGCAGCGTCGCGATCGCGACATCGTTGCTGCCGCAACGTCGGGACAGGTACAGCAGGAACGCGGTCAGCAACAACTGATAGCGCGTTACGCACAGCTTGCGCGCCGGTGCGTCGAGCGCCGTCGGCATGTCGTCGAAACGGCGGCGCAGCGTGCGGCCCCGCCGGGAGACCGGCGCGTGTGCCGCCGGCGCGGCGTCGACCGGAATCCGCGTCCATCTCAGGCCAGCCAACTGCTGTTGCCAGTAGTTCAGCGACGCGAGATGGGCGGGCGTCCCGATCGCGCCGAGCGTCTGGGAGACATAGTCGTCGATCGTCTCGCGCGCGGGGCGGGGCGCAGTGTCCCGGGGCGGCGCGTCGTTCGATATATAGGCGCGATATCGCGTCGCGATGTCATTGACCAGGATGCCTAATGACCAGCCATCCGTGATCATGTGGTGAAAGCAGAGCAGCAGAACGGCTTGTCCGGGCGCGATCGACAGCAGACTCGCCCGCAGCAGCGGCCCGGCTTCCAGATCGAACGCGCGCCGGACTTCTTCGTGCGCCAACTGCCGGAGCGCTGCGTCGCACGCATCCGCATCGATTCCGCTCAGATCGTAGCGCCGCAACGGCAGCGCGCAGCGCGCGTCGATCCGGCACACTGGCTCGCCGTTCACGCGCGGGAAGCGCATGCGCAGGCTGTCGTGCGCGTCGACGGCTTGCTGCAGGCACACGCGCAGCGCGGCCTCGTCCAGCGGACCCGCGAGTCGCAGCGCGCTGAGGTGGTGGTAGGCGGCGCTGCCGGGATGACGTTGTTCGAGCGTCCACAGCCGCCGTTGTCCCAGCGTCATGGGAAGCGTTCTGGAACACGTCGGGCCCGGGGCGTCCGCCAGCAGGGAGGGCGTAGTCATGAATGGCGCTCGGGCCTGTGAAATCGCGGATGATCGAAAGCAACGGCAGAAACGGGAAAGCGGACGGCGTCAGTCGAACTGCATGACCTGGAATACGTTGCCTTCCGGATCGACGCCGTCGTACATCTGATAAGCGAAGCCGTCGTAACGCTTCATCGGCTGCACGACGACGCCGTCCGCCGCGAGCTGATCGTGATGCTCGGCAATGCCCGTTCCGATCAAGAACACGAATTTCGTGTTGGTGCGCCGTCGAGCGGGCGCCGCGGGCTTCTTCTGATAGGCCTCGCCGGCCAGGTGCAGAGCCAGTTCGATTTCTCCCGCCTTGAATACCACCCATTCGCCGTCTATTTCCTCGACGACCGGCAGATCGAAATACTTTTGATAGAACGACTTAAGCAGCGCCACGTCGTGGACGTAAAGAATCACACGAGTCATGGGAAGGGTCATTGGAGCTCCTGCTTCATCAGATAAGAGGGTGGGCAGTCGTATGTCAGGGAGACGTAATGCCACGATAGAGTAGCCGATTCAATTTGTAATTGCTATTGGTAGCGAGAATGATTTGCGTTTCTTGAGGCCTCTATGTCATACTCCTGCGCGACTTACATGTCGTAAGCGGCCTCGTAAAGCCGGGGCGGCGGCATGGGGGAAAGAAGCGGCTGCCTTATTTTTTGAGTGAACGGCCGACGGCGAGAGGCGCGGGCAGTCAATGTCCGCGGGGCGGCAGAGCGGCGTGTGCGGGCGTAGACACGATACGAGCGGGATCGAGTCAGAATGCAAGAGAATCAGGGGCTTACGCTGTCCGGCGAGCATGGAGCGATCGCCATTGTCGGCATCGCGTGCCGCTTTCCGGGCGTGAGCGATGTCCAGGCATTCTGGCGTTTTCTGCTGGAAAGCCGCAGCGCTATTCGCCTGCTGTCCGACGACGCATTGCGTTCCGCCGGAGTTACGCCGGAAGTTCTTGCCGATAGCGCTTATGTCAGGGCGAATGGCAGCCTTGATAATGCGCTCGATTTCGACGCCGCGTTTTTCGGCTATGCGCCCGAAGAAGCGGCCTTGCTGGATCCACAGCAGCGCATCTTTCTCGAAACCTGTTGGCATGCTCTCGAAGACGCCGCGCTCGCGGACGATAAAGACGAGCGGATTGGCGTATATGGCGGCGTCGGCTTTAACACCTATCTTGTCACGCATTTGTCAAATGATCTGCGCAAATGGAGTGGACTCGACCGGTGGCGCGCCGGTATTGCCAATGACAAGGATACGGCCACTTCAAGAGTGGCTTATAAACTCGATTTAGATGGCCCGGCAGTCACGGTGCAGAGCGCCTGCTCGACGTCGCTGGTCGCCGTGCATTTGGCGTGCCAATCGATTCTCGACGGCGATTGCGACGTCGCATTGGCGGGCGGCGCGAGCGTTCATTTTCCGTTGCAGCAGGGCTATCGCCATTTCGCGGACGGCATCGAGGCGCGGGACGGCGTGTGCCGGCCATTCGCGCGCGATGCGGGCGGGACGGTTTTCAGCGATGGCGTCGGCGTGGTCGTGCTGCGGAGATGCGCGGACGCACGCGCGGCCGGCGACCGCATCTACGCGGTGATTCGCGGGTCGGCCGTCAACAACGATGGGGCCGACAAGGCGGGATACATCGCGCCCGGCGAGCGCGGGCAGGCCGAAGTGATTCGCATGGCGCACGCGGTGGCGGGCGTGAGCGGCGACGACATCGATTACGTCGAAGCGCATGGCACCGGCACGGCGGTCGGCGACCGCATCGAATTGCGCGCGCTCGATCAGGCGTTCGGCGCGGCCGGATCGTCTGGGCGGCGCTGCCTGCTCGGCTCGGTGAAGGGCAATCTTGGGCACACGGACAACGCGGCCGGCATCGCCGGGCTGATCAAGACCGCGTTGAGCCTGCATCACGGCGTGCTGCCGCCGACGCTGAATGTCTCCAGCGAAACCGCGGCCCTTCCGACCGATGGACGATTCTCGATTTGCGACCAAGTCGCGCCGTGGCCGCGCGGAACGCGCGCGCGGCTGGCTGGCGTCAGTTCGTTCGGCATCGGCGGCACGAACGCGCACGTCGTGCTGCAGGAGGCGCCTGACACGAGCGGCGACGCGGCATGTGCGGGATGCGACGGCGCGATGCAGGCGATGCCGCTCGTCGCGCCGCATGTCGATTCGCTGCTGCGTTACCTGGACGTGCTCGTCGAGGCGACGCGCGCTGCGCCGCCGGCCGGGTTGCCGGACCTCGCCCACACGCTGCAGCGCAGGCGCGGGCGGGGCCGTCATCGCGGCGTGTTGCTGGCGCGGCGCGATGGCGTGCGCGGCGATCTTTCCTGTTTGCGCATCGTGGGCGCCGAACCGGCGCCGGACGTCGCGCCGGGTGTGATCTGGGCGTTTTCCGGCGAATGCATGCCGTTCGCCGGCGCTGGCGCGACGTCCTATCGCAATGCGCCGGTGTTCGCGGCGAACCTCGACCGGCTGCTCGGCCGACTCGATGCACGCGCGGCGGCGCGGGTGCGGCAATGGTTGCTCGGCGGCCACGCGCATGCGGCGGACGAGACGCGCGTGCACGATGCGCGCAGTGCGTATCTGGCGACGTTCGTTCATGGCTACGCGCTGGCGCAGCATTACCTGGCATGCGGGGTGGCGCCGCGCGCGCTGCTGGGCGAAGGGATCGGCGAACTGATCGCCGCGACCGTATCCGGGATGTTCTCGCCGGACGATGCGCTCGAACTGGCGCAGTGCTGCGCGAACCGGCTCGCGCCGTCCGCGGCAACCTCGGCGACCTCGGCGGATGCCGATGGCGGGGCCGGCCGGCAACGCGACGTTGACGAGGCGGACGCGTGGCGCGCGTCGCCGTCATGGGCCGCCGCCTCGCTTGCCGAGGGTCTGCTGGATGTCGAGACGGCTCATCCGGCGATTCCCGTCGCATCGTGCGTCACGGGCGGCTGGCTGACGCGAAACGACGCGCGTCAGCCGTCGCACTGGGCGATGCGCGCCCATGCGCCCGCGCGCTTGGCAGACACGGTGCTGAGCGCACTGTCCGGCGGCGCGGCGATTCTTCAACGGATCGGCGTCGGGACCGCGCCGGACTCGCCGTTTGCACGGTGCCTCGACGCGCTTTCCTCGTGTACGGTCATCGCGGATGGGTTCGACGAAGCGGCAGGCGTGCGTCCGCTAGCCGAGCTGTGGACGCGCGGCGTCGATGTCGACTGGACCCGGCTGCATCGGTCCCGTCCGCGTCCGACGTCGGCGCCCGGCTATCCATTCAAGCGAACGACGCTGACGTATCAGGCGAAACCTGACGTGCCGCGCCCCGAAGCGGGCAAGAATGCCCACGTCGCGCATCTGCATTGGGTGCGCGATTCGCGTCGCCGGGTTCCCGCTCGCAGTTCAGGCCGGCTCCTGTGCGTCGCGGCGACGCCGTTGCCCGATACGTTGCGCGACAGTCTCGCCGCGATGGGCGAGCTCGACGTATGGATGCATGTGCCCGATGGCGTCGCGCACGATGCGCGCAGGGCCGCTTCGCAGTGCTTCGACTTCACCTCCGTCGCAGCGTGGCGGCGCGCGTGGGCCGGGCAAGCGGCAGCGAACGTTCCCGCGTCGCTGATCTATTTCGACGGCGCGGGTGCGACCGCGCTTCCGTTCGACACGTCGCTCGCCTGTGCGCTCGCATTCGCGAGCGCGATCGCGGCAGGGCCGACGGACGCGAAACAGGCGCTGCGCATTCACTGGATCTCGTCGGGACTGACTGACGCTGAAGGCGTGTCGCCGAGTGCCGACCGGGCCGCGATGTGGGGGCCTGCGCGCGTGCTGCCTCAGGAAACGTCAGGCGTCGTCTGCCGGGTGTACGACGTCGCGGGGGATTCCGATGGCATCGAACACGATGCGGGCTGGCGAACCGCCGCGGCCCTGATCGCGGCCGACGCGGACGCTGACGGCGCGTTCGCCGTCTTCGCCGTGCGCGGCGCGCGCGTGTACGCCCCGCGTATCGAAACCATGCCGGGAGGGTTCGACGAAGCGACCGCGACGCCCGGTCCGGTGTTGCGCACCGGCGGAACCTATCTGGTGACAGGCGGCGCGGGCGGAATCGGGCGAGCGCTGGCGGCATGGCTGGCAAGCGCCTATGGCGCGCGCGTGCTCGTGTGCGGGCGACGCGCGCAGACGGCGCTCGACGACTGGCGCGCCTTTTGCGAGCAGCATCCGTCCGTCGTCTACGTTCAGGCGGACGTCGAAAGCGACGCGCAACTCGCGCGGCTGGGCGACGGGATCGACGGCGGGCTGCACGCGATTCACGGTGTCTTCCACTGCGCGGGCGCGAGCGGCGAAGGCGTGCTGCTGACCAAGAAGCCCGACCAGGCCTGGCGACGCTGCGCGGCGAAAGTTCGCGGCGTGCAGGCGCTATGCCGGGTGTTCGCGCACGTGCCGCTCGATTTCATGGTGCTGGCCAGCTCGGTCAACGCCTGGCTCGGCGGCGTGGGGCAAGCCGAATACTGCTCGGCGAACGCGTATCTCGACGCGTTCGCACGAAGCCGCGCGACCCCGTGGCGCGTGCTGTCGATTGCCTGGGACACTTGGCTGGACACGGGCATGGCGCGCGCGTTGCGCGGCTGGTGCGGCGCGCGCCCCGCGTTGGCCGGCCGGTCCCGCGACGCCGGCAGCGTCGCTGCACACGTGGTCTTGCCGCGCGACGCATGGCTGTTGCGCGAACATCGGGTCGATGGTGTCGCGCTGTTGCCGGGAACCGCCCATATCGCACTGCTGCTGCGCGTGGCGCCAGATGCGGATCTGAGCGACGTCGCGCTGCTTGCGCCTGTGCTGGCGCCGGACGGCGCCGGGGTCGCGCTGTCGGTGTCGCGCGCGGATGCGTCCCGGAAGCTCGACGTCAGCGACGCGAGCGGCGCAGTGGTCTGCACGGCCGTTGCGACGCAGCCCGACGAGCTGATTCTGGACGACGTTCCGGCGCGCTGGATCGCGGCCTGTTCGGACGGGCGCGCCGCGCCGTGCGCGGTTCGGCTTCCCGCGCGCCTGAGCGTCGGCCCGCGCTGGAGCTGCCTGGGCGAGGTTCGCCGGTGCGGCGGCCTCTATCGCGTCGAATTGCGGGTCGACGCGCTGGACCGTGACTTCGACGAATGGCCCATGCATCCTGCGGTGATGGATGCCGCGCTGGCGCCGATCCAGTCATGCGCGGCCACGTTCTCCGTGCCGGTCGCATTCGGGCGGATTCGAGCGGTGGCATCGCTAGCCGCCGCGCGTTATAGCTACGTCGCGATTCGCGACGTAGCGCAAGAGTTCGTGCTCGCCGATGTCTGCGTGACGGATGCGCACGACGTGCCTTTGCTGGCGATGGCCGGCGTGCGTTTCGCGCCGCTCGACGAACGCGTGCTGCCCGCGCTGGCGATCGCGGGCGATGCGCTTTCTCACGGGTTGCCGGCGTCGACAGCGCTCGCGTCGCTCGAACGCCTCATCGACGGATGCGCGCTCGAAAGCCTGATCGTAGCCGCAGCGCCGGTCGCCGATCTGGCGAACCGGGTCGAGCAGCGCGCGCAGCGGTTCCGCACCCGCATCGCCGACCGGCCGAACGATGACGGACTCGCCGAGAGCGAGCGGGAGGCGATGCTCCGCGACATCGTCGCACGGCACCTCGGCCTCGAATCGGTCGCCGCCGACGCCAACTTCTTCGCGCTGGGAGGCGATTCGCTCAGCGGTCTGCTGGTGATCGAAAGCGCGCAAAAGGCGGGGTTCCGGATATCGCTCGCCGACCTGTATCGCGCGCCCACGATCGCACAGCTCGCCGGACTGAACGCGGCCGCGCCGCCCACCGGTCCGGCGCGGCGCGCCGAGCCGTTCGCGCTGCTGTCGGGCGACGATCGCCGGCGCGTGCCCGATGCGGCCGTCGATGCCTTTCCGCTGTCGGCGTTGCAGCAGGGCATCGTGTATTACCGGTCCCGTTACGGCGATGCGACGATCTACCGCGACGTGCTGTGGGCGGAACTCGAAAGCCGCGTGGCGTTCGAGCCCGCGCTGCTCGAACAGGCATGGTCGAGCTGCGTCGAACGGCATCCGGTATTGCGCACCGTCATCGACGCGTCGGGCTACAGCGAGCCGATGCAGATCGTCTATCCCGCGGGCGGCGCGTTCGTGACCGTCGAGGCGCTGCACGGGCGGACCGTGCGCGAATGGCTGGCGGAACGGACGCCGGCCGCACATTATCCGATCGGGCGGGCCGTCCACCTGTTCGCGCTGCCCGCCGGCCCCGTCCTGCATGTGCTGCTGCTGCTGGATGACGCGCTGCTCGACGGCTGGAGCGCCACGTCGCTGCTGGCGGAACTGGTGGCGCACTACGGTCGCCTCCTCGATGGCGACGCGCCAGTCCGTCCCGCGCCCCCTGCGCTCACCTTCCATGATTACGTGCGCCATGAACGCGACGTCGTGGCGCGCGACGACGCGCGCGCATTCTGGCGCGAACACCTGAAGGACTGCGCACCGAGCCGCGTGACGCGTGACGCGCCGTCCGCGGGGGGGCCGCCGCCCGACATCGTGATCCGTGAAATGCCCTTCGGCGCGGCCGGTTCCGTCGACGCCGTGGCACGCGCGCATGGCGCGACGCCGAAGGTCGTGCTGCTCGCCGCCTATCTGAGAGCCCTGTCGCTCTGGTGCGGGACACTGGATGTCGTCGTCGGGCTGGAGACGCACACCCGCGTCGAGACCGATGGCGGTGCGGAGGTACTGGGCCTGTATCTGAACACGGTGCCGTTGCGTCATGTGTTTGCATCGATGCCGGTTGGCGGCTATCTCGCGGCGCTGATGCGCACGGAGGCGCAGGTGATCGCGCACCGGCATCTGCCCTTGAGCGACATTCAGCGGCCCTGGTCCGTGGCGCTGTTCGACAACTGCTTCAACTACACGCACTTTCGCAAACTGCAGGCGATCGCCGACACCGGTGCGCTGGGCCGCGCGTTGCAGCTTCGCGGCTACTTCGGCGAAGAGAAGACCCACTATCCGTTCAAGCTGTGGGTGGACCGGGATGCCGCCACGGGTGCGTACCGGCTCTATCTGGCGTTTGATCGCGCGCGCGTCGCGCCGGAGCAGGCCGACGCGTTCGCGTTGCAGTTCGACGCGATCCTGAGCGCGTTCGCGCGGACCCCCGACGCGGATGTGCTGACGATCGGCGTCGCGCCGGTCACGCGGCTGGAGATGACGCCTTCGCGGCTGGCGGGCGCGCCGGTCGCCGTGCCGGAACTCGGCGACCTGTTTGAGCCGGCGTGGGCGGCACATGCCGCGCGGATCGCGCTACGCGAAGGCGACCGCGAGTACTCCTATCGCACGCTCGCCGCGTCGGTGCAGGTCATGGCCCGGCGCTTGCTGGATGCCGGCGACGCACGCGGCGCGATCGTCGCGATCATCGTGCCGCGCTCGTTTCGCTGGGTCGTGGCGCTGCTCGGCGTCATGAAGGCGGGCGCGACGGCGGTGCTGATCGACCCGCGGCTTCCCGCCGTGCGCATCGACGCAATGCTGCGTGCGAGCCAGCCCGCGTTCGTCATCGCGGACGAACTAGGGGCGGGCTGCGCGTTCCCGTCCGGGCGGCACGTTGCGCCGGTCGACGGCGTCTCGGACCCGGACCGGGTGGTCCTCGAACGCTGGCCGTCGGCAGGCGCGCTGCCGGCCTATCTGATCTTCACGTCCGGCAGCACGGGCGAGCCGAAGGGCGTCGTCGGCACGCGCGCCGGATTGAGCAACCGCATCGCGTGGCAACTGAAGCGCTATCCGCTCGAGCCGGGCGATGTCTGCCTGGCGAAGACGGCGGCGAGCTTTGTCGACGTGTTCTGCGAAGTACTCGGTCCATTGTGCGCGGGCGCGCTGCTGGTCCTGCCGGACGATGCCGAATGCCGCGATGCCGGGCGTATCGCTGAGCTGTTGCAGCAGCACCGCGTCACGCATCTCGTCGTGGTGCCGACCCTGCTCGAATCCCTGCTGACGCAGTTCGAACTGCGCCCATCGCGGCCCAGGCTGGCGTTGCGCCGCATCGCGGTGAGCGGCGAGCCGCTGACGCGTGGTCTCGCGCGACGCGTCCGCGCGCTGCTGCCCACGGTGCAATGCCTGAACCTGTATGGCAGCGCCGAGGTGGCGGCGGATGTCAGCGCTTTCGCACTGGATGCGTGCGCTGACTCCGACGATCCGGGACCGGGCGTTCCCGTCGGCGCGCCGCTCGACAACCTGTGCCTTCATGTCCTCGATGCGAACCTCGACCCGGCGCCGCCGGGAGGCGAGGGCGAGTTGTATGTGAGCGGCGCGGCGCTGGCGCACGGTTACCTCGGGCAGCCCGCGTTGACCGCCGAGCGCTTCATGCCGAATCCTTGGGCGCGCGAGCGCGGCGACAGCCGGCTGTTCCGCACCGGGGATCTCGCACGGGTCGGCCCGCACGGCGTGGAGATCGTCGGCCGGCGTGACCGGCAGATCAAGGTGCGCGGCGTGCGCGTCGATCTCGACGGTGTCGAGGCATGTCTCGAGCGCTTGCCGCGGGTGCGGCGCGCCGCCGTGATCGAGCAGCACGGCGTGCTGATCGCTTTCCTGCAGTGTGCGCCGGAATGCGATCCCGACGCGTGGCGGCAGGCGCTGCGCGCGCAGTTGAGCGCGGAGGCGCGGCCCGCGCAGTTCTGGCGGCTCGAGCAGATGCCGCTCACGCCGACCGGCAAGATCGATCGCGCGGCATTGCGCACGACGAGCGCGCGCCGTCTCGAAAGCGCCGCCGCGACCTCGCTGGACGACGTGGAGGCGGCGCTGGCCGGCCTGTGGCGCGAACTGTTGCCGGACGCGGACGTCACGCGGGACAGTCGCTTCGACGAAGCCGGCGGTCATTCGCTGTTGCTGCTGCAACTGGGCGGCCTGATCGAGCGCAGGTTCGGTTGCCGGCTGAGCGTTGCGGAGCTGCTGGCCGCGCCGACGTTGGCCGACGAGGCGCAACTGGTGCGCGCGCAACGAACCTCGGCGCCCGCCGCGACGCCGCTCGTCGGCGACCCGGTCGCGGAGGCCGTTCCGTTCGCGCCCACCCCGTTGCAGCAGGCGTACTGGATCGCGCGCCACCAGGCGGGATCCGACGGCGGCGGCAGCCATCTGTATCAGGAGTGGGAAATCGCGCGCCTCGACGCGGACCGGCTCACGCATGCGTGGAATCGGCTGATTGCGCGTCACGGCATGCTGCGCGCCTGGTTCGATGGCGACGGCCAGTTGTCGGTGCAGCCCGCGCGGCCGTATCGCATCGCTTGCCGGGACCTGCGCGACCTCGATCCGGCGCGCCAGGCGGCCGTGCTGCTGGAATGGCGCGAGCGGCACGCGTTCGCGCCGCTCCCGCTCGATGGCGGGCCGTTGTTTGATTTGCGCGTGTTCCGGCTCTCGGCCGAGATGGACATTCTCGTCGTCAAGGTGGACTTCCTGATCGCCGATGCGTGGAGCCTCGGCATGCTCGCGCGCGAATGTGCGACGCTCTATCGTGATCCGGACGCCGCGCTGCCGGCGCTCGACATTTCATTCCGCGACGTACTCGAGCACCGGCGCCGGCATGCCGATCCGGCCATACGGGACGCGGCGCGACGGTACTGGCGCGAACGGCTCGCGTCGTTGCCGGGGATGCCGGCATTGCCGGTGCGCAACGACGCCGATGCGCGTTTGCCGGTGATCAGGCGGCGCGCGCTCACGCTCGATGCCGATGCGCAGCGGGCGCTCGCGGCGCTCGCCGCCCGCGTTGGCGTGCCGGCGAGCAGCCTGTATCTCGCCGCTTACGTGGCGGTGCTGCAACGCTGGTCGGAGCGAAAGGCGTTTTCCATCACGCTGACCTGGTTCGACCGGCCGCCCGTTCACCCGCACGTCAATCGCGTGGCGGGGGATTTCACGTCGGTCCTGTGGCTCGAAATCGACGGCGCGCCCGCCGCGTCGTTCTTTGCGTTCGCGCGCGCGGTCCACGCGCGCCTGCTTGCGGACCTGGACCATCGCGACTATGGCGGCGTCGAAGTGGCCCGCGAAGCGCGGCACGCGTCGGCGACTCAGGACGCGATGCGCTATGTCTTTACGCATATCCCGGAACTCGACGGCGGCGCGGCGTCCTTCGCGTCGCTGGGCACGGAGCGCCACCGGATCACGCGCACGGCTGGCGTGTGGATCGACAACCAGGTGGTGGGCGAGGGCGGTCTGGTGCGCCTGCACTGGGACAGCGTCGACGAGCGGTTCGCGCCGGGCGTGATCGACGACATGTTCGCGGCCTACCGCGATCTGGTGATCGCGCTGACCGCCGCGCCGGACGAAGTGAACGCGCCGTCCGTCCGGCTGCCCGCCGCGCAACGCGCGCGCCGTCGCGCGACCGAACGCGAGAGCGAACCCGGCGAGGACTATCTGAGCCGGTTCGCGCGCCGATGCCGTGAGGCACCCGATGCGGCGGCCGTCATTGCGTCGGACCGCACGCTGACCTACGGCGCGCTGTGGACGCGCGCGACGCGGCTTGCCGCGCGCCTGACGCGCGAAGCCAACGGCGCGACGTGCGTGGCGCTCCATATGACGCCCGGCTGGCGCTATGCGGTAGCGGCGCTCGCCGTGCAACTGGCCGGTTTCGCGTACGTGCCGCTGTCGTTGCGCTGGCCGCGCGAGCGCGTGGCCCGTGTGATCGACCGGTACGGCATCCGGTATGCGTTCTCGGACGGCGCGGACCTGCCGTCGCGACCGGATCGGCCGGCGGTCCGGACGTTCCACGTTCCCGAGCGCGACGACGAGACCGATCTGGGCGAATTCCAGCCGGTCTTCGATTCCGCCGCGCTCGCGTATGTGATGTTCACGTCAGGCAGCAGCGGGGAGCCGAAGGGCGTCATGATGCGCCGCCACGCCGTGGCGAACACGCTGGACGACCTGCGCGCCCGCCTGCGGCTCGGCGCGGGCGACCGCGTGCTCGGTTTGTCCGATCCTGGCTTCGACCTGTCCGTGTTCGACCTGTTCGGCACGCTGTCGTCCGGCGCCGCGCTGGTGATGCCGGATGCGTCGGCGCGCATGGAGCCGGGGGCCTGGTGGGCGCTTTGCGTCGAACATCGGGTCACGATCTGGAACACCGCGCCCGCGTTGTTCGAACTGCTCGTCGACTATGCGAAGGGCAAGACCGCGCGGATCGGCACGCTGCCGCTGCGCTGGGTGATGCTGAGCGGCGACTGGATCGCACTGCATCTGCCGGACGCGCTGCGAGAGCTCGCGCCGGGCGCGCGCTTCCTGTCGCTCGGCGGCGCGACCGAGGCGGGCATCTGGTCGGTGTCCTTTCCCGTGGCCACGGTGGCCCCCGACTGGACCCGCATCCCATACGGCATGCCGCTGCGCGGACAGCGCTGCGACATCGTGGACAGCTTTGGCCTGTCCTGTCCGGATGGCGTCGCCGGTGAACTGACGATCGCGGGCGCGAGCCTGAGCGACGGATACTGGCAGCGCGACGATCTGACCGCGCAGGCCTTCGTCGTCGACGCGCTGACCGGCGAACGCCGCTACCGGACGGGCGACCTCGCGCGCTATCGGGCCGACGGCGTGATCGAACTGCTCGGACGCATCGATTCACAGGTCAAGATCGCCGGTCATCGGATCGAGTGCGCGGAGATCGAGCATGTGATCGGCGCGTGCGGCGGGGTGTCCCGCGCCGTCGTGGTGCCGGTCGCGGGCCGCGCGGGCGTGGTCGAACTGCATGCGGTATTGCAGGCCGACGACGCACTGTCGACGGAGCGCATCCGGCTGCATTGCGGCGAACGACTGCCGGCGTACATGGTGCCGCGGCATTGGCATCGCGGCATGGCAATTCCGCTGAACGACAACGGCAAGCTCGATCGGCGCGTCATGCGCGAACGCATCGAAGCGGCACTCATGGAGGCTGAATGACATGGCGCGATTCGCGCACTGGACGATTCATCGGACGCACGGCGCGCTGCGCCGCGCGGTGTACGCGAGCCTGCTCGTCTGCGCGTCGCAGTCGGCGGTCGCGGACGATAACCGCTATCACGTGAAGGACTGCATGTCCTGTCACGACACGGCGGGCGGACACGACAGGGCGATACCGGTCATTCTCGGGCAGAAAAAAGGCTATCTCGTCAGCCGGCTCGACGCGTTTCGCCACCCCGGGGCCGACGGCAGTCTCATGCCGCGTCTGATGCCGGCGTTCACGCCGCAAGAAATCGACCAGCTCGCGACGTATCTGGCGTCGCAGCGCTCCGGCCTGCTGCCGTCGACTGGCGCGGGCGCCGGCACGGCCGGCATCGGCTTTGCGCGTTATCAGCAGCATTGCGCCGTTTGCCACGAGCAGGCGGCCGACAGTCCGCTGCTGCGAGGGCAGGGCCGCGCGTACCTCGTCGGCGCGCTGCGCGATTTCGTCTACGGTCGGCGCGGCATGCCCGACAGGATGCGCGACAGCCTGAATGCGCTGTCGGCCGACGATCTGAATGCCGTGATCGGCTTTCTGACAACTTCTTCGAACAGGAAAGACCAGTGAAACGTTCGTCTGTTGCCTCCCGCTCGCCGCGCGCGCCGCGTCTCCTCGACCTGCTGCCGGCGCAGCGCTACTTGCAGGGTGTCGCGCTGAGCGCCGCGCTGTCCGGCGCGCCGCTTGCCGCGCTCGCCGCCGACAACCCGCCGGACGGCCCCAGCCCGGCCTTCATCGGCGCGTCGACCTACGCCAAGATCATGTGCTCCGGTCTCTTCGTTGCCGGACTCGACGAACGGCAGATCCGCACGCAGGATCTGGCCGATCTGCCGCCGATCCCGGTGGAGATCGATCGCGACCGCCGCGCGGTCTCCGCGAGCCTGGGCCCGGTGAAGCGCACCGCCCGCTATCGGGACGGGCTCGGCTGCACGCTCGACAACGCGGTGTCCCCCGCGCTGACGCGCGCGGCGTCGCCGAAACCTTATCCGCAGGTGGGCGAAGCCAGCGCGACCCATCCCGCGCCGCTCGCGGCCGCTCCGCTCCCGGCGCTGATCCCCGCGCTGGACCATGCGTTCGACGAGAACGATTCCGCGCTGCTGAAGAATACGCGCGCGGTGCTGGTCATGCATCGCGGCAGGATCGTTGCGGAGCGATATGCGCAGGGCGTCACGATGGATACGCCGCTGCCGGGTTATTCGATGGTGAAGGGCGTCGCCAATCTGCTGACCGGGACGCTCGTGCGGCGCGGGTGGCTGACGCTCGCGCAACAGGACCTTCGGCAGGAATGGCGCGGCGCGCCCGACGACGCGCGCCGGCAGATTTCCGTCGATCAACTGCTGCGCATGACGTCGGGACTCGCGTGGAGCGAAAGCTATCTCGGCACGCGCTCGGATCTGATGAAGATGCTGACCGCGGCGCACGATCCCGCGGCGTACGCGGCGGCCAAGCCGCTGGCCGCGCGCGAGGACGCCGCCGGTGCGCCGAAGCCGCTCCCGGACGCGCAGCGTTTCGAATCGGTGCTCGGCCCGGCGAAGAGTCTGACGCCCCGCGACGTTGCGCGGACTATGCTGCCCGGCGAGGCATGGCGCTACTCGGGCGGCTCGTACGAAATCCTGTCGGCCGTGCTTGCGGATTCGTTGCGCGCACACCGGGAAGACCCGCTCGTCTATCCATATCGCGCGCTGCTTGGTCCGCTGGGCATGACGAGCGCGGTGCTGGAAGCGGCGCCGGACGGCAACTACATGCTGTCGTCGTTCATGCTCGCGACCGCCCGCGACTGGGGCCGGCTCGGCCAGTTCCTGCTCGATCAGTCGCGCAACAGCGCGCGCGCCGGCGAACTGCTGCCCGCGAACTGGCTGAAGGACAGCCTGCGCCCGACGCTTGCGCGGAACATGCCGATCGGCACGGAAGTCGGCGCCGGCTACTGGCTCAATTCCCTGGGTCCGGAGGTGTCGCACGGCGCGTTCTATCTCGGCGGCTTCCAGGGCCAGTTCGTGATCGTCGTTCCGGACCAGGATCTCGTGGTGGTGAGGCTGGGCGCGACCTCGGCGGACGGCAACTGGATGGCCCGCAAAGTGCTGGAGGACATCGTGCCCCGCCTGGACTGATCCGGCGCATCGTCGCCGATCGTATTCCGTCACCCCTCGATACGTCATGAGAAAACCATGAAGACCCGCATTGGCAAGGCAATCCTGCTGCTGGCCGCGCTCGCCGGCGTTCCGGCCTGCGCGCAAACCGCGACGAGCGCGGCCGACTCAAACGCGCCCGTCGCTTCCATCGCCAGCATTTACGTGACGCCGGGCAAGCGCGCGCAATTCGAGGCACTGTACGAACAGCGCTACGCCGGCGCCCTCGGGCGCACGGACGGCCTGCTCGAATCCTATCTCCTGGCGCCGCTCGCCGACGACAACGCAGCGCCCTTCAAGCACTTTACGATCTGGCGCGATCGGGCGTCCTACGACAAGTTCTTCGCGAAGGTGACGAGCGGCGAGCATCCGGCCGGTGCGAAAAGCAGCTATGGCGGCGAAGGCGACCTGTATACGCGGCGTCCGATTTACGAACTGTACGCGGTGCCCGTTCACCGCAACGCGGCGAGCACGGCGACCGCCGCCGGCGCGGCGAACTGAGCGATGATGGACGCATCGCTTGCATCGCCGTCGGCCGGTTCGCCCATCGTCGGCGAAGGTTCCGATGGCGCGTCGTCGACCCTCGCGCAGATCCGGCAGATCGTCGAATCGGTGCTGGGCGTGGCCGTGCCCGACCACGACACGAACATCATCGGCCTCGGCGCCAACTCGATGGAGCTGGTGCGCATCATCAACCGCATCGAGGACAGCACCGGCGTGCGCATCGGCTTCGACGCGCTGAATTTCTCGCCGTCCGTCGCGATGCTGGCGGCAAGCGTCGATGCGGCGCGAGGAGACGCGGTCGCGCCGCCGGCGCCTCCTGATGCGGCGGACATCGGCGGCGCGGACGAGCGGCGCGTCGGGCCGGTGATCGACGCGCTTCGCGACGACGCCGGTTGGCCGGTCGTGCGTCTCGCGGTCGATGCATCGGACAGTCCGTGCGCCGGCAGCGTCCGGACGTTTCGCGAGACGCCGTTGGAACTCGCGCAGTTGGCGCGGCTGCTGGGCGTGCTCGCACAAACGGATGCGAACTCGCCGCGCCGCGCCGCCTACGCGTCGGCCGGCGCGCGCTATCCAGTGCAGGCCTATCTGTACGTCAAGGCTGGCGCCGTCGCGGGTCTGTCATGCGGCCTGTATTACTTCCATCCGACGCGCGGAGAGCTGTGGCTGCTGGCGCCCGATCTCGTGATCGATGGCTCGCTGTACGACCCGTTGCTCAACGCGGAGATCCATCGGCAGGCCGCGTTTTCGATTCATCTGGTGTCGCGGCCGGCCGCCATCGAACCGATGTACGGCGCACGCGCGCGCGACTACAGCCTGCTCGAAGCGGGGGCGATGGCGCAGTTGCTGCGCATGCGCGCCCCGTCCTGCGGCATCGGCCTGTGCGCGATCGGCGATTTCGCGTTCGAGCCGGTGCGCGGCTGGTTCGAACTCGACGAGGGGCAGGCGTGTCTGCACACGCTGCTCGGAGGCTTGGCGCCGTGAATCACGCGCAGACGCGGGACGGCTATCCGCTTTCCGTCAACCAGCAATTGCTGTGGCGCTATCAGTCCATGTTTCCGGACGCGGCGACGTACGCGATGCTGGGCATTGCGCGTGCGCGCACGGTGCCGGACATCGCGTCGCTGCGGCGCGCGTATCGGCGCCTCGTCGAACGTCATGAGATTCTCCGGTGCCGGATCGGCGACGGAGCGAGCGGGCTCGCCGCGTATCCGCTCGACCTCGGGCGGATCGGGGATGACGATTTGTTGCCGCTCGAACCGGCGCAGGACTGGTCCAGCGAGCGCCTGGCGGCCTTCATCGACGCGCGCTTTGCGCGCGCGCACGCCGTCGGCGACGTGGCGTTGTTTCGCTGCGTGGCGGTCCTTGCGTCCCGCGCGGCGGCGGACGGCCTGACTCTGAACGGCGCGCGGGTGTGCGCGCCGCTCGGCGATCCGGCGGCCGGGACAGTCGCGCTGCTCGTGTTCACCGCGCATCACATCGTGGTGGATTTCCTGTCGTTTCCGCTGATTCTGCGAGAGCTGGACACGCACTACGCGGACGAGACCGCGGCTGCGTCGCGGACGCGGCGCGCCTTTCAGGCCGACGCGAATTTCCGGCGGCTCGCGACCTGGGAGCGCGACTGGCTCGACAGCGCCGATGCGCGCGCGCGCGCCGACGCGTACGCGGTTCATCTGGTTCAGCCGGCAGAACTGCTGTCGTTCGGCGGCGCGCCCGCGGCGCGGCCCGCGAACCGGACCGAACGCGAATACCGCTTCGCCTTGCCGAACGCTGTCCGTGATTCGCTGGCGGTCTGCGCGCGCACGCACGGCGTGACGCCATATGTTGCGATGCTGTCGGTGTTTCAACTGCTGCTGCACGTTCATTGCGCGTCGGACGACGTCAGCGTGGCCACGCCGGTTCACGGCCGGACCCGCGCATTCAGCCGGACGATCGGCTATTTCGCGAATGCGTTGCCGGTTCGCCAGCGCATCGACGCGCGCGACACCTTTGCCGATCTCCTGCTGCGCAATCGCGATGCGTTGCGCGGCGGACTGCGTGCGGCGCCGGTGCCGTTTCCCGCGCTGTGCGAACGCGCCGGCGTGCGCGAGGTGAGCCCCGGCATGACCGCATTCACGCAGGTCGGGCTGGTGTGGAATGTGATGCCGGAGCCGGATGCCGACGCATGGCTCGACACGCAGCATGTCGAGCAGCATGGGACGCCATACGATCTGGCACTGACCGTCTACGTGCGGAGCGACGGGTGGACCTGCGGACTGAAGCACGACGCCGCGATGGTGCCCCGGCATTTCGTCGAGCGATGCGTCGCCGACCTGCCGCGTTTCGCGTTGCTGCTCGCCGGCGCGCCGGCGACGCCATGTGGTGAGCTTGCGTTCGTGCAGCCACCGGACTGGCATTGCCGGGAACCGGTCGCGCCGGCGCCGCCGGCCGATTTCATCGAAGCCGCGTTGCGCGCGCATGCGCGCCGCGCGCCGGATGCGATCGCGCTGCGCGACGGCAAGCAGCGTCTGTCGCGCGACGAATTGATGCGCGTCACGCATCGCATGGCCCTCGCGCTCAGGCAACTCGCGCCGGCGGGCGGTCCCGTCGGCATCCTGATGGAACGCGGCGTCGATGCCGCGTTGGCGGTGATCGCGGGATTCCGGGCCGGGATTGCCGTCGCGCCGCTGCATCCCGATCAATCCGCCGCCTGGCTGGCCCGCGCATGCCGGGATGCCGGCGTGCGCCACCTCGTGTGTTTGGCCGCGCACGCCGGACTGGCCGCGTCGATGCCGGCGCCGACGCTCGCTTATTCGCGGTGGCGGGCGCTGGCCGAGCAGGTCGGCGACGCCGCGCTGCCCAGCCCCGATCCGCTCGATACCGCGTATGTGATCCATACATCGGGGTCGTCTGGCCTGCCCAAGGGCGTCGCGGTGAGCCGGAACAGCCTGCAGCACCTGCTGGCGGCGAGCCGGTTCATGTTCGACGTCGCCGATGCGCACTGGACGCTCGCGCATCATCCGAGCTTCGATTTTTCGATGTGGGAGTTGTGGGGGCCGCTTGCTTACGGCGGCGCGCTGACCGTGCTCGGCGAGCGGGAAGCGGCCTCGCCCGACGCGCTGTACGACGCGCTCGTGCGCGACGGCATCACGCACATGGGACTGACGCCGGCCGCCTGCCGTCTGCTGCTGCCGGTGCTGGACCGGTGCGGCGTGCGGACCCTGAAGGTCGTGTGCGTCGGCGGCGCTGCCGTCGACGGTGCGCTCGTCAACCGGCTCGCGTCGCTCGGCGTCGACGCGTGGACCTTTTACGGCCCGACGGAAGCGACGGTCTGGGCCACGTGCGCGCGGCTGCGCGCCGACGACGAGGACGCGCGGATCGGTTATCCGCTCGCGGGCATGCGCGCCTATGTGCTCGACGAACGACTTCGGTGGGCGCCGGAGCGTCAGACCGGCGAGCTCTATCTTGGCGGGCCGCAGTTGACGCGTTACCTGGGCGCGCCCGGCGCGACAGCAGCCGCGTTCGTGCCCGATCCGTGGCGGTCGGGCGAACGCATGTATCGCACCGGCGACCGCGTCCGCTATTCGCGCGACGGCGGATTGCTGTTCGTCGGACGGGCAGACCGGCAGGTCAAGATCAATGGCTATCGCGTCGAGCTTGATGCCGTGTCGCACGCACTGTCGGCGTGTCCCGGGATCGCGCAGGTCGGCTGCGCGCATCTTCCGGATGACGGCGTCGGCGCACTGTATACGTCGTCGGATGGCCAGCCGATTCCACTCGCGACGCTGGCCGGCTTCGCGCGCGAGACCTTGCCGCGTTATCTGTTGCCGATACGTTTCGTTCATCGGCCGACGTTCCCGCTGACGCGCAACGGCAAGCCCGATCTCGATGCGATCCAGGCCGAACTGGAGCGGGCGGCGGGTGCGTCGGCGTCCGATGCCCCGTCACTTGACGAAGCCCGGTTGCGGGCGGATATCGTGCACGCGCTCGAAGAAGATCTGGGCCGCTCGGACGTGACCGTCGACGCGAATTTTCACGAACTGGGCGCGACGTCGATCGTGCTGTCGAGGGTGTACGCGCGGCTCGCGCCGCGCGTTGCGACGCGCATCGAACTGGCCGATCTATACGCCTTTCCTACGGCCCGGCGGCTCGCGCACTGGCTTGCATCGGGCGAGCGCGACGCACCCGCGCCGCAGACGCGCGCGCCGTCCCAATGGCACACGCGGCGTTCACGGCTCGCACGGAACCGACCGGAATGATTGAGATGAACAGGAGCGGACACCATGTGCGGATTCGTCGTCGTCTGTCATCGTGAGGCAGCCGTGCCGATCGAGCGGATCGGCCACGCGCTCGACACGCTGCGCCATCGCGGTCCCGACGGTCGCGCGCTATGGCGCGCGGACGACGCGCGTAGCGCGATGGGATTCCACCGTCTCGCGCTGGTCGGGCCCGCTCACGAGATGCAGCCGTTTCACGCCGGCGACGTGCATGTCGTGGTCAACGGCGAACTGTACGGACACGCGGCGCTGCGGCGCGAGTTGACCGCGCGCGGCGCGCGGTTCTCGACGCAATCCGATTGCGAAGTGATGCTGCACGGCTACCGGCGCGAAGGCATCGACTTCGTGCGGCGGCTGAACGGCGAATTCGCCGGCGTGATCTGGGACCAGCGCGCGCGGACGTTATACGCGATGCGCGATCAATGGGGCGTGAAGCCGCTCTATTACCGCATCGACGGCGACGGCATCCGTCTCGCGTCCGAGATCAGGGCGCTGGCCGCGCTCGGCGCGCACTTGCGCTGGAACCACGGCGCGCTGTTCCAGCATTGTTTCGCGTCGCTCGGACCGGCTCAGACCTTGTTCGACGGCATTCATCAGGTGCCGCCGGGCCATGTGCTCGAATGGGATGCGCAGGGTTGGCGCGTGACGCCCTACGAACCGGCGGCCGACGATGCGTTGCCGCGCGATCCGCGCGACCCCGTGCGCGCGCTGATGCCGGCGTTGCGCACGCGGCTCGACCATGCCGTGCGCGACCGGCTGGAGGGCGACGCGCCGATTGCCTGCTATCTGAGCGGCGGCGTTGATTCCGCGACGCTTGCGGCGCTGGCGGTCCGCCACCGGCCCGACGGACTGGCGGCTTTCACCGTGGATTTCGGCGCCCATGCCGACGATGCGGCCGGCGCGGCGGCGATCGCGTCGAGTCTCGGCATCCAGCATCAGGTCCTGCCGTTCGACGAACAGCAACTCGTCGCGCATTTCGAGGACGCGGTGCGGCACGCGGAGACCATCGGTTTCAATTTCATCGGGTCCGCGCGCTGGATGCTCGGCCGGGCGGTTGCCGCGAGCGGCTACAAGGCCGTGCTCGCGGGCGACGGCGCCGACGAACTGTTCGGCGGGTATGGCTTCTCCGTGATGGACGGCCTGTTCAGCGGCTCGCCGCGTCAGCGCGACCTGATCACGCATGTACTCGAGAGCGGTCGCGCGGCGCTCGCGGCGGAGCTTGGCCAGGCGCTGCCGCTCTTCGGGCTGGACGTCGCGCGCCATGGCGATATCGCGCCTTACCTCGTGACCAGTTGGAACTATCAGCGCAGCGGCATGCGCCTGCTGCTCGCGCAGCCGTTTCTCGAGCAGTTTCGCGAGCACAACCCGTACGACATGCTGCTGGATGCGACGGGCGGCTTCAGCGACCCGTCGAGGTCAACCATGCGCCGGTCGCTGCAGCTATGGCGCAAGTCGCTGTTCGTGAATCACATCCTGGTATCGGAGCGGCTGGACATGGCGCATGGACTCGAGACGCGCTACCCGTATCTGGACCATCGCGTCGCCGCCGTCGCGGATGCGCTGCCGGATGCGTGGCTCGCCGACGATGTGCGCGACAAGCGTTTTCTCAGGACCGCGGTCGCGTCGTTGACGCCCGAGTGCGCGCGCCGCGCGCCGAAGCGGCCGTTCGAGGCGCCGCCGATCTCGGCGCGGCGAAGCGGCGCGTTCCAGCGCTACTGGCAGGACGTGCTGCATAGCGACGCGGCGCGGCACTCGTCGATTTTCGACCATCGACGGCTGCTGTGGCTGGACAGCCTGCTGCCGTCGCTGTCCAGAAAATCGCAGGAACGGGTCGACAGCTTTTTGATGATGGCGCTCAGCTTCTTCGCGTTGCAGCGATGTTTCGGCGTGGCCGGCTGAGGGACGGACCGGGGACCGCGCTGCCGCCGCGTCGTTGTGCCGTGGCGGACGGCGATCCTGGAGGGGAATACGGGCGGTGGTGCGCATCGCCCGTCGAATTGATTGGATTGGTCGCGCGCGGGCCGGGCGGGTTCGGCGCGGCCTCATTGGGAATCGATCATGAGCAATCTGGATACATTGTTGTTGTCTGCCGACCAGCGCGAACGCTACCGGGCGTTGCTCGCGGAACGACGCCTCGCGGATCCCGGCGGGCAGGGCATCGCCCCGCGCGCGCCGGGCCAGCGCATCCCCCTCACCAGCTATCAGGAACCGCTGTGGTTCATCGACCGGTACGAGGGCGGCGATACCGCGCATAACGTCGTGTATCCGATGGGCCTGCCCGAGGAAGAGATCGACGAACCGGCGCTCCTGCAGGCGATCGGCCGCATGATCGAGCGCCACGAGATCCTGCGCACGACGTTCCGGCAGGACGACGCCGGCGCCGTGCAGATCGTGCATGAGAGCTGGCCGCCCGCGCTCGAGCGCGTCGATCTGCGGCCGCTGCCGGATGCGCTGAAGGAAGCGACGGGATGGAAGCTCGTCGACAAGGAGGCGGCCCACCAGTTCGATCTCGAACAGGGCCCGCTGATCCGCTTCACGCTGCTGATCGTCGCGCCGAACAAGAATGTGCTGATCGTGTCGCTGCATCACATCGTATGCGACACATGGTCGGTGGCGATCATCGATCGCGAGATCCGCACGCATTACGATGACATCGTGAACGGGCGTCCGTGCTCGCTGCCGCCTGTGGCGGCACAGTTCGGCGACTATGCGATCTGGCAGCGCGAGCAGATCGCGCGCGGCGCGCACGCGCAGCATGTCGACTACTGGGTCGAGCGGCTCGCCGAGGCGCCGCCGCTGCAGCTCGAGACCGATTTCCCCGCGCCGGAGCGGCGCAGTCACCGGGCGGCCAACAGCCTCGTGCTGATCGAGCCGGATCTGCTGGAGAAAGTCAATGCGTACGCGAGAAGCCATGGCGTCACGCTCTACATGGTCTTGCTGAGCGCGTTCAAGATCATGCTGGCGCGCCATACGGGACAGTCCGATATCGTGGTCGGCACGCCACATGCGAACCGCGAACTGGATGTGATGCGCGACGTGATCGGTTTCACGATCAATTCGCTCGCGCTGCGCACCGAACTCGACGGCAATCCGACCTTCGAGGACGCGGTGCGGCGCGTGAGCACGAGCGCGCTGCAAGCGTACGAGCACCAGGCGGCGCCGTTCCAGTCGGTGGTCGAGGCGCTGGGCGTGCGGGGCAAGGGCGAGCGGCTCAGCCGCTATTCGCTGTTGCGCGTGTTCTTTTCGGTTCAGAACATCAAGTGGGCGGATATCGGCCTGCCTCAGATCAATACCGGGAAGCTGCACGACAAGCCGCGCTTCACCGTGCCGCACCCGACCACGAAATACGACATCTATATGTACCTGCGCGAGCGCGACGGCAAGGTGCTGGGGGGCGTCGAGTACGACACGGAACTGTTCGCGCCGAGCCGTATCGAGCGGATGATCCGGCATTTCCTGCGCATTCTCGAACAGGGCGTGACAAACCCGGGCACGGCGATTCACGCGCTTGCGATGCTCTCGGAGGACGAGGTTCGCGCGCTGTGTCCGGCGCCGCGCCCCGGTCCGCGCGACGCCGAGCCGCCGGCGGCGATCCACGCGTGGTTCGAGCGGATGGCGACGCGCTGGGCCGATCGCCCCGCGCTGATCGACGGCGAGCGGGTCGTGACATACCAGGCGCTGGCGGATGCCAGCGCGAGGCTTGCCGGCGTCGCGCCGCTCGCGGGGCTGGCGCCGGAGCAGCGGGTCGGCTTGCTCGCGGACCGTTCGATCCCGATGGTCGAGACGGTGCTCGCGGTGCTGCGCGCGGGCGGCGTGTGCGCGATGCTCGATCACAGCGCGCCGGCGCTCCGGATCGGGGATGCGGTGCGCGCGCACGGCATCGTTACGCTGCTGTGCGACCCGCTTCCGGAAGCCGCGGGAAACCTGCCGGGCGACGCGATCACGCTCGATGCGCTGGCCGCGCGCGCGTGCGCCGCGCCCGCGCCTGGGGCGCGCCGCGTATGCGCCGAACAGACGGCCTTCGTCTTCATGACATCGGGTTCGACCGGCGTGCCGAACGCGGTCGAGTTGACGCATGCGGGCGTGTTGAACGGGCAGTTGCCGCAGACGTGCCCGCATCCGATTGGTCCCGGCGACCGGCTGCTGATGACCGCGCCGACCAGCTCGGCGCGACTCGTCGGCGAATTGCTGTGGCCGCTCCTCAACGGCGCGACTGTAGTGATGTGTCGCCCGGGCGGGCATCAGGACCCCGTCTATCTGGGCGAGCTTCTGCAACAGCAGCGGATCACCCACTTCAGCGTATTGCCCCAGGTGTTGACGGCTTTGCTGGACGACCGGGCGCTGGCCCGTTGCCCCGATCTCAAGCTGGTGTACTGCGTCGGACAGTCGCTTGAGCAGCAACTGGCGGCGCGGTTTGTCGCGATGTCGGGCGCGACGCTATACAACAGCTATGCGCAGACGGAAGCGTGCCCGGTGACGTTCCATCCGTGCGACGGTGCGGCCGACGCGGGGCTCGCGCCGGTCGGCCGCGTTGCGCCGCACACCGCGGTCTACGTGCTTGATGCGTACCTGCGGCCGGTGCCGACCGGCGTGACCGGACAGATCGCGATTGCGGGCGACCTGCTGGCGAGGGGCTATATGGGGAATCCGCGTCTCACGGCGGAAAAGTTCGTGCCCAATCCGTTCGGCGCGCCGGGCAGCCGCATGTATCGCAGCGGCGACCTCGGCTCATGGGACGAGGAAGCGCGACTTGCGTTGCGCGGGCGCAGCGACCAGCGCGTGAAAATCCGCGGCTACCGGATCGATCTCGGCGAAATCGAGCATGCGCTGATGTCGATCGACGGCGTCGACGAGGCGGCGGTCGTCGTGTCGTCCGATCTGCGCGGCGAGCCGGCGATTGCCGCTTTCATTCGCGCGCGGCCGCTGCCGGTGGAACAGCGCAAGGGGATCGCGCAACTGCTCAAGGCGCGTTTCCCGGTGCGCCGGAAAGATGTGCAGGCGCCGCTCGCCGATCAACTGCGCGCCATCCTGCAGGCCCGACTGCCGTTCTACATGGTGCCGGCGCGCATCACGCAACTCGATGCGCTGCCGCGCGGTCGGACCGGGAAGGTGGATCGCGTCGCGCTGGCCGCATACGGCGCCGGTCCGGCGGCGCCGACGAGCACGCCCGAAGGGGCGCCGCGCACGGAGCACGAGCGCGTGCTGGTCGCGATCTGGCGCGACGTGCTCGACCTGCCCGCCGACCGGCCGTTCGGCATTTATGACAGCTTCTTCGAACTGGGCGGCCACTCGCTGAGCGCGGTCAAGATCGTGCGTCGGATCCAGGCGGAACTGAACGTGAAGCTCGACATTCGCAATGTGTTCGAAGCGGTCACGATCGCGGGGCTGGGCGACCTGATCGAGTGGACGGTCGGCGCCGACAGCTTCGATGACGTCGAGCTGTGAGCGGGCGGGCGACATGCTGACGAACGTGGACCGCAACCGGACGGCGCGGCGCGTGCCGTACATTCACCGGTTCGAGGAAACGGCGCGGACGCACCCGTCGGCGATCGCGGCTGAAGACGCGGCCCGGCGCGTGACCTACGCCGAGCTGGACGGATTGGCGAATCGCTTCGCGCACGAAATGCGGCGGCTGGGCGCGGGGCGCGGTGCGATCGTCGCGATTTCGCGCGGGCGCGATGTCGTGATGCTTGCCGCGATCCTGGCGACCTTCAAGTGCGGCGCGGCCTATCTGCCGATCGATCCCGGCGCGCCCGCCCAGCGCAAGCGGTACATGCTGGCACGTTGCGCATGTACGCTGATGCTGGCGGATGCGCATGCAGACCACGCGATCGATCCGAATCGCGCCGTCACGGTCGTCGATCCCGCGGCGTGGCTGGCGTCGGGTCCGCAAGCCGGCCACGCGCTGCCCGACGTGACCCTCGACGATCCCGCCTACGTGATCTTCACGTCGGGCTCGAGCGGCGAGCCGAAGGGCGCGCTGCTGTCGCAGGCGAACCTGGTCAATCACCTGTGGGCGAAGATCGACGATCTCGGCCTTCATGCGGGCGACCGGATCGCGCAGACCGCGCCGTGCGCGTTCGATCTGTCGGTCTGGCAGTTTCTGGCGGCGGGACTGGTCGGCGCGCGCGTGACGGTCGTGGCGCAGGACGCGGTCGCGCATCCGCCGGCGCTGCTGGATGCGCTGGCGCGCGCGAACGTGACCGTGCTGCAGGCGGTGCCGAGCTATCTGGCGACGCTGCTCGATGTCGTGACGCGGCATCGCGCGCGCGCGCCCGACACGCTGCGCATCATGGTGACGGCGGGGGAGAGCCTGCCGATCGCGGTAGCGCGTCGCTGGTTCGACGTCAGCGACGCGCCGCTCGTCAATGCGTACGGCCCGACCGAGTGCGGCGTGGACGTCACGCATCACGTGATGACATGCGCGCCGGACGGCGACGCCGTGCCGATCGGCCGCGCGATCCCGGGCGCCGAACTGCATGTCGTGGATGCCGACCTTGCGCCCGTGGCGGACGGCGACGCGGGTGAGCTGCTGATCGGCGGCGTGGCGACGGGCGTCGGCTACATCGACGCGCCGGCACAGACGGCCACATCATTCGTCGCGGTGCCGTTCGCGCGGGGGCGCTTCTATCGGACGGGCGACCGGGTCAGGCGACGCGGCGGCGTCTATGAATTCCTGGGTCGGCTCGATCTGCAGATCAAGCTGCGCGGCCATCGGATCGAACCCGAGGAAATCGAAGCGGTGCTGCTGCGGGACCCGCACGTGCGCGCGGCTGTCGTGATGCTTTACCGCGATGGCGAGCGTGCCGAGCTGGCGGCGCTCGTCGAGCGCGCGGAGCCGGATCTGCCCGTCGACGCGCTGCGCGAAGCGTGCCGCGCGCGTCTGGCGGCGGCGCTGCCCGCGTACATGACGCCGCAACTGATTGAAATCGTGTTTGCGATACCGCTCAACGAACGCGGCAAGACGGACCGGGCCGCGGCGACGCGACTCCTGCGCGCGTTGAATCCGTTTCAGTGAAAGTCCAATCCATGAACCTGTTCGACCGCATCTTCCATCGCCTTGTCGAATGCGATTTCCTGTACCGGAACGTCCTGAATCGCCGTCCGACGCGCGAGTACCGCCATCACCGCGCCGTGCTGTGCGACGAGGGACGCCGGATCCTGAAGGCGTTGAACGACGACGGCGTGGCGATCTCGCATGTGAGCCGCTTCGCCGGAATGCAGCCGCTGTTCGACGCATTGCGCGAGCAGGCGTGTCGGGCCGAGTCGCAACGCCGCAAGCGCGTGCCCGCGAACTCCGACCAGGCGCGGGTCTATGCATTCATGTCGAACGTGCTGGGTTCGTACCCGCGCTTCAATCCCGATAGCGTGTACGCGCGTTTCGCGTGCCAGGCCCCGTTCCTCGAAATCATCAACGCGTACTTCGACATGTTCGTTCAGTTGAGAAAGTACGCGGTATTCCGGCATTCGGGGGGCGGGCTGTCCGAGAACGGCAAGTGGCATCGCGATGGACGGTGCGATACGTCGGTGGTGCGTCTGTTTGCCTACTTCGCCGATGTCGGCGCAGGCAATGGCGCGATGCGCTACGCGCGCGGCACGCACCGCAAGGGCGCGCAGGGCAGCCGGATCGAGATTGCGCCGGCGAGCCTCGATCGGCAGGCCGTCTCGTGCGACGGCCCGGCGGGCACGCTGGTTTTCGCCGATACGCGCGGCTATCACCGCGCGGGCGATTTCACGCAGGGCGAACGCTGGGTGTTCAACGGCGTGTTCACGTCGCCCGGCTTCGGGGCCGACTATTTCACGCGTACGGGGAAGCGGCGTCCGGTACGCGGAAACCCCTTGTCGTGGGCGCTGTCGAGCCCGCTCACGCTGACCGACAACTTCGCACCAGACCAATCACGATGAACGAGCGAAACAGCCCGTCTTTCGGTTCCCGCCACGCCGACGAAGCGCCCCTGTCCTGGGGACAAAAGCAGATGTACCGCGCGATGCGGATCGATCGCGACGCGGCCCATTTCCACATGACCGATGTGCTGGCGCTGCAGGGCGACGTCGATCTGCCGCGGCTCGCGCGCAGCCTGGCCGATACGTTTGCCAGCCATGCGACGCTACATCTGCGCTTCGTGCCGTGCGCGGACGACGACGACGGCGTCGCGCAGCGCTTCGACGACATCGCGCCGATCGAGTGCCCGGTGCACGACTGGTCCGGCCTGCCGCCCGGCGAGGCGGCGGCGCGACTCGCGGCGCTGCGCGTCCGGTTCCGGGAAACGCCTTTCGATTTGGCCGCCGCCCCGCTGTTCCGATACGCGCTGGTGCGCCTGTCGTCGCGCGACAGTTGCCTGTTGCTCACGGTGCATCATCTGCTGGCCGACGACTGGTCGATGGGACTGCTGCACCGGGAACTCGCGGCCCGCTATGCCGGACGCGATCCGGCGCGCCCCGCGCGGGACGATGGCGCGCGCTATCTACGCTTCGCCCGGCGCCAGCACGCGTGGTTGCGCTCCGACGAGGGCGCGCGCGCGGTCGCGTATTGGGCCGATCGCCTTGGCGCGCTGCCCGCCCAGCTTGCGCTGCCGGTCGATCGGCAGCGCAGCGTCGCGGGCGCGCCGCGCAAGCGGACCCTGACGGGCGTGCTGCCCGTCACGGCGACGCGCCAGTTGCACGCGCTCGCCCGTGCCACGCATGCGACCTTGTTTTCGATCCTGCTGGCCGCCTACGACGTGCTGTTGTGGCGCCTGTCCCGCTGCGAACGCGTGCCGGTCGCGACGCTGGTCGCGAATCGCGGCGACGGCGAATTCGAGGATACGGTCGGCCTTTTCTTCAACACGATCGTCCTCGTCTCGGACGTGCGGCCGGATCAGCCGTTCCGCGACTTCGCCGCGCGAGTGGCCGAGATCACGCTCGAAGGCATGGCGCGGCAGCAGGTTCCGTTCCAGTACCTCGTCGAACGGCTGTGCCCCGTCAGGGATCCCGCGCGGGTGCCGTTCACGCAGGCGCTGTTCGCGTTCATGAATGCGTCGGGGCCGCGTCTGCGGCTCGGCGACGTGGCGCTCGCGCAGTTGGGCGGCATCGACGCGGGATCGACCTACGACCTGAAGCTGACCGCGTATGAAAAAGACGCGGCCGTGGAGGTGGTGTTCGAATACGACGCGAGCGTCGTCGAGCTGTCGACGGCGCAGGCCTGGCTCGACGTGTATCTGCGAATGCTCATGGATGCCGCGCGGGAACCCGATACGCCGCTCACTCATCTTGGCTGGACGCGGCGCGATTCGATCGCGTCCAGGATGGCGGGCGATACGGACGTGCTGGACGACTGGGGCGTCCCGGTGCCCGCTGGTTTTGTCGGGCAGTTGTGCCGGTTCGACGATCCGTCGGCCGCGCCGGTGCGCCTGGGCGTGCCGGCGCGGCGGCTGGCGGACCTCAGTGTGCGGACGCTGGACACGCGACCGGCGCATTACGACGTCGACGGCGGCCGCATCGACATCGACGCGGTCGAACGGTGCGCGCGCGCTGTGACGGGGGTGCGTCGCGCGCTGCTGACGCACGATGTCGAACACGGGCTGGTCATGCATCTCATGGTGGACGAGGCGGCATTCGCGCTCGCCGTGCTGCGTCGCGCGCTGTTCGCGTCGTTGCCGATGCATGGCGTGCCGTCGCGATTTCGCGTCGTGCCATGGATCGTCGAGCAGGTCGGCGGCGCGCCCGACCTCGATGAATTGTGGCGGGTCGGGCGCGATGCGGACGACGCGTCGCGCAAGCGCCCGCCGAGGGATGCGCACGAGGCGGCGGTGTTGCGCATCTGGGCGGACGCGCTACGCTTTCCCGAACTCGGCGCGGAGGACGATTTCTTCGCTGTGGGCGGCAACTCGCTGTCCGCTGCGCTGATCGTCGCCGAGGTCAACCGGGAGTTCGGCTGTACGTCGACGCTTCAGCAGTTGTTCGACGCACGCACGGTCGCGCGCTTTGCCGTCATGGCCGCGCAGCGCCGAGAGGACGCCGCCCGCGGCGCCTGGTACATGCAGCCGGACGCACGCAGTGACGAGTGGACCCGCATCGAAGAGGATGGCAGCCTGTCGTACCCGGTTTCCGAGGCGCAGGCGCGGATGTGGGTGCTCGACCGCCTGCCCGATGTGTCGGACCGTTACGTGATGAAGACCGCCTACCGGATCGACGGCGCGCTCGACGTGAGCGCGATGCGCGCGTCGTTCGCGGCGCTGGTGCGGCGGCACGAACAGTTGAGGGCGGTGTTTCGGGCGGTGGGCGGTGAGATCCGGCAATGCCTGCTGCCGACCGGCGCGGTGCGCCTCGATGAAGCGCGCTGGGAGGGCGAGACGCCTTCAGGCGATGCGCCGCCCGCGCACCTGATCCAGGACCTCGATGCGGCGTTCGATCTGGGCAGCGGGCCGCTGATCCGGGCGCGGCTCGTGCACACCAACGATCCGAAGGTGCATTACCTGTACGTCGCGCTTCATCACATCGTGGCGGATGGCTGGTCGATGGGGGTGATCGTCGACGACTGGCTGCGGCTTTACTCGGGCCGCGACGCGCTTCCCGTCCTGCCCGCAGAGTATCGGGACTATTGCTGCTGGCGGCGCTCGGACGAGGCGCGGCAGGCCGTCGATGCGGACCTGCGTTACTGGCGCGACCATCTGGGCGGCGCGCGCGGCGAACTGGCGTTGCCGGCACGGACGGCGGAGCCGGGTGCCGGCCCGCGCGCCGGTCATCATTCGTTCCGCTTGTCCGCAGTGCTGTGCGAGGGGCTTGGCAGGATCGCCGCCGCGCACGGCGCGTCGATTCACGCCATCCTGCTGGCCGGGTTTGCGATCGTGCTGTCGCGATACAGCGGCCAGAGCGATCTGTGCATCGGCGCGCCGGTCGCGAACCGCGATCAGGAAGGGACCGCGCCGATCGTGGGGCTGTTCGTCAATACCGTCGTGCTGCGGATGCGGATCGATGCGGGGCGCTCGCTCGCCGATCTGCTCGCGGCGACCCGGGACACGGTCATCGATGCGCTTGCGCACGCAGGCGCGCCGTTCGAGGAAGTCGTGCAGGCGCTGCAGCCGCAGCGGCATCTCGATGCGTCGCCGCTGTTCGAGGCCATGTTCGCGTTTCAGGCGTTTCCGCCGTCGGTGTCGGCGCCGGACGGCCTGACGCTGCGAGGTATCGCGCAGCGCACGCAGCAGGCGAAGTTCAAGCTGAGCGGCACGGTGACGCTCGGAGCGGGCATCGGCTACGGCGAATTCGAGTTCCGCGAGGATCTGCTCGACCCGGCGATGATCGGGCGCCTGGCGGCCGATTATGTGTCGATGCTCGAGCAATGGGCAGCGCATCCCGACGCGGGAATCCTGGCGCTGACGCCGCACACGGCGCGCGTGTCGCCGGTCGCGCCGGTTTCCGCCGATGAGGCCGGATTGGGCGGCGTGCGTGCGCTGTGCGAGATCGTCAGCCGGCAGGCGCGCCGTGCGCCGGATCAGCCGGCGCTGCGCGATCGCGCGACGACACTCTCTTATGCCGAACTCGATGCTGGCGCGAATCGCGTGGCCGCGCGGTTGCGGGCGCAACGTGTGGGCGCGGGTTCGCGCATCGGCCTGGGCGTACCGCGCTCGGCCGATGCGATCGTCTGTCTGCTCGGTATTTTGCGCGCGGGCGCGGCTTACAGCCCGATGGACATGCAGGCTTGCGCGTCGGACTGGCGTGAGCACGCAAGCGACGCTGGCCTCGACGCGATCGTGCTGGCCGGACCGGCTGGCGCGGGCCTCGACGGCGTGCGCACGATCGCGCTCGACTATCTGGTTGCGCCGATGGCCGATGGGCCGGCCGCGGTGGCCGCGTCGGGAACCGCTCAGGCGAGCGCGGTGGTCTTTCGCACCTCGGGATCGACAGGCCGGCCGAAGTGCGTGACGGTGCCGCATCAGGGCGTGCTCGCGCTGATTGCGTGGGCGTGCGGCGCGTATGCCGCGCGCGAATATCGCAACAGCACGTTCGCGACCGCATTGACGTTCGATGTGTCGCTGTTCGAGATGTTCACGCCCTGGGCGCTGGGCGGCTGCGCGACGATGCTGGAGAGTCTGCAGGTCGTGCCAGAGGCGGACGCCCCGCTGACCTGCGTGAGCGGCACGCCGTCGCACATCGCGATGCTGCTCGACCGGGGAGACTTCCCGGCCGGCGCCGCGACGCTGAACGTCGCGGGCGAGCCGCTGCCGCGCAGGCTGGTCGAACGGATCTTTGCGCAGACGGACGTACAGCGCGTCGTCAATCTGTATGGTCCCACCGAATGCTCGATCTACGCGAGCGTCGAGGATATCCGGCGCGCCACATTCGACGGCGCGGTGGGCATCGGCCGTCCCCATCCGCACGCCGCGCTGTATCTCGTGGACGACGCTCTGTCGGAAATGCCCGCGGGCGTGCCGGGGGAGATCTGCATAGGCGGGAGCGGACTCGCCCACGGTTATGCCGGACAACCCGCGCTCACGGCCGAGCACTTCGTTCCCGATCCCTTTGCCGGCGAACCGGGCGCGAGGATGTACCGCACGCGCGATCTGGGCCGGGTCGACGAGCGCGGCCATGTTGCTTATCTGGGGCGCGCCAATGGCGTCCGGAAACTGCGCGGCGTGTGGGTCAATTTCCATGATCTGACCGCGGACGTGCGCGCGTGCGACGGCGTGAGCGACGCGGTGGTGCTGCCGATCGCATCCGGCGACGACGAGGACGAAGCGCGCGTGATCGCGTTCTGCGTGCCCGAAGCGGGCGCGATCCTCGATGAAACGACGCTGCGACAGGCGTTCCGGGCGCGCGTGGCGCGCACCCGCCCGCTCGCGTACGGCCGCCTCGTCAATCGCTTCATCGCGCTCGATGCACTGCCGCTGACGCCGAACGGCAAGGTCGACGTCCACCTGCTCGCACAGTGGGAATGGCGCGCGAGGCCCGAGCCACGGGTGCCGTTCGCGCCGTCGGACCCGTTCGGACACCTGCTGCGCGACGCATGGCGAAACGCGCTGAAGCGGGACGACATTGCGCAAACCGATGATTTCTTCGCGTTGGGCGGTCATTCGTTGCTCGCGCTGCGCATGCTGGCGGAACTGGAACGGGCGACGGGGCTCGCGCTGCCGCTCGTGCACGTGTTCGAATTCCCCGTGTTTGCCGAGTTCGCGGCGCAGGCGGACGCGCTCGCGCGAGCCGGCGGGGCGTCGCAGCCGGGACGGGACGGCATCCGCCCGATCGCGCGCGGCGGACATCTCCCCGTGACGAGCGCGCAGCGGCGCATGTGGTTTCTGGATCAACTCGACCCGGACGCGACGCACTACAACGTGTCGGTCGTCCTGCGCGTGCAGGGCGTGACGGACGATGCGCGGTTTCTGTCCGCGATCCGCGCGTGCCTTCAGCGTCACGAGGTGTTCAGGACGTCATTTCATTTCGTCGACGGCGAGGTCGTCGCGCAGATCGACGATACGCATGTTCCCGATCTGGCGTGTGAGGATTGGTCGACGCTGACGGAGCTCGAGCAGCGCAAGAACGAAGCCGCATGGCGCGCGATGCAGGCGTCGCATCGTTTCGATTTGCGTCGTCCGGGGCTGTTCCGGCTGCAGGTGGCGCGTCTGTCCGAGCAGACGCGGCTGCTGGCGCTGGTGCTGCATCACGTCATCACGGATGCCGATTCGATCTCGCTGCTGGTCGACGAGATCGGCCAGCAGTATGCGCAACCGGCCAGACTCGCCGCGCCCGCCATTCAATACGTCGACTACGCGGCATGGGCGCGCGCGCGTGCGCGCGGCCCCGCGCACGATGCGCATCTGGCGTACTGGCGTGAGCAGTTGCGCGACTGTCCCGAGTTCCTGTCGCTGCCCGCCGATTACCCGCGCGACGCGACGATGCGTCACGATGGCGCGACGCATGCGTTCCTGATCGGACGGGACGAGCTGGAGCAGGTGGGCGGCCTGCTGGCCGGGCTGCGCGTCTCGCGCTTTGTCGGCCTGCTCGCGTTGTTCAAGCTGGCGGTGCATCGCTATGCGGGCAGTCGGGACATCTGTATCGGCACACCCGTGACGAATCGTCAGGTCGTGTCGACCCGCGCGATGCAGGGCTTCTTTGTCGATACGCTGCCGCTGCGCACGCGCTTTTCGCCGAGTGATACGCTGGCCGGCTTCATCAGGCGCGTGCATGCCGTCTGGGTCGATGCCTTCCGTCACCAGGAGCCCGGCCTCGAGGCGATTGTCGCGGACCGGCAGTCCGAGCGCGTGCCCGGATATCACCCGTTGTTCCAGCTCGCGTTCGCGCATACGGATGAGGCGCTCGCGACAAACGACGCGCACGGGCTGCGCTGGCGTGTGTCACAGGGTGGCCGTTACGCGACGCCGTTCGACCTGACCTGCCATTGCAACGAAACGCCGGACGGCATGTGGGTGACGCTCGAATACAAGACCGCGCTGTACGCACCGGCAAGCATCGCCGCGTTTGGCGCGCACCTGCGGCGCTTGCTGAGCTGTCTGGCGACGCATCTCGACGTGCCGCTCGCCGCGTTGCCGGGCGTCGATGTCGGCGCCTCCGTGGTCGCGCCGGCCGTGCGCGACGCCCGGTTGACCGACGGATTCGCACGCCACGCGAAGGCGAATCCCGATGCGATCGCGGTCAAGACCGTCTCGGGCGAATTCAGCTATGCGACGCTCGACGCCGATTCGAATCGACTCGCGCGCCGCTTGCTGGCGGATGGCCTGCAACCGGGCGAGTGCGTCGCGCTCTGCGTGGAGCGCGACTATCCGCTGATCGTCGCGCTGCTGGCCGTCAGCAAGGCGGCGGGCTGCTTCGTGCCGTTCGACAGCGACGTGCCGGCGCTGCGTCTGCGCGGCATCATGGCGCAGCATCGCATCACCCGGCTCGTGTCGACCCACGCGATCGTCGCGCGCTGGTCGCCGGAAGCGACGCAGTCGATGCGCGATGTCTGCCTGTACGACGTCGGGACGCAACGGGGTCCGTCCGCGCCGGGCGGATTCGGGGCAGTCGTGACCGCGCGGGACTGGGCCGACGCGCGCCCGTTGCCCGTCTCCGTCGCGCACGATGCGTCGCACGCCGCCTATGTCATCTTCACGAGCGGTTCCACCGGCGCGCCGAAGGGCGTGATGATCGGGCACGCGGCAGCGTGCGCCACGCTCGACTGGATCAACACGCGGTTCCAGGTCGCCGCCGGCGACCGGCTGATGTGGTGCGCGTCGCCAGGGTTTGATCTGTCCGTTTACGACGTGTTCGGCGTGCTGGGGGCGGGCGCCACGGTTTGCGTGGCCGATCGCGGCATGCTGTTCGACCCGACCGTCCTGGCCGCCTATCTGACGCACTGGAACGTGTCGATGTGGGATTCCGCGCCGGCCGTGCTGCAGTTCGCGCTCGCTGGCTGCGAAGTGCTGGGAGACGCATTCCGCAGCGAGACGATGCGGCTCGTCATGCTGAGCGGCGACCGGATTCCGGTCACGTTGCCGGCCGACGGCAGCCGGCATTTTCCGAACGCGCACTGGTACGCGCTGGGCGGCGCGACCGAAGCGGCGATCTGGTCGAACTTCCATGACATCGGCCGGGCGGAGGCGGCGCGGGCGATGCGCTGGCAGCGCGCGGTTCCCTATGGGCGCGCATTCGGCGCGGCAGCGTATTTCGTGATGGATGACGATCTGCGGATCTGCCCGGACGGCGTCGAAGGCGAGCTGTATATCGGCGGCGGTTGTCTCGCGGATGGCTACCTCGGCGCCCCTGCGCTGACTGCGGAGCGATTCATTCCGGATCCCTTCGCGGCGTCCGGGCGGTTTTATCGCACCGGCGACCGGGTCAGGCGCGATGCATCGGGGACGCTATGGATACTGGGCCGGACCGATACGCAGATCAAGTTGCGCGGTTATCGGATCGAACTCGGCGAAGTCGAAAGCGCCATCCAGCGGATGCCGGAGGTGCGCGCCGCGCTGGCGCTGATGGACGCCGACCGGCAGGAGATTCGCGCCTATGTCCAACTCACTGGGCCGGGCGCGCTCGACGACGCGCAGGTGCTGAGTCATCTCGGCGCGCGGCTGCCGCACTACATGGTTCCGGCGTCGGTTCATTTCATCGACGCATGGCCGACGACGGTCAACGGCAAGGTCGACCGCGAGCGGCTTGCGTCCGATCACGGCAGGGCGGCCAGCCGCAGTCCGCGAACCGCGTTCAGTACGCTGGCGAGCCGGCTCGCGACACTATGGGAAGAAGTGCTGGGCACCCCCGTTGAAGACATGGAAAAGAGCTTCTTCCACTACGGCGGAACTTCGTTGATGGCGGTGCGGATAATTGGTCTCGTCAATGAACGGCTCGGCGCGGCATTGCAGGTCATCGACGTCTTTCGCTATCCGACGCCGACCCGGCTCGCGATGCGGATCGCCGCGCCCGACGCGCAGCCGCCGTCCCGGCCGGCGTCATCCGCCGACCCGGCGGTGGTCAGCGTCTGGAAGGCCGGAGACGGTCGCACGCCGATGCTGATCTTCATCGCGCCGCCTGGGACCGACGGCGCCTGCTATGCGGCGTTGATGGACGAGTTGCGGGCCTGGCCAGGCGGGCTTGGCACGGTTGCGCTCACGTTGCCGCTGTTGCGGCGGTGGCGCGATGGCGCGGAGCAGTCGGTGGGCGCGCTGTGCCGACTGATGGCGGCCGCGCTCGCGGAGGCCGGAATCGAACGCGCGATACCGTGCGGATGGTCGTTCGGCGGCATGCTGGCGGCGAATCTGCTGGGCTGGGCCGATGCGTCTCGGCTGACGCTGTCGTCGCCCGCGCTGCTGATCGATGCGTTCGGCGTAATGGATGCGGTCGGCGGCGGGGCCGGGCAGCCCGACGCGGCGCGCGAGACGTCCGACGCGGTGGCGGGATTGCTGTCCGATGCGATCGACGGTGCAGCCCTGGCCGAATTGCGCGAGGCATCCGTCGCTCTCCTGCAGGTGGGCGCGACAGGCGGACATGAGGTAACGACGCCCTGCATCGCGCTCCTCGAAAGCGCGGGTCCGGCGCACGTCAGCGCGTCGTCGAGCTGGCCGAGGACGGCTTTGTTGCACGTGCATGCGCTTGACGCGCATCACTACGCGCTGCTGCGCCGGCCCTGGGTGCAGGAGGTGGCGTCGTGGATCATGACGTCCCTCGATCACGCTGCGGCACATGGGATGCCAGTGACGGAGTCGATCTGAACATGCCAGTCAGGATTCTGTTGTTGCGCCGTGAACGGGCGCTGTTTCTCGCGCTATGCGTGTTCGCCGGGCTGGCGTCGTCGTGTGCCGTCATCGTGGCGATTCGCGAGATCGCCTTTGCGTTGACGGATCGCGTCGCCGGTCAGCATTTCGCGTGGCCCGTATTCATCGCGGCGCTTGTCGTGACCGTGCTGGGCGGCCTGTGTTCGCAGGTTACGCTGAGCCATATCGGCGCGCGGATCATGCATGATCTGCGAAGCCAGGTTGTGTCGCGCATCATGCATCTGCCATACGAGACGCACGAGCGGCTCGGGGCGTCCCACATGCATGCGATCTTGTCGGAGGACGTCGCCAAGGCATCCTCCGCGCTCGGAACGCTGCCGTCTTTCGTCGTCTGCGCGGGCCTCGTGGCATTCGGATTCGGGTATCTGCTGCTGCTTTCGCCCGTTCATTTTGTGGGGGTGGCCGCGGTTCTGCTGGTCGGGATGAGCGTCGCGCGATACGCGTCCGCGCGCCTTGGCCGAACGCTTCGCGAAGCGCGGACCGACGAGGACGAGATGCAGGGGCTGTATCGCGCGCTCATTGAAGGCGCGAAGGAGTTCCGGCTCAGCGCCGGTCGTCGGCAACGCTTCATCGAGTCGACGTTCGCGCCGTTGAGTCTGCGGCTTGCTTCGCGCAAGAGGGCGAGCGGCATCCTCTGGGGGGCGACGGTGCAATGGAACAACTTCGTTTTCTTTATGCTTCTTGCCATGGCGGCCGTGTTGCCGAACCAGTTGTCGCTCGGCAACGCCAGCACGTTGACGACGTATGCGCTCGTGTTGCTGCTGTTGCGCGGCCCCATGATGGCGTTGATGGAAATGGTGCCGACCCTCGTCGCGGGTAAAGTTGCCCTTGAGCGCCTCGCCCGGTTTGAACAGCCTCAATTGCCGCGCGAGCGTGCCGACGTGACTGAACCCACAGTCCGGAGCCTCGCGCTGCGGGCCCTGCGTTTTCGCTATCCCGTCGACGCGGACGAGCAGCCCGTATCTATCGGCCCGATTGATTTGCAGTTGACCGCCGGAAAAATCGTGTTCGTCACAGGCGGCAATGGCTCGGGCAAGACGACGCTGGCGAAATTGCTATCGGGGCTTTATGCGGCGAGCGAAGGATCTGTGCTGCTGAACGATGTCGCGCTCGGCCTGGATTCGGCCTTGATGCTGCGGCGGTGCGTCAGCGCGATCCATAGCGATTTTTTTGTCATGCCCTTTGAGACGGCCGCTTCGGCACGAAGCCCGATGTTGAGCCAATGGATTCAACTGCTTGGGCTCGAGGACAAATTGTCTGCGGCGGGCGGCTGGCAATCGGCTCCGCGCCTTTCCCAGGGGCAGCGAAAGCGGCTGGCGCTGGTCAATCTGCTGGCCGACGATAAGCCGGTTTGTATTTTCGATGAATGGGCTGCGGATCAAGACAGGAGCCGTCGGGAATTGTTCTATCGACGGTTCCTGCCCGAACTGGCGGCGCTGAAGAAACTGGTCATCGTTGTGACGCATGACAGTGACTATTTCGATGTGGCCGACACAATCGTGCATATGAAAGATATGCAAATTAGCTTTGTCAAGGAGAATGAAAAATGAGTTGGGATCGTGAAGATACCGAATTTAACGTCGTCGTCAATCATGAAGAGCAGTATTCGATCTGGCCGGTTTACAAGGAAGTGCCGGCCGGCTGGAAAACAGTGGGCGTGAGTGGCAAGAAAGCGGTGTGTCTCGATTACATAGAAAAGACGTGGATAGACATGCGTCCGTTGAGCCTGAGGCGCGCGCTTGAGGAAAACGCGCGCGAATCGAAGTGAGCTTTGATTTGAGTCGATGTTCATCCCGATTGACCATCGTTCTCATAGGGTGAATTTGAAGCGCTTGCGCTGCGCATGCTGATCTTGCGAAAGGCTGCGCGGCCGGCGCTCCATATGGTTAAATCAATCAGCAAAAAATGGAATTATTTTGCAACATCAAGTCAATTCTTTGTCGACATATCAGTCGGAATTTTTTGCCGGGGTATCAGGGTGGCATCGTGCAATTCATCGTGTCCGACGAAACCGATGGGAAGTTTTATGCGGATATTTCAGAAAACATCAGATTTCTTGATGGCGTATGCGAAGCGCCGGACGCTGTGGTCGAAATGTCCGCTGCAGTATTTCGTATGCTGATCGAGCAGCCATACGCAACCTTGGAGGATACCGTCAAGGTGACTGGGAATCGCGCTTTGGTTTCTCTCATCGCTCATGCTGCGCAGCCGGAAGTGGATAGCGGCCGGACCCGCTTGCGCGATCTGACTTTGCAGGTGACAGATCTGGCTTTGCCCGAGACCGAGGTGCATCGAATGGCGACCGTCGATGCAAGGCAATTGATGCAGATATTGCATGGAGGGACGCCGGTGATTCTAACGGCGATGCTCAATGCTTCAGGCTGGCGGACGACGTTCGACGAACTTCAGCAAAGGTTTGGCCACCTGCCGCTCGCTGGACTGGATGCCGATATTCTTGGGGCCACGCTGGGCCTATCGACCTTGGGGGCGTTGATCGATGCCACTTTGGATGGCGACGCGTCCGGCGTCTACAGCGGTGGGTGCGCATTGCCCGGGCCCATGCATGAAATGTTCGAGCTCCCGTTGCTGAACCGAAAGTGTTTTACGCGGCCGCAATTATGGATGGGGCGCCAGGATTTCCGCGCATGCACTCGCTTGCATCGTGATTTCTTACATGCATTTATTGGGCAAGTAATAGGCTCAAAGAGATTCGTCCTATACAGACCGGACGACGCAGAATATCTATATCCAGGCGCCTGCTTCAATATGTTCCAGATTGCGAGATTTGATCCATTTCGGCCAGATCTGACGAAGTTTCCACTCGCAAGGCGAGCAAAATCGATCGAGTGTGAATTACACCCCGGTGAGTTGCTCATTTTGCCAGTTGGATGGTTTCACACGGTAAGAGGTGATGGTGCGGTAATGTCGGTGAATCGCTTCATGCGTGAGGATGCGTGGGCGGTGTTATCAACGCGCGGCGGATTGGAGGCGCGGCAGCGTTGAATCCACATAGGTATGCAGATCTTGCGCCAAGGCTTATCCGATACGAACGTAAGTGCGCGAATCGCTTCGACCGCATCGGGGTTCGATCAATCATTTTACAAAGAGATTGCCTTTCGAGACTAAGCAACACAGGCACTATAATCTTCCGGCACTGGACACCAAGTGGCATCGAACGCCGTTATGCAGTCACGTTATTGCGAGGAGATCCAAAAAAAAGGCGGCGCATCGAGGATCGAGATGCGTCGCCCAATGCGGATATCGAGGGAATATCCGCAAGCACGCTATGTGAGGCGATGCGCGCACCGGTGTGCCGCGCGCGTCGCCCGTCAGTTGGCTATTTTGCGCCGACGACGCCGAGCGCGCTGCTGTAGTTCGGCTGCAGCCAGACCTTGTTCGCGTTCAGGTTCGTCGTGTCGAAATAGATCGTGTTGCCCGAGCGCACGCCGATTTTCGCGACGTTGCCGTAACGGCCGTTGACCTGATCGGCGAGCTGTTTCGCCCACACGCCGCGATCGGCGTTGTACGGCGTGATCGGCTGACGCACGTCGACGACTTCCGCGCCGCGCGCATCCGCGCCCATCACGCGGAAGCGAACCTGCTGGCCGGCTTGCGGCGCGATGCCCGGCTCGACGAACGCGCGCGTCGCGACCCACGGGAAGCCCGATGCGCGCTCGTCGGCGGCGATCGTCACGTCGCTGCAATTGAAGAAGCCTTCGTTGCCGGCATCGATGCGCTGCCAGTAGCTGTACAGCACCGCATCGCCGGTGCGGCCGGCGGGCAGCGTCACGTCGAGCGTGTAGAACGACTGGATCGAGCCGGGCAGATGGCCCGCGCCGTTCGCGGGGACGGGCGCGGGAGCCGGCGCGTCGTAGATCTGTTGCAGATCGTCCCAGCGCAGCGGCTGCGACGGATCGTACGACGGCTTCGAGATGAACACGCGCATGCGCGCCGGATTGTGCGACGTCGTGTTTTCCCACTGAAGTTCGACATGACCGTTGTTTGGCGTCAGTTGCGTCTTGCGCCAAACCGTCGTCGGCGCCCTGTCGAGACCCGCCTTCGACGTGTCGCCGCCCGCGCACAGCAGGCCGTCGGGCACCGCGGCCTTCAGTTGCGCGAGATCGTTGCCCTGGCCGACCGGATTCGCGGACACCTCGTTCCATTGCGTGAAAGGGTAGGCCGAATTGTTGCCGGCGCGATAGGCGGCGCGGCAGTCGTCGTGCGGGATCGCCGAGCCGTCGGGCGGGTCCCAGTAGCCGCCTTCGAGGCGGCATTGATATTGACGCGCGATCGGGAAGCCGACTGCACCGTGCGCGTCGGCGTCGGCGGGCGCGAGCAGCGCGGCGAGCGAAGCGGCCAGCGTGGCGGCGGCACCGAGCGCGACTGCGGCGCGCACGCGCTGACGGGGTGACGGCGCATCGAAGAGCGACTTCATGTAGCGTTCCTCCTGGTGAGAAATGACACGGTTCGCGTTCCGCAGCGTGATGGAGATGCGTCGATTGTTTTGGATGTCGAAATGTACGGCGTTGGCGCTTTCTTCCGAGGATTCCGTCACGATGGTAGATGACGTCGCACGCCAGCACGGCCTACCAAAAATGGCAGGCGCGGTGAATTCGCGCGATGCCGGGCGTTCGGGGCGACGGGCGGCCTTCTGTCTGCCCGATCCGTTCGAAGAGGGCGCGTCGCAAGCAAAGAGATCGCAGCCTATCGCCAGTGCGGAGGTGGGCGTTACCACGAAACTTGGGAGGTTGACCGGCGAGGCGCGCGACGATCGCGCGGCGGCGGTCGAACCGGGCGCGCGCTCATTCGCTCGTCCGCTCGTCCGCTCGTCCTCGTCCGCGTGCGGTCAAGCGGTCAAGCGGCCGCGCGTTCGACGCGCGCGTCAATGCAGATACGCGGCGGGCTGCGTAGGCGTGCGAATCGCGAGCCCTGCGTCGAGCAGCGCGATCGAAAACCAGCGGGCGATCTTCAGCACGCCGCTGTCCGCACAGCGCGGCAGCCAGTCGGCGAGCGCGCGCAGCGCCGCTTCGCTGCGCGCCGATTGCAGGTGGGCGAGCGCCTGCAGAAGCTGCGCCTCGTCGTTCGCGGGCCCGCACGCGCAACGGCAGTGCGTGTCGAGCGGGTGGCATGCGTTGCACGTGAGGAAGCGCATCAGCATGTCGAAATGCACGAGCCCGTCGGCGCGCAAGCCGGCCGCGGCCAGCACGTCGCGCCACGATTGCCGGCGGCGTCGCGTGTCGCCGTCGGCGACCTTGGACGGATGCAGCCACCTGCGGATCGCGGTCAGCACGATCCGCGCCGCATCGGCATCGCGCGGTTCGACGTCGGCTTCGGCGAGCGGTGCGCCGTTCGGGGCGGCGTGAGGGAAATGCATGGCGGAACCTCCGGAGTTCGATGCGGCACGCGATCGGCGGGCCGCGCATGGATGTCGGGCGGCGCGGCCGTCAACGTGCGGGGCCGAGCCATTCGCGCACGTGCGCGCCGCGATCCGGACGTCGCGCGTCGCTCGCGGGCGCGGCCGGCGTGCCGACGAACAGGAAGCCGACGAGTCGCTCGTCGGCGCCGAAGCCGAGCGCGGCGTGCATCGCCGGCTCGTGCGAATCGACGCCCGTTGCCCAGAAACCGCCGTAGCCGAGCTGATGGATCGCGTTGAGCATGTTCATCGCTGCTGCGCCGACAGCAAGCAACTGTTCGACCTCCGGTACTTTCGACGTGCGATTCAGTGCCGCGCCGAGCGCGATGACGAGCGGCGCGGCGAGCGCCCTGGCTCGGCGGTGCTCGTGCGAGCCGGGCGGATCGCCGGGCGCACGCGCATCGGCGAGCTCGACGAGCAGATCGCCGAACGCGTGGCGCGCCGCGCCGCGGATCACGACGAATCGCCACGGACGCAGGTTGCCGTGATCGGGCGCGCACAGAGCGGCATCGAAGATTGCGTCGAGCTCGCACGGGCGGGGCGCGGGTTCGGTCAGCGGCCAGCGGGAGCGGCGCGACAGCAGTCCCCGCAGCGGGCCGCGCGGGTCGTCGGATACGGCGGCGCGCGCGGGCGCCGCGGAGGCGATGGCATTCATGGTCGAGGTTCCGGTATCGGGCGATGAACGGAATACATCATCGAACAGATTCGCTTTAAATGCAAACGATTCTCATTTGCGAATGAGGCGATTCGAGGGCCGCGTAACGATTCGGGTGGGGCAGCGCGTCACCGGCGGCCGTGCGGTTCGCGGGATTCCGGCGGCGAGCAAGGCGCGTGCATCGATTCTCCCGAACCGGCCGCTTGCAGCGCGCGTTCTCAATTCGTGCACGCCAGGAAGCTTCGGGGCGATGCATCGGCTGATCGATTCCTGGCAGTGTGTTATCGCGGCGCCGTCGCCGTCGCCGCCGCGCGGAAAGCGGTTCGAGCGCCCGCGATGCCGAGGTTCGCGCAGTCATAACTATCTGGTTAATCCAGAAAGAGCCGATGGTTCGATCGGATACCGAAGTGATCGCCCGCATAGACAGACGCGCGGGAAATCTGCCACGCGGGCGACACCGGCTGCGCCGAATCGGCACATGCTGGCCGCCGGCCTTCGCACCTTCGTGGTGCGGTGTGCCGCGCAAAAGTGCCAAATCAGACGGGAGGCCGGAGGATTCCAGCAAGGCACGCTCTTTGCTCATCAGACATTGCGCCGGTTCGGCATGGAGAGATGCCGAGTGAATGATGGATGGAGAATTTTTCGATGAAGCCGTTCGACGAAATGCTGCAACCCGGCGATACTGTACGAGCGCCGTATGAGCGCTTGAAGCAATGGCTCGACACGCAGGATCCCGCGAGCCTCGCCCAGAAGGCGCACGACGCCGAAGGCGTGTTCCGCAAGACCGGCATCACGTTCGCCGTGTATGGCGACGCCGAGGCCGCCGAGCGCTTGATTCCGTTCGACATCGTGCCGAGGATCATTTCGGCAAGCGAATGGAACCGGCTGTCGCAGGGGATCGAGCAGCGCGTGATGGCGCTCAATGCGTTCCTCGACGACATCTATCACCGCCAGGAGATCGTGCGCGCGGGAATCGTGCCGAAGCACCTGATCGCGCACAACGATGCGTTCCTGCCGGAGATGATCGATTTCCGGCCGCCCGGAAACGTTTACACGCACATCATCGGCGTCGACATCGTCCGGACCGCGGAAAATCAGTTCTACGTGCTCGAGGACAACGCGCGCACGCCGTCCGGCGTGTCGTACATGCTCGAGAACCGCGAGACGATGATGCAGCTCTTCCCCGAGCTGTTCCAGCGGGTGAAGGTGCGGCCCGTCGAGACATATCCGCAACTGCTGCGCCAGTCGCTCGCGGCCGTCTGCCCGCCCGGCGGCAATGCGGACAATCCGACCGTCGCGGTGCTCACGCCCGGCATTCACAACTCCGCGTATTACGAGCATGCGTTCCTCGCCGACCAGATGGGCGTGCATCTCGTCGAGGGCAGCGACCTGCAGGTGATCGGCGATCGCGTCGCGATGCGCACGACCGAAGGCTTCCGGCCGATCGACGTGCTGTACCGCCGCCTCGACGACGCGTTCCTCGATCCGCTCACGTTCCTGCCGGATTCGGTGCTGGGCGTGGCCGGCATCATGGACGTCTACCGCGCGGGCAACGTGACGATCGCGAATGCGCCCGGCACCGGCATCGCCGACGACAAGGCGATCTACTCGTACATGCCGGAGATCGTCGAGTTCTACACCGGCCGCCGCGCGATGCTCGAGAACGTGCCGACCTGGCGCTGCGCGGAAGCGGACAGCCTCAAGTACGTGCTCGAGCATCTGGAGGAGCTCGTCGTGAAGGAGGTGCACGGCTCGGGCGGCTACGGGATGCTCGTCGGCCCCGCGGCGTCGAAGGCCGAGCGCGACGCGTTCGCGGCGAAGCTGCGCGCGAAGCCGTCGAACTACATCGCGCAGCCGACGCTCGCGCTGTCGACGACGCCGATCCTGACCGAGCGGGGGCTCGCGCCGCGCCACGTCGATCTGCGGCCGTTCGTGCTCGTGTCCGACCGGATTCGCATCACGCCGGGCGGCCTCACGCGGGTCGCGCTGAAGGAGGGTTCGCTCGTCGTCAACTCCAGCCAGGGCGGCGGCACCAAGGACACCTGGGTGCTCGCCGACTGAACGCACGCGCAAGACGGCGCATGCGAACGCGCGCGCCGCACCGAACAACGATCGGAGTGGACGGCAAACATGCTTCTCGGACGCACAGCAAGCGGTCTTTACTGGATGTACCGTTATATCGAGCGCGCGGAAAACACCGCGCGCATCGTCGACGCCGGATTGCGGATGGCGCTCACGCGCACGTCGGACGCGCCCGCGGAATGGTCGTCGGTGCTCGTCAGCTCGGGCGCGGACGACGGCTATCGACAGAAGTACGAAACATATGCGGCGGACACGGTTGCCGATTATCTGCTGCGCGATCGCGACAATCCGTCGAGCGTGCTCTCGTGCATCGAGTACGCGCGCTCGAATGCGCGGATGGTGCGCACGGCGCTCACGCGCGAGGCGTGGGAGAGCGTGAACGGCGCATGGCTCGCGATCAAGCGGGCGCTCGCGCAGCCGATCCGCGCGAGCGCGCTGCCCGCGATTCTCGACGAGATCAAGCGCGAGACCGCGCTGATCCTCGGCAGCTTCTACAGCACGATGCTGCGAAACGAGATCTTCGATTTCGCGCAGATCGGCGCGTTCGTCGAGCGCGCGGACAACACCGCGCGGATTCTCGACGTCAAATATCACCTGCTGCTGCCGTCGGTGTCGCACGTCGGCACGATCCTCGACAACTACCAGTGGGAATCGATCCTGCGCTGCGTCGCCGCGCACCGGTCGTATCGCTGGGTCTACGACGTCCAGTACAAGCCGCTCAACATCGCCGACTATCTGATCCTCAACGGGCGCATGCCGCGCTCGCTGCGCTACTGCTACGGGCGTGTCGTGTCGAGCCTCGAGCATCTCGCGAAAGATTACGGGCTCACGCACGGTTGTCACGAAACCGCCGCCAAAATCAGGCAGTCGCTCGAGGGCAACACGGTCGAACGTGTCTTCAAGAGCGGACTGCACGAGTTTCTGACGGATTTCATCGCCAAGAACAACAGTCTCGGCCTCGAAATCGCCCAAGCCTACAACTTCGATTGAGGTCAGCCATGCGCCTTGCCATCCGCCACATCTCGCGCTTCCAATTCGACGAACACGCGCCGCACGTGCTGCAGCGCCTGCGGCTGCGCCCGCAAAGCGGCCCATGCCAGACCGTGCGGGCGTGGCAGGTGACGATCGACGGCGTCGAGCCGACGCTCACCTACGCGGACGGCCTCGGCAATCATGTCGACCTCGTGCGGCACGAGCGCGACAAGCCGGAGTTCGCGATCGTCGCGGCGGGCGTCGTCGAGACGCAGGATCGCGCCGGCATTCTCGGCAACGTCGTCTCATATGCGCCGCCCTGGATCTACGAGCGCACGACCGACCTGACGCGCGCGGGTGACGCGATCCGCGCGCTCGCCGACGCGCTGCCGATCGAGCACAAGAGCCTCGACGCGCTGCACTGGCTGATGACCGAGGTGCACAGCCGCGTCGCCTACGAGCCGCATGCGCAATCGGCGCCGCGCGACGCGGAGACCGCGCTGCGAAGCGGCGCCGGCGCGAGCCGCGATCATGCGCACGTGTTCGTCGCCACGGCGCGCGCGCTGCAGATTCCGGCGCGCTACGTGTCCGGCTATCTGCTGACGGACGGCCCGATGCGACGGATCGCGGAAGCGCTCCAGCAGGCGAGCGGCGTCGCGCAGCAGGCGATGCAGATGCGGCACGACGCGGATGGCGCGGATGGCGCGGATGGCGTGCACGAGGCGCCGGGCGATGCATCGCGCCGCACGAGCGTCGCGATGCAGGAAACCGCGGTCGCGACGCAACCGCAATCGGGCCATGCGTGGGCCGAGGCGTACGTCGAAGGGCTCGGCTGGGTCGGCTTCGATCCGTTCATGAACCGCTGCCCGGACGAGCGCTACGTGCGCCTCGCGGCGGGTCTCGACTATCGCGACGCGATGCCGGTGTACGGTCCGGGCGCGAAGCCGGTCGGCGTCGAGATCAGCGTGATCCAGTCCCCGGAACTCGTCTGACGCGCGCGCCGCGCGCAGCGGCGCGGCCAACGGCGGCGCGTGGCTCGCGATGCCGCCGCGCCGCCGCGCGTCGCACCCGACCGTCCCCGCAACCGCACCGAACGGCCCACGTCATGTCCATTCACGTCGCGCTTCACCACGTCACCCGCTATCGCTACGACCGGCTCGTCCATCTCGGGCCGCAGATCGTGCGCCTGCGGCCCGCGCCGCATTGCCGCACGCCGATCCTCTCGTATTCGATGAAGGTCGATCCTGTGCAGCACTTCGTCAACTGGCAGCAGGACCCGTTCGCGAACTACATGGCTCGGCTCGTGTTTCCCGAGCGCACGCGCACGTTCGAGATCGCGATCGATCTCGTCGCCGAGATGTCGGTCTACAACCCGTTCGACTTCTTCCTCGAAGAGCATGCGCAAACCTTTCCGTTCGACTACGGCGGCGCGCTGCGCCGCGAGCTCGCGCCGTATCTCGCGTGCGATCCCGACACGAGCGCGTCCGACGCGTTTCGTTCGTATGTCGAATCGATCGACCGCGCGCCGGCGGGCACCGTCGACTTCCTCGTCGCGCTGAACCAGCGGCTGCAGCGCGACGTCCGCTACGTCGTGCGGCTCGAGCCGGGCGTGCAGACGCCCGGGCAGACGCTCGCGCTCGCGTCGGGCTCGTGCCGCGACAGCGGCTGGCTGCTCGTGCAGCTTTGCCGCCATCTCGGCCTTGCCGCGCGCTTCGTGTCCGGCTATCTGATTCAACTGACGCCCGACGTGAAGTCGCTCGACGGCCCGAGCGGCACCGAGGTCGACTTCACCGATCTGCATGCATGGTGCGAGGTGTATCTGCCGGGCGCGGGCTGGATCGGCTTCGACCCGACGTCGGGGCTGCTCGCGGGCGAGGGGCACATCCCGCTCGCCGCGACGCCGCAGCCGACGAGCGCCGCGCCCGTCGAGGGGCTCGTCGACGAATGCGAGGTCGAGTTCGAGCACGAAATGCGCGTGATGCGGATCCACGAATCGCCGCGCGTGACGAAGCCGTACACGGACGAAGCTTGGCAGCGCGTGCTGCGGCTCGGCGCGCAGGTCGATGCCGATTTGAACGCGGGCGACGTGCGCCTCACGCAGGGCGGCGAGCCGACGTTCGTGTCGATCGACGACCGCGACGGCGCCGAATGGAACACGGATGCGCTCGGGCCGACGAAGCGCGGCTATGCGACGTCGCTCGTGCAGAAGCTGCGCGCCGAGTACGGCGCGGGCGGCTTCCTGCACTTCGGCCAGGGCAAGTGGTATCCGGGCGAGCAGTTGCCGCGCTGGGCGCTGTCCGTATTCTGGCGCGCGGACGGCGAGCCCGTCTGGCGCGATCCGGCGCGCTTCGCCGACGAGCGCGAGCCCGCCGCGTACACGACCGCGGACGCCGGGCGCTTCATCCGCGCGCTCGCGGCGCGTCTCGGCTTGACGAGCGACTACGTGACGCCAGGCTACGAAGACGTCTGGTACTACCTGTGGCGCGAGCGGCGGCTGCCCGTGAACGTCGATCCGTTCGACGCGCGGCTCGACGACGAGCTCGAGCGCGCGCGCCTGCGCAAGGTGTTTTCGCAGCAGTTGGACAGCGTGATCGGCTACGTGCTGCCGCTCAAGCCGCTCGCGCCGAACCCCGCGCTCGCGGGGCCGCGCTGGGAGACGGGCCCGTGGTTCTTCCGCGACGAGCGGATGTATCTCGTGCCGGGCGATTCGCCGATGGGCTATCGTCTGCCGCTCGATTCGCTGCCCTGGGTGAGCCGCGGCGATTATCCGTATCTCGTCGAGCGCGATCCGTTTGCGCCGCAGGACGCGTTGCCCGACGCGAGCGCACTGCGCGCCCGCTATGCGGGCGGCGGCTACGGCGTGCCGCGCGATCCGGGCGCGGCCGCGCGCGATGCCGCGGCGCCCGCGCGGACCGTGATGCAGGCGCGCGCCGGCGAGCATGCGGGCGCGGTGAGCGCGGCCGACGCCGCACGTCATCCGCAGCGCTTCGAATCCGCCGCGTGGATCACGCGCACCGCGCTGTGCGTCGAGGTGCGCAACGGCGTGCTCTACGTGTTCATGCCGCCGATCGCGGCGCTCGACGACTATCTCGATCTGCTGACCGCGATCGAGCTCACCGCCGAGTCGCTCGACGCGAAGCTCGTGCTCGAAGGCTATCCGCCGCCGCGCGACGCGCGGCTGAAGATGCTGCAGGTGACGCCCGATCCCGGCGTGATCGAGGTGAACATCCATCCCGCGCACGATTTCGACGAGCTCGTTCAGCACACCGAATTCCTGTACGACGCCGCGTATCGATCGCGGCTGTCGAGCGAGAAGTTTATGGTCGACGGGCGGCACGTCGGCACGGGCGGCGGCAATCACTTCGTGCTCGGCGGCGCGACGCCCGCTGACAGCCCGTTCCTGCGCCGTCCCGATCTGCTCGCGAGCCTGATCGCGTATTGGCACAACCATCCGTCGCTGTCCTATCTGTTCTCGGGCCTGTTCATCGGCCCGACGAGCCAGGCGCCGCGCGTCGACGAGGCACGCGACGATCAGCTCCACGAGCTCGACGTCGCGTTCGCCGAGATCCGCCGCAACAAACTGCGCCACGGCGAGGAGATGCCGCCGTGGCTCGTCGACCGCGTGCTGCGCAATCTGCTGATCGACGTGACGGGCAACACGCATCGCAGCGAATTCTGCATCGACAAGCTCTATTCGCCGGATTCGGCGACGGGGCGCCTTGGCCTGCTCGAACTGCGCGCGTTCGAGATGCCGCCGCACGCGCGGATGAGCATCGTTCAGCAACTGCTGCTGCGCGCGCTGATCGCGCGCTTCTGGCGCGCGCCGTACACGACGCCGCTCGCGCGCTGGGGCACCGCGCTGCACGATCGCTTCCTGCTTCCGACCTTCGTCGGGATGGATTTCGACGACGTGCTGACCGAGATGCGCGACGCGGGCTTCGCGTTCGATCCGGCGTGGTTCGCGCCGCACCTCGAATTCCGCTTTCCGCTGTTCGGGCGGATCGCGGCGCGCGGCGTCGCGCTCGCGCTGCGCGGCGCGCTCGAGCCGTGGCACGTGATGGGCGAGGAGGGGGCGATCGGCGGCACCGTGCGTTACGTCGATTCGTCGCTCGAGCGGCTCGAAGTTCAGGTGAGCGGGCTGAACGACAGCCGCTACGTCGTGACCGTCAACGGCCGCGCGCTGCCGCTGCAGCCGACGGGTACCGCCGGCGAATACGTCGCGGGCGTCCGTTACAAGGCATGGGCGCCGCCGTCGGCGCTGCATCCGACGATCGGCGTGCACGCGCCGCTCACGTTCGACATCGTCGACACATGGATGCGGCGCTCGCTCGGCGGCTGCCGGTATCACGTCGCGCATCCGGGCGGCCGCAATTACGACACGTTCCCGGTGAACGCATACGAAGCCGAGAGCCGGCGACTCGCGCGCTTCGTGTCGATGGGGCATACGCCGGGCACGATGACGGTCGAGCCGGCCGCACCGAGCCGCGAGTTCCCGTTCACGCTGGATTTGCGGCGTGGCTGAGCGGATGCGCGAGCGCGTGCGGGTGCGGGTGCGGGGCGCGTCGAAGGCCGCGGCAACGGCGCCCGCGTCGCCGCGACGCGCGGCGTGCGGACGTAGCGCGCCAGGCGTGCCGGGCATATGGTACCGGGCAGGAATGTTAGGATTCGACATCGACGGGCGGCGCGCGCCGCGTGCGCGCGGCGTTCGCGACGCGACGGCGGCCCGGCGCCGCCGCCTTTGAAAAATCGAATCGTGCTTTCACTTTCCTCCGACGACGATCTGACCGCCGACGCGATGCAGACGCTATTCGATACGGGTTCGCAGCAGGACGCGGCCGAGCTCGGCGCGGCGCTCGCCGCGCCCGCGGTCACGGGCCGCTACGACGAACTGCGCGGCGGCGCGGCCGTGCTGTCGAGCGCGTCGCTCGCGCCCGCGTGGCGCGCGTTCTTCACGCAGCTCGGCAGCGTCGGCTTCGCCGATCTCGACCGCCGCGCCGATGCGCTGCAGCGCCGGATGCGCGAGAACGGGCTCGCCTATCATCCGCACGAGCGGGCGGCGGGCGGCGGCGCGGTGCGGCCGTGGTCGCTCGACCTGCTGCCCCTCATCGTCGCGCCCGACGACTGGGCGGCCATCGAGCGCGGCGTGCTGCAGCGCGTGCGCCTGCTCAACGCGATCCTCGCCGATCTCTACGGAGAACAGACGATCCTGCGCCGCGGGCTGCTGCCGCCCGCGCTCGTCACCGGGCATCCGGGCTATCTGCGGCCGATGTGCGGCGCGCGCGCGCCGGGCGGTACGTGGCTGCACGTCGTCGCGTTCGATCTCGCGCGCGGGCCGGACGGCGCGTGGCGGATGATGGCGCAGCATACGCAAGGCCCGTCGGGGCTCGGCTATCTTCTGGAGAACCGGCTGATCGTGTCGCGGCTCTTCCCGCGCGCGTTTCGCGGCCTGCACGTGCAGCGGCTCGCCGCGAGCTATCGCGCACTGCTGCAGAGCATGCAGGCGCTGAGCCCCGCGCGGAAGAACTCGCGCATCGTGCTGCTGACGCCGGGCCCGCACGCGGCGACCTATTTCGAGCACGCGTATCTCGCGCGCTACCTGGGCCTCACGCTCGTCGAAGGCGGCGACCTGACGGCGCGCGACCAGCGCGTCTATCTGAAGACGCTGCGCGGGCTCGAGCCGGTGCACGGCATCCTGCGGCGCGTCGACGACGAATGGCTCGACCCGCTCGAACTGCGCCCCGATTCGCTGCTCGGCGTGCCGGGGCTGATGCAGGCGGTGCGCGCGGGCAACGTGCTGCTCGCGAACCTGCCGGGCTCGGGCTTCGTCGAATCTCCCGGCATTCTCGGCTTCCTGCCGCGCCTCGCGCAGAGCCTGCTCGGCGAGACGCTGTCGCTGCCCGCTGTGCCGTCGTGGTGGTGCGGCGAGCAGGCGGCGTGCGACGAAGCGCTGCCGCTTCTCGCGCGCAGCATCGTGAAGCCGACATTTCCCGCGAGCGTGCAAGTGGGCGGCGTGTTCGAGCCGGTGATCGGCGCGCGGCTTGCGCCGCCGCAGCTCGCCGAATGGCGCGCGCGGATCGCCGCGCAGCCCGCGCACTACACGATCCAGGCGGACCTGCCGCCGTCGCTGGCGCCGACATGGGCGGGGGGCGCGGGCATGGGCGACGGCGGCGCGCGGATCGTGCCGCGGCCGCTGCTGCTGCGCGTGTTCGCGCTCGCGGACGGCGCGCTCTCGTGGCGCGTGCTGCCGGGCGGCCTCGCGCGCGTCGGCACGCGCGACGAACTGTTCAACGCGCCGATGCCGCGCGGCGGCAGCAGCGTCGATGCCTGGGTGATGACGGAAGGCGCGGTCGATCCGACGACGCTGTTGCAGACGCACCTGGGCCCGGACGACCTGCAGGAGCGATCGCGCGCGATAGCGAGCCGCGCGGCCGAGAACCTGTTCTGGCTCGGCCGCTATACCGAGCGCGCGACGAATTTGACGCGGCTCGCGCGCGCGGCGCTCGAGCGGCTGCGCGGCGAGGACGACGTCGAGACGCCCATCCACCTGCATCTGCTCGATGCATTGTGCCGCGACAACGGCCTGCTGCCTGCCGACGCGCCGTCGGCCGTCGATGCGCCGCGCGCGTTCCAGCAGGCGCTGACGCTCTCGCTCACGCCTCGCGCGGATCGCTCGACGGGGATCGCGTCGTGCCTGTTCGGGATGCGCGGCGCGGCGGCGGCGATACGCGAGCGGCTGTCGCGCGAGCAGTGGCGCCTGATCGACGACGCGACGCAACTGTTCGACGAAGCCGGCGACGCCGCCGCCGAGCCCGAGGAACAACTCGGCAACGACGCGCTGCTGCGTCTCGAGTGGCTGAATCTGCTGCTCTCGGCGATCACGGGCGCGCAGACCGACAACATGACGCGCGACGACGGCTGGCGCCTGCTGTCGATCGGCCGCCAGATCGATCGCCTCGAATTCCTGGGCGACGTGCTCGGCCACGCGTTCGACGGCGGCGCGATCCACAAGCAGGAGGGCCTCGAGCTCGTGCTCGAGCTGTTCGACAGCGGCATCACGTTCCGCTCGCGCTTCCAGCGCTGCTTCGATGTCGCGCCGCTGCTGTCGCTCGTCGTGCTCGATACCGACAATCCGCGTTCGCTCGCGTGGGTCGCGCAGGCGCTGCGGGGCCGGCTGTCGAAGGTCGAGCGCAGCGAAGGCTATGCGCTGTCGGAGCTTGCCGACGGCATTCCGGACATCGCCGGCTGGCCGCTGCATGTGCTGTGCGAGACGGACGGCGACGGCCGCCACGCGGCGCTGCTCGCGCGCCTGCAAGCGTGCTGCAAGGCGGCGCGGGATGTGTCGAACCGAATCGGCGAGCGCTATTTCAGCCACGTGCGCGACGCGGGCAGGTCGCTATGGGGATGACGAAGCAATCGCCTGCGAACGCGAAGACGGGCGCCCGCGCGCGCAAGGCGGCCGTGCGCGCGGAGCCGGCGCGCGGCGCGCTGCTGCGCGTCACGCACGACACGCGCTATCGCTATGCGGCGCGCGTCGAATCCGCGCAGCATCAGGCGCGTCTGCGGCCGCTCGAGACGCCGCGGCAGCGCGTGCTCGAGTTCTCGCTCGAGATCGATCCGCGCGCCGAAGGGCTCGTCGTCGATACCGATTCGTTCGGCAACGAGCGCACGTCGTTCGCGCTCAATCAGCCGCACGAAGCATTGTTCGTGCGCAGCCGCAGCGTCGTGCGCGTCGCGCCGCCCGCGCTGTCGGCGGGCAAGCGCGGCGAGCCCCCGCCCGCGATCGCTGCGCCGAGCGACGGATGCGCGAGCGCGTGGGAAGTGGTGCGCGAGTGCCTGACGTTTCGCGCGGGGCGGCCGTTCGATCCGGCGAGCGAATTCGTGTTCGCGTCGCCGCACGTCGCATGCCATCCGGATCTCGCCGCCTATGCGGCGGCGAGCTTCACGCCGGGCCGCCCGCTCGTGCAGGCCGCGTGGGAGCTGATGCGCCGCATTCACGCGGATTTCGCGTATACGCCGGACAGTACCGACGTCGGCACGACCGCGCTCGACGCGCTCGCGCTGCGCCAGGGCGTGTGCCAGGATTTCGCGCACGTGATGATCGGCGCGCTGCGCTCGCTCGGGCTCGCCGCGCGCTACGTGAGCGGCTACCTGCTGACGCAGCCGCCGCCGGGGCAGCCGCGATTGATCGGCGCGGACGCGTCGCATGCGTGGGTCGAGGTCTACGATCCGGCCTGGCCCGAGGACGCCGGCTGGCTGCAGCTCGATCCGACCAACGATCGCGCGCCCGGCGACGATTACGTGATGCTGTCGGTCGGCCGCGATTACGCGGACGTGACGCCGTTGCGCGGGGTCATTCGCGGCGGCGGCGCCGATCAGGTGCTGACCGTCGGCGTGACGGTGGAGCCGCTCGATCCGGCGTCGTGATCCGCGCGAAGGGTGCGCGGCGCAGCGGCGTCGCGCCGCATGCCGGCGAGCAACTGCCCGAGCTTTTTCCCCGCGTAACGCGCTTGCGCGACGCTCAACGCCGAATAGCCGACGACGACGCCCGCGGGCAGCGCCGCGCGCGTGCGGAACGCGTGCAGCGGCTCGAGCGCGAGGCCGGCTTTTGCCGCATCCGCGACGAACGCGCGTTCGTCGATTCCGTGTCCGAGCCACAGCACGAAATGAAATCCGGCATGCTCGCCGGAAATCGCGTACTGGCCGTGCGCGTGCCGGCGAAGCTGCTCGAGCACCGCATCGCGGCGCTGCAGGTACGCGTGGCGGCTCGTCCGCAGATGCTTCGCGAAATCGCCGCTGCCGACGAAGCTCGCCAGCGCGAGTTGCTCCGTGGTGCCGACCGAGCGCCCGACGGCTTGCGCGAGCGCCGACATCGCCGAGCGCAGCGCCGCCGGCACGACCATGAAGCCCACGCGAATTCCCGAAAAAAGCGTCTTGTTGAACGAGCCGCAGTAGATCACGCGATCGCGCACGTCGAGCGATTTCAGCGCAGGCAGCGGCGCGGACTGATAGCCGAATTCGCCGTCGTAGTCGTCCTCGATCACCCACGCGCGCCGCGCATGCGCCCAGTCGAGCAGGTCGAGACGCCGCGAGACCGACATCGTCACGCCGAGCGGCGATTGATGCGCGGGCGTCACATACGCGGCCGCGACACGGCGATGCGCGCTCAACGCGTTCGTGTCGATGCCTTCCGGGTCGACCGGAACGCAGATCGATTCGGCGCCGGCCAGCTCGAAAATTCGCCGCGCGGTTCGATAGCCGGGATCCTCGATCGCGATCCGGCTCTCGTTGCCGGCGATCGTGCGGGCAATCAGATCGATCGAATGCCGGATGCCGGTCGTGATGAAGATGTCGGCCGCGCTGCACGCGATGCCGCGATATTGGCCGAGATAGTCGGCAATCCGCGCGCGCAGCGGCTCGGCGCCCTGCGGCGGTAACGCGCAGAGCTCGGCCGGCGTCGCTTCGGACAGCCCTTTGCCGACGTGCCGCTTCCAGGTTTGCATCGGCAGCAGGGCGGGGTCGGCCAGACGCGCGACGAACGGCACGCCGGCGCGGACCGGACCATCCGGACCAGCCGGTTCGGCCGCGCGGTTTCGCGCGATCTTGCCGGCCGGCTCGCTGCGCGGACGGGACGCGTGCTTCGCCGGACGTTGCGCGGGCGCCAGATAGTCGTCGGGGACGACGGCGCTCACGCGCGTGCCCGAGCCGTGCGCGCGGGCGATGTAGCCTTCCGCGCAGAGGCGGTCGAACGCCGCCTCGACCGTGCCGCGCGCGACGCCCCATCGCGCGGCGAGCGTCCGGGTGGAAGGCAGCAGGCTGCCGCCCGGCAACAGCTTGCGCAAGATGGCGTCGCGCAGCGCGTCGCCGATGCAGTCCTGCTTCGATTGCGCGGAGCGCTCGGACAAGCCGGGCGGGCGCGGCAGGTCGAGCGGGATCGCGGTTTTCCCTCGCGTCATAGTGGTCTATTCAGGTTTCGATCAAGTGGTTCTTCGGCTTATACCACATCGCCTTTACATTCTGGCCTGCGGCCATTCGATCCGGGCCGCGTGGACCTTGCCCGAATGAACGCGACCGACAAAAACACACTGCCCGACTGGGGCTGGCCATGCTTGCTGATGCTCGTCGTCTGCCTGCCGCGCGCGACGATCGACGCGTACCTGCCGTCGCTGCCCGCGATGGCGGACGCGCTTCACGGCACCGACGCGCAGATGCAACTGACGCTGACGATGTACATGGTCGGCTACGCGCTGTCGATGCTGGTGTCCGGCCCGCTGTCCGACCGTTACGGGCGCAGGCCGGTGCTGCTCGCCGGCATGCTCGTGTATTTCGGCGCGACCGTCGCGTGCGCGATGGCGACGAGCATGCCGGCCATCGTCGTCGCGCGAGTCTGCCAGGCGCTGGGCGGCTGCAGCGGCACCGTGATCGGCCGCGCGATCGTTCGCGAGCGCTTCGATGCGGCGATGCAGGCGACGATGCTCAGCCGGATATCGGCGGGCATGGCGTTGTCGCCCGTCGTCGCGCCGCTTGCCGGGCAATGCGTCGCGCATTGGCTCGGCTGGCGCGGCGTCTTCGCATTGCTCGCGTTCGGCGGGGCGGCGGCCGCGCTGATGGTGCATCGCTACCTGCCGGAGACGCGCGTGCGCGCGATGGGCAGCGAGCGCGATGCGAGCCTGCCGAAGACTTACCTGTCGCTGCTTCGCGATCGCCGGTTCGTTCGCTACTCGCTCGCGATCGGCTTCGTCTATTGCACGTATTTTCCGTTCATCGCCGAATCGTCGGCGCTGTTTCAACGGACGCTTCACGTATCCGGCGCCGTCTATGCGGCGATATTCGGAATCACCGTGCTCGGCTACCTGATCGGTTCGAGCGTGTTTCGCCGAGCCAGCGGGCGATTCGGAATCGACGCGATCGTCGCGTCGGCCGCGGTCGTCAATCTGTGCGGCGCGGCCGCGCTGTGGATCTGGACCTCCGCCGCATCGCCGTCCGTCTGGTCGATCGCGTTGCCGATGTTCGTCGTCATGGTGTCGGTCGGCGTCTCGATCCCGGCTTGCCAGTTTGCGGTGCTGCAGCCGTTCGCGAAGATCGCGGGCACCGCTTCCGGATTGTTCTTCTTCATTCAGATGGCGATGACGGCCGCATGCGGCGGGATGCTGAGCGGGCTGTCCGATGGCTCCGCGCGACCGATGGCCGTCGTCACCGCCGCATCGAGCGCGGCGTTCATGGCCGCCGCGGTGCGCTGCCGCCGCTCTTTGCCGCGGGCGGCATGACATTGCCGGCGTCGCAGGCGATGAAATGCGCGAATGCGCGGTCAGCAATCCGAAGGAATGCGCGTGACGAACTGAACGTCCGTGGCGAATTCCGCGCATCGAGCGGCGAACGGACATTCGTCGCGAGCGGCGGCGCGTGGCGTGACGTCGCGACCGTCAGGACGCGAGACATCGATCGATCAATGTCGAGAACGCATCGGGCCGCTCGATCATCATCAGATGGCCGCAACCGTCGATGACGTGGTGGCCTGCGCATTGCGCGAGCGCCCAATCCGGCGCGTTCCATCCGGCGCGCGAGCGTTCGCCTGCGATCAAATGCACCGGATGGCGTTCGAACACCTGCGCGAGCGCAGCGAGATAGCCGGTGTCGCCGGTCGTTTCGACGACCGATCGCCCCATCGCGCGAAGCGTCGACGCCGGCTGATGATTGAGCCAGCGGATCGCCGTCTCCCGCATCGCGGGCGTGGGCGCATCGACCGCGCCGCCGAGCCATCCGAGCGGATCGGCGCGAAAGCCGTCGAGCATCGCTTGCGCGTCGGGCTCGCTCATCCGGCCGACCGACGCCGACCAAAACGCGTCGGCCAGCGTGAAATTGCCTTCGACGTTGACGATGCGCCGAACGCGTGCCGGATGGGCGTGCGCGAACAGCATGGCGATCGCGCCGCCGACCGAGTGCCCGACCATGTCGACGGGCGTCCCGCCGGCATGCGCATCGACGAACGCGCGCAGATGCTCGACTTGTGCGCCGAGCGTGATCGATTCGGGCGGCGCGGCGCGATGCTCGCCGTAACCGAGCAGATCGGGCGCGGTGCGCTGCGACGCGCTGCCATGCATGCCGAGGCGGCCGATGAATCCGTGGACGAAGACGACGGGCGGCGAGGCGTTCATGAGCGTTCCCGATGCCGATGAGGCGCGGCGGCCTGGTTCAGCTCCGCACGGAGTTCGTCGAGTTCGAGGCAATGCGTGCGATCGTGGTCGAGCCACTCGCGCACGAGTTCTTCGAGCGTCATTCGTCGCACGCCGTCGCGGATGCCGCAGCGCGTCAGTTGATCCGGCCGCAGCTTTCGCAGCGACGCGCACAGGCGTTGTCGCGACTCGCGGAATGCGCGAACGGCTTCGTCGAGATTCTCCCGCAGATAGCCGCGCTGCTCGGCAAGCGCCGTGCCGTCGACCGATTCGATCGCCGGCAGAGGCGTGGTCCGGACCGCGCGAATCCGCTCGGCGAAGATCGCATCGAGGTCGCGCAGGTGGCATGCGTGTTCGACGAGCGCGAAGCCGGTCCCGGGCGGCCGTTGCGCACGCTGTTCGGCTGGAATGCGTGCGATCGCATCGGCGAGTGCCGCCGGCATCCGTGCGAGCAGGCCGACGACTTCCGCGAACGGCGGCCGATTCGGCTGCGGGCCGAATACCGCGCCGTAGCTGAACAACGCGCCGCCGACGCGCCCCCGCGCTTGAACGACCTCGTGACCGTGGCGGCGCATCACGTCGGCGACCATCGCGCCGCAAAACTGCCTGGCGGTCGTATCGTGCTCGATCTCGGGGAATTTCCGCGCGATTTCGTCGGCGACGGCGGCGATCGCGGCAACGCCGACGCGCGACAGCGCGGCGAATTCGATGTAACGCTCCGGCTGCTCGATCAACGCTGCGAGCTGCTGTCCGAGCGGGGTGGTTCTGAAGCGGTCGAAACGGGAATGCATGGGCGGCGTACCCGGCAATATAACGTATCAAAACGATACGTTATGAGGCGGATGTCGGTCAACCCGGATTTTCGACGGTCGTGATGCTCGGGCGCTCGGGCGCTCGGATGCTCGGTATTCACTCGCGGCGTTTCGTAACGCCGCGCGCCGAAACCGCCTCGCCGCCTCATCGCACGATCGCCTCCGGCAAATGCCTGCCGAGCATCGACAGCATCATCCGCGTCTTCGCGGGCACGGGCCGCGCGGCGGGATAGAGCGCATGCAGATCGAAGCCCGCCGGCGCGCAGCAGCTCATAGACCGGCCGCCAATGGCTCGTGCCGATCGCGGCGTCGATCGGGCGCATCGACGCTCGAGCGCTTCGCGTCGAGGAGGCGCAATCGCTCGAGCGTCGAAGAGGCCGAGCACGCGGATGAACGGATGCGCGGCGAGCACGCGCGGCACGTGCCCGAGCCGCCGCGCGAGACGGCCGCTTGCGCGTCGATCCGTTGATGCCGCTGCGCGCGATCCATCAGGCGGCGATCCATTCGAGCGTCGCGTTTCTGTCGGCCGTGTTCTTTCTGATGCAGGTCGGCACGGTCTCCATCTGCAGACGATCATGCTGCTGCTGCAAACGCGTTTCCATTACACGAGCGCGCAGCTCGGCCTGTTCAGCGGCGCGATCGGCGTGTGCTTCGTGCTCGGACGCCTGATCGGGCGCGCCGCGGCGGTGACGGCGCGCTCAGATATTCCATTGCGGCGCGGTGTCGTGCAGACGCTGCCTGAGCTGCTCGATCTCGTGCGAGAGCTTCGCCGTCAGCGAGACGTAGCCGGACAAGTGCGTGGGCGGCACCTGCTCGCCGGCCGGCATGGCCTGCCGGTGCGGCGGCCCGAGCCGGCTCGGCGTGCCGAACTTCAGCGCGCGCCCGGCGCCGACGAGCATTTCCTGGACCCGCCGGTTGTCCGCCTTCATCTGGATCTGGACGAAGCGTCTGCCTGCTTCGTCGTCCTCGCCGGGTTGCAGGTTCGACAGGATCTCGAGCGAGCTCATGCACAGCCGCAGGCCGCGCTGGATCGCCTCGAGCTGCGGCATCGACACGGAGATCTCCTTCGATACCGACGGCATCAGCGAACGGAGCTGCACGAGCAGCGCGTTGAGCTTCGCCATGTCCTTCAGGTGCTCGTTGTCGCTCACGTAGCGCTCGCCCGCGATCCGCGCGTGGACGGCCGCGCAGCCGCGCAGCGCGTCGGCGAGCTTGTAGCGCCACGAGTAGGTTGCGTACAGCGGCAGCGCGAACGAGAACGCGAGCGCGATCACGATGCCGACCAGCACGTTGACCGCGCGCCAGAGGCCGTCGGCGATCTCGTTGTCGCCGTGGCCGGCGACGATCACCATCGTGATCGCGGACAGGAGCGCGATGTAGCCGGCCTTGCCGATCGCGTGATACGCGCAGACGCCGCACGCGACGCTCATCACGAGAAACGTGAGCGGCGACAGATGCACGGTGGTTTGCAGCAGGATCAGCGACAGGCCGGCGATCGCGCCGATCAGCGTGCCGAGCGCGCGCTCGGCGGCCTTCTTGCGGATGTTGCCGTGATGCTGGAGCCCGCCGATCACGATCAGCACCGTGATCGTCGCCCATTCGCCGTGCGGAACGTGCAGGCCGGTCGTCAGCGCGATCGAGGCGAGCACGCTCAGCGCGACGCGCGCCGCATGGATCAGTTTCGCGTGCCGATAGCGGCGATAGGGATCGAGCACCGGACGCAACGCGTTGCGGGCGAAGCCGGGCAGGCGGGATTGTAAGGTCGACGTCATGAAACAGCGGAGTGGGCGAAAACGCTGACCGCCGCACGCGATGCGCGCCGCGGCGGGATCGATCGTTACGCTAACCTAAGCATGATGCGCTGTCCATCGCGGTGAGCACGCAGTGCCGCGGATCGTTCGCACGCGGGCCGGCCGTCATCGATGCCTGGCGCGACAGCCGGCACCGCGCGGCGCGGAACCGCTCGCGAAAAAAGCGGTGCCGCGGGGTTCGAGCGAGGCGCCGCCCGGCGACGGAGGCGCGTCAGCGCGTGAGCGCCGTGAATCCGTCGAGCAGCCGTTCGACGTCCGCGGGCTCGATCGCGCCCATCGTCGACACGCGGAACAACGCGCTCGACAGCCCGCCCTGACCCGCATAGATCACGAAGCCGCGCGCCTTGAGGCCGTCGTGCAGTTGCTCGTACGTGACGCCGGCGGGCAGCCGGTACGCGCGCAGCACGACCGACGATTCGCCGTCCGGCAGCACGAGCGGCATCCCGCGCGCGGCGAGGCCCGCGCGCACCTGCTCGGCGAGCGCCGCGTAGCGCGCGTGGCGCGCGCGCCAGCCGCCCGCTTCGTCGAACTCGCGCAGCGCCTCGACGAGCGCGTAGTACGCGTGCACCGACGGCGTGAACGGCGTGTTGCGCGCGTCCTGCAGCTTCGCGAGCCGGCCGAGATCGAGGTAATACGTGCGGCTCTCGGCCGAGGCGAGCGCGCGGCGGCGCACGATCACGAACGCCGCGCCCGGCACGCCGTGCAGGCACTTGTTCGCGGTCGCGGCGACCGCGTCGATGTCGCCGCCCGCGAAATCGATCGCCTCCGCGCCGAAGCTGCTCACGCCGTCGACGAGCAGCCGCACGCCGCGCGCGCGGCACACGGCGGCGAGCGCGGCGAGGTCGTTCAGGCGGCCCGTCGTCGTTTCGTGATGGATCACCGCGACGTGCGTGATCGCGCGATCCGCGTCGAGCTTCCCGGCGACGCGCGCGAGATCCGGCGCCTGCATCCAGTCATGTTTCAGCACGTCGTGCGCGATCCGGTACTGCGTCGCGATCTGCGTGATCCGCTCGCCGTACACGCCGTTCTCGATCACGAGCAGCTTGCCGTTTTCCGGCACGAGCGCGGCGATCATGCTCTCGACCGCGGCCGTGCCGGAGCCCGTCATCAGCACCGCGCTCCACTCGGCCGGATCGAGCGCGTACGCGGCGACAAGCCGCGCGCGCGCCTCGTCCTGCAAATCGAAGAACTCGCTTTCGCGATGGCAGAGGTCCGGCTGCAGCAGGCTCTTGCGCACGCGCTCCGTCAGCGTGACGGGACCGGGGTTCAGCAACAGCATCTTCGTACTCCTTGTCAGGCTGGCGTCGCGCCGAGGTGGCGCATCAGGCGCGTCTTCACGTCGACGGGCGTCACGGTCGGGCGGGGCAGGCCGTCGGGCACGCCCGTGCGGATCGACAGGCGCGCGAAGTGCGCGCCGCCTTGCTTCGCCGCCTGCGCGCCCGCGCGCGCCGCGTCGAGCGCCGCGTCGAGCACGCCGAGGTCGTCGCCCTCGATCGCCGTCGCGTAGCCGCACGCGGCCGCCACGTTCGCGAACGACACGTATTGCGATACCGTCGCCTGGCCGCCCGTCGATTCGTGCGCGCCATTGTCGAGCAGCAGATGCACGAGGTTCGACGGCCCGTACGCGCCGAGCGTCGCGAATGCGCCCATGCGCATCAGCGCGGCGCCGTCGCCGTCGAGCGCGACGACGGTCAGGTCCGGCCGTGCGAGCGCGAGGCCGAGCGCGAGCGGCGTCACGCAGCCCATCGAACCCACCATGTAGAGCTGGTTCGGGCGATCGTCGAGTGCGTACAGCTCGCGGCCGCAGAAGCCCGTCGATGCGAGCACGGCCGTCGAGTCGGCCGGCGTGCGCGCGACGATACGCGCGAGCGCGTCATGGCGCGTCGGCCATGCCGAGGGCGCGGCGGCGCGCGGCGTCGCGCGCGCGGCGACGTGCGCGCGACGCTCGGGCATCGCCGCGTGTTCGAGCGCGTAAGGCGCGACGCTGCCTTTCTGCATCACGAGCGCATACGGGCGGCCCGTCGCGTCCATGTGCGCGATCGCGCGGTCGAGCGCCGGACCGATCGCGTCGGCTTGCGTCGGAAACGTCTCCCACGGAATTTCCATCGTGTCGAGCATCGCGGGCGTGATCGGGCCCATCAGCGCGTGCTGCGGCTCGTCGGGCACGCCCGGCTGGCCGCGCCACGTGACGATCAGCAGTTGCGGCAGCCGGAACGTCCACGTGAGCGACGTGAGCGGACTCACCGCGTTGCCGAGCCCCGAGTTCTGCATCATCGCGATTCCGCGCCGGCCGCCGAGCGTCGCGCCCGCGACGAGCGCGACCGCATCGCCTTCGTTGGCCGCCGACACGTAATGCAGCGCCGGATTCTGCAGCACGTAATTGATGAACGGCGTCAGGTACGAGCAGGGGACGCCCGCGTACCAGTCGAAGCCGCGCTCGCGCGCCGCCTCGACGAACTGTGCGGCTTCGATCATCGCGCGTCCCCGTTGCCCGCGTTCTGCTCCGCATACGGCGTCTGGCCGTGCGCGAAATCGCCCGCGCGGCGGAAGTCGTCGAGATCGTTGACGCCGCGCCAATGGCCGTGCACGTACTGCACCTCGATCTGCTCGCCCGCGTCGATGAGCGCGTTCAGGAGCGCCGGCAGATCGAGCGCATCGAAATCGTCGCGCGCCTTCAGCGTGTCGAGCATCGCCTTCAGCCGCGCGACGCCCGCGCCGCGCACGTTCAGCAGGCCGATCCAGCGGCCGTGCGGCCCGGCCTCGCTCGCGTCGCTCGACACGCGGCGCAGAAGCGCCTTCTGGCCGAACAGCCCGCGGTCGTCGGCGGCCGAGCAGAACGCGAAGTCGCGCACGCTCTGGTTCGACGGCTGCGTCTGCGACGAGTCGACGACGACGCTGAACTCCGCCTCGCTCTCCGCGAGATCGCGCAGGATGTAGCTGCGGAACAGCAGATCGCCATACGAGACGATGGTGTCGCCCGTCATGCGCTCGGCCGCGCACGCGAGCGACGCGAGCTCGCCCGTTTGCGCATGCCGCTCGTTGACGACGAGCTTCACGCCGGACGTGTCGATCGCATCGGCGCGATAGCCGCCGACGACCGTGATGTCGTTCACGCCCTGCTTCTTGAAGCCGTCGACGAGCCAGCGCAACAGCGGCTTGCCGGCGATCGGCAGCATCACCTTCGGCTTGTCCTCGGTGACGGCCTCGAGCCCCTTGCCGCGGCTCGCCGCGAGCACGAGCGCCGCACTCGACGCGCGCGCGCTCGACGACAGATAGATCCGCTCGGCGGCCGAGTATTCGTCGGCGTCCTGCAGCCGGAAGATCTCGTTGACGCTCGCGACGCGCTCCTCGACGTTGACGAGCGTTTCGCTGTCCTGGATTTCGCGCGCGACCGCCTGCATCGCGGACGCCGACGCGCGGATCAGATGGTTCGCCCAGATCACGGTGCTGATGCCCGCCTGGCGGAACACATCGGTCGGCGTGCTGTAATACTTGGTCGGCACGATCACGAGCGGCGCGCGGCCGCTCCATTCGCGCGCGAACTGCAGGATCTCGTCGGGGCGCGACAGCTTGCTGTGGATCAGGATCGCATCGGCGCCGGCCTGCGCATACGCGTTCGCGCGGCGCAGCGCCTCGTCCATCCCCCAGCCGGCGATCAGCGCCTCGACGCGCGCGACGATCGAGAAATCCGGATCGCTCTGCGAATCCTTGCCGGCCTTGATCTTGCCGCAGAACTCGTCGATCTCGGCGAGCGGCTGGCGCTCGCCGTCGATGAAGCTGTTGGTCTTCGGGAACTGCTTGTCCTCGATGCACACGCCGGCGATGCCGCGCTGCTCGAGCTTCTTCACGAGCCGGCGCACGTTGTTGAAGTTGCCGTAGCCGGTATCGCCGTCGAGCAGGATCGGCAGGTCGCTCGCGTCGGCCATGAATTCGAGCACGTCGACGACCTGCGTCCAGCTCGCTTCGTTGTTGTCGCGCACGCCGAACTGCGCGGAGATCGCGAGCCCCGACGCCCAGATGCCCTTGAAGCCCGCCTCGCGGACGATCCGCGCGGACAGGCCGTTGTGCGCCTCCATCAGGAATTCGAGCGACGGGCTCGTCAGCATCCGCCGCAGCCGCGCGCTGCGCGATTCGGTGAAGTTCGGTTCGCGTGCATTCATCGGATGGCCCCTATCGTGCGTTGTTGGATGTGCGGCAGGACTTCGTCGCGCGCGCGCGCGACGTCGCCCGGAAAGTCGATTTCGATCCACGGCGAGCCCGTCACGTCCGCGATGTCGAACGTGCGGCCGCCTTCGAGCAGCAGGTCGCGCACCGCCTCTTCGTGCGGCATGTTCGCGCGGCCGCCGTCGACGTAGCCCGCGACGATCTCGGCGAGCCGCCGCGCGGCGCCTTCGCTGAAGCGGAAGAAGCCGACCGATTCGCCGATCGTGTCGTATTCGAGGCCCGCGGCGAGCTGCTTGCGCAGCTCGACCGGCACGCCGTCCTTCACGCACAGCTTGACGGGCTCGTCGCCCGTTTCGAAATCGCGGTCGATCAGCAGGCGATCGATCGCGCGCGACGGATCGGCGACGAGCGCGTGCAGGATGGCGTCGTCGTAGAGCACGTCGGCGTCCATCAGCAGCACGTCGCCGCCGCGCGTGAGCGCGCCGGCGGCCGTGTGGACGGTCAGCACGCTGCCGAGGTCGTAGCGCGGGTTGAGCACGATCTCGGCCCTGCGGTTCAGCCGCACGAGCTCGGCCTCGACCTTCTCGGACTGGAAGCCGAGCGCGAGCACGATCTCGTCGACGCCCGCCGCGTCGAGCACGCGCAGGTGCCGCTCGAGGAGCGACGTGTCGTCGAAGCGCAGCAGGCACTTCGGGAATTGAGCCTCGGGAGGCAGTTGCAGGCGCAGGCCTAGGCCCGCCGCAAGAATGATGGCTCGCATGAGTTCTCCACGCAAAGGACGCCGACCGTCTCGTCGTCGGATCAATCGGCGATCGGCTGCGGCGCGCGCCGCCGCTGCCAGTTTCTTTCACTGAAATGCAGGTACAGGAGGCCCGGCAGGCCGAGCGCGAGCTCGCGCGCGCGTTTCGCGAGCGACAGCGCGAGCGCTGCGTCGGGCGGCAGGCCGACGAGCGGCGCGAGCAGCAGATAGCCGCCTTCCTGCGCGCCGAGCGAGCCGGGGATCGCGAACGCCGCGCCGCGGATCGCCTGCCCGACGCTCTCCAGAAGCAGCGCGTCGAGCCAGCTCACCGGGTGGCCGAGGAAGCGCAGCGCGAGCCATACCTCCGCGGTGCCGACGACCCAGCCGATGAAGCTCAGCACGAACGTTGTGCGCACCTTCGCGCGTTCGCGGTACAGCCGGCCGAGCGCGTCGTCGATCGCGTCCGCGCGCGTCGCGAGCGACGACCAGTCGCGCGGGCCGAGCAGCTTCGACGCCGCGCGCAGCCCGCGCCCGAACAGGCCGCGGCGCTGCGCGAAATAGAAGAGCGCCGCGCAGCCGCCCAGCACCGCGGTCGCGACCAGCGCCGGCGTGCGCAGATGCGAGGCGGCATCGTGCGTCGCATACGCGCTGAACGCCACGATGCCGACGAGCGCGAACACCATCTGCGCGAGCGCCTGCATCGTCGTGCTGACCGTGATCGCGGCCGCCGCGTCGGCCAGGCGCGCGCCGCGCTGCGCGAGATAGCGGACCATCAGCACCGGCCCGCCGATCTGCCCGGCGGGCAGCAGGCTGTTCACCGCCTCGCCCACCCAGCGCGCGCGCAGCGCGTCGCCGAGCCGGCTGCCGGGTTCGCCGGGCCGGAACATCACCGCGATCGCCGTCGCGTCGACGACGAGCGGCACCAGATGGAACGCCGCGACGAGCGCGAGCCCCCAGCCGGCCGACGCGAGCGTCGCCGCGACCGCGCCGAGGCCCTGCCACGCGAGGAGGGCGACGAACGCCGCCGTTCCGAGCGACAGCAGGATCATCCCGGTGCGCGTCATGAGCGCGACGGGCGGCGTGCTGCCGTTTGCCTGAATACCTGACGGAAGCCGAAGTACGCGATCGCGTCCTTCATGTTCGACACGAAGCGCTTCCACGGGCGCATGCCGGGGTCGGTCACGTACTCGAACGTGAGCGACACGCGAATCTCGTTCTCGCCGAGCGGCGTCACGCGATGGCGCAGCTTGTCGCCGTCGAAGAGCACGATGCCGCCGTGCGCGATCTGCACCGAGCCCGGCTCGTCGGGCGCGTCCGGATTGCGCGTGTGCAGCTCGTAGTCGAGCCGGCTCGTCGAATTGTCGATCACGCCGAAAAGCAGCGTGTAGCGGCGGCCGTCGTAGTACGACGTGTCGTAGTGCCAACCGATGTGATCGCCCGGCTTCGTGTAGTAGTACAGCGCGTACGCGTGCGGATCGTCGTCCGGCGACGGCAGCAGCTTGTCGCCCGTCAGCGTCTCGAGGAGGCCGACGAGCGCCTTCGACCGGTACAGCTCGGCGATGAGCGGCGCCTTTTCGTCGATCGTGTGGCGGCTCACGCTGCCGCCTTGCTTGTGGCCCGGCAGATAGTTGCGGTTGATGTCGGGCAGGAGCGCGCGGGCGCAGTCGGCGAGGCGGCCGGCGAGATCCTTCGGCAGGAATTCGTCCAGATAGAGGAACGCATCCTGGCGGGCGAAGTCGTCGCGCAGCCGTGCGCGGTCGAGCGCGGCCACGCGCGCGGCGACGGCGGCGTCAGCCGAACCGTGCGCCGCCGGTGCTTCGAGGTCCATCGTCATTTCGAGGGCTGGATTTCGGTTGAGTTGGGCGCGCCAGCGGCGGCGCCGCGGCGCACGATGCGCCAGTAGTCGATCACGACCCATGCGGCGAAGAGCGGCGCGCCGATCGCTGCCGCGAGCAGGAACGGCTCGACGCCGTCGAGCAGCGTGACGACGGGCAGCAGATACAGCACGTCCTCGGTCTCGAAGCCGCCGACGAACGCCTGCTTCGTGCCGGCCTTGCCGGCAAGCGACTCGATGCGCATCCGCAGGAAGAAAATGAGCGCGACGGCCGCGCCCGCGACGGTGCCGAGCAGCACCGGCGACGCGGCCATCTGGCCGCCCGCCGCGACGACGCCGGCGCCCATGCTCACGAAGAGCGCGATCGTGACGAGCGCGTCGCTCGCGAGATCGTAGAAGTGACCGAGCCTGCTCGACTGGCCGCTGATCCGCGCGAGCTCGCCGTCGGTGTGATCGACGAAATTGGACAGCACGATCAGCAACGCGCCGGCGTTGATCCAGCCGAAGCCCGGCTGCGCGAGACACCAGGCGCCGGCGAGACCGATCGCGAGGCGCAGCGTGGTGAGGTGGTTCGGCGTGACCGGCGTGCCGACGAGCGGCGTGACGAGCCGACGCGCGAGCCGGGCGTCCCAGGTGCGGGGCGGCGGGCTCGAAATACGGTTGGCGGCGGTTTTTCTTGGGTCCATCGGCGAAATATATACGGAATTGTAATTTGTTGCTTTTTCATGACTGGAACGTGCTGATTGCGCGCAACAGAAAGAAAAGTGTAAGGTTTTGTACCGTCTCGCCGAGGCCGCCGCGACCCCCGAACGTCGAGCAGGCCACGCCGCAAGTCGCGCCCGGATTTGATTTCGGGCAAATAGCCAGCAAATCCGGCAAGTTACTTTTGCACGGGGCGGACACTATGCCGCGGTGCGGTCTGCGATACTCCGGCCGTGCTTCCGCCACCCGGCCACGACTGCCGCCGGCGCCGGGAGCGCGCGCCACTCCGGAGACACCCCTGCGGCGCTGCGTCGCCAGATCTAATACAACCGTTCGACATTCAGCCATGCCAACCTCTCGTATCCTCGCCCCCAGTCTGCGCTCCCTCGTCCGCACCGCCGACGAGGCCGCCGCGCTGATCGGCCCGAACATGACCGTCGCGATGAGCGGCTTCACCGGCTCCGGCTATCCGAAAGCGGTGCCGGCCGCGCTCGCCGCGCGGATCGCGGCTTCCCACGCGCGCGGCGAAGACTTCCGCATCAACGTGCTGACGGGCGCATCGACCGCGCCCGAGCTGGATGGCGCGCTCGCGAAGGCGGACGGCATCTCGATGCGGCTGCCGTACCAGTCCGATCCGACGCTGCGCGACAAGATCAACGCGGGCGAGCTCGACTACCAGGACATCCACCTGAGCCACGTCGCGCAGTACGCGTGGTTCGGTCTGTTCGGCGAGCTGGACGTCGCGATCGTCGAAGTCGCGGGCATTCGCGAGGACGGGCGCCTGATTCCGTCGGCGTCGGTCGGCAACAACAAGACGTGGCTCGACCAGGCGAAGCGCGTGATCCTCGAAGTGAACGCGCGGCAGCCGCTCGGCCTCGACGGGATGCACGACATCTATTACGGCACCGCGCTGCCGCCGAACCGCAAGCCGATTCCGCTCGTGAAGAGCGACGACCGGATCGGCGAGCCGTATCTGCGCTGCCCGGCCGAGAAGATCGTCGCGATCGTCGAGACCGACGCGCCCGATCGCAGCAACGCGTTCGCCGCGCCGGACGAGACGTCGAAGCAGATCGCCGGACTCCTGATCGATTTCCTGCGCCACGAGATCAAGCGCGGCCGCCTGCCCGAAAACCTGCTGCCGCTGCAGTCGGGCGTCGGCAACATCACGAACGCGGTGCTCGCCGGCCTCGGCGAGGGCGGCTTCTCGAACCTGACCGCGTATACGGAAGTGATCCAGGACGGCATGCTCGATCTGCTCGCGAACGGCACGCTGAGCTTCGCGTCGGCGACCGCGTTGTCGCTGAGCCCGGACGCGGTGAAGCGCTTCGCCGACGAGATCGACACGTTCCGCTCGAAGATCGTGCTGCGGCCGCAGGAGATCAGCAACCATCCGGAACTGGTGCGGCGTCTGGGCATCGTCGCGATGAACGGGATGATCGAGGCCGACATCTACGGCAACGTGAACTCGACGCACGTGATGGGCACGAAGATCCAGAACGGGATCGGCGGCTCCGGCGATTTCGCGCGCAACGGCTATCTGTCGTGCTTCATGTCGGCGAGCACCGCGAAGGGCGGCGCGATCTCGCGGATCGTGCCGATGGCGAGCCACGTCGATCATACCGAGCACGACGTCGCGGTCGTCGTGACCGAGCAGGGGCTCGCGGATCTGCGCGGGCTGTCGCCGAAGCAGCGCGCGCGCAAGGTCATCGCGAACTGCGCGCACCCCGATTACCGGCCGATGCTCGAAGACTACTTCGAGCGTGCGAGCCGCGAGAGCTTCGGCAAGCAGACGCCGCACCTGCTCGGCGAAGCGCTGTCGTGGCACGAGCGCTACGTGCGGACCGGCTCGATGAAAGCCTGACTTCCGGTACGGCAAGGCGCCGGGCGGGCGGCATCTCCCGCCCGGACAGGCGAATGAAACGGCGCGGCACCGGAAGGTGGCCGCGCCGTTTCGTTGTGGCGCCGTTGTGGGACGTTGTGCGCAGAGGCTTGGCGCGGTGTCGAGTTCGGGCGAGGGAGTCTCGAGGATGTACTCGGTTCCGTCGAGAAACTGCGGATGCACAGTCTTCTTAAAAACAGTTCGTGATACTACTGAATGCGGTGACGTCCGCTCTCGTCGAATGGATGGCGCTGCCGTTGCGCGGCGAGCGGGCATCGATTCGTCAGGCATCGACCGGGACGGCTCGTCTGTCTGGTCGATTCAATCGTTATTGCATCGATTTCGATTATTTAGCGGACATATGATGGGGTATGCAGAAAAGTTGTCTCTTGTGCGAGTTAAAATGAACCTGATGTAACAAAGATGTTTCGCCCGACGTTCCGGCATGCATTCGGACTGTCCGCTCGCCCGGCCGGCTTCTGCTCGCATGCGGCGGATATTTTCAACCGGGTTGCAATTACTTCGAGGTGGGATTACTGTGGGACAACAGGTCGCGCAAACGATTGCGAATACATATTAAGTAGTCTGAGAAATCAGGCCGGGCGCTATGAAGTAGTGATTGAGTAAATTGGCAGCCAGGCGAGGAAATGTCGCCCGGAAGGAGCGCCCAAGATAAAAATCTCCGCGTTGTTCGACACTCGCTCCGCTTCGGAGAGAATCCTCTTATTTCAAATTCATTGAATCAAACTTACAGTCCCGTTTGTAAGAAAAAATTATTTCCACTTGCCAAATTTACGAGCGTTCTATAAGTTTACAGCGTAGACTGTAACGATATGAACGATTGTCACGCCGGTGTCGTTGAGGGCCGCTAAGGTGTGACGCTTCAGATAAAACCCGATGCTTGGATGCTGTTTCCGCCGCAATCGCAACGGCGTATTGATTTATGTGTACGCTGTATTTGATTTAACGGAAGCGCATCTTACCGATTACCGATGCGGAAAGCCGGCGCATGCCGGTTCGCAGGGATTGGGCTGGGCGGAAGGGGGGTAATGCCGCTGAGAAAAAAACAGCAGCGTAAGCGGTTTCCGTGGAATATATTCCTGGAACCCACGGCCGTTTGTTTGCCTTTGTCGGCGATTGCCAATCTAATTCCCCAAGCCGCTTTGACTGATAGTCGGCATCGAGTTATGTGGTCGCTAATACATTCGAAGAAATAAATTTGGGTATTTTGACAAAGCGCAAGCTAATCTGGTTTTGCGCAGTCGGTACCCGACGCCTGTGATTTGTGGACAGACCATGAACGACGATGCACTGCCGGGCCATTCGCCGGATTTGCTGGATTTCGACGAGGATTTTATCAAAATCGACGCAGCCATCTGCGAATACGATTCCGTCGGTTATGCGCCGCAACGCAAGGGCGAGAGTGCGTTCCAGTGGGCGTCCGTCGAAACGGCTTGTCTCGCGCTATTGAAAAAGGCGAAGGACGTTCGGGTCGCCATCTGGCATCTGCGCGCATGTATCGCGCGGCGCGGATTGAGCGGGTTGGCCGACGGCGTTCGATTGCTGGCCGATCTGATGAGCGCGCCCGTCGAGGCATTGCATCCTCGCGCGCTGCCTGACGAATCGCCGGGCGAGACGCTCCTGATTCATCTCGGCTGGCTTGCGGGGCCGCAGTTTCTGCATCAGCTCGGCGGTTCCCGGTTCGAAGACCGCGATGCGACGCTCAACGACCTGATCGGCGGGCGCGCCGCCGCGATCGTGGAGGATCGCGACTATCGCGATAGAGCGAATACTCTTGTACATGACATTCAGGATTCCTTATCGCGAATCAGGAAATCGATTGCAGTGGTGGAGCAGGAGCTCAACCTCTCTCGCGCGCTCGACCTGTTGAGCGTCGCGGCGTCGCGGCTCGCGCAAACGGGATCGGAGAGCGAGGCAACCGCAAGCGTCGCCGATGAGAAGCCGGCCGATGCGGCGCCCGGCGCGCAGCAGCCCGCCGCGGGGCCGGGCGGCGGGCTGAGGTCGAGGCAGGAAGTCGGCGCGGCGCTCGAGCGGATCGTCGAGTACTTCCGCTTGCACGAGCCGAGCCATCCGGCGCCGATCTTCCTGTCGCGAATTCAACGAATGCTGGGGGCGGGTTTCGAGGAAGTGATGGCGGAGCTCTATCCCGAGGCGGCATCTCTCGTGGCCCAACTGAACCGGCCGCAGAGCTCCATCAAGTAACGTGAACAACTTCGTGTAGAGGGTTTGCTCATCATGGTTCGACAAAAGGATGGACAGAAATTCATCGGGGAGAGTCGTGCGCCCCGCGTGCAGATTGAATACGACGTCGAGGTGTACGGATCGCAGAAGAAGGTCGAGCTGCCGTTCGTCGCGGGCGTGATGGCGGACCTGTCGGGCGACAACGTCGAGCCGCTCGGTCCCGTCGAGGATCGGCGCTTTCAGGAGATCGACGTCGAGAACTTCGACGAGCGGATGGCGCAGATCGCACCGTCGCTCAGCTATCACGTGAAGAACGTGCTCACCAACGACGGCACGCTGATTCCGATCGATCTCACGTTCTCGTCGATGGAATCGTTCGAGCCCGCGGCGGTCGTCAAGCGCATTCCCGAGCTGTCGACGCTGCTCGAGGCCCGCAACCGCCTGAAGGAGTTGCTGACCTACATGGACGGCAAGGCGGCGGCGGAAGACGTGATCCAGGAATTGCTGAAGAGCCCGCAGTGGGCGAACGAGGCCGACGCGGCGCCGGGGCAATCCGGCAGCGCCGGTGAGGGTGGAGACCATCAACCGGAAGAGGGTGCGAAATGAGTATGCAGCAGCTTGAATCGTCTGCCGAGAAGGTGGTCGTCGATCAGAACAACGTCAACGAGGATCTGAAGGACATCCTGCGCCGCTCGTTCCGGCCGCGCACCAACGAAGCCGCCGAGGCGGTGCAGAACGCCGTCGAAACGCTGCTCACGTATGCGCGGCGCAGCCGGGTCGTGGTTCGCGAGGATGTCGCGCAGACGATCGAGCAACTGGTTGCCGAGCTCGACAAGAAGATCTCCGAGCAACTGACTCTCGTGCTGCACAACAAGCGCTTTCAGAGTCTCGAAGGCGCGTGGCGCGGATTGCACTACCTCGTGTCGAACACCGACACGAGCGAGAACCTGAAGATCCGCTACCTGAACATCTCGAAAGCGGATCTCGGCAAGACGCTGCGGCGCTTCAAGGGCGTCGTGTGGGACCAGAGTCCGATTTTCAAGATGATCTACGAGCAGGAGTACGGCCAGTTCGGCGGCGAGCCGTTCGGCTGCCTGATCGGCGATTTCTATTTCGACCACAGCATGCAGGACGTGTCGATCCTCACCGAGATGTCGAAGATCTCGGCGGCCGCGCACGCGCCGTTCATCGCGGCCGCCGCGCCCGGCCTCCTGCAGATGGACGACTGGAGCGAGCTGTCGAATCCGCGCGACGTGTCGAAGATCTTCACCGCGACCGAATACGCATTCTGGCGGCGCCTGCGCGAGAGCAACGACTCGCGCTATCTCGCGCTCACGCTGCCGCGCTTTCTCGCGCGCGTGCCGTATGGCCCGAAGACGCAGCCCGTCGAAGAGTTCGGTTTCGAGGAGAAGGTCGATCCGAACCGCGCCGAGGACTTTTGCTGGGCGAACTCCGCTTATGCGATGGGCGCGAACATCACGCGCGCATTCAAGACCTACGGCTGGTGCACGAAGATTCGCGGCGTCGAGTCGGGCGGCGCGGTGGAGGTGCTGCCGAAGTTCGTGCTGCCGTCGCAGGATCGCGAAGTCGATCTGCACTGCCCGACGGAAATCGCGATCTCGGACCGCCGCGAGCACGAGCTGTCGGAGTCCGGCCTGATGCCGCTCGTGTACCGGAAGAATTCGGACACCGCCGCGTTCATCGGCGCGAAGACCGTGCACCGTCCGGCGATCTACGAGGACGACGATGCGACCGCGAACTCGAATCTGTCGTCGCGGCTGCCGTACATCTTCGCGACGTGCCGCTTCGCGCACTACCTGAAGTGCATCGTGCGCGACAAGATCGGCTCGTTCAAGTCGGCCGAGGACACGCAGCGCTGGCTCAACGACTGGCTGATGAACTACGTGGACGGCGACCCGAGCATCTCGAGCGAGGTGACGAAATCGCAGCGTCCGCTGTCGGCGGCGGAGGTGGTCGTCGATGAGATTCCGGAGAACCCCGGCTACTATCGCGCGCAGTTTTTCCTGCGCCCCCATTTCCAACTGGAGGGTTTGACCGTTTCTCTCCGGCTGGTTTCGAAGCTTCCGTCGACCAAGCAAGAGGTGACGACCTGAGCCGCGACTCCCGGGCCGGTTGCGGTTTCGCTTAAAGAAGGAGGTGTTCGAGGCGCTGCGGGACGGAGTCGAACCGTTTCGCAGCAGATTCAACAGCGGTCTTTTCGATATGGTCTTGTTATAACTAATTAGGAGTTCATAGCATGGCAAATGCGTTGGTTGATTACTTCTTGCAGATCGATGGCGTCGAGGGCGAGTCGACCGATCAGCAATACCCCGGCCTGATCCAGATTCAGAGCTGGCAGTGGGCGGAAGAGAACTCCGGCCGTTGGGGCTTCGGCAGCGGCGGCGGCGCAGGCAAGGTCGAGATGAAGGACTTCGAGTTCCGCATGGTGTCGAACAAGGCTTCGCCGAAGCTGTTCCTGATGTGTGCGACGGGCGAGCACATTCAGAACGCGAAGCTGATCTGCCGCAAGTCGGGCAAGGGCCAGCAGGAATTCCTGACGATCTCGTTCGCGAGCGGCCTCGTGTCGTCGTTCCGCACGCTCGGCAACATGCCGATTTCGCAGCTCGGCCACGCCAGCGGCGAAGTCGACGGCGTGCTGCCGACCGACCAGATCCGGATCAACTTCGCCCAGATCGAGTTCGAGTACCGCGAGCAGCGCAACGACGGCACGATGGGCGCGGTGATCAAGGCCGGATACGACCTCAAGCAGAACGCCCCGATCTAACCCGTCGGAAGGTTCTGGTTTCCAGGCTAACCTTGGGCAGTGTTGTGGCCTCGCGCCACAACACTCGGGAACACGCACATGAGCGATCTTCAACTCTACAACAAGCTGTCGAGACGGATTCGTCGCCATTCGCTTCAAGAGGTCGTCGCCGATCACCTGGTCGACCTGATGAATCACGCGATCCGCGGCGCGCGCATGCGTATCGCGGACGACAGCCCGGCGGCGCATTCGGTGTTGAACTTCGGCTGTCCGCCGATGCAGACGGCCGGCGCGACGAAGATCAATCCGGCTCATGCGGCCGCGCACATCTGCGAGGTGATTCGTCGCTTCGAGCCGCGCGTGGATCCCGTCGCCACGACGGTCAAGCCTCGGACCGAGAGCCGCAAGCGTCTCGCGCAGACGATCTATTTCGATGTGTCGATGAAGGCGCGCGAAGACGGAGCCGAGCTCAGGGCGAGCCTCGCGCTCGATTACCTGAGCGGCTATTTCAGCCTGGCGGACGACCGATGAGCGGCGAACGGCGATGAATTTCCTCGATCACTACAACGACGAATTGCGCCAACTGCGCGATGCGGGCGCGCGCTTCTCCAAGGAGCACCCGCAGGTTGCGTCGGCGCTCGGGCTGCATCCCGATGCGGTCACTGATCCGTTCGTCGAGCGGCTGCTCGAGGGCGTCGCGTATCTGTCGGCGCGCGTGCAGAAGCGGCTCGATCGCGAGTGCGCGGAGTTCGCGCAGCAGGCGCTCGGGCGCATCTGTCCGCTCTATATGGCGTCGACGCCCGCGATCTCGACGTTCGCGTTCCATCCGGATCTCGGCTCGCCTGACGCGTTTCGCGGCAACACGCTGCCGCGCGGCTCGCTCGTTGCCGCGCACCTGCCGGGCCGCAAGCTGCCGGTGATGTTCTCGACCGCGCGCGACGTCACGCTGCTGCCGCTGCGCATCGCGTCGGTCGAGTGCAGACGCAGCATCACCGGGCTGCCGGCGCTGCTCGCGCAGCGGCTTGCGTCGTCGCACGCGGTGCTGCGCTTCAGGTTCGAGGTCGAGGGCGGCGCGTCGATCGCGGAGCTCTCACGCGAGGATGACGGATTCAAGCCGCTGCACCTGAGCCTCGCGGGCGATCTGCCGCGCGCGTATGCGCTGCATCGCGCGATGCTCGCCGACACGACCGCGTGGTACGCGCTCGTGTCGACGAACCGCGGCGACGAGGTGTTGACGCTGCCGATGTCGGGCATCCGGCTGTCCGGCGTTGACGACGCGGAGGCGCTGCTGCCGGAGGAGTTCGGCGGGTTGCCCGGCCTGCGGCTGTTGCGCGAGTACTTCGCGCAGCCGACGCGTCTGCTCGGCGTCTACGTCGACGCACTGGCGGAGATCGCCGCGAAGGCGCCGTCCGCGCGCGCGTTCGAGCTGTTCTTCGCGTTGCGCGACGCGCCGGGCGATCTGGTCGGCGACGTCGACGCAAGCCAGTTTCGCCTGTTCGCTACGCCGGCGATCAATCTGTATTCCAAACGTTTCGATCCGGTGCCGTACGACGCGAATCAGCCCGAGCAGTGGATTCCCGTCGACCGGATGCGGCCCGCCGCGCATCACCTGTGGGCGCTGACCGAGGTGTTCGTGTGCGAGACCAACGGCCGCGCGCATCGCGCGCGCTCAGTGCTCGAGACGGCGGGCTACGAAGGGCATGAAGGCTCGATCCGCTACGGCATGCGGCGCGAGGACGCGCTGCTTGTCGACGGCGTGCGGCGTGATCGGTTCGATCCGCTCGCAAGCCACGACCTGATCGCCGTCTCGATGGTCGACGACACGCTCGCCCCGGACGACGTCGCGACGATCACGGGCCGCGCGCTCGTGGCCGATCGCGACTGGCGTCCGAGCGGGCTGCTCGACGCCGAGCTGCAACTGCTCGATCCGACGGCGGTGAAGCGCATCGAGTGCCTGTGGCCGGCGAGCGCGCCGCGCGGCAAGCCGAGCATCGACGCGTGCTGGGAGGCCGTGTCGCACGTCGGCCGCAATCCGCTCGCGCTGCGCGCACCGCAGCAGGACGTGACGGCGCGCATCGTCGAGCAGTTGCTGCTCGCGATCGACAAGGACGACGCGCTCGACCGTCAGCGGCTCGAGAGCCTGCGCTCGGTCCTGCTGCGCTCGCGCTTCGTCGCGGCGGGCCGCGCGACGCCGACCGCGCTCGTGCGCGCGACGCAGGTCGAGATCGACATCGCCGAATCGCTGCACGCGGATCGCGGCGGCTGGCTGTTCGGGCGGCTGCTCGCGCACGCGCTCGCCGAGGCCGCGACGCTCAACGACGGCATCGAGATCGTCGTGCGGCTCGACGGCGAAGCGGCGAGCACGCACACGAACGTCGCGTCGCGCGACGGGAGGCTCGCATGACGACGCTCGAGCGCGTGACCCAGGCGCTGACGCCGCGCCGCACGTTCTTCGAGCTGATGCGGCGGGTCGAAGCGCTGCAGCGCAGGCACGACAAGCGCTCGGCGCGCAGGCGCCGGATGCCGAAGTGGCTGCGCATCGAGCAGCCGGCGGAGATGCATTTCGCGAGCACGGAAGTCGAGCGCGTGCACGTGGCGCTCGCGCGCTTCATCGAGGACGACGACCACCCGCAGGTCACGGTGGCCCAGCGTCACTTCGGGCTGTTCGCGCCGTACGGGCCGCTGCCGTTGCACGTGACCGAGCACGCGATGCAGGAGAAGCGCTTCGAGCGCAACGCGGCGTTCGAGCGCTTCGTCAACGTCGCGTGCGGCGATCTCGCATGGCTGCATTACTCGGCGTGGTCGTCGATGCATCCGGTGCTCGGCTACGAGCGCGCGCGCAATCCGTTCGTCGAGCGCGTGACGGCGCTCGCCGATGCGCGTCGCGCGCAGCAGGGCGACGGCGAGCCGTTCGAGCAGCACGCGCTTGCATGCCGGCGCGCGTTTCCGGGCATCTACTGCGCGCCGCGCCGCTCGCTCGCCGATCTGCAGCGGCTGCTGTGCGCGTACTTCGGCGTCGCGCTGCGGGTCGTGCCGCGCCACGGCCGCTGGGTGCCGGTGCCGGCCGCGCCGAGCCGCGCGCGGCGGCTCGGCGGATGGCGGCTCGGCGCGCGGATCTGGGATGTGCAGCACTCGGTCGAGATCGTCGTCGGTCCGATCGAGGCCGACGAGTTCTACCGGTGGCAACGCCGCGCGGCCGCCGTGATGGCGCTGTCCGCGGTCGTGACGGATTTCGTCGACGGACGAATTTACCCCGTCATCAAGGTTCAGGTGTGGACGCGCCCTGAGCTCGCAGGAAGGGTTGGGTGCATGCGCGTCGGCGTCGACGCGTGGTCACGGCCGAATCGGGCGCTGCGCACCTTGACTGTCTTTGAATCTTTTCGGGACTAGACGTGAATCGCGAACGCATATTCAACTGTCTCGGCCGCACGACCTATGCGGCCCTCGTCGATGCGACGGCGCTAGGCCGATCCCGTCGGCACGCCTTCATCGATCTCGATCACTGGGCGCTGTGCCTGCTGCAGCGCGAGCAGAGCGATCTCGCCCGGCTGTTCGAGCAGTTCGGCAGCGATGTCGGCGAAGCGAAGCGCCGGATGGAGAAGGCGCTCGACGGCTTCGACGTCAGCGGCGACTCGCTGCGCGACATCTCCAGCTCGCTCGAGCGCAGCGTCGGGCCGGCCGTCATCTGGAGCCAGATCGCGGCGCGCGCGGCCAAGGTGCGCTCCGGCCACCTGCTGCTCGCGTGGCTCGACGAGGATCTGACGCGCCGCTGGCTGCAGCAGCGCGTGCCGAGCGGCATCACGTCGGTCGCGCTCGACGAAGTGGTGAAGCGCTACGAGGCGCTCGCGGCCGGCTGGCCGGAGACCGACGAAGCGCCCGCCGCGGCCGGCGGCGGCGCGCTCGGCGAGCATGCGGGCGAAGCCGGCGCCGAAGGCGCGAGCGACGCGCTCGCGAAATGGGCGACGTGCGTGACCGAGCAGGCCGCGCGCGGCGAGCTCGATCCCGTCGTCGGCCGCGACGACGAATTGCGCACGGTGATCGACATCCTGTCGCGCCGCCGGCAGAACAACCCGATCCTCGTCGGTGAGGCGGGCGTCGGCAAGACGGCCGTCGTCGAGGCGCTCGCGCAGAAGATCCATGCGGGCGCAGTGCCGCCGGGCCTCATCGGCGCGCAGGTATGGGCGCTCGATCTCGCGCGGATGCAGGCGGGCGCGGGCGTGCGCGGCGAGTTCGAGCAGCGGCTGAAATCGCTGATCGACGCGGTGATTGCGTCGCCCGCTCCGATCATCCTGTTCTGCGACGAGACGCACACGCTGATCGGCGCGGGTGGCGCGGCCGGCACGGGCGACGCGGCGAACCTGATCAAGCCGATGCTCGCGCGCGGCCAACTGCGGATGGTCGCCGCGACGACGTGGTCCGAATACAAGCAGTACATCGAGCCGGACGCCGCGCTCGTGCGGCGCTTCCAGGCGGTTCCCGTCGACGAGCCGGGCGACGACGCGGCGGTCGACATGCTGCGCACGATCGCGCCGCGCTTCGCCGCGCATCACGGCGTGCGCATCGTCGATTCGGCGCTGCGCGGTGCGGTCGAGCTGTCGCGCCGCTATCTGCCCGCGCGGCAACTGCCGGACAAGGCGATCAGTCTGCTCGACACCGCGTGCGCGCGCGTTGCGATGAGCCAGAACTGCGCGCCCGCCGAGCTCGAGCGTTTGCGGCATCAGGCGTTCGCGATCGGCCAGACGCTCGATTGGCGCGCGAGCGACCGCCGGATGGGCGTGCGCACGCCGGGCGACGAAGCCGGGCTCGAAGGCCGCCGCGCGAGCCTCGTGCAGCAGGCGTCGACGCTCGAGACGGTGGTCGGCGCGCAGCGCGACGAAGTGCGGTCGTGGCTCGCGCGCCTGAACGACGAAACGCATGTGTCGGCCGATAGCGACGGCGACGGCGATTCGTTCGCCGCGCGCATCGGCGCGAATCGCTGGGTGCGTCCGTGGGTCGACGAGCACGTCGTGTCGGAGGTGCTCGCCGAATGGACGGGCGTGCCCGTCGCGCAGCTCGCGCAGGACGACGCGCAGCGCGTCGTCGAGCTCGAGGGCGCGCTGAACGCGGGCATTCACGGGCAGACGGGCGCGATGCGCTCGATCGCGCAGGCGCTGCAGGTGTCGCACTCGGGGCTCAACGATCCGCGCCGGCCGCTCGGCGTGATGCTGCTCGCCGGCCCGACCGGCACCGGCAAGAGCCAGGCGGCCGCGAAGCTCGCCGAGCTGTTGTTCGGCGGCGAGCGCAACCTGTTGCAGTTCAACATGAACGAATTCCAGGAAGCGCACACGGTGTCCACGCTCAAGGGCGCGCCGCCCGGATACGTCGGCTACGGCAAGGGCGGGCGCCTGACCGAGGCGGTGCGCAAGAAGCCGTATAGCGTGCTGCTGCTCGACGAATTCGATCGCGCGCATCCGGACATTCATGAGGTGTTCTATCAAGTCTTCGATCAGGGCTGGATGGAGGACGGCGAAGGCCGCCGGATCAGCTTCCGCAACTGCCTGATCCTGCTGACGAGCAATCTCGGCGACGTCGAGATCGAAGCGGCGTGCAAAGCCGATCCGCGGATTTCGCAGGCGAAGCTCGACAAGCTCGTCGGCGAGCGGCTGCAAGGGCGCTTCTCGCCCGCGCTGCTCGCGCGGATCCAGCTCGTCGCGTTCCGCCCGCTCGACGTCGACGCACTGACCGGCGTCGCGACGCAGGCGCTCGACGAGCTCGGCGAGCGCCTGGCCGAGAACGATCTGCAATGGCGCGCGGACGAAGGCGTCGCGTCGTGGGTCGCGCACGCGGTGTCGCAGCATCCGGCGAACGGCCGCGCGGTGCGCGACCTGCTGCGCCAGCACGTGATGCCGGCCGTCGCGCGCGGCGTGCTCGCCGCGCGGGCGGAAGGGCGCGCGCTGAAGACGGTGCGGCTCGCCGCGCACGAGAAGCTGTCGCTCGTGTTCGACGAGGACGCGTGGGAGCTGAGCGGCACGGATGCCGCGGCGCTCGGCGAGCAGGCGGATGCGGCGGCGCGCGAGGCAGCCGCTGCAGCGCAAGCGCGCGACGCGCACGAAGATGCGCATGGCACCCCCGAGTCGCATGACGCGCATGAAGCGATCGGCGGCGCGCGTGCCGATGCGGGCGACGAACCTCAGGCCGACGCGCATCGGTCCGACGAAACGACCTCGGCGAACGCCGGCACGACGGGAGAACCGTCATGCGTCTGATCGAACTGCGTAGTTCCCTGCTGGACCCGGACGCGGTGGCGCTGAGCTTCGTGGTGCACGAGAGCCTGTCGCAGGAGCCGACGTATCAGCTCGACCTGCTGAGCCACGACCCGGATCTGGATTTCGACGCGCTGCTCGGCTCGACGCTGTCGGCGGACATCGATCTGGGCGGAGGCGATGTGCGCACGTTCAACACGCACGTGTTCGGCGGTTACGACACGGGGCAGATGAGCGGGCAGTACACGTACACGCTGGAACTGAGGAGCTGGTTGTCATTTCTTGCGGAGAACCGCAACAGCCGGATCTTCCAGAACGTGAGCGTGCCGCAGATCGTCGAGCAGGTGTTTCAGGGGCACCAGCGCAACGGTTATCGGTTCGAGCTGGAAGGCGCGTACGAGCCACGCGAGTACTGCGTGCAGTTCCAGGAAACGGATCTGAACTTCGTGAAGCGGTTGCTGGAGGACGAAGGGATCTATTTCCGGGTCGAGCACGAGCAGGACCGTCACGTCGTCGTGATCTCGGATACGCAGCGGTTCGAGGATTTGCCGCTGCCGAACGATGAGCTCGAATACTTGCCGGACGGCGAGGAATCGCGAGCGATCCAGGGGCGCGAAGGCGTGCAGCGGTTGCAGCGCACGCGGCGGATCAAGTCGAACAACGTTGCGCTGCGCGACTTCGACTATCACGCGCCGTCGAACAAGCTCGATAGCGATGCGCGGCAGGAGTCGCCGCCGAATCTCGAGGGGATTCCGCTCGAATACTACGACTACGCCACGGGCTATCGGGACCCGGATCAGGGCGAGCGTCTCGCGCGCCTGCGGCTCGAAGCGCTTCAGGCGGAATCGCACACGCTGGTGGGCGAGGCGAACGCGCGCGCGCTGGCGACGGGCCGGGCGTTCACGCTGATCGGGCATCCGGCGCTGGGCCGCAATCGGCGGTACTACGTGACGAACAGCGAGCTGACGTTCATTCAGGACGGACCGGATAGTACGTCGCAGGGGCGCAACGTCGCGGTCAAGTTCCGCGCGCTCGCCGACGATCAGCCGTATCGGCCGCTGTTGACGACGCCGCGCCCCGAAGTGCCGGGCATCCAGAGCGCGACGGTGGTGGGGCCGGAGATGTCGGAGGTGCATACCGACAAGCTCGGGCGCATCCGCGTGCACTTCCATTGGGACCGCTACAAGACGACCGAGGCCGATGCGTCGTGCTGGATTCGCGTGTCGCAGGCATGGGCGGGCAAGGGCTGGGGCGTGATCGCGATGCCGCGGGTCGGGCAGGAAGTGCTCGTCACGTATGTCGACGGCGATCTCGACCGGCCGCTCGCGACGGGCATCGTCTACAACGGCGAAAACCCGACGCCATACGACTTGCCGAAGGACATCCGCTACACGGGCCTCGTGTCGCGCTCGATCAAGCGCGCGGGCGGCTTCCAGAACGCAAGCCAGATCACGTTCGACGACCAGCGCGGCGCGGAGCGCGTGATGATCCATGCGGAGCGCGACATGCAGCAGACGGTCGAGCGCAACAGCTCGACATCGATCGCGCAGGACCTGAACCTGTCGGTGAAGGGGACGTCGACATCGGTCGTCGGAATCTCGGTCAGCTTCACCGGAATCTCGGTGTCGTACACGGGGCTGTCGGTGAGCTTCACCGGCGTATCGGCGAGCTTCACCGGCCTGAGCACGTCGTTTACCGGCGTGAGCGCGAGCTTCACCGGCGTGTCGACTTCGTTCACTGGCGTCGATACGAGCTTCAAGGGCGTCTCGACCTCGTTCACCGGCGTCGACACGAGCTTCAAGGGCGTATCGACTTCGCTTACCGGCGTGAGCACGAGCATCACCGGTTCCAGCAATTCGGTGACGGGCGTGTCGAACAGCATGACGGGCATCTCGTCGTCGTGGACCGACGTCAGCATGTCGACGACCGGCCAGTCACAGAGCATCACCGGCGTGTCGCTGTCGTACACGGGCACGTCGAACAGCATGACGGGCACGAGCACGTCGGTGACGGGCAGCTCGACGAGCATCACCGGCACGTCGATGTCGAACACCGGCAGCTCGACGAGCATCACGGGCACGTCGATGTCGACGACGGGCAGCTCGACGAGCGTCACCGGGTCGAGCGTGTCGACGACGGGCAGCTCGGTCAGCACGACAGGATCGAGCGTATCGACGACGGGCAGCAGCGTGTCGACGACAGGCTTCAGCTTCTCGTACACCGGCGTCAGCTATTCGGATACCGGCATCGACCTGAAGAAGGTCGGCATGCAAGTGAAGAGTTGATCCTATGAGCGATATTCATTCACAAGCGGTTGCTTCGGCCGCGTCGCCTGACGGGAACGGCTCGCTGCGCGCGGCGTTTGCATCCGCGGATGCCGGGACGATCGGAGGGCGGCCATGCGTCTGATCGAATTGCGTAGTTCCCTGCTGGACCCGGACGCGGTGGCGCTGAGCTTCGTGGTGCACGAGAGCCTGTCGCAGGAGCCGACGTATCAGCTCGACCTGCTGAGCCACGACCCGGATCTGGATTTCGACGCGCTGCTCGGCTCGACGCTGTCGGCGGACATCGATCTGGGCGGAGGCGATGTGCGCACGTTCAACACGCACGTGTTCGGCGGTTATGACACGGGGCAGATGAGCGGGCAGTACACGTACACGCTGGAACTGAGGAGCTGGTTGTCATTTCTTGCGGAGAACCGCAACAGCCGGATCTTCCAGAACGTGAGCGTGCCGCAGATCGTCGAGCAGGTGTTTCAGGGGCACCAGCGCAACGGTTATCGGTTCGAGCTGGAAGGCGCGTACGAGCCGCGCGAGTACTGCGTGCAGTTCCAGGAAACGGATCTGAACTTCGTGAAGCGGTTGCTGGAGGACGAAGGGATCTATTTCCGGGTCGAGCACGAGCAGGACCGTCACGTCGTCGTGATCTCGGATACGCAGCGGTTCGAGGATTTGCCGCTGCCGAACGATGAGCTCGAATACTTGCCGGACGGCGAGGAATCGCGAGCGATCCAGGGGCGCGAAGGCGTGCAGCGGTTGCAGCGCACGCGGCGGATCAAGTCGAACAACGTTGCGCTGCGCGACTTCGACTATCACGCGCCGTCGAACAAGCTCGATAGCGATGCGCGGCAGGAGTCGCCGCCGAATCTCGAGGGGATTCCGCTCGAATACTACGACTACGCCACGGGCTATCGGGACCCGGAGGAGGGCGAGCGTCTCGCGCGCCTGCGGCTCGAAGCGCTTCAGGCGGAATCGCACACGCTGGTGGGCGAGGCGAACGCGCGCGCGCTGGCGACGGGCCGGGCGTTCACGCTGATCGGACATCCGGCGCTGGGCCGCAATTGGCGGTACTACGTGACGAACAGCGAGCTGACGTTCATTCAGGACGGACCGGATAGTACGTCGCAGGGGCGCAACGTCGCGGTCAAGTTCCGCGCGCTCGCCGACGATCAGCCGTTCCGGCCGCTGCTCGTCACCAGGCGGCCGCGCGTGTCGGGTCTCCAGAGCGCGACGGTGGTGGGGCCGGAGATGTCGGAGGTGCATACCGACAAGCTCGGGCGCATCCGCGTGCACTTCCATTGGGACCGCTACAAGACGACCGAGGCCGATGCGTCGTGCTGGATTCGCGTGTCGCAGGCATGGGCGGGCAAGGGCTGGGGCGTGATCGCGATGCCGCGGGTCGGGCAGGAAGTGCTCGTCACGTATGTCGACGGCGATCTCGACCGGCCGCTCGCGACGGGCATCGTCTACAACGGCGAAAACCCGACGCCATACGACTTGCCGAAGGACATCCGCTACACGGGCCTCGTGTCGCGCTCGATCAAGCGCGCGGGCGGCTTCCAGAACGCAAGCCAGATCACGTTCGACGACCAGCGCGGCGCGGAGCGCGTGATGATCCACGCGGAGCGCGACATGCAGCAGACGGTCGAGCGCAACAGCTCGACATCGATCGCGCAGGACCTGAACCTGTCGGTGAAGGGGACGTCGACGTCGGTCGTCGGAATCTCGGTCAGCTTCACCGGGATCTCGGTGTCGTACACGGGGCTGTCGGTGAGCTTCACCGGCGTATCGGCGAGCTTCACCGGCCTGAGCACGTCGTTTACTGGCGTGAGCGCGAGCTTCACCGGCGTGTCGACTTCGTTCACCGGCGTCGATACGAGCTTCACCGGCGTCTCGACCGGATTCAAGGGCGTCGACACGAGTTTCACCGGCGTCGCCACGTCGATGGTCGGCGTCGCGACGAGCATGACGGGCTCCAGCAATTCGGTGACGGGCGTGTCGAACAGCATGACGGGCATCTCGTCGTCGTGGAAGGACGTCAGCATGTCGACGACCGGCCAGTCGCAGAGCATCACCGGCGTGTCGCTGTCGTACACGGGCACGTCGAACAGCATGACGGGCACGAGCACGTCGGTGACGGGCACCTCGACGAGCATCACCGGCACGTCGATGTCGAACACCGGCAGCTCGACGAGCATCACGGGCACGTCGACGTCGACGACGGGCAGCTCGGTGAGCACGACGGGCTCGAGCATGTCGGCCACCGGCAGCTCGGTGGGCACGACGGGTTCGAGCGTATCGACGACGGGAAGCAAGATGTCGGTCACCGGCTTCAGCTTCTCGTATACGGGGGCGAGCTACGAGGACGTGGGCGTCGATCTGAAAAAGCTCGGGATGCAGACGAAGAACTGACCTATGCGACATATCAAACCACAAGCGGCCCTCGTGGCCACGACCAATACGCAGATCGGCGCGCAGCCGATGCTCGGCATCAGCGTCGGGATGGGATTCCGGCTCGATCAGCCGTCGATCCTCGTGCACGAAGCGGCTGTCTGGGAGGCGCTGAAGGCGGCCGCGCCTTCGCTGCCGCTGTACGAGGCCGCGTTGCCGAAGCAGCGCGCCGAATGGCTGCTCGCCGGCCACTCGGTGCACGCGGTCGCGCCGCTCGCTCGCTCGCGGGACGTCGACTGGACCGCCTGGGTCGAGCTCGACGGCGTGCGCAAGATCGTTTCGTGCGCGGCGCAGTCGGGCGACGAGCATGCGCCGGGGGGCTACGCGCGCATCGCGATCGATCACCGGCACGCGGCAGCGGGCGGCGCGCAGGAAAACCCGTTCGGCATGGCGTCCGGCACGCCGCCGTTGCAGCAACTGAGCACGTTCGGCGTCGGCCCCGCGCCGCTCGCGGCGATGGGCGCGATCGGCAGCGACTGGCCGGAGCGCACGCAATGGATGCCGGCGCGGCCGGGCACGGTCGACGCGATGGCGCAGGACGGCACGCACATGGGCTGGCCCGCGGACGTCGATCTGCGCTTCTTCCAGCAGGCGGCGCCCGACCAGTGGGCGCGCGGCGAATGCTGGACGCCCGGCGCGCCTTTCGAGATGAGCGGCTTCGGGCCGCAGGGCGAGGGCTTCGCGGGCGAGCTGCCGCGCATTGCGCCGGTCGCGCTCGTGACGCGCAACGGCCGGCCGGGGATCGAGCGCCTGACGTTCAAGCAGCAGACGGCGTGGTTCCTGCCCGATCGCGGCATCGGCGTGCTGTGGTGGAATGGCGCGGTCGCGCTCGACTTCCTGCTCGACGACAGCCCGACGATGCTCGTCACCGCATTCAAGGACGACGCCGAGCGCATCGACGTCGGCGCGCTGATGAAGTTCGCCGATCAGCGCGCCGATCTGAACTGCACCGATCCGCTGCAGCAGGCGGATCACGAACTGATGCCCGCCGTTGCGAGGGGCTGGACCTGGGAGATGATCCTCGACACGGAAGACCACCCGCGTTTCGCCCCGGCGCCGCGCGGCTATGAAGAAGTCCGTGCGCGGGTCGAGCAGAACCGCCGCGAGCTGGCCGAGGCGCGCGACGCGGGCGAGCGGCTCTCGGCGTTCGAGGAAGCGAACCGCAACGCGAAGCTGCCGGGCGCGCCGCGCGGCGGCGAGAACTGGCGCACGCGGCTGCGCCAGGCGAAGACGCCCGAGCTCGCGAACGTGACGATTCGCGACGCCGATCTGTCGTCGATGCGCTTCGACGACTGGAAGTTCGACGACGTGCGCTTCGAGCGCTGCACGTTCGATCGCAGCGAGTGGGCGAACTGCCGGCTCAATCAAGTGCATGCGGTCGATTGCTCGTTCGCCGACGTGAAGATGAGCGACGGCTGGTGGAAGGGCGGCAAGCTCCAGCGCTGCAATCTCGAGCGCAGCGCGTGGCTGAACGTCGAGATCGAGCGGATCTCGCTCGACGAGTGCCGGCTCGACGATCTGAAGGTTGCGGGCGGATCGTGGTCGATGCTGGCGGTGCAGGGGCGCGGCGGCGTGCGCGGCGACGTTCAGGATGTCCAATGGAATTCGGTGTCGTGGTCCGAGGTGAGCGCGCCGGGGTGGACCTGGACGCGCGTGCGCGCCGACGACCTCGCGATCGTCGAGTGCGGGATGGCGGGCCTCGCGGTGTCGCAATGCACGCTCGCGAAGCCGAGCATCCTGCTGACCGACCTGTCCGCGAGCATCTGGCAGCGCAGCATGCTGACGTTCGCGGTGCTATCGCACGGCACGTCGATCAACGGCGCGCGGCTCACCGATTGCGTGTTCAAGTCGTCGAGCCTGCAGGAGCTGCGCGCGGACCGCGTGCAAATCGACCACTGTTCGTTCATGCAACTGAACGCGCAGCACCTGCATGCGCAGCAGTCGCACTGGAGCCGCACGGTGCTCGACGGCGCGAACGTGATGCATGCGCAACTGACGGGCACGTCGTTCGACCGCTGCTCGCTGAAGGAGGCGATGTTCTATGGCGCAGACATGCGGCAGACGCGGATGCGCGACTGCAATCTCGTCCGGGTCCGCACGTCGTGGATCCATCCTCCGGAAGCGGGCGCGTGGCGAGGCAATCTGAACGCCGGCCAGCTCGACGTGCCGAGGAGGGCGTGATGAGCAAGATCCGCTCGGCGGTGCCGCCGCCGCCGCTACCCGAAATCGTCGAGGGGCAGCGCTACGCATCGCCGCAGCGGGGCGTCGCGCTCGCGGACACGCTGTTCGTCGATTGCCACTTCGAGCGCGTCGAATGGACCGGCTGCCGGCTGTCGAACCTGCGCTTCGTGAACTGCACGTTCGATGCGAACCGTTTCGATCGCTGCGAGCTCGTGAAGCTCTCTCACGAATCGAGCCGGATCCGCACGGGCGCGTGGACGCAGAGCGCGCTGCAGCGCGTGACGTTCGACGAATGCGAGATCGACGGCGGTACGTGGACGGGCTGCCTGCTGAAAGATGTCGTGTGCACGCAATCGAAGGGCGGCGCCTGGACGTTCGACGCCGTGCGCGGCGCGCACGTGTCGCTCGTCGCGGGCGACTACGCGGGCGTCACGCTGCGCGGCGGCCACTGGAGCGACACGTCGTGGATCGGCTGCCGGCTCGCCGATCTGCGGCTCGAATCGGTCGGGCTCGAGAACCTGATCGCCGGGCAAAGCGGCTTCGAGTGCGCGGTGCTCGTCGAATGCCGCGGGATCAACGTGCGCTGGATCGATTCGCGCATCGAACGGATGACCGTGCACGGCTGCGAGCTGAAGCAGGCCGCGTGGTCGCACAGCACATGGGCGACGGGCGAGATCCATGCGAGCCGGCTGCCGATCGCGAGCTTCGATCACGCGAGCGTCAACGGCCTGACCGTGACGAACAGCGAATTGCCGCAGGCGATCTTCGACAGCGCGAGCGTCGCGGACAGCGCGCTCCAGGGCGTGCGCGCGCCGCGCATCGCGTTGCGCGACGCATGGCTCACGCGCGTGAACCTGTCGGGCGCGCAATTGCAGCAGCTCGACGCGCGCGGCGCGCATCTGGAGCGCGTCGATCTGCGCGGCGCCGATTGCCGCGGCGGCAATCTGATCGGCCAGCTTCGCCACACGTGGGCGGCGGCCGATACGCGGGACGCGGTTTTCGAGGAAGCCACGAGCGCCGACGACCGGCTCTGGTGGCAGCGAGTGCAACCCGGAGCAAGAGGAGTTTGACGATGAGCACGCGGGAAATGGCTGTCGCGCACGACGCGCTTGCATACGAAGGCGACGACGATTCGGCGTCGCGTCGCGCGCTGACGCGAATCATGAAGGGCGGCGGGCGCGATGCCGATGCGAGCGCGCGCGCCGCGTCCGCGGACGTGCCGGCGCGCGAGTCGGCGCCGCCGGCGAACGCCGCCGCGACGACGGCGCTCGCGCGCATCGACGGCGAGCGCACGGCGGCGGGCGAATGGCGCGTCGCGTTGCGCCCGGGCGTCGTGCTGCGCGCGAAGAAGGCGGTGAGCTGCGTCGTCGCGCCTCGGGCGGGCGACCTCGTGCAGATCTGCCGCGAAGGCGAGCGGTGCTGGGTGCTCGCGGTGCTCGAGCGCGGCGGCGCGAGCGATGAAGCGAACGACAGGACCAACGACGAGGTGACGCTGGATTTCGGCGACGCGCACGTCGCGCTTCGCGCGCGCGACGTGCGCGTCGAGGCGCGCGATCGTTTGTCGCTCGAGGCCGCGCAGCTCGCGAGCCGCGCGCAGGTGGTGACGCAGGCGGCGGCCGAGCGCCAGACGCACGTGAGCGGCACCGACGCGACGCACGCGGGCAGCACGGTCGTCCACACCGAGCGGCACATGGCGATGCACGCGAAGAGCGCGGCCGTCACGGCGGCGTCGCTCCTGAAGATCGACGCCGGCCAGATCCACATGGGCTGAGCGTCGCTCGCGCCCGGTTTCTAGAAGGAGGCAATCATGTTTGCAAATTGCTCTGCGGGAGGGATGGCGATCGCGCCGGGGAACGACGTCTGCAAGACGCCGCCCCTCGCGATTCCCATGCCGTACACGAACATCGCGAACAAGCCGGAGGCCGTGCCGAACGTGCCGAACATCCTGATCAACGGCGGGCCGGCTCACAACATGAACACGATCATTCCGGTCACGCACAGCGACGAGCCGGGATCGATGGGCGGCGTCGCGTCGGGCACCGTGTCGGGGCCGTCGCGGCACGCGAAAGGCTCGAGCAAGGTGATGATCCAGGGCGCGCCGGAGACGCGCCTCACGGACACCAACCTGCCGAACAACCAGAACACGGCCGGCTTTTCCGCCGTTCCGTCGCAGACGATCACGATGACACTCAGCTAAGCATCGTGCGTCGCAAGATGGGCCCCTTCAAATCATTCGCGGCGGCGCTCGCGCTCGGCATGCTCGCCGGCTGCTCGATGTTCTCGTCGTCGAAGCCGGAAGAGCCGCGGCAACTGCACGTGACGCTCGTCGGCGGCAACCGGCTGAACGTCGCGCCGACGGGCGAGCCGCGGCCGGTGCAGACGTGCGTGTACGTCGTGACCGCGGCCGACTGGCTGCCGACGCAAGGCGGCGACGATTCGTCGTGCGCGTCGCGCGGGCAGGACAGCACGGTCGTCGCCGACTCGCGCCACGTGGTCGCGCCGAACCAGGTGCTGCAGTTCTCGCTGAACCTGCCGCGCTCGGGTGACCTGTGGCTCGTCGCCGACGCCGACTACGCGCGCCGGCCGACGAACTACGGGCCGCTGCGCGTGCGCATCGAGGGCCGCGGATTGATTCACATGGCCGTCTGGCTCGACCGCGACGGCATCTACAACGCGTTGTTGCCGGGGCCTGTGCCCGTCGGCGGCGCGCTCGCCGCATCGGCGGTCCGCAGCGACGAGCCGCCGCCCGAGCGCAGGACGAAAACCACCTATGGGACAAGGAGAAGCAGGCAATGAGCAGTCTGCCGGTAGGACCGGTCGCGTGGAGCGACGGCATGCTGATCGAGACGCAGCACTTCCAGCAGCTCGAGCGGCATCTCGCGCATCAGGCCGCGCTGCGGCTCGGTCAGACGTCGAATCACGGCTGGGGCTTCACGCTGCTCGATCTCGATCAGGACGGCCTCGGGCTCGGCAGGCTCGGGCTGCGCCACGCGCGCGGCGTGTTCCAGGACGGCACCGCGTTCTCGCTGCCGTCCGACGATCCGCTGCCGCCGCCGCTCGAGACCGAGTTCGCGCAGGCGGGCGACATCGCGTGCCTCGCGCTGCAGGCGGCGCGCACGGGCGGCCCGGAAATGGCGTTCGGCGACGTCGCGTCGGCGTCGCGCTATCGCGCGGTGTCGACCGAGGTGCCGGATCTCGCGGTCGGCCTCGACGCGCCCGGCACGCCGCGGCGCCTGACGATCGAGACCGGGCAGCTCGTCACGCGCCTTTGCTGGAAGTCGCAGTTGCGCTCCGACGAAGCCGCGCTGCCGATCGCGCGCGTGGCGGGCCGCAACGCGAGCCGCACCGTATCGCTCGACCCGCGCTTCATTCCGCCGCTCCTCGACACGCGCGCGCATCTCGTGCTGCGCTCGCTGATCGACGAGCTGCAGAGCACGCTGCGCGTGCGGCTCGCGAGCACGTCCGCGCAGCGCGTGCTGTCGACGGGCGGCGGCGTCGCCGATCTGATCGAGCTGCTGCTGCGCCAGGCGATCGCCGAGTACCGGATGCGCCTCGCGAACCTCGACGCGTTCGATCCGCTGCCGCCCGCGATGCTGTATCACGAGCTGGTCGGCCTGCTCGGGCGCCTGAGCGTGCTGCCGGGCGTCGACGAGGAGCTCGCCGACCGCGAGCTCGGCTACGACCACGACGATCTTCAGACGAGCTTCGAGCCGCTCGCGACGATGCTGCGCCAGGCGCTCGCGCGCGTGATCGAGACGCCGGTGCTGCCGCTGCGCTTCGAGGATCGCGGCGATCAGGTGCACATCTGCATCATCGACAAGCAGTGGAACCTGAAGAAACTGATTTTCGCGTTTTCGGCCGCGATGCCGGCGGAGAAGCTGCGGCAACTGTTGCCGCAGCAGACGAAGCTGGGCGCCGTCGAGCAGATCCAGAAGCTCGTGGACCTGCAACTGCCGGGCGCGCGCCTGAACGCGCTGCCCAATCCCCCGCGCCAGATTCCCTACTACGCCCAAAGCACGTACTTCGAAGTGGAATCGACCGATCCGTTCTGGAAGCAGACCCTCGCCGGCTCGGCGATGGCGCTGCGCATCGTCGGCGATTTCCCCGATCTTCGCTTCGAAGCCTGGGGGCTGAGAGACGGCAAGGTGGCGTGAACCACGACATGAGACGCAATCTGCTATGAGCCTGCTACGAAATCTTTCCACTACGCTGCGCCGCGTATCGATGGCATCCAACATGCTCGATCGCGCGGCGGCGAATCCGGATCTCGCGACGCGGATACCGACGCTGTCGTCGCTGTCCAGCGCGGCGATGTCGAGCTCCGCCGTGTCGACCGCCGGCACGACGAACGTGGCTGCGTCGGGCGCCGCCGCGCCGGTGGCCGGATCCGCGGCCGCGGACGCGCCGCCGCATGCCGACGGCTCGCCGCGCAATCCGGCGGTGCTGCAGTTTCCGGTGCCGGGCGGCGCGCACGCACCCGCCGACGCGCGGGGCGCGGCGCCCGTCGTCTACAGCGCGCAGGGCGAGCAGGCCGCGATCATGAAGGCGGGCCTGCAGCAGGCGAGCTGGAACAACCCGTTCGTGTCGCACGCGTTGCCCGCGGTGCTGCAATTGCAGCGGCATCTCGCGGCCGGGCCGCTCAATCAGGCCGCGATCCGCACGCAGCTCGGGCTCGAAGTGCGGCTCTACCGCGAGCGGCTCGCCGGCTCCGGCTGCGAATGGGAACAGATCCGCGATGCGTCGTACCTGCTGTGCACGTATCTCGACGAGACCGTCAACGATTCGGCGCGCGAGCATTCGCAGGTCGTCTATGACGGCGAGCGCAGCCTGCTCGTCGAGTTCCACGATGACGCATGGGGCGGCGAGGACGCGTTCGCCGACCTGTCGCGCTGGATGAAGGCGGACCAGCCGCCGATTCCGCTTCTCTCGTTCTACGAACTGATCCTGTCGCTCGGCTGGCAGGGCCGCTACCGCGTGCTCGATCGCGGCGACGTGCTGTTGCAGGACCTGCGCTCGCAACTGCACGCGCTGATCTGGCATCACGTGCCGCCCGAGCCGCTCGGCACCGAGCTCGTCACGCCCGCGAAGCGGCGCCGCTCGTGGTGGACGGCCGGCCGCGCGGCGGCCGTCGCGCTCGGCGTGCTCGTGCTCGCGTACGGCGCGATCAGCCTCTGGCTCGATTCGCAGGGGCGGCCGATCCGCAACGCGCTCGCCGCGTGGATGCCGCCCACGCGCACGATCAACATCGCCGAGACGCTGCCGCCGCCGCTGCCGCAGATCCTCACGGAAGGGTGGCTCACCGCGTACAAGCATCCGCAAGGATGGCTGCTCGTGTTCAAGAGCGACGGCGCGTTCGACGTCGGCAAGGCGAAGGTCCGGCCGGACTTCATGCACAACATCGAGCGGCTCGGCCTCGCGTTCGCGCCGTGGCCTGGCGACCTCGAGGTGATCGGCCACACCGATTCGCGGCCGATCCGCACGAGCGAGTTCCCGGACAACCAGGCGCTGTCGGAAGCGCGGGCGCGCACCGTCGCCGACGAACTGCGCACGACCGCGCTGCCGGGCGGCGCGCGCGCGCCGGAGAACGCGGTGCAGCGCAGCATCGAGTATTCGGGGCGCGGCGACGCGCAGCCGATCGACACCGCGAAGACGGCCGCCGCTTACGAGCGCAACCGCCGCGTCGACGTGCTGTGGAAGGTGATTCCCGACGGTGCGTCGCAACCGGGCCGCAGCCTGAATCTGCAGCAGCCGGAGAAGCCCGGCCAGGTCCCGATGCGTCCGGCGATGCCGGAAGGCGTCGAGATCGCGCCTGAAGGGCAACTGCCGTATGCGACGACGGAGATCACGACCGCGACGCCAACCACGATGCCAGCAACGAGACCGGCCACGGAGGGCCGTCAGCCATGATCCGCACGAGCTTGAGAGTATTCGCGGCGATTCTGATCGCGATCCTGATCTGGTGGGTGGGGCCGCTCTTCGCGTTCGGCATCTATCACCCGCTCGGCCCCGTGTGGGTGCGCGAGATCCTCGTCGCGCTCGTGCTGATCTGGGGCTTCTGGCCGACGCTCGCGCGGCTCTGGGCGCGGCTCGCGATGAGTCCGCGGCAGGTGAAGGTCGCGCCGAAGACGAAGCAGCTCGATTTCGTCGACAAGCATTTGCGCAACCTCGACCAGCAATTGAAGGAGCGCTGGCGCAAGGAGCCGCGCAGCCGCTGGAAGCGCGGGATCGGCGCGCTCACGCGCGAGCATCGCGCGATGCTGCCGTGGTATCTGGTGCTCGGCTCGGAGGGCAGCGGCAAGTCGAGCCTCGTCGCGAAGGCGGTCAGCGTGTCCGGCTCGCTGCAGGACCGCGTGCTCGGCTCCGACGCCACTTACGGGCGCGGCGACGATTTCAACTTCCGGATCACGCGCGAGGCCGTGTGGTTCGACGTCGGCGGCCGCTGGAGCCTGCGCGCGGGCGTCGACGACGGTGAGCTCGATGCGTGGCGCAAGCTGCTGCGCGGGATGAGGCGGCTGCGCAAGGGCGCGCCGATCAGCGGCGTCGTGCTGTGCGTCGACGGCGCCGACATGGTCGATGCGCCGCTCGATGCGCGCAAGCGCCTCGCCGATTCGGTGCGCGCGCGGCTCGACGAAATGCGCGAGGCGTTCGGCCAGCAGGTGCAGGTGTACGTCGCGCTGAACGGGCTCGACCGGCTCGACGGCGCGGTGTCGACGCTGTCGCTGCTCGACGCGTCGAAGTGGGCGAAGGGCGTCGGCTTCAGCCTGCCCGACGACGGCGCCGAAGCCGACGCGGCGCGCGCGGACGCGACGTGGCAGCACGCGTTGCAAGGGCTGCAGCAGCGCGTCCAGCAGCAGGTGCTGTATTCGGCGCCCGCCGCGACCGAGGTGTCGATGAACCACGCGCAATTGCGTTTCGTCGAGACGTTCAGCCGGCTGCAGAAGGCGCTCGTCGCATGGCTGCACGTCGCGCTCGCGCCGGGCGAAACGCATACGGCCGCGCGGTTGCGCGGCGTGTGGCTTGGCTCGATGGCCGAGCTTGCGCAGGCGCATCCGGCGGGTGCGGCGGGCGCCGGCTCGTCGGAGCTGCCCGTGCTGTCACGGCCGCTCAGCGAGCTGTGGACGCCGCTCATCCGGCAGGTGTCGCTCGAGCGCGATGCGGTGCGGCCGAGCGGCCCGAAGTCGTGGCGCGGCCGCCTCGGCGGGGCGCTGCGCTGGAGCGCGGTGCCGATCGTCGCGTTGGGCCTCCTGCTGTGGTTCGGCTGGGGCTACGTCACCGAGCGCGATTATCTGGACGGCGTCTGGGCGCAGTTCACCGAGGCGAAGCGGCTCGCGCAGGCCGAGGCGTCCTATGGCAACGACGGCGGCTCGACGCTCATCGAGATCGCGAACCAGATGCGCTATGCGCAGTTGCAGGCCGAGGACGCCGCACAGGGGATGGCCACGCCGTACTTCGAGCACGGGCTCGTCGCCGAGACGGCGCGCGACACCTATTACCGGCACTTGCAGAAGATGCTGATGCCGGAGCTGTACAACGAAGTGCGGCGCACGCTCGTGTCGCAGGTCGACGGCAGCCCGGGCGACATCTATCAGACGCTGAAGGTCTACCTGATGCTCTGTCGTCCTGATCGACGCTCGGCGGACGACGTCGTGCGCTGGCTCGACGGCCGCTGGGACGCGCTCGCGGGCGGCCAGTACTCGGACGACGACCGCCGCTCGCTGCTCGCGCACGTGCGCACGCTGATATCGCTGAAGAACGTGCCGGCGACGCCGGAGGACGCGAACCTCGTGCGCTCGGCGCGCGCGAAGGCCGCGCAGATTCCGCTCGTCACGCGCGTGCTGCAGCACATCCACGCGCAGGGGCTGCCGCAGCAGGTCAACGACATCTCGCTGTCGCGCGCGGCGGGCTTCGAGGCGTCGATGAGCCTGCGCATGCGCAGCAACGTGCCGTCGACCGACACCGCGGTGTCCGGCTGGTTCACGCGCGCGGGCTACACGGACGTGTTCGTGCCGCGCCTGCAGAAGAGCGCGCGCGCGATGCTCGAGGAAGAGAGCTGGGTGTTGCGCGACGAGACGCTGTCCGGCAACAGCTTCCAGATCGACGGCCTCGTGCAGAAGCTCGCCGATTCCGCGCGCAACCAGTTCCTTCAGGACTATATCTCCGCGTGGCAGAACTTCCTGAACGACGTGACGGTGCGCGGCGTGACGGGCCTCGACGATGCGTCGCAGCTCGCGGCCGCGATGATGGAGGCGCAATCGCCGCTCGCGAACCTGCTGCGCTTCGCCGCGCGCGAGACGACGCTAACGGGCGCGAGCGACGAGGGCAACATCGATAGCTGGATTGATCGCCAGAAGTATCGCTTCGAGAAGGGGCGGCGGCAGGTCGTCGGCGAGCTGAGCGGCCAGCATTACCGGACGGTGCTGCTGCCCGAGCACGTCGTCGAGGAGCACTTCCAGGCGATCCGCCAGCTCGCCGCGCAGTTGAACCGCAACAACACGATTGCGAACAATCCGCTGTCGCGCCTGTTCGAGCCGCTGTACCGGCAGCTCGGCCTCGTCAACGGCGCGCTGCAGGCGGGCCAGGTGCTGCCCGCGCAGTACGACGCGTTCTCGCGGCTGAAGGAGACGGCCGCGCGTCAGCCGGAGCCCGTGCGCGGCATCATGCTCGACCTCGTGAGCAGCGGCAGCACGATGACGACGCGCGAATCGGGCGCGCTGCTCAATCGCGGCGCGGCGGGCGCGACGAAGATGGTCTGCGATCAGGGCTTCACGGGCCGCTATCCGATGCGCCGCAACGCGCAGGCGGATGCGGGCGTCGAGGACTTCGAACGATTGTTCAGCTCGCAGGGGCTGATGGCGACGTACTTCCGCGATCACCTCGCCGCCTATGTCGATACGTCCGCGAAGCCGTGGCAGGCGCTGCGCTCGAACGGCGGGCCGAACGGGATGGTCAGCCAGTCGGTCCTCAACTCGTACGAGACGGCCGATCGCATCCGCGGCGCGATGCTCGACGATTCGGGGCACCTGCGCGTGTCGACCGTGCTGCGCTTCATCGACATGGATTCGCAGTTGTCCGAAGCGCAACTGAGCGCCGCCGGCCAGACGGTGCGCTTCGCGCACGGCGTGACGTCGCCGCACCGGGTCGACTGGACCAATCAGAACACGCAGCTCGCGATCAAGCTGCAACTGAAGTCCGTCGACGGCCGGATGACGACGCTGCAGTTCGACGGGCCGTGGGCGCTGTTCCGCTTCTTCGACGCGGGGCAGGCAGTGGGCGGCACGGGCACCGCGGACCGGCGCGAGCGGCTCTATCAGACGAGCCTCGGCACGGTCCGCATCGAATGGCAGGCGCTCACGCTGCCGTCGCCGATATGGTCGGGCATCCTGCAGTCGTTCAGGTGTCCGTCGTGATGCGTCGAGCATCGCTATTCATGCGCCGCAGGGCGCGCACACTGGAAAGGAGCAAGACATGATTGATCCAAAGGAAATCTTCGCTGCATGCAACAACGCGCACCAGTACGGGCAGGACGCGAGCGGCTCGATGGCCAAGCCGTTCATCGATTCGATTCCGGATCTGTCGACGGCGTCGTCGAGCAACGCGAGCAACCTGATCGGCAACGTGCAGCAGGTCGGCTCGAAGATGCTCGAGCACATGTCGACGATCAAGTCCGCGGTCGACAAGCAGGTGATGATCCATCAGGACAACCAGCAGCGCCAGAAGACCTACGACTTCAACGTCGACATGCGGGACCTGCGTCCGACCAACGCGGTCGGCTTCCCGGAGGAGATGCCGTCGATCTTCTTCGCGCCGTTCAGGACCGGCAAGTGATGCGCTTCGGCTGCGTGGGCAGTTGCGTCGGCGTCAGCGCGCTGCGGCCGCGGGCGTCGTCGCGCGTCGCGCGATGCCTGGCGATGCACAGGCGAATTCCGGGCGTGCGCCGGCGCGCCCGTTTCAATCTTTTGTGAGGAATGGAGAGATGTCGATGAAGAAGCAAATCGTGGCGGGGATCGTGGTGGGGCTCGTGTCGATGAGCAGCCAGGCGCAACTGGGCCAACTGTTCCAGTCGGTGAAGGAGCAGGTGACGCAGGCGGCGACGTCGCAGGTCAACCAGGGCGTGCGCTCGGCGACCGACGAGGCGGTGCAGGCGACGTCGACGCGCACGCGCAAGGCGATCGACTCGGTGCGCTCGCCGTCGTCGTCGCCCGCGGCCACGTCGACTTCGACGACCGCGGAGACGAACGACGCGACGCTGAACGAAGCGCGCAAGTAACGGCCGGCGCGCCGTGCCGGACGGCTTTCGCGGCGCGTGGCGCGTGACGTGTGGCGCGACCGTCGTGAAAGCCACTTGAATAAGCGTAAAACTATCGTATAAACATCGATTTGCGTATGCAGTAATCGAGACTCTTCTCGGAATCAACCAGGAGTGTTTTATTGGCGGAAAGGGAGCGTATTCATGTTCCAGACTTCGATAATCAGCGTCGTCGGCATATTGGTGGCGATTGTCTTGATTTTCGTGGTGGTGACGACGTCAAAGACTTTGTCGATGGTGATGTCGTCGGTTCGGGCTCAGACCGTCGTGAAGAACGGTTATGAGGCGGTGGCCGACGTCTTGAGCATCGGTCAAACCGGCGTGACGCTGAATAACGTGCCGATGATGCAGATCGAGCTGCGCATTCACCACAATGGCGCATCGTGGGACGTGACGATCAAGCAATTCATCGATTTGGGGAATATCCCGCGCGTCGGCGAGCGGGTGCGGGTGATGGTCGATCCGGCGGACAACGGCCGCGTGTCATACGTGGGGCTGGCCGGCGTCGGGCGTTGATTCCAGTGCGCGGCGGCCGATGGCGATCAGGGTGCGATGTCATTTCCCGGAAGCGGTGCCGTAAATGCACGATTAAGCTTATTTGAAAATTCCATATCGGCATGATGGTGGTGAGCAAGTGCATTTTTGAAGCCCGATTCGAAATTCGAAAATAGATTTAAAAATGTTTACATTTGGGATTTGATATCTTATGCTGCATCGCAGAATTCTCAGTTCAATAAGACACGTCGCCGCACGGCGTAATTCGGGCGGCAGGATGTCGGGAAGCGGTTAATCCTTCAAGAGGCGTCATGCGAGTAAGAGGCGCTGGAGACCACGGGCCGAAGGCAGCGGGATGACCGTGTTGGGCCTGGTGGGAGCGTATTGCCGGTCGGATAGGGGGACGAGGCGATGCGCGGCTCCGGCGGGTGGGTAGCCGCCGCGGCGCGCGAGGCAGGGCGTACGGATCGCGCGGGAGGGTGTGCGGCTACGTGTTGGCGTCCTGTCAAGGGCGCGGGATCAGCTCATTTGCCGAGCAGATGCGGGAGATACGCCATGCCTATTGAGAAACAGGTTGTAGCGCTGCCGAGCGGACTGAAGGTCCACGTCGAGCGTCACGTGTTCGATCCGGCCTTCGAGACGGTCATCCTCGTGAACGGCGCGCTGGCGACGAGCGCGTCGTTCGGCCAGACGATTCGCTACCTGGGCGAACGCGTGAACGCGGTGTGCTTCGATTTGCCGTACGCGGGGCAGTCGCGCCAGCACAATCCGGGCGAGTACATTCTGACGAAGGACGACGAGGTCGAGATTCTGCTGCACCTGGCCGAGCGGTTCGAGCCGAGCTTCATGCTGTCGGTGTCGTGGGGCGGGGTGGCGTCGCTGTTCGCGCTGGCGCGCGGGTGCGCGAGCGTGCGGCGGGCGGTGATCGCGTCGTTCTCGCCGTTCCTGAACGAGGCGATGACGGACTATGTGACGCGCGCGCGCGATCACATTGCGGCGGGCGAGAACCTGAAGGCGGCGCAGTTGCTCAACGACACGGTGGGGCGCTACCTGCCGCGGATCATGAAGCTGTACAACTACCGGTATCTGACGAAGCTGCCGCGCAACGAGCAGGACCAGGTGGCGTTCCACGTCGACCAGATCCTGTCGATGCAGCCGGAGCAGTATCTGCCGGAGTTCCGCCAGATCGGCTGCGCGGTGAAGTTCATCAACGGCGAGCTGGACGAGTACACGACGGCGTCGGACGTGCGGCGGCTGGCGGCGTACGTGCGGCGCGCGGAGTTCGCGACGATCCGGCAGGCGGGGCACTTCCTGGACCTCGAGGGGCGTCAGCCGCAGGAGCAGCTCCGCGCGTCGATCCTGGGCTTCTTCGGCGACGAGCGGGCGAGCGCGGCGCGCGACGACGCGCAGGACGAGACGCTCGCGCCGCTCGGTCCGCCGCTGGGCCAATTGCCGGCGCTGTCGTAGCGGCGGGCATCGGCCGTGACGCACCGGCAGTCGAGGCTCCTTCAATCAGACAGGCAAACGCGGCGCGCGGCGCGAGGCGATGGTCAGGCGCATCGGCATGACGCAGGCGTCTGTTTGGCGGCAGGCGGACGGGTTCCGGCCGGGGATGGACGATCCGGTTCGAACGTTTGGCGAGGCCGGATGTGCCGCCGGCTGCCGCGCGGGATGGGATGACGAAGCGATGGCGAAGGTAATCGTGACGGCGATCGGGTCGGCGGGCGACGTGCACCCGCTGCTGGGGGTGAGCCGGGCGCTGTCGGCGCGCGGCCACGAGGTGGTGTTCTGCACGCACGCGCCGTTCGAGGCGGCGGTGCGCGCGAGCGGGTTCGCGTTCGTGCCGGTGGGCACGGCCGAGGACTACGCGCAGGCGATGGCGGACCCGGCGCTGTGGGAACCGCGCACGTCGTTCCGGACGCTGTGGCGGGTGATCGCGCCGGTGGTGCGGCCGCACTTCGACGTGCTGCGCGCGCTGAGCGACGCGGACACGGTGCTGGTGGGCACGCTGTGGGCGTTCTCGGCGCGGCTGATGCAGGAGCGCTTCGGCACGCGCTACGTGTCGGTGCAGGTGTCGCCGTCGACGCTGCTGTCGGCGCACGCGCCGCCGACGCACAAGCGGCTGACGATCCCTGCGGGGTTGCCGCTGGCGGTGAAGGCGGGGCTGATGACGCTGATCGAGCGGCAGGTGCTGGACCGGGTGTGCGGCCCGGAGCTGAACGCGGCGCGGCAGGCGCTGGGCCTGGCGCCGGCGAAGCGGATCCTGGGGCGGTGGCTGCATTCGACGGACGGGGTGCTGTGCCTGTTTCCGTCGTGGTTCGCGCCGGCGCAGCCGGACTGGCCGGCGAATTGCGTGCAAAGCGGGTTTGCGCTGTTCAACGACGCGGGGCCGGCGCAGGCGGATGCGGAGCTGGAGGCGTTCGTCGCGTCGGGCGAGGCGCCGGTGGTGTTCACGGTGGGCTCGACGCGGGTGGACGGCCACACGTATGAGCGGGCGGTGACGCAGGTGCTGCGGGCGACGGGCGTGCGGGGGATTCTGCTCGCGCCGGACGCGCCGGCGGCATGGGATGGGACGACGGGGCCAACGGCAGTGAAGACGCCGGGCGCGGCGCTGCTCAAGCGCCGCTACGTGCCGCTCGCGGCGCTGCTGCCGCGGTGCCGGGCGCTGGTGCATCACGGCGGGATCGGCACGGCGTCGCTGGCGTACGCGGCGGGCGTGCCGCAGGTGGTGACGCCGTTCGCGCACGACCAGTTCGACAACGCGCAGCGGGTGGCGGCGAGCGGCTGCGGGGTGCGGCTGGACGCGCCAGTGCGCGGCGAGCCGCTGGCACGGGCATTGGCGCGCGTGCTGGGCGACGCGGCGCTGGCCGCGCGCTGCGCCGAGGTGCGCGCGCGCATGGCGGCGCAGCCGAACGGCTGCGACGAGGCGGCGCGCTTCATCGAGCGCTTCGCGCCGGGCGTCGCGGCGCGGCAGGCGCAGCCGGCATGAGCGCGCAGGCGTTGCCGGCGGATCGGGCCAGGGCCGGCGTGGCGCCGCCCGCCGTCGCGCCGCTGCGCGGGGCGAAGCTCGCGCTGCTGACGTTCGCGCTGTCGCTCGCGACGTTCATCGAGGTGCTGGACTCGACGGTGGCGAACGTCGCGGTGCCGGCGATCTCGGGCAGCCTCGGGGTGGCGAACAGCCAGGGCACGTGGGTGATCAGCTCGTACTCGGTGGCCGCGGCGATCGCGGTGCCGCTCACGGGGTGGCTCGCGCGGCGGGTGGGGGAGCTCAGGCTGTTCGTCGCGTCGGTGCTTCTGTTCACGCTGACGTCGCTGCTGTGCGGGCTCGCGCGGGACCTGGAGGTGCTGGTGGCGTGCCGGGCGCTGCAGGGGCTGTTCTCGGGGCCGATGGTGCCGCTGTCGCAGACGATCCTGATGCGCGCGTTCCCGCCGGCCAGGCGCACGCTGGCGCTGGCGCTGTGGGGGATGACGGTGCTGCTCGCGCCGATCTTCGGGCCGGTGGTGGGCGGCTGGCTGATCGACAACTTCTCGTGGCCGTGGATCTTCCTGATCAACCTGCCGATCGGGCTGTTCTCGTTCGCGGTGTGCGCGCTGATGCTGCGGCCGCAGGCGCAGCGGGGCGAGGCGAGTCCGATCGACGTGCCGGGGATCGTGCTGCTGGTGATCGGCGTGGGCGCGCTGCAGGCGATGCTGGATCTGGGGCATGACCGGGGGTGGTTCGATTCGCCGCTGATCACGGGGCTGGCGATCACGGCGGGGGTGTCGCTCGTGTCGCTGCTGATCTGGGAGCTGGGCGAGGCGCATCCGGTGGTGGAGCTGAGCCTGTTCCGGGAGCGGACCTTCACGTTCTGCGTGGTGATCATCTCGCTGGGGATGATGAGCTTCTCGGTGGTGGGGGTGGTGTTTCCGCTGTGGCTGCAGGCGGTGATGGGGTACACGGCGTACCAGGCGGGGCTGGCGACGGCGTCGATGGGGGTGCTGGCGCTGGCGTTCTCGATCCTGGTGGGGCTGTACGCGAGCCGGCTGGACGCGCGGGTGCTGGTGACGTTCGGGTTCGGGGTGTTCGCGGCGGTGATGTGGTGGAGCACGCACTTCACGCTGTCGATGACGTTCGCGCAGGTGGTGACGCCGCGGCTGATCCAGGGGATGGGGCTGCCGTGCTTCTTCATCCCGCTGACGGCGGCGACGCTGTCGCGGGTGCCGGACGACAAGCTGGCGGCGGCGTCGAGCCTGTCGAACTTCCTGCGGACGCTGTCGGCGGCGTTCGGCACGGCGCTGAGCGTGACGTGGTGGGACAACCGGGCGACGTACCACTACGCGGTGGTGTCGCAGTCGGTGACGCGCGCGTCGGAGAACACGCAGCGGTACGTGGACGCGCTGCACGCGATGGGGCTGCACGGCGTGCGCGAGCTGAGCTCGCTGCATCAGGTGGTGCGGCAGCAGGCGTACATGATGGCGACGAACGACATGTTCTGCATGGCGAGCGTGACGTGCCTGCTGCTGGCGGGGCTGATGTGGCTGACACGGCCGAAGCGGGGCGCGGCGGCGGCGCTCGGGCATTGAGGCGAAGGCGAGCGGCGATGCATCGAAGTCCTGAGGATGCGGCGCATCGCCGCGATGGCGAGGCGAGCACGCCGAAGCTCGAACCACGGAAGGAGGAAGGAAGAGCGATGACGACCCTGGGCGCGCTGGTGATTCTGTATGACCCGACGGACGAGCAGTTGTCGGGGCTGGAGGCGCTCGCGCGCGACAGCGATGCGCTCGCGGTGATCGACAACACGCCGCACGAGCACGCGGCGGCGCGCGAGCGGGTGCGCGCGCTGTCGGCGCGGACGAGGGTCGTGTGGCAGCACCACGGCAACCGCGGCGGGGTGGCGGGCGCGTACAACGCGGGGCTGTCGGCGCTGTTCGCGCAGGGCGTCGAGGCGGTCGCGCTGTTCGACCAGGACTCGACGGTGCCGGCCGCGTACTTCGCGCGGATGCGCGAGGCGTGCGCGCAACTGGGCGCGGGCGCGCACGCGGGCGCATTCATTGCGGGGCCGCGGATCTACGACGCGAACGAGCGGCGCTTCCTGCCGGTGCTGATGACGAGCGGCGTGACGGTGCGCCGCGTGCGGGTGGAGGGCGAGACGGGGCCGCGGCGCTGCGCGTTCCTGATCTCGTCGGGCAGCGTGATCTCGCGGGCCGCGTACGCGCGGCTCGGGCGATTCGACGAGGCGCTGTTCATCGATCACGTCGACACCGAGTATTGCCTGCGCGCGCTCGCGCACAACGTGCCGCTGTACGTGGTGCCGTCGCTCGTGCTGACGCACCGGATCGGCGCGCGGCGCCGGCACAAGGTGGGGCCGTTCGAGCTGACGGCGATGCATCACGGGTGGCTGCGCCGGTACTACGGCGCGCGCAACGCGATGCAACTGGGGCTGCAGTACGGGTTGCGGTTTCCGGTGGCGCTGGTGCCGAGTCTGCTGACGCTATGGCAGGTGGTTCAGGTGGTGCTGTGCGAGCGGGAGAAGGGCGCGAAGCTGCGGGGGATCGCGCTGGGCGTGCTCGACGGCCTGTTCGGGCGGCTGGGATCGTTCGACGATGCGCGCGCGGGCGCGGCGGCGCGCGAGCCGGTGCGGCAGGAATGACCGGAGCAGGCCGGACAGAGGGATATGAGAACGAGGCACGCGTCACGAGCATGAGGCGGAGCGCAACGCAAGCGGCAACGGCCGCAACGCAAGCGGCAACGACCGCAACGACCACGGCAGGCAGCCGCGCGGCGCGCCGGCTCGCGGCGGCCGCGCTCGCGTGGGCGCTCGCCGGCTGCGCGCCGTCGGGCTTCGAGCCGGCGCTCGCGCCGCGCGCGCCGGGCGACGACGCGCTCGCGCAAACGACGGGGGGCGCCGCGCACGGCGCCTGGCCGAGCCCCGACTGGGTCAGGCAGCTCGGCGATCCGCAGCTCGATGCGCTGGTCGACGAAGCGCTGCGGCAGAACCCGACGCTGCAGGCCGCGCAGGCGCGCATCGGCGTCGCGCAGTCGCAACTGCAGCAGTTCGAATCGCTGACGGGACTCACCGCGAAGGCGGGCGCGTCGCTGTCCAAGGCGCACGTGCCGCGCTCGGGCGGCACCATCAATACGACGCTGAACGGCTTGCCGGTGTCGGTGCCGCTCGTCGGCGAATCGGTGGTGTCGTCGTCGTCGCTGTTCGTCGGGCTGAACTATCAGTTGGACCTGTGGGGCAAGAACGCGGCGGCCACGCGCGGGCTGCTGTCGATGCGCGACGCGGCGCGGGTCGAGGCGCAGCAGGCGCGGCTCGCGCTGTCGGTGGCGATCGTGACGCTGTACGGCGAGCTGGACCGCGCGTATGCGCTGCGCGAGCTGCTGCAGCTCAAGCGCCGCGCGAGCGAGCAGGTCGAGGCGGTGCTGCGCGAGCGCGCGGCGCGCGGGATCGACAACGGCTACGACGCGGACGACGCGGCGCTCAAGCGCAGCAAGCTGTTCGAGCAGATCGCGCTGACCGACGAGCAGATCCAGTTGCAGAAGCTGCAACTGGGGGTGCTGAGCGGGCGCGGGCCGGAACGGGGGCTGTCGCTCGCGCGGCCGAGGCTCGCGCCGCCCGCGGACGCGCCGCTGCCGCGGCGGCTGCCGGCGGAGCTGCTGGCCGGCGGCCGGACATCGTCGCGGCGCGGCTGCGGGTGGAGGCGGCGTATGCGACGATCGACGGCACGCGCGCGGCGTTCTACCCGGACGTGAACCTGGCGGCGCTGGGCGGGCTGTTCGCGCTCGCGCCGGCGTCGCTGTTCAGGCACGACGCGCTGGGGGCTCGATCGGGCCGGCGCTGTCGCTGCCGATCTTCGATCGCGGCCGGCTGAAGGCGAAGCTGGGGGGCGACGTGGCGAACGCGGAGGTGGCGCTGGCGCTGTACAACCAGACGGTGGATGCGGCGCTGGGCGAGGTGGCGCGGCAGTTGACGTCGCTGTCGACGGTCGATGCGCTGCTCGGGGAGCAGCAGCAGGCGGTGCGCGCGGCGCAGCGGATGGTGGCGCTGGCGGAGGACCGGCACCGGCGCGGGATGGGGATGCGCAAGGACGTCGACATGGCGAAGCTGACGCTGCTGGACGAGCGCACGCACGCGATCGAGCTGCAGGCGCGGCGGCGGGCGCCTGCGGGTGGGGCTGATCGGTGCGCTGGGCGGGGGCTTCGACGCCCGGCAGGCGGACGGCGCGCCGCTGGCGCAGGCGGGCAAGCCGTTCGCGGCGGCGCCGCCGGCCGCGGCGAACGACACGCGACACGATTGATCGGGATCGCGCGGCGCGGCGGATGGCCGAACGGCGGCGGGATGACGATTGCCGCGGTGGAGGCTTCCGATGCATCGCTGTCCGCCGGGATCGATGCGCGAACGCATCGGTACAAACGCATCGCAGGAGCCTGTGACGAAGCCATCGAGCGCGAAGACATCCACACCCAACGCCACTATCATTGTGAATACGAGAGATTCGACCGACACCGCCGCCGGGCATCGAAGCGCATCGAGCCGGCCCGCGCAGCCCGGCGCCGCCGACATCACGCACGCGAAGCCCTTGAACGACACCGCCACCGCCACCCGCGCGCGAAGGCGCCGACCGATCCGGCCGCCATCGGCGGCGCGCCGCGAAGCCCGCGCCGGAGCCCGGGCCGCGGCCGCATCCCGAAACCGCGGCGTCGCTCGCCGCGCGCCGTGCGGCGCGGCGCGCCGCTTCGCGCTGTTCTTCGGCGTGCTGGCGATCGCGGCGCTGGCCGCCGCGCTCTACTGGTGGCTCGTCGGGCGCTTCAGCGAAGAGACGGACGATGCCTACTGGCCGGCAACGTCGTGCAGATCGCCGCGCAGATCCAGGGGACGGTGACCGACGTGCTGGTGGCGGACACGCAGCAGGTGAAGGCGGGCAGGCGCTGGTGAAGCTCGACGACGC